>CBDEUF010000001.1:0-16544 GCA_965243125.1 Dehalococcoidia bacterium | reverse complement strand
GTTTGGTTACAGGTAGTGCGCACAAGAGGCGAACAGGCGTGCGGGCGGAACATATCTCGCGGCACGGATGCCCCCACGAGGCGCCCGGAGGCGTAATCGTGGCAAGGGCAGAGCATCGCACAAGACTTGATGTCCGCCCACACCCCCGCCCTAGTCACAAGAGCACGGCGGCGCGGGGGCCTACGCGGCAGGTGGCGCCGGTCGCCCGGGTGGAAAAACGACAGTGCAAAAACTCCAGCGGATGCGAGCGGGCACACACGTCGAGCGGGGCGCCTCGGAGGACGGCGCTAGGACGGCTCGGGGACCGGCGGGAGGGCGTATGCGCGCACCAAGTCCCTAGGGATGCCTACGCGGGTGTCGTAGTCGATCTGCTCTAGGATATGCTCATGGATCTGCGCCCGGATCTGCGCCCGGATCTGCGCCCTGTTATGCTCCCCGATCTGCTCGATATGCTCCCGGATCTGCTCCTTGTGCCACGCCCCGAGCCGCGCCCTGCATGCATCGTCGGCGTCCCCTGCAATGAGCCGGTCCAGATCCGCCAGCACGTCGTAACCCTCGATCACCTGACCCTCGGCTGGCGGGAGGGTGCGCTCTGATAGGCTCGACGGGCGGCCAAAATCGGGGCGCGCCTGCTTTTGGGCCGCCGCCGGAGCCGGCCGCGCGCGCGGCGCGGCGGCATCCGCCCCGCCGCGGGCCCCTGCCGCCCGCTTAGGGTCCGCCATCGCCATGTCGGGCTGCGAATCAGCCCGCCATATAAGCATCCAGAAGCGGCGTTCGCGAGAGCTCAGGTCTTAGGGCGGGCCGTGGCGGTCGACTTGGCGGCGGCACTGGAGAAGAGCGGCAGGGGGCGGAGAACAGGCCATGTGCATGCCCGCCGCGCGGCGGCTGGGGCGGGACGCATCAGCCTGCCATCAACCCGCGGCGCCGGCAGGGAGGGGGGCAGGGGCCGCCGAGGACGCGGCCGGATCCTGCCCCCGGCCTGCCGGCTTCCTTCATCCGGCGCCGCTGCTCCTTGCCCCGCCGCCCGGGGGCATCCATGCCGGCGGCTCCCCTGCCGGCGGCCCGTCGAGTATGTTCCAGCTGGGATCGGCAATGGCGTAGGTCACGGCCCTGCCCAGCGACATGCCCCGCCTTCCGGCATTGGCCGCGATCGTCATCTTTCCCGACCCGACGACCATGCCGCGGTGCCCCTTGAACTGCACGTGCGCATCCATGTACCGCTTTGCGACGTTGCGTATGACCCTCTCCACGTCGTTCGAGTGCGCCGGCATGCCGTCGACCTGCGTGTGGTAGAACAGGCACGGCATCGCATTCTCGTACCGCGTCCTGACAGGATGCTTGTCCCCGTACCCCTCGAGTATGGCGCACATCGCGCGCTGCAGGGCGAGGGCCACGATCGGGGGCGCCGTGTCGATGCGCGAGCTGACCCTGTAGAGGCACAGGAGGCCAAAGTACGTGGTCGAGTCCCTGCGGTACCCCGCGATCTCTTTGGCGGTCGGCCTGCGCCCCGACCGCGGCCGGGACGGCGGCGGCGGCGGCGGCGATCCCGATGCCGCGTCGCGATCAATTATTCCCGCAAGCCCGCCGCGCCTCGGGCGCCGCACCCCTCCTGCCGCCTTCCCCCTCTTTTTGAGCGCAATGTCTCCAGCCCGCGGCGGCCGCGGAAGGGAGGCAGGCGGGAGGGGCGCGGCGGCATCCGGGTGGCCGGAGGCGGCGGGCAGGATCGAGCGGATGGCCTTGACAGTGTCTCGGCCGCATCCGCCGCCGTCGGCCGGCTCGACGGACGGCAGCTCGGCGCCGTCCACCAGCCGGACGTCCGGATTGGCCCTGATCATGTCGACGAGCGGGGGGATTACGGCCCTCTCGACGGCCCTGAACTCGGCGCCGGGGTCTATGCCGGCCTCTTCGGCGTAGTCCCCAAACAGGGTGAGCCACACGTAGACGGGCTCTTCGGCGCTGCGCAGGTTGTGCACCGAGTCGGACTGCCTGTTCCTGTCGGGGTAGGCGCCGTGCTCGTCCGTGACCTTTGGGAGGCTCCAGATCGGGCCGAGCGCCTCTTCGAGCGATGCCGCAGACCTGCTCGGGGCGGCCGTGATCAGCACGGCATCGCCGCTGCACGCGGCCACGATGTACGCCCACCTGCCCATGCTGCGCGCCATGGTCTCATCGATCACGGCGTAGCCATTGGCGCATATGCGCTCGACTATCCGCGGGATCAGGTGGGCCGCGGCGTCCATGCTCGCCGACACGGCGTTGGCGACCGCATTCTCGGACACGTCGATCCCGTAGTACCACCGGATGTAGTTGGCCGCATCCTGGTAGGACATGTGCTCGGTCAGGTCCAGCAGGCGCTCCCTGATGATCGCGCCGAGCGCCGTTCCGGGGATCGAGATCGGCGTGCTCGCCTTCCAAGGCAACCCGCACGCCGAGCAGCAGCCGACCTCGAGCTTTAGCGCTACGGCGCAGCCTCGCCCGACGCCGCCGATCCGGACGGCCTCCCTGGCAAGGTCCTGCAGGCGCCTGCCCCTGCCGTTGGTCGCTTCAAACTCCAAGAGCCATCCTCCGATCAGGTCGTAGAGCCGCTTGACGGCGTACCCGATTACGACATAGTCGGCGCCGCAGCACCACGAGGGCCCGAGCGGGACGGCCAGGGTGCACTCGGTCTTTGTGCTGTTCGACTTTCCCGGGCCGCGGCGGCGTCTGGAGGGCGCCGCCGGTTCCGCCACCGCCGTCGCCGCCTGGGATTCGGCCCCCTTTTTCCTCCCCCTCCTCCCTGCCGCCGCGCCGCCGCTGTCGCCGCCCCTCCGCCGGCTCCCGCTTCCCTCCAGGCCCCGCTCCGGCGAGTCCGCGTTCTTGTCCCTGCCGCCGCCGCCGCTGCCGCCGCCCCTCCGCCTGCCGTCGTCCCCCTCGTTGTACGATCCGATCTTTGCGCGCAGCCTGTCGCGCTCCCTGTGGCATATCGCCCGCGACGAGGTCGGGCTGTTGGGGTTTTCATGGCGCCGGAGCAGGGTGCGCATGCCCTCTACATCCTCCTCGAGCCTTCTGCATCTTTCCGACAGCTCGGCGCTCGTACCGGCCGAGGTGGCCAGTGCCGTCTTCTGCAGGCGGCAGGTGATCCTCAGGCCGTCCCGTTCCGCGGTGACCTCCGACAGATTGGACACAAGCTGGCGGATGGTCTCGTTGAGGGTTTCCGTCTCGGCGTCATGCCTGCGGTGCACATTCGCAAGCTCCCTGCGGAGCAGGGTGACCTCGGACGGCGATCCCATGGCCGCGCGCCGAACCAATTTGATCGATAAAGGTTTGGATCCTTGGCGCCAGGTTCGGGTGCCCGGCGCCGCCGAACTGCCGCAGCCGCGGCATGTCGTCGGCAAGCTGTGCCAGTGCACCTGCCGCCACCTGCAAGCAGCCTCGCCCCCCCCCCTCCCGTCAGGCGTCAGTGGCATGGGTGAGACCTGAGCTCTCGCCGGCGTTCGGGAAGTCCCCGGCGGGGCGCCTCGCCGCAGCAGGGCGGCCGGCAGGGGCCCGCGGCCGTCAGTCCCGGCGCGGCGCCCGTTCCGCCGCGCCCGATTCCGTGCGATCCCCGCTGGGCGGGGTCGCCGCCTCGAGCCTGAGCGACGCCGAGTTTATGCAGTACCGCAGCCCCGTCGGCGCAGGCCCGTCGTCGAACACATGGCCGAGGTGTGCGCCGCACCTGGCGCAGCTCGCCTCGGTGCGCAGCATGCCGTGGCTCGCATCCGGCGACGAGCCGACCGAGGCGTCCGAGGCTGGGCGCCAAAAGCTCGGCCAGCCCGTCCCCGAGTCGAACTTTGCGCCCGACTCGAACAGGGCCGCCCCGCAGCAGGCGCACCTGTACGTGCCAGCATCCCTGCAGTCGTGGTACCTTCCCGTGAACGGCGGCTCCGTCGCCCCCTCGACGCACACGCGGTACTCTTCGGGCGTGAGTGAGCCCGGGTCGCCGGCACGAATGCGCCCCCCGCCCGCGTGGCCGCCGGCCCGTACCGTTCCGGCCTCGCGCATCTTTCTCACCACTCTCTTCTCGGACTCTAGCCGCGCCAGATCATACTGGTTCATGTCGACGTATTTCATTATGGTGGCAAGGTCAGGATGCTTTTCGCAGATCTGCTGGTACATGGACTGAAGCAGGCTGCGATAGTCTGTGTGGCCCTGCGGGACTGTCCGCAGCTCGATCAAGTGTGTGGCCTCGCGTAGGTTCATGCGCATCATATACGGGTAGTTGTATCCAAAGTTGACCACGTACTGTGCCTCGTGCGGCATCGAGTCGCGCATCCGTTCAAAGACCGCTCTTGATGCATCCATGCACTCTGCGTACGCACGCCCGACGCCGGCGGCCTCCGCCTCGGGCGGCACCTCGTAGCCGTAGTCTGTCGTCAACAGCGACCGCTCCATGGTGAGCATGCGGTGGCGGTGCAGGTCGCGGAACATGCCAAAGTTGCTGACGACGTCGAACGTGTACGAGGCCATCTCGAACGCCCTAGGCGGGCGGTGGCGCCTGTTTTGCCGAAGCCCGGCGCAGGCGCCGACGATGCCCGCCTTGGCCTCGCGCGGCGCCGACCTTGCCGCCTCCAGGGCCTCTTCGTACTGGACCGAGCCGGACTCGCCGCAGGCAAGGGCTGCGACAACCCTGTCCAGCGCCTCGGCCTGATCGTCGCACTCGACGAGCCGCGCGCGGGATGCGGCTGGGGCGGGGGCGCTGCCGGCGCCGCCCGGCGCAGTGCCGCGGCCGAGCAGCGAGCGCGCCTCGCGGCGCACGCCCCGCACCCCCTCGAGGTAGCCGACCATCGCCCTGCCGTGCGCCGTGTCGGCGCCGGCCCTCCTGACGAACGGGCCGACGACCGAGTCGAGCTCGGACTTTATCATGCCCGACATGGACCTCTCCTCGAACAGCGGCGATGCGTTGAGGTTGGCAAGCAGGTACTCGAAGGCCCTCCCGTTCCCCGTAATCCCGACGTTGGTCAGCGCCGAGGCCGGAAGCAGGCCGCGCAGAACGTCGAGCGCCTTTGCCCTTGTAGTGGACCTGTACACCGCCTCGGCAGACTTGATCGACGCCTCGTCCCGCATGGATGCGTAGGGAACGCTCCCGCCGCCGGCCGCAGCGTCCGCAAAGCTGCGCCCCTCGATCGGGTGCACCTCGCGCACGTACCCGATCATCGTGTCGAGGGCGCCGGCGTAAGTCGAGAACGCCGCGTCGCACGCGCCGGCGTAAGCGTCGGCGAACCTGGACCCCATAATGTCCGCGCCGCGGTAGTACATGTAGTGGCCGCCCCTCTTCTCGGCCCACGCGACGTATCTCGACGACTTTTCCAGGAACGACAGGCCGATCCGCCGGTCCTCGATCTTTTTGACCGCGATGTTCGACACCCCCTCGACGGCAATCTGGGCGGCCCCGAGCTCGGCGACCGAGTCGTCCCCGTACTCTACGAGCACCCTTTCGTAGAACCGCTCGCCCCTCTTCTCGTCGCGCAGGAACTCGTCGAGGAATATCCTGCGCATCCCCCTGCCGCTGCGGCTGTACCTGGACATCAGGGCGCCGCGGTCGACCTGCAGTGGGGTCGATATCGCAAACACTGGCCCGTCCGTGTTTGAAAAGTGCCCGTCTAGCAGCGACCTTTCCTCGTCGGTAAACTCGTCGACGGGCGGCGGCCGCCACCCTTCCCCGGCCGCGCCTGCAAAGGGCGGCTCGGCGGCCGTCCCGCTCACCGCCCCGGCAGGGCGCCCGGCGCCGCGCCGGGCGGCGCATCGGCGCCGCCTCCCGCCGCACCGGCCGCCCCGTCCCCCGAGCCGTCCGGGCGCGGCGCATCGGCGTCGCCTCCGCCCCTCCTGATCTGGATGAGGTCCGGCGCCGCCGGGGCCGGCGCCGCGGCGCGCGGCCCCGCATCGCCGCCGCCAGACCCGCGCGCCTGCCACCTCTGCAGGACTGCCCGGAACGCCTCGGCGTCCGCATCATTCTCGGTGTACATGAGGACCGTGACCCACTTGCCGGCGCCGGCCCTGCCGCCTGCCGCGTTCATCCAGAACCGGCCCGGCAGCGACGCGAACGCCTTGTTGCCCGGATCCCTTGCGATCTCGTCCCAGCGGCGCGCGACCGCATCGATGATCTGCCCGGCGCCGCCCTGGTCTAGCATGCGCCGGCGCGCGCGGGCGGTGCTTTAAAAATGCCGACGGCTGGCCAGCCGTGCGCGCGCCCGCATGCCGCCGTCCCGGAGCGCCCGCCGCCCCCTCCGCCGGCCGGCAGGTCAGCTTTAGCTGACCCGAGGAGGAAGACTAGCTGACAAGGCGCCGGTTATGGCGGGGCGCCGATACGGGGGCATGACGAATGAAGACGCACAGATCGTCGGCAAGGCGGTCAAGGACATGTACGGCACGCCCATGGGCAAGGTCATCGGCACCATCACCGACATCGACGGGACCATACAGACCGTCGGCGTCGACTGCAGCTCGCAGGGGCTGCAGCAGGTGCCGTTCGAGCAGATTGTCGTCCAGGACAGCGTGGTCATCTTCATCCCAAAGTGGAGGCTCGACTCTCAGAGGCTCCTGAGGGACAAGGGGCTGACGCTGCGGCGCCTCAAGGCGCTCTCGGAGATACTCTCCGAGAACGACGAGATGCGCGACGATGCGGCGATCGTCGACGGCAAGTACCGCGAGCAGCTAGAGAGGTTCGACCGCATCGAGGCAGGGATCGCAAGGACGCTCTCGGCCAGGGTGGAGGAGCTCGACTCGCAGCTGCGCTCGATCAAGATGATCGTGTTCGATGCAAAGGTGCAGTACAAGAGCGACGAGATCGCCGAGGCGGCCTTCGAGTCCGTCAGGGCGCACACGTCGAGCCTTGTAGAGCACATCACGCACGAGAACGCGGAGATATCGAACGTCCAGCGCAGGATCGCCGACCTCAACATGGAGGTCAAGCAGGTCCTCGAGGCGCACGATGCCCGCCTGCAGAGCTCGGCCGAGACGTACCTTGGCAACCACACGGTGACGGCCGCGGCCAACCTGCCGGAGGCGCCCATCCAGGCGCCGCGCCCGGCGGAGGCGGCCGCGCATGCCGAGGCGGCGGCCGCGCCCGCGGGGGCGCCGGCCGCAGCCGACATCGGCGCGCAGTTCCCCGAGCCGCCCAGCGAGATCGCCGCCGCCCCGGCGCCTGCCGCCCAGCAGCAGCAGGTGGCCGAGGCCGTCGGCGCATCCGGCATGGCGGTGCAGTTTGCAGCCCCGCCCCCGGCGCCGCCCGCGGCGCGGGAGGCAGGGCCGCAGCAGTCCGAGCCGCAGCCGCAGCAGTCCGAGCCGCGCACCGAGTCCAAGGCCCAGGCGCAGCAGCCGCAACCGCAGCAGCCCGCAGGGCACGACTGGCTCGAGCGCATGCAGTCGCAGTAGCGCCGCGCCAGCGGCACCCCTTTTCCTTTTTCAGAGAGGCTCAGGCGGGCGGGGCGTGCGCGCTGCCCGCGGCGCGGGCCCCGCCCGGCCCGCGGCCGGCCCCTGCCCGCGCCGGGCGCGGCCGTGCGGACGGTTTAATAGTCGGGCCCCTGTGGGCGCACCAATGTTTGAAACGGCAGAGTTGAGGGAGCACAAGCTCTCCGACATTGTCTTCATGGGGCTGCGCGCCGCGGTCGGCGTCATCTTCATAGTACACGGCTATGGAAAGTTCGGCAACGAGGGGTTCATCGGTTGGATGGGCTCTATGGGCATATCGCCAGAGTTCGCCATGATCATCGCGGCCGGCGAGCTCGTGCCGGGCATACTCCTCATCGTAGGCGTCGTGTCCAGGATATCGGCGTCCGTGCTGGCGATCATCATGCTTGCGGCGATCTTCGTCGTAAAGGAGGCGGCATCGCTCGCCGGCGACAACGGCTACGAGTTCGACCTGGTCCTGCTCGCCGCCTGCCTGGTCTTCGTCGTGATGGGGCCCGGCCGGATATCGCTTGCGGCCGTCATAGGCAGGCTTCCGAGGCCGATCCACTAGGCGGCAGGCGCACCGGCCTTTTCTCCACCCGTATTTTCGCCCGCGGCGCGCCCTGCGCCGCCGCCCCGCTCGGGGCGCAATCCCCGGCGCGCGGCCCGGAGGGGGAGGGGGCGCCAAGGCAGATATTCGGCGGCGCGGCCCAAAGGCCGTGCCGCAGGGGGGCGCCGGAGAGGCCGGCAGGGCCGGACCTGGCAAAGGGAGGAGTGCGGCCGGCGGCCGCGTCGCGCGCCCGCCTGCCGCGGCGTCTGCCGCGGCGGCCGCCGGCCCGAGGGGGCGCAGCAGGGCCGCCGGCTCCGAGGCCGTCATGATATGGTCGCGCGGCGAGGCGCTCGAGAGCGGCGATGCCGCGCGGTACATGGAGCTGCTCGGCGCCGGCCTTCGGGGCGCAGGCGGGCAGATCGCGGACAGGTGCGAGCGGGTGTGGCCGCACTACGGCGAGGTCGTGCGAAACCGCAAGGCGTGCATCAAGAGGCTCGCCATGCGGTGCCTCCGCGGCGGCCGCGCGAGGCAGGTCGTAATACTCGGCGCGGGCCTGGATCCCCTCTCCGTCGAGATCGCCGCCCTCACGGGCTATTCGGTCGCCTCGTACGAGATCGACTCGGCCGGCGCGCGCCGCAAGCGCCGCCTGATGGAGGAGGCGAGCGCCGCGGCGGCCGGATGCGTGCGGCACGTCACGGCCGACCTGGAAGAGGCGGGGCCGCGGCGCATCGCATCGGCCCTGGAGCGGAGGGGGTGGAGGGCAGACATGCCGACGCTCGTCGTGGCCGAGGGCGTCTCGTACTACCTGCGCAAGCCGACGCTGAGAAGCCTGCTGGCCCCCTTCAGGGCGGGGGGCGCCGGCGGGGAGCCGAGCCGCGCAATACTCGAGTACCTGCGCGATGCCGCCTCGATCGAGCCAGAGGAGAACCGCATAGCGGGCGCCGTATTCGGCATATTCGCCGAGGGCGCGGGCATCGGCGGGCTGTCGAGGTACTCTGATGCCGAGGCGGCGGCGCTTGTCGCCGGAGTGCCCGCGCGCCGCGCGGGGGAGGAGTACAGCGACCTCCGCGCCGGGGGGATCGCCACCGTGGGGCCGGCCGAGATGGAGCGTATGAGGACGCGGCGCAACCGGCTGTTCCCGAGCGACTCGGCGGGCTGGATCGCCGTCTGCCACGGGCGGCTGCGGCGGCGCCCCGAGGTGGGCGGCAAGGCGGCGCGCCGCCGGTAAAAAGATGAAAAGTGGGCGGCGCCCGGTCACTCGACCTTGCGCCGGCCCGTGCCGCGGCCGGTCCCGATGTAGAGGCCCTTGCCGGAAGGCCGGCCCTTGGTCTCGGCGATGTCCCCGAGGCGGATCTTTCTGGTCCCCCTGCCGATCGAGACGTACACGTCCTTGGCCGCCTCCTTGCGGTTGTCAGAGTACTTGCGGTATCCCTCGCCGGTCCAGTTGTCCTTTTCCTCCGAGGTCACGCGGCGGGAGGTGCCCCTGCCGCCGACTCGAACTACGTTGCCCATGAAGGGCGCACCCCACGGGCGTTTAAATCACTTGCCATGGGGCCGCGCGCGGGCGCGGCTGGGTCAGGACAGGGCGCGGCATGCGCCGGCTAGCCGCCGTCGGGAGGGCCGGCATTGGCGTCGTCGCCCGTGTCGTCCGCGCCGCGATCGCCGCCGCCGTCGTCGCCCCCGCCGCCGTCGTCGTCGCCCGTGTCGTCCGCGCCGCGATCGCCGTCGTCGCCGTCCGCGCTACGCCGGCGCCCAAAGTCGGCCTTGCGCGCAAAGCACAGGTACGCGGTGTGCCCGATCGGCTGGAAGGAGTGGCGGGTCTTGCCCTCGCGCGCCTCGATCGGGCGCAGTATGTGCTCGGAGCACTCGATGTCGGTGAACTCGTTGTCGACCAGCGCGGCGGACAGCTTTTCGAGCTGGTTGACGGTCGGGCAGACGGCCACGAGCGCGCCGCTCCCGCGCAGCATGCGGCGCGCCTGCGGCACGGCCGTCCACGGGTCCCCGAGGTCGATGATGGCCGCATCGGCGCCCGTGACCGGCGCGCGCGCCGCATCCCGAACGTCCATGTTCTTCATGGCGACGCGCTTTTCCATGCCGGCCCGCCGTATGTTCCGCTCGGCGATGCGCATGAGGTCCTCGCGCACGTCGAACGTGTGGATGCGGCCGCGCGGCCCCACGATCCCCGCCAGGAACGACGTGAGCGCCCCGCTGCCCGTCCCGATCTCGACGATCTTGTGGCCGTTCTGTATGCCGGCGCGCGAGACGATGTACCCGAGGTCCTTTGGATATATGATCTGCGTGCCGTGCTCGATCTTCATCGTATAGTCGTAAGAGGTGGGCCGCAGAAGGTACACGTACTTTTCCTTGTTGGTCACGAGGCGCGAGCCGTACTCCTTCCCTATTGCGCCGTCGTGCGGTATGACGCCGATGTGCGTGTGGAGGCTGCCGCCGCCTGAGACGCGGGCCAGCCACCTCTTTGTGCGGTTGAAGTAGAACAACACGTCGGAGCCGGCTTCTATGAGGTCGCCCATGCGCCGCGCGCCGCAGCGGGATCGATAATAACGTACGCGCCCCGGCGCCTCGGGCGGGGCGCGGCCCGGCACTGGACGGGGAATGCCCTGCGCTCGGGCGCCGCGCCCGCCGGCTTGTCTTGGTCTCGTCCCGTTCGGCGCGCGGCCCACGTTCAGGGCCTCGCACGGCGCGCAAATCCTTATTGCGCCCTCTGCGGCGGGCCGTCCATGGCCCTCTCAGCGGCAATGCTGCCTGCCCGTGTCCAGTACCGCTCGCGCCTGTCGCGCAGCGAGCGCCTCGCCATGATCGGCATAAAGGCCCGCCCCGAGATGCTGCCGCCGCTCGCCCGCTTCATAAGGTTCCTCGCATCGAACGGCATCGTCACGTTCGGGCCGCCGCTGCCCCCCGGCGAGGAGGGCCTCGTAGTCGTCGACAGGATAGAGCAGTGCGCCTTTCTGGCCCTGTACCACGGCCTCGACATGGGGTTCGAGTTCGCATCGTTCAGCAACGGGCCGGTCGCCGACGAGATGGCCGACGGGATATACAGGCTCTCCGACGAGGACAGCTCCGTGTACGAGGCGGCCGCTCCGGACATGCCCGCCTCGTTCAGGACAGGCGAGTTCCTCGACCTCGTGTCCGGCAGGAGCGCCGAGTGGATGTGCGCGGCAGTGACGCTCCTCGACATGAACATAGACTACAGAAAAGACATGATCTGGATGAAGGGCGTGATCAAGGACATGATAGGGCCCAGCCGCAGTGCCGTAGACGACGCGTTCGACGAGATCAATATGAGAGGGATGATTCGAAAGGATTGATGATCGTAAGCTTGGTGTTTCGCCGTCCCAAGGATCTCAGCCTTTTCTCACAGAGTACAATTGCAGGGTTGTTGACCAGTTTTCCGTCTCTGGTTATGAGGAATGAAGAGTTCGGGTCGGCCAAGGCTATCGCAAGCATTATCCTGTCCGTCATGTCCAGCTCGGGAACCACCCAAACCAGTTCGTTTATGATGGCAAGTGCTGCCGCGTCGACGGGCGGCATGCAGCTGCCGGGATCCACCCGATAGTCCGAGAGCAACGCGAACATGCCGTCGAGCAGCCGCGCGGCGTCAGGCCCTTGCCGCAGTACGACGGCGGCCGCCTCGCCCAGCGCCGCCTGCGAGACGACCAGCAGGTAGGAGTCGGGCCCGCTCTTCTGCAGTACAGACTCGACGCGGGCAGCGTGCTTGCCCCCGCCGATCACCTCTACGATCCCCCATGTGTCGACATGGACGCGCCACACTGCCACGGGCGCCGTCCCGCGCACCCGCGCTCAAGCATGCCGGTTGTCCGCGCCTCGCGGGGCCGGCAGGCGGCGCGCAAGACCAGGCCCCTTGCCAACCGCACACGGCCCGCACATGCGGAGCGGGACAGCCTGGCGGCCGGCAAATGTCGGCAGGGCGTGCAATCGGGCGCAGGGTTCCGGCAGGGCGTCCGCATCCTTTTGCTGGCAAGGCTTTGCGCCTGAAAAACGCCAGTGTAGCCGCGGCTAAAGAGGCGGCATGGCCCAGGCCCGCCGCAGGCCACTCCCGCTCCCGCCCCCCTACCCCCTCCACGGAAACCGGAAAAGGCATGCCGCACAGCCGGCCGGCGGCAGGGACACGGCATCTGTGCATCGGGCGCGGGCAAACGCGACCCGGCGGCCGGACGATCAGGAAACAGGCGGCGCATCGCCGCCGCTGCCGCCCTCGCCCCCCTGCGCCCGCGCGCCGCCTCCAATCTCGTGGCCGCAGTGGGGGCAGCGGGACGGAGAGGAGCCGCCGCCCCCCTGCTCCCGCGCGCCGCCGCCGCCGCGCCCGATCCCGATGATCCCCCCGCGCAGCCCCCTCCGCGGCCGCCCCTCGGCCTCGACCCTCTGCCGCCGCAGCTCCTCGGTGAATGCCGACGCCATTATGCCGAGCGGGATTGCGTATATGGCAAGCCCGACGACTGCGACGGCCGCCCCTATGGCCTTGCCGGCCGGCGTCACGGGGTACGTGTCGCCGTACCCTATCGTGGTGAGCGTCACTATCCCCCACCACATGGATGCGGGTATGCTCGAGAACACCCCGGGCTGCGCCTCGTTCTCGGCATAGTACATCAGGCTAGACGCGAACACGAGCACGATGAAGAATATGAAGAACGCGACGGCCAGGTCGCCCATCTTCGATCTGAACACGTAGCCGAGCGTCTGCAGCGGCTCCGAGTACCGCGCAAGCTTGAACATCCCGAACAGGCGCAGCAGGCGCACCACCCGGATGAACCGTATGTCGATGAGCACGAGCGGCAGGTAGAACGGCAGTATGGCGGCCAGGTCTATGAGCATCATCGGGTTGGCCGCGCACCTGGCGCGCGCCCACCGCTGCCCCGCGTACCTCGGGTCCGCCCCCGACGAGAGCAGGCGCGCGGCGTACTCGGCCGTGAACACGACGATCGAGCACGTCTCGAATATGATGAACGCCTCGTCGTACGCCTCGAGGCTGTCCTCGGTCTCGGCCATCATCACGGCCACGTTGGCGCAGATGAGGCACACGAGCGAGACCTGGAATGCGACGGCGGCCCGGCCGTCGGTCCCCTCTAGTATGCCGTGGAGCCGCGCGAGGGCGGCGCGCCCGCGGCCGCCCCGTGCGGGGGCGCCGCCCGCATCGCCCGCCTTTGCAGTCCCGCCGTCCATCGCGGCACACTACATCCACTTTTTGCGCCTGAACCACAGGACCATCAGCACGCTGATGGCCCCCATGACGCCGAGCATCCCAAAGTATCCCCACTGTATCTCGAGCTCGGGCACGTACGGAAAGTTCGTCCCGTACAGGCCCGCGATGAACGTGATCGGTATGAAGATGCTCGCGATTATCGTGAGCGTCTTCATGACCTCGTTCATACGGTTGCCGACTATGGACATGTACGTGTCGAGCATGCCGCCGACCATGTCGCGCAGCGACTCGGTCGTGTCCATCGCCTGCACCGCGTGGCCGTAGGCGTCCTTGAGGTACGTCTTGGTATCCTCCGAGACGAACGGCTGCGGCAGCTTTGAGAACGCGTCGACGGCCTCGCGCGACGGCCAGATGATCTTGCGCAGTATGATCAGCTGCCGCTTGAGCAGGTATATGGTCTGGAGCGCCGACGGGCCCGGGTCGCCCATGAGCCGCTCCTCGAGGCCGTCGATGACGTCGCCGACGTTCTCGAGGGCGGCGAAGAAGCTGTCGATTATGGCGTCGGCGAGCAGGTACGCCATGTAGTCGCTGTCGTGCTGCCGTATGACGGGCCCCCCCGCGCGCAGCCGCTTGCGGATGCGCCCGAACACGTCGCTCGGCACCTCTTGGAACGACAAGAGGTAGCCGCGGCCGGCCACGAGGCTGATCTGCTCTATTGCGAGCCTGCCGGTCTTGGCGTCAAAGTGCGGCAGCTTTAGCACGAGGAAGACGTTGTCGCCGACGAGGTCGGCCTTTGGGCGCTGCTCGGTGTTCATGATGTCGGCCTGGACGAGCTCGTGCAGGTCGAACCGCTCGCCGAACGCCTTTATGACGTCGGCCTCGTGTATGCCCGTGACGTTTATCCAGGACGTGCGCCCCTCGCGGATCGTCGCGAGGCACTCCTCGATCGTCCCGGGCCTGGCCTCGTCGACATCGTTTTTGTCGTACGTGAACACCTCGAACGTCACCTTGTCGACCTTTTTCTCGCCGATGTGCACTAGCGCGCCGGGCGCCATGCCGACCGTGTCGGCGGTCGTGCGAGCCTCCCCGCCGCCGTCCCCGCCCTTCTTTATGCGCTTGCCTAGCGACGATGCGACGCGGGACAGGCCGGCATCCTCGGCGATCGCCTTTACGTGCGCCGTGCGCCCGACTATTCCGACGAGTATAGATCCGGCCACGAACGAGAACACGAGGCTCATGGCAAGGGGGACGAAGTTGCCGTGCAGCGCGGCCTGGTAGATCGCCTCGACGTCGGTGAACTCGTCGGTCGGCACTATCGCGCCGAGTATGACGTCGAGCATGAAGAACAGGAACGAGACGGTCCCGCCGACGATGAGGGCCGTGAGCGGCGTTATGCGCGGCGGCACGTCGATGTCCTTCTCGCCCTTGTACGGCGAGAGCTGCTTCTTGAACCGCAGTATGAGCAGGGCCACGGCCGTGATGATCATCGTAGAGACGACCCACCACGCGATGAACGCCTCGCCGAGGCCCGACTCGATGTGCTTTATGCCGCTGATCAGGTCCTGGAGGTTTCCAGTGAGCGGGATCATCATGATCGAGGTGGCGATGCCGACGATGAACTGGTAGATGAACGCGAACGTAAACCCGATGGTGAGCCTGTTGAGGACTATGCCTATCTTGTCGCGCACGGACGGCCGCCCCCCCTGCACGCAGCGGACATGCGCGCGGCGCGGGGCGGCGCGAATTTAACCCTTCATGGGCGGCGTCGCGCGCGGCGCGTGCCCTGTCGGATCCCGCCGCCGATCTTGCACGTCCTGCGCCGCCCTGCGCCGCCGCCCGTAGCACAGGGACTGGCAGCGCGCAGTCGCGGCTGGAGGCGGCGGGGCGGCAACGCCCCTGCGCCGCAGCCCGTCGCCCGGTGCAGCCCGGCACGGCGGCGCCCGCACCTTCAGCACCGACCGCTGCCACAGCGCCCGTCTGGTCTGGCCCTTGAGCAGGACAGGCATCCATCTGTCCACTTCCGCATCGCCTCGGCGTGCCGCCAGATGCGGCGCCTCCGGTGCGCGCAGATCTGGCCCCGCCCCGCCCGCCCGAAAGCGTCTTGCAGCCGCGGCAGGAAAGGCTGGTGCGCAACCAGAAGGGTGCGCGTATGACTAGGGCGGCCGGCGGGGCGGCGTCGACGCTACGGCCGCCATCCATCGGGCCATCTTGTCCCGCACCGTCTTGGTGCACGCGCTGGCAGGATGCAAATGATCCAGGGATTTGCCGCACGCGTCCAGACCCGCCTCTGCCGGCGGTTCCCGCAGGCTGGTGCTCGGGGAAGGCGTCTTCTAGACAGGCTTGAACAAGATCCGTATGCGTTTTGTCGAACTGATAGGCGGCAACAGTATTTCAGACTGAGCAGTGGTGGATACTCTCTCCGTCTCGACAGGGCTGTCGAGTCCCACCAGTGATGTTTTGGCCACATTCGAGACATACTTGACCACCACGTCGATCTCCGTCTCGTATAGCGGCAAGGTGCGATCCCATGCCCCGATAGCCTTGCCCGTGTCCTCGTACCCCTTCTCCGTTAGCAGCCCAAAGCCGCACATCTCGCAGACAATGCCGTCAAAAGCGCCCAACTTGTCGCCCTTGTAGTAAAACGGCGTGAGGCCCGGTACGAGGGGATACCTGCAGTCAGGGCAACCAAGCTTGCCCGGCGCTAGTTCTACCGGATCCTTTTCCATTGATGGGCCACGCCGCTGCTGGCATATAAAAGTGACTTGTGGCCGTGTACGCGATCCGAGTCGGTTCGGGTCAACCGGTTCAGTTTTTAGGGCAAAATCGCACGTTTGCGAGGAGATCCGGTTAAATAAACCACATAATTGCAAAATTGTTCAAGACTGCATGCTTGTGGTCCAAAACAGCAGAGATTGCGTCGGGGTTACAGTGTGCAGGTATGCGGAAGAAATGCCCCCGCTCGCACTGGGCCCGCAGGCGCGCTGTTCTCACCGGCGCGGCGGCCTCGCAAACGTGTTCGACGCGTCGTTGTGGTACTCGACGGGCAGCATCGCGTCCTTTTGGCGCCCCGTCAGGATGCAGACGACGGCATCGTCGCGCGCGACGACCCCCTCGGATACGAGCTTTTTGACACCGGCCGGCGAGGCGCCCGACGCCATCTCGCAGTCGAACCCGTTGAGCCCGACGACGGACATGCCGTCGAGCATCTCGCGGTCAGAGACGGTCGTGACGACGCCGTCCGTGACCTCTAGGGCCCGCAGGGCCTTGAGCAGGTTCGCGGGCCTGCCGATCTGTATCGCGGTCGCCTCCGTGCGCGGCCGCAGGCCGCGCCGGTCGGCGTCCGCATAGTAGTCGCGTATGGCGGCAAGGTCGGGGCGCCCGCCGTTCCACCGCAGCAGCCCCGTCCCGGACGCG
>OZ251529.1:0-3169991 GCA_965243125.1 Dehalococcoidia bacterium | reverse complement strand
GTGGGTGTGCTGCCAGTAGTCTCGCGACTCGACCAGCATGCGGCCCCAGGACGGGTTGGGCGGGGGGACGCCGAGGGCGAGGAATGAGAGCGCGCCCTCGAACAGGATCGCGCCGCCCAGCAGGGTCGTGACATAGATCAGCAGGGGCGGGCCGATATTGGGCAGCACGTGCCGCCAGAGGATGCGGAACGGCGCCACGCCGATCACGCGGGCCGCTTCGACATAGGTGGCGCCCAGCGTCGCCAGGGTGCTGGCCCGCACGATCCGCACCATGCCCATCGTGAAGATGATCCCCATCCCCAGCGCGATCGACTGCCAGTTGCGTCCGGTTACCTGCGCCAAGAGGAGCAGCAACACGAGGCCGGGGAAGGCCAGCAGCATGTCGAGCACGCGCTGCGACAACAGGTCGAACAGCCCAGCCGCGTAGGCCGTGGTCATGCCCCAGAGCAGCGCGAAGCCGACCCCGATCGCCATCGCGGTCAGAGCCAGGGTGATCGAGAGCCGCGCGCCCGCGATCACGCGCGCGAAGTAGTCCCGCCCAAGCCCGTCGGTGCCGAACCAGTATTCGCTGCTCGGTGCGTGCAGGATGTCCACGGAGAGTTTGGTCGGATCACCGCTGATCAGCGGTCCGAAGGCGGCGAGCACAACCATGGCGAGCGTGATCAACAGCCCGAACGCACCCAGCGGATGCTGCCGCAGCAGCCGCCGCGCGCGCCGGCGCAGCGGCGGCCGCACCAGCAGGCCGTACTCGTCGAAGGCGACTTCAGCTTGTGGGCCGGCGCTCATTGGTACCGGATCCTTGGGTCAAAGACGGCGTAGCTGAGGTCCACGCTCAGGTTGATCAGTACGAAGGCGGTGCCGAAGAACAGCATCCAGAGCTGCACCACGGGCAGATCGTTGGCGAAGATGGAGTCGACGAGCAGGCGACCCATGCCGGGCAGACCGAAGACTTCCTCGACGATCACCGAACCAGCGATGCCCTCGGCGAAGACGAGCCCGATCAGGGTGATCAGGGGGATCATGGCGTTGCGCAGGGCGTGGCGCAGGATCACGACGCGGCCGGAAATGCCCTTGGCGTAGGCGGTGCGCACGTAATCCTGGCGCAGCACTTCCAGCATCTCCGAGCGCGCCAGCCGTCCCAGCACGGCTGCGCCCGACAGCGCTGCGACCGCCGCCGGCACGATCATCTGGATCAGGTTGGTACCCGGATCATTCCAGAGTTGTTCGTAGGGGGCGGGCAGCGCGTAGCGCCAGAGCACGAGCGGGATTAACACGACCAGGGTGGCCAGCCAGAAGTTGGGGATGGCGAGGAAGAGCACCGTGATGAAGCGGATGGCGTAGTCGTCGGGCCGGTTGCGGCGCACGGCCGACCAGATCCCCGTTCCAATCCCGATCGGGATGTACAGCAACAGCGTCAGGAGCAGCAGTTCGGCCGTGACAGGCATGCGGCGGGCGAAGGTCTCCATAATCGACTCCCGCGTCAGCCAGGAGGTGCCGAGATCGCCGGTGAAGACCTGGCCGATCCAGTTCACGTACTGCACGTGGACCGGCTTGTCGAGCCCGAAATGCGCCTCCAACGCGGCGCGCTGCTCCGGGCCGCCGCCCGCCGAAGCGCCCATGGTGTTGGAGAGGCGCGCGTCGACCACCGATCCCGGCACGAGCCGGACCAGACCGAAGGCGAAGACCGAGAGCAGCATGACCGTGACTGGCAGCAGTAACAGCCGTCGAATGACGTAGGCGCGCATCGGCGTTGGCTCCTAGGGCCTGCTCACACTGCGGCTGCGGCAGCCTCTTCTCTCCATTCCGCACCCTTTACATCCGTCATACCCGCGCTTGCCGCGGGTATCTCGCCGAGTTCTACACCGCGCGCCGTCCTGAGGAGACCCTGCCCGCCCAAAAGCGTTCAGCCCGCGCGAGGCTCAGTACCGCTCACCGCGAGATACCCCTGTTCGGGCCAGGGCCAGGCTCTGCGGTAAGCGCGGGTATGACGAGTTGCGCGAGCGCGGCAATGTGAACACGCGCTAGACGCCGGGCTTGCCCTCGAACCACGACCGGTACCACCGATAGGTGGCGGCGGTTTGCATGTTGGTTGGGCCGTAGCCCTTGAGCCAGGGACGGTGTCCGACGACCGGCCGGCCCCAAGAATGGTAGATCTGGGGATTGTGCTCTTCGAGCAGCTTGGTCTGGATCTCGTCGTAGATCGGCACCCGGTTCTCGGCGCCGAGGGTGGTGCGTCCCTGCTCCAGCAGCGCGTCGATCTCGGGGTCCGAGAACTCGCCGAAGTTCCGTCCGCCGTCGCTGTGGTGGGTGCCGTGGAGGGCGTCGGGGTCGAACACGCCCCCGAGGCTCTGGGTGGTGAGGGTGAACTCCCCCGCCGCCCGCAGGGGGTTGTTCTCCGAGTCGGGCTGCTCGTGGACGGCGACCTCGAAGCCGATTTCGGCAAAGTTCTGCTGGAGCACCTCCGCGGTTGGGGTTTCAAAGTGGCTGGTGGTCATCGGCGGCACGCTCCCGGGGTCGTAGCCGCTGGCGTCGAGCAGCCGCCGGCCCTCGGCCAGGTCCTCCTCGCGCAGGGCGCCGGAGCGGTAGCCGGGCCGTTGGCGGAGCTCGTCGACGCTCCACGCGTATGGCCCGGCCGCGTGGCAGATCGGCCCGCCGATCTGCAGGAAGCCTTGTCTCACCGCGAAGTTCTGTTCACGGTCGGTCGCGAGGTGCAGCGCGAGGCGCACGCGCGGGTCGGTGTAGGGCTCGACCTGGGTGTGGAAGAATGTCGTTACCGACCAGATCGCATCCATGGGCACTTCGACGAGGTTCTCCTCGCCGACTTGGGCCCGCACGGCCTCGTTCGCCGCCGGGAAGCCCAACCACGGACAAAAGAGGATGTCGGACTCGCCGGCGACGTACTGCGCGGCCCGGTACGCCCCGTCGAGATTCCAGTCCGCCCGCAGCCCGTCGATGTAGGGGAGTGGGGCGCGGTAGTAGTTGGGGTTGCGTTCGAGCTCGGTGAGGACGTCGGTCTCACGGTTGACATACTGCATGCCGCCGGTGCCGATGGCGGCCTCGGGGTTGCCGGCGATGCCGTCGTCGCCGAAGGCCTCGACCGCGTCGCGTGAGACCATCACCATCTGGTTCTCGCCGACGGCGCTGAGCAGCGGCGCGAACACCTCTTTCAACTTCAGGCGCAGGGTGAGCTCGTCGGGGGTCTCGAACTGGTCGACGGCGGAGAAGCGGTCTCTCCAGATGAACTCGGGGTTGTCCTGGCCGAAGCGCTGGAGTCCGAAGGCGGCGTCCTCGGCGACGAACTGCCGCCCGTTCAGCGGCGCCTTGTCCTGCCAACGCACGTTCGGCTTGATGGTGTAGATGAAGTTGAGTTCATCGACGACCTCGGGCAGTTCCGCCATCGCAGAGGTGAGCACGCCGCCCTCATCGAGGTAGTTCAGCTGGTCGTAGATCGAGAGCACGATGCTGTCGGTGCCGCCGTGGTTCGCGATGGCGGGTCGAAGATGCCTCCATCCCACCCGGCGAAGGTGACGACGCCTCCGCGTTTCGGTTCGCTGTCGGCGGCTTGTGCGGCTTGCTCGTCCTCCTGCTGCTCTTCGGCAGTCGCGGTCTGAGCCTGTTGCTGCTGCGCGACGGCCGGCTGGTCGTCGTCGTCATCGTCGCCGCAGCCGACCAGGGCCAACCCGGCGGCGCCAACCCCCGCGCGGGCGCTCGCCCGCAGCAGTGTGCGTCGGGACATCGCCCGACGTCCGAGTTTCGTCCAGTAGTTGCGTTCGCTCATGGGAGCACTCCGTTGCCTGTCGCCGGCCTGCGCTTGTGCGGCACGGCGAGTTGTCTGCGCAGTTTGCGGTCCCCCCCCCCCCCCCGTTGTCAAGCCCTCTCGTCGATTCCGAATCCGTTATGTCGCCCAAGTCCTGAATGGCCCTTTGGCCAGCTCGACGAGAGGGCGCCGACCGTGACGGAAGACCAGTCGGCGACCACCGCGCTGAGCGGCTCAATGGAGGCCGCGCAGTTGATGTACAGCCGGCAGGTTTGACCGCTTTGACACATGTTTGACCGTGTCCTTAAGGCCTTAAGGACACGGCTCAAATCCTTGTCATCGTGGTCAAACCCCATTGCCGCGCGGCCGCTGCTAGCCTGCGCGGAGTGGACCGAGGCGAGCGGCGCTCCAGTGCGGAGCGCGGGAAGGATTCGACGATGACGGACGGCGTGCATTTCGGGGTGATGGTGCCGCAGATCAAGCGCAGCTGGGCGGAGACCAAGCGGGCCGCCGAGGCCTTTGAGGAGATGGGCTTCGACTCGCTCTGGGTCAACGACCACCTCTATGGGCCGCAGTCGCCGGCGATCCCGATGCTGGAGGCGTGGACGCTGGCGGCGGGCATCGCCGCGGTGACCGAGTCGCCGCAGATCGGCACGCTGGTCACGCCGGTGGGGATGCGCAACCCGGCGCACACGGGCAAGATGATCGCGACGGTGGACAACATCGCCGGCGGGCGGGTGATTCCGGGCTTCGGCTCGGGCTGGATGCCGCGCGAGTTCACCGACTTCGGGATGCCCTTCCTGGGCGCCCGCGAGCGGCTCGGCCAACTCGAAGAGGGGCTGCAAATCTTCCGCCAGATGTGGAACCCCGACCAGGAAGAGGTCACGTTCGAGGGCGACTACTTCCACACCGACCGGCTGGTGACCGAGCCCAAGCCGCCGCGCGTGCCGCCGATTCTGGTCGGCGGCGGCGGCGAGAAGGTGACGATGCGGATCGCGGCGCAGCACGCCGACATCTGGAACAATTCGGCGGGCGCGCAGGACAATCTGGCGCACAAGGTCTCGGTGCTGCGTGGGCACGCCGAGCGGTTGGGCCGCGATCCGGAGGAAATCCGCGTCTCGCAGCAGTGCCTGGTCACGCTGGTCGAGAGCGAAGAGCAGCTGGGCCCGATGGTGGAGCGCGCGCAGAAAATCTTCGGCGGCCACATGGGCAACCCGGCCGGCGAAATGGCGCTGACCGGCACGGCGGACATGGTCAAGCAGCGGATCGCGAAGCATGTCGAACTGGGCTGCGACATGTTCATGATCGAGTTCTTCGGGCGGGACACGATCGAGCCGGCGCAGGCGTTCGCGGAGACGGTGATCCCGGAGTTCCGGTAGGGGCGCTCTGTCGCTGCGCGCGCTTGAAGCAGCCAGGGCGCAGCGTTGCGCGGCCGGCTGTCGCCTGCGTCGCTGACGCAGCGGAGCGGTGGATGATGCCCGTGCATGGACGACACGACAGTGCCGCTGCGCGAACGTGTATTCTAGGCAAAGGCGGCCACGGACTGATCTGATGGGAGGCGCAGGTGGGCACGCCGAATTTCGCCAATCGGACGCTCTTTCACGGGGACAACCTCAACTTCCTGCGCGGGATGAACTCGGGGACTGTCCAGCTGATCGCCACGGACCCGCCATTCAACAAGAACCGCGACTTCGCGGCGGTGCCGACTGCGCTGGCGAAGGATGCGAAGTTTGAAGACCGCTGGCGTTGGGAGAGAGACGCGCACCAAGACTGGATCGACGCGATCCAGGACGACTGGCCGGCTGTCTGGGCAGTGATCGACTGGTCGCGTCTGACGTACGGCGACGATATGGGCGCATTCCTCTGCTGGCTCGGCGTGCGGCTGTTGGAGATGCATCGCGTGCTGCGGGAGGACGGCAGTCTGTATCTGCACTGCGACGACACGGCCGCGGCCTACCTCAAGACGCTGATGGACGCGATCTTCGGGCGCGCCAACTACCGCAACACGATCACCTGGGAGCGAACCACGTCGCGATCCGACGGGGTGCGATGGGGGCGGACGTCGGACACGATCCTCTTCTACACAAAGTCGGACATCTACACGTGGCACGATCAGTTTGCGGAGGGCGACCCCGTACACGCCGGCAAGACGATGGACTTGACCGGTCCAGGCATATCCGCGGGCGCGTCGGGGCAGCCGTGGCGCGGTTGGGATCCGGGCAGCATTGGGCGATGCTGGAGCGTCCCCCGCAAGGGCAAGAACGCCAAGTGGATCGAAGAGAACCACATCCCCGGCTACCGCGCGATTGTCGGTATTCACGACCGTCTTGACGCGCTGGAGAAAGCCGGACTGATTCGCATAGGCCGCACCGGCGCACCCCGCCTCGCGATTCCCGCCGAGGCGAAGAGCGGCGCGAAGATCAATGTCGTCTGGACGGACATTCCGGCGATCAACTCGCAATCCGACGAGGCGACCGGGTATCCAACCCAAAAGCCTCTGGATCTCTACGAGCGAATCATCAAAGCATCGTCGAACGAGGGCGATTTCGTGCTCGATCCGTTCTGCGGTTGCGCGACGACGCCGGTAGCTGCGGAGAACCTCGGCAGGCAATGGGTCGGCATCGACATCTGGGACAAGGCGCACGAAACCGTGCTCAATCGCCTGGAGTCCGTGGGGCTGGGCGATCGCCCGATCCGGGTGGCGCAAGTCGGCTACAGCACGGCGGTGCCTGTGCGTTCCGACGACGGCGACACCGCCTCGCCGCCGCTCAAGACCACCAAGAAGCGAATCAAGGAGCCGCCCGGTCCGAAAATGACCCGGGCGGAGATGGTCGCGATCCTGATCGGGGAGAATGGGCTGGTCTGCGCCGGCTGCGATCGGGAGTTCGACGATCCGCTCTACCTCGAGCTGGACCACAACACGCCGCGCTCGGACGGCGGCCTCAACCACATCTCCAACCGCCTGCTGCTCTGTGGGCCGTGCAACCGGATCAAGGGCAACAGACTCACGCTGAGCGGCTTGCGAGCTGAGAACAAGCGCCGTGGGCGAATGGCGAGTTGAGATCGACCAATGGGTACACAAGAGTCTGGCATCTCAATCGAGAACATCCTGCCGTGGATCAGCGCTGTAGGGGCGTTGGTGATCATCAGAAACGCAATATGGCCGCATCTCCACCGCATGGCTCGGTGGTCCATTTCAACGTGTCGAAGTTACCGCGATCGTCTCAAGGCGCGACAGAACGCCGCCGCCGAGCGATTGAAAAAGGCCGCTCGTCAACAACTCGTTGATAGCACCACCGACGCCCTCGCCCGTCTCCATGGGATGGAGCAACGCCCGGTAGGGGACTTTCACTATCTCGAGTGGCGGCGACAGTCCCTCATCTGCAAACGACAGATCTTGGACGTACTCCGTGAGTTCCAGATCAGCGTTCGCAGTGACGGGTGGCGAATGCCACCGCTCAACTTTGAGGTTGATGGTGGGATGTGGATGATTTTGTGGGGGCCGTCGCGGTACGACCACCGTTCGGTCGCCGTTGCTATTCGGTGGTGGGATCCTCAGGATGTCGAGCTTGACGACTCGACGCTCGTGTTGCGCAAGAGATTGACGGATGACGATCTACGACGCATGGGATGGACACCCTACAGCGGATGGGAGGATGGCGAGACCGACTATGCACTATAAACGCTCGTCTGAGAAGACTGCCTGTACCCGATCGGATTCCTCACCAGCCAATCAACCCTCATAGTCGGCTTGGCTAGGTGTTCTGGCTTGGACGATGTAGAGGGGGTCCGCGCCGGGCTGTTTGCGCTCGTGCCATTGGGCGGGTTGATAGGCGCCGGTGTGGTGGAAGTAGGCGCCTACCAGCTGGATGTGGTCTGCGTCGTTGAGGCCCTGCCAGAGGGCGACGGCCTTGGTGGGGAAGCAGCGGTTGGAGAAGGAGACGATGCAGATGCCGCCCGGCTCCAGCACGCGGGCGATTTCGGCGAAGACTTCAAGCGGGCGTTGGAGGTATTGGACGGAGACCGCGATCAGCACGGCGTCGAAGCTCGCGTCCTGCCAGGGCAGCATTGGGTTTTGGTTGAGGTCCTGTACTACCCACTCGTCGAGCGCGGGGTTGCGCGCCAGCTCTTCGGCGTTCATGCCGAGGCCGACCGCTTTGGCGGGCTGGTAGCCCTCGGGCAGATGCGAGATCCAGGACGACATCAGGTCAAGGATGCGGTACTCGGGTTTGAGCACTTCGGCGTAGTGCGCGGAGAGCGCGGCGATGGCGTGGTCGTCGATATGCGTTACGAAACGCGGTTCGGCGTAGAAGAGCGCGTCGTCGGACTCGTCGTACTTGCGGAAGTGCTCCGGCCGGAAGGGCGATTCGCCGCTCACGATGCGTGCAGGGCGCGGTCAGCGCTTGGGCGGTTTGGGCAGGATGTAGCCGAGCGAGCCGCCGATCAGCAGCGCGGCGAGGGTGATCGAGATGACGATCCCGATGATCGGCCCCGCGCCCAGCCCGCCGCCGCCCTCGGCGCCGGCAGCCAGCGCCGCCCCACTGCTCAGCAGCAGCGCGATGACGGGCAGGATGAGGGCGGTCAGTCGTCGTCGCATCATCAGTTACCCATTATCCATCGGCCCGTAAATCTGCGAAGCATGGCCGGTCAGGTGCCAGATGGCGAATGCCCACATATCGCGCACCGCCATCCCGGCCATCATCCCGTCGGCGGCGGTGTCGGCGAGCTGATCGTCGCGCACCGGGCCGACGGTGGGGTCAATGGCGGCGCTGATGTCGGCGAGGGCTGCGAGCGCGTCGTCCGCCGAGGGGAGCGCGATGGCGCCGTCGAGCGGGCTGTTGGGCGCGTCGCAGCCGGCCGCGGCGCAGATCGCCTTGGCGAATTCGAGCTCGACCTGGAGCGCGTGTTCGGCGGCTTGGCGGGGCGACCAGCCGGGGCCGTCGGCCTCTTCGGGGCCGGGCGTCTCCCAGCGCTCGGCGGCCATCGTGACGGCGTGGGCGAGCACGGTGCGCCCGGCGGCGACCGAGGCGCGGAGTTCGTCGGCGCTTGGCATGGCGGTCTCCAGTCGTCGGGGCGCTAGCCCATCGGGCTGATCATCTGGGCGGAGTGGTCGGCGAGGTGCCAGACATCCATCTCCATCAGCCAGACGACGGACACCGCGTCAAACCCGAAGGCGGGGGCTTCTTTGCCGAGTTCCTCGTCCTGCACATGGTTGACCCTGGAGTCGGCGGCGGCGGTCACGGCGTCGAGCGCGGCCAGCGCGTCGGCGGCGCTGGCGAACGACGGCGCGCCGTCGAGCGGGTTCGCAGGGCCGTCGTAGCCGCAGGCGGCGCAGATGGCGTCGGCGAACATCAGCTCGCTGGGGATGGCATGTTCGGCGGCCTGGCGGGGCGACCAGCCGGCCTCGCCGTCGTCGGCGGTACCCTTGGGCGTCTCCCAGTTGTCGGCGGCGGTGGTGATAGCGGCGCGCAGGACGGTGCGGGCGGCCGCGACGTTAGCGCGGAGTTCGTCGGCGGTGGGCACGATGGTCTCCAGTGGTCGGGCGGTTTAGCCCATCGGGGTAATCATCTGCGCGGCGTGGTCGGCGAGGTGCCACATGTCCATCACCATCAGTCCGGCGACGGGCACCGCGGCCATCCCCTCGCCGCCGGCCGACTTGCCGAGTTCCTCATCCTGCACGTAGTTGACCTTGGAGTCGGCGGCGGCGGCCACAGCGTCGAGCGCGGCCAGCGCGTCGGCGGCGCTGGCGAAGGAGGTGTCGCTGAGCGGGTTTTCGGGGCCGTCGTAGCCGCAGGCGGCGCAGATGCCGTTGGCGAACATCAGCTCGCTGGGGATCACGTGCTCGGCGACCTGGCGGGGCGACCAGCCGGCCTCGCCGTCGTCGGCGGTGCCCTTGGGCGTCTCCCAGTTGTCGGCGGAGGCGGTGATGGCGGTGCGCAGCACGGTGCGGGCGGCGGCGACCGAGGTGCGGAGTTCGTCGGCGTTGGGCATGAGGGTCTCCAAAGTGTGAGCGCACGGGCGCATGGACGGCCCGCGCTGCGAGTCAGAGGATAGGGCAGCCGCGATCTCCGCGCCAACGCCTGCGCCCAACACCTACGCTATGCACATTGCACAGAGGCGCGGCGCAGCGGCGCGGCGCGTGCGTTGGGGGAGGCGAGCATGGCATTCGGGATCGGGCTGATCGGAGCGGGCGGCAATCAGCGGCTGCGGCACATCCCCGGCTTCCGCGAGGTTGCGGATGTGGAGATCGTCAACGTGGTCAACCGCTCGCGCGCGAGCGGCGAGGCGGTGGCGGCGGAATACGGCATCCCGCGCGTCTCGGAGAGCGTGGAGGAGCTGCTGGCGGATCCGGCGGTGGACGCGGTCTGCATCGGCACCTGGCCGTACAAGCACCTTGAGTACACATCGGCGGCGCTGGCGGCTGGCAAGCACGTGCTCTGCGAGGCACGGATGGCCAACGACGCGGCGCAGGCGGAGCAGATGCTGGCCGCGGCGCGCGCGCAGCCCGAGCTGGTCTCGCAGCTGGTGCCCGCGCCGTTCGACTTCCGGCTGGGCAAGACGATCAAGCGGCTCTGCACCGACGGCTCGCTGGGCGACATTCTGGAGGTGCATCTGACGCTGCTGAACGGCGGCGGGCTGGACGCCGACGCGCCGCTGCACTGGCGGCACCGCACGGATTACTCGGGCAAGAACATGATGCAGCTGGGCATCTTCAACGAGACGCTCCAGCGCTGGCTGGGCGATACGACGCGGGTGCTGGCGCACGCGCGGACGTTCGTGACCTCGCGGGTGGACGAGGAGAGCGGCGAGCGGATGTCGATCACGATTCCCGACAGCCTGGGCATCTTCGCGGAGCTGGCCAACGGCGCGCGCTGCACCTATCGGGTGAGCGCGGTGACCGAGGGCGCGCCCGGTCCGCCCTCGATCGAGGTGTACGGCACGGAAGGCCGGCTGGCCTGGCGCTTCGGCGATACGGCGGAGTGGTGTCGGCACGGCGAGGAGCCGACCGCGCTGGAGCCGGATCCGGGTACCGCGCACGGCTGGCAGGTGGAGGC
The DNA here is from genome assembly GCA_965243125.1 of Dehalococcoidia bacterium. Lineage (GTDB taxonomy): Bacteria > Chloroflexota > Dehalococcoidia > Bin125 > Bin125 > CATQGW01. The sequence continues at coordinate 3,159,179 of OZ251529.1, read as the reverse complement.
CGATTTCATGCGCTCGGTGCGCGAGGGCGCGCCGGTGGAGCTGACCAATTTCGAGGACGGCGTCCGCTACATGCGCTTCACCGACGCGGTCTGGGAGTCGTGGAATACGGGCCGCGCGGTGGAGATTGCGAAGGTAGAGTAGGGCAATGGCGATCCGCGAGCACTCGTCTGACCAAGGGACGGCGGCGCCATCCGCCTTGGAGTCGATCCAGATCCGCGGCTTTCGGTCGTTGGCTGACGTTCGGCTCGATGCGCTGCCCAACGTGACGGTGCTGATCGGGGCGAACGGCTCGGGCAAGTCGAACCTGTTTCGCTTCTTCGAGATGTGCAGCTGGATGCTGCGATCCGGCAAGCTCGCCGAGTTCGTCGCGCGTCAGGGTGGGGCGGATGACCAGTTGTTTGGCGGTCGAGAAGTTACGCCGCTAATTGAGGCGAACATTTCGATCCGAACCGGAAAGGGACGGAACGATTATCGGTTTTCGCTCGCTTGGGCGCAGCCGGATCGGCTGATCTTTCTCGACGAGTCGTTCCGCTTTTCGCGAGCGGGATTCCCGACTGAGGCGGATTGGCAGCAGCTGGGGAGCGCGCATAGCGAGGCGCGGATCGTGGATGCGTCGCAGGACCGTTACCCGGGAGTGAACCCGAACACAGCGCGTGCGGTCCGGTACCTCCTGAGCAGCTGCGCGGTCTACCAGTTCCACGACACGTCCGAGCGCTCGCGCTTCAAGCAGCTGTGGGATGCCGACGACTACCGACAGCTTCGCTCGGACGGCGGCAACCTTGCGGCGGTACTGCTGCAGCTCGAACGTGAGGACCCTCGGCGCTATGAGCTGATCTGTCGCCAGATCGCGAGAATCCTGCCGGGGTTCGACTGCTTCGATCTCGTTGAGCAGTACGGCAAAGTGGCGCTGCGCTGGCAGCGGAAAGGCGTCGGCAAGACCTACGGCGCGCACCTGACGTCAGACGGCTCATTGCGCTTCTTCGCGTTGGTCACGCTGCTGAACCTGCCGCATGAGATGATGCCCAACGTAGTGCTGCTGGATGAGCCGGAGCTGGGTCTGCATCCGGCCGCGGTCGAGTTGATTGGGCACATGATCGCGAAGGTGGGCCACGATCGGCAAGTCATTCTGGCGACGCAGTCGCCGGCGTTGGTCGACCTGTTCGACCTTGAGCAGATCGTCGTGCTGGATCTCGATGACGGCCGTACCGTCTGCCGCCAGCTAGACCGCGACGAATATCGAGTGTGGCTGGAAGACGACTACACCGCCGGCGAATTGTGGAACATGAACGTGCTTGAGGGGCGGCCATGATCCGACTCGCGATCGTGGTCGAGGGGCGAACAGAAGAAGAGTTCGTAAAACAGCTGCTCGCGGAGTACCTGGCTGAACGCGGCGTCCTGGCGAGCGCGCGGCTGGTAGGGACGGGCAAACGCGATCGTGGTGGAGGAAACGTGACGGTTGAGCGAGTTGCCATAACTATAGCACAGGTCTCACACAGTCATGACGCGGTGACCTCATTGGTCGATTTCTACGGATTCAAAGGCCGAGCGACCGCTGACGTGGACGAACTCGAGCGACGGATTGAGGATGTGTGCCGTGAACAGTCGCGCCGCACGCTGCGCCACGATCGCGTGTTCGCATACGTACAACGACACGAGTTTGAGGCGTTGTTGTTCTCCGAGGTTCCGGCGTTCGCACGCGCGTTGGACCTTCCGCGAAATGCCGATTTTACCCTCACGGGTGTTCGTGCGCGCTTCCCGAGTCCGGAAGACATCAACGACAGCCCCGACACCGCGCCGAGCAAACGCATACTGGATGCAATCCCCAGCTACAACAAAGTTGCAGATGGTTCGGTTGTTGCCTCGCAGGTGGGTATCGATGCGATGCGTCGCGAATGCCCGCGTTTCGCGGCTTGGCTGGCGCGGCTTGAGGCGCTCGATTCGGACCGTTAGGGCAGCCCGGCCAGCCATTCGAGCAGGATGCGGTTCAGCTCCTCCGGCTCCTCTTGCTGGGTCCAGTGGGCGCAGTCCTCGATGTGGCCGCGGCTGAGGTTGGGGATCCAGTTCTCCATCCCGTGCGACATTTCGGGAATCAGCACCGGATCCTTGCCGGCCGTGACCATCAGCGCAGGCTGCTCGATCTGCCGGCCCTCCACCGCCGCGCTCCACTCCCAGTTGCGACCGTGATTGCGGTACCAGTTCAGGCCGCCGCGGAAGCCGGTGCGCTCGTAGGCGTCCACGAACACCTGCAAGTCCTCCTCGGTCAGCATGATGCTGCGCTCCGCGTCCTCCGGCATGCCGACCAGCAGCCCGCCGCGCTCGCGCACGCCCGATGTGCCGGCCAGCGCGTCGACGCGATCCTCCGGCTTCGAGCTGCGCAGCATCAGCGTGAAGGTGCGCCGCACATCCGCGCCCAGCTCGGCCTCGGCGACGCCTTCGTCCTGGAAATAGAGCTGGTAGTCGAAGCGGCCCGGATCCATCTGCATCGCCTCGAGCGGGTTGATCGGCGCGCGCGGCGCGGCGGGTGTGTTGATGCCGGCGACCGCGCGCACCCGCGAGGGGTGGTGCTGCGCCATGTTCCAGACCACCGCCCCGCCCCAGTCGTGCCCCACGAACACCGCCTGCTCCTCGCCCACCGCGTCGAGCAGCGCCGCCATATCCGCGCAGATCGCCTCCTGCGTGTAGTCCTCGATGTTGGGCGGCGCGTCGGTGCCGCCGTAGCCGCGCATGTCGGGCGCGATCGCGCGCCAGCCGGCGTCGGCCAGCGCCGGCAGCTGATGCCGCCACGAGTACCAGAGCTCGGGGAAGCCGTGGCAGAAGACCACCGGCGCGCCCGCGCCCGCTTCGGCGACATGCATCGCGATCCCCGTCGAAAGCTGAACGGTCCGATGTGTGATCTCGGTCATACGGTGGCTCCTCCGTGTGCGGTCGCGGCTGCTGCGCCTATCGTACGACTCGCCGCGCCGAGGAACGCGACAGGGGGTTGGTGATGGACGAACTGCGCATCGTTTCGCTGTTGCCCAGCGCCACCGAGATCGTCTGCGGCCTCGGGCTGCGCTCGGCGCTGGTGGGACGCTCGCACGAGTGCGACTTCCCGCGCAGGGTCGAAACGCTGCCTGTCGTCACCCGTCCGCGGGCGCCGCTGAGCGGGAGTAGCCGCGAGATCGATGCGCAGGTGCGCGAGCTCGCGCGCCAGGCGCAGGCCGCCGACGCGCTCGGCGTCTACGAGATCGACCTCGACCTGCTGCGCCGCCTCGCGCCCACCCACATCATCACCCAGACGCAGTGCGAAGTCTGCGCCGTCAGCCTCGAAGAAGTGGAGCGCGCCGTCGCCGCGCTGGTCGACTTCAATGTGCGCCTCGTCTCGCTCGCGCCCAACTCGCTCGGCGACATTTGGTCCGACATCGAGCGCACGGCCGCCGCGCTGGGCCGCGCCGAGTCGGGCCGCGAGTTTGCGCAAGCCCTGCAACGCCGCATCGAGCGCGTGCGCGACGACTGCGCGGCGGCGCGCACGGGGATGAGGCCGCGCGTCGCCGTGATCGAGTGGGCGGACCCGCTGATGACGGCCGGGCACTGGACGATGGAGTTGGTCGCGCTGGCGGGCGGCGAGCCGCTGATCGGCGCGCCGCGCGGCGAGTCGCTCCGCTTTGAGTGGGACGACCTGGCCGCCGCCGACCCCGACGTGATCATCATCGCCCCTTGCGGCTACGACCTCGACCGCACCCGCGCCGACGCCGCGCTGCTCAGCGAGCATCCGCGCTGGGGCGACCTGCGCGCAGCGCAAACCGGCCGCGTCGCCGTGATCGACGGCAATCAGTACATCAACCGTCCCGGCCCGCGCGTCGTCGAGAGCCTCGAAATCATCGCCGAGATCCTGCACCCGGGGCGCAACTACGGTCACCGAAGGGCAGCCTGGGAGCCCGCCGGCTGAAGCGTGCGTTTAGGAACCGGCTTCCGGGAAGGCGGCGGCGCTCGTCTCCGCGTCGCGTTGCGCGACCAGCGCGAACACCGCTTCGCGGATGAATGCCGTCGTCTTCTCGCCCTCCCGCACCGCGCCGAACACCGCGCGGATTTCGTCCTGGTTGAAGCGCACCGTCACGGCCGCACCGGCCCGCGGCGCAACCTCCACCTCAACGGCCTCTTCGTTGACGACATCGCCGTACTCATTTTGGCAGGACACTTATCGCCTCCCTCCCAGCTGGCGGTACTGCGTTCGTTCAGAGGGCTTGACGGGCCACCCTGTCACAACGTGTGCATCACCCTCCGCATTCGGCAGCTCGAGGATGATCGTCAGCAGGCGCCCCGAGCCGTCAGGTCCGATCATACGCAATCGCCTGGGACGCGGCCGCACTCCGAACTCGTCCATCTCCTCGCCTTCCCCTTGCGTCTTGAACCTCGGTCGGCCCCAGAGGACTTCCTGCGCGCGTGCGATCGATAGACCGTGCGCAGCGAGCTTGTCCTCGCTCACGTCGTTCCACACGAGATCGCGCACGCGGTACGCCATCGGCGACTCCCGTCGCCGTCCAAGCTAGCGTGAAGTGGTAAGCCAATCGAGGAGCGACGCATGCCTGAGATCCAGACGCCCGATTGGGCGACCACCGATGCCGACGAGATTCGCCGCGGCGTTTCCGATGCCATCGACGAGGCGGAGCAGCGCATCGACGCCATCGCCTCCGTGCCCGACGGCGCGCGCAGCTTCGAGAACACCGTGTTTGCGCTCGATGAGATCGGCGACCTGATCGGGCGGGCCAACGGCAGCTTCGGCTTCCTCGCCCAGGTCTCCGCCGACGCCGGGCTGCGCGAAGTCGCGCACGAGGAGGAACAGCGGCTCGATGTCTTCGCCGCCGGGCTCGGCTTCCGCGAGGAGCTGGACCGCGCGCTCAAGGCCTACGCGGCCCGCGCGGAGACCGAGGCGCTGCCCGACGACGCGGCGCGGCTGCTTGAATTCGCCCTGCGCGACTTCCGCCGCAACGGCTTCGACCTGCCCGCCGCAGAGCGCGATGTGGTGCGCAACCTGCACGAGCGGCTGGTGCGGCTCGGCATCCAGTTCCGCCGCAACATCGACGACTACGAGGACGCCATTCACGTCTCGCGCAGCCAGTTGGCGGGGCTGCCCGACGCCTACATCGACCGGCTGCAAACGAGCGGGGAGAACGGCGAGACCGGCTACCGCGTCTCGCTCGATTATCCCGAGCTGCACCCGTTCCTCGACTCGGCGCACGACGGCGAGCTGCGGCGCGAGCTCTTTCTCAAGAACCACAACAAGGCGGCCGACGCCAACATCGAGCTGCTCGAAGAGGCGATCGCGGTGCGCGACGAGATCGCGCGGCGGCTCGGCTACCCCTCCTGGGCCGCCTACGTGCTCGAACTGCGGATGGCTAAATCGCCCGACAATGTGCTCGACTTCCTGACCGACCTCGAAGCGCGGCTCGCGCCCAAGCTGGCCGAGGACCTCGCGCTGCTGCGCCGCGAGCAGCAGCGCCGCACGGGCGAGGATCGCCCCGTCGACATCTGGGACTGGCGCTACTACACCAACCGCCTGCTGCTCGAAGAGCACCGCGTCGATCCGTTCGAGGTCGCGGCCTACTTCCCGCTCGACGCCGTGCTGGAGGGCATGTTCGATGTCTACCAGCGGCTGGTCGGCGTGCGCTTCGCGCCGCGCCCCGACGCCGCGGCGCAGGCCTGGCACCCCGACGCGCGGCCCTACGACATCGTGGACGCCTCCGACGCCGACCGCGCGGGCGAACCGCTGGCGCGGTTCTATATGGACCTGCACCCGCGCCCCGGCAAGTTCGGCCACGCGGCCGCCTTCACCCTGCGCGGCGGACGCGAGACGGAGGGCGGCGGCTACCAGCGCCCCATCTCGGCGATCGTCGCCAACTTCACCAAACCGACCGCCGATTCGCCCTCGCTGCTGCGCCACGGCGAGGTGATCACGCTCTTCCACGAGTTCGGCCACATCCTGCACCAGACGCTGACCCGCGCCCGCTTTACCCGCTTCTCCGGTACCCGCGTCGAGCGCGACTTCGTCGAAGCGCCCTCGCAGATGCTCGAGCACTGGTGCTGGGAGCGCGAGGTGCTGGCCGGCTTCAGCCGCCACTGGCAGAGCGGCGACCCGCTGCCCGCCGATCTGCTCGACAGAATGATCGCCGCCAAGCACGTCAGCAGCGCCGTCGCCAACCTGCGCCAGGTCTACTTCGCGCGCCTCGACCTTGCCTACCACGGCGCGGGCGCGCAGAAAGACACCGACGCCGTCGCCCGCGAGTTGCACCACATCACCGGCTTCGACTTCCCCGACAACACGCACTTCCAAGCCGGCTTCGGCCACCTCTTCGGCTACGACGCCGGCTATTACGGCTACCTCTGGTCGCGCGTCTACGGCGACGACATGTTCACCCGCTTCGAGGGCGCCGCAGCCCGCCCGGAAGCCGTAGGCCGCGAATACCGCCGACAAATCCTCGAACCCGGCGGCGCCCACGACGGTGAGCGCCTGGTCAAATCCTTCCTCGGCCGCGAGCCAACCCCCGACGCCTTCCTCCGCGAGCTGGGAATCTCTCCCTGATTCCTCATCGATCCGCCCGGGGCGTGTTCACACTTCCGCCATACCCACCCCTCTCTCCACTCCGCCACACCCTCCCTCCCTTTCCGTCGCCCCAGACTTGATCTGGGGCCCATACGGCGGTCGTTGGCGGGGGGCAAGCTCCGAACCGCCCGCATACGGACATTGGCGGGACCGCTCGGGGCCCCGGCGCTGCGTACAACGTTGGGTTTGGGCCCCAGATCAAGTCTGGGGCGACGGAGGGAGTCGGGCACACGCCCGGCAATCTCATTCACGTCGCTGTCGCCTGGTTGAGCTTCTGGTACCTCGACGACAGATCCTCGGCCTACTGGGGCACGGATCAGTAGTCGGTGTCATCTGGCGGTTCATCCACGCCATCAAGGTAACTCGACAGGACTGTGTAGTTGTAGGTGTCGACGGTGACGGACCATGCGAGATGTACTCGACCCATATCGATTTTGCCACCCTTCTGCGCCCAGACCCTGGCACCCATGCGGAACTGATCGGCGGTCGCAACGAGCGAGCGCAGGCAGACTACGCTAGCCAGGTTGTCGTCGACGACAACCTGGAAAAAATGGGGTTCGTCGTCGTTCCACCCGCGATCCCGCATCACTTCTTTAGCGACCTGAATGCCGATGTCGAGTACCTCCCAGTCCAGCATCTTGTCGCCGACGACGACTTTCGAAATATGCAGACGGTAGTGCGGTTCGTCGTCGTCATCAACTCGCTCCGCCAAAACGTCCGCTCGCCAAGTCGTCAGGTCGCCTTCGCCCTGCTCGTCTTCGAGCCCGGTCTTGAACGGCCTTCTCATCGGATGCCCAAGGCTGTCGTCGAGCATCGAGGCAGTTGTCGGATTGACAGGCGCGCGGAACGAGAAGCCGAGCCCTGGAACGGGTCCATCCGGCCGATGGCCCAGAAAGTCGATCATCTCCTTGAACTTCTGGTTGGACTCGGACACCCGCAGCTCACGAGCGATTCGCTCGAACGCAAATGGGTTTCGACCAGTGTTGACCTTCTTCGACATTGTCATGCCGCCTTCCACATTCGCCCGCGCCGGGCGTTCTCCTTGCGCAACCCACTCAAGGTTAGCACGTTCGACTTGATCCGGTTGCACGGCCCGCACAGCAGCAGCCGGTTGGAGATGTGGTTGACACCCCCGTCGGAGCGTGGGGTGTTGTGGTCCAGCTCGAGGTAGAGCGGATCGTCGAACTCCCGGTCGCAGCCCTCGCAGACGAGGCCGTTTTCCTCGATCAGGATCGCGATCATCTCTGCGCGGGTCATTCGGGGGCCGGGCGGCTCCTTGCTGCGCTTCTTCTTGGTCTTCAGCACCGGCGCCGCTGTGTCGCCTTCATCCGTCCGCACCGGCGCGGCGGTGCTGTAGCCGATCTCGCCAAGCGTGAGCAGCCGTCCTCCTGTGTCGCCGTCGGGCGCGGCGAGGCCCTCTTGTTGCAACCGTTCGATCACCGTCTCGTGCGCGCCGTCCCAGACATCCATCCCAACCCACTGACGGTCCAAACGCTCCGCAGCAACCGGCGTGGTGGCGCAGCCGCAGAATGGGTCCAAGACGAAATCTCCGGGATTGCTCGAAGCCAGAATGAAGCGCTCGTAGAGCGCAAGCGGTTTCTGTGTCGGGTACCCGGTGCCTTCTTTCGCCCACGGCATGATCGAGTGATGCCGCAGGACATCGTCCGGGATTTTGCCTTTCGCGCTGCGCTCGCTGCCATCGGCACGTTTCTGGCCGTCTTGCCACTTGTGCGGGACGCGGACATCGTCAAGGTTGAATGTCCACTTGTCGCTCTTCGTGTAGAAGAGGACGACGTCGTGCTTTCGCGCCCAGCGCTTTTTCGACGCGCCGCCGCCGCCATACCACCAGATGAACTCGTTCTGGAAGTTCTGCCGCCCGAAAATCCCGTCGAGCATTGCTTTCACCCAGGCATGGGCTGTGTGGTCGATGTGCAGGTAGAGGCTGCCGTCTTCTCGCAGGATGCGGTGCATTTCCAGGACGCGCACGCCGAGCCAGCAGAGGAACGCCGCCATGTCTTTGCCGGCGGCGAGCTTGGCGGCCTCGATCACCTGCCAGACGGCCGGCCAGTCGTCCTGAATCGCGTCTACCCACTCCTCGTGGACATCTTCTTCCCAGCGCCAGCGGTCCTCAAACTTGGCGCCCGCCGCCAGACTGTCGGGCGTGGCGTGGAAATCCTTGTTCTTGTTGAACGGCGGGTCCGTGGCGATCAGCTGGACCGTCTCCGAGTTCATCCCGCGTAGGAACGGCAGGTTGTCCCCGTGAAAGAGCGTCCGATTGGCGAAGTTCGGCGTGGCCATCTGCGGGCTCCTGTCCACTCAGACGGCGAGCGGCGTAAGCGCAGAATACACGTTCGGGGCTGCTGTTGTGGTGTAAGGGTTGGAGGCGGCGGGGTGGACGATTTTGGCGGTCTCCCTATCTGGTCGGGGTGTTTGGGTGCGGTCGGATTTGGAAGGTGTTGGAAACCGTTGGAAGGGGTGGGCGGGGGAGGGCGTCTGGGCGTTGGGGTGGGCGGGGTGGTTTCGCATATTTGTTCTCCTTCGGAGTAGGGTAGCAGGTGTTGGGGGCGGCGGTGGACCCCCTCTGTCACTCCGTGACATCTCCCCCAGGATGGGGGAGAATTTTCTGTCGTTTTGCGGCGTTTCGCCCGCGCAGGCCGACCCCCCAGTCCGCTGCGCGGACAGCCCCCCTGCATAGGGGGGCGATTCCGGAGCGGCGGCGGCTCTCCTGCGTAGGGGGTGGTTCCGGAGCGGCGGCGGCTCTCCTGCGTAGGGGGCGGATTCTGATCCGGAGAGGGCAGCGCCTGCCTTTGAGCGCCTGGTGGACTACGCCGATCGACCGCCCGATTTCGCCGACGGGAATCCGCGTTTGCGCGTGGGAGCCGCCCAACGGCGGCGGGCGGGTATGATGCAAGCGCGCGCGCTGGGGGCGACGGCTGGTCGTGCCGTGCGCGCCGCGAAGGAGAGTGACCAATGCCGCAGATGGACAGCATTGAACAGGCCAAGGACCGCTTCGGCGAGCTGCTCGCCGCCCAGCAGAACCGCGTCGACGGAATCAAGGGCGAAGGCCCGCCGACCGACTACACGGCGCTCGACTCGATCACGATCGGGGTGCTCGGCGGCGACGGCATCGGGCCCTCGATCGCCCGCGAGTCGCAGCGCGTGCTCGAAGAGCTGCTGGCGGAACCCGTCGCCGCAGGGCGGGTCGTCTTCCGCACCATCGACGGCCTGACCATCGAGCGCCGCGCGGACGAGTTGGCGGCGATCCCGGAGGGCGTGCTGGCGGAAATCCACGAGTGCGATGTGACGCTCAAGGGCCCGACCACGACGCCCGAACAGGGCGACGGCTGGCCGAACATCGAGAGCGCCAACGTGGCGATGCGCAAGGTGCTCGACCTCTTCGCCAACGTGCGCCCCGTGCGCGTGCCGGCCGAGGGGATCGACTGGACCTTCTTCCGCGAGAACACGGAAGACCTCTACGCCGTGGGCAGCGAGGGCTTCAGCATCGGCGACCTCAACGTGGATTTCAAAATCCTCTCAAACCCGGGCAACGAGCGCATCATCCGCGCCGCCTTTGAGTTCGCCAAGCAGAACGGCAAGAAGAGCGTCACGGTGGTGACCAAGGCCAACGTGGTCAAGACCACCGACGGCTCGTTCCTCGACGCCGCCCGCAAGGTCGGCGAGGACTACCCGGAGATCGAGTGGGAGGGCTGGTACATCGACATCATGACGGCGAAGCTGGTGGACCCGAAGCGGCGCACCAACTTCGAGGTGTTCGTGCTGCCCAACCTCTACGGCGACATTCTGACCGACGAGGCGGCCGAGTTCCAAGGCGGCGTGGGCACGGCGGGCGCGGCGAACATCGGCACCAAGACGGCGATGTTCGAGGCGATCCACGGCTCCGCGCCGCGGATGGTGCGCGAGGGGCGCGATATCTACGCGGACCCCTCCTCGATGCTGCGGGCCGGCGCGATGCTGCTCAGCCACATCGGCTACAACGAGCTCGGCCAGCGCCTCGACAAGGCGATGGACCTCTGCGGGCAGTACGAGAAGCGGCTGGTGATGACGGGGCGCGACACGGGCGCGACGACCGCCGATTTCGGCGACTACGTAGTCGACACGGTGCGCGATTCTCAGCTCGAATCGCGCTGGCAGGCGGCGATCGACCAGGTGCGCGCGGGCGGCTGAGGCGCGCCGCGCTCGGGGCAGTTGAGGTGAGTGGGCGACGATGAGTCAGAGTCTGCCGGAACAGTTGCGCCAGGCGCGGGCGGCGGCGGAGCGCGCCGAACAGAGCCGCAAGACGGCGGTGGAGCGGGCGCGGGTCTACGAGGATCGGGAGAAGGCGGCCGCGGCCCGCGCGGCCGAGGCGCAGGCGCGGGCCGAACGGCTGGCGGAGCGTCTGGCGGCGATCGGCGAGGAGCAGGAGCCGTTTCGGGTCAAGATCGGCGAGCTGACCACGGAGCTGGAGCAGGTCAAATCGGAGCGTGACGCGGCGATCGTCAAAGCCGAGCAGGCCGGCGAGACGGAGGCGCGGCTGGCGGGGCTTGAGCAGTCGCTTCGGGAGTCGGAGGCTGCGCGCGCGGAGCTCGGCGCGCAGCTGGAGACGGCGCGGGGGCAACTCCAGGCAGCGGAGCAGGCGGCCGGGGAGGCGCGAGCCGGTGAGACGGCTGCGAAAACGGCGGAGGCGGAGGCGAAGAGCGCGCTCGCGGAGCGGGAGACGGCGTTGGATGAGCGTCGGCAGGAGCTGAATCGTCTGCGCCGCCAGGTGGAGAAGGCGGAGGCGGCGCAGGCTGCGGCGCAGGCTGCGGCGGAGGCGGAGCTGGAGGGGTTGCGCGGGAGTGGTTTGCTGGGCTGGATTCTGCGGCTGTTCCGTTAGGTTGCGGTTCCAAGTCCTCCCCTGCGTAGGCAGGAATCCAGGCGAATCTCGTGGCCGCGAGTCGCCTCCGGCGCTCCGACGGCCTCCCCAAAGCGGCGTTTGAGGGCCGTTGGGCGTCTGCGGCGTGAAGGGGCGGCGGCGGTTCGCCTGAATTCGCTACGTTCCAATCCGAAGCAGGACGGCAGTTGGAGGTGGGTGCATGGGACAGCGGTACCGTCAGCTCTCCGAGGGGGAGCGGGAGCGGATCGCCGAGCTGCACGGCGCGGGCCGCTCGACGCGGCAGATCGCAGCAGCTCCGGATCGCTCGTCATCGACGATTGCGGCGGAGTTGAAGCGCAACGCGCGCAGCGACGGCGGCTACGACCCGGCCTACGCGCAGGAGCGGACCTGGGCGCGGCGTTTCCGCGGCTCGAAGCTGGACGGCGACGACGCGCTGCGCGAGCGGGTCACGGCGCTGCTCGCGCAGGGGCTCTCGCCGGAGCAGGCCGCGGGCCGGCTGAACCGCGAAGCGGGGCGCACGCTGGTCTGCCACGAGACGATTTACCAGTTCATCTACGCCCAGGTGCGGCGCACCAAGGACTACGCCTGGGCGCGGCTGCCGCCCAGCGGGCGCGGGCGCCGCCGCGCGCGCGGACAGCGCCGCCCGCGCGACGAGCGGGCGGTCGGCGCGATCCGCCGACGCCGCCCGCTCTCCGAGCGCCCGCACGAGGCCCAGACGCGAGCCCAACCCGGCCACTGGGAGGCGGACCTGATGCACTTCGGACGCGGCGGCCGCTCGCTGTTGGTGCTGCAGGAGCGCCGCAGCCGCGCGCTGCTCGCCCTGCCCCTGGCCGGCAAGGCCGCCGCTCCGCTGAGCGAGGCCCTGAGCGGGCTGCTCGCCGCCCTGCCCGCCCCGCTGCGCCGCAGCGTCGCCTTCGACAACGGGGCCGAGTTCGCCCGCCATTACGAACTGCACGCGCTCGGCGTTGAACCGTTCTGCTGCGAGCCGCATTCAGCCTGGCAGAAAGGCGGCGTGGAGAACGCGATCGGGCGGCTGCGCCGCGTCCTGCCGCGCCGCGCCCAACTCGCCGAGCTGCCCCGCCGGCTGCTCAACGAAATCCTGCAAGCCGCCAACAACACCCCCCGCAAGTGCCTCGACTTCCAAACCCCAGCCGAAGTGCTCCACGCCCAACTGTCCGACTTGCAACTCGAATCCACATTCCTGCCTACGCAGGAATGACGGGAAAGGGGCGAGAATGACGGGAAGGGGGCGGGAATGACGGGAAGGGGGCGGGAATGACGGGAAGGGGGCGGGAATGACGGGAAAGGGGCGAGGATGACGGGAAAGGGGCGAGGATGACGGGAAGGGGGGGCGAGGATGACGGAAAAGGGAGTGCGGAGGCTTTGACGGATTGCACAGTGACCCTCGGACGGAGATGCGGCGCGCAAGCGTCGGAGGGGGTCGGCTCGGACTCTGTCTTGTGGTCGGGGCGCCGGGCCGACCCCCCAGTCCGCTAAAGCGGACAGCCCCCTGCGTAGGGGGGCGATTTGGGAGGGGGCGGTTTCGGCGTGCGGCGGGCACCCCCCTCTGTGTCTCCCCCCAGGATGGGGGGAGAGGGGGAGGGCGGCGGCTAGGCGCGGTTGCCGGGGTAGTCGGGGTGGCCGGTGTCGTACCAGATTTCCTTGCGCCAGTGCCAGCCTTCGCGCTCCCAGACGTTTTTGGCGATGTCGGGGAGGTTGACGTAGGGCCAGTGGATCGAGGTGTCGATGCCGTTGCCCATTACGGAGTACGAGTCGAACCCGTCCAGGCCATGGCGGTCGTCTTCGCCGAGGAAGATGTAGGTCAGCTCCAGGGCCATCTCGCGACGGGCTTCGGAGTCGAGGGTGACCTTCATTCGCTTGATGATCTCCTCGGCGGGCGGGAAGTTGTACTGCTCGAGGTTGCCGGAGGCGCCGAAGACGCGGCGGGCGTTCCAGAGCCCGGTGGGGTCGCCGGTGCCGGCACCGACCCAGATCGGGAGATTGCCGGGGTACCTACCCTCGGTCGAGCGCTGCGTGATCGCGTCATAGGGTGCGAGCTCGACATCGATCGTGATGCCGAGCGCGCTCTCGAACAGCGTCTTGTAGCTCTCGGAAGAGCCGGGATACAGCCCTTCGAAGATGTCGGCGACGATCAGGGGGAAGTTCGCGCCTTCCATGCCGGCGGCGGAAAGCAGCTCGCGAGCCATCTGGATGTCGTCGTCCTTGAGCGGTCGGTAGCCCGGCAGCTGGCGCAGCTCGTCCTCGGGGAGCGCCCAGCCGTGGTACCAGTTGATGTGCTGGAGCGCCGACGGTTTACCCGCGCCGAGGTAGACGAAGTCGATGATCGCATCGCGGTCCATGGCGAGGTGGAAGGCGTAGGGCACGCGCCGGTCAAGCCAGGGGTTTTCGTCCCACTGGGTGTTGTAGTTGAAGCGCATTGCCAGGGGCAGCACAACTGCGCGCTCAAAGCGGATGTGGTCGGGGAAGTCCTCCGCGATGCCCTCGACTGCCGGCAACAGCAGGCTGGTCTCATCGAGCTGGCCGCCGCGGTAGGCCGCCTCGATTGCAGTCTGATCCTGCAGCAGGTGCCAGGTAACGCTGTCGAGGAACGGCAGCTGTTGGCCATCGAGCGACTGCCAGTGGTCGGGGTAGCGTTCGAGGTGAATGCGGAGCTCAGGCTCGAACGCAGTGGGGATAAAGGGGCCGGTGCCGGAGACCAGCTCGTGGTTGGTCTGCTCGTCGAGCCACTTCTGGTCCCAGAGCTCGAGGGCCTCGATGGAGGTCATGAACGAGTAGCCCATGTGGACGGTTTCGAGGTAGGTCGCGTCGGGACCGTCGGTTTTGCAAACGAGGGTTTGCTCGTCGGGCGTATCGACCGATTCGGTGCTCTGGTAGTCGGCGGCGCGCCAGAAGCGGCCGTCGGGCTGGCCGTCCGGGTCGACGGCGAGGATTTGGCGAATGATGTTCGCTGCGGCGTCGTGGGAAGTGAACAGCCGTCCGCCTTCGGTGGGGTAGCGGTCCCAGAAGCGCGCGCCCTGATCGAAGCGGAAGATGTAGGTCTCGTCGTCGGGGATTTCGGGCAGCGATGCGATGTCGGGGGCGTAGACGGGCCCCTGGTTGTCGTAGATCTGGACGAGCCGCCCCAGTGCGTCGTTGAAGATGTGGAACGGCGTGGCGAGGTTGGCCTTGTGCATGTCGAAGCCGTCCCAATTGGGGGGAATGACCACGCTGTAGTTGCCGCCGTACTGGCGCTGCGGCGCGGCCGGCTGTTGCGGCTCGGGTTCTTCCTGCTGCTGGCGGGGCTGTTCTTGCTGGTCGGCCTGTTGCGCCTGTTGCCGGGCCTGGGGCTCCGCCTGCTGCTGTTGGGCGGGCTGTTGGGCCTGGGGCTGGTCCTGCTGTTGCTGCTGGGGCGCAGCGGTCACCGCAGCCTGCTGCTGGGCGTCGTCGTCATCGTCGCCACAGCCGACCAGGGCGAGGCCGGCGGCGCCGACACCGGCGCGCCCGGAGGCGCGCAGGAGGGCGCGCCTGCTGAGCCGTTGCCGCCGCATGCGCTGCCAGTAGTTGCGTTCCGTCGTCATGTTGCACCTCTCGCCCTCGAATCTGAGGTGCGGCGAGGATAGGGAATTGGGCGAGGGTTTGCACGGTGGGGATCCCCCCTCTGTGTCTCCCCCCAGGATGGGGGGAGAGGGGAAAGGCCCGGATGGGGGGAGAGAGGAAAGCGCAAGGGTAGGGGGAGAGGGGAAAGGCCCGGATGGGGGGAGAGAGGAAAGCGCAAGGGTAGGGGGAGAGGGGGAAAGGCCCGGATGGGGGGAGAGAGGAAAGCGCAAGGGTGGGGGGAGAGAGGGAAAGGCCGGGATGGGATGAGAGAGGAAAACGGGCGGCTGTCGGACCGCCAATCCACATACATGCGCCCCGCCGAACGCCCTACACTGGTGCGCGACTCGCGCCTTTGATCGCGTCCGCCGCCGAGGGGATTCCGATGCTGCATTTGCGCAACGCGCACGCGCGCCGCGGTCGGCTCAAACTGCTCCCCCCGGCGCTCTTGGCGGCCGTGGCCGCGCTGGTTGCTCTGACGCTCTCCGCCGGCGCGCAGACGCCCGGCGGCGAATCGGGTTTGACGGAGACGGCGCAGGGCCGGATCATCGCCCGCGTTCAGGATCGCACCGACGACGGCGTGGACGACTACCGGATCGAGTTCGGCTTCTTCCCCGAGTGGGCGCTGGACGAGGCGGAATCGTGGCCCGAAGCGATCGCGTCCCGGTCCGACTGGCTGCCGAGCTCCCGATTTCTGACCAAGAGTCGGATCGACGCTCTCGCCGCCGCCGACAACCGCAACTGGCTGCGCAGCTCGTCGATCACCGTCCCCGCCCAGTCTGCGCAGTCGCCTGGTGCAGACGGCGCCGAGATCACGGGCAGCGTGATCGCCCGCTACAACCCCGACTCCGAAGGCCGCCTGCGCGTCGAGTTCGGCTTTGTGCCTGAGTGGGCGTTCGCGGACAGGGCGAGCACGGAAGAGGCCGTCATGCTGTTGGGCGTGGACGGCCTGCCCAGCGCCCGTTACCTGCGCGTCGCCGCGATCGACGCCCGCCGCGAGGTCTGGCTGCGCAGCTCGGTGATCGAGGTCCCGTTGCGCGCGCCCGCGGTCGTGATCGAAACGGTGCAGCCGCCGGTGATCGACGGCATCAGCTGCGCCCCGTCCTCGCCGATCGTGGGTGAGTCCGTGACCTGCACCGCGACGCTCAGCGGCGGCGCTCCGGATTCCTGGTCCTGGAGCGGCGGCGTCTCCGGCGGCGGCGAGGCCGTCTACCGGACCAGCTTCAGCGAGGCAGGCGAGCGCAGCGTCTCGCTGACCGTGAGCAACGCGGCCGGCAGCGATACAGAGTCGACCGCGCTCACCGTTGTGCTGCCGTTGCAAGCCCCGGTGATCGATGGAATCAGATGCGCTCCGTCGCGGCCGGCCACGGCGGACGAGTACGTCGTTTGCACGGCGGACCTCAGCGGCGGCGTTCCGGATTCCTGGGTCTGGAGCGGCGGCGTCTCCGGCGGCAGGGCGGTCGACTATTCCCCGAGTTTCAGTGCGGAGGGCGACCACGCCATCTCGCTGACCGTCGCCAACCCCGCCGGCAGCGCTACCGACTCGATCGTCCTCTCGGTCGGAGACCTGCAAGCTCCCGTCGTCAACGCCGTCAACTGCACCCCCGCCGCGCCGGCGGTGGACAGGGAAATCATCTGCACCGCCGAGCTCGGCGGCGGCGCCCCTGCGTCCTGGGCCTGGAGCGATGAAGGCGGCAGCGGCGCCGGCGAGAGCTACTCCACCAGCTTCAGCGAAGCGGGCGGCCACACCGTCTCGCTGACCGTCGCCAACGATGCCGGCAGCGACACTGACTCGATCACCCTCACCGTGTTCGACGAGGTACAGCCGCTGGTGGTCGACAGCATCAGCTGTACTCCCTCGCGGCCGTTCCTGGATCAGTCCGTCACCTGCATGGCGAGTCTCAGCGGGGGAGGCCCGGATTCCTACTCGTGGAGCGGTGGTGCTTCCACCAGCAGCGAGGAGACCTACTCCACCAGCTTCAGCTCGTTCGGCTTCAACACCGTCTCCCTCGCTGCAACCAACGCCGCAGGCAGCGCCACCGGAGAATTCTACCTGTACATCATTTCGACGGCGCCGCCTGAGGGTCTGGAGCTTCCCGTCATCGACAGTGTCAGCTGCACTCCGCTCTCGCCGTGGGTGGGCAACAACGTGACCTGCACGGCGACTCTCAGCGGCGGGGATCCTGATTCTTACTACTGGAACGACGGCCCAGGCGTTGGCGCCCTCGGCGGGGAGACCTACTCCACCAGCTTCAGCTCGGGCGGCTTCCAATCCGTCGCACTCACCGTACATAACCGTGCCGGCACCGATATCATGGAGATCCACCTGTTCGTCAAGGGGTCGCAGCGAATCCCCGAGGGCCTGGAGCCTCCTGTCATCGACGGCATCAGTTGCACTCCTTCCTCGCCGGCGGCGCTCGGATCCGTTGAATGCACGGCGGAACTCAGCGGCGGCGCACCTACTGATGACATGGGTTACCGTTGGGGCACATTCCGCGCGGGCCGAGCCATCGGTGGGGTCATCACCGGGGACCTCCCGAGTTTCACCACCATTTTCGCCGCCGCTGGTGACTACACTATCTCCCTCAGCGTCTCCAACGCCGCGGGGAGCGACACGGACTCGGTCACCCTAACCGTCGCGGCACCGCAGCCCATTAAGGGACTACAGCCTCCCGTCATCGACACTATCAACTGCGCCCCCTCGTCGCCGACAGTCCAAGACAGCGTGCATTGCACCGCCGGACTCAGCGGCGGCGCTCCCGCGACCTACGACTGGGGCAACTATGGTCGTCTTGAGCCTCATCCCGAGGGGTCCGTGTACGCGGTCAACTTCGGTAAGCCAGGCGATCAGACCGTCTTCCTGACTGTGTCCAACGCCGCCGGCAGCGATAGCGCCTCAATCACCCTGACTGTCACCGACCCGATCAACAACCCTGGAGGGTTGCAACCCCCCGCCATCGACGCCATCAATTGCTCTCCCTCCTCACTGGTAGTGAACGAGGAAGTCACCTGCACTGCCGAATTCAGCGGCGACGAACCGGATGCCTACGCCTGGAGGGGCGGCGATGTGCGCGGCATCCCCGCGCACGGCAGTGAAGCCGCTTTTACCACCCGCTTCAGTTCGCACGGCTGGCCCGCTGTTTGGCTCGTCGTCTCCAACGCCGGCGGCAGCGACGAAGCTTCGATCACCCTGGAAGTCGTCCCTCCCCTGCAACCCCTTGATGGCCTACAGCCGCCGGTTATCGACGCGATCAACTGTACCCCCGAGCTCCCGTCAGTCGACCGCACCGTCGAATGCGTCCCCGACCTCAGCGGCGGCACGCCCGATACCTACTCCTGGGACGAGCACGGGCGGCACGCCGCATGGTGGTGGGACAGCCTCGCGACTGCCTGGAGCGAGCCCGGCGAGCAGACGATTTTCCTGACAGTGGCCAACAGCGCCGGCAGCGACACCCATTCGATCAGCATCACGATTGGCGGGCGACGAGCGCCCGTGATCGACAGCATTCGTTGTTCCCCCGCATCGCCGACGGTCAATGGCTCCGTCGAATGCACAGCGGAGCTCAGCGGCGGCGCGCCCAGCTCGTGGTCTTGGAGCGGCGACGGCGAAGCCAGCAGCAGCGCTGTGTACTACACGAGCTTCAGCTCGTCCGGCTCCAAGACCGTCTCACTCACCGTGACCAACTCGGCCGGCAGCGACGCCGACTCGATCAGCCTCACCGTCTTCGATGCGGTGCAGGTCCCGGTGATCGACAGCGTCAGCTGCACTCCCTCGTCGCCCTCGGCCCCGGTCATCAACGAGTCCGTCACCTGCACGGCAAGCCTCAGTGGCGGCGCCCCCGACTCCTACGCCTGGAGCGGCGGAGCCTCCGCAGGCAGCGATGCAACCTACTTGACCAGCTTCGGGTCGGCCGGCGCGGCGACAGTCGTCCTGACAGCGACCAACTCGGCCGGTAGCGACACTGACTCGGTCGGACTGACCGTGTTGAGCACTCTGCAATCACCGGTGATCGACAGCATCAGCTGCACTCCCTCGTCGCCGACGGAGGGCGAAGACGTGACCTGCACGGCCGAAGTCAGCGGCGGCGCTTATCGCGACAGTGAGACCGGGTGGGCCAAGGGCGGTGTCTCCAAGGGGGCTAGCGGGTTGATCTACACCACCAGCTTCAGCTCGCCCGGCTTGAAGACCGTCTCGTTCCAGGTAGACACGGCCGGCGGCTTTGACTACCGTGAGATCGTCCTGACCGTCGTCGCTGGCGTTAAGGCCCCGGTAATCGACAGCGTCAGCTGCACTCCCACCGACCCGCCCCCGCCTGCCTACACCAGCGTGACCTGCACCGCGAGCCTCAGTGGCGGCGCCCCGACTGCTTATGCCTGGAGCGGCGGGTCTGCCAACGAATCCGAGAAGATCTACCGAACCGTCTTCGTTGAGGCTGGCCAGGCGACCGTCACCCTCACCGTAAGCAACAGCGCCGGCAGCGACAACGCCTCAACCACCCTGACCATCGGTCCTGTCCCGACACCGCCGGTAATCGACAGCATCAGCTGCACTCCGTCCTCGCCGACAGTGGGCGTAGACGTGACCTGTAAGGCGGAACTCAGCGGCGGCGATTCCCGCGTTCCTACTACTTACTCGTGGAGTCTGCGCTGGTGGAATACCGGCGACACTTTCACCGGCAGCGGGGAGACCTATTCCTTCAACTTCAGCGAGCCGGGCCGCGCCTTGCTCTCCTTGGACGTCGGAAACAGCGGCGGTGGCTATAGGCACAGTATCGACCTAACCGTTTTTGCCGCGTCCACAGACTAGGGCGCGCTCACACTGCTCCCTTCCGTCATTCCGGCGCCGGAATGACGGAAACGGGCGCGGCAACGGCGGGTTACGCGAAAGTCTCCACCAGCGGCAGCACCTCCGAGGCGACGCGCTCGCACTCCTCCAGATGCGGGAAGCCGCTGAGGATGAACTCCTCGAAGCCCAGCTTTTGGTAGGCGCGCAGCTCCGCCGCCGCCTGCTCCGGCGTGCCCACGATCGCCGTGCCCAAGTTGACCCGCACGCGCGAGATGCCGTTCCAGAGGCGCTCGCCGAGACGGTCGTCCTCCACCCGCCGCGCCTGCGCGGCCGCGCCGACCATCGCCGTGCCCTTGACCGCCGCCGAGCGCTGCGCGAGCACGTCGGGGTGCGCCTCCGAGAGCAGCGCGCGCGCCGCCTCCCACGCGGCCGCCTCCGTCTCGCGCACCACGAGGTGCGTGCGCAGGCCGAAGCGCGGCTCGCGGCCCTCGGCGGCGTAGGCCGCGCGGGCCCGCTCCAGCAGCGCCGCCGTCGCCTCGCGCGGCTGAATCCAGCAGAGCAGCACATCGCCGCGACGCGCCGCCAGCCGCAGCGCCGCGTCCGACGCGCCGCCCAGATACCAGGCCGGCGCGGGCGCGACGGGCCGCGGCGAGACGATCGCCTCGCGCAGCCGCACATGCGCGCCCGCGTAATCGAGCGGCCCGCCCTCGCGCCAGAGCCGCTCGCAGGCCTCGATGAACTCGTCCGCATGCGCATAGCGCCCGCCGTGATCCAGCGTCGCGCCGATCCGCTCGTTGTCGCCCTGAATGCCGCCGGGCACGATGTTGATGTCCACCCGCCCGCCGGAGATTTCGTGCAGCGTCGCCGCCTGCTGCGCGAACAGCCCGGCCGGCAGCGAGCCCGGCCGCACCGCGACCAGCAGGCGAATCCGCTCCGTCGCCGCCAGCAGCGCCGTCGCCGTGGTCCAGGTCTCCGCAATCGGCGCCGACTGCTCAAACAGGCCATTGGAAAAGCGCGTCGGAATCAGCAGCGAGTGGAAGCCCAGCCGCTCGGCGGTCTGCACGACGGAGCGCAGATAGTCGAAGGTGGGCGCGCGCTCCGCCCGCAGCGTCCCGATCCGCTCCCCATCCCCATCAATGGGCACAAACCACGAGAAGCGCACCGCGTCATCCACCATGCCCACATCGTAAAGCCTCGCCGGCCCAGCGCTCGCCCTCCGCTTGACCGCTCCCCCCCATTCCGCCCCTCCCGCCCCTCGCGTACGCTCCCCTCCCGCCCCTCGTCATCCCCGCCCCCTCCCCTTCCTCGTCATCCGCGCTCCTCCCTTTTCTCGTCATTCCCGCCCCCGAGCGGGAATCTGCCCCGAGCGCCCCATCTCAGTCACACCCCCGCCCCCACCTCGCACCCGCGCCCCACCGTCATACCCGCGCTTGCCGCGGAGCCTGCCCCGGCCCGAACGGGGGTATCTCGACGTGAACAGCACGGAGCCCCGCTCACCTGCCACCCATGCCGCGCGAACCCTGCGTCTACATCCTGGCTAGCCGACCGCACGGATCGATCTACAGCGCCGTCACCTCCGCCCTCCCTTTCCGTCGCCCCAGACTTGATCTGGGGCCCAAACCCAACGTTGTGCGCAGCGCCGGGGCTCCGAGCGGTCCCGCCAATGTCCGTATGCGGGCGGTTCGGAGCTTGGCTCCGCCAACGACCGCCGTATGGGCCCCAGATCAAGTCTGGGGCGACGGAAAGGGAGGCGGCCAGGCGCAGGGGGGCGGGATGACGGGGCGTTGGCGCTGGCCACGTCGAGATACCCCCGTTCGGGCCGGGGGCAGGCTCCGCGGCAAGCGCGGGTATGACGGAGTAGGGTGAGGGGCGACGGAAGTGGGCGCAGGGTGACGGAGTGGGCGGCGCGGGAGACGGAAGTGTGAACATGTCCTAGTCGGCCAGAAAGGCGTCCACTACGCCCAGAAACTCGTCCAGCTGGTCGTGATGCACCCAGTGCCCCGCATCCGCCACCCCCACCTTCCGCGCGTTGGGGAACGACTGTGTCCGCTCATCCTCGTTCGGATCGCCGGCGCTTTCCAGGCCGCTGATTAGCAGCGTCGGCATTTGCACGCGGCCCCAAATCTCCTCCGCATCCGTCTCGTTGAACGGATAGGGCGAGTGGGCGCGGGCGTAGTTGTCGAACTTCCAGGCGAAGGTGCCGTCCTCGTTCTGGTTGACGGCGTGGGTGGTGAGGTGGCGCGCCTGCTCGTCGGAGAGGCGCGGGTTGGCTTCCTGCATCCGGGCGATGGCGTCTTCCAGCGAGGCGTAGCGGTGCGGCAGCCGCCCGGCGAAGCCGTGAATGCTCTCGA
This sequence comes from Dehalococcoidia bacterium, assembly GCA_965243125.1. GTDB lineage: Bacteria > Chloroflexota > Dehalococcoidia > Bin125 > Bin125 > CATQGW01. The sequence goes on along the minus strand of OZ251529.1, from coordinate 3,136,994 downwards.
TCCAGGACGCCATCCGCTTGTCCGCCGGCGTCTCCGAATGCGCGTCGGTCTGGCTGCGCGCGGGGCCGAGCCCCTCGATGGCGATCAGCCGCGAGACGGAGTCGGGGTAGATGCCGGCGTATTCGAGGCAGATGCGCCCGCCCAGCGAGTGCCCGAGCAGGGCGGCGGGCGCGAGGTTCTGGCGGCGGATCAGCTGGGCGAGGTCGTAGACGTAATCGATCATCGCGTAGCCCGCGCCGAGCACCCACTGGGAGTCGCCGTGCCCGCGCAGGTCGGGCGCGATCACGTGGAAGCGGTCGCGCAGCGCCAGCGCGACCCAGTCCCAGGAGCGGCAGTGGTCGCGCCCGCCGTGGACGAGCAGCAGGGGCGGCGCGTCGGGGTTGCCCCAGTCGACATAGTGCAGCCGCAGCCGCTGCGAGAAGTAGATGTGCGAGGCGGGGTAGTCGTTCAGTTCAGGCATGCGGAGAGCCTATCCGACGGGCGGGGACGCGCCAGCGAAGCCGCCGCGACGCTCTCGGCATGCCCGCGACTTCGCTGATCTGACCTTTCCTCTACGCACGGACCTTCGCATAACTCCTCTGCCCGGCAATGGCGCTGGTCCGGCGTCCCTCCTCATCGTGGGGAGGCACTGCGAAATTTGTCAAAGCCTCTATCTGCTTTCAAAGGCCTCAGTCTGTTTTTTCGTCATTCCTGCGCAGGCAGGAATCCAGGCGATCTTGCGGTCTCGAAGCGTCTGCGGCGCTCTGATGGCCTCCCAAAGCGGCGTTCAAGGGCCGTTGAGCGTCCGCAGCGCGAACGAACTGCGGCGGTTCGCCTGGATTCCTGCGCAGGCAGGAATGACGAATCCGACCGACGCGGCCCGCAACGGATCCTGGGCAGAGGAGATACCGCAGGGCGCTCGCCCAATGGACCGCCTTATCTGCGAGCTGCTCGCAGAGTTATCGCGTTCTCGCCGGCAAGAAAGCAGCCAGATACGTACGCGCCGCTGTCGCTGCGGCTCACCGCCCGCTCGGCGGGACGAGGTAGACGCCGCTGAGCAGGTCGAGGGTGGCGAGGTCATGGGTGGCGAGCGAGCCTTCGAGCAGGAGGTGCAGGCGCTCCCCGATCGGTAGAGATCGCAGCACGGGCCCCTGCGCCGTAATCCGCTGCTCCAACTCCAGCCCGTCCTGCGCGACGCGCACCGCGAAGAAGTCGTTGGTGGGCGAGGCGGGGATGTAGGCGCGGCCCTGGTGGTAGGTGAACGCGCGGTGCTCGAACGCGACATTGCGCGAACCTGCCGAGAGATCGACCTGGTCCAGCCGCGTCGGTTCGGCGGGATCGGAGACGTCGAAGAGCGAGACCTGTAGTCCGAGCGGCTGTCCGGTGCGCGGGTCGGCGTTTTGGCCCACGCCGAGCAGCAGGCCGCCGCCGAGCGGGTGCAGGTAGGAGGAGAAGCCGGGAATTTTGAGCTCGCCGGCCAGCACGGGGTTGTCGGGATCGGAGAGGTCGATCACGTAGAGCGGATCGATCTGGCGGAAGGTGACGACGTAGGCCTGGTCGCCGAGGAAGCGCACGGCGTAGATCGACTCGGTGGGCCCCAGCCCGTCGAGCTGCCCTACCTGTTCGAGACCGTCCTCGCCGATCTCGAACACGGTCAGCAGGCTCTGGGTGACCGGCCACTCCCAGTTGGTGGTGGCGACGCGCAGGCGGCCGCGATGCTCGCTCATCGCGAACTGGTTGATCAGCTCACCGGTGACCAGCGCCGCGCCGTCGTAGATCGCCGCGCCGTCGGACAGGTCCCAGCGATGGATCGTCGTGTCGGCCGAGCTCCAGGTGTTCCAGTCGCGCATGGCGACGTACACGGCGTTGGTACTGGCGTAGACGGCGTCGGTCGCGCCGATCACCCCGGCCGCGTCCGATGCGCCGATGCCGTCGGTCAGATCAAAGTTGAGCAGCAGGGTGGTCAGCGTGCCGCGCTGCGGAGCCTGCTCGATGGGCGGCGTCTGAATGCTGTCGCAGGAGGCGAGCCGCCCCCAGCCCCAACGCCCGCTGGTGCGGTCCTCAACGGCGTAGATCGGCAGCCAGGTCGAAAGCGAGCTGCGCTCGACCAGATCGCGCCAGGTGCGATCGTCCGCGCGGGAGTAGGGGTCGTACCCGTACTCGTCGTCGCTCCCGATCTGTTCGAGCCAACGCGCGTTGAGGCCGTCCGCGCCGTCGTGGGTGAGGACGACGCGCACTGCCGTGCCGACCAGCCGTGCGGTGACGAAGTTTCCGTAGGCGTAGAGCGTGCGCAGCACGCGCGGGCGGGCCGGCGCCCTCACGTCGACTTCGACCAGCTGGATACCGGGCTGGCCGGCCATGCGGCCGTAGAGGACGCTACGGAAGATCAGCAGCCGGTCGCCGGCGAGCAGCATCTCGCGCGGTCCCTCGGCGCTGCGCGCGGAGCCGAAGCGCAGCCCGCCGATCACCCGCGGCGGATCCTCGCTGACGGAGACGATGACCAGCGTGTCGTCGCGCAGGACGAAGATTTCGGAGCCGTTGGTCTTGACGATGTCGGATTCGTCAACGCCGGCGACCTGCACGTTGGTGCCGGCCTCGGAGCGCGCGCCGAGATCGGCGGGTCCGCCGGCCGCGCCGACGACATTGCCGCTCGCAGGCGATTCGTCGCCCATCATCGCGTCGCCCTCAAAGGCGGCTTCTTCCTCCGCTTCCTCAAGGAAACCGCCCTCGAAGAAGTCGTCGTCGACGATCAGGGGCGCGACCGCGGCCGCCTTGTAGTAAGCGAGCAGATCGGCGCAGGCCGTGGTTGTCTGGCCGGTAGCCAGCGCCGGAACGAGCGCGGCGGCGCAGAGCGCGGCCAGCGCCAGCGCGGTGAGCGCGCTGCGGCGGCGGATGACGAATGAGCGCATTGGTCGGACCTCCTGCCCGCCTTAACGCCGCGAGGCGCGCGAAGGTTCCGTCGGCGGCGGGCGCGTTAGCCGCGCGGCAGGCCGAGCCCGCGCGTGGCGATGATGTTGCGCTGGATCTCGCTGGTGCCGGCGGCGATCGTGGAGGAAACGGCGCTGACGTAGCTGCGGCTCAGGCGTCCCTGCAGCGCGGCGTAGGGGCCGTCGCTCCAGACCGCGCCGCCCATGCCGAGCAGGTCCATGCCCGTCTTGGCGATCCGCTGGCCCAGCTCGGAGCCGAACAGCTTGGACATCGAGGCCTCATGGTTGGCGACCACGCCGTGCTCCTGCATGTAGGCGATGCGGTAGGCCATGTAGGTGCCGACCTCGACCTCGATGGCGCGCTCGGCGAGCTCGTAGCGGGTCGCCGGGCGGGCGTCGAGCAGGTGCTTGTTGTCCTGCGCGAACTCGGTGATCTCCTCCACCGTGCGGCGCCCGCCGGCGAACGCGCCGATGCCGGAGCGCTCAAAGTCGAGCGCGACGGCGAGGTGGTACCAGCCGCGGTTGGTCTCGCCGACCACGTTGGTCTTGGGCACGCGCACATCCTCGAAGAAGACCTCGTTGAAGCCGTGGCCTTCGGCCATGTTGATCAGCGGGCGGACGGTGATGCCGGGCGTGTCCATGCGCAGCATGAACATCGTGATGCCCTTGTGCTTGGGCGCGTCGGGATCGGTGCGGGCGGCCAGCCAGCCCCAGTCGGAGACGTGTGCGCCGGAGGTCCAGATTTTCTGGCCGTTGATCACGTAGTCGTCGCCGTCGGCCACGGCGCGGGTCTGGAGCGAGGCGAGGTCGCTGCCGGAGCCGGGCTCGGAGTAGAGGGTGCACCACCAGGATTCGGCGTCGGCGATGCGTGCGAGGTGCTCGTCCTTCTGCGCGTCGGTGCCGTAGAGCATCAGCGAGGGGCCGACCCACTGCACGCCCATGTTGCCGCCCGCGCCGGGCGCGCGGTGGTAGGCCATCTCCTCGGCCATCACCATCTGCTGCGAGTGCGGCGCGTCGAGCCCGCCGTGTTCTTCGGGCCAGGCCATCGTCAGCCAGCGCTTCTTGGCCATCTCGCTCTGGAACTCGCGGGTGACCGCGAACACGGCCTCGCCGTAGCCCTCGCCCTGCGGGCGGCTGCCCCAGTCGTTGGGCAGGTTGCCGGCGATGAAGTCCTTCACCTCCTGGCGGAATTCGACGATCGTCTGGTCTTCGCGGTAGTCCATGTTGCGCCCTCTCAGCTGCTGCGCGGCTTCGGGCACAGTCTAGCGGCTGAGCTCGATCTCCGTGCTGCGCAGCCAGCGGTCCACCTCGGCGTCCGCCGGGAAGAACCGCGAGGGCGGCAGAATGCGCCCACCGTTCGTCGGGGTGAAGGCGAACTCGATTCGCCCATCGGCGAGCAGGCGGGCGTTGATCCGGCCGATCTCCACGCCGCCCAGCTCGATCGGGCTGGAGCGCAGCCAGCGCTCGACCTGCGCACCGGTGGGGAAATGACGCTGCGCCGGCAAGATTCGCTCCTCGGCGGAGGCGGGCTGCCAACCCAACTCAACGCGCCCGTCGGCCAGCCGCCGCGCCGCGATCCGGCCCCAGGAGAGCGGCGGCTTCACCGGCGGCTCCTGCGCGCCGCTGGCCAGAATCGCCGGCGACAGCCGAACCGCCCAGCTACCCCAACAGCGCACTCCGCCGGCTTCCGTCAGCCCGCAGGTAGTAGACGAGCCGGCGCTGACGGCTGTGAAACGACCTGTCGGCGCTTCAGCTTGGCCGTTCTCGTTATCGCCCCAGCACTCGATTTCCCCGGTCTCACGGAGCCCGCAAGTGTGCTGATCGCCTGCGTTGATCGCGCTGAAACGGCCTGTCGGCGCGCCCGACTGGCCGTGTTCATCACTGCCCCAGCATTCCACCTCGTCCGATTCCAGGATGCCGCAGGTATGCCGCCAACCGGCGCTGACCGCGCGGAACCGGCCCTTCGGCGCGGTCGCCTGACCATGCTCATTGTCTCCCCAGCATTCCAGCTCGCTTGACTCGCGCAGCGCGCACGTGTGCTCTCCACCTGCGCTGACCGCGCGAAAGCGGCCCGGCGGCGGGTCTGGTTCTTCGTAGGCCGGCCAGTAGTGTCTCCAGCAGGCCAGCTCGCCGGACTCGCGCAACCCGCAGCCGTGAGAGTCGCCGACGCTCACCGCCGCGAAGCGGCCGGGAGACGGATATGTTCCGTCGTACTCGTTCCAAGAGTGGTCCTGGCACTCCAACTCGCCTGAGCTTCGCAGCGCGCAACTGAGACGGGGTCCTATGCTGATCGCGCTGAAGTAACCGGGCGGCGGGTTCACATGCACCCACTCATCCGAGCCCCAGCATGCCACCGTGCCCGACTCACGCAGCGCGCAGCCGTGCCCCAACGCATGCCCGACCGAGATAAAGCGGCCTGAGGGCACAACGATTTGGCCGTGCATGTTGAAGCCCCAGCACTCCAGCTGGCCGGACTCCCGTAGTCCGCAAGTGTGCCAAGCGCCCGCACTGATCGCGCGAAAGGAGCCGTCGGGCGGATCCGCCTGTCCGTAGGCGTAGAAGCCCCAGCATTCCGCCTCGCCCGACTCGCGCAGCCCGCAGCTGTGCAGCCCGCCCGCGCTCACCGCCACGAAGCGGCCCGACGGCGCGTCGATTGGACCGCCCTCATAGTCGCCCTCGTTGTTCCCCCAGCATTCCGCCTCGCCCGTCACGCGCAGCGCACAGCTATGCCGCCAGCCTGCGCTGATTGCCTTAAATCGGCCCGGCGGTGGGTCCGTTTCGCCCTTGTAGACAGTTCCCCAGCACTCCAGCTCGCCTGATTCTCGCAGTGCGCAGTTATGGCTTCCGCCCGCGCTGACTGCGCTGAAACGGTCTGCCGGCGCGTCCGTTTCGCTACCGCTCTGCGGCTCCCAGCACTCGAGCTCGCGCGAAGTGGGCTCTCCACAGTCGCCTCCCCAACTCGCGGCAGCTACCCCGGAACGCCTCGTCGGCGTGTCCGTTTGACCGCGGTCGTTGGCTCCCCAGCAGACCAACTCGCCGGACTCCCGCAACGCGCAGGTGTGGTTTCCGCCTGCACTTATCGCGCGGAAGCGGCCCCACATCTTCTCCATCTTGCCGCTGCGGTTGCTGCCCCAGCATTCCACTTCGCCCGACTCGCGCAACCCGCAGGTGTGCGACGAGCCGGCGCTGACGGCGGCGAAACGGCCGCCCGGCGCGTCGGCCTGGCCATGGTTGTTCGCGCCCCAGCAATGCACCGCGCCCGACTCCGTCAGCGCGCAGGTGTGCATCGCGCCGGCCGAGACCGCCGCCACGCGCTCTCCGCCCTGCGCCGCCGCCGCGCTGAAGCCGCCCACCCCGTGGAGCGCGTTGACCGCGAACAACAGCGCGGCGACGGCGAAAATCGCGAGCGCGGTTCGGTCGCGCCGCACCCACCGCACCCGCCGCAGACTTGGCATCCGCATCCACTCTCAACCCCGCGCACGCAATGCTAGCGCGGCCGGAGCCGGCGCGACCGGCGCGATCTGTGGCGCGCGCGGGCGTTGCAGGGTACGGTGAACAAAGTGGGTTTCGGCAGGGCGGGCTTCGGCAGGCGAACGGCAATGATGGCTGGTACGGAACTGCGGCGGGCGCGCTCGCTCGCGCCGATTCTCTTCGCGCTTGCACTGGTCGGCCTGATTGTGAGCGGCTGCGTCTTCGGCAGCGAATCCGAGCGCGACCTCTCCGAATACTTTCCGCAGGCGGAAGAAGAGGTTGAGCAGCAGGCATCCGAGCAGGCGGTCGCGCAGCAGCAAGGGACGACATCGACCGCGCTGCCGCCGCTGGAGCGGCTCGAAGACACCTCGCGCGCGCCGGTCAGCGCGCTCGAAGCCGTCCAGCGCTTCTTCCACCTGCTCGCTACCGACCGCCTCGCCGAGGCCTGGACGACGATCAGTGTCGAGGGCAAGGAGCGCTACGACGCGGAGCGCTTCGCGCAGCGCTACCGCGATATCTGGGCGGAGGCGACGATCCGCGGCTTCAGCTGGGAGATCGTCGAGGGCGACGACGTCAACGCGCCCGCCTTCGACGTGATTCTGCGCTACCAGACGACCTTTTTCGGCGAGATCGAGGAGCGCGTCTTCGCTCCCGTTCTGCGCCAGCCCCACTGGGTCGTCGACTGGTCGCCCAACCTGATCTTCGACGGCCTCGGTCCCGAGGGCTTCCTGATCCACACGCTGGTCGAAGTGCCCGAGCGCGGCCGCATCCTCGACCGCAACGGCGAGGTGCTGGCGGGCGAGGCGCAGGTGGCGATTGTGGGCGTGCATTGGGACGTGGTGACGGACGAGGATTTCGTGATCGATTTCTTCGTGGAGCGGCTGGGCATGGATGAGGCGGTGGTGCGCTCGCTGATCTACCAGGACGTTCCGAGTTATCAGTTTCTGCCGGTGGCGGAGTTGCCGATCGGCACGCCCGAGGAGCTGATTGCGGAGTACGACCAGCTTTCCGAGCACGGCATTCTGGTCAGCCGCGACACGCGGCGCTGGTATCCCCACGGCGAGCTGGCCTCGCATGTCGTCGGCTACCTCCAGGAGATCAACGCCGAGGAACTGGAGCAGCGCTTCACCGAGGGCTACCGCGCGGGCGACCGGATCGGGCGCGACGGCATCGAGCACTCGTTCGAGAACGCGCTGGCTGGGCGGCGCGGCGGCTCGCTGGTGATCCTCGACGCGAGCGGGCGGCCGATCCGCGAGATCACCGTCCGCCCCGCCGTGCCCGGCTCCGATGTCCGCCTCACGCTCGATCTGCGCGTGCAGCAGCTGGCCGAGGCCGCGCTCGGCGAGCAGCCCGGCGCCGCCGTCGCGCTCGACCCCCGCAACGGCCAGATCATCGCCATGGCTTCCTATCCGCGCATCGACCCCAACGCCATCACCGACGGTTTCACCCAGGCGGAAGTCGATCTCTACTTCAACGACGAGCGCCAGCCGTTCATCAACCGCGCGGTCGAACAGGTCTACGCGCCCGGCTCGACCTTCAAGTCGATCACCCTCGCCGCCGCGCTCGAAGCGGGCGGCTACGAGGTCAGCGACCGGCTCGATTGCCCGGTCTCCTGGATGGGCGTGGGCGACCAGCCGCTGCGCAACTGGAAAGACACCGACCAGGGCCTGATCAGTCTGGCGCGCGCGCTGGCCGAGTCCTGCAACACCGTCTTCTACGAAATCGGCCTCCAGCTGGACCGCCGCGACGACCGCCTGCTGCCCTCGATCGCGGCCGGTTTCGGCTTCGGCGCGCCCACCGGCGTGGTCGGGCTGGCCGAGGAATCCGGCGTCAACCCGTCGCCCGCCTGGAAGCGCGCCGCGCTCAACGAGCCCTGGTACACCGGCGACACGCTCAACACCAGCATCGGCCAGGGCTTCGTCGCCGTCACCCCGCTGCAAATGGCCAACGCCTACGCCGCGCTCGCCACCAGCGGCGTGCTCTTCACGCCCGTCATCGTCCACTCGATCGAGCCGCGCGGCGCGCCGCCGGAGCCGATCGAGCGCCGCGCGATCAATGTGCTGCCCGTCTCCGCCGAAACGCTGAGCCAGCTCAAGGCCGCCCTGCGCGGAGTCGTCTCCCAGCCCTTCGGCACGGGTTGGGGACCGTTCAACGGCAGCGCCCTGCGTGTCGCCGGCAAGTCGGGCACCGCCGAAGATCAGGTGATCGACGCCGAAACGATCGCCACCGTCGACGAAGCGCAGCAGGCCGCCCAACAACAGGCCGGCCAGCAGTCGGAGCAGGAACAGCCGCCCGAGCAGGTCGGCCCCTTCTTCACCCACGCCTGGTTCGCCGCCTGGGCCAACTACGACGACCCCAGACTGGTCGTGGCGATCGTGCTCGACGACGGCAAGTCGGGCGCGGACGACGCCGGACCGATCGCCCGTCGCGTGCTGGAAGGCGCAATCCTCACCGGCGCGGTACCGTGAGCGGATGCAACGCGCACGCTTCCGCCGCCTGGTCGCCCAGGCGCTCGACGAAATCCCCGACGCGCTCGCCGAGCGGATGGAAAACGTCGTGATCCTCGTTCGCGGCCGTCCCGAGCCCGAAGACCTGGCGCTGGTCGGCCTCGGCCCGCGCGACCTGCTGCTCGGCCTCTACAGCGGCCGACCGCTCACCAGCCGCGGCAACTACGGCGAGGTGCTGCCGGACCGCATCTACATCTACCAGGAGTCGATCGAGGCGATCTGCCATTCCGAGCAGGAGATCGTCGAGCAGGTGCGCGAAACCGTGTTGCACGAGGTCGCCCACCACTTCGGCATCGACGACGATCGCCTCGACGAAATCGGCATCGCCCCCCGCCAGGACGCTCACATCCAGCCCGAACCAACCCATCCCCGCTACGCCCCGTTCCTCTAGCGCCCGCCGCCCCGCGAGATCGCCGCCACCCTGCGCTCCCCCACCACAACGCACCTGCGCCTCACCACCTCCGCCAGCCCCGTGCCCCTCCTCCGTCACAACGACGCGCCAGAGCCGATGCGGGGCCGCTATCGTTCTGCCCTGAAGAAATGGTCGGCCCCGAGGAATTCGTCCATGTCCTCGGGGAACTCCTCGTGGATCATGAAGAAGAACTCACGGCTCTCCGGCGTGTAGGGGTCGAGATCGAAGCGGTCCATCTGTTCGATCGCTCCGGGAAACTTCGCCTCAACCATCCGAACCCACGCCTCTTCCTCCGCGTCTTCCACTTCCCAGCGAGCCTCAATTTCCTCGGCCGGAATGATCCTGGCGGTTGCCCGCCGCTCGGCCGCCACACGCGCATCCTCGGCGTCCCACTCCGGCGTCAGGTCCTCGTCGAAGCCGACCACCTTCATCCACTCGGCGAACTCGAACTCGCCGATCTTGATGGCGAGCTCAACCCGCTGCCGACGGTCCAGCCCTTGCCACGCCTCATGCGTCAACCGCTGCGCCTGCTCGTTGGTGACCATCTGGAAACCTCGCCTCCCTCGTCGCTCAGTTTAGCCTCGGTTAGTCCTGCTCGGACGCCGGCTGCTCGTAGCCCTCGTACGCGATTGGACGCGGCCGCACGCGGATGATCAAGATCTCGCGGTTCTCCCGATCCACCTCATACAGGACGCGCAAGCCGCCCACGCGAACCCGCCACACATCCTCATATCCCCGCAGCGGAGCGCCATCCATCGCCTCCGGACCCTCGCGGAGCGCACGCTGCGCTTCCTTCACCCGACGCCGCGGCGTCGGATGCAGGCCGCGGTACTCGGCGTTCGCGTCGTCCCTGAAGGCGACGCGCCAGAGCAGATGGCGGGCGGCTATTGGTCTGCCCGGAAGAAATAGTCGGCGCCCAGGTAGCCCTCCATGTCCTCGGGGAACTCCTTGTGGACCATGAAGAAGAACTCCCGGCCTTCAGGCGAGTACGGGTCCAGCGACAACCGCTCGACGGCGCCCGGGAACCTCTGCTCCATCCGACGGAAGTACGCCGCATCCTCCTCTTCGCGGTACGCTTCCACCTCTTCGGCGGGGATAGACGCGCCGCCGTTCGCCCGCCGTTCGGCCGCCACACGCGCGTCCTCGGCGTCCCATTCCGGTGTCAGGTCCTCGTCGAAGCCGACCACCTTCATCCACTCGGCGAACTCGAACTCGCCGATCTCCAGCGCCAGCTCAACCCGCTGCCGGCGATCCAGCCCCCGCCACGCCTCCTGCGTCAGCTGCTGCGTCTGCTCGTTGGTGACCATGCCCGTCTCCCGTTCCCTGTTGCGCCCAATCTATCGCAACAGCGCCCGCCCGACCGCCTCGGCGACCAGCTCGGGCGCACGCGCCATCGCCTCCTCTACGGGCATCCCCGGCGGGGTGGATTGCTCGCCGGCCGTCAGCCCCGGTAGCCGCCCGTCGCCCTCGATCAGACCGCAGACGGCGATGCACGGCTTGCCCGCCGCCTGCGCCAGCAGCGCCACCCCGGCGACCGACTTGCCCCACGCCGATTGGGTGTCGAGCCGCCCCTCGCCGGTCAGCACCAGATCCGCCCGCGCGACGCGCTCGGCCAGCCCAATTGCCGCCGCTACCGCATCGAAGCCCGAAACCAGCCGCGCACCGCAAAACGCGGACAGCCCCGCGGCCAGCCCGCCCGCCGCGCCCCCGCCCGGCAGTTCCGCGATACGCACGCCCAGATCGCGCTCCACGATCCCCGCGTAGTTGGCCAGCGCGCGATCCAGGTCCGCCACCGCCGCCGCACCCGCGCCCTTCTGCGGCCCGTAGACCGCGCTCGCGCCGTCCGGCCCGATGAGTGGATTCTGCACATCGCAGAGCACTGCGATCTCCCTCGCGGCGAGGCGCGAGTCCAGAGCCGAGACATCGATCCGCGCCAGCCGCGCCAGCGCCGCGCCGCCAGGCGCGAGCGGACGCCCCGCGTCGTCGAAGAACCGCGCGCCCAGCGCTGCCGCCGCGCCCGATCCGCCGTCATTCGTCGCGCTGCCGCCCACCCCAATCAGCATCCGCTCCACCCGCGCCTCCAGCGCGTGCCCGATCAGCTCGCCCACGCCGTGCGTGGAGGCGCGGCGCGGATCCAACTGCTCCGCGCCGAGCAGCGTCAGCCCGCCCGCCGCCGCCATCTCGATCACCGCCGTGCGCCCGTCGTCGATCCGCCCCCAACGCGCGTCAACCGGCGCGCCCAGCGGTCCGGAGACGCGGGCGATCGACATACGCCCCCGCGCCGCCCGCACGATCGCCTCCACCGTGCCCGGCCCGCCGTCGGCGATCGGCGCGAGATCGAGCTCCACGTCGGGATGCACGCTGCGGGCAGCGTCGGCGAAACAGTCCGTCGCCTCCACCGCCGTCAGGCTGCCCTTGAACTCCTGCGGCGCGACGAGGATCCGCATATCGCCCTCCGGTCGCTTAGCCGAGACCGAGGATGCGGATCCCGCCGATCACGATGATCGCCGCTGCCCAGAGCAGCGCTACCAGCCGAATGCGGCGGTACAAGGAGGCGACTCCGCCCAGCTTGATGTAACCGCCCGCCCACAGCACGGAGAGCACCAGCAGCGCGACCAGGAAGATCATGCCGACATTCATGCCGCCATCGTATCGCGCGTATCGCGCATGGCTGCGGGGCTGCGTTCAACGCCGCGCGCGTCCTCGCCGGCGGCGTGGGCGTTCTTCCGCACCGTAGCCGCAGATGGCGCAGACCAGGCGATCGCCGTGCCGCGCAGTCGGGCCGGCGCAGATTGGGCAAAGCGGATGAGCCAGGGCCGCGCCGCGCCGCTGCGACGGCTGGCGCAGCGTCAATGCCAGCTGGACGCCTCGCGTCGGCGTGAGAAGAGTCATCGCGCACCTCGCTGTCCGGACATCGGATCGGGATCCGATGCCTCAAGCGTAGAACGCGCGTACTACGGAGTCAAACGTGCGTGCGGACCGCTGCCGGTGCTACTGCTGCTCGGGGCGATCCAACCAGTCCACGACCTCGCGCATCCGCTCGCCGAAGCGCTCGTAGCGGCGGCGATCCGCGCCGACCAGAATCGCGATGAACAGAATTGCCAGTCCGACTTCCACCATGAGACCGCTCTCCTGCCAGGCAGCGCGCCAGGCAGCGCGCCGGCCTGCGCCGGCGGCGGGCGCACCGTGCGCCCGAACGCTGCACAGGACTATCGTAGCTGTGAAGGAGCATCCGGTGGCAGGCATCCTCAGCAAGACCGACGGGGCCCGCAGGGCGACCGCGCGGCGCAGCCCGGTCGTCGCCGCGCTGACGCTCGGTTGCAAGCTCAACCAGGCCGAAACGCAGGCCGCCGCCCGCGCCCTCCAGGCGGCGGGCTGCGTCACCGTGGACCGCCCCGCCGACGCCGATGCCTGGCTGATCAACACCTGTAGCGTCACGCATGTCGCAGACCGCAAGGCGCGCCGCCTGATTCGGCTCGCCAGGCGCATCTCGCCGGAAGCCCCGGTTGTGGTCACCGGCTGCTACGCGCAGCACGCCGGCCAGGCGCTGATCGACGAGCTGGGCGCGGATCTGCTGATTCCCAACGAGCGCAAGTCCGAAGCGGCCGATGCTGTGCTGCGCCAACTCAGGCTCCCGCGGCGCGGCGGCGGCGTGGGAACGCCGCCGTCCGGATCGGTCGGCCGCACCCGCGCCTTCGTGAAGATTCAGGAGGGCTGCGATGACGTTTGCGCCTTCTGCATCGTGCCCAGCGTGCGCGGGCGCGAGCGCGCCGCGCCGATCGAGCAGGTCGTGGCGCAGGTGCGCGAGCGTGCGGCGGAGGGTGTGCAGGAGATCGTGCTGACGGGCACCCAGCCGGGGGCGTACGGGCGGGACCGCAACGACGGCGCAAACGCCGCGCGGCTGATCGAGGCGCTGCTCAGCCGCACCGATGCGCCGCGCCTGCGCTACTCCTCAATTCAGCCGCAGGACATCACGCCCCAGCTGCTCGCCTGTTGGGACGACGCGCGCCTCTGCCGACACTTCCACCTGGCGCTGCAAAGCGGCGCCGACGATGTGCTGCGCCGCATGCGCCGCCGCTACGACGCGGCGCAGTTCCTCGACGCTGTGCGCGCGATCCGGGCGGCCGTGCCCGGAGCTGCGATCACCACCGATGTGATCGTTGGATTTCCCGGCGAGCGCGACGAGGATTTCGAGCGCACCTACGAGCTCTGCCGCGAGGCGGCGTTCGCGGATATGCACGTCTTCCCCTACTCGCCGCGCCCGCGCACCGGCGCGGCGCTGCTAGAGGACGATGTCGCGCCGCAGGTCAAACGCGAGCGAGCGCGGCGGTTGCGCGAGCTCGCCGCTGCGCAGGCGCGCGAGTACCGACGCGGCTTGATCGGCGAAACCCTGCCCGTCCTTTTTGAGTCAGCGGATGCCGGCCGGTTGCGCGGTCTGACCGATACGTATGTACCCGTCGCGGCGGACTGGCGCGATTCGGCGCCGCCCCCGCTCAATCGACTGATCGCCGTGGAGATCGTCGGTCTCGAAGACGAGGGCAAGGGCGCGCCGACAGCGATCGGGAAACCGGCCTGCGATGACTGAAGCCAGCGAGACCGCCGTCGCGCCCGAAGAAGAGGAAGCGCGGCCCGGAGAGCCGACGGAGCGGCCGCGCGATCTGCCGATGGTGCTCGAAGCGCTGCTGCTGGTTGCCGAGCAGCCGCCGACGGTGCAGATGCTCGCGCGCGTGACCGGCGTCTCCGCCGACGCCGTGGAGCAGGCGCTGGGCGAGATCGCAGCCGATCACACGCGCGGCATCCGGCTGCGCCGGCACGGCGCGTCGGTGGCGCTGGTCAGCGCGCCCGAAGCCGCGCCCTGGGTGGAGCGGCTGTTGGGGTTGGAGTCGCCCAACCGGCTCTCGAAGGCGGCGCTCGAAACGCTGGCGATCATCGCCTATCGGCAGCCGATCACCCGCACGGCGATCGAGCAGGCGCGCGGGGTCGGCGCGGGGGCGTCGCTGCGCACGCTGCGAGCGCGGGACCTGATTGAGCCGGTCGGCCGGCTTGAAGCGCCGGGCCAGCCGCTGCTCTGGAGCGTCACGCCGCGTTTCCTGGATCATTTCGGGCTCGGCGCGCTCGCCGAACTGCCGCCGCTTGACGATCTCCCGCCGCCGTCCGAGCAGGCGATCCTGCCGCTCGAAGCGGTCGAACAACCCGTCGGCGAGGCTGCGCGCCCCGCAGATGGGCAGCCGCCCGCGGAGTAGCCGTCGTGTCCGCCGCGATCTGCGTCCTGCATGTCGAGCTCGCGCTCTTCGAGTCCGCCTCCTTGAAAGACAAGCGCGCTGTGGTGCGCCGCGTCCGCGATCGGGTGCGCAACAAATTCAACGTGGCCGCCGCCGAAATCGACGATCTGGACAGCCCAGCCACTGCGTCGCTCGCGTTCGTCACCGTCTCTAATTCGGCAGCGCACAGCCACGCCGCCGCGCAGCAAATCCAGCGCTTCATTGAGGGCCTCGCGTTCGACGCGGAAATCACCAGGATCGAAACCGAGACGATCAGACTGTGAGGCGTTCTCGGCGATCCCGCCGCGGCTGTTCCAGCCCTAACCCTCGCCGCCGATCGGCGTTGCCCAGAGGTCGTGGCCCAGCGACTGGGTGATGCGCACTTTCGGCATTGCGCCGGGGGCGGCGACGCCGTCGCAGAAGACGAGGCCGTCGACTTCGGGGGCTTCACGGTAACTGCGGCCCGCGAAGACGGGCGCGCCGTCGTCGGTGGTTTGGCCGGGTTCGGACTCGACGAGGATTTCGAGCTCGCGGCCGACCTGCTCTGCGCTGCGCTCGGCGGCAATTTCTTCGAGCAGGGTCATCAGTTGGCGGTGGCGGCGCTGCTTAACCCGCTCCGAGATTTGACCATCCATTGCGGCGGCGGGGGTGCCGGGCTGCGGCGAATAGGTGAACGCGCCGGCGCGGTCGAAGCGCGCCTCGCGGCAGAAATCGAGCAGCTCGGCGAACTCCCGCTTCGTCTCGCCGGGGAAGCCGACGATGAAGGTGGTGCGGATGGCGATGTCGGGCATGGCGGCGCGCAGACGCTCCAGGGTGTCGCGCACCATCCGCATGTTGTGCGGGCGCTTCATCCGCCGCAGCGTTTCGACGCTGCCGTGCTGAAGGGGGATGTCGAGGTAGCGGCAGACCTGGGGGACGGCGGCCATGGTTTCGATCAGGGCGGGGGTGACGAAGCCTGGGTAGGCGTACATGAGGCGCAGCCAGCGGGCGGCGGGGACTTCGGCGGCGAGGCGTTCGAGCAGGCGGGCGAGTCCGTCGGCGTCGCCCCACTCCCAGCCGTAGGAGGTGCTGTCCTGCGCGACCAG
The DNA here is from genome assembly GCA_965243125.1 of Dehalococcoidia bacterium. Taxonomy (GTDB): domain Bacteria; phylum Chloroflexota; class Dehalococcoidia; order Bin125; family Bin125; genus CATQGW01. The sequence continues at coordinate 3,121,352 of OZ251529.1, read as the reverse complement.
CACCAGCTCGCGCGCGCCGCGGTCGGTCAGTTCGCGGGCCTCGGCGATCAGCGCGTCGGGCGCGGCGCTGCGGAATTGGCGGCCCTTGATCTGAGGGATGTTGCAAAAGGTGCAGGGGCGGGCGCAGCCGTCGGAGATTTTGAGGTAGGCGGAGGGTTGGCCGGCCTGGCCGGCGCCGCCGGCGGGGATATCGCGTTCGAGCGGCGCGGCGTCGGCGCCGATTGCGGCGCGGATGTCGTCCCAGGCCTCGATGCCGAAGATCGCGTCCACATCGACGGCGGCCTCCACGCGCTCCCGCTCGATCTGCGACCAGCAGCCGGTCACGAAGAGGCGCTGGCCGTCTTCCCGCTCGGCGGCGAGCAGGTTTGCGGCCTGCGCGGATTCCCGCTTGGCCTCGTCGATGAAACCGCAGGTGTTGAGCACGACGACGTCGGCGTCGTGGCGGTCGGGCGTCGACTCGTGCCCCACGCTCTCCAGGGTGCGCGCGATGCGCGCCGAGTCGGTGGTGTTTTTGGGGCAACCGAGGGTGACGATGTGGTAGCGCATCGTCAGCCGCCGCCCGCCGGCGGCGTGCGCGGGCCGCGGCTGATCACCAGAGTGACGGCGCCGTCGGACGGGATCTGCTCGCCCGCCGCCGGCGCCTGCTCGATCACGGCGCCGGCGGGCGCTTCGTCATGCACGGTGAAAATCACGAACGGCGCGCCCGTGTTCTGCACGTAGTTGATCGCCTCGCGGGCGGTGTAGCGGAGCAGATCCGGCAGCGGATCGGGGCTGATTTCGGGGCGGCTGATCACCGCTTCGGCTTCGGCGCGGATGTCGGCGTTCTGGCTGAGGCCCGGCACGGTCCGCGGCTCCTCGGGCGCGATCACCGGATCGCGCAGCGTGACCACCATGACCGCGCCGGCCACCACGATCAGCACCACGATCGCGGCGGCGATCCACGCGCCCAGGTTCTGCCTGCCGCGTTCGATCCGCTCGTTCGGCGTCTGCGCCAGCGCTTCCTGATCAGTTCTGGGAGCGCTCGGGGGCGGCTCCAACCCCTCGCCGGGCGCGGTGGGCGCGAGCGGAAAGCGCTCCAGCAGCAGGCCGCTGTCGAGCCCCAGATACTCCGCGTAAGAGGTCAGAAAGCCGCGCGCGAACGGCGCGGCCGGCAGCGCCGCCCAGTTCTCCGCCTCCAGCGCCTCCAGATAGTCGCGGCTGATCCGCGTCGCCTGATGCGCCTGCCCGATCGAGCGCCCGCGGCGAATCCGCGCCTCGCGCAGCGCGCTGCCGATCCCCAACGACTGCGTCGGTTCTTGCGTCGTCATCGGCTGGCATCGTCCGGCAGGACCAACGTCTTCAGCACGGCGGGGTCGCGGCGCGACTCATAGGCCTGCGTTGCGTCGCTGAGCGGGAAACGGTGGGTGACGATCCGTTCCAGCCCGTCGAGCGCCGGCAGCAGCGCCGCGGTGCGGCGGAACTGGTCGGGCGTGGCGTTCTGGGTGCCGGTCAGCGAGACCTCGGCGTAGTGCAGCGCATTGACGTCGATCGTGGCGGAGGACTCGGGCGGGAAGCCGGCGAACAGATTCACGGAGCTCTGGCGGCCGGCGACGCTGAGCGCGGTTTCGGTGAGGCCGTCGAGGCCGACGGAGACGATCACGATGTCTGCTCCCTCGTTGGAGGTGGCCTCGTGGACTGCGCCGCGGAGGGTGTCGGGGTCGCCGTCGACCACGATGTCCGCGCCGACTGCTTCGGCGGCGGCGCGGCGCGATGCGACGGGCTCGGCGACGATGATTGGGCCAGCGCCGAGCGCGCGGGCGAGGACGATGTGCAGCAGCCCCATGGGGCCTGCGCCGAGGATGGCGAGGCTCGCACCGGCGCGGAAGCGGCAGGATTCGAGCGAGTTGAGCACGCAGGCGGTGGGCTCGGTGAGGGCGGCGCGGTCAAAGTCGACGCCGGGCGCGAGGGGCACGGCGTGGCCCTGGGCGACGAGCGGGGCGGGCAGCAGCACCCGCTCGGCGAGTCCGCCGTTGCGGTTGTAGCCCAGCGTCTCGCGCTGCGAGCAGCGGTTGCGCAGCCCGCGCCGGCAGAAGGCGCAGCCGCCGCAGGCGATGATCGGGTAGACGGCGACGTTCGTCCCCACGGCGACGGTCTCGACGCCCTCGCCCACGGCGATGACGGTCCCGGCGATTTCGTGGCCGGGGACGCCGCCGGGGGCGGCGAATTTTTCGCCGCGGAAGACGCGGAGGTCGGAGGCGCAAACGCTGGCGGCGCGCATTTCGAGCACGGCTTCGCCGGGCGCAGGGTCGCGGTCGGGCAGGTCGCCCACGCGGATTTGTCCAGCCTGCTCGAAGATCAGCGCTTGCATGTCCCTCATCTTATCGCGCGCGGGCGTCCTGCGGTAAGCTGACGCCAGCGCAGGCAGTCTGAGAAAGCGACGGTTGGACGTGAGCGCAGCAGGCGATCAGCGCACGCTCGGTCTCAAGGTGACCAACTTCGGCCCGATCGTGGAGGCCGATGTCGAGCTGCGTCCGCTCACCGTCTTCGTCGGCCCGAGCAACACGGGGAAGTCGTACCTGGCGGTTCTGATCTATGCGCTCCACTCGCTGTTTGGAGGGTACTTGGGCTCACCACAGCGACTATTTCTCACTGGCCGCGATCGTGATCGATCGCACGATCCAGATATCGCAGTCGAGATGATCGATCAGCTGCGGAAATGGCTTGAGGAGTTGCCGGACATGCCAGCCCCGGCTTCACCGACTGACACGTCGCCGTTGCCGCCCGACATCGCAGATCTCGTGCGTGATGCGATGCGCCACCGCTATAGCCTCGGTGCTGCCTTGCGAACAGAACTCGCTCGATGCTTTGGCGTCGGGTCCGAGGCCGCGCGGCTGGTTAGAGCCGGCAGCCGGAGCGGTTCGCGGATCGTTGTTGGCAGCAGCCAAGCGAGTGACGGAGCCTCCGTGCCTGCCATTCTGCACGAATTCTCGATGCGCCGTGGTCAACGCCACCCCGCCGAACTTAAGACCTCAGTTACCGCAGACGCGGGTTTTGAGCTCTCGACCAGCGCGCACACACTGGCATTTATGTCGATGTTTCGTGCAATTGAGCAGATAGAAGGATTTGCAGAACGCCAAACGCTGGCGGAGCAGCACTGGGCAAACGATCTGATCGCGTCGCTTGGCGAGCTAGCGATGGCAAATTCTGCGGGACCGCTCAGTAGTTCTGCCTACTATCTGCCGGCGGACCGGACAGGCGTGATGCACGCTCACCGGACGGTGATAGGAGCTGCGATCGACCGCGCATCGAGTGCCGGAATCGTAGATGCGCCAAACGTGCCGACGCTGTCGGGTGTGATGGGTGATTTCCTACAGGAGTTGATCCAGATCGGTGGTGAGGAACACTCTGACTCGGATGATGTCGAGGCCCTCGCGGCTTCGCTCGAACGCGGCGTACTCGGCGGCAACGTGGCTGTCGAACGCTCGGAGGCGAACTACCCGACGTTCGTCTACCGCCCAACGGGACTGGACCGCGATTTCCCAATCATGACCAGCTCATCAATGGTCTCGGAGCTCGCGCCCGTGGTGCTGTATCTGCGCCACTACGTGAAGCGCGGCGACACGCTGATCATCGAAGAGCCGGAGTCACACTTGCACCCGGCGATGCAGGCGGAGTTCGCGCTGCATTTGGTGCGGCTCGTGCATGCGGGCGTTTGCGTGATCGTCACGACGCACAGCGAGTGGATTCTCGATCAGTTCGCCAACCTGGTACGGCTGTCCGATCTCTCCGAAGAGGAGCGTAAAGGCCTCCGGGGCGGCGACGCGGCGCTGTCCGAGGACGACATCGGCTTCTGGCTGTTCAAGCCCAACGCAAAGCGCCGCGGATCGGTCGTGCAGGAACTGAAGGTCGATCCCGAAGCGGGCGGGTTGCTCAGCGGCTACGACGAGGTGGCCGAGCAGCTGTACAACGAGTGGGCGGAGATCGGCAATCGGATCGCCGACCGGGGCGCGGAATGAGCGCTCTGGTCGACGCGGTCCGCGCGCACGTGCCGCAACGCTGCCGCGCGGCCCGCTGTCGGAAGCAGGGCGTCTCGGCGAGGCTGAGCGGTTTACCGGATCAGCGAGTGCTGGTGGATCTGGACTGCCACGACCTGGATATTGATCCAAAGATGCGGCGCTGCGATTTCGTTCTGGCCTGCGACGACAACCGGATCGCACAGATCGCCCCCATCGAGCTGAAGCGCGGCGATGTGGAGCCAGCCGATGTCGCAGAGCAACTCGCGGGCGGCGCCCAGATCGCTGAGCGGTGGTTGCCGCAAGAGGGCTCGTTGCGCGTGCGGTTTCGCCCTGTCGTCGTATACGGCGGCAAGTTCAATCGACATCAGCGGAGAAAGCCCACGGCGAAAGAGAAGGTCGGATTTCGCGGCCGGCTCTACGAGATCAAACGCATTCGCAGGGGCTCGCCGCTGCGCGATGCGCTGGGCGGCGCTTGACCTGGTAGCTGCGCAGGGGGCGGCGGGAGGGGCGCTAGGGGATGCGCACCGGTTCGGGCGGGGCGACGCGCGGCTTGCGCGGGGCCTCCGGATTGCGCACCTGATGGAAGCGGCGCAGCAGACGCGACTTGCGCCGCGCCGCCGTGTTCGCGTGCATCACGCCCTTCTGCGCGGCGCGATCCAGCGCGCTGACCGCGGCGCGGATCTGCGTCTCGGCCTGCGTCCAGTCGGCGTCGGCGCCCGAGTCGGCCGCGGTCTCCGCGGCGTCCTCGATCGCTTCCAGCGCGGCGCGCACCGTGGTGCGCGCGTGGGTGCGCACAGGCTTGTTGCGCATCCGGCGGCGCTGCGATGCGCGTAGATACTTCTCAGCGGCGGCCTTGTTGGGCACGGCCTTACCTCCTCTTGCGACGCAGCTATCGTAAACAGCGCAGCTCTCAGTGTCCAACCGACCGACGCGGGCGGAGCGCCTCCGCCCCCGCCGGCCGCTCCCTCGGCCGCCACCATGGCTGGAAACGGCGCGCGCGCATCGCCACCTCCAGGCCTCCCCGCTATCCGCCCCGCCATCCACCGGGTGATCCGCCAGGCGATCCGCCGGGCCGGCCGTCGCGCCCTCGCTCGACGCTGCGCGAGCTGATCTTCTCGCCGGGCGGCGGGGTGGCGGGCGCGGCGGTGCTGCTCGGCTTCGCCTTTCTCGGCAGCCGCCTGCTCGGCGCGGCCCGCGCGGTGGTGATCGCCGACCAATACGGCGCGACGGTGGAGCTCGACGCCTTCTGGGTGGCGATGCGCCTGCCCGACCTCGTCTTCCAGCTGCTCGCCGGGGCGACGCTGGCCAGCGCGTTCATCCCGGTTTTCGCGCGGGTGCTCGGCGACCGCGGCGAGTACGCTGCCTGGCGGCTGGCCAGCATCGTGCTCAACTGGGTGCTGATCGGCACCATCGTCCTGGCCGGGCTGGTCTTCATCGCCGCGGACTGGATCGTGCCGGCGCTCGCGCCCGGGCTGGGCGAGGACAGCGGCGTGCAGGATGCGGTGATCGCCGACGCGGTGCTGCTCACCCGCATCCTGCTGCTCTCGCCGATCCTCTTCGCCGCCTCCGGAATGCTGACCGGGATGCTCCACGCCCGCCGCCATTTCCTGCTGCCGGGCATCTCGCCGATGCTCTACAACCTCGGGATCATTCTCGGCGCGCTGCTGCTGCCCGACCGGTTCGGAGTGGAGGCGCTGGCGATCGGGGTGATCGCCGGCAGCGGGGCGCATCTCCTGATTCAGCTGCCGGCGCTGGGCGCGGTCGGCGCGCGCCTGCGCCCCGCGCTGAGCCTCAACGACCGCGATGTCCGCGAAGTGCTGCGGCTGATGGGCCCGCGGATGCTCGGCCTGGCCGCCGCGCAGGTCAATCTGATCGCCCTCACCTTCTTCGGCTCGCTGGTCGGCGACTCTTCGATCTCCGCGCTCAACTTCGCCTGGCTGATCCTGATGTTCCCGGTCGGCCTGTTCGGCATGTCGCTGGCGACCGCGATTTTCCCCACGCTCGCCGAGCGCGCCGCCGAGAGCGGCGCGGAGGCGGTCGAGTGGATGGTCAGCCGCGCTCTGCGGTTCATCCTGTTCCTGACCATCCCGGCCAGCGTGGGGATGCTGATGCTGCGGGAGTCGATCGTCAAAACGCTGCTCGAACACGGCGCGTTCGACTCCGCCGCCACGCAACTGGTCAGCGACGCGCTGCTCTTTTACTCGATCGCGCTCTTCGCGCACGCCGCCATCGAGATTCTCTCGCGCGGCTTCTACGCGCTGGGCGACACCCGCACGCCCGTCGCCCTGGCGATCGCCTCAATGCTGGCCAACCTGATCCTGGCCGCCGCCCTGGTCGACGGCATGGAGCTGCGCGGGTTGGCGCTGGCGCTGTCGGTCGCCACGATCAGCGAGGGCGTGCTGCTCTTCGCGCTGCTCAATCTGCGCCTGGGCGGGCGGCTCTGGTCGCGCGTCTTCTTCGCCTCCGTGGGGAAATCGACGCTCGCCGCCGCCGTGATGGCCCAGCTGCTATTCGTGCTGCTGGCCGTGTTGGAGGGCGACCCCACGTTCGGCCCCGACTCCCCGTTCGCGCTCGCCATGGGCGTGATCGGCGGCGGAGTCGTCTACACCGCGATCTGCCTGATCCTGCGCCACGACGAGGCTTCCGCGCTCTTCGAGCGGATCGAACAGCGCCTGTTCCGCGCTCGCGGCTGAGCGCCGCGCCGATCGTGCGGCGGCGATGCTCTGATATCGTCGAACGCGGAACGACACGCCGCGCCACTCCAACCGACGCCTCGAAGTTCCGAATGGGAGGAACGCCCGATGGCCATGCAGGATCGCTCGATCGTCTGCCGCGAATGCGGCAGCGATTTCGTCTTCACCGCCGGCGAGCAGGAGTTCTACGCGAGCAAAGGGCTGCAAAACGATCCGGTCCGCTGCCCCGACTGCCGCAAAGCCCGCAACAGCGCCCGCACCACGCTCGAATCGTCGTCCGGCTACGTCCTCTACGGCGGCGCGGCCTCGTTCGGCGGCCGCACCCCGAAGCAGATGCACCCCGCCGCCTGCGCGATGTGCGGCGACATGATCGAAGTGCCCTTCATGCCGCGCGGCGACCGCCCCGTCTTCTGCTCAACGGTGAAGCGGATCATGACGCTCGGCTACCAGCTGGAGGAGATGCAGACGCGCTGGGGGCAGCGCCCCTGTCACGTTGACGGAATCAACCAGGATCTGCGCAACGGGTTGATTCCGCCCAAGCCCGGCGCGCAAATTCCGGAAACCGAGCGCAGCCGCATCTGAGCGCGCCGCCGACGGGAGCCTCGATGTCCGAATCGGAGCAGCGCCGCTCTGCGCCCCTCGCGCGCCTGCTGCGCCCGTTCAGGCGCGAACCCTCCGATCGCGAGCTGGCCGCGCTGGCAGTTCGCGAACACCCGGAGCTGGTCGTCGGAGCGATCTTGAAGCAGGTGCTCGAAGACGACGAGACGACGTCCACTGCCGATGCGCGCACTCGGATGCGCGTCCAGATCGACGGACTGCAACACTTCCTGGACGGCGAGACGCGCTCGGATCTGGCGCGAATCGCCGACCGGCAGATCGACGATCACTTCGCGGAGCTTCCGCCCGCCGACACCACCGACGCCCACGAGGAAAGCAGAGAACCGGCTACGCCATGAGCAACGTGAGCAACTCGAGCGACACAACCGAAGCGAGCGGCGCGCCGTTCCGAACCATCGACGCGCTGCTGCCGCACCGCCGGCTGGAGGCGGAGACGCGCGAGTTCTGGCGCGAGCGGGAGATTTTCCGCCGCAGCGTCGACGAGCGCCCAGCTGGCCGGATTTTTTCCTTTTACGAGGGTCCGCCCACGGCCAACGGCGCGCCGGGTGTGCATCACGTGCTCTCGCGGGTGTTCAAGGACCTCTTCCCGCGCTATCGCACGATGCGCGGTATGCGCGTGCCGCGCAAGGGCGGCTGGGACACCCACGGGCTGCCCGTCGAGCTGGAGGTGGAGCGCGAGCTGAGGCTGAGCTCGAAAGCGGAGATCGAAGACTACGGCATCGACCGCTTCAACCGGCGCTGCCGCGACTCGGTGATGCGCTACGTCGAACAGTGGGAAGACATGACGGACCGCGTCGCCTTCTGGATCGATATGAGCGACGCCTACCGCACCTACACGCCGGAGTACATCGAGTCGTGCTGGTGGATTTTCAAGACGCTCTGGGATCAGGATCTGATCTACGAGGCGCGGCGCACGACGCCGCACTGTCCGCGCTGCGAGACCTCGCTCTCCAGCCACGAGGTGGCGCAGGGCTACGCGGAGGACACGCCGGATCCGAGCATCTGGATCCGCTTCCGCGCGCGCGGCGAGTCGCTGCCGGCGGCGCTGCGCCACGACGGACCGACGGACCTGTTGGCCTGGACGACCACGCCGTGGACGCTGCCGGCCAACAGCGGGCTGGCCGTCGCGGCCGAGGAGCGCTACGCGGCGGTGCAGCTGACCGACGGCAGCCGCCTGCTGCTGGCTGAGCGGCTGGTGGATACGGCGCTGAGCGAGGTTGAGGGGGCGGAGCGCGCGCGGATTGTCGCCCAGGTGCGGGGCGCGGAGCTTGAGGGCGTGGAGTACGACGGGCTGTATGAGCCGGAGCAGTGGGGCAACCGCGCCTGGCGCTTCGAGGGCGCGCGGCTGGTGGAGGCCGACGACGGCGAGCTGCCGCCGCGCCGCGTGGTGACCGCCGAATTCGTCTCGATGGAGGAAGGCTCCGGCATCGTCCACATCGCGCCGGCCTTCGGCGAGGACGACTACCTGCTGGGGCGCGATGCGGGCCTGCTCTTCCGCCAGCCCGTTGATCTGCGCGGCGTGATGACCGGCGACCCGTCGTCCGGCCCGTCGTTCGTGGGCAAGTGGGTGAAGGACGCGGACGGCGAGGTGATCGCGGATCTGGATGCGCGCGGTCGGCTGCTGCGGCATCAGACGATCCGCCACACCTATCCGTTCTGCTGGCGCTGCGACACGCCGCTGCTCTACTACGCCAAGCCGTCATGGTACATCGCCACCAGCCGGCTGCGCGATTCGCTGCTCGACAGCAACGAGAATCTGATCCACTGGCACCCCGAGCACATTCGGCGCGGGCGCTACGGCGACTGGCTCTCGAACAACGTGGACTGGGCGATCAGCCGCGAGCGCTACTGGGGCACACCGATTCCGATCTGGCGCTGCGAGCGTTGCGGGCGGACCGACTGCATCGGCTCGTTCGACGAGCTGCGCCGCCGCGCGGTGGGCGATCCGCCCGACCTGAGCGATCCGCACCGCCCGGTGGTGGATGAGGTGCTGATCCGCTGCGAGGAATGCGGCGGCGAAGCGCGGCGCATCCCGGAGGTCGCCGACGCCTGGTTCGACAGCGGCGCGATGCCCTACGCGCAGTGGCACTACCCGTTCGAGAATCAGGAGCTCTTCGCGGAGCGCTTCCCGGCCGATTTCATCTGCGAGGCGGTGGATCAGACGCGCGGCTGGTTCTACTCGCTGCACGCCGAGGCCGTGCTGCTGCACAGCGCGGAGGCGGCGCCGGAGCCGACCTCGTTCCGCCATGTGCTCTCGCTGGGCCACATCCTCGACGAGCAGGGCGAGAAGATGAGCAAGTCGCGCGGCAATGTCGTGGACCCGTGGTCCGTGCTCGACTCGCACGGGGCAGACGCGCTGCGCTGGTACTGCTACGTCGCCTCGCCGGCCGGCAACCCCCGCCGCTTCTCGGAGCGGCTGGTCGGCGAAGCGCAGCGGCGTTTCCTGCACACGCTCTGGAATACCTACGCCTTCTTCACGACCTACGCGAACATCGACGGCTGGCGTCCGGGCGCGGAAACGTCCGCCGCGCCGCTTGATCTCGACCGCTGGATCCTGAGCGAGCTGCACACGCTGATCGGGCGGGTGACGGCGGCGCTGGAGGACTACGACGCGACCGACGCGGCGCGGGTGCTGGAGCGCTTCGTCGACGCCTTGAGCAACTGGTACGTGCGGCGCAGCCGGCGGCGCTTCTGGTCGTCGGCGCGCGGCGGGGCGGCGGCGGATCGCAGCGCCAAAACGGCGGCCTACGAAACGCTCTACACCGTGCTGACGACGCTGGCGCGGCTGCTCGCGCCGATGACGCCCTACCTGGCCGAGGAAATCTGGCGTAATCTGGTCGCGGAGCAGGACGCGGACGCGCCCGAATCGGTGCATCTGGCCGACTGGCCGGAAGCCGACGCGGCGCGGATCGACGACGCGCTCAACGGGGAAATGGCGCTGGTGCAGCGGGTCGCCTCGCTGGGCCGCGCGGCGCGCAGCAACGCGGGGATCAAGGTGCGGCAGCCGCTCGCCGCGGTCAGCGTCGCTGTGCCGACGGCGGCCGACAGCGAAGCGATTCAGCGCCACGCGGCGACGATCGCGGAGGAGCTGAATGTCAAAGAGGTCAAGTTGGCGGCGGCCGGCTCGGGCGCGCGGCGCTACACGATTAAGCCCAACCTGCGGGTGCTGGGGCCGCGTCTCGGCGGACAGCTGCCGGCGCTGCGCGGCGCGCTCGGTGCGCTCGCGCCCGAGCTGGCCGCGCACATCGCCCAAGCGGTTGAGGCGGGCAAGTCGGTCGAGGTCGAGGGCGTCAGCCTGACGCGCGGCGATCTGCTGATCGAGAGCGAAGCCGGCGGCGGCGCGGACAGCGCGAGCGCGGAAGACGATCTGTGCAGCGTGAGTCTGGACACGAACATCAGCGAGCCGCTCGCGCAGGAGGGGCTGGCGCGGGAGGTGATCCACCGTGTGCAGTCGCTGCGCCGCGAGAGCGGGCTGGATCCGGCGGACCGCATTCGGCTGGCGCTCGAAACAGAGGACGCAGCGCTCGGCGCTGCGCTGCGCGTGTTTGAGCGGCTGATCGCGGCGGAGACGCTGGCGACCGAGGTCGCGCACGGCGGGGCGGGGTATGCGGACGAGGTCTCCGAGAGCATTGAGGGCGCGCTGCTCAGGCTGTCGCTCACTCGCGTTTGAGGCGTTCGGAGCGCTCTTCGGCGCGGCGGTCCCGCCGTGCGGCGAGCGCCTCCGGATCCGCCGCCTTGTCGGCGTGATCGGCGTCGTCGAGTACCAGGCCGGTGGCGGCCAGTAGGGCGCGGCGGTACCAGGGGCCGCTGCGGCCGCCGGTGACGGAGTCGAGCTCGTCGTCGTAGTGCCCCTGCAGCACGCGCGGCAGCTCGGCGGCCAGCTCCGCGCCGAGCAGCAGCACGCAGGAGCCGAGGTAGATGAAGAAGAGCAGGGCGATGGTCGCGCCGAGCGAGCCGTAGATCGCGTCGTAGTTGGAGAAGTTGCGCAGGTAGAAGGCGAAGGCGTGCTTGAGCAGCTCGAACAGGGCGGCCGACAGTACCGCGCCGCTGATCGCGTCGCGGGTGCGGACCGGCACGCTGGGAATCAGCTTGAAGACGAGGGTGAAGGTCATGGTCGTGAGCAGGAAGGGGATCAGAATGCTGACGACATTGACCAGTTCGCTGGCCCCGGGGCCGAAGGGACCGAGCGCCGAGGCGACATCCCCGCTCAAATCCCGCGCGACGCGAAGCAGGATCGTGATCGCGATCGACATCGTGAGCAGATAGCCGACGCCGAGCACGAGCGCGAAGTCGATCAACTTGCCGCGCACGAAGGGGCGGCGATGCTCGTGGTCCCAGGCGACGTTGAGGCTGTGGCGCAGCGCGCCCATCATGCCCGATGCGCCCCAGACGAGACCGACGATGCTGATCAGTCCGATGGCGGAGCGCCCCTGGGCGATGGGGTCGATCAGCGCGTGGAGGCTCTCGCGGCCCGCGCCCTCGGAGACCGGCAGGGCCGCCAGCAGGCCGTCGACGAAGCGGTCCTGCACCTCCTGATTGGTCAGAATCAGCCCGGCGATCGAGACCAGCAGGATCGCGAGCGGGAAGAGCGAGAACATGATGTAGTAGGACATTGAGGCGGCGAGCTGCGTGCAGTGGTCGTCGAGGAACTCGCGCACGACGCGCGCCGCCAGCAGCCGGAGGTCGTCCAGGAGCCAGCGCAGATGCAGGCTCCACCAGAGCAGCCAGTGTTTGATGTCGATGTGCATCTTGAGCTTGACGCGCATACTGTGATTATCCGCGACACACCGTCAATGCAGGCAATGCAGGACGCGACGGGACGGGAATTCGACTGATGCGCGCGCAGCGAATCATCGCCAAGCTCGGCACCAATCTGCTCACCAGCGGCGGCGAGCGGATCGACCAGGTGGTGCTCGAAGACATTGTGCGGCAGATCGCCGCGCTGCGCAGCGCTGGGGTCGAGGTAGCGGTGGTGACCAGCGGCGCGGTCGCGGCCGGGCGCGCCCGCGTCGGCGCTCGCGCCAACGACTCCTCCATCGGTCAGCGGCAGGCGCTCGCCGCGATCGGCCAGGCGCACCTCGTCGGCCGCTACGACCAGCTCTTGCAGCGCTACGACCTGACCGCTGCCCAGGCGCTGGTCACCCGCGTCGACGTGGCCGAGCGGGTCGGCTACCTCAACGTGCGCAACACCCTGCTCCGCCTGCTGCGCTTCGGCGTGGTGCCGATTATCAACGAGAACGATGTGGTCGCCGACGACGAGCTGCGCGGCGGCGCGTTCGGTGAAAACGACGCGCTCTCCGCGCTCGTCGCCAACCTGATCGACGCCCAGCTGCTGATTCTGCTCAGCGATGTGGACGGCGTCTACGACCGCGACCCGCGCCGCCACGCCGATGCGCGCCTGCTGCCCGAAATCAACCGCCCGGGCGAGATGCTTGCGCTGGCCGGACCGATCGGCGCGCGCGGACGCGGCGGCATGCGCGCCAAGCTCGAAGCCGCGCAGCGCGCCGCCTCCAGCGGCGCAACCGTTGTGATCGCCAACGGCCGCGAGCCCGACGGACTGCTGCGAATCGCGCGCGGCGAGCGGATCGGCACCTGGATTCCGGCAACCGCCGATGTGCGCGAGTCGCGCAAGCGTTGGCTGTTGTCCGGTCTGGGCGACGGCGGGGCGCTGACGCTGGACGCGGGGGCGGCGCGGGCGATCCGCCGGCACGGACGCAGCCTGCTGCCGGCCGGCGTCGTGGCCGTCCACGGGCGTTTCAACCGCGGCGACATCATCGCCCTGCGCGACCCGCACGGCGAGCAGATCGCGGTCGGCCTGAGCAACTACGCCGCCGCGGATGTCGAGCGCATCCGCGGCCGCCGCTCCACCGAAATCGCCCCAATCCTCGGCTACGACTTCGGCGCCGAAGTCGTCCACCGCAACAACCTTGCTCTCTCCTAGCTCTATGTCCGCTCCGAAATCGCCCCCCTGTGCAGGGGGGCTGTCCGCGTAGCGGACTGGGGGTCAGCCGCCCCCGCCCGCGCACCCCCCATATACTGCCCCCGTTCTCCCCGCGCCCGCAGGAGCGACGCCAATGACCGCTGTCTTCGACGACATCCGCGTGCTGGACTTGTCCAGCGGACCAGTCGGCGGGATCGCCACGATGGTGCTCGCGGACTTCGGCGCGGAGGTCGTGAAGCTGGAGCGCCCCGGCGGCGACCCGCTGCGCTCGCTCACCGCTGCCCCGATGTGGCTGCGCGGCAAGCGCAGCGTCGAGGTCGACCTCAAGACCGACGCCGGCCGCGCGCGCCTGCGCGAACTGAGCCGCGAGGCCGATGTCGTCGTGACCACCCTGCGCCCCGGCAACGCCGAGCGCCTCGGCGCGGACTACGCCGCGCTCGCCGCCGACAACCCGCGCCTGATCTACTGCTCAATCACCGGCTTCGGCCCGCGCGGGCCCTACGCCGATTACCCCGCCTACGAAGGCGTCGTCGCCGCCAAATCGGGGCGCATGCAGGGCTTCACCGGCCAGCGCAAGCGCGAAGGCCCCGGCTTCGCCGCCGTGCCCGTCGGCGCACACGCCGCCTCGCAGGGCGCGGTCCACGGCATCGCCGCCGCCTTGATCGAGCGCGAGCGCTGCGGGCGCGGGCAGATCGTCGAAACCTCGCTGCTCCAGGGCATGCTGCCCTTCGACCTGCTCCAGCTGCTGCTCACCCAACTCCACGAGCGCGAGCCCGACGTGTTCCCCGACATCCTCGTCATCGGCGGCGGCATGCCCACGCTCAACTACCACCCCGTGATGGCCGCCGACGGGCGCTGGATCCAGCTCGGCAACCTGCTCGAGCACCTCTTCTACGCCTTTATGGACGCCGCCGACCTGACCGAGCTGTTTGCCGAAGAGCAGTGGCAGGGCGGGCAAGCCGAGTGGAGCGAGCAGGCGGTGGAAGAGATGCGCGACCGCATCCTCGAGCGCATGCAGGAGCGCAGCGCCGAGGAGTGGATGGACATCTTCCGCGCCTCCGGCAACGTCGCCGCCGAAATCTTCACTCCCACCAGCGACGCGCTCGACAACCTCGACATGCAGGCCAACGGCGATGTGGTCACGATCGAAGACCCGCAACTCGGCCCGGTGCGCCAGCTGGGACCGATCGCCCAGCTCGACGAGACGCCCGCCGAGATCACGCGCCCCGCGCCCGCCGTGGGCGAAGCCAACGGCCTGCGCTGGCAATCGCGCAACGGCGCATCCGCCGTTGCTCCCAACGGCGCCCGACCCAACACTCAGCCGAGCGGCAAGCCGCTCGACGGCGTCACCGTGCTCGAGTTCGCCACGATCATCGCCACCCCGATCGGCGTCTCGATGCTCGCCGACCTCGGCGCGCGCGTGATCAAGGTCGAGCCGATCGGCGGCGATCCCTTCCGCGGGATGGGCGGCGGACCGCTCACCGGCCTGCTCGCCGCCAAAACCAACGCCGCGAAAGAAAGCATCTGCATCGACCTCAAGAGCGAGGCCGGCCAGGCAATCGTCGCCGACCTGATCAAGGACGCCGATGCGATCGTCCACAACTACCGCCCCGGCGTGCCTGAGCGGCTGGGCATCGGCTACGAAACCGCGAGCGCGCTGCGCCCCGGCATCGTCTGGGTCTCGGCCAACGGCTACGGCGCGGACTCGCCCGGCGCGCGGCGCCCCTCCGCCCACCCCGTGCCCGGCGCAGCCGTGGGCGGCGCGCTCTACCAGGCCGGCGCGGCGATGCCGCCCGCCGCCTGCGAAGGGCTGGACGAAATCCGCGAAGCCTCGCGCCAGCTGATGCGCGCCAACGAAGCCAACCCCGACCCCAACACCGGCGTGCTCGTCGCCTCCGCCACCCTGCTCGGCCTCTACGCGCAGCGGCGCTACGGCGTCGGCCAGCGCATCTTCGTCAACATGCTCGCCGCCAACGCCTACGCCAACGCCGACGATTTCGTCGCCTACGAGGGCAAGCCACCGCGCCGCGAGGTTGACGCCGAGCTCTACGGCCTCTCCGCGCTCTACCGCCTCTACCCCACTGTGAAGGGCTGGATCTTCCTCGCCGCGCCAACCGGCGCCGAATGGCGCGCCTTCTGCGAAATCGCCGCGCCCGCGCTGGCCGATGACCCGCGTTTCGCCGACGCCCCAAGCCGCGACGCGCACGACGCCGAGCTCGCCGACGCCCTCACCGCCGTCTTCGCAACCCGCCCCGCCGCCGAGTGGGAAGCTCTGCTCACCCCCCACCGCATCGGCTGCGTCGCCGCCGACGCCCACAGCGCCGGCCAGTTCTTCGCCCACGACGAGCACATCAAAGCCAACGGCTTCGCCCCGGTCGCCGAGCACCAGCGCCACGGTGCCCTCCGCCGTTGGGGCCCCCTCACAGTGTGCGCCGGCGGCCGCACCGACTACGCCCCCGGCGTCTTGGCCGGCGCGGAGACGGACGCCGTCCTCACCGAAATCGGCCGCACAGAGGCCGAAATCGCCGCCCTCCGCGCCGGCGGCACCGTCTGGTCCGAGCCTGTCCAGCTTTCGCACTGATGCCGGAACCCGCGATTGCCACGGCGGCGCTACAATCAAGACCGGGCGGGCAGAAGCGGCGACCGATGTTCAACGGTGCAACCAGAGCGCACACGATGTGCGCGACGCTGATCGCCTTACTCCTCACTGCGACCGTATTGCTCAGCTCGTGCAGTGATTCGCCGACTGAGCGCCGGCAAACGACACCGAGCTCAGAGTTCGGCGCGTCGCGGGGCGTCCAACCGGAGCCGCCGCAAACGCCGCCGGCTGAGCCTGTGCTTGCAGCGCCGAGCGCTGGCGTTTCGGAGTCGCAAGCTTCGGCTGAAGGCGCCGGTGTGCTCGGGGAGGTCGGCGAAGGGGAAGCGGTGGAAGAGCAAGAGGCTGAATCTGATGGCCCACGCGCCGCCGCTGCGGAAACGAGGGAATTGCGGCTCGGCGCTGCGCTAGACAGCCTGACAGTCAAACTGTCGGAGGCAAAAGAGCCGGTGAACCTGTACGCCGGACCAGGCGTTGACTGGGCCGTCCGAAGAGTGATCCAGCCCCCTGAATCGATCACCGTTCTTGGTCGGGCGCCGTCAGTGTGGTACGGCCTCGCTACAAAATGGCTAAAGGTCCGGCTCGCCGACGACACTGACGGCTGGGTGCGGTCCGACAACCTGGCAATCGATCCAACGCAACTTGACGGCTTGCGCGAGTTTCATCCGCACTCGATGGATGCAATCGCCGTTGTCCATGGCGGCGCTTATCTCTACCAACAGCACGATATGGCATCGCCGGCATGTCAGATCCCTGCACCGATCGAGACGAAAGTCGGCGGCCGCAGTCTCGATCAACAATGGTTCCTTGTGGATTTCGATCGCGGTGTATGCATCGACTCGAACGACTACTGGGTCGGCAAGGGCTGGGTGCGCGCGAGGCAGATTGAGGCCGCGTCGATGCTAGCCGAGGTCCCGATCGTGCTCACCAGTGGACGTTGGTTGATCTCACCTGATCCGCAAGCGCATCCGATCGATGGGCTCGACACGAACGAGGCCGAGCCGTGGTGGGCTAGAGCCATCGACGGCCAAGAAGTCAAGGTTCTCCCATCGCCGACCGGTGAGCACGTGCTCACGCACGATCCCTTCGAGCATGGCCGCCCCGACAGCGGCGTCCTCGCGGTCATCAATCGTAGTGGCAGCCGTACTGAAATCGGGAAGCTCTACGTCTACAGCGAAAACAGCAGGCATCATCCCCTCGAAAGCCATGCACGCTGGTCGCCCGACGGACGTGCCATCGTCGTGATTGATATCCCAAGCTCTCGGTATGTCACCTCCGGCACACCGGACTTTTGGGTGTACCTGCTCGAAGAAGAGCGCAGCGTCGATCTCCGGAGCAAGGGACCTTCCGTTTACGTCGGTTACACCGACGCCCGCTTTCATCACGACGGACAGTCGATCTACGTCGTCAAGCAGGAAAATGTTCCACGGCGACGTCTGTTGGTTCGACTGACGCTCGATGGCGATGACTGGCCAGGTTTCGAACCGATCCCACTGGAACGAAATTTGCGCTACTTCACGTTGGCGCGAGACAACCTGATCATCACCGTCACGCCCGAGTCGGCCTTACTCTGGACCGATCGAGGTGAACTGATTGGCGAGCGCCGCGGCACTCGATTTCACGTGCTTCCGGATGGCGAGCGTTTCGCATACTATGCGGAAAACGAATTCGTGGTCGAGCAATTCTGGAGCACCGATCAAGTTCGCCTCGCGTTGCCCGCGTCGCTCTTCGCCTATACGGACTTGCAGTGGTGGCCCGACGGGCGTCACTTCGCAATCATTTCGCACCTTCCCAGCCGGGATTCCCACGTATGGAGCTTGCGGCAGCTGCGGATCTACAACCTCGACGGCGAGCTGATCCGCGCGTATCGCACCTCCGGATGCGCTGCCATCTCACGGCTGCCGCAACACCACCGACTGGTCGTCGTGAACTCGCCTGCGCGCTGTGCAGTTCCGTAGGAGCTGCCGGCCGGCTGTTGCTCGTGCGTCAACGCTCGATGCGCGCGTAGAATGATCGTCTAAGCCGATTGGAGACCCACAATGCCCGGACTCACAGGAAACGCAGCAATCGTCGGCATCGCCGAGTGGAAGCCCGAGCGCCGACCCACCGCCCCGCCCATCTTCACCCTCGAACAGTGGGCCCAACTCACCCGCGAGGCGCTCGACGACGCCGGGCTCTCCCCCGCCGACGTCGACGGCATCTGCGCCACCAACATCCGCGAGTCCGACTCCTTCGTGCCCTCCACCATCACCGAGTACCTCGGTCTGGAGGTCAACTTCGCCGAAGTGGTCGACCTCGGCGGCGCGAGCTGCGCCGCGATGGTCTGGCGCGCCGCCGCCGCCATCGAGCTCGGCGTCGCCAACGTGGTCGTGATCGCCGCGCCCTCCTGGCCCTCGCCGCGGCCGCCCAATCCGCCCGTCGGGCCCAGCAGCTGGCGCTTCGGCGCATCCAGCGCCAACTACGGCTCGCCCCAGGCCGAGTTCGACATCCCCTACGGCAACGTCGCGCAGAACTGCGGCTACGCGCAGATCGCCATCCGCTACGGCGCGCAGTACGGCTACGACCCCGAAGCGCTCGCTAAGATCGCCGTCGACCAGCGCGTCAGCGCCAACCACAACCCCGCCGCCGTCTTCCACGACAATCCGATCACCGTCGAGGACGTGATCAACTCTCCGATGATCGCCGATCCGCTGCACATGCTGGAGATCGTGATGCCCTGCTTCGGCGGCGCGGCGCTGATCGTGGCGAGCAAAGAGGTCGCGCAGCGCTCCTCCAACCGTCCCATCTGGATCACCGGCTTCGGCGAGCGCGTGCTGCACAAGACGCCCACCTACGCCGCCGACCTGCTCGAAACCGCGCTCCTGCCCGCCGCCGAGTCCGCCTTCCAAATGTCCGGCCGCAGCCGCGCCGATGTGGACCTGATCGATGTCTACGACTGCTACACGATCACGGTGCTGATGACGATCGAGGACTCCGGCTTCTGCCCGCGCGGCGAGGGCCAACAGTTCGTGCGCGAGCACGACCTCAGCTTCGCCGGCGATTTCCCCTGCAACCCCTACGGCGGCCAGCTGGGCTTCGGACAGGCCGGCCTGGCCGGCGGCATGTCGCACATCACCGACGCCGCCCGCCAGCTGATGCGCCGCAGCGAGGGACACCAGGTAGCCGACGCCGATGTCGCGTTCGTCACCGGCAACGGCGGGCTGATGAGCGAGCAGGTCGCGCTGATCCTGGAAGGCGACTAGCAGATGAGCGACACACCGACTGATGGGCCGCAACGCCCGCTGCCACAGCCAATCGAGCGCACCCGCCCCTTCTGGGACGGCCTGCGCGAGCGCAAGGTGCGCATCCAGTATTCGCCGTCGTCCGATCAGTGGGTCTTCTACCCCCGCTCGCACGCGCCGCTGACGCTGGCCGACGACCTCGAATGGCGCGAAATCGCCGGTACCGGCACGCTCTACACCTACACCATCGCCCGCCGCCCCACCGCCGCCGAATTCGCCGGCGAGGAGCCGCAAATCATCGCCGTCGTCGAACTCGACGAAGGCCCGCGTCTGACCAGCACGCTCGTGAACGTGGAGGAAGACGCGATCACGGTCGGCATGCGTGTGCGGCCGGTCTTCGACGACATCGACGCGCAGACGACGCTGCTGCGCTACGAGCCGGCCGACTAGTCGATGCGCGCACTGCTGGCATTGCCGTTGCTCGCCGCGTTCTGGCTGGCGCTCGCCGCCTGCGGCGGCGACGCGGAGCCCGCACCTGCGCCCACCGAGCCGCAGGCGCAGCCCCAACAGAGCGAGGAGCAGCCTGCGCCGCCCGATCAGTCCGAAGAAGAGGCCGACCAGCCCGAACAGGCGGCGCAGCAAGCGGCCGGATCGCAGCAGCCTCAGCCACCCGACGAGCCTGAGCCGCAGGCCGCGCCCGCGGACCCGCCGCCGGAGATCGCGGAGTTCGTCGAAGCGCTCGACGGGCGCGCGTTCGAGCAGCCGATCGAGCTGCTCGCCTGGCCGGGCGGCGGACTGCTCGTCGCCGAGCAGCGCGGCGGCGTCTCGCTCTACCTCGACGACGGCTCGGTGCGCGGCGTCCTGGATCTCAGCGAGCGGGTGATCTTCCGCGGCGAGCAGGGGCTGCTCAGCGTGGCGCTCGACCCCGAGTTCGCCGATCATCCCTTCCTCTACGCCTGGTACTCCCCGCGCGGAACGAACATCGCGCGCCTCTCCCGCTTCCCGGTGGAGGGCACGCTGGCCGACGCCGGGCGCGAGCTGATCATCCTCGAAATCGAGCAGCCCTTCCCCAACCACAACGGTGGCGCGGTGCGCTTCGGACCCGACGGCATGCTTTACCTCGGCATCGGCGACGGCGGCGCGGCCAACGATCCATACGGACACGGACAGGACCGCTCCACCCTGCTGGGGACGATCATCCGCATTGACGTGCGCGACGCCTCCACGCAATATCCCTACCGCGTGCCCGCCGACAACCCGCTGCTGGGCGTCGCCGGCGTCCGCCCCGAAATCTACGCCTGGGGCATGCGCAACCCCTGGCGCATGGCGTTCGATCCCGAAACCGTCGCGCTCTGGTACGCCGATGTCGGCCAGAACCGCGTCGAAGAGGTCGGCATCATCGCCCCCGGCGGCAACCACGGCTGGAATGTCTTCGAGGGCACGGAATGCTTCGGGCGCGACGAAGACTGCGCCGCGCTCGACCACATCCCGCCGCTCGCCGAGTACGGCCACGATTTGGGCTGCTCCGTCACCGGCGGCGTGGTCTACCGCGGCGCGGAACTGCCCTGGCTCGACGGCGCCTACCTCTTCGCCGACTACTGCTCGGGCCGTGTCTGGGCGCTCGAGCAGTTCGACGGCGCGTGGCAAATGCGCGAACTGGCGCAGCTCGACGCACTGATCGCCTCCTTCGGCGTCAACGCCGCAGGCGAGGTCTACCTGCTCACCTTCGACGGTCCCATCCTCCGCCTCAGCGCCGCCGCGGCAGGCGGGTAGCATTGGGGCAACGGCCGGCGAGCACTGAAGGAGGGCCACGTGGCGCAATCGAGAGCATTCGGAACAACGCCGGCCCCGGAAATCCCCGACGGCCTCACCTGGCTCAACACCGGCCGCGACCTCACCATGGCCGACCTGCGCGGGCGGCTCACCATCCTCCACTTCTGGACCTACGCTTGAATCAACTGCCTGCATGTGCTTCCGCAGTTGCGGAAGCTTGAGCGCCGCTACCCCGACACCGTCCAGGTCGTCTCCGTCCACTCGCCCAAATTCCCCACCGAGCGCGAGACCGCCAATCTGCGCCAGGCCGTGCTGCGTCTGCGCATCGAACACCCCGTGCTCAACGACGCCGACTTCCAGTTCTGGCAGCGCTACGGCGCCCGCGCCTGGCCCACCATCTTCTTCATCGACCCGCGCGGCAACGTGATCGGCCTGCACGAGGGCGAACTCACCGAGGACATGGCCGCCCCGCTGATCGACGGCTGGCTCGCCGAGTACCAACAGGAATCCGTGCTCGCCGGCGAGCCTCTCGCCCTGACCCGCGAAACCGGCGCGGAAAGCGCCCTCTCCTTCCCCGGCAAAGTCGCCTGGGACGACGCGAGCGGGCGGCTGATCGTCGCCGACACCAACAACGACCGCATCCTCCTCGCCGATCTCGAGGGCAACGTCTCGCTGGTCGTGGGCGGCGCGGGCGCGGGCTTCGAGGACGGTGGCGCGAGCGAGGCCAAGTTCAACCAGCCGCAAGGCGTCGCAATTGACGGCGACGCCATCTACGTCGCCGACAACGAAAACCACGCCATCCGCCGCATCGATCTGCCGTCGGGCGAAGTGCGAACCATCGCCGGCACCGGCGAGCAGGCGCGGATGATGCCCTCCGGCGCGCCCGCCGCCCAGACTGCGCTCAGCTCCCCCTGGGATGTCGCCGTGCGCGACGGACAGCTCTACGTCGCCATGGCCGGCATCCACCAACTCTGGTCCATGGACCTGCGCGCCGGCGACTCCGCGACCGTCGCCCCTTGGGCCGGCAGCGGACGCGAAGGCATCGTCGACGGCCCGCGCGAGCAGGCCGAGCTGGCCCAGCCCAGCGGACTCGCCGTGGGCGAGTCGGGGTTGGCCTTCGCCGACAGCGAATCCAGCGGCGCGCGCGAGGTGACCTGGGACGGCCGCGTCGAAACCTTCATCGGCAAAATCGGCAGCCTCTTCCACTTCGGCGACGAAGACGGCGCCCGCGAGCGCGCCAAGCTCCAGCATCCGCTCGACCTCGCCTGGCTCGGCGACGAGCTCTACGTTGCCGACACCTTCAACCACAAAATCAAGCAGGTCTACCCGCGCATGCAGAGCGTCCAGACCGTCCTCGGCGGCCACGGCGACGCCCTCGGCGCGTTCTCCGAAACCCAACTCAACGAGCCCGGCGGCCTCTGCGCCGGCCCCGACCGTTCCCTGATCGTCGCCGACACCAACAACCACCGCATCGTCCAGCTCGACCTCGCCTCAGCCCGCTCCCGCGAAATCCCCCTCCGCATCCCCCAGTAACCCACACCACAGCCGACCAAACCCAAACAAACCCGAACAAACCTGAACAAATCCGACCACCCAAAATCACCCCGACCAGATACGACACCCCCAAAGTACCCCAACCAAATCCGAACACCCCGACCAACCCAGAACACCTGTTCCCTGAACCCGCTACACTATCCCCCATGCCCGCCCACGAACACACCATCAACGCCGCCCTCGGCGAGGTCCTCCAGGAGCTCCGACCCAGCAGCTGGAACGTGCGCGCTGAAGAACGCGGAACGCTCCGGAACGGCGCAAAGCGCCCCGACATCCTGATCCTCGAACCCGCCGGCTGGCCCGTCGTGATCGAAGCCGAGCGCGAGAACTACGCCAGCGCCGAGCAAGACGCCCGCGCCCGCCTCGGCGAAACCGTCACAGGAGCCAGCGGGCGCATCGAAAGCGCCATCGCGCTCGTCTACCCGCCCGATGTCCGCGAGCAGACGGGCGGCAGAGCGATTCGCGCCGCGCTGAGAGCGACGGACGCTCTTGAGTACGCCCTCTACAGCGCCACCTCAGGCGATGCCGTCGAACGCCTCCCCGAGTCGGGCTGGCTGCGCGGCAATGTCTGCGATCTGGCGATGCTCGCCCAACGCGCCGCCATCCCCGCTCAGCGCGTTGAGCGCCTGGTCGACGCGCTCGAGCACGGCGTGCATTCCGCAGAGGATGAGTTCAACCGCAAGCACCGCGACCACACCGGCGACCACCTCGGCCCTGAAATCGCCGAAATCCTCGGCCAGAGCGACGATCAGGGCGGCCAGACGCGGCGCATGGCGATGACCGTGCTGATCAACGCACTGATCTTCCACGAGTCGCTCGCCCAGGCCGAGTTCAAGGTGGGGGATGACCAACGCCGCGTCTCCCATGTGCGCGACTTCCTCTCCGACGTCTCAGGCTTCGACCAGCAGCGCATCATCGACGAATGGCGCGCCATTCTCGACGTCAACTACTGG
Source organism: Dehalococcoidia bacterium (assembly GCA_965243125.1). Classification (GTDB taxonomy): domain Bacteria; phylum Chloroflexota; class Dehalococcoidia; order Bin125; family Bin125; genus CATQGW01. The sequence continues at coordinate 3,098,008 of OZ251529.1, read as the reverse complement.
CCGATCTTCGCCACCGCCGCGGCGGTGTTCGACCGAATGCCGATCGTGACCGCAGACGTGATCCTGCGCATCCTCTGGGACGCCGCTCAACAACTGATCCGCGGCGGCATCACCAAGTCGCACGACCTCACCGGCGTCATCTTCCAGCGCCTGATCGCCGACCGAAAATTCCTCGCCACCTTCTACACCCGCCCCGCCTCGGCGGCGCTGCTCGCGGGCCTCGCCATTCCCGCGGACCGAGCGCCCGGCGGCGCTGAGTGGGGCGATGAAGAAACGATCGCAGCATTGCAGGTCGGCGACTTCGCCTGCGGCACGGGCACCTTGCTCGCAGCCGCCTACCAGCGCATCTCGCTGCTGCACGAGCTCAACGGCGGCGATCCCAAAGCGCTGCACGCTCCGATGATGAAGAACGGCTTGGTGGGGTTGGATGTGCTGAACATCGCTGTCCACCTCACCGCCGCAATGCTGGCCAGTGCGCACCCCGACACCCCGTTCGACGGCGAATGCCTGCTCACGATGCCGCTCGGCAAGGAGGACGCAGCCGTCGGATCACTCGAGCTCCTGACGGAAGAGGTTCAGCCGAGTCTGATCAGTTCGGCGGCGGCCATTACCGCCGGCGGCCGAAAGCCGGAGAATGTGCGCGACCTCGTGACGCGCGTCGGACACAACACGTTTGATCTCTCGATCATGAACCCGCCGTTCACCAACGCCATCGCGCACGAGGGGTCCAAAGTCGGCGTCGGCAACCCGGCGTTCGCGGCATTCGATACGTCGACCGACACGCGCGATCAAATGGTCAAGCGCCTGAACTCGCTCGCCGGTCAGAAGAAGATCGGCAATCTGCGCGCCGGACTCGGCAGCCATTTCGTCGATCTCGCGATTCGCAAGACGGCGAAGAGAGGCTCAATCGCATTCGTGCTGCCGCTCTCGGCGATGGCGGGGATTCGCTGGGAAAAGACGCGGCGAGCGATCGCGGACAACTTCGAGCGCTTGACCGTGGCGACCATCGCAGCCGAAAGATCCGAAGGGCGCTCCTTTTCCGCCGACACCGGCATCGCGGAATGCCTCGTCGTAGCGTCTGAACACGGCGAACGCGCGGTGCGTGGAACGTTCGTCGTTCTCAACGAGCAGCCGTCGTCGCCGATGCGCGCTGAACTAATCGCGGACATCGTCTCGCATATGAATCGAAACGGGCACATCGACGAGTTCGAAAACGGCGACATCGGCGCGACGCGCATCGCGCTGGGCAACGAGGACGCGGGCTTCGCTATCAGCTTTCCCCTGCCCGATAGCGGTCCCTGGCCGATGGCGGGCCTGCTCGATGTCGAGCTTGCCCAAGTCGCTCACCATCTGACCCACGGGCAGCTGCACCGACTGGGGGCGCCCAACGCGGCGCCAAGCAACATTCCGATCGTTTCCCTGTCGGAGATCGCATCCGTCGGCTACTCCGACATGGAGATCATCGGCAACAAACCGGATGGCTCGCCGCAAGGCGCGTTCGATCTGCACAGGCCGCCGATCAATCCAACCCCGACCTACCCCATGCTTTGGCGGCACGACGCCGATCTCGAGCGGCAACTGATCGTTCTGCCGGACTCCGAGGGGACGATCAAAGAATGGCAGCCAAACCAGGAATGGGTCGACGCAAAAGCTGCTCGTATCCAGGGCACCGCCTCACGTGCGCACTACAACCGCGATCTGCAGTTCAACTCGCAGTCGCTGATCGTCGCGATGACGGAGCGGACATGCATTGGCGGCCGTGCCTGGCCGTCCGTCGTCCTGGAGGATCCAAGCAGTGACCCTACGTTCTCGTTGTGGTGCAACTCTTCGCTCGGACTGCTGATGCACTGGTGGGTCACCAACAAGTCCCAGGCCGGCCGCGGTACGACCACAGTGACCGCAATCGCCAGTGTTCCGACGCTCGATACCCGTGCGCTTAGCGACGAGCAGCACACCGCCGCCCGCGAGGCGTTCGAGGCGCTGCGCGAGCTCCGCTTCCTCCCGTTCGACCAAATCGACGAAGACCCGGCCCGCGCGGAGCTGGACCGCCGCCTGCTCGTCGATGTCCTCGGCCTGCCCGCCGCCCTCTGCGAGCCCGACGGCCCCATCGACCTGCTTCGCCGCAAGCTCGCCAGGGAACCCCAAATCCACGGCGGCAAGAAATCCCGCGTCGTCTTCACCGACGACGGCGGCGAGAGGACCGTGCGCCGCACCGACCGCGATTAGCGCGCCGCGTCACCCCACAACCGGCGCGCCCGCCTGGATGACACAGGTCGGCGCGTTGAGCGCGCGGATGTCCGCCGCAGGGTCCCCCGCGAACGCCGCCAGGTCAGCGACCTTGCCCCGCGCGATCGCCCCAACCTCGCCGCCGATCCCCAACGCCTCCGCCGTCTGCGACGTCATCAGCCGAATCGCCTCCCACTCCGACAGGCCGACCTGCTCCACGAACGCCCAGGCCTCCGCCGTCGCGCGGTCGAAATCGGCGTAGGCCATCCCCATATCGAGGCCCGATGTGAAGCGCGCGCCCCGCGCGTACATATCGCGCATGATTTCCAGCCGCTGCTCGCGCGGCGGCGCCTTGCCGCGCATCGAAGGGTTGCGGCGCGGCGAGGCATCGCCCCGCGCCCGCGCCTCCGCCGCGACCAGCCCCAGGCCGATCGTCGGATTGACCCAGACACCCTCATCCACAATCCGCTCGGTCAGCTGCGGGTCGTAGTCGTAACCCCCGTCCGGATCCTCGTCCAGCCAGCTGCAATGGATCAGGTGGCGCACGCCGGCTTCAACCGCCGCGCGGATGCCGACCGTCGCGTGCGCGTGCGCCGCCATATCGAGCCCGGCCGTATCGGCCGTCTGCACAATCCGTGCCAGTACTTCGGCCGGGTATTGCAGCGAGCGCGGGCTGGAGCTCGGCGTGAAGTTGCCGCCGCTGGCCATCACCTTGATCAGGTCCGCGCCCTCGTCGACGTGACGCCGCGCCATCGCCGCGACCTGCTCCGGGCTGTCAGCCTCGCCGCCCCAGAACCAGCAGTGATCGCGCGTGCGCGTGATCGGCGCGCCCGCCGCCAGCAGCCGCGGGCCGGGAATGACCCCGTCCGCGATCGCCTCGCGGATCGCAAACGCCACCTCGTTGCGCGCGCCCAGATCGCGCATCGTCGTCACCCCGCTGCGCAGCGCCTTGCCGACCGCCGCCGCCGCGCGCAGTAGCCCGCGTTGCAGCGGCTCCTCGCTGATGATGTCGAACGCATCCACGCGCGGCGGGCAGGGAATGTGCGAGTGCGCCTCGATCAGCCCCGGCAGCAGCGACACATCACCGAGGTCGGTTGTCCGCTCCGCCGGCGCCTGCGCCGCCGGCAGCACATCGCGGATGCGCCCGCCCTCAACCGCCACCGCATGATCCGGCAGCCAGCCGTCCAGCCGCGCATTGGCAACCCGCGCCGCCCGCCAAAAGCGCATCGCCTATTGCGCCCGCCACTCGGCGCGGCGCTTCTCGCGGAACGCCGCCGGGCCTTCTTTGGCGTCCGACGTCTCCCGCGCCACCCGCCGCATCGTCTCGCCGAAGCGGATCGCCTGCACGAACGGCAGCTCCTGTCCGCGGTGCGCCACCTCCTTGGTCGCCCGCACCGCCAGCGGCGCGCCCTTGCAGAGCCGCTCGGCCAGCGCCCGCGCCTCATCCATCAGCCGCTCATGCTCGACGACCGCCCAGACCAGCCCCATCTCCTTCGCCCGCTGCGCGTCCACCCGGTCGCCGATCAGCAGCAGCTCCATCGCGTGGTGCCAAGCCACCTTCTTGGGCATCCGAATCGCGCCCTGGATGGTCGGTACGCCGATCTGCACCTCGGGGAAGCCGAACTCCGCGCGGTCGCTGGCGATCGCGAAGTCGCAGGCCGCGACCAGCGTCAGCGCGAAGCCCAGCGCGTAGCCGTTGACCGCCGCGATGGTCGGCTTCCAGATTTCCATCCCGCTTTCCAGCGAGGTCAGCGAGGGCACCTCCCAGAACGTGTGCTCTTCCGGCGGCGCCGGGCTGCGCAGGTCCGCGCCCGCCGAGAACGCGCGCCCCGCGCCGGTCACGATCGCCACCCAGGCGTCGTCGTCCTCGCGGAAGGCGCTCCAGGCCGCGTTGAGGTCCTCACGCAGCTCGTGGTTGATCGCGTTCAGTGCTTCGGGCCGGTTGTAGGTGATCGTGGCGATGCGTCCATCGCGCTCATAAAGGACGGTGTCGGTCATGCGCGCCTCCCTGCGGCAAACGGGTTGCCCGCACGATACCGCGCCCCACCAGAAAGGCCGCTCAGAGCGGCTCCGTCCCCTCGCTCAGGATGTCCAGATACTCGCCGTAAGCGAAGAGCCGATTGCGCCGCTCTCCGGTGATTTCGCGAGTGACGCGAAGCTCTGTGAGCACATCGATAGCCGCTGCGGCGGTGGGCCAGGAGAGCCCGGTTTGCTCGCTGACATCGCCGATCGACACGACCAGGCGCCGCATCAGGACTTCATGCGCCCGCAAGGCCGAGCTGACGCGACGCCCCTGCTCTTGGATGCGTTCACGATCTGCGTCGAAGAGTTCCGACATGCGGCGGGCGGTTTCGACGCCGTCCTCGGCGGTGACCCGCACGCCTTCGATAAAGAAGGCCAACCACCGCTCCCAGTCGCCTTCCCGCCGCAGCTGCGTGAGCTGATCGTAATACTGCTCACGACGGTGCTTGAAATAAAGGCTGAGGTAGAGCAGGGGCCGCCGCAGCACTCCCCCGTGATGCAGCACGAACGCAATCAACAGGCGGCCGACGCGACCGTTGCCGTCGAGGAAGGGATGGATGCTCTCGAACTGCGCATGGGCCAAGCCTGCGCGGACCAAGGTGGGGATGCCGTCATCCTCAGCGTGCAGGAATCGCTCAAGCTGCGCCATACAGTCCTGCACGGCGGTGTGCGGGGGAGGCACGTAGGCCGCATTGCCGGGGCGGGAGCCGCCGATCCAGTTCTGTGAAGTGCGAAACTCGCCCGGCTTCTTCTCGCTGCCGCGGCCGGAGCTGAGCAGAATCTTGTGGAGCTCGCGGATCAGGCGGTTGCTGAGCGGGAAGCCGTCGTCGTCAAGGCGGCGAAGCCCATGCTCGAGCGCAGCCACGTAGTTTGAGACTTCGGTGACGTCGTCGCTCCGGCGTGCGGTCTCCCGATCGGCCTCGGTCTCGAACAGGTCCGATAATGACGACTGAGTGCCCTCGATCTGCGAAGACAGCTGCGCTTCGCGGCGCACGTAGGCGTAGACGAACAGATCCGGGTCCGGGAGCAGGCGCGCCTCGGAGTCCAAGCGTCCGAGCGCCAGGATCGCGCGCTCCAGGGCCTGCTGCATCTTGCTGAGGTCGACTGGCGGGTCGGGCGGCAGGGGCGTGGGCACGAAGGCGCGCACCTGCTCGCCGTCGAATGCGGTGATCGCGTAGCGGCCGAGGTTGTCGCGTTGCACAGGTCTGAGAGGTTTCGGTGGCGCTGAGGGGCATCCTACACCTTATTCAAGCGAAGGGGCAGAATCTTGAATAACGACGAGCCTTATTCAAGCGAAAGGGCAGAATCTTGAATAACGGCGCACCCTATTCAAGCGAAGGGGCCGGATCTTGAATAACGGCGCACCCTATTCAAGCGAAAGGGCAGAATCTTGAATAACGGTGCGCCCTATGAAAGGGAAGGGGGCGAATCTTGAACGCGCGCCCCATCACGACACCTGCAGCGCCCCCAGATGCTCCGCCGCGAACTGCTGGAGCAGCGCCTCCGGATCCGGCGCCGCCGGGTGCAGATTGACGATCGCGTGGTCGAAGCCCAGCGCCCGCATCTCGCCCAGTCGCTCCGCCGCCTCGCCCAGCCGTCCGTCCTCGAGTGCCGCGATCCGGTTGATCCCCAGCCGCAGCGCCCCGGCGTCGCGCCCCGCGTCCGCCGCCGCCTGACGCACCCGATCCCAGTCCGCCGCCAGCGTGTCGAGCATCGCCGGGTTGGCCAGGTAGCCGTCGGCCAGCCGACCCGCGCGGTCCAGCTGGCGCGGATGGTTGCCGCCCAGCCAGATCGGCACCCGCCGCGGCGGCTGCGGGCGGCTGTACCAACCCTCGGTGTCGTAGAACTCCCCGCGGAACGAGCCCACCTCGTTCTCCCACAGATCGCGCAGCACCGCCAGATACTCGTCCATCCGCGTCCCGCGCCGGTCGAACGGCATCGAGAGCGCCTCGAACTCCTCCTTCCACCAGCCCACGCCCGCGCCCAGAATCACCCGCCCGCCGGCCAGATGATCGAGCGTCGCGATCAGCTTCGCGTGCAGCACCGGCGCGCGCATCGGCAGCACCAGCACCGCCGTGCCCAGCTCCACCTGCTCGGTCACCGCCGCCGCGTAGGTCAGCAGGGTCAGCGGCTCCAGAAACGCGCTGTCGGCCGGCACCAGGAAGCGCCCGTCCTCGCTGTACGGGTAGTCGGAACCCTGATCGGGCCGCAGCACCACGTGGTCGAACGCCCAGAGCGAGTCGAAGCCCGCCGCTTCAACCGCGCGCGCCACCCGCGCCACCTGCTGCGCCGTCGCCGCCGGACCGACCTGCGGAACGTAGACACCGACTTTCATTTCAGCCATCCTCCACTGCGCGGGCGGTAGCATCGCCCGATGCACCGCAGTATCGCGCACGCGCCGGCCCGCTGGTGAGCGGCATGAGCGAGTCGGGCGATCGGCGGCGCTTCGAGCGCCCGCCTCTGCGCCGCGTCTTCGCGATCCGCGACTACCGCATGCTCTGGTCCGGCGCGCTGGCGATGATCATCGCCCAGCAGCTCCGCTTCCTCGCGATCCCCCAGTGGGTGCTCGACGAAACCGGCGAGTTCGCGCAGGTCGCGATCATCGGCGCCATCCAGCTGCCGGTGCAGATCATCGCCGTGCTCTACGGCGGCGTGCTCGCCGACCGCTTCGACCGCCGCTGGCTGATGGCCGGCTCCAACGCAATCGTCTTCCTCCTGCTGGTGCTGCTGGCCGCCGCGGCGACCGCGGATCTGCTGCTCGTCTGGCACACCTGGGTCGTGCTCGCCGTGTTGGCCGCCCTGGCCGTGTTCGTCGCCCCCGCCCGCGCTACCATCACCCCCCGCGTCGTGCCCGAGCGCTACCTCTCCACCGCCGTCACCATCGACACCGGCACTCAGAACGGCGGCTGGATCCTCGGCAATGTGCTCTTCACCGCGATCGTCTCCCTGATCGATGTCACCGCCGCGCTCTGGGCCGCCGCCGGCTTCGCCGCTGCCTCCAGCCTGATGCCGATGCTGATCCGCACCTCCGCCCGAGCCGCCGGCGAGCGCGCCGGTGCGCTCGCCAGCGTCGTCGCCGGCGGACGCTTCGTCGCCCGCCACCCGATCCTGCCCGGCCTCTTCCTGCTCGACTGGGGCATCACCGTCGTCTCCTACTACCGCGAAATCCTGCCCGTGCTCTCCACCGGGCTCTTCATGGCCGGCGCGAGCGCGGCCGGCGGGCTGGGCACGGCCAACGCCGTCGGCTCCGTCGGCGGCATGCTGCTCGCCCTCTTCCTCGTCCACGAGCGCGCCAAGGGGATGCTCGTGCTGATCGCCTCGCTCGTCTACGCCGCCCTGCTCTTCGCCATGGGCACAGCGCCCTGGCTCTGGCTCGGACTGATCGTGATCGCCATGCTCGGCGCAGCCGACGCCGTCACCGTCGCCGTCCGACAGTCCACCGTCCAGCTGACCACGCCCGACGAGATGCGCGGCCGCGCCTTCTCCTTCATGGTGCTCGCCGCGCAGACCGCCAACAACGTCGGCATCATTTGGGTCGGCTTCTGGGCCGGCTCAATCGGCGCGCCCAACGCGATGCTGCTCGGCGGCGCGCTCGGCATCGCCGCCACCCTGTTGATCGGCCTGCTGTGGAAATCCGTCCGCGTCTACCGCGCCCCGGCCGTCTGAGCGGATACGCTACTGCACCAATGCCCACGGACGGAGGCCCGCAATGACCACCGCAACGCAGGCCGGCTTCGGCCCCGAGCTGTTCGACTTCCTCGAAGAGCTCGAGCTGAACAACCGCCGCGACTGGTTCGAGGCCAACCGCGAGCGCTACGAGGCCGACCTTCGCGAGCCGGCCTTCGAGCTGATCCGCGCCGTCCGCCCGCTGCTCGCCAAAATCTCGCCCGCCATCACCGCCCGCGACGCCAAAGTCGGCGGCTCGCTGATGCGCATCCACCGCGATGTCCGCTTCTCGCCCGACAAATCGCCCTACAAAACCAACGTCGGCATTCAGTTCCGCCACCGCGCCGGCAAGGATGTTCACGCCCCCGGCTACTACGTCCACCTCTCGCCCGACGACTGCTTCTTCGGCGCCGGCAGCTGGATGCCCGACCGCGACGCGCTCGCCGCCTACCGCGAAGCGATCGCCGAACACCCCAAAGAGTGGAGCAAGCTCGCCAGGCGCTACCAGAAGTCCCCCTGGCGCATCGACGGCGACAAACTCAAGCGCCCGCCCAGAGGCTGGAGTGCCGATCACCCCATGATCGAAGAGATCAAGCGCAAACACTTCATCGCCGTCCGCAACTTCACCCACGAAGACGCCCTCGGCGACAACTTCGCCGCCCAAATCGCCGCCTGGTGCAAAGAAACGCGCCCCCTCATGGCCTTCCTCTGCACCGCCGCCGCCCTCGACTTCTAGAAGGCGTTCACATCACGCGACGGCTTCACCGCTCCGCTGCGCAGTTCGAAGCTCGTTCTCCGAAACGAACGCGCGATGCAGGCGCGGCAGCAGCTTTGCCATTAGGGTCTCGTACTCGTAGAACAAGTCATTTACCGACGATCCTTGCTGCTGCTTTCGCGCCAGCACATCCCGCACAACCGTCGCTGCCAGAACCTCAGCGAGGATCATCCGTCCCGCCACAGAGTCCTGCCCGGGCAACCCTCTGGCGGTAGAACCGATGTAGCGCTTAACGACCGGGGAGCTTGTGTTGACCAGAACGGCAGCGCGATCCTGGCTGAACCAGCCGCGGTACGGCATGTCAGGTCGCTCGTCGAACTCGATTCTCAGCCCGTCAATGCCTCGAGCTGTGACCTCAACTTGCGCAGATGCCTGCTGTGCCGCTAACGAAGCTGAGAGCCGGCCGCGCGATCGAACGCCCGAACCGCTGAGAACGATTGAGCAAACCGCGGCTTGGCGCGTCCGATCGAATGCGAAGCCGTACGATCCTGCCTGGTACGTGATGCCGGGATCGCCTGCCAACTCGATCAGCGGCCGGACATCGCCGTCGGCGACAAGGTCCCAGGGTGCGTAGAGGTACGCGGTGCGTCGTCCGCCGTCCTTGATCGTGTACTTGCTGTGATTGAAGGACAGCTCCTCGACTGGCGGAACGTCGCGACGCTCCCAGGCAGCAACTCCGTGCGCGGTCTCGGTGCCGCATCGAACGGCCACTTGAATCGTTGTGCCCTCGGCACGGGGATCGAGTTCGATTGACTTGCTGAAGTAGCCACCGCGATCGACCAGGGTTTCTCGGAAGGGCTCTGCCGACGCGCCGTCTTCGGTGATGCGCACAGTCACTGTCGGTTCACCAGTCTGAGACAGAGTGCCAGGCGAAACGCTTGCTGGGTCGGCGGGCAGCCGATATCGCACAACCAGACGCGCCGTCTTACCGGGTTCAACCACGCGTCGCGACGGAATCAAGGTCAGCCCGGCCTCTTCACGTTCACCCTCGAGCGAATCACCCTCCGCCGGCTCGTCCTCCTCGCGCATGAACTCCGTCATCACTTTCTCGGCTTCGTTCAACCGCTTACGGAGATCGTCGGACACGTGAGGAGCGGCAGCGGAGTCAACCTGCGCGCGGAGCCGCTCGATGTGCGGACGCAGGACTTCTTCGATGGCTGAATACAGCGCATCCACGAACGGGTGCTCGTCCCGATCGATGAGACCGTCGCGGTCACGCGACACCAGCCGAACCGGGTTCTCTTCGACGTGATCCAGCTTTTGCGCCGCACGCTCGTCGTATGCGCGGATCAGGGCGCTGATGCCAGGTACGTCGACGGTCCCGAAGAGCCGCGCGAGGTGAAGCGAATCTGGCTCGCGGCTGAATTCGCCGCCGTCGAAAATGTCGTACGCGGCTCGATCGGACGTGATCAAGAGAGAGTGACGCCAGTACTGCCGCCGTTCGCCGTCGAGGAGCGAGTCCGGGGCTTCTGACAGTGAGACCGTCGCCGATTCGCTGAGGTAGCCGGGAATCGCGATGATCTGCTCGTGAACCAGTGGCGTGCCAGGGGGCTCTGGGTATGACAGACGTTCGGTGTTGCTGCCGCGCCCGGCATTCACGAGCACTTTGCGGCGCCGCTTGTCGAGCAGGATCGGGCGCAATGCGTAGTGTCGGCTCAGACGCTGCTTCAGCGTTGCCTGTTTGGGAATGCGGACTTTCCGTTGGATCTCGAGGGTGACAAGCGTGCCATGCTTCCGTCGCCCGCCAGACGGAAGAGCCGTCATCTTGGTCCTCGTTGTCGGGCCTCCTTCGTAGAGGATTTCGAACAGCGAGTGTTCGCCGTTCTTCCATGACTCCCAGCTCACTGGCCCGAAATGCACGGCGTCCCTGCCGCCGCGGCCGAACAGTCCCCGCACCCGGCGCCCGCTCAGAAAGCCGCTCGTTACGTCGCCGAGTCGGCCGAGTCGCTCGCCCATCTCGGCGCGCGTCATGCCTTCGGCTTCATCACGGACCATCAGGAGCGGAAACTGTTGCGCCCCGCGGCGCCGCTGAACGGTGATCACGATATCGCCGCTGAGGCCTGCGCGTTCGTACGAGTCGTCCGCGTTCGTCACCAGCTCAACGAGCGCGCGCATGAGATCCGACCCCATCGCGCGCTCAATGTCGTCGCGGAAACTGCGCGCCGTGAACGTCAGCTCACCGTAGACCGGGCCCTCATCAGCCACGTCAGAAAGCCCTCCACATCATCGAGTTCTGCTGAGCGCGCCGCGGCTAACAGATCTTCAGCTTTGCGCCTCACCGCAGTCCACTGCGCGTCGGGAAGTAAGCGTACAGCATCGGCAACGAGCTCTTGCGGGGGCGGTTCACCGCCGGCCTTCCACACCTCGAAAAGCCGGTGCCGACGCAGTTGACGGAGCGATCGGAGTTCGGGATCAGTCAGTTGAGATGGGCCGCCCACGGACGCTTGACCAAGCTCTTGCTCGTGCTCACCACACCACGCGATTCCTGCCGGTGTAAGGATCCAGGCGTCCTTACCGCCGCCGGCGACCAGTTTGCCGTACCTCGCCTTTTTCGCGTCATTCAGCGCATCAAAGGCTGTCTTGTCGCTCGGGTAGTTCGGGTGATTCTTCCACGCGAAACGACGCGGGGCCATTTTGAAGCATCGCAGTGCCACTTCTTGCGTCGTCCGCCGAGTCGTCGCTCCACCGAGAGCATGCAGCGCCAGGACCGCGATGCGAGAATTCGACAACCGAGCGACACTCGCACTTTGCTCTGGGCTGCTCACGTCGCCGACCTCAGTTTCCCTAAGTCGCCGCCGGTTGATGGCGGCGGGGCGTCGGCATCGTCGCTGCGATTCGACGGACACCCCGCAGTTGCCGCAAGGCTGTCGCGACACTGCTGCGCACCATACGCGATCGTTTCGCGCCTGCCGGCGAGGGAGGCGCGTACCCTGCCCTCAACCCTCGACCAGAAGGAGCACCCCCAATGACCCAGCGCGAACCCGCCAACATGCCCCCAGAAGCCCCCGCCCTCGACGGCGAACCCGTCCCCCCGCCCGACGACGCTCGCTTTGTCGTCAAGACCGTCGCCGACATCCCTGAGACCGTCGGGCGCAACATCCACGCCCGACGCATGTTCACCGCCGCCGAGGGGCGCTTCGAGAGCTCGCTCTCCTTCGTCCTCTTCAACCGCCTGCCCGTCGGCGAGACCAACGTCCGCCACATCCACGAGGACGTCGAGAAGGTCTACTACTTCCTGCGCGGCAACGCGGAGATCGACTGCGGCCCCTGGCGCGCCTCCGCCGCCGCCGGCGACTTCCTCTTCTTCCCCGCCGACATCGCCCACCAGATCCGCAGCCTCGGGCCCGACGACCTCGAATTCATCGTCTGCGCCGCCTCCACCGTCGAAGCGGCGCGCGGCCTCTCTGACGGCGGCTTGCTGAGCGACGGCGAGGACGCATCATGACCGACATCGACGCCAACGAAATCCTCCCCCTCGAACCGCTCCGCGCCTTCGGCGAAGCCGTCTACCAGGCCTGCGGCGTGCCGCCCGCCGACGCCGCGCTGACCGTCGAAATCCAGCTCACCGCCGACCTGCGCGGCGTCGACACCCACGGCTTCCAGCGCCTGCCCTGGTACGCCGGGCACCTGCGCGAGGGCCGCTACAACCCCACGCCCAGCCTGGCCGCCATCCGCGAGACGCCCGTCTCGCTGCTGGTCGACGGCGACGGCGGCATCGGCCAACTGGTCGTCGCCCGCACCATGCAGCGCACCATCGAAAAGGCGCACGAAACCGGCCTCGCGCTGGGCGCGCTGCGCAACTCCAACGACTGGGGCATGGGCGCTTACTACCCGATGATGGCCGCCGCCGAGGGCTTCGTCTCCTTCTGCACCACCACCTCCGTGCCCACCCTCGCCCCGTTCGGCGCGCGCACCCGCATGACCGGCAACAACCCCATGGCCTTCGCCGCCCCGCGCGCCTCCGGCTCGCCGATGGTGCTCGACATGGCGCTCACCCCCGTCGCGCTCGGCAAGGTGATGCGCGCCCGCGCCGAGGGCCGCGAGATCCCGGAAGAGTGGGGTTTCCTCGACCTGGAGGGCCAGCCCACCACCGATCCACAAACCGCGCTCGGCGGCATTATCCCCGCGCTCGGCGCCGTCAGCGCCTACAAGGGCAGCGGCCTCAGCCTCTTCATGAACCTGCTCGCCGGCGCGTTGCCCGGCGGCGCCCACTCCGCCGCCGTCGAAATCGGCCGGCGCGGACAGTTCCTGCTGGTCGTCTCCCCCGACCTCTTCGGCGAAGCCGCCGAGTTCGAGGCCGCCGTCGACGAAATCTGGCGCCAGGTCAAATCCGCCGACCCGCTGCCCGGCGTCCAGGAGGTGCTCGCCCCCGGCGAGCAGGAGCAGCGCACCCACGACGAGCGCCGCGCCGCCGGCCAAATCGCCTACCCCGCCTCCACCGCCCGCGACCTGCGCCAACTCTCCGCCGACCTGGACATCCCGCTCAATGCGTAGGCCGCCGAGCGAACGTTGGCTGCGGATCGGGATCGCCCTGGCGATCATCCTCGCCGTCGGCATCGTCGCGCTGGTGGTGGATTCTGAGCCGCCGGAAGATTCGTCGCGTTCAACGGCGGCGACATCAGAGCAGGAGGGCGCATCAGCGCCGCCCGCCGCTGCGCAGCAGCAAGGGGCTGATGATGCGCCGACTCCCGTCGCGGTTGAGCAGCAGCAAGTGGATCCCCCACCCGAAACCGAGGAGGATCAGGACGCTCCGGAGCTGGACGTCGCTGCACAACAGCGAGCGGCTGATGATGCGCCGACTCCCATCGTGGGTGAGCAGCAGCAGGCGGATCCCACACCTGAGACCGAGTCGACTCCAGCGCCAGAGCCACAGGCTGAACCCGAGTGGCGAATTGCCGATCGAGCCGCGTTGTCCGCGCTCACCGTCGCGCTCGAAGACGATGGCGGCGTGCCCTACGACCGCGACGACTACGACCACTATCTGGGACGCGACGAGAACGGCTGCAATCTGCGCGACAGAATCCTGCTCCAAGATGCAGTTCGCGTCATATCGGTAACCGATCGCTGCGATGCTCAAGGCGAGTGGCTGTCGTGGTTCGACGGTCGCGCCGTCTCTGACGAGAGCGAACTCCAGATCGATCACCTGGTCGCCCTCGCTGAGGCGCACCGCTCCGGCGCGTGGAAGTGGGACGAGGAGCAGCGAAGCGAATTCTTCAACGACGAAGAAACACTCTCTGCGGTGACGGCAGAGGTCAACCGACGTAAATCCGATCACGACCCTGCCGAGTGGCAACCGCCCGACGACGGGGCCTGGTGTCGCTATGCGCGCGAGTGGATCGAGATCAAGTCGAGGTACGAGCTCACTGCGGATCGGGCGGAAGTGGCTGCCCTGGCCGCCCTGCTTGATTCCTGTACCGGTCCCCCGCCCGACAATTCTCCGCGAACTCCTCGAACCAGCGGCGATTGATCTCAAGCTCGTCCGTCCACTCCACTACGACGCCATCCTGTTTGGCGAGCAGTGCGCACATTTCGTCGCCATCGATCAGGTCAAGCGGTGTCCCGTTCCGTTGTGCCTCCTCAATCGCCCCGCGCGTGAAGTATCCGGTCGTCATGAGTCGTCCCTGCCCCGGTCGACCGCGCCGGGCTCGCCGGTTCAGTGCTTGGCGGAAATCCCGAACGACCTCCACGCCAACTTCACCTCGCCACGCTTTGCATTGGACATAGACGGTGGCCGGATCCGCCGCCCCTCGAAGCTCGGCCAGCACATCGATTCCGTCATCGCCCCGTCCGCCGATCACATTGACGTCGTGGTAGCCCTCAGCACGCAGTAGTTCGGCGCACAGCTCCTCGAAGCAGACGGGCGCGAGCGACCAAAGCTGCGCCATCAGCTGTTGCTCGGCCGTGGGCGATGCGGATGGCTCCGGTTGCAACCTGGCGTCGCCATCCTCGAGGCCGGGCAAGGACGTTGGCGAATAGTCCTGAAGCCCACGCTTGGTCGCGAAATACTGTTGGGCGTGCGTCGTCACATCTTCTTCGGGCGCTGTCGCACCACGCGGAGTGACGCGCCACCATCCATCGGCAGGACGCTCGATCCATTTGTGGTTGCGGAGCGCACTGCGAGCCCAACCGACTCGGTATCCCCACTCAGAATGTCCTTCGCGTCGATCTCGCATATGCAGTCGAACGGCGACAGAGACATTCATCGCGACCGCCACTGCATCATCGATTTCGTTGTTGTGCGCCGGTTGCGGGAGGTCGCGCATTGCACACAGGGTGACCCACGTCAGGTTCGCGATCCAGGCCATGTCGGCTTTGTCGATACCGGTGTGGATCCCTGCCGTCTGCGGCGTGGCCGTGTGCGATGTGGTGCCGCTGGGCGCCCCGCTGAGCTTGGAACGCGGGGTGGTCGCTGACGCTTCTTCCCGTGGTGCCGGAGCGGCGGGCGCGATGGGGGTCGTCGAGGATTCAGACCGACGCCTGCGCGCCTGCGTTGACGGCGGCGGCCGCACAAGCGGACTGGTTCCCGTGGGCCGAGCTGGAGTAGGCGACACATCCTTGAAGGGCGGCTGAGCTGACGGACCGGAACGCTGTACCGGTTCGGCCGGCGCGTCGTGTTCGTGAGCATGCGGAACGCCAGTGGGCAAGTCGGCTGAGATCGTTCCATGGTGCGCCTCGCCGTCGTCGGGCCGTCGCCGGAGAAGCACGCCCGCTCCTGAGATCACGAGTAGTCCGGCCAAAGCAGCGAGCAGCCACAATCCCGCCGTCAAGCCGAACCCCGCCCAGACCGCGATGAAGATCAGCGATGCCGCCGCTGTTGCAGCTGAGCCGGCATGCGCCCAGAGGCCTACCCGCTGTTCCATTGACGACGCGCCAAAGTGCATCGCCGCGAACAGTGCGCCGGCCGCGATGGCTCCGCCGATGCTGTTCGAGGCCGCCACTGCGATGACCGCAGCCACTGCCGCCGCCCACTCAACAAGAACCACGATCAACGCGCTGTCGGAGTTAATGTCGCCTCGGTGCATCGCCTCAGACTACCCGTGGGGCGACAACTCCTGCTCTCTCTCCGTCCGCGCGCTCCGCACCAGCGCCGCTGCCGCAACCACGCCCGACAACCACGACGCCCCGATCAGCGCCCACAGACCCGCCTCCAACCCAACCAACCCCCAGACCGCCGCGAAGACCGCCACCGCACCCTGCACCGCCAGCGCCTCCGCCCGACGCTCCACCAGCGACGCCGCCAGGCAGACCGACAGCGTCAGCCCCGCCGCCGCCGACGCCCACCAGGCGCTCTCCAGCCACGCGACCGCCGCAACGATCGCAACCACGGCGGACAGCGCCGCCCACGGACCGATTTGTTTCCACATGTCGCCGCCCCAATCGCCCGCAGACTACTCCCCCAGACGCGCCGTCAAACCCCGTCGCGCGACAGAACACAGTTACGCGGCGGCTATCGTGCGCAGCGAAGGGAGACGCCTGTGGATGAACGCGAACAACGCATGCGCCTCGCCGCCTTCGCCCATGCCGAGCGGCTCAGCCGCGCCGACTGACCCCGCGCACCGACGCGCGCAGCGCTCTATCCTGTGCGCAACACCGTGCGCAGGCGACGCGGAAGGATGAACCAATGGCCAGCAGCATCTACTACTCGTGCGACTCCCACGTGGTCGAAGCCCCCGAAGTCTTCGACGGACTCGTCGACCGCTTCGGCGACCGCGCCCCCCGCGTCGTCGACAAGTGGAAGGACCGCGAAGCCGTCTTCGTCGCCTGGCCCAGCATTGACTTCGCCATGTCCGTCGGACGCCTCGGCATCGCCGGCGCCAACCTCAACCTGCCCGAAACCAAGGAGAAGATCGCCCGCGGCTGGGACCTGATCAACCCCGGCGTCAAAGACCCCGTCGCACGCCTCTCCGAGCAGGAGCAGGACGGCATCGTCGGCGAGGTCATGTACCCCTCGATCAACATGCTCACCTACATGGTCGACGACGTCGAAGTCGTCAACGCCGTCTTCCAGCGCCACAACGACTGGATCCGCGACTACTGCTCGCACGCCCCCGAACGGCTGATCGGCGTCGGCTGCGTCACCCTGCGCGATGTCGACCTCGCCATCGCCGAGCTCAAGCGCTGCGCCGACATGGGCATCAAGGGCGTCGCCATCCCCTGCACCGCGCCCGCCGACAAGCCCTACTCCGACCCCGACTACGAGCCCTTCTGGGAGGCCGCCGAAGACATCGGCCTGCCGCTCACGATGCACATCTTCTGCGGCTCCGAGCCCGGCATGAGCCTGCCCAAGGAGTGGGACCAGGTCGTCTCCTACACCCTCGCCCATGCCGCCGCCTGGAACACCGTCTCCAATCTCGTCACCTCCGGCGTCTGCGAGCGCCACCCCAACCTCCGCTTCGTCATGGCCGAGTGGGAAACCGGCTGGATCGCCCACGTCCTCCAGCGCTGGGACCACGCCTACTACCGCGCCCGCGCCGTTGACCAGACGCCCGAACTGCCGATGCTGCCCACCGAATACTTCCGCCGCAACTTCATGGTCACCTTCGAGGACGACGACATCGGCGTCCAAACCCGCGAGCAGATCGGCGTCGAAAACCTGCTCTGGGGCAACGACTACCCCCACCACGACGCGATCTGGCCCAACAGCCGCAAGATCCTCGACGAGATCATGGCCGGCGTCCCCGCCGAGGAGGAAGAGGCGATGGTCTGGGGCAACGTCCAAAAGCTCTACAACATCAACCGCGCCGCCCTCCCCGCCTGAGGGCGGCCATTGCCCCCTGCGCTCGCATCTTCCAGTCGCCGACTGAGGCTTGCGACGCTAGGGGCCGTGCATCTATGATGCGCACAAGACCAGTGGGGCTCAGGCAGCCACTGTCGGACTACAGCGAGCGGGAGTGACCAGATGAGCGCGGAAGACTGGGAACGGTTCGCGAAGCCGTCAGATCAGAGCGATCGGCGCTGGATCAACGGGCTGCTTGGTGCGATCCGGGACGAGTTGTCCAGTCCAGCTCTGAGTGCGGCTAGTCGCGCTGGAGACCCCTTCGAGTTGCTCTGCGCAGCGTTGCTGGACGCTCAACCTGGTGTGACGACAGTGGACAGAGTGCCCGTCGAGTACGACTGGAATACCGATCTGATCGGAAAGGATGAGAACGGCCGCTCTGTCTGGTATGTGCAATGCAAGTTCTGGGACGTTCGAAAAAAAGCGACAATGAACGAGGTCGCTGCGTGGATTTCGAAGGTCGAGAACAAAATCGCTGGCGACCAGTCGGGTCAACCACGCATTGACGCGCATGCTGTCTGGGTGACCACGGGCTTGCTCCACGACGGCGCTACAGGCCAAGTCGTTCAGGCGCGTGCGCGGTCCGGGGTCCAATTCCAGGTCTGGGACCATGATGTGCTCTGCCACATGCTTCTCACTACGCAAGGGGTGGGGTTCGTCAAGACCGAGTCGCGTGGCGGTGCAGAGTATGTCGCCGTCAACCGGGCCGTTCTTCGCGAGTTCAGGTTTGCTGCTGAAGCCGAGCTTGGCGGAACGCCAGCAGGAATCGGTCGCATCAGCGATGAGGAATCTACTCGCCCGCGGTTTCTGCCCCCGGCGGAGCGACAGCAAGCGCTGGAGGAGGTGCTACGCGGCGTTGAGGTGCCGATGCCGAGCACCGAGTTGCTTCGCAAGGCAGGCGAGTGGTTGGGTGTGACGGAGATGGAGCAACGCTATGCGGAGCCCGGCAAACCGATTCCGCTGTTTGAGTGGCTGATGACGCAAGCGCTGGAGGACATGCGCAAGGATGGTGTGGCGGAGCGTCACAGCGGACAGCGCTGGTTGTTGGCGACTCAGGGGCGATCCAGCGGTCGAGATGAGGGAAGCGCACAGGAGTCTGGCGACAGCGTGGAAGTTACTCGTCCGCGGTTCCTGCCGCAGCCGGAGCGACGACAGGCACTGGAGGAGGTGCTGAGGGCCGCTGACGAGCCGCTCCCGTTCGAGGAGTTGCTGGCCAAGGCCGGCGAGTGGCTGGGGCTCTCAGAAGGGGAGCAGCGCTACGCGGAGCCAGGCAAGCCCACATCGCTGTTTGAGTTCTTGATGACGCAGGCACTGGAAGACCTGCGTAAGGACGGTGCAGCGGAACTACTCAGTGGTCGGCGCTGGTCGCTGCCGGCTCAGAAAGAGTCGGCAGCCGAAGCGAGTCCTGATGAGTCTGGCACAGGCGGTGATCCCGGCCGTGCCGGAGAAGTCGCTCGGCCGCGATTCCTGTCGCCCGCGGAGCGACAGCAGGCGTTGGTGGAGGTGTTGCGTGGGGCTGAGGAGCCGATGCCGTTCAAAGAGTTGCTCGCGAAGACCGCGGAGTGGCTGGGGCTTTCGGAAGGAGAGCAGATCTACACAGAACCTGGAGAACCGGTCCCGTTCTTCGAGCATCTGATAACGCGGGCGCTGGAGGATCTGCGCGACGAAGGCGTAGCGGAACTGCACAGCGGGCGGCGTTGGTCGTTGACCAGCCGGGGCGAGTCTGCGGCCAAGGCGGGGGCTGCGCAAGAGATCGCCCCTGGCGACGGTGTCGAAGTTGCTCGCCCGCGGTTTCTGCCGCCGACGGAACGGCAGCAAGCGGTTGAGGAGGTGCTGAAGGCGGCTGACGAACCGCTGCCGTTCGAGGAGTTGCTGGCGAAAGTCGGGGAGTGGTTGGGGCTGTCGGAAGGTGAGCAGCGCTACGCGGAGCCAGGCAAACCGATGCCGCTGTTTGAGTTCCTGATCTCACAGGCGCTGGAGGACTTGCGCCAGGACGGTCTGGCGGAATTGCACAGCGGGCGGCGTTGGTCGTTGACCAGCCGGGGCGAGTCTGCGGCAAAGGCAGGGGCTGCGCAGAAGACCACCCCCAATGGCGGTGCGGAAGTTGCTCGTCCGCGGTTTCTGCCGCCGACGGAACGGCGGCAGGCGATTGAGGAGGTGCTGGGGGCAGCTAACGAACCACTGCCGTACGAGGAGTTGCTGGCGAAAGCCGGGGAGTGGTTGGGGTTGTCGGAAGGTGAGCAGCGCTACGCGGAGCCGGGCAAGCCGATGCCGCTGTTTGAGTTCCTGATTTCACAGGCGCTGGAGGACTTGCGCCAGGAGGGTGTAGCGGAACTGCACAGCGGGCGGCGTTGGTCGCTCGCTCGCTCGCAAAGTCAGGCAGCGGACGCGCGGCGTGGCGAGTCGCCCTCCAGCGCG
Organism: Dehalococcoidia bacterium; assembly: GCA_965243125.1. Taxonomy (GTDB): domain Bacteria; phylum Chloroflexota; class Dehalococcoidia; order Bin125; family Bin125; genus CATQGW01. The sequence continues at coordinate 3,078,125 of OZ251529.1, read as the reverse complement.
AGTCGCACCGGCAATGGCGATGAGGTTCAGCGTCCGCGGTTCTTGCCGCCCGCGGAGCGTCAGCAGGCACTTGCGGAAGTGCTGCGCGACGCCGAGGAGCCGATGCCGATCGCCGAAGTCCTTGCGAAAGCGGGCGAGTGGTTGGGCGTGTCGGAGGGAGAACAGCGCTACGCGGAGCCCGGCAAGCCGGTCCCCCTGTTTGAGCATCTGATCTCACTGGCGCTGGAGGACCTGCGCGAGGCGGGAGTGGCGGAGCGCCACAGCGGCCAGCGCTGGTCCCTTGTCGCTCAGAGAGGTTAGCAAGCCTCCCGGTCGGCACGAGATAAGGGAAGCATCCCTCGCGGCCCCTTGACGCGATTCCGACGCCGGGGGTGCCCGGCATCGCCGTGTGCGCCTTCACGCAGCTTCGGTGTGTCCCGACGAGGTGCGCGCACCTAAACTATCAATGTCAAAACAACTGATAGAAAACTGACAGTTGGGCCTGTCAACGGGGCCTCAGTGGGTTCATGCCGCGCCCTACACGGCCAACTATCATTCTGAGAGAAACCGATAGAAAGTTGAGAGGTCGATCATGCGGCTGCCCCAAACCGCGCCTCCGCTGACGTCGCTCATGCAGGATCTCGCAGCGCTCGACCCTGCCGCCCGTCTTGCGCTGTTCGCTGATCCGTCGCCACTCGACGACGCCGGCCGCTACCTGCCCTGGGACGAAGTCCGCCACCGCAGGTCGCCGGATGACCTCACTCACCGCGCCTGGTGGCTGCGCCTCTCCACCGCTCGGCGCAGCGCAGCCGTCCAACTGCCGCTGCTCGGCAAGGCCGGCCTCCCGTTCTGGTTCAGCAACGCGCCTCCATTGCTCATCGCGCTGAACCGGCTGGATCGCGAGCTCGATGATCATCCACTGTCCGAAGACGGCGTCCTCTCTCGCGACGACCGGCAGCGCCACCTCGTCCACCTGATAATCGACGAATCGATCCGCTCCAGCCAGCTCGAGGGCGCCAGCACCAGCCGCATCATCGCCCGCGAGATGCTCCGCGACGGCAGACCGTCGCGCGACCACAGCGAGCGGATGATCGCCAACAACTTCGCCGCCATGCAGCTGGTCGAGCAGTGGGCCAACGAGAGACGGACGGTCGACCTCGACGCCATCCTCGCTCTGCACCGCACCGTGACCGACGGCACGTTGCCAGAACGCGATGTCGGGCGCCTGCAAACGCCTGACGACGCCCGCGTCTACGTCGTCTCCTCCGGCGGCGGCGTGGTCCACCAGCCCCCGCCCGCCGCCGAACTGCCGGAGCGGATCGAGCGGCTCTGTGCGTTCGCCGGTGCCGAGCCGGCCGACCCGCTCGTCCACCCCGTCGTTCGCGCCGTGCTGCTCCACTTCATGATCGGCTACGACCACCCCTTCGCCGACGGCAACGGGCGCACCGCCCGCTGCCTGTTCTACTGGTCACTGCTGCGTTCGGGCTTCTGGCTCGCCCCCTACCTGCCCATCTCGCAGTTCCTCCTAGAGGCGCCCGCGCAGTACTCACGCGCCTACCAGTACGTGACCGCCGACGGCAACGACGCCACTCACTTCCTCCTGCACCAGCTGAACATCCTGCTGCGCGCCGCCGATCAGCTCCACGATTACCTGCGCCTCGAGCAGACGCGCTCGCTCGCCTTCGATCACGACGCCCCCGCCGTCCACGACCTGAACGACCGACAGGCCGCCGTGATTCGCGAAGCGCTGGCCGACCCTGGCCAGCGCTTCACCATCGCCCGGCAGCGCCGTGAGCATCGCATCTCTTACGCCACGGCCCGCGACGATCTGCTCGACCTGGAAGCCCGCGCCCTGCTCACTAAAGCGCGAACCGGCAAGAAGTTCGTCTTCCGCCCCGCACCGGACCTCCCCGACCGCCTCGGCGGCGCGGCGCGCTAGCCTGTGGAGGAGGAGGCGCACATGCCGTCGGAACGCGAGGAAGCCGGGTTGCCGCACTACCCCGAACTGCGCTGGGTCACGTTGCAGGCGATGCGCGCGATGCCGCTTCCGGCGTCGAACGCGGAGATCGACGAAGCCGTCGCCGACGCGCTTGGCCTGTCGGCGGAACAGCGAGCCGTGATGCACTACCAAAGCTCCGGCACTCGCAAAACGGAGTTGGCATACTGCGTCGCTTGGGCGCGGACTGCTCTGCGGGTCGCGGGCGCAATCGACAGCGTGGGCCGCGCCACGTGGACCGTGACAGTCGAAGGCCGCCGAATTCATCAGGATGTCATCAACCGGCGCTATAAGAGGCATCTGGCCAAACGCGCCGAACAACGCAAGCAGCAACAGGGAGTCGATGCGCCAACGCCGCCCGTTGACGATGGGATCGAATCGCCCGCTGATGTCGACTGGAAAGAGCAACTGCTCGCCCGGTTGGGCGAACTGTCGCCTGCCGGATTCGAACAACTCGCCGGCCGTCTGCTCGTCGCGGCTGGATTCCACGATGTTGATGTGCTCGGTCAGAGCGGCGACGGCGGGATCGACTGCGTCGGCATGTATCGTCTGTCGCTGATCTCGTTCCCGACCTACGTCCAGTGCAAGCGCTATCAAGGATCGGTGAGCGCCGGCATGGTCCGTGATCTACGCGGCGCGATGGTCGGTCGCGGAGATCGCGGTCTCCTGATCACCACCGGTACCTTCACCAAAGCCGCGCAGTCCGAAGCGACACGCGACGGAGCGCCGCCAATCGAACTGATCAACGGCGAGACGCTCTGCGACCTGCTCAAAGAACACAAACTCGGTGTCCGCGTCACGGAGCGCACCGTCGAAGACATCGATATCGAAGACGACTACTTCGAGAGGCTCGAACCATGACCAACCAACCGACCGTCGCCGTACTCCCCGGCGACGACGCCGCGCCCGAGGCGGTGCATGCCGCGATGACCGTGCTCCAGGCGATGGAACTACCCATCGAGTGGCGCATCTTGCCCGATGGCGAGGAGATCGCGCGCACGATGACGCGCGAAGAGGGCGAAGCGCTGGTCCGCAACGCCGCCGACGAGTGCGATACCGTGCTCTTCGGCTCCACCAATGGCCAGACGCCCGGCGTCGGTTACTTCCGCTGGGGCCGCGAAACATACGCCAACGTGCGGCCCATTCGCTGGCGGTCCGGCTTTCGCTCGCCGCTTGCCGATCCCGAGGGCATCGACTACGTGATCGTGCGCGAAAACCTCGAAGACCTCTACGCCGGCATCGAGGGCGATCTGGCCGATGTCGCGGCCTCCGGCCTGGCCGACGGACCGCGCGTGGGCGGCGTCTCGCGCACGCCGATCGCGGGCGGCTTCCAACACTTCGCCGAGGCCGAAGGGCGTTACGCCATCAAGTACTTCACCCGCGCCAACGTCGAGCGCGTCGCTCACTTCGCCTGCCGCCTCGCGCAGCGCCGCCGCGAACAGGGGCATGCGGGCAAGCTCACCTGCTCCGCCAAAACAAACGTACTACGCCGCAGCGACGGCTGGTTCGTCGAAATCGCCGGCGAAGTCGCCGCCGGCTACCCCGATATCGAATTCGAAACGTTTATCGCCGACGACTTCGCCCGCCGCCTCGTCGCCAGCCCGCACGACCTCGATGTCGTCCTGCTCCCCAACCTCTACGGCGACATCTTCTCCGATGAGGGCGCGGGCACCATCGGCGGCCTCGGCCTCGCGCCCTCCGGCTGCTTCGGCGATGACTGGGCGTACTTCGAATCCGTCCACGGCACCGCGCCCGACATCGCCGGTCAGCACCGCATCAATCCCACCGCCACGATGCTCTCCGCCGCGATGATGCTCGACCACCTCGGCCTCTCCGAGCAGGGCGCCCAACTCGAGCGCGCCGTCGAAGCGACCTACGCCGCCGGCGACCGCCTCACCCCCGACCAGGGCGGCGAAGCCACCACCGAGCAGTTCGCCGAAGCCGTCCTCGACGCGCTCGCCTCAGCCTGATCACGGGTGTGGATGGCGGGAGCGCATGGGAGTCGAACCCACCCGAGACGGCGCGGGCCGCCCCGCAACGGTTTTGAAGACCGGGAGGGCCACCGGGCCCCTTCCGCTCCCACACCCACTCTACCCGACCGGCCGCCACTCCGCACACCTCATCGGCCTGCTCAACACCGCCGCACGTTCACCGTCGCTACCGTTCTACCCCGTCTTCCTGCCCAACATCGCCGCGCACGCGCTCTCGCTACCGTCATACCCGCGCTTGCCGCGGGTATCTCGACGTGAGCGCACCCAACCCTTGTTATCTCATCAGGCGCGCTACATGGAGCGGTGTCCGCGGTATGGCTGACTGCCGACGCGCAATAATCGTTGTCGGCATTGCGGATATTGCCATCATCGACGCGGCAGCCTGTCAATGAACGGTCGCATCGCAACCTCGGCCTCAGCCAGCGTCAGCGTGCTGTTGACGGGCGCGCAATGCTGCATGCTCCCGGGCTCGTCGAACGCTGCGTAGATGCGGATCAGGCCGTCAGCCAGGAAGGTCAGCGCCACAATTCCGGGAGGATCGAGCAACCACTCGATCTGAACGAGCCCGTTGGGTTTTACGCCAATGCGCGGATCGGGCAGCGTGGAGCACCGTCGCAACAGCTCGGCGAACCAGCGCAGCGACTCGACGTTGATCGGCTCCTCGTCCGGATCGTCGCCGTCCAGGCTGAGCAGATACGCCACGCGCTCTGCCGCTGTGAAGCGTTGACGCGCTTCCAGATCGCGCACGATCTCATCGGCGCGCGGGTCCGCCGGCGTCGACTGCTCCCGTAGTGTCGTCATCCGGACATCCTCGCTCTGCCTCACGCCGGATCGTCGGTCGTCGCATCCGCGTTGGGAGCTGCCCGCTCATTCTAGCGCTCCCGGCTCCGCCGGGAGCGCTAGAATGAGCTCACCCAAGCTCCGCCGTCGCGCCGGCTCGCGTCTACGACAAGAGCTCATCCAGGTGTGGACCGAACGCAGCCTTGAAGGCCAGCAGTCGTTCGATCATCCACTGCCGGACGTCTTCCTGCGTTTCGGGCGAGTCGGTGATGCTGCCGTTTCTGTCGACGGAAACACGGGACGCGACTTGTAGATCAAGGCGCTCCCATGTGAGATCGTAGCCTAGTGCAGCTTCGATAGGTTCTTTGCGTTGCTCGAGCTGGTCGAACAGCCACTTGTTGCCACTCTGATCGCCCGTCTTGGCAATGTACAGTTCAACGCGCGCGCGGTCCTGCCACGCGAACGACGCACCATAGCTCATGCCCGTGAATCCCGAGGCGAAGTGGTACCAGTTCTGTGGCTGCCCGATTTGTGCTTGCGTGAACTTGTGCTCTTCGCGAAGCGTGTCGATCAGTGCCTGGAAGAACGCGCGCTGCCGCTCCTTCGTTTCGGACACTTCCGAGCCTTGACCGGAGCTTGCGACCTGCTTTTGCCAGTCGTTCGGAACCACGACGGCGTTAAAGCGAGGTGCGGGCGGAGAATCGGCGATGCGCCAGGCTTCGACGACGACTCCGAAGAACGCCGTGTCCTCGCCTGTTCGCTGGTTCAACCAGTCCAGCGCCGCTCGATGCTCGGCGCGAAATTCCCGCACCAGCCAGACGACGATGTTCGCGTCATAGCCGGCCGCGTAGGTGAGCAGCTTGCCGAGGTGATCGTGGTCGGTCGCGTTGAGTTGATTTTCGATCACCACCGGACGGTCGTTTCCGACGTCTCGCGCAAGTATATCAAGGGAGAACGGCCCGATCGCCATTTCTGCACCTTGGAGTTCCAGTTGAAGGCCGAGAGCGTCCCCCAGGAGGTTGAGATGTTCCGCCAGCCACGGCGTGAAGTCGTGCGCCTCATTCGGCCACACATCCCGCAGGTCCACGGCGTCCAGGTTGCTGAGCTCGATCATCGTGCCGCCTCCAATTCCTCCGTCACGCCATCCAGCAGACGCCCCAGCATCGTCGCCGTCGCGCCGAAGATACGGTGTCCCTCGAACCAGTACTCCCGCATCCGAAACGTCGTGCCGTCCTCCCGCGTGCGCGTCTCGTAGCGCGTATTCGCCGGGTCCAGCAGATGCGAAAGCGGCGGCGTAATCACCTTCGCCACCTCGATCTCCAACGGCCGAAATCGATACGGCGCGCGATCCAGCAGCCCCACGAACGGAATCACGTGAAAATCCGTGATCGTCCGGTAGTGGCTCTGTTCGCCCAGGATTTCCACATGCCCGGAGAGGATGCCGACCTCCTCATCGGCCTCGCGCAGCGCCGCCGCCAGCGGCGCCTCGCCCGCGTCGAGCGCTCCCCCGGGAAACGATATCTCCCCCTTGTGATGCTCCACGTGCTGGCTGCGCACCGTCAGTACTACCTGCGGATCGTCATACGGCAGCACCGCGATCAGCACCGCCGCCGCCCAGCTGCCCGTGCCCTCCGCCATCGTCTCCACGCTGTGCGCCGCCACCGCCCGCCGAATCGCCGCGATCATCGGCGGATCAGCCGCCTCCGCGCCTGTCGTATCGCTCATCGTCGACCTCCTGTCTGTTCGTCTGTCCGCGTTGTTGAGTTACCCCACGTACAGCTCGGCCCGCGCCGGCGCGACCGCCTCACCGAGCGCCGACTGAAATTCCGCCCAGCGGTTGTCGAAGCGCGACGAACGGAAACGCACATGCAGACTCGTCGTCTCCGCGTTCTGACTGCTGCTCTCGTGCCGCATTCCCTGTAGGTTGGCGTTCAGGAAATCAAGCAGCGCGCGCTCGTGTTCCGCGTAGTCCGCCGCCGCCATCGTCACGATCAGGTCTCGCCCCGACGGCAGCAGCGAGCGCAGCGACGACCCGCTCAGGAAGCGCTGCAACACCAGCACCGCGAGGGCGATCGCAAACAGCAGCCCGATCATCTCGTAGTTGTACGTCGCCGCGCTGATCGACGACGCGATCACCAGCAGCAGATACCCAATCTCCGCCGGATCCTTCACCGGCGTGCGGAAGCGCACGAACGAGAGCGCTCCCAGCAGCCCCAGCGAGAGCGGCAGCGAGTTCTGAATCGCCACGAACAGCACCGTGATCGCCGGCCCCGCCAGCAGGAATGTGCGGTACACGCCCGCGCCGCGATCCCAGTCGCGGTAAAAGATGATGTACATCGCCCACGCCGCCACCGACGCCGCAAGCGAAACCAGCATCGCCACCGCGAACGACGAGAACTCGATGTCGGAGATCGGTCCGAACCACTCGTCCATTACCCTGCTCCGATCCTGTTACCTGTTGTACATGTTATGCCCCGCCGCGCCAGATGCGCGAGGAGATGCGCTCGACCGCGATCGCGTACTTGGAGTGCGCCTCGCGCCGCAGCCCGAGCCGCTCCAGTCCGTTCAGCCGCGCCGGCAGCGGTCCCGCCGACTTCAGCTCCAGCACCGCGCCGTCGGCGATGCCGAGCCACGCCGCGCCGCGCCGCGGCTCGGCCGCCCGCACCCGCGCGTCGATCGACACCCGCAACCCGCTCGCTGCGTCCTCCCAGCGCTGCCGCGCGTAGCGCACCAGCACGGTCGGCTCCAGCGTCGGCGCAGCCGGCGCGCTCAGCTCGCGCAGCGCGTCGGCCAGCTGCCCGCGCGTCGGCAGCCGGATGCCCTCCGTCAGCGCCGCACCTTCCGCAGGGTCGAGCCGCAGCCGCAGCTTCCGTCCCGTCCAGCCCTCGCGCAACTTCACCTCCAGCCAGCAGCCGCCCGCCGCGTCGACCGGCTCGCCGTACCAGCGCAGCCGCAGCTTCGCCTTGCCCCAGAAGCCGTCCGCCGCGCCCCAATAGGCGTCCAGCGACGCGCTGTCGTAGTAGCACGACGTGATCACCCCGCGCGGGTAGGCCGGATCCGGCGCAACGCGCGCCCCGATCCACGCCGCCAGCAGCTCCACACGCCCTTCCGCCAGCGGATACTTGCGCTCCTCGCGCGCTCCGCGAGCATCGCGATCGGGGCGGTCGGGCTGCGCGGCGGGCGAATCGGCGGCGGACGGCGGCGACGGTGCTGAGTTGACCATTTCGAGATGTTAACATCGCGATCACGGAGGCGCTCGCCATGATCCGACACGGCGCGAACCCGCGCATCCTCCTCGCCCTGCTCGCCGCCGCGGCCGTGCTCGCCGCCGCCGTCGGCATCGGTGCATCCAACGACGACCTCTCCCCGCCGCCCGAGCTCGCCGCCGATGTCGTCCGCTTCGGCGTCAACCAGGCCCGCAGCGACCCGCGCGGCTACGTCTTCGACATCGAACAGGTGCGCACCTACTCCATCGAAATCGAACCCGCCGAGTTCGAGCGCCTCCAGGCCGACCCACGCGCCGAGCAGTTCGTCCGCGCCTCCGTTCGGCTCGGCGACGAGCGCTGGGAAAACATCGGCCTCCGCTACAAGGGCTTCTTCGGCATCCTCTTCACCTGCTTCGACGACCAGGGCAATCAGCTTTGCCCCAAGCTCGCCTACAAAATCAAGTTCAACGAGTACGAGCCGCGCCAGCGCTTCTACGGCATGAAGCGGCTCAACTTCCACCCCATGAAAGACGACGCCGCGCAGATGCGCGAGGTGCTTTCCTACGAACTCTTCCGCGAGTTCGGCGTCGCCGCGCCTCGCTCCGTTTACGCCCGCCTCGAACTCAACGGTAAACCGCTCGGACTCTTCACACTGACCGAGGACATCGACGACCGCTTTATGGCCGACCGCTTCCGCGACGGCGGCGCGGGCGTGCTCTACAAGGAGGTCTGGCCGACCAGCGCCCGCACCGCGGACGAACTCGCCGAGTACCAGGGCAGTGTCGGTGTTAACGCGACCGCCGGCGCGCGCGCCGCTGCGGCCGCGCCAGCCAACGCCCGCTTGCCCGTCGGACTCGCCGAAGCCGTCGCCCGCAACCCCAACGACCGCCCCGCCACCGGCTTTCTCGACTTCGCCGCGGCGCTGCTCGCGCACGAGGACGACGCCGCGGCGCGCCTCGCCGCGATCGAACGCAACCTCTCCGACATCGACGCCTTCTGGCGCTACCTCGCCGTCGACCGACTGATCGATAACTGGGACGGTATTGTCGGCTGGTACTGCGTCCCCGTCTGCCAGAACCATAACTACTTCTGGTACGAAAACGCCAACGACGGCCGCTTCACCCTGATCCCCTGGGACCTCGAGCAAAGCTGGCGCGACCCCAGCCCGATCCGCACCTACTTCGACATGCCCGACTGGGACGACCTGCACCGCAGCTGCCGCACTCGCAAGGTTTTCTGGAACCTCGACGCCGTCGCCCCGTTCTGCGATCCGCTGATCGGCGCTGCCGTGCGCGAAGGTTGGGACCGGTACATCGCCGCGTCGCGCGAGCTGCTCGAAGAGCGATATCCGCTCGACGTCCTGCACCGGCGCATCGACGAGCTTGCCGAGATCGTCGAACCCCACGTAACGACCGACGAGTTCGGCCCCGGCGAGCGCGAGTGGCGCCGCGCCGTCGAGCTGCTGCACAGCGAGGTCGAGGCGCGTTTCACCTACATCGCCGACAAGATCGCCGCCTGGGATGCCGAACAGCAAGGAGCCGACGACGATGCCTGACCTGATCATTCGCGGCGCGCAACTGATTGACGGCAGCGGCGCCGCCGCGCGCGGCGCCGATCTCGCCGTCGACGGCGACCGCATCAGCGCGATCGGCGACCTTGACGGCCAAACCGCGGCGCGCGAGATCGACGCAACCGGCCTGACCGTAACGCCCGGCTTCATCGACACCCACGCCCACTCCGACGGCATTCTGCTGCGCGAACCGCAGCACGCAAGCGGTCTGCTGCAGGGCGTGACCACCGAAATCATCACCCAGGACGGGCTCTCCTACGCTCCGCTCTCCGCCGAAAATCTGGCGTCCTACGGACGCTACCTGGCCGGACTACTCGGCCCGCCGCCGACCGATCTCGACATGTCCAGCATCGCCGCGATGCGCGGGCATTACCAGGGCAAGGGCTGCAACGTCGCCGTGCTCGCGCCGCACGGACCGATCCGCCTCTCCAGCGTCGGCTTCCGCGATGTGCCGCTCGTCGGCGACGCGCTGGCCGAGGCGCAGCGGCTGATCGCCGAGAGCATCGAGCAGGGCGCGCTCGGCTTCTCCACCGGCCTTTCCTACTACCCCAACTCCTACAGCGATACCGAAGAACTGGTCGCGCTCAACCGGACCGTCGCCGCGCACGGCGGCGTCTACGTCGTACACGTCCGCAACCATAACGACGATCGCGCCCCCGGCGGCACAGGTATCACCGAAGCTCTCGAAATCGGCCGCCGCACCGGCGTACCGGTTCACGTCTCCCACTACCGCACTCACCCCAATAACGCCGGCCGGGTCGCAGAGCTGATGGCCGAGATCGACGAAGCCAAGGGCGACGGCGTCGACGTCACACTCGAAACTTATCCCTACGCCGCTGCCGCCACCGTGCCCGGCTACTTCCTCGCCGGCGAATTCCACGAGGGCGGCGTAGACGCCTTGCTTGAGCGGCTGGCCGACGCCGAACTCCGTCCCCGCCTGCTCGAATCGATGCGCACCCTCTTCCCCGGCGCGCTCGCCGACTCCGCCTGGACCTGGATCGATCACCCGAATCTGCGCCGCTTCGAGGGCGTGGCGATGGCGGACGCCGCCGCCTCGCAAGGCCTCAGCGTCGAAGAACACGTACTCGAAGTGATGCTCGAATCCGGCCTCGCCTGCGGCTTCCGCTATCTCCCGCCCGCCAGCGTGACCGTCACCCGCCAGATCGAGGCCGACGTGATAGCGCTGCTGCGCCGCCCCGATTACACCGTCGGCAGCGATGGCATCCCCTTCACCGACGGTATGCCGCACCCGCGCGCCTACGGCACTTTCCCGCGCATCCTTGGACGCCTGCGCCGACGCCACACCACGATCCCGGTCGAACACCTCGTGCGCGGTATGACCGGCCTCTCAGCCGAGCGCTTCAAGATCACCGATCGTGGCCTGCTCCGCGAAGGCGCGTTCGCCGACATCGCCGTCTTCAACGCCGAAACGCTCGTCGACGGCGCGTCGTTCGAGGACCCCAAAGCGCCGCCCGCCGGTATGGAGTATGTGCTCGTCAACGGCCAAATCGCTGTCGAACACGGCAAGGTCACCAGCGCACTGGCCGGTCGCGCTGTGCCCTGAGCACTACATGGGCGCTACTGAATCACGCCCTCGATCAGCAGCTCCGTAAATTCCTCCTCGCTGTAGCCCAGCAGCTCGCGGTAGACGTACTCGTTGTGCTGCCCCAGCAGCGGCGCGTGCTCGGGGCGTGGCGGCGGCGTCTCCGACAGCCGCCAGGCCGGACTTTCGTAGCTCACCTCGCCGATCACCGGATGCTCGCTGCCCCACCAGTGCTCCCGATCCGCCAGTTGCGCATCCTCGTGCGCGTCCCGCATCGCCGACACTCGGTGCGCCGGCACGCCCACCGCTTGCAGCGCCTGCTCAATTTCCCCAACCTCGCGCGAGCAGGTCCACGTGGCAATTCGCGCCTCCAGCTCATCCTGCGCCGCCCGCCGCCCTTCTACCGATGCGTAACGCGGATCAGCCGCCAGATCCCCGCTCTCGGACATCACGTCCGCCAACGCCCGCCACTGCTCGTCGTTCGCCGCCGCAATCGCGCACCAGCGATCCTCGCCCGCGCAACGGAACACCCCATGCGGCGCATGCCGCAGATCGCGGTTGCCCAGAGGCGGCTGCACTCGCCCCGTATTGAGCGCGTCGATCAGCGTCGCATCCAGCACCAGCGACGACGCCTCCAGCTGCGATACGTCGATGTACTGCCCTTCGCCCGTGCGCCGCCGATGATCCAGCGCCGCCAGCAGCGCGATGATCGCCACGTGCGTCGCGATCCAGTCCGTGTACGCCACGCCCGTGCCGACCGGCTCGCGATCCGGCCAGCCCGTCAACCCTGTGACGCCCGCCGTCGCCTGTAACGTCAGCCCGAAGCCTCGAAAGCCCGCGTGCGGTCCCGTCTGCCCTTCCATCGACATTGAGGCCATAATCAAATCCGGCTTCACCGCCTGCAAATCTTCCCAGCCCAGCCCGATCCGATTGAGAAAGCCCGGCGCGAACGACTCGGTAACAATGTCCGACACCGCCACCAGCCGCTTGGCGACCTCGACCGCGCGCGGATGCTGCAAATTCAGCGCCATCCCCAGCTTGCCGCGGTTGAACTTCGCAAAGTACGCGCTCCCGTCAAGCGACGTTACGCCCGCCGGACGCGGTCCGCCCGCCCGAAACGTATCGGGCTTCAGCGACGACTCGATCCGCACCACCTCCGCGCCGTGAAACGCCATCTGCATCGTCGCGTTCGGCCCCACGCCGACCCACGCAAAATCGGCGATTCGTACTCCCTCGAACACGCGCAGCGCCGGCGGACGCTCCTCGCTGCTCATCACGCTCACCGCCCTACGAAGCGCGGATCGCGCTTCTCGGCGAACGCCCGCGCTCCCTCGCGGTGATCCAGCGACTGCCGCAGCAGCGACTGATTCAGCTCCTCCAGCTGCGCCTGCGACCGCACATCCTGGTTCACCGCCGCGTAGATCGCCCGCTTCGTCAACCCCGCCGCGAACGGCGCGTTGCCCGCCAGCCGATCCGCCAGCGCCAGCGCCGCCGGCATCAGCTCCTCCTGCGGATGCACCTGATTCACGATGCCCAACTCCAGCGCCCGCTCCGCGCCGATCGGATCCGCCGTCCAGAAAATCTCCAGCGCCCGCGAGTGCCCCACCAGCCGCGTCAGCGTCCACGACGCCGCCCAGTCCGGCCCCAGTCCGCGCCGGATGAACGCCGGATGCAGCCGCGCCGCGTCCGACATCAGCCGAATGTCGCAGGCCAGCGCAATCGCGAAGCCCGCGCCCGCCGCCGCGCCGTTGATCGCCGCGATCACCGGTATCTCCAGCGCCTGCAGCTCCGCCGCGAAACCGTAACGCAGGTCCGTGCTCTGCAAGCCCGGTTCGGCCTCCGCCGCCAGCGCCGCGTCGCGGTTCGACATATCCGCGCCCGAGCAGAAACCGCGCCCTGCGCCCGTGATCAGCAGCGCCCGCGCCTCGCGATCTGCGGTTAACTTCGCCGCCAGCTCGCGCAGACCGTCGCGCATCGCTCCGTCCAGCGCGTTCAGCTTCTCCGGACGGTTCAGCGTGGCCATGACCACACCGTAGCCGCGCCGCTCCACCAACAGCGATTCGTTGCCGCTCATAGCGTCAATTCCCTTCTGCGGCGATCAGCGCCGCGATTTGCTCGTTGTGCTGCCCGACAGTCGGCGCCGGCCGCTCGCGCCACGGCGTGCGCGACAACACCGCGGGCGCGCCCGGCATCCGCAGCCGCCCCAGCGCCGGATCCTCCACATCGCAGAAGAACGCCCGCGCCGCCAGCTGCGGACTCTCCGCCAAATCCTGCACCGTGTTCACCGGACAGATCAGCACTCGATGCCGCTGCCCCGACTCGTACAACTGCTGACTGCCCCGCGCCGCGAAAAACGCCGCGATCTCCGCCTCCAACGCCGCCACCTCGTCGTCGCCCGGCAGCACCGAGCCGGCGATCGAGATGTTCGACCAATACTCCGCATCAAAGGTCGGTTCCACGCCTTCCGCCCGCATCCACGCCGCCAGATCCGTCATCCCGCGCGGTATCCGCACAAACGCGACGTAACCGTCCGCGCTCGGATACACAATCCGCGTCGCCCGATCCGCGAACGCACGCGCTCCGCCCGCCCGCTCCGTCTCGATCCCGTCCATCTCCCAGTACAGCCGCGCGTTGCCCAGCGTGTTCGCCATCGCCGCCTGCATCGACACATCCACATGCTGCCCGCGCCCCGTGACGTGCCGCGCGTGCAGCGCGATCATCGCCGCCGATCCCGCGTTGAGCGCTGTCAGCGCGTAGGCCTGTTCCACGCTCGGACGCAGCGGCGCGCGATCGCGGTCGCCGCACAGCGACATCAGCCCGCCCGACGCCGCGCCGATCAGATCCGACGCCGCCCAGTGCGCCTTCGGCCCTGACTGTCCAAACGGCGTCATCGAGACGTAGATCAGCCGCGGTGCGCACTCCCGCAGCTGCTCGTACCCCAGCCCGCGCGACGCCATCCCGCCCGGCGCGTCCGACTCGAAGAGAAAGTCCGCCCCCCGCGCCAGCGCCCGCAGCCGCTCGCGGTCGCCCTCATCTTCCAGATCCAGCGTCACGCTCCGCTTCCCCGCATTCATCTGCGCCCAATAGAGCGAACCGGAGAGCGCGCCGCGCGCCGCGCCGTCGTCGTCCGTCAGAAACGGCCCGCGCCGACGTGACGGATGCCCGCCCGGCGGCTCCACCCGAATCACGTCCACCCCGAAGCCCGCCAGGATGCGCGAGGCCAACGCCCCGATCTCGGCGGTCAAATCCAGCGCCCGATACGGCGCGAGCGCGGTAAGTCCCTCTGCCGTCATGTCTGCCGTCATTGTTGCCGTCATACGCGCAGGCTAACGACCGACCGCCGGCAGCCGCCAACGCACCCAACCGCTGTATGATCGCGCTTTGCCCCAGTCTTCCTGAAACGAGGGAGAACCGCGATGAGCCGCGTCATCCGCGCAGCGATCATCAACGCCACCGGCTACGTCGGCGCCGAACTCGCCCGCCTGCTCGCGCAGCACCCCAGCTTCGAGATCGCCTGCGTCACCGGCCGCTCCGAGGTCGGCAAGCGCCTGCCCCAAGTCTTCCCCCACCTCTGGTCCGTGGACCTGCCGATCGTCGCCGATGTCGAAGGCGAAGTCGACGTAATCTTCTCCGGCCTGCCCCACGCCGCCGCCGCCGAGCGGCTCGCCGTCTACGTGCGCGCCGGCGTGCCCGTCGTCGACGCCAGCGCCGACTTCCGCCTCTACGAGCTCGAACGCTACGAGCAGTGGTACGGCGAGCACCCCGCTCCCGAGCTGCTCGCCGACTCCGTCTACGGCCTGCCCGAACTGCACCGCGACGCCATCCGCGAAGCGCGCCTCGTCGGCGTGCCCGGCTGCTACCCCACCTCCGCGATCCTCGCCCTCGCCCCGCTCGCCGAAGCCGGCTGGCTTGAAGGCCGCACCGTCGTCGACGCCAAATCCGGCGTCTCCGGCGCGGGACGCGGGCTCAAACTCACCTCCCACTTCTCCGAGGTCGACAGCTCGCTCAGCGCCTACGGACTTGCCGGCCACCGCCACCACCCCGAAATGGTGCAGGAGCTCTCCGCGCTCCAGGACCCGACCGCCGATGATGTGGAGGTCACCTTCGTCCCCCATCTGATCCCGATGACCCGCGGCATCCTCGCCACCTGCTACCCCACGCTGCGCGAAGACGCGCTGACGCCCGACCCCGCCGCGCGCGCCGTCGCCCTCCGCGAGCGCTACGACGATTTCTACGCCGATCACCCCTTCGTCCACATCGCCGACGCGCCGCCCGCCACCAAGCAGACGCTCGGCGCGAACGCCTGCCTCGTCTACCCAACCGTCGACGCCCCCACCGGCGAAGTCACCGTGATCAGCTGCATCGACAACCTCGTCAAGGGCGCGGCCGGCGGCGCGGTGCAGTGCGCCAACCTGATGTTCGGCCTGCCCGAAGACGCCGGCCTCTCCCGCATCGGCGTCTACCCCTAGGAGGGATTGATGAGCGAGTCCCACAGCATTGCCCACAGCCAGCCCCACAGCATCGGCGCGATCACCGCGCCGCAGGGCTTCAGCGCCGCCGCCTGCACCGCCGGGATCAAGGAGTCGGGATTGCCCGACCTCGCCCTGCTCGCCTCTGATCGTCCCGCCGCCGCCGTCGCCCTGTTCACCACCAACCAGACCCAGGCCGCGCCGCTCGGCGTCAGCCGCCGCCACGTCGCCGACGGCGCGCTGCGCGGCGCGATCATCAACTCCGGCAACGCCAACTGCGCCACCGGCCCGCGCGGCGTCGCCGACGCCCAAACCATGACCGAGCTCGCCGCAGCCCAGATCGGTTGCGCCGCCTCCGAGATCTTCGTCAACAGCACCGGCATCATCGGCCACTTCCTGCCCATGGACCTGCTCCACGCCGCCGTCCCCAAACTCGAGCCGCGCCCCGACGGCGGAGCCGACTTCGCCCGCGCGATCATGACCACCGACACCTTCCCCAAGGAAGCCGTCGCAACTTTTGAGGCCAACGGCCGCACCTACACGATCGGCGGCTGCGCCAAGGGCGCGGGCATGATCCACCCCAACATGGCCACCATGATCGCCCTCTGCACGACCGACGCTCCCATCGACCGCGGCCTGCTCGACGCCCGCTTTCGCCGCGCCATCGACCGCTCGATCAACATGGTCACCGTCGACGGCGACACCTCCACCAACGACACCGCCCTGATCCTCGCCAACGGCGCAGCCGGCGGCCCCACAATCACCACAGACGATGTCGCAGCCGTCGCCGCCTTCAACGAAGCGTTGGCCGCCGTCTGCGTCCCGCTCGCCAAAATGATCGCCACAGACGGCGAGGGCGCGACCAAGCGCATCGAAATGACCGTCATCGGTGCGCCCAGCTGGGAAAACGCCCGCGACATCGCACGCACCGTCGTCACCTCCCCGCTCGTCAAAGCCGCCCTCAGCAAAGCCGACCCCAACTGGGGCCGCGTCCTCATGGCGGCCGGCTACGCCGGCGTCCCCTACGAACTCGACAAAATCAAAGTCTGGATCGGCGACCTGCTCGTCTTCGACGGCATCGCCACCGGCATCCCCGACGCCGAAGCCTCCAAACAAACCGTCGGCTCCGAAGTCCAAATCCGCCTCGACCTCGCCGCTGGCAACGCAAAAGCCACCGCCTGGGGCTGCGACCTCACCGAAGAGTACGTCCGCTTCAACGCCGATTACGTCACCTGACCCTCTTTCGGAATCGCCCCCTTACGCAGTGGGGCTGTCCGCGTAGCGGACTGGGGGGTCGGTCCGGCGCACCGAGCCCAGCGCAGCCCTCCTACTGCAACGGCAGCGGCGGCTGCCACCACGACGGACGCCCGCTCACCTCCACGCGCACGACCCACTTCACCCACCAATAGCCCCGACGCCCCGGCGCGACCAACCGCAGCGGCGCGCCGTGCCCCGCGCTCAGACGCTCCCCGCCCACATGTGTCGCCAGCAGCAGCCCGCTCGCCTCCTCCGGCGAGAAGTGCCGGCTGAAGCCCGTCGCTGAGCGCACCACCACACTCTCCGCCTCCGCCGACGCGCCCGCCGCCTCCAGCAGCGCCGCCAGCGAAACGCCCGACCAGTCCTGCTCGGTAAACCAGCCGCCCGTGCAATCCAGCGTCGCCCGCCGACTCGAAGCCGCCTCCAGCTCCCCGTACCCCAACCGCAGCGGGCGCTCCACCAGCCCCTCCACCGACAGCCGCCAGCGCTCGATGTCCACCCGCTGGCGATCGTCCGTCAGCCACTGCGTCACCGGAAAATCGTTCCCGCTCAGCGAGCCGCGCTCGCGCGAGCCCGTAAACCGCCGCGACTCCGCGACCGCACCCGCGCCCGCCCACAGCGCCAGCCCCGCCGCGCCCACCAGCCCCAGCCGCAGCGCGTTGCGACGGCTCGCAAAATCGCTCCGCCGCGGCCTCGACCAGCGCACCGCCGCATGCAGCAGCAGTGGAATCGTCAGCCCCAGACCCAGCGCCGTGTGCAGCACCAGCGGACGGATCGGCCCGTAGAGCGGCGCCCGAATCGGCCCGCTGTCCGCCAGCATCCACCAGATACCCGTCCCCAGCGCGCCCAGAAACAGCCCCGCCAGCAGCAGCGGCGCAAACGCCCACAGCCCCGTCCCGCGCCGCCCGAACGACCGCGCGACAATCCGCCACTTCCAGCCAATCAGCGCCACCAGCGAAAACCCCGCCACCCCATGCAGCCAGAACACCCATCGTCCCGAAGGCTCCCCCACCAAAAACCCACCCAACCCCGAAAGAAGCTCAATGAGGAGCAGCCCCAAAATCGTCAGGTTGGTAGTGCGCGCTGTCACAGCTGGCCCCTCGCCACGCTAGCGGTCCCACCCAGCCGACGCGGAATCCACATTCCGGAATCGCTCCTTGAAATCGCCCCCTATGTAGGGAGCTGTCCGCGCAGCGGACTGGGGGTCGGTCCGGCGCACCGAGCACAGCACAACCGCCGTCTCGACCTCCCACCGCGCGGCGCGGCGCCCCCTGCACAGAGGGGCGATTTCGGATCCTCTGCTTCTGCATAGGATCCTGTTTCGGGATATCCTGTCCTTTCCCCGCGACACAGCCACAGGGATGCCACATCAATGAGCAGCGACACTCGCGAGCTGGTGCGCGCCGCGCTCGCCGATGCGCTCTTGCGCGCGCAGCAGGACGGCGCGCTGCCTTCCGTACCCGCGCCTGAAATCCGCGTGCAGCGGACGTCGATCCCGGAGCACGGCGACTACGCCTGCAACCTCGCCATGCGCCTGGCCGGCGCCATGCGCCTGCCGCCGCTCGACGTCGCCGAAGCGATCGTCGCCCGCGTCCAACGCGACGAGCTGATCGCCCAGGTCGAAGCCGCCCGGCCCGGCTTCATCAACCTGCGCTTGCAAGACGAGTGGAAGCGCCGCCGCCTGCTCGAGGCGATCGCCGCCGGCGACCGTTGGGGCTGCGCCGCCCAGCCTGACGATCACGCCGCCGGCGCCGCCGCTCCGGAGCGCATCCAGGTTGAGTTCGTCTCTGCCAACCCGACCGGGCCGCTACAGGTCGGCAACGCCCGCGGCGCGGTGCTCGGCGACGCGCTCGCCGCGATCCTCGACGCCGCCGGCTTCCAGGTGCAGCGCGAGTACTACGTCAACGACGCCGGCGCGCAGATCGCCCTCTTCGGGCGCACCCTGCTCGCCCGCTACCGCGAAGCCCACGGCGCGGAGGCCGAGCTGCCCGAAGGCGGCTACGCCGGGGCCTACATGATCGACCTCGCCGCCCGGATCGCCGCCGAGGCCGGCGATCGCTGGCTCGACGCCGCCCCCGATGATCCGCCGCAGGAACTGACCGACCGCGGCCTCGCGCTGATGCTCGAACAGATCCGCGCCGACCTGCTCGCGCTCGGCGTCCGCTTCGACCACTGGCAGTCCGAGCGCGCCCTCTTTCGCGCGGACGACGCTGACAACGGCGCGCCCGCGCCCTACGACGCCGCCATGGCGCTGCTCCGCGAGAGCGGCTTCATCGTCGAAAAAGACGGCGCGATCTGGTTCCGCTCCGACGCCGAGAGCGAAGACGATGAGCAGGTCAAGGACAATGTGCTGATCCGCAGCAGCGGCGAACCCACCTACTTCGCCACCGATGTCGCCTACCACTACGACAAGTTCATCCGCCGCCGCTTCGACCGCGTGATCGATGTCTGGGGCGCCGATCACCACGGGCATGTCGCCCGCACCAAGGCTTCCGTCGGCGCCGTCGGCGGCGACGGCGACCGGCTCGAAATCCTGCTCTACCAACTGGTGCATCTGCGCCGCGGCGACCAGCGCATCCGCATCTCCAAGCGCACCGGCGAACTCGTCACCCTGCGCGAACTGGTCGAGGATGTCGGCGCCGACGCCGCCCGCTTCTTTCTGCTCCAACGCTCCGCCGACGCTCACATGGACTTCGACCTCGACGCCGCAGCCTCCCAGGACCCGCGCCGCAACCCCGCCAGCTACGTGAAGTACGCCCACGCGCGCTGCGCCGGCGTGCTGCGCGCCGCCGCCGAGCAGGACCTCCGGTCCGACGCCGCCGATCTGTCGCTGCTCGATCACCCCAGCGAGGACGCGCTGATCACCGCAATCCTCACCCTGCCCGAGCTGGTCCTCGATATGGCCGCGCGCCGCGAGCCGCATCACCTCACTACCTACGCGCAGGAACTGGCCCACCAATTCACCCAGTTCTACGACGCCTGCCGCATCGTGGACCCCGACGACCCGCAGCGCTCCGCCGCCCGGCTGGCGCTCGTCGAGGCCGCCAAAGCCGCGCTCGCCGCCGCACTCCGCCTGGTCGGCGTCTCCGCGCCCGACGAGATGTAACAACACAGAGGGACGACAGACAGATGCAAGACCGCGTACAAGACAGTGTGCAAGACCGCGTGTTTGCCGGCATCCGCGCCACCGGACGCCAGCACATCGGCAACTACCTCGGCGCAATCCAGAACTTCGTCGCCCTCCAGGACCGCTACGAGTGCGTCTACTCCATCGTCGACCTCCACTCCCTCACCACCCTCACCGATACCGACAAACTCCGCGCCAACGTCCGCGAAACCGCGCTCGACCTCCTCGCCGCCGGCATCCGCCCCGACGAGACCATCCTCTACGTCCAGAGCCACGTCCCCGAAATCTCCGAACTCCACCTCCTGCTCAGCATGGTCACCCCCAACGGCATGCTCCTCCGCGTCCCCACCTTCAAGGAAAAAGTCCGCTCCCAGCCCGACAACGTCAACTACGGACTCGTCGGCTACCCCGTCCTCCAGACCGCCGACATCGTGCTCTACCGCGCCAACAAAGTCCCCGTCGGCGAAGACCAACTCCCCCACCTCGAACTCGCCCGCGAAATCGTCCGCCGCTTCAACCGACACTTCGGCAACGTCTTCCCCGAACCCGAAGCCGAACTCACCAACGCCCCCATGGTGCTCGGCTTCGATAACCGCAAAATGAGCAAGTCCTACGGCAACGCCGTCGACATGGCCGCCACGCCCGAAGAAACCGCCAAGGCCGTGCGCGGCGCAATCACCGACCCCCAGCGCGTCCGCCGCACCGATCCCGGCCGCCCGGAAGTCTGCAACGTCTACGCCCTCCACGGCGTCTTCGGCCCCGAGCGCCAGCCCGAAATCCACGAGCAATGCACCGGCGCAACCATCGGCTGCGTCGATTGCAAGGGAATGCTGGCCGACAGCATCAACGAAACCTTCGCCCCCATCCGCGCCCGCCGCGACGAACTCGCCGCCCACCCCGAACAGGTCGACGAAATCCTCCACGACGGCGCACGCCGCGCCCGCGTCATCGCCCAACAAGTCCTCAACGACGCCAAAAACGCCGTCGGCCTCCCGCCGGCCGAGCCTCGCGGTGACCTTGCGCCTACGCCCAATGCTGCGAGTATGAGGCCATGAACCTGAGCATTCACTGGCTCGCGCGCGGCGGCATCATCGGGGCGA
Source organism: Dehalococcoidia bacterium (assembly GCA_965243125.1). Classification (GTDB taxonomy): domain Bacteria; phylum Chloroflexota; class Dehalococcoidia; order Bin125; family Bin125; genus CATQGW01. The sequence goes on along the minus strand of OZ251529.1, from coordinate 3,057,107 downwards.
TCTTGGTCGCCCTCCTGTTTACTGGCGCGCTCGCGACCGCTCAGGTCCCGGCTGAGCGGCTGGATTTCGGCTGTCCGATGCCGACCTCATCAGCCGAGCCATTGAGGGCTGGAGAAACTGAGACTTGGCTGAACCCCGGCCTCAATCTCGTTGGCTGGGTTGGCGATACCGTGCCCGTCTCGAAGATCTTCACCGAGATCGCCGTTGTCGATACTATTTGGGCTTGGGATTCCCGGCTTGGCGAATGGGTCGGCGCCTTCCGCGATATGCCGCCTCGCCTGACGGGCCACCTGACGCATGTCGCTCCCGGTATGGGACTGCAGATGCAGATTTGCGGCGGCCTGTCAGTGTCCTGGCGACGCTCGGCCGAGCCGGTCAGTGGCGTTGTGCGGCTGCGCACTGGCTGGAATCTCGTCGCCTGGAGCGGCCCGAGTGGTACGCCTATTGAGGATGCCGTCAAGGGCATCGGCTGGTCACTGCGCTCGGTGCGGCGCTGGGATTCAGCACAGCAGCGGTGGTTCACGTGGACGTCTCCTGAGCGCTCGGCTCAAATCATCCCAGCCGACGCCTCCGATCGCGACCCTTCGGCTGGCGCGGCTGTCTTGCGGCGCGGTGTACAGCGAGGCGAGGCGCTGTGGATCAACGTGAGCCGTGCAGTGAACTGGCTTCAGCCCACCGGTGTCTTGCCGCGCCTGGTTTTCGCCGGTGGCGCATCTCCGGACCTGCAAGCGCGCGTCCGTGCCGACTTGCAAGACACGCTCAGCTTCTTCCGCGACCAGTACGGGATACAGGCAGACCCGGACTTCACGATCTACGTCGCAAAGGACGTTGACGCGCTGCTCCAGTCATTCAGAGACGACGGACAAAGTGTCGACGACGCCTTTGCTGCGAGCAGGCATGCACTCTGGAATCGCACAAGCGGTTGGGCGGGTGGAAGAATCGTCGTGAAACAAAAAGCCTGGCCACTGGGCTTGGCTGATCACGAGTTCGCCTCGGGTCGCTACACGCTGACGCATGAGTATTTCCACATTCTCCAGCGCCAATTGTCGAACGGTGGAGACTGGCCCAGCATTTGGCTGGTCGAAGGGACGGCCAGCTGGGCGGATGAGGAACATGCGGTGATCGATGGGTTGCGCACAGGGGAAGATGTTCGCCTCGGAAAGCGCTCGTCGATTAGAAGCAACACCCCGACCCTCCGCAGCACGGAGCGGGGGAATGACACCTGGCAATACGATCTTGGCTGGCTGGCGATCGACCAATTGAGCGAAATTGCCGGCCTCGGATCATATGTCGAGTTCTGGCGACGGCTAACACCGACGGAAACTGGACCGCACGGACGGTGGACATCTGAACTCGACTGGCGCTCCGCGTTTCAGGATGTGTTCGGCGTGACTGTGTCAAAGTTCTACTCTGACTACTTCCAGCCGCTCAGGCTTGCGATCCTCACGACGCGTACATGGGAAGAAGAGCAAGCGGCTGCAGCTGCCAAGCGAACCTACGAGGGGTTTCCGTCGGTTGAAGCCGTTATTCCGAGGGACTCTGCATCATCGTCGGGCCCTCGGATTCATGGGCGGATCATGAATGAGAACGGCACGCCGGCGGCTGGCATTCTGGTGAACGCGGTCAGAGTCGAGGGCGAGACCGATGTTGACTGGAATCGGCGAACGGAGACCGCCGACGATGGAACGTTCGCCGTGTCGACGCCAGTCGATGGCGACTATCGACTTTCGCTTGATGTCGACGACGACTGCACCCGCTACTACAACAAGGGCGAGTTGGTCGACAGTCGCCACCAGGCCGGAGCGGTCCAGGTCGTGGGACACGACGTCAGGGAAGTGAATATCCAATTGACGCCGGGCACCTGTGGCTGGCGCATCTACGGGCGAGTCGTTGGCGACGGCGGCGAGCCCCTGGCGGGCATCGCTGGCAGAACATGTTGGCGGACCGATACGCGGAACAGCATGGCTTGTACGGCGGCAGGGTGGCGCACTGCACTGGATGGATCGTTCGCAGTGCGTGCCGAACACGCGGGCGAGTACCAATTGAGCATAAACCCTTCCTGGAACAGCTGTACCGCCGTCTACTACTCCGCGAGCGGATCAACGGCAGATGCCGATCGCGCGTCGTGGATTACGGTCGCGAACACTGATACGACCGGCATCATATTCCGACTGTCAAGGCAGTTGTGCAGCGTGCGAGTGCTCGGCCAGATTATCCGAGCTGACGACCATCCAGGTACTGTGAGGGGTGCTGCACTGTGCCCCCATGGAGGCGGCTCGTGCGTCGATGACCGGACTATCGGCCGCGATGGGCGGTTCGCGATCACAGTTCCTGTCAGCGGTGAGTACCATCTCCAATTCAACTTGGAAGAATGTCTCGTCTACTTCCGGGCAGGCAGATTCACGACTACCTATGCCCCAACCGCCGAGAGCGCGATCAACGTCAACGGCCGCGATGTGCGACTGAATTTGCCACTGCTCCCTGCCGGCATCTGCGCGAATCGCTAGCCTGATCAGTGTACTGTATCGATCGCTGGGAACCGCACACTGCCGCACGACGCGCGCGCTAACGCCCTCCGGCCGATCGTCGTGTTGGCGAGCGCCAACAGCAGCGCGCCGCTGCTAAGCGCGATCTGGAGGCGCCGTCCGCCGATCTGTACGCGGCGCTACCCGCGCTTCGGCTCCAGCACTACGATCGGAATCTCTCGATCCGCCTTGCCCGCCCGCTCCGCGTACTCGTTGTACGGCGCGAACTCCGCCGCCATCTGCGCGAACAGAAGCTCCCGCTCCTCGCCCTCCGCCGTCCGCGCCCTCGCCTCCAGCTGCTCCGCACCCACCATGATCTGCACGTCCGGATTCGCCGCCAGGTTCAGGTACCACGCCGGATGCTTCGGCGCGCCGCCCTTCGAGGCGACGATCACATACGTCCCCTCCGCCTCCCCGTAAATCAGCGGCAGCGTCCGCCACTCGCCCGACCGACGACCCTTCGCCGCCAGCAGCAGGCAGGGAATCGGCCCGCCCCCGTCGGGCCGCTCCCACATGTGACCTTCTGCCCCCTCGCTGTCCAGGTACTGCTGCGTGTGATTCCGGATCCAGTCCGGCGCGTCCTGCGGAACCGTGAAAACCGACATCTGATTGTCCTCTCTCTGCGTGCTGCCGCGCGCGCGGCTCAGGGCCGCACGCCCGCTTTCGCCTTAACTCCCAGCGTACGCCCCACCGACTCGTAGGCGTGCTCCAGGAAACGGTACACATACGACCGCGTCTGTCGCGGGTCGATGATGTCCTCAATCCCGAACGCCTCCGCCGTGCGGAACGGATTGCGGAATTGCAGTAGGTGCTCCTCGATCTCCCGCCGCCGCTGCTCCGGATCCGGCGCCGCCTCGATCTCCCGCCGATACGCCGCCGCCACCCCGCCCTCAATCGGAATCGACCCCCAGTCGCCCGACGGCCAGCCCACCCGGTAGTTGATGCTGCCCACGTTCGCCGTCGCCTGCCCCGCCATCCCGTAGTTCTTCCGCGTGATCACCGTGAACACCGGCACCGTCGCCAGATACGTCGCCCAATACGCCCGCATCCCGTGCCGCAGTGTCCCCGTCGCTTCCGCCTGCGGCCCCAGCATGAAGCCCGGCACATCCGCCAGAAACACCAGCGGAATGTGGAAATGGTCGCACAACTCCACGAAATGCCCCTGCTTGTCCGCCGAATCCGCCGTCATCGCCCCCGCCAGCATCCGCGGATTGTTCGCCACAATCCCCACCACGTAACCGCCCACCCGCGCCAGAATCGTATGCACCGTCGAGCCGAACTCCGGCTTAACCTCGAAATACTCCCCGTCGTCCACGATCAGCTCCACCACCCGTCGCATGTCGTAGGGGCGTGTGCGCTTGCGTGGCACGATCGACAGCAACTCCTGCTCCTCCCGATCCGGCGGATCGCCCGTCGGCAGCACCGCCGGCTGCTCGTACACGTTGCTCGGCATGTAGTGCAGAAACTGCTTCATCTGTCGCACCGCGTCCAGCTCGTCCGTCGCGCGGTTGTCGATCGCCCCCGAGCGCGCCACATGCACATCCGGACCGCCCAGCTCATCTTTCGTCACCTTCGCCCCCAGCGCCCGCTCCACCAGCGGCGGGCCGCCCGCGAACAGCGCCCCGTTCGGCGTCATCACCGTGAAATGCCCCAGCATCGCCCGCGCCGCCACCCCGCCCGCCGTCGCTCCCGACACCGAGAACACCAGCGGCACCTCCTGCCCCGCCCGAATGTCCGGTCCGAACACATCGAACGAGCTGGGCAGATGCCCGTGCCCGTCGCCCTCCGCCGCGACGTTCGCCCCAGCCCCCTCGTGGAACACGATCAGCGGAATCCGGTACTCCCGCGCCATATCCGCCAGAAACAGACTCTTGAACCGCTCCTGCGTCGAGATGTCCGCTGCTCCGCCGCCCACCGTGAAATCCTCCCCGCCCACCACCACCTTGCGCCCGTTCACCCGCGCCAGACCGCCGATGTACGGCAGCGGCTTGAAATCCACGAACTGCCGCTCCTCATACGCCCCGTAACCCGCCAGACCGCCGATCTCGTGGAAGCTGCCCGGATCCGCGATCGCCTCAATCCGCTCGCGAATCGTCAGCTTGCCCAGCTCGTGCTGGCGGTTGACCCGCTCCTCGCCGCCCATCTTCAGCGCCAGCCGCCGACGCTCGTTCAGCTCATCCACCTCCGGCTGCCAGTCCCGCGGTTCGCTCATCGCATCCCCTCAATCCCGCATCGCTTCGCCTTGCAAGCTAGCAAACCGCCCGCTCCCGCCGATCAGGTGCCCGACATCGCGCCCATCCAGCCCACCACCAGCGCCAGCAGACCCGGGCAGAGCAGCGCCCGCTGCCACCATAACCGCTGCTCCGTCACCTGCCGCAGCAGCGCGATCGTGGTCCCCAACGCGCAGCTCAGCAGCCAGACCAGCGGCGCGTAGACCCACGCCGCCTCGTAGCCGTCCAGGTTGATCGACGACAGCGCCAACGCCAACGCCAGCGCGACCGCCGCCCACGCCGTCGGCACCGCCGCGTCGATCCCTGCCCAGTGCAGCACGCTCCGCGAGCCGTCCTCGTCGTCCCGCTCGAAATCCGGCAGCTTGTACACCACGAAAAACGCCAGCCCCGTCGCCGCGCCCACCGGCCCGACCCACCACAGCGCCCCGCCCGAGGGACCGCCGACCAGCGCCGCGCCCAGCGGAATCAGCACCGCCGCCAACGCGAAGCAGGCCGCGCCGCTCAGCGACCCCCGCCAGGCCTGGCTGTACACCCCCGCCGTCACGACCAGCGCCGCGCTCGTCAGCAGCGGCTGCCAGCCCAGTGAGCCGCTCAGCGCCAGCCCGCCCGCGGCCAAAACCGCCGCGACCGCCCGCGCCGGCGTCGCGCCGACCATCCCCGCCGGCATCGGCCGCCAGACTCGCACGGCCGCGTCGCGCCCCGCGTCGGCCGCGTCGTTGACCATCGCCGCCGCGCCCGCCAGCAGCGCGATCGCCAGCCCGTAGCGCAGCGGCTCGTGCCAGGCGCCCGCGCCGTCGGTCCAGGCCAGCACGCAGAGCGCCGCGCAGAGGCCCAGCGCCGGCCCCGTCAGCGGGCGAAACATCCGCAGCCAGGCGTAGACCCGGCTCCGCCGCCAGGGCGTCCGTGTGGTGCGTCGCATTGCGCAGATATAATCGCAGGCGGCGCATCGCGCAGTCTGCGGCGCGCCCGATCAGGGAGACGCCGCATGGCCATCATCAACTTCGTCCGCGACTACGAGCGCATCGCCAAATTCCAACTGGGACGCTACGTCGGCATGAAAGGCCCCGGCCTCGTCTGGATCATCCCCATCATCCAGGCCGGCAACAAGGTCGACATGCGCGAGCAGTACTTCGACGTCCCCCCCCAGCGCAACATCACCAAGGACAACGCCGGCGTCGATGTCGACTTCGTCGTCTACCTCCGCGTCATGGATCCCGAGCGCACCGTGCTCGAGGTGCGTGACTACCTCGGCGCGGCCCGCCAGCTCGCCACCACCACCCTCCGCGCCGTGATCGGCGAGATGGACCTCGACGAAGTCCTCTCTCGCCGCGACGACATCAACGCCCAGATGCAGGTCAAGCTCGACGAGGTCACCAACCGCTGGGGCGTCAAGGTCACGGCGGTGGAAATCCGCGAAATCGAGCCGCCGCCCGCCATCTCCGAGGCGATGACCCGCCAGATGTCCGCCGAGCGCACTCGCCGCGCCCAGATCACCGAATCCGAAGGCACCCGCGACGCCCAGATCAACGTCGCCGAGGGCGAGAAGCAGGCCGCCATCCTCGAAGCCGAAGGCGAGCGCGAAGCCCAGATCCGACGCGCCGAAGGCCACCGCGAAGCCCAGGTGCTTGAAGCCCGCGGCTACGCCGATTCCCTCGAACTGCTCAACCAAGCCGCCGCCAACGCCCACGGCAACACCATGGGCCTCCAGTACCTGGAGATGATGAAAACCCTCGCCGACGGCAACAGCACCAAGTGGGTCATCCCCATGGAACTCACCAACGCCGCCCGCGCCATCGCCGACCGCCTCGGCGTCTCCGGCGCCAACACCTCACCCCCCGCCAACCCCTAACCCCCGGTCCCCACTCGCGCCGTCCCCGCACGCCCACTCGCGCCATCCCCGCGTCTAACCCCGTCATCCCCGTGCCTAACCCCGTCATCCCCGTGCCTAACCCCGTCATACCCGCGCTTGCCGCGGGTATCTCGACGTGATCAGCACCCAACCCCCGGCACCCACCACTCCCCCGTTCCCGCCCCCGCCTCCCGTCGTTCCCGCCCCCGAGCGGGAAACCACACGCCCGCCCGCCCGCCGCACAACGCACCCTCCCCACCCCCGCACTACACTCCCGCAGACATGCCCAACGACCCCGACTTCCTCCAAGTTGGCCTCCAAACCACCGCAAAACGCTTCCTCGAGTCCCAGCGCGCCCAGCGCGACGCCCTCGACCAGCAAATCGCCGCCCTCAAAGCCCAGCGACAGGCGCTCGACATCCTGATCGAACCGCTCGAACAGCAGCTCGCACCATCCGCCGACGAACACACCCACACCCTCAACGACCCGCCCCAGCCCTATCCCGAACAGCCCCCCGACCGTCCGCTCACCGCCGTTGCCGCCGCGATCGCCGTCCTCCGCACCGCCGACTCACCGCTCCACTTCCGCGAAATCACCCGCCGCGCCCTCGACGCCCGCCTCTGGCAGAGCAACGCTGACCACCCCGAGCTCTCGATCAAGGGCGCGCTCAACAATCACATCCGCCGCGCCGGCCCCGACGCCGCCTTCCGCCGCGTCGGACCCGGCGTCTTCGCCCTCAGCGACGCCGCCCTTACTCCCGCGGACCCGCCAGCTGACGAATAAACCCGCTCAACTCCCGATGCACCGTCTCCGGATCCTCCGCCAGGCCGTGCCCGCCGTCCGGAATCAGCACCAGACGCTTCGGATCCAGCGCCCGCTTGTAGATGTCCTCGCTCGCCGCGTGGTGCAGAATCCCGTCCGCCGTGCCATGCACCAGCAGCAGCGGCTTGCCCAACTGCTCCACCTGCCGCGTCCCGAACAACTGCGGCGAGAGCGACACCACCCCGCAGACCGACGGCAAAATCTGCCCCGCCTTGATCACCACCGCCCCGCCGAACGAGTGCCCCACCAGCACGATCCGCTCCGCGCCCACGCCGCCCAGAAACGAGCACGCCCCCAGCACATCCAGCACGCATTCCTCGAACTCCCCCGCCATCCGGTAGTGGAAGCGCAGCGTCGACACCCCTTGCCCCGGCAGTTCGCCCGCCAGACGCTCATACACCCGTCCGCCCGGCCCGATCACCTCGTGCGCACCGCCCATCGCCCCCGAACAGAACACCACCGCCCCAGGCTGCCCCTCGCTCACATCCAGCAGCGCCGAAATCTCCCCCCGCGAGGTGCCCAGCCGCAACTCCAGCCGCAGCGGATCAGGCTCCCCCTCCTCCACCGGACGCGGACGCGCCTGCACCTGCGTAATCCGCAAGCTGAAATCATCGTCCGGCGCGACCAGCTGCTCGGTGGGCTGCTCAGCGGACTGCTCTGGCGTGTCGGACGTTTCAGGCATGCAGCGAATGCTAGCGCCCCGCGCGGCGCCGCCCCTACTTCACCGTCGGCGCGTTGCGCAGGAAGCGCGCGATCCGCTCCAGTGCCTGCTCGATCTCGTCATACGACGTCGCGTAGCACGCCCGCACATGCCCTGCCCCAGCCGCCCCGAACGCCGAACCCGGCACCACCGCCACCTGCTCCTGCAGCAACAGCTGCTCCGCGAACGCCTCGTCGTCGTAGCCGCTCATCGCCACCGACGGAAAGGCGTAAAACGCCCCCCGCGGCTCCGCGCAGGTCAGCCCCAACTCGTTGAACCCCCGCCACATCAACTGCCGCCGACGGTCGTATTCCTCCCGCATCTGTACCACGTACTCCTCGCCCGACCGCACCGCCTCCAGCGCCGCCCACTGCGCCAGCGTCGGCGCAGACATCATCGCGTACTGGTGGATCTTCAGCATCCCCGCGAACACATCCGGCGGCGCGGCCGCCCAGCCCACCCGCCAGCCCGTCATCGCGTGACTCTTGGAGAAGCCCCCCAGCGTGATCGTCCGCTCCCGCATCCCCGGCAGTGACGCCAGCGCCGTATGCTCCGCCCCGCCGTACACCAGACGGTCGTAAATCTCATCCGAAATCACCATCAGATCCCGCTCCACCGCCAGCCGCGCGATCGGCTCCAGCTCCGCCCGCGACGGCGCAGCCCCCGTTGGATTCGCCGGATACCCCAGCAGCATCGCCCGCGTGCGCGGCGTGATCGCCGCCGCCACCGCCGCCGCATCCAGCGCGAACCCGTCCGCCGCCGATGTCGCCACCGCCACCGGCGTCCCGCCCGCCAGCGCCACCGCCGGCGCGTGCGCCGCATACGACGGATCCGGCACAATCACTTCGTCCCCCGCATCGATCACCGTCCGCGCCGCCAGGTCCAGACCCTCCGACACCCCCGTCGTGATCAGCAGCTCCGAGCCGGGGTCGTACTCCAGCCCGTAGCGGCGCTCCAGCTCCGCCGCAATCGCCTCGCGCAGATCGCGCAGCCCGAAATTCGACGTGTAGTGCGTCCGCCCCTGCTCAATCGCCCGAATCGCCGCCTCCCGAATCGGCCATGGCGTCACGAAATCCGGCTCCCCCACGCCCAGCGAAATCACATCATCCATCGTCGCGATGATGTCGAAAAATCGCCGAATGCCCGACGCCGGCACCGCCTGCACCCGCGACGCAATCCGCGTCGCGCGCTCCGCACGCCCCGGTTCCGGCAGCAAATCCCCCGTCGACAGACTCGGCATCGACTCGCTCTCGACTCCCCGCCTACAGCACGACGCGACGCCGGGCGCTGTCATCCTCGCCCTCCAGCATCACGCCGTCCTCCTTGAACCGACGCATCAGAATGTGCGTCGTCGTCCCCTTCACCCCCGGCATCGTCGCCAGACGATCCGAGATGAAATCCGAAATCTTGCCCATCGACGACGCCTCCACCATCACCAGCAGGTCGTAGGCGCCCGACACGAAATACACCGTTCGCGCCTCATCGAACCGCGAAATTCGCCGCGCCAGCCCGTTGTAGCCCAGATTGTCCTGCGGCTCCAGTGTCACCTCCACCAGTGCGTAGATCGTCGAAAGCCCCAGGCTCTCCCAGTTCACCCGCGCCCCCCATGACATAATCATGCCGCGCTCTTCGGCCTCCGCGATTCCCCGCAGCACTTCGTCTTCGCTGAGTCCGGACGCGGCTGCGAGCTCGGCCGGCGATAGCCGCGCATCGCGCTCAACTGCCCGCAGCACCGGCTCCAACAGATCGTCCATCGGCGACGCTCCCAAGAGTTCTGTCATCATCCTATGCCAGCCGTTCGCTCGCAGAACCCTCTAGCCCTCGCCAATCCCAACTAAACGTAAAATTCCGGCAACGCCTCAGTCGCCGGCGGCGGGGGCTGGAGCCGCGTCGGGCTCCACGATCGCTTCCGCGGGCGCGAGCCGATGCCCGCTGGTGAAGCGCAGAATCGCGTAGCCCAGCACCGCCGCCACAATCGAGGCCGCGAAGATGCCCATCTTGGCCACCCCTTCAATTTCAATCTGATCGTCGCCCGGGAACGACAGATCCGCGATGAACAGCGCCACGGTGAAACCGATCCCGGCCAGCAGCGCCGCGCCGGCGATGTCGGGCCAGGTCAGCTCCGGCGGTTTGTCGGCCAGCTTCAACCGCACCGCCAGGTACGAACCGCCGACGATCCCCACGAACTTGCCCAGCAGCAGCCCCAGGAAGATGCCGATCGCCACGTTGGAGGAAACCGCCTCGCTGATGCTGTCGCCGTCGAGCACGATGCCCGCGTTGGCCAGCGCGAAAATCGGCACCACGACAAACGCGGAGATCGGCGAAATCGTCTCCTCAAGCCGCTCCAGCGGACTTAAGCCTTCGTGCGCCACATGCTGAATGCCGCGCAGCGCCTCCTGTGAATCGTGCTCGGCGACGCGCGGATCATCGTCGGCGATCGCGTGCCGGAAGCGCTGGAGCAGGTAATCCATCCGACGCGCCGTGCCCTCGTGGTCGTAGAGCGAGCTGGCGGGCACGATCAGCCCCAGAATCACGCCCGCCAGCGGCGAGTGAATGCCCGCCTCCCAGAGGGTGAGCCAGAGGAACACGCCGCCGACCGCGTGGGCACCGAAATACCGCACGCCGATCCGCTTGAGCACCAGCAGGAAGACGACCGCGCCGACCACCCCGGCCAACCATTCGAGCCGAATGCCCTCGCTGTAGAAGACGGCGATGATCAGAATGCCGCCCACATCGTCGGCGACGGCCAAGGTGAGTAGGAAGACCTTGAGCTGCACGGGAATGCGCGGACCGAGCAGGGCTAAGACGCCCAGCGCGAAAGCGATGTCGGTGGCGACGGGGATGCCCCAGCCGGGGCCGCCCGCGCCGCCTGTGTTGAGCAGCGCGTAGAGCCCGGCGGGTACCAGCATGCCGCCCAGCGCCGCGAGAATCGGCAGCGTCGCGCGGCGCGGGTTGCGCAGCTCGCCGTGGACCACCTCGCGCTTGATCTCCGCCCCCACCACGAGGAAGAAGAAGACCATCAGCACATCGTCGACCACATGCTGGAGGGAGACGCCGTGCCCTTCCTCCTGGAAGGCCCAGATGCCGATGTCGAAGTTGATTTCGGTGTGCCAGAAGGAGGAGTAGGAGCCATAGTCCACGTTGGCCCAGATCAGCGCGACGAGGGCGGCGAACACGAGCGCGATCCCGCCGGCCGCCTCGATGCGCATGAAGCGGATCGTGGGTTCGACCACCAGCCGCCGCAGCGGCCCCGAGCTCTCGCGCCAGGGGGGGCGATAGAAATCGGCCATGCAGCGCCTCCCGACACCCGCGCAATGGGTGCGCAGCGCAGCCTATCCAACCCGCGGGGTTGGGTGTAGCGCAGGCGTCGCGGCCACCCTCAGGTCCGCTGCGCGGACAGCCCCTCCGTCGAGGGCAATTTCGGGAGCGGCAGTCCCTTACGCCCTCCCGTAGACGTCGAGCAGGTCGAATCTGGGGCCGTCTTTGCAGCAGAGTCTGACGCCGCGCCTGGTGAAGACGGCGCAGCCGTAGCAGATGCCGACGCCGCAGGCCATCTCGGTCTCCATCAGGATTTGCACGGGGCGGCGCATGCCGTCGGCGCGGACCACGGAGGCCATGCTGCGGAACATCGGCACGGGGCCGCAGGCGAAGCTCTGGTCGGCCCAGCTGAGGTGCTGCGCGAAGAGCTCGGTGACCAGCCCCCGATGCCCCTGCGAGCCGTCCTCCGTGCTGACGTAATACTCAACCTCGGGCGGCAGCAGGTCGGCGGGGAAGACGCCCTCGGCGCTGCGCGCGCCGAAGCAGAGCGCCACGGCGCGGCCCCGCGCGACCTGCTGATCGGCCAGCGCGACCAGCGGCGCGATCCCCACGCCGCCGCCGACCAGCAGCAGGCTGCGCGCGTGCCGTTGCACCTCGAAGCCGCGGCCCAGCGGACCGGTCATCCAGATCGCGTCGCCCGGGCGCTGCGCCGCCATCGCCTCGGTGACCCGCCCGACGACGGCGTAGAGCAGGGCGAACTGCCGCTCTCCCTCGGCAGATCGAAATCGGTAGTAGGAAAAGGCGCGCGGCAGCAACGGATCGAACGCGCCCGATTCCCAGCCCGGATCAACCATTACGAACTGCCCGGGCGCGGCCTGCGCCGCGAGCTCCGGTGCGTCGTACCAGCTGACGAACACGCCGGTCGTGATTTCGGTCGTTTCCTGTACGACCGCGGCAACGCGCTGCATTCGACTGCTCAAACCTTGCCGGTCATGTAGGCGGACAGGGGAGCGACATTGTAATCCTGGCGGCGGGCGATCATCGCGCCGACGGCGTGAGCGGCGGTGTCGATGCTGGAAAAACAGGGGATGCGCTGTTCGGCGGCGGCGCGGCGGATGTGGAAGCCGTCGCGGATCGTCGCGCTGGTCTGCTCCGGCGTGTTGATCACCAGGTCAATCGCGCCGGAGCGAATCAGCTCGATCACATACGGGTCGCCGGTCATCTCGCGTTTCTGTTGCTCGCGCACTTCGCAACCGAGCCCGCGGATCAGGTCGGCGGTGCCGGGTGTGGCGTACAGCTCGTAGCCTGCATTGTCCAACTCGCGGATCAGGTCGATGGCGCGCACCTTGTCCTCGTTGGCGATGCTGAGCACCGCGCGGCCCCGCTCGGGCAGTGCCACGCCGGCGGCGTTCAGCGCTTTGATCAGCGCGCGATCGTAATCGACATCGACGCCCATCACCTCGCCGGTCGATTTCATCTCCGGTCCCAGGTGCGTATCGACGCCGCTGAGCTTTGACATGCTGAAGACCGGCGCCTTGATCGCGACCAGCGGCTGGGCGGGCCAAAGGCCGCTGCGGTAGCCCTGCTCCTGAAGTCCCTCGCCGAGCATCGCGCGCACGGCGACCTCAACCATCGGCACGCCCGTTACTTTGCTGAGGAACGGCACCGTGCGGCTGGCGCGCGGGTTGACCTCCAGTACATAGACATCGCCGTCGTCCTGCGGCTCATCGCGCATCACCACGTACTGAATGTTCATCAGGCCGCGCACGCCCAGGCCGACGCCGATCCGCCGCGTGTAATCGATGATCGCCCCGACCTCGCCCGGTCGCAGATTCGGCGCAGGGTAGACCGCCATCGAGTCGCCGGAATGCACGCCGGCGCGTTCGATGTGCTCCATGATGCCCGGAATCAGCACCTCCTCGCCGCTGCAGATCGCGTCGACTTCCACCTCGATGCCGGCCAGGTACTTGTCGATCAGCACGGGGCGTCCGGGCGCGGCTTCCTGCGCCTGCGTCACGTAGCGCGCGAGATCGGCCACGCGCTGGACGATCTCCATCGCGCGGCCGCCGAGGACGTAGGAGGGCCGGACCAGTACCGGGTAGCCGATCGAGTCGGCGGCGAGAATCGCCTCATCGACGCTGGTCACGCCCGTGCCGGGCGGCTGAGGGATGCCGAGGTCGGCGAGAAAGCGCTCGAAGCGGCGCCGATCTTCGGCGAGATCGATGGCGTCGGCGGCGGAGCCCAGGATCGGCCGCGCCGCCGAGGTCAACGGGCCCGCCAGGTTGATCGCGGTCTGTCCGCCGAACTGCAGGATCGACGCGACATCGTCGTCGTCGTTGGCTGCGTCCTCGTTTTCGAGGATGTCGCGCACGGCCTCCTCATCAAGCGGCTCGAAGTAGAGGCGATCGGAGGTATCGAAGTCGGTCGACACCGTTTCGGGGTTGCTGTTGGCCATAATCGCCGACCAGCCGGCCGCGTGCAACGCCTGCGCGGCTTTGACCGAGGCGTAGTCGAACTCAATGCCCTGGCCGATGCGGATCGGTCCGCTGCCCACGACCAGCGCGCGCCTGCCCGGCTCGGCGATCGCTTCGTTCTCGTCTTCGTACGTGGAGTAGAAGTACGGGGTGACGGCGTCGAACTCGGCGGCGCAAGTGTCGACCATTTTGTAGACGGGCTGAATGCCCCAGGCGCGGCGCTGTTCGCGCACGCGCTCGGTCACGGTGCCGGCCAGGTTGGCGATCTGCTCGTCGGCGAAACCCAGCCGCTTGGCGGCGCGCATCAATGCAGGTTCGAGCGGTTCCGCCAGCAGCCGGCGCTCCATATCGATCAGTGCCTGAAAGCGGTCGAGGAACCACGGATCAATCGCCGAGCGCGTCGCGATCTCCTCCAGCCCGACGCCGGCCCGGATCGCGGCGAGCACGTGCCACAGCCGATTGTCGGTAGGCACGGCGGCGGCGGACACCGGATCATCCTCGGCGTCGCGGTCTTCCCAAAGCACCGAGCGCCCGCCGACTTCGAGTGACCGCACCGCCTTCTGAAACGCCGACTCGAAGGTACGATCGATCGCCATTACCTCGCCGGTGGCTTTCATTTGCGTGCCCAGCACACGGTCGCCTGCGCCGAATTTATCGAACGGCCAGCGCGGGATTTTCACCACCACGTAGTCCAGCGCCGGCTCGAACGCCGCCTGGGTGCGTCCCGTAACCTGATTGGCGATCTCATCGAGCCGCTTGCCGGCCGCGATCTTGGCCGCGACGCGGGCGATCGGATACCCGGTCGCCTTGCTGGCCAGCGCGGAGGAGCGGCTGACGCGCGGGTTGACCTCGATCACGTAGTAGGGCAGCGGCGCATCGTGCGGGGCCAGCTCGGGATCGGGCGGCGCGTCGTCGTGCCAGGGCGCGACATCGGGCCGCGGCGCGAGCGCCAGTTGCACGTTGCAGCCGCCCTCGATACCCAGCGAGCGGATGATGTTCAGCGAGGCCGAGCGCAGCTGTTGGTAGTCCTTGTCGGAGAGCGTCTGGCTGGGCGCCACGACGATCGAATCACCGGTATGGACGCCCATCGGATCGATGTTCTCCATATTGCAGATCGTGATGCAGGTATCCGCGCTGTCGCGCATTACCTCGTACTCGACTTCTTTCCAGCCAAGCAGCGAGCGCTCGATCAGCACCTGCGTAATCGGGCTGGCGGCGAGTCCGGACTGCACGACCCGCTCGAAATCTTCCATCGTGCGGGCGAAGCCGCCCCCGGTGCCGCCCAGCGTGTAAGCGGGGCGAATCGCGACCGGCAAACCGATCTCCTCCAGCGCGTCGCGCGCTTCGGCGAGCGTATGCACAACCGCGCTGGGTGGGACGGGTTCGCCGATCTCGCGCATTTTGGACCGGAACAGCTCGCGATCTTCGGCATCGCGGATCGCAGCCAGCGGCGTACCCAGCAGCCGCACATCGAACTCGTCGAGAATGCCCGCTTCGTGCAGGTCGACGGCGAGATTAAGGCCGACTTGTCCGCCAAGCGTGGGCAGCAGACCTTCCGGACGCTCGCGTTCGATCACGCGGCGCAGCACCTCAACGGTGAGCGGTTCGATGTAGACCGCGTCGGCGACGCCCTCGTCGGTCATAATCGTTGCAGGGTTGGAGTTGACCAGGATCGAGCGCACGCCCTCCTCGCGCATCGCCTTGCAGGCCTGCGTGCCGGCGTAGTCGAACTCGGCGGCCTGACCGATCACGATCGGCCCGCTGCCGATGATCAGTACCGATTGCGGCTTGCCCGGTTTGTCGGTCGTACTCACAGCGACGGCCTCACAGCGGCAACTCGAAGCGCGATTCGGGGTTGATCAGCGGCGCGAGCGCGCCGATCGCGCTGAGGAAGGAGAGCGCCGCTTCGTTGTTGTCCGGCAGGCTGCCGACGATCCGGCGGAAGCCCTGCTCGCGCGCATGCGCCAATAGATGCTCCGCGAGCACCCGCCCGATCCCGCGCCGCCGCCACTGCGAGCGCAGCCACACGCCGAGCGTGGCAGTTTCCGGCTGCTGGGTGTTGAAGTCGAGCGCGCCGAAACCGATCACTTCGCCGTCGGCTTCAGCCACGTAGATCGCGCCGCTCTCGCCCAGCCGCGCCATCCAGGACGAAACCTCTTCCTCGCTCCACGGGCGGTCGAAAACGACCGGGTTCGGTCCCTCGACGACCTCGCGGATCACGGCGGCCACGGCCGCCGCGTCGAACGCCGCGGCGCGGCGGTAGATCGGTTCTGCTGCTGGTGTCTGGTCAGGCATCGTTGCGTCCTCCGGGCATCAGCCCGCCTGCTCGATCGTCTTGAGGAATCGGTCGAAGAGATAGCCGTTGTCGAGCGGCCCCGGCGACGCTTCGGCGTGGTACTGAATGCAGAACACCGGCTCGGTGCGGTGCGCCAGCCCTTCGACGGTATCGTCGTGCAGGTTGATGTGCGTCACCTCCGCGTCGGCGCTGAGGCCGTCGGGATCGACGGCATAGCCGTGATTCTGCGCAGTGATCGCGATTCTCCCCGTCTGTAGCTCGCGCACGGGGTGGTTGCCGCCGCGATGTCCGAACTTGAGCTTGTAGGTGTCCGCGCCGAGCGCGCGGGCAATCACCTGGTGGCCGAGGCAGATACCCATCAGCGGCACGCGGCCGATCAGCGCGCCGGCGGTCCGCACCTGGAGTTCGCGCAGCGCCGGATCGCCCGGCCCGGGCGCGAGCAGCACACCGTCCGGATCGTACGCGAGCACGTCCTCAACGCCGCTGTCGGGCGGCGCGGCGGTCACGCGGCAGCCGCGCCGGCGCAGGTTGCGCAGGATGTTGTACTTCAACCCCTGATCCAGCACCACGATGTGCGGTCCGCCCTCCGCCGACGCTTCCTGCGGCGCGACCGGCTTGCCCTCCCAGCCGTAGACCGACTCCGTACCGACCTCGATGAAATCGATGCTGTCGTAGGACGGCAACTCGGCGATCTTTCGCGCCGCGTCGCCGGCTGCTCCAGCCGGAACGATCAGCCCCGGCAACACGCCCTCGCTGCGGATTCGGCGCGTAATCGCGCGCGTATCAACGCCGGCGATACCGGGAATGCCGGCCGCTTTGAGGTAGTCGTCCAATCGCATCCCGCCGCGCGGATGGCTGGGCGAAGCGCACTCGCTGCGCACCACCAGCCCGCGTACCTGCACTTGCGCGCTCTCGTCGATCGGCGGGTCGATACCGTAGTTGCCGATCAGCGGATAGGTCAGCACCAGAATCTGCCCCGCATACGACGGATCCGTAAGCATCTCCTGATAGCCGGTCATTGATGTGTTGAAGACCACCTCGCCCCACGTATCGGCAGCCGCGCCCAGCGCCTGCCCGCGGAAGATCGAGCCGTCGGCCAGCACCAGCGCCGCGTCGTTCGCCTCGTTCATCCCGCGCCTCCTCTCGGTCCGTCCCAGACGACTCGCCCCCGCAGCAAGGTGGCGGTGACCACGCCCTTCAGGCGTTGGCCCGCCAGTGGGGTGTTTTTGCCGCGCGACGCCCATAGCGCCGGATTCACCACTGTTTCCACGTCGGGCGCGAGCAGTACGACATCGCCCGGCGCGCCCGGTTGCAATGTGCCCAGCCCGCGCAGCTCCTCGCCGTCCACCACGCGCCGATCCAGCCCCCAGGCATGCACCGGCCCGATCGTCAGCCGCGCGATCGCCTGCTCCAGTGTGAGCCGCCCCGCCGCGACCAGCGAACCGACCACGCTCCAGGCGCTCTCGAGGCCGGAGATACCGAATGCGGCCGCGTCGAATTCGCAGTGTTTGTCGGGCGCGGCGTGCGGCGCGTGATCGGTCGCTACGGCGTCCACCACGCCGGCGGCGAGCGCGTCAATACAAGCCTCAACATCGGCGCGGGAGCGCAGCGGCGGATTGACCTTCGCTGCGGTGTCGTAACGCAGTTCGTCGCCGCAGCCTGCGACGGCGGAGTGATCGAGCCAGAGATGATGCGGCGTGACCTCGGCGGTCACCCGCACGCCGCGCGCGCGCGCGCGATCCACCGCCTCCAGCGCGGCGGCAGTGGAGAGATGGCAGCAGTGCAGCGCCGCGCCGGCCGCCTCGGCCAGCGCGATATCGCGCTCGACGATGCTCAGTTCCGCCATCGCGGGCTGTCCGCGCAGCCCCAGCCGCGCCGAAACCACGCCGTCGTGCATCACACCGCCCGCCGAGAGCCGCGGATCCTCGCAGTGTTCGGCCAGCGGGATATCGAGATCAGCGAGGTATTCAAACGCCCGTCGCGCAACCGCCGCGTCGGCTACGGCGTCGCCGTCGTCGCTCACTGCGACCGCGCCGGCGTCGCGCATCGCCGCCAGCTCGGCCAGTTCGCGGCCCTGCCGCCCGATGGTGACCGCGCCGATCGGCAGCACCCGCGCTTCCGCGCCGCGCGCCGCGTCGAGCACGCTGGCGACCATCGGCGGGGCGTCGATCGCCGGCTTGGTGTTGGGCATCGCGCAGACGGTGGTGAAGCCGCCCCGCGCCGCCGCCGCCGCGCCGCTGGCGATCGTCTCCTTGTGCTCTTCACCCGGCGTGCGCAGATGCGTGTGCAGGTCCACAAATCCCGGCGCGACCACCAGGCCGCTCGCGTCGATCTGCTCTTCGCCCGCGCCCACTGCCAGCTCCGCTCCCAACTCCGCCACCCGCCCGTCGCGGATGCGCAGATCGAGCGTTGCGTCGAGCCCCGCCGAGGGATCAATCACCCGCCCGCCGCGCAGCAGCGCATTTCCGCTCATGACGCGCCCCTGACCAGCAGGAAAAGCACCGCCATGCGGATCGCCAGCCCCGCCGAGACCTGCGCCTCGATCCGGCTCTGCCCGCCGTGCGCCACCTCCGAGGCGATTTCCACCCCCTCGTTCATCGGCCCCGGATGCATCACCACCGCGTGCGGCGCGGCGGCGGAGACCCGCTCCGCGGTCAGTTGGTAACGCCGCGCGTATTCCGCCTCGGAGGGCAGCAGCGCGCCGCGAATCCGCTCGCGCTGAATGCGCAGCGCCATGACCGCGTCCGCGCCCACAATCGCCCGATCCAGATCGGACTCGCAGGCGACATTGGGCAGCGCCAGCGGATGCTCACGCTCCTCGCCGCCGCGCGCCAGCCAGGACGGCAGCAGCGTGCGCGGCGCGACCAGCGTCACCTCCGCGCCCAGCCGCGTCAGCGCCCAGATGTTGGAGCGCGCCACCCGCGAGTGCGCCACATCGCCCACGATCACCACCCGCCGACCGTCCAGCCGCCCGAACGCCGATTGCAGGATGTAAGCGTCCAACAGCGCTTGGGTGGGGTGCGCGTGCTGCCCGTCGCCGGCGTTGATCACGTGCGAATCGATGGTTTGGGCGACGAGATAGGGCGCGCCCGATGACGGATGGCGAATGATCACCACATCCGCGCCCACGGCGGCGATCGTTTTCACCGTGTCAACCAGCGACTCGCCCTTTTCGACGCTGGAGCCGCCGGCGCTGACGTTGATCACATCCGCGCCCAACACCTTGCCCGCCAGCTCGAACGAGGCACGGGTGCGCGTGCTGGCTTCGTAGAAGAGGTTGCAGACCGTCACTCCGCGCAGCGCCGGCGTCCGCGCCACGGGGCGTTCCAGAATCTCCCGCATTGCCTCGGCTGTCTCCAGCACGTGCTCGATCTCGGCCCGCTCCAGACCGTCCACATCGAGCAGATGGCGGTGACGCCACGCCTGCGCGTCGGCCGCGACCTGCAACGGCGCGTCGTGCGGCGCCTGCGACGGCGGGCGATGCTGCTCAACCTGCTCAACCAGTTCGGCGACCATCCTCAGCGCCCCCCGTCCGTCCGCAGACCGAGCGGTTCGGGATGCAGCGACACGCCGTCCGCATCGTCCACCTCGACCAGCCGCACCCGCACATCGTCGCCGCGCCGCGTCGGCACGTTCTTGCCCACGTAGTCCGCGCGGATCGGCAGCTCGCGGTGGCCTCGGTCGATCAGCACCGCCAGCTCGATCACGGCCGGACGCCCGTAGTCGATCAACGCATCCAGCGCCGCGCGGATCGAGCGCCCCGTGTAGAGCACATCGTCGACCAGCACGATCACCGAGCCGTCGATGTCGCCGGGGATGCGGCTGGGCAAAATCCGCGCGGTGCTGCGCCGCGCCAGGTCGTCGCGGTAGAGGCTGTTGTCGATCGCGCCCGCCGCGATCCGCCGCCCGTCGATTGCCTCAATCAGCAGCGCCAGCCGCTCCGCCAGCGGCACGCCGCGCGTCTGCATGCCCATCAGCACCAGCGGCTCCGGCGCGGGATGGCGCTCCACGATCTCGTGCGCGATCCGCGTCAGCGCGCGGCGCATGCCGCCCGCGTCGAGCACTTCGCCCGTCGCCGCCCCGGCTCGACTCGTCGCCGGCGCGCTCATCGCACGCTCCCGCCCGGAACGGCGCGCGCGCGGATGCAGAGCAGGGGGAGGTATGTGGAAGTCATGCGGCGTCCTTCCCGGCCTCACGGGACCGGATTAAAGTCCACCCGTCGTGCCCGAAGCCTAGCAGCGCTTCCGTCTAAAGCGCCCTGTGCCTGGCCCGCGCTTCTGTCACCCGCGCTACGTCCGCTGCGACCCCGAGCCGCCGCCCGCGCCCTCCTGCATCTCCGGCGGCAACAGATTGGGGATGCCGTCTTCGATCGGATAGCGGAAATCGAGCGACTTCGAGTAGAGGTGCCCCGAAATCACCTCGCCGTCCTCCGACTCCCGCTCCACCACCAGCTCGAGCGGCTCGTGTGTCACCGGACAGACCAAGATGTCCATCAGTTCCTTGCGCATGCGCGCAGCCTACCCTCTCCCGTGCGAGCGCCCAATCGCGAGCGCCCGTCTGCGAGCGCGGCGAGCGTCTAAGCGCGCGCCGCGCCATACTATGAGCGCGGAACTATCCGGACACACAGCCGGACACACAGACCGAGGGGTGCGCACGTGGCAGAAGAGGTCAAGTCGCCGATGGCCGGCACAATTTTCGAGCTGCTCGTCGAACCGGGCGACAGCGTGGACGAGGGCGACGAGCTGGTCATCCTCGAATCGATGAAGATGGAAATCCCCGTCGAAGCGCCCGTCGCCGGCTCCGTCGCCCAGGTACATATCGCCCAGGGCGACCAGGTGCAGGAAGGCGACCCGCTGGTCACGCTCGACGGCTAGCCCTCCGCACCGGGCAGCGCCAACCTGACCGGGCCGACCTGCCGGGCCAACATGATCGGGCCAACATGTTCCGCCGCGTCCTGATCGCCAACCGCGGCGAAATCGCCGCCCGCGTCTCGCGCACCTGCCGACGCCTTGGCATCGAGTCCCACGCCGTCTACTCCGTCGCCGACGCCGACGCGCTGCATGTCCGCGAGGCCGACGGCGCGACCCACATCGGCGCCTCGCCCGTGGCCGAGTCCTACATCAACGTCGACGCCGTGATCGACGCCGCCGTCGCGGCCGGCTGCGACGCCGTGCATCCGGGCTACGGGCTGCTCTCCGAAAACGCCCACTTCGCGCAGGCCTGCGAGGCGCGCAGCATCGCCTTTATCGGTCCCGCGCCCGAGCACATGGACCTGATGGGCAACAAGGACCAGGCGCGGCGCACGATGCGCGGGCTCGGCCTGCCCGTGATCCCCGGCAGCGACGGCGCAGTCGCCGACGACGAAGCCGAAGCAGCCGCCGAAGCGGTCGGCTACCCGCTGCTGATCAAGGCCTCGTTCGGCGGCGGCGGGATCGGCATGGCGAGCGTGCAGCGCCCGCAGCAGTTCGCCCGCGCGCTGCGTCGCGCCCGCTCCTCGGCGACGCGCGCCTTCGGCTCCGGCGACGTTTACCTCGAACGGCTGCTGGTCGATCCGCACCACATCGAGCTGCAAGTCTTCGGCGACGGCGCGGGCGGCGTGACCATCGTCGGCGACCGCGAATGCTCCGTGCAGCGCCGCCACCAGAAAGTGATCGAGGAAGCCCCCGCCCCCGCGCCGGGTTTCAGCGACGCCCTGCGCGAGCGGCTCTACGCGCAGGTGCGCGAAGCGACCTCCCAACTGCGTTACCGCAACGCCGGTACGATCGAGTGCCTGCTCGACGCCTCGGGCGAAATCTTCTTCCTTGAAATGAACACCCGCCTACAGGTTGAGCACCCTGTAACCGAAATGGTTACCGGCCAGGACCTGGTCGAGTGGCAGCTGCGGATTGCCGCCGGCGAGCCGCTCGCCGAACTGCCCGAGATCGGCCTGCCCGACGGACACGCCGTCGAGTGCCGCATCTACGCCGAAGACCCCGAAACGCTGCTCCCTTCGCCGGGCTCGGTGGATGTACTCGAAACACCCGACGAGGAGTGGCTGCGCCTCGATACCGGCGTCGCCGGCGGTGACGATGTGCCGCACTATTACGACCCGCTGATGGCGAAGCTGATCGTGCATGGCGAGTCGCGCCCGCAAGCGCTCCAGCGCCTCCAGCAGGCGCTGGCGGAGACGCGGATCGAAGGCATCAAACACAACATCCCCTTCCTCCAGCGCGTCATCCAGACGCCAGAATTCCAGCAGGGCGATTACACCGTCACCCTCACCGATGCCTTGCTCAAGGGCTGACCCGCTCCCCGCGGCCGACCCAGACCGCCATGCCCGCCCCAAGCCTCCATGCCCGCGCCCCCTCCTCGGACATCCCCGCGCCCACCAACCGGCATCCCCGCGTGCGCCAACCGGCATCCCCGCGTGCGCCGCGGGTATCTCGCCGTGACCAGCGCCACCCTCTGCGCAGCCCCGGCGCCTGACCGAACCTCTCCGAACGTGTATGCTAGGCCCCGCGGGAAGCCGCAGCCCGAGAGGAACCCCAGATGGCCACCCCGAACTTCGCCAACCGCACCCTCTACCACGGCGACAACCTGCCCGTCCTGCGCGGCATCAACTCCTCGACCGTCCACCTGATCGCCACAGACCCTCCCTTCAACAAGAACAAGACATTCAACGCCACGCCGGGCGGCCTCGCGCGAGGCGCAAAGTTCCAGGATCGCTGGCGCTGGAACGAGGATGTCCACCCAGACTGGATCGACGCCATCCAGGACGACTGGCCCGCAGCTTGGGCGGTGATCGACTGGACGCGGCTGACCTGGGGCGACGACATGGGCGCGTTCCTCTGCTTCATGGGTGTGCGGCTGATGGAGATGCATCGCGTCCTCCGCGAGGACGGCACGCTCTACCTCCACTGCGATCCCACAGCGAGCCACTATCTCAAGGCGCTGTTGGACGCGATCTTCGGCAAACAGAACTTCCGCAACGAGATTGTGTGGTGCTACGCAGGCGGCGGCCAGTCGAAGCGCGACTTTCCGAAGAAGCACGACATAATCCTCCGCTACACCAAGTCGGACACGTACACCTTCAACTCGGATGACGTGCGCGTGCCCTACGACTCGGACTACAAGGCGACCGTCTTCACGGGCCATGACACCCGTGCGCCCGGCAAAACCTACAAGCCCGATCCGAAAGGCAAGGTGGTAGAGGACTGGTGGCGGGGCATCCCGCGTCCATACGGCAAGAACCACACCGGCTACCCCACGCAGAAGCCGCTCGACCTCTACCGCCGGATCGTGGCGGCATCGTCAAACCCCGGCGACTTTGTGCTCGATCCGTTCTGCGGCTGCGCCACCACGCCGATCGCGGCGGAGGGGTTGGGACGCCAGTGGATTGGCATGGACATCTGGGACAAGGCCCACGAGATGGTCATTCAGCGCTTGCAGGCGGCCGGCCTCGCGGCGCCCGACGGCGAAACAGGCGGGCGGATGTTCTGCGTTGCCGACATCGGCTACTCGACCGCGCCGCCGGTGCGAACCGATGACAATGAGGTGGCCGCACCGCCGCTAAAGCTGAAAGTCCAGATCACCGAACCGCCCGGACCGAAGATGAGCCGCGCCGAGATGCGCGACTTCCTGATCGTCCAGAACGGCGTCGCCTGCGCCGGCTGCGACCGCCAGTTCGACGACCCGCTCTATCTCGAGCTGGACCACAACACGCCGCGCTCCGACGGTGGGCTCAACCACATCTCCAACCGTCTCCTGCTCTGCGGTCCGTGCAACTGGATCAAGTCGAACGTGCTAACCTTAAGCGGTCTGCGCCGCGAGAACGCCAAGCGCGCCCGCATGGCACCGAAAGGGAAGTCCCAATGACAATCGAGACGCTCGACAACGACAGCCCGTCCGAATCGACGGACGGAGAGTTCTATGGCATGAAGGCCGCCAAGCCCGCTCCGGCGCCACCGGACCCACCAGAGCTCACGTTGGAACGCGCGGCGAAGCCCGCCCCTCCAGCACCCACTCACTCGATGTCGCCGAAGACTGCCAGCGCGTCGCCTAAGCCGCCCAAGTCCAAGGGAGACGACTAGTGCCGAACACGCCAACACCTGTCGAAGAGGGTGCGAAACCCTCTCCGCCGCCACCGCCACCGCCGCCACCCCTGTCGACTCCACCGAAGAAGTCGTGACGGATCGTCCCGTGAACGACCTAGACCGACCAAGCACACCGAGCAGGTTTGAGTCAGCAGATGCTGCCAAACCTGCTCCGCCGGCCCCTCCACGGGCGGACCCCAAAGATCGCTCCGCTGCCAAGGTGCCAGACGAACAACCTGCCCGCGGCAAGGTTAAAAAACGGAAATCCAAAGCGACGCCTGAGGATGGCTCGTGACGAAGAAGAACACAGGTAAGCTCATACAGGGTGGCGCTAAGCCTGCTCCACCTGCGCCGCCCAGGGCATCGAAGGTCTCGCCAGCACCGAGTCCGCGAACGGAGCCTCGCACGCCGCGGCGTGCGGCATCGTAAGGATCAGCCGTGCAGGACAACGCGCGCGCACAGAGCTCGTCATCGGCAGAACGATCCGAGTCACGCGTGGCGCGAACCTGGGCATGGTGCAAGCGCGCACCCCGACGACTATGGGAGACGGGGCTAGACCTTGCGTCGGCAAGCTACTTCGCCACTGAATGGCATGACGAAGTCCTCAACCCTGAGTCCAAAATCATCCTGCAAGTAGTCGTAAAGACAAGGGGTAAGACGCAGTACTACCAAAATCAGGACACGTTTGAGTTCAATCTGACGTACCACGATCTTGCGAATCGCAAGCGCCCCATGGTCAACTCGACGCGAGAGATGTCCGAGCTGGAAGCGGCTGGCCTCAATCGTGCTTTGTCGATCAGGCGAAAGACCGTCGGAGGGTTCATCATCGTCTTCATTGGCGTCGTTCTCGAGGCCGCAGGAGTGGACATCAGCATCCTTACGTGAGCAGGCATGTGTCAAGTTGATCTAAGCACTACCTTGTGCCGCAGCTGTCCCACAGCACTCTCCAGCCCGGGTGCCAGATCAGCCGCCCAGCCGCCGCAGCGCAGCGCCCCCCACCCGCTCCACATCGCCCCACGTGTACCACGGCGGCGCGTCGCCGATTTCGGACCAAATACGGTGAATCACGGCCAGCTTGTAGAGCTGGTGCAGCGTCCAATACCGCAGATCGCGCGCTGAGCGCCCCGCCGCCGACAGCGACGGACGGGCCAGCGGCATCTCCTCCGGCGCATCGTCGGAGCCTTTCAGCCCGCTCAGCGCGCAGATCAGGCCCCAGTCGGAGAGTGGATCGCCCAGCTGCGCCTGCTCCCAATCCACCACCGCGCAGATACCGCCGTCGTCGCCCACGAGGTAGTTGAACACATTGATATCGCCGTGG
This sequence comes from Dehalococcoidia bacterium, assembly GCA_965243125.1. GTDB lineage: Bacteria > Chloroflexota > Dehalococcoidia > Bin125 > Bin125 > CATQGW01. The sequence continues at coordinate 3,031,562 of OZ251529.1, read as the reverse complement.
CAGAGACGCGGCGGTGGGCTATCGGGCAGTGCGCCCCGCGCGGCGTCGCCCAGTTCGACGACGAAAGGATCGTCGGCGCAGCCGAACGCCTCAGCGCGCACCGCGACGGCATCCAGATCGCGCCGCGCCGCCTCCGGGCCCGGCGCGGGCGGATCGAGAAAGTCGAGCCCCGCCGCGCGCCAGTCCACCGCGTGGATCGCGTCCACCCCCGCGCGGTAGGCGTCGTACAGCCCCGCCGACGGCATCACCTGCCCCATGTGCGGCGCGTCGATCCACTCCATCACGATGCAGGCCGCGCCCAGCGCCTCGCAGCGCGCCGACTCGCCGAGCACCGCCGGCACGGGCACGGCGGTATCCGCCAGCGCGCGCAGCACGCGCCCCTCGCGCAGCACATCGTAGGGCTGGAAAATGCCGCGCTCGCGCTCGACGCGCAGCACCACCGGCGGCGCGCCCGCACGCTCCACCCGCCAGGTCAGATTGGAGACGCCGCCGTCCAGCCGCTGCAATGCGGAGACCTCGGCGGCAATTCCGCAGTCGGCGAGCGCTTGCGCGGCCGCGGCATGGGTCAACTCCTCGGGCGCCTCAACCGCCATGCGCCGCCCCAATCGCATATGTCACCCGCGCCTTGGCGATCAGCGCCCCGCGGTCGTTGGTCAGGTCCACATCGCCCACGGCCAGCGCCCGCCCCTTCTTGATCACGCTCGACTCCACGCGGATCAGCTTGCCGATCGCCGGACGCAGGTAGGAAATGTTGAGCTCCGCCGTGCCGCGCATCTGCTCACCCTGCCGACAGGTGCTGAGCACCGCGGCCACGACGCCGATGTCGGCCAGCGAGGCCAGAATCCCGCCATGCACGCCGCCGTTCGCCCCACCGGCGGTGTCCGCCGTGATCGGCATCTCAAACACCGTCCGCCCGCGCGCAATCTCCGTCAGCCGCGCCCCAAACAGCGTCCCGCCCGCGTAGGACGCCTCAATGCTCGCCAGCGGCACCAGCCATTGAACATCATCAGCCATGATGCGCCGCAGCATATCCGCCGCGTTGCGGGGTAGGTAGGATTGAGTCGTGGAGGAGCGCATGAGCGCCGTGCAAGCCGCCCGCCCCGACGTCTTTCACCGCCGGGCTCTGGAGGGCAGGCTCGTAGCTGCGCTGGTCGGCGTCTCGGCCAGCCGGCTGGCCGGCTGGCGGCGGCGCGGCCTGCTGCACACATCGCCGCCCAATGGACGACGCGGCATCGCGCGGCTCTATTCCTGGATCGACTATCAGCGCGCCCGCGCCCTTGCCGCCCTGCTCGAACAAAACGTCCCCAACCGCCGTCTGAGTGAAGGCATCGCCGCGCTTGACGCGGCGCGCGAGGACTGGTGGAAGCTCGCGCTCCCCGAATTCCACGAAGACAGAGCAATTCCCTGCGGCGGCGACGCAGACCCGACACTGGCCACTCTCTGCACGCTGCATGAGCAGGGGCCGCTGGGACGCCTCTACCAGTTCGGGGAGCATGTCTCGATCAATCCGCGCGTGCAAGACGGCTACCCGGTGGTCCGCGGCCGTCGCATCGAAACGGAGATGCTGGGCACGATGCACGACTGGGGCAGGACTACCGAGTACCTCGCGGAGCGCTTTCTGCTCACCCCGGAACAGGTTGAAGCCGCGATCGCGTTTGAACGAGCCTTGGCGTCGTAGGTCGACGGCGCGATGCAACTACTGTTCGATGAGAATATGTCGCCGGCCGCCGCGGGCATCTTTTCTCTCCTCGGTCACCCGAGTCTCTGGGTCGGCGATCTCGACCTACTTGGCACGCCTGACGAGGACTTGGCCCCACTCCTGGCGGACTACGACGCGTTCGTCACGTTCGATCTGCATCGCCAGCTCCGCGAACGCCACGCGATCAACCAGGCGATCGTCAATGGGGCCAACGTCATCAGACTGCGGATCAGAGGGAACGAGCCGGACGACGTGATGGCGCAAGTTCGGATGCTCATCGTGCCTTGGGCGAGAATTGAGAACGCTCTCCGGAATCGGCGCGATCTGGGATTACTCACGATTACGGATCAAGGGCTGCGGGTCCGCGAAACGAACCGCGCTACCGTCGCGAGCTGGCCGGCCTAAACCCCCGCCACTGCACGCAGCGCGAACAGCGCATTCGCGGGGCGCTCCGCAATGCGCCGCACGAAGTAGGGATACCAGCGCTCCCCGTACGGCGCTGAAATCCGCACCCGCTCGCCCTGTTCCACCATCTCCTGGCGCAGCTGCGGGCGCACCCCGTAGAGCATCTGGAACTCCCAGACCTCCTGCGGCGCCTCGCGCTCGCGCATCAAGCGGCGCGCGGCGCGGTGCAGCCGCGCGTCGTGCGTCGCCACGCCCACCCAGCCGTTCGCGGCCAGCGCCGGCGTCGAGGTCAGCTGCTCCAGCGCGCCGCGGTAGGCGCGGCGGATGCGCTGCGCGTCCTGCCAGGCGATCTCGCGCGGCTCCGAATACGCGCCCTTGACCAACCGCACCCGCGAGATGCCCTGCTCAACCAGCGCCGCGATGTCCTCCGGCGTGCGCCGCAGGTAGGCCTGTAGCGCGACCGCTGTCCGCTCCGAGCGCTCCGCCGCCAGGCGGTAGAGCGCCAGCGTGTCGTCCACCGTCGCCGCGCTCTCCATGTCGATCTCCAGCCACAGGCCGGCGGATTCGGCCGCGTCGACGAGCGTGGTCAGACGCTCCTGCGCGGCGTCGAACGAGATCGACAGTCCGAGCAGGCTGGGCTTGACGGCGATGCGAACATCGCCGCCGGCCGCCGCCACCGCTGCAATCAGATCGAGGTATTCCTGCGCGGCGGCCTCGGCCTCGGCGGGCTCGGAAATCTCCTCGCCGAGCAAGGCGAGCGCCGCGCCGCACTCAGCCTCGTTGAGGCGCTGCGCGGCCTGCACCGCGTCTGCGTGCGATGCGCCGGCGACAAACCGCGCGGCCAGCGCGCGTCCCGCGGCCGAGCGCTCCACGGCGCGGCCGAGCCGTTCCTCACGAGAAAGCCGAATCAAGGCCGCGCGGAGCATGCCTCTTCGTCCGACCGGGACCGCCGCTCAAGCGCCGCGCCGGCCATCAGCCCTGGCGCTGCTTGTTGCGCGGGTTGCGCTTGTTGATGATGTAGACGCGGCCCTTGCGGCGCACGATCTGATCTTCGCGCGAGCGCTTCTTGACCGATGCTCGAACCTTCACGGGGGCACCCTCCGTCATTTTCACTGACGTTCACTGACGCTACCACACGCCGTTTACACTGGGACCGCCGACATGACCGACCTCGCAGCCGACCCGTCCGTTGACTTGCCCGCCGAACCGCTCACCCGGCCCGACCAGGTGCGCGATCTGATCGACTCGATTCGCCGCTGCGGCATCTTCGCGCTCGACACCGAGTTTATCTCCGAAGGTTCCTACAGCCCTCTGCTGGCCCTCGTGCAGATCGCCACGCCGGAGCGAATCGAACTGATCGATCCGCTCGCGGCGTCGCAGACCAACGACGGCCTGACGCTGGACCTGCCGATCTGGGAAGCGGTCGCGGACCCGGAGATCACGACCGTGGTCCACGCGCACGACCAGGAATCGCGCTTCTGCATCGAGCGGGCCGGGCGGCCGCCGCAAAACCTCTTCGATGTGCAGCTCGCCGCGGGCTTCTGCGGCTACCGCTTCCCGATCGGCTACGGCGCGCTGCTGAACGAGGAGCTGGGAATCAGCGCCTCCGCCTCGCAGTCGCGCACCGACTGGACGCGCCGCCCGCTAAGCGGCGCGCAGCTGCGCTACGCCGCCGATGATGTGCGCTGGCTGCTGCCGCTGCACGAACGGCTGTCGGCCTGGCTGGCCGGCGACAACCGCGGGCGCTGGCTGGCGGAGGAGCTGCAGTTGCGGATCGCGTCGCTCGACACCGACGCCGCGGAGGAGACGCCGCGCTGGCGTCAACTGGGCGGCCTCCGTCGGCTCAATCGGCGCAGCCTTGCGGCCGCCCGCGAGCTGCACGCCTGGCGCGATGAGGCCGCGCGGGCCGCCAACAGCCCGCGCAAGCGGATCGTGCGCGACGACACACTGATCGCCGTCGCCGCGATGCTGCCCGAGACATTCGACGACCTCCAGCGCGTGCGCGGGATCGACACCGTCCCGCATCGCTACCGCAAGCCGATGCTCGCGCCGGTGCGGCGGGCGCTCGAATTGCCGGAGGACGAGCTCCCTCGTCGGCGCGCGACGTCGCCTCCGCCGCCACGCACGCTGACCTCATTCGTCGACGCATTGCTCGACGCGCTCTGCGCCGAGCAGCACATCAACAGCAAACTCGTCGCCGCGACAGCCGATGTGCAGGAGGTGGTCGAGTGGGCGCGAGGCGCGCGGGCGCTGGGACCGGGCGCCACGCCGCGGCTGATGCAGAGCTGGCGGCGCGAGTTCGCCGGCGAGGCGATCCTCGCCGCCCTCGACGGGCGAATCAGCCTGCGCATCGCCGACCACCGCAGCGAGCAGCCGCTTGTCGCCGAGCCGGTCTGACTCGCCGATGAGCGCGCCCGACGCCCCGCTGCTCGAAGCACGCGCCCTCGCTGTCGGCTACGGCAGTCGGCGGCGCACCGTCGTGCTCAGCGATGTCGACGCCGCGCTCCGGCGCGGCGAGTGCGCGGCCCTGCTCGGACCCAACGGCTCGGGCAAATCAACCCTGCTGCGCACGCTGGCCGGTCTCCAACGCCCGCTCGCCGGCGCGGTGTTGCTCGGCGGACGCGATCTCGCGCAGCTCAGCCCCGGCGAGATCGCGCGCAATCTGAGCGTCGTGCTGACCGAGCCGATCGACGCCGCGCAGCTGACCGCCTGGGATGTCGTCGCGCTGGGCCGCGCGCCCCACGCCGGCTTCAGCGGGCGACTCTCCGAGGCGGATCGCGCGACGGTGCGCGCCGCGCTGACGGAGACCTCCGCAGCCGCGCTCGCCCCACGCCCGCTGCACGACCTCAGCGACGGCGAGCGCCAGCGGGTGATGATCGCCCGCGCGCTGGCGCAGAAGCCGAGCGTGATCCTGCTCGACGAGCCGACCGCGTTCCTGGACCTCGAAGCCCGCGCCGATGTCGCCCGCCTGCTCCGCAGGCTCGCCCGCGAAGACGCAGGAAGGGGGCGAGGCATCCTGATCACCACGCACGATTTCGACCTGGCGATGCAGATCGCCGACCGGCTCTGGCTGATCCGCCGCGACGGCTCGCTGGCCGTCGGCGCGCCCGACGAGCTGGCAGGGCAAGGCGAGCTGGCTGCGCTGTTCAGCCACAGCGCCGTGCGCTTCAACGCCGAGGCGCGCCGCTTCGAGCTCGATCTCGGCGAGGATGTCGCGCAAGAGGCGAAGACGCGCTAAGCTGGGGAAGCCCTGCCCGGTAGCTCAATTGGTAGAGCGGGCGGCTGTTAACCGCTAGGTTGCGGGTTCAAGTCCTGCCCGGGCAGCCACTCTTCCACCAGCCGCACTGCGCCCGACGATGCACCGCTACGCCGTCACCATCCACTGGAGCGACGAAGACGCCGCCTTCATCGCCGCCGCGCCCGACCTCCCCGGCTGCCTCGCCCACGGCGACACCCACGAGCTCGCACTGTCGGAGGTCCAGACCGCCGTCGCCCTCTGGCTGGACACCGCCGCCGAGTTCGGCGACCGGATTCCGCCGCCATCCGTGTGCGAACCTCTCATCGACTGACCGCCGCTCCCTATCTTCAGTGCAACTCGCCTATACTAACGTCAGCCGGCGTTGCATCGGGTGCGCCGGACCTCGACCGGAGAAGCGCATGAAGCGCACTGACCTCGTCCTCGCGGCCCTGTCGCCCGCCGGCACCGCAACCTACACCGCCACGCAGGTTCAGAAGCTCCTGTTCCTGATCGACAGGAACATCGCAGCATCGACCGGCGGGCCTCACTTCGAATTCGAGCCGCATCACTATGGACCGCTGGACTTGGCGCTGTACCACGAGCTGAGTTCGCTCGAGTCTGCCGACGCCGTCATCATGACCGAACCCAAAGGCTTGGGTGCGCGATCGTATCGCCTGACGGACGCAGGTATGAAACAAGGTGAACAGGTGTTGGTGTCGTTGCCGCCGGACGCACAACGGTACATCCACGACGCTGTAGAGTTCGTCCGGAGCTTGCCGTTCGCGGAACTGGTCGGCGCAATCAACAAAGCATACCCCGAAATGGCGGTCAACAGCGTGTTCGCACAGGCGCGGGCGTGACGTTGATCGTCGGTATCCGCTGCTCCGACGGCGTTGTCATCGGCAGCGATAGTGCAATGACGTTCGGCGTCGGGCGCGCGCACACCATCGTACAGCCGTTCCGCCAGAAGATTGAGATCATCAACGATCGCGTCATTCTGGCCGGCACCGGCTCTATTGGCCTCAGCCAACGGTTTGCCGATACGATTCGCGAGAGCTGGTCTTCGAACGCGCTCGAGAATCTCGCCGCAGTCGATGTCGGCCGCCGTTTGGCGCGCGCGGCCATCATCGACTTGCAACAGACAGGTGCGACGCCGGGAGCGTACGGTGCGTTGGTCGCCTTGCCGTGCGCAGCAGGCGCAGAACTCATTGAGTTCGCATCGGACGACTTCCAACCCGAAGTCAAGGCCGACGACAACTGGTATGTGTCGATCGGGGCGGGACAGCCGGTCGCCGACCCTTTGCTCGGACTATTCCGTAAGGTGTTCTGGGGTGATCAGCCGCCCGATATCCGTGATGGCGTTCTCGCCGCCACGATGGTCCTCAAGCTCGCCTGTGAGATGGCGCCGGCCGGTGTCTCTGCGCCAATTCACTTGGCGACGCTCCAGCGCGATTCGACAGACGGTTACCGCGCTCGCCGGCTCAGCCGCGAAGAGCTGTCCGAACACGAAAACAATGTGGATGATGCGATCAGGTACTTCGGCGCATACCGACACACGATCGCCGGCTCAGAACGGTCAACGCCACTGCCGCCGCGTTGAGCCGCTGCACACCCGAGGTTCTTGGCTGCCGCGCCAGGGCTCGAACCTGGACTAAGGGATCCAAAGTCCCTGGTGCTACCATTACACTACGCGGCAGTGGGCGGCTTGTGGTACCGAGGGCCGGACTCGAACCGGCACGGGCTTTGCGCCCAACGGTTTTTGAGACCGTCGCGTCTACCATTCCGCCACCTCGGCTTGCTTCCATAGCCTATCACCGCCCGCCCGCTGCGGCGCGCTCGCCCGACCGCAGGCGACGGAATGAGACCAGCTTCACCCGCCGCTCGTCTGCGTCGACCACCGTCCAGCGGTAGCCGTGCAGGTCCGCCTCCTCGTTGGCCCGCGGGATGCGGTGGAAGTGATCCGTGAGCATCCCGCCCACCGTCTCCGCCTCCCCGCCCGCCAAATCGACCCCCAGCTCGGCGCCCAGGTCCGTCAGACCGCGCCGACCTTCCACGAACTGCTGCCCCGAAATCCGCACCTGCACCGGCTCGCCGCCCGTGCCCATCTCGCTGCGGATGTTGCCCACCACCAACTCCACGATGTCCTCCAGCGTCACCAGCCCCGATGTGTCGCCGTACTCATCGATCAGCAGCACCATTTGGTCGCCGCTGGTGCGGATCGCGTCGAGCACGCGCTGCACCGAGGCGCGCTCCGACTCGAACAGCGCCTCGCGCATCACCTCGCGCACCAGCCGCTCGCCGCGCCCCGCGCCCAGCTGTGCCAGCACATCGGAGCCGTGCAGGTAGCCCACGAAGCGGTCGGCGGCGCCGGCCGCGACGGGCAGCCGCTGGAAGCCGGCCGAACCGAAGCGCTGCGCCGCCTCGGCCAGCGTCGCCTCGGCGTCGATCCCCACGATCTCCACGCGCGGCGTCATGATCCGCCGCGCCTGCGTGTCGGAGAGCCGCAGCGCGCCCAGCAGCACGCTCGTCTCGCCCGGTTCCAGCACGCCGCTTTGGCGGCCGAGGTCGATCGCGGTTTCCAGTTCGCCCATGCTCAGCGCGGGCCGCTCCTCGCCGGACTCGCCCACGACGCGCAGCCAGACATGGGTGAGCGCGTCGAGCGCGGCCACCAGCGGACGGGTCAGGCGCACCCATCCGCGCAGCGGCCAGGCGTAGAGCCGCACCATCGCCATGTTGTGGTGCAGCGCGACCGACTTTGGGCCGATCTCGCCGAAGATCACCAGCAGCACGGTGATCACGACGGTGGCGGCGAGCAGCGCCGAGCCGCCGGAGAGCAGATCGGCGGCGATCGCGGTGCCGACCGCCGCCGCGCCCGTGTTGACCAGGTTGTTGCCGAGCAGGATCGCCGCCAGCAGGCGGCGCGGTTCCTCGAGCAGCGCGGCGGCGCGCGCCGCGCCGGGCAGCCCGCGACGGCGGGCATGCTCAAGGCGCACCGGTTCGACCGACAGAAACGCCGTCTCGGCGCTTGAGAACACGCCGGAGAGCACCAGCAGCACCACCAGAATGACGGCGTAGACCTCCAAGGCCGCGCCTCCTTTACCCGCATCTACGCTACTCTGTGGGCATGACGACCAACACGACCACCGACGCCGAACTGCTGACGCTGGCCGCCGCCGCCGAGACGCTCGGCGTGGCCGAAGCCGAGCTGTTCGAGCAGATTCGCGACGCCGCGCTGGAGGCGGAGCGCCCCACCGCGCGCGATTGAACGCTGCCCGAACCCGCGCTCAGTGTGAGCGTGTTCATCGGCGGCAAACTCGCGGTAGGCGAGCGCGACGCGCCCGGCTCCGACGACTGGCGCGTGCGGCTCCGCTAGTGGGCGCGTCCACGCCGTCCGCCGCGCCGGTCTGCCGTTATCGCGCGGTGATCTTCGATCTCGACGGCACCCTCGCCGACACCGAGCCGCTGGTGCTCGGCTGCATGCTGGAGACGATCAACGCCGCCGGCCACCCCGTGACGCGAGAGCAACTGCTGCGCTACATCGGCCCGCCGCTGCCCGTGATGCTCAACCACATGCTCGGCCTCAACATGGAGCAGGCCCAGCCGATCTATCTCGACTATCTCGCCCGTTACCGCCGCGACTACATGCCACGAACCGCCCCGCTGCCCGGCGCGGAGCCGCTGCTCGACGCGCTGCGCGCGGCCAGCATCCCGCTCGCCATCGTCACCAACAAGCGCGAGGACGCCGGCCGGCAGACAGTCGAGCTGCTCGGCTGGAGCGAGCGCTTCACGACGGTGATCGGCGCCGACACGGCCGTCGCCCCCAAGCCCGACGCTGCGCCCATCCGCCTCGCGCTGCGAGCACTGGGCGCGACAGCAGACGAAGCGGCCATCGTCGGCGATACGGAGTCCGACATGGGCGCAGGCCGCAACGCCAACCTGGCGGGCATAATCGGCCTGCAAGGCGTCCGCGACGCGGATTACCTCACCAAGCACGGCGCAACAGCGACCGCGGCAGATCTGACAGAAGTTCAGCGCCTGCTGTTTATGGATTCCTGATTCAGCCCCGCACAGCGATCAGGCGCAGAACTCCCGTGTGCGGTTGTCCCGCGCCTAGCGTGTCGCCGCTATCTCGATAGCCGCTGCGGCTGGCGCTCCGTCTGCTGGCGCACGCCGTTGGACGCCGCTGCGCCGGATCTGTCTGCGTCAAGGCGGAAAGTCAACGAAATGTCCGCAACCCGCACGATCGCCTGTGCGACGAGCATCACGCTCTCCGCCAGCCGCTCCGGCTCGGCGCATCGCACCATCAGTGCGCCTCGCTCGAATGCGACGCCCAGACTGCGACAGATGTCGTCGAGCAAACCGCGCTGCAACTCGGACAGTTCGCTGTAGGAGACGCCCCACCGCGTGAACAGCCAGCCGATCGCATCGCCGTGGTCGGTCGCCGCCAGCTGTCCGTCCCGCGGGAACACGAACACCTCGATCAGATCGCGGTCCGGATACATCAGCGGCGTCAGCACGCGAACCTCGCCGCGCGGACCCGGCGAGCACAAAAATTGCGAGCAGAGCTGCTTGTGCAACGTTCGCTGAGCCTCATCCGGCGTCATCGGACTGCGCTCCCTCCCCGATCGGCGCGGGCATCTCTCCCGAATGCACGATACGCGACTCGGCGCAGAATTGCCGCCAGACCTCAACCGGCTCACGCCAGCCTGCCGTAATCTCCAGCAGCGGGCGGATTTGTGTGAACACACCTTAGGTCGATGGATCCGGCAGGTCCAACTTTGGGGTGGCCGGCATTGGCTCCGTGATCTCGAAGTCGACATCGAGAACAGCCGGATCGAAGTCGGAATCGTAGGTCAGGAAGTAGTCCACGCCAGCTGCGATGGCGGAACTCAGGTGAATCGCATCCGCGGGCTTGAGTCGCTGCGTTTGACCCGCTGCCGGACGAACGTATCTCCGGGCCCCGCGGGCGATGTCCTCAGTGCATTCCACAAACGTGATGATGCGGCGATCGAACAGCAAGTCGTCGATGCGTGTGTCCGCATCTACGCCCGATGCGGCGTTGGCTTCCTTGACGTAGGCCACTTCGGCAAGCGTGATCGTGGACGTGACCAGCCGTACGTTGCCCCGTTCGGCTTCCTCAAACAGTCCTTCGAGGTGTTCGGCACGGCCCGGTTCGTTGTTCAGATACGCAAGAACGGCGGACGCCTCCAGGTAGCTGAGCGGTGGATCAGACATCATCGCGCATCCGGCGAATTGCGGCTTCCGCCGGCGGATCGCCAACCTTCCAAGGCAGCGCGCCGCGCGCCGCGCGCCACCCGCCACTGGGGCGCTCCACCAGCGGTTCGATCCTGCTGATCTGTCGTACGTGCCTTGGGCGGCCAGTACCGGGGTCGCGTTCAACTATCCCGGTCACAGTTACGTACTTATCCCAAGCGGACCGCGCTTCTTCCTCCTGACCTGCTCGAAGATGGCACGTCACAGACACGCCGTACACTCCGTCGGTCACGGCGAACTCGAGCTCGCCAAGCTTCTTCAGCGACGTAACCAGCCCATTGACTGCGCCCAGCGCATGCCGCTGCGGGACCGCCGCTTGCGCATTGTCACCCAGTTTGACCACTGTGCTGGTCCGCCCGGCTGTTCGAAAACGCACAGCCCTAATCCGTTTGCGACGGGTGAGTCCGCCGAGACGCCTGGCCGCCGCCGCCACTCGCGGCGAAAACTCAAGCGGAAGATCTTCCTGCAACGCAGCCCCTACCTCGTTGAAGCCACGCGTCACCCTCTGGACAGCCGCTGTAGACGGCGATTCGGGAGTGAGCGTCACAACCGCACTCCCGACTTTGAGATCCGAGAGGCGCCAGTGCAGCTCATCGTTGGGAGACAGATCATCGGATAGCGCCGAGGTCAAGTCTTTCAGGCGATCCACTGCAGCCGCGAACAGATCGAGATCGATCTCGCCGTCAATCGCGAACGTGATGGCCTCTTGGTCGGTCGTCATGGCAGCGAGCGTATCCTGGTCACCTCACGCCGTCGCCGTGCGCGGCTCCGCGATCCGCAGCCGGCGTCACTGGTTGAAGACGGGGTCCCGCTTCTCCAGGAACGCCGTCACCGCCTCCGTGTGCGACGGCAGGCGGCGCGACTCACGGTCCCGTGCGCCCTCGCGCTCCATTACCCGGTCCAGATCCGCCTCCACCGTGTTGTCGTTCAGCAGCGTCTTGATCTTGCGCACCACCGCCGTGGGGTTGTTGGCCAGCTCGTCGGCTTTGGCCAGCGCTGTGTCGAACAGCTCGTCCGGCGGCACGACGGCGCTGACCAGGCCGACGCGGTAGGCCTCGTCGGCCGGCACCATCCGCCCCGAGAGGCACATGTCGGTCGCCGCGCCGAGGCCCGTCAGCTGCGCCAGCAGCCGCGTCGAACCCAGCTCCGGCACCAGACCCACGCGCACGAAACGGATCGAGAGCCGCGCCCCCTCCGCCGCAATCCGCACATCGCAGGGCAGCACCATCGTCAGCCCCACCCCCACCGCGTAGCCCTGAATCGCCGCGATCACCGGCTTCGACTCGCGAATCAAATTCGTCCAGTTGACCGCTCGCCCCGCCCCGCGCGAGGCGTCCGGGTCGTCCGCCAGCCGCTGGTTGAAGCCCTGCAGATCCGCGCCGGCGCAGAACGCGCGGCCCTCGCCCGTCAGCAGAATCGCGCCGATCGTGTCGTCCTCGTTCCAGGCCGTGATCTGCTCCGTCAGCTCGCGCGCCATCGTGTCCGTCCAGGCGTTCAGCTTCTCCGGACGGTTCAACCGCAGCACCCCCACGCGCCCGCGCACCTCGGTCAAAATCTGCTCGTGTGCCATCTCGCGCCCCATTTCGCTGTTCTACTGGTTGTCCTGTTCGCCGCCGAGCGCTCGCGCTCGCCGGCGCTCTGATTCTATCGCCTGCGACACACAACCCGACGAATCTCCCCTCGCACGGATGCCTACGATTGACGCATGACTCACCGGACCGACCCGCAGGCCGACCAGCTGCTGCGCCTGGATCTGCAGGGCACGACGGCGCTCGAAGTGATCACCGGCTCCGGTGAGATCACGGTCACCGCCGACAGCGATCCGGGCGTCGTAGTCGTTGAGGGGCTGCGCCTCCCGCGTTGGCACGGCGGCTACGGACGCGCCCTGCGGCGCGAGGGCAAGCGCTGGATCATCCATCCGCGCCGCACCGGCGCGCTGCGCGTGCGCTGCCCGGCCGGCTTCAACGTCACGCTCAGCACCCGCTCCGGCGACATCTCGGTGCAAGGACCGCTCGGCGAGGTGCGCGCCTCCGCGAGCAGCGGCCGGATCGACATCGCGGAAGTCGAATCGCTCAACGCCCGCACCCGCTCCGGACACATCGCCGTCCGCGATTGCGCCGGCGACGCGCGGCTCTGCGTCGTCAGCGGCCGAGTCACCGTCGAGCGCGCCGGCGCCGTCGGTTTGCTCAACGTCTCAGGCCATGTCCAGCTCAGCGACATCGGCGGGAAGGTCGATGCGGTCGCGGTCAGCGGGACCGTGCGCGTGCAGGCCCAGGGCGACGGCGACCTGTCGATCGCCACAATCTCCGGCAACATTCGCGTCGACTTGCCCGGCCACCTGCGTCCGCAAGTGCTCGCGCAGCAGATGAGCGGCAAGCTGCGCAACGAGCTGTCGGCCGGCGCGGACCTGCGCCTGCGCCTGCGCTCCGTCAGCGGCGACATCGCCATTGGATCCGCATAATGCCCGCGCCCGATGCCGCTCTCGCTGAGGCCCCCGCGTCGATCACAGGCGCCGTGGTCTTCACCGATATCGTCGGCTTCACCGAGTTCACCGCCGTGCAGGGCGACGAGGCCGCCAACGAACTGCTCACCGCTCAGGAGCGGATCGTCAACGACGAGCTGCCCGCCGGCGCGCGCGTCGTCAAAGAACTGGGCGACGGCCTGATGCTCTGGTTCCCCAGCCCGAACGGCGCGCTCGCCGCCTGCCTCGCCCTGCTTGACCGCTTCGAGCGCTACTCCGAAGAAACGCTGCGCCCGCTCTGGGTGCGCATGGGCATGCACTGGGGACGCCAAATTCAACGCCGCGACGACCTGATCGGGCACGATGTCAACCTGGCTTCCAGAATCGCCGATCAGGCCGGCCCCTCCGAGCTGCTGCTCTCCGAAACCACCCGCGACTGCCTGGCCCGCAGCATCCCGACCGACCGCTTCGAGGAAATCGGCCTCGTCCTGCTCAAAGGCATCCCCGACCCCGTCCGCCTCTTCCGCGCACTCCCGCCCGAGTAACCAAAACAAAACCACGTGACCAACACCACTGGTTCGTCCAACTCGCCAGCAGATGTTCAACGGCTTCACACGCACGCGCACCGCAAACGACGACAGCCGGATGCGCGCCAATGGCCGGCAGACTCGTGTGAATACTTCCTAGACTGCCCCGTAGCGGCGCGCGTCCAACACCGCCCAACAGGAAGGCCCCAACATGCCCGCTAAACACTTGGCGTCGACACTCTGCCGCGTCTGGCGCGCTCCCGTGCTACTGCTCTCACTCGCCCTCAGCATCACGCTGGCCGCATCGCCGACCTCCGCCGATGGCCACGCCCCGCCCCCGATCACCCACGCCGAACTCGCTTCCCTCACCTACCCAACCGAGCACACCGACGCCGGCGCTGCGCCGCTGACCGACGGCAGCTACAGCGAACCCGCCGCCCCCGGCTCAACCTCTCGCGTCGCCGTGCAGCTCCGGCGCGCCGCCTACGGCGCAATCGACGGACGCCCCGCCGCCGCCGCTGTGCTCGCAGCCTCCGCCGGCGGTACCGGCCGCTTCTACGACCTGCATCTGGTGATGCGCGACGCTGAGGGCGCGCCCCAACCCGTCGCCGCGCGCACCCTGGGCGACCGCATCCGTCTGCAAGGCCTGACGTTCATCGGCGACGCCCTGCGAATCGACTTCACCGGCTTCGCCCCCGCCGACTCGTTCTGCTGCCCCACCCTCAACATCGCGCAGGAGTTCGCCCTGATCGACGGCCGACTCGAGCTGGTGCGTGCGCTGGAAGTCCCCGCCCTGCTCGACCTGTCCCAGGGCTTCAGTCTGATCGGCTGGCTCGGCCGTCCCGCCGCCTCCGGCGCAATCCTGGGCGCAAACCCGCAGCTGCACAGCCTCTGGACCTACGACGCCGCCAACAGAGTCTGGATCGGCGACGGCGCAGCGCTCGCCCCCGCCTCGCGCACGTCCTTCACCGTCCGGCGCGGCGATGGCCTCTTCGTCTGGGCCCGGACCGCCGCGCAGCTCTCCCAGCCGCTGCTCCCCGCGCCGCCCGCTTGCCCGCCCAACCCTGGTCCGCCGCATCCCGTCGATCCATCGATGATCGTCTATCGCCCGGGCAACGGCGAACGGCTCAGCGGCCCAATCCCCGTCGCCGGCCTGGCCCGCGCCTTCGAGGCCAATGTCCGCCTCCGCGTCCTCGCCGTTGACGGACGCATCCTCGCCGACACATTCACCACCGCATCGGTCGGCGGCCCCGCCTTCGGCGACTTCGCAGCGGAAATTCCCGTGTCCGTATCGGCGCAGACCGACGCCTGTGTCCAGATTTTCGAAGAGTCCGCCCGCGACGGCAGCCTCGTCAACGTCGTCCAGATCGGCATCGCCCTCACGCCGTAAGCCGCGCCGCGCCATGCTCTAGACTGTTTCGCATCCGCGTAGCTTTCGCGGTGAGCGAGCAGGAGGCCGAGACGTGAACGAGTCGAAGAACTACTGGGAACGCATGCGCAGCCGCAACCTGAGCCGAAGGGCGCTGCTCCGCGCCTCCGCGCGCGCCGGCGTCGGCGCCGCCGGCCTGGCACTGGTCGGCTGCGGCGACGATGATGACGACGGCGCGCAGCCCGCCGCCGCGCAGACCGAACAGCAGCAACAGCAGCAGGCCCAACCCGCCCGCCAGCAGCAAACCCAACAGCAGACCGAAGCCCAGGCCGAGCAGCAGGCGGACGCGCAGCAGCAGCAAGAGCAGACTGCGGACGACCAGCCGGCCGCGCAGGAGCAGCAGACCGTCGCCGACGACGGCATCGACTACAACGCCTCCGCGATCGGCGCTTACGGCGCGTTCCCCCAAATCCTCGACCAGGGCAGCGCGCTGGCGCGCGGCGGACAGTCCGCCTCCAACAACTACCACTACGCCGCCGTCTTCCCGCTCAACCCGAAGGGCATCGCAGTGCCGGGCGGCGTCGCCGAGTGGGAATTCGTCGGCTCCGAGTCCCTGATCGTCACCGTCAACGAGGGCCGCACCTTTCACAACGGCGAGCCGATCACCGCCGAGGACATCAAGTTCACCGTCGACCGCCTGACCGGCAAGGCGGACTACAACCCCGAATACAACTCCGCCTGGACCGGCGAGCTGAGCTGGGCCGGCGACAACGAACTGATCGACGCCAGCACCCTCCGGATCGACCAGGCCGCGCCCAGCGTCGACGCCGCCAACAGCCTCGCCGTCGGCGGCTTCCCCGTCTTCCCCAAGGCCTACATCGAATCCGTCGGCGACGAAGCCTTCGGCCAGGAACCGATTGCCACCGGCCCCTTCAAGTTCGAAAGTTGGGCCCCCGACGAGCGAATCATCAGCGTCCGCAACGACGACTACTACAACGGCCGCGACTACGCCTACGCGCCCCGCCTGCCCTACCTCGCGCGCTTCGAGGCGCGCCTGATCCCCGAAATCGGCGCCCGCGTCTCCGCCCTCGAAGCCGGCGAGATCGACCTCGCCAACTCGATCCCGCCCGACCTCGCCGAGCCGCTCGGCGAGTCCGGCGACTTCAATGTCTTCTACCACCCCGCGCAGCGCGGCCTCCACCTCAAGCTGCCGATGACGATCGAGGAAGACCCCTACAACCCCGGCCAGCCCAACCCCTGGCGCGACAAGCGCGTCCGCATAGCCGCCAACCTCGCCGTCGATGTCGACGCCATCACCCAGAACATCATGACCGGCCGCGAAAACTACACCTACACCCTCTCCTCCGGACAGTTCGGCTTCCCCGAGGAACTGCCCGAGCAGCGCTGGGGCTACGATCCCGAAGAAGCCCGCCGCCTGCTCGCGGAAGCCGGCTACGCCGACGGCCTCGAGACCGACCTGATCTACCTCGCTGGCCTCTACACCAACGACCAGCTCTTCATGGAAGCCATCGCCGAAATGTGGCGCGATGTCGGCTTCATCGTCAACCTCATCCCCGAGGACATCTCCAAATTCCTCGGCGAAGCGCGCGACAAAGAGCTGACCGCGCCTTATCTCTTCCCCCAGTCGGCCGGCTTCACCTCGCTCGGCTCCTTCGCCATCAGCGTCGACAGCGCCGGCACCTACGAGCACAAAGTCGAAGTCCTCTCCGACGAACGCGCCGAGGTCGACCGCCTGATCGCCGAGGCGAAGACGGAGTTCGACCCCGATCGCCGCGCCGAGCTGCTCGCCGATGCCGTCCGCATCCACTATCTCGACGCCGCCTGGGTCTTCCTCTTCGAGCTCGTGCAGACCCATGTCGCCAGCTCGCGCCTGCACTGGGACCCCTACTTCCTCCAGCCGCCCTCCGTCGAGCTCTGGAACCTCAAGGCGATGCGGACCTAGCGCGGCGGGTCGCGGGGCGATCGACAGGGAAGCGGATAGCGTGCAATGCTCGCGCATCTCATCCCTCGCCTGCTCCAATCCATCGCCGTCATCTTCGTCGTCGTCTCACTCGTCTTCGTCGGCACCCGCCTGATCGGCGACCCGATCAAGGCTTACTCGGCGCGCAATGCGACCGAAGAGTCGATTGAAGCGGCCCGCGAGCGGCTGGGGCTGCTCGATCCGATGATCGTGCAGTACGGCAACTTCCTCGCCGGCGTCGTGCAGCTCGATTTCGGCGACTCGATCTTCACCGAGCAGTCCGCCTGGAGCGAGGTCCGCGGGCGGCTCTGGGCCACCGTCCAGCTCACCATCGCCGCCTTCATCCTGATCGTCGTGATCGGCGTCCCCATCGGCATCCTTGCCGCCGTGCGGCGCGGCAGCATCCCCGACCTGCTCGCCCGCCTCGTCGCCCTGGTCGGCCAGGCGATGCCCAATTTCTGGCTCGGCCTGCTGCTGATCTTCATCTTCTCCGTCCAGCTCGGCTGGCTGCCCACCGGCGGGCGCGGCGGCTTCGAGAACCTGGTCCTGCCCGCGATCACCCTGGCCGGCTTCGGTGCCGCCGGCACAATGCGCCTCACCCGCTCCGGAATGCTCGATGTGCTCGGCAACGATTACATCCGCACCGCCCAGGCCAAGGGACTCGCCGACCGCACCGTGATCGTCCGCCACGCCCTGCGCAACGCGCTGCTCGGCGTCATCACCATCCTCGGCATCACCCTCGCCCAACTCCTCGCCGGCTCGATCATCATCGAGGTCGTCTTCGCCTGGCCCGGCGTCGGCCGCCTGATCTTCCGCTCAATCAGCCTGCGCGACTTCCCAGTTATCCAGGTCGGCGTCCTCGTCATCGCCGTCTGGTTCGTCGTCATCAACATCCTCGTCGACCTCTCCTACAACGTGCTCGATCCGCGCATTCGGGTCGGCTCCGGCGCATGAGCGCGCAGCGCGTCGCCGACGCGATCGCCCCGCCCGCCGCCCACCGGCGGCGCTGGCTGCCGCGACGCCTGCCGCGCGGCTGGCCGCTGCTGGCGCTCTACCTGACGATCGTCGGCGTCTTCGTCGTCTGCGGCATCTTCGCCGACTGGATCACACCGCACGACCCGACCGACCAGAACCTCGTCAACCGCCTCGCGGATCCGGTCTGGCAGGCCGAGGGCAGCTGGACGCATGTCTTCGGCACCGATGGGCTGGGGCGGGACGTCCTCAGCCGCCTGATCAAAGGCAGCCAGACATCATTGATCGTGATCGCAATCGCGATTCCGGGCTCGCTGGTGCTGGGCACCGCGATCGGCCTGCTGGCCGGCTGGCGGCGCGGCCTGTTCGACTCCTTCGCCATGCGTTTGGTCGAGGTGCAGCTGGCCTTCCCTGCCCTGCTCTTTGCGCTGCTGATCGCCGCCATGCTCGGCCCCTCGCTGCGCAACGTGGTCGTGATCCTGATCGTCTTCCTCTGGGCGCCCTACGCCCGCCTCGTCCGCGCCGAAGTATTGAGCCTCCGCGAACGCGAATTCATCCTCGCCGCCCGCACCATCGGCGCATCGGACTTCCGCCTCATGACCCGCCACCTCCTCCCCAGCGTCGTCAACTCCATCGTCATCCTCGCCACCCTCAACATCTCCATCGTGATCATCGCCGAAGCCTCCCTCTCCTTCCTCGGCGCCGGCGTCGGACCCGAAACCATCTCCTGGGGCAAAATGGTCTCCGAAGGCCGCGACCTGCTCAAAATCCGCTTCTGGCTCACCGGCATCCCCGGCATCACCATCATGATCGTCGCCCTCGTCGGCAACCTGCTCGGCGACTGGCTCCGCGACGCCCTCGACCCCACCCTCCGCCGCTCCCGCTAACCCACCACCGCCGATCCACACGAACAAGGACGCGTTCGACGCCCTCATAGCCGAAGGCGTCATCGCCTGATCGCCTGCTGTGCAGACATACGATCGCTCAGAAGGGCGCAACAGCCTCGAAAATGTCCCGTTCCGTCACCAGCCGACGCAGCGCCCGCGCTACCTCAATCGGCTCCAGCGGCACGCCAATCACCTCCGCGTGCGCCGGATTGTCGTCCGTCGGCGCATGTTCGATCTGGATCGGCGACAATCGGAGCGCCGCCAGTTTTGCGCGGCCGACATTGAGAACGGCGAAACGGCCATTCCTTCTCAGCGTATACCTCGCTCCGAACGTTACGCGCATCATACCGACAGCCGATCGCAGATCGGGAGCGGCGAAGAACTCCAGCCAATTCACGGAAATTGCCCCGCCCTCCTCGTTCGGCGCAAACGCCCGCCACGTCGGCAGCCCGTCTTCAACCATCCGCGGGCTGCAATAGCGGGCGATGTGGTGAGCGTCCGGCAGTGGATCGCCGGTCATCAGCGCGCGACCAGGTCGACGAGGTGTTGCACGGCGGCGAGCGCCGCCGCTGCCGGCAGCGCACCACTGACCGGCGGCCGCAGCGTTTCGGCATCCGGCGCGCCGAACGCTCCCGAGAATCGAATGACGCCGTCCGGCAGAAATTCCATCGCCAGCAGCCCGTCTGTCGCCGCCCACTCCGCGTGCATCAGCCCGTCCGGACCAACGCCGATCCGAGGCCGCGACAGCCGCGGCTCGCCCGTCAGCAAATCCGCGAGCGCTCTCAACGACCGGCGGTCGATCGGGGCCTCATCGGTATCATCGTCGTCAAGGCTCAGCAGGTAGGAAATCCGCTCCGCCGCGGCGCGTAACCCGTGCGCCTCAAGTTCCGCCACGATCTCGTTCGCC
This sequence comes from Dehalococcoidia bacterium, assembly GCA_965243125.1. Taxonomy (GTDB): domain Bacteria; phylum Chloroflexota; class Dehalococcoidia; order Bin125; family Bin125; genus CATQGW01. The sequence goes on along the minus strand of OZ251529.1, from coordinate 3,011,842 downwards.
CGCGGCTCCGCTGTCGTTGTCATTTCACGCCCCACCTTCCAATCATAGCCGTCCGCACCCACACCCCAACCCCGCTACCCTAGGACCTGCACGAAACGGAGCACCACCATGTCCTGGCGACCCAAGCGCATGAAGTTCGGCATCTTCCTCGCCCCCTTCCACCGCGTCGGCGAACACCCCACCCTCGCGCTTAAGCGCGACATGGAACTGATCGAGACGCTCGACGAACTCGGCTACGACGAAGCCTGGATCGGTGAGCACCACTCCTTCGCCCGCGAGCTCATCTCCAACCCGATGATCTTCATCGCCGCCGCCGCCGAGCGCACCAAACACATCAAGCTCGGCACCGGCGTCGTCTCCCTCCCCTACCACAACCCCCTGATGGTCGCCGACGACCTGCTCCAGCTCGACCACATGACCCGCGGCCGCGTCATGCTCGGCGTCGGCCCCGGCGCGCTCACCTCCGACGCCGTCCAGATGGGCATCCCCCCCGAGACGCAGCGCCGCCGCATGGCCGAAGCGCTCGACGCCATCGTCCGCCTCGCCCGCGACGACGAGCCGGTCACGATGCAGACCGACTGGTTCTCCCTCACCGAGGCCCGCCTCCAAATGTCCTGGTACTCCGACCCCCACCCCGAAATGGCCGCCGCCGTCATCCTCACTCCCGCCGGTCCGCAACTCGCCGGCAAGCACGGCATCGGCCTGCTCTCCGTCGCCGGCGCAGAGGACGAAGGCCTCCGCCGCGTCTGGGACTGGGCCGAGGAGTCGGCGGCGGAGCACGGCCAGGCCGTCAGCCGCGCCGACTGGAAGGTCGTCATGGCCATCCACATCGCCGAAACCCGCGAGCAGGCCGTCACCGATGTCCGCGAGGGCTACCTCGCCCGCGCCTACGTCGGCGACGCCGGCAACCCCAACGCCGCCGGCGGCCTCTTCGCCGCCCAGGCCCCCACCATCGAGGAAGCCATCGACCGCAACCAGGTCATCGTCGGCTCCCCGCAGGACGCCATCGAACAGATCGAAGCGCTCCAGCAGCGCTCCGGCGGCGTCGGCGGACTGCTCGGCATGGCCCACGAATGGGCCGGCACTCAGCAGACCGAGCGCTCCTACGAACTCCTCATGCGCTACGTCGCCCCGCGCTTCCAAGGACAGCTCGACCGCCTCGTCGCCTCCCGCGACTTCGTCGAGCAGCGCCAGCTCGACATCTTCGGCGCCGGCGGCAAGGCGATGGCCAAGGCCTTCGCCGACTCCGGCAAGGAAATGCCCGAGGACTTCCGCAAGGGCATCGAGCAGATGGAAAAAGCCGAGCAGGCGCGCGCCGCCGCCGCCGAGTCTGCCGCAGAACCCGCCGCCCAACCAGCCGGCGACTAGCCCGCAGCGGGCCGGATCACTGGTTGGCATGCAGACCGTCGTCGCGCTCGGAGGCGACCTGCGCGACTCCCCGTTGGTGCGCTCCGCCCTCGTCGGCGCCGGGCTGATCGTCGCCGCCGACAGCGGCGCAGAGCGTCTCTCCGCCATCGGCATCCAGCCCCACATAATCATCGGCGACTTCGACTCGCTCGATCCCGCCGAGCTCTTCCGCATGCGCGCCGCCGGCGTCGAAATCGTCGAACACCCTGCGCCCCAGCAGCGCACCGACGCCGATGTCGCTATCCAACTCGCCCTCCAACGCGGCGCAACCTCCCTGATCGTGCTCGGCGCATTCGGCGGCGACCGCATCGACCACACCCTCGGCAACCTCAGCCTGCTCACCCACCCCAGCCTGCGCCAAATCCCCACCTGGGCCGTCGACGGCTGGAGCGCCCTCGCCATCCTCCACGGCGACGGCGTCAGCGAAACCCACTTCCACGGCCACCCCGGCGACTACATCTCCGTCATCCCCCTCAGCGACCGCGTGGAAGGCGTCACGATCATCGGCGCAAAGTGGCCGCTGCAAGACGCCGCTCTGGAGCGCGGCCGGGCCCAGGCCGTCTCCAACGAGCTGGTCGCCGACCGCGCAATGATCCGAATCAGAGTCGGCATCGCAGCCGCCACCCACCACTTCCGCACCCAGCGCCTGCCCCGGTAGGCTGAGCCGCAGCGAAAGCGACGGGCGACGACATGGATCTGGGCAGCACACTCTTCTATGGCGACAACCTCGATGTGCTGCGCCGGCACTTCCCGCCTGAGTCCGTGGACCTGATCTATCTCGATCCACCGTTCAATTCCAACGCCACCTACAACGTGCTCTTCCGCGACGAGTCCGGCCGGGCCGCGCCCGCGCAGATTGAGGCGTTCGCCGATACCTGGCACTGGGGAGAAGACTCCCAGCGCGCACTCGAAGAACTGCTGAGCGCCGATTCACTCTCCCCGACCGCGGGCGCCCTGCTCGACGCGCTGGTCACTGCCTTGGGCACGAACCAGCTGACCGCCTACTTGGCGATGATGGCGATCCGCCTGGTCGAGTTGCGGCGCGTACTGAAGCCAACCGGCTCGATCTACCTGCACTGCGATCCGACCGCCAGCCACTATCTGAAGCTGCTCATGGACGCGATCTTCAATGCGCGCAACTTCCGCAACGAGATCGTCTGGTTCTACCGCCGTTGGGCGGCTGCCGCCGGCCGCTTCCAGAGGATGCACGACACCATCCTGTTCTACTCGAAGACATCCAGGCCCGTGTTCAACGTCGAGTACGTCCCCACATCCGAAACCCGCGCGCCGATGGCCCGCGGATACAACACCAACACTTATGTGAGTCAAGGCCAACGCAAACGCCAAATCATCGTCGAAGATGCTGAAGTGTTCGACGCAGCGGTCGAGCGCGGCGAAATCGACACGTCGGAATACGATCGCGTCGTCTACCGCGAACATGAGGGCACTCCCGCCTTCGACGTGTTCGAGATTCCGATCTTGAACCCGCAGGCCAAAGAGCGTCTGAGCTACCCCACCCAGAAGCCCGAAGCGTTGCTCGAACGCATCATCAAGGCCTCCTCGAATCCCGGCGATCTCGTTTTGGATCCGTTCTGCGGTTGCGGCACCGCGATGGCTGTTGCGGAGAAGCTGGGCCGCGAGTGGGTCGGAATCGACATCACGCATCTGGCGATCGGCCTGGTCGAAGAGCGACTTCAGGCGCTGGGAGCGTCGCCCACCGTGCTCGGCGCGCCGCAAGACCTGATCTCCGCCCGCGAGCTCGCGCAGCGCAGCCGCTTCCAGTTCGAGACTTGGGCAGTCACCCGGATCGAGGGCTTCCGCGCAAACAAGAAACAGGTCGGCGACGGTGGCATCGACGGGCGCATGCGATTCGTCCTACGCGGCGCGGAAAGCACGCGGAAAAAGGCCGACTACGGCTTGGCCGTAATGCAAGTCAAATCAGGCAACGCCAGCCGATCCGACGTGCGCGAATTCAAAGGCGCGATGGAAGCCGCGAAAGCGGACCTCGGCGTGTTCGTCGTGATGGACGCGCAACAACCCGGCAGCCGCCTCGAATCCGAGGCCGTGACCGCCGGCTTCACGACGATCCTGGGTGAGGAGTACCGCAAGATCCAAATCTGGTCCATCGAGCAGCACTTCGCCGGCATTCGCCCCAAGCTCCCGAACCCCGTCGGCTACGAGAACCGCCGCATGCGGCTCTAGTGCGTATTCACATAAGCCCGCTACCACTGGCGCACATCCAAGCTCCGTCCTCCCCCGCGCACTTTCCGTCGTTCCCGCGAAAGCGGGAACCCAAACCCAACCCCGCTCGCAGCGCAAGGTCTCGTTCTACCTGCCAATGCCCGTTCGCACGTCAGCTCGATATACCGCGCCGCCGACACCCACCGTATGGGTTCCCGCTCGAGGTTGGGAATGACGAAGTGCGAACACGTCTAAAGCTCGCCCACAGAGACTCCCCCCTACGAATTGAAGAAATCCCGCTTCCCCTGCCGCGACGACGACGCCGCAAACGAAAAAATCCCCCGCGCCATCGACGAGTCCTGCTCCGCCGCCCGCGCCGCGTAAATCTCCGCCCGCAACTCATGCACCTCCGGACTCGGAGCCGCCGCCGCCGCGTGCTCAATCAGGTGGCACGCCAGCTGCAAATTGCCATGATCCAGATGCGCCCGCGCCCGCTCCAGCACCGGACGCAGCCCGCCCGCCAGCGTCACCCATTCCGCCGCCTCCGCCGCCCGCGGAGCCGGCAGCAGACGATCCGGCTCCCCCTCATACCAGCCCCCGTAGAACCGCCACACATTCCGCACGATGAACTCCGGGTGATCGTAGGCCGAGCTCAGGTACGGCTTCTCCAGCAGCTCAGCCGGCAGCTCGATCTCATGCAGCACCCGATCCAGCGTTGCCCCCTCGTTCATCAGCGCCAGCGTCCGCGACTCAATCGCATCCAGCAGATCTGCCGTATCCGTCAGCGCCTGCCGAATCCGCTCCGCCCCGAAAATCGGGAAGCCGTGCCCCGGCAGCATCATCTCCGCCCCCAACGCCGCCATCTCCCGCAAACCCGCCGCCCACTCCGAGCACCAGCGCTGCACCTTCTGTGGATTCCCCGCATTCGGCACCGCCCAGATGAACAAGTCGCCCGGACACAGCAGCTTCCGCTCCGGGACCCATGTCCACACCGCATCCTCCGTTTCCCCCCGCGTGTGCGTCAGCTCAAACGCGCAGTCCCCGCGCTGGAAGCGCAGCCGATTCTCGAACGCCACATCCGGATAGCGGAACTCGTCCGGCCAGCGCAGCCACGCCTTCGCCTCCAGGCCCGGACGCAGAAACTGCCGCGAGTTGATCGCCGTGTTGTAGCCCACCGTCCGCTTGTAGCGGTCGAAATGCGGCCCGATCGCCTCGTGCCCGTAGACGATCGGCCGGCTCCACCCCTGCTCCGCCGCCTCCGCATCAAAGCGATCCACCCCGAAAATGTGATCCACATGGTGGTGCGAAAACACCGCCGCCGCCAGCGGCGCATCCGGACGCCAGCGCCGCACCGCCTCGTAGAGCGGTGCGGAATCCTGCCGCGTCCCCGTGTCCAACATCACCAGACCGTCGCCCGTATCCAGCGTGTTCGCCGATGCCGCCGTCTTGTAGTAGAGCAGCCCCTCCCCGATCTCCTCCGCCTGCCCCTCGTTCCACGCGCTCGTCACCGGGTGCGCCTCGCGCACCACATCGATCTCCCCGTTCCACAGTCGCTCGCAGAAATCGCGGATGTCGGCCATCGGAATCTCCCCTCGCACACCGTTGGACGCCCCGATCATAGGCCGCGCTATGCTGCCACGTAGCCGAAAGGAGCGACGACCCATGCCCGCCTACGACTACCGCTGCGGCCAATGCGGCGACACCTTCGAGCTGATCGCCCGAATGGGCCAGGCCCCCGACACGCCCGACTGTCCCAAAGGCGACGGCGGCGCGGGCGCCCGCGTCTTCGGCGCCGGCGTCGCCATCCACACCGGCGCCGCCTCCAGCTCCTTTGACGACTTCGACTTCGGCGGCATGGACGACATGAGCGGCATGGGTGGAATGCCCGGCATGGGCGGCCACGGACACGACCACGGCCACAGCCACGACGACTTCGATTTCGACGACTTCTAGCCCCGGCCCGCAGACCCGCCTGTTCGAGGCCTACGCCGTCGAAGGCGACAGCATGTCGCCTACCCTCCAACACGGCGACTGGCTGCTCGCCGTCTCCGCGCGCCGGCTGCCCCCCGCCCCCGGCCGCATCATCGTCTTCCGCGAGCCGCGAGCCGGCCGACGCCGCTCCATCAAGCGCGCCGTCGCCCGCGAGTCCGGCGGCTGGTTCGCGCTCGGCGACAACCCGCCCCGCAGCACCGACAGCCGCGCCTACGGAACAGTCCCCGACGCAGCCATCGAAGCGGTGGTGCTCTGCCGTTATGGTCCGCTCCGCCGCCTCGCCTGGCTCCTCCCCTGACGCTTCGCGCCCGTCCCTGTATCGAGTTTGACGTTGGCCGCCCGCCGACCCTTGCGCAACACTTGCGCGCGGGCGCGGAGTGCGCGACAATCTCCCCTGTTGGCACTCCCACACGGAGAGTGCCAGCCAACACCGGCACACACGGAACACTGGCGCAAAACCAGCCGCACACCAGCAAGGAGACGGAACCCCAATGGCCAAGGCACTGCTGTTCGACGAGGAAGCCCGCCAGGCGCTGCGCGAGGGCATTGACGCCCTCGCCGACGCGGTCAAAATCACGCTCGGCCCCAAGGGCCGCAACGTCGTGCTCGCCAAAACCTTCGGCGCGCCCACCATCACCAACGACGGCGTCACCATCGCCCGCGACATTGACCTCGAAGAGCCCTTCCACAACATCGGCGCCCAACTCGCCAAGGAAGTCGCCTCCAAAACCAACGACATCGCCGGCGACGGCACCACCACCGCCACCGTCCTCGCCCAGGCCATCGTCAACGAAGGCATGCGCAACGTCGCCGCCGGCGCCAACCCCATGGCCCTCAAGCGCGGCCTTGAGCAGGGCGTCGAAGTCCTCTCCGACCAAATCCGCGACAACGCCACCCGCGTCACCACCCGCGAGCAAATGTCCCAGATCGCCGGCATCTCCGCCGCCGACCCCGCCATCGGCGAACTGATCGGCGAGGTCATGGAAAAGGTCGGCAAGGACGGCGTGATCACCGTCGAAGAGGGCAAGGGCATCCGCTCCGAGGTCGAATACGTCGACGGCATGCAGTTCGACCGCGGCTACATCTCCCCCTACTTCGTCACCAACCCCGACCGCATGGAGGCTGAACTCGACGAGCCCTACATCCTCGTCACCGACAAGAAGGTCTCCGCCGTCGCCGACATCCTCCCGCTGCTCGAAAAGGTGCTCAAGGTCACCAAGAACCTCGTGATCATCGCCTCCGACGTCGACGGCGAAGCCCTCGCCACCCTCGCCGTCAACAAGCTGCGCGGCACCATGAACGTGATCGCCGTCAAAGCCCCCGGCTTCGGCGACCGCCAGAAGGACAACCTCGGCGACATCGCCACCCTCACCGGCGGCGCCGTGATCAGCGAGCAACTCGGCGGCCAACTCGAAACCGCCGAAATCTCCGACCTCGGCCGCGCCCGCCGCTTCGTCGCCAGCAAGGAAAACAGCACCATCATCGAAGGCCGCGGCGAGGCCAACGCCATCGACGAGCGCGTCAACCAGATCCGCCACGTCTACGAGCAGGCCAAGAGCGACTGGGACCGCGAAAAGGCCCAGGAGCGCCTCGGCAAGCTCTCCAACTCCGTCGCCGTGATCAAGGTCGGCGCAGCCACCGAGGTCGAACTCAAGGAGCGCAAGCACCGCGTCGAAGACGCCCTCTCCGCCACCCGCGCCGCCGTCGAGGAAGGCATGGTCCCGGGCGGCGGCGTCGCCCTGATCAACGCCATCCCCGCCCTCGGCGGCGTCGAACTCGACGGCGACGAAGCGACCGGCATCTCGATCCTCAACCGCGCCCTCGAAGAGCCCATGCGCCGCATCGCCATCAACGCCGGCCAGGACGGCTCCGTCATCGTCCAGTCCGTCAAGGACAGCGAGACCGAGAACTACGGCTACAACGCCGCCAACGGCGAATACGGCGACATGATCGAGATGGGCATCGCCGACCCCGCCATGGTCACCCGCGCCGCCCTCGAAAACGCCGTCTCCATCGCCGGCATGGTGCTCACCACCAACTGCCTGGTCACCGAAAAGGTCGAGGACGCCCCCATCGCCCCCGCCCCCGCCTACTAGCCGCCCAACCCGAGCGGCCACACAGCCGCCCGGCGCCCCGCCCAACCCGAACGGGCCGCCCCACCAGGGGTGGCCCGCTCGATTCCACTCCACTCCCCACCCTCCGTCATACCTGCGCTTGCATCCTTCCGTCATACCCGCCCCTGGGATCCGTCATACCCGCGCTTGCCGCGGGTATCTCGCCGTGACCAGCACCACCGCCGTGCCCCACAACCCTCCCGCCATACCCGCCCCAGGATCCGTCGTTCCCGCGAAAGCGGGAACCCAAACCCCAGCCCCGTTCGCAGGCCACCCTGAGACGCCTCACCGCAGCGACACACCCTGACCACCCCCTACCAAACCCGACCATCCCCTACCAAACCCAACCAAACCCAACCACCCAAAATCACCCCGACCAGATAGAGCGCACGCCGCACCCAACCGCCGAACACCCCTGACCAAACCCGAACACAAACCCATAACCCACCACCACACCACACCCCCGTAAGATCGTCGCATGCCCGAACGCCGCACCAAAATCGTCGCCACCCTCGGTCCCGCCAGCGCCGACCCTCAAACCGTCCGACGCCTTATCGAAGCCGGCGTCGACGTCGCCCGCATCAACTTCTCTCACGGCGATCCCAAGTCCTGGTCCCAACTCACCGCCGCCGTCCGCGACGCCCAACGCGCGACCGGCAAACCCGTCGCCATCCTCGGCGACCTCCAGGGCCCCAAAATCCGCATCGCCGATGCCGACCAACCCCTTGAAGTCGCCCGCGGCGACTCACTCACCATCGTCGCCGGCTCCCACGAACCCCTCCGACGCGAACACGACGGCGTAATCGTCGGCTGCCCCTACCCCGCGCTCGCCGACGAAGTCCGGCCCGGCGACCGCGTCTACCTCCGCGACGGCGAAATCGACGTCCTCGTCGAAACCGTCCGCGCTCCCCGCATCGAAACCCAGGTGCGCGGTGGCGGCTTGCTCACCCCACGCGCCGGCCTCCACGCCCTCGGCGCAGGCGCACAACTCGAAGCCGTCACCGAAGCCGACCGCGCCAACGCCCGTTTCGCCGTCGAACATGGCATGGACTACGTCGCTCTCTCCTTCGTCCGCACCATCGACGATGTCCACGCCGGGCGCGAAGCCCTCGCCGCCGCCGGACGCGGCATCCCCCTCATCGCCAAGATCGAAACCGCCGTCGCCCTCGACTCCCTCCCCCAAATCATCGACGCCGCCGATGGCGCGATGGTCGCCCGCGGCGACCTCGGCGTCGAAGTCGGCCCAGCCGAGGTGCCCGTCCTCCAGCGCAGCATCATCGACGCCGGCGACCGCGCACTCGCCCCCGTGATCATCGCCACCCAAATGCTCGAAAGCATGGTCCGGCGCACCCGCCCCACCCGCGCCGAAGCCAGCGATGTCGCCAACGCCGTCTGGGACGGCGCAGACGCCCTCATGCTCTCCGCCGAAACCGCCGTCGGGCGCGGACCCGTCGAAACCGTCGAAATGATGGACGCCATCATCCGCTCCGCTGAAGCCAACGACCCCGCGCGCGGCGCAGGCGGACGCCCTGGCGCATGGGCCGGCGACATCGGGCGCACCATCGCCTGGGCCGTCGCCGCCGCCGTCGAGCAGCATCCCGAAGTCAAAGCCGTCATCGGCTTCACCGGCAGCGGGCGCAGCGGACGCCTGATCGCCAAAGATCGCCTGCCCGTCCCCACCCTCGTCCTCGCCCCCTCGCCCGACGTCATGCAGCGCCTCCAACTTCTCTGGGGCGTCCGACCCGCGCTCTGCCACCCGCCCGACAGCCTCGAAGAAATGATCAGCGATGTCGAGCGCGCCGCCGTCCGCGAACTCAACCTCGTCCCCGGCGACCGCATCATCATCACCGGCGGCCTCCCCCTCCGCCAAAACCAGCCCACCAACTTCCTCAAACTCCACATCATCCCGCCGCTCACGTAACGCCCGCCCCGATCAACGCGCTCCCAACACCGCCGCCGCTTCCTCCACCGAATCGATGCCGCGGATCGCGGTCACGAACGCCGCCAGCGATGGTGAGCGTTCGCGGAGGCCCTGAAGCAGCGGCCCGTAAGGGCTGACGGCGTCCGGCCGGTCGGCATAGCCGCCGCGGAAGGCGAAAAAGGCCTGGTTAATCCGGCGATAGCCGACGCCCTCGGCTGCCAACTCTCGGCGCACCGCGTCCATCTGCGCCTCCGCCTCCTCTACCCGCCCGTCCACCAGCAGCGCGTCTACCTCCAGACGCAAGTCTCGCAGCGCGGCGACCGCCGGCCGCTCCGCCTCATCTTCCTCCCCCGCTCCCGTTTCGGGACGTTCGCTCCCCACCGCCATCGCGGCCAACTCGTCCCCCACGATGTCCGCGACCGTCTCGTTGATCGTCCGCATCTCGTCCGACTCGAAGTACGACTGCCCGAGCGGGTGAAAGATCAGGTAGTGGTGCATCCACTCGTGCGCCGCCAGCCGCACCGCGTCGCGCCACTCCGCCCGCGGAATCATCAGCGCCGGATAGGTCGCCACGCCGCCCACGCCGCCGATCCAGGCCGACCACTCGCCGCCCGCCTCAATTGACGCCTCGATCTCGCCGTACTCGCCGCGGCGCAGGTCGGGCGAGAGCAGTAGGGATGCAACGAGCCGCACCTCCGCGCGCGGCGAGACCGCCAGCACCCGCGGCGCTCGCTCCAACTCCAGATCCACCGGCGGCCAGACGATCGCCTGCGATCCGAACAGCGGTAGCGGCGTTGCCAGCCCGGCCGCCGCCGCCGCGTCCGACACCGTCCGTTCCAGTGCCCGCTCGACGCACTCCGCGCCTCGCGCGTCTTCGCCTCCCCCGGCGAGCCGATTAAGCGCCGCCGGAGCGTCGCAGGACGGTTCGGCGTAGACCAACCGACCCGCAATCTGCAGCCAGCGGTTGAGCCCGTGCTCCAATTCCCAGCGGAACAGCGTGAAGTGCTGCTCGTCTGCGGCTTCGCTGATCGCCTCGCTGAGCGGCGAGGCCGCGCCGGCGTTGCGTCCAACCTGACTCACCACGAGTGCCGTGACGAGAGCGATCGACCCCAGTGCGCCCGCTGCCAAAACAATCGCTGGGCCAACCGCGAGCAGCGCGGCGGCGGTACTCTGCTTGAGGCGGCGCGGGCACGGAGCGGACATGCGGCAATGCTAGGCGCGCAGCGCGGACGGACGAGCGCGTCGCAATGCGGCGGCTGGGTCCCTGCGCGCCGCGAAGCGCGGCTGCTCGCCGGCGTAATCGACCTGGTCGTCGTGGCGCTGCTGGGCGTGCTCTGCGCCCTGGTCGCCCTGGCTGCGATGCTCGCCCAGGTTAATCCGTTTGAGTCCGATCCCACCTTCGGGCAGTGGTTGGTCGGCTACGCCGTCGCCGCGTTCTGGTTCCCCGCCGCTGCGCTCTACATCGCGCTCGCCGGCCTACGTGGCGGGACATTGGGCGCGCGCTCACTCGGCCTGCGCGTCGACGCCCCGCCCGCCCGCATCCTCGCCCGCGCGCTGCTCTGGTGGCCCGGCTGGTTCGCCCTCGCGGCGCTCTGGTGGCCGTGGCTCGACCCCCAGGGGCGCGGACCCGTCGATCGCTTCACCGGCACCTGGCTGCTCGAACCCGCCGAGACCGCCCACGCCGTCGCCCAAGTGGCCGTACCACCCGCCGCCCGCACCGAAACGGCGGCCCCATGAGCCGTTCGGTGCCCGAGGCGTCGCTGCGGCGTATCGGCGCCGTGTCCAGCGCCCAGCCGCGTCCCGGCATCGGGCGTTGGGCCGTGCTCGGACTCGCCGCCGCTGTCACCGCGATCCTCGCCGTCACCGTCACCGTCTCACAAGTCACCCAGCGCGAAACCGCCGAGGCGCTGCTCGCCCGCGTCGTCCGCGCGCTGTTCGAGATCGACGCCGTCGTCGCCGTCGCCTGGGAGGATGTCGCCCTCGCCGCCGCGGCCGGTGAACCGCTCAACCTCGACCAACTCCCGCTCTCGCTCCCGCTCGAACTCACCTCCGCCGACCTCGCTGACGGCCCCGCCGGACTCGCCGATGTCGTCTCCACCAGGCTGGCGCGCAGCCTCTACGACGGCGGCTTCGACGCCCTGCTCGAAGAGCCGCGCGGCGTGACCGACTTCTTCTCCGAAATCTCCGTCTTCGCCGGTACCGTCGGGCGGCTCACATCGGGCGGCAGAACGCTGGCGACCGTCGCGTTGATCGTTTCGCTCTGCGCCTTCGTCCCGCTCGCACTGGGCGCGCTGGCGCAGGGCCGCGGCGCGCGCCGCCTGCTCTACCTCGGCGCCGCCCTCGGCGTCGGCGGCCTGCTCGCGCTGGCCGTCGGCGTAGTCGCCGAAGACCGCTTCACCAACCTCGCAACCACCGCCGCCGACCCATTGCTGGCGGAGATCTACCGCGTGGGGGCGGATGTCGCATCGCTGCTCATCCGCAACAGCGGCGTGATCGCGATCCTCGGCGCGACAGTCGCAGTAATCGCGCAAGTAGCCGCGCAGTTCGACCGCCGCCCCTAGCCGCATGGAATCCGATCTGCTCCAGTACAACGACCCCTACGCAGAGGGCTGCTCGGAATCGCCCCTGTGCAGGAGGTCTGTCCGCTCCTCCCAATCCCCCCATGCAAGGAGGTCTGTCCGTCCCTCCCAATCGCCCCCCTATGCAGGGGGTCTGTCCGCGCAAGCGGACTGGGGGGTCGGCGCGGAGCCCCGAGCACAGCGCAGCGATCGACGATTGCGACAACCGCCGAGTAACGTACCCAACAACCCCACAACCACAACTGGAGCACCGCCATGACCGACCAACCCCTCCTCTACGACAAGGACTACCCCAACAAGCGCGCCACCATCACCTTCAACCGACCAGAGCGCATGAACGCCATGAGCCCCGACCTGCTCGCGCTGCTCGGCGAAGCAACCGACGACTTCAACAACGACCCCGACCTCTGGGTCGCCATCGTCACCGGCGCAGGCGAGCGCGCTTTCTGCGCCGGCGCCGACCTCTCCAGCACGATCCCCAACCGCGCCAAGGCCACCCGCGAACAGCCCCTCCAGGTCAGCGACACCCGCAACCTCCACCATGTCCACAAACCCGTCCTCGCCGCCGTCAACGGCTACTGCATCGCCGGCGGCCTCGAATTCATGCTCGGCACCGACATCCGCGTCGCCGCCGAACACGCCGAGTTCGGCCTCCAGGAAGTCCGCTGGGGCATCGTCCCCGCCGGCGGCTCCCACATCCGCCTGCCCCGCCAAATCCCCTGGGCCTGGGCTATGGAACTGCTCCTCACCGGCCGACGCCTCAGCGCCGCCGAAGCCCTCCACTGCGGCCTGATCAACCGCGTCGTTTCCGCCGACCAACTGTTGCTCACCACTCACGCCATCGCCGACCTGATCTGCGCCAACGGCCCGCTCGCCGTCCGCACTGCCAAGGAAATCGCCGTGCGCGGCGCGATGGGCATGTCCTGGGAGCAGGCCTGGAGCCTCGAATCCGTCCTCGCCACCCGCGCCTTCGGCAGCGAAGACGCCATCGAAGGCCCCAAAGCCTTCATGGAAAAACGCCCCCCGCAGTTCAAAGGCCGCTAAGGCTGATTCACGCTCCTTTCCGTCATTCCCGCCCCCGAGCGGGAACCCACACGGCGGCTGTTGTCGTGGCGAGATGTCAAGGCTTGCCGCGAACGCCCGCCGGCAGGTCACTCCGCTTTCCGGCGCTGCGAACGGGCTTGGGCTTGAATTCCCCGCGCACGCGGGAACGATGGAAAGTGGAAGCGCGTACGAACCCGCCTAATGCTTCCACAACGGGCTGGCTACGTTCAGATCCACCTGCGCCGCGCTTTCGCACACCGCCCGAATCGTGACCGTCTGCGTCGCCTCCGCCTCCGGCGACGAGCGCGCGTGCTGTTCGGGGTACCAGTTGACCTCCGCGATGCCCCACTCGTCCGATTCCACCGTGCGCTCCGTCCCGCCGCTGCTGGCCAGCGTGCCCGGACCCTCCACAATCGTGAACGCCACCGGCGCGCCCGCCAGCGAACCCTCGCGGCTGCTGACCGACGCGGAGACCATCCGGTAACCCACCTCGCCACGGTCCGCCATCCGCACGCTCACCTCAATCGTGTCCTCGGGCATCGTGGGCGCTCCCTTCATCTGCTGTGGGACTCAGAGGGTATCAGCGCCGCAGTTCGACGCCGATGCCGCTATTCTGTTTTGAGCACCACCGGAGGCTTCTCATGGTCCGTCTCGACGATCTGCACCCCGACATGGCCAAGAATCTGCTCGGCCTCGAACTGCCCGCCATTGAGCCCGCGCCCTGGATTACACCGCCGCCGCTGGCCGAGGCGACCGTCGCGATCGTGACCACTGCCGGACTCGCCCGGCGCGACGACCGCCCCTTCAGCCCCGGCGCGCTCGAATACCGCCTGATCCCCGGCGACACCGACCCCGCCGACCTCCAAATGTCCCACTTCAGCGTCAACTTCGACCGCTCCGCCTTCCAGCAGGATTACAATGTCGCCTTCCCCATCGACCGCCTCCGCGAGCTGGTCGACATGGGCGAGGTCGGCGCGGTCGCGCCCCACCACTACTCGTTCATGGGCGCTCAGCCCGCACCCGAGCGGCTCGAACAGACCGGCGAGGAGGTCGGCCGCCTGCTGCGCGAAGCCGGTGTCGACGCCGCCTTCCTCACACCCGTTTGACCGTTCTGCACGCGCACCGTCGGTGCGCTTTCCCACTACATCGAGCGCGCCGGCGTCGCGACCACCGGCATCGCCCTGATCCGCGAGCACGTCGCGGGTATGAACGTGCCGCGCTCGCTCTGGGTGCCCTTCCCGCTGGGGCGACCGATGGGGCCGGCGGACGATGCCGAATTCCAGCGCGATGTGCTGCGCTCCAGCCTTGCCCTGCTGAACTCCGCGACTGAGCCGACCGTCGCCGATTATGAGCGCGACGCCCCGATGGGCGATCCGGCGGGCGAGTGGGCCTGCGCCGTGGCGCTGCCCCAGCCCGAACCGACTGACGACGCCGACGCTCTTGTGCAGGGCCTGCTCGACGAGGTGCGCGCGCTCGCGCCGTGGTACGACGAAGGCCGTCGCGCGCGCGGACGCAGCAGCGTCGGCGCCAGCGGCGTGGGCGCGGATCAGATCGAACTGGTCGCCGGCCAGCTGGCGCGCTTCGCGGGCGGCGCGGAACCCGAAGCCGACGGCGACGCGGCCTGGTCGCACCCCGCACCGGTCCGCTACAAGTTCATGGCCGACGACCTACGCGCCTTCTATCACGAAGCCGCAGCCTCGCAGCCGGGCGCGCGGCCCGGCTCCGACGCCGACCTGAACACCTGGGTGTTCGGCCAAACGCAGCTGGGCGAAGTGATTCGGCTCGCCGCCGATCGTTTCGAGAACAGCGGCGATCGCCGCCTCGCCACCCTCGTGATCGGCCTGATCCCCGCCGGCTACCGCAGCCGCAAACTCCGCACCTGGTAGAACAGCTGCGTAGCCCGCATCCCCGTTCGGAATCGCCCCTACGCAGTGAAGCTGTCCGCTTCCGGAATCGCCCCCCTACGCAGGGGGGCTGTCCGCTTCCGGAATCGCCCCCCGGCGCAGCGGCGCTGTCCGCTTCCGGAATCGCCCCCCGACGCAGCGGCGCTGTCCGCTTCCGGAATCGCCCCCCTGCGCAGGGGGGCTGTCCGCGAAGCGGACTGGGGGGTCGACCGCCCCACCCACAACACAACTCCCCCGCCCCGGCATCACCCACCCCCGGGCCGCAGCGGATCACCACCATCCCACACAAGCGTGAACGCCGCCCCCGCCCCTTCCAGATCGCCCCCCAAATCCTCCCCCGCCGGCAACGCCCCGGAATCGAGCCAGACGGTGAACGCCGCCAGCGCCGCCGCGAGCTCCAGCGGCGCGAACGTGCAGTGCCCCGCGCGCCGAACGGCGCGGACCGCCAGGTTCTCCGCATTCCCCCGCTCGCCGACGAGCCGCTGGTAATCGCGATCCAGGTGGATCGGCGTAAACAAATCCCCCGTCGTCTTGAGGCAAAGCAGCGGAACATCAAGCCGCCCACTGGGAACGCCCACGCCCGGATCTGAGCGCCGCGCCGCAGGCGCCGCGACCCGCGCCACCTCCGCGTTGAGCCGCTCAAGGTCCAGATCCACGCCCTCGGCTGCATAGCGGAACGCAGTGGTGTCGCTGGGCACGGCCCTGTCGCCGAGCTCGATCCGCTCGCCGGGCGCGAACGGCGCGGCGTCGATCAGGTCCGGCCAGACCAGCGCGCCGACCGCAAACGAGGTCTCCCACTGCCCCGCCAGCCCCTCGCGGAAGCCCCAGCGCGGGCCGCCTGTCAGATGCTCGATCAGCGCCGCGAAGTGCTCCCCGTCCTCGCTCAGCCGGAGCCGCCCATCATCATCGACATAACCCAGCTGCGACCCCCACGCGATCAGCCCGGCCGCGTCGACCCGCGCCGGCGGCGCCCCGATCAACCACAGCGCGAGCGTGTGCCACGCGGCCAGGTAGTCCGTCACCCAAACATTGCCGAGCGCCCCGCAGAGCGCGATCGCGCCGGCGATCTCCTCCGGAAACTCCTGCGCCATCAGCTGCGCCGTCGCCCCGCCCATCGAGCCGCCTGCGCAGAAGGTGCGGTGCGGCGCGCCGTAGAGCTCGCCGGCGCGATCCTTCACCAACAGCAGATCGTCCACCCCCAGCCCGGGTACGTAGCCGGACGCGCGGTAGGTGCTGGTCGCCCAGCCGGTGCCCGTAGCGAGCAGCAGTCCGCGGTCCGGCATTTCGAAGCTCAGTTCGCGGGTTGGTCCGTCGCCGGCCTCGTTGAGGCCGCTGAAGCCGTGCCCCCAGAGCACCAGATCGCCGTTCCAGTTGTTGGGTATCTCAATGCGGTAGCCCGCTCCCTCGATTTCGCCCCACTCCGCACTCGCCCCGGCCAGCGGCGCGAATGCAGGATCTTCGAGCACGTAATCGCCCGGCGGCAGCTCGGGAATCAACCGTCGCCGCCCCGACGCGGCGTCAGCAGCGGCCGTCTGCTCAACCTGCTGCTGCTCGGCTTGCGGCACTGCCTGCTGCCGCGTCGCCTGTGGTTCCGGCTGCGCCTGCTCTTGCGGCGCTTCCTGCGCGGCCTGCTGTTTAGCCTGCTGCTGCGCGGTCGGAGCGGGTGCGGGCTGCGCTTGCGGTTGAGCTTGCGGCTGGCGTTGCGACTCCGCTTGCGGGGGTGGCGCCGGTTCTTCGTCCGCCCCGCAGCCCACGACCAGCGCGGCCGCCGCCCCGACCGCAGCCTGCGCCGAGCGCCGCAACAGCTCGCGGCGGGTCAGGGTCCGGCCGAACGAGCGCATGCTCAAAGCTTATCGGGGCCTGTCGGGCTGCATCCGCCGCAGGCGCGCCGACCCCATATCTGGCCGATAGCCGCGCGTGTGATTGCGGCTGCGCTATCGCGCGGCTATGTTCGGCTAGCCGTCGCGCGCAGCCGCAGCGCGAGACGGAGAACGGATGGAGCGCCGCCGATGAACATTCACGAGTACCAGGCCAAACAGCTGCTCCGCGCGCGCGGCGTGCCCGTGCCGGCCGGCGGCCAGGCGACGACCGTGCGCGACGCGCGCCGAATCATCCGCGAATTGGGCGGCAATGTCGTGATCAAGGCCCAGGTCCACGCCGGCGGCCGCGGCAAGGGACGCGTCGTGACCACCGCCGGCCGCACCGCCGGAATGTACAAGCGGCTTGAGGCGGATCCGGCCGGCGTCGAGGGGCAGGTCGTCGGCAATCGGCGCGGCGGCGTGCGCCTCGCCAACGACCTGGAAAAGGCGCTCGAGGAATACCGCGCCCTCTCCAACCACTTCCTGGTCACCCACCAAACCGGACCGGGCGGCGCAAAAATCTCCTCCATCCTGATCGAGCAACAGACCGATATCGCCTCGGAGTACTACGCCGCAGTGCTGATCGACGGCAGCATCGGCAAGCCGGTGGTGGTCGTCTCGACCGAGGGCGGGCAGTCGATCGAGGAAGTCGCGGCGGAGAACCCGCGCGCGATCATCCGCCAGCCGGTCGATCCGGAAGAAGGCTTCCCCGCCTTCCGCGGCCGCCAACTGGCCAAACGCCTGCGCCTGCCGTCCTCGGCGATCCGCCCGGCCGGGCAGCTGTTCGAGGGGCTCTACAAAACGTTCATCGAGACCGACGCCACCTTGGCCGAGATCAACCCGTTCGTGCTCACCGGCGACGGCGGCATCGTGGCGGTCGACGCGAAGCTGAACATCGACGACAACGCCGACTTCCGCCAGCCGCTCGAAGACCTGCGCGACCTCACACAGGAAGACACGATGGAGATCGAGGCGGAGCGCGCCGGCATCGGCTCCTACATCAAGCTCGACGGCAACATCGGCTGCATGGTCAACGGCGCCGGGCTGGCGATGGCCACGATGGACTCGATCATGCTGCACGGCGGCGAGCCGGCCAACTTCCTCGACATCGGCACAGTCAACCGCGTCGACCGCGTGATCTCGGCGTTGCGGATCATCCAGAAGGACTCGGACGTCAAAGCGATCCTGATCAACATCTTCGGCGGCCTGGCCCGTGTCGACATCGTCGCCGAAGGCGTCGTCGAAGCCGTCAAAAAGCTGCGGATCAAACAACCGATCGTGGTGCGGCTGAACGGCTCGAACGTCGAGGAGGGACGCAAGATCCTGCTCGAATCGGGCATCAGCGTGCAGTCCGCCGAAGAACTCGGCGAGGCGTCGCGGCTGGCCGTCGCCGCCGCAAACGCCGGGTAAGCGAGTAAGGCAACCTCGCGCTGCGAGCCTGCCGAGCGCAGATCAGCCGGAGAACAGAGAGGAGCGGAGATGAGCATTCTTCTCAACCGCCGCACGCGGGTGATGATTCAGGGCCTCGGCGCCGAGGGGCAGAACCAGATCCGGCGCTCGCTGGCATACAACACCAATGTCGTCGCGGGCGCGCATCCCGGCTTCCGCGGCGGCAACAACTTCGAGGGCTTCCCGGTCTTCCCCACCGTGCAGGACGCGGTACGCCGCACCCAGGCCAACTGCTCGATCATCTACGTGCCCGCGCCCGGCGCGGCCGACGCGATCCTGGAAGCCGCCGACGCCGAGGTGCCGCTGGTGATCTGCATCACCGAAGGCGTGCCGATTCACGACATGGTGCGGGTGCGCAAAGCGTTGGCCAGCTCGAAGACGCGGCTGATCGGGCCCAACTGCCCCGGCGTCATCCACCCGGCCTCGCGCTGCCGCGTCGGAATCATGCCGCCCGATATCTTCCGGGCCGGCCGGGTCGGCGTCGTCTCCCGCTCGGGCACGCTGGTCTACGAGGCGGTGGACCAGCTGACGCGGGCCGGCATCGGGCAATCCACCTGCGTCGGCGTCGGCGGCGACCCGATCATCGGCACCCAGCAGGTCGAGGCCCTGCGCATGTTCAACAGCGACCCCGAGACCGACGCGGTGGTGCTGATCGGCGAGATCGGCGGCACCGCGGAGCAGGCCTCAGCGGCCTTCATCAAGCGCCGAATGAACAAGCCGGTAGTGGCATTCGTCGCGGGCGCAACAGCGCCGCCGGGGCGCCGGATGGGCCACGCCGGCGCGATCATCGAGGGCAAGGACGGGACGGCGGAAGCGAAGCTGGCGGCGCTCGAAGATGCAGGCGCGGTGATCAGCCGCAGCCCCGCAGACATCGGCGTCACGATGGCCCGGGTGCTGCGCTCCAGCGGCCTCGAGTCCGCGTTCCTCAGTGAGTGAACGGAGCAAGCGCGATGCCTTCGTCCGACGCCGAGGATCCGCAGGAAGAGAACTCGATCGGCGACGCGATCCGCGAGAATCCGGGCATTGCGGCGCGGGCGGGCGTGATCGCGCCGCTGATCGGCATCGTGCTGCTGCTGGTGCTGGGGGTGACGGTGAATGAGTGGGTAGGCATAGCGGTCGGCCTCGGCGCAACGCTGCTGGCACTGCCAATCACCCTCTGGCTCCTCGCACGCCGGCGAGGACGCCATGGCTGACCTGCCCAAGCACTTCCGGCCCGACAGCGCGCTACACCCCGGCAAGTTCCTGCGCCAGGGGATCGCGGCTCGTGGAATCTCGGGGATGACCTGGCCCAACTCACGCAACAGCCGCCGGCGGTGCTTGACGCGATCCTCGCCGAGCGGCGGGACTTCACAACCGACACGGCGCAGGCGATCGGCAGCGCACTGGAAGTTGACGCGCAGTTCTGGCTGAATCTCCAGTCGATCCACGACCAGGTCGTCGCGCGAATGCGGGAAGACGAGCGCGAGCCGGTCGCCGAAGTCGACTAGTGCGTGTTCGCACTTCCGTCTCCCGCGCCGCCCCTCCGTCTCCCCGCACCCACTCCGCCATATCCACGCCGCACCCCACTCCGTCATACCCGCGCTTGCCGCGGGTATCTCGACGCGAGCGGCACAGACGCCGCACTCGACCTTCCAGACCTCACGCCCAATCGCCGTAGAGGTCCCGCCACTCAGGATTAAACCGATCGATCAACCCACGCCGGCGCGGGAGGTCCGAGGTGACGCCGGTGTAGATCGCTCCGTGCGGCCGGCTGGCGAGGATGTAGACGCAGGGTTCGCGCGGCATGGCTGGCAGGCTAGCGGGGTTCCGTGCTGGCCGCGGCGAGATACCCGCGGCAAGCGCGGGTATGACGAAGTAGAGGGCGAGTGTGGCGGTGGGTGCGGTGCGGCTATGGCGGAAGTGTGAACACGCCCTAATCGTCGCCGCCCGTGTCGCACTCGTATTGCGGATCCGCGTCCGGCGCGAGATTGCGCTCCTGCTTGCCCTGCACCGACTGCGGACTGGCGAAAAACGCGACAATCTCCTCTACCGCGACGGGGCCGACCTCACGATCATCAAGCAGCGTCGTGCCGTGCAGATCCGACTCCAGCACGACCAGCCGCGCGGGGGCGACCGAGCGCTCGAAGAAGCGGTCCGAATAGAGATAGGCGCACCAGTTCCGCGCGCCCACGATGAACAGCTTGGGCACGCCGATTTCGTGGACGCGGCGCAGCCCGTCGAGCCGCTCGGCGCGGTAGTTCTCCGGCGGCTTGTTGGGGAAGATGTTGGGGCTGGAAACCGCGCCGACAGCGACGAACTCATCGCCGCGGTCCGCCGCGACCTGCATCAGGCTGGTGCCGCCGAAGCTCGCCCCAAAGCCGTACAGCTCCCGCGCCCCCTCGGCCACGGCGTAGTCGATCGCCGCCTCCCACTCGCGGTAGATGTCCGGCGCATCGTCGATCTTGCGGTCGCTGATCACGCAGCGCGACGCGCCGTGGCAGCGGAAATCCCAGCGCATCACGCGGTAGCCCTCGGCCAGCAGCCGCTCCGTCAGCTTGTTCCAGGTGCCGCGCTGCGTCGGGTACATGTGCCCCAGCAGCACCCAGCGGTCGCCTTCGCCTTCCACCTCCGCGACGAACGGCGCGCCGTCGCTTGAGGCCAGCACGAAGGCGTCGCTCTGCGTGCCCAAGCCGAGCGGCACGGCGATCGCCAGCGCGGCGACGATCGCCCCCAGCGCCGCGAGCGGCGCCAACGCGCGGTGCGCCAGCGCCGCCCGTGCCCGGAGCGCAAGAGGCGCGAGACGCCCCGCCGCGCCCCGCAGCCTGTCGCCCCGCAGCCTGCCGCCTTGTGTACGCAGTGCTGATATTCGCCGTTGCATTCACGCAGCCTACCGCCCCGCCTATCGCGCCGCCGCGCTGCTACGCTCACTGGTGGAGGGTTCGCATAGTGGCCTAGTGCGCCCGCCTGCTAAGCGGGTTCCGGGGAGACTCGGTCGTGGGTTCGAATCCCACACCCTCCGCCACTCAACCATCACGCCCTGCGGACTCCCGGGGATGCGACGATGCCGCAGTTTCACATCTGGACCGTCGGCTGCCAGGTCAACACCGCCGACAGCGCCAAGCTCGCCGCCGGTTTGCAACGACTCGGCTTCGAGCAAACCGACCAGCCGCGCGACGCCCAACTGGTCGTGCTCAACACCTGCGCCGTGCGCCAGCACGCCGAGGACAAGGCGACCGCCAAGCTGGGCACGCTCAAGCGCCTCCGCCTGGAGCGCCCCGAAATGCGCGTCGCCGTGATGGGCTGCATGGTCGGCCCGCGCACCGCCCGGCGCGACGACCCGCTCGCCAAACGCTTCCCCTGGGTCGACGCCTGGGCCCAGCCGCAGCAGTTCGACCGAATCATCGAGCTGCTCGACCTGCCCGACCTCCCGCAGCCCGAGGACGACGGCGGCGAGTTCTGGCCGCAGGTCTTCCCCCACGAGACGCGCCCCACCGCCTACGTCCCGGTCATCGAGGGCTGCGACAAGTTCTGCACCTACTGCATCGTGCCGCTGCGCCGCGGGCGCGAACGCAGCCGCCCGATCGCCGAGGTGCGCCGCGAAATCGAAGCGCACCTCGCGCGCGGCGTGCGCGAGGTCACCCTGCTTGGCCAGACCGTCGAGGCCTACGGCAAGGACCAGCCGCCCGTTGATCCGCGCACCGACCATGCCGACCTGTTCGACCTGATGGCCGAAATCCACGACCTCGACGGCCTGCTGCGCATCCGTCAGCTGACCTCCTACCCGCCCGACATGACCAATCGCATTCTCGAAGGGATGGCGACGCTGCCCAAAGTCTGCGAAGCCTTCTCGCTGCCCGTGCAATCGGGCTCCGATGACGTGCTGACCAACATGCGGCGCGGCTACTCGGTCGCCCAATTCCGCGACCGCGTCGAAAAGGTGCGCAGCCTCTGGCCGCAGGCCGGAATCAGCACCGACGTGATCGTCGGCTTCCCCGGCGAAACCGACGCCGACTTCCGCGCGACCTACGACCTGCTCGCCGAGCTGCGCTTCGACAAGGTGCATGTCGCGGCCTACAGCCCGCGCGCCGGCACCTACGCCGAGCGCCAACAGCCCGACGACGTGCCCGCCGAGCTCAAATCGGAGCGCCTGCACGCGATCGAGGATCTGCAACGCGAGGTCTCCAGCCAAATCAACGCGACCTACCTGCTGCGCGATGTCGAAGTGATCGTCGAGGAGCTCAAGCCCGCCGAAGACGCGGCCAACGAACGCCTCACCGGCCGCAGCCGCACGATGAAGCTGGTCCACTTCGACGCCCCCGCCGGCAGCCTCCGCGCGGGCGACGCTGTCACCGTCACGGTCACCCGCACCGGCGCCTGGTCCCTGCAGGGCGTCCCGGCCCGCTCGTGACCGCCCGCGCCAGACGCTCCGCGCCCGCCGACCCGCCCACGCCCACCCGCCGCCCCGATGTCGCCGTGCTCGTCGTGATCTTCACCGTCGCCGACGACGGCCTCCAGGTGCTGCTGATCGAGCGCTCCGCGCCCCCCGAAGAGGGCCGCTGGGCGGTCCCCGGCGGCGCGCTCGAAGTCGGCGAATCGCTCGACCGCGCCGCTGTCCGCAAACTCGCCGAGGAGGCCGGCGTGACCGACATCTTCCTCGAGCAGCTCTACACCTTCAGCGACCTCGACCGCTCGCCGGCCGAGGGCAGCGTCGCCGTCGCCTGGTTCGCCCTGGTCGACCACCGCCGCGTGCGGCTCGCCCAGCGCACCGCCTGGCGCCCGGGCTGGTTTTCGCTCGACGACATGCCGCCCCTGGCGTTCGAGAACGAGCGGGTGATCGAGACGGCGCGCGAGCGCCTGATCAACAAACTCCAGTACACCGACGCGGCCTACAGCCTGCTGCCCACGCACTTCACGATGCGCGAACTCCAGCAGGTCTACGAAGCAATCCTCGGCCGCGCGCTGGACAAACGAAACTTCCGCCGCCGAATCAAGGCCACCGAATTCATCTCCCCCACCGAAGAATTCCGCGCCGACGGCCCCCACCGCCCCGCCCGCCTCTACCGCTTCACCCACCGCTCCTAGCGCCTGCTCCCACTTCCGCCTCACCCGGCCCGCTCAACGGCCAGCCCCCGTGCGCGTCAACCACCTCATCGATCTGCGACATCACCGGCGGCGTCTCCGCCAGCGCGGCGCAGATGCGCTGGTAATGCTCAATATCGTCGTAGGAGAGTTCGCGCCCCCGGCGATCCTTGAGCCACTTCTGCGCGGGCTGATAGCCGCCGATCGTGAACTCCCACGTTTCGGGCGCAACGCCCTCAAAGTGCTGCGTCGCATTGATGTACACGCGCCCCGGATCGCCGTCAATCGGCTCGACGTAGCGAACCCTCTCGACCAGATTGGTCCCCTGCGCGCTGAACACCGGCTGCTCGTCGCCCACCGCCTCCATCAAGTGCAGCGCCGCGAGCCGCGCGCCCAGCTCCGCGAGCTGCGCAAACAGCCCGCGTCGCAGCCGACGGATGTAGCGCCCCCTGCGCCGATCCGGCAGCGGCACACGGGGAAAGTCCGACTTGAGAAAGTCGGCGTAACGGCTGCGGTACTCGGGACTGTGCAGTACCGCGTAGATGTAGTGAAACACATCCTCAGGACCAAACGTCGCCTCAAGATCACCGCCGCCTTCGGGCCTGAACTCCAGATCGAGCGCAGCGGCGACCTCGGCAACGAACTCCGGCGCAAGGTTCGGCGAGCGGTCCGCAACGTCGATCTCCATGTCGCACGGATCCGCGTACACGTAAAGCGGGAACAGATAGTTGCCTTCCTTGAGCGACACTGCGTGATGCGTCATCATGCACCGCGTTGCGAAGACATGGCCATACCCTGCCGCAATCTCAATGCGGGCGGTAGTCGACAGTCCCAGGTTCGGTCCGGCCCTCATGTGCCGCATAACGCGCTCGCGCCGGTGAACGGCGACGTTCCGGTCGTAGACGGTCGTCCGAATGTCGAACGGCCGATACAGGACGGGCTCAACGCGGTCGCGCCAGTCGCTATCCCCGAGCTCGTCCTTTGCGCGCCCGTATTGCCACTGAGCCTGCGAGCAAAGCCGCCAGATCGAGCGAGCCTCCTCTTCCGACCTCGTAGCGAGGAAGCGCTCAACCTTGGACACTGCGTCCGCGGCCGTCCAGGAAATTGCGAACTGATCCTGGGTCGTGACGATCCCCGGAGCAGGGTCTCCGTAAGGAGCGAAGATGTCCGGGACCGACCAGCCAGTCTGGTACTCGTCGGCCAGCGTTTCGTCGCGCGGCACGAACAGGTAGTGCGCGGACTTGGGCTCAAGCTTGGTCCATTCGACAGTCGCCACCTCATTGCTCGCCAGCCACGCAAGCTTCGCGTCGCGCTCGCCCCAGACATCCTCGTGGAACACGCGCGCGTCCCCGCGCCCGCCGTTGCGCTTCACGAAGAGCGCAATCGCCACGCCCTGCTGAATGTCGAACACGTTCTGGTCCGGCCCCCCGTCCGGCGGCTCCTCCTTTTTCTTCGCGTTGCCGTGCAGGTCGAGAATGTAGATCTCGTCGAACGTGCGCATCAGCGAGCGGCGCATCCCGCGGAAGGTTGGGTTATCGAGGTAGCTGTGGTTAGTGATGAAACCCAGCACGCCCTCGCCGGTGCGCTCGATCCGCCATTGCGCGAAGCGGATGAACTTCACGTAGTCGTCGCTCAGCCACTTCGCCTGGCCCGGCTTTTGCAGCTCGGGGATGCCCGATTTGTAATCGGCCGCCAAATCCCTGATCCACTTGCCTCTGTTGGACGAGTGCCCGGAGTAGGGAGGGTTGCCGATCACGACCATCACCGGACGGTCGCGCTTCACCGCATCGGCCTGGCGCGCCTCGCGCGCGATCTCCGCCCCGAACATCACCTGCGCCGCCTCGCCGTGCGCCTCCTCCAGCGCGTTGGTCAGAAAGACGTTGAGTCGCCCGTTCGTCGGCATCATGAACTGACGGGGATCGCCGCCGATCTCAATCGCCAGCTTCAAGTGCGCGATGGCGTAGGGCGCCATCAGCAGCTCGAAACCGAACAGCCGCGGCAGCAGGTGTTGCTGCACGTAATCGGGCCACGCGCCGCCCAGCCCGCGCTGCTCCAGATCGGCGCGGATCACCGCCACCACCTCGCGCAGGAACGAGCCGGTGCCGGCCGCCGGATCGAGGATCAGCACGCGCGGACTGCTCCGTATCTCGCCGTTCTCCGCTTCGGTCTCGACCGTTTCGGTATCGGCCAGTCCGTCGCTCAGACCGAACTCGCGGCGCAACAGCTGGTCCACGCTCCGCACGATGTAGGAGACAACTGGTTCGGGCGTGTAGTAGACGCCGTGCTGAACTTTCAGCTGCTGATCGTAGGCCGCGAGGAAGTCCTCGTAGAAGTGGATCGCGGGGTCTTCGCGTTTGGTGCGCTTGCCGAAATCCTCCAGGATCGCCGCCATATCGGTGCGGCTCAGCAGTCGCGCCAGATCGTCGATGATCCAGGTGATCCGCGGATCCGCGGCCGGCCCGGCGACGCGGCCGAACACATCGCGCAGAAACGGCGTGGTCTGCGCGAACGCCGCAACTTCGCGGCTGAACGCCCGGGGCGCGTCGTCGTAGAGGCAGCGCGCGGCGAACAGGCCGTAGGCGATGGTTTGCGCTTGCAGATCGGCGAACCGATCGGCGCTGAGATCGGAGATCAGCACCTCGCGGTAGCTCTCGAGCAGCTGGCTGAGCGAGGCGACGCCCGCCTCGTCCTCTTCAAGCAGGCCGCGAATGTGGTCGCGCAACAGCCGCGTCTTGCCCGCCATCCGCTGCGCGAGCTCGGCGGGGTTGTTGATCATGATGCCGTCGGTGCTGAAGAAACTCTCCCAGATCGCGCCGACCGTCAGCGTGGGCCGCCCTCTGAGCTTCTCATCGTTGCTGTTCGCCAGCATCCCTACGGACTGCCGCGCTCCATTGACGTACCAGCGGAACTCGACGTAATCCGTCAGGATCAGGTTGGGCAGCGCGTCGCGGTAGCGCAGCAGTTGCGCGCTCTGCTCCACCTCGTCGAGGTCGGTGCCAATGTTCTTACACTCCACGTGCCCAACGGGGACGCCGTTGTTGTGGACGATGAAGTCGGGCGCGCCGTATTCGCCCTGCGTGGGCTCGTTGACCGCCTGGATTCCGGTGGGGCCGGCCGCCTCGATCAGCGTCTTGAGCGCAGGACGGTAGCTGTGCTCTGTCGCCTGGCCGCTGCGCAACTCCTTGCGCAGGGCGCGGAGGTAGGCCTTGAGTTCGCGGTCCACGGGCGTCCCCTGGCAGGTCGGGCGTTGATGGCGGGCGTTGCTCCGCTGAGTGTACGCGAGCGCTCATCCCGTAAGGCGCGGGCGCTTGACAGTCGGGCGGCTACTTTGCGAGACTGACACCATCCTGTTAGTGTCAGACTGACACTAACCAGCCCCGGATGAGAGCGCCCGCGCCATGAGCACCACACTGATACCCACCGCCTACGTCCCCGAACGGCTGCCCCCCAACCTGCCCAACGAGGCCTGCGAGACCGACATCGCCACCGTCCCGCTCGTCGCCGAGCCCCACCGCCCCGACTGGCAGCCGGAAATTCCCGACGCCTACCTCGACCTCGGCCCCGACGAACTGCGCGAGCGAATCCGCGCCGCCCGCGCCCAACTGGGCGAGCGGCTCGTGATCCTCGGCCACCACTACCAGCGCGACGACATCATCGAGTTCGCCGACTTCCGCGGCGACTCCTTCAAGCTCGCCCAGCAGGCCGCCCAGCGCCGCGACGCCGACTTCATCATCTTCTGCGGCGTCCACTTCATGGCCGAAAGCGCCGACATCCTGACCAAACCCGAGCAGATCGTGGTGCTGCCCAACCTCGCCGCCGGCTGCTCGATGGCCGACATGGCCCAGCCCGACGACGTCTACGCCTCGTGGGACGAACTCGCCGAGGTGACCGACATCTCCCGCGTCGTCCCGATCACCTACATGAACTCCGCCGCCTCGCTCAAAGCGTTCGTGGGCCGCAACGGCGGCGCGGTCTGCACCTCCTCCAACGCCGACGCGGTGCTCGCCTGGGCCTTCGAGCGCGGCGACCAGGTGCTCTTCTTCCCCGATCAGCACCTCGGACGCAACACCGCCAAGCGGCTCGGCATCGACCCGCGCACGGAAACCGCCGTCTGGAACCCCAACAAGCCGCTCGGCGGCCTGAAGCCCGAGCGCGCCCGCGACAGCCGCGTGCTGCTCTGGCAGGGCCACTGCTCCGTGCATATCCGTTTCCGCACCGACCAGATCGAGCGCGCCCGCGAGCAGCACCCCGACTGCCGCGTCGTCGTGCATCCCGAATGCCCCGAGCCCGTCGTCGACGCCGCCGACGCGGTGGGCTCCACCGAGTACATCATCAACTACGTGCGCAACGGACCGCCCGGCGTCTACGCCGTGGGTACCGAGATCAACCTCGTCCACCGCCTGCACGAGGAGGTCGCGCGCGAGGGCAAGACCGTCTTCTGCCTCGACCCCGTGATCTGCCCCTGCGCGACGATGTACCGCGTCCACCCCGCCTACCTCGCCTGGGTAACCGAAGAACTGGCGCAGGGACGGGTGGTGAACCGCATCGCGGTCGACGACGAGACGCGCGAGTGGGCGCGCGCCGCGCTCGAGCGCATGCTCGAGATCGTCTAGAGCGTGTTCACATTTCCGTCATTCCCGCCCCTTTTCCCCGTCATTCCCGCCCCCGAGCGGGAATCCATACGGCGGTCGTCAGCGGCAAGGTGTACCAAGATGGCCTGCGAACGGGCATTGGCGGGCAGGCTCCGTTTTCCCGGGAACGACGGAGCAACTGTGATGGGGGTCAAGCGGTGGTCGGAGGTTGCCAGGGGGTGCAGTCTCGGATGAGCGAGCGCTTCGACTTCCTGATCATCGGCAGCGGCCTGGCCGGCCTCAACGCCGCCCTGCTCGCCCGCGAGCACGGCTCCGTCTGCCTGCTCAGCAAGGCCGCAATCAGCGAGACCAACACCAACCGCGCCCAGGGCGGCATCGCCGCGGCGATGGCCGCCGGCGACAATCCGCAGCGCCACGCCGAAGACACGATCCGCGCCAGCGCGGAGCTCTGCGACGAGCGCGCCGTCCGCACCCTGACCGAAGAAGGCCCCGACGCCGTGCGGCGGCTGATCGCGCTGGGCGTGCAGTTCGACCGCGCCGCCGACGGCCAACCCGCGCTGGCCCGCGAGGGCGCCCACTCGCAGCCGCGCGTCCTGCACGCCGGCGGCGACCGCACCGGCCTGCACATCCAGGCCGCGCTCGAACGCTGCGTCGCACGCGCCGAGCTCGACCTGCGCGAACACTGGACGGCCGTCGAGCTGGCGCTCGAGGCCGGCCGCTGCGTGGGCGTAGTTGCGCAGGATCCCGAGGGACAGCCCCGCACGATCACCGCCGACGCCGTGCTGCTCGCCACCGGCGGCGTCGGCGCGCTCTACGCCCACACCACCAACCCGCCCACCGCCGCCGCCGACGGCCTCGGCCTCGCCCTGCGCGCCGGCGCGGTCGCACGCGACCTCGAGTTCGTCCAGTTCCACCCCACCGCGCTGGCCGACGGCGACGGCCCCGCCTTCCTCGTCTCCGAAGCGCTGCGCGGCGAGGGCGCGCTGCTGCTGGATCAGAGCGGACGCCGCTTCGCCACCGACGCCCACCCCGACGCCGAACTCGCCCCCCGCAGCGTCGTCGCCCAGGCGATCAGCGAGGCGATGCGCCGCGACGACGCCCCCCATGTCTGGCTCGACATCTCGCACCGCCCCGCCGACTTCCTGCGCGAGCGCTTCCCCGGCGTCTACGCCGGCTGCCTCGCGCGCGGCCACGACCTCACCGCCGGCCCAATCCCCGTCGCGCCCGCCGCCCACTACCACATGGGCGGCGTCTGGACCGACCTCGACGGGCGCACCACAATCCCCGGCCTCTTCGCCGCCGGCGAGGCGGCCACGACGGGCGCGCACGGCGCAAATCGCGTCGCCTCTAACTCACTGCTCGAAGCCGCCGTCTTTTCCGCGCGCGCCATCCGCGCCGCCGTCCACAGCCCGCGCGAGGACGCCCCCGCGCCGCCCGAAACGATCGAGCTGTTGCCGATCGCCGCGTCCTGCGCCGCGCCCTCGATGCAGGAGCTGCGCCGCGCCGTTTCAGCCGGCGCGGGAATCGTGCGCAGCGCCGACGGACTCTCCGCAGCGCTGGACCAAATGCGGGCCTGGAGCGGCGCGGGCGCGCCGCTCGCCCTCGCCTCCACCGCCGCTCAGTCCATCGCCCACGCCGCGCTCGCCCGCGCCGAATCGCGCGGCGCGCACCTGCGCGCCGACCACCCCCAAACCGAAGCAGCCTGGTGCCGACGCCTCGCCTGGCGCATCGAGCGGGAATAGGGAGACGTGATGACGACCGAATCGATCCCCCCGCTCGACGCTGGGCTGGTACGGCGGCTGGTTGAGATGTCGCTCCGCGAGGACCGCGCCGACCTCGATCTGACCACCAACGCGATCGCCCCCTGGCTGGGCGAGGGCCGCGCCGCAATCACCGCCCGCGCCGCCGGCGTCGTCTGCGGCGTCGACTTCGCCGTCGAAGCCTTTCGCGCCCTGAACCCGGATGCGCAGATCGACCTGAAGCGCGGCGACGGCGAACGAGTCGCCGCCGGCGAGACGATCGGCATCGTGCGCGGCCCGCTGCGCGACCTGCTCCGCGCCGAGCGCGTCGCGCTCAACTGGCTCCAGCGCCTCTCCGGCACCGCCACGCTTACCGCGCAGGCCGTCGCCGCCGCCCGCGCCGGCGGCCAAGCGCAAATCCTCGACACCCGCAAAACCACCCCCGGCCTCCGCGCTGCCGAGCGCTACGCCGTCCGCTGCGGCGGCGGAATCAACCACCGCGACGGACTCTCCGCCGGCATCCTGCTCAAGGACAACCACATCGCCGCCGCGGCCGCTGCCGGCCGCACCCTCGCCGACACGATCCGCCGGGCCCTGGCAAGCGCCGGCCCCGCGACCGCCGTCGAGGTGGAAGTGACCAACCTCGCCCAAGCTCAGGAAGCGCTCACCGCCGGCGCGCGCGCCCTCCTGCTCGACAACTTTGCCCTCGAAGACCTGCCTCCCGCCGTAGCCCTCGCCCGCCAACAAGGCGCAACCACCGAAGCCAGCGGCGGCATCACCCTCCCCCAAATCACCGCCATTGCCGCCGCCGGCGTCGACTACATCTCCCTCGGCGCGCTCACCCACTCCGCCCCCGCCCTCGACATCGCCCTCGACCTCCACCCCGCAAATCCGACCTCTCCCCCCGCCGCGAGAGAGTCTCCTCCGGCCTCTCCCTCCATCCTGGGGGGAGACTGAGAGGGGGGCTCCCCTCCGAAACCGCCCCCCTATGCAGGGGGGCTGTCCGCTTCCAGCGGACTGGGGGTCGGCTCGGCGCACCGAGCACTCGACAGACTCCGTCCCGACCCCCCCCGCCGCGCGGCGCGGCGGCCCCCCTGCATAGGGGGGCGATTCCGGAGGGGGCGATCCCTGGGCGCGATTGCGGAGGGCGGCGGTCAGGGCAGGCGGGAGATGACGTATCCGAAGAGGGCGAAGTTGGCGGCGGCAGTGAGGCCGATCAGCCAGTAGAGGTGGTTGATGCGACGGTTGAGGTTTTTGTCGAGGTCGTCGATGCGGCGGTGGACGGCGGCAAAGCGCTCGTCGATGCTGTCCTTGAGGGCGGCGAACTGGGTGTCGGTGCTGTCCTTGGCAGCGGCAAAGCGCTCGTCGATGCTGTCCTTGAGGGCGGCGAACTGGGTGTCGGTGCTGTCCTTGGCAGCGGCGAACTGCTTCTCGATGCTGTCCTTGAGGGCGGCGAACTGGATGTCGGTGCTGTCCTTGGCAGCGGCGAACTGCTTCTCGGTGCTCGCTTTGGCGGCGGCGAAGCGCTCGTCCATGCTGTCTTTGAGGTCCTGGAGGCGCCCGTTGATTTCTTCGCGGAGGTCGGAGATGCGGGTGTCGAGGGCTTTGATTGCGACATCGACGCCGTCGAACCTGGCGTCGACGGTCTCGAACTTGCCGTCGAACTTGGTTTCGAGCAGGCGGAAGTTGGTCTCGTTGAAGCGGTCCTGCTCGGTGAAGCGGCGGTCGACTTCGACTTGCTTGGCGACCTCGTCGTAGCCGTGGGCGATTTGCTCGGCGGCGCGCTCGGCGGCGGCGGGGGTGAGGCCGCCTTCGATCAGGGCGTCGGTCAGGGTTGGTTTGTGCAGGACCATGGGGAGAGTGTAGCGGATCGGGGATCGCGCCCCGCTCCGCAATCGCCCGCCGAATCGCCCCCGCCGGCCTCCCCCCCGTCGCGCGGGAGTCCCTTCCGCCCTCTCCCCCCGTCGCGGGGGGAGATTGAGAGGGGGGCTCCCCTCCGGAATCGCCCCCCTATGCAGGGGGGCTGTCCGCTTCCAGCGGACTGGGGGTCGGCTCGGCGCACCGAGCACTCGACAAGGTCCGCGCCGACCCCCCCGCCGCGCGGCGCGGACAGCCCCCCTGCATAGGGGGGCGATTCGGAGGCCCCCGTTCCGTCATTCCTCCGCGCTCCCGTTCCGTCATTCCTGCGCAGGCAGGAATCCAGGCGACCGACCGTCGTGCGTTCGCGCCGCAGACGCCCAACGGCCCGCGAACGCCGCTTCGGGAGGCCGTCGGAGCGCCGTAGACGGCTCGCAGCCGCGAGCTTCGCCTGGATTCCTGCCTACGCAGGAATGACGGGGGAGCCGCAGGAATGACGGAGAGGGCGCAGACGCATTTCTGACTGCCCCCCCATCGTGGGGGGGCTACGGGGGGGTTCGGGCGCGGCGGAGCCCCCCTCTCAATCTCCCCCCAGGATGGGGGGAGAGGCCGGAATCGTCGCCCCGCGACGGGGGGAGAGGCCGGAATCGTCGCCCCGCGACGGGGGGAGAGGCCGGACGGAGCGGCTTATGGTAGAGTGTCTGGCGCAATCGCCTTTGAGGCGTCGGACGCAGCGCGCAGCTTGGAGCGGCAGGCAATGGCACAGCACAACCTCGTCGGTTACGTCTTGAGGGGGGGGGGGGGGTAATGCCGCGGGTTCGGGCGCTGGCCGCCCTGACGCCGCTGGCCGCCCTCGCCGCGCTGCTGGCGCTGGCCGCGCTGGCGCTCGCGCCGGCCGCCGCGCAGGAGCCCGTCGGCGTGCCGCCGGGGCTGGAGTTTCAGCTCCAGCTGGTGGACGACTCCGACAACATCGTGCAGGCCGACTCGACCATCTCGGTCAGCGGGCGGCTGCGGCTGGAGCCGGGGACAAACCTGCTGCGCATCGCTTCGGGCGCGCTGCAGCTGTCCGGCGCGCACGACTGGGAGGCCAGCAGCCGCTCCCGCCTCAGCCTGGACGTAGAGAACCTGCTGCCCGCTATCGAGGCGGGCGGCGAAATCATCGCCTACACCGACCCGCCGACGCTGACCACCCCGCTGGGCAACGGCAACCTGCTGCGGGTGCTGGCCTGGGACGGCGACACGATCGTGGCGCGCGCCGGGTCGGGGAGCGGGCCGGGCGGCACCTACGGCGACAACCGCATCTACGTCTTCAAGGCCTCGACGGGCGAACAGGTGGGGCGCATCGAAACGCCTCGTTGGCATGCGACTCTCCACTGCGTCTACTACTACCCCACTCTCGGTGTTACCTGCGCGCAGACCGGTGAGCACGCATGGGGCTTCGGCCGAGGGAACGACTACAACACCACCAGCTCGGTCGCGGTCTGGCAGGAAGACGCGGACACGGCCTGGCTGTTCGTGGGCATGAGCACCCTCGTCATGCGAACGTTCAGCCAGGACTTTCAGCATACGGGCGGGCTGCATATCTTCGAGATCGACTACAGCGGCGCCTCGGTCGCGATCACCCAGCGGCGCCTCATTCGCGTGCCGACGCGCGACGAGATGTTCTCCAAGGCGACCTTCCAGATCACTCAGGGGGCTCAGAACATGTCCCGCTACGGCGCGGCGGTGGCGATTTCGGCCGACGGCTCGACGCTGGCGGTGGGCGCGCGGCGGATGCACGAGGTGGGCGCGGTCTACGTCTACACACGCCCGTCGGGCGGCTGGGGCGCGTCGTTCGGCTGGAACGACGGCGTGCGGGTCAGCCCGGTGGTGATTCCGCCCTGGGGCGGCAGCAGCGGTACCGGCGGCCCCGCCGACGGCGATGCCCGGCGGCCGTTCAACCCGCAAGCGGCGTCAACCTGCGACGCCTACTGCCGGTCGGTCAGCTCCTACGTCGGCGATGTCGACGAGTACAACCCCGGTAACCCCGACCTCGGCAATATCGCGCAGGCCAAGTTCGGCCACTACGTGGCGCTTTCGGCGGACG
Organism: Dehalococcoidia bacterium; assembly: GCA_965243125.1. GTDB lineage: Bacteria > Chloroflexota > Dehalococcoidia > Bin125 > Bin125 > CATQGW01. The sequence continues at coordinate 2,978,060 of OZ251529.1, read as the reverse complement.
GGAGCGTGCTGGCGGTTTCGGCGCCGGAGAAGCGTTACTCCTCGGACAGGGCGGCCGGCGCGGGCAGCTTCCGCGGGGGCGCCAGCCTGCCCCGGCACGGCGAGGTGTTGGTCTTCCTCGAGCCGGCCGGCGGCTGGGAGTCGGTACCGAACTACAAGACGGAGACGGACCCGGACCGAACCGAAATCGGGTACACCGGCGACGCCTCGAGCTTCAGCCAGGCCTCGCATTACGGGACGGGCCCGGACAAGCGGGTGCAAGCGCCGGACTGGAAATTCTCGTTCGACTGGTCCGATACCCAGAACCACTGGCTGGGCGAGCGTCTGGCGCTGTCGCCGGACGGGACGACGCTGGCGGCGAGCGATCGGCACAACGACGCGGTGCAGATGTTCCAGGTGGACTCGCCGGGCGGCTGGGCGTCGGGTCCGAGCGCGCCGAGCGCGACGCTGACGGGCGCGGCGGACGGCGGTCGCTGGGGCGGCTTCGATTTCAACTCCGACGGCAGCCGCCTCGCGCTGGGCGACCCGACGTACAGCAGCCCGGCCGGCGTCAGCAATCAGGGGCGGCTGCTGCTCTTCCGCCGCCCCGCCGACGGCAGCTGGGCCGACGCGGCCGCGGCCGACGCGACTGAGTGGCTGGCGCCGACGGAGCCGACCAACCGTCGGGTCAACAACGCGTTCTACGGCCGGAGCCTGGCTTGGGGGGACACCTCCAACGCACTGGCTGTCGGGGCCGGCGAGAGCGGGGGCTTCGGCACTCAGATCACCCCCGTTCTGGGCCCGGGCCGCTTCTGGACGCTGACCCTCTCGCCCGACTGCAACGCTGCGGAGTCGCTGACGGAGATCGACGGCGTCACCTACTGCCACCTGGACCTGAGCCTGGGCGGCGACAGCTCGATCGTGATTCCCGCCGGCACGCCGGACGGCGCGTTCACGATCAGCGGCGATGTGAGCGTCGTCTATGGAGAGGACGCCGAGGGCGAGCCGCTGAGCGTGCAGCGGCGGGCGACGCTGGAGGTGCAGATCGGCGACGTCGTCGAGGTGGCGGAGGTGCGCCTGGAGCGGGCCACCGACGATCGCGGCACCGCGGCCACGGCCGACGACGTGCTCTTCCCGGACACGCTGGCCGAGGGCGAGACGACCACGCTGCGCCTCCAGGTGCTGAACGAGCACGGCAAGGCGGCGGCGACCGACAGCGTGAGCCTGGTCAGCGTGACCAGCTCGGCGGGCGAGCTGAGCGCGGAGATTACGGGCTCGACCTCGACCTGCCGCGGCGGCAACGGCACGCTGAGCTGCATCATCGATGGTTCGGCGCTGACCGCGGCCAACGCGGACAAGATTCTGATCACGCTGCGGCACGCGGGCAAGCCGGGCGCGGCGCAGGTCAGCGCCCGCGCGATCTCGAAGCAGGGCGAGCAGGCCGCCACGGCGCAGCCGCTGACCATCGCCCTGACCGGCGCGCCGGCTTCGCTCAGCATCTCGGAGCCGACGACCGGCGTACTCGGCTACGACACGCCCGACGCCGGCGCCGACGTGGACGCCCGCGACGTGGACAACCGCGACGTGCTGACGCTGACGGTCACCGCCGCGGACAAGGACGGCGCGGCGGTGCGCGCGGCGGACCGGAGCTACTCGTACCGCATCACGGGTCCCGACGGCCAGCTCGTGCCCGCCTCGAAGATCGCCGTGCAGTGGCCGCTGCTCGGCGACAGCTGCGCGTCGACGCCGGCGGCGGGCGGCGGTCGGCCGACTGTGGACAGCGCCGGCGTGCTCTCCGTGTCCAGGATCGTGACTTCGGAGCCCGCGTCCCGCTTCTCCGGCACCATCACGATCTGCGTCTGGGACGGGACTCGCTGGCGCGCCTACGAGCCCGGGGTCGACGAGGACTTCCTGATCGGGATCGGCGACGCCGTGTGGGTGGTGTCTGCGGACGAGCTGATCCGCGCGGCCGCGCGGACGGCCGACGGGCAGCCGAGCATCCGGCTGAACGTGAACGCGGAAGCGGCCAATCCGCTGGCTTCCGGCGAGTACACGCTGGAGGTGCGGCAGGCCGGCCTGCCCTGGGTCTCGCGCACGTTCCAGCTGGCCGGCGCGCCGGCCGAGGTCGCGCTGAGCGAGCCGAGCCCCGCGCCCGCGCTCCAGCGGGAGTTCACGGTCACGGCGACGGTGACCGACACCAGCGGCGCCGCCGTGCCCAACGGCACGCCCGTCCACTGGGGCGACCGCACGATCGGCGACGAGACCACGACGCTGGTCCAGACCGGCCAGCAAACCACCACCACCGACGGCACGGCCGAGGCGAGCTATCTGATCGTCAGTCCCGGCACGGCGGTAGTCACCGTCACGGCCGGCGGCGCCCGCACCGGCGCGGGCGGCGTCTCGGGCGGGGTCTCCAACGTGATCCGCGTCGCCGTCGCCGATCCGACAGCCGCCGCCGCGCAGCCGCCGAGCATCATCGAGCAGCTGAGTTCGACGACGCCCGGCGCGCCCACCTCGTGGCTGGGCGAGTCGAGCGTGACCGCGTCGGCGTTGCTGAATGCGCTCGACGGCGTGGACAGCATCCTGCTCTGGCAATACGGCCGCTGGCTGACCTACGCCGTCGTGGACGGCCGCGAAATCCCCGGCTCCTACGACTTCGTAGCCCAGCCCGGCGCCGTCCTCTGGCTGGCCGAGTAGAGGGCTTTCGACCTCTCCCCCCGTCGCGGAGGCATTTCCGACCTCTCCCCCCGTCGCGGGGGGAGATTGAGAGGGGGGTTCTGCCGCCCGTCGCACGCCAGAACCCCCCCGTAGCCCCCCCACGATGGGGGGGCGGTTCCGACCTCTCCCCCCATCCTGGGGGGAGATTGAGAGGGGGGTTCTGCCGCCCGTCGCACGCCAGAACCCCCCCGTAGCCCCCCCACGATGGGGGGGCGGTTCCGACCTCTCCCCCCATCCTGGGGGGAGATTGAGAGGGGGGCTCCGCCGCACGCCCGAACCCCCCCGTAGCCCCCCCACGATGGGGGGGCGGTTTGGAGCGCCCTCCTCCCGTCATTCCTGCGTCTCCTCCCGTCATTCCTGCGTAGGCAGGAATCCAGGCGATCTCGGTGGGTGCCAGCCGTTTGTGGGGCTCCGACGGCTTTCCAAAGCAACGTTGGAGGGCCGTTGGGGGTACGCGGCGTGAACGAATGTCGGCGATCGCCTGGATTCCTGCCTACGCAGGAATGACGGAAAGGCGCGCGGAGGTCTTTGCGAATTACGCAACACCCCCACAAACAGGCGCATAACCCCAACTGCCTTTACACTGTCCCCCGCGCCGCGCAGAGTGGCGTTCATTTCACGAAAGAGGGCAGCGCGTGGCCGACTACGACAAGCCGATTCCCGAGCCGGATCCCGTTTCCCAGCCGTTCTGGGACGCAGCCAAAGACGGACGCCTCGTCCTCCCCCGCTGCTCCGATTGCAACCGCGTCCACTGGTACCCGCGCACCATCTGCCCCTTCTGCCACTCCACCGACATCCAGTGGTGCGAAGCCTCCGGCAGGGGCACGATCCACACCTTCGCCGTGCAGACCCGCAAGTGGGGGCCCTGGGATCCGCCCTACGTGACCGCCTACATCGACCTCGCCGAGGGCGACCGGATGCTCACCGTGCTGCGCGGCGTCGACGCCGACAACCCGGAGAGCATCAGCATCGGCGCGCCCGTCGAAGTCGAATTCGAGCCCGCCAGCGACGACGTCCACATCCCCTTCTGGCGCGTCGCTTCCTGAGCGAACCGCCGCGCCCAACGCCCGAACCAAACAATGAGGAGAGTGATCCATGCCCGGTGAAGCATCCCGCGCAGCAGCCATTGTCGGCGCCGCCGAAGCCGACGACATCGGCTACCCCGCAGAGCCCAAATCGTCGCTCCAACTCCACATGGAGGCGATCAAAAACGTCTGCGACATGACCGGCATTCCGATCCGCGCGATCGACGGCATCTTCTCCGCCGGCTGGTCTCCGCAGATCGCCGAATACCTCGGCCTGCACCCCAAGTACATCGACACCACCGCCGTCGGCGGCTGCTCCTTCGAGATGCATGTCCACCACGCGCTCTGCGCGATCCACGCCGGCGTGATCGATGTCGCGCTCGTCTCGCACGGCGAGATGGGTTGGAACGCGCGCAACACGCGCGGGCGCGGCGCCGGCCCGCGCTTCGGCGCCGGCGCGGACCCCTGGGACCCCGCCAACCAGCACACCGCCGCCTACGGCATGGGCGGCGCGCCGACCAACTACTCCCACGCCATGAACCGCCACATGCACCGCTACGGCACCACCCAGGAGGACTTCGCCGAAATCGCCGTCGTCACCCGCGAGTGGGCCCAGCTCAACCCCCGCGCCGTGATGTACCGCAAGGCCGGCGAGGGCGATCTGCCCGCCCTGCCCGAGGGCGACCCCGGCGGCGGCAAGAAGGGCCACCCCTTCGGCGGACCGATCACTGTCGACACCGTGATGAACTCGCGCGTCATCTCCTGGCCGCTCAAACTGCTCGATGTCTGCCTGGTCACCGACCACGGCGGCGCGGTGCTGATCACCGGCCCCGAAATCGCGGCCAGTACCAAGACCAAGCCCGTCTGGATCGCCGGCGCGGGCGAAAACATCTCCCACTGGAACATGCTCGAAATGAGCGACTTCACCGCCACCTCCGCCTCCCGCTCCGCCACCGCCGCCTACCAAATGGCCGGCATGGGGCCCGAGGACATGGAAATGGCGATGATCTACGACTCCTTCACCGTGACCGCCGGGATCACCGCCGAAATGCTCGGCCTGGCCCCCGCCGGCGAGGGCCCGGCGCTCTGGAAAGACCGCCACGCCGCGCCTGGCGGACGCCTGCCGATCAACACCAACGGCGGCGGCCTCTCCTTCAACCACAGCGGCATGTACGGCATGCAGCTGCTGGTCGAGGCCTACCGCCAGCTCTCCGGCACCGCCGAAGACGGCGGTTTCAGTGGTGACCCCGGCAAGCAGACCAGCGCCCGCAGCTGCGTCGTCAACGGCACCGGCGGCTCCCTCTCCACCACCGGCACCCTGGTCCTCGTCGCCGACTAGCCGTCGCGGGCGCGCCCCGCCCCATGTGCTAGCCTCAGCCCACGAGTTGATGCCGGGGTGGTCCGCCGACGGCGGGCCTGAGAGCACACCCGCTGAACCTGATCCGGGTAATGCCGGCGCAGGGAGCGTTCCAGGTCCGCCCGCAGCTTGTCCGACCGGCGCGAAAGCGTCTGCGCCGTGCGCGTCATCTGCGCCATCGCCGGCTCCGATTCCTCCGCCGGCGCCGGCATCCAGGCCGACGTCAAGGCCGCCGCCGCCTACTACGGCTGCCACGCCGCCGCCGTGATCACCGCCGTCACCGCACAGAACTCGCTCGGCGTCCAGTCCGCTTACCAGCTGCCCGTCGAAATCGTCCGCGCCCAGATCGCCTCCGTCTTCGACGACCTCGATGTCGGCGTCGTCAAAACCGGGATGCTCGGCAACGCTGAAATGATCCACGCCGTCGCCGACGAACTCGCCGTCCGCCGCCCGCGCTGGCTCGTCGTCGACCCCGTCATGATCTCCAAAACCGGCTTCCCGCTGCTCGCCGAAGACGCCGTGCAAACCTTCGCCGAGCGCATGCTGCCGCTCGCCGACCTGCTCACCCCCAACATCCACGAAGCCGAAGCGCTGACCGGCCGCGCCATCCGCACCCTCGACGACGCCCGGCAGGCCGGCCGCGCCCTGCGCGAGCGCGGCGCGAGCGCCGTCCTGGTCAAGGGCGGCCACCTCGAGGAAGCGCCCGCCGTCGATGTCTTGGTCGGCGAGGACGGCATCAAACTCTTCCACGGCGAGTGGATCGACACCCCCCACACCCACGGCACCGGCTGCACCTACGCCTCCGCCATCGCCGCCCGCCTCAACCACGACCTCTACCACGACGGGACCAAGCTCTCCCTGAGCGACGCCGTCGAGGACGCCAAGCACTGGCTCACCGAAGCGATCCGCTACGGCTACCCCATCGGCGCCGGCGTCGGCCCCACGCGCCCCTTCTGGGAGCACGAGTGGTTCGGCTGGGGGGAATCCTAATGAGCCGCATCGGGCGCCTCCACGTGATCACCGACGAGCAGCTGCAATCGCGCTTCTCCCACGCCCAACTGGCTGAATTCGCCGCGCAGGGCGGCGCGGACATCATCCAGTACCGCGAAAAGCGCCCCCGCGCGACGCGCGAGCTGATCGAGACCGCCCAGGCGATCCGCGCCGCGATCGGCGACGCCCCCGCCGCATTGCTGATCGACGACCGCGCCGATGTCGCCGCCGCTCTCCGCGCCGCCCTGCACCTCGGCCGCGACGACCTCCCGCCCGACCTCGCCCGCCGCCTGCTCGGCGACGACGCGATCATCGGCGGCACCGCCAATAGCGTCGCGGAAGCGCGCCGCGTCGCCGCCCAGCCCGTCGACTACCTCGGCGTCGGCCCCGTCTTCGGCACCACCTCCAAGGGCGACCACGCCGCCCCGATGCTCGGACTCGACCGCCTCCGCGAAATCGTCGACGCCGTCGACAAGCCGGTCATCGCGATCGGCTCGATCACCGCCGCAAACGCCGTCTCCGTGCTCCAAACCGGCGCGCACGGCGTCGCTGTGCTCTCCGCCGTCGTCTGTGCCGACGACCCCGCCGCCGCCACGCAAGAAATCCGCGCCGCCATCGATCGGGCGCTCGCATGACCGCCCAACGTACCGAGGTCGCCGTAATCGGCGGCGGCGTGATCGGGCTCGCCGTAGCCTTCGAGCTGGCCGGACGCGGACGCCGCGTCGCCCTGCTCGAACGCGGCGAACCCGGCGCGCTGACCGGCGGACGCCCCAGCGCCGTCGCCGCCGGCATGCTCGCCCCCACCTCCGAATCCGAGGGCAACGCCGCCGCCCTGCTCCACTTCCAGCTCGACAGCCTGCGCCGCTACCCCGAATTCGTCGCCGCCGTGAGCGCGGCCGCCGGTCTCGACTGCGGCTACCGCGACGAGGGCGCGCTCTGGGCCGCCCGCCACCGCGACGACCAACTCGAGCTCGAGCACCTGCACGCGCTCCAGCAGTCGCGCGGCCTCACCTCCCGCCTCGTCACCGCCCGCGAAGCCCGGCAACTCGAGCCCTACCTCACCCCCCGCGTCGTCGGCGGACTGCTCGTCGAGGGCGATCACCAGATCGACCCCCGCCGTCTGCTCCCCGCCCTCACCGCCGCCGTCCAGCAGCGCGGCGTCGAACTCCACCGCAACACCGCCGTGGGCGCAGTTCAGCCCGAGAACGGCGGCGTCCGCATTACGCACAGCGGCGGCGAGCTGCTCGCCGACCTCGCCGTGATCGCCGCCGGCGTCTGGAGCGAGGACGGCCTCCAAACCCCCGCGCCGACGCTCGGCCTCCGCCCCGTCAAGGGACAACTCCTCCGCCTGCGCGGCGCGCCCCTGATCCAACACGTCGTCCGCACGCCCGATATCTACCTCGTGCCCCGCAGCGACGGCGAACTGATCGTCGGCGCGAGCGAAGAGGAACAGGGCTTCGACGACCAACCCACCGCCGGCGCCGTCTTCGACCTCCTGCGCGACGCCTGGGAAGTGCTGCCCGGCATCTACGACCTGCACCTCGACGAAATCAGCGTCGGCTTCCGCCCCGCCGTGCGCGACCACCTGCCCGTGATCGGCCCCGCCGACGGCGCGGCCGCAAACGGCGTCTATCTCGCCACCGCCCACTACCGCAACGGCATCCTGCTCGCCCCCGCCACGGCATACTGGCTGGCGGAGGCAATCGACGGCGGACAAACCCCGCCGCTGCTGCAAGACCTCCAGGCCGCAAGATTGGCGGACGCACCATGACCGCACCCACCGCAACCGTCGAAGTCGTCGTCAACGGCGAAACCCAACGCCTCGCGCCCGCGACGCTGCGCGACGCCCTCTGCGAAATCGGCTACGACCCCGAGCAGCAGGGCATCGCCGTCGCCGTCAACCTCGCCGTCGTCCCCCGCTCCCAATGGAGCGACATCAGCATCGCCGCCGGCGATCAGCTCGACATCATCGGCGCCCGACAAGGTGGGTAAGACATGTCCACACCATCTGCCACTCCAGCGCCTCTGTCCGCCATTTGCGGTGCCCCTGTCGGTCATTCCCGCCCCCCTTCCGTCATTCCCGCGAAAGCGGGAATCCATACGGCGGTCGTTGGCGCGACGAGCTGTCGAGGTCTACCGCGAACGCACGTCAGCCGGTCGTTCCGTGCTCCAGCGCAGCGGACAGGCTTGGGCCTGGATTCCCGCGTGCGCGGGAATGACGGAGGGACGCGCGGGAATGACGGAGCTTTAAGGAGACGCGCATGACCACCGCAACACAGCCCGACACCTGGACCCTCGCCGGGCGCGACATGACCTCGCGCATCATCCTCGGCACCGCCCGCTACCCCTCGCAGAGCATCCTGCTCGACTCGCTCGCCGCCGCCGGCGCCGAACTCGTCACCGTCGCCCTCCGCCGCGTCAAGGTCGGCTCCGCCGACGGCTCCGACCCCACCAACCTCTACACCCTGCTCACCGAGCGCGGCTACGCGCTCCTGCCCAACACCGCCGGCTGTTTCACCGCCACCGACGCCGTCCTCACCGCCGAACTCGCCCGCGAAGCGCTCGGCACCGACCTGGTCAAGCTCGAAGTGATCGCCGACGAAGAAACCCTCCTGCCCGATGTCGAGGGCCTGCTCGAAGGCGCGCAAGAGCTCATCCGTCGCGGCTTCCGGGTGCTGCCCTACACCAACGACGACCCCGTCACCGCCCGCAAACTCGAAGACATCGGCTGCGCCGCCGTGATGCCGCTCGGCGCCCCGATCGGCTCCGGACTCGGCATCCGCAACCCCCACAACATCCAGCTGATCGTCGAGCGCGCCAACGTCCCCGTGATCGTCGACGCCGGCGTCGGCACCGCCTCCGATGTCGCCATCGCCTTCGAACTCGGCGTCGACGCCGTGCTCATGAACACCGCCGTCGCCCGCGCCCGCGACCCCGTCGCCATGGCCGGCGCCATGCGCCACGCCGCGCTCGCCGGACTCGCCGCCCGCCGCGCCGGGCGCATGCCCCGCAAGTTCTACGCCGAAGCCTCGTCGCCCTCCGAGGGCCTGCTCGACGCCGTCGGCGGACAATCACGTTAGCCCCGAACACGTAACCCACAACGGCCCAACGACTGGAGGACCCCATGACTGAACAACGACTCTCCCAGCAGCTCTGGCAGGACAACCTCGACCTCGCCGAAGCCTGCCTCGCACACCCCTTCGTCCAGGGCCTGGCCGACGGCAGCCTCTCCGACGACCGCTACGCCCTCTTCGCCCAGCAGGACCACTTCTACCTCGACGCCTACGCCCGCTCCTACGCCTTCGGCGTGATCCACGCGCCCGACTGGCAGACCCGCCGCCAATTCGGACGCCTGCTCTCCGGCATCCTCAGCGAAGGCACCCTGCACGAAAACACCGCGCCCCAACTCGGCGTCTCGCTCGACGACGTCCAGCCCCTGCCCGCCGCCCGCGAATACACCGACTTCCTGCTCGCCACCGCCGCCACCGGCACGATGGGCGAACACCTCGCCGCCATGGCCCCCTGCGCCCGCCTCTACGGCTGGCTCGGACAACGCCTCGCCGACGCCCCCCACAGCGACCGCTACGGCTTCTGGATCGGCATGTACTCCGCCCGCGACTACCTCTCCAAAATCGATATCGTCGAGCAACTGCTCGACCGTCACGGAGACGCGAACGGACGCGAAGCCGTCCGCTTCCGCACCGCCATGCAACTCGAATACAACTTCTTCGACAGCGCCTGGGTGCATGGCCAATCAACGGGCGCGTCGGAGGGCCGGGGAGCGGAGGCCGCCTCATGACCGCCAACACAACCGGCAACTTCCGCAACCGCACCCTCTACCACGGCGACAACCTCGAATTCCTGCGCGGCATCAACAGCGAAACCATCGACCTCGTCGCCACCGACCCACCCTTCAACAAGGGCCGCGACTTCCACGCCACCCCCGACTCCCTCGCCGCCGGCGCACGCTTCCACGACCGCTGGTCCTGGGACGACGATGTGGACGGCGCCTGGATCGATGCGATCCGCGACGACTGGCCGGCGTTGTGGCAGGCGATCGAGGCGGCGAACGTCACGTGGGGGCGCGATATGGGCGCGTTCCTTTGCTACATGGGCGTGCGGTTGTTGGAGATGCACCGCGTCCTGCGCGACGACGGCAGCCTCTATCTGCACTGCGATCCGACGGCGAGCCACTACCTCAAGGCGATGCTGGACGCGATCTTCGGGCGACGGAACTTTCGCAACGAGATCATCTGGGCGTACACCGGTCCCGGCTCGCCCAAAATGAAACAGTTCAATCGCAAGCACGACACAATCCTGTGGTACGTCAAAGGGTCCAAGTGGACCTTTAACAGAGACGTAGTGCGCATTCCGCACAAGGACGGCGGCCCGCACGCCGGCGGCTTCAAAGGCGCGGAGATCGCGCCCGACGATCCCAGCTACGGCAAGAAAGGCAAGGTGCCGGAGACCTGGTGGACCGATATCGCCATCGCCGCGCGCTCCTCCTCGCAGTATCTCGGCTACCCCACGCAGAAACCCGTCGACCTCTACCGCCGCATCGTGCTCGCGTCGTCCAACCCCGGCGACATGGTGCTCGACCCGTTCTGCGGATGCGCGACCACACTCATCGCCGCCGAGCAGGAGGGCCGGCAGTGGATCGGAATGGACCTCTGGGAAAGAGCGCTCGATGTAGTCGAAGAGCGGCTTCGCAAGGAGTGCGGCGACAAGGAGCAAGGCAAGCTCTGGGGCGGCACGGTGTTCACCGCCGATACGCCGCCCACGCGGACGGACGACGGCGCGATTGCCGCGCCGCCGCTCAAATCGAAGCGTAAGGGAGTGGTGCGGACGCCCGAACCCGGTCCTGTCCTCCCGCGCGCCGAGATGTTGGCGTTGCTCATAGAGCGGCAGGAGGGCAAGTGCGCCGGCTGCAACCGCAAGTACGACGATCCGCTGATCTGGGAGATCGACCATCGCGTCCCCCGCAGCGAGGGCGGTGTCAACCACCACAGCAACCGCTGTTTGCTTTGTCCGCCCTGCAACCGCATCAAGTCCAATACGCTCACACTGACGGGCCTGCGCCGCCACAACGCCAAGATCGGGAGGATGGCCTGATGGGTGTGAAAATACCATCGGTTTCGTGGGGTCGCTACTACGGGCCGCCCCACTGGATAGTGCGTTCCGCAGTGCGGGATTTCTTCGATCGCCGTCGATTCGCTTACATCGTCGGGCGCGTTCGCCTCAACTTGATCTCCGAAGAAGAGCGAGATGCGATGGGTGGCGACGTTTGGGATACCGCTGAAGAAGGGTTCGCGTACATCGTTCTTCGGTTCCGCTTCTCAGACCTTAACCGGCAATATTCGGCGCTGACGCCGAGTGGCAACTGGCAGCCGGTGGGCATCAGGTCTTCCGCCGGCGTGGTGCTCGACGCAGCACCCGGCACCGCCAGAAATTCCCCACTGCTGTTCCACGATGTGCGTTCAGCCGAAGCGAAAGCGTGGCGTTTGCGGAACCACATCCCCGACTGGTGGCCTTGGCTGACGGGAGCATTGCTGCTGTCAGCGCAAATCGCGGCCATTGTCGTCCCGTATCTGGATCGCACCCCGTGACAAACTCTTCCGCCGCACGCGATCGACAAGATGGCGGATTAGCGCCGCCACCACAGAATGGAGAACCCCCGCCATGAACCGCCTCATCCCCCTGCTCGCCGCGCTCGCCGCCGCTCTTGCGCTGTTGGCCGCCTGCGGCGGCGACCAGCCCGCCGAGGTCGTGCGCGTCCAGCTCGACTGGACGCCCAACACCAACCACACCGGCATCTACGTCGCCCAGGCCGAGGGCTGGTACGACGACGAGGGCATCGAGGTGGTGATCCTGCCGTTCAGCGGCACGAGCGGCGACCTGGCCGTCTCCGAGGGCATCGCCGATGTCGCCTTCTCCTTCGCCACCTCGGTGCCGTTCTCGCGCGCCGGCGGGCTGGACGTGGTCAGCATCGCCGCCGTGCTGCAAACCAGCCCCACCGAAATCGCGGTGCTCGCCGACGGCCCCATTACGCGCCTGCGCGACCTCGACGGCCAACGCTACGCCGGCTGGGGCCTGCCCTACGAGCAGCCGCAGTGGCGCACGATCATCCAGGCCGACGGCGGCGCGGGCGACATCGAGGGCGTGGTGCTCAACACCGGCGCCTACGAAGCGCTCGAAGCCGGGCGCGTCCAGGCCGTCGAATTCTTCGCCACCTGGGAGGGCATCAATTGGGAGCTCGAGGGCCTCGACGTGCGCACCTGGAAGCTCAGCGATGTGGGCGTGCCCGACCGCCCCGCCGTGCTGCTGGTCGCCTCGCAGGAAACCATCGACGCCCGGCGCGACGTGCTGGAGCGCTTCCTGCGCGCCACCCTGCGCGGCTACGAGTTCGCCGCCGGCGACCCCGGCGACGCCGCCTCAATCCTGATCGAAACGGCCGGCGAGGATGTCTTCTCCAACCCCGAGCTGGTCTACCGCTCCGCCGAGCTGCTGGCCGCCGAGTACTACCTCGCCCCCGACGGCCGCTGGGGCGGCCAAACCCTCAAGCAGTGGAGCGACTACCCCGCCTGGCTCCACGCCAACAACCTCCTGCTAGACGAAAACGGCGACCCGTTGCAGACCCCCCCCAACTACGCCGCCCACTTCACCACCACCCTCCTCACCGCCGCCCGCGAGCGCTGACCTGCGCACCGCCACGCCACCCCCACCGCCACACCCACCACCAAGATCCGTCATACCCGCGCTTGCCGCGGGTATCTCGACGTGAGCAGCACCCAACCCCCACCCCCAGGATCCGTCATTCCAGCGCACGCTGGAATCCATACGGCGGTCGTTGGCGGCACGGCGTACCGAGATGCCCTGCGAACGAGGGTTGGGGGCGGCTCGGGTCCTCCGCGCTGCGAACGGCGTTGGGTTTGGGTTCCCGCTTTCGCGGGAACGACGGATCCCGGAATGGGCGTTGGAGGTGGGCTCGTCGAGATACCCGCGGCAAGCGCGGGTATGACGGAGTAGGGGGCGCGGGCATGGCACAGGGTGAGGGACGGCGGGTGTGGCGGAGTGGGGGAGCGGTGTGGCTGAGGGGGCGGTGGGTATGGCGGAATCGTCCCCCCAAACACCCCCGCCCCGCTATCCTGCACCCGCCCAACCTGGCGCCCTGAGGACCCACGTGCTCGCCATCCGCGCCGTGAGCAAAACCTACGACGACGGCGATGTCCACGCCCTCGACCAAATCTCGCTCAGTGTCGCCGACGGCGAGTTCGCCGCCCTGCTCGGCCCCTCCGGCTGCGGCAAGAGCACGCTGCTCAACCTGATCGCCGGCCTCGACGCGCCCGACGCGGGGGAGATCCTGGTCGACGGCCAACCCCTCAGCGCCGAGCAGCGCCTCGCCCACTTCGGCTACATGCCGCAGGAGGATCTGCTCTTCCCCTGGCGCACCGTGCTCGACAACGTCGCGCTCGGACTGGAGGTGCAGGGGCTGCCGCGCCGCGCCGCCCGCGAGCGGGCGCTGGCGCAGTTCGACACATTCGGACTGGCGGGCTTCGAGGACAGCCGCCCCGCCCAACTCTCCGGCGGGATGCGCCAGCGGGCGGCGTTTCTGCGCACCGTGTTACTTGATCGCCCGTTTCTGTTGCTCGATGAGCCGTTCGGCGCGCTCGACGCGATCACCCGCGCCCAGCTGCAAGCCTGGCTCGCCGAACTCTGGGCGCAGGTCGGCGGCGCGGCGCTGCTTGTCACGCACGACCCGCAGGAGGCCGTGACGCTGGCCGACCGCGTCTTCCTGATGAGCCCGCGCCCCGGCCGCATCGTCGGCGAAATCGCCGTCGACCTGCCGCGCCCACGATCCGAAGCGGCTGTGACCTCCGAGCACGCGCACCGCCTGGTCGACCAACTGCGCCGCCGCACCGAACAGGCCGTCGCGCCGTGAGACGCCACGTAACAAGTCGCTTCCCGCTCCGCCGCGCCGACCTGCTCAGCGGCGTCGCCGCCCCGATCGCGCTCTGCCTGCTCGTGCTGATCGGCTGGCAGGCGTACGTCTGGATTTCCGACATCCGCCCGCAGGTGCTGCCCGGCCCGATCCGCATCGTGCGCGAGAGCGTCGAATCCGCCGACATCATCGCCGCCCACGCCGGCGTCACGATGAGCGAGGTCGCGGGCGGCTTCGCGATCAGCATCTGCGGCGCGCTGCTGCTCGGACTGCTGATCGACCTCTCCACCCCGCTGCGCCGCGCGGTCTATCCGCTGATCGTCGCCTCGCAAACCGTCCCCATCCCCGTGATCGCGCCGCTGATGGTCGTCTGGTTCGGCTTCGGCATCGCGCCCAAAATCATCGTGATCGGACTCTTCACGTTCGTCCCCGTAGTGCTCGGCTTCGCCGCCGGGCTGGCCGCCACGGACCGCGCCGCGACGGATCTGATGCGCACCTTCGGCGCGACGCGCCGGCAGCTCTACCGCTACGTCAAAATCCCCGCCGCGCTGCCCGAGCTCTTCACCGGCCTCCGCGTCGGCGCGATCTACGCCGTGCTCGGCGCGATCTTCGGCGAGCTGGCCGGCGCCGTCGACGGACTCGGGATCTTCATGGAGCAGCAGCGCCAGGCGTTCCGCACCGACCTCGTCTTCGGCGGCATCTTCGTCGTCGCCGCGCTCTCCTACGCGCTCTTCCTGCTCGTCGTGCTGGCCGAGCGGCTGCTCGCCCCCTGGCGCTTTGAACGGCCCAACTCATGACGCCGCTTCCTCGCCTGTTGCTGGTCTGCGACCGCGCCGCCGCGCGCGGATGTCCGCTGATAGACGTAATCGCCGCCGTCGCCGACGCCCTCAACGGCGATCTGCTCGTCCAACTCCGCGAAAAACAGCTGCCCGACGCCGAGCTCCGCGCGCTGGCCGCTCAACTGCGCGACGCCCTCGGAAACGACGCCCTGCTCACGGTCAACGACCGCCCGCAGCTCGCCCGCGAACTCCGGATCGGCCTGCACCTGCCCGCTGCATCGCCGGCGGTCGCCGACCGCCCCGCGCTGCTCGGGCGCTCCGTACATAACCTCCAAGAGGCGCAAACCGCAATCCGCGACGCCGCCGACTACGCCGTCGTCGGCACCATCTTCCCCACCGGCTCCAAACCCGGCCACGCCGGCGACGGGCTCGAGCACTTGCGCACGCTGGCCGACGCGCTCGCGCCGATCCCCGCCTACGCGATTGGCGGCATCGGCGCCGCGAACGCAGCCGACGCAATCGCCGCCGGCGCGCACGGCGTCGCGGTGCGCTCGGCGATTCTCGGCGCGGACGATCCCGCCGCCGCCGCCCGCGCAATCGCAGCCGCCATCGCGGATAGCCTGCGCGCATGACCATCCGCGCCGTCGTCGAGGGAACCGGACGCTCGCCGCACGCCGGCGTTGAGCGCGCCCGCGCGCTGTTGCGCGAGGGAGCGCCCGCCCTGCGCCGCCTGGCCGACGATCTGCATGACGCGCTGGGCGCGGATGCCGACATCCTGATCGACCGCCCCTCGCGCCTGCTCTACGCGACCGACGCCTCGCTCTACGAGATGGAGCCCGTCGCGGTCGTCTTCCCGCGCAGCGCCGCCGACGCGGCGGCGGCCGTCGCCGTCGCCCGCGCGCACGGCGCGCCCGTCCTGCCGCGCGGCGGCGGCACCAGCCTGGCCGGGCAGGGCGTCAATCACGCCGTCGTGCTCGATTTCACCCGCCACATGGCGCAGATCGAATCGATCAACCCGCAGCGCCGGCTCGCCCGCGTCCAGCCCGGCGTCGTGCTGTCGGAGCTGAACAAGGCCGCGCGCCGCTTCGGCCTGCACTACCCAATCGATCCGTCCACCGCCAACCGCGCCACGATCGGCGGCGGCATCGGCAACAACTCCTGCGGCACCCACTCCGGCCTCTACGGCAAAACCGTCGATGTCGTCGAATCGCTCGATGTGCTGCTTTCCGACGGCGAGCGGCTGGAGTTCCGCCGCCGTGAGGGCCGCGATCTGTCCGCGCTGCTCGACCGCGCCGACCGCGAAGGCGCGCTCTACCGCGCGCTGCGCGAGCTGGCCGAGCGCGAGCGCGACGAGATCGACCGCCGCTTCCCCGACATCCCGCGCCGCGTCTCTGGTTACAACCTCGACGCGCTGCTCGATCCCGACGCGGTCAATCTCTCGCAGCTGGTCGTCGGCTCGGAGGGCACGCTCGCGGTCGTGACCGACGCGACGGTGCAGCTCGCGCCGCTGCCCAAACGGCGCGGCATCGCCGCCGTCCACTTCCGCACCCTCGTTGAAGCCGCCGAGGCCACCGTCGCCGCCAACGCTCACGCGCCCGCGGCGATCGAGCTGGTCGACGACGTGATCGTCGAGCGCTGCCGCAGCAGCGTCGGCTACGCGCCGCTCGCCGACTTCGTGGTCGGCGAGCCGGGCGCGATCCTGCTGATCGAGTGCTTCGCTGAGAGCGACGCCGAACTGCGCGAACAGCTGAACGCGATTACCGCGGACCTCGAATCACGCGGCATGGGCTACGCGACCGTCGTCGAAACCGACCCCGCCGCGCAATCGCGGATGTGGCAGATGCGCCAGGCCGGGCTCGGCCTGCTGATGTCGATGCACGGCGACGCCAAGCCCGTCGCGTTCGTCGAAGACACCGCCGTGCCGCCCGAGCGCCTGCCCGCGTTCGTCGCCCGCTTCGACGCCGCGATCCGCGCCCGTGGGCTGCGCGCCGGCTACTACGGGCACGCCGCCGCCGGCTGCCTGCACATCCGCCCGATCGTCAACGTCAAGGACGCCGACGGCCTGCGCGAAACCGAGCGGATCGCCGCAGAGATCGCCGAACTGGTCGTCGAGTTCGGCGGCAGCCTCAGCGGCGAGCACGGCGACGGCATCGTGCGCGGCGCGTTCATCGAGAAGATGTTCGGCGAGCGGATGGTGGACGCATTCCGTGAGACCAAACGCATCTTCGACCCCGACGGCCTGCTCAATCCCGGCAAGATCATCGACACGCCGGAGTTCGCCGACAACCTGCGGCTCTCCCCGGCCACGGTCAATCTGACGCCCGTCGAGGGCCTCGATTTCAGCGCCGAAGGCGGCTTCGCCCGCGCCGCCGAACTCTGCAACGGACAGGGCGCCTGCCGCAAGTTTGACGGCGGGATGTGCCCCTCGTTTCAGGTTACCCACGACGAGGAGCACTCCACGCGCGGGCGCGCCAACCTGTTGCGCCAAATCCTCAACGGCGCGCTGCCCGCCGAGGAGTTGGCCGGCGAGCGGCTGCACGCCGCGCTCGATCTCTGCGTCGAGTGCAAGGCCTGCAAGGCGGAGTGCCCCTCCGGCGTTGACCTCGCCAAGCTCAAGTACGAGGCGCTCTGGCAGCGCAACCGGGTCAAGGGCGCGCCGCCGCGCGACCGCGCCTTCGCCGACATCGCCCGCCTCGCGCGGCTTGGCAGCGTCGCCCCCACTTTGGCCAACGCCGTCGCCGCCCTGCCGCCGGTCCGCCGCCTCCTGCACCGCGCCGGCGTTCACCGCGAGCGCCCGCTGCCCCGCTTCGCTCAACACACCTTCAGTCAGCAGTTCCGCGAACGCCGGCCGCGGCAGACGAAGCGCGGCGAGGTGGTGCTGTTCGTGGACACGTTCACCAGCCACTTCCACCCGGAGACGGGCATCGCCGCCGCGCGGCTGATCGAAGCGCTCGGCTACGGCGTCGCGCTGGTCGAGAACGCCGCCTGCTGCGGACGCCCCGCCATCTCCAAGGGCCTGCTCGACCAGGCCAAAGCGCAAGCGCGAACCAACGTCGCCGCGCTGAGCGAATACGCCGAGCGCGGCGCAGCCATCGTCGGCATCGAGCCGTCCTGCCTGCTGACGCTGCGCGACGAGTACCCTTTGCTGCTCCGCGACGACCCATCCCGCCGCGTCGCTGAGCGCGCCCTGCTGCTCGATGAGTGGCTCGCCCGCGAGCTCTCGGCGGCGGCTGCGCCGCAGCTATTCGGCGATGAGGATCGCGGCCCGCTCCTGCTCCACGCCCACTGCCACCAGAAAGCGCTGGCCGGCTTCAACCAAACGCTCGAGGTCCTGCGCGCCGCCGGCTACCAGCCTGAAATCATCGACAGTGGCTGCTGCGGCATGGCCGGCTCGTTCGGCTTCGAGACCGAGCACTACGAAATCTCCCGCGCCATGGGCGAACTTCGCCTCTTCCCCGCCCTCCGCGCCCAACCCGACGCTCCCGTAGCGATCACCGGCGTCTCCTGCCGCCAGCAAATCGGGCATTTCACCAACAGGGCGCCTCGGCATGTGGCCGAATATCTGGCTGATGCGCTCCGCTAACAGCCAAACCCAACCCCCGCCCCTTCCCTTCTCCCCCCATCCTGGGGGGAGACACAGAGGGGGGCTCCGACCCGCCTCCCAACCCCACCTACCGCAACCTCCGCCGACGCTTCCTCCGCGACCTCGGCAAACTTCCCCCCGAACCCCTCTTCTCCGACTTCCTCCAACACCCCCGCGATCCCCCGCCCCTCTCCGCCGGCTAGCCCCGCCCACCCAGCCTCCATCCACCCAGCAATCGCAACGCCACCCCCGCAGGGGCGGCCTCGCCGTGCGTCACGCGCCCCCGCCCCCAACCTACAGCCGGATGCAACATCCCACAACCTGCGTCCTCCGCAACAGCGGGGAGGCGTGCGCCCGTGTAGGATGTTGATGTGCGCCCGTAGCTCAGCGGATTAGAGCGCTGCCCTGCGGAGGCAGAGGTCGCAGGTTCAAGTCCTGCCGGGCGCGCCATCTCTCGCTAATTCGCCCTACCCTTGTCCCCGTGAGCACCGACGAACTGCGCGCCCAGGTGGCCGCCCTGCCCGCCAAACCCGGCGTCTATACCTTCCGCGACCAAAGCGGCAAGGTGATCTACGTCGGCAAGGCCGCCAACCTGCGCTCCCGCGTGCGCTCCTACTTCGGCTCGCCGCGCTCGCTGGAAGGCAAGACGCGCAAGCTGTCCGCCCGAATCGCCGCGCTCGAAATCGTCACCACCCGCACCGAGCAGGACGCCCTGCACCTCGAAGCCACGCTGGTCAAGCGCCACCAGCCGCTCTTCAACGTGCGGCTCAAGGACGACAAGCACTACCCCTACCTCAAGGTGGATATCGACTCCCCCTGGCCGAGAGTCACGATCACCCGCCGCGTGCAGAACGACGGCGCCCGCTACTTCGGCCCCTACGCCTCGGCCAAGTCGGTGCGCACCTCGCTCGATCTGGTCAAGAAACTCTTCCCCTGGCGCTCCTGCGACAAGGAGATCACCGGCTCCGACCCGCGCCCCTGCCTCGATTACTACATCCGCCGCTGCATCGCGCCCTGCACCTCCTACTGCACGCCCGACGAATACCGCGAGGTGATCGACCAGACGATGCTCTTCCTCGACGGCAAGAGTTCGGTGGTGGTGGAGCAGCTGACGGAGGCGATGACCGACGCGGCGAAGGAGCTCAACTTCGAGCGCGCGGCGATGCTGCGCGACCAGCTGGCCGCCGTCGAGCGCGTCACCGAGCAGCAGATCACCGCCGACACCGCCGACTCGGAACTGGACGCCTTCGGCATCGCCGTGGACGGCGATGAAGCCGTCGTGCAGGTGCTCTTCATCCGCGGCCGGAAGATGACGGGCAGCGACCACTTCTCGCTGGCCGGCGTCCAGGACGAACCGCTGGAGCGGGTGCTGGCGGCCTTCCTGCGCCAGTATTACGAGAGCGCCGTGCAGGTGCCGCGCCTGGTGCTGATCCCGCAGGCGATCGATCAGCCCGAGCTGCTCGCCGGCTGGCTGACGGAGAAACGCGGCGGCGCGGTCGAAATCCGCCGCCCGCAGCGCGGCGACAAGCGGCGCCTGACCGAGATGGCGGCGGAGAACGCGCAGGAGGCGCTGGAACTCCAGCGCGTGCGCTGGCTGGCCGACCGCGGGCGCACCGACGCTGCGCTGGTCGAGCTCGAGCAGGCGCTCAGCCTGCCCGCGCCGCCCCACCGCGTCGAGTGCTACGACATCTCACACAACCAGGGCGACAGCACCGTCGCCTCGATGGTCGTTTTCCTCGACGGCCGCCCCGCAACGCGCGAGTACCGCCGCTTTCGGATCAGGTCGATCGAGGGACCCGACGATTTCGCCTCGATGGCCGAAGTCATGCGCCGCCGCTTCAAGCGGCTCGGCGAACAGCGCCAGCTCGAGCGCGCCGCCGGCCGCGAGCTCCCCGCCGACCTCGCCGCCGACGAGACGGACGGCGAGCAGGAAGAGGCCGCCGGTGATGTTGCTAGCGACGCGGGCTGGGGCGCGATCCCCGACCTGGTGATCGTCGACGGCGGGCGCGGCCAGGTCTCCGCCGCGCACGACGTGATGCGCAACCTCGCCGTGGACGACATCCCACTCGCCGGTCTGGCCAAGCGCGAGGAACTGCTCTTCCTGGTCGACACGGCGGAACCGATCCGACTCGACCGGCGCTCGCAGGGCATGTATCTGGTGCAGCGCATCCGCGACGAAGCGCACCGCTTCGCGATCTCCTACCACCGCCGGCTGCGCAGCCAGCGCGCCTCGCGCAGCCCGCTGGACCGGATTCCCGGCATCGGGCCGACCCGCAAGAAGGCGCTGCTGCGCAAGTTCGGCTCGCTACAGGCGATCCGCCAGGCCAGCGCCGAAGAGATCGCCGCCACCCCCGGGCTCACCCGCCGCGTCGCGGAGCAGCTCAAGGCCGAGCTCTGAGCGCCGCCCGGCCGGCGGCGCGGATCTCCACTCCACACGCCATCCACCAACTGTCCCCCGCGAGCGCCGATCGCGCGCTGCGGCGCGCCCATAGGTGGAGCGCCGCCCGCGCCGCCCGGCGCAAGTGTCGATCAACGTAAAACCGTAGGGGAGTTGTCGAAATCGGGCTGTACCCGCTCAGTGTGTAGTTGCTAGAGCGTTCATAACGGCAAGCGGAGGTCGGGCTTCTGCACGGCATCCACAACGGAACCCTCACGCCGCCCGGTCGCCGCAGCGCGCGGGCTGGCTAGGTTTGGAGCGCGGCAAGATGACCACGATCACGGAAAGCGCAGCCCAGCAGATGGAGCGCGAGATCGCCCAGTTCCTGAGCTATCTGGCGGCCGAAAAGGGGTCGTCCAACAACACGATCTCCGCCTACCGCAACGACCTCGCGCAGTTCCGCGGCTTCTTCCTGGAGCACGAGGAATTGTTGGGCGGCAAAGGCAACCGCCGCCCCAACGGCACGGTCCACCCCGGCACGGCGGCCGAGGCGCGGCGCGAGGGCATCGCCGGCGTCGGCGAGGCCGAACTGCTCGCCTACCTCGCCTACCTGCGCGACCAGCAGTACGCGGAGGCGACCGTGGCCCGCAAAATCGCGGCGGTCAAAAGCTTCTTCGCCTACCTCAAGTCCGAGGAGGTGATCGACGAGAACCCCGCCGACCAGCTCGCCTCGCCGCGCGTCGGGCGCACCCTGCCCCACACCCTCACGATCGACGAGATCGACGCGCTGCTCGAACAGCCCGCGCGCAAGAACACCGCCGAAGCCAAGCGCGACAAGGCGATGCTCGAACTGCTCTACGCCACCGGCATGCGCGTCAGCGAGTTCGTCTCCCTCGACCTCGACTCGATCGAGCTGCACAACCAGCGCGCCGCCGTGCGCTGCATCGGCAAGGGCCGCCGCGAGCGCCTGATCCCGATCCACGACGCCGCAGTCTCGGCCCTCTACACCTACCTCGAAGAATCCCGCCCGCGGCTGGCCCGGCGGAGCGGCGAGAAGGCGCTCTTCATCAACCGCCGCGGCGAGCGGCTCACCCGCCAGGGCGTCTGGCTGGTGCTGAAGAACTACGCCCGCGAGGCGGGGATCAGCAACGTGACCCCGCACACGCTGCGGCACTCGTTCGCGACACATATGCTGCGTGGCAGCGCGCCGCTGCGCAACGTGCAGGAGCTGATGGGCCACGCCAACATCTCGACCACGCAGCTCTACACCCAGCTGGCCGACGAGCACATGCGCGAGGTCTACGACCGCGCGCACCCGCGCGCCAGCTAGGGCGCGGCCGTCGTGCCGGACGAGCTGCGGATTGCTCATCTCAGCGCCCGCGAGATCCTCGACTCGCGCGGCAACCCCACGCTTGAAGCGGAAGTGGAGCTGCGCGGCGGCGGACATGGGCGCGCCGCAGTTCCCTCCGGCGCGAGCACGGGCGCGCACGAAGCGGTGGAGCGGCGCGACGGCGATCCGCAGCGCTATCACGGACGCGGCGTGCTCGATGCGGTACACGCCGTGCGCGGCGAGCTCGCCGCAATGCTGACGGACCCCGCGGCGGCGGCGCTGCGCGGGCAGGGCGACCTCGATCAGCGGCTGATCGCGCTCGACGGCACACCCAACAAGGGGCGGCTGGGCGCGAACGCGCTGCTCGGCGTCTCGCTGGCCTACGCGCACGCGGTTGCCGATCGCGATGCAACCCCGCTCTATCGCTCACTGGGCGGCGACGACGCCCGCACGCTGCCCGTCCCGCTGGCCAACATCCTCAACGGCGGCGCGCACGCGCCCGGCGGCGTCGACATCCAGGAGTTCATGATCGCGCCGATCGGGCTGCCCAGTTTCGGCGAGGCGCTGCGGGCGGTGGCGGAGGTGTATCAGTCGCTGCGCGGCATCCTCCAGACGCGCGGGTTGCCCGTCACCCTCGGCGACGAGGGCGGCTTCGCCCCGGCCCTCGAGCGCAACGAGGAGGCGCTGGAGCTGGTGCTCGATGCGATCACGGCGGCCGGCTACCGCCCCGGCGCGGAGATCGCGCTCGCGCTCGACGCGGCGGCCAGCGAGTGGTTTGCGGAGGGCGAGTATCGGCTGAGCGCCGAGGGCCGCTCGCTCAGTTCGGACGAGCTGATTGCGCTGTGGGCGGAGTGGTGCGAGCGGTATCCGATCATTTCGTTGGAGGACGGGCTCGATGAGGACGACTGGGAGGGTTGGGAGCGTCTGACGGAGCGGCTGGCGCCGCTGGCGCAGACGGTGGGGGACGATCTGCTGGTGACCAATGTGGAGCGGCTGCGGCGCGGCATCGGGGAGCGCTCGGCGAACAGCATCCTGGTGAAGCTGAATCAGATCGGGACGCTGAGCGAGACGCTGGAAGCGGTGCGGACGGCGCAGGGGGCGGGTTGGACGGCGGTGATTAGTCATCGTTCGGGGGAGACGGAGGACACGACGATTGCGGATTTGGCGGTGGCGACGAATGCGGGGCTGATTAAGACGGGCGCGCCAGCGCGGTCGGAGCGGACGGCGAAGTACAACCGTCTGCTGCGGATTGAGGCGGAGTTGGGGGAGCGGGCGGTGTATGCGGGCCGCGCCGCTATCTCCCAGGCGTCGCGGTTTGGGGCGTAGGCCGCTCCGTCCTCCTGTCATTCCCGCCTCCGCCGTTCACGACGTTGGTCAGCCCCGTTCGGGTTTGGTCGGGTCTGTTTGGGGTGTTCGGAGCCGGTCGGGGGCTGCTCCTATCTGGTCGGGGCGGATTCTGCGTGGTCGGGTCTGGTCAGATTTGTTCAGGTTTGTTCGGCTCTGTTCGGGGTGTTCGGGGCCGGTCGGGGGCTGCTCCCTATCTGGTCAGGGCGATTTTGCATGGTCGGGGTGTGCTGTTGCGGCTGGGTGAGCGGAGGGCTGGCATCGGTAGGTCCCTTGTGCTGTTACGGAGGAGCGACGGTATCACGATGCGGGCGGGATGGGGCGCTTCGCCGCCGCGCCCAAGATCCGTCATTGCCGCGCTCCGCCGCGGCAATCTCGCCGAGTTCTGCACCCAACGCCGCGCCCCAAGGTCCGTCGCCCCAAACTTGATTTGGGGCCCATACCCAACTCTGTCCGCAGCGCCAGGGGTCCAGAGTGGCCTGCCAACGCCGTTCGCAGGCGGCTCGGTGCGCTGTGCCGCCAACGACCGCCGTATGGGGCCCCCTGTTCGGGCCAGGGGCAGGCTCCAAATCAAGTTTGGGGCGACGGACCTTGGGGCGGGCGTGGGAGGCCGATCGGGGCCGATTCCCGCTCGGGGCGGGAATGACAGGAAAAGGGGAGGGCGCGGGAGTGACGGAAAGGGGGGATGCGCGGGAATGACCGTAGGAGGCGACTCGCGGCGTCTGGAGCGCTGGCGGCGAGATTGCCGCGGCGGGGCGCGGCAATGACGGAGTTGTGGGCGCGGGGATGGCGGGGAAGGGGCGGGGATGACGGGGAGAGGAACGGGCTGCGGAGGCGGGCGTTGGGGGTGGTTTGGGGGTTGGGTGCTGGTCTCGGCGAGATACCCGCGGCAAGCCCGAGAATGACGGGGAGAGGGGCGGGCAGAGGCGAACGTCGGAGGCGGTTTGGGGAAGGAGACTGGGGTAGGGTGACACACGTGGTTCGTCTGGGCTACACTGTGTGCCAGTGCCCAGTCGGTGACTGGGAGGTGACGTCATGGCGTTCCGTGTCTACGCTGGGGCTTCCGGCCAGAAAACGCAGAGCTGGCACCGCGACTGCGGAGCCAATGGCACGGAGATGGCCATTGACGTTGGCGCGTCAGTCGGCACATCGGTCCGCTTCACGGTCCACAACGATGGAACAACCCCGATCGTCTTCCGCTACCGCGTTGACTGCACCACGTTCCCGCGCGGCATCCCGTCGTCGGTGATGGTTGAGGGCGACGTAGGGGCGGACGAGTATCTGTTCCGCTACACACACTTGGATGTCGCGTCCGACATTCCACGAGCAGGCGGACCGTGGAGCGACTGGACAGCAGTGCAACCCGGACGCACCGCCGGAAAGGTCCTGGCACAATCTGCGCTGTCAGCGCGAAGGACAACACTCCCGGTTGGGCTAATGGCGAGTGCGGCCAGTCAGGCGGAACGACAGATGTTGGAGGTCTTTGTTCCTCCGGACCGCATCTCCACCAAGCAGCGTCAAACGGCCAACGCGATGGCTGTCTGTCGGCACGCGATGATGGATGTTGCGGATACACTCGCGGTCTACAGCCGACACGCGGATCGATCCCGTCGTACGTCTCGACCGGCACTGTCATGTACAGCGCCTGAGTTCTCCTCACCTAGTGGCGAGTCTGCATCACGAAGCGAGGATGCGCAGGCATGCTTGCGTTGATCATCGGCTTGTTGCTGAGTTTCTTCATCGTGCTCGCTGGTGGTGAGCGCGTGGACAACTCGGACGAAACACTGCCCGTAACCATTAGCGGTACAGCGGCCACACCTGTATTCTTGCAGGTGTATCGTAGCGACGGGGCGTTGCAGGCAGAGTGGCTGGGGCGTCAGTACGGCGTGATCGGTTGGACACGTACGCCGGAGTTGCTGGTGTTCACGACACATACGTCGCGAGGGTACGCACTCGTCGGCGGCGATCCGACGACTGGCGTTGTCCGTTGGATCGCACCGATGGCCGCGGGTTGGCTCAATTACTCGGAAGATCCTCATGTGGTCACATTCAATTCATCCAACGAAACCCGTCGTATCGTCCTTCCGGGAGCATTGGTTCAGCCAGCACAGACCGCCGGCTATCCGACTACGGCCGGGGATCTGCGAGTGACGGCCAACGGAGTATCTCTGCACGACTCGCTTCTGGTTGCTGATCGAGGCCTGCGACACACACTGCTCGCATCGCCGTCTGGCCAGTGGATTGCAGCCATCGAGCAACGGCCAGCGAGTTCGCGGGCAATCTACTCAATTGACGTTCGGGGTGGCGATACTGCACTCGAACGCGTCGTCGAATACGCCGAGTTGCCGTTGGCTCTGGCGAAGGGGGACATGTTGTCTCCGAATCTGCGATGGGTTGTCACGCTCGGCAGCGTGCAGACGGTTCTCAGGCACACTGATGGCCATGTGCGTATTCTGCCGATCGGCAGTTCATCGTTGCCGATCTGGAAGGCGGACAGCTCAGCATTCCTACTCCGAACCCCCGACGGCATAACTGTCGTTGACACAGTCGATGCCACGCTGGAGATCATCATTCACGATCCCGTCCCGATCGTAGGCTGGCAAGCCGATCGCATTCTCTGGCTGTCCCAAACCATCGGGTCCGACGAATGACCCACCATCACAGTTGCTCCGTCATTGCCGCGCCCCGCCGCGGCAATCTCGACGTGACCAGCACAGAATCCCGAGCCGTCCCGCCAACCCACGCGCGCAGCACCAACCCCCTTCCCAAAATTCCGTCGCCCCAGACTTGATCTGGGGCCCATACCCAACGTTGTGCGCAGCGCCGGGGATCCGAGCGGTCCCGCCAATGTCCGTATGCGGGCGGTTCGGAGCTTGGCCCCGCCAACGACCGCCGTATGGGCCCCAGATCAAGTCTGGGGCGACGGACTGGAGGCGGCGAGGCGTAGAGGGGCGGGATGACGGGCGTGAGACGGAAGTGTGAACACGTCCTGGCCGCTACGTCTCGCGCTGGCTCGCCATCCGCCCTCGTCGCGCGTTCTCCTTGCGCAGCCCACTCAAGGTAAGCGTGTTCGACTTGATCCGGTTGCACGGCCCGCAGAGCAGCAGCCGATTGGAGATGTGATTGAGGCCGCCGTCGGAGCGCGGCGTGTTGTGATCGAGCTCGAGGTAAAGGCGGTCGTCGAATTCGCGGTCGCAACCGGCGCAGACGAGGCCGTGTTCTTCGAGCAGGATGTCGATCATGTCGTCGCGGCTCAGTCGCGGGCCGGGTGGCTCAGCGATGCGGCGCGTCTTCGTACGCAGCACCGGCGCGGCGACCTCCCGATCGTCGGTGCGCACCGGCACGGCGGTGTTGTAGCCGATCTGTCCGAACGTGAGCAGGCGGCCGTTGGTCTCGCCGTTGGGGCCGGCCAAACCTTCGTCCTGCAAGCGCTGAATTACGACGTCGTGCGCGCGATCCCAGATGTCCATCCCGATCCATTGGCGCCCGAGGCGCTCGGCGGCTACGGGCGTGGTGGCGCAACCGCAGAACGGGTCCAGCACGACATCGCCCTCGTTGCTTGAGGCGCGGATGATGCGCTCGTACAGTTCCAGCGGCTTCTGAGTGCGGAAGCCTGTGCGCTGCGGGTTCCAGCCCGTCACCGTCTGGATGTCGGTCCACCAGTCGGTGACCGGCGTACCTCGCTCCAGATCGATGTCGTCGCCGCCCGAGTAGGTGCTGCGTTTGCCGACCTGCTGCGTGTTCTCCTTGTAGGGCTTGCGCTCGATATGGAACGTGTAGTCGTCCGATTTCGTGTAGCGCAGCAGGGTGTCGTGTTTGCGCGGGAAGTCGCGGCGGGGGATGCCGCCGCCGGAGTAGCACCAGACGATCTCGTTGCGGAAGTTGCGCCGCCCGAAGATCGCGTCCAGCAGCGCCTTGACCCAGGCGTGGGCGGTGTGGTCGATGTGCAGGTAGAGGCTGCCGTCCTCGGTCAGGATGCGGTGCATTTCCATCAGCCGCACGCCGAGCCAGGCCAGGAACGCCGCCATGTCGTCACCGGAAGCGGCGCGGGCGGCCTCGATCACCCGCCAGACGGCCGGCCAGTCGTCTTGGATCGCATCCACCCATTCAGGGTGGACATCCTTGTCCCAGCGCCAGCGGTCGGTGAAGCGTGCGCCGGCGGCCAGACTGTCGGAGGTGGCGTGGAAATCCTTGTTCTTGTTGAAGGGTGGGTCCGTGGCGATCAGCTGGACGGTCTCTGAGTTGATGCCGCGCAGGAAGGGCAGGTTGTCGCCGTGAAAGAGCGTCCGATTGGCGAAGTTGGGGTCTGCCATCGTGTGTCTCCTGTCCGCTCAGGCGGCGGGCGGCGTGAGCGCAGAATACACGTTCGGGGCTGCTGTTGTGGTGTAAGGGTTGGATGCGGCGAGGTGGACGATTTTGGCGGCTTCCCTATCTGGTCGGGGTGTTTGGGTGCGGTCGGATTTGGAAGGTGTTGGAAACCGTTGGAAGGGGTTGGCGGGGGAGGGCGGCTGGGTGTTGGGGTGGGTGGGGTGGTTCCGCATATTTGTTCTCCTTTGAGGGTAGGGTAGCAGGTGTTGGGGGCGGCGGCGGACCCCCTCTGTCACTCCGTGACATCTCGCCCACGCAGGCCGACCCCCCAGTCCGCTGTGCGGACAGCCCCCCTGCATAGGGGGGCGATTCCGGAGCGGCGGCGCCTCTCCTGCGTAGGGGGTGATTCCGGAGCGGAGCGGGCTGGCGTCGCGGGCTGCGGTAGGATCCTCGTGTGACAACCTCAGCATCCGCCATACCGACGCATGACGGGCTGCGCGCCTGGTGGCGCGAGGGGGCCGGCGGTCCGCTCGTCTACCGCCAGCTGCGCGTCGCCTCGGCGGAGGTCTGGGCAGGGGCGCGCGAGCGGCTGGCGGAGGACGACGGACCCTCGCCGCTGCCGGCGCCGGATCGCCCGCCGGCGCGGATCATCGACCTGCCCGAGGTGCTGGCGCTGCGCGCGCTGCTGCAGGACCGGCGGGTGGCGTTCGACACGGTGGAGCGCTGGATTCGGGCGCTGACGCAGGCGGCGCGGCAGTTGGATGAGACGCGCCCGCTGGAGTGGGGGGCGGAGCATGTGGCGCGTCGCTGTGTGCAGATCGCGGAGGGCGGCGAGGGCAGCCTGTGGTCGACGCTGGAGGTGGTGCGCGAGCTGTGGGCGTGGCATCCGGACCGGCCGTACATTGAGGCGCAGTCGCAGCGGTTGCTGCGCTACCTTGAGGATGTGCTGCACCAGACCGAAATCGACGCCGCAAAGTGAGCGACGAGGTGAGCAGCGACGCAGTAGAAGAACAACACCCGCCGCCGCGGCAGCGGATTTCGCCGATCTCCGTCCCCGCCGACGCGCCGGCGCTTGCGCCGCCGGGCGAGAGCGAGCCGCAGGCGGTGCGCGACGCTTTTCGGGAGACCTCGTTCACGCTGGGCGCGGATGTCCGCTGGCTGCTCGACGCGCTCGGCCTCCAGCACGCGATTATGGAGCGCAGCGGGCACTCACGGCTGCGCAACCGCCGCTTCGCCTCCGCGCTGCTCTTCTGGTCCCGCGTGCATCGCGCCGGCGTCGATCTGCTCCAACTGACCAGCCGCGCGAGCTACGGCAGTTGCCCCGCCCTGCTGCGCTCGGCCTTCGAGGCGCTGGGCGCGGAGCAGGCCGTGGTGGGCGAGGAGCAGGTGGAGTTCGAGGACTGGCTGCGCGGCGCCTGGCAGCCCAACGCCGAGCATCACGCCACGGAGATCGGGATGGGCCAGTACATGGCGGGCCAGCAGATCGCGATGTCGCCCGACACCGGCGAGGCCTACCGCGCGGTCTCGGAGCTGGCGCGTCCGCATTTCGGCGCGTCGGCGCTGTTTAGCGCGGCAGAATCGCACGACAAGCGGCTGCTCGTCAACTGGGCCGACCAGAGCTTCCACCTGGGTTGGGCGCAGCTGCTCCTGGGCTGGCAGCTGGTGCTCCAGGATCGCCAGTGCCGCTTCGCCGTGGGCAGCGGGCTGTTCGGCGTGGAGAGCGAGGATCGCGCCGCGTATCAGCAGCTGCACCGCCGCGGGCAGGCGCTGCTGGAGGCGGGCAACCGCTGCCGTGCGCGGTGGGTCGTTGATCAGGGGCGACAGCGCTTGATCATCGAGAATTTCCGCCGCCAACCCTCGGGCGCGCCCAAGCGCCTGCTGCTCTAGCGCGCCTCCGCCCGCCCTGCCGTGACCGATCGTTATCGCGCAGTTGTCCGCACCCTGCGACTCTGGCAACCTGCGCATATCCAGACGCAACGGGGAGCGCAGACATCGTGGCCACCAAAATCGGCATCAACGGCTTCGGGCGGATCGGGCGGCAGGTGCTCAAGGGCATGCTCGACTTCCACCAGGACAACCTGGAAGTGGTCGCGATCAACGACCTGACCGACCCGCAGACCAACGCGCACCTGTTCAAGTACGACACCAACTACGGGCGCTACCCCGGCGAGGTGGAGGTGGTCGAGGGCGATCTGGTGATCGACGGCAAGCGGATCGCGGTGCTCTCGGAGCGCGATCCGGGCGCGATTCGCTGGGGCGACCACGGCGTGGAGATCGTGGTCGAGAGCACCGGCATCTTCACCGACGCGGAGCGGGCCAAAGGCCACCTCAATCACGGCCCGAGCAAGGTGGTGATCTCCGCGCCGGCCAAAAACGAGGACCTGACCGTGGTGCTCGGCGTCAACGACGACGCCTACGATCCGTCGCGCCACCATGTGGTCTCCAACGCCTCCTGCACCACCAACTGCCTGGCGCCGGTGGCCAAAGTGCTGGATGAGGCGGTGGGGATCAAGAGCGGGATTATGTCCACGATCCACGCCTACACGAACGATCAGGCGATTCTGGACACCGTCCACAGCGATCTGCGGCGCAGCCGCGCGGCGGCGATGAACATCATCCCCACCTCCACCGGCGCAGCCAAAGCCGTCGGGCTGGTGCTGCCCCACCTCAACGGCAAGCTCAACGGAATGGCCTACCGCGTGCCGACCAGCACCGTCTCGGTCGTGGATCTGGTGATCGACGCGCAGCGCGAAACATCGGCCGCGGAGGTCAACGCAGCCTTCGAAAAGGCGGCCACAGACCGCGAGTCGGCGCTCTACGGCATCCTCGAATACGAGACGGAGCCGCTGGTGAGCAGCGATTTCAAGGGCAGCCCGGCCTCCTCAATCGTCGACGCGCTGAGCACGATGGTGCTGGAGGGCACGCAGGTCAAAGTCGTCTCGTGGTACGACAACGAGTGGGGCTACAGCGTGCGGGTGGGCGATCTCTGCGTGCGGATGGCCGCCGCGGGCCTGTAAGCAGCCCCGCCGCGCCGCCGACTCGATAGGCTGAAGCCGGGCGACGGGAGGCGCGCGATGGTCTCGCAGCAGCGGGAAACGCCGGCGTTCGAGGCGCGGATCGAGGCCCAGCGCAAGCGCGACATTGAGCGCGCCCTCGCCGCCGGCAACCTCGAAATGGCCGAGTTCCTCAAGACCGTCGAATACGTGCAGCCCACACCCGAAGATGTTGAGGTGATCGAGCGCTACCTCGATGACGTGAAGAACGGCGTGCAGTTCGAGGAACCGGACACGTACCTGGAGGAGTGGCGGGCGGAGGAGCCGGAGTTCGTAGCGATGCTCGAGCGCTGCGATGAGCGGTTCCCCGGCTGGTCGAAGCTCCAGTTCAGGCTGCCCGAAGATCACCCCGAAGATCTGGAGACGCTGCGGCTGCTGGAAGAGCACGAGCCGGAAGCCGCCGCGATGATCCGCGAGGACCACGAAGCGCTCCGCCGCCTCTGATGTACCGCGTCGTTCAAACGACCGAAGCCGACGCCGAGGTTAGCCGGCTCGCTCCCGAGCCGCGCCGCAACTATCGTCGCGCGGTGCGCGAGATCGCGCGCGATCCGCGCGGCGACAACGCGAAAAAACTCAACCGCTACGAGACGCTCTGGCGCGTCCCCATCGGCGGCTGGCGGATCATCTTCAGCGTTGATGTAGAAGCGCGCGTAGTCACGATCCTGCGCGTCGGCCGCCGCAGAACGGTCTACGACGACCTGGATGATCTAGAGCGGCGCTCTCCCCGTTCCGGGTAGGATGGGCTGTGAGGAGCAGTGATCATGGTCTCGCAGAGTGAACGGACCGAAGCGGAGCTAACCATCGAGGAGCGCGACGAGCTCGAGCGTCAGCGGCTCGTGGAGAGGGCGCTGGCGCGCGGCGATCACGAGATGGCCGAGATCTACCGCACGGTGGAATTCGACGATCCCACGCCCGAAGAGGAAGATGCGATCGCGCGGTATTTCGAGCGGCAGAAGAACGGCGCGCTGCCGCCAAAGGCGATGACGCTCGAGGAGTACATGGCCGAGTGGCGCGAGGAAGACCCCGAGTTCGTGGCGCTGCTCGAACGCTGCGACGCGCGGTTCCCCGGCTGGGACGACTTGATGTATCGCCTGCCGGAAGACCACCCCGTCGACTTCGAGCTGCTGCGCACGCTGGATGAACACGAGCCGGAGGCCTCCGAATTCCTGCGCGGCATCCACGACGAACTGCGCGACGAACTGCGCAGCCCTTGACCTACCAAGTCCGCCACGCCGAGGAAGCAAACGAGCAGATTCGCCGCCTCAGTCCAAAGCCCCGGCGCGCGATCAGACGGGTGATCCGCGACCTCTATGGCGGCCCAACCGTCGGCGACACCAAGCAACTCAGGAGCGGCGGGGCGCTCTGGCGAGCCCGTGCGGGCCGCTGGCGCGCCGTCTTCCGTCTCGATGACGACGCCCGCACAATCACCATCCTCCGCGTCGGCCCGCGCGAGACGGTCTACGACGACCTCGAGAGCCTGCGGCGCTAAGCTGCTCTCATGGCCATGTTCGAATCGCTGACCGGCAAGCTACAGGGCGTGTTCGCCTCGCTGGGGCGGCGCGGAGCCATCTCGGAAGACGAATTGGACGCGGCGCTGCGCGAGGTGCGCATGGCGCTGCTCGAGGCCGATGTCAACTACAAGGTGGCGCGCGACTACATCAAGGCAGTGCGCGCCCGCGCGGCGACGCCGGAGGTGCTGCGCAGCCCGACGCCGCTCAACCGCTTGATCGAAATCATCAGTGAAGAACTGATCGCGCTGCTCGGCGCAGAGTCACCGCGGCTTCAGCGAGCCTCGCAGCCGCCCACGATCATCTTGATGGTCGGCCTACAGGGTTCGGGCAAGACGACGACGGCGGCGAAGCTGGCGCTGCGCTCGCGCAAGGCCGGCGACCGCCCCCTGCTGATCGCCGCCGACATCTACCGCCCGGCGGCGATCGACCAGCTGCACGCGCTCGGCAAGCAGCTGGATATCGAAGTCTTCGACCGCGGCGCTGAGACACCCCCGGCGCAGATCGTGCAGGACGGCCTCGATCGCGCCCGCGAAATCGGCGCGAGCACCGTGATCGTCGACACCGCCGGGCGGCTGCATGTCGACGACGCGATGATGGCCGAAATCGCCGACCTGCGGCGACGCTTCGATCCCACCGAAGTCCTGCTCGTCGCCGACGCAATGTCCGGCCAGGACGCCGTGAACGCCGCGCAGGCCTTCCACGAAGCGGTAGACATCACTGGCGTCGTGCTCTCCAAGATGGACGGCGACGCCCGCGGCGGCGCGGCGCTCTCGATCCGCGCCGTGACCGGCGCGCCGATCAAGTTCCTCGGCGTCGGCGAACGGCCCGACGCGCTCGAAGCGTTCCACCCCGATCGGCTCGCCTCGCGCATCCTCGGCCGCGGCGACATGGGCACGTTGGTCGAGAAAGCCCAGGCCGAGTTCGGCGAGCGCGACGCCAAACAACTGCGCCGCCGCATCCAGGAGGGCGACTTCGACCTCGAAGACTTCCTCGATCAGATCGGCAAGGTCCGCAACATGGGGCCGCTCAACCAGCTGATCGGGATGATTCCCGGAGTCAACCAGATCAAAGGTCAGCTCAATGTGGACGAGCTGGACGACGCCTACTTCATGCAGTTTGAGGCGATCGTGCGCTCGATGACGCCGGAAGAACGCCGCAAGCCGGAGATCATCTCCGGCTCGCGCCGGCGGCGGATCGCCCGCGGCAGCGGCACTACGCCGCAGGATGTCAATCAGCTGCTCAAGCAGTTCAAAGACGCCAAGAAGATCATGAAAACGCTGACCAGCGGCAAGATGCCCGCCGGTCTGGCGGCGGCGGGCCGCCGCTAAGCCGCGCACGCGGTAGGCTGTGCGCAGAACGAACTTCGGAGGAACGCCCCGTGCTCAAAATTCGCCTCGCCCGCCACGGGCGCAGCGGCCGGCCCTTCTATCGCGTCGTCGTGCAGGACAGCCGCATCCAACGCGATGGACGCTTCGTTGAAGCTGTCGGTCAGTACGACCCGATTCCCGATCCGCCCGTCTTCAACGTGAACCACGAGCGGGTGGGCTACTGGCTCTCGAAGGGCGCGCAGCCGACCGAGACCGTCCACCGCTTCCTCGCCAAAGAGGGGCTGATCGCCGAACTGCAACCCAAGCCGCGCAGCAAGCGCGCCGACGCCAAACGCGCCGCCGCGGCGGCCGCAGCCGAGAGCAGCGAGTGACCGAGATGCAACCGATGGAACCGCTGGTCGACTACATCGCGCGCTGGCTCGTGGATGAGCCGGACGCGATCGAGATCACGTCGGAAGAGCTGGACGACCGAATCACGCTCCACCTCCAGGTCGATGAGAGCGACATGGGGCGCATCATCGGCCGCGAGGGCCGGCTGGCCACGGCGCTGCGCACCCTGCTCTCCGTCGCCGGGCACGCGCGCGGCCGGGAGAGCTCGCTCGAGATCGGCTGATGCCGCTGCGGATGGGCCGCAAACCGCGCCGCGTCGACCCGCGGCCGGGCTACCGCGCCGCGGCGCTGATCGAGCGCCCGCGCGGGCTGCGCGGCGAACTCAAGGCGCTGCCGCTCACCGATTTCCCCGAGCGCTTCGCGTCGGGCGCGCGCGTCTGGATCGGCGCCCAAGAGCGCACCATCGCCGCCTCCCGCTGGACCGGCGACCGTGTCTACCTGACCGTGCTCGGTATCGACGACCGCGAGACGGCGGAGACGCTGCGCGGCGAACTGGTGGAAATCCCCGATCAACAGCGCCCGCCCGCCGACCAAGGCCTCTACTACGTGGACGACATCGAGGGCCTGCTGGTCAACGACATCAACGGGAACCAATTCGGCCGCATCCGCGAGGTGCTGCGCACCGGCGCCAACGATGTCTGGATCGTCGACCGCGGCGCGCAGCCGGACCTGCTGATCCCCGCCCTCCGCGACGTGATCAAGGAGGTGGACCTGGCCGCCGGCGCGATCGTGGTCGACCTGCCCGACGGCCTTCTGACGGAGCCGAGCGAGGCGGGGTCCGGCGGCGTTTGAATCTGCGGCGGCTGCGGCTGTAGGCTGAGGGGACCGGCGCGCGTCAGGCGCTCGCGCCGGCCGCGTGGGGATATAGCTCAGCTGGGAGAGCGCATCGTTCGCAACGATGAGGTCGGGGGTTCGAGTCCCCCTATCTCCACCACCTCCTCTCACCTCCACCCGCCGCTTGCCTCAAACCTCTATCATTCAGCCGAACACCGATCTCGCATCCGCGAATTGAACCGCCATGCCTGACGACGCCATGACCGACGCCATCGCCGCCGACGCAGCGGATCTGCCCGGCCGCCTGATCGTCGTCGAGGGGATCGACGGCTCGGGCAAGAGCACCCAGCTCGACCTGCTGCACAAGTGGCTGCGCAGCGAGGGCTACGCCACCGTCTTCACCGAGTGGAACTCGTCCCCGATCGTGCGCGGCACGACTCGGCGCGGCAAGCGCCGCAAGCTGCTCACCCCGATGTCCTTCAGCCTGATCCACGCCGCCGACTACGCCTCGCGGATGTACGCCCAAATCCGCCCCGCCCTCCAGGCCGGCGTGATCGTGCTCGCCGACCGCTACGTCTACACCGCCTTCGCGCGCGACGCCGCCCGCGGCGTCAACCGGCGCTGGCTGCGCGAGCTCTACAGCTTCGCCGTGCCGCCCAACCTCGCCGTCTACTTCAACGTGCCCCTCGAGGAGTCAATCGCCCGCATCACCCTCGGGCGGGCCGAGCTCAAGTACTACGAAGCCGGGCTCGACATGGGCTTCGCCGAGGAGCCGAAAGAGTCGTTCCGCATCTTCCAGAAGGAAATCCTCAGGGAATACGACAAGATCTGCGAGGAGTTCGCGATCCGGCGGGTCGACGCCACGCTGCCCCTCGTCGAGCAGCAGGCGCAGTTCCGCGAGATGGTGCGCGAGCAGCTGGATGGCGCGCCCCGCGCGCCGCGCAACGAAATCACCGACCTACTGCAAAAAACCGGCCTGAGCGGCCACTACCTGGACGACTCGGCGCTGCGGCGCTGAGCGGCGGAGCGGAACGATGACCGACCTGCGCTTCTACGGCGAACCGCCGGCCGGCATCGGCGACGACGAGCTGCCGGGCCGGCTGATCGTGATCGAGGGCACCGACGGCGTGGGGCGCTCCACGATCATCTCCCTGCTCAAGGAGTGGCTCGAAACCTCCGGCTACGCCGTGGTCGACAGCGGCCTGACCCGCTCGCCGCTGGTCGGGCCGGGCATCGAACGCGCCAAGCGCGGGCACGTGCTGGACCCCATCACCCTCAACCTCTTCTACGCCACCGACTTCTGGGACCGCTTCGAGCGCATCATCCTGCCCGCCCTGCGCGCCGGAATGGTCGCCCTGGTGGACCGCTACATCTTCTCCCTGATCGCGCGCGGCAACGTGCGCGGCACCGACCGCGAGTGGCTCCAACTGCTCTACTCCTTCGCCCTGGTCCCCGACGCCACCATCTACCTCGACATCGACGTCGAGCACCTGCTCCCGCGCGTCACCGAGCGCGGCTTCGACTACTGGGAATCCGGCGGCGACTACCTCCAGGGCGTCAGCGTCTACGACTCCTTCGTCCAGCACCAGCGCGCCATGCTCGAAGAGTTCCGCGCCATGGCCCCGCGCTACGACTTCCAGATCGTCGACGCCCGCCGCCCCGCCGAACAGGTCTACCTCGACACCCGCGCCTGCGTCGAACGTGCCCTGGCTGGCATGACGCCGCCCTGAGCAGCGCCGCCCCTGTATGCTGAAGGCGGGCCAGGGTAGCTCAGTCGGTAGAGCACACGACTGAAAATCGTGGTGTCGGCAGTTCGATTCTGCCCCCTGGCACCAGCTGAACCTTGACGCGGTCTTGACGCCGCCCGCCCCTCCGCAATCGCCCTCCTGCGTAGGGGTCCGTTGCGTAAATCGTCGGTGGCCGCCGACCGCCTCTTCCGCAATTCCTGCGTCCCCTTTCCGTCGTTTCTGCATCCCCTTGTCGTCATTCCTGCGTAGGCAGGAATGACGGAATGGGAGCGCGTGGGGATGACGCAAGGAGCGCCTGGAGGCCCTTGACGGATTACGCAATGGACCTCATCGCGGCCCGCCCTCTTCCGGCCTCTCCCCCCGTTGCGGGGGGAGACTGAGAGGGGGGCGGCGGCTGGCGCTGGCGCCGCGCGACTCCCGTAGCTCCCCAGGATGGGCGGCAGTTAGAAAAGCACCCACGATGGAGGGGCAGCCGGGAAGCGCTGCTCAACGCTTGTCGGAAGTCGTGTGGAAGAGGTGGTGCCGACGGAGGGATTCGAACCCCCACGGGCTTAAGCCCACTACGCCCTGAACGTAGCGCGTCTGCCAGTTTCGCCACGTCGGCACTGATGCGGTTGGCGGTCGGTCGGCTGGTGGTGGGCGATGCAGGACTTGAACCTGCGGCCTCTCGGATGTGAACCGAACGCTCTAGCCAGCTGAGCTAATCGCCCTCCGAGGGTAGCGCGGTTGGTAGCAGCGGCAGGACTCGAACCTGCGACACGGGGCTTATGAGTCCCCTGCTCTGCCAACTGAGCTACGCTGCCATGTCTTGCAGACAGGCTCAGGCTACCGCGTCGGCGATTGCGCGTCAAAGCGCCGCGGGCGGGCGCGCGCCGTATCGGCGTCGCTCTTCTACCATTGTCCCCAAGCATGTCCCCTGGGCGGTGCGCCGGAGCGCACAGCAGCGCACAGGGGTCACACCGGGCAGGCAGCGCGATGGCGGTTCCCAGGCATCCCTCCTCATCGCTGCGCGGGCGGCTGCTGGTCGCGTCGCAGAACCTGCGCGACCCCAATTTCTTCCGCACCGTGGTGCTGATGCTGGAGCACGGGGAGGGCGCGCTGGGCGTGGTGCTCAACCGCCCCACCTCGATCACGGTCGAGCAGGCCGCTCCGGAGTGGGCCGAGCTGATCGGGCCGCCCGCGGTGGTCTTCAACGGCGGACCGGTCGAGCGCACCGCGGCGATCGCGCTGGGCCGCAGCGCCGGCATCGGGCTGCCCGAGGGCGCTTTCACGCGCCACTCCGATCAGTTCGGCATGGTGGATCTCAACCAGGAGCCCTCGGAACTGCTCGGCGCCGTCAGCGACATGCGCATCTTTTCGGGCTACGCCGGCTGGAGCCCCGGCCAGCTGGAAGAGGAGATCGACTCGGGCGGCTGGCTGGTGCTCGATTCGGCCGGCTTCGATCCGCTCACAACCGACCCCTCGACGCTCTGGAACGCCGCCCTCGCCGAGACCACGGCCGGTCGCGTCCTGCGCCCCACCCGCGCGCCGATCGGCGAGAACAACTAGGGCCGGCCGATGAGCGCACTACTGGAGCGTCTGCGGTCGCTGCGCATCCCCGCCGTGCAGCTGGCCTTCCTGGAGCGTCCGCGCGACCTGCGCGACGCGCTCACCCGCTTTGCCGTCTTCGCCGCCGTGGTGGTCGCGGCCGTTGTGCCGGTCTTCCTCGGGCGCGGCGGCAGCGACGTGAGCGAGGGCGCGAGCGCGAGCTTCCTTGCGCAGCAGACCGAGCTCGAAGAGGCGCAAGCCCAATACGAGGCGCTCGAAGACGCAGGCGATGCGCAGAGCGAGGACGGCCGCGCGCTCGCCGCCCGCATCTCCGAACTCGAAGCCGCGACGCTGCTCGGCCACATCGAGCGCGAGGGCGATTCGACGCGCGTCGGCGAACGCGCCCCCGATTTCCGCCTGCTGACGCTGGAGGGCGAACCGTTCCAGATGTCCGCCGTCGAGGGCCCCGTGATCCTCAACTTCTGGGCCTCGTGGTGCGCCCCCTGCATCGAGGAGA
Organism: Dehalococcoidia bacterium; assembly: GCA_965243125.1. Classification (GTDB taxonomy): domain Bacteria; phylum Chloroflexota; class Dehalococcoidia; order Bin125; family Bin125; genus CATQGW01. Next base: position 2,939,484 of record OZ251529.1, on the reverse strand, counting down.
TGCCCGATTTCGAACTGGTCCACCAGGAGTTCGGCGACCGGCTCACGCTGATCGGCGTCAACGACGGCGAGGACCTCGAGACCGCCCTGGAATTCCAGGGGCGCACCGGCGTCACCTACGTCGTGCTGCTCGACCCCACCACCCAGCTCACCCGCGGCCCCTACGGTCTGATCGGCCGCCCCACCACCTTCTACATCAAGGCCGGCGGCGTCATTCACGACATTCGCGTCGGCATCCACTCGCTTGAGGAGATGCGCCGCCTCGCCGGTGAGCTGCTCGGCGAGCAGCCGGCTGCGGCGCAGGCGGACGCGCCCACCTCAACTGGCTACGCGGAGAGCGCGCTGGACCTGATCGCCTCGGGCCGCGCGAACTTCAACGTGGGCGCCGACCTGCTCGACGACTGGGCGGAAAATCCGTCGCGCTTCGACGATCCCGGCTGGCGCCGCAACATCGTCGCGCAGACGCGCGTCTGGGACGCGCTCGCCGAGCGCGCCGAGGGCCTGACCGCGCCGCGCAACGCGCGGCAGATGCACGACGAGCTGGCCGCCTCGCTCGCCTCAATCCAGGTCTCCGGCGCGCTAATCCGCGAAGCGGTGGAGTCGGACGATGCGTCGGAGATCGAGGCGGCCGGCCAACTGCTGGCGACGGGCGCGGATGCGTTTCGGCGCGCGGCGTCGGAGCTGGAGGCGTCGCTGCGCTAGCGTGGAACAGGAGCCTCAGGGGCGATTAGCTCAGGCGGCCAGAGCGTCCGGTTTACACCCGGGAGGTCGGAGGTTCGAGCCCTCCATCGCCCACCAGCGACTCGGAAGGGACGCTTGACAATCTGCCTGACAGGAACTAGCGTTCAGCTATCGGTGTAGTATGGCTAGGACACGACGAACCGAGGGATGTGAGCTGTATGGGCAGTGCGTTGATCGGGGCGGCCATGGCTCTGTGGAGTTGGGCGCGAGCGCGGATCGGCAGGCAGGGCCTGCGCGACCTGCGTCGCGATCTGGATAAGCAGGCAACGGAAGACTACTGGCGGCAGCGCCAGCAACGCCGGGACCGGCAGCTGCGGATCATCGACGTTCGCCATCGCGCCGCAGCCTACATTGACGGAGGGCGAGATCGCTTCCGAATCATTAGGAGTTCTGTCCTGCCACTCTTGCGGTCCAGCGCACTTGGTGCTGTGCTGATCGGAGCCGTGCTGGCGCTTGAGTGGCTGCTCGCACGTCGCATCGCTCCTTGGCTTGTGCCGGTCGATCCTTCAGGCCCGCCGCTGGCGGCGTTCCCTGCGCTCGCCGTTCAGGTGTTGGCGACGTTTCTGGGCTTCTATCTCGCCGCGGTGAGCATCGTTCTAGGACAGTCCTACCATGATGTGTCCGCAGCAGTTCGGAGTCTCATTCTACGGAACCGCGAAACACGGCTGTACTTGGGCTCGATCGGGCTGTCCATCGGTGTGGGCCTTGTTCTCGTGGTGGTAAGAAGCGCCGACCTCTTGCCGTACGGATACGCGACAATCGGATTCTACGTGATCCTTGTTCTCTACAGCGGATGGTCCGTGTTCAAACTCACAGTTGGAGCGTTCGATTTGTCGAACCCCGTTGCGCTTGCGGTAGAGCCGCTCCAAACGGTGTATCGCTCAATCAGTCGCCTTGACGCGACCGGATTGCTTGGCGACGAGGCGGTGCGCCGAGCGGCTGCACGAAGAGCCGATGACGCTCTCGAAATCCTCGCGGAACTTATTCGCTTGACGAAAGAGCGGGAATCCACCGACCGCGATCAGCTCGCCGCCCTGGTTGAGGGCTTGCTTCTCCGGGTGAGATTCTATGCCAACAGGAAGCACAAACTGAGGCCGACGAGCGGCTGGTTCCTGCCCGAACCAGCCTATCCGAGGTGGATCGAGGCGGACCACTCGGAAATGTTAGTCGCATTCCAAACGTCGACGCCACTTCGAGAGCGGATGGAACCCGCTCGCGACTGGTTCGAAAAGCGCTCCGCGGAACTTGTCGCGCAAGCCATCGAGGCTTGCGTTGCGACGAGAGACCTCGACGCAGCCTTGCGAATGACACGTGCAGCAATGCTGACAGCTCGCACATTCGCGAGACACTATCGCGTGGAAGACACGCTGGCGTTCTACGAGGTCATCCGCGACCACTGTCGGGAGATCGAGTCAAAGAATGAAACATCGCAAGCCATCGCGTCCGAGCCGCCCTTGATCCTCACCGACATGCTCGTCGGGTGGAACGAAGCGATTGCTGCGTGGCCAGCCGAAGTCGTCGGAATCGTGGCCAGGACGGACTGGGACCGCCGGACGACAGGCGTGGTAGAGGCCCGTGGCCCCGCGCGCGTCTGGACTGCTGCGCAACAGATGCTCAAGGAGATTCACGCGGAGCACGATGTCGAGGGTCGGCGCGTGACGCCGGGCTGGCACCTCGAATCTGCATTGGCGGGCGAGTGCATCCTGGCCCTCCGCGAGCTCGCGGATCAAGTGCCCGGCCAGTTCGACAACTACGTGCGTCACCTCCAGCGGACGCCGTCGCCGCCCGAGGTAAAACTGGCGACTGGTCTGGCGCTGCTCCAGACCCTGGCCAAGGCCGACGTTTTCGCTGAGACGGCGGTCCACTCGATCAATGGCCTTCGCCAGCTGTGCAGAGGCTATGAGCCTGACGACGCACCGGAAGTGCATGGGCTCGCCAGCCGCATCGATCGCAGCCGGTCATCGATTCTCGAGCTTATGGGACAGGCACTCGTGGAGTCCCGGCCGGAAGATGATCGATCGAAGCCGGATTATTTTGGGCACGCATGGTTCACGCTAGTCAACCATGTCCAGGAGGCGATCGCCTCCGGCGACACGGAACTCGTGCGACGCGCCTTCGGCAGCGTGTTCCATGCAACGTTCAAGATGTACGGCCACGTGATAACGACGTACAGGGCGCCGACCTACGACTTCACTCCCGCGCACGTTGATTCGGTGGTCGACCTGCTCGAGGTGTCGGGTTTGGCGATCATCTACGAAGCGCTCAGGAAAGATCAGTCCGCCGCCGCCGTCCGTGCGGTCTGGCAGGACTGGTTGACCGATCCCGAACACGGCAAGGCCCACGCTGAGACCATTCTCAACATCGTCGACTATCGGCGCGGCAGCTTGATGGGAACGGGCCTTCGCAGGACCGAGTGGAGCATGCGACTTGAGCAGGACATTGTCGACGCTGGACTCTCGGAGCCCGACGGCAGGCCATTCGATAAACTGCCGGAGTGGGATGCGCCGCCGCTGATCAAGACGCTTGGCGTCTCACGGTTTAGGCCACATATCCCTCTTGATCCCTACGTGTTGTTCACGGGTGAAGTGATCGGGCCGATGAGTGGCGAATCGGACGCGACGTTGCAGGAACGTCCGGGGCTTCGGCTGTACTATCAACAGAAGGAGCGCCAGAATCGGAAGCGCCGTCCGGCGAGGCCCGGCGAGGGTCAAACTGACGAAGAAAGTGAGACGGAAGATGAGTGAACGTCGTTCCCGCTGGCTTCCTCCCAGCACGGACGCTCTAGCTGCGTCGCACTACAGGCGTATGCTTGAGGAAGATGTGCATAATCAAGTTGTGCCGTACCAGACGAGCCCCGATACGTATGTGCTGGATGCGGATGGCGCGCAAAGCCACGAGGTCGGAGGAGCGCTAAGCTTGGACGGGCACGGCTCGGGCGTTGACGACTTCGTCCGTGATATCGCGTCGTGCTTGCTCACGCAGCCCGAAGTGTGGCTGGAGGTCTGGTTCACTGGCGGCGCTGATCTCTCATCAAAGTTCGGTGTGTGCCAAGTACATGGTGTGGTGCGGAAGCACGACGGTCGACTGGTGCAAGCGCTGCCGGCAGCGAGTGACCTACCCGATTGGGTGACTGACGACGGTAAGTGGGGAAGCGATGTTGAACTCGACGATGCACGGATGCTTCAGGTACTTCTCCCTGCTGCTTACCCGGCGGCGATGCTGCGAGGAGTAATGAGGGACCTCGCGGAGATCAGAGTGCCGATCATGCCGAATTGGGTCTTGGCCCAGCTCGATGGCAGTCGACGAGACGCGCCGTTCTTCGACGCTGGTGAAGCCAACCGAACGGAGCGGCTGGCCGTCGCACAAATCACGCGGCCGATCGGATGGTCGGCTCGCGAATGGATCTTCGGCGGCGGAACCAGTCGCACAATGAGCGAATTTTACCGCCGTTGGCGCGACCTCCATTTCCTGCACTTCCTGGCGTCTTTGCGCGAACAGGCAGAAGATGCCTTGCGAAAGGTTTTGGCCCTGGCAGGCGATCGCTGCGGCTTCGTCGCATCGGTTGTGACCAACGACGTTTGCACGCCGGACGAAATCTCGGAGATCATCCGACGGTTCGAGAGCGGAGATCTGCCCGTCAAGGCGGCCGATGACATCATTATGCAGCGATCTGGAGCTGCCGGCGTAGGGCAGCGACAAGTCGTGTGACGCAGCGCAGGATGTCTTCGAGATCTTAGAGAGGAGGGTGCGAGCCGAGGATTGCGGGTGTACCGGTGGCCAAGGCTGGCGAGCTCGGGGCCGATGCTGGCAAGACGAAGCCGCGAATCAGCGACCCGATGCGCCGATCAGCCAGATCGCCGACTTCGTCAATCAGCGGTTCGGTTAGGCTGGGCGTCGAGGGAGGGCCAGCGCGATGAAGCGACTCTATGAGGATCTTTGGCAGAGCAGCGTCTACGACGCGGGGGCTTACCGCTCGCACGCCTGGCTGCTGGCGACGGGGCGGGGGAACGCGCTGATTTATGGGCTGGGGCACGAGGGCGACCTTGATGGCGTCGCCGTGCTGGGCGGGGCGTCGCACCAGCTGCTCAGCCACCGCGACGAGGCGGGGCCGATGCTCAACGTCGTGCGCGAGCGGCTCGGCTCCAAGCTCTGCGCGAGCGCGCCGGAGGCGCCCGCCGTCGCGGCCGAGGCCGCGCTCGACATCGAGTGGTCGCCCGACGACCGCGCCGTGCGCGAGCTGCCCGAGATCGAGATCATCCACACGCCGGGCCACACCGACGGCAGCGTCTGCTTCTTCTACCGCTCGCCGCACGGCAAGTCCTACCTCTTCCCCGGCGACACGATTTTCCAGGTCGATGGGCGCTGGCGGACGTTCGTGTTGGAGCAGGCGGGCGGCAGCCGCGAGGCGCTGGCGGCGAGCTTGCGCAAGCTGCGGGATTGCGCGCCGGATGTTGTGCTGTTCAGCGCGTTCGTAGGCGGGCCGGGCTTCGTCGAGCCGGCGGAGGGCGAGTGGGCGCGGGTCGTCGACGAGGCCGTCGCGTGGCTCGCCCGCCCGCGCGAGGCCGCCCCGCGTTGACCTGATCGCGCCGGCTTCGTAGCCTCAGATCGCACAGGTCTGGGGGTGCGCGATGTCCGACGTGAATTCTGAGCCGAAGGCCGAGCCGCAGTCTGAGCCGAAGGCCGAGCGGCTGCGGGAGTGGCTCGATGGGCCGTACGCACAGGCGACGGGGCGCTTTCCCGAGCGCCGCGAGGCGTTCCAGCGCTCCAGCGGCGAGCCGCTCGCGCCCGTCTACGTGGGCGCCGACGGCGCGGCGGGCGACGGCGCGCCGATGCCCGGCGAGCACCCCTACACGCGCGGCATCCAGCCCACGATGTACCGCGGGCGGCTGTGGACGATGCGGCAGTACGCGGGCCAGGAGGACGCCGAGGCCAGCAACCGGCGCTACCGCTTCCTGCTCGACCAGGGGCAGACGGGGCTGTCGGTCGCGTTCGATCTGCCCACCCAGATCGGCTACGACTCCGACGCGGCGATGGCCGAGGGCGAGGTGGGCAAGGTCGGCGTGGCGATCGACTCGATCGAGGATATGCGCACGCTGTTCGACGGCATTCCGCTGGACCGCGTGACGACCTCGATGACGATTAACTCCACGGCGGCGACGCTGCTTTCGCTCTACGCGGCGGTCGCCGAGGAGCAGGGCGTCGGTAAGGACAAGATCGGCGGTACGGTCCAGAACGACATCCTCAAGGAGTACATCGCGCGCGGCACCTACATCTATCCGCCCGAACCGTCGATGCGGCTGATCACCGACACCTTCGATTACTGCACGCGCGAGGTGCCGCGCTGGAACACGATCTCGATCTCCGGTTACCACATGCGCGAGGCGGGCTGCACCGCGGCGCAGGAGATCGGCTTCACCATCGCCAACGCGATCGCCTACGTGGAGGCGGCGCAGGCGGCCGACCTGGTGTTCGACGATTTCGGGCCGCGGCTGTCGTTCTTCTTCGCCTGTCACTCCAACTTCCTCGAGGAGGTGGCCAAGTTCCGCGCGGCCCGGCGGCTCTGGGCGAACATCGCGCGCGACCGTTTCGGTTCGCAGAACGCGCGCGCCCAGATGCTCCGCTTCCACACCCAGACCGGCGGCGTGACGCTCACCGCGCAGCAGCCCGATAACAACGTGATCCGCACCACGCTGCAAGCGCTGGCCGCCGTGCTGGGCGGCACCCAGTCGCTGCACACCAACTCGCTCGACGAGGCACTGGGGCTGCCTTCGGAGCACGCCGTCGAGATCGCGCTGCGCACCCAGCAGGTGATCGGTTACGAAAGCGGCGTCGCCGACGTGATCGATCCGCTCGGCGGCTCCTACTACATCGAGCAGACCACCGACGCGCTCGAGGCGGAGGCGCGGGCGTATATCGAGCAGATCGACGCGCTGGGCGGCGCGGTCGCGGCGGTCGAGCAGGGCTACCAGCAGACGGAGATTCTCGAAGCCTCGGCGCAGTTCCAGCGCGAGGTCGAGACCGAGTCGGAGCAGGCGCGCGGCGGCGGGGGCGCGGCGGGCGCTGAAGGGCGCGTGATCGTCGGCGTCAACCGCTTCCAGACCGATACCGAAACCGATATCGAAATCGTGCGCGTCGATCCGGCCGTGCGCGAGCGGCAGGTCGAAAAGCTGGAGCGGCTGCGTGCCGGACGCGACGAGGCGGCGGCGCGGGCCGTGCTGGATCGCGTGCAGCAGGCCGCCGCCAGCTCCGAAAATCTCGTCCCCGTAATTCTCGCCGCCGTCCAGACCTCCGCCACGCTGGGCGAAATCTCCGACGCGCTGCGCTCCGTCTGGGGCGAATACCGCGAGCAGATCGTCGTCTGAGCGTGCCGCGCGAGGACGCTTACAGCGACGCGGAGCGTATCCGTTACTGGTGGGCGGAGGAGCGCCGTCTGCTGCTGGCGGCGCTCGCGTCGGTTGCGCCGCCACGCCGCGACGAGCCGCTCGGTGAGGGCGCCTGGAGCGCGCGGGAAATCGCCGCGCACCGTCTCTTCTGGGAGGCGCAGGAACGCGAAGCGCTGGAGCAATACTTAAACGGCCGCGAGCCGCAACTGCTGCGCTTCCCCGTCAAGCGGATCGACGCAGCCAACGCCGCCGCCGTCGAATCCTTGCGCAACCGCGAGTTCGACGCCCTCGTCCGCGCCCTGGCCCGCCTCCGCGCCCGCAGCGAGGCGTTGGCCGCCCAAATCCCCGACGCCGACCTGGAGCAGCCCAAAAACGCCGCCAGAATCCTGCTCGGCGTAGCCCTGGAGCACGACCGCGAGCATCGGCGGGAGATTGCGACTTGGGTCAGGATGCGGAACTGAACGTTGCGAGCGGCGTCTATTGGCCTGCAAGGACATCAGTACCGCCTGAGTTGGAAGCGCGCTTCGCCCGCCGCGCATTCCGATAGTTTTGGATCTCGGTCTGTCCGCCTATCCGACGTTTCTTTGATCCTTGGCGAATCCAGAACTCGAGTTGTCCTTTGTCGGCAAACCACACACCACCCTCCAGATCGGGGCTGCAGGTGATGATGATCAGTGTTTTGCCTCGAACTCGCCGAGCATCTGGCGGCGTCAGGTAGTCACGGAGATCTTCGTCTGGATCGATCAGGTGAAGCTTTTCGAGGTTGTCCTCGAGAGTTTGAGTGGCTTGATCGATTTTCTTGTCGATCGTGTCCGCGTCGAGGCCGGGATCGCCTTCCAATCCCGTGACCGTCCGCGTCGTGTCATGGACACCGATGATCAGACGCCCACCCTCGCTGTTTAGAAATGCGCAGATGGTGCGGATCGCATCCAGGGTCAGATCCCGTTTGCTGTCGTCACTACCACGTAGCATCTGTTTGAACTCCAGCGTCTCGGATTCCGCCGCGCCGATCAGTGCCTCAAGCCACTGGTCCCGGGGTTCAGCGTGGACAGTCTGCTTGTCGCGATCAATGGCAGTGATTCGCAGTGGGAAGCGCTCGCCGATCCGATCATGCGCCGCTTTACCCAGTGGATCCGACTCAGGAAGCTCTCGCTCTGACATTCGGGCGAGCAGCCCCGAGCCGAGGTCGAGCAGCGCGGTTTCGCTGTCGAAGTCTCGCAGCTCCCCTTCGACTTCTGCGCCCTCCCCGAGCTCAAGTTGCTCTGCAACTTCCCGCCAGCGCTCCTCAAACCGGTCGTGCGACACCATCGCAATACCGCGCTCCCGGTCAACCGATTCGATCACGACAGGGTACGTTTCGTTGTGCGTTGCAACGTTCCGTCCCGTCTCACGGTCCAGCTCCTCTTCAGGAACAAAGCCAGTGATCGGCCCCAGGTCCACGGCGGTTGCGCCGGCGCGAAGCTCAGCGTCCGACAGCGCGACCGGCGGCACCGGGCGAGCGTGGGGTACCAGCTTGCCGGGCACCAACCGCTGCATTTTCGCTTCCCAACCCGCCAGCGTCTGCCGATGCGAAAGTCGCGTCGGCTGGCCCTCATCGTCCAGTTTGCCCACCACCACCCGAATCTCTTCGTCGTCCTCGAAGGCTCGATGTGTCCCCGTTGAGAGCGACAGCTCATGCGGCGGAATTGACACACTGTTGTAGGTTGTCAGGACCCGGATTGGCAGACGCACCCCGCGCGGGGTTGTTCCCCGCACCCTGACGCTGATTTCCGCGCCGAGCGAGATCGGCCCTTCAATAAAGTCTGCTGTGAGCCGGCGCATCGAGAGGATGATGTCACGTCCCTCGTGGTCAATCTGCCACACGCGCGCCGTGATCTTGTCGCCTGCCGTGTATCGAGCTTGCGGCGGCTCCCCGTCGTTGAGCAAAAGCTCGCCCGCAGGGATCCGCCCAACCACTCCCGCTGCGTCGAGCAAAACTCCCCACTTAGTCGCCATTGTGACGATGCCGTCGATCTCGTCCTCGCGAGCGATCGCTTCGAGTGCTTCCACATAGCCTGGTGCATTGCGCTTGATGGAGAGACCCAGTGCGCGGGTCTCGTGGTCGACGTTACAGACGAAGAGACCGTCGATCGTCTGGCCAACGGTGTAGCGATCCTGCACGGACTCTCCGTCCGTGAGGTCAAGATCCCCCGGCAGCACATATCCGTGCACGCCGTCGACATCGAGCGTGAGGCCGCCGACGCTGTCGACACCGAACTGGAGGCTGAGAGTTTTTGTAATCGTACCCGAGACTACATCACCGACCACGCGCTGCAGTAGCGCCTTTGCGTAGCCGGGCGTATTGCGTTTCGCGGAAAGGTGAAAACTGAGGTCGTCGTGGTTGACGCGCAGGACCAAGAGGTCGTCGAGCGTCTCACCAATGGTGTAGTGGTCCTGCGCAGATTCCCCGTCCGCGAGGACAAGGTCATCCCTCCAGACGCTCGCGCCCAGTCCGTCGATGTTTAGCTGGAGACGAACATCGCTGACATCGGTGATAGTGCCAGACACGACATCGCCGACCGTGAGCCGCTGCAGTGCCTCCACATAGCCGGGCGTATTGAGCTTGACGAAGCGATCCAGATCGAGATCCAGATCACGGGCCTTGTGGTCGACGCTTGAAACGACGAGGCTGTCGATCGTCTCACCGACGGAATAGCGGTCCTGCGCGGACTCCCCGTCCGCGAGGTGGAGACCCCAAGGCGGGACGCTCCCGACCAATCCGTCGACATCCAGCCAGAGCGTGCCATCATCACCGATATAGGTGATCGTTCCGGAGGCGATATCGCCGTGCGCGCACCGCCGCAGCGCCTTCAGATAGCTGGGCGCATTGCGCTTAACAGAGAGATCGAGGGCGCGGGTCTCGTGGTCAATGTTCCAGACGAAGAGGCCGTTGACTGTCTCACCAACGGTGTAGCGGTCCTGCGTAGACTCCCCGTCGGTGAGGACAAGTTCGTCCGCCCAGACGTCTCCAGCCAGTCCGTCGACGTCTAACCGGAGACAGTCGTTGCTAATATCGGTGATAGTACCAGACACGACATCACCGGCCACGCGCCGCTGGAGCGCTTCCACATAGCCGTGCGCATTGCGCTTGAGGGAGAGGTCCAGGCTGCGGGCCTCGTGGTTGACCCGCCAGACGAACAGGTCCTCGATGGTCTCGCCGACGGCGTAGCGCTCTTGTGCGGACTCCCCGTCCGCGAGGGGGAGTTCGTCAGGCGCGACGCTTCCGACCAGGCGGTTGGGCCAGAGGCGGACATTGAGGCGGAGACCGTTGCCAACGTAGGTGATCGTTCCCGAGACCACATCACCGGCCGCGCGCCACTGGAGCGCTTCCACATAGCCGGGCGCATTGCGTTTGACGGAGAGGTCGAGGCGTCGAGCCTTCTGGTTGACCTGCCAGACGAACAGGCCCTCGATGGTCTCGCCGATGGCGTAGCGCTCCTGTGCCGACTCCCCGTCCGCGAGGGCGAGCTCGTCAGGTGCGACGCTTCCGAACATGCCGTCGACATCAAGCCAGAGGCCGCAGTTGTGCTGGAATGCAGTGATCGTTCCCGAGACGACATCAGCCGTGCGAGTGCTGCGCCCGTAGGACAGGTAGAGAGATCGCTCATCGTGATCGATATGCAAGACGAACAGTTGGCTGATCGCGCTGCCGATGGAGTAGCGCCTTTGCGCCGACTCCTTTTCCGCACGCGAGAGTCCCCAAGACGGGATGACTCCGGTCAGGCCGTCAACATCAAGCCAGAGGCTGCCGTCCATGTCGTGGTGGGTGACGATGCCGGAGACGACATCGCCAACTGCGTGCCGTTGCAGCGCCTCCACATAGCCGGGCGCATTGCGCTTGATGGAAAGGCGAGCTCGCCGCCCCCGTAGTTGAGGGCCCCTATGACGAACAGACCATCGATCGTCTCGCCGACAGCGTAGCGCTCTTGCGTGGACTCCCCGTTTGCGAGGGAAAGCTCGTCCGACAAGACGACTCCCACCCAGCCGTGGCCATAGAGCCAGAGCGAGCCGTAGCCATCGACATGAGAGGCAGTGCCGGAGACGACATCGCCGACTGCGTATGCAACCTCTGGCTGCCTGTCGTGGTCCTCCGCCATCGCCCAGTCTCCTGCTCGCTCGCTGGATCGTGTCTACAGTCTACCATGCCGGCGGGACGGATCAGCGAAGGGAGCGAGAGCGATGGCACTGACCCGAATTCACCACATCGGGATTGCGGTGGAGGATGCCGACGAGGCCGGCAAGCTGTGGGAGGGCGTGTTCGGGCTGGAGGTTGCGCTCGACACCGTGCTTGAATCGCAGGGGGTGCGCGGGGTGATCTACCCGCTCGATAACTGCGAAATCGAGCTGCTCCAGCCGACGCGGCCCGATACGGGGATCGCGCGCTACCTCGAAAGCAACGGGCCCGGCTTTCACCACATCTGCCTGGAATCGACCGATGTGGCCGCCGATCTGCGGGCCGCCGAGGCGAGCGGGATGGAGATGATCGACACCGAGCCGCGCGAGGGGCTGACGGGGATGATCGGCTTCATTCACCCACGCTCCAATCACGGCGTGCTGGTCGAGTTCGCGCAGCCTCCCGCCGACGCGCCGCAGCACGCGGGACCGGGCGGCGCGGCCTCGCCCCACGCGCTGCACCACATGACCGTCGCGGTGCATGACGTGGGTGCCGTCGCCGACGAGTTCGCGGCCAAATACGGCTTCGCGGCGCGCGAGCCGTTCGAGTCTGCCCCGCTGGGCATCGCCGGGCAGTTCACGGACCTCGGGCCGACCGCGATCGAGCTGATCACCGGTCTGCCGGGCGCGGCCGAGGGGCCGCTGCAACGCCGGCTGGCCAACGAGGGCGAGGGGATGTTCATGGCGGCGCTGACGGTGCGCGACGCGGAGGCGGCGGTGGCGCACCTGCGCGAGCAGGGCGTCACGGTGACCGACGCGGGCGCGGGCGCGTTCATCTCGCCGCGCGACACCTACCGCACGCGCCTGCGCCTCTCGGAGGCTTAAGCGCTCGGGGGCTTAAGCTGGTGCGTGTCGGCATCCGAGCGGAGGTGAGCACGATGGCCAATGCAACGGCGACGGAAGAGAAGATCCGCGTGCTGGTGGCGAAGCCCGGGCTGGACGGGCACGACCGCGGGGCGAAGATCGTGGCGCGCGCGCTGCGCGACGCGGGGATGGAAGTGATCTACACCGGCATCCGCCAGACGCCGGACATGATCGCGGAAGCCGCGCTGCAGGAGGATGTCCACGTGGTGGCGCTCTCCGTGCTGTCGGGCGCGCACCTCGAGCTGTTCCCGCGCGTGGTGGACGCCTGCCGCGAGCGGGGCATCACACCCGAGAACACACTGTTCCTGGGCGGCGGGATCATCCCCGAGGACGACGCGGCGACGCTGCGCGTGGCGGGTTTCAGTGCCGTCTTCGGGCCGGGCGCACACACCGGCGACATTGCGGCGTACGTGCGCGAGCACGTGCCGGCGCTCGACCGCTCGTGAGCGCCAGGCTCGACGCGCTTGAGGCGCAGCTGCTGGAGGGCGACCGCCGCTCGCTCTCGCGGGTGCTGACCTGGGTAGAGAACAGCGACGCGCGGGGGCGCGAGATGCTGCGCCGGCTCTATCCGCGCAGCGGGCGGGCGCGGATCGTGGGGCTGACCGGCTCGCCGGGCGCGGGCAAGAGCACGGTGACCAACGAGTTCGCCAAAGTCTGCCGCGCGCGCGGGCTGACGGTGGGGATCGTGGCGGTGGATCCGTCCAGCCCCTACACGCAGGGGGCGATTCTCGGCGACCGGGTGCGAATGGCTGAGCTGCACGCCGACAGCGGCGTCTTCATCCGTTCGCTGGCCAGCCGCGGCGCGCTGGGCGGGCTCTCGGCGGCGACGCAGGATGTCGTGCATGTGCTCGACGCCTACGGCAAGGATGTGGTGCTGATCGAGACGGTCGGCGCGGGGCAGGACGAGGTGGAAATCGCATCGACCGCGCAGACGACGGTATTGGTCAACACGCCGAACATGGGCGACGACGTGCAGACGCTCAAAGCCGGAATCATGGAGATCGCCGACGTGCTGGCGGTGAACAAGGCCGATCTGCCGGGCGTGGATCGGATGGTCAGCGCGCTCAAGGCGCTACTTTCGCTCGCGCCGGATCGCGACTGGCAGCCGCCGATTACGCCGCTGGTGGCGACGAAGAGCGAGGGCGTTGAGGCGCTGGTCGACGCCTGCGAGGCGCATCACGCGCATCTGGCGGAGACGGACGCTCTGGCGCAGAGCGAGGCGTCGCGGGCGCGGCAACAGATCGTGGCGCTGGCGCGCGGGCGAATGCTGGTGCGTCTGCTCAGCGAGATGGGTGAGGAGCGGCTGTCGGAGTTGTCGGCGGCGGTGGCTTCGCGGACGACGGATCCGCACAGCGCCGCCGAAGCATGGGTCGGCGGCGGCGCGGGCGGCTGACCGAGCGGGTACGCTCGCTCCTATGGCACACGAGGAACGCGACGAGACGGCGCAGGCGGCGCGGCTGCGCATCTGCTTCGGCTGCGGCGGGGCGCTGCGCTACGTGTCGCACCTCGACCTGATGCGCGTCTGGGAGCGTGCCTGCAAGCGCGCCGGGCTGCCGCTGACGCACTCGCAGGGCTTCACGCCGCGCCCCAAAATTGCGCTGGCCGCGCCGCTGCCGGTCGGCGTGACCTCCGAAGCCGAACTGCTGGATGTCGTGCTCTACCAGCCGGTCGACATCGCCGAAACGCGGGCGGCGCTGGAGCTGCAACTGCCCGAGGGGCTGCAACTCCGCCAGATCGAATCGGCGCCGCTGCGGCAGCCGTCGCTGCAATCGCTGGTGCGCGCCGCCGAGTACGAGGTGACGCTCGAAGCGCCGCGCGGCTGCGCGTCGTGGCGGCAAGAAATTTCGGCGCTGTTGGCGCGCGCGGAAATCCCCTGGGAGCAGGATCGCGGCGGCAAAATTCGACGTTACGATCTGCGCCCGCTGATCCTCGCGTTGGAGCTGTCCTCCTGCGCCGATCAGTCTGCCTCGCTGCGGATGCGTCTGCGGCACGACGAGCGGGGCGCGGGGCGTCCGGAGCAGGTCGCGCTGGCGCTGGGCGTCTCGCGTCCGCCGTTGCGCATTCACCGCGTGAGCCTCGAGCTCGCCGCGGCGGACGCGGAGTAATCGTCGTGGGGCGCGTCCTGCTGCTGCGGCACGTGGAGTCGGAAGCCAACCGCGCGAGCGTGGGGTTGGGGCGCACCGATTCGCCGCCGACCGAACTGGGTCTGCGCCAGCTGGAGCGGACCGTGGAGGCGCTGTCGGGCGCGCAAATCGGGCGGGTGTTGACCAGTCCGCTGCGCCGCGCCGGCCTGTTGGCCGAAGCGATCGCCTCCGCGCACGGGCTGGAGGCCGAGCCGGTCGGGGCGCTGATCGAAATGGATGTGGGCGAGCTGGAGGGTCTGGAGTGGTCGGTCGCGCGCGAGCGCTACGGCGAGTTTCTGCGCGGCTGGCGCGGCCCGGAGTCGGCGCGCCTGCGAATGCCCGGCGGCGAGTCGCTCGCCGATGTGCTGGAGCGCTCCAACCCCGTCTTCGACGGCCTGCTGGGAAGCGATGCGGAGGGCGCGAGCGTCGTCGTCTCGCACAATTTCGTGGTCAAGGCGCTGCTCACGTATGCGCTGGGCCTGCCAATCGAGGAGTGGCGCCGGATCGATGTGGGTCTGGCCTCAATCTCCGCAGTCCGCGGCGGCGATGAGCACCCTGTCGTCGAGCGACTGAATGAGCGGGCGCATCTGGCAGGGATGTGAACACAAGAGGCTCTACCCCTCTCTTCACGTATGGGATCGAATTCGTGGTGCCGTGCGAACTACGTCACGATGGGCTACGTCAGCCCCGTGCCGGTGACATCGTTCGAAAACAACTCAAGGAGTCGTACGGCCTGCTCGATCCCTCCTCGATCGAGAGGTTTGGTGTGGCCAAGAGTGTTCCATGGGTTGCGCACGCCGCAGAAGAAATCCACGTTCTCGACCACGATTTCTGCGTAGCGCCGCTGCGTGGATGATGTTCCGCTGCTGGCGCCCGCCGCTTGATCGGCCTGCTGTAGGTAGTCCTTCAAAGTGCCGAGGTTTTCCTTGTTCAGCTCACCGTTGCGGTCGATTCCGAACAGCAACACGCACGAGATGAGCAAGCCTTCGACCGCAGCCCATGACGAAGAAGGGCGGACTGCGCTTGCCCCGGCAGCCCCTAGCAACCGTTCGATCAGCTCTGTATCAGCTGCTTCGCCAGTGATGGTCCGATGGTACAGGTCAGGTTCGATCGTCCTCAGCAAGAGGAGAACTGTGACGGCGAACGTGTTCCCGTCGTCTGGCCCTGACATTGACGCCAAGACAGTACCAAGCCGATGGACTGCTTGGAGAACTCGCCTCAAGCTGTACTCCGAGCTGCTCAAGGAGCGCCGCAGCACATCAGGTAAGGCGTTCGGATCAGGGTCACCCGGCCGCCTATGCGTCTGTATCCAGTCTGTTACGCC
Organism: Dehalococcoidia bacterium; assembly: GCA_965243125.1. Lineage (GTDB taxonomy): Bacteria > Chloroflexota > Dehalococcoidia > Bin125 > Bin125 > CATQGW01. Next base: position 2,923,838 of record OZ251529.1, on the reverse strand, counting down.
GGTGGATGCGAGAGCTGCTGTTATGAAGTCGAGGCGATCGACGGTTGGCAGGCGGTAATCGATGTCGAAGAAGCGCCACAGGTACCCATCCGCGTCGAAGCTCTCGCCGTAGAGCGCCTTGACGGAGCTGGCGAGTTGCGCGCGGTCGAGGCACAGGACGAAGACGATCCGATCGACGCTGAACAGGTGTTTGGCCGCCTCCAGAAGCTCAACGGCGTACGTTGGCCGGCAGCGATCAAGCTCGTCCACCAGGACGACCAACGCCCGTCCGTCGTTGTCGTTGGCCGATGCGTCCGCAACATCGGCCAGTGAACTCCGAAAGGCTTGAAGCGCAGCCTTCGTTTCGTCGTAGTGCTCGACCATCGTCTGGCGTAGCGACGGCTGTTTGGGCTCGAGTTCGTGCGCGAGCTGCTGCCCGATGCTTGGGACGCTGGACACAGCTACTCGGGCGATCGCGCCGGGCGCAGCCCGAACTACGGACGCGGCTGCCAAGCGCAGTCGGTGTCCTCCCAGGCGCCCCGCCGTGCTCCCCAGGCTTTGGAGTCCGGTCGCGATTTCCGACGTGAGCGCGATGAACGGATCTTGGGCAAAGTCGGTTTCCCAGGCGTTGAACTCGACCACCGGGAATCGCTCGTTGCGGAGATGCTGCGCCCACATGCGGAGGAACGTCGTCTTGCCCATGCCCCAGCCGGCATCAACGGCCATCACGCAGGGGCCTTCGATCGAGCCGATCGTGGTGGTGAGCGCCTTGATCGGTTCTTTACGCCCCAGCAGGTCATGCTCGAAAGGGTCTTTGGCCGAGACTTCAAATTCGGAGGGCTGAATGCGGATCGGCATGATGCGTGATGTCCTTTTCTGATGAGGATCGTACCGCACTCCATCATGCCTGCATCGTTAGGGTCTGCCGCATTCGCCATAAGTCGCGCCAACGGGTTGATCTGAGAGCGAGGCGTGTGGTGGTGGAGAGGTCGAACGAGGGAGCGCACTTGGACTGACGGCGGTCGCCGTTGCGGCGGTCTGATGCGGGCGGGGCTTGCGCGCGCACGGCTGGACGCGGCTAGAGTGAGGGGCAGGCGGAGCCGGGGCGCGCGTGCGCGTATGTCTGAGCAGAACGAAGCGGGCGCAGCGACGCCGCAGCAGGCGTCCGACTCTCCCTTCGACCCGTTCGCATCCCCCTTTGACGAGTCGTCGGATGCGCTTCCTGATGAGTCGCCTCTCGACGAGTCCACAGACGCGCCGCCGGAGCTCCTGCAGGAGCCGAGTCTCCCGGCGGAGCGCAACGACGACGCCGGCCGCGCGCGACGCCCGCGGCGCGCCGTGCTGCGCCGAGGTCTGCCGATGCTCGCCTTCGCCGCAACCGTGGCGCTGGTCGGCTGGGTGATCTACTCCGGCGTCGAAGGGCTGCTCCGCTCAAACACGCTGGAGGCTCGGATCGCCCAGACGCAGCAGGAGATCGCCGATCTGCAATGCGAGGCGGACCAGCTCGCCGCGATGGTTGCCTGGCTGGAGTCGGATGAGTATGTGGAGCGCACCGCGCGCGAGGACCTGGGCCTGGTGCGCCCCGCCGAAGAGGCGTTCGCCGTCCACGCGCCGCCGCGCGAGGGCTTGTCGATCGTGCGCTCGCCCTGGTGGGCCAATCTGCTCCACGAATCGGTCTGCGGTTGAGGGCGGCGAGGCGTTGAGGTGGGCGAATGAGCGGCGCTCCGACCGATCGCGCCGATCGCGCCACACGCGCTCTGCTGCGCCGCGTCCAGCGCAACCTGCTTGACGCGCTCGGGCCCGGCGAAGGGCGCGAGATCATCGCCGCGCTCTCCGGCGGACCGGATTCCTCCGCGCTGCTGTTGGCGCTCGCCGAGGGCGGCGAGCGCACGGGCTGGCGGCCGCGCGCCGTCCACGTCGATCACCGCATCGCCGACACAGAGCAGCGGCGTCGGTTCCGCCAGGCCGCCGCGCGCGCGGCGGAGTTGGCCGGCGCGCCGCTCGAGCTGCGCAGCGTCGACGCGCCGCAACGCGAGCGCGAGCGTGGTACGGGCATCGAGGCGGCCGCCCGCGAGGTGCGCTACGAGGCGCTGGCGGCGGCGGCGCGGGAGCGCGGCGCGGAGGTCGTTGCCGTGGCGCACACGCGCGACGACCAGGCGGAGACGGTGCTGCTGCGCATGCTGCGCGGTGCGCAACTGGACGGCCTGGTCGGCATCCGCCCGCTCGCGCCGCTGCCTCATGCGCTGCCTCATGCTTCGGCAGACGTCGGCCGCGACATTCGCCTGGTTCGCCCGATGCTGACCCTGACCCGCGCGGAAACGACGGCGATCTGCGCCGCCTGGGGTTTTGCGCCCGTCCACGATCCGGCCAACCGCGATCTGCGCCGCCTGCGCAACCGCGTCCGCCGCGAGCTGCTGCCCCGGCTGCGCGAGCTCAACCCGCAGATCGACGCCGCGCTGGCGCGCCTCGCCGACGGCGTGGGGCTGGATCGCGACTTCCTCGACCAGACCGCCGCCGCAGCGCTCGCCGCAGCGCCGCCGGATGACGACGGGACCCGGCCGCGCCGCGCGCTGGCGGCGCTGCACCCGGCCCTGCGCCGCCGCGCGCTGCGGCTGCTCGCGGCGCAGGCCAGCCTTGAACTGAGCGCTGAGCGGACCGCGGCCGCCGATGCCCTGCTGCGCGCCGATTCCGGCGAAGTCGAGCTGGGCGGCGGCCTGTCGCTGCGCTCGCGGCGCGGCCGCATCGGCCTGATCCGACGCGGCGAACCGCGCCCGCCGGCGGGCGGTGGACAGGACGGTGGACAGGGGGGTTGACGGGGGTGTTGACAGAGTGCGCGCGGTCCGCCTATGCTGGCGTCCTACGCCTGTCGGCGGGCGCGGCCGGCGGCCTCCAGCTTGCGAGCGGAGGGCGCGGACCGCAGCCAGGCGGGCTGTCCTTAACAACTGGAGAGCGGAAGTCCAGTGTACTTGGGTTGGCCCCCAAGTCCGGGCGCGGCGCCGGCGCGGCCCTTCGGGGCGGTGCGGGCGGACGCGGCCCGGTGAAACTCCGAACCGAATCGACCGGCTCGACCGGTCGGATCCAATGGAGAGTTTGATCCTGGCTCAGGATAAACGCTGGCGGCGTGCCTTACGCATGCAAGTCGAACGAAGCCCTCGCCTTCGGGCGGGGAGACTGAGTGGCAAACGGCTGAGTAACACGTAGGTGACCTGTCCCGAGGTGGGGAACAATCCGTCGAAAGGCGGCCTAATACCCCATGCGCCCACCGGTTCGCTCCGGTGGAGAAAGCTCCGGCGCCTTGGGAGGGGCCTGCGTCCGATTAGCTGGTTGGTGGGGTAACGGCTCACCAAGGCGACGATCGGTAGCTGGTCTGAGAGGATGATCAGCCAGACTGGGACTGAGACACGGCCCAGACTCCTACGGGAGGCAGCAGCGAGGAATCTTGCGCAATGGGCGAAAGCCTGACGCAGCAACGCCGCGTGGATGACGAAGGCCTTCGGGTTGTAAAATCCTTTTGACGGGGAAGAAGCTCTGACGGTACCCGTCGAATAAGCCACGGCTAATTACGTGCCAGCAGCCGCGGTAAGACGTAAGTGGCGAGCGTTATCCGGATTTACTGGGCGTAAAGGGTACGTAGGCGGTGCTGTCAGTCCGCTGTGAAATCTCCCGGCTCAACCGGGAGGGGTCGGTGGAAACTGCAACACTGGAGGTGCGTCGAGGCAAGTGGAATTCCCGGTGTAGTGGTGGAATGCGTAGATACCGGGAGGAACACCAGTGGCGAAAGCGGCTTGCCAGGCGCTACCTGACGCTGAGGTACGAAAGCGTGGGGAGCGAACCGGATTAGATACCCGGGTAGTCCACGCCGTAAACGATGGATGCTAGACGTGGGGAGTATCGACCCTTTCCGTGTCGCAGCTAACGCGATAAGCATCCCGCCTGGGGAGTACGGCCGCAAGGCTAAAACTCAAAGGAATTGACGGGGGCCCGCACAAGCAGCGGAGCGTGTGGTTTAATTCGATGCAACGCGAAGAACCTTACCTGGGCTTGACATGCGCCGGAAGTCGGCCGAAAGGTCGGCGCCCCTCGGGGCTGGCGCACAGGTGCTGCACGGCTGTCGTCAGCTCGTGCCGTGAGGTGTTGGGTTAAGTCCCGCAACGAGCGCAACCCTCGTCGTTAGTTGTACTTTTCTAGCGAGACCGCTGCGTACAACGCAGAGGAAGGTGGGGACGATGTCAAGTCAGCGTGGCCCTTACGCCCAGGGCGACACACACGCTACAATGGCCGGTACAACGGGTCGCCACAGCGTGAGCTGGAGCAAATCCCTCAAAGCCGGCCCAAGTTCGGATTGCAGGCTGAAACCCGCCTGCATGAAGCCGGAGTTGCTAGTAACCGCAGGTCAGCCATACTGCGGTGAATACGTTCTCGGGCCTTGTACACACCGCCCGTCACGTCATGGGAGTGAGTAACACTTGAAGTCGGTGCGCCAACCTCGGAGGCAGCCGCCGAAGGTGGGACTCGCGACTGGGACGAAGTCGTAACAAGGTAGCCGTAGCGGAAGCTGCGGCTGGATCACCTCCTTTCTAGGGAGACCCTCCGGCGGCAACGGCGCCTCGGCGCCCGCGCCGCCGGAGACCCCAGGTCGATCTCCGCCCGCCTCGGCGAGCGGATGACGGGCCCGCCCAACGCGCTGACTTCCGCTCTCCAGCAGTTAAGGACGGCCTCCCCGCGAAGCCGCCCGGCCAACCCCTCGGGCCATTAGCTCAGCAGGTTAGAGCGCAGTCCTGATAAGACTGAGGTCCCTGGTTCGAGTCCAGGATGGCCCACCACAACATCAATCCCCGCATCCCAAACCCGTGCGCTAGCCTGATCTCGTCCTCGGGCGGGGACCGGGCGGCGCTGCGATGATTCCCAAAACGATGGCCGCGTTCGCGGTTGTACTGCTTGCGCTGTGCGCTGCGCTTGCCGCGCCGCGGGCGAACGCCGACGGCCCGGCGCAACATTCCTGCGCCGCCCTCTACGCCGAGCTCGCCGCCGTGCCCGGCTTCGCCATCGCCGCCGCCAATGTTGCCGTCTGGGGCGCGCACGCTGGAGCAGCCGAAGCCGCCGACTGCCCGCGGCGGGTCCTCGTCGAGCGCTGGGCCGCGATCACCGACCAACGGCGCGATGTGCTCGATCTCACGCTCGGCGAGGTGCGGCGCATCCTGCGCGGCGAAGCGCGCGACTGGTCCGAGCTTGGCGGCTCCCCCCTGCCCATCAGCGTCATCCTGCCCGCAGCGCAGGCCGACCGGGCCCAGATTGCGAGCGCGCTGCGCATTCCCGTTGCTGATCTCGTCGGCGAACGCGCGCCCGAGCACGAAATCGTCGACCGCGTCGCCGCCGAGCCCGGCGCGTTCGCGCTGATTCGGCCCGAACGGCTGCGCTTGGGCGTGCTCGCGCTGACCGTCGAGGGCCACGATCCCTACCGCGACCCCGCGCGCGATTCGCCGCTGCGTCTGTACCGCTGGCTGCGTACCGAGATCGCCGCTGCGCCGACGTTTGATCCCGCGGGAATGCTCGTCACCGGCGAACTGATCCCCGTGCGCTGCACCAACCACGTGCTCGCCGCGCTCGATAACTACCACGCGATGTTCGACGGCGTGCGGGACTACATCCTCGCCGCCGATATCGCCGTCGCGCCGCTCGAATCGTCGCTCACCGAGTTGGGCGAGCCCACGCCCTGCGTCGAAACGCTGATACTCCATGGCAGCCCCCGTGTCGTGCCCGCGCTGGTCGAAGCCGGCATCGATGTCGTACTCACCATCGGCAACCACATGATGGACTGTTACGGCGGCTGCTCGCGCTGGGACGCGCTCTTCGAGACGCTTGATCGGCTCGATGCGGCCGGCATCGCCGCCGCCGGCGCGGGCGCGACTCCGGCCGAAGCCGCCGCGCCCGCCGTGCTAACCGTCGATACTGCGCGCGGCCCCGTCACCTTCGCCTTTCTCGGCTACGACAGCATCGCGCCCTACTATCACGTCGGCGACGATAACCCGGGCATCAACCCGCTCAACGCCGAGAATGTCCGCGAAGGCGTGCTCGCCGCGCGACCGCTCGCCGATCACGTCATCGTCGCCGCCAACTGGGGCATCGAATACGTCTCCAACCCCAACAGCTTCCAGCGCGCCGTCGCCGGCGTCGCCGTCGAGGCCGGCGCAACCTTCCTGATGGGCAACCACCCTCACTGGGTGCAGGCCGTCGAACATTTCGACGATGCGCTCATCGCCTATTCATTCGGTAACTTCGTCTTTGACCAGGGCTGGTCCGTCGAAACGGTCCAAGGCATGCTGATGGAGTTGGGTTTCACCGCTGATCGCCTGATCGGTTATCGTATCCGCCCCGTCGTGATCCGCGCCCATAGCGGCGAACTCCCCTGGCGCTACCGCCCCGATTTCGTAGACCCCGCCGGCGAAGGCCTCCAAATCCTCACCCGCATCTGGCGCGCCCAGGACCGCCTCCCCGCGCGCTAGGTTGCCGCGCTTGGACGCTGTTGACGGAAGCGATCTTTGCAGCTAGGCTCTGGCGACGGAGGCGATGGGCAGATGAGCAAGTGGGTCGGCCCTGACGGCGAGATCGGCCGCTACGTCCGCGAGGAGTCGGAGAGCACGCTAAACGCGTACCGTGCTCAGCCGAACCTCGTCGAGGAGCAGGCGAATCAGGAGCAGGACACCGCCCGGGGCGGCTATGCGGATCGTCAGGTGGTTGAGCTTGTCCAGAACAGCGCTGACCAGATCGCCAAGGTCGGCGCGGGTCGAATCTACATAAGGCTGACCGACTCGCACCTCTACTGCGCCGACGATGGCGCTCCGCTCGATCAGGACGGAGCAAAGGCGCTGCTGTTTTCGCATCTCTCGCCCAAGCGCGCCACGGCGGAGATCGGGCGCTTCGGCGTGGGCTTCAAGTCGGTGCTGCGGGTGACCGACAAACCCGCCGTCTTTAGTCGCAGCGGCTCGATTCAGTTTGATCGCCGGCGGGCGCAACAGCGGATCGCGGAGGTCGCGCCGAACGCGGGCGACTATCCGGTGCTGCGAGTCGCCGAACCGATCGATCCCGCGGCCGCCGCGAAAACTGATCCCCATCTCGCCGAGCTGATGGGTTGGGCTCGAAACGTCGTTCGCCTGCCGCTCAAGCGAGGCGCGCGCGACGGTCTCGCTGAACAGCTGCGGTCATTCGCGCCCGAATTCCTCCTTTTCGTACCGCACGTTGGCCAGCTTGACCTGGCGGACGACGCAAGTGAAGAGTCGCGCAACATCCGGTTGATTGAAGCAGGGGAGCAGCTTGAGCTCAACGACGGCGGACAGCGGTCGCGCTGGATGCTCTTCAGCCATGAACACGAACTGTCTGACGACGCGAAAGCGGACAGTCGAGCGCTTGACGACGCCGACCGCGTCAAGATCGCGTGGGCGGCCCCGCTGAATGCGCGCAATCCGCTGCAACAGTTCTGGGCGTTCTTCCCGACGCAGACCAGCAGCCTGGTGGCGGGCATCCTCAATGCGCCCTGGAAGACCAATGAGGATCGCCAGAGCCTGCTGCCGGGCATTTACAACAATGAACTGATCGGCGCAGCAGCGCAGTTGGTCGCTGGCTCGCTGCCGAAGCTGTACGCAGCGGATGCCCCTGCGCGACACCTCGACGTCTTGCCACGTCGTGCGGAGACTGGCGACAACGATCACGCAAGCCTGCTGCGTCAGCGGCTCTATGCGCTGTTAGAGCATGCGGCAGTTGCCCCCGACCAAACAGGTGCGTTGCGGCCGCTCCAGGATCTGCGGGTTGCGCCGGAAGTCTTGACGCCGGGCCAACGCGTCGAGTCTGCACCTTTGGCCCGGTGGTCTGCCTACGAGCATCACCCGATCGACTGGCTGTACCACGATGCTCTGACCAACGACCGACTAGCGGCACTTGCCCGAATCTATGTTGGGGGTCGCTCCGATCGTGGCGTCCTGCCTCGCGCCCAGATCGCCGATTGGCTCACAGCCTTGACGGAGGCTGGCGAGCACAAGGGTGATTCTGAGCGAGCCTCAATGGCGGCAATCCAAACAGCGGCGCTGATTCCGGAGATCGGCCGTCGCGACAAGAGTCTGGGACGCATCGTTCTCACAGAAAGCGGTGAGTGGGCCGCGCTCGACCCGAACTCGATTTACCTCGGCGGTGATGATCCGACTGAGTCGGTTCATCGAGATTTGGAGGCGGACCCGGAAACGCTGAAGGCGCTGAGAGAGTTGGAGATTCGTGCGCCGTCGGCTGAGAGTCGCCTGCGTCGCCTCGCCGAAGGCTTGGCCGCTGCACATGATGGTGTCGAAAAGGACCCTCGCTGGTCGGACTTTTGGCGGTGTGTTCGGGACTGCGGCGACGAGATCACGCTTCGCGTCATTGATCAAGCATTCCGCTTGCGGGCGGAGGTGCGAGTGCTGACCGAGAGCGGCATGTGGCAGCCGATCTTTGAGGTGTTGATGCCTGGAACGATCGTGACTCGTGGCGATACGCCCGCGTACGTCGTGGTCGACATGGGCTTCCACACAACAGATCGCGACTTGCTGGTGCAGCTGGGCGTCGTCGCGGAACCGCACGGCAGAGCAGCGCTGGCTGGCACTGTTTACCAGAACTACCTGTGGCGTTGCCGAGTGGAGTTCCAACGAAGGAGCACCGGTTGGCCCCAGCTGGATTACCTGAAATTCGACGAAAGGTCGTCTTGCGGGCCGCTTGACGTCCTCCAATATCTGTCAGATGGCGGCAAAGTGCGCTTTACAAAGGCGTTGCTGGATCTCGACGCGACGTACCAGTCGCTAACGATGATCCATGCTACTCGACCGCAATGGGGGACGCGGCGATTCCCGTCGCCAGCGGTGTCTGCGCTGCGAGATCACGGCATGGTGGATCTCAGTGGTGAATTACGCCCGCTGTCGAGCGGTCTCGGCGACGATCCGGAGCAGCCCGACGTGCAGTCGTGGTTGCTCCAGCATCCTCGAACGCAGGACATACGCCGCGTCTTCCGAGACCTCCGAAGCGACTACGCCGGGTCGTTCGAGACAGTCAACGACGACGAACCGGTCCCTCTGCTCGACGAGTGGCCAGGACTGCGTGGCGAAGTAAGGCCGGAGCACGAAGATCTCGATCTGGTCCGCTGTGACGCTCTGGTGAACGAGACAGGAGAGGCTCTGTCGTCCGATTGCCTGTTGCACGGCAATACCCTCGTCATGCGACGCCAAGACGATGAGGGTACTGAGCTACGCAAGATCATTCTATGGTTGGGCGTTGAGCTCGATCCGCAGGCGTTCGAAGCGATACTGTCGCACCGAGTTTCACGCGCCGTTGATGAGGCGCGAGACGCAGTCCGACAACAGAAGACCGACGCGGCGCGGCTTCTCGCTGCCGTCGGCGGGGCAAACCTGATCCACAAGCTGCCCAATACTCTCCGGGAACTGCTCAGCGGAGGCGGCCAGGGCATTGGGGGGCTGGACGCGGCGAAGGCGGCGATCGCGACATTCCACACGGGCGCGCTGCGGGAATACCGACACGCAATCGAACATCTACGGCCGCCCAGGCAGTGGGCGGGCCGTCCGGCGGCGCTCGAGTTCGTCGCCGCGCTCGGATTTGGCCCTGAGTGGGCTGGTCAGCCGAATCCAAAGCGGGACCCGTTCATCGATGTTGCCGGCCCGCGGTCGTTGCCCGATCTGCACGACTACCAGCAAGCGGTCGTCGGAAACGTCAAGGCGATGCTGAGCCGCGGGCCCATGTCGGGCGAAAACCGCGGCCTGTTGAGTCTGCCTACCGGCTCCGGTAAGACGCGCGTCGCTGTGCAGGCGATCATCGAGGCGATCCGCGACGACGGCTTCCGCGGCACGGTGCTCTGGGTCGCGGATCGCGATGAGCTCTGCGAGCAGGCTGTAGAGGTCTGGCAGCAGGCGTGGGCCAGCATCGGTCCGGAAGCGCAACCGCTGCGCGTCTCCCGCTGGTGGGGCCGCCAACGGTCGCCGCAAGCGCCGGGTGGACACCACGTGGTCGTCGCGACGATCCAAACGTTGCGAGCGCGGATCGAGCGCGGTGCGGCGGCCGAGGTGCTGGAGGATGTGGCGGTTCTCGTCGTCGACGAAGCGCACGGCTCGATCGCGCCGTCGTACACACAGCTGCTGTCCGAGGTGGGGCTGACGTTCCGTCGCACCGAAGACGAGATCGCTCTGCTGGGGCTGACGGCGACGCCCTATCGGGGGATCGATGCAGTCGAGACCGAGCGGCTCGTCAGGCGCTACGGGACGAATCGACTGGACTTCGGGGCATTCGACAGCGACGACCCCGAGAAAGTGATCAGCCGATTGCAGGGAATGACCGTGCTGGCGGATGTCGACCACGATGTGATCATCGGCGCGACCGTGCAACTCACCGAAAAGGAGAAAGAACAGGCCACGGACACGCCGTGGCTACCGGATTCCGTTGAGGAGCGCCTGGCGGAGGACACGGGACGCACCAACGCGATTGTTCGCGCGTACAAGACGCAGGTCCGCGCCATCGGTCCAAGCGCGCCTGCGTTGATCTTCGCCACCTCCGTCGCGCACGCCGAGACCATCGCGGCTGTGCTGTCGCTGGACGGCATCGCGGCGCGGGCGGTGAGCGGCAAAACGGAGACGTCGGTCCGCCGCAGCATCGTCGAGCAGTTCCGCGCCGGCGAGATTGACGTGCTGGTCAACTACAACGTCTTCCGCGAGGGGTTCGACGCGCCGAAGACGCGGGCGATCATCGTGGCGCGGCCGGTCTACAGCCCCAACCTCTACTTCCAGATGATCGGACGCGGTCTGCGCGGCGAGCTCAACGGCGGCAGCGAGCGCTGTCTGATTCTCGACGTTGAGGACAACATCGAGAACTATGAGCGCTCGCTCGCGTTTTCCGAGCTCGACTGGCTCTGGAGCTGAACCTCACCGCTCCGATTGGCCGCCTTGTGCGGCAACCGATACGCTCGCAGCCACCGGGGGCCGTAGCTCAGCCGGGAGAGCGCCGCCTTTGCACGGCGGAGGTCAGGGGTTCGAATCCCCTCGGCTCCACCACCTCGACCCCGATTCGCGCATCGCTCTGCCACTTGCTTCGCCGCCCCGCTTGCGCGACTGCGACTGCGTGGTACGCTCTCTGTGGGCTGGTGATTAGAGCGCGGCGGCCCCACCCGTTCCCATCCCGAACACGGCAGTGAAACGCCGCAGCGCCGACGATACTGGGGGGGCGACCCCCTGCGGAAAATAGGCCATTGCCAGCCCGCCTCAGCCGCCCGCGCAAGCGGGCGGCTTTGCGTTGCCCGCGCACCAGTTGCCCGCGCACCAGTTGCCCGCGCACCAGTTGCCCGCGCACCAGTTGCCCGCGCACCAGTTGCCCGCGCACCAGTTGCCCGCGCACCAGTTGCCCGCGCACCAGTTGCCCGCGCGCAACCTGCGGGGCGGCCACAATACGGGGCGGCGATCGGCTCCGGCTGTGCTGTAGCTGCGGCCGTTCTGTGCTAGGCTGCGCGCACTTACGGAAAGGGGGCGGGCGCGGCTCCGGCTGCGCCCCACTGCGAGTTTGACGACAGAATCCACCGAACCAACCACCACCATCCCGGCGGCTCCGCCGCCCTCCGCTCCTGCCGCCGTTGAGGCTCAGCCCACGGCGCCCGGCGCTCCGCCTGCGGCGATCAGCGCTCCGCCGACGCCCGACAGCGCAACCGCGTTCGCGCCCGAGCCGCCGCCCGGCGCGGAGCCCGATTCCATGGAAGCGCTGCTCGCCGAGCCGGGCCGCGAGCCGCTCAATCCGCAGCGCGGCGACGTGATCGAAGGCGTCGTCGTCCACTGGGCCGGCTCCACGCTGATCGTCGACGTCGGCGCGAAGTCCGAGGGCGTGGTGCATCCCGAAGAGATGCGTTCGCTCGAAGAGGCGGACCGCGACCAGCTCAAGACCGGCGACCCGATCCATGTGTTCGTGACCGATTCCGAAGCCGAGGGCGGCGCGCTCGAGCTCTCGATCGACCGCGCCCGCGGCGAGCAGGGTTGGCACGAGCTGCAGCGCCGCCACGACGCCGGCGAGGTCTTCGACGGCCGCGTCACCGGCAGCAACAAGGGCGGCCTGCTGGTCAACGTCGAGGGCGTCAACGCCTTCGTGCCGCTCAGCCAGATCGTCGGCATCACCGGCGACCGCGAGCAGGCCATCGCCCAGCTGGGCGAGTACGAGGGCCGCTCGCTGCGCTTCAAGGTGATCGAGATCAACCGCCGCCGTAACCGCGTCATTCTCTCCGAGCGCGCCGCCGTCCAGGAATGGCGCGCCGAGCAGAAGGATCGCCTGCTCGACGAGCTGCACGAGGGCGAAATCCGCGCAGGCCGCATCACCAGCATCCGCCCCTTCGGCGTGTTCGTCGACCTGGGCGGCGCCGACGGCCTCGCGCACCTCTCCGAGCTCTCCTGGGAGCGCGATGTGGACCCGGAGCAGATGTTCACCATCGGCCAGGAAGTCAACGTCTACATCACCAAGATCGACAAGGAGTCGAAGAAGATCGGCCTCTCGATTCGCCGCGCCTCGCCCGAGCAGTGGGACGAGGTGGTGGCCAAATTCGAGGTCGGCCAGATCGTCGCCAGCACCGTCACCAAGCTGGTCACCTTCGGCGCGTTCGCGCGGATCGAGGGGCCGGTCGAGGGCCTCGTCCACGTCTCCGAGCTGGCCGACCGACGGATCACGCATCCGCGCGAGGTGGTTGACGACGGCGATGTGATCCCGGTCAAGATCGTGCGCATCGAGCGCGACCGCCATCGCCTCGGTCTCAGCCTGCGTCAGGCGCGCACCGACGCCGAGCGGGCCGGCTGGATGTTCGACCACGAAGGCCGAATCGCCCGGCTGCCCGACGCGCTCGCCGCCGAGCTCGGCGTTGAGCAGGGTGAAGCGCCGCCGCCTCCGCCGCCGGTGGAGGAAGCAGCGCCGGCCGCCGGCCGCCCCGCTCCCGAGCGGCAGCTGCCCGAGCCGGCCACCGCGATGGAGGAAGCGCTCCAGCGGGCTGGCGTCACCGAGCGCGACTTCAACGCCGGCGGCCCGCCCGCCGGCAGCCCACCTGACAGCAGCCCACCTGCCGGCGGTTCAACCGGCGCGCCCCCGCCGGCCGCGCCCGCCGCTGCGAGCGATGCGGCGACGGAGAAGGACTCGAGCGCGGAGGCCGTCGTCGCCGACGCGCCTGCCGCCGAAGCTGCGGGCGCATCTGACGCACCCGACACACCGGAGGAGCCGGCCGCTGAAGCTCCCGTCGTCGTGGCGGAGGAGCCGGCCGCGACCGAACCCGCCGGAGACGCGGTGGCCGAGTCAACGATCGAAACAGCCGCCGCCGAGGCAGCGCCCGAGGCGGCCGCAGACTCGCCCAGCGAGTGATGCGCGCCGCGCGGCTCCGCCCGAATTCGTCATGCCCGCACGGCCTGCATGTCTTCATGGACGCTGCCCGCGGGTAGCTGGTACGCTGATTTCACGCGACTGAGCGCGCACGGGAGGGCGTCATGGCAGATCGATTCGACAAATTCACCGAGCGCGCCCGCCGTGTGCTGACGCTGGCGCAGGAAGAAGCGCAGCGCTTCAACCACAACTACATCGGCACCGAGCACCTGCTGCTCGGGCTCGTCCGCGAGGGCGACGGCGTCGCCGCCAAGGTGCTTTCCAATCTCGGCGTTGAACTCGGCAAGGTGCGCTCCGCCGTGGAGTTCATCATCGGCCGCGGCGACCGCGCCGTGCTCGGCGAGATCGGACTCACGCCGCGCGCCAAGAAAGTGATCGAACTCGCCGTCGACGAGGCGCGCCGGCTCAACCACCACTACATCGGCACCGAGCATCTCCTGCTCGGTCTGGTCCGCGAAGGCGAAGGCATCGCCGCCGGCGTGCTTGAGAGCCTCGGCGTCAACCTCGAGCGCGTGCGCGCCGAGACCACCCGCATCCTCTCCCAGAGCGGCCCGCAGACGGCCGGCGCGGGGGCCGGCGCGCGGCAGTCCAACCGCACCCCCACCATCGACCAGCTCGGCTTCGATCTCACCGCCGCCGCGCGCAACAGCACGCTCGACCCCGTGATCGGACGCGAAAAGGAAATCCAGCGTGTCGTCCAAATCCTCTCCCGCCGCACCAAGAACAACCCCGTGCTGATCGGCGAGCCGGGCGTCGGCAAAACCGCCGTCGTCGAAGGCCTCGCGCAGCACATCGCCAGCGGCGATGTGCCTGAAACGCTGCAAGGCAAGCGCCTGCTCACGCTCGACATCGGCTCGCTGGTGGCGGGCACCAAGTACCGCGGCGAGTTCGAGGAGCGGCTCAAGAAGGTCGTCGAGGAGATCAAGGGCGCCGGCAACTGCGTCCTCTTCATCGACGAGCTGCACATGCTGGTCGGTGCCGGCGCGGCCGAAGGCGCGGTCGACGCCGCCAACATCCTCAAGCCCTCGCTGGCGCGCGGCGAACTGCAAACCATCGGCGCGACCACGCTCGACGACTACCGCAAGCACATCGAGCGCGACGCCGCGCTCGAACGCCGCTTCCAGCCGATCGTCGTCGAAGAGCCGAGCGTCGAGGAGACCGTCGACATCCTGCGCGGGATCAAGGACCGCTACGAAGAACACCACAAGCTGACGATTACCGACGAAGCGCTGGTCGCCGCCGCCGAAATGTCCGCCCGCTACATCAGCGACCGCGCGTTGCCCGACAAGGCGATCGACCTGATCGACGAGTCCGCCTCGCGCGTCCGCATCCGCCGCTCCTACACCCCGCCCTCGCTCAAGGAGGCGACCGTCGGCCTCGAGGGCATCCGCAAGGAGAAAGAGCAGGCGATCAACCAGCAGCAGTACGAGTACGCCGCCGACCTGCGCGACCGCGAGCTGAAGCTCCAGGAGCGGATCGGCGAACTCGAAACCGATCTTGATCAGGAACGCGAGCGCGACTCCTCCGATGTGCTCGCCGAGGACATCGCCGAAGTCGTCTCGATGTGGACGGGCATCCCCGTCGTGCAGATCGCCACGGAGGAATCCGAGCGGCTGCTGCACATGGAAGAGGACATCCACAAGCGGATCGTGGGCCAGCAGGAGCCGATCGTCGCGCTGGCCAAGGCCGTCCGACGCGCCCGCGCCGGGCTCAAGGACCCGCGCCGCCCGATCGGCGTCTTCATGTTCCTCGGACCCACCGGCGTGGGCAAAACCGAGCTGGCCCGCGCGCTCGCCGACTTCATGTTCGGCTCCGACGACAACATGATCCGGCTCGACATGTCGGAGTTCATGGAGCGCCACACCGTCGCCCGCCTGGTCGGCGCCCCTCCCGGATACGTCGGCTACGACGACGGCGGCCAGCTGACCGACACCGTCCGTCGCAAGTCCTACTGCCTGATCCTGCTCGACGAGATCGAGAAGGCGCACCCCGAAGTCTTCAACATGCTGCTGCAAGTCTTCGACGACGGCCACCTGACCGACGCCAAGGGCCGCCAGGTCGACTTCCGCAACACGATCATCATCATGACCTCCAACGTCGGCTCCGACCTGATCCGGCGCGAGAACAGCCTGGGCTTCCACGCCCAGGCCAACGAAGAGCAGAGCGAACGGCAGCGCTACGAGCGGATGAAGGACAAGGTCCTGCAGGAGATGAAGCGCGTCTTCCGCCCCGAGTTCCTCAACCGCGTCGACACCACGCTCGTCTTCCACCCGCTCAGCAAGGAGCACATCCGCTCAATCGTTGACATGATGCTGAGCGAGGTCGATCAGCGCGTGCGCGAAAAGGATGTCGTGCTCGAGGTCACCGAGCCGGCCCGCGAGTGGCTGGGCGAGAAGGGCTACGACCCGGTCTTCGGCGCGCGTCCGCTGCGCCGCGTGATCCAGGAGCGGCTCGAAGACTCGCTTTCCGAGGCGCTGCTACGCGGCGACTTCGAGGCAGGCGACACGATCCGCGTCGACCTCCGCACCGAGCTCAACGAGAACGGCGCGGAAGAGCAGATGCTCCACTACGAGCGCGTCGCCAAAGTCGAGGACGAGGAGCCCGAAGCGGCCTCCGACGAAGCCGAGGAAGAAGAAGGCGAGCCAATCGCCACTTCCTAATCGCCGATGCCAAACCGTCCCCCCCACCATAGGCGCTTTCCCGCCTGCCCCCACCGTGGGCGCTTTTCCGATGCCCACCATCGTGGGGGGCTACGGGGGGACTGCGCGCACGGCAGCCCCCCTCTCAATCTCCCCCCGCGACGGGGGGAGAGGCCGGATCAGTCAGCCCCTCTGCGGGGACGCCGCTACCCGCCGCGCGGGCGGTGATCATCCCGCCAGGCCAGGACGCTCTGCAACAATCCCAAGCCGACGAACAACATCAGCAGCGACGAGTTGCCGATGCTGATGAACGGCAGCGGAATCCCCGTCACCGGCAGCAGGCGAATGTTGATCGCCACGTTGATGAACACCTGCACGCCGATCATCGTTAACATCCCCACCGCCAGCAGCTGTCCGAGCGGTTCCGGCGCGCGCGCCGCCACCCGCAAAATGCGGAACAGCAGCAGAATCATCAGCGCAAACAGCACCATCGCGCCCACGAAGCCCAACTCCTCGCCCAGCACGCTGAAGATGAAATCGGTCGTCTGAATCCGCACGAAATCCAACTGCGTCTGCGTGCCCTGCGTCAGCCCCTGCCCCCACAGCCCGCCGGAACCGACCGACGTCTCCGCCTGAATCACGTTGAAACCCGCGCCCTGCGGATCCGACATCGGGTCGATGAACGCCCGAATCCGATCTCGCTGGTAATCCTGCACGCCGACCAGCAGCACGGCCGGGATCGCGATCAGAGCGATCGTGCCGAGAATCGCGTAATGCCGCCAGCGCGCCCCCGCGAACGCGGTCATCACCAGCCAGAGCGCCAGAAAGACGATCGCGCTGCCCGCGTCGGGCTCGAGGAAGACCAGCGCCGTCGGCAACACGGTCAGCGCCAGTGACGCGGCGAATATGCGAATCTCGCCCAACCGATTGCGGTAGTCGGTCAGGAACTTGGCCAACCCGATGATCGTCATCACCTTGCCCACCTCGGAGGCCTGGATGTCCACAAACCCCAGATCGATCCAGCGCCGCACGCCGAAGTCGCCGTGACCCACAAACAGCACGGCGACCAACACGAAAATCCCCGCGCCGTAGGCGAGCCAACCCACCCGATCGATCAACCGGTAATCCACCCGCGTCATCGCGATCATGATCAGCGCGCCCACGGCGGCGAAGAGGATGTGCCGCTGTGTTTCGCTGGACAGCACAAGCCCCTCGGAGCCGCGCGGCAGCGACGCGCTGTAGATCACCAGTGCGCCGTAGGCCGTCAGCGCCAGCGCGACGACCAGCAACAGCGGATCGAAGTAGCGCCACGTATAGCCCTTCATCGCCCGTCCTTCACTCTGCCGACCGCGCCGCCGCTCATTCCGGCGACCTCGCCCGAATCTCGTGGAACAACCGCTCGTTTTCCTCGTCCGTGATCGCGATCCGCGCATAGGGCGGGGCGGCCGCCTCGGCGATCGCGCCCGAACGCTCCGCCCACGCGCGCATCACCTCGCCGCCCGCGCCCGCCGCCAGATAGCCCGCGCCGAACTCGAAGAACACCGCAATCGCCACCTCCGGATCCTCAAACGGCGCGAACGCGATAAACCACCCGTGCGTCATCCCCTCCTCGCCCGTCGCCGGGCCTACCTGGGCGAACTCCGCCGTACCCGTCTTCCCCCCGAACATCATCTCCGGCAGCGCCACCTGCGCGTCGTGCGATGTCCCGGCCAGCAGCGAGAGCGCCATCCCCTCCCGAATGACCCGCAGAATCTCCGGGTCGATCTCCAGCTGGCGGCGCACGATCGGCTGGAAGGGCTGCACCAGATTGCCGTGCTGGTCGTGCACTTCGTAGACGACCCGAGGCTCGTAGACCGTCCCCCCATTGGCGATCGCCGCGGTCGCCACCGCCATCTGTAGCGGCGTCGCCGCCACGAACCCCTGCCCGATCGCGAAGTTGTAGGTGTCGCCGTCCACCCACGGTTCGCCGAACGTCTCCAGCTTCAGCTGCGGGTCGGGAATCAGCCCGCCGACCTCGCCGCTGATGTCGATTCCGGTTGGGCTGTCGAAGCCGAACGCCCGCGCCCACTCGGCGAGCTTGCCCGGCCCCACCCCGTCGAACTCCACATCGCCCGCGACAATTCCCTCAGACGCCAGCGCATCGAGCCGTTCCTGCTCCGCCTCGGGGCGCGGCGCCGCGTCTGGATGCCGGTATGGCGTCCCTCCCGCGAGGTAGAAGAAGTAGGCGTTGCTCGACTCTGCCAGTCCGCGCCGCAGGTCGAACACGCCCTGCACGGTGTCGCCGAAGATGTACTGGATGCCCGGATTCAGCTCGTTGTCGACCACCAGCTCGCCCGGCGAGTAAATTTCCGTCTCCGGCGTTGAAGCGCCCTCCGCCAGCGCCGCTGCCGCCGTCACCACCTTGAATGTTGAACCCGGCGGATAGGCGTCGGCGATCGCGTGGTTGCGCAGCGGCTGCCGATCCGGATCGTTCAGCGCCGCCCACTGCTCCGACGTCAGCCCGTCCTGAAAGCTGTTCAGGTCGTAGGTCGGAATCGAGACCATCGACAGCACCTCGCCGGTATCGACCTTGAGCACCACCGCCGCCGCGTAAAACGACGCGCGCTGATGCCGCTCGAGAATCTCCTGCACCGCCGCCTGCAGCTCGAGATCGATCGTGATCACCAGGCTGTGCCCGGGCTGCGGCTCCTCCGCGCTCAGCTCGCGCAACTCCCGGCCCACCGCGTCGACCTCGATCTGCCGCCGCCCCGGCTCGCCCCGCAGCACCGACTCGTAGGTCGCCTCCAAGCCGGTCTGCCCGATCTTGTCGCTGTACAGGTAGCGCTCCTCCGACAGCGCGTTGTATTCCTCCTCGGTGATCCAGTGGACGTAGCCGACGATGTGCGCCATCTGCTCGCTGTAGCTGTAGCGCCGCTCCGCCAGCGTCTCGATCCGCACGCCCGGCAACTCCCCTCGCCGCGTCGAGATGTTGAACACGACCGTGGTCGAGGGGTCGTCGGCGATCACCAGCTCGCGCAGCGGATCGTTGCTCGCCTTGCGCTCCAGAATCCGCTGCTCGATCTCCCACGCCGGCGTCTCGAACAGCTCGCCGAGCGCCGCCGACAGATCGGCCTCCCGGCCGTCCGGGACATCGGCCGGAATCACCGTCACGCGGTAGGTCGGCAGGTTTTCGACCAGCGGCGTGCCGTCGCGCGTCATAATCAGCCCGCGCGCCGGCGCGAGGTCGAACGAGCGCACCCGGTTGATGTCCGCGCGCGCCGCATACTCCTCGTGTCTGAGCAGCTGCAACCGCACCAACTGCGCCGTGAGAATGCCGAACAGCACCAGCACCAGACCGCCCAGCAGCCAGACTTTCAGCCGCACCGGCAGTCCGTCGTCGGGCGGTTCCAGCGCTCCGATCAGCCGCGCCATCAGCCTGACTCCATCAGCTCGGCTCCATCAGCTTGCCTCCGTCATCGCGGCGCCGCCCACGCGGGGCGGCGCAGGATCAGCGGGCGCGAGGCGAAGTAGACCGGCAGCGCCACGATCAGGTTGACCGCGATGCTGGGCAGCATCACGTCGCGCACCGCCTCCAGCCAGTTCACGCCCGTCGTGCTCAACTCCACCGCGACCGCGAGCGCGACGAAATGCAGCGCGCTGGCGACGGCCGTCAGCAGCAGCGCCGCCAGCCAGCGCGGGCCGTGCTGCTCATCGCCCCGCCAGAACATCGCCGCGAAGCCGATCGGCGCCAGCGCCGCGACGCTCTCCGCCACGCCCTGAAACGCCAGCAGCCCCATCCCGATTCCCGCCAGCGGCGCGGCCACCATCGCCTCCTCCGGGTCGCGCAGAATCGCCAGGCAGCAGAGCGCGACCAGCAGCAGGTTGGGCCCTACGCCGAGTACCTCGAACAGCGGCATGATCGACGTTTGCAGCAGCACCAGCGCGAATACCGCAGTGACCAGAATTGCCCACTTCACGGCGCGCTCCTCGTCGTCGTGTCGGCCTCCGACTGCTCCGCCGGCGCTTCCTCATCGGACTCATCCAGGCGCAGGTTGGGCGGTGAGAACGTGAGCTGCACCAGCACCTGCTCGAGCTGGTCGAGCGGCGCGAGCGGCTGCAAGCGCACCTGCCGGAACGCCTCCTGGACGCTGCCCGTCGCCGACGAGACGCGGGCCACCGGCAACCCCTGCGGCAGGATGCCGTCCAGCCCCGAGGTGACGAAGATGTGGCCGAGTTCGACCTCGGCGCTCCAGGGCAGCATCGCGTCGAGGTTGCCCAACGTGTCGCCTGTCGCCACGCTCTCGGTGCGGCTCGGCTGGTGCAGCACGCGGATCGCGCTGTCGGGATCGGTGATCAGCCGCACGTAGCAGGTGTTCGACTGCACCTCCGTCACGACCCCGACCAGCGCGCCGCCCCCGGCCAGCACCGCCATGCCCACCGCCACGCCGTGATCCGTGCCGCGGTCGATCCCCACCACCGTGCGCAGCCCGGTCAGGTCGCGGATGATCACCCGAGCCGGCAGCAGCTCGTCCTCCGATTCCTCCTGCACTTCAATCAGCTCGGCGCGTCCGCGCACCTGCAGCTGCTGCTCGCGCAGCCGCGCGTTGTCCGCCTCCAGCTGCTCGATCCGCCGCCGCAGCGCCCGGTTCTCCTCTTCCAGGCGGTCGAAATCGTCCACCTCCGAGAGCAGGTTGGCCAGCGGTTCGGCGGCGCGGCGCAGGCCGCGTTGCAGCGGCGCGAAGAACGAGGCCGCCTCGTCCTCGACCGGCGCGTCCCAGCCCTGCCAGGCGATCACCCCCAGCAGCGCCACGAACAGCACGATCGCGATGCTCCATTGCAGGCGCGGTCGGCGGAAACGCACCGTCGGCTCCTAGCGCCGCCGCGCGGCCGAGGCTTGAGGATCGACGCGGTCCAGCGCTTCGAGCGCCAGCAGCGCCTCGGTGCAGCCGCGCACGACGCAGGTCAGCGGCGACTCGGCGACGTACGCGGGGAAGCGCGTTTCCTGCGAGATGCGGCGATCGAGACCGGGCAGCAGCGCCCCGCCGCCCGCGATCGCCACCCCCTGCGTCATCATGTCCGAGACCAGCTCCGGCGGCGCGATCTCCAGCGTCTGCCGCACGGCGTCCACCATCTTCGCCACCGCCGGCGCGATCGCGTCGCGCAACTCCACCGTGCTGACCTCGACCGTCTTCGGTAGCGACGACGTCAGGTCCCGGCCGCGGAAGTTCACCGTCCGCTCGCGTTCCAGCGGAAAGGCCGAGCCCCCCTCAAGCTTGATCTGCTCCGCGGTCGCCTCGCCGATCTGCATGTTGTGAACCTGCCGCGCGTAGGTGATGATCGCCTGGTCGATCTCGTCCCCCGCCACCCGGCTCGAGGTGCCCACCACGATTCCGCCCATCGAGCAGACCGCCACTTCGGTCGTGCCGCCGCCCACATCGACGATGATGCTGCCGCGCGCGTCGAAGGTCGGCAGCCCCGCCCCGATCGCCGCCGCCATCGGCTCCTCGATCAGATGCACCTCGCGCGCCCCGGCGTTGCGCGTCGCGTCGAGCACCGCCCGCTTCTCCACCTCCGTCGCTCCGCTCGGCAGCCCCACCATCACCCGCGGGCGGCGGAAACCCAGCCCGCTGCGCTCGTTGGCGGCGTGGATGAAATAGTGCAGCATTCGCTCGGTCACCTCGAAATCGGCGATCACCCCGTCGCGCAGCGGGCGCACCGCCACGATGTGCGCCGGCGTGCGCCCGACCATCGTCTTCGCCTCCGCGCCGATCGCCAGCACCGAGCGGTTGGCGCGGTCGATCGCGACCACCGAGGGCTCATCGATCACGATCCCGCGTCCGCGCACCGCGACCAGCGTGTTGGCGGTACCCAGATCGATCCCGATGTCGTGCGAGAAGCGCTTTGTGAGCCAGCTCAAGGGTCGCCAGGCCATCGCGGGCACTTCCATTTGGAGGCGTCATGACGGCGCAGCGCAGCCCTACGCCCGATCAGCTTCACGATACCGCGTGCGAGCGGCTTAAACGCCCGCGCGTTACGCAAGCACAACGGACCCGCGCTGCGGGCAACGTGGACAACGCGGACAACGCGGGCAAGGCAGCCAAGGCGGTTATCCTGAGCGCATGCATCCGACGCCTGTCCAGGTTGAAGCCCGCGCCGGCTATCGCATCTGGCTCCGCTACCAGGACGGCGTGGAGGGGGAGATCGACCTGGCCGACATCGCCGACACCGGGCCCTGCAAGCCGTGGCGGGAGCGGGCGTTCTTCGAGCGGGTACATGTCAACGGCGGCGGCGCCGGCGCCTGGAATGACGACATCGAGCTCTGCCCGGACTCGCTCTACGCCGAGTTGCTCGGCATTACGTTGGCTGATCTGCTCGCCGGCGCTGCGCCGAGCGTGGGTAGGATCCTGGCAAGATCACGCCGCCCGGATAGCTGTTCGTAGGTGTCGCCGCCGAGGCGCGACCGCATCCTCTCATTCCCGCCCCGAGCGGGAATCCATACGGCGGCTGTCCACAGCGCGGCCTCTCGAGCTGACCTGTGAACAGCGTTGGGTTCGGTTCCCGCTTTCGCCTGAACGACCGAAATGTGAAAAACCCCCGAGAACAGCGCGTCACGCGGGCTCGGGCAGCTCCGCGGTGACCGGCTTGGCAAACTCGGCTGCTGCCGCGGCCGGGTCCTCCAGCGTCTCCAGCAGCCAGGCTTCGTCGCGGATTGGGCGCTCCAGCTCCTGCGCCTTGCGCAGCTTGCCGCCGGCGGCCTCGCCCGCGATTAGCGCTGTTGTGGTTTTGCTCACGCTGCCGGAGATCCCCGCGCCCAACTGCTTCAGCGCCGCCTCGGCCTGCGGACGGCTCATCGCCTCCAGACGGCCTGTGATCACGAACCGCAGCCCTGCCAGCGGCGTGTCCTGCGGCTCGCCGCCGTCGGCGGCCCGCTCCGTTTCTACCACCACGCCCGCCTCGCGCAGACGCGCCGCCAGCGCGCGGTTGTCGTCGTCCGATGCCCACTCCGCGACGCTCTCCGCGATGATCCCGCCCACGCCGTCCACGCTTGCCAGCGTTTCCTCGTCCGCCTCCAGAATCGCATCCAACGAGCCGAAGCGATCGGCCAGCAGCACCGCGATCTCCGCCCCCACATGGCGGATGCCCAGGCCGGTCAGCAGCGCCGGCAGACCGCGCGACTTGCTCTCTTCGATCGCCGCCAGCAGATTGCCCAGCCGCTGCCCGGGCAGGTACTCGCCCTGCTCGCGCTCCGCCTTCGTCTTCGCCTTCACGCCCAGGAACGGCGTCGCGCCCAGCTCGTCGCGGCGGTTGGGCAGGTCGTAGATATCGGCCATCGACCGCACATAACCGGCGACGATCAGCTCGGCGATCAGCTTCTCGCCCAGGCCCTCGATATCCATCCCGCCGCGCCCGGCGAAGTGCTCGATGCTGCGCCGCACGATCTCCGGGCAGGCGCGGTTGACGCAGTAGAACATCGCCTCGTCCTCGCGCCGCTCCGGCGGCTCGCCGCAGCTGGGACAGGCCTCGGGCATCTGCCACGGCTGCGCGTCCTCGGGACGCGCGCTCAGCACCGGGCCCACGACCTGCGGGATCACCTCCCCCGCGCGCCGCACGATCACCGTGTCGCCCTCGCGCACGTCCTTGCGGTGGATGTCGTCGAGATTGTGCAGCGTCGCGTTCTGCACCGTCACCCCGCCGACCCGCACCGGTTCGAGCCGCGCGAACGGATTGAGCGTCCCCGTGCGCCCCACATTGACGTCGATCCTTCGCAGCACCGTCGTCGCCTCCTGCGGCGGGAATTTCCAGGCGATCGCCCAGCGCGGCTCGCGCCCTACCACGCCCAGGTCCTCCTGCAGACCGATGTCGTCGATCTTGATCACGACGCCGTCCATATCGAAGGGCAGCGAGTCGCGCCGCCGCTCCCAGCGTTCGCAGGCCGCGATCACCGCCTCCAGATCCTCGTGCCGCCCCGCCTGCGGCGTGATCGGCAGGCCCAGCGACTTCAGCCAGAGCAGCGCCCCCCAGTGCCCGCTGGGGATCGGCGGGCCGTCCGCGTCGTCCGTCCAGCCCAGCTGATAGATCGCCATATCGAGCGGGCGCTGCTCCGTGATGTCGGGATTCTTCTGCCGCACCGCGCCGGCCGCCGCGTTGCGCGGATTGGCGAACAACCGCTGCGGGCGCTTGCCCTCCGCGGCCAGCGCCTCGTTCTCCTCCGCGATCCGCGCGTTCATCTGCTCGAAGCCCTGCTTGGGCATAAAGACCTCTCCGCGCACCTCGAAACGGCGCGGCGGGTCGCCCTTCAGCGTGTGCGGCAGCGACGGAATGCGGCGAATGTTCGGCGTCACATCCTCGCCGCGCCGCCCGTCGCCCCGCGTCGCCGCCTGCGCCAGGCGGCCTTCCTCGTACACCAGCGCGATCGCCAGCCCGTCAATCTTGGGCTCGGTCACGTAGACGAACGACTCGCGGTCCAACAGGTCCGACGCCCGCCGCCGCCACTCGCGCAACTCGTCCGCGTTGAAAGCGTTGCCCAGACTGAGCAGCGGCAGCCGATGCTCGACCACCGCGAACGTCGTCTGCTCTATCTCCGCGCCGACCTGCTGCGTCGGACTGTCGGCCGTGACCAGCTGCGGATAGCGCTCCTCCAGCTCGCGCAGCTCGCCGAACAGCGCGTCGTAATCGGCGTCGCTGATCTCCGGATCGTCATCGATGAAATAGCGCCGGTTGTGATGGCGGACCTGTTCGCGCAGCTCCTCAACGCGGTTGCGCGCCGCGATCTGCGCGCTGTCCGCGCCTGTGCTCTGTCCCGGGCCCTGTCCCGCGCTATGCGTCGTCGGTTTCGTTTCGGCGGCCATCGCTTCTCACTATATGAGCGCCGCGGATACGCAGCCGCCGCCATCCACGCGATCCCCAACGCTGCTGATACGCTCGCAGCATCGTGCGCGACCTGGCCTCCCTGGACGTAGTGATCCTCGACTACGACGCCGGCAACCTGCGCTCCGTGGTGCGCGCCGTGGAGCGCGTCGGCGCGCGGCCCGAGGTCGCGTCGGTCGGCGCGGCGCTGGACGGTGCCGACGCCGTGATTCTGCCCGGCGTCGGCGCAGCCGCCGACACGATGCGCAACCTGCGCGAGCGCGGCCTGATCGAGCCGATCCGCGAGCACATCGCCGCCGACCGACCCTTCCTCGGCGTCTGCATGGGCTTGCAGGCACTCATGACCGCCTCCGACGAGGGCGGCGACCACCCCTGTCTGGATGTGCTGCCCGGCCGCGTCGTGCGCCTGCCGGGCGGCGAGCAAGCCAATCTGAAAGTGCCGCACATGGGCTGGAACCGCGTCCGACGCCGACGCGAGAGTGCGCTCTTCGACGGCATCCCCGACGGCGCCTATTTCTACTTCGTCCACTCCTACTACTGCGACCTGAGCGAGGTCGGCGATGTGCTGGCCACGGCCGATTACGGCGTCACGGTGACCGCCGCCGTGCAACGCTCCAACCTGGCCGCGACCCAGTTTCACCCGGAGAAGAGCGGCGCGTACGGGCTGCGCATCTACCGCAACTTCCTCAACGCCGCCGCGGGCGCGCAATGATCGAGATTCTGCCCGCCATCGACATCCGCGGCGGACGCTGCGTGCGGCTCGCGCAGGGCGACTACGACCGCGAGACGGTCTTCGACCAGGACCCCGCCGACGCCGCCCGCCGCTGGATCGAGCAGGGCGCGCAGCGCCTGCACATCGTCGATCTCGACGGCGCGCGTGAGGGGCGCGCGGTCAACGCGGATGCGGTGGAGCGAATCGCCGCCCTCGGCGTCCCCGTGCAGATCGGCGGCGGCGTGCGCGACGCAGAGACCGTCGCCCGCTACCGTGCGATCGGCGTCGCGCGGATCATCCTCGGTACCGCCGCGATCGCAGATCCGGACTTTCTCGCCGCCGCGCTGGCCGGCGGCGCGGATGATCTCGTCGTCTCCGTTGACGCGCGCGGCGGCAAGGCCGCAATTGCGGGCTGGACCGAAACCAGCGGGCGCGACGCCCTGGATGTCGCGCGGGAGCTGGAAGCGGCCGGCGTTCAACGCCTGATCTACACCGATATCGCCAGCGACGGGATGCTCGGCGGACACGACGAAGCCGCCTTCGCGCGGCTCGCCGCCGCCGTCGCGATCCCCGTGATCGCCGCCGGCGGGATCGCGGCGACCGACCAAATCCGCCGCCTCCGACAGGCCGGCGCAGCCGGCGTCGTGCTCGGACGCGCCCTCTACGACGGACGCCTCAGTCTGAGCGATGCGATTGCGGCAGCGGGAGACGCCCAATGCTGACCAAGCGAATCATCGCCTGCTTCGATGTTGACGCCGGCCGCGTTGTGAAAGGCATCTCGTTCGTCGAACTGCGCGACGCCGGCGACCCCGTTGAGATGGCCGCCGTCTACGACCGCGAGGGCATCGATGAACTCGTCTTCCTCGACATCACCGCCTCCCACGAACACCGCGGCACCGTCGTCGAGATGGTGCGCCGCACCGCCGACCGCGTCTTCATCCCCTTCACCGTCGGCGGCGGGCTGCGCAGCACCGACGATATGCGGCTGATGCTCGAATCCGGCGCGGACAAGATCACGATCAACACCGCCGCCGTCGAGCGCCCCGAGCTGATCTCGGAGGGCGCGCGGCGCTTCGGTTCGCAATGCATCGTCGTCGCCATCGACGCCCGCACCGAAGCCGACGGTTCGATGCAGGTCTACACCCACGGCGGCCGCCGCCCCGCCGGACTTGATGCCATCGAGTGGGCCCGCGAAGTCGTGGAGCGCGGCGCGGGCGAAATTATGCTCACCTCGATGAACACCGACGGACACCAGAGCGGCTACGACATCCCGCTCACCCGCGCCGTCTCCGACGCCGTGGAGGTGCCCGTGATCGCCTCCGGCGGCGCGGGCGACGCCCAACATATGATCGAGGCCGTGCGCGAGGGCCGCGCCGACGCCGTGCTCGCCGCCTCGATCTTCCACTTCGGCACCCACCGCATCGCCGACGTCAAACGCCGAATGCAACAAGCCGGCATCCCGGTCAGAATGGAGCACGCCGACTATGACGACGTCCTCTGAGACGCTCCCTGAGCTGAAGTACGACGCCAACGGGTTGATCCCAGCAATCGTCCAGCACGACGAGACCGGCGAGGTGCTGATGCTGGGCTACATGGATGCGGAGGCCGTCCGTCGCACGTTGGAGAAGCGGCTGGTCACCTTCTGGAGCCGCAGCCGCAGCGAATACTGGACCAAGGGCGAAACCAGCGGCAACGTGCTCGCGCTGCGCGGCATCCGCAAAGACTGCGACGTCGACGCCCTCCTCGTCCGCGCCGCTCCCGCCGGCCCCACCTGCCACACCGGCCATCAGTCCTGTTTCTACCGCTCCCTCACGGAGGACTAATCGCGCCCTCCCCGCGCAACCGCCCACCGCGACGCCCTCCCCCTTCCTCTCTCCCCCCATCGCCTCTTTCCTCTCTTCCCCCATCGTGGGGGGAGAGGGAGGAGTGCGGCGTTCCTAATGCCGCGGACCCTTCTCCCCCAACGTGGGGTCCGTTGCGCAATCCATCAAAGGCCTCCGCGCTCCCTTTCCGTCATTCTTGCGGCTCCCTTTCCGTCATTCCTGCCTGCGCAGGAATGACGGAAACTCCCAGCTCCGCCCGCCGCGAGAGTTTTGCAACGGACCCCATCGTGGGGGGGAGATACAGAGGGGGAGCGCTCCTAGTGCCGCGGACCCTGACGCCCCGCCTGCGGCCGCGTCTCCGCGAACTCCCGACTCGTCGGCGTCTCCCTGATCACCGGCTCATACAGCCCCAGCACCGGCGGACCCTCCAGCACCTCCCCCACCGTCCCCTGCGCGTGAGCCCGGCGGAACGACTCGCTCTGCGTCCAGGCGTGAAACGCTTCCGCGCTCTCCCACTGCGAGAACGAGATGTAGTCGCCGGCCTCCGCGCCGCGCAGCAGCATGAACTGCACGAAGCCCGGCACCTCGGCCAGATACGACTCCCGCTGCTTCCAGATTTCCTCCCACTGCTCCTCGCGGTCCAGCTTCACGCTGAAACGGTTCATGGCCAGGTACATCGTCGGCTCCATCCTCTGGGGCATCTCGCGGGCTGCGCGCCGATCGCACAGCTCGCACAACGCGGCATCAGTTTACGCTGAAACCGGATCGTGTCTGATCAGCAGGAAGGCGGTCTTCGTCATGCCCTTGCGTCGTGCGCGATTCGCGCTGGCCGCCGTCGTTCTGGCGGGGCTGGCGCTAGCCGCCTGTTCAGGCGGCGTCTCGGAGGAGGAAGGCGACGCGCTGGCGCGCGAGACGGCGCTGGCCGCCGCCGCCGCGCAGCGCGCCCAGCTGATCGCCGCGCTTGAGCCGCTTGATCCGCTGCGCTACCACCGTCTTGACCCGATGATCCGCGACGAAGGCCGCATCCCCACCGACGCCATCGTCTGGGCCGAGCGCGCCCGCGAGACGCTGCGCTGGGTTGGCTGGCCGGCCGATCTGAGCGCTCACGTCGAGCAGTACACCGAGTGGCTCGACGCACTGCTCGACGCGCTGCTGGCGAACGACGCCGAAGCCGCCGGCGAGCCGTCGCGGATTGTGCATGCGCTGGCGCATACTTTTGAGGCGGCGCTCGAAGCCTGGCTCGACGGACGCTCGGTGCCCGATCCGCCGCCGTTGGCCGGGTTGGAGCCGCCGATGCATCGCCACTCCGCCGACGGCGAGATGAGCGACGGGATGAGCATGGACGATGAGCAGGAGCACGATTCGCACGGCGCGTCACAAGACGCGAACGAGTAGCGCCGCCCTACTAGCGGTAGCGGTGCTGGGCGGCCTCTGCGCGGCGCTTGCCGTCGCCGCGCCCGCAGCGGCGCACGCGGCCTACGCATCATCCGCGCCCGCCTTCGGCGAAGTGCTGGAGACCGCGCCCGTGCAGATCGAGCTGCGCTTCACCCAGCAACTCTTCCGCCGCGAGGGCGCGAATCAGATCCGGATCGAGCGCGCCGCCGACGGCGCGGCGGTCTCGCTGGGCGACGTAACGATCGACAACGCGGACCGCGCCGCCATGCGCGCCCGGGTGCTCGAACCGCTGCCGCCCGGCCGCTATCTGGTCTCCTGGCAAAACCTCTCGGCCGACGACGGCGACACCGACAGCGGCGTCTATCCGTTCTACGTCGGCGTCGCACCCAACGCGGGGGAGGAAGCGGCCGACCGCGCCCTCGCCGGCGCGCTGCTGATCGCTTACCCGGGCGACGAACCTGAGAATGCCGCCGTCGATGCCGAGCCTGAGCCGTCGGCGCCGACCGTCGTGCGGCGCGAGGATGCGCCGAGCGGCGGGATCGCAGCGTCCTCGATCATCTGGCTGGCGTTCGGCGGCGTCGCGCTGGCCGCCGTCGGCGCATCGCTGCGCCGCTTCGGACGCTCGCCGTGATCCGCGCCGCAACCGCCATAACGCTGTTTGGGACGCTGTTGGGGGCAGCGCTGCTCGCGGCCGCCTGTGGCGGCGGCGAGCCGGAGCGCCCCAACGCGCTGCCCGTGCCTGGCCTCGCCGCGTTCACGATCGGCGTCGACCTCTGGCTGCGCGAGGACGACGAGGAACGGCTGATCGTCGAGGCCGACGAGGGGCGGCAGGTGCTCTCGCCCGCGATCTCGCCCGACGGACGGCGGATCGCATTTGTCTTCTTCCAGGTCACCGGCAGCGCCGATGCCGTCGTCGGCGCGGACCTCGCCGTCTGGGATGCCGACGACGGCGTCCGCGTCGTGCTCGAACACCGGCAGCGCGCCGAGTACTTCTGGAACCCGCGCTGGACGCCCGACGGCCAAGCGCTGATCTACACCCACGAGGCGCCGGGCATGGAGATCGCCGTCGAGCGCCTCGATCTGGCGAACGGCGAAACCCGCCTGCTGCGCCCGCTCGCGCGCGACGGCGATATCGCGCCCGACGGCCGCCGCCTCGTCTTCATCGACGATCCCTATGGCGGCGCGCCGCGCCTGATGGTGCGCGACCTGCAAAGCGGCGTGGAACACCCGCTCGACGCACAGAACGACTGGGATATCTACGTCTTCCGCATTCCCAAGTGGACGCCCGGCGGCGAGTCGATCGTCTTCGCCGGCTCGGTTGAGCTGCCGACGGTTTCCAGTGCAGTAACGCTCGACGCGAACGGCCCCGAGGACATCTGGCGCGTCGACGCCGCCGGCGGCCAACCGGAGCTGATCGCTGCGGTCACCGAGGATCAGCCCGACTTCGCCCTCTCCGACGACGGACGCCACGTTCTGATCCGCGGCTCCTTTGGCGTCTATATCGCCGCGATCCCGGCGGGCGGCGCGCCGTTTGCGGTCGCGCCCGGTGAATTTCACGGCTGGCACGACTGGCGCGGGCGGCTCACAGACGCGCAGTGGCGCGAGCTGGTCGACCGCGCCGCCGCGGGCGCGCAATGACGCGCCTCCACAGCCTGGCGCTGCTTGCGATCGTGCTGGTCGCCGCCTGCGCCGCGCTGCTGCACGACGCGCCGCCCGCCTCCGCCCACGCCCTGCTGGCCCGTGCCGACCCGCCGATCAACGCCGCGCTGCGCGAATCACCAACCGCCGTGACGCTCTTCATGACCGAGCCGCTCGAGCGCGGCTACAGCAGCGTGCAAGTGCTCGACAGCGCCGGACAGCGCCGCGAGATCGGCGCAACCGAATTCTCCGACGCCGACGCCACACGGATGCGCGTCAATGTCCTGCGCCTGAGTCCGGGCATCTACACCGTTGTCTGGCGCACCCTCTCGCAGATCGACGGCCACACCTGGACCGGCTCCTACGTTTTCTCCGTGCTCAACGCCGACGGCAGCGCGCCCGAAGGCGCGGGTGTCGTCGTGGATCTCGGACGCTCCGGCCCACCCACTGCAGCCGATGCCGCCGTCAAAGCCGTCGGCTTCGCCGCGCTCACCCTGTTTGTCGGCGCGGTCGCTTTCTGGATCGCCGCCGGCAAACTGCCCACGCCGCGTCCCGATCTGGTCGAATCGACCGTTCGCCCCGCGCTGGTTGTCGCCGTCGCCCTCGGCATCCTCACGACCGGCTACGAGGCCGTCTCCGCCGCGCTCGAACTGGGCGGCGCAGGAGGCGGCTGGGGGCTGCTCGACGAAATCCTCTTCGAGACGCGCCTCGGCCTCTGGTTCAACCTGCGCTGGGCGGCGCTGGTCGTCGCCGCCCTCCTGCTCGTCGGCACTGCTCGCCGGCCGATTGCGCAGGACATCCGCATTCCGCTTGCGCTTCTCGCAATCGCTTGGCTCGCTTCCTCCGCCGCAATTTCGCACGGTGCGGCGATCGCCGCCGGCGGCGTTTGGGGCGCGCTTTTCGACGCGCTCCATCTGGGCGCGTCGGCGCTCTGGATCGGCATGCTGGCGATCCTGGTCGTCGTCCTCCAGCGCGGGCGCGACGTCCCTGCCCGCCACTGGCGCATCGCCCTCGTACAGCGCTTCTCCGCCATCGCAGCCGCAACAGTTCCCGTCGTTCTCGCCGCCGGACTGCTCAACGCCCTGATCCAAATCCCCGACGCCCGCGGCCTGACCGAAACCGATTGGGGCGCAGCTTTCATCGCCAAACTGATCGCCCTTCTCCTCCTCTTCGTTGCCGCCGCGACCAATGCCGTCGTACTCCGCCCCCGCGCCGCGCAGGGCGGACATTGGCGCGCCGAGCGCTGGTTCGCGCCGATGATGCGCATCGAACTCGCCCTCGCCGCCGTTGTGCTCGTCATAACCGGCGCTCTCACCCAGCTTCCCTCTCCGGCCAGCGCTCTGCCCGATACCGAGCAGCGCGACAACACCATCACCCAAACCGTCGCCCGCGCCGACCTGTTCGCGCAGGTGACCATCTCTCCCAACCTCGTCGGCTTCAACCGCTGGGAAATCCGCATCACCGACGCCGCAGGCGAGCCGCCCGCCAACCCAGTCGAAGCCGTCCGCCTCCGCTTCCGTTACGACGACCCCGGCGTCGGCCCCGTCGCCGCGCCCGCCGTCGCCGAAGGCGGCGGCGTCTTCAGCCTCGAAGGCGCGTACTTCGGTCTGGCGGGCAGCTGGACCGTCGAAGCCGAACTCCGCCGCGCGAGCGGCGACGACCTGATCGCCGCCGTCCAAACCGATGTCGTCCCCGGCTACCAGACCGTCCTGCCCTGGGACACCGGCGCGCCCGGCGCGCTCGCCCTGCCGCTGACCCAAATGGACTGGAACGGCGTCGGCGCGCTCTGGGCCTTCGTGATCGGCGGCCTGCTGCTCGCCAACCGACGCCAGCTCCGCGACCGTTTCGGCCTGCGCGCCGGCGACGCGAGCCTGGCCGGCGGCGCGCTCGGCCTGATCGCCGCCGTCGTCCTGCTCACCGGCTTGCACGTCGATCCCGGCCGCACGCTGCAAAACCCCATCGAGCGCACCCCCGAGTCGGTCGAGCGCGGCGCAGCCCTGTTCGCCGCCAACTGCGCCAGCTGCCATGGCGATACCGGCGCAGGCGACGGTCCGCTGGCCGACACCCTCCCCGCGCCGCCCGCCAACTTCACCGTTCACGTCCCCTTCCACCCCGACGGGGTGCTCTTCGCCTGGATCACCGACGGCATCCGCGGCACCGGCATGCCCGCCTGGCGCACCCAACTCAGCGAGCAGCAGCGCTGGGACCTGGTCAACTTCCTCCGCAACAACTTTGACCCCCTCACCCCCTAACCACAGTGTCCACGGAGGTGTGCGACACAGGAAAAGCAGCCGCTCACTCACCCTCAATGAGCGAAAGCCCGTGCCGCTGGCGGTAATACTTGGCCGGCGGCGGCTTCAGATCAGGCGGCAACCCCCGCTCAGCTGCATCCAGCAGATTAATCAGCTCGTGGACCTCCCCGAGCGCCGCGACGAACTGCTCGTCCTCCCAGTCGTCGTCGTAGACATTCTGGCAAGCGCCCGCCGCAACCGCGAACAGAGTGCTGATCCACGGATTCCCGACATGGTCGGCGACATGATGCACAATCACCCGCCCGTCCGCCTGACTCTCGAACGGCCACCCCCGCGCAGCCGCGAGCGCCTCAACGCGCCGCGCCGCCGCCCCCCACAACTGCTCCGACGCCCGCCGCCGATCACCCTGCGCGATCATCTCCGCCGCGTGCTCCAGCAGCCGCCGACAGTAGACAGCATCGCCCTCGATGGGCGAGCTTGGGGCATCGGCGCTGCCGGTAGTCATCGCGCAATCACTCTCATGCCGGCGCGACTCCCGCGCCGTCTGCCGCCCATTGTGCCACACCAAGCGCACAGTCTGATATGCTCGCCCCAGCCGCACGGCAAGACGCGCACAGCGGAGGATCACCATGGTCACCTCGATCGAAAACCCCGGCCTCTACCTCGACTGGCTCAACCTCGAAACCGACGACGAATTCGAAGTCGAACCGGGGCGCAAGGGCATCACCCTCGCCTCCATCAACCAGCGCATGGTCAGCGCCGACGGACACGACGAAGCCGACTCCCGCTCCTTCGCGCCCCGCGGTATCACCGCCGACCCCCGCTCCAACGCGCACGGACGCCAGTACCGCGACAAAGGCGATGTCTGGTCCGAAAGCGCCATGCTGCTCTACGAAGAGGCCCTCCAGCGGCAGTGGTCCAGCGCCCGCGACATCCCCTGGGACACCATCGGCGACCAGCCCGACGACATCGAGCGCGCCATGTGTACCCTCTGCACCTTCCTCACCCAGGTCGAATTCATCGCCGGCGATGTGCCCGGACGCTTCCTCGAAACCGTCCACCCCGACTTCTTCGAGTCCCAGCTCTTCCTCGGCACCCAGCTGATGGACGAAGCCCGCCACCTCGACGTCTTCCGCAAGCGCGCGCTCGTCAACGGCGGCGGCCTCTCCCCCGCCGGTCTCGGCGCTGTCGGCCTGCTCGCCCTCGACGACTTCACCGAGATGACCGCCATCCTCCACCTCTTCGCCGAGGGCCTCGTCCAGTCGCTCTTCCGCATGGGCGAACTGATCGGCCAGAACGAAGCCGAAAAGCGCATGTTCCGCCTCTCCGCGCAGGACGAGAGCCGCCACCTCGCCTTCGGCGTCACCCACACCAAGTACACCGTCGAAACCCAGCCCTGGCGCAAGGAAGAACTCCACCACTACCTCGACGTCAACGAGCGCGTCCAAAACACCCAGGCCGGCCTCACCACTAACCCGATCACCGGCGAAGCCCTCGCCGTGCTCGCCGGCGGCGGCATCGAGCACCTCGACGAGGGCTACAACCTCGTCCTGCTCATGCGCAAAAAGCAGATGAACGAGTACTACCACCGCCTCCAGGTCGTCGGCCTCGGCGACCGACTCGACCGCATGGCCCCGGAGATGCGCGAACTGATCGACGTCTAGCCGTCGCCGAGACACCGGCGGGCGGCGCAACCCGGCACACCACAGGCACAACAGGGGAGGCAGAGCAATGGAGCTCAGCCAGGCAACCAAAATGCGCGCCGGCGCGCGCGGCTGGTCCGAAGAACTGATCGCCCGCATCGAAGAATCACCGGCCCCGGTCGGCCAGATCGAAGCGCTGCTCCAGATCAACATCGAACCCGAGCGCATCGGCAAATGGCTCGACTTCGTCGAGACCAACCCCGACCACCCCTTCGGCACCCGCGCCCAATTCGTCATGTTCCAGCCCGCCGGCGAGCAGGGCCTCAAGCCCACACCCTCCGCCGACGGCATGCGCCTCACCGACGTCGACATCGGCTCCTACGCCCATGTGCCCGACGTCTGGGACCTCCAAAACGACACCCCGCGCGGCACCCGCCCCGTCCCCGGCCTGCACATGCCCGCCGGCTACTCCATCTACAACCGCCACGAAGTCTGGGCCGAAGGCGTCGGCGACCTCTACGAAGACGCCATCCGCGACCGCTGGGTCCCCGCCACCGACCTCGACTGGCAAAACCGCCCCGAACTCTCCCAGGAAGTCGAGCGCGCCACCGGTCAACTCTGCGCCGTCTACTCCACCTACGGCATCGCCGAGCAGAAGATCATCAGCAAGTGGTTCGAGGAAATTTCCTACGGCTTCCACGAAGTCAAACTCTTCCTCGCCACCCAGGTCTACGACGCCGGGCGCAAGGTCGAAGCTCTGCGCAAGCGCGCCCTGCTCGGCGACGGCCTGATCGGCAAAGCCCCCCTCGGCGACATCACCTCCTCCTGGTACGCCGCCCTCACCTTCTCCGACATGATCATCGCACTCGACGTCGTCTACAAGTCCTACGAAGTCACCGCCTTCGAAGCCGCCGCCGACTGGGCCCGCAGCGACTTCGACCGCGACCTCTTCAGCCGCCTCGCCGGCGACTCCCACCGCCACCTCGAATACGGCCTCAAGCACCTCGAGTGGTACAACCGCTACGCCGACCGCGCCGAAGAGCACATCGGCATCTTCCTCGCCAAGGCCGAAGCCGCGCTCTCCAGCGAAATGGCCCAGTCCAACGTCGAGCGCGAAGCGCTCGCCGTCCTCTACGCCGACGGCGTCGAGCGCATTGATGTCGGCATCGAGCAACTCGGCAAACTCCGCGAGCGCCAGTACCGCGAATACGTTACGCGCCTCCACCAGGCCGGCATCCACCGTCACGGCGAAGCCGTCCCCATCCTCCCCCTCGCCGCCCAGGACCCCCTCCTCGCCAGCCTCAACCCCCAGGTCCTCGCCGAAGGCACCCTCGCCACCCGCCAATCCTAACCCCTCGTCCTCTCCCCCCGTCGCAGAGTCTTCCGGCCTCTCCCCCCGTCGCGGGGGGAGATTGAGAGCGAGCCTCCCCCGCCCGCCCGAACCGCTCCGAAATCGCCCCCCTATGCAGGGGGGCCGCCGCGCCGCGCGGCGGGGGGGTCGGGGCGGAGTCTGTCGAGTGCTCGGGGCGCCGCCCGACCCCCCAGTCCGCTGGAAGCGGACAGCCCCCCTGCACAGGGGGGCGATTCGGAGGCCCCCGTTCCGTCATTCCTCCGCGTTCCCGTTCCGTCATTCCTGCGCAGGCAGGAATCCAGGCGACCGACCGTCGTGCGTTCGCGCCGCAGACGTCCAACGGCCCGCGAACGCCGCTTCGGGAGGCCGTCGGAGCGCCGTAGACGGCTCGCAGCCGCGAGCTTCGCCTGGATTCCTGCCTACGCAGGAATGACGGAGAGGGCGCAGACGCATTTCTGACTGCCCCCCCATCGTGGGGGGGCTACGGGGGGGTTCGGGCGCGGCGGAGCCCCCCTCTCAATCTCCCCCCAGGATGGGGGGAGAGGCCGGAGGGGACTCCCCCAGGATGGGGGGAGAGGCCGGAATCGTCGCCCCGCGACGGGGGGAGAGGCCGGACGGAGCGGCTTATGGTAGAGTGACTGGCGCAATCGCCTTTGAGGCGGTGGACGCGCGCGCGCAGCTTGGAGCGGCAGGCCATGGCACAACGTAACCTCATCGCTTACGTCCTGAAGGGGGGGGGGGGGGTAAGGTCGTGGGTCGCCGCGCTGACCGCTCTGGCGCTGACCGCGGGCGCGCTCTTCGCCCTCGCGCCCGCCGCTGCGCAGGAGCCCGTCGGCGTGCCGCCGGGACTCGAATTCCAGCTGCAACTGGTGGACGACTCCGACAACATCGTGCAGGCCGACTCGACCATCTCGGTCAGCGGGCGGCTGCGGCTGGAGCTGGGGACAAACCTGCTGAGCGTCGCCGAGGGCGCATTGCAGCTCTCCGGCGCGCACGACTGGGAAGCCAGCCACCGCTCCCGCCTCAGCCTGGGCGTAGAGAACCTGCTGCCCGCCCTGGAGCAGAGCGGCGAAATTACCGCCTACGAAGTACAGCCAGTGGCGGGGGTTCCGCTGAGCGACAACGAAATGCTGCGTGTGCTGGCCTGGGACGGCGACACCGTCATCGGGCGCTCAGGGCCGGGGAACCCGGGCGGCGGGGACGACAACACCATCTACATATTCAGCGCCTCGACGGGCGAGCAGGTGGGGGGCATCCAAAATCATCGCTGGCACTCAAACGGAAACTCATGCGCGATCTGGCTCCCCGGCCCTAGCAGCAGCTGCGTGATCGACGCTAACCAGGGATGGAGCTGGGGGCGAGCGAACGACGACAACACCGGCAGCACAGTCGCGGTCTGGCATGAGGACGCGGACACGGCCTGGCTGTTCGTGAGCATGAACCGCCTCACCTACCGATCGGCCGGCACCGGCGTGTGGTGGGACGGCTACCAATTTCAGGATGTGGGCACGATGCACATCTACGAGATCGACTACAGCACTGATCCGGCCACGATCAGCCATCGGCGCCGCATCAATATGCCGTCGACGCTCGACTATGTGTTCTCCAAGGCGACCTTCACCATCGCCGGGGGAGCTTCGGCTATGGCCCACTACGGCTCGTCGGTGGCGATTTCGGCCGACGGCAGCACGCTGGCGGTGGGCGCGCGGCGGATGCACGATGTGGGCGCGGTCTACGTCTACACGCGCCCGGCGGGCGGCTGGGGCGCGTCGCTCGGTTGGAACGACGGGGTGCGGGTCAGCCCGGTGGTGATCCCGGCCTGGGGCGGCCACCCCACCGACCAGGGCGGACCCGCCAACCAAGCCAACCGGCGGCCGTTCGAGCCGCAGTCGACAACCGACGGCGACGGGGCGACCGAGTGCGACGCCTACTGCCGGTCGGTCAGCTCCTACGTCGGCGATGTCGACCACTTGTCCACGGTCGCGCACGCCGATTTCGGCTACTACGTGGCGCTTTCGGCGGACGGGAGCGTGCTGGCGGTGTCGGCGCCGTCGAAGCGCTTCGCCTCGGACAGGACGGCCGGCCCGGGCCGGTTCCGCGGCGGTAACAGCCTGCCCCGCCAGGGCGAGCTGCTGGTCTTCCTCGAGCCGTCCGGCGGCTGGAGCTCGGTACCCAACTACAAGACGGGCCGGACCGAACTCGGATGGGACGACGACGCGTCGAGCTTCAGCCAGTCATCGCATCACAATGTGGGCCCGGACAAGCGGGTGCATGGGGCGGACTGGACGTTCTCGTTCGACTGGAATGACGCCCAGAACCATTACCTGGGCGAGCGGCTGGCGCTCTCGCAGGACGGCACGACGCTGGCGGCGAGCGACCGGCACAACAACGCGGTGCAGATCTTCCAGGTGGACTCGCCGAGCGGCTGGGCCGCGGGTCCGAGCACGCCGCGCGCGACGCTGACGGGTGTGGAGGACGGCGGCCGCTGGGGCGGCTTCGGCTTTAACGTCGACGGCGACCGCCTCGCGCTGGGCGACCCGACGTACAGCAGCCCGGCCGGCGTCAGCAATCAGGGGCGGCTGCTGCTCTTCCGCCGCCCCGCCGACGGCAGCTGGGCCGACGCGGCCGCGGCCGACGCGGATGAGCTGCTGCCGCCGACGGAGCCGACCGATCGCCGGGTCAACAACGAGCGCTACGGCCGGAGCCTGGCCTGGAATTTGCACGACCGCGCCGGTCTGGCCGTGGGGGCCGGCGAGTCCACCAACGTGGTGGGCGGCGGCGCCGCTGTTGGCCCCGGTCGGCTCTGGACGCTGGCCATCCTGCCCGGCTGCGACGGGGAGGAAGCGCGGAGCGTGGTCGACGGCGTCACCTACTGCCACCTGGACCTGAGCCTGGGCGGCGACAGCTCGATCGTCATCCCCGCCGGCACGCCGGACGGCGCGTTCACGATCAGCGGCAACGTGAGCATCGAGTACGGAGAGGACGCGGAGGGCGAGCCGCTGAGCGTGCAGCGCCGCGCCACGCTGGAGGTGCAGATCGGCGACGTCGTCGAGGTGGCCGAAGTGCGCCTGGAGCGCGCGACCGACGACCGCGGCACAGCCGACACCGCAGACGACGCGCTCTTCCCCGACACGCTGGCCGAGGGCGAAACCACCACGCTGCGCCTCCAGGTGCTGAACGAGCACGGCAAGGCGGCGGCGACCGACAGCGTGAGCCTGGTCAGCGTGACCAGCTCGGCGGGCGAGCTGAGCGCGGAGATTACGGGCTCGACCTCGACCTGCCGGGGCGGCGGCGGCACGCTCAGCTGCATCATCGATGGTTCGGCGCTGACCGCGGCCAACGCGGACAAGATCATGATCACCCTGCGCCACGCGGGCAAGCCGGGCGCGGCGCAGGTCAGCGCGCGCGCGATCTCGAAGCAGGGCGAGCAGGCCGCCACCGAGCAGCCGCTGACCATCGCGCTGACCGGCGCGCCCGCGACGCTCAGCATTTCGGAGCCGACCACCGGCGTACTCGGCTACGACACGCCCGACGCCGGCGCGGACGTGGACGCGCGCGATGTGGACAACCGCGACGTGCTGACGCTGACGGTCACCGCAGCCGACAAGGACGGCGCGGCGGTAACCGTGCCCTCGATCAGCACGCATCTGGTCAGCGTCGTGGCCGACGAGATCGGCCAACCGACCGCCTACCGCTGGTGGCACACGGGCGCGGGCGAGACGTTCATCAACTGGCTGGCCGTCTCCGGCGCGCGCACGCAGAGCATCGACGTGGCCGGGCTGGTCGGCGGTCAGTACAACCGCAACCCGCGCGTGCGGGTGACGGGGCCCGACGGGCAATCCGCGCCGATCAGTTGGTACATGACGACGGACGCCGCGCAGGACAACGTGGCGGTCGTGCTCGACGTGGACACGGACCCGTCCGCGCCGCTGGCCAACGGCGAGTACACGGTGCAGGTGCGGGCCGGCGGCCTGACCGGCGAGCGGACCTTCACCGTGGTCGGCGGCGCGGCGAGCGTCGAACTGAGCGAACCCAGCCCGGCCCCGGCGATCCAGGGGGAGTTCACGGTCGTCGCGACGGTGGTCGACGCGCAGGGCACGGCCGCGCCCAACGGCACGCCCGTCCACTGGGCGGAACGCACGATCGGCGACGAGACCACGATGCTGGTGCGAACCGGCGGGCAGACCATCACCACCGACGGCAAGGCCGAAGCCAGCTATCTGGTCGTGAGCGCGGGCACGGCGGTGATCACGGTCACCGCCGACGGGACGCGCACCGGCGCCGGCGGCGTGAGCGGCGGCGTCTCGAACGTGATCCGCATCGCCGTCGCCGACCCGGCCGCGGCGGTCGCCGCGCAGCCGCCGAGCATCATCGAGCAGCTGAGTTCGACCACGCCCGGCGCCCCCACCTCCTGGCTGGGCGAGTCGAGCGTGACCGCGTCGGCGTTGCTCAACGCCCTGCAAGGCGTAGACAGCATCCTGCTCTGGCAATACGGCCGCTGGCTCAGCTACGCCGTCGTAGACGGCCGCGAAATCCCCGGCTCCTACGATTTCGTAGCCCAGCCCGGCGCGGTGCTGTGGTTGGTGGAGTAGGGAGCCCCCCCCGTAGCCCCCCCACGATGGGGGGGCGGTTCCGACCTCTCCCCCCATCCTGGGGGGAGACTGAGAGGGGGGCTCCGCAACGCCCGAACCCCCCGCAGCCCCGCCCCACGCAGGGGGCTCCCCCTCCGGAATCGCCCCCCCATGCAGGGGGGCTGTCCGCTTCTAGCGGACTGGGGGTGTCGGCCCGGCGCCCCAAGCACAGCACAACCCCCCGCCCACCCCAAACCCCCGCCCAGCTACCGTACCCGGTATGGACATCGACATCGCCTATGACATCGGCGGCCCGCGCGATGCGCCTGCTGTGCTCTTCGTCCACGGCATCCTCACCTGCCGCGCGCACTGGCTGCCCAACCTCGACGCCTTCCGCCGGCGTTACCGCACCGTCGTGATCGAACTGCTCGGACACGGACGCTCGCCCGCGCCCGACGACCCCGCCGCCTACCACCCCGACCGCTACGCCGAGCGCTTCGACGCCCTCCGCGAGCTGGTCGGCGCGGAGCGCTGGTTCGTCGTCGGCCAGTCGCTCGGCGCGGCCATCACGCTCAACTACGTCATGTCCCGCCCCGGCGACGTGATCGCCCATGTCGTGACCAACTCCCATTCCGCCTTCTCCGACGGCGTCCGCATCCGCGACCCGGAGGGCGCGCGCCAACGCGCGGCGCAGATCGCCGACGGCGGAATCGAGGCGGTGATGTCGCACCCGCTCTGCCCGCGCCGCGCCCGCGCGCTCTCCGACGCGCAGCGCGAGCAGTTCGACGCCGACATGCGCCGCAGCACCCCGATCGGCATCGCGCGCACGATGCTGCACACCTCGCCCCACACCTCAATGCGCGAGCGCCTGCCCCACAACACCGTGCCCACCCTCCTGATCGCCGGCGACCGCGAAGAGGCCTTTCGCCCAGCCCGCGAGTGGGCCGAGCAACACGCCGCCAACATGCGCGTGATCCGCGTCCCCGCCCCGCACGCCGTCAACATCGGCGCTGCCGACCAATTCAACGCCGCCGCGCTCGACTTCTTCGCCGAATTCAGCCCGCGCACAGACGCCGCGGGCGGCACGGACGGCTAGGGCGGCGCGGCGGTGGAACCATCCGTCGATTTCACGCCGCTCCTGCTGGTCTCGGCGCTCGCCGTGCTCGTGCCGTTCGTCAGCTGGCGGCTGACCGGCGGCATGCTGCCCGCCGTCGTCGGCGAGGTGCTGGTCGGCATCATCTTCGGACGCCCCCTGCTCGGCATCATCGAGCCAAACGAGTGGCTCACCTTCCTCGCCCTCTTCGGCTTCGCTTACCTGATGTTCCTCTCCGGCCTCGAAATCAACCTCGGCGCGATCGCCCGCCGCCCCGGCGACCGCTGGTGGATCCCCGGCGTCGCCCTCCGCCAACCGCTGATCTCCGGCCTGCTCCTGCTCGCGCTCGTCGCCTTCGCCACCTGGGCCTGTCTCACAGGCATCGAGCGCGTCGGGCTGATCGAGTCCGTACAAATCCCGATGCTGCTCTTCATCCTGATGGCCACCGCCGTCGGTGTGGTCGTGCCCGTGCTCAAGGACCGCCCCGACCTCGGCGGCCTCGCGCAGCCGCTGCTCGTCGGCGGCTTCATGCTCGAGTTCGCCGCCATCGTCGGCGTCGGCGTGGTCGCCGCGCTCGAACGCGAGGGCATCGGCTGGCGCTTCTTTCTGCTGCTGGCGATCCCCAGCGCGCTGGCGGTGCTGCTCTGGGCCGCCAGCTACGGCGGCGGACGCTTCCCCGTCCTGCCGCGCACGATGCACGAGCTGGCGCAGACCTCCTCCCAGCTCAAAATCCGCGCCGCACTCGCCCTGCTGGTCATGTTCGTCGCCCTCTCTCAGGTCGTCGGCGTCGAGCTGGTGCTCGGCGCGTTCATGGCCGGACTCGCCGCCACCGTCATCTCCCCGCGCCACGGCTCGATCCTGCGCGTCAAGCTCGACGCGCTCGGCTACGGCTTCTTCGTGCCGATCTTCTTCATCTATTCCGGCGCGACGCTCGACCTCGGCGCGGTCTTCGACTCCTGGGACCACTTCCTGCTCGCGCCGCTGCTATTGCTGATCGCCTTCGCCGCCAAAATGGCGCCCGCGCTGCTCGGCCTCGCGCCCGCCTTTGGACTGCGGCGCGGCCTCGCCGGCGGCGCGCTGCTCAGCGCCAACCTCAGCCTCGTTCTCGCCGCCGGCGCAATCGCCGAGGAACTGCACATCATCGACGCCGGCCAGCACGGCGCGCTGCTGATGATGGCGCTGCTCACGACGGTGATCGCCCCGCCGCTCTTCGCCTGGCTCGCCGGACGCCCCGACGCTCGCGCCCGTCGCGGCGCAATCCTGCTCTTCGGCGAGGGTCGACTCGCCGACGCCCTGGCCGAGCGCCTCAGCGAAGCCGGACGCTCCATCATCCGCGCATCAGCCGACGCTCCCGCCGAGCACGCGCAAGACGCGAGGGACGCGGAAGCCGCCGTGATCACCGACGCCCCGTCGCCCGAGCAGACCGCGCAGCTCGCCCGCGCGCTCCGCGCGCGCGATCCCGACCTCCGCATCATCGCCTGGTCCGACGCGCAGCATCAGCAGCTTGAGGCGCTCGAAATCGAGACCTACAGCGCGGCCGAGGTCGCGCTCTGGACGCTGGAAAGCGCCGTCCTCCGCCCCGGTCTGGGCGGCGCGCTGCGCGATCCCGATTCCGGTCTGGCCGAGGTGATCATGCGCAACCCGCAGCTGCACGGCGAGCCGTTGCGCGGCATCGCCCTGCCCGGCGGCGTCCGCGTCCTGGTCATGCTGCGCGGCGGCGAAGCGATCATCCCCGACGGCGACACCCCGCTCTACCTCCACGACCGCGTCACGTTGGCTGGCGACCCCGAAGAAGCCGCAGAAGCCGGCGACCTGCTCAGCGACCCCACCGCCGACAACCCCCTCAACGCCCTCCGCCGGCTCAGCGGCTAACCCGCGACCTTTGTGTAACTCCTCAGCGTCGTGTGCGGCACTTCCGAACTGCCCCCCCATCGTGGGGGGCTACGGGGGGTCTGCGAGCGAGTACGCCTTCCGAAATCGCTTTCTGCGCAAGGGTTCCGCCCCGGAATCGCCCCCTATGCAGGGGGCTGTCCGCGCAAGCGGACTGGGGGTCGGCCTCCCCACCTCACTCAACACCCTCTGACATTGTGCAAACACGCCCTCCAGTCACTCCCTGTCCGTCATCCCGTGTGCGTGGGAATGACGGAGGAAGAGATCTGCGCGAACAGGCGCTAGCGCTTACCTCGAGCTCGAAATATTGAGATGGACTCAACAAAGTCCAGGTCCTCAGCCTCCTGAGCGCTCTGTGCGATCGCCAGCGACTGGCGCTGGGCTTCGGCGATGAATTCCGCGGAATCCCTCTCACGCCGGCGGTCGCGCAAGGCCTGAAGCAGGTTCTTTCGCGTCGCCTGCCCTCGTGTGCGTTCGTCGGCGACAGGCGCATCATCTTGCGACAGCGGTTCCGTTTCATGCGCCATCGTGCCCTCGGCCCTCTACCCCGCAACCTGCGGACGCGGCGCAGCCGCCTGCTCGGCGCCGATGCCCGCCAGATGCCCCAGGTAGATCGGCACCAACGGCAGCACGCACGGCGAAATGAACGACACGAAGCCCCCCACGAACGCGATCAGCGCCGAGCCCAGGTTGAGATCCAGCATCTCGTCGCCGTCGTTCGCCAGAATGTCCACCCCCAGCGAACCCAGCGCCTCGTTCAGCACCACCACCCGATCCAGCGCGATCAGCATCCCCACGAAGATCAGCAGCACGCCCGAAATCACCCCCACCAGCGGCATCCAGCGGTTCATCTTGCGCAGGAAGTTGGTCGACGCCCCCAGCGCCAACCCCACCAGCAGGAACGGAATCCCCAGCCCCGCCGCGTAGCAGATCAGCAGAATCACCGCCTGAAAGAGCGATGCCGAGTCCAGCGCCAGCACCAGAATGCCCGCCAGAATCGGCCCCACGCACGGCGTCCAACCCACCGAAAACGCCACACCCACGACCAGCGAGCGCGCGTAGTCCGCCGTCGCCCGAATCCCGCTCGCCCGCGGCGCCGCCGAGGCCGGCCCGGCCGCGCCGCCCACCTGGAAGCTGCGGTAGAGAAACTCGATCCGAATCACATCCGCCAGGTGCAGCCCCAGAATCACCAGCAGCGCGCCTGCCACCCGCTGGAACCAGACCAGCTCATCGCTGAACGCCGAGCCCAGCGCCCCCAGCAGCGCCCCCAGCGCCACGAACACCACGCTGAACCCCAGCACAAACGCCGCAGCGTGGAAAAACACCACGCGCCGCGCGCCCGTCC
Organism: Dehalococcoidia bacterium; assembly: GCA_965243125.1. GTDB lineage: Bacteria > Chloroflexota > Dehalococcoidia > Bin125 > Bin125 > CATQGW01. The sequence goes on along the minus strand of OZ251529.1, from coordinate 2,879,247 downwards.
CGCCCCCGGCGACCGCTCCTGCAACAGCCATACCGCAATCCTACTCTCTTCGCCCTCTCCGTGTTGCCCCCGCCGCAACCACCCCTCTAGACCGTGAAATAGTGCGCCTCCGGATGATGAACAATCAGCGCAGAGGTCGACTGCTCAGGCTCGATCTGCCATTCCTCCGATAGCGTCGCCCCGATCCGCTCCGGCTCGAGCAGCCGCCAGAGCAGCCGCTGGTCCTCAAGATTCGGGCAGGCCGGGTAGCCGAACGAGTAACGCGCCCCCTGGTAGTTGGTCTTGAACAACTCCTGCGGCGTCGCGCCGTCGGCCGCCCCGATCCCCAGCTCGGCTCGCATCCGACGGTGCCAGAATTCGGCCAGCGCCTCCGCCATCTCCACCCCGAAGCCGTGCCAGTAGAGGTAGTCCTGATAGCGATCCGCCGCGAACAGCCGCGCCGTGTGCTCCGAGACGCGCCGCCCCATCGTCACCACATGGAAGCCGACCAGATCAAGCTCGCCGGAGTCGACCGGGCGGAAGTAGTCCGCCAGACAAAGCCCCTGCTTGCCCTGCTGGCGCGGGAACGAAAACCGCACCAACTCCTCCCGCGCATCGCCGTCGGGCTGGTAGACAATCAGGTCGTCGCCCTCCGACTGCGCCGGGAAATAGCCGTAGACCACTGCCGGTTCAAGAACGCCGTCGCTGACCGCCTCAGCCTGGAGCCGCCGCAGCGCGGGCCGCGCCTCGCGCTCCACGACCTCCTGCCAGTCGTCCGCCGCCGTCGCGCCGTTGCGGCTGCGGAAGCCCCACTGCCCGCGGAACAGCGTCGTCTCGTTGATGTACGGAAAGAGCTCGGCCAACCCCGGCCCGCGCACCTCGCGCGTCCCCCAGAAAGGCGGCGCGGGAATCTGCGACGCCGGCGCGATGCGGCGCGGCTCCGCCGGCTTGGCGGCGCGATGCGGCGCCGCTCGCTTCGGCGCAACCTCGTGCGGCGGCGGCTCGCCCTCCGCCAGCGCGTTCATAATCCGCAGACCTTCAAAGGCGTCCTGTCCGTACCAGACCCGCCCCGCAAAGACCTCGCGCAGGTCCGACTCGACGTAGCCGCGCGTCAGCGCCGCGCCGCCCAGCAGGACGGGCCAGCGCTCCGCCAGCTCGCGCCGGTTCAACTCCTCCAGGTCTTCCCGCATCACCAGCGTCGACTTGACCAGCAGCCCGGAGAGCCCGATCGCGTCCGCATCGTGCTGTTCGGCCGCCTCGATGATCGGCCCAATCGGCTGCTTGATGCCCAGATTCACCGTCGTGAACCCATTGTTGCTGAGGATGATGTCGACCAGGTTCTTGCCGATGTCATGCACATCGCCGCGCACCGTGGCCAGCACGATCGTCCCCTTGCCCGCAGCGTCGCTGCGCTCCATCTGCGGCTCCAGATGCGCCACCGACGCCTTCATCGTCTCCGCCGACTGGAGCACGAACGGCAGCTGCATTTTGCCCGCGCCGAACAGGTCGCCCACCTCCTGCATCGCCGGCAGCAGCAGCCCGTTGATGATCTCCAGCGCCGGGCGCGCGCGCAGCGCCTCATCCAGATCGTCGTGCAGCCCCTCGCGCAGTCCGTCCACAATCCGACGGTGCAGCCGCTGCTCGACGCTGAGCTCCGCGATATCGCTCTCTTCGCGCCGCACCGTGACGCCCTCGAACAGCGCCATGAACTCAACCAGCGGATCCGCCCCGTCCACCCAGTCGTTGCGGATCAGCCACAGCGCCGCTTCGCGCTGCCGCTCATCGATCTGATGCGCGGGCAAAATCTGCGCCGCGTGAACGATCGCCGCCGAAAGCCCCCGCTCCACCGCCTCCTGCAGAAACACGCTGTTCAGCACCTGCCGCGCCGCCGGATTCAGCCCGAACGAGACATTGCTCACCCCCAGAATGGTCTGCGAACGCGGAAAACGCCGGGAGATTTCCTCCACCGCGTCCAGCGTCTCGATCCCGTCGTTGCGTAGTTCGTCCTGGCCGCTCCCTAGCGGCAGCGTCAGCGCGTCGAAAAACAGATCTTCCGCCGGCAGCCCGTACTCCGCCGTCGCGATCCGATAGAGCCGCTCGGCGATCTCCACCTTGCGCTCGCATGTCCGCGCCTGCCCCGCCTCATCAATCGACAACGCCACGACGCCCGCGCCGAAGCGCACCGCCGCCGAAAGCGTGCGATCCAGCCGCGAACCCGCCTCGTCGCCGTCTTCCAGGTTGATCGAGTTGACCAGCGCCTTGCCGCCGATCAGCTTCAGTCCCGCCTCCAGCACGGGCGGCTCGGTCGAATCCAGCATCAGCGGCAGCGTCGACAGTCCGCGCGCCTTGCCGACCAACTGCTCCATATCGGGCACGCCGTCGCGCCCCACGAAGTCCACGCAGACATCCGCGACATGCGCGCCCTCGGCCGCCTGGTCGCGCACGACGTTCGCCATCTCCTCCCAGCGCTCCTCGTCGAGCAACCGTTTGAAGCGGCGCGAGCCGTTGGCGTTGGCCCGCTCGCCGACGATCAAAAACGAGGCGTCCTGCGCATAGGGCACCGCACTGAAGAGCGAAGCGGCGCCGGGCGTGAACTGCGGTTCGCGCTTCGCCCGCTCGATGCCGCGTACCCGCTCCGAGACGGCCCGCACATGCTCATCCGTCGTGCCGCAGCACCCGCCCACGATGCTCACCCCGTACTCGCGGATGAATGCCGCGTGCGCCTCCGCCAGCCCGTCCGGCGTCAGGTCGTAGATCGTCTCGCCGTCCTCGACACGCGGCAGCCCCGCGTTGGGCGAGCAAAGCAGCGGAAACGGCGCGTTCTCCGCCAGAAAACGCAGCGACTCGTGCATCAGCTCCGGCCCGGTCGCGCAGTTCAGCCCCACGCCCGCCAGCCCCAGCGGCGCAAGCGCCGTCAGCGCCGCCCCGATCTCGCTGCCCACCAGCATCTGCCCCGTCGTCTCGATCGTCACCGTCGCGAAAATCGGCGTGTCCAGCCCGCGCTCCGCCAGCGCGTCGCGGCAGGCCAGAATCGCCGCCTTGCCCTGCAACAGGTCGTACACGGTCTCCACCAGCAGCGCATCCACCTCGCCGTCGAGCAGCCCCCGCGCCTGCTCGAGATAGGCCGCATGCAGCGCGTTGAACCCAATCTGCCCCAGACTGGGCAGCTTCGTGCCCGGCCCAATCGAGCCGATCGCGAAGCGCGGCGCATCCGGAGCGCTGAATCTGTCAGCGGCGGCGCGCGCATGGCGCGCGGCCGCAGCGTTGATCTCGCGCGTGCGCTCCGCAAGCTCGTACTCCGCGAGGGTCACGGCGGATGCGCCGAACGTATTCGTCAGCACCGCGTCCGCGCCCGCCGCAAAGTAGGAGGCGTGCAGCGCCTCAACCGCCCGCGGACAGCTCACATTGAGCACCTCGTTGCAGCCCTCGAGCCCGTCGAAATCCGAGAGCGGCAGATCCATCGCCTGAATGCCCGTGCCCGTCGCGCCGTCGAGCACGATCGTCTGCCGGGCTGCGGCATCAAGCAGGCTGAGGCGTGACATGTGCTGATCTTAGTGATCACAAGACGCAAACCGCCGTCGCCCTGTATCGCGCGCGACGCAAGAGCTGCGCCCTCCGGCCCCAACCCGCGCCCCCGACTCGTCTGAGTGCGCCTGCAAACCCGGATCCGAATCTGTAGTCTTTACGACAGACAGGACGAGACGACTGGACAGTATCCGCGCACCGTGGATCACCCCGCGCGGATCAGCAAGGAGCACTGAGATGGCTACGTTCGACATCCTCATCCGCGGCGGCACCGTGGTCGACGGCACTCGCGTCCCCCGCTTCAAAGCCGACATCGGCATCAAGGACGGCCGCATCGCCCAGATCGGCGGCCCCATGTACCCCGCCGACGCCGACCAGGTGCTCGACGCCGACGGCCTGATCGTCGCACCCGGCTTCGTCGACCTCCACACCCACTACGACGCCCAAATCCAGTGGGATCCCTACTGCACCATCTCCGGCTGGCACGGCGTCACCTCCGTCGTGCTCGGCAACTGCGGCTTCGGCTTCGCACCCGTCCGCGAAGAAGAGCGCGACCGCGCCATGCTCACCATGTCCCGCACCGAAGCCATCCCCTTCGACTCCATGAAAGCCGGCATGCTCTGGGACTGGATCTCCTTCCCCGAATGGCTCGACACCCTCGACCGCATCCCCAAGGGCGTCAACTGCCTCTCCTACATGCCCATCGCCCCGCTGATGATCTGGGTCATGGGCCTCGAAGCCGCCAAAAGCCGCCGCGCCACCGACGACGAAATCGCCGAAATGCAGCGCCTCCTGCACGAAGCCATGGACGCCGGGGCCTGCGGCTGGTCCACTCAGCGACTCGGCGAAAACTCCGTCCAGGCCGACTACGACGGCACCCCCATGGTCACCGACATCATGAGCGACAACGAGTGCCTCGCCCTCGCCGAAGTGCTGCGCGACCGCGACGAGGGCTTCATCCAAATCACCCAGGCCACCGGCGACATCAAGTCTGACCTCGCCTTCGAGGCCGAACTCGCCCGCGTCTCCGGCCGCCCCATCCTCCACAACGTGATCGCCCCCAACGCCCAGCGCCCCGAAGCTCACACCAAGTCCCTCAATTGGCTCGCCGAGCGCAACGCCCGCGGCGAGCGCATCTTCGGCCAGGCCTTCACCATCCGCTCCGCCTTCGCCTACACCCTCGAAGACTGGAACCTCTACGACTCCAGCCCCGCCTGGAACTACGCCACCACCGGCACCGTCGAGGAGAAAAAGGCCAAATTCGCCGACCCCGACGTGCGCGAGCGGCTCAAGGCCGAAATGGACGACGCCATCGAAAAACTCGGCCAAACCCAGGCCATCGGCGGCTCGATCGAAAAGGTCATGATCCAGCACCTCGAAGCCAAGCCCGAACTCGAGCAGTACGTCGGCCTCACCCTCGCCGAAGTCGGCCAGCGCATGGGCAAACACCCCATCGACGCCATGCTCGACCTCGCCCTCGCCACCGACCTCAAGGCCGAATTCCTCACCGAGGTCACCAACGCCAACCCCGACCACATGGCCGAAATCATCGAATCCCCCTACACCATCCCCGGCGTCTCCGACGGCGGCGCGCACACCAAATTCCTCACCGCCGGCTCCTATCCCACCGACTTCCTCATCTGGATGGTGCGCGACACCGGCAAGGTCACCCTCGAAGAGGCCCACTACCGCCTCTCCTACCTCCCCGCCCGCGCCGCCGGTTTCCGCGACCGCGGCATGCTCACCGAAGGCGCGCCCGCCGATGTCGTCGTCTACGACCTCGACGCGCTCAAACTCGATCCCGAATTCCAGGGCGAAATCGTCCACGACTTCCCCGCCGGCGAGTGGCGACGCATCCAGCGTCCCCACGGCTACCGCTGGATCCTCGTCAACGGCGAGGTCACCATGCAAAACGGCGCCGAAACCGGCGCCACCCCCGGCAAACTCCTCCGCCACGGCCGCGGCTAACTGCGTCGCATTACCGGCGACAGGGCCGCGCACTCCCTGCCCGTCGCAGGACGCCGAAACGCCCGCTTCGGCGTACAGTGGAGCCATGCAAGACGATGCCCAAGCCATCGATGATCTGGGCCGGCGCTTGGGGACCCAGGGCGCGAAAGGCGAGGACCAACCCGCATATGCGGAGTTCCGCGCGACATTTCTACCCGCGCTGCTCGAAGTCAAGGGCGCATTGGACGAATGCGCCGACTTGGCGCTTGGCCAATACGAAACCGAGGTCGCCTCGCGGCTCAAAGCGATCGACTCAGTCGTCGGCAAGCTGAGCCGTAAGGCGCTGCCGCTCTCGCAGATGCAGGATGTCGCAGGCTGCCGCCTGACCGTCCCCACGCTGCAAGACATGGCGACCGCGCGGCGCTGGTTGGTCGACCGCCTCGACGTTGAGCGCGAAAAGGACTACACGACCGGCGGCCACAAGAACGGCTACCGCGCCCTGCACCTCATCGTCAGAGCGAGCGACGGCCGGTACGTCGAGATCCAGATACGCACCCAGGTCCAGCACGCCTGGGCCAACCTCTCGGAGCACTTCGCCTACCGCATCGATCGCCTGATCAAGGCAGGCGGCGGACCGCCCGAAGTTCGCCGCCGCCTCGAAACCGTCTCCGAGCAGGGCTGGATAGTCGACACCGCGCTCCTCCAGTCCCGCGAGCTGCGCCGACCCGTCGAACTGCTCCGGAACCGGGCGCGCGAACACAACGGCGCGCGCGAAGCCGACGCCTCCCTGATCGAGGCCGCCGAGGACATCCTCGCTCTGCTTCGCGTCGTTGATATCCTCTATGAGCGGCTCAAAGACGCATTCATCGCCCGCATGGAGGCGTCGGAACAGGACGAATCATGACCAAGTGGATCCTGCTGCACTGCGACCACGACACCGACGAGGTCACCCTCACCGAGTTCGATCGTGAAGACTCCGACGGCGCCATCGCCGCGCTCAACAAGGCCGAGCGCGAAAAGCGCCCCCAGGACGAAGTCGTCCTCTTCCTCTCCGAGGGCGAAGAAGCCCTGCGCCGCACGCACTCCCGCTACTTCTACGACGCCAAGGGCATCGCCGCCCAGCTGCGCGAGGCGCTGGACGCCATCAAGTAGCCGCCCTGCGACCGCAGCCCGATCTCAAGCGCCCGACGTTTTGCCCAGAAACGCGGCGGCGTCCGCCAAAAACTTCTCCGGCTCGCTGAGCAGCGGCGCGTGCCCGCTCCGCTCAAACGGATGAAGCGCCGCGCCCGGAATGGCAGCCGCCATCGCCTCCGCCGCCGCGAACGGCGCAATCGGATCGTTCCGCCCGTGGAAAATCGCCGTCGGTATCCGAATCTGCGGCAGAAACCACTCCAGATCGCACGCCGCCCGCGACGCCTGCGAACCCTCCCAGCACGCCTCCGTGATCGGCCCGAACGTCGCCCCCCAGCGATGCGGCTCCGGCGTCCGTTCGCGATCGGGCGGCTGCAGCGGCTGCCCGCCGAAGCGCGCCGAAGGCGGCCCGCCCACCGTGATCAACGATCGCGCCCGCTCCTGCCCGTGACGTTCCAGATAGCTCAGCGCCGTCCGCACCCCCAGCGACCAGCCGACCAAACTGAAGCTGTCCAGCCCGCGCTGCGCCGCAAACACCGCCAGATCGTCCGCGAACACTTCGATGCCGTACGCGCCCGGATCGGCCGGCGCGTCCGACGGCGCGCGCCCCCGATGATTGAGCGCCAGACAGTGAAACCGATCGCTCAGCCCGTCGATCACGTCTGCCCACAGCGACGCATTCCCCTGCGTCCCATGCACGAACAGCACCGTCGGCAAACTCACGTCGCCCTGCTCGTGAAAGAACAGCCGCAACCCGTTGATCTCGGCGAATGGCATGGCGCGCTCCAATCCTCTGCGCACCCTATCCTCGCGCAATGATGGATGACCCCTCCGGCCTGCCCGCCGAAGCGCTCGACACCCCAGCCTTGCTCGTGGACCTCGACGCCTTCGAACACAACGCCCGCCGCATGGCCGACGCCTGCGCCCGCGCCGGCATCGCCTGGCGGCCCCATGTCAAAGCCTGCAAGACACCCGAGCTCGCGCGGATCCTGCTCGACGCCGGCGCAGTGGGCATCACCTGCGCCAAAGTCTCCGAGGCTCAGGCCATGGCCGAGGGCGGCATCGACGACATCCTGATCGCCAACGAGGTCGTCGGCGCAGAAAAAGTCGCGCGCCTGGTCGGGCTCGCTCGCAACGCCGCCGTCTGCGTCGCCATGGACGACGAAGCCAACCTCACGATGATCGCCGCGCAGGCCGTCGCCGCGGATGTCACGATCGACATCCTCGTCGACGTCGATGTCAACCTCCACCGCTGCGGCGTCGCGCCCGACGACGCAGCCGCCCTCTGCCTGCGCGTCGTCGAACTCGACGGCGTGCGCCTGCGCGGACTGATGGGCTACGAAGGCCACGTGATGGGCCTGCCGCCCACCGAAAAAGAGCGCGAAACCCGCATCTCCGGCGAGTTGTTGCAACAGGCGCGCCGGGGCGCCGAAGCAGTCGGCCTCGAAATCAACCTGCTCAGCGGCGGCGGCAGCGGCAACTATCGCTTCGTCCTCCAACAAGGATTCCTCACTGAACTCCAGGCCGGCGGCGCAACGCTGATGGACCTCACCTACGAGCAGATGGGCGTCACAGGCCACCGCCGCGCCTTTTCGCTCTCCGCCCAGGTCGTCAGCGCCGCCGACGGGCGCGCCGCAGCCGACGCCGGCTGGAAAGCCACCGGACGCCACACCGGCCTGCCCGAGGTGGTCGCCCCGGCCGGCGCGCGCTGCGTCGGCCTCTCCGCCGAGCACACCCACCTCGCCCTCGACAACGGCGCAACCCTCCGCCCCGGCGATCGCATCCGTCTAATCCCCCACTACTCCGATTCCACAATGCTCCTCCACCGCACCCTCTATGCCCACCGCGAAGGCGTCGTCGAAGCCGCCTGGCCCATCACCGCCGCAGGAGCGCTCCAGTAGCCGTCGCAGTCCGAGACTCAGTCGATCAGATCGCCCAGCCGCCTCACAAACTCCTCAACCGCGCCCAGCCCCGCAGTCACCGACTCCGCAGGCATCAAACCCTCGTAGAAGTTCTGATGCAGCGCATTCGCCGAGTGGAACAAGCGCCAGACCTTCCTGTCTCCCAGCTCGTCGACAACGCGCCCGACCGTCTGGTGGAGGTGACCGGGCGACGCACACGCCCACCAGCGCTCTTCAGCCACCGCCTCAACCATCCGCGCCGCCGCATCCCAACCGGCCCCCGACGCCTGCACCACATCGCCAGCGGCGAGATACGCGCGCGCCCGGACCAGAAACGCGGCGGCTGTCTCCGCGTGGTACGTCGTGCGAGCACTCATCACGAGTTCGACGCTACCACTCGCACCAGCTGCCGCCGCCGCGCTAGGATCACCCCACGGAGGAACTCACCCCATGCTCAGCCCCTACCGAGTCCTCGACCTGAGCAACGAGCGCGGCCTGCTCGCCGGCCAAATCCTCGCCGACCTCGGCGCAGACACGATCCTCGTTGAGCCGCCCGCCGGCAGCCCCGCCCGCAGCCTCGCCCCCTTCGCCGCCGACCAGCCCGGCCCCGACCGCTCCCTCTACTGGTGGGCCTACGCTCGCAACCGACGCGGCATCACCTGCGATCTCGACAGCGCCGAAGGCCAGGACCTGATCCGCCGCCTCGCCGCCACTGCCGACTTCGTGATCGAGTCCGACCAGCCCGGCGCAATGGCCGCCCGCGGACTCGGCTACGATGACCTCCGCGCCCTCAACGAAAATCTGATCTACGTCTCAATCAGCGCCTTCGGCCGGGACGGCCCCAAGGCCGCCTACGAAGCCACCGACCTGATCCTGATGGCCGCCGGCGGCCCCTTAATCCTGGCCGGCGACGCCGGGCAACAGCCAGTCCGCGTCTCCGTCCCCCAGGCCTGGCACCACGCCTCCGGCGAAGCCGCCTCCGCCGCCCTCGTCGCACTCCACGCCCGCCGCAAGATCGGACGCGGACAGCACGTCGATGTCTCCGCCCAGCAATCCGTCGCCGCCGCCACGATGTCCACCATCGTCTCGCACGGCATCGGCGCGGTCGAAACCCAGCGCGTCGCCGGCGGCATGGTCGTCGGCCCCTTCCGCGGCAAGCTGATCTGGCGCGCTGCCGACGGACATATTTCCCTCACCTTCCTCTTCGGCAGCGGCATCGGACCCTTCAGCCAGCGCCTGATGAACTGGATCTTCGAGTGCGGCGAGTGCGACCAGGCCGACCGCGACCTCGACTGGATCGGCCTCGGCGCCCTCTTCATCAGCGGCCAAATGCCGCTCAGCGAGTGGGACCGCCTGCTCGGCGTTGTCGGCGCGTTCATCGAGAAGCGCACCCGCGCCGAACTCTTCGACGAAGCGCGCTCCCGTGGGCTGCTGATCGTCCCCGTCACCACCGTCGACGAAGTCGCCGAGAGCGAGCAGTTCGAGGCGCGCGGTTTCTGGCAGACCCACGAAATGCCCGGCCAGGAACAGCCCGTCCGCTTCCCCGGACCCTTCGTGCGCATGACCGCCTCGCCCATCGCCTACCGACGCCGCGCCCCCACCCTCGGCGAGCACAACGCCGAAATCTACGCCGAACTCGGCCTCGACTCCGAGCGCCTCGCCGCGCTCGCCGCCCAGGGAGTGATCTGATGACCGCTCACGACTCCCCGCCCAACTCCCCTGACGAGTCGCCAGGCGACGCTCCAGACGCGCTTGACGGCGTCAAAGTGCTCGACCTCATGTGGGTCGTCGCCGGTCCCACCGCCACCCGACTGCTCGCCGACTTCGGCGCAACCGTCGTCCGCGTCGAAAGCGCCAACCGCGTCGAAACCGCCCGCGGCATCGGCCCCTTCCACAACAACGAGCAGGGCGTCGACCACTCCGGCCTCTTCGGCAACATGAACGTCAACAAGCTCGGCCTCTCGCTCAACCTCGCCACCGAAGAAGCCCGCGAGGTGCTGCTCGACCTCGTCCGCTGGTGCGACATCCTCTGCGAATCCTTCTCTCCCCGCGCCATGCGCGGCTGGGGCATGGATTACGACGCCCTCCGCCAAATCAAGCCCGACCTGATCATGCTCAGCACCTGCCTCTTCGGGCAGGACGGCCCGCTCTCCAGCGTCGCCGGCTTCGGCACGATGGGCGCCGCCATCGGCGGCTTTATCGCCCTCGCCGGCTCCCCCGGCGGCGATCCCGTCGGCCCCTACTCCGCTTACACCGACTACCTCAGTCCCCGCTTCTCCGTCCCCGCGCTGCTCGCCGCGCTCGACCACCGCGACCGCACCGGCGAGGGCTGCTACATCGACCAGGCACAGGCCGAATCCTCGCTCCACTTCATGAGCACCGCGCTGCTCGATTACACCGTCAACGGCCGCGTCCCCGCACTGGTCGCCAACGACGACCTGCAAATGTCCCCCCACGGCGTCTTCCCCGCCGCCGGCAACGACGAATGGGTCGCCGTCGCCGTCCGCGACGAGACCGACTGGCGCAGCCTCAGCATCGCGATCGGCCGCCCCGAATGGGCCGACGACGCGAGCTACGCGGACGCCGCCGCCCGCCGCGCAGCAGACGACGCGATCACCGCCGCGATCATGGAGTGGACCCGACAGCGCTCCGCCTTCGAGACCGAACGCATCCTCCAGTCTGTCAATGTCCCCGCCCACGCCGTCCAGACCAGCGAAATGGCCTTCGCCGACCCTCAACTCCGGCACCGCAACCACTTCATCACCCTCGACCACCCTGTCCACGGCCAGACCGTGATCGAAGCCGCCAAGGGCTACCTCTCCGAAACCCCGCCTTCCTACCGCGCCGCCGCCCCCACCTTCGGCCGCGACAACGACCACGTCCTCCGCCAAATCCTCAACTACGACGACGAGCGCATCGCCCAACTAGCCATCGCCGACGCCCTCACCTGACGCCTGTTCACACTTCCGCTACTCCCGCCGCCCTACCACCGTCATACCTGTGTTCACTCCACCGTCACACCCGCCCCTCCTTTTCGTCGGCCCAGACTTGATCTGGGGCCCAAACCCAGCCCCGTTCGCAGCACGAGAGATCGGCCTGCCGCCAACCTCCGTTCGCAGCGTTTCCCGACACGCCGCACCGCCGACAGCCGCCGCATGAACTCCCGCTCAAGGGCGGGAATGACGGGAAAAGGTCGGCGGGAATGGCGGAGCTACCACAGCGACCGTTCAGCGTCCGCCGGCGGCTGATAGACCGGCCGCGTCATTGGGCGGGTGCGCAACTCCCCGTTCCACGCCGCCTGGAGACGCTCCACCCCGATCCGGTGGTAATCGGCATCCAGCTCCGCCCCTGCTGCCCGCCGGCCGTGCCGAATCGCGCCGATTGCGGTTGACGCCACGCCCATATAGGGATCCAGCACCAGATCCCCGGGCTCCGTCATCGAGAGCACCAGACGCTCCACCAGCTCCACCGAAAACTGGCACGGATGCTCCGTCTTCTCGATGTGGTTGTGCTTCACATTCGGAAAAATCCAGACATCGCCCGGGTTCTTGCCCAGCGGATTGCCCGACAGTTGCCCCGCACGCGGCCCCTTGAAGTGCCGCTTGTTCGGGTACTTCTGCGGCACCCGAATCGGATCCACGTCGAAGAAATAGTCGTCCGACTTGCTGAACCACGAGATCGTCTCGTACCTGCCCGAGAAGCGTTTCGTGCAGTGCAGCCCATGCTCGAAGTGCCACACGATCCGGTTGCGCATCCGCAGGCCGAGGCCGCGGAAGATCGGGAAGAGCAGCGCGTCCAGCGGCACGATCTCGCCGCGCCGCACGTAGTTGCCCGTCTGCCAGCACAGCGAGCCGTCGTCCGCCAGCACCCGCGCGCACTCCGCGATCACCTCGGCCTGCGAGTCGACGTACTCCTCCAGCGTGCGGCTGCGCTCGTAGGCCTTGCCGATGTTGTAGGGCGGCGAGGTCGCCACCAGCCGCGCCGCCCCGTCGGGCATCGCCGCCAGCAGCTCCAGACAATCGCCCCGCAGAAACGAGACTTCGGCAGCCGGATCCCAGCACGGCGTGAGGCGGCGCGTCGCTGTTGCGGTGGTCACTGCGCTCACGCTCCCCGCTGCCGGCGCGCCCTTACGACTCCGGCTCATCCTCCGCGCCCGCGCGGAAGACATGGTGGTAGAGCACCGCTGCGATGATCGCACCGACCGTCGGCCCCAGCACGTAGACCCAGTAGGAGTCGAAGGCGTTTGAGAGCAGCGCCGGCGCGAACGTCCGCGCCGGGTGCGCCGACGCGCCCGTCATCGGGATGAAGATCAGGTGGAACAGCATCACCGTCAGCCCGATCGCCAGCGGCGCCGCCACGCCCGCGCCCCGCCGCGAGACCGCCACCGAGAAAATCACCGAGACCAGCACCACGCCGGTGATGATCTCCGCCAGGAACGCCCCGCCTTCGCCCACCACGTTCGTGTTGATCGCGTGCGCGCCGAAGTTCAGCATGTCCTCCCCGCCCACAGTCCAGTTGCCGATGTTGTCTTTGACGATCGCGTAGAGCAGGGCTGTGCCCAAAATCGCGCCGAGGAACTGGACAACCACGTAGATCGTCCCAGGCCCGATCTTGATGTGGCGGGTCAGCATCAGCGCCACCGTCACGATCGGATTCACGTGCCCGCCGGAGATGTTGTGCGTGGCGTAGACCACCGCTGCGATGCCGAGCCCGTGCGCGGCGGCGATGGCGACGAGGCCGGCGGCGCCGGGTGCGCCGTTAGTCATGACGAACACCGCAATCGCCGTGCCCGTGCCGAGCACCACGAACAACATCGTCCCGATCATCTCCGCCAGATAGGCGCGCAGATTGGCCGGTGAGCTGATTTCGTCGAGTCCGAGTTGGAAGCCGTTCATCAGAGACATTCCCCCGTTCGAGCACCGCTGGGTTCTGCCAGAGGATATTAGCTGTCCACCTCCAGCGGCAGCGACGCATCCGCCGCCCATTCCGACATCGAGGCGTCATAAACAGCCACGTTCTCGTAGCCCAGCAGCGAGAGCGCGAAGGCGTCGTTGCTCGCCGCGATCCCGCCCCCGCAGTAGGTGATCACCCGCTGGTCCCGCTCCGCGCCCACTTCCGCGAACTGCGCCGCCAGCGTCTCCGCGTCCAGATACGCCTGCGTCTCCGGATCGATCAGTTCCATCGCCGGCACGTTCGCGCTGCCAGGGATGTGCCCGGCCCGACCGTAGGTGCGCCCGCCGTCCGCCCCGCTGTGCTGATCGCGTCCCAGCGCGTTGATCACGCACGCCCCGCCGTCCAGCGTCGCCACCATCTCCTCCCGATCGGCGAAGCGCGCCGCGTCGAAACGCGCGCTGAACGCCGCTGGCGCGTAGGCAGCCGGCTCGGTAGACACCGCACGCCCCTCCGCCAGCCACTTTGTCCAGCCGCCGTCCAACACCGCCGCCCGCTCCGCGCCCATCGCCCGGAACATCCACCACAGCCGCGCCGCCCACATGCTGCCCAGCCGGTCGTAGAGCACGATCCGGTCCTTCTCCGCGATCCCGTGCCGCCCCGCCGCCTCGGCGAACGCCGTCTCGCCCGGCATCATGAACCGCAGCCGCTGCTCGTTGTCCGAAAAGTCCCCCTGCAGATCGAGGAAGCCCGAGCCCGGAATGTGCCCCGCCTCCCACTCCGCCAGCCCGCCCTCCACGCGGTAGCCGCCGCCCTCCCGCGGCTGCAGAAACACGGTGCATTCAAACACCCGCAGGTCCGCATCATCCAGATGCGCAGCCAGCCAGTCCGTCGAAACCAGCAGTTCAGGTCGAGCAAAAGCCATCGCGTCCTCCCAACATCTGAGCGTCCCCGCAAGTGTAGCCACTCCCGAAATCGCCCCCCTCCGAATCGCCCCCCTACGCAGGGGGGCTGTCGCGCAGCGACTGGGGGGTCGGCCGCCCCAAACCCCCACCAACACTCCGCACCCCCAACTGCAACCCACCCAACAAACCCACCCACCCAAAACTTGCCAACAGAACACCCGTACGCATACCATCCCCCACATGCCCTCCGACCACGACCACCTCCGCAGACTCCACCGGCACCACCCCGAGCTGCTCCCCGACTTCCACCCCGACGAGCCCGCCGCCGCACCCGACCTCGACAACCCCAATATCCTCCAACCGCTCTACACCGCCGGCCTCGAACAGCTCGCCCAACACGCCAGGTCCGACCACGACCGCCTCTCCGCCTTCTACCTGCTCGCCGCCCAACACGGCTGCGCCCGGGTCAAAGACCAACTGCTCAAGCTGGCCGAAACCACCACTGCGCACCGCGTCATGCTCACCGTCGTCTACCTGATCGCCCGCGCCCTGGGCATGGTCGCACTGCGCGAGCCCGCCCGCCTCAACCTGGGCAGCCTGCCCGGCCCCGCGCTGCCCGGCCCGTCCATCTTGGGCGCCTCATTCCGGTGGACCCCCACGCTCCCCTACCCCCGCCTCCCCATCCCCCGCAAACGCAGCGCGAAGCGACCCAAACCCACCGAACCAACCACTCCCCCCATCGCGGGGCGAAACCCTTCCCCTTCTCCCCTCATCGCAGGGGGGGACTTTCCCCTTTCTCCCCCCGTCGCAGGGGGAGCCCTTTCCCTTTCTCCCCCCGTCGCAGGGGGAGCCCTTTCCCTTTCTCCCCCCATCGCAGGGGGAGCCCTTTCCCTTTCTCCCCCCATCGCAGGGGGAGCCCTTTCCCTTTCTCCCCCCATCCTGGGGGGAGACACAGAGGGGGGCTCCGAACCGCCCCCCAAACCCACCTACCACAACCTTCGCCGACGCTTCCTCCGCGACCTCGGCAAACTCCCTCCCGAACCCCCCTTCCCCGACTTCCTCCGACACCCCCGCGCCCCGCCGCCCCTCCCCGCCGGCTAGCCCCGCCCACCCAGCCCTCAATCCACCCCGGCACAGCGACGCCACCCCCGCAGGGGCGGCCTCGCCGTGCCCCGAACCCTGCGGTATCGTCCCCACCATGTACCTCAACACCTTTGCCCCCACCACCGACGCCGTCGACATGACCCAAACCGACGAGTTCGCCAGCCTGCTCGAGAGCGCCGCCGACCTCGGCATCCCTCACGCTCCCGACCTCCGCTATGTCTCCCGCAATGTCGTGATCAACCACCTCCGCCTCCACCTGCTCGAGTGGGGCGACCCGCGCAATCCGCCGCTGCTCTTCCTACACGGCGGCAACCAGTCCGCCCACTCCTGGGACCTCGTCTCCCTCAGCCTCGCCGACCGCTACCGCATCTACGCCCTCGACCAGCGCGGTCACGGCGACAGCGAGTGGGCCCGCGACGCTGAATACGGCCCCGAGCCGATGGCCCGCGACGCCCTCGCCCTGATCGCCCAGGAGCAAATCGACGCCCCCATCGTCGTCGGACACTCGATGGGCGGCATGGTCACCATGCGCCTCACCGCGCTCGAACCCGCCCTGCCCCGCGCCGTCGGTCTCGTCGATGTCGGCCCCGAAGTCTCCCAGCGCGGCGCGGAGACGATCCGCAACTTCGTCGTCCGCAACACCGAGTTCGACCAGCTCGATCAGTTCATCGACCGCGTCGTCGCCTACGACCCCTTCCGCTCCCGCGAGCACATCGAGCGCACCGCCCGCTACAACCTCATCCAGCGCTCCGACGGACGCTACGTCAGCAAGTCCGATCGCCTCTTGCACGACCCCGAGTTCCGCCAACGCTCGCGCCCCGACTCCGAGCGCAGCGACGCAGCCCGCGGCTTCCACGCCTTCCGGGGCCCCACCCTGTTGATCCGCGGCGAGCGCTCCAACATCCTCGAAGCCGACGCCGCGCAGCGCTTCGTCGCCGGCCTGCCCAACGCCCGCCTCATCGAAGTGCCCGACTGCGGACACAACGTCCACTCCCAGAACACCCCCGGTTTCCTCGACGTTCTCACCCCCTGGCTGGCCGCCGCCGGCTGAGCCCGCGCACCTCCCGCCACCCTGCCAGCTACACTGCGCACATGCCTCACCAGTACGTCGCCACCGACAAACGCACCGGCTTTGAAGTCGCTGTCACCGGGGAGTTCCCAGAGCACCCCGACGACCGCATGCGCATCGCCCGCACCACCACCCTCTTCACCCGCCTCATGTCCACCCTGCTCGAAAAAGAAGAGACCCAGCGCCGCCTCGGCTTCCGCGCCATCGAGACCCAACTCGAACTCGCCGACGCCCTGATCCGCCAGGACCACGCCGAAGTCCAGCGCCTCGTCCGCGAGACGCTCACCTCGATGGGCGTCAACGAGGACCAACTGCGCGAGCTAGCCGAGCGCCTCGCTACCGCCGGCGGACTGGACCCCGCCGTCGCCCGCGAACTCGCCCGCGCCTTCGGCCTCGAATCCGACGATCAAGATGCCCCTGCCCTGGAGGACATCCCCGACCTCGACCTCGAACAGGTCCTCGATCCCAAAGTGATGGACGCGCTCAGAGACGCGCTCGACGCCTCCGACGACGCGATCGAGGCCGAAAGCGAAGACGCTGAAGACACTGGAGGCGCTGGGGACGCACCCGACGCATCCGACACGCCACAGTCACCGGAGGACGACGCCAAACCGCCGCAGTGAGCGGCGGCGCGGCCCACGATTGGAGCAAACCATGAGCGGCACAGTCGGCTACATCAAGGACATGCTCAGCTTCATCCAGGGCGGCTTCCGCGACGCCCGCGAAGGCCAGACCTCCGAACAACTCCACTACGTGCCCGACGGCGAAAGCCACTCCGTCGCCTGGGTGCTCTGGCACGCCGCCCGCATCGAAGACCTGCTCGTCAACGGCGCGTGGCAGGGCAAACCCGAAATCTGGCGCGAGGGCGGCTGGGCTGAAAAGACCGGCCTGCCCGAAAAAGGCTTCGGCACCGGTCAGTCCACCGAAGACGCCTCAGCCGTCCGCATCGCCGACCTCGACGCCTTCTGGCAGTATCAGGACGCCGTCAACGCCAACACCCAGTCCTTCCTCGACGGCCTCAGCGACGACGATCTGACACGCAAAGTGCAGCTCGGCGAGCGCGAAGAGACGCTCGGTGAATCGATCACCCTGCACCTCTGCACCCACCTCAACGGACACCGCGGAGAGATTAACCTGATCCGCGGCATGCACGGCCTGCCGCCCGTCCGTCCCAACATGGGCGGCTAGGACCGCGCCGGAAGGAGCCGCCGATATGCAGGTTGTTGTCACCGGCGCAAGCGGTCTCGTCGGCTCGGCCTTGATCGACGAGCTGCGCAAACGCTCAACCACCATCACCGCCGTCTCGCGCGACCCGGGCAGCCGCCCGCAGACCGCCGGCGTCACCTGGATCGGCTGGGACGGCCTGACCGACGCCGTCGCCGGCGCCGCCGGCGTCGTCCACCTTGCCGGCGCAGGCATCGTCGACAAGCGCTGGAGCGCGAGCCGCAAGGCCGAGCTCCGCTCCAGCCGCGTCGAGCGCACCCGCCAGGTAGTTGAAGCCATCAACGAGTCGGGCGAAAAGCCCGCCGCGCTCGTCACCGCCTCCGCGATCGGCTACTACGGCGACACCGGCGAGCGCGTCGTGACCGAAAACACCGCACCGGGCAACGACTTCCTCGCCCGCCTCTGCCAGGACTGGGAAGGCGCGGCCGCCGACGCCGAGGTGCGCACCGTCAACCTCCGTTTCGGCATCGTGCTCTCCACCGCCGGCGGCGCGCTCGCCCGCCTGCTGCTCCCCTTCCGCTTCGGCCTCGGCGGCCCCATCGGCCGCGGCCGCAACTTCTGGTCCTGGGTCCACATTGACGACGTCGTGGGCCTGATCATGCACGCGCTCACCACGACCGACCTCTCCGGCGCGGTCAACGCCACCGCGCCCGCGCCCGTCCGCAACGCCGACTTCTCCCGCGCCCTCGGCGCGGCGCTCAGCCGCCCCGCGCTGCTGCCCGTCCCGCCGCCCGCTCTCCAGCTGCTGCTCGGCGAGGCCGCGACCGTGCTCACCTGCAGCCAGCGCGTCATGCCTGACCGCGCCCTCGCCTCCGGCTACCAGTTCGAGCACTCCGAGCTGGAACCCGCCCTGCGCAACCTCGTCGCCTAGGCGCGCCCGTGCCGCACCCTCTGCGCTACGGCCTCAACCCCCACCAGACCCCCGCCTCTTGGGAAGCCGTCGGCGACGCCTCTCCCTTCCGCGTCCTCAACGGACAGCCCGGCTACATCAACCTGCTCGACGCGCTCAGCGCCTGGCAACTCGTCCGCGAGCTGCGCGCCGCCCTCGACCTGCCCGCCGCCGCCTCATTCAAACACGTCAGCCCCGCCGGCGCAGCCGTCGGCTTGCCCCTCTCCGACCCCCTCCGCGCCGCTTATCTCGTCGGCGGCGCCGAACTCTCGCCCGTCGCCGCCGCCTACGTCCGCGCCCGCGGCGGCGACCTCACCTCCGCCTACGGCGACTTCGCCGCCGTCAGCGACCCCGTCGACCGCTCGCTCGCCGCAATTCTGCGCCGTGAAGTCTCCGACGGCATCATCGCCCCCGCCTACGATCCCGACGCACTCGAGCTGCTCAAGGCCAAAAAGGGCGGGCGCTACCTGATCCTCGAAGCCGACCCCGATTTCGAACCGCCCCCAACCGAGCGTCGCGAACTCTTCGGCGTCCGCCTCGAACAGCCCGCCGACACCCGCCCGATCGGGGACGCCCTCTTCGAGAACATCGTCACCCAACAGCGCGAATTCCCCCCCGACGCCCGCCACGACCTGCTTATCGCCACCGTCGCCCTCCGTTACACCCAGTCCAACTCCGTCTGCGTCGCCGCCGACGGACAGGTCATCGGCCTGGGCGCCGGCCAGCAGTCCCGCATCCACTGCACTCGCCTCGCCTGCGGCAAGGCCGACCGCTGGATGCTCCAGCAGCACCCGCGCGTGCTCGAGCTGCCCTTGCGCGACGGCCTGCGCCGCGCCGACATCATCAACGCCCGCGAGCAGTACATCCACTGGAGCGAGCTCTCCGAGCCGGAGCGCGCCCAGCTGGCGACCGTGATCGATCCGCTGCCCGCCCCGCTCAGCCAGGCCGAGCGCGCCGACTGGATCGCAAGCTTCCATAACGTCCTCAGCCACGACGCCTTCGTCCCCTTCCGCGACAACATCGACCGCGCCCAGGCGAGCGCCGTCCGACACATCCTCCAGCCCGGCGGCAGCATCGCCGACGCCGAGGTGATCGCCGCCGCCGACCACTACGGCATCGCCATGGCCCTCACCAGCCACCGCCTCTTCCGCCACTAAGCTGCCCGCAGGAGAGCCCGCCGTGCCCGCGCAGCCGACCATGACCGTTGACGAGTTCGTGGACAAGTGGTCTAACGCCGCGCTGCGCGAGAGCGCCAATTCGCAAACCCACTTCAACGATCTCTGCGCAACGCTCGGCGTCGAAACGCCGCTCGAGGGCGATCCGAGCGGCGAGACCTACACGTTCGAGAAGCGCGTCGACCTGCACGACGGCTCCGGTGGCGAGGCCGATGTCTGGAAGCAGGACCACTTCGGCTGGGAGTACAAGTCCGGCGGCAAAAGCCTGGTCGACGCCTACGAGCAGCTGAGCGGCTACCGCGAGGGCCTGGGCAACCCGCCCCTGCTCGTCGTCTGCGACATGAGCCGCTTCGAGATCCACACCAACTTCACCAACACCGCGCCCCGCGTGATCGCCTTCAGTCACCGCGACCTGCGCGAAAACCCCACCCACTTCCGCCGCATCCTGCGCGAAGTCTTCACCGCGCCCGAAAACCTCCACCCCAACAACGACCCGCGCTACATCACCGAGACCGCCGCCGAAAAATTCGGCGAAGTCGCCGCCGAGCTGCGCGACCGCGACGGCCAAGACGCCGCGGTTGTCGCCCGCTTCCTCAACCGCATCATCTTCTGCCTGTTCGCCGAGAGCGTCGGCCTGTTCGCCGATCCGGGCGGCCGCGTCACCCAGCCCATGCGCCACGCGCTCGAGAACCTGGTCGAGTGGCCCGAACTCACTGTCGAGATGCTCCAGCCGCTCTTCACCGCGATGGCCGAGCAGTCCGTGCATCTTTTCGGCCCCTACACCATCCGCTGGTTCGACGGCAGCCTCTTCGACGAGCGCTCCGCCGACGACGTGATGCCGCTCACCACGGATCTGGTCGAAATCCTGCTCGAGACCTCCGCGCTCAACTGGTCGCGGATCGACCCTGCGATCTTCGGCACGCTCTTCGAGCGCGGCCTCGATCCGCGCCGCCGCTCGCAACTCGGCGCGCACTACACCGATCCCGAAAACATCATGCGCGTCGTCGAGCCGGTCATGCTCCGCCCCCTGCGCGCCGAGTTCAATGAGCTCAAAGAAGACCTCGCCCCGCCGGGCGTCGAAGAACCGCCCGCCGACTACACCGCCAACGGCGAACTCGCGCTCGCCGTCCCGCCCGACTCGCCGCGCGGTAAGGTCCGCGCTTTCCTCACCCGGCTGGCCGATGTGCGCGTGCTCGATCCGGCCTGCGGCTCGGGCAACTTCCTCTACGTGGCGATGCGCGCCCTCAAAGACCTCGAACACGAGGTGATCGAATGGGCGCAGGACGCGCTGGGCGACAGCGGCCTGCGCCGCCGCGTCGGCCCCGACAACATGGCCGGCATCGATATCGATCCGCTCGCCGTCGAACTCACCCGCATGTCCCTCTGGATCGGCATCATCCAGTGGAACCTCGATCACGACTTCCGCGACCTGCGCGACCCGGTGCTCGGCCGCACCGAACAAATCGAGTGCCGCGACGCCATCCTGGCGGAAGATGAGCAGGGTGATCCTGTCGCCGCCGAATGGCCCAACGCCGACTACATCGTCGGCAACCCGCCCTTCCTCGGCAACAGGCGCAAACGCGAGCAGCTCGGAGACGACTACGTCGACCGGCTGCGAGCCGCCTGGGCGGACGCCGTAGGCGGCCAGGCGGATCTCTGCACCCACTGGCATGAGCTCGCCCGCCGGCAGATCGAGCGCGGCGCCGCCGGCGCCGCCGGCCTGCTGGCGACCAGCAGCATCACCGGTTCCGAGAGCCGCCGCGTGCTCCGGCGGATCGCCGAATCCGGCGCGATCTTCTTCGCCTACCGCAACGAGCCGTGGGTCGAAAACGGCAGCGCCGTTCGGATCGCCGTCGTCGGGCAGAGCGGCGCCCACGCCGGCCTCTACGAGCTCGATGGCCGCTCCGTGCCCAACATCAACCCCGACCTCACAACCGGCCCCGATATCTCCAGCGCCGCCTCGCTGCCTGAGAACGCCGGCGTCGCGTTCCGCGGCGAGCAACGAACGGGACCATTCGACATCACCCGCGAAGAAGGGGAGCGGATGCTTGCCCAGCCGATCAACGTCAACAGCCGACCGAACGACGATGTGCTCTTCCCGTTCGTGATCGCCCGCGACTTGGTGCAGCGCTCCCGCGGCCGCTACATCATCGATTTCGGCCCGGATCTGCCCCGTGAGGATGCCGCCTACTACGAAGAGCCGTACGAGTATCTCAGGCGCTACGTCCAGCCCGAGCGCTCCCGGAACGCCGATCAGCGCCTCCGTGAGCGCTGGTGGCTGCACGAAGAGTGGCGGCCCAGCCTGCGCGCCGCTATCCGGGAACTGGATCGCTACCTCGCCACCCCGATCACCGCCAAACACCGCGTCTACGTCTGGCTGGAAGCCAATGTCGTTCCCGACGCCACGATCGTCGCCTTCGCCCGCGATGACGACTACCTCTTCGGTATCCTGCACTCCCGCATCCACGAGCTCTGGGCGCTGGCGCAAGCCTCTCGCCTGGGCGTCGGCGACGACCCCCGCTACGTGCATACCCAGTGCTTCAACACCTTCCCCTTCCCCTGGCCGCTCAACACGCCCGACTCGGATCTCACCGCCGAGCAACTCGAACACCGCGACAACATCGCCGCCGCCGGTAAAGCCCTCCACGATCGACGCGAGCAATGGCTCAATCCGCAGGGCGTCAACCCCATCCTCCTCGACGAGCGGACCATGACAAACCTCTACAACAACCCGCTCGGCTGGCTGACGGACCGCCACCGCGACCTCGATGCCGCCGTCGCCGCCGCCTACGGCTGGCCCGCCGACATCGCCAACGACGACATTCTCGCCGGCCTGCTCGCCCTTAACCGCGAGCGTGCCCCATAGGCGCGCGGGCGTGTACGCTGCTGCCATGACTGAGCGACGTTCATCGGTTGTTTGCCCGGGGGGACCCGCCGCCGCGATCTTCGCGGCGGTTGGCATTGGCGCCTGAACGCCGACTCCCCCGCACAGTCCCCCAACCGCTTGGACGACCCTCATGACCGCTTCCGAAACTTCTGCCTCCGACCGTGAACGCCCGCGCGTCGCGCTCTACGACACCCTCTTGCGCGACGGCTCCCAGATGGAAGGCATCGCCTTCTCGCTGGCCGACAAAATCGCCGTCGCCCGCCGGCTCGACCAGCTCGGCATCCACTACGTCGAGGGCGGCTTCCCCGGCAGCAACGAGAAAGACCGCGCCTTCTTCGAGCGGATGCGCGAGCAACCCCTCACCCGCGCCAAACTCGTCGCCTTCGGCGGCACCCGCAAGCCCAACGCGCAGACCGAGACCGACTTCAATGTTGTCGCCCTGCGCGACGCCGAAACGCCCGTCGTCACCTTCGTCGGCAAGGCCATCGCCTCCCAGGTCGAGTCCGTGCTCAACACCTCGCGCGAGGAAAACCTCGCAATGGTGCGCGAGTCGGTCGCCTATATGGCCGGCCTCGGCCGCGAGGTGCATTTCGACGCCGAGCACTTCTTCGACGGCTACGCCGAGGACGCCGACTACGCGCTCCAGGTGCTGCGCACCGCTCACCGCGCCGGTGCCCGCTACCTGATCCTCTGCGACACCAACGGCGGCGCGCTGACGCCCGACATCACCAGCGCCATTGAGCATGTCCGCGCCGAACTGCCCGATGCCCGCCTCGGCATCCATGTCCACAACGACTGCGACCTCGCCGTCGCCAACTCGCTCGCCGCCGTGGCGGCCGGCGTCGAGCAGGTGCAGGGCTGCCTCAACGGCTACGGCGAGCGCTGCGGCAACGCCAACCTCTCCAGCATCATCCCCAACCTCCAGCTGAAAATGGGCCTCAAAGTCGTCAGCGACGAGCAGCTGCGCGAGGTCACCGCCGCCTCCCGCTTCGTCGCCGAACTTGCCAACCGCCCCCTCTCCGGCCAGTCCCCCTACGTCGGCGCGAGCGCCTTCGCCCACAAGGCCGGCTACCACGTCGCCGCCATCGTCAAGGATCCGACCACCTACCAGCACATCGAGCCGGCCGTCGTCGGCAACGACCGCCGCGTGCTCGTCTCCGAGCTCTCCGGCAAGCGCAACATCGCCTACAAGCTCGCCGAGCAGGGCCACGACCTGCCGCTCAGCACCGAGGAGTCGTCGGCCCTGCTGGAGCGGGTCAAGCACATGGAGAGCCGCGGCTTCCAATACGAGGGCGCGGAAGCCTCCTTCGAGCTGCTCGCCCTCCACTCCCGCCCCGACTACGCGCCGCCCTTCGAGCTGGAGGACTTCCTCGTCGTCGAGCGCCGCCGCCCGACCGCCGAGACGCCCTCCAACGGCGCGGGCGAGCAGAGCATGATGCTCGCCGAAGCGGTCACCAAAATCCGCGTCGGCGATGCCCACTACCACACCACCGCCGACGGCAACGGCCCCGTCAACGCGCTCGATCAGGCCGCCCGCAAGGGCCTGATGGAGGCTTACCCTGAGCTCGGCGCGGTCTCCCTGCTCGACTACAAGGTGCGCATCCTCGACACCGACGCCGGCACCGAAGCCCAGGTCCGCGCACTGATCGAATCGACTGACGGCGTGCGCACCTGGAACACTGTCGGCTCCTCCACCGACGTGATCGAAGCCTCCTGGCTGGCCCTCGCCGACGCCTATGAATACTTCCTTCACCGCCGCGCCGAGTGGCAGAGCGAGGACGCCGCATCGGAGCGCTGACGCAGCGCCTTCTCCGTCGTGTTGTGCCATCTGCGCCGCCGATCGCTATGCTGGTGAGGCGGGGCGCGCGACGGAACGACGCTGTGGATGCCGACGAGCGCGCACCCCTGGAAGTAGAGGTGGGGAATGGCTGACGAACCGACGCCGACGATGGGCTGGCCGCGCTGTACCGCCTGCGACAGCGGCGTGCTCGTCCCGCTCTCCGACTTCGGCGGGCAAGGCGCCGCCGTCCACTACAAGGCCTGGGTCTGCACCGACCACCGCTGCCTGTGGAATATCAAAATCCGCAACGGCGATGTCTACGTCAACGAACCCATCTACGACGGCCAGGACGACCGCCGCTAGTCTGCGCTCCCGGCCGTCGCACGCCACAGCCCGCGGTCCCTCTCCGTTATTCCCGCCCCAGGATCCGTCATTCCCGCGTGCGCGGAAATGACAGGGAAGGGAGCGGGAGTGACGAAACGGCAGCGCAGCTGCGACACTCCGACTCCCCGGAGAGCCGCCCATGAAGATCACGACCATCGAGCCCTTCCCGATCATGGTCGATCGCCCCCACCTGTTCGTCGCCGTCGCCACCGACGACGGACTCGTCGGCATCGGCGAATCCGGCCTCACCTGGCAGGAGCGCGCCGTGGCCGCCTCGGTTGAGCAGTTTGCCGAATTGCTCGTCGGCCAGGACGCCCTCCGCAGCGAGCACCTCTGGCAGCTGATGGCCCGCGCCGGCTTCTTCCCCGCCGACCTCGTCGCCTCCGCCGCGATCTCCGCCATCGACCTCGCGCTCTGGGACATCAAGGGCAAAGCGCTCGGCCAACCCGTCTACAACCTGCTCGGCGGCCTCACCCGCGAGCGGATCGCCTGCTACCCGCACAACGTGGGCGAAGACGACCCCGCCGCGCTGGTCGACGATGTGCGCCGCACCGTCGCCGAGGGCTGGCGCTTCGCTCGCTGGGGGCTGCCCTTGGGCGGCGAGCATTTCGAGCCGGCCGAAGCCGTCCGCGCCGGCATCCGCGCCCTTGAAGCCGTGCGCGCCGAGTTCGGCGACGCGCTCGAACTCTGCGTCGACGTCCACACCCGGCTCGACCCGCCCGACGCGCTGCGCTTCTGCCGCGCCGCCGAAGATGCCGCGCCGTTCTTCATCGAAGACGCGCTCCGCGCCGAGCGCCCGCAGGCCTACCGCCGCCTGCGCGAGCGCACCGCCGTCCCGCTCGCCGCCGGCGAGCAGTGGCACGGCAAGTGGGGCTTCCAGGCCGCGATCGAAGAAGAGCTGATCGACTACGCGCGGATCGACCTCTGCCTGGTCGGTGGGCTGACGGAGGCGCTGAAGATCGCGCGCTGGGCCGAGACGCACTGGATCCAGCTCGCGCCGCACAACCCACTCGGCCCCGTCTCCTCGGCTGCCGGCGCGCACCTGTCGCTCGCTTCCACCAACGCCGGCGTGCTCGAAATGGCCGCCCCGCCCGGCTCCGCGCTGACCGATGTGTTCCCGCTGCAAACGCCGTTCGCCGACGGCCACGCGCTGCCCAGCGACGCGCCCGGCTGGGGTATCGAGTTCGACGCCGACGCCGCCCGCCGCTATCCCGAACCGCCGGCCGGCTTCGCTCCCATCCTCCGCCGCCGCGACGGAGCCTTCACCAACTGGTAGCCCACTAACAGGCCGCTCATTGGCCGCTGATTAGCCAATCCGTCGGGCGGGCGACAGAGCGGAACAGGGCGGATTGGTCGGGAACGCGCGACGGCGATACACTCGCAGAGTCCCAGGCGTCGGGGAGTGGCGCAGCCTGGCAGCGCGCTTCGTTCGGGACGAAGAGGTCGGAGGTTCAAATCCTCTCTCCCCGACCACCCCGCCAACACCACCAAAAGAGCCCGCAACTCCGGCCTCTCCCCCCGCGACGCGGTTCCCTCCGGCCTCTCCCCCCGTCGCGGGGGGAGATTGAGAGGGGGGTCTGCCCCCTCCGAAATCGCCCCCCTACGCAGGGGGGCTGTCTGCGCAGCAGACTGGGGGGTAGGCCGCCCCCCTAACCTCCGCCCAACCGTATAAAATCAAACCCAACAGGCCCCAGCTCGACGAAGGGAGCAACCATGAAAGCCCCCTCCCTCGAGCGCCTGCGCCCCGCCCCCGAAGGACGCGCCGCCCTCTCCAACATCTTCCTCGTCTGGGGCGCAGTCGCCGGCGGCGCAGCCTGGCTCACCAGCATCCTCGCCGTCTTCATCTACCCCGTCGGCCTGCTCGCCATCGCCTACGGCTTCATCCTGCGCCCCACGCGCCGCCGACTCCTGGCGACGCTGCTCGCCCTGATGGTCGCCCACTGGATTCTGCTGCACGCCCTCATCCAGTTCCTGCGCGGCGCATGACGCGCGCCGTCAGTCCGCCCTAACCGACTGCGCCTGCGCCGCCGGCTCGGCGCGCCGCCGCAGCTGCGCCATCGGCTGCCGAATCCGCGACGCGATCAGAAAAATCACGCACGACGCCCCCGCGCAGCCCGCGTACAGCAGCAGCGCGTAGTCGTACGAACCCGTGTTGTCGAAAATCTCCCCCGCCACAATCGGCGACGCGAAAATCCCCACCGTCTCGAACATGAACGCCGTCCCCATGATCGTCGCAAAGTTGCGCAGCCCGAACGCGCGCGAGAACAGCAGCGCCTCGATCGGCGGCCCCGCCGCGTAGCCCAGCACGTAGAGCGGAATGTGCGCCGCCACGCCCCCGATCGAGCCGCCCGTCAGCCACAGCGCCAGCATCGAGAGCATCAGCAGCGCCGTGCAGAACACCGCCGCCAACTCCGGCCGCCGCACCCGCTCCAGCTGCGAACCAGCCGCCAGCAGCCAGACTGCCGCCCCGCCCGCCGTGATCGAGACCAGCGTCGCCGACCAACCCACCGAGTAATCCACCGAGCGGTAGTACGGCACCGCCTGCGACAGCCAGCCGAACAGCACGAAGAAGAACAGCATCAACCCGACCACGATGCACCAGAACAGCGGATGCCGCAGCGCCTCCCGCGCGCTCACCCCGGCCGCGACCGATACGGCGGTCGGCTGCGGCTCATCCGCCTCATCCGTCTTGTCCGGGCTGTCCAGTTCGGGGTGGCCGGCCGGCGGCGCGTCGCGCACCAGCAGAAACGCCACCGCGTAGGCCGCCAGCACCATGATCCCGGAGTAGAGAAAGGCGTCGCGCCAGCCCCAAGCGCTGATGATCGACTGCACCACCGGCAGCATCGCCAGCTGCCCCAGCCACAGCGACGCCCCGATCACGCTCACCGCCGCCGCGCGGTGCCGGTTGAACCAGCGCACCGCCAGCGCCTGCGCCGGCATGTAGGCCACGCAGCCCAGCGCAATCGCGTTCAGCGAAATCCACGCATACCACTGCCACAACTCGGTCATGAACGCCAGTAGCGTGAAGCTCACCGCGCACAGCGGCGCGCCGATCAGCATCAGCCGCCGCGGTCCCACATGGTCGATCAGCCAGCCGATGATCGGCGCGCAGATGCCCACTGTGCCCACCGTCACCGAGAAGCCCAGCGAGACCTGCGTGCGGCTCCAGCCGAAGCGCTCCTCCAGCGGCTCCACATACGCCCCGAACGCCCCGAACGTCACCCCCTCCGCCACGATCAGCGCCACCACCATCCCCACCAGCACCCACCACCCGTAATACGGCCGTCGGATGCGAAGCAGCGGGCGGGCGGCAGTAGTCGCAGACACAGAAGAAAGCCTAGTCGCCAAACCCGCTCAAGGATGCACCCGCCCCTCCGGAATCGCTCCCGCTGCGCAGGGGCTGCCGCCTCTGGAATCGCCCCCTACGCAGGGGGCTGTCGCCTCCGGAATCGCCCCCCTATGCAGGGGGGCTGTCGCGTAGCGACTGGGGGGTCGGCCGCCCCAGGCACAGCGCACCCCCGAATCACCCCCTCCGTTTACCATTGCTCCTCGGAGGCCGAAAACCGTGCCCATTCGCAAACCTTGGACCGCAGCGTCCGACGACGCAATCCGCGCCGTGCCGGCCGTCGTCGGCGTCTACGAAATCGCCGACGCCGAGGGCGCGCTGCTCTACATCGGCCAGGCCGGCGGACGCGAACCGTTCGGGCTGCGCAGCCGCCTCGCCGCGCACTTCGGCGGCGACGCGAATCCCGTCCTCCGCGAGCGCGCCCACAGCTTCCGCTGGGAAGCCAACCAGCAGTACACCACCCGGCGGCTGGAAATGCTGATGCAGTTCCAACGCGACGAAGCCGCCGACTGGCCGCCCGCCAACGCCGCCGGCGACTGGCGTGACATGCCGCAACTCGGCCGTCTGCGCCGTTCCGACGACAGATCCCGCGGCATCGTGAAGGACGCCCCATGACCGATTTCCTGATGAGCGAAGAGCAGCGGATGATCACCCAGGCGGTGCGCCGCTTCGTGCGCGAAGAAGTCGTCCCGCTCGAGCGCGACCTCGATCCCGACGCCGTCGAACTGCCGCCCGGCGAACTCGATCGGCTCAAGGGCATCGTGCAGGGAATGGGCCTTTACCACATTGATGTGCCCGAGGAGTATGGCGGTCCCGGCCTGCCGCTGACCACCCGCGGGCTGGTCGCTGAGGAGATGTCGCAGCACCGCGCCGGTCTCTATCTGCCCTGCTACGGCGCGTTCGGCTCGGCCGGCCTGGCGCAGCTCTACTCCGCCGCCGACGACCAGAAAGAGCGCTACCTCTACCCGATGCTGCGCGGCGAGAAGCGCGCCTTCTTCGGCCTGACCGAGCCCAGCGGTGGCTCCGACCCCGCCCGCGCGATCCAGACGCGCGCCGTCAAGGACGGCGACGACTGGGTGCTCAACGGCTCCAAACTGTTCAGCTCCGGCGCCGACCGCGCCGATTTCGGCCTCGTCTTCGCCCGCACCGATCCGTCCAAGGGGCGGCGCGGCATCTCCGCCTTTCTGGTCGACACCGACACGCCCGGTTTCGAGGTGCGCCGCGTCGTCCACACTCTGCGCTCGGCCAACTACGGCACCGAGTTGTCGTTCGACGACGCGCGGGTGCCGGCGGCGAATCTGGTCGGCGAGGAGGGCGGCGGCTTCTCCCTCGCCAACGCCGCGCTCACCCGCCAGCGCATCCCCTACTCCGCCACCTGCGTCGGCATCGCCGTCGCCGCCCAGGAAATGGCGATCACCTACAGCCAGCAGCGCGAAACCTTCGGCGCGCCGCTCGCCTCCCGCCAGGCTATCCAGTGGATGGTCGTCGATAACGAAATCGATATCCGCACCAGCCGCTTCATGTACCTCGCCGCCGCCGAAAAAGCCGAGCAGGACGAACCGTTCCGCTTCGAAGCCGCGATGGCCAAGCTGACTTCCACCGAGGGAGCGAGCCGCGTCGTCGACCGCGCCATCCAAATCCACGGCGGCATCGGCGTCACCAAAGACCTCCCGCTCGAACGCTGGTACCGCGAAATGCGCATCCGCCGCATCGGCGAGGGCCCCAGCGAAGTCCAGCGCATCATCATGGCCCGCGACCTGCTCGGCCGCGGCAGCAGCGGCTGACGCGCTGCGCCCCAAGCTCCGTCATACCCGCGCTTGCCGCGGGTATCTCGCCGCGAACCTCCCAGCTCTCGTCCCATGCCCCCATCATTCCCGCGTGCGCAGGAACAACGGGAGAAGCGCTACCGCCGCAACGGCGCATCTACCCCACGCCGAAACGCAAACCCCCCGTTCCCCCCGTCGAACGCCCCGGCCACTGTCTCCGCCGTACCAGCCACCGCATCGTTCACAATCGGCAGCAGCAACCGCGAACCGCGCTCCCCGCCGAGCGTGAACGACAGCCTCGCGCTGTCGCCGATCGTCGGTACCACCAGGTTGTCGGCGTCCGCGCCCGCCAGGGTCAGCCGGAGGCGCTCGCCGGCGCGGACGCGGCAGGCGATCGGGTACAGCTCCAGCCGCACATCCATTACCGCGCCCGGCTCGACCGGCGCGAGGTCGCCCTTGCTCCAGCTGTGCCAGACCGGGCCCTCATGCCCGCCCGGATCCGCTGCCGTGCGGCGGTGCGCGAAGTTGATGAAGCCCTCCGACAGGTAGGCCGCCGAACCGTCCGCGCCGATCTGCTCCAGCGTGGCGACGACCGCGCCGCGGTCCGAATCGGTTGAGACCTCCAGCTCGAGCGCCGGCCAGCCCACGATCTCCAGCTCTGCTTCCAGTGGTTCGCTGGTGAACGTCAGGCAGCGCTCGGCGCGCGCGTTCAGATCGACCGTGTTGAGGTAGAGATCGTCCACGTAGTAGCTGTGCCGCCCCATCGCGCCCAGGCTGACCTCGTGATCGACCTCGTAGTCCACCGTCGTTCCGTCGCGCGGCTGCGCTTCGGACAGCCCGCCGGCGCTCAGCCAGTGGGCGCGGTACTGCGCCTCGGGCAGCGGCAGGCGCGGCGCGGATTTCCACTCCGTCGCGCCCGACGGCTCGCTCACGCCGAAATGCACGGGCGGCTCATCCGTCACGCCGTTCTCGATGCCCTTCAGCCAGTAGTCGAACCAGCGCAGCAGCTCGGGGTCGCCGCCCTGTCCGTGATTCCAGGGCCCTACGATCAGCTTCTTCGGCACGCTGAGCCGGTTGAACGCATCGATCAGATAGCCGGGGAAGGTCAGGTCCCACCAGCCGGTCACGAGGTAGACGGGCACACCGCTGGCGTTAATCAGGTCGCACGAGTCTGACCAGCCGCTCGCCACACTATCTAGCCCGAGGCCCAGCCCGAGGTCCGAGCGGTCGCGCCGGCTCAGCAGACCGTCGTAGGACGACATCCGCGTCACGTCGCGTGGATCCATCTCGGAGAACGTCTCCACCCAGCGGTAGCTGTCCGGCGAGCGCTGCGACTCCGCCTCCTCGCGCAGCCGCGCGCCGTCGGGCCCGTCCACCGGCGCCGACGGCTCGTGTTCCGACATCCCCTTGTGCAGCCGCTCCCAGACCCGCGCAAAGCTGCTGATCGCCAGCCCGCCGTCCACGTAGCACTGCGGCAGCCCCGGATACTGCGGCGCGATGCACTTCAGCCCTTCGGGGCGGAACGCCGCGGTGAAGAACTGCATCATCCCCTCGTAGGAGATGCCGACCATCCCGACCTTGCCCGACGACCACGGCTGCGCGCAGATCCAGTCCACCACCCCCGCCAGATCCCGCCCCGCCAGCCA
Source organism: Dehalococcoidia bacterium (assembly GCA_965243125.1). GTDB lineage: Bacteria > Chloroflexota > Dehalococcoidia > Bin125 > Bin125 > CATQGW01. Next base: position 2,847,699 of record OZ251529.1, on the reverse strand, counting down.
CGAGTCGCCGTACTCCGCGCCGAACGACGCGCCCGTGCCGCGAATGTCCACCGAGACGAAGTGGTAGCCCTGATGGATCAGCTCGCGCGCGATCGGCCGCTCCTCGTACTGCGTCACCAGCTCGCCCGGCTCCATCCCCCGCAGCTGCTCCGCGTAGCGCGCCGCTGTGCCGCTCGTCTGGTCGGAGATCGCGAACGCGCGGCGGTAGGGCGTCGCGTGCAGCACGGTCGGCGCGGGATCCGTGAGCAGCGCGCCCCCGCGCGTCGGATGCAGCGCGTCCACCGCGATCCGGCAGCCGTCCTCCATCGTGACGTAGAGCGACTCCCGCGCGTAGCCGTCGGCCACCGTCTCCGTCATTCCCTCGTAGACGCCGAGCATCGTTCGTGCTTCCGACATTGCACTCCCTCATCTCTCGCTGTGCGACCGCGTGCGCCGGCCGCGCCCTGCGCGCGTATCCTAGCTGCAACGACGATCGCGCGATGCGGAGGACGCCATGACGATGCTGGCCAGCCGGCTCGACGATGTGGATCTGCTCTCGGTGCGGCGCTACGCCGAGCAGGGCTACCCGTGGGAGGATTGGGCGCTGCTGCGCCGGGAGGCGCCCGTCTACCGCTACGAGCGGCCCGGCGCGCCCACCTTCTGGGCGGTCACCAAATATCACGACATCCAGCGCGTCTCGCGGGATCCGCAGACGTTCAGCAGCGTCGTCAATCTGTTCGTCGCCGAGCGCGATCCCGACCAGGAGCAGCCCGGTGAGCAGGAGCGCGAGCAGGACGGCGGCGCTCCGCTCCAGCTGATGATCAACATGGACCCGCCCGAGCACGGGCAATACCGCGGGCTGGTCAACCGCCGCTTCTCCCCGCGCGGGATGCGCATGCTCGAAGATCGGATCGACGAGATCGCCGAGGACGTCGTCGATCGCGCCGCCGCCCGGCTGGTTGACGACGCAGCGCCGCGCGGACGGATCGATTTCGTGACCGAGATCGCGGCCCAGCTGCCGCTGGCCGCGATCGGCGAGCTGCTCGGCGTGCCACGCGAGCGCTGGGACGATATGTTCCGCTGGAGCAACCAGCTGATCGGCGCGGCCGATCCGGAGTATCAGGACGGGCGCAGCGCCGGCGAGACGGCGGCCGAGGCCAATCAGAACCTGGTCGAATACTTCGCCGCGCTGGCCGAACAGAAGCGGCGCGCGCCGGGCGACGATCTGATGACCACGATCGTGCAGGCCGAGATCGACGGCGAACCGCTGCCCGCCGCGGATGTGATCGCCTACGGCTTCCTGCTGATCGTCGCCGGCAACGAGACGACGCGGAACGCCACCTCCGGCGGGATGCTGACGCTGATTGAGCATCCTGACCAGATACGGCGGCTGCGCGAAGACCCGCAGCTGCTCGACAGCGCCGTCGAGGAGATCCTGCGCTGGACCTCGCCCGTCACGCATATGACGCGGCGCGCGATGCGCGACACCGAAATCGGCGGCCAGCCGATTGCCGAGGGGGACCGCGTCGTGATGTGGTACCCCTCCGCCAACCGCGACGAAGACGTCTTCCCCGACGCCGATGTGTTCGATATCGGCCGCTCGCCCAACGAGCACCTCGCCTTCGGCGGCTTCGGCGAGCATTTCTGCCTCGGCGCGAACCTCGCGCGGCTGGAGCTGCGCTCGATCTTCCGCCACATCCTGCGGCGGATGGACGACATCCAGCTCGACGGCGAGGCGCAGCGCCTGCACTCCGGCATCGTCGGCGGAATCAAGCACCTGCCGATCGGCTTCTCGGCAAGCTGAGCTCGGCGCGATGAGCTCGGCAAGCTGAGCTCGGCGCGATACGTTCAGCGCGATACACTGGCCTCGACGGAGGGAGGGAGTCCATGACAACCCTCGCATCGAGCCTCGACGAGATCGACCTGGTCACGCCCGACCTCTGGCGCACGCGCGGCTACCCGTGGCGCGAGTGGGCGCTGCTGCGCCGCGAAGCGCCCGTCTACTGGTACGAGCGGCCCGATGTCACGCCGTTCTGGTGCATCACCAGGTACGACGACATCCAGCGCATCTCCGGCGATCCCGAGACCTTTATCAGCAGTAAGCGGCTGGTGATCCGCAGCGGCGGTTCGGGCGACGGCGGCGCGAACGATCCGACGCTGGCGATCCCCAACCTGATTAACATGGATCCGCCCAAGCACGGCAAGTACCGCGCCGTGACCAACCGCAGCTTCTCTCCGCGCGGGATGCGCATCCTCGAAGAGCGGATCGACGAAATCGCCGAGGACGCCATTGACCAGGCCGCGCAGCATGTGCTCGATCCGCTCACGAAGCGGCGCGAGGCGGAGTTCGTCGCCGATGTCGCGGCCAAAATGCCGATGGCGGCGATTTGCGAAATCCTCGGCGTCGAGCGCGACGCCTGGCCCGACATCTTCCACTGGACCAACGAGTTCCTCGGCTCCGAAGACCCCGAGTACCAACAGGGCCGCACCCGCCGCGAAACCTGGCAGTCGGGCATGCAGGGGCTGATGGGCTACTTCATCGAGCTGATGGCGAAAAAGCGCGCCGAACCAGGCGACGACGTGATGACCACGCTCGTCCAGGCCGAAGTCGACGGCAAGCCGATGCCCGATATGGACATCCTCTCCTACGCGATCGTGCTGATCCTGGCCGGCAACGAGACGACGCGGAACGCCACTTCCGGCGGCCTGTTGGCGCTGATCGAGCATCCCGACCAGTTCGCGCGGCTGCGCGGCGACCCGTCGCTGCTGGGCGGCGCGATCGAGGAAATCCTGCGCTGGACCTCGCCTGTGATTCACTTCGCCCGCACCGCGACGAAAGATGTCGAAATTCGCGGGACCACGATCCGCGAAGGCGAATCGCTGGCGATGTGGTACCCCTCGGCCAACCGCGACGAGGATGTGTTCGACGCTCCCGACCGCTTCGACATCACGCGCTCGCCCAACGAGCATCTCGCTTTCGGCGGCTACGGTGAGCACTACTGCCTCGGCGCGAATCTTGCCCGGCTCGAACTGCGCGCGATCTACAGCCACCTGCTCGAACGGCTCGACGATTTCCAGCTGAGCGGCGAGGCCGAGCGCCTGGGCTCCGGTCTGATCGGCGGCATTAAGCGGCTGCCGGTCACCTACGCCGTGCGCGGCGGCTGAGCGCCGCCGGCTGCGGCTGAGGGGGAGCGGTCCGTTGCGCAAATCGCTGACCGGCAAAGAACGGCGGGAGCTGTTGAGCGATGTCCGCGTCTCCAACGAGCTCAGCTACATCTACCGCCGCTCGCTGCACAAAACGCTGCTGCTCGCCGACATCCCCGAAAAGGGCATTATGCAGCTGAACGACCTGCTGCGCGCGGTGATCGCCGCGCAGGTGCGGCTCAACGCCACGATCAACCAGCTGTGCGAGGAAGTGGAGCACGACGCGGTCAAAGCGCTGCTGCCCAAGGAAATCGTGCCGCTCAACGATCCCGATACGGACCCGGAAGGCGAGGAGTTGCGCAAGTGGCTGCGCGAACTCGCCGATTCGCTCGCCCCCCTGCGGGCGCGGCTGGTCGCGGAGGAATAATGTCTGATTCGCCAAGTTTTGACTCGTCGGGCATCGTCGAGTTGCAGGTGAGCGGCGCGGTGCGCACCGTCACGCTCAACCGCCCCGAAAAGCGCAACGCGCTCAACAGCGAGATGCTGGAGCGGCTGCACGCCGCTTTCTCCGGCGAGCCGGCCCCAGAGGAGCGCGTCGCCGTGATCCGCGCCGCCGGTCCCGTCTTCTGCGCCGGGCTCGACCTGCGCGAACGTGAGGAGGGCCTGCCCGGCGGCGAGGTCTCGATCGAGCAGATGCTCGACGCGATCCAGCACTGGCCGCTGCCTGTCGTCGCCGTGGTCCAGGGCGACGCCATCGCCGGCGGCAACGAGCTCGCCCTGCACTGCGACTTCGTCGTCGCCTCCAGCGACGCGAAGTTCGGCATGTCGCTCGCCCAAATCGGTCTTGCGCCCTCCTGGTTCCTGGCCAAGAAGCTGCTCGAAACCGCCGGCCCGGTCGCCAGCCGTGAAATCCTGCTGCTCGGCGACCGCTTGCCCGCCTGGCGTATGCACGAGCTCGGCGCCATCGCCCGCATCGCCGAACCCGACAGCCTCGACCAGGCGGCCGACGCGATCATCGACCGCCTCGCCCGCAACGCCCCGCTCTCGCTCAAGGCGATGAAGGCGCTGCTCGTCCGCGAAATGGACTTCCGCGACCACATCGAGCATGCGGATGTGGACGAGCTGGTGAACCAGGCCCGCAACTCGCAAGACGCCAAAGAGGGCATCCGCGCCCTCTTCGAGCGCCGCGACCCTCAATTCGGCGGGCGCTAGCGTCTGTTTGCGGACGCCGCTCCGTCGCTACCGCAGCCCCGCGTCCTCCTCGGCCGCTTCCAGCGTCGCCATCGGCGACTTCAGGCCGAGGCCGCGGTTCTTCGCGCGGAAGAGGTAATCCGCCGCCGCGCTCGCCAGCGGCAGCGGCATTCCCTCCTCGCGCGCCGCCTGCACCGCCAGCGAGACATCCTTCGCCGCCCACTGTAGGAAGAACGTCGGATCGTCGAAGTTCCGCTCCAGCATCGTCGGCATATTGCCCACGTAGCCGCGCGCCGAAGCGACGCTCATCACCTCGTAGGTCTGCTGCGGGTCGAGCCCGGCCTTCTGCGCCAGCACCGACGCCTCCATCAGCACCTGCATGCAGGTCAGCCCGACCATGTTGTTGATGATCTTGGTCATCGCCCCCATGCCCAGCTCGCCCATGTGGAACACGTTGTTGCCGATGCACTCCAGCACCGGCTTGTACTTGTCGAACGCCGCGCGGTCGCCGCCCACCATCACGGCCAGCTCGGCCCGCTCCGCGCCCACCACGCCGTTGGAGACCGGCGAGTCGAGCAGCGTCACGCCCTGCTCCGCCGCCCGCTCCGCCAGCCGCCGCACCGTCGAGGGCAGATTGGTGCTCAGGTCGAAGCAGACCAGCCCCGGCTCGGCGCCCTCCAGAATGCCTTCGCGCCCGCGCAGCACCGCCTCCACCTCCGGCGGCCCCGGCAGCGAGGTCAGCACCACCTCGCACTGCGACGCCACCGTCGCCGGCGACTCCGCCCAGGCCGCGCCCAACTCAATCAGGTTGGCCGTGTGCTCCTCCACGAGATCGTTGACCACCACCCGGTGGCCGCCCTTGATCACGTTCGCGCACATCGGATTCCCGATGTTGCCCGTCCCGATGAAGCCGACATCCACGTTGCACCCCTCTCAGCGCCTCACGCGCAGGAGTGCAGGCTACCGCGCTCAGCGGCTGTGGCGGCGTCGGTAGTGCCGATCGTCGGGCCTCGGCAGGTCCGCCGGCAGCGTCCGGTGCGCCTCATCGAGCAGCTCGAGCAGCGTGTGGAGATCCATCAGCCGCTCCTCGAGCTCAGCCACGGACATTCGATCCTCGTAGAAGTTCTGGTGCGTCTCCCCGGCATACCCGAACAGAATGGCGATCTGTCGATCGTCCGCGTGCCTGGCGATGTGCCGCGCGATCGCGATGCCGTCAATGTGGCCGTCGTAAGGCCACCCGTGCTCCGCGGCAATCTCCTTGAGCCGGTGCGCCGCCGCGCCCCAAATCTTCTCCGACGCCTGGAGCCGGTCGCCCTGCGCGATCATCTTCGCCGCATGCTCCAGCATCCGCCGGCTGTGAATCGCGTGGCTCTCGATCGGCTCGGTCGTCATGACTCGTCCCTGTGGTTGGCTGGCGTCAGGATAGCCCTTCAGCGCTCGCGCCCCGAAGCGTGACGCTGGCGGTAGAACGGCTCGTCGGGCATCGGCAAATCCGCCGGCAACGTCCGGTGCGCTTCATCGAGCAGGTCAAAAAGCTCACTGACGTGCTCAAGCAGCCTCGCGACCTCCTCCAGCGTCCGCCAGTCCTCGTAGGAGTTCTGGCGCGCATGACTGGCCAGCGCGAAGAGGTCGCCGATCCGCTCGTCGCCAGACTGATCCGCCAGGTAGCCGATAATCGCCCACCCGTCCGCATGGCTGCGGTTCGGCCACCCGCGCGCCTCGGCGATCTCCCCGACACGCCGCGCCGCAGCCTCCCAGATCTGCATCGCCGCCTGCCGCCGGTCCCCGCACGCTACCATCTTCGCCGCCAGATCGAGCATCTGGCGGCTCTGAACCTCGTGGCTTTCGACTGGCTCGGTGGCGAGCATCTGTCGGCCTCTCATTTGCGATCATTGACAACCTCACATTACCTCGCGCGGTGACTCCGCGGGTGGAGCTCGATGCCGCCTCGGGTTGAGCACGTCCTCTCCTACGAGGAGTCTGCGAACGCACTGCATACAGCGACTCCGAAACAAGGTCTTCAACAAGCTCGTCTGAGAACATGTGCAGCAAGCGTTAACTGTGCCGCTCGTATCGTACGCTGTCGTCTTGAGCGACATACACAGAGCTTAACTTTAAGCGCATTACGAACCATGTATCTGAGTCTCTACAGTTGCGCTTAATTTGGCGTATAAAACTGAGAGAGCGATGGATCTACAGACGCCTAGTTGTGTAGATAGTCTTGACAAAGCTGAGACTGTTGCTATACCATCGGTTTGGCTGAGGAATCGAGATCGACGGACGCACCGCTGGATAGGGGGAATCTAGTGAAGCATGGAACACGCGACGACCGGGCTGAACTGATCGGCCGCACACTGCGCATTTTCCGCGACGGCTTCGAGCCTCTGGCCTGGCAAGCGCGTCGCCTTGACGAGCGCGCCTACCTCCGACTCCAGTCCGGGGACGACGACCGCCTGACCGCCGAAGACTTCGTACGCGGGCAGCGCAGCGCCCTGCGCGCGAAGCCCACCCGCTCGATGCTCGAAGACCCGCACAAGATCATCCGGCTGCTGCTGGAGTCGCCGGCAATTCGCGCGGCGATTCTCGACCGCGACGAGCTGTGGGCCGTACAGCTGGAGACGCTGCGCGTCGCCCGAAACCGATGGGCGCACTGCCGCCCGCTCTCGGCGCGTCTGGTGGACGAGGCGCTGGACAGCGCTGAGCAGCTGCTCCGCGCCGCAGACCGACTCAAGGCGTCAGGCGCGGCGGAACAGGTCACGAAGCTTCGAGGCTTCCGGGAGCACGCAATCGTCCCATTCCCCATCGGCCCGCGCCCTGCCGCATAAGGACTGTGTACTGCTGGACGCCGCGGTGTTGCAGTCAGACACACCGCTTGCTAGAATGCAAGCAGTCGAAAGCAGACAGCGGAAAGAAGATGGCAATGATCAACCAGTCAAATCACCATCTGGATCCTCAGTTCGAGCAACAAGCACGAGATGAACTCGCTCGTCTTGAGCGTGAGCTTCAGGCCGTTGATCTGAAGCTCGCGACTGTCCGAGACGAACGCGCTCGCCTCGCTGACAAGGTGCAGTCCTTGAAGCGATTGCTTGGCGAACCGCGGGAGCCGGAGAAGGACAGCCCACAGCCGACGAATGCGGTCGCCACATCCGTTGGCAAGGAAGAGTCAGGTGCGCCGACTGCTACAGCGCGTGATCTTAACCTCACACCGAGGGGGCGTCGCCTGGAGTCACGGTTCCGCCGACGCCGATTCCGCCGACGCAGTGACGCGCTGAGCGCGGCTGTCGAGGTGCTGCGCGAAGCGCAGCAGCCGCTTCACTACACGGAGCTGACCCAGAGGATGCTCACCTCGGGCAAGTGGACGACAAGTGGGGACACGCCCTCAAGGAGCGTCAACTCGCTCGTGTCAATGGACATGGTGAACAACGGCGATGAGTCGCCGTTCGTGCGCTACGACCGCGGTGTCTACGCGCTGCGGGAGTGGGGAGACGAGGTGGACGAATGAGGTAGACGCCGAAGGCAGCCGGGCCTCAATCCGGCTCGATCCCAATATCAACAGTCCGCAAAGGAGACGAGCATGACGCTCAATCTCAACCCTCAACGTTCTGATCCGCGCTTCGCTCAGCTCCGGGCGATCAAGCGAGAGCTTCAAGCTCTCGACGAGCTCGAAGCTGAGAGGCCCGGCCTCGTGGAAAAGCTGGCCGCACTGCGGGCCGAAATGCGTGACGAATCGTCAAGCGTTTCCCGCCCCTGCTTTGAGCCGCAGCGAGCCAGCGCTTGTCTTGATCCGTGCTGCGATGGCAGCCGGACGGTGACAATTCGGATCGTTGACGCCGATCCCTCGATTCGTCCCGCAGCCTGATCCACCCCCGCAGCTACCCTGCGGCGATGGAGCGAGAACGCGGCGGCTGCCTTGATGGGCTGCGGGTGATCGAGCTCGCCGAGACGCCGGCCGCCGCCTACGCAGGACGCCTCCTCCACGGCATGGGCGCGGAGGTTCTGATGATCGAGCCGCCCGCCGGCTCCCCCCTGCGCCGCCGACCTCACGCCGCCCTGCACCTCAACCGCGGCAAGCGCTCGCTGCGCCTCAACCTCCGAACAGCCGCCGCACGGCGGCTGTTCAATGGGTTACTCGCCGAGGCCGACGCGCTGATCACCGACGCCGACCACAACCTCGATCCCGACGACCTGCGCGAATTGCACCCCAACCTCCAGCTCTGCACCATCACCCCCTACGGCCGGCGCGGCCCCAAAGCGCGCTGGCGCGCGACCGAGCTGACCGCCTACGCCGCGGGCGGCTACCTGCGGATCACCGGCGATCCCGACCGTGAGCCGGTCAAAGCCTGGGGCGAGCAGGCCCACTTCCAGGCCGGGCTGCACGCCGCGCTGGGGCTGCTCGCCGCCCTGCACGCACGCGATGCGGGGCAGGCCGCCGGACAGCAGATCGACGTCGCCATCGTCGAGGCCGTCGCCTTCCTGCTCGGCGGCGGCTACCAAAACGCCTGGTTCCGCGACAGCGAGCCGATGCGCAACGGCCCGCGGCTGGTCGGCTTCGGGCCGGGCCAGCTCTACCCCAGCACGATCCGCCCCTGCGCCGACGGCTGGGTGCATGCGCACTGCAACAACCGCTACCCAGAGCAGATGGCCGTGCTGTTCGACCAGCCGCGCCTGGCCGAGCCCGAAATGCTGGCCTCGCTGATGGGGCATGCCGACGAGGTGGACGCGCTGATGGCCCCGCTGCTGGAGTCGCTGCCGCGCCGCGAAATCGTCGCCCGCGCCCAGGAGCTGCGGCTGCCCTTCACCGAGGTGCTGCAACCCTCTGAGGTGCTGGCCGACGCCGACGCCCACCACGCCTCGCGCGACTTCTACCAGCCGGTCAAACCGGTCAGAGGCGCGCAGGCGGCCGACGGCGCGCTGCTGCTCGCGCCCGGTCCGGCCGTGCGCTTCGGCTCGGCGCCCTGGCGAGACGGCGCTCCGCCCCGCCTCGACGCCGACGCCGACCTGCTCGGAACGCCGCGCGAGCGCGTTCGCTGGAGGCGCGCCGGTGTTACCTGAGCCGCGCCTCGCCCCGTACCCCGAAATCCCCGCCGGCGAACGCCCGCTGGCGGGCGTCCGCGTGCTCGACATGACCGTCGCCGTCGCCGGCCCGGTCGCCACCCTGCTGCTCGGCGCGCTCGGCGCGGAGGTGCTGCGGATCGAGACGCCCTGGGCGCGTCCGCGCAACCCGACCTCGGCCCTGCCCGCCCCCGCCGACGCGCCCGACGAGCCGTGGAATCGCGAAGCGCGGCTCAACGAGCTGGCCAACAGCAAGCGCTCCGTCGCGCTCAATCTCGCGCGGCCCGAGGGCCGCGAAGTCTTCCTCGACCTCGTCGACATCAGCGACATCGTGATCGAGAACTACTCGCCGCGCGTGATGGGCAACTTCAACCTCGGCTGGGAGGTCCTGCACGCGCGCAACCCGCGGCTGATCTACGTGCGCATGCCCGCCTTCGGCGCGTCCGGGCCGTGGCGCGACCGTATCTCCTACGGCCCCGGCATCGACGCCATGAGCGGCCTCTCCTGGCTGACCGGCTACCGCGGCGGCCCGCCGCTCAAGCCCGGCAACTTCTACTGCGATCAGAACGCCGGCCTGCACGCGGCCTCGGCCGCGCTTGCCGCGCTCCGCGCGCGGGAGCGCGACGGCGTCGGCCAGACCGTCGAACTGGCGATGCTGGAAGGCGAACTCCAGCTGGTCGGCGACGCGCTGCTCGCCGCGCAATTGACCGGGCGCGAACCCTCCCGCATCGGCAACGAGCACACCTCCTGGGCGCCGCACGGCGTCTACCCCGCCAAACCGTCGGAGGATGATCCCGACGCCTGGATCGCGATCGCCTGCCGTAACGACGCCGAGTGGGATGCGCTGCTCGGCGTCTGGAACGACGCCGGCGCCGCTCGCGATCGTCGCTTCCGCACCGCGCTGCGCCGCTGGAAGCATCGCGCCGTGCTGGACGATCTGCTCGGCGAGTGGACGATCCGATCTGACGCGCTGAAGTTGGCCGAGCGCCTGCAAGCGGCCGGCGTGCCGGCCTCGGCCGTAATGGGCGCGCGGACGCTGCTGCGCGATCCGCAGGTCACCGCGCGCCAGGCCGTCGGCGCGCTCCAGCACCCGCAGGTGGGTCCCTCGCCCGCGCCGCAGGCCGCCTACCGCCTCTCCGAAACGCCCGCCCCGCCCAAGTCCGCCGCGCCGCTCTTCGCCCGCGACACCCGCCCCGTCCTCGCCGAGCTACTCCGCTACCCGCCCGAACAGATCGAGCAACTACTGGAGGCGGGCATCATCGCCGACACTCTGCGCTGAGCCTTCAGCTGCTCGGCCATTCAGCCACGTTCGCTAGCCTCAAGCGAGCAGGAGGTAAGCCGATGACAGTCGAACGATTCGAGGTGCTGGAGCGCAAGCCCTATGCCGAAGGCCGCGCATTCGGCGACACTGGCGCATACGAACTGGTCCGCGGACGGCTGCACTACGCCGTCGATCCCGACGCCCCGCACAACGCCGAGATCGTCGACCTCGGCCTCGCGCCGCGAGACGAGGACGGCTGCGTGTGCTTCGCCGGAGATGTGGTGTTGGCGCAGCCAGCCGACGCCGCGCGCGGCAACGGTGCGCTGCTGATCGATGTGCCCAATCGCGGGCGTCCGCTCGCGCCCGGCTTCTTCAACCGCTCCCCGCGCGAGGCGTCGTTGACGGACCCGCTGCACCCCGGCGACGGCTTCCTTTACGAGCGCGGTTTCGCCGTCGCCGCCGTCGCCTGGCAGTGGAACACGCCCGACCTGCCGACGTTGCTCCAATTCGACGCCCCCGATGCCGCCGCCGGCAGCGTCGCGCCGCTCGAGGGTCATGCCTACGCCGACCTGCGCCCCAACCGCGACGCGGCTTCGTGGCCGATCAGCCACCTTGGCCAGCCGGGCTATCCGGCCGCGGACACCGACGACCCAACCGCGCGGCTCTACGTGCGCGAGTACGAGGACGCCGAGCCGACCGAAATCCCCCGCGAGCGCTGGCGCTTCGCGGCGGTGGACCAGCACGGCGCGGAGCGCCCCAGCGCGCACGATGTGACGCTGGACGGCGGCTTCGTCGCAGGCAAAATCTACGAAGTCGTCTACCGCGCCGCCAACGCGCCGGTCGTGGGCGCGGGGCTGCTCGCCTTCTGCGACGCCGCCCGCTTCCTGCGCGGCTGGGAGCAGCCGCGTGATCGCGTGATCGCCTACGGCGCGTCGCAGAGCGGGCGCTTCCTGCGCCATCTGCTCTACCTGGGGCTGAACCACGACCCGGAGAGCGGCGGGCGCGTCTTCGACGGCATGCACATTCACATCGCGGGCGGCATTCGCGGCGAGTTCAATCACCGCTACGCCCAGCCCTCCCAACTGTTCAGCGCCTCCTTCGCCCACCTCTTCCCCTTCGCCGACGCCATTCTCGACGACCCGCTCACAGGGCGGCGCGACGGTCTGCTGAAGCGCAGCGACGAGCAGGGCGCGACGCCGCGGATCGTCGCCACCAACACCTCGTGGGAATACTGGCGTGGCGACGCCTCGCTGCTGCACATCAATCCGAACGCCGAGGGCGGCGCGCGCGACCTGCCCCCGCATCCGCGAATGCGCCACTACCACCTCGCGGGCACCCAGCACGGCTCCGGCGAGCTGCCCCAGACCGACACGTTCGAGCTGAGCGGCGACCGCGCCGCGCTGGGCTTCAACCTGGTCGATTACACGCCGCTGACCCGCGCCGCGCTCGTCCAGCTCGACCGCTGGATCGCGGAGGGCCTCGAACCGCCGCCCTCCGCGCACCCCCGCATCGGCGACGGCAGCGCCGTCAGCCGCGCCGATGTGCTGCGCCGCTTCGCCGAGCGCGGCCTGGCGACGCTGGATCCGGAGCGGCTCTCGCGCATCCGCACCATCGACCTCGGTCCCACCGCCGCCGACGGCGTGGGCGAGTACCCGTCGCGCGAGGGCGCGGAGTACGCCGGGTTCGTCTCCGACGTGAACGAGGACTGGAACGAGACGGCCGGCATCCGCCTGCCCGACCTGACCTCGCCGGTCGCCTCGCACAGCGGCTGGAATCCGCGCCATCCCAACAACGGCGCGCCCGACGTGATGGCGCACTTCGTCGGTTTCACCACCTTCTGGCCGCGCGACGACATCCAGCGCCGCTACGGCGGCCGCGAGGCCTACCAACGCCGCGTCGAGGCCGACGCCGACGCGCTCGTCAATGAGCGCCGCATCCTGCCCGAGGACCGGCACCTCGTCGTGGAAAACGCCCTCGCCCGCTACGACGCCGCAATGGCGCGCGAGTAGTCCGCGCGCCGCGCTCGCTATCCTGCAAGAGACAAAGAGGATCCGAGGGGAACGGAGCGCAGCACATGGTGACCAAGACTGAGACCAAGACCGAGTCGGTGATTCTTTCGCAGGAGCGGCAGCGCGAGTGGGGCGAGACGGAGATCGCCTGGCCGCCCCAGCGCGAGCTGCCGGAGATCACCCGCCCGCTGCCCGCCGGCACCCGCGTGATCTCGGCCGACAGCCACTGGCTGGAGCCGGACCGCTTCGTTGACCTGATGCCGTCTCGCTACCGCGACCGCGCCCCGCGCGGCACGTTCACCGAGCGCGGCTACCACTTCGAGATCGACGGCGAGAGCACCGACAACCCGGCGCTGCCGAGCCTGATGACCGAGGGCCGCGCCGGAATGTGGGACCCGCACATCCGCGCCGAGGAGATCACCCGCGAGGGCGTGGACCAGGAAATCCTCTTCCCGCAGCGCATGCTCGGCGTGATCCGCCACAAGGATTTCGACTACATCCAGGCCTGCATGGACGCCTACAACCAGCTGATCGCCGACTTCTGCGCCCAGGAGCCGGGCCGCTTCCACGGGCTGGCGCTGCTCAATTACTGGAACCCCGAAGCGACCAGGGACGAGCTGGACAAAATCAAGGCGATGGGCTTCAAGGGCGTGCTGATGCCCTCGCTGCCGCCGCCCCACACGCGCACCTACTACAACGCCCGCGCGCTCGAGCCCATGTGGGCCGCCATCGCCGAATCCGGCCTGCCGCTCTCCTTCCATGTCGGCGAGACGTTCGACGCGCGCGGCCAGGGCGGGCTGGCGACCACGATCGTGGTCGCCTTCGAGCCGTTCCGCCGGCTGTTCGCGCTGCTCACCTTCGCGGGCATTTTCGAGCGCAACCCCGACCTGCAGGTCGTCTTCACCGAGGGCGGCATCGCCTGGGTACCCTCCGCGCTGTTCGACTCGGATCGCGTCTACGCCTCCTTCGAGTCGGAGATGACGCCCAAGCTGGCCAACCCGCCCAGCTACTACTGGCATCAGAACTGCTACGCCACCTTCATCGAGGACCCCTCCGGTCTGCGCCAGCTGGACCTGATCGGCCACGACCGCGTGCTCTGGGGCAGCGACTACCCGCACCCCGAAAGCTCCGTCGGCTACACCCAGCGCACCCTCTGGGACATCGTCGACGCCTGCGAAACCGTTGACCAGGCCCAGGCCATCATCGGCGGCAACGCCGCCCGCCTCTGGAACCTGGACTAGGCGGGAGCTGCGCAATGCACGATCCTTTCCTCGGCGACGAAGAGGACGAAAATGTCGGGCTCTACCCGAAAGAGGTGGTCGCCGCTGAGTTCGACTTCACGAACGGGACGAACCGGGTCTGGTTCGGCCGGCTTTGCAGCGCACGGATCGACGAGGACGAGCGCTCGCATGTTGAACTGCACGATTTCGACGGGGAAACGCACGAGATCGAGGTGCCTGCATACCGCGTGGATGATGTGCGCGACGCGCTCGGCAAGCCGATCCAAGCGAGCTGTTGGGAGACAGTGGACGACGATGGGAACGTGCAGGCGACGCTGTACTTCATGCGAGATCTGTCGCCGTTCGAGATTGGCCCGCGCAAGCCGCAGAAGAGTTTGCGGGAGCGTGGCATCAAACCAATGACGCTCGACGAACTCACGCCGCTGCTGAAGGACCTCTTTCCGACACTGGAGGACGCGGTGCGCTTCGGTGAAGAACTCGAGAAGCTGCGCGGTCGTAAAATTTATGACTGAAGTGTCGCTCGACGCCAGCGCGTTCCGACTGCTGGTCTATGGGCCGCGCTCCGGACCTGACTACGCCGCGCTGGTACGCGATGATGATCTACTGGTGACGTACTTCGCCGACGCGGAGCTGATGGCGACCGAGTGGCGGCCTCAAGATGTTCCAGCGCTGCGCGCTTTACGAGCCAGAACGGTGGTGTTGGATTCGCCGGATGAGATGACGAAGCGCCGTTTCGTTGAAGCTCGGCGACTCTTTGACCGGCTGGGTTTCTCGCGTGCGCAGCGCAATCACACCGATCTGTGGATCATCGCCCAGACGGCGCAGGAGGGATTGGCGTTGGCGTCGCACGATCGATCCATGCTGCGGATCGCCGACGCGCTGCGGATTGAGACAATCACATTGCTCCCGGGGATTGACGCGCAGCTCACCCAGGACCGTTTGCGTCTCGCTCGCCAGCCACCGCGCTAAACCACTCCGGCCGCCGCCAACTCCTCCACCTCCGCAGCCGACAAGCCCAACTCCGCCGCCAGCACCTCCTGCGTGTGCTCACCCAGCAGCGGCGCGCGCTGATGCACCGCCGGCGACTCCGACAGCCGAATCGGGCAGCCCAACAGCGTCATCGGGCCGCGCTGCGGATGCTCGATCTCCACCAGCATCCCCCGCTCGCGCAGATGCTCGTTGCCATAAATCTCCCCGCTGTCCAGCACCGGACCCGTCGGCACCCCCACCTTGCCCAACACCTCCATCACCTCGAACTTCGTCCGCTCCCGCGTCCACGCCTCGATCACCTCGCGCAACTCCTCGCCCGCGTTGCGCGTGATCCCCTGTGGGTCGTGTCCGTCGAGCAGATCTTCGCGCCCGATCGCCTCCAGCAGCGAGCGCCACATCCTGCCGTTCGCCACCACGATCCACACCCAGTCCGAGCGCCCGCCCGGCTTGCACGGGAACAGCCCCGTCGGCGCCGTCTGCCCGTCGCCGTAAGGCGGCGCCGGATCGCCCGCCGCGTAGCGCCGCGTCATCGGCACCCGCGTGTAGTTCGTCATCGCCTCCTGCATCGACAGCTCCACCTTCTGCCCCACTCCGTCGCGCTGCCGCTGCCAAAGCGCCGCCAGCATCCCGATCGCCGCCTGCACCCCCGTGCCCGTGTCGCCGATCGTCGGCCCCGGCTTCAGCGGAATCGTCTCCTCCGTCCCCGTCAGCGCCATCGCCCCGCCCGTCGCCTGCGCCACCATGTCGAACGACTTTGTGTGCGCCCACGGCCCGCTCGCGCCGAACCCCTTCACCGTGCAGTAGATCAACTGCGGGTGAAGCTCGCGCAGCGTCTCGTAGCCCAGCCCCAGACGCTCCATCGTGCCCAGCGTGAAATTCTCCACCACAATGTCGAAGTTCGGCACCAGCCGCAGGAACACCTCGCGCCCCCGCTCCGACTTGAGGTCCAGGCTGAGCGACTTCTTGTTGTTGTTCAGCGTGATGAAGTAGACGGAGTCCGCTCCGTCGCCGCCGCCCAGCCGACGCCCCGGCTCGCCCCGCCCCGGCGGCTCCACCTTCACGATGTCCGCCCCCAGCCAGCCCAGCGCCTGCGTCGAAGACGTCCCCGCCTCGTACTGCGTCAGATCCAGAATCCGAACATCCGCCAGCGCGCGTTCCATGTGCCACCTCCAGCCTAAAGGGTAGCGTCGCCGGCGCCGTCGCGCGCCTTATCCTCCCTCCGCCAGCGAGAACGAGAGCGCCCCGCCGCGCTCCTTCACGTGCTCAACCGTGATCGCGCACAGCCGCCCCTCGGCGTCGAACTCAACCAGCGTGCCCTCATCCAGATCGCGCGTCTCCGTGATCGGCGCGTCGCTGAGCTCGATGTAGAGCGTGTCCGTGTCGGGAAAGTAGGTGATGGTCATCGTGCCCGCCTACCTCTCTTCGGCCAAGAGGCCGGCCTCCTTCAGCAGCTTCATCGCCGCTTTGTTGTCGCCATGCACCGACGGTTCGGCGCACCACAGCCTTGCCAGGTCCGACACGACTTCCAGCGCTTCGTCGGGCCAACCCAACATCCGCACAACCGCGGCATCGATCTTCTTCCGATTGTCGTCGGCGTGGGCTTGATTCGCCGGGCGCAACGTCAAGGCTTGGAGCTCGCTGATCTCGCCCTCGACGAACTCGAGCGCGTCGCCGCTGAGCTCGTCCAGCTTGGGGCAAGGGATCTTCTTCAGCGCCCCGATCTGCGTCGTTGAGCGCCCGGTTTGCGTCCGTTGCCCCTGTGTCCAATGTGCGATTAGTCCCAGTGTCGAATTCGCCCACAGGGCGAACGCATCCCTCACGCGCGGGTCGCTATGAGATAGGGCTGTCCAGGCCCGTCCTCCCATAACACGCGAGCGCGTCTTCGCGACGAGTAGTTTCTGCGATGTCCAGCGCATGTTCCTCGCGTAGAACAGCATGCTGCGCTTGCGCCGCATGTCTTTGCGTTCGTCGTCCGAGCCGACGCCTTTCGGTGCGGCTCCCCTATGAGTCGGTTGTGTGAGGATCGTCGTTTGAGTGTTGCTGCTTGCGCTCCACAGCGCCCGATCTCTGCCCGCTTGCCCAGCCGCCTTGCCGAGCGCGCTGAACTCGAACGCGCCGATCGGCTCTTTGCCCTTGACATGCCCGATCAGGTGGTGCGTCGGTCCGACGTCAAACAGATCCCCAACGGTCGTCATCTCGACCGGAACGTCGTATCGCTCGTCGTCGAGACCGCGCAGGCGGCCGCGGCTGAGCTCATGCGCGAGCGTGGCGATGCTGTCATGCGTCACCCCCACCGCCGACCACGGGCAGCCCGCTCCATCGACTTCCAGCGCGATGATCTGGCCTATCTCGTCGTCCCCGATGTGGATGGGAAGGGTTGTACCGGGCTGATCGACAGCCTCTGCAACGCTGATGATCGCGCGTGCGATCTCGCCCGCTTCGCCCATCCTCGTGGGCGCGTCGTACAGCGTTGCGCAGCGGATCAGCGCCGGCGCTGCCGTTCCCGCCTTGTTGTGGTTCTCCGCGCTCCGGGTACGCAGGCGGGCGACCAGGAGCATCTCTTCCATGCCCGTGTCAGCGGACAAGGCGTCGTCGTTCAGTGCTTTGCCGGCGGCGACAGCGACCACGATCACATCGGTGAAATCCTGTTCGATGACCTGCCGCGTCTTCGTCCAGACATCCCCCAGCGCGGCGGTGAGCGGCAGGACGAAGCCGATGCGCCCGCTCAGCTTGAGCTTCTTGTGGGCGAGCTCGATGAACGACGCGCCCATTCCGGCCTTTCGGTTGGTGTAGTGCGAATTGGTCAGTCGGGCCCAGCGCTTCTGACATGCGAGTCGCTCGTTCTCCGTGAGGCCGGCGATGTCGAACGCCTTTTGGCCGCCGCGAGTCTTGGAGTAAGGCGGATTCATCAGAATCCAGTCGATCTTGTGGTCCTGCACGCCGATCGCGTGCCCGTTGTCCCCGGTGCCAGTGGACCGGCCGGAGACGATGTCGAAGAGGTCGGTGATGTCGTTGGCGTTGAGGTATTCGAGTGCGCCCGTACGGTCGGGCCCTCCAACGGCAACCCAACCGATCTGTGTGTCGCCGTACGGCTCGCCGTATCCGACCGCAGCGAGCGAAGACGAAGTGAGATGCGCGGCGATCGCACTGACATCGGTGCCGATCAGCCCCGACTCCATCGCGCCCTGGTGAAGGACGGCGGCATCGGTGAGAGTCCCGCCGGCTTCCTCATGCAATGCCGCGATGCGTCGGAAGCCAGCCCGGAGCAGCGTTCCGGTACCGCAGGCCAGATCAGCGAGTTTGAATCGCCTGAACAAGTCGGCGGAGCGCCATTCGAGATCGGACACATCTCCGCGCGAGATAGTCAGACTTGCAAGCAGCTCCGCTGTCGCAGGCTGCGTGTAGAAGGCGGCAGCCTGCTTCCGATCATCGCTCAGCTTCGGGAACAACTCGGCGCCGACGTTGATGTGCAGGCCGAGCCGGTTGACCTCAACCACTTCAACCGCGGATGCGATGATGCGCAGCGCGTCGCTGGTCGCAGCCGGATCGTGCCTCGCGACGAGCTCGAGGACACGGACGGCGGGTTCGAAGATCGAGTTCCAGTTGTCTTCGAGGATGGTTCTCCAGGTGCCGGCGAGCTCCGAAGCGCGGATCGGCCTGGTCGAAGCGACGTCGACGCCGGGGATGCCTTTCGCGCCTTGCTGCGAGAGACGCTGCTGCGTGAGCATCGCGTTGAGCCATAGAACCATGGTGGTCCGTAGTCCCTTGAGCGGCGTCCGCTGCTGGATCAAGGCTGCGATCTCGCGCTGTTGGTTTACGGACAGTGCGTTTTCCAGGACGGTTGCGGCCCGATCGATTAGTTGCGCTACGTCATCAGCGACAGCCTCGATCGCCTCCTTTGGGAGAGAAGCTGCGGGCAACAGACGAGACAGGTCGTAGATGGTGCCCTTAATGAAGCCGGATGTCGGCCATCGACGGTTGCCGTTGCCTGATCCTGCGTTGGGAATGCGCTGGTAGACGGCATATGACATCTCGTCGCCCGACAGCAAAGTCTTGACAATCGCGTCGCGATCGAGTCGCCGGAATTTGTCGTCGACCGCGACTGAGATTGCGGTACGGATCGGTTCTGTCGCGCAGATTGCGTGTTCGCCAAGCCGAGCCTGCGCGTCTTTGTCGGCATCAGCGCCGCTGAATGACGTCTCGATGACGATCGGCGGCGAGAGCGGGTCGCAGATGAGGAGATCGGGCTGTTTCGCGGCTGAGCCGGGATCCGACAGGACCTGCGTCTCTTCGACGTAGAACGTGACCTGCGTTGCCTGCCAGCGCGCAGACGCCCGTTTGAGGGCGTCGCCGAGCGCAGAGTTGAACGTGAACTCGATGGTGGCCATGGCGTTACCTTAGCTGCCCCGCAGCTCGCGCGGGTTGCGCATCAGCCGCGTGTAGCCCTCAAGCTCAAAGTCGCGATCAGCGGTGAGCACCTCCGTGATGTCGAGCTCGTCCATCACCACCATCGAGATGCAGTCCACCAGGCTGTAGGCGGAGTCAGGGCGGCTCTCATAGCGCGCCAGCCCGCGGTTGAAAAGATCGGTGGTTAGAGGGACAACGGCGACGTTCTTGTCGCGGCGCATCTCGCGGACCAAGTCGGCAGCGGCGGCTCGCAGCTTCGGCGTTTTGCGGAGCAGTGCGAGGACTTCGGTGAAGACGACATCCGTGGTGACGAGTAGAAATTCGCCAAGAGCCTCCTCAGCAGCCAAGGCGCTGCGGTGGTGAGGATCATCGTCGTCAACTTTGCCGACGAGGAAGACCGTGTCGGCGAAGACGCTCCTCATGCACTGTCGCCGATCTCGGCGAAGTAGTCGTCGTGCCGTTCTGCGAGGTCGTGCGGCAGCGAAGCCCACTCTTCGTCTGGGACATCGGCGAATGCGCGCTCGATCATCTCTGAGAGCGTCGGGGCGTTGGGATCAGGTGTGAAGAGGTCCGGATCGAGGAGATCGACCTGCTCAACCTCGTGGGCATGGACGAGCTCGCCCAGCACACGGTAGCGGCCGCGGCCGCGGATCCGCAGCAAGGTCGACTCGCGATCCTGTAGGGCGGATGCGACGAAACGTTGCTGCTCGGTGGTGAGGTTCAGGCTGACGTGTTCGGTCTGTCCGAACCAGATGCGGAGGATGCCGCTGCGGATATCCGCGGCGCGGATCCGGCCGATCAACAGGACATCGCCGTCGCGGGCACCCGGGCTGGGCACGCGAGATTCGCGGCGCGAGACGAGGTTGTCGTCAGTCGCAGCGGCGACGGAACGCTCCTCGGCGTCCATGGCGAGATCAGCGATCAGATCTGGCTCGTCCGTCATTGGTTGTGCCTTCCCAGTTCCGCCAGAATAGCCTGTTCGTCGGCAGCCGGGTGCGGAGGCGCGAGAAGACGCCCCACCCATCAACCCACCTGGAGCATCAGCGCCGCGAAGTCCTCCTGCTCAAAGTGCCGGTCGCTGGTCAGCGCCTCGCCGACGCCGCGCTCCCGCATCACGCTCATCGAAATGCAGTCAACCAGGCTGTAGTCGCGGTCGGGCCGACTCTCGTAGAGGTCGAGCCCGGCGAGAAAGGCCCGGTGGGTCTGCTCGACGACAATGACGTTCGGGTTGGCGAGGATGTCGCGGACATAACGGACAGCCGGCCGACGGAAACGGCGGAGCGAGCCTCGCCGGATCGCAATCCAAGCCAGAAATTCCGTCAGCACCTCGTCGGTGGTGACGATGGTCGCGCCGGCCGGCAGCGCATCACGCGCCCGCGCCGCCGCTGCCGCCCACTTGTCGTCGGGAAAGAAGAGGGCGATCCAGTAGGCGGTGTCGGCGAAGATCTCGTTCACGGCTTTTTCGGCCAGCCGTAGATGTAGTGGTCGTGCTGGTAGCTGGCGTCATCCGGGATCTCGTCCCAGACTTCTTGCGGGATGCTGGCGACGATCGCGCGGGTCTGCTCTTCAAAGGTCATCGTCGCCCAGACTTCGGGTGGGATCTCCTCATAGGCGAAGCGCTTGACGGGGGGCTCAAGCTCGGCCGCTGCCAGTGCTTCCCCCTCCCGCTCGTACTCGGGCGTGCCCGGCTCCGGCCGCTTGGGCGTCCCATAGATGTAGTGGTCGTGCTGGTAGCTGGCGTCATCCGGGATCTCATCCCAGACTTCCTGCGGCACATCGGCGACGATGGCGCGGACCTGCTCCTCGAAAGTCATCGCCGCCCAGACCTCGGGCTGGCTTTTGAGCCTGCGGTAGGTGTCTCCCTCGCCGGCCGCTGCGGCGTCGACGCCCTCGTCGTCCACGACGGGTTCAGCGATCAGCTCCGGCTCGTCGGTCATGAGTTGCGCCCTCCCAGCTCCGCCAGAATAGCCTGCTCGTCCGCGCCCGGCACGGAGGCGGGAGCGCCGGGGATGGCGGGCGTGCGCGACAAAATCGGGCTGGGACCGGTGGTGCGAATCTGCCCGCGACCCTCGTGCTCGCGCGTGATCGAGAGGCCGCGGGCGACGGCGTATTCGGTCTGCATCGCGTCTTCGGTGGAAGCCGCCGCGGCCGCGCCGATGCCCGCGCCGCGCAGGTGCTCCAGCCAGTGCGCCAGCGGCCGCGCGCGGATGCGCCACTCCAGCTCCGCTTCGAGGCGATCGCCGGCCGCCGCGACGCCCGACAGCCCGGGCGTCCCGTCGAGCGCCGCGATCTGGTCGTCGGCTGCGCCCAGGAAAAGCCAGCCGTCGGCGGCCTCGTACAGCCGTTGGAGCGGGCCTTCGCCCAGCGCGCTCTGGCCGCGCGGCTCGTCCCAGTGTTTGCCCTCGTAGCCGTGCAGGAACGCTGATTGCAGCGTGCCGGCGGTGCGCGCCAGCGCGGTATAGATTTCCTGCCCTTCGCCGCTGTGCTCGCGGTGGTACAGCGCCATCCCGACGCCGAACGCGCCCATGATCCCGGTGCCGTAGTCGTTGATCGCGAACGGCTGGAGCGTCGGCGGACCGTCGCCGCCGTAGCGCGTCTGCATTCCCGTCGCCGCCTGCGCTAGCTGTTCCCAGCCCGCC
Source organism: Dehalococcoidia bacterium (assembly GCA_965243125.1). Lineage (GTDB taxonomy): Bacteria > Chloroflexota > Dehalococcoidia > Bin125 > Bin125 > CATQGW01. Next base: position 2,825,786 of record OZ251529.1, on the reverse strand, counting down.
CGCTCCGCCCAGGGGCCGATCTCGCCGAACGCATTGAGCGTCGCGTAAACCAGCCCCGGCTTCCGCGCGGCAAGCGACTCGTAGTCAATGCCCAACCGCCGCATCGCCCCCAGTCGATAGTTCTGCACCACCACATCGGCGCTATCGACCAGCTCGTGGAACGTGTTACGGCCGTCGTCCGATTTGAGATCGAGGAAGATGCTGCGCTTGCCGCGGTTCACATCCTCGTGGAACATCACGTCGCCCTCGCGGTTGGGATTATCGATCTTGATCACGTCCGCGCCGTATTCGGCGAGGGTTCGTCCGCAGGTCGGCCCGGCGAGGATGATGCAGAGGTCGAGCGCGCGGATGCCCTCCAGCGCCCGCGACAGCCGCGGCGCGCCCGCCCACGGCGTCGGCGGCGCGGCCTCGGCGAGGCCGGCCAGGACTGCCTCGCGGTCCGCGTCAGGCGCGCGCTGCGCATGTCCCACCGCGCCCGGCGTGCCCGACATCCGCACCTGCACGCCGGGTTGCAGCACTGGCCCCAGCGCCGGATCATCGAGCTGCACCACCGCCTCCGACGCGCGGGCGTGCTCCTCCTCGAGCCACTCGTGGCTGTCGAGGCAGCGCACCGTGGGCGGCCCCGCGGCGTTGATCAGTTCTTCCCACTCGAGCGCCGGGCGCGTTTTGAAGATCTCCGTAAGACGCCGCCGTGCTTCCCCTGCGAGCTCGGCGTCCGTCGCCACGCGCGGCCCGTTCGACCACGGCTCGTCCAACCACTCCGGCACGCCCGCCGCCTCGCAGAACTGGCGAATGAAGTGCGAAAAGGCGGCGTGGAAGAAGACCCAGCGCCCGTCCGCGCACTCATACGCGCCGACCCACGGCGCGAAGCGCTGCGCCGGTTCGACGTTGTGGTAGCGCAGCCCACGCAGGCCGACGGCCTGGTAGAGCGCGTCGTGCAGCGGCGATTCGATCCGCTGCCCCAGCCCGTCGCGTTCGCGCGCGACCAACGCCATTGCCGTCGCGGCGGCGCCCACGAACGCGCCGTACACCGAGGCGATTGGTACCGCGGTATAGACGGGCTGCGGCGTCTCGCCGCCCATCAGCCGCGTGGAGTAGGTACCCACGCCGGCCGAAACGACGCCTTCCCAGGCGGCGATGTCGCGGCGCTCGTCCGTCGCGCCGAAGCCGGGCAGCGAAAGGTAGATCAGTCGGTCGTCGCGGGCGGTCATCTGCTCCGCGCCGAGGCCGAGTCGATCCATCGCACCCGGGCGGAAGTTCTCGATCACCACATCCGCGGAGGCGATCAGCTCCTCCGCCGTGCGGCGGTCGGCGCTCTGCTTCAGGTCCAGCGCAATCCGCTGTTTGCCGCGGTTCCAGACCGCGTTGGCCGGTGTGTCCCAGCGCGGCCCGTCGCGCGGGTCCACGCGGATCACCTCCGCGCCTTGGTCGGCCAGCAGCATCGCCGCCAGCGGACCGGCGATCCACTGCCCGAAGTCGATTACGCGAAGTCCGTCAAGCGCGCCCATGGCAGCCTCCCTGGTTGGCGTGGGTTCTAGGCGCAGGGTAAGCGTTGGCGCTTAGCGGCGGAGCAGCGCGGCCGCCGCGTCGTCGACGGCGCGCAGGAATTCCTCGCTGGAGCCGTCGTTGTGCAGCACGAGGTCCGCCTGCGGCGCGCGTTCCCGCCAGGGCGTGGCCGACGCCCAGCGCTGCTCGGCTTCGGCGCGCGACAGATCGTTGCGCGCCATCAGCCGCCGCAGCGCGGTTTCTTCCTCGCAGGCGACCAGCCAGCCGACTTCGCAGATTTGCATGTACGGCCCCTCGAAGAGCCGCACCGCCTCGAAGACCGCCAACGGCTGCGGCGCGTCGCGCGACTCCCTCAGCAGCTGCATGAATTCGCCCTCGATATCGCCGATCGCCGTGCGCAGCACCGCCAGCCGTTCGTCGTTGCCGAACACCAGCGCGCCGAGCGCCTTCCGATCAATCGAGCCGTCGGCAGCGACAACCTGCGCACCGAACTCGGCGATGATCCGCGCGTGCGCATCGGTACCGGCCTGGTACATCGCATGAACATGCTTGTCGGCGTCGAGGTGCGACGCCCCCCAACGCTCCACCAGCCGCCGGCAAAGCAGCGATTTGCCCGCCGCAATCGCTCCGGTCACGCCGAGCACAATAGCCATACTGGTGGTTCTCCGGTGGGTTCTGCGTACGGGTGAGCGAAGCGTGATGGCCGATCAAAGCCCGCACACGAACAATAACATGCGGAACTCGCGGCGCTTTGGAGTGAGAGGGTCGAGGCTGTCGACCTAGCTGCCGCACGCGTGTCGCGTAGCCTGCCGACATGGCGGAATTCGAGCCCAACGCCGAGCACGCGGGCGGCATGGCCTCCCTGCAAGTCGCCGAGGCGCACCTCACCACCCTGCTCAACCTGAGCAGCAGCTTCGACGGCAAAGCGATGTTCATCGTCGGCGCGGATCTCGCCCTGTTCGGCGTCTTCGTCGGCGCCATCGCCGCCCTTGACGCATCATGGCTCGCGATCATCCCTGCGGCCCCGAGACCTGTCGCACTTCCCCGTCCCGTCCATCGCGCTGGCGCTTCGGGGGAGCGGACAGCCGAACGACCAGGTGGCATGGCTCTACATTGAGGCCATCAACGACGCAGTGCTGGATGCCTCCAGCGTGCTCGATCGCAAGGGCGACGCGCTCTTCTGGCTCGCTGTCGGCTCGGCCGTCGAGATCGCTGCGATGGTTGTGGCGTTAGCCGTCTCAGTGAACGTCTGACGCCGGTGTTTCGTCAGAATCCGCTGCGGTAGCGCCCCGGCGGCGGTGGCGAGGGACCGTTGACGCGCGGCCTCATCGTCCGCTCCATCCGCTCCATCGACTCCTGCGGCAGCGGCACTGGCCTCCAGATGCTGCTGAACACTGCCCACGCGCCCTTCAGCAGGCGCAGCCAGCGGCGCGGCTCCTTGCGCCAGGCGTTGCGCTTCGCCTCTTCCTGACGCCACCAGTACTGCTGAATGCGCGCCGCGTGCTCCTCCTCGGTTTCCTCGCGGTAGATTATCTGCGCCGATGTCGGCTCGTCGGTCGTCGTCATGCCGCCCTCGTCTCGCGGTTCACGATCCTGATAAGGAGTCTACCGTGTCGCACCCCCCATCGTCTCAGATAGCGCGCTGCCCCTGGGCCGGCGATGACGGTCCAATGGCCGCCTACCACGACGAGGAGTGGGGCGTGCCCGTGGTCGACGAGACGGACCTGTTCGCCAAGCTGATCCTCGACTCGGCGCAGGCCGGCCTCTCGTGGAGCACGATCCTCGCCCGCCGCGACGGCTACCGCGCGGCTTTCTGGGAGTGGAACCTGGAGCGCATCGCCGCGGCCTCGGAGCAGGATCTGGAAACCCTGCTCGCCGACGCTCGCATCATCCGCAACCGACGGAAGATCGACGCCGCGATCACCAACGCGACGGTCGTGCTGGCCCTGCACGCCGAAGGCCGCTCGCTGACGCAGATCGTCTGGGCCTATGCCGAACCCTCGTCGCGCCGCGCGGCGCCGGCCGATGTGCCGGCCCAGACCGACGCCTCCCGCGCGCTCAGCCGCGAACTCAAGCGCCTCGGCTTCCGCTTCGTCGGACCCACGATCTGCTACGCCTTCATGCAGGCCTGCGGCATCGTCAACGACCACCTGCTCGCCTGCCCGCGCCATGATCCGCTGGAGGCGCTGCGCAGAGAAGCGATGCTCTACCCGCAATCCGGATAGCGCACTACAATCGAACTGTTCACGCGCGCGAACGGAAGGAGCCGCCATGCCGTATCAGCACTTGCGCATTGAGATCGCCGACCAGATCGCGACGGTCACGCTGGATCGCCCCGAGAAGCTCAACGCCCTCTCGCGCGATCTGCACAACGAAATGGTCGCCGCCGCCAACGAGCTGCGCGCCGACGACAACGTGCGCGTGCTGATCGTCACCGGCGCAGGGCGCGGCTTCTGCTCCGGCGCCGACCTCACCGCACGCCCCGCCCAGAACGGCGTCTCCGACAGCCAGGCCGCCCGACTCGACGAATTCGGCTGGGTCGGCGCGCAGGCCCTCGCCTTCGGCGCAATCGACAAGCCCACCATCGCCGCCGTCAACGGCGTCGCCGCCGGCGCAGGCATGAGCCTCGCGCTCGCCTGCGACCTCCGCGTCGGCTCTGAAAAGGCCCGCTTCAAAACCGTCTTCCTCGAGCGCTCGCTCTCGCCCGACGCCGGCATGACCTGGTTCCTGCCCCGCATCATCGGCTACGCCCGCGCCGCCGAACTCGTCCTCACCAGCCGCTTCGTCGAGTCCGATGAAGCGCTCGACATCGGCCTGCTCAACCGCCGCGTCCCGCACGACGAGCTGATGGCCGCCGCGCGCGAAACCGCCGCCCAGATCGCCTTCTGGCCGCCCATGGCCGCACGCTCCGCCAAGCGCGTGCTCCAGCGCAACCTCAACGCCACCCTCGAAGAGGGGCTGCGCAACGAGATCACCGCCATCTCCCACGCCACCCAGGCCCCGAACGACGTCGCCGAAGCCCAGGCCTCCTTCGTCGAGCGCCGCGCGCCGCAGTTCACGGGCCGGTAAGCCGAACCATGAGCCGAACAGTGAGCGCAATCCACGTTCGTGAGGCGACCCCCGACGACGCACCACACATCCTGCGCTTCATCCGCGGCCTGGCCGAGTTTGAGGGCGAGCCGCCCGAAACCGTGCGCACCACCGAGCAGGACATCCGCGCGCACGGCTTCGGCGAGGCGCATCACTTCGAGACGCTGATCGCCGAGCACGACGGCGCGCCGATCGGCATGGCGCTCTTCTTCCCCCACTACTCCACCTGGGAAGGCCGCCCCGCGCTCTATCTGGAAGACCTCTATGTGGAGCCCGACCATCGTGGCGCCGGCGCGGGCTTCGCCCTGATGCAGCGACTCGCCGAAATAGCTCACCAGCGCGGCTGGACGCGCCTCGACCTCTCCGTGCTCGACTGGAATCCGGCCCGCCGCTTCTACGAGCGCCTCGGCATGACCCATCAGTCCGAGTGGCTCACCTACCGCATGGAGCGCGACCAGATCGCAGCGCTGGGCGGCCGCGGGGAGAGCCTGTCGGAATGAGCGCAAAGAAGTCGCGCGGTTACGCCGCGTTTACGGAATCTTGGGGGGGGGGGGGGTAAACATGCCCCGGCTTGCAGCGCTCGTCGCGATGAGCGCCCTCGCTGCCGCCCTGCTCGCCGGGCTGCTGACGGGCGCAGCGGCGCAGACGGTGGACATCACGGTGACAATGCAGCGCCTGGCGACGCAGAGCCGCGCGTCGGTCGAGCAGCCGATTCAGACTGCGCGATCGCTGCCGGGAGAGGCGACGCTGACGGGGCCGGTGACGATCGAGCTCTCCTTCAGCGAGGGCGTGACCACGCCGACGCTTTCAATGTTCACGGCGACGAACGCGACATTGTCGAACTTGCAGAACACATCGGCATTTACGAAGTGGACATTCACGCTGACGCCGGCGGCCGACGGGGCGGTGGAGGTGACGCTGCCGGCGAGCTCCGTGCAGCTGGCGCCCGGCGGCTTCAACCGTTGGAACCTCGCGGGGACCTACAGCGCGACAGCGGACCTGGGCGCGCCGAACGTCATCTGGCGAGGCTTCTCCTCGACCAGGGTCAGAAACAACCAGTTCGGGCCGTACAACGACGGCGACCAGATCGACATGACGGTCACGTTCAGCGAGCACGTGACGGTGACCGGCGCGCCCTACATCCGCGTGCGGATCAACAACCGCGATATTCAGTTGGCCTACCAGAGCGGGAGCGGCACGGCGACGCTGGTGTTCCGCTATACGATTCCGAGCGGGTTTCCCAACGCACGGCGGAATCCGGTGGTGCGGTCGGACAGCATCGAGATACCGTCGGGCGCGTCGATCGTCGATTCGGGCGGCACGGCGCTGACCGCAATGCTGCCGCCGCAGATCACGCTGATGACGCGATCCCTGCCGCTGCAGCTGGCGGGTGAAACCGACGACGGCGTCATGGTCGGCGATCAGGAAGATTGGGTGATGACCTACGACCGTCCGGTGACGGTGACGCAAGCGTCCGGGGCCGCGAAGGCGTACGTGCGGATTCGGGGGAAGAAGCAGGATGGCAGTGTCATCAACCTACAGGCGGTCTACGTGTCCGGCAGCGGGACGCGCAATCTGACGTTCCGCTACACCGTCGTTGCGAGCGACATGATCGCATCCGACAGCGGTTTTTCGTTGCTGGCGAATCATGTGCATATGCCGAACGGCTTCAACATTCGGGACGCCTCAGGCGTCGATGCGGCGACGCAGCAGGGCGCGTACTCGATCATCTCGACGGCTCGCGAGCGAACCCGAGTCCAAATTCCCTTCGTGCTCGGCAGTTCGACTCCAGAGGCGCGGACCTACCACTTTACGAGCGGCATCCCGAGGCTCATGACGGTGAGTCCGACCTCGCTGACAATCCCCGGCACGACCGATGATCCCACCGCCTGGCAGCAGCAGCACACGCTGATCGCGACGTTGCACGGCGACAGCGATGTGGAACGTAACCTTGTTGCGCTCATCTATCGGATCGAAACCGAAAATGCCTTTCTGAGTGGGCGGATCAGCACCTGGCGGTTGTTGACGGTGCTCGACGACGATCCGGAGATCGACTCGCTGACGGCGGCGAGCACGTCGATTGAGGAAGGCGAGAACGCGGAATTCGAGGTGCGTCTCACCGAACCGCCGCCCTCCGAAGGGCGCAAGGTGCGCGCCACGATCATCGAGCGCGGCGACTGCCTGTCGCCGAGCGTGACCGACTCGGACGAGAACACGCCGGGAATGCAGCAGGAGATCGAACTCCAAACCTCGGCAGGCAGCGGTGCAGGCGAGCTCTCGCTGCCGACGGTCGATGATGAGATCGGCGAGGCGGACTGTGTCCTCTCCGTCGTGCTCGAACCGCCCGATCCGTCGAATCCGCTCTCGTTTGCCCTGGCGGACAGCGAGACGCCGCGGACATCGCTGCGTCAATCAGTCACGGTGCGGGACGACGACGGCGGGCCGCCGACGGTGGAGACGCCGGAGATAGACTCGCCCGGCGCAAACCCCGCCGACGATTTCCCGGAACCGCCGCACCCGCCCGAGCTCGAGAGCCTGACGATCGTCGAAGGCGAGACGGCAGAAGGCGAGTTCGACATCGCGCGCAGTGATGTACCGCTGGCCCCGATCGAATTCTTCCATCGCTTCAGCCCGGCCGGTGTACTCGAGGCGTCGCCGGATCCGGTGGAGTTCTCGCGCTCCCGCTGGTGGGAGCGAAAGCCGTGGAAGCTCGTCGCAGCGCAGGACGCCGACAGCAACGACGAAAAGGTGCGCTGGTATCTCGACGCCGAAAGCGAGGATCCAGACTGGGACTCGATTTACGTCGATCGGGTGAACATCGTCGTTCGCGACGACGATCCGCAGGTCAGCGCGCTGGAGGCGCTGGACGACGTGATCATGGAGGGAGAACCGGCGCTGTTCCGCCTGCGGCTCTCGAAGCCGCCCCTCGATGCGGCGCGAAGCGTGCGCATCAGCCTGAACACCGGCGGCGATGTGGTTGCCCCAGGATTAGTCGATCTCGACGCGGAGAAGCCGGGACTGCAACTGGACCTGCCGTTGGCCGAAACGGTTGAAGGCGCCCCGACCGTGCTGCTGCGGATCGCCACGGACGACGACGAACAGGATGAGCTGGGCGGGATCATTGTCGCGACAGTAGCCCAGCCGTCGGATCACACGGCGCCGAACTACTTCACGCTGGCCGGCAACGAGGAGGTGCTGATCGCCTCGATCTCAATCCTGGACAACGATGATCCCCCGGCCACGGAAGAAGAAGCAGACGCACCCACCGAAGATTCCTCGGCGGTAGAGGAGGATGATCCGGTCGAGACGGACGAGCCGGATGAGCCGATCGAGGTTGAGCCTCTGGATGAGGACCCGCCGGTGGAAGTTGAGCCTGTCAACGTGGATCAACCCGTTGAAGACGACACGCCCGTCGCATTCCCCAAGACGGGTACCGGGGGGATGTCCACCAGATCATCCGGAGGTGGATCGGTCCGTCTGCTGATCGCCGCAGCGTTGCTCAGCGCAGCGCTGGTCTGGCACGGCGCCCGGTGGTTCAACCCACGCAGGAACAAGAGACCGGGGCGTGTGCGACGGCGCTGAGGTCGGTACGGCGGCATCAACGCCATCCCGCCCTAGAGATCGCGCCCGGCGTGCAGCGGCACCGAACCCTGGAAGACATTGTGGATCCAGCGCCCGTCCAGCCGTCGCGCCGCGTCGATCAGCGCCGGAGCCATCCCCTCGGCCGCCTCGTAGAGATCGTCCACCTCCGCGAACGAGCCCACATTGCGCGCCTGTAGCCCGGGCCGCCAGACAACCGTGGGCACCCGCTTGGCGATGTGGGTGAGTTCGTAGCGGGTGCGCTGCTCCACCGCGATGTCCATCGAGCGCGTCAGCACATCGATGATCCCGCGCGGCCGCCGCGGCGGCGGCGGCGCGCCCAGATCCACCGCCAAAATCTCCGTCGCCCCCTGATCAATCGCCGTCTGCAGATCCAGACCGGTCACCACGCCGGCATCGACGAACCACTCGTCGTCGATCCGCATCGGTGGAAACAACCCCGGCACCGCGCTGGAGGCCAGAATCGCGTCGATCACCGAGCCGCTCGTGAAGACATGCTTCGTGCCCCGATTGAGCGACGCGGCGGAGATGAACAGCGGAATTTCGGCCGCCCGAATGTCGTCCACCTCCACCATCGGCTCAATCAGCTCGCGCAGAAACTGGTTGCTGTACAGACTCATCCGCCGCCGCAGCAGGTTGCGGCCGATATTGAGGACGTTGCGATCCCACATCTTGCGATCGCGCAGACCCCGCCAGACCTCCGGCAGCCGGTGAATGCCATCCGGGTGAAAGGCCAGGTACGCACCGTTCAGCGCCCCGACGCTCGTGCCCACGATCAGATCCGGGCGCACGCCGATATCCATCAGGCGCTGCATGAACGGCACCTGACAGATGCCCGCGTTGCCGCCGCCGCTTAGCACCAGGGCCAGCCGCCGCTCCGCCACGGCGCGCGTTCCTCTCCGTCTATCGGCCGGCGCGTCGATCCGGCACGATCTCCGTCAGAATGCCATCTGCCGTCTTCGGATGGAAGAACGACGCCGTAATTTCTTCGATCGGGCCGCCGAAGTCAATGTAGCGCAGCCCCCGCTCGATGAACAGCTTCGTGTCGCCCACCACATCGTCGCTCGCGTAGCCCAGGTGGTGCAGCCCCGGCCCGTTGCGCTCCAGATAGCGGCCGATCCCGCTCTGATTGTCGTCCGGCAGCAGGATCTCGATCCGCGTCTCGCCCAGGTTCACCTTCACGAAGAAGATCTTCGTGCGCTCCGGCGCGAAGTAGCCGCCCTTCGGCATCGGCGTCCGCTCCGTGTCCCAGTCCAGCCCCAGCCTGTCCACCAGCACATCGCCCGCCTGCTCCAGCGAGTGCGACACGATCCCGATGTGGTCCAGGTGTGTGATCATCTCGTCCTCCTCCGCGCCGCGCTGCCGTCGGCTGCGCCTGTAGGGTAGTGCGGGCGGTCAGCCGCCGTAGACCCAGCCGGTGTAGAGCGAGGTCAGCGGCCGGCCGCCGTGCGACTGCACCGCCCCGTCCGTCACCCGCGCCAGCGCCAGCACATGGCCGCCCACCGGCACGAACTGCTGCGCCTCCGCCGCTACCCAGGCCAGCGCGTCGCTCAGCACCGGCGCGCCGCTCTCCAGAATCTCGTGCGGCACACCGCGCAGCTTGTCCGGCCGCGGCGCGTTCGGGTTCCGCCCCTTGATCTTCGATGGATCGGACGGCTGTAGAAAGCCGGACACCAGATCCATCCCTGCTTCCGGCAGCACATTGACCGTCAGTTGCCGCGTCGCGCGCGCGTTCTTCAGCGAAGTCGCGTCGCGCTCGAACGCCACGCAGACCACCCGCGGCTCGAACGACACCTGCATCACCCAGTCCGCCACCATCACGTTCGGTCGCCCGTCCGCCCCCACGCTGCCCACGACATACACGCCGTAGGGCAGCGAGTGCAGCGCCTCCTTGACCCGCGTCTCGCGCCGCCGCTCCGAGCGGGTCAACGCGCGCCCGCCGTTCGTGGCGATGATCGGCTCCACCGCCGGCGCATCATCCGCCAGCAGCAGCTCCATCGCCGCGTTGATCTCCAGCATCCGCTCCCCGGCCGCCTCGTCGTCCGGATTCTGGTCCGGGTGATACACCCGCGCCAGCCGCCGGTAGCGGTCGCGGATCATCGCATCGTCCGCATCAATGCCCACGCCGAGCAACTCGGCGGCCTCAACCATCGTGGTGGGAATCGTCATCGCCCGTATCCGTTCGTCCGGCGTCAGCCGCCGCGCCGCAAGTGCAGGTCGAAATACTCGACCAGCTTACGTTCCTGGTATTCCAGCCCCGCCGCGTCGCGCGGCATGTGCCGCTCCTGCGGGAAGAGCAGCAGGTCGTAGTCCCGCCCCGCCCCGGTCAGCGCCGTAATCAGCCGCGCCGTGTGACGGAAATGCACGTTCTCATCGATCCCTCCATGCACCAGCAGCAGCTTGCCCGCCAGCCGCTCTGCGTGCGTCAGCAGCGACGCCTCCCGGTAGCCCTCCGTATTCGTTTGCGGCGTCGCCATGTAGCGCTCCGTGTAGCCCGTGTCGTAGCCGTCCCAGTCCGCCACCGGCGCGCCCGCCACGCCCACCCGGAACAGCTCCGGACGCCGCAGCATCGACATCACCGTCATGTAGCCGCCGTAGGACCAGCCGTAGACGCCCACCCGCGCCGCGTCCGCCTCGCCGCCCGCCGCCAGCTGCTCCACCGCAGCCGCCTGATCGTCCACCTCGATCGTCCCCATCCGCTTGTGCAGCTGCCCCTCAAACGCCAGTCCGCGCCCCGCCATCCCGCGGTTGTCCAGCTTGAGCACGAGGTAGCCCTGCTGCGCCAGATATTGCGCGCGCAGGTCCACCGTCAGCGCCCACGCATCCAACACCGTCTGCGCGTGCGGGCCGCCGTAGACCGCAACCAACAGCGGCGGCGGTCCGTCCCCGGCGCTAGGCGGCTGATAAAGCGCCCCATACAGCTCCGCGCCGTCCGCCGCCCGGAATGTCCGCAGCTGCGGCGGCTGGAGGCCGAGCGCGTCGGGGCTGACTTCGGGTTGCTCGAAGAGGATACGAGGCTCGGAATCGCCATCGGTGGCCTGAACGGCGATCCACGGGGCGCGTTCCAGCGACGATCCCATCGTCGCCAGCCACGCGCCGTCGCGTGAAAGCGCGCCGCCCTGCACGCCGCCCGCCTCGGTCAGCGCCTCCGGTTCGCCGCCCTCCAGCGAGACGCGCCAGATGCGCCGCTGCAACGCTGAGCCGCGCGTCGCCGAGAAATACGCCAGCCGCCGCTCTTCATCCACGCCGATCACATCCGAGACCAGCCACTCGCCGCTCGTCAGCCGACGCAACAGCGAACCGTCCGCGCCGCGCAGCGAGAGATGCCGCCAGCCCGTCGACTCGTCCGCCCACAAAAACGTCCCATCCTCAAGCCCCCGCGCCTCGTCGCCTACATTGATCCACGGCTGCTGATGCTCGTCGATCAGCGTCTCCCTCGCGCCGTCGGCGCCCCAGGCGAACAGCCGCAGCCGATCCTGAGCGCGATTCAGCCACTGCGCGACAAGCCGCCCCTCCGCGCGATCCGGCTGCGGCCACCAGACGACGCGCACCAGATAGCCGTCCTCATCCGGCAGCTCGAGCCACTGAATCGGGCCGCCGTCTGCATCCACCGCCCCGAGCCGCACTTCCGCGTTCGCTTCGCCCGCAAACGGATAGCGATGCCGCTCCACCTCGGGTTGGTCTAACCCCTGATGGACAATCGGGTACTCAGGCACGCCCCGCGCATCAACCCGCGTCAGCGCAATCCGTCGGCTGTCGCGGCTCCACCAGTGGCCCCGCATCTGCCCGAACTCCTCCTGCGCGATGTAATCCGCCTGCCCAAACGTGAGGCCGTCCTCGGCCTCTTCCGTCAGACGGATCAGCGAGCCGCTTTCGCGCTCCAGCACATAAAGATCGCCGTCGCGCACAAACGATACGCGCGCCCCGTCCGGGCTCAGCGTCGGCTCGACCGCGCCCTCGCTGCCCGCCAACTCCTGCGCTTCCCCATCGCCGACAATCACCCGCAGGTTCGGACCGGGGATGAGCAACACGGGCGGCTCTGCATCGCGCGCCCAGCTGTACGACGCCACCCCCAGCTCGCGTGTGCGCGTTCGCTCTCGCCGCAATTCCTCCTCGCGGGAGAGTTCGGCGGGACTGTCATCCGGGCCGACCAGCACGCGCCGCTCGTCCGACTCCAATTCCACTCGCCACAGCGAGCGCACCAGCCCGCCCGACGCGCTCCACAGCCAGGTCAGCGCGCCGCTGTCCGGTGTGAAACCGATCGCCGCCGGACCGGCCATGCCGGGACGCGGGTACGAGGCGACCTGAGCCAGGGACAGTTGCGGCGCGCGCTCAGTGCGGACTTGCTGGTCGCTCACGTCGTCAGCGCCTCGCGCCGCATTGCTTCGATCTCGCCCGCGTCGCTGGGCAGCGCCGCGCTCAGCACCTCGCAGCCCCCCTCCGTCACCAGCACGTCGTCCTCAATCCGGATGCCCCCGAAGTCGTGCATCTGATCCACACGATCCCAGTCCACAACCTCGCAGTAGCGCTCGCGCCGCGCCGGATCGGTGAGCAGCGCAGGGATGAAATAAATCCCCGGCTCGATCGTCACCACGTAGCCCGGTTGCAGCGGCAAGTCGGTGCGCAGATACGCCAGCCCGAAGCGATCCTCCGGTACCCGCCCCTCCAGATAACCGCCGCAGTCATGCGTCGACAGCCCCAGCATGTGCCCCAGCCCGTGCGGGAAGAACAGCGCGTGCGCGTCCTGCGCCACCAGATCGTCCGGAGCGCCGCGCAGGATGCCCGCGTCCACCAAGCCCTGCGCAATCGTCGCCGACGCCCGCAGATGCAGCTGCTTGTACTCCACGCCCGGCCGCACCGCCTCAATCGCCTCTCGCTGCGCGGTCAGCACCACCTCGTACAGATGACGTTGCAGCGGCGTGAAGGATGCCGAGACCGGGAAGGTGCGCGTAACATCGCTAGCGTAGCCCTCGATCTCTGGCCCGGCGTCGATCAGCACCAGCTCGCCCTCGCGCAGCGTCCTACCGCCCGGTGTGCCGTGCAGCACCGCCGAGTTCGGTCCGCTGCCCACAATCGAGCCATACGCCGTGCGATCCCCGCCGAAACGGAAGAACTCCGCCTCCATCTCGATCTGTACATCGCGCTCCGTCAGCCCCGCCCGCGCCGTGCGCCAGGCGCGCAGATGCCCCGCGATTGCCGCGTCCACCGCGCGGCGCAAGTGCCGCAACTCAAGCGCGTCCTTGCTGCGCCGCCGCCCCGCCAGCGCCTTGCCCACCCGCTCCGTCGCTTCCTCGTCCACCACGATCTCCAGCGCCGCCCAGTTCTCCGCGCCGTACTCGCCAGATCGCCGCTCAACATCGCGGTTGCCCAGCAGTGCCAGCGGCCGCCCGCGTCGCGCCGCCAGCCAGTCGGCGAGCGCGGAGAAGTCGTCGGCTTTAACGCCGGTTCGTTCAGTCTGCGCCTCCGGCGACGGCGGCTCGCTCATCCAGACCCGATCCTCAATCGACAGCGACGGCATGAAGAGCCGCCAGCCGTCGCCGGGCTCCCAAACGAGCGTCGCCCCCGGCTCGGCGACGCCGCTGAGGTACTGAAATTCGGGATGCGCGTGGAAGTCGTGAAATTGGTCGGTGCCGTCAATCGGGATCGGCAGCCCCGCCGGCACAACGACCGGAATCGTCTCGCCGCCCCAGGCGTCGGCGACCCGCTCGCGTCGGCCGCGCAGAATCTCGGCGTCGCCGCGCTGGTTGACAGACTGGTTGGCAGTCATACGGTCAGTGTACCGACGGCCTACGTTTCGTCGGCGGCGAGCTCAACCAACAACTCGCCCTCCTCAACCGTCGCGCCCGGCGCGCAGTGGACGGCGCTCACCCGCCCGCCCACTGGCGCGGGCAGCAGATGCTCCATTTTCATCGCTTCCAGCACCACCAGCGCCTGGCCCGCCTCCACCGCATCGCCCTCGCCGACCAGCACAGCGGAGATCGTGCCGGGCATCGGCGCGTGAATCGCGTTCGCTCCGCCCGAGCGGCGGCGACCGCCCGCGCTGCGATCTCGCTCCGCCGCCGCCAGCGCCCATTCGTCTCCGCCGCCGGCCACGCGAACCCCGCCCCGCGACCGACGGACGCTCCAGCGTCGCCGCACCCCGTCGCGCGTGATCTCCACCCCCTCGGTTGTGCGCCGCGCCTTAACCCGCCCAAGCTCCGCGTCATCGACGCAGACCCGCCAACCCGACGCCGCGCCGATCTCTCGTTGCACAGTCGCCTCGTGCTCGACACCCTGGAACGCAAGACGGACTACGGTCTCGCCCGACGACCGCCAGCCGCCGATCTCGCCCTCGGCGTGGGGCAGCGCGGCGTCCAGCGCCGCCGCCAGCAGCGCGTCCTCGGGCGGCCGCGGCGCGTCCAGTTCCGCTCGCTCCAGCCAGTTGATGTCCACCCCGCCCGCGCGAAATTCAGCGGAGCGCAGCACGCCCAATAGCTGCGCCGCGTTGGTGCGCAGACCGCCGATGCCCAACCCATCGAGCGCGGCTGCCGACCGTTCGAGCGCCTCCGCCCGCGTCGGCGCGTGCGCGATCAGCTTGCCCAACAACGGGTCGTAATGCGGCGTGACCGCATCGCGCTGCGCGACGCCGAGGTCGAGCCGCAGCCCGTCGAGCGCGGGCGGCTCGAACCAGCCCAGCCGCCCGGTGGAGGGCGCATATCCCCGCGACGGGTCCTCCGCGTAGACGCGCAGCTCCACCGCGTGGCCGCTCCAGGCAATGTTGTTTTGCGCAATCGGCAGCGGCTCGCCCATCGCGATCCGCAGCTGGAGCTCCACCAGATCCAACCCCGTCAGCGCCTCGGTCACCGGATGCTCAACCTGGAGGCGCGTGTTCACTTCGAGAAACACAAACTCCCCGTTCGGCAGCAGCAGAAACTCCACCGTGCCCGCGTTGCGGTAGCCCGCCGCCCGCGCAATCGCCAGCGCCGCGCCTCCCAGCCGCTCGCGCAGTTCCGGATCGATGCCGGGCGCGGGCGCCTCCTCGATCACCTTCTGCCGCCGCCGCTGCACCGAGCAGTCGCGCTCACCCAGCTGCACCGCGTGGCCGTGCGCGTCGGCCAAAATCTGCACCTCCACGTGCCGTCCGTCCGGAATCGCGCGTTCCGCCAGCAGCCGACCGTCGCCGAACGCCGATTCCGCCTCCCGCCGCGCCGACGCGATCTCTCCGAGCAGGTCGCCCGGTCGCTCGCGCAGCAGCCGCATCCCGCGTCCGCCCCCACCCGCCGCTGCCTTCAGCATCACCGGATAACCCAAATCGCCGATCGCCTCAGCCAGCGCTGCATCGCCGTCGTCCCGCTCTACCCCCTCCGCGACGGGCACGCCCGCCTCAATCGCCAGCCGCCGCGCCCGCGCCTTGTCCCCCAAGGCTGACATCACCTCCGCCGACGGTCCGATCCAGACCAGGCCCGCCTCCGCGCACGCCCGAGCAAACTCCGCGTTCTCCGAGAGAAATCCGTAGCCTGGATGCACCGCCTCCGCCCCACCCGCGGCCGCCGCCTCCAGCAGCGCGGTGACGTTCAGATAGCTCTCCGCCGCCGGCGCAGGCCCAATCGCCACGGCCTCGTCCGCCTCCCGCACATGCAGCCCGCCGCGGTCCGCGTCGGAATACACCGCGACCGAGCGCACTCCCAGCCGCCGACAGGTGCGCGCGATCCGCACCGCGATCTCGCCGCGGTTCGCAATCAACACCGATCTGGGCAGCTGCATCGTCGGCATGCAGCGAGTTTAGACTCGTCGCATGTCCGAGCACCTGCGAACCCAGGCCCGGCGCAACTTCAACGCGCACCTTGCCGCCAACCCCTACCCCGGCCGCGGCCTCGTGATCGGGCGGCTGGCGAACGGTGATTGGGCGCAGCTCTACTGGATCATGGGCCGCAGCGCGAACAGCCGAAACCGCAGCTTCGCCGTGGACGGCGCAGATCTGCGCACCGAGCCGCTGGACGCATCGCTGGTGGAGGATCTGACCAACATCATCTACGAGGCAATGCTCGAACTGGACGACCGCTACATCGTCTCCAACGGCGACCACACCCGCACCATCCACGACGCGCTGTTCGCCGGCGCGCGCTTCGAGGACGCGCTGGCGACGCGCGAGCGCGAGGACGACGCGCCCAACTACACGCCCCGCATCGCCGGCCTGCTCGACACGCGCGACGGCGCGGCGGAAATCAGCCTGGCGATCCTGCGCGCCAACGACGCCGATGCCGCACACACTGACCGCATTGTCTACCGCCCCGCGCTCTCGCCGCCCGGCTTCGGCTACGGCCTGACCACCTACACGACCGACGGCAATCCGCTGCCGCCCTTCCGTGGCGACCCCCTCTGGCTGCCGCTCAACGGCGACTTGGACGAGATTCTGGACTCTTACTGGGCGGCGCTCGACGCGGACAACCGCATCGCGCTGGCCGCCAAGCTGATCCCCGCCGACAGCGGCCCATCGCGCATCCTCCTGCGCGGATCCGGATCGGAGCAGAACAATGCCTGAGCGCAACGGCGGCGCATTGGATGGATTGACCGTGGTCAATCTGGGCTCGGATCTGGACTCCGCCTACGCAGCCAAGCTGCTCTCCGACCTCGGCGCGCGCACCATCTGGGTCGAACCGCCCGAAGGTGCGCCGCTCCGCCGACGCCCTCCCGTCCCCGACGGCGCAGCCCACGGTGCAATCTTCGCCCACCTCGCCTCCGGCGCAGAATCGGTCGCGCCGGCCGATCACGCCGACGCCCGCCGCATCCTCCGCCCGCTGTTAGCCCAGGCCGATGTGCTGCTCACCGACGGCGCGTCCCGCTGGCAGCAGGATCTGCCCACCGCGCCGCAACCCCGCCTGATTACCGCCGACCTCTCCGCCTGGGGCCGCTCCGGCCCCTGCGCCGACTGGAAGGCCAGCGACATCGCCACTTGGGCGATGGGCGGCTACATGTACTTCACCGGCGAGCCCGATCGCGAACCGCTGCTGATCCCCGGCAGCCAAAGCCAGATCCATGCCGGCGTCCACTGCGCGCTGGCGGTATTGGCGGCGTTGCGCGAGCGCCGCCGTTCGGGGCACGGACAGCGCATCGAAATCTCGCAGCTGGAGGCGAATCTGTCCGCGCACGCTTGGCTGGTGTCGTCCTGGATCGCCAGCGGCCAACTGCTGCCCCGCACCGGCCACGACTTCACCAAAACCCGCGACGGCTGGGCGCACTTCATGCAGATGGTGCCCAACCCCAACGTCTTCCTGCTGATCGATCAACCGGAACGGATCGACGAAGTCGATACCAACAACATCGACGCCTGGCGCGAAGCCGTCGCCGGCGTCTACCGCGATGTGGAAACGTGGGCGCAGGACTACGACGCAGAAGAAGTCGCCTCGCGCGCCCAGGAACTGCGCGTCGCCTGCACCCCAATGCTCGACGCCGTGGGCTTGGACTGTAACATTCAACTGGCGGCGCGCGAGTGGTGGGAAACGGATACCGCCCCGGAGTTGGGCGAACTGCGCTTCCCCGGCCTCGCCTACAAGCTCTCGCGCACGCCCGCACGGCGAGCAGGTTCCGCGCCGCGTTTGGGCGAGCACACCGACGCAATCCGCGCCGAATTTGCCGCCCAACCCGCGCCCGCGCCGCCGAGCGCGGCGCCCACCGACGAACCGCCGCTGGCCGGCCTGCGCGTCGTCGAGCTCACCGCCAACTGGGCCGGCCCAATCGCCGGCCGCCACCTCGGCGATCTCGGCGCGGACGTGATCAAGGTCGAGTGGGCCGCGCGCCCCGCCACCCGCGCGCTCTTCATGCCCGGTCCAACCCAGGACCCGCAGCGCTACCCCTACGACCGCGCCATGTACTTCAACCTGCTCAACCGCAACAAGCGCGACGTAGTGCTCGACCTCGCGGCGGAGGAAGGCAAACAAGTCTTCCGCGAACTGATCGCCGGCGCGGACATCTTCATCGAAAACAACAGCGCCCGCGTAATGCCCAATCTCGGCCTCGGCTACGATGCCATGCGCGAGGTCAACCCGCGCCTCATCTACGTCTCCATGTCCGGCTTCGGCGCAACAGGACCCTGGCGCGACTGGAGCGCCTACGGCTCCAACATCGAAGCCTCCTCAGGCCTCGCTTCCGTCACGGGCTACGGACCCGAACAGGTCTACCACACGCCCATCTTCTACGCCGACCCCGTCGCCGGCAACCACGCAACCGTCGCTATCCTCGCCGCCCTCGAAGAACGCGAACGCTCCGGCGCAGGGCAATACATCGACGTCGCCCTCAACGAAGCCGGCGCATGCCACTTCCTCGAAATGCTGCTCGATTACCAGGCGACGGGAACCGTGCGCCGCCCGCAGGGCAACCGCGATGCCCGCTTCGCCCCTCAGGGCGCATACCGCTGCGCCGGCGAAGACTGCTGGCTCGCCCTCTCCGTGCAAAGCGACGAGGAATGGCCGCTCCTCGCGCGCGCCATCGGCCGCAACGACCTCGCAGACGACGCCGAATTGTCCACGCTCGCTGCCCGCCAGTCCCGCCACGACGAGCTCGACGCCGCGATCACAGCCTGGACCTCCCAACACGAGCAGTACGAAGCCGCATGGCTGCTGCAACGCGCCGGCGTCTCCGCCGCTCCCATCCTGGCCAACTGGCAAATTCTCGCCGACCCGCACCTCTTCCACCGCAACTTCTACATCCCCATCGAGCACCCCGTAGTAGGCGTCTACCCCTACCCCTCCTGGCCCTGGCGCCTCTCTCGCACTCCCGCCCGCGTAACCCGCGCCGCCCCAAGATTCGCCGAACACAACCGCCAGGTACTCACCGAAATCGGCCTGTCACAGGAACAAATCGAAGCGCTCTACGCCGCGGGCGTCACTTCGGACGCCCCAACAGCGCCACTGCTGATCGCGCGGTCCGGAATGTCAGCCTCGGACGACTGAGACGGGCCAGCGCGCTATTGAATCAGCCGCGCGTCGTCGCGCAAGCGGTAGATCGGCAAGTTGAGCGGCTTGTGCTCGAGCAGATCCTCGATCGAGTAGCCCTGGATGACCGGGTAGTCGGCTGCGTCGTCGCTGAAGATTCGCCTGCTTCGGTTGTTCTCGACAGTGGTCATCTGGTCGGCGAAGCAGACAAAGATGCCGGCGGTTGCGCCGAACTGGTCAACGGTGGCGTAGAGCGCGCGCACCGAGTCGGGCGTCACGTTGCCGCCTTTGACTTGGACGATGGCGATCTCTTTCTGCGGCGCTTGCCCCATACGCAGCGGGTAGAACTCGATCACGCCGTCAACGCCGGCGTCGGCTCCTTTATCGCCGGGATTGTGGTACATCCCGTGCGCCCCGATCTCGCCGCAAACCCACTTCTCAAACTCGAACTTGTCGTTCGCGGCGAGTTCCCGAGCCTCGCTCAGATACCGAGGCACGCCAAGCATCTCGAAATCCGCGGCGGTCAGGGTCGGAATGTTGTCCAGCAGCCTCTCGCGTACGAGGCCTGTAGAGAACCGCGAAATGTCGATGCCGATCCATCGTCGGCCCAGGTTCTCGGCTGCATGCATCGTCGTCCCGCAGCCGCAGAACGGGTCCAACACGATATCGCCTGGTTGGGAGGACGACGCGATGATTCGCTCCAAAAGCTCGCGGGGTTTTTGCGTCGGGTACCCGAGGCGCTCAATGTCGGAGTTGTTCAGCTTCGGAATGTCCCACACATCGTCAAGCGGCACACCGTATGCCATCGCCTCGTCGAGGTAGCGCCGGATGCGCCTGCCTCCGCCCGCGTCTGACAGGACGTACTCTCGCCCCTCGTCGTCGACTCGCACCTTCTGCTTCCGTGTCGAGACGTACTCCTCCCGGTCGGCCCACGGTCGCGCCGGGTAGACGAACTGCTGCTTCGCCCGCGAGGGCGCGTAGAACAAGAGGACGTCATGGCGCCGCTCCAAGTGATATTTGAGCTTTTTGTTCCAGCCGCTGTAGTGCCAGACGATCTCGTTCCGAAAGCTGGCCTGCCCGAAAATCGCGTCCATCAGGAGCTTCAGATAGTGGCTCGCCGTGGGATCGCAGTGGAGGTAGATACTCCCCGAGTCCTTCAGGACGCGCTTCAGGGGGATCAGGCGGACAGCCATGTTGACCAGATAAGCGGCCAAGCTGCGCTTGACCCGCCGGCCTTCGATCGACTGCGCGACCCGGACGACATCGGCCAAGACGCGCGTCTCTGCCCCGCGCTCCAGTTCGCGCAGATGCGCATCCTCGACCTCACCCCACATCCACGTGTCTTGGAACGCGGCCACGGCAGCGACATCCCGACCGAGCCGCTTGAACGGCAGGTTGTAGGTGCTGTTCGAGTTGAACGGCGGATCGAGGTAGATCAGATCCACCGAATCGGTGGGCAGCGCCAACGGATCATTCAGAACCTCAAGGTTGTCGTAGGCGTAGAGCCGGCGGTTGAGGTCGTCCATCCGCACAGCCTACCCCAGAAGCGCCGCGGGGGCTGTAATCACGCCTTGGCCGCCTCCGCGGCCTGGTCGAGCATTTCCCAGACGGGGGTGAAGTTGAAGGTGAAGCCTTGCAGGACCGGGGCGCCGCTGAGCTCGGCGGGGCGGAGGAGGCGCTGCGGGGCCTCGTTGGGGCGGTAGATCCAGACTGAGCGGCCCTGGGCGTCTACGAGCCAGCCGAGTTGGGCGCCGAAGCGCATCCAGTCGGCCATGCGGCGGCGCTGCGCTGCGAGCGAGTCGCGCGGCGAGCGCACCTCTACGACGAACGCCGGGCAGACGTTCCAGAAGCCGTCCAGGGGCGGAATGTTGCCCATCGCCGCGTACTGTTCAGGGCTGATCCAGACGACATCGGGGTTGCGCATCGGCGTGCCGCCGTCGGGATCGACCACGTTGAACCCCGCGTCGGCGGCGCCTACCACGCCGCCCGCAGTCTCTGCCCAGATTCCAACTCTCAGACAGATTTGGTTGCAGATCATCCAGCTCGGTCCGCCCGATGCCATGGTCAGCACCAACTCTCCGTAGTGACCGCGCTCGACTTTCCACTCCGGGTTGAGGTCGCCCAGCTGCTCGAGCAGGCCGTCGGTCAGCTTGAGTTCCTCCGGCATGCGGAGCGTCAGCATTTCCCACGGCGCGGGCTGATCCTCAAGTTGATCCTTGGGCTGATCTTCGATCTGTTCAGCCGGGGCTTCCGCCGGTTTCGTCGCCGTCGCCATGGCTGCGGCTCCTCTCGCGTCCTCAGCTCACCCTAGCCGAGGAATGCCGCAATCAGCTGCGCCAGCGCGTCGGGCTGCTCGGCCTCCGCCATGTGGCCCGCGCCCGCCAGCGTCTCGATCTGCGCGTTGGCCAACAGCTGGGCATAAGCCTCGGCGCAGGATGCCGGCACCACCGTGTCGTGCTCGGGCTGCACGACCAGCGCGGGGACGCGCACCGACGCCAGCAGGTGTGGCAGCGACTGGCTGTAGAGGAACGGCTTCCAGGCGGTGCGGGCGGTCATTTCGCGGTTCGCGTCCCAGGCGACCAGCTGCTCGGTGCCCGGCGTCTCGCCGTAGAGCGCGTGGAAGTTGGCGACGTCGTGGAAGCAGCTCTTGGCGTAGTCCTCGTGGGCTTCGAGGAACTGGTCGCGGATCTCCGCGCCCTCGGGCTGGAGGCCCATCGCGCCGACCAGCACCAGGCCGTCGAGCCGCGCTTGGTTGGCCGCAGTCATCTCGGCCGCGAGGAAGCCGCCGAAGCCGAGGCCGACCAGCGCGCAGCGCTCCACCACCAGCTCGTCCAGCAGCAGCTGGAGCACCGCCGCCAAATCGCGCGGGCTGCGCATCCAGTCGCCGCGCGGCGTGCCGTCCCAGCCGGGCAGCGTCGGCGCGATCACCTCGTGCGAAGCGGCCAGCGCCTCGTGGAACGGCAGCCAGCCCGGGTTGCCCGTCTCGTGGTGAATGACCAGCAATCGCGCTCCGGCCCCGCCGCGCCGCAGCTGAATCGGCAGGCCGGCGACCTCCACCTGGTGCTCGTCGTGGCTGCTCTCCGGCATGTCGTCCTCCGCTTCCTGTGCTGCGCAGCCTAAAGGCAACCCCGGCAGACTGATACGATCCGCCCCAGACCCAGTGCCCGGTGAGCCGACGGAGGAGCAGGCGATGGCCGAAACGACAGGCCCCAATGTGTTGACCCAGGCCGAGGCCGAGCAGCGTGCCGCCGCCATCGGCGATGTCGCCTACGACCTCACGCTCGACCTCGCGGCCGGCTCGGAGACCTACGACGCGGAGGCGGCGGTGCGCTTCTCGCACGCCTCCCCGGCCGACGGCGCGTTCCTCGATTTCACCGGGCGTGACATCCACTCGCTGACGGTCAACGGGAGCGAGCGCCCCATCCGCCACGAGCGCAATCGGCTCTACCTCGACGGCGCGGCCCTCGCTGCGCAGAACGAGGTGCGGGTCCGCTACACCAACGAATACGACCACATCGGGGCCGGGCTGCATCAGTTCGTCGATCCGGAAGACGGCGCGGAGTATCTCTACACCCACTTCGAGCCGTACGACGCGCACCGGCTGCTGCCCTGCTTCGACCAGCCCGATCTCAAAGCCTCCTACGACCTCAGCGTCACTGCGCCGTCGGCGTGGGAGGTGATGGGCAACTACCCGGCGGCGGAGACCGAGTCGGTCGAGGGCGGTGCGCGGACGCGGCGGCGTTTCGAGACGACGCCGCGCTTCAGCACCTACCTGCTGGCGCTGGCGGCGGGGCCCTACACGCGCTTCGAGGATCGCTGGGAAGACACGCCGCTCGGCGTCGCCTGCCGCTCCTCGCTGGCCGAATACTTCGACGCCGACGAGTTCTTCGAGGTGACGCGGCAGGGGCTGACGTTCTACTCCGACTTCTTCGACTTCCGCTACCCGTTCGGCAAGTACGACCAGGTCTTCGTGCCCGAATTCAACATGGGCGCGATGGAGAACGTCGGCTGCATCACCTATTCGGAGCGGATGATCTTCCGCGACCCGCCGACGGAAATTCAGCGCCTCAACCGCGCCGAGGTGGTGCTGCACGAGATGGCGCACATGTGGTTCGGCGATCTGGTCACAATGCAGTGGTGGAACGACCTCTGGCTGAACGAGTCGTTCGCCACCTACATGGCCTATCTGTCGATGGATCAGGCGACGCGCTTCGGCGAGAGCGCCTGGTCGGCGTTCCACGCGCGGATGAAGGCCTGGGCCTACGAGCAGGACCAGCTGCCGACCACGCACCCGATCGCCGGCGAGGTGCCCGACACCGACGCCACCTTCCTGAATTTCGACGGCATCACCTACGGCAAGGGCGCGGCGGTGCTCAAGCAGTTAGTCGCGTTCCTCGGCGCGGACGGTTTCCGCGAGGGCATGCGCGACTACTTCCGCACGCACGCTTGGGGCAACACCACGCTCGGCGATTTTCTGGCGGCGCTGGAGCGCGGCTCGGGGCGCGAACTGGGGCGCTGGTCGGAGCTGTGGCTCGAACGCGCCGGCGTCAACACCATCGCCGCCGACTTCAGCGTCGCCGCCGGCGAGGTCAACTCCTTCACGATGCGCCAGACCGCCCCGTCGGAGCATCCCGAGCTGCGCCCGCACCGCACAGAGATCGCCGTCTACGACGCCGGCGACGACGGCCCCGTGCTGCGCGACGCCGCGCCCGCCGACCTCGACGGCGCGGAGACGGTGATCGAGGGACTGGTCGGCATCGACGCGCCGGCCGCCGTCTTCCCGAACCACGGCGATCACGCCTTCGCCAAGATCGCGCTCGACTTCCGCTCTCTGGCGTTCGTGCGCGAACAGATCGACCGCTTCCAAACGCCGTTTGAGCGGCTGCTCTTCTGGCACACGCTCTGGGACATGGTCCGCGACCAGCGCTTTGCCGCCGGTCAATTCGTCGCGCTCGCCGCTGACAAGCTGGGCGGCGAGGACACGCTCGAAATCACTCAAACCGTGGCAGGCAACGCGCTCTACGCCGTCGGGCGCTACATCCCGGACCAGTACCGCCTCCAACATGCCAACCAGGTCTTCGACCTCGCCTGGAACGGCCTCTTCTCGGCCGCCGAGCAGGACTTCCGCATCGTTTGGGCCCGCATCCTGATCGGCGCGGCGCAGGACCCCGACCGCATCCGGCGCGTCCTTGCCCTGGCCGACGACGGCAGCGGCATTGACGGCTTCGAGCTCGATCAGGACATGCGCTGGAGCCTAGTTACGAAGGCGGTCGCCTACAGCCTGGACGGCGGGCTTGATCGACTCGCACCCGAACTCGAGCGCGACGGCAGCGACCGCGGCCAGCGCGCCGCCGAAACCGTCCGCGCCTCCCGCGCCGACGCCGAGGTCAAATCCACCGCCTGGTCCCGCTTCCGCGAGGACCGGGACTCCTCGCTGCACATCCTCAGCGCCGCCATGCGCGGCTTCTGGTGGAAGCCGCAGGACGAGCTGCTCGCCTCCTACGTCGGCCGCTTCTTCGACGAGGTGCGCGATGTCTTCGCCGAGCGCGACAAGGAGTACGCCACGCGCTGGTTCGGCGCGCTCTACCCCGGCCATCTGCCGACCGATGAGGTCGTCAATCGCTCCGACGCGCTGCTCAGCGCGTTGGGCGCGGACGACCAGGTGCTGGCGCGCAGTCTGCGCGAATCGCTCGATGAAGTCCGCCGCGCCCGCGCCTGCCAAAACCTCCCCGTCGATCCGGACTGAGCGCCTCATGTCTGCACACATACCTACTGCCGGCATCGCCGCCTGCTACCTCTACCCCGTCAAGGGGATGACGGCGCAGCCCGCCGACTCGCTGGCGCTTGAGCCGGGCCGCTCCGCGCTCGGCGACCGCGCGTTCGTCTTCGCCTTCGGCAACGCCGAGCGGGTGGGCGAGATCGGCTGGGTCTCCAAGCGGCAATCGGTCACGCTACTCAACACGCCCGACCTGCCGCGCGTTTCGGCGGCGTTCGATCCCGGCGACGGGCGGCTCTCCCTGGCGTTTGAGGGTGAAGAGCGCTCGGCCGACATCGCCGATCAGCGGCAGCGAACGGCGCTCGCCGACTGGCTCGCCGATGTCGTCCACAGCTTCGGCGAAAATCCCCTGCGAGGACGCCCAGAACGCGAACCGCTCGTCCTGCTCGGCGACGGATCCAGCCGCTACACCGACCGCGGCCCCACCCAGATCAGCCTCGCCGCGCTCGACAGCCTGGGCGAGCTCAGCGCCGCCGCCGAGCTCGATGTCGACTTCCGCCGCTTCCGGCTCAACTTCGCCATTGAGGACGCCGCCGCCTGGTCGGAGTTCGAGTGGGTCGGCCGCCGCGCTCGCATCGGTGAAGAGGTCGAAATCGAGATCACCGCCCGCCTCCAGCGCTGCAACGCGATCAACGCCTCGCCCGCCGGCGACGGCCGCGACACCGAGCTGATGGGCGTCCTTCAGGACAGCTATGGACACCTTGATTTCGGCGTCGAAGCCAATGTCCGCACGGGCGGGCGGGTCGCTGTCGGCGACGCCGTGCGGCTCCTGTTGGACTGAGCGCATGGATCGCTTCCCCGACCACTCGTGGGACCCGCTCGACCGCGATGTCGAGCGCCGCCTGCTCGAAGGCGAGATCACCGACGGCGCGCGCATCCCCTACGCCTCAAACGGCGTCTTCCTGCTCGAACTTCGGCACCCCGACGCCGCCGAGCCCGGCTACGCCGTCTACAAACCCGCGCGCGGCGAAAACCCGCTCTGGGACTTCCCGCCGGACCTCTACCGCCGCGAAGTCGCCGCTTACCGGCTCAGCAAGGCGCTCGGCTGGGAGCTCATCCCGCCCACCGTCGAGCGCGAGAACGGCCTCGAACTCGGCGTCGGCTCCCTCCAGGCCTTCATCCCCACCGACTACCGCTGCACCTTCTTTGAACTGCGCGAGCAGCACGCCGAGCGCATGCGCCAGTTCGCCCTCTTCGACTGGCTCGCCAACAACGCCGACCGCAAGGGCGGCCACATCCTCCAAGGCGAGGACGGGCACCTCTGGGGCATCGACAACGGCCTCTCCTTCCACGAGGAGGAAAAACTCCGCACCGTGATCTGGGACTACGCGGGCGAGCCAATCGCCGAAGCGCTGCTCACCGACACCGCCGAGCTCGCCGCCCAACTCCAGCCCGGCGGCGCAGCGCACGGAGCCTTTGCAGGCCTGCTCTCGGAGTCGGAGATCGAAATGCTCCACCTGCGCGCCCACCGCGCCCTCGAAGAGCGCCGCCTCCCCGAACCGCCCCCCCACCGCCGCGCCGTCCCCTGGCCCCTCATCTAAACCGCCTCCGTCTCCGTCTCCTGTCAATCTCACCCCCATCTCCCCTCGTTCCCGCCCCCATCTCCGTCATACCCGCCCCCTGTCTCCGTCATACCCGCCCCCTGTCTCCGTCATACCCGCGCTTGCCGCGGGTATCTCGACGTGACCAGCACCACCGTTGCATCCCACCTCCGCCGCCCCCGACTTGATCGGGGGCCGAACCCAACCGCGCGACCGGTACCGTCGCCTCTTGCAGTGCCGGTGGCCGTGGGAATCGGCCGGTTCGGGCACAACGTGATCCGCGACTTCCGATTACTCCTCAGGCTCTGTCGTGGCGGACTGAGGGGTCCGGCTGCTGTCGTGAGGGAGCACCTCGTGGGGCTGGAGCTCCTTTGTCTTTGGTCCGGTGCGGGCGTAGACCGGGTATCTGGCGCGCTGCCCCTTGCCCTCTCTAACGCTGACCAGGCCAGGCCACCACTGGTCACACTGGATCACCAAGATACGGTGGCCACCGTACATGTGAAATTTCGGATGGATCCTGTTCCACGCACCATCCGTCATCCTGTCCTCGATGATGTTGGCCAAGGACTGGAGCATCCCGTCCTCGGTGGTTTGGTGATGCTCGAGCTCATCTTCGATGCCGCACGCCTCTTTGTTGTCGCGAACGCCGATGAAGAGATGACCTCCATCAGTATTGAGGAGCCCTGCGATACTCCTCAGCGCCGCAAACAACGGTTTGCCGTCGCCCCTCAAGCCGCGCAAAGTCTCCTTAAATTCGACGGTCTTGGACTCGCCGCCTGCGATGAGCGTGGCGATCGGATCGTCGGTACGAGAAGCACCGAGCCCGAGGACCCACTTCCAGAGAGGACTACTCACCCCACGGAACTTCCAGTCGTCCAAGGAAAGATGTTGGAGGCGAGTAAGCGACTCCAGGACCCACGGAAATCCCCCTCTGAAGCTGTTTCCTTCGAGGCTGAGGTGGGTAAGGTTTGTCAGATCGCCAAGCGCGTATGGGATTTCCCCGCTCAGCTGGTTCTTGTCCAGCCGCAGCCGCCTGAGGTTAGCCAGTTGGCCTAGCGCCACTGGGATTTTTCCGCTCAGCTGGTTCCCGTCCAGCGACAGCGACGTGAGGTTAGCGAGCTGGCCGAGTTCTGCCGGGATTTCCCCGCTCAGCTGGTTCTTGTCCAGCCGCAGCTGCCTGAGGTTAGCCAGTTGGCCGAGTTTCGCCGGGATTTCCCCGCTCAGCTGGTTCCCGTTCAGTGCCAACGATGTGAGTTTGACCAGCCCGCCGAGCGTCGCTGGCATCTCTCCGTTCAGCTGGTTCCAGCCCAGATGCAGCGACGTGAGGTTGGCGAGTTGGCCGAGCGCGACAGGGATTCCCCCAAACATCTCGTTGTTGCTCAGGTCCAACTGTGCGAGGTTGGACAATTGACCAAGTTCCGCCGGGATTTCTCCGCTCAGTTGGTTCGAGCCCAGGTTCAATTCTGTGAGGCTGGCCAGTTGGCCGAGTTCCGCGGGGATTTCTCCGCTCAGTTGGTTCCAGCGCAGCGACAATTTAGTGAGGTTGGCCAGCTCGCCGAGTTCCGCGGGGATTTCTCCGCTCAGTTGGTTCCAGCGCAGCGACAATTTAGTGAGGTTGGCCAGCTCGCCGAGTTCCGCCGGGATTTCTCCGGCGAGTTCGTTCTCACGTAGCGACAACCCTGTGAGGTTAGTCAGCCGACCGAGTTCCGCCGGGATGTCCCCGCTCAGCTGGTTCCCGCTCAGCTGCAGCGACTTGAGGTTGGCGAGTTGGCTGAGCGTCGCCGGGATGTCCCCGCTCAGCTGGTTCCCGGCCAGGTCCAGCGACTTGAGGCTGGCGAGTTGGCTGAGTTCCGTCGGGATGTCCCCGCTCAGCTGGTTCCCGGCCAGGTCCAACGACTTGAGGTTGGTCAGCTGGCCGAGCGTCGCCGGGATCTCTCCGCTCAGCTGGTTCTCGTGCAGATGCAAATGCGTGAGGTTGGTCAGCTCACCGAGCTGCGCCAGGATTTCGCCGCTCAGCTGGTTCTCGCTCAACCCCAGCGAGGTGAGGCTGGTCAGTTGGCCGAGTGTCGCCGGGATTTCTCCGCTCAGCTGGTTCTCGTGTATATGCAAACGCGTGAGGTTGGAGAGCTCGCCGAGCTGCAACGGGATTTCTCCGCTCAGCTGGTTCCTGTGCAGCCGCAGCGTCGTGAGCTGGGTCAGCCGGCCGAGCTCCACCGGAATCTGTCCGCTTAGCGCGTTCGCATCCAGCCACAACTCCGCGAGGTCGGTTAACTGGCCGAGCTCCGCCGGAATCTCTCCGCTTAGCGCGTTCCCGTGCAGCTGCAATGCCCTGAGCTCAGACAAGCCGCCGATCTCTGCCGGGATTTCCCCACTCAGGTCGTTCCTGTCTAACCGCAACCACGTGAGGTTGGATAACCGGCCGATCTCTGCCGGAATCTCCCCACCCAGCTCACATTTGGAGAGGTTCAAGCCCCGCAGCTCGGTGAGCTCACAGGCCCACAACGGGAACTTCCCATCCAGGTCCTCGGCTCGCAGCCGCAGTCGGCCGTCATGCGTGATGCGCTCGCGCACCCAGTCGGGCACGCCATCGCCATCTCGCATCGCCGCCGCCTCGCCGTCGCTCATGACATCCCCTCAGCCCTCCGGCGCAAGATAGCACACCAAGCCCCCCGTCCGCCCGCTAGACTGCGCGCAGCGCCCCCACGGGCGCCGTAAGGAGACCCCCATGCACCTGATGTACTTCACCGAGCAACCCATGTCGGCCTACGACGAGCACGCCGCCGAGGAGGGCGTCACCGCCCTGCTCTTCTCCAACGCCAACTTCGACTCCGAAGCCGGCGCGCAGCTCTACCGCGACCGCCTCACCGAGTACCAGTTCGCCGAAGAGGTCGGCGTCGACGGCATCATGCTCAACGAGCACCACAACGCCCCCTTCTGCATGCAGGCCAAGTGCAACATCTGGGCCTCCGTGCTGGCCGGCGCCACCGAGCGCGTCAAAATCGTGCTGCTCGGCAACCCCCTGCCGCTGGCCGACAACCCGATTCGGCTGGCCGAGGAGCTGGCAATGATCGACATGATCTCGCAGGGCCGGCTCGTCTCCGGCTTCGTGCGCGGCGGCGGCACCGAGCAGCTCGCCACCGGCGTCAACCCCGCCTACAACCGCGAGCGCTTCGAAGAGGCCCACGACCTGATCGTGGAAGCCTGGACGCGCCCCGGCCCGTTCCGCTGGGAGGGCAACCACTACCAGCACCGCGTCGTCAACCCCTGGGCCACGCCGCTCCAGCAGCCCCACCCGCGCGTCTGGATCCCCGGCGTGCTCTCGCGCGAGACCGTGATCTGGGCCGCCAGGCACCGCTACCCCTACATCGCGCTCAACACCACGGTCGAGGCGACCAAGCGCATCTGGCAGACCTACGACGACGCGGCGCACGAGGTCGGCTACGACCCCGGCCCCGAAAACCGCGGCTACCTGCTCCGCGTCCACTGCGCCGACACGACCGAGAAGGCGCTGGAAAACGCCTCGCAGTTCATGTGGATGCAGGGCGAGTTCACCGGCCTCGCCCACCCCGTCTGGAGCAACCCCGCCGGCTACGCCTCGCCGCGCAACCGCGAGGCGCTGGTCGAGGTGATGAACGGCCGCCGTCCGCCGCCCCGCGCCAGCACCTTCGAGAACCAGATCGAGAACATGCAGATCATCGCCGGCACGCCCGAAGAGTGCGTCGCCAAGCTGCGCGTGATCCTCGAGGAAACCCGCCCCGGCATCCTCGCCCTCTGGGGCAACGACGGCCGCGTGACGCACGAGGACTCGATGCGCTGCATCGAACTGCTCGGCACCGAGGTGATGCCCGCCGTGCGCGAGATCGGCGCGGAACTCGGCCTCGACGGCCCGTTCGACTCCGAGCCGCCGGTCAGCATCAAGTACGACGAAGCCGCCCAGGCGCGGGCGGCCGCCGGCGCGGCGGCCGGCAGCTAGGAGGGGGAACGTGGCCACGATCGACATCTTGCTGCACGGCTACTCGTTCGGCACTGACTCCGGCACGCCCGCGTTCTGCAGCGTGATCCTGGTCGAATCGGAGGGTCGGCGCGTGCTTGTCGACACCGCGCATGTGGGACGCCGCGTGCAGCTGCAGGAGGCGCTGGCCGCGCGCGGCCTCGGCGCGGACGACATCGACATCATCCTGATGACCCACGCCCACTGGGATCACGTGCAGAACTTCGACGCCTTCCCCAACACGCCGATGGCCATCCACCCGCGCGAGCGCAAGTACGCCAGCGCCCCGCACGTCAACGACTGGGCCACTCCGCAGTGGACCGGCGCGGCGATCGAGACGCACCGTCTCCAGGAAGTTTCCGAGGGCGACAAACTCGCCAAGGGCGTGCGCGTGATCGACCTGCCCGGCCATTCGCCCGGCAGCATCGGCCTGCTGGTCGAGACCGAGGCGGGTGTCGCCGGCCTGACCGGCGACGCCATGCACACCGCCGCCGTCGCCCTCGCCGGCCGCAGCCCGCTGGTCTTCTACAACGAGTCGCAGGCCAACGAGAGCATCGGCAAGGTCATCTCCGCCTCCGATTTGCTCTACCCCGGCCACGATCAGCCGTTCCGACTGGTCGGCGGCGCGCCGGACTACATCGAACCGTTCAAGCTGACGCTCTCCGGCGTACAGCCGCAAATGGAGGGCCTCACGTTCGCGCCGCCGCCGGCCGGCCCGATCGAGCCCTGGATCATGCCCGGCATCGAGGACCAGCCCAGCTACGACTGATCGCGTGCGCTTCGCGCGGATCGCAGGCCGGCGGGTCGCCTACGCAGAGTACGGCGATCCGCGCGGACGCCCCGTCCTGATCATCCACGGTGCGTGGGGCGGACCGTCGTCCACGCTGTGGACCGGCCCGCGCCTGCGCTGGTCGGCGCCGACGGACGGTCTGCGCCTGATCTGGTACGACCGCCGCTGCGCCGGCTGGTCCGAGTACACGGACGCCGACTTCACCCTCCCAGACCTGGCGCGCGACGCCGTGGATGTGCTGGACTACCTGCGGATCGAGCGCGCGATGGTGATCGCCACCTCCGCCGGCGGTCCTATCGGCCTGCGCCTGGCGCTCGACGCCCGCGAGCGCGTTTCCGCCCTCGCGCTGCTCAACACCGGCGCGGCCCTGATGCACCCCGATCCTCCCGTCGTGCGCAGCGCCGGCGTGCTCGATCGCCTCGCCACGGTGCGCGAGCGTCTGGCGATGCTCAACCTGGCCGAGCGCGAAGGCGTCCGCGCCGCGGTGCTGGCCTACGAACAAGAGTGGCGAACCCCGCCGCAAGTGGGGTTCGCGGAGGAAGAGCCGGCCCTCGCCGCCGCCCGCCGGTATCGCGCGACCGCCCTCGCCCGCCTCCCGCAAACCGAGCTCATTCGCCTGGCCGCCGGCGCACTGCGCAACATGTGCGCCCAGCGCAACGTGGACCTGACGCCCGAATTGAGCCGGATCACAGCCCCCGCCCTGGTCGTCCACGGCGACGCCGACACCACCGTCCCCATCGAGTTCGGCCAACACATAGCAGCGCAAATTCCCGCCGCAACGTTCGCAGCGCTGCCGGGGCAAGGCCACGGCCTGATCCGGGATGAGGACGCGCAGGCGCTCGTCACGGAGTGGCTGCGCGCCAGACTCTGAGTGTCAAGGTACGATAGACAGCCGGAGCGCACACGATGAGCGAAGCGGATCACGAGCCGATTCCCCAACTATTCCGAATCATGGGGCCCAATCTGACCGGGTTGCCTCATACGGTGCGTGAGCGGGAGTTTCGAGGGTATCCGTCGTCAATCGGCGAAGGGCCGGCAGGGCTGCAACTGCGGCTCCGGTTGACTGATGGCGTCGACAGAATCGTGGACGTCCCTGAGCCTCTACGGCAGTACGTTGCTGAGGGCCAACCGCTGGACATCGTCTTCGACGAGCGGCGGCTCCACGGCGAGCTCGTGCAGTGCGTTGCGATATTCATCGCGCCGGGCGATCTGTACAGCTGGCTGATTTTTCGAGAGCGCATCTCACTTGACGAGATCGCGGATCAGCTCGGCATCAACATCAGTGGCGAAGAAGACGTGACAGACTCGTTCGCAGACCTGTTCGACAACGAGGGGGACAAAGAGGCCTTTTTCGAGCACTACGTGCGCGGTCGCTCGTTCCCCGAACCCGATCCCGCAGCGTCATCGCCGTGTTTGGGAATGGACGAGTTATATCGGCGCGATGCAGAAGTGCTGGCTCACCGCCGACGCAGCGAAGAACCAACGTGTTAGCCGTACTGCGCTGCAACCCGCCGTCCGCTCAGTGCGTGTCCCAAGTACCGCAGCCTCTGGTCTCGAAACCGACATCGGAGCTGGTGATGGTCACCGTAGGGTTCGCGTTGAAGCCGCCATTGGCGATGACGTCGTCGATCTCGCCGCTGAACCCGCTGAGGCGCGCCCAGTAGCAGGCGTCTCCGCCGGGCGCGCGGTAGGTGCCCGGCGCGATGTCGGTACCAACGCGATGTGTGCCGTCGCCGAAGCTCGCGTTGGTTGAGCGCTGTGATCCACTTGACGACTGAGATTCGCTCGATTCGGATGTGCTACCGGCTTTGGTCCAAGTGCCGCAGCCTCTGGTTTCGAAGCCGGCGTCGGAGCTGGCGATGGTTACCGTAGGGTTCGCGTTGAAGCCGCCATTGGCGATGACGTCGTCGATCTCGCCGCTGAACCCGCTGAGGCGCGCCCAGTAGCAGGCGTCTCCACCGGGTGCGCGGTAGGTGCCCGGCGCGATGTCGGTACCAACGCGGTGGGTGCCGTTTCCGAACGACGCTCCGTGATCGCTTGATGATCTCTCGCTCGGCGAGGCTGATGGGTTCTCGCTCGATGAGGCGGTCGAGCTCTCGCTCGATGAGGCGGTCGAGCTCTCGCTCGATGAGGTGGCCGGACCGTTTGCTTCGACTGAGGGACGGGTGGTACTCGGCGACCTTGAATTGGCGGACTGATCGACCGTTTCAGGATCGTTTGCGACGCTCCCGGAGCGCTCGGTTTCGTTGCCTCCATCGCTCACCGCTACTGCGATGACGATGATCAGAAAGAAGGCCGCGAATCCCGCGACGATCCACTGCCGTCGGCGAGACTTGCGGGGGGGGGGGGCACGTCAGACTGAGGCGTCGGATCGGTCATGGAAAATCCCTTCGTCCTCTTGCAGTGTACACGATGCCTCGTTTCGCGGCGTAGTCAACCACGAGATCAAGTGCAGGTGCAGTGCGTTAGTCTAGCTCGGCCAGCACCTCGGCGGTGTGTTCGCCGAGCAGCGGAGGGCGGCGGGAGATTTGCCAGGGGCTCCTGGTCAGTTGGTAGGGCGCGCCGGGGTAGGTGATGCTGCGGCCGAGCTCGGGATGCTCCACCTCGACCTGCATCCCGCGGGCGACGAAATGCGGGTCCTCCAGCGCCTCTTCGGGGCTGTGGATGATGCCGACCTGGAAGCCGTAGCCCTGCGCCTTGGTGAAGAACTCGTAGGCGGTCAGGTTGGAGGCGAGCAGGTCGAAGGCGGCGCGCCCCGCGCCGAAAACGGCCTGCGCCTCTTCGTTGTTCATGATGTCGGCCAGCGAGAAGCTCTGCATCTCGCGGCCGACCAGCAGCAGCGGCGCTTCGGGCAGCTGGTCGAGCAGGCCTTCCTCTTTCAGCCAGTCGTGCGCCAGGCCGAACTCGGCGGGGCGGCGCGGTGGGATGCCGGTGTTGACATAGCGGCCGTCCTGGCAGCGAATTTGCGAGGGCATCGAGGGCGAGACCCCCGCGTGACGCCCCGTCTGCCGCTGCACCGTCTGGTGCGCCACCAACCACGAGTACGAGCCGGCCTCGGTCGTCACGTTGACCGCGGCGTTGATGTTGACGTCGATGTGCTGGCCGAGGCCCGTCGCATCGCGGTGCAGGAGCGCAGTGAGGATCGACATAAAGGCGTAGTGCGAGCCGGTGTGCCAGGCTTGTGGTCCGCCGCCGCGCACCGGCGGCAGCGTGTGATCGTCGTAGCCGTTCATCCAGGCGAAGCCGCCGTTGGCCGCGAGCGTCAGGTCGGAGTGCGCCTCGTCGGCGCGCGATGCTCCGAGCCCGAAGTTGGTGATCGTGGCCCAGATCAACCCGGGATTCGGCGCGACGAGCTCGTCGAAATCCAGCCCCAGGCGTTCGACGGGCTTGTAGGTGTCGGTATCGAACACGACATCAGCGGAGCGGACGAGTTGGGCGAACGGTTCGCGGTTGGCTTCGTCGTCGAAGTCCATCACGACGCTGCGCTTGGAGGTGTTGTAGTACCAGAACCAGAGGCTGCGTTCAGGATCGGGATCGTCGTCCACAAACGGTCCCCAGCCGCGGCTCTCGTCGCCTTCGGGCGGCTCGATCTTGATCACGTCCGCGCCCATATCGGCCATCAGCTTGCCGCACCAGGCGCCGCGCTGATCGCCGATCTCAATCACCCGCAGGTCGGACAGCGCGCTCATCAGATCACCCCCTCGGCGTGCAGGCCGGCAATTTCTTCGGCGCTCAGGCCGAGCAGTTCCCCGTACACGTAATCGTTGTCCTCGCCCAGCACCGCCGCGCCGCGCCGCATCTCCCAGTCGGTTTCGCTCATGTGGACGGGGATGCCGTCCACGCGCACGCGCCCCATCTCTCGCTGGCGAATGGTGGGCCAGAGGCCGGCCTCGGCGGAGTTGGGGTCCTGATCGATCCGCTGTTCCGGCGTCTGCACGGCGTTGGCCGGCACGCCGGCGGCCTGGAGCCGCTCGGCGGCCTCGAACGGATCCTGCGGCAGACACCAGGCGGCGACCAGCCGGTCCAGCTCGTCCTGCTCCGCCATGCGGCCGTCGAGCGTTCGCCAGCGCTCCTCGCGCGCCCAGTCCTCGTCGATCACCCGCGACATCGCCTCCCACTCGTCGTCGCTGCGGCAGGCGATCGCCACCCATGCCTCGTCGAACGAGCCGGGGATCGGCGCGGCGGCGTAGATGTTGTGCGGCGCCATCGCCGGGTAGAGGCTGTGATTGGCGTCGGGGTAGCCGTCGCGGCGCAGCGGACGCCCGTTGACCGTGTAGTCGAGCAGCACCGGCCCGTTCAGCGTCAGCGCCGCCTCGGTCGCAGCGACATCCACATACTGCCCCTCGCCGGTCACGTTGCGGTGGTGGATCGCCAGCATGATCGCCATCGCCATAAAGTAGGCCCCGGTGTGATCCATGTAGGAGTAGCCCCAGCCGGCCGGCGGCTGGTCGGGGATGGCCGAACTCATCGTCAGCCCCGAGGTCGCCTGCACGATCGGCCCCCAAGTCTTGTACATGCTGTAGGGTCCGGAGTGCCCGAAGCCGCAGTTGGAGACGTAGATGATGTCCTCGCGGATTTCGCGCAGCCGCTCGTAGTCGTAGCCCCAGCGGGCCATCACGCCGGCCGAGAAGTTCTCGGAGACGACATCGGAGATCGCGACCAGCCGCTCAAACAGCTCGCGCCCCTGCTCGGTCTTGATGTTCAGCGAGATGCCCAGCTTCTCGACGTTGTGGTTGTTGAACGGCCCGCCCAGCTCGGGGCCGCGACGCTCGTCGACGTAGGGCGGCATGCCGCGCAGGATGTCCCAGCGCCCGTGGTTGGAGGGGTCTTCGATGCGGATCACCTCCGCGCCGAAGGCCGCCATGAACTTGGTCGCGCCCGCGCCCGCCAACTGGCCTGTGAAGTCGCAGATGCGCAAGCGCCCCAGCGCGCCGCGCCGCCCCGGTCGCCTCATCGCCGCCTCCTCTCGCGCGCCCGGCGATCGCCCGCAGGGTGCGCACGAACGGCAGTTTAGCGCCACGCGGATATGCTGCCCGCATATCCCGCGCCCGCTCGCGGGCGCCAAACGCGCGCAGAGCAGAGGAGACGGCACGATGGCGAACACGACGGCGAACAAGGTTGCGCTGATTACGGGGGCGAGCCGGGGCATCGGCAAGCAGCTGGCGGTCGATTTCGCGCTGGCCGGCTACGACATCGCGGCGGTCGCGCGCTCCACGGCCGATTCGCCCACGAAACTGCCCGGCACGGTGGACGAGACGGCCGAGCTGGTGCGCGAGGCCGGCCAGCGCTGCGTGACGATCGGCGCGGACCTGCAGGAGGCCGGCGCCATCGATCAGATCGTGGACACGACCTACGGCGAGCTCGGGCAGGTCGATGTGCTGATCAACAATGCCGCCGTCGCCCCTCCCGGCAAGGCGCTCGAGGGTTCGCGCAACCGCTGGCGGCTGGCGATGGACATCAACGTCAACGCACCGTTCTATCTGATGCACGCGATCTGCCCGCGAATGGCCGAGTCGGGCGGCGGTGCGGTGATCAACATCGGCTCCGGCGCAGCCGTCTCGCCGGAGTTCGGGCGCGTCTCCTACACCACCACCAAGCGCGCGCTGGAGGCGATGAGCGAGTCGCTGGCGCACGACCTCGCCGGCACCGGCGTCTCGGTCAACTGCCTGCGGCTCGAGCTGTCCGTCTACTCCGAGGGCTACGCCTTCACGCTGGGCGAGCGCGCCAGGGAGATGGAGTTCGAGGACCCCATCATCATGTCCGACGCCTGCCTCTGGATGGTCGCCCAGGGCCCGGACTGGACGGGGCGAATCGTGACCATCGCCGATCTGCGCAAGTACGGCGCGGTCCGCCCGCGCACCTTGAAGTCGTTCGACTGACGGGCTAAGCTTGGCGACAAGTGGATCGGGCGTTGCGCCCGGTCGGCGCGGGCAGACTGCCTGTTGCGTCGCAGGGAAGGACGCGCCAGACAGCAGCCTGAGCTTGGGATCGGGGGAGGTCCCCGATCGACGTTGGGCCCCGGCGCGAGCCGGGGTCTTTCGTCTGCTCCCGGTTCTGCGTCCCTCCCTTCGTGTAGCAGGAGCAGGTTATGAGCGCCGGCGAGTGGCTCCTCATATCTCTCGTGGCCGGTGTGGTCGGTGCGCTGATCGGCGGGTTCCTTCTTGGCGTCGCTTTTACATGGGGCACTAGGGCAGCTGGTGGCATCGCGGTGCGTCAGGGCCCCCTTTCAGAGCCAGCTAACCGGCGCCCAACCCAGACATCTCGCCAGTCCAAGAGACTGTCCGTAACGTCTGAGCATCGCCCAAGCGGAAGTACGAGTACCGTCGTTGACGATGTCGACGACGATGCTCTGGCAGCTTCAGCGAAGACTTCTGGGGTGAACCAGACGGAAGTCGAGTCAATTGTCAAAGAAAGCAGTACGCGGATCGCGCAGCTACTCGCGGAGGCTGATACCGGTGATGACCGGAACGACAAACGCCGATGACTTTCCGCCCATGGTTCCGGTGCCCTCGGTGTTAGCAGTGCGGACGAATAGTGCTCGTTGATTGTAGTATTTGCTTACGCAGGAATATAGGAGGCGGACTCCATGAGCGGCACGGTCGGTTAGACAGCAGATTCCGAGGTACCCTACTGCGTCTCGCCAGGGACTTCCGGCGCTTGCAGCACGCGGACCTCGCTGTCGATCTGATCCGGTTCCCCGATCCACCGCGACTCCTCCACCGCTCCCAGCTCCTCCATCCGCCGCGCCTGCGGAAGTACGCGCGACTGGAACGAGCCGATGCTGTCGTTATACGCCTTCACCGTCGACTCCAGCGACTTCCCCATCCGTGTGATGCGATCGGTGTAGATCGCCAGCCGGTTGTACAGCTCGCCCGCCTCGTCTGCGATCGCCTGCGCGTTGCGCTGGATGCTCTCCTGCTGCCACGCCACGCCGATCGTGCGCAGCAGCGCGATCAACAGCCCCGGACTCGCGATCAAAACCCGGTGCTGACTCCAGGCGTCTTCCCAGATGTTGGGTTGGGCGCGCATCGCCGCGTCCAAAATCGTCTCCGTTGGCACGAACAACACCACGAACTCGGGCGACTGCCCGCCGATCGCCTCCGCGTAGTTCTTGCCTCCCAGCGAGCGCGCGTGCCCCATCAGCGAGCGCGCGTGCTGCGCCAGCGCGTCGCGCTGCTCCGTCTCGTCGTTCGCCTCGTGCGCCCGCAGATACGCCTCCAATGGTGTCTTGGCATCCACCGGCACCGTCAGCCCCCGCGGTAGCCGAATCACCGCATCGGGCCGCACCGAGCCGTCTTCCGTCGCCGTTTGCGGCTGCCGGTCGTAATCCACATGCTCGCGCATCCCCGCCGACTCCAGCACCCGCTCCAGCGTCAGTTCGCCCCAGCGCCCGCGCTGCTGCGGCGAACTCAGCGCGCTGCGCAGTCCGCTCGTCGCCTCTCGCAACTCGCCCAGCTGACGGCCCGTCGCCCCGACCAGCTCCTCAACGCGCACGTAGGCCGTCTCGCGCGCCTTCTCGATCTCCCCCACCCGCTTCTGCAACTGCTCCAGCGTTTCGCCGACCGGCTTGACCAGATTGTCCACCGCCTGTCGGCGGGTTTCGTGCTCCGCCTCGGCGAGCTTCGCCTGCCGCTTGAACTGCTCAGCCGCCTGCTCGCGGAACTCCGCATTGCTCGATTTCGCAACTTCCGCCGCGATCCCCTTGAAGCGCGTGTCCAGCTCCGCCCGCGCCTTCTCGATCTCCTCCACGCGCGCCCGCTGCGCCGCCAGCTGCCGCTCCGCCGTCTCGCGCGCATCCCGCGCCTCGTCCCGCTCGCGCTCTGCCGCCGCAAGCCTCGTGCCCCGCTCCTCCAGCTGCGCATCGCGCGCCGCCAGCTCCCGCTGCGCCTCACCCAGCGCGCCGCGCGCCTCGTCGCGCTCTTCCTCAACGCGGCGCAGGTCGGGATCTTGCCCCGCCACGCGACCGTTCAGCCGCCAGGCCGCCAGCCCCAGCCCGGCCGCAATCAACGCCACAATGATCAGCGCAATCTCCATCGCACAGCCTCCCCCGCTCAGGCTATGCGATGATGCGCCCGACGGAAGGAGATGTCGATGCGCGCGACGATCATCGCCCGACTGCTCGCCGTGGCGCTGCTGGCGATGGCCTGCGGGTCGTCTGCTCAGCCGGAGGAACAGACCAGCGAAGATGACCGGAGCGGCCCGCTCACCGCGATGACTGGCAATGTCGTCTGGGAGGGCGGCTCCGTCGATCTGCCCGACGGAGCCGTCGTCACCGTCACGCTCGCCGACACCAGCCTCGCCGACGCTCCTTGGAAGGTGATCGACCAGCAGGTGATCGAGGATGCCGACACCCTCCCCCTCGCCTTCCGCCTGGAATACGACCCCGCCGCCATCGACGAACGGTTCGAATACACGCTCTCCGCCAGCATCGAGCTCGGCGACAGGCTGATCTACACCAACGACACAGTCCACACCGTGCTCACTGGCGGCTCGCCCGCCGAGAGCGACGTGACCGTCGTCGCCGTCCAATAGCCCGCGTCGTGCGATAATGGCGGCGTTCCGAGGAGGTTCGCCATGGAAGTCCCGCTGCTCGTCAACGATTTTCTGCGCCGCGCGACCAAGCTCTTCACCGATTCCGAAGCTGTCGTCGACGGCGAGCTCCGCCTCACCTGGCGCGAGTTCGGCGAGCGCGTCAACCAACAGGCCAACGCCCTCGCCGCGATGGGCCTCGGCAAGGGCGACCGCGTCGCGATCATCGCGCCCAACAGCCACCAGTTCCTCGAAACCTTCTACGCCACCGCCGCCATCGGCGCCGTGATCGTCCCGATCAACTACCGCCTGATCCCCTCCGACTTCGAATACATCCTCCAACACTCCGAGGCCAAAGTCGTCTTCGTCGACGCCGAGTTCACCCACCTCGTCGACCCGATCCGCGCCTCGATCCCCTCCGTCGATCACTTCGTCGCCATCCCTTACGACGACGCCCCGATCAATCCCGGCTGGACCGACTACGAAGAGTGGATCGGCGGACACCCAACCTCAGCACCGGCCGATCCCGGCCTCGCCGAGACCGACCTGCTCAGCATCAACTACACCTCCGGCACCACCGCCCGCCCCAAGGGCGTGATGATCACCCACCGCAACGCCTACATCAACGCCTACAACTTCATCGCCCACCTCCGCATCCAGCCCGCCGATGCCGAGCTCTGGACGCTGCCCATGTTCCACGCCAACGGCTGGGGCGGCGTCTACGCGATCACCGCGATGGGCGGCAAGCACGTCGTGCTGCGCGCGCCCGAAGCCGACGACATCTACCGCCTGATCCAGGACGAGCGCTGCACCTTCGCCTGCATGGCCCCCGCCGTGCTCGCCCGCATCCTCGAGTTCGAGCGCAAGGACGAGTTCCAAATCACCACCCGCCCCCGCTTCACCGTCGCCGGCGCGCCTCCGCCCCAGGCCTTTATTGAGCGCCTCGAAAACGAACTCGGCTGGGAGTTCATCCAGATCTACGGCCTCACCGAAACCTCGCCAATCCTCACCCTCGCCCAGCCCAAGCCGCATGTCGAGCCCGGCACGCCCGCCTACTTCCGCAACAAGGTCCGCGCCGGACACGACGTGATCGGCGTCGACGTCAAAGTCGTCGACGAGGACGGCGACGAGGTCGAGTGGGACGACGAGTCGATCGGCGAGATCGTCGCCCGCTCCAACGTCGTCCTACAGGGCTACTGGCGACAGCAGGAAGAGACCGACAAGGTCATCGTCGACGGCTGGTTCCACACCGGCGATATGGCCACCGTCAACACCGAGGGCTACATCAACATCGTCGACCGCGCCAAGGACGTGATCATCTCCGGCGGCGAGAACATCTCCTCGATCGAGGTCGAAGATGTGCTCTACCAACACCCCGCCGTGCTCGAAGCCGCCGTGATTGGCGTCCCCTCCGAGCAGTGGGGCGAAACCCCGCTCGCCCTGATCGTCCCTCGCGAGGGCGTGACGGTCACCACCGAGGAGATCGTCGTCCACTGCCGCGAGCAGATGGCCCACTTCAAAACTCCCCGCCGCATCGAGTTCGTCGAAGAGCTCCCCCGCACCGCCACCGGCAAGCTCAAAAAGTTCGAACTCCGCGAGGCCTACTGGCAAGGCGTCGAAAAGCGCGTGAACTAAACCGCGCCGCTCCTTCCCGTCATTCCCGCCGCTCCTTCCCGTCATTCCCGCCGCTCCTTTCCGTCATTCCCGCCCCCGAGCGGGAATCCAAGCCCAATCTCCGAAGAAGCACAAGAGGGCCGAGCGACTCGCTGACGCACGTTTGCAGCAGGCCTCGAC
This sequence comes from Dehalococcoidia bacterium, assembly GCA_965243125.1. GTDB lineage: Bacteria > Chloroflexota > Dehalococcoidia > Bin125 > Bin125 > CATQGW01. The sequence continues at coordinate 2,784,259 of OZ251529.1, read as the reverse complement.
ATCTTGTCGCACGCCCACCGCTGTGTGTTCCCGCTTTCGCGGGAATGACGGAAAGGAGCGGTTGGAATGACGCAAGCGTGAACACCCCCTAGCCTGCGCGAACGCACCGCACCGACATTCGGCCCTGTGGCGGCAAACGGAGGAGCAGACCATGTTCGAGCGAATCGCCGGAGCCTTCGTCACCGGCACCGTCGCCACCGGCAAGCACGCCATCGGCATCGCCGCCTTCGCCAGCGACACCGCCATCGGCGCCGTCGCCGTCGCCTTCTGGAACGCGATCGGCGGCGTCGTCTTCGCGCTCGCCAGCGCCCTTGGCATCATCTCCCTGGGCGGCATCAACGCCGTCGGCCTGATCGCCATCGGCGGCATCAACGCAGTGGGCCTCGTCGCCATCGGCGGTGTCAACGCCGTCGGCATCGTCGCGATCGGCGGCGTCAGCTCCTACGGCATCCTCGCCCTCGGCGGCAACCCCCGCAGCGCCCTCCCCATGTGAGGCCGCGCCAAACCCATCAGTGCCGCCGGATGCCGCTCCCTTAAACTGTCGGACAGGGAGCTGCAATGCCGACGGTCCGACTCTCCGTCCAACCCACGCTGATCGACTGGGCCTGCGAGCGGTCCGGCCTCGCTCAGGATGCGCTTGAGCGAAAGTTCGCCGACCTCCCCAAGTGGCGCAGCGGCGAAAAAGACCCCACCGAGCGCCAGCTGCGCGACTTCGCAGCGGCGACATTCACACCGTTCGGGCACTTCTTCGGCGATTCACCGCCGCCCGATGAGTTGCCGATCGGCGACTTCCGCGTACGCGGCGGCAGCGCACCTGCTCGTCCATCCCCGCACTTGCTCGACACCATCTACCTCTGCCAACGCCAGCAGGCCTGGTACACCGATCACCTCACGGCCATGGGCGAGCCCAATCTGGAGTGGGTCGGCTCCGAGCAGGTCGGCAATGACCCCTCCGCAGCGGCCCACCGCTTCGCCACCTTGGCCAACCTCGGCGTTGAAACGCGCGCGGACGCAAGGTCGTGGGAGGAAGCGCTGCGCGATGTGCGCGAGCGCGCCGAAGCCGCCGGCGTGCTCGTTATGGTCAACGGCGTCGTCGGCAACAACACACACCGCAAGCTGAATCACGACGAATTCAGCGGGTTCGCGCTTTCCGATCCGGTGGCGCCGCTGGTGTTCGTCAACAATGCGGACTACAAGGCCTCCCAGATGTTCACGTTCGCGCACGAGTTCGGCCACTTGCTGCTCGGTGAATCCGGCGTCTCCGACGATTCCGTTGGAGTTGAAGGGACGCCTGACAACGAAGCGTGGTGCGATCGCTTCGCCGCTGAGCTGTTGGTGCCCGCAGACGACCTGAGGCGCGAGCTCGGCAGCACCGCTGAAACACACGAAGGCGACCTCCAACGGCTGGCGCGTCACTACAAGGTGAGCAGCCTGGTCATCCTGAGGCGGCTGCGAACGGCGGACCTGATCAGTGCCGCCGACTACGGACGGCTGTTCGAGCACGAGCGCGCGAGGTTCGAGGCATGGCGTTCAGCCCAACGCGAGCAATCGTCGAGCGGCGGAAACTTCTACAACACGTTCTTCCAGCGAACCGGACGGAGTTTCGCGTACGCCGTAGTCGCCAGCACGCTTGAGGGGCAAACCGGCTACAAGGAGATGTCGGACCTGCTGGGCATCTCATCGCTCGAAACATTCGACAAAATCGCCGTAGAACTTGGTGTGGCGCGGCCGTGAGCGATCTGATCGACGCGAGCGTCATCATTGATGCGAACGCCCGCTACTACGCCATGGAATTCTGTCCCGGCTTCTGGGATTGGCTGACGGCAGCGCTCACCGATGAGAGCGTGGTGCTTATCCCCGCGGTTCGGGATGAGCTGACGCCGCGTAGTCCGCTTCTGTCGCGCTGGCTGCGCGACGATGCACGAGTGAGCGCACCTGCGATCCAAACGCCGCTGACGGATGCGCGTCGAATCGTGAGTTCCGTCATTCAGCAGCTGGACTGCACGCCAGAGTCCAGAGAGACATTCCTCGCCGGTGCCGACTTTGAGCTTGTCTCATACGCTGTCGCCGGAAACCACCGGGTCGTGGCTCGCGAAGTTCCCGAAGATCCCGGGAAAAAGAACAAGCGTCTGAAGATACCCGATCTGTGCGACCGGCTATCGGTTTCCTGCATCGGGCCGTTCCGGATGCTCCGCGAGCACGGCGTGCGGCTGGAGTGGGCGAGGCCCTGAGCGCCCTCCTCACCCCAGCACCCCGCTCAGGAAATTGTTCACCCGATTTGTCGCGTCCGTCCCCGCCGGCGTCGGGAAATTGTCGAACCCGTGCGGAGCCTCCGGGAACACATGCAGCTCCGTCTCGTGGCCGGCCGCCTCCCAGCGCGCCGCCATGAACAGACTGTCGTCCAGCAGCGGATCCAGTGTCCCCACCACGAAGATCGCCGGCGGCATGTCGTCCAGACGCGCCAACAGCGGCGTCACATCCGGATCATCCCGATCCGCCGGGTCCACATAATGGTCGATGAACCACTCCATAATCGGGCTGGAGAGGATCAGGTTCCGCTCCCCCCACAGCCGCGCCGACGGCGAGTGCCGCAGGTCGAACACCCCGTAGATCAGCGCCGCCCCGCGGAAGCCCGTATAGCCGTGCCGATCCCGCATCCGCAGCAGCGTCGTCGCCGAGAGATGCCCGCCCGCCGACTCCCCGCCGATCGTGAACACGTCCGTCCCGAACTCCGACTGCCCGTGCTGCACCAGCCACGCCGCCGCCGCCTCGCAGTCGTCGTTCGGCGCCGGCCAGCGGTGCTCCGGCGACAGCCGGTAGCCCACCGAGACCACCGCCTGCTGCGTCGCCTGCGCCCGCGCCCACAGCCGCTCGTCCGCCCCGTCGTGCGAGCCGATCACCCAGCCCCCGCCGTGAATGTGCAGATACACCCCCCGCACCGTCTCGGGCACGAACACCCGAATCGGAATCTCCCCCGCCGGCCCCGGAATCGAGCGCTCCTGCGCCACATCGTCCAGCCGCGCCGGCGGCGGCCCCAGCGGCCCGCCCTGCGCCAGCGCGTCGCGCAACTCCTGCGGCTCCATCTCGTGCCACGGCTTGCCCTGCGCCGACATCGTCTCGATCATCTCGTTCAGCGCCACCGTCTGCGGATCTGCGCGCATGTCCGGCCCCTTCCCGCGTTGTGCCTGCGTCACGCACAGTATAGGCGCGCCGCCGACGCCCCGCGAGCGAACGACCGTGCTACCGTGCGCGTGTAGAGTAGAGCGACCATGCCCGACGACGCCACAGCCCCCGGCGACCAGACCCTCTACTACGGCGACTGCCTCGACTGGATGCGGCAGTGGCCCGACGAGTGCGTGGATCTCGTCTATCTCGACCCGCCGTTCAACAGCAACGCCGACTACAACATCATCTTCGGCCAGGAGAACGGCACCCCCGCGCAGGTGCGCGGCTTCGAGGACACCTGGCGCTGGGACGAAGCCGCCGCGCAGCGCTCCCGCGACCTCGAATCCGCCGTCGCGCACCCCTTGCACCAGGCCGCCACCGCTCTCCGGACGCTGATCGGCCCCTCCGGCATGCTCGCCTACCTCACCTACATCGGCGAGCGGCTCGCGGAAATTCGCCGTCTGCTCAAGCCCACTGGCAGCGTCTACCTCCACTGCGACGACACCGCCGTCCACTACCTCAAGATCGTCATGGACTCCATCTTCGGCGCGCCCAACTTCTGCAACGACATCCATTGGCGCCGCGCCACCGCCCACAGCGACTCGCGCCGCTTCGGGCGCATCAGCGACAACCTGCTCTTCTACGGCAAGAGCGATCAACGCTTCTGGGACGGCGACGCCGTGCGCGAACAGCGCGGCCTTGAGGACATCCGAACCGCTTACCCCTCGCAGGACGAGCGCGGGCGCTACCGCAATGACAATCTCACCGGCCCGCGCCACCGCGCCCAGCGCGGCGCGCCCAGCACCCAACCCTGGCGTGGCTACGATGTCTACGAAATGGGCCGCGTCTGGTCCGTCCCGCTGACGGGCGATTACGCCGCCTACATTGAGCGCGAATTCATCCCCGGCTACCGCCAGATCGAGGACATTCACCAACGCCTCGACGCGCTCGACGAAGCCGGCCTCATCCACCATCCCGAGAGCGGACGCTGGCCCGGCTTGAGGCGCTACGCCGAAGCGGACCGCGGACGCCTGCCCCAGAGCATCATCTGGTCCCCCACTGGCTTCACCAACTTCAGCTCCCGCCGCGGCGAGGCGCTCGGCTACCCCACCCAGAAGCCGCTCTCCTTGCTGGAGCGCCTCATCAAGGTCTCCTCCCGCCCCGGCGACTTCGTGCTCGACCCCTTCTGCGGCTGCGGCACTGCCGTCGTCGCCGCCCACCAGCTCGATCGCCGTTGGGCGGGCATCGACATCTCCTCAATGGCCATCGACATCGTCCAAGAGCGGCGGTTGGAGGCGCTCGGTATTCAGGCGAGCATTCAGGGCATCCCCCAGGACCTCGTCAGCGCCCGACGACTGGCGTCCGAGCGCTGGCTTGACTTTCAGGCCTGGGCCGTGATGCGCATCACCGGCATGGCCGCCAACGAGAGCCCTGGTGCAGACGCCGGCATCGACGGCCGCGGCATGCTCCTGAACCGGCCCGATGATCGCAATTCACGGTTGGCAATCGCCCAAGTCAAAGGCGGGCGCACCTTCCGCCTCAGTGAGCTGCGCGATTTTATCGGCGTCATCCAGCGCGACAATGCCGCCTGCGGCGTCTTCATCACCGTCGACCGCGTCACCTCTCGCGCGGCGCGCGCCGAAGCCGCAGGACTGGGCGATGTCACCGTCGGCGGCGTCGCTCACCCGCGCGCCCAACTCTGGTCCATCGAGGAGTACTTTCAGGGCGTCCGCCCCAACCTCCCGTCCCTCGCCAACCCCTACACCGGTCGCCCCATCGAACCCACCATCTTCTCCCAGCAGCGCATCGTCTAACCCCAAAGCCGACGAATCGAGCGAACGACCGTGCTACCGTGCGCGTGTAGAGTAGAGCGACCATGCCTGACAACAGCGCAGCCCCCGGCGACCAGACCCTCTACTACGGCGACTGCCTCGACTGGATGCGGCAGTGGCCCGACGAGTGCGCGGATCTCGTCTATCTCGACCCGCCGTTCAACAGCAACGCCGACTACAACATCATCTTCGGCCAGGAGAACGGCACCCCCGCGCAGGTGCGCGGCTTCGAGGACACCTGGCGCTGGGACGAAGCCGCCGCGCAGCGCGTCAGAGACTTCGAAAACGCCTTGGCGCACCCCATGCATCGCCCGACCGTCACTCTCAAGGCCGCCCTCGGGCCGAGCGGCATGCTCGCCTACCTCACCTACATGGGCCAACGTCTCGCTCACGCCCAGCGGCTGCTGAAGCCGACCGGCAGCATCTACCTGCACTGCGACCCCACGGCTGGCCACTACCTCAAGGTGCTGATGGACTTGCTGTTCGGCAGCAGCAACTTCCGCAACCACATCACCTGGCAGCGCACCGAGAGCCACAACACCGCCAACCGCTACGGCAATGTCGCCGACTTCATCCTCTACTACGCCAAGGACGCCGAGACGGAACCGACCTGGAACGGCGGCTTCCACCGCTACGGCTCCGGCAAATACTCCGAGCAGCAGCTCCGGCGCTTCCGATACGTGGACGATGACGGGCGGCGCTACCGGCTTGATGATCTCACCGCGCCCCGCACCGACAGCGACTCCGGCAAGTTCGAGTGGCGCGGCGCGATGCCCGGCCCCACGCGCGGCTGGGGCTACCGACTCGAACAGCTCGAGCAGTGGTGGGCGGAAGGCCGCATCCACACCAGGCGCGACGGCGCTCCGCGCATGGACGGACTCAAGGTCTATCTCGACGAAGCAGAGGGGCAGGCGCTGCAAAACATCTGGACGGATATCCGGCGGATCGGCAACACATCCCGCGAGCGGCTCGGCTACCCCACCCAGAAGCCGCTCGCGCTGCTGGAGCGGATCATCGAGGTGTCGAGCAATCCCGGCGACTTCGTGCTCGACCCCTTCTGCGGCTGTGGCACCGCCGTCGTCGCCGCCCATCAGCTCGGCCGCCGCTGGGCCGGCATCGACATCTCCTCAATGGCCATCGACATTGTGCAGGAGCGCCGCCTCGAAGCCCTTGGCATCCAGGCTCAAGTTCAGGGCATCCCCCAGGACCTCGTCAGCGCCCGGCGACTGGCGTCCGAGCGCTGGCTCGATTTCCAGGCCTGGGCGGTCATGCGCATCCCCGGCATGGCCGCCAACCAGAAACCCGGCGCCGACGCCGGCATTGACGGGCGCGGTACGCTGCTCGTCCCGCCCGAGGACCGCGCCTCGCGCCTGGCGCTGGCCCAGGTCAAGGGCGGGCGCACCTTCCGACTCAGCGAGTTGCGAGACTTCCTCCGCGTGATCGAACGCGAAGACGCCGCCTGCGGCGTGTTCGTCACGGCCGACCGGGTGCGTTCTGCCGCCGCCCGGACGGAAGCGGCGCAAATGGGCGAGATCGCCGTCGGCGCGAACCGCCACCCGCGCGCTCAGCTCTGGTCGATCGAGGAGTATTTTGACGGTGTGCGCCCCAATCTGCCGGCGCTCGCCAACCCCTACACCGGCCGCCCCATCGAACCCACCATCTTCTCCCAACAGCGCCTCACCTAGCCCCAAAGCCGACGAAAGGAACCCAAATGACACTGGTCGAATCCATCGAGGAAACCGTCGAAGGCCTGATGAGCCGCCTGCTCGCCGCCGTCGACGGCCTCAGCGTCGAACATCTCGACGCGCGCCCGCTCGACGACGCCAGCTCGCTCTTCATTCTCGCCACCCACGCCATCTCCGCCACCGAGTGGAACTTCGTCGAAGTGCTCACCGGCCGAAACGTCGACCGCACCCGTCAGGTCGAATTCGACGCCAAAGCCGCCGACTTCGACGACCCCGTCGCGCTGCTGCAGGAGCGCCGAGCCGGCGCGCAGGCCGCCATCCACGACGCGCTCGCCTCGCTCGACGACGGCGAGTGGGACCGCGAACGCCTGCACATCTTCCAGCAGCGCGACATCACCGGCTGGACTGTCGTCGCCTCCGCGCTCGCACACACCGCCGAACATGTCGGCCACGCCGAACTCACCCGCCAGCTGCTCGACGCCCGCGCGACGTAACGCAGCTGCGGGAGCAAGCACACATAATGCGCCTTCGCCTCGGCATCGCACTCGCCGTCCTCGCGCTCGGACTCGTCGCCTCCGCCGGCGCGGCCTGCCGCGCCGAAGCCGAGTCCCTCACCCTCGAACAGGCCGTCGGCCAGATGCTGCTCGTTGGCTTCCGCGGTCTCGAACTGGACGGCGAAACCAGCGCCATGCTCCGCGACATCGAACCCGGCGGCGTCATCCTCTTCGACCGCGACGGACCCAGCAGCGGCGAACTGCCCCGCAACATCGAATCGCCCGACCAGCTTCGCGTCCTCACCGCGGCCCTCCAGCGCGCCGCCGACATCCCCCTCCTGATCGCCATCGACGCCGAGGGCGGCTATGTCAACCGCCTCAAGGAGAAGTACGGCTTCACCGTCGCCGTTCCCACTGCCCTCACTCTGGGCGCCGGCCCCGTCGGCGAAACCGCCGCCGTCGCAGCAGACCTCGCCGCCGAAATGGCCGACCTCGGCCTCAACTGGAACCTCGCGCCCGTCGTCGATGTCAATATCGACCCCGAAAGCCCCGCCATCGGACGCTGGGAACGCTCGTTCAACGACGATTCCGCGCAGGTCGCCGCCCACGCCCGCGCATTCGCCGAATCGCTGAGCGACGCCGGCATCGCCTCCACGCTCAAGCACTTCCCCGGTCACGGCAGCGCGACGGGCGATACCCACCTCGGCGTCACCGACATCACCGCCACCTGGCAGCGCGAAGCCGAGCTCGCGCCCTACCGCGAACTGTTTGAGCAGGGCTACAACGGCGCGGTCATGACCGCCCACATCATCAACCGCCAACTCGACGCCGACGCCCGCCCTGCCACCCTCTCGCCGGCCGTCATGACCGATCTACTGCGCGGCGAGCTCGGTTTTGAGGGCGTCATCGTCTCTGATGACATGCAGATGGGCGCAATCCTCGAGCAGTACGCCCTTACCGAAGCCGTCCTTGAAGCAATCCGCGCCGGCGTCGACATCATCCTGATCGCCAACCAGGCCGGTGACTACTCCCTCGCCCACACCTACCGTGTCCGCGACGCCATCCTCCAGGCCATTGAATCCGGCCAGCTCCCCCGCGAGCGCATCTACGAATCCGCCCAACGCATCCTCACCCTGAAGCGCCAACACGGCATCCGCTGACCACCCACACCCCGACCAAACCTGACCACCCGACCGCACCGCATCCCCCAACGCGCCGTGTGGCTCTATCCTTGCAACGCAACAACCACAACCCGAAGGAGTCGCACCATGCCAGTCGATCCCGCCGTACGGGCGCTGCTGGACCAGCTCGAAGAGGCCGGAGCCCCCGACATCTCCGAGCAGACCCCCGAACAGGCCCGCGAGATGATCCAAGGCTTCGCCCTGATGCAGGCCAGCGCCCCGGAGCCGCCCGTCGTCTTTGACCGCACTGTCCCCGGCCCCGGCGGCGACATCCCCGTCCGCGTCTACGCCGCCGACGGCGACAACCTGCCCGTGCTCGTCTACTTCCACGGCGGCGGCTGGGTCGTCGGCGACATCGAGTCACACGACGGTGCCTGCAAGCAGCTGCTCGCCGAACTGGGCGACGCCGTCGTCGTCTCCGTCGACTACCGCCTCGCCCCCGAGCACAAGTACCCCGCCGCGGCCGACGACTGCTACGCCGTCGCCGCCTGGGTCGCCGAAAACGCCGAGCAAATCGGCGGCGACGGCTCGCGCATCGCCGTCTGCGGCGACAGCGCCGGCGGCAATCTCTCCGCCGTCGTCTCCCTCATGGCCCGCGACCGCGGCGGCCCCCAAATCGCCGCCCAGGTGCTCCACGTGCCCGTCACCGACCACAACTATGAGTGGCAGTCCTACACCGACAACGCCGAGGGCTACCTGCTCACCCGCGCCAGCATGGTCTGGTTCTGGGACCACTACCTGCCCAACGCCGCCGCCGGCCAGGAGGCCTACGCCTCTCCCTACCGCGCCGCCGACGTCTCCAACCTGCCCCCCGCGCTGGTGCAGACCGCCGAGTACGACCCGCTGCGCGATGAGGGCGAGGCCTACGGCGAGCGCCTGCGCGAGGCTGGCGTGGAAGTCGACATCCACCGCTACGACGGCAACATCCACGACCCCTTCATGATGTTCGCGGTCAACCCCGCCGGCATCGAGGCGCTCAAAGAGGCCGCCGCCTTCGTCACCGCGCGCTGGTAGCGGCTGGTAGAGACTGGGCGCATGCGCAGCGATTGGGACGAGCAATGCCGCTGACCGCAGAGGCGCAGGCCGCGCTCAAGCTGCGCGCGAACGCGCCGCCGCTCCACACCCTCTCCGTCGCGGCCGCCCGCGCCGCCTCCGCGGCCGCCCGCGTCAAGCCCGAGGTGCAGGAGCCGGTCGCGCGGGTTGAGGACCTCAGCATCCCCGGTCCCGCCGGCGACATCCCCGTGCGCCTCTACTCGCCGAACCCCGACGTGCAGCTCCCCACGTTGGTCTACTTCCACGGTGGCGGCTGGGTGCTGGGCGACCTCGACTCCCACGATCCGCTCTGCCGCGCCCTTGCCAACCGCGCCGAAGCCACCGTCGTCTCCGTCGACTACCGCCTCGCGCCCGAGCACAAATACCCCGCCGCCGCCGAAGACGCCTACACCGCCGCGCTCTGGCTCGCCGAACACGGAGCCGACTGGGGCGCGGATCCAACGCGGATCGCCGTTGGCGGCGACAGCGCCGGCGGCAATCTGGCCGCCGTCGCCGCCCTCATGGCCCGCGATCACGGCAGCCCTGAAATTCGAGCGCAGGCGTTGATCTATCCCGTGACCAACTGCGATTTCGGCGTCGAGTCCTACCGCCTCAACGGCGACGGCTCGGTCGGCCTCTCCGAAGACGCCATGCGCTGGTTCTGGCGCTGCTACACCCGCTCGCCCGCCGAAGCCGCCGAGCCCTACGCCTCGCCGCTCCGCGCCGACACCCTGCTCGGCCTGCCGCCCGCGCTCGTGATCACCGCCGAATACGATCCACTGCGCGACGAGGGCGAAGCCTACGCCGCCCGCCTCGAGCGCTCCGGCGTCCCCGCCGAGCTCGTCCGCTACGACGGCGTGATCCACGGCTTCGTCGGTCAGCTCGCTGCCTTCCCCGAAGGCGATGCCGCAGCCGACCGCATCGCGCAGTTCCTGCGCAAGGCGTTCAGGGTGTCGGTCTGAGCCGGCGCAGCGCGCCTACATCTGTGCCTGGAACGAGGCCAGGTCGAAGTAGTCGCGCCAGCGCGCGATCTTCCCGTCGCGCAGCTCGAACACTCCGCAGACCTGCACCGCGACCTCCTTGTCGCCCATCAGGAAGCGGTCCACGCGCTCGTTGAGCACTACATCGCCGTTCGCCGCCTGGTGCAGAATCTCCCACCCGCGCGACATCATCTGCGACACGCCCTTCAGCGCCTCCGCGACCGCCTCGATGCCCTCGGCCGGCGCCATCGGCATATTGTGGTAGACCGCGTCCTCCGTGAAATACGCGATCAGCGCCTCCGGATCGGGGTGCTCCGCGTCGAACTCCGCCATAAAGGCGGTCACAACATCCTCAGGCGTAGGCATGGCGAATCCTTTCGTGCTGGAAGGTCCCAGCAAGTCTAACCCCCCGCAAGCCGCGAGACAGCCTCCATCGCCCGCCGCAGCGACGGCGCGCGTTCGGCCGCGCGCTGCGGGTTCCACATCGAGTTCACGAAGTTGATGAGCGTCTCGTTGTACATCGAGCCCGGGTCGGGTTGCCCGGCGCGGCCGCCGATGTCTTGGCGCACTCGTCGGCGCGGCGAGTTGCGTGCGAGGTTGATCAGCGTCTGCTTCGGTCGAAGCTCAAGTTCGGGTTGCCTTGGAAGCTGTGCTTGCCGAATGCCCAGCACCTTCGCCAGCCCTGGATCCGCCAGCAGCCAAGCTTCGATCGATCGCACGGCCACCCGCAACTCTAAATCGCTGGGTGCGGGCAGATGTGCTGCTACGAGTTGCGGTGCGCACTGGTCTTGATCGAGATCGCAGAGAACCACCCATGGACCCAGTCGCGCGGCGTTGTGGTACCCTTGTAACTGAGCCAAGAGCGGTCCACGCCCACCTTTGACATATACCTGCGCTGTCTGCGCTCCGGCATCGCCTATCAGCCGCTCAATGACTGCTTCGTCAATTTGCCCTTCGACTGCGGCAGAGACGTAGGTCATCGGACGAACGTGAGTTGCGGCGATTTGACCCCTACCCAGGGAACCAGGACATCGCCGCGCGGTTGTCCGCCGTCAATCAGCGCTCGGATCGTTGGATCGGAGTCGGCGAGTGCGGCTGATGTGCCGTCGTCGCCCCACTTCAGCATGACAACTTCCTGTAGCGAGATTGCATCGTCATTGAGCAGAGTTGGTGCATGGGTTGTCACGAACACTTGTCGCCCCGCACCGCGTGAAACTCTGGCGAAGGCGCCCGCGAGCGACCGAATCACGGTGTCGTGGAGCGACAGCTCCGGCTCTTCGAGCAGCAGCGGTCCGCCGGATTCCTGCGCCGTCCACATGAGTGCGATCAAACGCAGCGTCCCATCGGAAAGTTCATGTTCCCGTTGCCACGCACCGCGAGGACGCCAGTGCTCAAATCTCGCCTCAAGGTGCGGTCGCCCTGATGCTTCGTCCGTCACTGTTCGAAGCTCAGTGAACTGCGGGATGATGGTGTGCAGCGACTCTTGAATTCGCCGCAGCCTGGCGTCCCGCGTCCGCTTGTTGGTGCGCATCACGAGCTCGAGAAAGCCCTGTCCGAATGGATCATCGGGCAGCTGCTCCGCTCGCATCTCCTGCCCAAACCGAAGCATCTGCGGTACGAGGTTGAGGTAGCGAACAGAGCCGAAAAATTCAGCGAGCGTGCGGAATTTGACATTGGCGTTGACTTGCTCGAGTGCGGTTTGTGTGAGCCGCTGATCATCGCGCCTGTCATCGTCGTTGGGTCGATCCAGGATCAGTTCGCCACAGTGGAAGACTCGCTCCGACTTCACAAGAACGCGTCGCGCGCCGGCGGTTTCCTGTCGGATAGCCAGCTCGTACACCCACTCTGCCGCTTTGTCGGGCGCTTTTGCGACTTCTACGGTGATCGCGAGGTAGTTGTTCTTACCGCGCGCCATGAGCGATCTGACGTGGCGGAAGCTTTGCCGCCGTCTGACAGCGGCGCGGAGACCGCCACCGTCGTCCTTGGCGACATCGCGCAGGAAGCGGAGCGCGTCCAGCAGGTTGGACTTGCCTGTCGCATTGGCGCCCACGATGAACACACGCCGCTGGAGCTCGACATCAATGTCGCGGAAGTTCCGCCAGTTGTGCAGCTTGAGGCGCGTGATGAACATCGTCGGCTCCGCTGCCAGCGTAGCGCGCTCAGGTCAGCGTGATCCGCCCGCCGGGACCTTCCAGCGTCGCAAACAACGCCGCCTCATCCCCTCGCTCCACCCGCAGCTCCACTCCCACCGCCGCCAGCCCCGCCTGCACCGACTCCGGATCCGGGTGCTCCGCGTGGAAATCAACCAGCGTGCAGCCCTTGACGGCCGTCTCGCTCGGATGCAGCGCATCGCCCCAGTCGATCAGAAACGGCACCAGCCCGCCCATCAGCGGCGGCCAGCCGCCGATGCTCAACCGCCAGTCGAGCCGCGTCCCGTCCGCCAGCACCCGGCCCAGCGGCTGCACCGCGCCGAGGTCGTAGCCCGCCTCTCGCGCCGACGCGACCCGCTGCTCGATCTCCGCACCCGCCTTCGCGCACCAGTGCGCCACCTTCGTCTCTTTCGTCAGATGCATCCCGAACGGCAGCGCGCCCTCGTGGCCGGCCTGTTGTGGATCGGGCCCGATGATCTCCAGATACGCCCCGTCCTGCAGCGCGAGCAGGTGGTTGTAGACGCCGCGCCCCTCGAAACGCCCGCCCAGTTCGGCGCGCACCCCGGTCGCCGCCGCGATCTCCTCCACCGCCGCCTGTACGTCCTGCGCCGCCAACACGATGTGATCTAGCATGGCCTTACCTCCCGTGCGCGGCCTCAAAGGCCGCCTGCGTCCGATCTCGTAGCTCCGCGTCGGTCAACCACTCCAGCGCCGTGAGCGTCATCGCCCGCGCCGCCTTCAGCGTCGCCTCATGCGCCTGCTCCGTCGCTGCCGCCGCCGTGAACTGCGGCGTGTGATTGCCCGCCTCCGCTTCAATCGCGTAGATCGGATGCAGACTCGGCACGACATGCGAGACATCGCCCATATCCGTGCTGCCGAAGCCCCCGCGCGGCGGACCGTCCAGGTCCAACGCCCGCACCCCCTCGTACTCCGCCCAGCGCCGACCGAACACCTCCGCCAGCGCCGCGTTCGACGCCAGATCGCTGTAGCGCGGTCCGTTCCACGACAGCGTCATCGCGGTCTCTGTCGCCTCCGCCGCCCCGCGGAAACAGGCCGCCACCCGCTCGCACATCTCATCCAGCAGACCCTCGCGCGGCGCCCTGACATAAAACTCCGCCACGACCCGATCCGGGATGATGTTCGGCTTCTCTCCGCCGTGCTGGATCACCCCGTGGATGCGCACCTCCGGGCGCGACTGCTGGCGCAGCAGTCCAATCGCCTGGTAGGCCAGCACCAGCGCGTCCAGCGCGTTGCGGCCCTCCCACGGCGCAGCTGCCGCGTGCGCGTTGCGCCCGGTGAACTCCACCGTGCAGGTGTCGATCGCCAGCACCGGCGGACGCAGCATGTCCGACATCCCCGGATGCACCATCATCGCCGCGCCCACGCCCTCGAACGCCCCCTCCTGAATCAGCCGAATTTTGCCCCCGCCGCCCTCCTCCGCCGGCGAGCCCAGCACCCGCACCTGCCCCGCAACGCCCGCCGCCTCCAGCGCCGCCGCCACTCCAATCCCCGCCGCCGCGCCGGCAATCGCGATCAGATTGTGCCCGCAGGCGTGGCCGATCTCCGGCAGCGCGTCGTACTCGCAGAGAATCCCGATGCGCGGACCGCCGCTACCGCCACGCTCCGCCTGAAACGCCGTCTCGATCCCGTAGGCTGAGCGTTCCACCGCGAAGCCGCGCCCCTCGAAGAACTCGGTCAGCGCCGCGTGCGCATGCCGCTCCTCGTAGTTCTCCTCGGGGTGCGCGTGAATGTCGAGGCTTAGCGCGCGCAGCGCGCCCGACGCCTCCTCAATCGCGCCAATCGCCGCCGCCTCGCCGCTTGCCGCCTGCATCGCGCTCACTCCGTAAACCAGCCGCCGTCGGGGTGAATGATCTCGCCCGTCACATAAGACGACTCGGAGCCGGCCAGCCACAGCGCCGTGTTTGCGATCTCCCGCGGCTGCCCGAAGCGGCGCATCGGCGTCAGCGACAGCACCCACTGATTGAGCGATTCGTCGCCCGAAATCGCCGCCGTCATCGGCGTCTCAATGAAGCCCGGCCCGATCGCGTTCACCCGAATGCCGTCCTGCACCAACTCCTGCGCCAACACTTTTGTCAGCATCCACACGCCTGCCTTCGACACGCAGTAGTTCGCCGCACCCGCCATCGGGAACTTGGCCATGATCGAGGCGATGTTGATGATCGCCCCGCCGTTGCCCAACTCGATCATCCGTCGCGCGCACGCCCGATCCGTCAGCATCACCCCGGTCAGATTGACCGCCATCACCTTCTCCCAGTGCTCGATCTCCTGATTCGCGATGTACGACGCCGTGCGATCCTCTCCCACATCCTGCGTCTCCCCGCTCACGTACTCCGCGTTCGAGACGCCGGCCGCCGCCACCACCACATCGAGCCGCCCGAACTCCTCTACCGCCCGATCCGCGATCGCCTCGTTGTCCGCCTCCGCCGACGTGTCGCACCCCATCACCACCGCGCGCCGCCCCAGCGCCTCCACGGCCGCCACCGTCTCCGCCGCCCGATCCGGCAGCAGATCCGCCAGCAGCACATCCGCCCCCTCTTCCGCGAAGCGAATCGCGCACGCCGCCCCAATCCCGCTCGCCCCTCCGGTGATCACCGCCGCCTTGCCCGCCAGCTGCTCGGCCATCGTCGCCCGTCCTTCCCCAGTCACGCCTTAGGTCGCGCCCCCGACGGCGCGCTCGCCGCACAGGATACGCGCTCAGCCATGCACCGTGCGCATCGCCGCGCCGCCCCCCAACTTGACAACCCTCCCCAACCGCCGCATCATCAGAACATGAGTATCACAACCGCTCCGCTCACCCAGCGCCGCCGCATCCCCCGCGCAACGAACATCGCCGAACCTACCCCAACGAAAACCCCCCGAACACAGCCGAACACCACCGAACAAACCCGAACAAAATCGAACGGAACCGAACAAACCCGAACACGATTCCACCCCCAAAATCCGCCCCGACCAGATAGGGCGCCAGGCGAAACCTCCAAGATCGCCACCTCATCAAAGAAAACCCGAACAGCGCCTCTACCGGCCGCCCGAACAGCGCCGCGCCCTGCCCATCGCCCCGCTAGCCCACCTGTTAATCGCCTTGTAGCCTGTGCGCCAGCCGCATTCTGCCAGCCGACTGATACGCGGCTGCCGCACCGAAAGGAATCCCTCGATGTCGCCGACTGTCACCTTGAACTGGAAAACGCTCACCCTCTTCGCCTTCGTCCTGCTCGGCACGCTTGCCGGCGCCCTGCTCGGCACGCTCGCCGTCGGCCTGAGCCGCGCGGCGGACCACGAGCAGGCCGGCAGCTCCCAGGTCCGCGTGCTGGCCGAACAGCGCGAAGACGGCCGCATCGCCGTCTCCGTGCAGCAGCAGCGAGTCGACGGTACTTGGGGCCGCATCTATTCGCCTACCCGCCGCCTGATTCCAGCTGATCTGGAGCCGGGCCGCCGCCTGGCGAGCTCCCCAATCGATCTCAACGTCGACGACGGCGCCGAACTCCTGCGTCACGAACAGCAGCAGGCTTGGGCCAACCACGCGCAGTTCGTGGCCGGCCGGCTCAACGCCGCGGGCGGCGGAGCGGTGATCTGCCTCAATCTCGATCCACACCGCGAAGGACTCGAGCGCTACTGCAATCACCTCGAAGCCGCCTACGATGGCGCGGTCATGCGAGTCTCAGGCACTGATCCCGACGCAGTCGAGCGCGACCTCCGCGCCGCCGTGAGCAGCGCAGACTCGCTGGTCGGCATTGCCGTGACCAACTTCGCCGGCGGGGTGGTCGGCAACAGGGTAGTGACCGACCTCGGCGAGCGGATCCCGCTCACCATTCACGGCTCGCTCCTGCCGCGGCTGCTGCCCAACCGCGAGGCCGACTACTGCTTCCTCACCCATGGCTCGCCCGGCTTCTTCTGGGGCTTCGTCAACTCGAGCGCCTCGGTCGCCGCGCTGCACAACGGTATCGGGCTCCGGAACTACCAGATCGCTAATGCAGAGGAGCACAGCGCCGCGATTCGCGAGTGCGTCGCCAACGGTGCGACCGCCTTGACCACCACGCTCGGCGACCCCGAAGGCGTCCGCGAAGCGCTGACCGAAGCCCAGGCCGCCGGCGTCCGCGTCGTCTCCTTCAACTCCGGCGCCAATGCCGCCCCCGACCTGGGATCGGCCGTCCATATCGCCGTGGATGAACAGGCGATCGGCGAAAAGGCCGGTGACGCCTTCAACCGCCACGAGGTGAGCGGCGATGTCCTCTGCGTCATCCACGAATCCGGCAACATCGGACTCAACGAGCGCTGCGAAGGCCTGGAAGCCGCCTACCAGGGCGGCTCGGTCGAGGTCTTCCCGGCCTATGAGGCTGAAAGCCGGGCAGGTGCGGTGCAGCTCCTCGCGCAGCGGCTCGGTGAAGGGGGCGTCGGCGCCGTCTTCACGCTCAGCTCCGACGCGGCGTTCGGCGCAACCCAGGCCATCCGCCTGGCGCAGTCCGACGCCCAACTCGCAACTGTGGGCTTTAGCGGTTCCGTCTACGAGCAGGCGCTGCGGGGCGAGATCATGTTCGTCATCTGGGACATGCCGATCCTGCAGGCCTACCTCTCCGTCGCCTCAATGCTGCTCGCCGACCAACTGCAGATCAGGCCCGCCGAGTGGTTCGGCAGCCCACAGCTGTTGATCGAGCCCCGGCTCTACGAGCCCGCCGACGTCGTCCAACTGCTCGGCCAGCTGATCGACACCTCCCGCTGAGCCGCCCCGCTCAGCTGAGCCCCAGACCCGGGGGGGCGGCCGCCGCGCTGCCCCCCCCCCGGTCCCGTCGTTCCATCCCTTTCCCCGTCCTTCCCGCCCCTGCTCTCCCGTCATTCCCGCCCCCGAGCGGGAATCGGCCCCGATCCGCCTCCAGCCCTGCGTTTCACCATGCCCGGTTCCACTCCGGTGCAGAACACAGCCGAACACCACCGAACGCGCTTCCGACCCCGAATCCACCCCGACCAGATAGGCCGCCGCCGTACCCTCTAAGCTCACTACCCACTCAAGAATCCCCGAACAACGCCTCTTCCGGCCGGCCTTGGCCAGCACTGCGCCGTGTGCCCTACCTCGTTAACCTCCACATCAACCGCGCTCTGCCAGCCGACCGATGCGCGGCTGCAGGACCGAAAGGAAGCCCCGGATGTCTTCAACGATCACGCTGACCTGGAAGACAGTCGCCCTGTTCGCGTTCGCCCTGCTCGCCGCTGGCGGTCTCTTGGGCACGCTCGCGGTCGGCCTGGGCCGCGCCGCCGACCATCACCCGCCCGCCTCGCCCGAAGTGCGCGTCTTCGCCGAGCCCCAGCCCGACGGACGCCTCGCCGTCGGCGTGCAGCAACGCGGGCTCGATGGCGAATGGGCCCGCGTCTATCAGCCGACGCGCCGATTCGTCCCGGCCGACGCCGAGGCCGGACGCCGCCTCTACAGCTCGCCCGTCACGCTCTCTATCGACGACGGACGCGAAGCCGCCAAACTACGGTTCGCAGCGATGATCTACACGCGCGGGCAGTCCGCCGCCGCATACCTGAACCAGTTCACCGAAGAGACCGTGCTCTGCATCAATCTGGACCTGCGCGACGAAGGCCGCGAACGCTTCTGCGACGGCCTCGAGGATGCGTATCCGGGCACGGTCAATCGACTCAACTGGGACGATGCCGAGACGCTCGCCGCCGAAATCCACGCCCGCATCGAGGCCGGCGACGCGCCCGGCGGCATGGCCGCCACCAGCTATCCCGCGGTCGTCATCGCCGGCCAGGTCCAACTCGAACTCCGCCGCGCGCATCCGCTCACCTACTACGGGCAGCTGATCGAGCCGATCCCGCCCGCCTACGGCCGCTCGACCTACTGCCTGATCCGCCACGGCGGCGGCGACTTCTGGGACCTCGCCGATGAGGCGGCCGGGCGCGCGGGGCTGCACGCCGGCATCGGGATCCAGCTCTACAGAATCTTCAACCCTGAGTCTCACAGCGACGCGATTCGCGATTGCGTCGCCGGCGGCGCGACCGCGTTGACCACCACGCTCGGCGACCCCGAAGGCGTCCGCGACGCGCTCGCCGAAGCGACCGCCGCCGGCGTCCGCGTCGTCTCCTTCAACTCCGGCGCCAATGCCGCCGCCGACCTCGGCTCCGCCGTGCATATCGCCGTGGACGAACAGGCGATCGGCGAAAAGGCCGGTGAGGCCTTCAACCGCCACGAGGTCAGCGGAGACATTCTCTGCGTCATCCACGAATCCGGCAACATCGGCCTCAGCGAGCGCTGCGAAGGCCTGGAGGCCGCCTACCAAGGCGGCTCGGTCGAGGTCTTCCCGATCTATGGCGCTGAAGACTGGGAAGGCGCAATTCAGCTCCTCGCGCGGCGGCTCGGCGAAGGCGGCGTCGGCGCCGTCTTCACCCTCAGCTCCAATACAGCGTTCGCTGCCGGCGACGCCATCGGCCGAGCGCAGTCCGACGCACGGCTCGCCACCGTGGGCTTTGACGGCGGCGTCTACGAGCAAGCGCTGCGGGGCCAAATCCTGTTCGCCGTCTGGGACCAGCCGATCCTGCAGGCCTACCTCTCCGTCGCCTCGATGCTGCTCGCCGACCAGATGCAGATCAGACCGGCCGAGTGGTTCGGCAGTCCGCGCCTGCTGATCGAGCCCCGGCTCTACGAGCGCGCCGACATCGTCCAACTGCTCGGCCAGCTGATCGACACCTCCCGCTGAGCCGCCCCGCTCAGATCAGTCCGAAACCCGCGGGGGCGGCCGCCGCGCCGCCCCCGCCCCATCTCTCCGTCATTCCCGCCTCCAACGCCGCGCCGCGCCCGGTTCCACCCTGGTGCAGAACTCGCCGAACAAACCCGAACACAGCCGAACAAGACCGAACAAACCTGAACGCGATTCCACCTCCGAATCCGGTCCGACCAGATAGAGAATCAGTCGAAACCTCCGAGAGCACTGCTCACTCAAAAGAAGCCCCGAACAGCGCCGCGCCCTGCCCATCGCCCCGCTAGCCCACCTGTTTAATCACCTTGTAGCCTGCGCACCAGCCGCACTTTGCCAGCCGACTGATATGCGGCTGCCGCACCGAAAGGAATCTCTCGATGTCGTCGACTATCACCCTGAGCTGGAAGACGCTCACCTTGTTCGCCTTCGCCCTGCTCGCCGCCGGTGCCCTGCTGGGCACGCTCGCGATCGGCTTGGGCCGCGCGGCGGACCACGAGCCGGCCGGCGGCTCCCAGGTCCGCGTGCTGGCCGAGCAGCGCGAAGACGGCCGCATCGCCGTCTCCGTGCAGCAGCAGCGAGTCGACGGCAGCTGGGGTCGCATCTACTCACCCACGCGCCGCCTCATTCCAGCCGAGCTGGAGCCGGGCCGCCGCCTGGCGAGCTCCCCGATCGATCTGAACGTCGACGACGGCACCGAACTCCTGCGTCACGAACAGCAGCAAGATTTGGCCGACCACGCGGAATTCGTGGCCGGACGGCTCAACGCCGCGGGCGACGGAACGGTGATCTGCCTCAATCTCGATCCGCGCGGCGAAGGCCTCGAACGCTACTGCGATTACTTGGACGCCGCCTACGATGGCCCGGTCACGCCGGTCTCAGGCGCTGATCCCGACGCGCTCGAGCGCGACCTCCGCGCCGTTCTGAACAATACGGACGCACTGGCCGGCGCGGCGGTCACCTCCCTTGCCGGCGCAGTGATCGCCACCAGGGTGGCAACCGACCTCGGACTCAGGGACGAGGTACGAATCTCTGCTCGCGGCACGATCCTGCCGTATCTGATGCCCAACCGCGAGGCCGACTACTGCTTCATCACGCATGGCTCGCCCGGCCTCTTCTGGAACTTCGCTTACACGGGCGCATTCGCCGCTTCGCTGCACGCCGGCCTCGACAACTTCAACAGCATCCTCGAATCCAGCTTCTACGCCGATGCCGAAGAGCACAGCGCGCTGATCCGCCGGTGCATCGAGCAGGGCGCCGTGGGGATCATCACCTCCCTGGCGGACCCCGACGGAGTCCGCGAGGCAATGGCTGAAGCGGACGCCGCGGGAATCGACATCGTCTCCTTCAACTCCGGCGCCGCCGCCGCTGCGGAGCTCGGTTCGGCCCTGCACATCGCCGTCGACGAACCCGCCATCGGACGCAAGGCCGGCGAGGCCTTCACCGCCTCCGGTGTCGAGGGCGACATCCTCTGCATCATCCACGAACCCAACAACGTCGCTCTCGCCGAGCGCTGCGAGGGGCTCGCCGCCGCCTACGACGGCGGCGAAGTCGAGCAGCTCCCGATCTACGCGGCCGATGTTGACGATACCCGCGCGCGTGCGGGTATCGTCGCCGGACGGCTCGCCCGGGGCGGCGTCGGAGCCGTACTCACCCTGGGCGCGGACGCCGCCCTGCCCACGCTCCTGGCGATCCAGGGCACGCGCGCCGATGTGCGCTTCGGCGCCGTCGGCTTCAACGGCACCACCTATGAGTTCAGCGCCCGCGGCGTGATCGACTTCATCATCTGGGACCAGCCGATGGTGCAGGGCTACCTCTCCACCATGGCCCTGATCCTGGCCGAACAACTCCGCATCGACGCCGCCGGCTGGTTCGCCGGCGCACGGCTCACGATCGACCCTCAACTCTTCGGCCGCGAAGACCTCGATCGGATCTTCAACGAGCTGCTCAACTAGCCGCACCGAGCAGCCCAAGCGCCTCGGCATGCGGGGGCGGCCGCCGCGCCGCCCCCGCAAGCCGCGCCGAAGAACACACCGAACAAACCCGAACAAACCCGAACACCACCGAACGCGGTTCCACCCCTCAAACCCACCTCGACCAGATAAGGAACAGGCCGAAACCCCGAGAACATCGCCAGTCAAAATCAAAATTCCCGAACAGGGCCCCGCTGGTCCCTCTCGCCGACGCAGCGCCTCGGTAGCCGCCCTCTCGGTCACCCTCTCGTCAGTCACGCTGTAGCCTCTACGCGAACCGCGCTCTGCCAACGCGGTCGCACACGGCTGCCGGAACGAAAGGGAACCCTCGATGTCGTCAACTGTCACCCTGAGCTGGAAAACACTCACACTGCTTGCATTCGCTCTGCTCGCCGCCGGCGGCCTGCTGGGCACGCTCGCGATCGGCCTGGGCCGCGCGACCGACCACGAGCCGGCCGGCGGTTCCCAGGTCCGCGTGCTGGCCGAGCAGCGCGAGGACGGCCGAATCGCCGTCGCCGTGCAGCAGCAGCGAGTCGACGGCAGCTGGGGCCGCATCTATTCGCCCACTCGCCGCCTGATCCCGGCCGATCTGGAGCCGGGCCGCCGCCTGGCAAGCTCCCCGATTGATCTCGACGTTGACGACGGCACCGAACTGGCGCGTTACGAATGGCGGGCGGGTATGAGAGGCGGCGCGGCGCGCGCGGCCGACACCTTCAACGCCGCGGGCGACGGAACGGTGATCTGCCTCAATCTCGATCCGCGCTCCGAAGGCCTTGAGCGCTACTGCGATTACCTGGAAGCCGCCTACGACGGCGCGGTCGTGCGAGTCTCAGGCACTGATCCCGACGCAGTCGAGCGCGACCTCCGCGCCGCCGCGAGCAGCGCAGACTCGCTGGCCGGCGTTGCCGCGACCAACTTCGCCGGCGGGGTGGTCGGCAACAGGGTAGTGACCGACCTCGACCTCGGCGAGCGATTCCCGTTCACCATTCGCGGCGCGCTCCTGCCGCACCTGATGCCCAACCGCGAGGCCGACTACTGCTTCCTCACCCATGGCTCGCCCGGTCTCTTCTGGAACTTCGTCTACTCCGGCGCTTCGGTCGCCGCACTGCACACCGGCATCGACAACGTGAACTCCAGTTTCTACGCCGATGCCGAAGAGCACAGCGCGCTGATCCGCCAGTGCATCGAGATCGGCGTCGCCGGAATCGCCACCTCCCTGGCGGACCCCGACGGCGTCCGCGAGGCAATGGCCGAAGCGCGCGCCGCGGGAATCGACATCGTCTCCTTCAATTCCGGCGCCGGCGCCGCAGCCGAGCTCGGTTCGGCCCTGCACATCGCCGTCGACGAACCCGCCATCGGGCGCAAGGCCGGCGAGGCCTTCACCGCCTCCGGCGTCGAGGGCGACATCCTCTGCGTCATCCACGAACCAAACAACATCGCCCTCTCTGAGCGCTGCGAAGGGTTGGACGCCGCCTACGACGGCGGCGAAGTCGAGCAGCTCCCGATCTACGCGGCCGCTGTCGACGATACCCGGGGACGCGCCGGAATCGTCGCCGGGCGGCTCGCTCAGGGCGGCGTCGGAGCCGTACTCACCCTGGGCGCGGACGCCGCTCTACCCACGCTCCTGGCGATCCAGGGCACGCAGGCCGATGTGCGCTTCGGCGCCGTCGGCTTCAACGGTGTCACCTACGAGTTCAGCGCCCGCGGCGTGATCGACTTCATCATCTGGGACCAGCCGATGGTGCAGGGCTACCTCTCCGCCATGGCCCTGATCCTGTCTGAGCACCTCCGCATCGACGCGGCCGGCTGGTTCGCCGGCGCGCGGCTCACGATCGACCCCCAACTCTTCGGCCGCGAAGACCTCGATCGGATCTTCAACGAGCTGCTCAACTAGCCGCACCGAGCAGCCCAAGCGCCTCGGCATGCGGGGGCGGCCGCCGCGCCGCCCCCGCATGCCGCCACGCCCCCGCCCTGCGCCCAACCGCTTGCAGGAGTATGATCAGTTAGCTACGTTCCGCGTGCAGAACGCCGCCGCCAGACGCGGCGCGTGGAGGCCCCCGATGCCTCAGCAGTCGTTCCCGCAGCCCACCGCCGCGCAGATCATCGCCCACAGGAGGTCGGTCGCTCATGTCTGAGTCGTCGTCCGAAATCGCAACCCGGGTCCTCGAACGCGAGCGCGTCACCGTTCGCTTTGCAGGGGACTCGGGCGACGGCATGCAGCTTGCCGGCAACCGCTTCGCCGACGCCACCGCCCTCTTCGGCAACGACTTCAGCACCCTGCCCGATTTCCCCGCCGAAATCCGCGCCCCCGCGGGATCGTTGGCCGGTGTCAGCTCCTTCCAAATCTCCTTCTCCCAGCACCAGATCTTCACCCCCGGCGATGAGCCCGACACGCTCGTCGCCATGAACCCCGCCGCCCTCAAATCCCACCTCAACGCCCTCATGCGCGGCGGACTGCTCGTCGTCAACAAGGACGCCTTTACCAGCGCCAACCTCAAAAAGGCCGGCTACCCCTCCAACCCGCTCGAAGACGGCTCGCTCAGCGGCTACCGCATCATCCAGGCCCCCATCACCACCGCCGCCGTCGCCGCCGTCGGCGAACTCGGCCTCTCCACCCAGCACGCCGAGCGCACCAAAAACTTCTTCGCCCTCGGACTCGTCTACTGGCTCTACGACCGCGACCTCCAGCCCACCCTCGACTGGATCGAAGACCGCTTCGGGCGCGCCCCCAACCTCGCCGAAGCCAACCGCCGCGCGCTCCACGCCGGCCACGCCTACGGCGAAACCACCGAAGTAGCCGACGCCCATGTTCGCGTCCCCCCGGCCCAGCTCCAGCCCGGCGAATACCGCACCATCACCGGCAACCAGGCCCTCGGCCTCGGCCTTGTCGCCGCCGCCGAACTCTCCGGACTCGACCTCTTCTACGGCTCCTACCCCATCACCCCCGCCTCCGACGTGCTCGTCGAGCTCGCCGCACTGCGCAACTTCGGCGTCCGCACCTTCCAGGCCGAAGACGAAATCTCCGCCGTCGGCTCCGCCATCGGCGCCGCCTACGGCGGCGCGCTCGGCGTCACCGGCACCAGCGGCCCCGGCATCGCGCTCAAGTCCGAAGCCATCGGCCTCGCCGTCATGACCGAACTGCCCTTGATCGTGCTCGACATCCAGCGCTCCGGCCCCTCCACCGGCATGCCCACCAAAACCGAACAGACCGACCTGCTCCAGGTCATGTTCGGGCGCAACGGCGAAAGCCCGCTCTGCGTGCTCGCCGCCAAAAGCCCCGGCGACTGCTTCTACATGGTGCTCGAAGCCGTCCGCATCGCCTACCAATTCGTCACCCCCGTCATCCTCATGTCCGACACCTACCTCGCCAACACCGCCGAACCCTGGCCCGTGCCCGACGTCACGATGCTGCCCCGCATCGACACCGGCTTCCACCGCGTCGACCGCGACGACTTCCAGCCCTACAAGCGCGACCCCGAAACCCTCGCCCGCCACTTCCAGCCCCCCGGCGAGCCGGGCATGACCCACCGCATCGGCGGCCTCGAAAAAGCCGACATCAGCGGCGACGTCGTCTACACCCCCGAAAATCACCAGCGCATGACCGACCTCCGCCAGGCCAAGGTCGACCGCATCGCCGAGTTCATCCCCGAACTCGAAGTCGACGGCCCACCCACCGGCGACCTGCTCGTCCTCACCTGGGGCAGCACCTATGGCGCGGCCTTCACCGCCGTCCACGACGCCCGCGCGCAAGGCGCCGATGTCGCCCACGCACACCTCCAGTACCTCAACCCCTTCCCCAAAAACCTCGGCCACATCCTCAGCAACTACCGTCGCGTCCTGATCCCCGAATCCAACAACGGGCAGCTCCGACTGCTCATCCGCGCCCGCTTCCTCGTCGACGCCCAGGGCTGCAACGAGGTCACCGGCCAACCCTTCTCCGCCCGCACCATCACCGAAGCCATCCTCAGCCCCGCCGCCGGCTAACCCACAAGGGAGCGCACAACATCATGGTCCTCGCCAGCCCCTCCGCCCATTCCGACAACGGCGCGTTCATCCCCATCGCCGAACAGGAGCTCTCCCGCAAGGACTACGCCTCCGACGTCGACACCCGCTGGTGCCCCGGCTGCGGCGACTACTCGATCCTCGCCCAGACCCAGCGCGCCCTCTCCAACCTCAATGTCGCGCCCGAAAAAATGGTCTTCGTCTCCGGCATCGGCTGCTCCTCGCGCTTCCCCTACTACATGGAGACCTACGGGATGCACTCCATCCACGGACGCGCCCCCACCATCGCCACCGGCCTCAAACTCACCCGCCCCGACCTGCTCGTCTTCGTCATCACCGGCGACGGCGACGCCCTCTCCATCGGCGGCAACCACCTGCTCCACGCCCTCCGACGCAACATGGACCTCAAAATCCTGCTCTTCAACAACCAGATCTACGGCCTCACCAAAGGCCAGTACTCGCCCACCTCCGAACTCGGCAAAACCACCAAAACCTCCCCCATGGGCACCACCGAGCGCCCCCTCAACCCCATCAGCATCGCCCTCGCCGCCGAAGCCACCTTCGTCGCCCGCACCTTCGACACCGACCCCCAGCACCTCACCGCCACCATCGAAGCCGCCGCCCGCCACGAAGGCTCCGCCTTCGTTGAAGTCCTCCAAAACTGCAACATCTTCAACGACGGCGCATTCCGCGAATTCACCGACCGCGGCGTCCGCGACGAACGCCTCGTCTACCTCGAACACGACAAACCCATGACCTTCGGCAAAGACCACGAGAGCGGCCTCGCCCTCACCGCCACCGGCCTCCGCGTCGTCGACACCGACGGCCCCGACCACCAACTCGTCCTCACCCACGACGCCCACCGCCCCAGCGCCGACATCCAGCAACTCCTCTCTCGCCTCGCCTACCCCGAAATGCCCGTCCCCATGGGCATCATCCGCCAGGTACAAGCTCCCTCCTACGGCCAAATGCTCGACGAACAACTCGCCCACGCCCGCAACACCCAGGGCGAAGGCGACCTCATGGCCCTCGTCAAAGGCCCCAACACCTGGCTGGTTGAGTAGCCACCGGGACGCCATGGCTGAGTTCAAACAGGCTGTCCGCGACTACCTCAAGGCCATCGCCGCTGTCCGCCATGTCGGCACGCCCGAGCTCTCCCACTACACCGCCCTCGACAACCTCTTCGACGCCGTCGGCGCACAACTCAAACCGCGTGTCCGCGCCGTCGTACACCCCAGCGAGCCGGGCTCCGATCAGCCGGACATCGGCTTCTTCTCCGATGCCGGCAAGCAGACGTTGTTCACCGCCGACACCGCGGACCGCGGCGTCGTTGAGGTAAAGAGCGCAGACGCGGATCTGGAACAGATCATCAAGTCCGATCAGGTCGCCAGATACTGGCGCGCGCATCGACTCGTGCTCGTCACGAACCTGCGCCAATTCGCACTGGTCGGCGAAGACGGCGACGGCGCAAAGTCGGTGCTCGAGCGTTATTCGCTCGCCGACAGCGTCGATGAGTTCGAGGAACAGCTGCGCCGCCCGCAGGCGACGGCCAATCGCCACGGTGAGCCGCTCGGCGAGTATCTGGCTCGCATAATGCAGCACACCGCGCCAATTCGCGATCCGCGCGATCTGGCTCGGCTGCTCGCCCTCTGCGCAAGAGACGCGCTGGAACGGGTGGCCGCGGCAAGCGATGAGCGTTCTCTGGAACAGGTCCGCCGCGCCTTGGACCAGGCGCTGGGCATGCGCTTCGACGACAAGCGAGGCGCCCGACTCTTCCGCTCAACGCTTGTGCAGACGCTGTTCTACGGCGTGTTCTCCGCCTGGGTGTTGTGGGTGCGAGAGGGAAACGCGAAACGTTTTCGCTGGAAGGACGCGGTCGACTATCTGCAAATGCCGGTGTTGAGCGTCCTGTTCCACCAACTGACCGATCGCCGCCGCCTGCGTCGCCTCGACCTGGTCGAGGTCCTGGACTGGTCCGACGCGGTCCTGTCGCGCGTCGATCACGAAACATTCCTCGCCCGCTTCGAGCAGGGCGAGGCCGTCCAGTACTTCTACGAGCCGTTCCTCGAAGCCTTCGACCCCGAGCTGCGCAAGCAGCTCGGGGTCTGGTACACCCCGCACGAGGTGGTGCAGTACATGGTGGCGCGCGTGGACCGCGCCCTGCGCGACGACCTCGGCGTCGCGCGCGGGCTGGCCGATGAGAACGTCTACGTGCTCGATCCGTGCTGCGGCACCGGCGCATTCCTCGTCGAAACCCTGCGTCGCATCAACGAACAATCGCAGGATTTGGGCGCCGCCGCCGGCGAAGCCCTGCGCACGGCCGCGCAGGAGCGCGTCTTCGGCTTCGAAATCATGCCCGCCCCGCTCGTCGTCGCCCACCTCCAGATCGGCCTCGCGCTTGAGCAAATGGACGCTGGCCTCGGCGAGAACGAACGCGCAGGCGTCTTCCTCACCAACGCCCTCACCGGCTGGGAAGAAACGGTCACCCAGGCGCTCGACTTCCCCGAGTTTGAGGATGAACGCAAACAGGCTGACGAAGTCAAGCGTAAGCGCCGAATTCTGGTCGTGCTCGGCAACCCGCCCTACAACGGCTTCGCCGGCGTCGCCGTGGACGAAGAGCGCGAGCTGTCGGATGCCTATCGCGAAGTGCGCGGCGCGGACATCCCGCAACCCCAGGGAGATGGGCTGAATGACCTCTATGTGCGCTTCTTCCGCATGGCCGAGCGCCGCATCACCGAGCGCACCGGCGAAGGCGTCGTCTGTTTCATCTCCAACTACTCTTGGCTCGACGGCCGCTCCTTCCCCGGCATGCGCGAACGCTACCTCGACGCCTTCGATACCGTGCGCATCGACAACCTGCATGGTGATCGGATCATCTCCGAATATGCGCCCGACGGCCGCACCAGCCAGACCGTCTTTGCGGTCAAAGGAGAGTCACCGGGAATTCGCATTGGCGTCGCGATCGCCACGCTGTCCCGGACGCGCGACGCTCGCTCCGGCCGTGTGCTGTACCGGGATTTCACTCATGCGCGGGCGGAAGAACGACGGGGCGCCCTGCTTGAGAGCGTTGACGATGAAGCGGCTGTGCCCGAGTATCTCACGTTGTCGCCGCCTGCCGGTCTCGGACTTCCCTTTAAGCCCGCGGTCGTCAGCGACGACTGGTTTAAATGGCCGTCATTGGTGGACCTCTTCCCTTCTCAGTTCCCCGGCGTGACAACCAGTCGCGATGCCTTCTTGGTCGCCATTGACGCCGATGCGTTGCGACAACGGACTGACGAGTATTTCGACGCTGGCATCAGCGACGAAGAGATCGGGCGTCGCTACCCGAGCGTGATGAAAGAGACTGGCCGTTTCAAAGCCCGAACTACGCGCTCTGTACTGCTTCGACGAAATGGGCCTGTCGACGACGGTGTCGTTCGATACTCCTATCGTCCGTTCGACGATCGCTGGCTCTATTGGGACGGCGACACCAAGCTGCTCGACGAGAAACGAGCAGAGTACAAACCACATGTGTTCGAGGGAAACGTGTGGCTGTGCGCAGCCCAGCATCTGCGCAAAGGCGCATCGGAACCGCAGGCGATGTTCACCACGCGCATGGGCTCTTACCACCTCATCGAGCGCGGCGCCCTGTGGTTCCCGCTCTACCTCCGCGACGACCAGTTTGGCGAACTGGCGGACAGCGTAAAACGCACCCCGAACCTGAGCGAGCCGGCGCTGCGCTACATCGAGTCGCACGACGCGACGCCGTCCGACCTCTTCCACCACGCGCTCGCCACGCTTCACGACCCCGCCTACCGCGAAGCCAACGCCGGCGGCCTGCGCATGGGCTGGCCGCGCATCCCTCTGCCCGACGATCGCGACGCGCTCATGGCGTCAGCTAGGCGCGGGCGCACCCTCGCCCGCCTGCTCGACACCGAAGCCGACGCAACCGACCTCCTTGACCGCAAAATCGCCGTCGCCGCCAAAACCGACGGCTCCCGGATGGCAGGCGACGATTTCAGCGTCACCGCCGGCTGGGGGCATCACGGCGCAAACAAAGCCGTAATGCCCGGTCAGGGCAAACTCACTGAGCGCCCCGACACGGTAGACGTCTGGCTCAACGACCGCGCCTACTGGGCCAATGTCCCCAAACCCGTCTGGACCTACCGCCTCGGCGGCTACCAGGTCCTCAAAAAGTGGCTCTCCTACCGCGAGCACAAAGTCCTCGGCCGCGCGCTCAGGCTCGACGAGCTAGACCACTTCACCCAAACCGCCCGCCGCATCGCCGCCATCTTGGAGGCGACGGAGTGAACCAGTGTGCAGAGGCCGCTCAGTCAGGCAGAGCAGCGGTGGTCTTCGTGCCTCCATTGGGTGGTCAG
Organism: Dehalococcoidia bacterium; assembly: GCA_965243125.1. Lineage (GTDB taxonomy): Bacteria > Chloroflexota > Dehalococcoidia > Bin125 > Bin125 > CATQGW01. Next base: position 2,754,697 of record OZ251529.1, on the reverse strand, counting down.
GGTGTACAATGGAGACCATCGTGGGTGCATTACGAGGCTGGTTACATCCGCGTCGCGCCTCCCGTCGATTGGATAGAGCTGTGACGGCCGAACGCACAGACGCTGATGCCGAAGCGACTCCGATACCCGCCGACTGGAACGGTGAGCCGCGTTTTGTCGTCTTCTTCATTCCGGCACCTCAACCTCTGCCCTTCCCGGATCGCTCAACTTTCGCGTTGGAGCGCGACGAGGATGTCCAGTGGCTCGATGGCGCTGCGCACCTGCCGACCGCCGATGCCCCGATGTGGGCCAATGTTCCGATAAACCCCGGCAAGAACGTCGTCTCGTTTCGCGTGTGGCGCCTACCAGAGGATGTTGTGCTGGATGTGTCGGATGGCGAAAGGGCGTTTGAAGTGTTCGAAAAGTGACTAAGCGGTCACGGCCCTCTGACGCGGCGAACAAGCGACTCTTGGATCCCCGCGCTTTCCCACTTGGTCTCACATCTCTCGCAACCGTCTTTGAGGCGGTTACACCTCTACTTCCCAGCTACGTAGACCGAAAAGTTGATGCTGGCAAATCTGTCTCTGATGCTTTCGATCGTTGCATCGAGAGCTTGGAAGAGCTGTATCGGGCCTACATCTCCGCCACTGCCGATGTGCGAGTTCGTCCACTCACTAGGCGAACAGTGATCCCTCTTGTACCGTATGCGAGCCGAGATGCGTTTTCCCTCTCGTTCGACGGGTCCAGCGTGTTCATTGTGAACATGGCGGATACGAGTGCCGTTGGCGCGACGGAGACGATGAGCGACGAGGATGTGAACAAGGTGCTGACGGTCTTGGGGCGAGGCCGCCAAGGAGGACCCGGGGCCGATCGTGCTGTCGTCGCGGTCGAGCACGCCCGTCGCGCTCAGCGGTCGTTCTTCGTTGACGCAGACTACTCTGTTTGTATTGTTTGGGCGTACGCTTGGATAGAGACCCTGTGCAATGGGATGCTCATGGTAAGTGCGTGGGAAGCAGAACGCGATACGAAAGAGGTTGCTGCCTGGTTCGATGTCGGGCTCGTGAAGCGCATAAAGACGCAATTCCCCAAGGTGTTTGGTGGTACGTGGCGACCTGAGAACGGTGCCAGCATCTTTGGCAAGTGGGAACGGATGGTCGCGCAGATGCGCCATCGCATCATTCACGCGAATTATCGCGCGTCCGAGAGAGACGCTGTACGAGCCTTGGATGTGTGCGGGAATCTCGATGCGTATGCCAAGGAGCGTCTAGCCAAAAGACGCCACGAGTACCCTCGGACGGCACTGATTTTTTTGGGCCGACCGGGACTCGAGCGCCGGCAAGCCTTCGATTCCCATATGGCGGAGGTCTCTGAGCAAGGGGCATACGAACCGTCGTGGCTCGCTTCGTATGCCGACTACGCAGCAGAGGTCGATCAGCTGACGCGATTCTGACGAGAGACAGCGTCGGCCTACCCCCGCCGCGCGCCCCCGCCACCGCCGTCGATCGTGTGCATCGAGCCGCTGATGTAGCGTGAATCGTCGCTGCACAACCACGTCACCAGCGACGCCACCTCCTCCGGCTCCCCGTAGCGCCCCAGCGGAATCCCCGCCGCGAACATATCGTGGACGCCCTGCGGGTTGTCCGGGTCGAACTGCCGCTCCAGCGAGCGCATCATCCGCGTCTCAATCGGCCCCGGGCAGACCGCGTTCACCCGAATCTCGGGCGCCAGCTCGACCGAGGCCGACTTGGTCATCCCCACCACCGCGTGCTTGCTTGCGCCGTAGGCGATGATCCCCGGTGTCGCCGTCAGCCCCGCAATCGAGGCCGTGTTGACGATCGCCCCGCCGCCGTCGCCGCGCATCGCCGGCGCGACATGCTTCAGCCCCAGGAAGACGCCCTTGAGATTGACCGCGATCACCCGGTCGAAGTCGTCCTCGTCCAGCTCCCACAGGTTCGCCCGCACCCCCTCGATGCCGGCATTGTTGAAGAAGGCGTCGATCCGCCCGAAGCGCTCCACCGCCCGCTCCACGTAGCCGGCGACGTCGCCCTCCTGCGTCACATCCGCCTCGACGGTCAGGATTTCGCCGCCGGCGTTGGACACCGCCGCCACCGTCTCATCCAGCGCCGAGCCGGCCAGATCCACCGCCACCACCTGCGCTCCGTCCTCCGCGAAGCGCACGCAGGTCGCGCGTCCAATCCCGCCCGCCGCTCCGGTCACCACCGCCACGTTGCCCGCAAATCGGTCGCTCATCGTTGCACCGCCTTTCGGCGGCAAGATAGCGGCTGCCGACCTCTTGCGGGATCAAACTGCATGGTCAGAAGAGCGGATTGGCCCAGCTGGGCGCAGCCCAGAACCACGCTCCCGCCGCCGCTGCTACGCCCAGCCCCGCGATTGCGATCTCGGGCAGCCAGCGCGTCCGCCCGAAGCTGCCCAGCGTCGGCAGCCGCCACAGCGCCAGCCCGCACAGCACGCCCAGAATCAGCCCGCCGAAATGCCCGCCAATCGAAATCCGCGGGATCAGCAGCGAGAGCACGATGTTGAGCACCAGAAAGACGAAGATGCCCGAATCCTGCCAGCGCACGCCGCCCGCGCGCTCCGCCACCACCAGCACGCCCGCCACCCCGAACACCGCGCCCGACGCTCCTGCCGTCAGCCCGGTCGGCGACGCCAGCAGCGCGCCGAATGCGCCGCCCAGCAGGCACACCGCGTAGACCAGCGCAAAGCGCCACGGCCCCAGCACCGGCTCCAACATCCGCCCCACCCACATCAGAATCAGCATGTTCATCGCCAGATGAATCAGCCCGTAGTGCAGAAACGCGCTGGTCACGATCCGCCACCACTCGCCGTCCAGATGAATCGACGGCCCCCACAGCGCGAAATCGCGGTGGACGGAGGTCGCGCCGCCGCCCCAGAACGCGAACGAGCCGGTCACCGCCAGCACGATCACGAAGACGACCACATTGATCGCGATCAGCCCCTGCGTCACCCGCACCGGCTCCGTGCCCAGCACCACCCGCCGCTGCCCGCGCGACGCCTCCCGCACGCACTCCACGCACTGATAGCCGACCGGCGCCTGCACCATGCAGTCGGCGCAGATCGGCCGCAGGCAGCGCTGGCAGAGCACGCCCGCCCAGCGCTCCTCATGTCGAAAACAGACAGCCTCGTCAGCCACCCCCGCAGCCTACTCTCACCCCCGCCGCCAGCCGCAACGCGGAACCGCGCGGGCCTCTCCGTCGTCTTGGTTAGCATCGGGAGAGAAGCGGAGGGGCGCGGATGCGGGTGTTGATCGGGCTCGCGCTGCTCGGGCTGGCGGTACTGGCCGCGGGGCTGCCGGCGGTGGGCGCGCGGGCGCAGGAGTCTCCGCCGGGGCTGGGCGCCTCGCTGCGGCTGGAGGCGCTCAGCGCCTCCAGCCTCACCGTGACCTGGAGCTGGAGCGGGCGGGCGGCCTCCGCCTTCGAGGTCGCCTGGCGGGCGCGCGGCGACGACGATGACGAAACAGCCTGGCGCACAGCCCGCAAGGACGCGGACGACCGCCGCCACGTGATCGAAAACCTCGACGCCGGCGTCCACTACGTGGTGCGGGTGCGCGGGCTGGACGCCGCCGACCGCCCGATCGACGACCTGCGCAACGTCTTCGCCACGAACTGGTCCGCGCCGCGCCTGCTGCGGGTGATCGCCTCCGACGACGGCGCGCTGACCGTGGCTTGGTCCCAGCCGAGCGACTGGACGCCGCAGGGCTGGCGGCTCAGCTGGCGCGTCGCCGGCTCGCAGACGGCGGGCGGCACGATCGACCTGCCGGCCGCCGCGCGCAGCCGCCGGATCGACGGCCTGAGCACGGGCGCCGACTACCGAATCCGCCTCACCGCGCTGAACTCGCGCGGCGGCGAGAGCCCGGCGCAGACGCTGCGCGCGACCGCCGCCGACGCGGGGCCGGCGACGCCCAGACTGACCGCGCTCAGCTGGAGCGGCCTCACCATCCGCGCCGAGTGGGAGGTCGTGCCCCGCGCCAGCGGCTACGACCTCATCTGGCGCGCCTCGGACGAGTCGAGCGGCCTCGCCGGCCGGCTGGAAGTCGCGGGAACCTCGGCGGAGTTTGATCTGCCCGCCGCCGGCGCCTACTGGGTGGAGCTGCAAGCCCGGATCGGCGCCGGCCCGACCGCCCGATACAGCGACCGCACCCCGCCGCGCAATCTGATCCTGCGGCCCGCCCCGCACTACCTGCGCGCGCTGAGCTTCGACGGCGAGCGGGTTCGTCTGGTCTGGCCCGGCACGAACGCGCCGCACTACGACCTCGAATGGGGCGAGCAGGGCGGCGCGAAGCAGACCGAGACCCGCGACGGACGCGCCACCTTGCTCGAGGTCGGCCCATTGGAAGGCGGCACGACCTACGAGTTCCGCGTCCGCGCGCGCAACGTCTGGGGCGCGAGCGGCTGGTCGCCGACGGCGACGCTGACGCCCACGCTCTGGCCGCAGCTGCCGCCGCGCGCCGCGCTCAACCGGGGTTCGCTCTACGTGCTCTGGCCGCCCGCGGCCGGCGCCGAGTGGTACGAGGCGCAGTGGATCAACGCCGCCGACCGCGCCGAGACCGCGCGGGTGCGGGTCGCCCCGCCCGGCGGCGGCGGCAACGTCGCCGCGCGGATCGGGCGCGAGGGCGGCTTCGAGGACGGCCGCTGGCTGGTGCGCGTCCGCGCCGGCCCCTGGGGAACCTGGTCCGCGCCCTACGCACTCGACCTCGCCGGCCAGCCCCCGCGCCTCGCGCTGCAGCTGGAGAGCTCGCGCGAGCTCTGCACGGCCGGCACGCTGACGGAAGTCTCGTGGAAGATCAGCGGCGGGTCCGCCCCTTATGCGCTGAGCGTGGAGAATTCCGCGGTTGACGTAAGCGCCGACAACGTGCGCGTCAACTGCGGCGCGCTGACCGAGGCGGAAGCGGGGGATGCGGAGGCGGCGCTGGCGGCGAAGACGGTCAGCGCCGTGGTCACCGACTCCAGAGGCGTGCAGCGCCAGGCGGCGCTGGATGTCCAAAGAGCAAGGGCGCTGCCCGCGCCGCAGAACGTCCGTTACGCCCCAGAGCTGGGTATCGCGAGGACGTTCTGGGACTGGGTGGAAGGCGCCGGCTCGCAGTCGCCCGAGATTCTCGCCGGCGGCGGCAACACTCAGCGCGACGGGTATCTCGTGCGGTATCGCGCCGCCGGCGCCGGGACATGGATCTACGCTGAGTTCCGTATCCCCGGACGGGCCGGCGCCTGGGAGATCGCAGGTCCAAGTGTGCATGAGATGCAGGTGGCCGCGGTTCGCCATTCCATTGAAGCGGAGACCCCAGCGGCGCTGCGCTGGAGTGAGACGTTGCGCTATGTCTACGCGACCGCGCCTGAGAACGCCGCCGTTAGCGCGACCGCTACCACGGTGACCGTCTCATGGGATGCGCAACCCCTTGCGGGTGCCGGGTCGATCATTTTGGAAGGCCCACGCGGCGTCAAGGTTGGCAGGTTCGTCGAGCCGACTGAGCCGGGCCGCCACAGCTACACGTTCTCCGATGTGCCCCCCGAAACCTCCTACGAGGTCGTGATCGACAAGAGCACGCCCACAGGGCGGGCCAGCGGGCGGGTATCGATGAGCGTTCGAACAAGCGCCGAGCCGCCGGGCTCGGCGGCGCTTCCCGTGGGTCCGCAGAACGTGCGCGCGCACGCGACGCTCGAAAGCATCACCGTGACATGGGAGGCGCCGCACGCGGGCGCGTCTGATCGGTACAACGTGGAAGTGGTCGAAGAGGCGACGAACGCCCTGGTCGACATCCACTGGATCAACGGTCCGGACCGGTCAGTGACGCTCCGCAGCGTCTTCCAACGCATCCGCCCGGCTACGAAGTACCGAGTTCGAGTGACGCACGCCGGCATCGTGACGAGCACAGTCGAGCTGGTGGTCACCACCCCGGCAGCCGGGCCGTCAGGCGCACAAAGCGATCCTCCAGCTGAGCCGCCGCCGATTCTGCCCACCGGACTGTTCTTTCCGTATTGGCCGGCGCGTCTCGACGGCGATTTCGTCTACACGGACGATCCGTTTGACTGGCGCACGGGCGACGCGCGGTATCATGCCGCGATCGATATCGGCTTCTATAACTGGGCTGTCGCCCAAGATCGTACCGGCGCAATCGACGACGATGCTCCCGGTGAGCCGGTATACGCCGCGGCAGCCGGAACGCTCCGCATCATCAACGACAATTTCGACTCACTGCAGTACCTGCTGTACTGCCCAAACGAATCGTCGGTGCTTCAGGAGCAGTTCGTCGTCCACGATGAGCACGAGAAGTATGACGAGACGGTGAAACAGCTCACTTGCCACTACTTCGTAGGGCCGTCAAGCGGACGTACCGCCGTAATCCTCCATGAACTCGTGGATGGTAGTGTCGTCGTGACGAAGTACGCACATCTCCGGAAGGGGTCAATCCCCGACTCCATCATAGCGTCACTCGGCACCGTGAATGGTTACGTCGATCACAACAAGTCGGTCGACGTAAGCGCCGGCACCAAGATCGGCGAGATCGGCCATTCTGGAGAGGCGGATTCCGACCTCCACCGAGCAGGCAGCTACTTCTGTCGCACTGGACCGGAAGCTGGTGCGAAAGCTGATTGCAGCCCAGGGAATTGGGCTCTCAAGGGCGACGAAGAGGAGTGCGCGGAAGGCCAGCACTGCGAACACGCATTCATTGATCCGCACATCCACTTCGAGGTGCGCTACTTTCAGGGGCAGCAGCCGTTCGACTGGTACGACTGGGCGTGGGGCTGCGACGGGCACGAGGACAACCATCACAGCGGTGAGTATTGCCAGTGGACCGCTACGCGGAGGCTGGCGACTGTGATTGATCCGGAGACCGTGCTGCCACCGGCACCGGCGTCCTGGAGGCCACGCGACGCAGGACTACGCGGTCGACATCCTGACTGCCGCGTTCGCAACAGGATCGAGTGCATGAACGCGAATCGACGTGTTGTCGAAATCGACAACATCGCGATTACTGTCGATGATCAAACGAAGATACTCAACGCCGCGTTGTCGGTAGCAGTGTGGCGACCGGCACTGTACGCGCGCTTCACAGCAGGGCCGCTGCGATTCGAGTGGGCTGGCATCCGCGGTACACGGCCCGGCGTCGACGGATACCGTACGGATGTGTCATGCGATGACCCGTCGGCGCGAAATGTGCGAAGCACGATTTACGCTGACGGCGAGACACTGACCGATGAGGGCGAAGTTCCACGAACATCGCGACGAGGCGCGCTCACCCTCGGCACGCCCTGCACGATCGCCATCTACCCGTTTAACGCGTCATACCCGGAAGTGACGGACGATCCGATTCAGGGCACTGTGTTCGTGCCGCGAACGATCCCGCGCGACGACATCGATCTCCTCGATCCGTCGACGACGCTGACGTGGCTCGAAGACCTGTCCGTCGCAACCGATGCGATTCGCAGCGGCCAAGCCCTGGTCGACGACGCTCTCCAGCTCTTCACCTTCACCGCGTACGCCGGGTACACATACACATTCTGTGCCTACCCGTCGTCCCAATCACCGGAAACATGTGCGACCCAAACGAGTGAAGAGAGCGGGGCTGCGCTGCTGATCGTCGGGCCAAGTCGGGTCCTGACGACCGTAACCGACGGAAAGGACGGCAAGCTGACCTGGATCGCCCCGGCGAGCAGCTCAGCGAGAACGACCTACACGCTGGTGGTCCGCCGCCGCGCCCGCTTCGAAGGGTCAGCGCCGACCTACAGCTACAAGCTGCGATACACGATCCCCGCCATCAAATCCTGCCCCCTGTTCGATCTCGACATAGTCGAGGCCTGCGAACCGGCTGCCACTGACGACTTGTCGGCGGAGACCACGCACGACACGGCGACGGCGACCGTGACCGTAGCGCCGTCGGCCGGTGCGCACGCCGTCGAATTCAAGCGCGTCTCAGAGAATGAGGCGTGTACAGCGAGCGGGGTGACGGCGACGGTCGCCGTGCCATCGTCCTCCGCCGCGAGCGGAGCAGCCGGCGCATCGAGCACACCCGTGTCGCACCCCTTCGGCGGCCTCAGCGCATCCACCACCTACAAGCTGTGCGCCCGCGCCGTGCGCACGATCGAGACAGGCTTCACCCTCCACTCCGAATGGACGAGTACGGAGGCCGCGACGACGGCAGCGCCGCCGCCCGACACGCCCGACCAGCCGGACGAACCGGATGAACCGGATGAACCGGATGAACCGGGACCGACGACATGCACACCAGACAACTCCACCAAGCCGTCGACCACGCAAATGGTCACGAGCACCGAGACGCGCTGGACGATGGCGGGCGTGTATGAGTACAAGGAACAGCGCACGAAGTCGCAGCGGCAGACGCGAAGCGTGAGCTGGGAATGCGAGGCGCGTAGGTGGACATGGGGCGCGTGGGGCGACAGTGGCGCCCCGACCTACGACGGCTGGAGCGCAACCAGCGACGAGCGTTGCAAGGAGCCCTACGCCGCGAAGCCTGCGGGGACCAAGACCGAGACCGTGACGGAGTACCGCTGGGTGCTGCGGGGCGCGACGGCGCACCAGCAAAAGCGAACGGGGACGGCGCACTACTCGCGCACCGTGACGAAGACCGGCCCGCGCACCTGCGGCTGGACGCTCGGCGAGTGGGGCTCGCCGGATCGCACCGCTTGGGGTACGTGGGCGGACACCGGCACTTCGGAGGCGCAGCCCGCGAGCTCGGAGACGGAGGATCGTGGGAACGGCACAGCGACACGCTGGATCGTGGGCTCAAGCAGCGCTTGTGAGGAGATCGAGCAGCTGCAGCGCCGCCGCACCCGCAGCGTCGGGTTCAGCACCTCGAACGGCTGGTCGACGGGGGCGTGGAGCACGTGGGGCGCCCCCTACCGCGTCGGCTGGACGCGCACCGGAAGCTGCCTGACGAAGCCTGCCCCCGAAACGGTGACGGTTTCCGAGCAGCAGACTCGACTCGGGCCGCAGGTGTTCACCGGACCGTCATTCTGCGTCCGCTATCCGGAAGAGCGAGCCCGCTCGGCCTACTATCGCCAGCCGTATGTCTGGGACGCGTCGGCGACCGCCTGGAAGCTCGGCAACAGAGAGGCGGCGCCGTATGCCTACAGCGCGTGGACACCGTGGACGAGAACGGGCGAACGTCCGCAGCAGTGTGCCTTTTCGGCGCTGCCCAGCGGCTCATGGTCTCTCGACAGCGGCGACTATGAGCTGGAGTGGGGCGCGCAGCGCGTGCTGTTTACCGTGCCCGACGACGCGAGCGTCGAACTGAGCTGGCGCACGCGGGACAGCGGCGGCCAGGAGGCGGTGTTCGCAGTCGCCGGCGAAGGCGAGCTGGCGGTCCACCCCGATTCGCTCGGCGCATCGTCCGGATCCGCGTCCGGTGAGTCGTCCGAACGCCCCACACTCGACGCCATCGAGGACTCGCTGACGCTGGTCGAGACCGACGCTGACTAGAGCCGCCTCGCCGCCTCCGTCTCCGTCCCGGAGTAGGTCCGCAGCGTGTATCCTGTGCGCGACCCACGAACGACAGGAGACGCCGATGAAGTTCCACTGGTTCAACCTGATGCCCTGGCCCCACCTGCCCGACGACTTCCGCGAGACCAACCGCTCCGTCTGGGTTGATGTCGACTCGCGCCTCTACGACCCCGTCGAGGGTCACCGCGTCTACCACGAATACCTCGACCAGCTCGAATACGCCGCCACGCTCGGCTTCGACGGCATCGGCGTCAACGAACACCACCAGAACGCCTACGGCATGATGCCCTCGCCCCAGCTCATGGCCGCCACCCTCTCGCGCCGCACCAAAGACGTGACGCTGCTCCTGCTCGGCCAGTCGATCGCCCTCTACAACCCGCCCACCCGCGTCGCCGAGGAGATGGCGATGCTCGACGTGATGTCTGGCGGCCGGCTCGTCGCCGGCTTCCCCGTGGGCACCTCGATGGACGACAACTTCTGCTTCGGCGCAAACCCCGCCACCCTGCGCGACAAATACCAGGAGAACCACGACTTCATCCTGCGCGCCTGGGCCGACCCCGATGTGTTCGCCTGGAACGGTAAATACAACAAGGCGCGCTACGTCAACATCTGGCCGCGCCCGATCCAGAAGCCCCACCCGCCGATCTGGATCCCCGGCGGCGGCTCCGTCGAAACCTGGGACTTCTGCGCCGACAACGCCTACAACTACTCCTACCTCTCCTTCAACGGCTACGTGCGCGGCGAAGCCCTCATGCAGGGCTTCTGGAACCGGCTCGGCGAACTCGGCGTCGAGTTCAACCCCTTCCAGGGTGCGTTCGCCCAGCAAATCATCGTCGCCGAGACCGACGATCAGGCCCGGCAGCTCTACGAGGAGCACGTGCAGTACTTCTTCGACAAGTGTCTGCATGTCCACCCCGGCTTCGCCGACGCGCCCGGCTACCGCACCGAGAACACCATCCGCGTCGGCCTCCGCGCGGGCGGCGCGCAGGGCCTCGGCATCGCCCACACCCTCAGCTGGGACGACTGGGTGCGCGAGGGCTACATCGTCGCCGGCTCGCCCGACTCGGTCACCGAGCAGCTCGAAACACTCGCCAACAAGCTCCAGGTCGGCCACCTCGTCTGCCTGCTGCACTGCGGCAACATGCCCGACGACAAGGCGCGGGCCAGCACCAAGCTGATGGCCGAGCAGGTCATCCCGCGCATCCGCCACATCTGGGAGGACTACGAGGACCACTGGTCGCCGCAGCCCATCCCGGCCGGCCGCCAGGCCACGCCGCAGCCCGTGGGAGCCTCCAACTGATGGCCGACCTGCAAAGCATCACCCTCTCGCCGACGGGCCAGACCGCGCATCTCTACGAAGCGGGCGACGGCCCGCCCCTGCTCCTGCTCCACCCCATCACCGGCATTCCCCGCTGGGGCGAACTGCACGAGACGCTCAGCCGACGCTTCCGCCTCATCGCCCCCTATCAGCCCGGCTGGGGCCCGGCCAAGGATGACCTGCCCGACGTCGACGACAACCTCGACCTCGTGCTGTTCAACGTCGATCTGCTCCAGACGCTCGGCGTCGAGCGCGCGCACATCGCCGGCATCAGCATCGGCGCCTGGATCGGCGCCGAACTCGCCGCCATCCGGCCCGATGTCGTGCAGTCGCTCACCCTCGTCAACCCGCTCGGCATCTGGTCCGAGCAGCACCCCGGCGAAGACCCCTTCGCCCAGCATCCCGGCTGGCCCACCGCCGTGCTGTTCAGCGACCCCGAGCACCGCGCCAAGCTGCTCATGGAGGGCCGCGACCAGCTGGACGCCTACGTCGAAGAGCTGCTCGACCTCCGCGCCTCCGCCAAATTCCTCTGGCCGCTGCCCGACACCGGCGTCGAAAAGCGCCTCCAGCGGATCGACTGCCGCACACTCGTCGTCACCAGCCGCAACGACAACGTCGTCAACCTGGCGATGGGCGATATCTGGCGCGCCGGCATCCCCGGCGCGCAGCAGCGCGAACTCGCCGAATCCGGCCACCTCGCCGACCTCGAAGCCCCGTCCGAGCTCGCCGGGCTCATCGCCGACTTCGCCCTCCAGGGCGCCACCGCGTAGGGGAACCAATCGGCGCGCCGCGGCGTCTGGCTAGCATCGGCGTCAGGGTGGAGGCTCCGGATGCTGCGTCTTGCTGCGCTCGTGCTGGTTGCGCTGTTGATCTGGGTTGGGGCCGCCTCGGCGGCGCAGCCCGCCGAACCGCTGACTTTGGAGATCGAGCACTCGCGGCCCCGCTGCACATCGGGCACGCTGACAGAGGTCTCCTGGAGCATCCGCGGCGGCGTTCCGCCCTACACGCTGAGCATCAATGGCGAGGCAGTGGATCCGGGCGCGCCATCGGCCCGCATACCGTGCGGCTCGGCGGTCGACGACGCGCTGGAGTGGCTGCTGGGCATCGGCGACGAGCGCTACATCACCGCTACGGCGACCGACGCGGCGGGCCGCAGCAGCCGGGCTCGGGCCCGACTCACGCTCATCGGCGCGCTGGCGCCGCCTACGCAAGTCGAGTCGCGCAGCTATCTGTTGCGAAACATTCGCCCGTTGTTCCGGACCCAATCAGGCGACGACGAGCCGGTGGTCGTCACCCGATCGCATTCGGACGCCGAGCGGCGCGCCGCTGCTCGCTATGTGCTGCTGCGCTGGCGCGAGCTGGGCGCCGACGGCTGGACGTATGAGTCGTTGTTTCTCGTCGAGCGGGCGGATGCAGAGCAGGAGCTTGAGTGGCGTCCGGCTGCGTCGTTGATTGGACGCACCATCGAGATTCAGCTGGCCTACCTGCGCCGCGCCATCGAGCGCGAATCACCGGATGCGCTCGCCTGGTCGCCGGGTGAGGCGGCGACGGTCGCAGCCGAGCCGCGCGATCTGGTCGCCAAAGCGACGCACGACTCGCTTGCGCTCGTCTGGGGTCCCGACGCGCCCGGGTCACACTACGTCGCTGAGCTGTCGCTCGGCGAACGGTCGCATTCGTCTTGGACGACCGACGTCGCCCCAACCTACCCGTACGTCGCGCGGTTTGACGGCCTGGCGCCCGATACGTGGTACCGCGTTGAAATCAAATTCGCCGAGGGCTACGACCGTCGGCCCTGGTCGATCGATCTGCGCACCGAGCCGGCCCCGCCGGGCTGGTCCGAGGATCTGCGGCTGCCGCGAAATGTGGACGCGCAGTCCGTCGAAGAGGGATTGCTGGTCACGTGGTCGCCGCCGCGGGCGGGTCCTGAGTTGGGCTACCGGGTCTGCGCGGCGCGCGAGGACATGCCGATCCTATCTTATACCTGCCCCACTGTAGCAGTCGGCGTGCGGCAGTACATCTTGCCGCTACCGTCGCCAGCGTCGGGCTCGTGGCGAATTTTCCTCAGCCACATGTCGGTTCCTGCGGCGGTCGCTGAACGCACCATCTACGTCCAGCATCTTGCCGACAGCGGGACTGTCACCGCACCGCCCGCGCCGCGACCGGATGTGCGGCACATCGACTGGCCGGGATGCTCCATCCTGGCACACTCGCAGCCATTCGTTTACCAGGGCCTGGCGCAGTTTTCCCTGATGTGGGATGACACAATTCATGCCGAGATCGCCGAGCTCGAGTGGTCCGCGCACGGCAGGACGAGGCGAACAGCGATACCGTCCGCGAATCGGCATCGACTTCTGTGGATCGACACGTCGGAACCAGTCACGTTTCGCATTCGGTATCTGGCGAGTGGAGTCTGGACGCATTGGTCGGACGCCGTCCGGATACCGTTGATGCCGGCCCAACCATGCTCTGTGCAGATTGATGAGCAAGGCGGCAGCTTGATCGTGAGCTGGCGCAGACCATGGCATCCGCACGCGGTCGACGGCTACCGCGTGTACATCTGCTGTTCGGACTCGGATGAAGTGGTCGTCGATGCCGGAGCGGCGACGTCGATTTTGTATCCGACCAACCGCGACCGCACGGAGTATACAGTATCCGTCGCCGCTTACAGCGATGAAGGCGGCGAAGGGCGTCGGTCTTTCTCGCGCACGTATCGCACCGACGAACCGTTGCGCATCATCTTCGTGCATAGCGCGAATCAAGGCGGCCTCTGCCTGGCGCAGCCGGGAGTCAACGTGCGTGTCTGGTGGGAAATCATCGGCGGAGCAGCGCCGTTCCTGATCACGATTGGCGACGACGCAGCGTTCGAGACGACCGAGCGACGCGGCGCCGCCTACATCGAATGCCGAGCCGATTACACTTCGGGCGCGGCCGAGAAACACACGGTGACATGGCAGTTGTCGGACTACCATGGCCGCGCCGCTTCTGCCACCGCAACGATCAGCTATGCGCCCGCCCCCGATCTGACGATCGAGTGGCGGCAGCGCAGCGTACATGAGACGTACGTCTGGCTCAGTTGGGAGGTCAAACCGTACGGAGAATCGTGGCATAACCGTTACGCGCTCCGCTGGCGCGTCGACGGCGAAGCCGAATGGCGCTACTTGGCGGGCGATGAGTTCTTGGTCGTGCAAGGGCACGACCAGGTGCGCCGCGTGCGCTGGTCGGGCCTTGAGCCGTCCACTCGCTACGAATTCCAGCTCGCGCCTTACGACCACTCGGCACAGCTTGAGGCGCCCGAGTCCCTCAAGTGGACGCCGAGCGAGACCGTGACGACTCTGGGCTCGCCGAGTGATGTCCGCCTCGATGCTGACGGGGAAGACCTCGTCGTGTCCTGGGAGCCGCAGCCCGATGCATGGGCATACCAGGTCGTCCTGCGCGCCGCCGGGGTCTCGTGGTGGGCATGGCACGAACCGCAGGGGGATACGCGGGAGCGTGTGGTCTTCGCGGGACTGGACGAGGACGCTGATTACGAGCTCGAGATCTTCAGCCCACCGCTTGCCAACGGCGAACAGGCGCTTCCCCGCCATTTTGAGGATGCGGGCCCGTTCGGTGAGTGACAGCGCAGTCTCAGCAAAAAGAGTCGCTACCATGCGCACAACATCACGGAGGGTCCGGATGCTGCGTCTTGCTGCGCTTGTGCTGGTTGCGCTGTTGGCCTGGGTCGGGGCCGCCTCGGCGGCGCAGCCGGCCGAACCGCTGACTTTGGAGATCGAGCACTCGCGGCCTCGCTGCACATCGGGCACGCTGACGGAGGTCTCCTGGAGCATCAGCGGCGGCGTCCCGCCTTACGCGTTGAGCATCAATGGCGAGGCGGTGGATCCGGGCGCGTCGTCAGCCCGCGTACCGTGCGGCTCGGCGGTCGACGACGCTCTAGAATGGCTCCTCGGCATCGGCAGCGAACGCTACATCACCGCCACGGCGACTGACGGGGCGGGAGCGACGGCGACCGCGCATGCGCAGGTCGTGTTGGTTGCCGGGCGTCAGCCGCCCGTGGATATTCGTCTTGCGAGCGAATTCAGCCTCCGCGACACTCGGCGGGTGACTGCGGAGTGGCGTCCCGGGCATCGAGAGCTGTGGCGCAGCCGCTCGTACCTGGTGCGCCGGCGAGTGCAAGGGAACGGGATCTGGACGTATGAGAACGTGAACACCACGTCGTTCTCTGAGGGCCGTGAAGCCGAGTGGACGCTGGAGGCGTCGCAGGCGTCGCAGATTTTCGAGTTCCAGTTCGCAGATCTACGGCACCCACTGGAGCTCGAGACTCCCGAAGCGTTAATCTGGTCTACACCGCAAACGGTGACAATTGCACCGCGTGCGGCGCCGCCGCGCAACCTGACGGCGACGGCGACGCACGACTCCATCTCGCTCTCCTGGGGCCCCGACGTGCCCGGGCTCCCATACACGGCCGGGCTGTCGTACGACAATGATCGGTTGACCGTCGTGAGCGACGGCGCGTTGCCGTACGCGGCTCATTTCGACGACCTGCTGCCGAACACCTGGTACACCGCGGGCGTAGGTCTGGGCGGTGGATATGGGTTGGGGTTTGAGGTGCGAACGGAGCCCGCGCCGCCCGGCTGGTCCCGCCGCTTGCGCGAGCCCCGCAATCTCGAAGCTCGACTGGTAGACGGCGGCCTACAGGTCACGTGGGAGGCGCCGCTTGAAGGCGCCGAACGCGATTATCGGGTCTGCCTGGAAACTGTCGGCTTGATGGAGCATGGAACGACGATTGACAGCCGCTGCGGCTCGACTCCGGCGGGAGAACGTCGCTACACGTTCTCCGACGCCTCAACAGGCGGAACATATCGACTTCGCGTCACTCACGCTTCGATCCCCGAGGTGGTCGTTGAGCGCACTGTCTATGTGAGTTATCCGGCCGCCGACATCCCAACCGGTGCGCAGCAAGCCCCTGAACCACTCGTGTCCCACCGTGGCTGGGCGCATGCGTACGATGCATGGTGGTCCTGGGGCGGCCCCGATTCGTCGGCGTTCCTCATTCCGTGGCCGACGGATATCGCGGCGGATCTCGCTGAGATCGAATGGGAGATCGAGGGCGAAAAGCTCTTTCGGCAAACGCCGGATCGCGAAACGACGCTGTACATCGACGCGTCGGACTCCATCCCATTCCGCATCCGCTATCTACAAGATGGTGTGTGGATGCGATGGTCTGAGGCCGTGCTGCCGTCGCTTATTCCCAGCCGGCCGCCGTATGTTCACCTGGACGAGCATGCGGGCAATCTCATGATTCGCTGGCGAGAGTCGATCCGCTCTGACGTGCTCGCGGGCTACCGCGTGTACGTGAGCCGCGACAACGGCGAAGAGGATGTGCTCGACGTCGGGCGCGCACTCTCGGCGGCCTACCCGATCGATCCGGAGGGGACGGAGTACTCGGTGAGCGTCGCCGCCTACAATGAACACGGCGAAGAGAGCCGGCGCAGGGAAGTGGCAAGTCCCTATCAACCGGGCGCGTCGCTCACCGCGCAGTTCTCGTTTGGGGACGACAGATGCGTCCGGGGCGCAGGCGGCGAAGTCGAAGTCGAGTGGAGCATCAGGGGCGGCGCGGGACCGTTCCTCGTCGCGATCGACGACACGCCGCCGTTCGAGGCGGACACCAGAGTCGGAACTGCGCGGATCCCGTGCCAAGAAGGAGACGGCGGCGGCGAAGCCGAGACGTCGGAGCAGGTCGTCAGCCTGCGCGTCACCGACTACTACGCCCAAACAGCGTCCGATTCGCGGATGGTGCGCTACGCCGAACACGAACTGCATCATGCGGCGGTGCAACGCGCGCCGTATCCGGGCAGTGTGCATGACACGTACGTGTGGCTCGCTTGGCGCTGTCGCGATTGGTGGTTCTGGGAGCCTGACTTGGAAGATACGCTCGTACGGCCGCTGCCCGACACGGCCGCAGTGCGTTGGCGCAGCGCGCCGGGCGGGACCTGGCGATACACGGCAGGCGACGACTTCCCGCAGCAGTCCTACCCCGACAGCCAGTGCCGAGGTCGCCTGGAAGGACTCGAACCGTCAACGCGCTACGAGTTTCAGATTGCGCGGTACGAACGTTCGGGCCAGCTGAGCTCTCCCGAGTTGCTCGCTTGGACGGAAAGCGCGACTGCGACGACGACCGGGCCGGCCACCGGCGTTCGAGTCGCGCTGCATCCCGAAGGGCTCGAGATTTCGTGGCGCCCGCAGCCGGATGCCTGGGCCTACCAAGTCGTCGCCCGCGCAGGCTATAGATCGTGGTGGACCTTTCAGGAGCGGAGCGGTGAGCTGATCGAACGGGCGATTCTACGCGGTGCGACGGCGAGCGCGGATCTCGTCGTGGAGGTGATTACGCCGCCGCAGACTGAGGGCGGAGACAGGCTCCAGCCGTTCTTCATCATGGTTGACTGGCCTTCTAGCGAGTGACCTCGACCTACAGCCGGCGCGAATCGCTAGACTGTGCGGTACCGGAACTGGAGATGAACAATGACTGCATTCGGACTGACCCTCTCAAATCGCGGCATCGTGACCGGCTCGAGCACCATCGAGGACATGCTCACTCTCGCCCGCCAGGCCGACGCCGACCAGCGCTGGGACAGCATCTGGGTCGGCGATTCCCTGCTCGCCAAGCCCCGGCTCGACGCGCTCGGCCTCATGTCCGCGCTCGCTGTCCAAACCGACCGCGTGCGCATCGGCCCCGCCTGCTTCGCCAGCACCCCGCTGCGGCCCGCCCTGCTGCTCGCCTACCAGTGGGCCTCGCTCGACCTGCTCAGCAACGGGCGCTCCATCTTCGTCGCCTGCATGGGCGCGCCTGGCGCGGGCGGCGGCGACATGTCCGCCGAGTTCGACGCCTTCTGCATCCCCACCGAGTCGCGCATGCGGCGCATGGAGGAAGCTATCGAGGTCATGCGCCTGCTCACCAGCCGGGACGACGTCTCCTACCACGGCGAGCACAACGACTTCGAGCACGTCACTATCGAGCCGCGCTCCGTCCAGCGGCCCGTGCCGATCTGGGTCACCTCCAACCCTGCGCCGCACCTCGCCCGCAACCGCCGCAACGGCCTCAGCCGCGTCGCCCGCCTCGGCGACGGCTGGATGACCACCTTCCAGCCCCCGCAGATCGTGCGCGAGTACATGGCCGACATCCGCAGCCACGCCGCCGATGCCGGCCGCGATCTGCCCGACGACTTCGAGGTCGCCGTCTACTACAACATCAACGTCAACGAAGACCGCGCAGCCGCGCTCGCCGAGGCGAAAAAATACCTCGACGCCTACTACACCACCGACTACAGCGAAGCCCAGCTTAACCTCTGGGTCGCCATGGGCGGCCCTGAGCAGTGCGCCGCCGACATCCGCGCTTACATCGACGCCGGCGCGACCACCGTCACCCTCCGCCTCTGCAGCTACGACCAGCAGCATCAGTACCGCCGCGTCACCGAGGAGGTTCTGCCTCTCCTCGCCTGATCCGGTGCGACTGTGGAACCTTCCGCGCCGCTTCGTCGTCTTGCTCTCAGACGGTTCGACATGCCGATGTGGAGGCGGAGCATGGCTGGCAAACTCGCACTCGCAGCGCTGGTCGCGCTGCTTGCAGCCCTCGCCGCAGGCTGGCTCAGCGCCCGCGCCGGCGATCCCGACAGCGGCGAACCCGCGCCGCTCACGCTGCATCTGGAGTCAGACAGCCCGGTCTGCACCGCCGGATCGTTCACGGAGGTGCGCTGGGAGATCAGCGGCGGAGCCGAGCCGTACACAGCGACGCTCAACGGCCAGCCTGTCGACGCTCCGTCGGGCGTCGCGACGATCGCCTGCGGCGAGACGCTCAACATCCCCGACTGGCTGCGCGGCATTATTCCGCCCTCGCCGATCGATGTGGCGGTCGCCGTCGTGGATGTGAGCGAAGCAGAAGCCCGCGAGTCACTGCGACTGAATCGCGCCCCCCCGCTGCCGGCGCCTCTTGCGAGCGCGGGGCCGGATCCTCAATGGACCTACCTGACGACCATCACCGCATCTGCGCGCGGCGTCGGTATCGACATCGAGCATGTGCGCCGCTATCTCGTACGCTGGCGTGCGGATCAGGCCGCACAGTGGAACTATCACACAGACGCTGCATCGCGCCCGGGAGGATACGACCAGGTGCTGGATTACTACGAGACAGGCCTGATTGGGGTGCGCGTTGCTGTCGAGGTTGCACAGGTGCGCTCGTTTGCCGAGCAAGAGAAGCCCGATCTGCTCAATTGGAGCGAGACGGTGTATGCGACGACTGCCTCACCGCCAACGGACCTGACTGCCCACGCGACGCACGACACCATTACCGTTTCGTGGAAGCCTGCTGTCGACGGGCTGGCCTGGATGACGACCGTGGGATCCGTGGGCGGCCGCGAGCGCGACTGGCGCTGGTTGGGCGATGACCGGTCGACGTGGACGAAGAAGACTGTCGGACCTGTGTCACCTTACGAAGTGCGCTACGACGAGTTGCTGCCCGACACTCTCTACCACATCCGCGTCATGCTCGATGACAACTGCGACAATTACGGCTGGAATCATGAATTGTGTACTCCGACGCGGTTCCTGTCGGTGCGCACCGCGCCGGCGCCGCCGGGCTGGTCGAGGGAACCTCGCCAACCTCAAAACGTCCGAGCGATCGCGCGTGCTGGCGGGGGCGGAATTCTGGTGACTTGGGACCCGCCTCTTGAAGGCGAAGAACGGGCATATGCGGTGATCGCGCATGAATACGGCACGCCGCGCTCTGACCCGGTCACACCGGTGGGAGGTATTGGCGGCAGGAGTTTTGTGCTAAGGTTGCCGTTGGACACCACCTATCAGGTGATCGTGCAGCATCTCGGGATCGAAGACGAGGAGGCGCGCGTGATTTGGGAACCGCGGCTGGCGCAGGAGCGGGCGGATACCATAATGCCGCCCGCCTGGTACGTCGATTACCAAGAACCGACCCACAGCGAGCGTGAGCCAGGTTACGAGTTTGCCGTGCTCTGGGACACGCAAGACGACGACGCGCTCGTGCAAGTTCGATGGCTGAAGGACGGCTACGCAATGACACAGTCGGCCGAGAATCCGCCGATCATAATTCGGACCACAGAGCCTGGCCCGCATCCGTTTCAGCTGCGCATCCGACGACATGGTTACTGGTCGCAATGGTCGTCGATCCAGCGCGCCTCCGCCAAGCCGCCCACTCCTCAATCTGTCGAAGTGCGCGAGCGAAACGGCAAGTTGGAGGCGCGCTGGACACCGCCCGAGACGTGGCGCTCCTTTCGCAGCTGGTGGGACCCTACTCATGATCTCACAGATCAGATCGACGGATTTCGAGTGTATCTGTACCGCGCCGGCGAACCGGAGCGAGTGCTCGACGTTGGCTTGTCGACCAGTGCGACGTTTTCGATTCCTGCCGACGGCGGTGAGTATGAAGTTCATGTCGCTGCGTACAGTGAAACACTTGGCGAGGGCCGTGCAGCCGTCCAGACATTCTCGCGGGCCGACGGCCCGACACTGAACCTGTCGGATTACGAGACGAGAGTCTGGCGGTCGAGCCACTGCATGCCGTACTTGGAGAAGCCGAAGCTCATCCGCTGGCAAGTCGAGGGAGGTGCGGTGCCGTACACGATCAAGATCGGAGAGAACTCGGCGTTCGAGACCACGGATCACGAGGGTTATGCGCAGCTGCATTGCGATCCCGAAGACACTCGCGATGAAGCGACGCTGGAAGCGACAGTGGTCGACGCCCGCGGGCGTACAGGTAAGGCGACACATACATACCAGATCGCCCACCCAAGCGACGACGACGTTGCGCCGGAGAGTGCGGCGGCCTACTGGCGTGACACGGTAGAGGGGCTCGCGCTCGGCCGCATCTACGTGGAGACGGATTCGTTCGTGCTCCGCTGGAACCGGTTTGTCGGCTCGGCGGCGGCTTATTCGACGAGTCCAAGCCTCCCATTGTTCGTCGTCCGATGGCGGGAGATCGGCCAAGACGCCTGGCGTTACCGCCATGCCGCTGGCGCAGGCTCAAACAATTGCCGGTCCGACTCGATGGCATGGACGCTGGAGGGACTCAGACCGGATACGGAGTACGAGGTCCAGATTGCCCTTGACCCAACCTCCATCGGCATCATCGACGACAGCCTTTTGGACTGGGGTGAGCGGCGGGATGACGGTTCGCTGGACTGGAGCGAATCGCGGTTCGCGCGAACACTGCCGGCGACGATCGAACCGAGCATCCGACGGGAAGGAACGGATGTGATCGTCTCGTGGGAGGCAGTTCCCGAGGCGCAGGTATACGTCGTGCGGCTGGAAGCTGACGGCGTTCGCTGGGCAAAACGGTATGAGCCAAAGGGCGGTGCGACAGAACATGCCGTTTTCGCAGGCGCCGTTGCTGCTGCGGGCGAGCTGCGAGCCGAAGTGACGATCACCAGCGGCATCAGCGCCGACCCGGGCGGCGCGGAGATCGAAGACTACGCCTACTGCGATTGATTGAGCCTGCTAGCCTGTGCGCACACGCGCCGCACGAGGGGCGCCACGCTAGGAGCACAGCCATGGCCAGCCAATACGTCGAGAGCAACGGCATTCGCCTGCATGTGACCACCGCCGGGCCGCGCGGGGGCGACCCCGTGCTGCTGATCCACGGCTTCCCCGAGACCGGCTACGAGTGGCGGCACCAAATTCCCGCCCTGGTCGACGCCGGCTACCGCGTCATCGTGCCCGACACGCGCGGCTTCGGCAAGTCGGACAAGCCCCACGGGCGCTACTCCCGCAAGCTGCTCGCCGACGACATGCTCGGCCTGCTCGACCACTTCGACATCGAGCAGGCCGCCGTCGTGGGCCACGACTGGGGGGGCATCATCGGCTTCAAGCTGATCATCGACAACCCCGAGCGCGTCTCCCGAGCCGCGCTCATGGACACCCTCTGCACCGTCTGGCTGCCGCAGGCGATCCACGGCTTCTGGTTCAAGGCGCGCCCGCTGCCGGAGGAGTTCTTCGCGCGCTACCACAAGCAGTTCATAGCACAGATCTTCGGAGGCGACGTGGATCTCGAGCTGCCGGGCCCGCCGCAGTCGCCCTGGGGCTACGCCGCCGGCCGGCTCGCGCCCAATCGCTGGGCGACCGACGCCGACATCAGAACATACCAGCGATCATTCCGCGACCCCGACACCCAGCGCGCCGCCATCTCCTACTACCGCCACGCGCTGCCGTTTCACCGCATCATCCCCGACAAACGCCGGCGCGGCGGCGCCCGCTTCGAGCGCCTCGCCGCCACTGAGGTCGGCAAAATCTGGCGGGCCGGGCTGCAAAATCACCCGCACGGACGCGAATATATGGACTACGGCCCCGAAGACCGCGGCAAGCAGTTCCCCGGCCCCGCGCTCTGGATGTACGGCGATCCGCTCAAACGATCGAAACGCGGCGCGATGCCGTCGGGCAACCCCTTCTTCGACCAGTTCCCCATGTACTTCCCCGACCTGCGCGCCGAACCCGCGCCCGGCTCCGGCCACTTCTTCCCCGAAGAAGATCCGACTCGCACCAACCGCGTGCTGCTCAAATTCCTCGCCGACACGCCCGCTGAACGGAGGATCGAATGACAAACCCCGCAACTCCCGCAACGACGCACCGCGAGAGCGACGAACTCGCCCTGCAACTGCTGCGACAGCTCACCGAGACCGTCGAAACACTGCTGGGCATGGCCGACGACGACCTCGCCTTTCCCACCACGCACGGCTGCGCCATGAACGGCGGCATCCGGCGCCTGCTCATTCACAACGCCGAGCACGACCGCATGCACACCGGCGCCATCTCCACCGCCCGCTTCACCGCGAAACAGATGCAGGAGTCGGAACTCGGACGCCTCACCCGCGAACTGATCCGCGAGCGCGCCGAACTGGTCGGCCAGCTACTCCAGATGCCCGACGATTTGCTCGACGCCAAAGCGCCCAACGACGACTGGTCAATCCGCGAACACGTCGAACATACTCTCTACTGGGAGCGAAACTCGATGCAGCAGGCATCGAGCGAACTCGCCGGCGACGCCACATGACCGACATCACGCCCGACGATCCGAAGCTGCGCAGCGCCGCCCAGGCGCTGCTCCAGCGGCATGACGACAACACGTCGGAAGCCGACATTCGCGGCGCCGTGCGCGACTTCCTGATTCGCTCGCGGCTCGCCCGCCGCGCGGACATCCAGATGGAGAGCCAGGCCGGCGGCGGGCGCATCGATCTCGAATCCGACGACCTCGTGATCGAGGTCAAACGCCGCATCGGCAACCGTCTCAACGCCTCCGACGCCAACAAACGCCAGCTGGAGGAGTACCTCGCCACGCTCGCCCGCGAGGGACGCCCGCCCCGACTCGGCATCCTCACTGACGGCAAGTACTGGCTGCTGCGCCGGCCCGGCGGCAACTGGAGCGCCGCAAGCCCCTACGCCTTCACGCTCGACGACGCCGAACACGGCTATCACCTCTACGAATGGCTGCGCGACGAGTCGCAGGCGCTCGAACGGCGCGGCGTCGTACCGACCGACGACGAGGTGCGCGCCCGGCTCGGCCCCGGTCCGCGCTTCGAGCAACACCTCGACGCGCTGCGCGAACTCTACGACCAACACCGCGACGAGCCGACCATCGCCATCAAGCGCCGTCTCTGGCGGCAACTGCTCGCCGCCGCGCTGGGCGAAGTGATCGAGGAGGAGCAAAACCTCGACGACCTCTTCCTCCGCCATACCTATCTCTCCGCCGTCGTCGCGCTGGCGCTGCAATCGGCCTTCGGTATCGATATCATTCTGCACGCGCGACGCCGACCTGCACAACTGCTCGGCGGACAGCTCTTCGTCGACGAAACTGGGGTGCGCGGCGTCGTCGAATCCGACTTCTTCACCTGGCCGGCCGAGGTTGAAGGCGGCGCATGGCTCAACGGCCTCGCCCGCCGCATCGCCCGCTTCGACTGGACGAAAGCAGAATCCGATATCGCCCGCATCCTCTACGAAACCGTCATCCCTGCCGACGACCGACGACGCCTCGGCGAGTACTACACGCCCGACTGGCTGGCCCGCGAAATCGTCGACGCCGTTGTGACCGATCCGCTCAACCAGCGCGTGCTCGATCCTGCCTGCGGCTCCGGCTCCTTCATCTTCGCCGCCGTCCGCAAGTACCTTACGGCCGCCAAACGCGCGCGCCGCAAGCCCGCGAATGTCCTCGGCGGCCTGCTCACCCACGTCATCGGCATCGACGTACACCCCGCCGCCGTCCACCTCGCCCGCGCCACCTGGACCTTCGCCGCCCGCGAAGCCCTCGAAGCCGCCCGCGACGGCGGCGCCGATGATGTCACCGTGCCGATCTACCTCGGCGACTCCCTCCAACTCCGCACCGAGACCGCCGGCCTCTTCGCCAGCAGCACCGTCGCCATCGAAATCGAGAACGACTCAGACGACGACCTCGAACGCAACGTCAGCCTCGAGTTCCCCCGCGCGCTGGTCGAACAGGGCGACTGGTTCGACAACCTCATGACACGCTTCGCCGAAGAACTCGACCAAGGCGGCGACCCACGCCAGGCGCTCGACGACGTCGGCATCCCCGACGACGCCGACCGCCCGATGCTCGAACGCACCGCCGATACGCTCGCCCGCCTGCACGCCGAAGGCCGCGACCATATCTGGGCCTACTACGCCCGCAACCTCGTCCGCCCCGTTGCTCTCCGCGCCGAGCCCGTCGACGTCATCGTCGGCAACCCGCCCTGGCTCACCTATAACCGCACACAGGCCGTTGTCCGCTCCGAACTGGAACGCCAGAGCAAGAGCGTCTACGACATCTGGACCGGCGGCCGCTACGCGACGCATCAGGATGTCGCCGGCCTCTTCTTCGCCCGCTGCGTCGGTCTGTACCTCAAACAGGGCGGCGCAGCCGCGATGGTGCTGCCTCACAGCGCGCTGCAAACCGGCCAGTACCGCAACTGGCGCGACGGCGACTGGGGAGCCGTAAGCGTCGACTTCACCCTGCGCCGCCCGTGGGACCTGGAACGAATCGAGCCGAACACCTTCTTCCCGGTCCCTGCCTGCGTCGCCTTCCTCCGCCGCACGGACGCCGCCGCAAAGCCGTTCTCTAGCAGCGCCGACCGTTGGCGCGGCGCAGCCGGCGGCCCGTTCACCCGCGAGCAGGTCCCGCTTGTGGACACTTCCGGCAAGTTCACCTCACCCTACGGCGACCTTGCTCGGCAAGGCGCAACGATCGTGCCGCGCTGTCTGTTCTTCGTGAACATCTCCGACTCGCAGGCAGCAGTGCGCGTGCAAAATGTGGTCCGAACGAGTCCGCGCCGCGGCAGCCAGGACAAACGGCCGTGGAAAGACTTGCAGCTCGATGATCTGGTCGATAAGCCGGTCGAGGAAGAGCACATCTGGGATGTACATCTCGGCGAAACCGTCGCTCCTTACGTGCTGCTCGATCCACTCAAGGCAGTGCTGCCGCTGTCGCGCAAAACCGGCGAGCTCGTCAAACGGGACGATGGCCTGTTCGGACTTGATCGTTCGCACCTCGGTGATCGCATGCGTCGCCGTTGGCGAACGATCAATAAGCTCTGGGACGAGCACAAGAGCCCAAACAACAAGCTCGACCTGCTTGGCCAGATCGACTACATGAGCAAGCTGAGCGCCCAGCGCATCGAGGGTATCCGAGGGTATCCGAGGGTATCCGATCAGACCTTATACCACATTCGCGTGATCTACACCACCTCAGGGAGGCCGACGGCGGCGGTGCTGACGGATCCGGAAGCGGTGATCGACACGAAACTCTACCAGGTTCCCTGCGCGACGATGAAAGAGGCAGACTATCTGACGGCGATCGTCAACAGTCGCTCGCTCGCGGACGCGGCGGCGAGTCTCATGTCGAAAGGGCAGTTCGGAAGCCGCGATCTCCACAAGCATCTGTGGCGGCTCCCGATACCCGAGTACGACGGAGCGAACGCACTGCACCGGGAAATCGCCGAAGCCGGAGCGATCGTCGCGGAAGGAGCGACAGCGGTACTGCACGACGTGCAGGTGGCACGGGCGAGGATGAGCGAATTGACGTCGTTTACAGTCGCGCGGCGCGAGATTCGGGCTTGGCAAGAGGCCTCGGAGCAGGGACAACTGGTGGAGCGGCTGGTGAGCCGGTTGCTGGAGTAGGCCACGAGACCGAGTATCGCGTCGTTTACGGCTCATCGGGCCGCCCGACCGCCGCGATCGCCACTGACGCTGATGCGCTTGTTGAGAGCACGCTCTTCTGGATAACGCTGGCGTCTCGCGCCGAGGCCGAATACCTGTCAGCCGTCATCAACAGCGCAACGCTGGAAACCGCGCTCGCGCCGCTGATGCCCAAAGGCCAGTTCGGCGCGCGCCATGTACAGAAGCACATCTGGCGGCTGCCGATTCCCGAGTATGATGAGGAGAACGCGCTCCACCGCAAAATCGCCCAAGCTGGAGCCATCGCCGCCGAAGGCGCAGCCGCAGTGCTCCGCGATCTGCGCACCGCCCGCGCCGAGCGAGGCCAGACAACGACAGTCACCGTCGCCCGCCGCGAAATCCGCGCCTGGCTAGCCGAGAGCGATGAGGGCCAGGAGGTTGAGCGCCTCGTCGCTCAGCTGCTCACCGACGCTTCTACGAGCGCGGCTGACGGCGGGTGATAGCTGAAGCTGAGGTCGAAACGGTGCAGGATATCCAGACCGAGCAGGCTGGGCATATCCCAGTTGTCCCAGTGTCCCTGTGCGCCGGGCTGTCGGGGGCTTGGCTTCATCAGGGCGATGCCGAGTGTGATGGAAACTGGCTGACCATTTTCGTCGAATAGCGCAATCTGCACTTGGCGAATAATGGTGGATGCACCGCCGCCGGCCCCGATCATCTCAACGACCTCTTCCTCCGGATCGAAGATCATTTCGAGATAGCGTTCTTCCAGCACGGAATATGCGTCTTTTGGGCTGAGAGTCGTGAAGTCTGCGCCGGTGTCGAGCCGAAAGTCGACCATGCCGGACGCGCCGTCGATCTGAACCTCCGCGCGCACAGTTGCCGGCGCAGTCGAGAGGAGGGCGGGATGTGGTGGAGCAGCCCCGAGCTGGTGTTCGTCGACGTGCGCGGGAATTCGTCGCGTCACAGGAGCCACGCGGCGGTCTTGCGCCGCTCGATCATCGCGGCTTTACGCTGCACGCCGGCAAGCTCGCTGCGGCGTTCGAAGAGTGCCCCCAGATCGTCGAACGCTTCAACCTGACCGCCGCTGTGGATCAGCAGCCATTCGTCGGGGTGCTGGACGAAGAGCGCCGTGCCGTGCTCAACGAAGAAGTCGAAGTTTCGCCGGTGCTCCTCCCACATCGCTCGGCGCGCAGGGTCCACGCGGACATCGCCGTCCGGCGTGCCGATTGCAGGCTTGGTCAAATGGCTCATGAGCCGCTCCCTCTCATGAGTGAAGTCTCTCGGGGCCAATGTACCGCCCGTCGCAGCGCACCGCAATCCGCCTGAGAGTCGGCCCCGCCCGCCTCGCCGCTTATCCGTTCAGCGACGCCTCCTCCAGCACCACCGAGGGCGGGTGAT
Source organism: Dehalococcoidia bacterium (assembly GCA_965243125.1). Classification (GTDB taxonomy): domain Bacteria; phylum Chloroflexota; class Dehalococcoidia; order Bin125; family Bin125; genus CATQGW01. The sequence goes on along the minus strand of OZ251529.1, from coordinate 2,727,333 downwards.
AGCTGAGCCGCAGGTCGAAATGCTGGAGCACATCGCGCCCCAGCAAACTCGGCATCAGCCAGTTGCCGTGCTCTTGGCCCTGCTGAGGCTTTTTCGTCGGGGTCGGCTGAACGAAACCAACAGGAATGACGAGCGCGGTGGTCTCGCCGTCGTCGTCGATGAACTGCAACTGCGTCAGACTCCTGACCAGACGAGTGTCGGACTGCCCGATGGTGATTGAGCCAATGCCGGAGGTCGCACCTCGGAAGTCATAGGTCGTGTAGGCATCGCCAAGCAGGTTGTCCGCGTCTCGCGGGCCCAGAATGGTGAAGTCCGTTCCGGTGTCGATCAGGAAGTCGACGCTTCTCAGCTCATCAGGGTCGCCCACGATCACGTTCACGTAGGGCGCAAGCGGCGCGTCTGCGTGGTGGTGCGGGCTGTGCGGCCGGAGTAGGCCCTTGATGCGCCTGGTCATCGGAAGAATGGCGTCGCGATCATCGGGGCCGGGATTTCCACTTCCAGCAGAGCGCCGCCGCGGGTCACGCCGTCGAACGTCTTGCGCAGATCGTCCAGCTCGAACGGGTCGGGGGAAGCCACAACCTCCCCGCCGCTGTGGATGAGCAGGAACTGCTTTGGGTACTTGGCGAAGAGCTCGCTCTGGTGAGTGAGGAAAAACTCGAGATTGCGGTCGTGCTCGGCGCGGACGGCGAGCGCCTGCTCGCTGGCCGGGCCTGTATGCCGCAGCTTGCCGATTTCTGCGTTCGTCGCCTGGGTCATGGCTGCGCCTCCGTGCTTCTCAGTCTAGCGCGCTGCGCGCCCACTAGACTGCCCCCATGCCGCACTACGACGCAGCCGTCATCGGACTTGGGGCGATGGGCTCCGCCGCCGCCTGGATGCTCGCCTGGCGCGGCCTCAGCGTCGTCGGCTTCGACCAATTCCGCCCGCCCCACAACCTCGGCTCCTCGCACGGCGACACCCGCGTCATCCGCGAGGCCTACTACGAGGACCCCTCCTACGTCCCGCTCGTTCAGCGCGCCTACGAACTCTGGGACGAGCTCGGCGCGGCCACGGGCGGCGAGCTGCTGCGCACCACCGGCGCGTTGATGGTCAGCGAGGACGGCGGCCTGCTCGTCCCCGGCGCGCTCGCCAGCGCCCGCCGGCACGGCATTCCCCACGAACCGCTCACCGCCGCCGACATCCGCCGCCGTTTCCCGGTGATGACGCCGCACGACAATCTGGTCGGCCTGTTCGAGCAGCGCGCCGGCGCGCTCGACATCGAGCGCTGCATCTCCGCCCAGCTCGAGCTGGCAGCCCGCGCGGGCGCGGAGCTGCGCTTCGACACGCCCATCGGACGCTGGACGCCCACCGATCTGGACGACCTGGAGTCGCCGATCGCGATCGAGGCGCCCGACGGCGCTATCACCGCCGATCGCCTGATTCTCACCGCCGGCGCCTGGACCGCTTCGCTGCTCGGCAAGCTCAATCTGCCGCTGCTCGTCTCGCGCCAGGTGATGTTCTGGCTGCGCCCTAAAGGCGACGCCGACCGCTTCGCGGCCGGCAACCTGCCGATCTGGATGTGGGAGCGCGGGCCGCAGGACTTCGGTTACGGCCTGCCCGATTTTGGGCACGGCGTCAAGGTTGGGCACCACTTTCCCGACGAGCGCGTCGATCCGTCCAACTACGACCGCACCATTCGCCCCTCGGACGAAGCCACCATCCGCGGCTGGCTGGAGCCCACGCTGCCCGACGTCTCCGGCGAAATCCTGCGCGCCGAGACCTGCCTCTATACCAACACGCCCGACGCCCATTTCCTGCTCGACATCCACCCCAAGCGGCCCAACATCGTCGCCGCCTGCCCCTGCTCCGGGCACGGCTTCAAATTCGCGCCGGCGATCGGCGAGGCCATTGCCGACCTGGCGATCGAGCGCCGCTCGCGGCACGATCTGCATCTCTTCAGCTTCGAGCGGCTGGTCGGCGACTCGGACGCCGACGCGGCATCGGCGGCGGGGAACTGAGCTCCATGCCCGCTCAGCGCGTGGCGGTGGTCGGCGCGGGCGCCGTGGGCGGCTACTACGGCATGCGTCTGGCCGAGGCCGGCTGCGATGTTCGCTTTCTGCTGCGCCGCGACTACGACGCAGCCGCCGCCGGCGGTCTGCGCCTCTCCAGCCAGCTCGGCGACCTCCACCTGCCGTCGCCCACGATCGCCCGCACGCCCGACGAGCTCGCCGCGCTCGGTCCCGTCGACTGGCTGCTGGTCGGCCTCAAGGCGACCGGCCTCGACGCCCTGCCCGCGCTCGCCGGCCCGTTGCTCGCGCCCCACACCCGCGTGATCGCGCTGATGAACGGGTTGACCATCGAGCGCGAGATCGCCGCGCTGCTGCCCGGCCGTCCGATCTTCGGCGGTATGGCGTTTATCGGCGTGCATCGCGGCGATCCCGGCCAAATCCTGCATCTGGAGTTCGGCGCGCTCAATCTCGGGCACCACGGGGATGACCCCGCCCAGCTCGCCGACGCCGTCGCGCTCTGGGACGGCTCCAAAGTCGAAATCCGCCCCGAACCCTCTCTGCTCAAGGCGCGCTGGGAGAAGCTCGGCTGGAACATCCCCTTCAACGGCATGTGCGTGATCGCCGGCGGCGCATCCACCGAGACGATCATGTCCACGCCGCCGCTGCGCGACACCGCCCACCGCGCAATGCGCGAGGTCGTCGCGGCCGGCAACGCCGACCTCGCCGCCGACGGCCAAACGGCGCGCATCGACGGCGACGACCTCTGCCACCGCTACCTCACCATGACCGCCGGCATGGGGCCCTACCGCCCCAGCACGGTGCTCGACTTCATCGAGGGCCGCGCGATGGAGGTCGAGGCGATGTTCGAGACGCCCGTCCGCCGCGCAGCGGAGCTGGGCATCGAAACGCCGACAATGGCGATGCTCGCGTCGTTGGTCCGCGAGCTGGACCACCGCCCATGACGCGCCTGCGCGCCGCCGCAGACTGGCCCGAACGCACTCTGCGCGCCCTGTTGTCGTGGCTTGAAGAACGGCTCGCAGCCACAGTTGTCGCCCTGCTCGGCTTGATCGCCGCCGTCGCTGTGCTCTGGTGGGACTCATCCGACGAGGTGCGCAATTTCGGCTTGCTCGCAGGCGGCATCGTCGCTGTCGCGCTCGCCATCTGGCGCAGCCGAGTTGCGGAGCGTCAGGCGACGACGGCCGAAGCGGCGCGCCTGGACGCGCGATTCGAACTCGGTCTGCGGATGCTGCAAGACGAGCGCGAGCGTGTCCGCCTCGACGGCCTTGCGGTGCTTGGGCAGCTCCTTGACGAGTATCCTGAGGAATACGGGAGGCAAGTCGTGGGCACGATGGATCGCTACCGAGCCGTGCCGGTGGAGGACGACCACAATGGCGGCAGCTGAACGAGTCCAGGACCTCACATCCAGGCGCTGGCTGGCGGCGGAAAACCAGGCCATCGCCGACATCAGGACGGATCCGGGGCGCGCCAAGAGACCCCACCACATCCCGATCGACTGGCGCGGGCAGGAGTGGTCCGGCATCGACGCCGACCACGGCAACTTCGTCCGCGCCAAACTCTGGAAAACCGACCTCTCCCACGGGCGCATGAACGACGCCGACTTCACCGACGCCGACCTCGCCGGCGGCAGCCTGCACAAGTCCAAGCTCGCCCGCACCATCTTCCATAACGCCGTGCTCGCCGCCGTCGACCTGCGCGGCGCCGACCTCACCGGCGCCGACCTCACCAACGCCGACCTCGCGCACGCCCGGCTCCAGCGCGCCGACCTCAGCGGCGCAATCCTCGACAACGCCGACCTCAGCGGCGCAATCTTCGCCGACGATGACGGTGCCGCCGCCGGCCTCACCCAGGCCCAACTCGACCGCGCCCGCGCCGAACCCGACGAGCCGCCCATTCTCGCCGCCCCGCTCACCTGGAAGAGCGCATAGCAGTGCCCGGCATCGCCTCCCGCTACGCCGAGACCTACGGGTAACCCGCCGATGAACGAGCACGCCGCCGCCGTCCGCGACTACCTTAAGGCGATCGCCGCCGCCCGGCGCGCCGGCACGCCCGAACTCTCCCACTACACCGCGCTCGACAACCTCTTCGACGCCGTGGGCGCGCAACTCAAACCGCCCGTCCGCGCCATCGTCCACCACCGCGAAGCCGGCGGCAAGCAGCCCGACCTCGGCCTCTTCTCCCAGAACGCCGCCGACTCGCCCGACCGCGGCGTCGTCGAAGTCAAGGCGATCGCCGCCGACCTCGACGAGCTGATCGCCTCCCAACAGGTCGCGGACTACTGGCGCGAACACCAACTCGTACTCGCCACCAACCTCCGCCAGTTCGCCCTCGTCGGCCGGGATCGCAGCGACCGGCAGGCCGAGCTCGAACGCTATTCGCTCGCCGACAGCGCCGACGAATTCGCCGAGCTCCTGGCCCACCCACAGGCCGCCGCCAACCGCCGCGCCGTCTCCTTCGCCGAATATCTCGCCCGCGTGATGGAGCACCGCAGCACAATCGCCGAACCGCGCGACCTCGCCCGCCTGCTCGCCTCCTACGCACGCGACGCTCTCGCCCGCGTCGCCGACGCACAGGCCGAAACCTCGCTCAAACCCATCCGCGACGCCCTCCAACAGGCGCTCGGCATGCAGTTTGAAGGCGACGACGGTAACAGCTTCTTCCGCTCCACCCTCGTCCAAACCCTCTTCTACGGCGTCTTCGCCGCCTGGGTGCTCTGGGCCCGCAGCGGACGCGCCGACCGCTTCCGCTGGCGCGATACCGTCGAATACCTGCAAGTCCCCGTGCTCGGCGTCCTCTTCCACCAACTCACCGACCGCGGCACGCTCCGCCGACTCAACCTGGTCGACGTGCTCGACTGGACCGAAGCCGCGCTTGAGCGCGTCGATCCCGATACATTCCTCGCCCGCTTCGAGCAGGGCGAAGCCGTCCAGTATTTCTACGAACCCTTCCTCGAAGCCTTCGACCCCAAGCTGCGCAAGCAGCTCGGCGTCTGGTACACCCCGCGCGAGATCGTGCAGTACATGGTGGCCCGCGTCGACCGCGCCTTGCGCGACGACCTCGGCATCACCCGCGGCCTCGCCGATGAGCGCGTCTACGTGCTCGACCCCTGCTGCGGCACCGGCGCGTTCCTCGTCGAAACCCTGCGCCGCATCCACGAATCATCGCAAGGCCTCGGCGCAGCCGCCGGCGAAGCCCTGCGCAAGGCCGCCCGCGAGCGCGTCTTCGGTTTCGAAATTATGCCCGCGCCGCTCGTCGTCGCCCACCTCCAAATCGGCCTCGCCCTCGAACAACTCGGCGCGCCCCTCCGCGACGACCAACAGGCCGGCGTCTTCCTCACCAACGCCCTCACCGGCTGGGAGGAAACGGTGACCGAAGCGCTTGCCTTCCCCGAACTGCAAGCCGAGCGCGAGCGCGCCAACGAGGTCAAACGCGAACGCCCCATCCTCGTCGTGCTCGGCAATCCGCCCTACAACGGCTTCGCCGGCGTCGCCGTCGACGAGGAGCGCGAACTGACCGACGCCTACCGCGAGGTGCGCGGCGCGGATGTGCCGTCGCCGGAGGGGCAGGGCCTCAACGACCTCTACGTGCGCTTCTACCGGATCGCCGAACGCCGCATCACCGAGCGCACCGGCCGGGGCGTTGTCTGCTTCATCTCCAACTACTCCTGGCTCGACGGCCGCTCCTCCCCCGGCATGCGCGAACGCTACCTCGACGTCTTCGATACCGTGCGCATCGACAACCTACACGGCGATCGGATCATCTCCGAATACGCGCCCGACGGCCGCACCAGCGAGACGGTCTTTGCGGTCAAAGGGGAGTCGCCAGGAATTCGAATCGGCACGGCCATCGCCACCTTGTCGAAGACTGGTGACGCTCGAGAGGCTCGCGTGCTTTACCGGGACTTTGATCAGGCGCGAGCCGAGGAGCGGCGCTCTGTCTTGTTCGATAGCATTGGCAGTCCTGGCGCGACTTCAGAGTACGTTGACCTACCGCACCATGTTCGACTTGGGCTGCCATTCAAGCCAGCCGCCGTCAGCGACGACTGGTTCGAGTGGCCGTCGTTGGTCGACTTGTTCCCGACCTACTTCCCGGGCGTGAAGACGGGCAACGATGCGTTGTTCGTAAGTCACGATCGCATGGCGCTATCGGAGCGCGTCGACGGCCATCTCACCGAAACCCGCGGCACGCCGCCGGACGACGCACAGATCGTTCGGTACGCATATCGCCCGTTCGATTTCCGTTGGGTCTGGTGGTCGGCGACCAAAGGGCTGCTCGATCGTCCGCGTCCGGAGTACAAACCGCACGTGTTCGAGGGCAACCTGTGGTTCTCGGCGGCCCAACACATCCGCAAGGGCGCGTCGGAACCGCAGGCGGCGGTGACGCGGCAACTCGGCGCATCGCACGTGATCGAGCGCGGCGCGAGTTGGTTCCCCGTCTACGTGCTGGACGACCAGTTCGGCGAGCTAGTTGACGGCGTGAGGCGCACCCCGAACCTGAGCGACCTGGCGCTGCGCTACATCGAGTCGCACGATGCGACGCCGTCCGACCTCTTCCACCACGCGCTCGCCACGATGCACGACCCCGCCTACCGCGCGGCCAACGCCGGCGGCCTGCGTATGGGCTGGCCGCGCATCCCCCTGCCCGACGACCGCCAAACCCTGCTCGCCTCAGCCGAGCGCGGGCGCACCCTCGCCCGCCTGCTCGACACCGAAGCCGACGCAACCGACCTCCTCAACGAGTCAATCGCCGTCCCCACCAAAACCGACGGCTCCCTGATGGAAGACGACGATTTCAGCATCACCGCCGGCTGGGGCCGCTACGGGGCAAACAAAGCCGTAATGCCCGGCCAGGGCAAACTCACCGAGCACCCCGATACGGTAGATGTCTACCTCAACGACCGCGCCTACTGGCGAAACATCCCCCACGCAGTCTGGCAATACCGCCTCGGCGGCTACCAGGTTCTCAAAAAGTGGCTCTCCTATCGCGAGCATAAGGTTCTTGGCCGCGCGCTCAGCCTGGAGGAGCTGAACCACTTCTCGGAAGTCGCCCGCCGCATCGCTGCGATTCTGAACACCGTCTAGTCCCCGCCCCCGCAACTCCAGCCGCCGCCTAGTCAAATTTCTCCTCCCTCTGGGGGGAGATGCCGTAGGCAGAGGGGGGGCGCGCAAGTCATCCACGCTCCCTAAGCCGCCCCCACCCACCCATTTGCATCCCCACGATCCATCATTCCCGTGCCCAGGATCCGTCATTCCAGCGCACGCTGGAATCCAAACCCAACCCCGCTCGCAGCACGAGTCCCCGAACTGCCCGCCAATCCCCGCTCTAAGGGCAGTTGGCTCATCTGGCCTTCTTGGCAGTGCAGAGCCCGATCAGTCTGAGACCTTGAAGGTGCTAGCTGCCTTGAGGACTTTCATCGTCGCCGCAGAATCCAGCGTCGTACCGGTGTACCGCACTTCGTACAGGCCTTGGAGGTTGGACGGGAGCGTCGTGCCCTCTTCGACGAGCAGAATGAACCGGTCGTCGTAGAGCGCCATAGCTGCGCCGATCTCGATGAGCACATTCTGGTTGACAGCATGACGCTGGTTCCCGTCCGAGTCGAGCAGATGCTCCTCCGCGCTGACGTGGATGATGCCGGCGCTGCACTTCCGCATGCTGTCCATGACCTTCTTCGGGACTGGGGTGGAGCTCGATTCTTCCTCGACTGCCACGATTGGCTCGAAGCCGCCGAACTCGAGGAAATCCTTGAGTTGCTCGACGATGCCGGCTTCCTTGCCGTGCGAAATGAACACGTGCCTGTTTGGTGGCGCTTGCGGCGTGATCGGAACTTGGGCCGGCGATTCGGTTTCGGCGATCGCCGAATCGTCGCTGCTGACAGCGACCTGCTCGTCTGGATCAGCTTCCCCTGTGGTGTCGTCGAGGTTCAGGGCAGGAGCGCCGTGGAGGTTTACGTAGTCCTTGCCGTCCTTGGTCTCGATGAAGCCGACCTGCTCTGCATTTTCCTGAATGATCGCGTAGACCTTGGCGGCCCGGTCTCCTGGAACGCCGAATTTCTCAAGGACGTTCTTCGCGATCTTTTCCGGCGGCAGCGACGAACCGTCGTACTGCTCCAGGAATCGTTTCTGGACCGTCGGGGTAAGGACTGCCTTCCGCATTGCCGCTTTGTCGTCGTCTTCGACGGTCGGGCTGACGACGCGCATGCCGACGGGAGTGAGAGAGATCAACGCGGCGTTCCAGCCTCCATCCGTGATTCCGTAGCCGATCGCTGCGCCACAGATCTGCCGGAAGGAACTGGATGTCGGCGAAACGTCGAGCGCCGCTGCGACATCCTCTGGTGGCGTTGGCTGCTTCGCGTAGGACTCGGCGATCGCGTTGGGAACGCGGAGTGCTTTTTCCAGTGAGACGCTGGGGACATCAGTCTGACGAACTCGCTTTTGGCGCGTCCCCTTTGGCGTCTGGGTGCCAGCGGTGGCTGCTCGAGCTTTGCGCGCCATCAGATGCTCTCCCTGCATTACGTGGGTCTGTCCGCATTACTCAACCTAAGGCAAGGCCGGTAAGGAGTCAAGCATATGTGCTGATTTATACACAGACGAACCGATCGGGCACCTTAATGCAGCCCGAACGCCCCGCTCAGGCCGCCCGCTCGATCCGCTTGATTGGCGGCCCGTTGGCCTGCTGCCGCGCCTGCCCCAGGTCGTGCGCCGCCTGCATCCGCAGCCACATCTTCGCCGTGCTGCCGAAAGCCTGCGCGAAGCGGATCGCCATCTCCGCCGTGACCGGCGCGCGGCATTCGCAGATCGCGGCGAGGTCCTGCTCGTCAACCCGAAGATGCGCCGCAGCCTCCGCGATGAATGCCCTGCGCCGACTCGCCGTCGAGTATCCTGACGCTTACGGCGACCGCGTCGAGGAGCTCTTTGATGTGCTCCACCGGCACCCGATCGAGGGCGACGATGACCACGATTGAGCGCTCCATGTACGAGCCCGACACGCCGCCTCGGCTGCCGCCCGATCGGCAGGGCATGGTCGCCTTTCGGACGGACCCCAAGTTGGCGGCGACGCGCAAGGTGCGGCGCATCGACTGGCGCGGCGCGCGGATGCGGGGACTCGAGGCGATTGAGGGGCATCTGGTTGACGCGCGGCTCTCCCATGCCGATCTCTCGGAGGGTTGGTTGGGCAAGGCCAACCTCTCGCGGGCCCGGCTCGTGGGCGCCAATCTGTCGCGGACCAACCTGGTTGACGCGAACCTACAGGGAGCGGTGCTGCGTGAGGCGATTCTGATCGACGCCGATCTGACGTACGCGAACCTCAGCGGCGCGAACTTGATCGACGCCGACCTGACAGGCGCGAACCTGACGGATGCGAACCTGATGCGCGCGAATCTCTCGGGGGCCGACTTCGTGAGCGGAGGCGTGCAATCCGCGTCTTGCGGTCTGACGCAGCGCCAGCTCGACCTGGCCTGCGCCGACCCGGATTGCCCGCCGCTGATCGACGGCCTCATTGATGCCGAAACGGGCGAGCCGCTCGTCTGGCGCGGCCAAGACTGCAATCGCCCTCAGTGACGCGCGGGCGCTGACCCACGCAATTGTGGGCGCGCTACGCCGCCCGCTCGATCCGCTTGATGTCCGCGTGCCCGCCGCTGGCTCGCGCCTGGGCGAGATCGTAGGCGGCCTGCATTCGCACCCAGGCGTCAGCCGTGGAGCCGAAGGCTTGCTCAAAGCGAATGGCCATGTCGGCGGTGATCGGCGCGCGGCATTCGCAGATCGCGGTCAGGTCGTCAACGTCCACGCGGATATGCGCCGCGGCTTCCGCGATCGTCAGATCGAGCGCCTCAATGCAGTCGCGGCGAACGATCCGCCCGGGGTGTGAGGGGTTGGCCGTCGGCATGTGCGCAGTCCTCGGCGGCGAATCCTGATGATCACTGATCGAGTGTAGCCCGATTGAGCACCGACAGCGCCTCGCACCACTCGGCGAGCGCTGCTGCGCGCGACTCCGGGGTGTTCCAGTGGAGCGGGCGGGGACTTGTGCTCGGCAGCGCGACCGTCGCCGCTTCCAGCCCGCTGAAATGCCGCCGCCACTCACGCTCGCGCCGCCCGTTCAGCAGAATCGGAAACGGGCCTCGGTCGCGCAGCAGCAGATCCACCCGGTTCGCCGTCTCGTCCCGGATCCGATCATCGCCCGAGCCCTCGCGCCGCACCTCGCCGTAGAGGTCCCACACGCCCAGGCCGATCCGCCGCAGGCGCCGCACGCGCTCCGCATACGCCGCCCCTGCATCCTCGATTGCGCCGCAGTGCTCCAGCACGCGCCAGAACCAGTTCTGCGGGTGCGCGTAGTACTGCCTCGCCTCCAGTGAGGCGACGCTCGGGAACGAGCCCAGCACCAGCGCCCGCATTCGCCCTTCCGGCAGAATCGGCGGCAGACCCCGCAGCAGCGGCGCGTTGGCCTCGGCCGGCAGGTTCACCTCGTCCGACAGGGCGCTACTCCTCGTCCTCGCCACCGCCGAGCCGGTCCGACGCCTCGACCAGGTTGCGCAGCGCGTCGGCGTTGTCGGCCGCGCGCGCCGCGCCGCTGTTGATCACGAACGGCACCGCCTTGAGGATCGAGGTGCCCGTCACGAAGCGCTCCGGCACATGGAACTCCTGCACCATTTGCAGCGCCGCGGTGATCAGATAGCCCTGCGCGGGGCCGAGGTCGTTGGTCAGGAACGCCAGGTGATCGTTGCGCAGGTCCAGCGGCAGCCGCGAGATGTCGGGGTGGCCGCCGATCGAGCCCACGATCGGCCGGTAATCCAGCTCGCCGCGCACCCGGCTCAGCGCCTCCATCACCGCCAGCGTCGTGTCCACGTTGAGCGCCAGGATGCCCGCCGGCGCGCCCTCGCCGCGCAGCAGGTCGATCGCGAACTGCGTTGTCTGTTCGCGGTTGTAGTCGTCGGGGATGTGCAGCGGCCGCACGGCGCCGCCCGCGTAGGTTTCCGCCAGGCCGTCGCAGCGCTCGTCGAGCCCCGTGTTCACGTCCTCGTGGATCAGGCAGACGATCTCCCCGTCGACCTCCGCAGCGTTGAAGCGCTCGCCCGCCAGACGCCCTGTGGCGTGGTCGTCGATCGAGATGTGCAGCTCCGAGCCCGCCTCGTGTGCGAACTCCGCGCCCGAGTTGAACGTGATGATCCGCGCGCCGGCCTCATCGGCCTCTTGCAGCGCCGGCGTCACCGCCTGCGGGTCGGCCAGCGTCGCCGCGATCACCGTCGCGCCGTCGGCGCTGCACGCCCGAATCGCCGCGGCCTGCTCCGCGCCGTGCAGGTGCGTTTCCCAGCGCAGGTTGATCCCCAGCTCGCGCCCCGCGCGCTGCGAGTAGCTCTGCGCGATCGCCCAGAAATAGTCGTCCGCGTGCCCGTGCCCGATCACGCAGTGCAGCGGCTTCGCGGCGACCGATGCAGCCGACGCAGCCGCCGACGAACCCAGCGCCGAACTGCTCAGCCAGCGATTGGCCGGCGCGTCGGACGGCACGAAGCGCCGCTCCGGCAGCTGCCGCTCGGCCCACGCGCCGTCTGCGCCGCGCTGCTGCACGGCGACCTCCACCCGCCCGCCCTCCAGCGCGCGTGCCTGCACGCGGATTTCCGGCGCGGCGTCGGCATCCGGCTGCGCCGACGCGCCGCCCAGATCCAAACCGAACTGCGCCGCCAGAATCCCGCCCGCGAACGCCGCCGCGACCACCGCCGCCAGCACCAGTTTGTGAACGCGCATGCCTGTACCTGCCTCTCCGTCGGCAACCGTCCGACGGAGAGAGCGTATCGCGCGCGGCGGCGGAGGTTCGCTGGCTCTACTTGGCCGCGATCACCGGCGCGCCGCCGATGATCCCCGCCGCCTCCAGCTCCTGCATGTCGCGCGAGCCCAGGCCGAGATCGTCGCTCAGCACATCCACGGTGTGCTCGCCGAGCAGCGGCGCGCGCTTCAGCGGCACCTCGCTGGCCGACATTCGCGGCGCCCAGCCGAGCAGCCGAATTGGGCCGTAGTCGGGGTGCTCCAGCTCGTGGACGAAGCCGCGCTCCTCGAAGTGCGGATTGTGGAACAGGTCGTAGGTGTCCAACACCGCCGAGGCCGGCACGCCCGCCGCGCCCAGCTCCTCCATCGCCTCCCACTTTGTCCGCTGCCGCGTCCACTGCGCGATCTCCGCGTGCAGCGCCTTGCCGTTCTCGTTGCGCTTCCACATGTCCTCGAAGCGAGGGTCCACGATCAGGTCGGGGCGTTCGATCGCCGCGCACAGCGTGTCCCACATGCGCGAGGTGACGACCATCACGTAGACGTAGTCATTCGCCCCGTCGCCGCCGTGGGCCGGCTTGCAGGGGTAGAGGTCCGTGGGCGCGCCCGCTGAGTTCCCCCGTCGCGGCGCGACTTTCTCGCCCCACTCGGAGTACGCGATCCGGGTGCGCATGAAGTAGGTCATCGCCTCCTGCATCGTGATCTCGATGAACTGCCCCTCGCCGGTGCGCTGCTTCTGCACATAAGCGGCCGTGATCGCCAGCGCCAGCTCCACGCCCGTGCCCGAGTCGCCGACCGTCGCGCCGGGCAGCATCGGCGGTCCGTCCTCCTCGCCGGTCACCGAGAACGCGCCGGCCGCCGCCTGCGCGATCATGTCGAAGCACTTGTAGTCCTTCCACGGCCCCGACAGCCCGAAGCCCTTCAGCCGCGCGTAGATGATCGCGGGGTTGACCTCCCGCATCACCTCGTAGCCCAGGTCGAGGTTCTCGATCACGCCCGGCCCGTAGTTTTCCACGAACACATCGTACTGCGGCAGCATCTCGAGCAGCAGCTCGCGCCCGCGCGGCTCGCTCAGGTTGAGCGTCACGCTGCGCTTGTTGCTGTTCCAGTTGACGAAGTAGGGCGAGTTGAGCGCCCCCGTCCGCACCCCGCGCCCGGGATCGCCCACGCCGGGCTGCTCGATCTTCACCACATCCGCGCCCAGCCAGGCCAGCGCCTGCGTGCAGGAGGTCCCCGCCTCGTATTGCGTCATGTCCAGGATGCGCATTCCGTCAAGTGCGGGCATCGTTCGTCCTCCGGTTCCTCGGTCAGCGCGGTCGCATCGCTGAGTGTATTGCGCTCATCATACGGTCCCCACGACGCCTTCGCGCCTGAGCGCGTCCAGGTCCTCCGCGCAGACGCCGAGGTCGTCCGCCAGCACCTCCGCCGTGTGCTGCCCCAGCAGCGGCGCAGCCTGCATCGGCACTGCCGAGCGGGAGAGCCGCGGCGCCCAGCCCAGCTGCCGGATGCCGCCCCACTGCGGATGCTCCAGTTCCTGGATGAACCCCCGCGCTTCGAAGTGCGGGTTGTGGAACAGGTCATAGGTGTCGTGCGTCGCCGAGCATGGCACGCCGGCCTTGCCGAGAGTCTCCATCGCCTCCCACTTCGTGCGCTGGAGCGTCCAGCTGCGAATCTCGTGCCGCAGCTCTTCCACATGCTGCACCCGATCCGCTTCTTCGGCGAAGCGCGGGTCCGTGAGCAGGTCGAGACGCTCCATCGCCGCACACATCGTGTCCCACATGCGCGAGGTCATCACGATGATGTAGACGTAGTCGTTCGCTCCGTCCGAACCCTCCACCGGCTTGCAGGGGTAGAGATCCGTCGGACCGTTGCCGAAGCCGTTACCCGTGCGCGGCACCACCGACTCGCCCCAGTCGTCGGTCTGCGCCACGTAGGTGCGCATGTAGTAGGTCATCGCCTCCTGCATCGAGATTTCGATCTCCTGCCCTTCCCCGGTGCGCAGCTTCTGCACGTAGGCCGCCGTGATCGCGAACGCCAGCTGCATCCCCGTGCCGGAGTCGCCCACCGCCGCGCCCGGCAGCGTCGGCGGCCCGTCCGCCGTGCCGGTGGTGGAGAACGCTCCCGCCGCGTTCTGCGCAATCGGGTCGAAGCATTTGTACTCCGCGAACGGCCCCGACAGCCCGAAGCCCTTCAGCCGCGCGTAGATCATCGCCGGATTCACCGCCTGGAACGCCTCGTAGGTCAGCCCCAGCCGCTCCATCACGCCGGGGCCGTAGTTCTCCACGAACACGTCGTAGTGCGGCGCCATCTCCAGCAGCAGCTCGCGTCCCCGCTCCGATTGCAGGTCCAGCGCCACCGAGCGCTTGTTGGAGTTCCACGCGATGAAATAGGGCGAGTCGAACTCCGTCCCCCGCACTCCGCGCCCGGGATCGCCGCGCCCCGGCTGCTCGACCTTCACCACATCTGCGCCCAGCCAGGCCAACGCCTGCGTGCAGGAGGTGCCCGCCTCGTACTGCGTCATGTCCAGCACCCGCATTCCGTCCAACGCCGGCATGGCGATCCTCCTTCTGTGCATCGTGCTTTGCATTGTGGGCGCGCCTCCCCGCTCGGAGCGCGCGCCGGCTTCGCTTGGGCGCATCCTAGCCAAGATCGGACCTCGCTCGCCTACCATCTCGCTTACCATCAGGGGCAGCGAACAAGACCGCAAGGGAGACGCTCCATGACCACCGCCGCCGTCGGCGTCGCGCCCGACGCCCCGCCTGAGCCCGACAGCTACGACTGGCCGCAGATCGTTGCCGACCTCACCCGCCTCTTGCGCCTCACCCCCACCCCCGTCGGCATGAAGCTGTTCGAGACCGTCGACGAGATGCAGGCCGTCCCCCGCGTCCGCCGCCCGCAGACCAAATTCGCGCTCGACCAGATCGTCGCCCAGGCCCGCTGGCTCAACTTCACCCTCGGCATCACCATGGACGACCTGATCGGCGCGCAGTGCGGCGCGCCCGTCGGCTTGCATCCCAACGAGGACGACGGCGAGTGGCGCCTGCGCACCACCATGACCAACGTCTGGTTCGCCACCGACGAGGACTCCATCGCTCATCAGCAGGCCATGGACGTCCTGCCCAGCGGACGCTACGCCGCCCTCGCCGTCTCGCCGCTGGCCACCGGACGCCTCGACCCGCCCGACCTCGTCCTGCTCTACGGCACCCCGGGCCAGATGATCATCCTGATCAACGGCCTCCAGTTCAGCGGCTACAAGAAGTTCGACTTCAGCGTCGTCGGCGAATCCGCCTGCGCCGACAGCTGGGGCCGCGCGCTGCGCACCGGCGAACCCTCCCTCTCCATCCCCTGCTACGCCGAGCGCCGCTTCGGCGGCGTCCAGGACGACGAGCTGCTGATGGCCCTCCCGCCGCGCTACCTGCCCAAGCTGATCGCGGGCCTGGAGGCGCTCTCGCGCAACGGGCTGCGCTACCCCATCCCGCCGCTCGGCATCCAGGCCGACCCCTCCGAATCGCTTGCCCGCTCCTACCAGGACCGCTTCTGAGCGGTGGACGGCGGCAGGCTGGCGACAGACCCGCCGGGCGGGGTAGTTGACGGGTAGGCGTAGAGGGGCGTAGGATTGCGTCTTGCACCCCGCAGCGCCGCCCACCTCTCGAGGCTCGGGACGGCTGCGGAGCGCGCCTTGACAAGGAACAGGTTGCGAAAGCGTCCACAGCGCTCCCTGCAGCGACGCAGGGAGACGCGGGAGATGCCTCCGGCGCAACAAGCCGCGCGCGGCGGCCCGCAAGGGCGGCGGCGCGGAGGCGGAGCGCGCGGGGGCGAGCGTGTGGTTCATGCGCATGCGCAGCGCGTAGCGCAGGTCAAGCGAAACAGGCGCACGGTGGATGCCTTGGCACTTCGAGCCGATGAAGGGCGTGGTGTGACTGCGATAAGCCACGGGGAGCCGTCAAGCAGGCTGATCCGTGGATTCCCGAATGGGGCAACCCGGCGGCGGTCATACGCCGTCACCGCGGACTGAACACATAGGTCCGATGGAGGCAACCGGGGGAAATGAAACATCTAAGTACCCCGAGGAAAAGAAACGATTCCCGTAGTAGCGGCGAGCGAACCGGGAGGAGCCCAAACCGAACGCACCTAATGGGTCGTCGCCCTCTGTGCGTCCGGTGTTGTAGGTCGCGACATCCGCGAACGACGAATAGCGGCGGCAGTGAAAAACTGCGCGGGTAGGCGAAGGTCCCTGGAACGGGCCGCCAGAGGGGGTGAGAGCCCCGTAGCCGACACCCGGCGCAGCTGCCGGTCGTGTACCTGAGTACCACGCGGCACGGCGAAAGCGCGTGGGAAACTGGGGAGCCCACTTCCCAAGGCTAAATACTCGAAGTGACCGATAGCGGACCAGTACCGTGAGGGAAAGGTGAAAAGTACCCCGGGAGGGGAGTGAAACAGTTCCTGAAACCGTGTGCTCGCAAGCAGTTGAAGGCCCGTCCGCGGGCTGACAGCGTGCCTATTGAAGAATGAACCGGTGAGTTACGCTTCGTGGCGAGGCTAAGCCAGTCTCTGGCGCAGCCGGAGCGAAAGCGAGTCTGAACAGGGCGACGAGAGTCGCGAGGCGTAGACCCGAAACCAGGTGAGCTACCCATGGGCAGGGTGAAGCGGGAGTAAAGCCCCGTGGAGGCCCGAACCTTCTCCAGTTGCAAATGGATTGGATGACCTGTGGGTAGAGGTGAAATGCCAAGCGAACCTGGCGATAGCTGGTTCTCCCCGAAATGCCTTTAGGGGCAGCGTTGAAGCAAACGACCGTGGAGGTAGGGCTCTGACTGGGTACGGGGGCGAAAAGCCTACCAACCCCTATCAAACCGCGAATGCCACGGCCGACGCTTCGGCAGTGAGACAGTGGGGGATAAGCTCCATTGTCGAAAGGGAAACAGCCCAGACCGCCGGCTAAGGTCCCGAAATCTCCGCTCAGTGGGAAAGGAAGTTCGGTCGCCCAGACAACCAGGAGGTTGGCTTAGAAGCAGCCATCCTTGAAAGAGTGCGTAATAGCTCACTGGTCGAGTGGCCGAGCGCCGACAATTCAACGGGGCTCAAGCGGAGTACCGAAGCCGCGGGATCCGCCGCAAGGCGGATCGGTAGGGGAGCGTTCCGTTCGGCTGTGAAGGCGGACCCGCGAGGGCCGTTGGAGCGGACGGAAGTGAGAATGCCGGTATGAGTAGCGCAAGGCATGTGAGAACCATGCCCACCGAATACCTCAGGGTTCCTACGGAAGGGCAATCCGCGTAGGGTTAGGCGGGCCTAAGCCGAGGCCGACAGGCGTAGGCGATGGACAGACGGTTCATATTCCGTCCCCGTTGGGCGCGTGTTTGAGCGGCAAGGGGCGACCCGGGTTGGCAGCCCGAGCGGGCCTACTGGACATGGTCCGTCGCACCCCCGTAGGCGTCAGGTGGGGTTCAAAGACCGCCTGGTTAAGCGGAGGGGGGCGCGGAAGCGGCGACGTCAGTCAAAGCGACTCCGGCCATCCTGTCCCGGCTAGAAAAACCTCGGCCGCGAATGCGCTCAGCGCCCGTACCGCAATCCGACACAGGTAGGTGAGGGTAAGTACCTCAAGGTGGACGAGTGATTCCTCGCTAAGGAACTCGGCAAAATCGCTCCGTAACTTCGGGAGAAGGAGCGCCTCCGCCGTCCCGCCGGCTCGCCCGGCGATGGCGGCGCAGGCCGCAGCGAGCAGGCCCAGGCGACTGTTTAACAAAAACACAGGTCTCTGCCAACGCGAAAGCGGACGTATAGGGGCTGACGCCTGCCCAGTGCTGGAAGGTTAAGGGGAGGGCTTCACGGCTCGAACCGAAGCCCCAGTGAACGGCGGCCGTAACTATAACGGTCCTAAGGTAGCGAAATTCCTTGTCGGGTAAGTTCCGACCCGCACGAATGGCGTAACGATCTGGGCACTGTCTCGGCGAGGAGCTCGGCGAAATTGAAGTGGCCGTGAAGATGCGGCCTCCCCGCAGATGGACAAAAAGACCCCGTGGAGCTTTACTGCAACTTGACACTGAAGGTCGCTATACGATGCGTAGCATAGGTGGGAGCCTGTGAAACGGCGCTTCCGGGCGCCGTGGAGGCATCGGTGAAATACCACTCTTCCTATCGTGGCCTTCTAACGCGCGAGCAAGCGTGCGGACCCTGTCTGGTGGGCAGTTTGACTGGGGCGGTCGCCTCCTAAATCGTAACGGAGGCGCGCAATGGTCCCCTTAGGGTGGATGGAAATCACCTGTCACGTGCATTGGCATAAGGGGGCTTGACTGCGAGACAGACGCGTCGAGCAGGGACGAAAGTCGGCCAAAGTGATCCTACGGTTCCGAGTGGTAGGGCCGTGGCTTATCGGATAAAAGTTACCCCGGGGATAACAGGCTTATCTTGCCCGAGAGTTCACATCGCCGGCAAGGTTTGGCACCTCGATGTCGGCTCGTCGCATCCTGGGGCTGAAGTCGGTCCCAAGGGTTGGGCTGTTCGCCCATTAAAGCGGCACGCGAGCTGGGTTCAGAACGTCGTGAGACAGTTCGGTCTCTATCCTCTGCGGGCGCTGGAGCGTTGCGGGGAACTGCCCCTAGTACGAGAGGACCGGGGTGGACGGACCGCTGGTGTGCCGGTTGGGGGGCCGACCCCCACCGCCGGGTAGCCATGTCCGGACAGGAGAAGCGCTGAAAGCATCTAAGCGCGAAACCAACCTCAAGATGAACGCTCCCACCGCCTTTGAGCGGGTAAGGCCACCGGAAGACGACCGGTTTGATAGGCGACATGTGGAAGCCCGGTAACGGGTGCAGCTGAGTCGTACTAATGGCCGAGGGCTTGATCTGCCCTACCCTCTGCGCAGCGCATGCGCAGCCGCCAGGCTGCCGCCGCACGCAAACGCATTCGCAACCTGATCCCCGTCATCTTCGGTGCGGGATGGAGCAGCGGTAGCTCGTCGGGCTCATAACCCGAAGGTCGTGGGTTCGAATCCCACTCCCGCTACCACGCCGATCGCGAAGAGCCGACCCTCAGAAGGTCGGCTCTTCGTCGTTTCAGCCCTGAAACGCCCCCTTGGCGCAAGGGAACTCACAAAGCCCTGGCATCTCACCTGTGTCCGCTCTGTAAAACGCCTGCGCAGCGCGGTTGCGCGACCATCCCATAATCCTGCGAGGGGCGTCCTTGCGCAATCCTGCCCGTCGAGGTCCGCATTTCGCGGCGCTTTCTCTCACGTCCGCCCCAGCGGACGCCCCAAATCCTCGTCCGTCGCCGCATACACCAGCAGATCCCCGCGCCGAATCTCCTGCGAAAGCACGGGCGACAACTGCACCTCCTCGCCCCGCACCACTGCCAGCAGCCGCCGGCTCGGCGCCGTCTCGTCCGCCGACGCCGCCTCCAGCCGGCGCCCCACCCACACCCGCGGCGCCTCGAAAATCGCCACTCCGTAGCCCTGCGTCAGCGGCAGAAAATCCCGCGCCTGGCTCACCTGCAGCATGTGCGCGAACCGCTCCGCGCCGTCGCGCTCCGGCTGCATAATCCGGTCTACCCCAATCCGCTCCAGGATCAGCGCGTGCCGCTCGCTCCGCGCCTTCGCGAACACCAGCGGCACCTCCAGCGTCTGGCAGTTCATGCTCGCCAGCACGCTTGCGTCCAACTCCGCCGTCGATACCACCGCCACATCCACATCTCCCACCGCCATTTCCCGCAGCGCGTCCACATCCGTGATGTCGGCAATCATCGCCCGCGCCACCGCATCGGCCAGACGATTCACCACTCCTGCGTCCATGTCCACGGCCAGCACATCATGCCCCTGCTCCTGGAGCATCCGCGCCAAGTGGTCGCCGAACCGGCCCAGCCCGAGCACCGCCACCTGCATGCGCCATCCTCCTCAGCGCGGCTCCCGCGCCCTCACGATATCCCAGCCTCAGCCAATCCGAACCGGCGCGCTCGGATAGCGGTAGCGATCATGCGGCCGATCCGGAATCGCCAGCGCCACCAGCATCGGCCCCAGACGCCCCACGAACATCATCGCCATCAGCAGATACGCGCCCCAGGCCGATGCTGCGCCCGCGGCACCCTGACTCCAGCCCACGTTCGCCAGCGCCGACATCGCGTCGAACGCCACCGTCAGCGGCGTCAGATCGCTCTCGATCGCCATCAGCGCCGCCGCCCCGGCCCCGTAGGCCGTCAGCCCCAGCATCACCACCGCGAACGCGCGAATTACCACCGCCGCCGGCACCTCGCGCCCCAGCGCCACCACGCTCTCGCGCCCCCGCAGCGCCGAAAGCACCGCAAAGACCGAAATCATGAACGCCCCGATCTTGATTCCGCTCGCCGTCGAGGTCGACGCCCCGCCCACCAGCATCAGCGGCAGTAGCCCGGCCGTCGTCCCGTCGCCCAATTGCTCCATCGGCATCGTCGACATTCCTGTGGTCCGGTTCACTGCCAGGAAGAATCCGTTCACCACCCGCGACCCCGCGCTCTGCCCGCTCATTACCCCCTGCCACTCCGCCAGAATGAAGACCAGCATCCCCAGCGCCAGCAGCCCGCCCATCCCCCACAGCACCACGCGCGTATCCAGCGTCCAGCGCCGCCGCCCGCGCGGCAGATCGAACACCGTCAGGAACGATAGGCTGCCCACCAGCGCCGCGATCCCCATCACCACGACCGGATAGCCATCCGCCGCCTGCCCCGCGAAGCCGCGCCCGCCGCCCATCAGGTCGAAGCCCGCGTTGTTGAAGGCCGACACCGCGTGATAGAGCGCCAGCCAGACCGAGCGCCCGCCACCGAACTCGATCACGAACCACGGCAGCAGCAGCAGAAAGGTCGTGAGCTCCGCGGCCGCCGTGTAGATCATCACCCGCCGCAGCAGCCGCGGCGCGCCCGCCACCTCGGTCCCGCTGCCCGCTAGCTCCATCCCGAAGAACTGCCGCCCGCGCATCCCCAGCCGCCGCCCCGCGATCAGAATCAGCACCCCCGCGTACATCGTCACTCCCAGCCCGCCCAGCTGGAACAGCGCCAGCGTCACCGCCTCGCCGAACCAGGAGAAGCTGTCCGCCGTGTCGAAGCGTGTCAACCCCGTTACACTCACAGCCGAGACAGCTGTGAACAGCCCGTCGAGGAAGCTCACCTCTACCCCGTCCTCGGCCGCGAGCTCCAGGCTCAACAGTCCGCCGCCGCCCGCCATCACCGCCGCAAACGCCACTACCACCATCCAGGAACGCGGCGCGATGCGCCGCCGTCGCCGCACCCGCACCCGCACCACCTCGGGCTCGAGCCGCGCCCGGCGCAGCACGACATTCCCCGGGCGCCGCCGATAGACCGGGCGCGACTCCTGCATCTGACCTCCACGACTTACTCTACGACCGCCCAACCGTAGTACGCTCTGAGTGCGGGGCCCCATCGTCTAGAGGCCTAGGACGCCAGCCTTTCAAGCTGGTAGCACGGGTTCGAATCCCGTTGGGGCCACCACCGCCGCCTTGTTCGTTGCGCGGACGGATCCATCGGTCAGGCTAGAATCGCTCCAGCGTGCAGGCTGCGGTTGGAGGGCGCTCGTCCCATGGTGACGCAGGAGACCGACCATCGGGGCCGAATCGCGTCCACGGCGACGCCCGACGAGGTGATTGAGGCGCTGCGGGCGTTCGGGCTCGTTGAGGTTGCGGAGCGGCTCGCGTATCTGCGGAGCCTTGAAGATGACCTGGCCGAAGGCGAAGAGCCGATGCAGCTGGAGTCGCTGCGAGCATTGGCGCTGTTGCTGATTGAGCGCCCGGAGTTGCCGAAGCCGGGGATCGGGGTCAGCACTGAGGGCATGCTCCAGGTCGAGTGGGACATCGTGCCGGAGGGAATGGTGGTGATGGCCTTCATGCTCGGCGGTGTGATCAACTTCGCTGCTGCGTCCGGCTCCCCTGAGCTAGGTCGCGTTCGACCTCGCATCAGCGGACTTGCTGCGTGCGACGATGCACTGACCGCGCTTGCGCCGTTCATGACTCAGCTGCGAACACGATGACAGGTGATCGGATCCCCGACGGTGATCATGTGGCTCGATACTGTAGCCCCCGGCATGTGGAGAACGGATCGCCTCGCTGGGGTGCATTTCAGCCACGGGCGGGCGAAGGCTACCTGTCCGTCAATTGGCTTGAGTTCTTTGAGGCACCTGATCTTGCGACTGCCGTTGACGAGATGCGTCGGGTGTTCGGCGCATCGTTCGATCTCCGGCCGAGTGGATGTTTCGCCGTTTTGAACGTTGGCGACGCTGCACGCCGAGTGCTGGAGAGCACCGAATATGCGGTCCGCGCAGAGCATTTGCCAACCGACGACAATCCGTCGCACGCGGGGATCGTCGGCTATCTGCATGATGACGCGGAGGTCGCGCGGATGCTCGCGGAGATGGTGCGGCGCGAAGATTTGTACCCGGGCGTTGGCTGAGCTTGTCTTCGGTGGGGTGGGGCGGAGTTTGTGTTCGCGGCGGCGGCCGACCCCCCAGTCCGCTTGCGCGGACAGCCCCCCTGCATAGGGGGGCGATTCTAGAGCTGCGGACAGCTCCTCTGTGTAGGGGGCGATTCCAGAGCTGCGGACAGCCCCTGCGTACTGCGTAGGGGGCGGTTGCGGAGGGGGTTAGAGGTTGGGGTGGCGGAGGTGGTTGGTGTGCTGTTCGTAGGCGCGGCCGGCCTGGCAGAGGATGGGTTCGCTTTTGGGTGGGCCGACCAGTTGGAGGGCGATGGGGAGGCCGTGCTCGCTCCAGCCGTTGGGGAGGGTGAGCGAGGGGGCGCGGTTCATGTCCCAGGGGGCGGTGAACTGCATGCGGGTGGGGTCGAAGTCGCCCGGGGTGTCGTCGTACATCATGTCTTCGGTGACGCGGTGGGGGAGGGTTCCCTGCGCGGGGCAGGCGAGCATGTCGATGCCGTCGAAGGCGCGGGCGAGGCGTCCGCTGAGTTCGTCGCGGGCGTTGCAGGCGCGGGCGTACTGGACGGCGGAGGTTGCTGCGCCGCGTTCGAGCCAGGCGCGGAACCAGGGGCCGTAGTCGTCGGCGCGGTGGGGGAAGTGGTCGGTGTGGGCGGCGAGCGCTTCGACAGCGCAGAGAGTGGGCCAGGCGGCCATGTAGGGCCGCGGATCGGGGAGTTGGACAGGGACGATTTGAGCGCCGAGGGCGGCGAAGGTCTCGACGGAGGCGGCGACGGCTGCGGCGATGGGGGGAATGACGTCTGCGCCGGCGTAGCGCTGGTCGTAGCCGATGCGGAGGCCGGCGGCGCCGTTGTTGATGCGTTCGAGGATGACGGGCGCGGGCTCGGCGATGGTGGTGGGGTCGTTGGGGTCGTCGCCGGCGATGGCTTCGAGGACGGCGGCGGCGTCCCAGGTGGAGCGGGTCATGGGTCCGACGTGGTCGAGGGATTCGGCGAGGGCGAGGACGCCGTAGCGACTGACGCGGCCCCAGGTGGGTTTGAGTCCGACGATGCCGCAGGAGGCGGAGGGAGAGCGGATGCTGCCGCCGGTGTCGCTGCCGAGGGAGGCGTAGCAGAGGCCGGCGGCGGTGGCGACGCCGGAGCCGCTGGAGGAGACGCCGGTCCAGCGGTCGGCGGCCCAGGGGTTGACGGGGACCTGGCGGGCGCGGTTGTAGCCGGCCATTGCGCCTTCGGTGAGATTGAGCTTGCCGAGCAGCACCGCGCCGGCCCGGCGGAGGCGGGCGACGACCGTGGAGTCGAAGTCGGGGGTGAAGTCTTCGAGGACTTTAGTACCGCCCATGGTGGGGACGCCGTTGGTGTAGCAGAGGTCTTTGACGGCGACAGGGATGCCGTGGAGCGGGCCGCGGTAGCCGCCGCGGGCGATTTCGTCCTGCGCGCGCCGCGCGTCGGCGAGTGCGGAGTCGGCCACCACGGTTGCGTAGCTCTTGAGGCTCGGGTCGAGTGCGGCGATGCGGTCGAGTTGGGCCTCGGTGAGCTCGACTGGAGAGAGTTCGCCAGCGGCGATCTGGGGCGCGAGTTGTTCGATGGAGGCGTAGGCGAGTTGGTCGGCGGGCATGTGCGTTCTCCGTCGTTGTCGGCGGCTGGAGTGTCAACGTACAGCTTCCGGCGGGGCGGCTGCATCGGCGGTGAGTTGATCGGGCTGGTCCGGCAGGCCGAAGAAGTCAGACAGGTCGTCGAGGTCGTCGAGGGCATCGAGGGCGTCGAGGGCGTCGAGAAGTTCTTGCTCGGTGTAGGAGAGAACGTCGGGCTGTTGGATGCCATTGAGGAGAGCGGCGAATTCCGGTGAATGCTCTTGCGTGCGCCGATGCGGTTCGTCGTCCGAGCGCGCGGGCGATTCGGGGTGGGGCGTCGCGGCGTCGTGGGCGGGTAGTGGAATGGAAAGGTCGGGGTCGGCGTTTGGGGCGGGTTGGATGCGCTCGCTATCTGGTCGGGGCGACTGGAGTTGTGCGGAAGCGGCAGGGTTTGGAATGTTTTGGACGGGCTCGGAAGGGGCGTCGATGGGCTGGTTGGGAGCGGGGTGCCCGACGCCGGCGAGTTCGTCGCCGGAGGGCTGTTGGTCGGGCTGATCGGCGGGGCTGTCCGCGGCGTCGTGGGCGGGTAGTGGAATGGAAAGGTCGGGGTCGGCGTTTGGGGCGGGTTGGAGGCCGTCGCTATCTGGTCGGAGCGGTTGGAGTTGTGCGGAAGCGGCAGGGTTTGGAATGTTTTGGACGGGCTCGGAAGGGGCGTCGATGGGCTGGTTGGGATCGGGTTGCTCGGCGTCGGCGAGTTCGTCGAGAGGGAAGGGGGGCAGTTGGTCTGGCCAGTCGGCGGGGCGGCCGGGGTCGGCGGTGTTGAGGTGTCTGGCGGCGCTGAGGAGTTGGCCGGCGGCGTGGTGGAGCGCGCGGTCGTGGCGTTCGTGGAGGCGGATCACTTCGGTGCGTGAGAGGATGTCGACGGTGGGGACCATGGAGCCGTCGCTGAATTGGGAGAAGGAGCCTTTGAAAGGTCCGAGCGGGCCGTCGCGGACGAGGGTGTTGAGGCGTTGGGAGAAGAGTCGGAAGAGGTGGACGGCGATGTCGTTGGCGGCGGTTTGTGCGATTTCGGGCCAGTTGGTTTCGAGCGCGAGGAGGTCGCCGCGGACGGTGGTGTGCGAGACGCGGAGGTGGGCGGCGATTTGTCGGAGGGAGAGTCCCTGGGCGCGGAGGAGTTGGACCTTGAGGGCGCGTTGTCGTCGTCGGGGAGAGAGGGGCATGTGTCGTACTCCTGTTCTAGTTGTGAGGCGAGGGTATCACGGTTGGCGGGGGTTGGGGTGGTTGGGGCGGCCGACCCCCCAGTCCGCTGCGCGGACAGCCCCCCTGCATAGGGGGGCGATTGGGGAAGGCGGACAACTTCGCTGTGTAGGGGGCGATTGGGGAGGGCGGACAGCCCCCCTCTGTGTCTCCCCCCAGGATGGGGGGAGAAGGGAATGGGATCTCCCCGGCGCGGGGAGAAGGGAATGGGAGGTCTCCCGGCGTGGGAGGAGAAGGGAATGGGAGGTCTCCCGGCGTGGGAGGAGAAGGGAATGGGGAGTTTGGTTAGCGGCGGGGTTGGAAGTGGGGGAGGGTGATGGTGTCGGCGGCTTTGTGGAAGGTGGCTTCTACCTGGAGGTCGCAGCGGATTTCCTCGGGCTCGATGTTGACGAGGTTGGAGTAGAGGTAGGGGCCTTCTTCGAGTTGGATGAGGGCGATGGTGATGGGGTATTCCTCGGGCTGCCAGCCGGGGAAGTAGCGCTGGTGCATTTGGATCCAGGACCAGACGGTTCCGTGGCCGCTGACAGGGCGCCATTCCCAGTCGTCCTGTAGGCAGATGGGGCAGTTGTCGGCGGGCGGGAACCAGGGGCGGTCGCAGATGTTGCAGAACTGGAGGCGGAGTTCGCCCTCGCGGCAGCCGTCCCAGAAGGGTTTGGTGAGGCGGGTGATGGGCGGGAGCGGTTTCCGGGGGATGGAGTCGGTCATCGTCATGCGCCGTCCCGTTTGAGGATGTGGGCGGTGGCGAGCGGTGCGGCGCAGGCGTAGAGGCCGTATTGGGCGTCGGCGACCTGTCGCTCGCCGCATTCGCCGCGGAGTTGGCGGACGGCTTCGACGTGGAGGGCCCAGCCCTGCATGTAGGACTCGCTGGTGTGTCCGCCGCCGGTGTTGAGGGGGAGTTGGCCGCGCAAGCCGATGCGTTCGGGGGTGATCCAGTCGCCGCCCTCGCCGGGCTCGCAGAAGCCCATGCCTTCGAGGGTGAAGAGCATGGTGGGGGTGAAGTTGTCGTAGAGCTGGGCGAAGGCGAGGTCTTCGCGCTGGGCGTCGGAGGTTGCGAAGAGGTCGTCGGCGATGCGGGACATGGGCTCGCGCCAGAAGTCGTCGGCGACGTAGACGGGTGTGATGTCGGCGGCCTGCGCGGTGGCGTGGATCAGGACGGGTGGATTGAGGAGGTCGCGGGCGCGCTCGGCGGAGGTGACGATGAAGCAGACGCCGCCGTCGTTGATCAGGCAGTAGTCGAGCAGCCGGAGGGGTTCGGCGATGTAGCGGCTGTTGAGGTAGTCGTCGAGGTCGATGGGCTGCTGCATGACGGCGTTGGGGTTGAGCGCCGCGTTGGCGCGGTTGCTGATTGCGAGATGCCCCAGCGCTTCCACCGGCGTGCCGTAGCGGTACTGGTGGCGGCGGAACATGAGGGAGGTGACGGCGCCGGGGGAGGTCATGCCGAACGGCGCCTCGAACATTGATTGGGTAGTGGGGGCTTGCGTCGACGCTCCGCGGTCTTCGCCGCCGTAGCGCGCGCCAGTGGAGCGTCCGTTGTTGCCGTAGATGCAGGCGACGGCGTCGGCGAGTCCGTTGGCGACGGCGAGCGCGGCGTATTGGAGTGCGATGCCGGACTGTCGGCCTTCGCCGGGCAGGACATTGACGAAGCGCGGGTAGCGGAGGCCGAGGATTTCGCACATGCGGCCGTAGTGGGGGAGGCGTGAGACGATGACGCCGTCGATGTCGGACTTTTTGAGTCCGGAGTCTCGGAGCGCGTCGAGGAAGGCGATGCGGCCGAGGTCGTAGGCGGAGCGTTCGGGGTCGAGGTCGCGGTAGATGGCGGCGAATTCGGTTGCGCCGACGCCGACGATGGCGGTTTTGTCCTGGAGGGCGCGGAGTTGTTGGGGGTTGGTCATTGGGGTGATTGTAGGGGGCGGCCGACCCCCCAGTCCGCTGCGCGGACAGCCCCCCTGCGTAGGGGGGCGATTTCGGAGGGGGACCCCCCTCTGTGTCTCCCCCCAGGATGGGGGGAGAAGGGAAAGGAGCTCCTGCCAGGATGGGGGGAGAAGGGAAAGGAGCTCCTGCCGGGATGGGGGGAGAAGGGAAAGGAGCTCCTGCCGGGATGGGGGGAGAAGGGAAAGGAGCTCCTGCCAGGACGGAGGGAGAAGGGAAAGGAGCTCCTGCCGGGATGGGGAGAGAGGGGGATGGGCGGGGCGGGTCAGTTAGCCGAGGCTAAGCAACTCACGAGTGTTGGCGGCGAGGATTTGTTCGAGTTCGGTTTCGGTGAGGGGGGTGCGGAGGAGTTGGTGGATTTGGGGGCGTTGGTCGTGGCCTGGGGCGTCGGAGCCGAAGAGGACACGCTCGGGGCCGATTTGGCGGATGATGCGTGCGGCGTCTTCGAGTGCGCAGGCGCGGTAGCCGTCGCGGGCGCGGAACTGGGCTTCGCTGAAGCCGCCGGCGGTGTCGAAGAGGACCTGGGGGTGGTCGTGGGCGATGCGGAGGCGCTGGTCCCAATAGTCGCTGGGCATGTGGGCCATGATGAAGCGGAGGCGGGGGAAGCGCTCGAAGACGGGTCGGAAGTGGTCGGGCATGCCGTAGATGTCGTCGCCGGGGCCGCCGCGGAGGGAGCCGGTGTCGCTGAGGATGGGGAGTTGCGCTTCTTCGAGGCGGGCGTAGAGGGGGAACATTCGCTGGTCGGCGGGGAAGTAGCGGCCGAGGCCGGGGTGCATTTTGACGCCCATTGCGCCGAGGGCGATGCAGCGCTCGATCTCTTCCATCAGCGTGTCGGTGTCGCGCCAGGTTCCGATGTCGCAGCAGACGAAGGGGATGACGCGGGGGTCTTGGCGGTGAAGGTCGAGGATCCAGGTGTTGAAGTCGCGTGCGCGGTTGCGGAGGTCGTCCCAGATTTCCGCGTCGGGCGTTTCGGGGCTGCGCCGGCGGCGCTGGTCGTACATATCGGGGAGGACCATGTAGTTGACGGCGACGAGTGCTTCGATGGGTTCGTTATCGAGGTGTTCGGCGACGCGCTCTTCGTTGGCCCAGCGCCAGTCGTCGGGGTAGTCGGGGCGGGGGAAGACGACGCGCTCGTGGGCGACGGAGCGGGTGAGGTGGACATGGACGTCGATGATGGGGGGCAGCATGTGCGGGCCTTAGAGGAGTGGTTGCTGGTTGGGGGTGCAGAGGACGTAGAAGTCGTACTCGCTGATGATGCGGAGGGCGCCGTCTTGCCGGGCGATGCGGCAGGCGGTTTGGGCGGCGCGGGTTGGTTTTTCGCCGATTTTGCCGCCGGCGATGACGAAGAGGGTGGTGCGCGCGGTGACGCGGTCGGCGACGCGGGCGCCGAGTTCGGAGGCTCTGGCGGCGAGGGTGCGTTGCTTGATTCGTTGGTTGAGCTCGGTGAATTTACCGCTGAAGACGACGACATGACCGTTGAGCGGACCGTTGACGGGAGCGGCGGGGAGGATTGCGCCGTTGGGGCCGTGAGGGGTGAGGTTGAGTTTGCGTTGCAGGTCGTTGAAGTTTGATGCGCCCTGTAGGCGTATGGCCTTGAGGATTATCTGGCCGGCGGCGCGGGCGTCGTCGAGCGCGTGGTGGTGGCGGAGGGGGATGCCGAGTTGGGCGCTGAGGTGTTTGAGGCCGTAGCCGCCGTTGGCGGCGAAGTGGGGCCAGGTGCGGCGGGCGGCTTCGATGGAGTCGAACCATTGCCAGGCGGGGGGCTCGATCCACCAGTGCTCGGCGGCTTGCTGGACGGCGCCGGAGTCGAAGGTGGAGTGTTGGACGACGGGCGCGTCGCCGATGAATTTGCGGAGGTCGTCGAGCACGTTGGGGAAGTGCGGGGCGTCGCGGACCTGGTCGGCGCAGAGGCCGTGGATGTGGGTGTTGGCAGGGTTGAAGGTCTCGCAGGGGTTGATCAGGGTGTAGTACTCGTCGGCGATGGCGTTGTTTTCGAAGCGGACGCAGCCGACGGAGCAGATGGAGCGTCGGTGGGCGTTGGCGGTTTCGACATCGAGGCTGACGAAGGTGGACGCCATTGTGGGACTCCGGGCGGGCGGGTGGTTTGGCTTATGGTAACTGACTGCGGGCGGCCGACCCCCCAGTCGCTGCGCGACAGCCCCCCTGCATAGGGGGGCGATTCCGGAGCGGAGCCCCCCCTCTGTGTCTCCCCCCAGGATGGGGGGAGAGGGGAAGTGGATCCCCCAGGATGGGGGGAGAGAGGAGGGCAGCCCCTTCAGGGTGGGGGGAGAGGGGAATTTGGTAGGCGGGCGGCGAGGTATTCGGCGTAGTGGAGGGTGCGGTGGGGCATTCGGCTGGCTTCGGCACCGGCACGGAGGTGGAGGACGCAGCCGGGGTTGTTGGTGATCAGGGTGTCGGCTTTTGACTGGGCGACGCAGTCCAGTTTGCGCCGGAGGATGCCTGCGCCGACTTCGGGGGCGGTGATGGAGGTGAGGCCGCCGAAGCCGCAGCAGGTGGCGGCCTCGTCGAGGGGCTGCGGCTCGGCGTTTGTCAGGCGGGCGACGAGCCGCTCAACGCGGTCGTCCCAGCTCATGAGGTTGGTTCCCTGGCAGAAGCGGTGGACGACATAATCGGCGTCGTCATCCGTTGGTTCGGTCAGGCATCCGTCGGGCAGGCGGGCGGTGGTTTCGAGGTATTCGGCGAGGTCGTGGGTGCGGCGGGCGACGGCTTCGGCGCGTCCGCGCCAGGGCGGGTTGGCGGCGAACAGCTGGGGCCAGTGGCGCTGCATGGCGATCTGGCAGCTGGCGGCGGGGGTGACGATGTCGCGCCCGGGATGCTCCTCCAGCGTCACAATCGTCTGACGGGCCATTCGCCGCGCCGTGTCCCAGTCGCCGGCGTCGAAGGCGGGGAGTCCGCAGCAGTGCTGGTTGGGCGGTAGGTGGATGCGCGCGCCGGCGGCCTCCAGCAGCCGGGCTGTTGCGTCGCCTGCGTTGGGCAGCATTGCGTCGGTCAGGCACTGGAGGAAGAGCGAGATATTGCGTCCGCTCGCGTCGGTCGCGGCGATCGCCTGCTGCGGGCGTCGGCCCGCGATTCTGCGGCGGGCGTTGCGCCAAGGGATCGGCGGCGGTTTCCGCCAGCGGTGGCGCGGCGGCAGCGGCAGTCGGCGCAACAGGGGCGAGGCGAGCGCGGCCAGGCGCATTGTTGCGCGGAACCAGGGCCGGCGGGACCAGAGGCGGAGGGCGAGGCGCTCCCAGAGCGGCGCGTGCGTCCGGCGGCTGCGCAGCTCGAGGATCTGCTGCGGCAGCGGGATTTCGACGGGGCAGACCTGCGCGCAGGCGCCGCAGGAGACGCAGAGGCTTTGCGGTCCGGCGGCGTGCTCGGGGCCGTGGTGGAAGGGGGTGTTCACGAGGCCGATTGCGCCGGTGTAGATGTGGCCGAAGGCGTGCCCGCCGACGATCTGGTAGGGCGGGCAGACGTTGGCGCAGGCGCCGCAGCGGATGCAGCGGAGGGCGGCGGCGATTTTGGGGTCGGCGGCCATTGCGCGGCGTCCGTTGTCGAGCAGGATGATGTGCATTTCCTTGCCGGGCTGGGCGCCGGTGATGCAAGTGGTGTAGGTGCTGAGTTGCTGAGCGGTGGCGGAGCGGGGCAGGAGTTGGAGTTGGCGCTGGGCGTCGGCCCAGGTGGGGACCAGTTTTTCGATGCCGGCGGTGACGAAGTGGATGCCCGGCAGGGAGGTGGCGAGGCGGGCGTTGCCCTCGTTGGTGACGAGCATGATGCTGCCGGTCTCGGCGATTAGCGCATTGGCTCCGGTGAGGCCGGCGCCAGCGCCGAGGAAGTGGTCGCGGAGACCGCCGCGTGCGCTGGCGACCATGGCGGGGATGTCGTCGGGGTCGAATTTCTGCTCCAGCTCGTCGCCCAGCAGCTCGGCGACGCGCTCGCGGCGTTGGTGGATGGCGGGCATGACGAGGTGGCTGGGGCGTTCGCCGGCGAGCTGGAGGAGCCACTCGCCGAGGTCGGTTTCGATGGCGCGGATGCCCTGCGCTTCAAGGTGATGGTTGAGTTCGATCTCCTCGGAGACCATCGACTTGCTTTTGACCACCAGCTCGATGCCGCGTTCGCGGCAGATGTCGGTGATGTAGTTGAGCGCGTCCTGCGCTGTCTCGACTTCCACGACGGTTGCGCCCGCGGCTTCCGCGTGGGCGCGGAACTCGGCGATGTAGTCGTCGATTCGAGCGAGCGTGTCGTCTTTGGTTTGGGCGAATTCGCGGCGGAGGTCGTTGAAGCTCGCTTCGGTGCGGCACTCCAGCCGCGCCATTTGTTCGTCGCGGGAGACGCGCCAGGAGCGCTGGAAGTCGAGCAGGCCACGGCGGAGGTGGGGGTCGGCGGCGGCGCGTCGGTAGCGGGTTTTGAAGCTGGTCACGGTTGTTTGTCCGTCAGGATGGCGGCGGTGAGGCGGCTGGGACCCTGGACGCCGATGGTGAGGGAGCGCTCGATGTCGGCGGTGCGTGAGGGGCCGGTGACGAATGTGGCGTAGGCGGCGGCGCGGGGTTGGGCGGCGAGCCAGGCGAATGCGTCGTCGAGGGTGGGGAGGATGTCGTCTTCGCGCAGGGCGACGATCAGGTGGCGGGTGAGCAGGGAGATGCAGCGGTCGGTGGGGTCGGGTTCGACGAGCAGGAGTGAGCCGGTTTCGGCGACGCCGAGGGCGGCCTGGGTGAGGCCGACGGGGCGGTCGGCGATTGCTGCGATGCTGCGCGGCGCGTCGATGCCGCTGAGGGGGAGTCCGCGTCGGGCGATGGGGGTCGGGTCGAGGTTGCGAGCGAAGTCGGCGAGGGTTGTCCAGGAGTCGAAGTGCTGCGTGTCGCCCTGGGCGGCCTGGAGGGCGGCGGCGAAGTCGGCGGTGAGGTTGGGGGGCATGGGGGCAGGGTAGTGGGAGGTGGGCGGCCGGCCCCCCTTTGTATCTCCCCCCAGGATGGGGGGAGAGGTCGGAAAGGAGGGCGGAACTAGTCTGCGGCGACCTCGGCGGTGTGGACGGGCAGGCTGTTGAGCGTCTCGCGGGCGAGTGACATAAGGGCGGAGTCGGGTGCCCAGCCGCGGTCGACTTCGGCGGCGACGAGGGAGAGGCGCGCCATGCGTTCACGCAACACGCGGTCGATGTCGTCGTCGCTGTGGCGCTCCATCTCGAAGCTGTAGATGTCGTCGGCGCTGCGCTGACCGCGCAGGTAAGCTGTCAGCAGCGTGCGCAGTTCTGCCGCGGTCTCTTCGCTCGGCGTCATGGGGGCCTCGCTTGCCTAAACGTCCGAGTCTGAGGATACCGGAATACGAACTCGATGATCTGTTCGCGGCGTTCGAGGTCTTCGCAGGTGTCGCCGAGGGCCGCTTCAGCGAGACGCTGGAGCCGGGCACGACAGGACCAGCGTACCGGTGCAGTTGGGGCGGCGTGTCGTACTACACGCGAGTATGGGACATCGAGGGGCAGCCACTCGCCCGGATTCATTACGTCGAATGTGGATTCGGCCACACGATCGGCGTCTGGCCGGAGGCGCTGTTCTTCCCGACGCTCACTCTCTTTCGTCTGGGGCATCAGCGGCGGCCGAGCGGCGGCGGCTGATAAGGGCGGTGCGTGGGGGTAGGCTGGCGCGTGGGGTGTTTGTCTGGGACAGTTGAGCGGGGCGCTTTGGTAGGATCGTAGAACGAATGGGCGAGGGGTGGGATGGCGATTCCGGAGAGCGCGGCTGAGGCGGCGGCGTTGTTGGGCGTGGCGCCGGGGGCGAACGCGGCGGCGGTGCGGAAGCGCTACCGCGAGTTGGCGATGCGCTTTCACCCGGATTTGAATCCGGACGATCCGCAGGCGGATCAGCGGATGGCGGAGTTGAATCGGGCGCGCGATTTGCTGGCAGACGGGGTGCCGCTGGATGTGCGGCGGGCGAGGGGTGCGAGCGCGGCGGCGCCGTCGCCGCCGGCGGGATCGCAGGCGGAGTCGGCGCGGCGGCCGCAGTCGCCGGAGGAGCGTGCGGAGACGCGCCAGGCGTTCAGCGAGCAGATGGAGCGGGCGCGGCGGGTGGACGATGAGCGTCGGCGTCGTCGCCAGGCGGCGCGGCGGAGGGAGCGCCGGGAGGCGGAGGCACGGGCGCAACGGGCGGCTGAGGAGGTGCGTCGGGCCGGGGAGGAAGCGCGCCAGGCCGGGGAGCGCGATCCGCAGGGCGGGCGGACGCAGCAGGACGGATCGCGTCGAGCGGGTAGGCGATCGGCGCACGGCGAGCAGGCGCAGCGGAGCGGCTCTCGTCGGGCGGGCGGGCGTTCGGCGCGGGATGGAGCGGCCGACTCGCGTTGGGCTGATGGGCGTTCGGCGCGGGGCGGACGGACGCAGCAGGGCGGGTCGCGGCGCGGCGGCGGGAGCGAACGGCCGGGTTCGGGACGGGATGGCGCGGGTGAGGCCGGCGGCGCGGGACAGCGTAAGTCTGGACCGAGGAATGGGGCGTCGGCGTCGTCGAGTTCGCCGATTGAGCGGGTCTGCGAGGCGTTGAGCGCGCGCGGCTGGGGGGACGCGGCGGCGGAGGTGCGGGCGCGCTATCAGGGCGAGGGGGCGGTTGCGCCTCGGAGCGTGGAGTTCGTGCTGTCGGTGATGCGGGACGGCGCGTTGTACGACGCGGCGTTGGTGGTGGCGGCGCCGGGCACGCCGTTGGGCGCGCCGCTGCTGGATGAGGCGATGCAGCGGGCGTCGGAGGAGGGCGCGCCGTTTGCGTTTGCGATGAACGAGCGGATGTTTCGGCGGGCGGATGTGCGTCGTCGGACGCGCACGCACCCGACGACGATGGAACGGTTTCCGGGTCCGGAGGAGTTGCTGGCGGCGTTTGAGGAGCATTTGGCGGATGCGGAGTCGGGCGGCGGGGAGCGGGGGCGTGACCGGGGGCCGTCGAATTTTGGGCGGTTGTTCAGGCGGTGATGGGAGTGCGTCGGGCGGCCGACCCCCCAGTCCGCTTGCGCGGACAGCCCCCCTGCGTAGTGGGGCGATTCCGGAGGGGAGGGTCTTGGCGTGGTGGGCGGTAGGCTGGAGGGAGAGGGGAAGGTTGGCTGTGGTTGAGCTGAATGAGGCGCAGGAGTTGGTGCGGCGGGCGGTGCGGGATTTCGCGGAGGCGGAGATTGAGCCGATCGCGGATGAGATGGATCGCGACGATGTGTGGCCGGGGCATTTGTGGCCGAAGCTTGGGGAGTTGGGGCTGCTGGGGGTGACGATTGAGGAGCGCTACGGCGGCTCCGAGGCCGGGCTGCTGGCGGGGGTGGTCGCGACGGAGGAGTTGGCGCGGGTGTCGGCGTCGGTGGCGCTGTCATACGGGGCGCACGCGAATTTGTGCGCGAACAACATCGCGGCGAACGGGAGCGAGGGGCAGAAGGAGCGCTATCTGCCGGGGCTGTGCAGCGGGGCGGAGGTGGGGGCGCTGGCGCTGACGGAGCCGGAAGCGGGCTCGGACGCGGTGGGGATTCGGACGACGGCGGTGCGAGAGGGGGATGTCTATCGGCTGAATGGGACGAAGATGTTCATCACGAACGGTTCGGTGGCGGACACGCTGGTGCTGTATGCGAAGACGGATGCGGAGGCGGGCTCGCGTGGGGTGACGGCGTTCATTGTGGAGTCGTCGTTTGAGGGCTTTTCGGTCGGTCAGCAGCTGGACAAGGTGGGGCACCGAGGATCGCCGACGGCGGAACTGCTGCTGGAGGACTGTCTGGTGCCGGCGGGGAACGTGCTGGGGCGCGAGGGGGGCGGGGCGTCGGTGATGATGCAAGGTCTGGCGGTGGAGCGGGCGTTTCTGGCGGGCGAGCCGCTGGGGATTGCGCAGGCGGCGCTGGAGGCGGCGATCGGGTATGCGCGGGAGCGGCGGCAGTTCGGACAGCGGATCGGCGATTTTCAGCTGATTCAGGCGATGCTGGCGGATATGTACACGGAGTTGGAGGCAGCGCGCTGGCTGGTCTACCGCACGGCGTCGGTGGTGGAGCAACGGGCGTCGCAGGGAGAGCGGGCAAACAAGGAGGCGGCTGCGGCGATTCTGTATTCGGCGGAGATGTCGAGTCGGGTGGCGGACAAGGCGGTGCAGATTCACGGGGGCTACGGGTACATGAGCGAGAGTCGGGTGGCGCGCTACGTGCGGGACGCGAAGTTGCTGGAGATCGGAGCGGGGACGAGCGAGATTCGGCGTCTGCTGATTGGTCGGGAGTTGGTGGGGCCGGAGTGAGGCTGGGCTGACAGCTTGACATCACCGGGTGTCAGGTGCAGCATTGGCGGTGAGGGCCGGCGCCTGCGTAGCGGAACCCGGTCCCGCCGACGGCGTCGCCAGGCCCCCGGTGAGGCGCTGTCAATGGCTGTAGGGGGTCGGAGAGCCGGCTTCTGCGTAGCGGGGGCCGGCCTCACTTCTTCTTGTGGAGCATTCTTGACATTAGGTCGGATACTTGACAACCTACCCTGAGCGTGCATAATTGGGGTGAGGGCCGGTGCCTGCGTAGCGGAACCCGGCCCCGCCGACGGCGCTGCTAGACCCCCGGTTGCGCTGTCAATGGCTGTTCGGGGGCGCGAAGGCCGGCCTCTGCCATTGCGGGCGCCGGCCTTCATCTTTGCTCGGGGAAAATCGTCAGCGCTGAGTTCGCGTCGCCGTGGAACTTCTCGCGCACAACACTCCATTCCCACTCATCGGCATAGCCCGCGAAATGTCGGCCGATTGGTGTGAGGACGAGATCAGCAAGCTCAAGTTCAACCAGTCGTTCCTTCTTGGTGTGCAGCGAGAGAAAGTCAATGCGGTGCCGGATTGTTTCCGCGCTGGTCTGAGGAGTTCCGGACTCGCGGAGTTCTTGCCAGCCAGTCAGAACAGCGAGGTTCTGACTGCGACGGCCGCTTTCGGCGCGAATGCGGCCGCCATGGCCGCCGCTTCCGATGATGTCGCAGAATTGAGTCGTCAGGCGACGCAAGGCAAGCCGGTAGAGGTCATGGTTAGCGGCATGCGGGCTCGATGCGTAATGATCTTTGCGAATGACGCATGCGATGATGCTGAACTCGAGATCGAGCACCATTTGGTCGAGCCGCTCGTAGAACTGCTGCCGAAAGTCTCGCTCGTGCAAGCGCGTGAATGCTCCACGGCTTCGAGTGAACTCCGCTCTGTGGAGAACGAAATCGTCGCGGCCAAACAGTTCGCGCTTGAACTCGTTGACCGCTTCGGTTGCTGCGGGGATGTAGTCGTTCTCAAGAATGACGCCGCCCACGACGAAGATCGGATAGGCGGGGTCAATCTTCTCGAGGTTGTCGTCGCCGGATTCGTCGAGGCCGAGGGTTTTCATGTGTCGTTTCCGGGCAGCAGGATGCGCGTTCCCTGTGCGTAGGCATCCGCGGCGCGGGCGGTGAGTTCTGCGGTGTCGGCGCTGCCGATGGGGTGGTCGACGAGGGCGAAGGGGAAGTCGGGCAGGCTGAGGGTGCGGGCGATCATTTTGCTGGTCGGCTCGAAGGGGTGGGTGCAGATGGCGAGGGCGGGCTTGCCGAGCTGCTCGAAGGTGACGGCGTCATGCACACTGCATGTGGAGCAGGAGCCTCAATCGCCGACGGCGGTGATCAGGAAGTCGACGTCGTGGCTGAGGTCGCGGAGCACCTGCGGGTCGGCGATGCGGGAGGCGTTGGGCTTGGCCGTCTCGCAGACGATCGAGCAGCCGTGGCGCTCGACGAAGCGTTCGGCGGTGAGGCGGAGGAGTCGGTCGGCGTTGACCTTGCCGTTGGAGAGCAGGCCGATGCGCAGGCCGTCGAGGGACGGCAGGCGGGCGGCGGCGGTGTAGCCGGTTTCGGGCGTTTGGCCGGTGGGGTCGAGCAGT
Organism: Dehalococcoidia bacterium; assembly: GCA_965243125.1. GTDB lineage: Bacteria > Chloroflexota > Dehalococcoidia > Bin125 > Bin125 > CATQGW01. The sequence goes on along the minus strand of OZ251529.1, from coordinate 2,690,587 downwards.
TCGAGAGACATCATCGCGCGCCTTTGCTGGTGGGGCGTCAGCAGTCGAGGCAGACGCCGATCGGTTTGGTTTGGTAGATGGAGTTGCGGCCGCGGCTCCAGGAGGGGAGGAAGGCGGAGTGCCCGCCGGCCTCGCCGCCGGCGACGACGATCAGGATGTCGTCGGGTTCGCGTCCGCGGTGGAATGCGCCGTCGCCTTGGGGCGCGTCGGGCGCGAGGCCGTCGGCGGCGCGGTCGGCGGGCCACTTGCCGTGGGCGAGCAGTTGGGCGGAGGGGCGTTGGGCGCGCTCGAAGAGGCGGCGCTGGACATCGTGGCGGGTGTAGCCGGCGGAGGCGGCGATCTGGGCGTGCTCGGGGGATATGACGACCAGCGATTGGCCGTCGGTCAGCGCGCCGAGCGCGGCCATGGTGTCGGCGAAGGTGTCGAGCAGGGCGTCGGGGTCGGCGGTGTAGTGGTTCTCGATGTTGTAGAAGCCGGAGGCGGCGAAGGCGGTGACGGTGCTGACTTCGGGCGGGAAGCCGAGGCTGACGTGCAGGGGTTCCCAGGGGCTGTGGGCGGTGTTTTCGCCGATGCAGCAGCTGTACTTGCCGGGCCAGCCGGTGGTCGAGCGGTCGGCGATGCCGGGGGTCATGCGGAAGATGTTGAGGATGACGAGGCGGATGGCGCGTCCGATGGTGGCGTTGGCGCGGGCGCCGGGCCCGAAGACATTGACGCCGACATTGAGGCCGATTTCGTCCTGGATATCGCCGGAGACGATCAGGACGGGTGCAGAGCCGCCGGTGGAGGCGGTGGAGCCGTGGAAGTTGTAGGCGTCTTCGTTGAGCGCCTCGAGGGCGGCGAGGACAGTGGGGAAGTACTGGGGGAGGCAGCCGGCCATGACGGCGTTGACGGCGGCGTCCTGGACGCTGCATTGGCGGCCGGTGGCGGGGTGCTGCGCGACGACCTCTTCGGGCGGGCGTCCGGCGGCGGCGAGGAAGCGCTCGACGCGCTCGCGGGCGGGAGGGACGACGGGGAGTCCGTCGGTCCAGCCCTGCTCGTAGCACCAGTCGATGGCGGAGAGTTCGTCGTGGAGGTGGTGTGTGGTGGTCATGGGGTGATTGTAGGGGTGGGTTGTTGCGTGGGGCGCCGCCCTCTCAGTCTCCCCCCAGGATGGGGGGAGAGGTCGGAAGGGTGGGTACGGCATTGGTGCTGTTGGCGTCGAGATACCCGCGGCAAGCGCGGGTATGACGGGGAGGAGCGGCGGGTATGACGGAGAAGGGGCGGCGGGTATGACGGAGAGGGTGGTGGGGATGACGGGGTAAGGGAGGGATTCGGATATGCGGGCGGTCTTAGTGGGGGGTGAAGTTGATGTGGGCGGGGTGGGTGTGGGCGAGGCGTTGGGCGGCGATTTGGGCGGCTTCGGGGTTGTTGTCGATCAGCAGGTAGGGGCGGTGGTGGCGGGCGGCGGCTTCGCCGGTTGTGCCGGAACCGGCGAAGCAGTCGAGGACCAGGTCGCCGGGGTTGGAGTGGACGCGGACGATGCGCTCGAGGATGGCGAGCGGCTTCTGGGTGGGGTAGCCGGTGCGTTCGCGGCTGTTGGTGGGGACGATGGTCTGCCACCAGACGTCGGTGGGGGTTTTGCCGCGCTCGGCCTTTTCTTTGCCGACGAGGTCGGGCGCGAGGTAGGGGATGCGGTCGATGGCGTCGTAGTTGAAGGTGTAGTTCGCGGGGTCGGCGGCGTACCAGAGGATGGCGTCGTGCTTGGCGGGCCACCTGCGTTTGGAGCGTCCGCCGAAGTCGTAGGCCCAGATGATCTCGTTGAGGAAGCACTCACGCCCGAAGATCGCGTCGAGCAGCACCTTGCAGTAGTGGGCCTCGCGGTAGTCGATGTGGAGGAAGAAGGAGCCGGCGGAGGCGAGGATGCGGCGTAGTTCGAGGAGGCGGGGTTCGAGGAAGGCGAGGAAGTCGTCGAAGAGGTCGTCGAAGGCGTGCGAGCCGAGGGTGGTGGTGCGGTAGCGGCGCCCGCCGAAGCCGACGCGGTCGCCGTCGGCGTCGTCACGCTTGGTGCGGATGCGGGTGCGGCGCTGCTCGCGGCCGGTGTTGAAGGGCGGGTCGATGTAGATCAGCGGGACGGAGCCGCTCTCGAGGTCGGGCAGGATGTCGAGGTTGTCGGCCAGGATGATTCGGTTGTTCGTTGCGGCGTCCGTCATGCGGGCCAGTCTACGCAGCGTCCGGCCGGGTACGACGGGGCGAGGGCGTAGGATCAGGTTGATGCGACGCTTCATTCACCTCGTCGGCTGGGAGCGATGAGCGCTGCGCGCGCGGGCGGCGCGCAGGCGGACGACCGACCGCTTGTGAGCGGGCCCAATCTGGGGCCGATTCCTTATCGCTGGGTGGCTGCGGGGATTGTCTGCATCGGGATTTTTCTGGGGGTGCTGGACAACTCGATCACGAATGTGGCGCTGCCGACGCTGGTGGACGAGTTCGGGCGTCCGGAAGAGGACGTGATCTGGGTGGCGCTGGCGTTCATCGTCGTCAGCACGGGGCTGTCGCTGACGATGGGGCGGCTGGGGGACCTCTACGGGCGGAAGACGCTCTACACGGCCGGGTTTGCGATCTTCACGCTGGCGACGGCGCTTTCGGCGGTCTCGGGCTCGCTGGAGGAGCTGATCGGGACGCGGGTGTTGCAGGCGATCGGCTCGGCGATGACGATGGCCAACGGGGCGGCGATCATCACGGCGTCGTTCCCGCCCTCGAAGCGCGGGGCCGGGCTGGGGATCATGGTCTCGACGGTGGGAGCGGGCTTCGCGGCGGGGCCGGTGCTGGGCGGAGTGCTGGTGGACTGGCTCGACTGGCGGGCGATTTTCTGGACGCGCGCGCCCTTTGGACTGGTCGGCGCGTTTCTGGCCTGGCGGCTGCTGGTCGACGCGCCGGCGGAATCGCGCCCCAAGGGGCTGGATGTGCCGGGCGCGTTTCTGTTGTTCGGGGTGCTGGGGACGCTGACGCTGGGGATCAACCGGGGGCGCGATCTGGGCTGGGAGAGCGCGATGATTCTGGGGCTGTTCGCGGCCTGCGCGATCTGCCTCGCGGCGTTCATCGTCGTTGAGCGGCGCGTGGCCAGCCCGGTCGTGGACCTCGGCCTGTTCAAGGGGCGCGGGTTCTCCGCCGGGGTATCGGCGGCGATCTTGCAGTTTATGGGGATGTCGGCGGCGATCTCCTTGGGTCCGTTCTTCCTGATCGACGGTCGGGGCTTCACGACGCTGGAGGCGGGGCTGATGATTCTGCCGATGCCGCTGGCGATGCTGCTGATTTCGCCGTTATCTGGGATGGCCTCGGACCGGCTGGGTTCGCGTCCGCTGACGACGCTGGGCCTGATCCTCGTGTGCGGGGCGCTGCTCTCGTTGGCGACACTGGACGGGGATGCGCAGCCGATCGATTTCATGTGGCGGATGCTGATGCTGGGGATTGGGACCTCGATCTTCAGCTCGCCGAATACGTCGGTGATCATGTCGGCGGTGCCGCCGGATCGGCTGGGCACGGCGTCGGCGTCGCAGACGACGGCACGGACAATCGGAACGGCGATTGGGTATGCGATCTGGTTTGCGCTGTACTCGAACGCGGCGATTGCGTTCGGTTTGGACAACGGCGTGGATCGGGAAGCGCCGGCGGCGATCATCAGCGGCTACCGCGTGGCGCTGCTGGTCGCCGGGCTGGTGACGATTCCGGCGATCGGCCTGGCGCTGATCGGCGGTCAGCGGGGTGTGCGGCGCGCGGCGGCGACGGTGCAGCGATTGGTCGGCGCGCCGATCCTGATCGCCGCGCCGCGTCCGCAGAAGACGCCCGTTGCGCTGGACGAAGGAGCGTTCGACTGATGGCAGACAAAGTGATCGTGGCGGGGGCGGGCAACGCGGCGCTGTGCGCGGCGCTCAGCGCGCGGGAGCACGGCGCGGAGGTGCTGGTGCTCGAAAAAGCGCCGCAGGAAGAGCGCGGCGGTAACACCTATTTCACGGGCGGCGGCTTCCGTTTTCCGTACGAGGGGATGGCCGATATTCAGCGGCTGATTCCGGATCTGAGCGAGGCGGAGATCGCGCGGGTGGATGTGGGGTCGTATCCGGCGGCGCGGTTCCGCGACGATCTGGCGCGGGTGACGGAGGGGCTGATCGACGACGGTCTGGCGACGGCGCTGGTGCGGGAGGCCCAGCCGACGATGCGCTGGCTGGCCGAGCGGGGGGTGCGGTTCACGCTGATGACGGGGCGGCAGGCGAACGAAGTGGACGGGGTGTTGGTGTTCTACGGGGGGCTGACGGTGGAGGCGGTGGGGGCGGGCAAGGGACTGTCGGATCAGGAGTTCGCGGCGGCGGAGCGGGCCGGGGTGCAGTTCCGCTACGGCGCGAAAGTGGTGGGCCTGCTGCATGACGCGGGGCGGGTACGGGGGGTGCGGGTCTGGACCGAGGGCGGGGAGGAGCAGATCGCGGCGGACGCGGTGGTGCTGGCGGCGGGCGGCTTCGAGGCGAACGCGGAGATGCGGACGCGGTACCTGGGGCAGGGCTGGGACCTGGCGAAGGTGCGAGGCAGCCGCTTCAATACCGGAGATGCGATTCGGGCAGCGCTGGAGATCGGCGCGCAGCCGTTCGGGCACTGGTCGGGCGCGCACGCGGTGGCCTGGGATCTGAACGCGCCGCCGACGGGGAATCGGGTTGTCGCGGATCTGTATCAGAAGCATTCGTACCCGTACGGGATCATCGTGAATCTCGACGGAGAGCGGTTTGTGGATGAGGGGGCGGATCTGCGCAACTACACGTACGCGAAATACGGGCGGGAGATTCTGCGGCAGCCGGGTCGGGCGGCGTTTCAGTTGTTCGACCAGCAGACGGCTGGGCTGCTGCGGGACGAGTATCGGGTGCGGCAGGCGACGATGGCGGAGGCGGAGACGATCGGCGGTCTGGCGGATGCGCTGGGCGTGGACCGGGCCGGGCTGGAGCGGACGGTGGCGGCGTTCAACGCGGCGTGCGTGGGCGGGGCGTTTCATCCGTCCGAGTTGGACGGGCTGCGGACGGAGGGTGTTACGCCGCCGAAGTCGAACTGGGCGCTGCCGCTGACGAAGCCGCCGTTTCTGGGCTACGCGGTGACCTGCGGGATCACGTTTACGTTCGGGGGGTTGCGGATTGATCCGCGCACGGCGCAGGTGTTGGATACGGAGGAGCAGCCGATTGACGGGCTGTACGCGGCGGGGGAGCTGATCGGAGGGCTGTTCTACGACAACTATGCGGGCGGATCGGGGTTGATGGCGGGGTCGGTGTTCGGGCGGATCGCGGGGCGTTCGGCGGCGCAGCGTGATTAGCGCGGGGGAAGTCGAGCGCCGACTGGCGGAGGCGCCGCAGCCGCTGCGGACGCCGCAGATGCGGGCGATCGCGCGTGATCTGGCGGCGGAGTTGGCGGATACGGATGCGGAATCGGTGTTACTGCTGTGTGCGGCGCTGACGCAGCGGGGCAGTTGGCCGCGCAGCGTCGCGTTCGAGCTGGCGGCGCGGCATCGGTCGGCGGCGGCGATGCTGAACTACCGCTGGCTGGAGCGTCTGGGGGCGACGCTGGACGGGTGGGCGAGTGTGGATCATTTCGCGCGGCTGCTGAGCGGGCCGGCGTGGCAGCGGGGGCAGATATCGGACGCGCGAGTGATGCGCTGGGCGCGCTCGTCGGAGATCTGGCGGAGGCGGACGGCGATCGTCTCGACGATTGCGCTGAATGAGCGTCAGCTGGGACGGGGCGATGCGGCGCGGACGCTGGCGGTGTGCGATCTGTTTGTGGACGCGCGGGAGGATTTGATCGTGAAGGCGCTGTCGTGGGCGCTGCGAGAGTTGGGGATTCGGGATGAGCGGCCGGTGCGGGAGTGGTTGGCGCGATATGAGTCGCGGCTGGCGCCGCGGGTACTGCGGGAGGTACGGACGAAGCTCGATACGGGTTCGAAGGTGGGGAAACCTTCGGAGCGGATGCGGGAGCGGTGGTCGGAGCGGGAGTCGTCCTGAGCGGCGGTTGTCAGGCGTCGATAATGTCGTCTTTGGGGCGGCGGCGGCGTGTGATGCGGGCGCCGATGGGGCCGGGGCCGGCGATCAGGATGGCGATGGGGCTGATCACGGCGGCGAAGCTGAGGAAGATCAGGAAGGCGGCTGCGCCGCCGATCACGATGATCGAGAACAGCACGCAGATCAGCATTGCGGCGAAGGCGAAGGCGATGCGGCGGGGCAGTTCGGTCATGGGTGTTTCCTTAGCGTTGGGCGTCGCGGGTCGGCCTCGCGGCGGGGCGGGTTAGACGCAGGTGGGCCAGGAGGCGAGGGTTTTGGTTTGGCCGTGGGGCGGCGGGGCGGCGGGGAAGCGTTGGACGGCTTCGAGCAGCCAGCGGCGGGTGTCGGCGGGATCGATGATTTCGTCGAGGTTCATGATGCCGGCTGCGCCGTAGGGTTCGTGGCCGAGGGTCCACTCGTCGATGAGACGTTGGCGTTCAGCGTCGGGGTCGGAGGCGTTATCGATGTCGCGGGCGTGGACGACGTTCACGCCGACGCCGGGGTCCATGAAGGAGATTTCGGCGCCGGGCCAGGCGGTGACGAGGGCGTTATCGAGGCTGTTGCCGGAGAGGGAGAAGTAGGCGAGGCCGAAGGCTTTGCGGAGGACGACGGTGAAGCGGGGGACCGTCGTCAGCGCCAGCGCTTCGAGGAACATGATCGCCTTGTGGAGGAGGCGGTTGTGTTCGGGCTGGCTGCCGACGATGAAGCCAGGAACGTCCTGGAGGAAGATGAGGGGGATATTGAAGGCCTCGCAGAGGCAGATGAATTGGGTTGCCTTGTCGCAGGTTTCGGGGGTGAGCGCGCCGGCGTTGAACATGGGGTTGCTGGCGAGGATGCCGACGGTTCGGCCACCGATGCGGGCGAGGGTGGTGATCAGGGAGCGTCCGAAACGGGGTTTGAGTTCGAGCATTTCGCCGTCGTCGGTGATGCGGGCGATGACGCGGTGCATGTCGTAGGCGCGCTGGCGGCGGGTGGGGACGAGTTCGGCGAGTTGGGGGTCGGGTTCGGCGTGGTCGTAACCGGCAACCACCGGCGGCGTTTGCCAGCAGTTGTCGGGGAGGTAGGAGAGGAAGGTTATGAGCAGGGCGATTGCTTCGTCTTCGGTATCGGCGACCTGGTCGATTTGGCCGGTACGATCGAGATGCACATCCACCCCGCCCAGATCCTCCAGCGAGATCCGCTCGCCCGTCGCGATCTCGATCACCCGCGGGCTCGAGACCGCCATCGACGAACCCCGCACCTGCACCACGAAATCGGAAAACGCGCCGTGGAACGACGAGCCGCCGAACGACTCGCCCAGAATCGCCGTGGCCAGCGGGATGCGCCGCCGCCGACGCCCCATCTCCAGCCCCGGCGGAATCTTGCTGAAGCCCTCGGAGCCCAGCGCATCCGGCAGCCGCGCGCCGCCCGTCTCCCCGAAATACACATACGGCACGCCCTGCGTCAGCGCCTGTTCGTAGATGCGCTTCATCCGCTTTCCACCCACCACCGACGACGACCCATGCAGCACCGTAATGTCGTCCCCGCAGGCCGCCGCCGGGCGCCCCTCAATCGTCCCCCAGCCTCCGATCTTGCCGTCGCCCGGCGTGCGTTCGCGCACATCCGGATGCTCCGACACCGCAAACGTCCCAATCTCGCGGAACGAGCCGGGATCAAACAGGCGATCCAGGCGCTCGCGGATGGTGAGGCGTCCGCGGTCATGCTGACGGGCGATTCGGTCGTCGGAGCCCATCTGCTCGACGATGCGCGCGCGGCGCGCGTGGAGGTCGTCGCGGATCTGCTGCGGCGTGCGGACGGCGTCGGTCATTACGTCTTCTCCAGATGCGTCGGTGAGGGGAGTTCGACCGGTTCGGCGTCGCCGGTGTGGGTGAAGAGCAGCCAGGCTTCGGCGACGGGTTCGCCCGTTGCGGCGAGCATATGGGCGTAGGTTGCGACTTGTTGGTGGTACTGCCGGCGGCGCTCGGCGTTGGGCGAGCGGTCGCTTTTGAAGTCGACGACGACCCAGCCGCGCGGCTCGCGGAAGGCGAGGTCGGCAAGACCTTCGGTGATGACGACCTGCGCAGGATCGGCGTTATCGGCGGCTGCGCCGTTGGCGGCGCGGACAAGCGGGAGTTCAAAGTGCCGCTGGTCGGCGCGGGCGGCGCGGCGCATCAGGTCGGTATCGAGCGCACGGCGGACTTCGGCGGTGAAGTCCGCCTGGTCCAGGCTGTACTCGTCGGCGACGCGGCGGGCGATGGCGATTGAGCGGTCGGCATCGGCGAGATCGGCGAGCGCGAGCGCGCGGTGGAGTGCGACGCCGCGGGTGACGGCAGCGGCGCGCGCCGAGGCGGGAGGGATGTAATCGCTGCGGTCGGCGGGCGAGTCATCGTCGTCTTCGTACTGTTCGGCGCCCGACTCGCGGGCGGCCTTTTCTGCGTCGTGTTCTGCGTCGTGTTCCGCATCGTGTCCGTCGGGTTCACCGTCGTGGGCGGCCTGGGAGGGTGCGACGGTGACGACATTGACTGTGCCGGCAGCGAGCGCGGCGGCGCGGCGAGCCTGCCAGGCCTCGGTGAGCCGCTCGTGGTCGACGGTCGCGGGCGTTGAGTCGGCGGGCTGGAAGGCGTCGAACTGGTCGGGCTCAATTTCGAGCAGGTGGTCGGGCGATGCGGTTTGGAGCGGCTCATCGAGGAAAGCGGCGAAGCTGGAGCTGCGGGTGGTGCGCGCGAGGAAGTGAGGCAGGATCAGCCAGTCTTCGGCGCGGGTGGCGGCGACGTAGAGGAGGCGGCGCAGTTCGGCGTCGGCGTGCGCGGATTCGAGCTCCTGGTCGAAGCCGGCGCTGCGGAAGCCGGCCGCTTTGGGCCCGACCTGAATTTCGAAGGAGTTGTTTTCGCGATCGACCATGACCTGGGTGGCGTCGGGTGGTTGGTCGCCGAGCTTGGGGACAATCACGATCGGGAATTCGAGCCCCTTTGCCTGGTGGATGGTGAGGATGCGGACGACATCGCCGACGTGTTCGGAAGTGGCGGATTCGGCTTCGGAGAGGTCCTGGTCACGGCGCTGGGCGAGCCACTGGACAAAGGGGCGCAGAGAATCATCGGCCGCTTCGACGAAGTCGGCGGCGCGATGGACGAGCATGAGCAGATTGGCGGCGCGGTCGTCGCCGTGCAGTCTGTGCGCGAACTGGGCGTCGAGCAGGCGGGATTCGCGGAGGACGAATTCGACGAATTGGGGCAACGAGCGATCGCGCAGGCCGCCGCGGAGTTCGCGGAGACGCTCGAAGCCGTCGCGCAGCGGGCCGTCGTACTCATCGGGGACGGCGCGCGCATCGAGCGTGAAACGGGCTAGTTTGCGGTCCGTGCGGGAGTAGACGTAGTCGAAGAGCTCCTGATCGGAAGCGGAGGCGATCGGTGTTTTGAGCGCGGACATGACGGCGACTTCGTCGGTCGGGTCGTCGACGGCCATCAGGATGTTGGTGAGGTCGCGGACTTCCGGTCGGGTGAAGAAGCCGCGCCCGCTGTCGAGGTGATACGGGATGCCGTGCTGTTCGAGGGCCTCGGTGTAGAGCTCGATTTCGGTACGGCTGCGGACGAGCACGGCGATATCGCGCATTGCCGGAGAGCGCGGCGTTGGGCAAGCGTCTTCGCCGTCGCAGGCGGCGCACTGGCCGCAGGGCAGATATCCGAAGCCGGCGCGGTCTTCGGCGAGGGCGTGGATGAGACGGGCGAGCAGATCGGCCTCGGCCTCGCGCGCGAGGCGGGCGCGGTCGAAGCGTTCGGGGCTGCGCACGGCGACGACACCGGGGCCGTGGCCTTCTCGGTGGGCGGCGATGGGGTCGCCGTACTCGGCCTGCGCGCCGAGCTGATCGGGGTCAACCTGGAGCACCAGAGGGAAAGCGTCGTTGGCCCAGCCGACGAGGTCGGGCCGGGAGCGGAAGTTGACGCCGAGCCGCTCAACGGCGGCTGCCTCTTCATTGTCGTCGGCGGTCTGCCGAAAGAGCTCGCAGACGCGCTGGTAGATGCGGATATCGGCGCGTCGGAAGCGGTAGATCGACTGCTTGGGGTCGCCGACGACGAAGAGTTTGCCCGGCGCAGGGCGGGCTTCACGCCAGTCGTCGGTGTCCTCGGCGGCGGCGAGCAGCAGGACGAGTTCGGCCTGGAGCGGATCGGTGTCCTGGAATTCGTCGATCAGCAGAGTCTTGAAGCGGCCGCGGAAGTGCTGCCGGGCGCGGGGGTGATCACGGATCAGGTTGCGCGCGTACAGCAGCAGATCGTCGAAAGAGAGCTTGCCGGCGCGGCGGCGACGGTCGGCGTGCCAACGGACGAAGTCGTCGAGCGCGCGGAGCAAACGATCGAGCGCGTTGCGGCGGACGGCATCGGCGAACTCGTTGCGCGCTTCGGCGGCGGCATCCCAGCGCTCGCGCGCCTCGGCGTTGCGCTTGTACTTGCGGGGCGGCTTGATCGCAGGGTCGGCGGCGAATTGGGCCATGCGGAGCGCGAGCGCATTGTTGTCGTCGCCGTTGTCGTTGTTGCGGAGCGCGAAAAGGCCGCGGATGAGGTCGTCGATTCGGGTTTGGGCTTCGGGACTGTGCTCAACCAGCGCGTAGTCGTCGGCGACGCGCTCGGCTTCGGCGATCCACCGGTCCAGTGTTTCGACGGCGTTGGGAAGCTTTGCTGCGCCGGCGGGCGGACTGAGGTCGCGGTAGCGGCTGACCTGGTCGGCGGCGGCGCGAATGTGGGAGACATCGAGTCCGTGGCTGAGCATTTCTTCGAGCGAGGCGGCGTGGGCGGGGTCACGCTCGGACCAGAGCCATTCGTTCCAGGCGTCTTCGAAGTCGAGGGTTTGGGCGAGTTGGTCGAGCACGCCGAAGTAGGGATCGAGGCCGGCCTCGAAGGGGCGCTCGTGCAGGAGGCTGGAGGCGAAGGCGTGGATGGTCTCGATGTGGGCGACGTCGACCTGCTCCTGCGCGTTGATCAGCCGTTCGCGCTCGTCTGCGGCGGGCTGGGCGGCAAGGGCTTCGGCGAGGCCCTGGCGGACGCGGGCGCGGAGTTCGCCGGCGGCCTTTTCGGTGAACGTGATAGCGACGATTTCGCGCAGTTCGGCCGCGCCCTGTCGGACGGTCTGGATGATGCGCTCGACCATCACGCGGGTTTTACCTGCGCCTGCGCCGGCCTCGAGGAAGAAGGAGGTGTCGAGTTCGTGGATGACGCGGTCGCGGACGGCCTGGTCGGCAGCGGGACGGAGCGCGTTGGCGGATTGACTAACCTGCTGGCTCATCTGCTGGCTCATCTGCTGGCTGATCAACTGGCTCATCAGATGCTCCGCTGCGCGACGAGCGTCTCAAAGTCGGCGGTGAGGGCGGGCTGGCGGACATGTTTGTGGAGGTAGCGCCGGCCGACATCGGGGTTGCAGGCGGTCTCGAACTGACACCACTTGCAGTGGGTGTCGCGCAGGTCTTTGCGGGCGGTTTTGAAAGGGAAGGGGAAGAAGCGTCCGCCGGCAATGCCCTCGGCGATGACGGCGAGGACGTTGGCGAGTTCGTCGGCGGGGGCAGGCGCGTCGGGCGCGCCGCGCGCGGTCAGGTCCGCGCCGTGAAGCGGCTCGCGGGCGAAGCCGCCCTTGCGCGTGATGTAGAAGAGTTCGGAGCTGGATTCGGCGAGCGATCCGCCGTCCTGCTGCTGGAGGGCGTAGAGGTAAAGGGGGAGTTGGAGGGTAGCCCCGGCGCGGAAGGCGTCAGCGGCGTTGCGGCGCTGTTTGCCGGTTTTGTAGTCGATGGCGCGTCGGCGATCGCCGGGCGCTTCATCGATGCGGTCGATGCGACCGGCGACCTTGATGGTTCGTTCGCCGCTGATATCAATCTCGACATCCTCGAAGTTGCTTTCGACGGCGCGCGGCCACCAGTCGGGTTCGCGGGCGGCGCGCGCGGCTTCAGCCTGGCGGGCCTGTTCGAGGTCGTCGAGCACCTGACGGCGGAGTCCGTCGCGGATGCCGGGGCCGCCCAGTTTGCGATCGTCCTGCGCTTCTTGCAGGCGTTGTTGAGCGACATCGAGGAGCGGTTGGGGATCATTCACATAATCAGGCCAGGATTGCGGGCGTTCGCGCAGCCAGAGCTTCACCCACTGTTCGAGGATGTCGTGCATCAGGCTGCCGCGATCGAGGGCGGAGAGTTCGCCGCCTTCTTCGGGCTCTTCGACGGCGCGGAGGCGGAGGACATTGGCGAGGAAGAAGCGGTAGGGGCAGGCGGCGTAGCGTTCGAGCGCGGTAGCGGAGAGAACGGTTTCGCCGTCGTAGGGGTTCCAGCGGTCGCCGGGCGGTTGGATCACGCCGTCGAATGCGCTGAAGCCGCCGTTGTTGCGTCCGAGCCGGGCGCGATCGGCGCGGAGTGCGGTTTCGCTGCCGATGGCGCGGAGGAGGTCGGGGCCGTGAACGCCGGGCGCGGCGAGCAGGGCGAGGCGGAGGTCGGAGTCGTCGATGGCGCGCTGTTCGGGGCCCCACTGGGGCAGGCCGGCGTCGTCGGGGCCGGGGGCGGCTTCAGAAACGGCGGCGGGGATGCGGCGGAAGCGGTCGTTCTCGTTGAGCGACTGTTCGTTGAGCAGCGGCGCGGCGGGGTCGAGCGCCTGCATCAGCAGCACCGAGGGGTGAGCGGGGCCGCCGACGGCGGCGGCGCGGCGCGCGTAGGAGAGGGTAAGGCGTCGGCGGGCGGCCTGCGCGATCAGGGCGAAGGCGAGGCGGTCCTGCGGGGTGCGGCTCTGCCCGAGCCGCAGCGCCTCCGCGCCGAGTTGGCGGTTGAGGTCGCGGCGGACGCCGTCGGTCAGCAGGGGATCCTGGCGCGGCGCGGCGGGAAAGCTGCGCTCGGCCATGCCGGGCACGAACACGGCGTCGAAGCGGAGCGTGCGGATTGCGCCCGCCGCGTTGCCGATCAGGACGCCCTGGAACGATTTGCGCGGGCGGAGGCGGGCTTTACCGAGTCCGCTGAGCGCGGCGCGGCGGAGTCGGTCGGCGCTGTAGTGAGCGCCGATGCGCTGGATGCCGCTAAGGGCGGAGACGGCGGCGCGGATGGCGTCGATCAGGCGGCGGTGCCCGTCGCGTTCATTCTGGTCGCGCTCGTCCGCGTTGCGCTCGTCTGTCGCGCCGCTGCCGTCGTCGATGTAGGCGTCGACAGCTTCGAGGATGGCTTCAACGGCTTCGGACCAGTCGCCCGCTGCGGCGATCGTTTGGGCGCGCGCGTGGAGGTCGTCGCAGATCTGGAGCAGTTCGCGGGCGGGTTGCTGCTCGTAGGCGCGATCTGAGTCGTCGCGCTCGAGCGTTTCGATGCGGCGTTCGAGGTGGGAGTGGAATTCAGCCCAGTCGCTGGTCAGCCCGGCGTTGCGGGAGACGCGCTCCCACTGGAGCGGCTTGGGCGGGGCGCCGCCGGGCAGTCGGCGGCGCAGGGCGGGGTTGCCGAGGAATTCGAGCAGTCGAGCGCGCTGCGGCGTCTCGCAGAGCAGTTCGATCAGGCGCAGCGCGGCGCGTCCGGCGTTGGTGTGGAGCACCGGCTGCCCGCCGGCGATGAAGACGGGCGCGCCGGCCCGTTTGAGCGCGTCGGCGATGCGCGCGTCGGCGGCCGCCCCGCCGCGGTGGAGCACGGCCATTTCGTGGAATCTGACGCCCCTATCGCCCTGCTCGCCCTGTTTGACGGCGGCGTCGATCACGCGGCGGGCGGTTTCGGCTGCTTCGGCGCGGGGATCGGAGGTGGAGAAGCCGTCGATGTCGGCGTCGCTGGGCTGAGCGGCGGGGGCATCCATCTGCTGGGCGTCGGTTTCTTTGGCCAGGATGTCAGCCAGGCGGCGGGCGTGTTCGTCGCCCGGCGGCGACGGGAAGAGCACCCGCACCTCGACGGATTCGGCGCAGCGCGCGAGCAGTTGGCGCTGGACGCGGGTGAAGTCGTACATGCCGGCGACGATCAGCGGACCGTCGCCGAGCGCCGCGGCAATGTCGTCGTCGCGCACCTGCGCGGAGAGCACGTCTTCGTAGAGCGAGGGGCGATCGCGCAGCTTTGCGGCGCTGTCGCACCAGGCGCTGTAGAGAGCGGCGAGGTCGGCGGTGACGCCGCGGTCGTCGGTGCTGGCGGGGCGCGCATCGGCGAAACTGGCGAACTCGTGGGCGGCGACGCCGCCTTCGCGGAGGTCGGTGAAGGTGACGGCGAGCGCGTCGGCGAGGCCCGGGGAGTCGGCGCGCAGTTCGCGCAGACCGCCGCCGGCGGCGATTTTGTGGAGCAGGTCGTCGAGCAGCAGCGGCGCCGCGCCGGGCGGGAGCAGGTCGCGCTTGGGCGTGTCGGCGCGGTCGGCGATTTCGCGCGCAAGGTCGGCGGGCGTGAAGAAGTAGAGGGCGGCGAGCGGTCCGAGTTGGCGAGCCAGGCGGCGCTGGTGGTAGAGGCGCTGGAGTCCGGAGGCGACGAGGATATTGACGCGGGCGAGCGACTGGTCGGCGCGGTAGCCCCCGATCGCCTCGCCCAGCCGCCGCTCGGCCGCGGCGAGATCCGCGCAGCGCTCAATCGTGAGGGGCATGCCCTCAGTCTACCCACGCCCTCAACCGTCGCCGCAACAGACATGAAAGGCGTGAAGCGGGGGCGCCGGCACTCGCATGCCATTGGCGCCCCCGCCCCAACCGGTCCCCACGGAGGGGGCTTGGCCGTCGCCGCTAGACGGCGGCCGGGCCCCGTTCGCGGGTGCGCACGCGCACGGCGTCCTCAACGGCCAGGACAAAGATTTTACCGTCCCCGATCTGCCCGGTGCCGGCATTATCGACGATCGCGTCGATCACATCGTCCAACGGCGTCGTGTTGATCACGATCTCGATGCGGATTTTGGGCAGGTAGTCGACCTGCACCTGCTGCCCGCGGTACTCCTGGACGACGCCGCGCTGCGCGCCGCGGCCGCGGACTTCGGTGATCGTCATGCTGACGATGCCGATCTGTTCGAGCGCGTGGCGCACGATAGCGAGGCGCTCGGGCCGGATGATGGCGATGACCATCTTCATGGGGTGAACCTTTCAGTCTGCCGAGCGGTTGCGCTCGGCCTGGGTTGCGGGGGCGGCCTTCGGGGCCGCCCCCGCGCTGGGGTTGCCGCCGGCTGGTTGTGGGCGAGGCTAGTCGCCGCCGCCGGCGGGTGAGGGAGCGGGCGCTTCCTCGATGGCGGAGACCTCCACCGCGGTGCCCGGCGCGACCGTCGGGAACTCGGGGTAGGCGCCGATGCCGTGCTCCTGCACGTCGAGCCCGGCCAGCTCCTCGGCTTCGCTGACGCGCAGGCCGATCGTCTTCTTGATCACGAAGAACAGCAGGCCGGCGGTCGCCAGAGTCCAGCCGAGGACGGCGAGGATGCCGACGATCTGCACCCAGAGGACGCCGAGTCCGCCACCCATGAGGAGTCCGTAGGGGCCGCTCCACTCTTCGAGCGGAATATCGGTACCGCTCCAGAAGTGCGCACCGGCCTTGATCGCGAAGAGGCCGACGGCGAGGGTGCCCCAGACGCCGCAGATGCCGTGGACGGAGATCGCGCCGACGGGGTCGTCGATCTTGATGCGATCGAAGAAGGCGACGGAGAGGACGACGAGGACGCCGCCGATTGCGCCGATGATGAGCGCGGCCCACGGTTCGACGAAGCCGCAGCCGGCGGTGATCGAGACGAGTCCGGCGAGTGCGCCGTTCATCGTCAGGCCGAGGTCGGCTTTGCCGTAGCGGAGTTTGGCGACGGTCATGGCGACGACGGCGCCGGCGCCGGCGGAGAGGGTGGTGTTGATGGCGACCCAGGCGGCTTCGGTGGCAAATCCCCCGGTGAGGCCGAGGGTGGAACCGCCGTTGAAGCCGTACCAACCGAACCAGAGGATGAACATGCCGAGCGCGGCCATACCCATGTTGTGCCCGGGGATGGCGGTGACGGTGCCGTCGGAGGCATACTTGCCGATGCGGGGTCCGAGCAGGAACGCGCCTGCGAGTCCGGCCCAGGCGCCGACGCTGTGGACGATCGTCGAGCCGGCATAGTCCATGAAGCCGGTCTCGCCGAGGCCGGCCAGCCAGCCGCCGCCCCAGGTCCAGTTGACGACGATGGGGTAGATGAGGCCGGTGATGAAGACGGTGTAGAAGAGGTAGGCGGAGAACTTGGTGCGCTCGGCCAGCGCGCCGGAAACGATCGTCGCCGCCGTCGCCGCGAAGGCCCACTGGAAGAAGAAGACGGCGGCTTCGGAGACGCCGTCGGTTTCGGTGAGGCCGCCGAGCGCGGGGAAGAACGAGTGGCCGCCGATAAAGCCGCCCTGGCTGGCGCCGAAGGCGAAGCCGAAGCCGACTGCCCACCAGACGACGCCGCCGATGGAGGCGTCGAGCACGTTCTTCATCAGGATGTTGGTCGTGTTCTTGACCCGCACGAAGCCTGCTTCGAGCATGCCGAAGCCAGCCTGCATGAAGAAGACGAGGATGCCGGCGATCACGAACCAGATCGTGTCAACGGCCAGGATCAGGTCGGCGACCGCCTCGGCCTCCTGCGCCGCCACGATCCCCAGCGTCGCCAGCAGCGCCGTCAGCAAGCCGGCCGTCAGGCCGATGCCCGCCCGTTTCGCCCCCCTCGGGAGCCTCGCCCCCAATGGGAGCCTGCCAATTCCGGGGTGAATCATCCATTCCTCCGTTTCCCGGGTTCCGGTTGCAGTCAGTAACGTATGGAGCGTCCGGGGCGCTGCGGTTTCGGGCGATTTACGCGCGCGTGTCGCTTGGGTGTCGCAGTGTTTCGGCGGTGTTTCGGGCGCACGTAAGTCCACGTGAGGCAGGAGGGGACGATGAATTACCGGTTGATGCGGGCGGTGACGCGGATTCAGGATGTGCAGTTCACGCTGTTCGGAGGGCGCTTCATGGGTCCGCCGACGCTGCGGCTGACGACGACGGGTCGTGTGAGCGGGCGTCCGCGTCGGGTGTTGCTGCTCTATCTCGTGGATGAGCTCGCGGGCGAGTCGGCGGACGGGGAGCGGCTGATCGTGATCGCGTCGGCGGGGGGCGCGGCGTCGGATCCGGACTGGTGCGAGAACTTACGGGTGAATCCGCGGGCGGTGGTGGAGCGGGGCGGTCGGCGGGCGGGAACGTATGAGGCGGCGGAGCTGGAGGGCGCGGAGCGAGAGGAATTATTTGGGCGGATGTGCGAGCAGTGGCCGCATTTTGCGGGGTATCAGCGGAAGGCGGGGCGGCTGATTCCGGTGGTGGCGCTGCGGGCGGCGGCGGGGTAAGGGGGTTGGGTTTGGAGGTGGGGACGGCCGCCCCCCCAGTCTGCTGCGCAGACAGCCCCCTGCGTAGGGGGGCGATTGCGGAGCGGACAGCCTTCTGCGTAGGGGGCGATTGCGGAGCGGACAGCCTTCTGCGTAGGGGGGCGATTGCGGAGCGGACAGCCTTCTGCGTAGGGGGGCGATTGCGGAGCGGACAGCCTTCTGCGTAGGGGGCTGGTAGGCTGGCGGGGAGGGAGTGCGATTGAGCTTTCTGAAACGTCTGCTGGGGCGCGGGGAGGATGCTTCGGCGTCTTCGGCTGCGTCGCCGACTCCGCCTGCTGAGCGCGAACGTTCCGCTGCGCCGCCAGATTCTTCGAACGGCGCGCCGAGGCAGCAGCGCCGTCGTCGGCAGCGGAAGAAGCGTCCGGCGAAGGCCGGCGCGGAACGCGGCGGAGCAGCGGCTGTTACGCCGTCGCCGCAAGGTTCGGTCGGAGGGGGCGCCGGCCAGCGCCGCGACGAGCGCGGCGCTCCGGCACGTGAACGGCAGAGCGGCCGCGGCGCTCAAGTTCGGGAACGGAGCGACGGGCGCAGTAGCGGTCCTGCACGTGAGCGGCAGGGCGGCGGCGCGGTGCGTGAGCGTCGAGAGCGGCGCGGCGCTCCGGCTCGGGAGCGGCGCGATGGAGGTGGACAGAGACGCGGGCGGGGCGAGCGTGCGCCGCGGCCGCGGGCGGCGTCGAGCATGGGGGCGATGTCGGCGACGCAGAAGGCGTTGCTTTCGGGCGGGTACGAGCTGCCGGATCTGTCGGCGGTTGATGAGGCGGGCGAAGACCAGTGGTCGGCGGCGTTTCAGTCGCTGGGTATTTCAGAGCGGATGCTGTCGGTGCTGGCGGCGCTGCGGTTTGAGGAGCCGACGCCGATTCAGGAGCAGTCGATTCCGCTGTTGCTCGACGGGCGCGATGTGGTGGGGCAGGCGCAGACGGGGACGGGGAAGACGGTGGCGTTCGGGATTCCGGCGATCGAGTTGTGCGACCCGACGATGGGAGAGGCGCAGGCGATTGTGTTGGTGCCGACGCGGGAGTTGGCGGCGCAAGTGGGGACAGTGCTGGAGTATTTCGCGCGGGCGGCGGGGCTGGAAGCGACGGTGTTGATGGGCGGTCGGCGGCTGAAGGATGATTTTGCGAATCTGGAGCGCGGGCCGCAGATCGTGGTGGGGACGCCGGGGCGGATCATCGATCATCTGGATCGCCGCACGCTGAATCTGAGTTGGGTGAAGCTGGCGGTGCTGGATGAGGCGGATCGGATGCTGGATATCGGCTTTGAGCCGGATATGCGGCGGATCCTGCGGCGCTGTCCGCAGGAGCGGCAGACGGCGTTGTTCTCGGCGACGATTCCGACGCCGATCAAGACGCTGATCTGGCGCTACATGCGGGAGCCGGAGGAGATTCACATAGCGCCGGAGGCGGCGACGGCGGAGGGGATCGCGCAGCGCTACTACGAGGTGGCGGACCGCGACAAGGGGCGTGCGGTGGAGGAGTTGCTGCCGGAGTTGGACGGTCGGACGCTGGTCTTCTGCAACATGAAGGTGACGGTGGATCGGCTGGTGGATCGGCTGCGGCGGGCGGGGATCGATGCGGACGCGATTCACGGGGATCGGGATCAGGGGAAGCGGGATCGGGTGATGGGGAGTTTCCGCGCGGGCGAGCTGCAGTTTCTGGTGGCGACCGATGTGGCGGCGCGGGGTCTGGACATTCCGGACGTGAATCACGTGGTGAACTACGACCTGCCGCAGACGGCGGAGGACTATGTGCATCGAGTGGGGCGGACGGGCCGGGCGGGGAAGTCGGGCAGCGCGGTGAGCTTCGTGGGGGAGTGGGATTTCGAGCAGTTGGAGAAGATCCTGGCAGTGGTGGGGGATGAGTTGGAGCGTGCGGAGTTGGAGTTGTATCGGAGCTGAGAGGCAGTGCGCCTTGACATGCCGGCGGGGGCGTGCAAGGATGCCGGGGACACGCGGTGATGCCCCTGCCTTTTTTCGCGCGGGCTTGGCGTTTCGCCCACCGCCTGTCTTCCCTACCTTCGCATCCCCAGAGGCGGCTGATGTTTCTCCTGTACGGCGACGAGGCCGGGTCGGCGAACAAGAGGCATCTTGTGATTGGGGGCATCGCCGTGCATGAGCAGGATGCACGGCCGCTCGCCGCGGCAGCTGAAGAATTTTCACAGGGGTTGGACGGAGCCGTAGCGGGCCGGGAGCTCCATGCGCAACACATTCGAGCGGGCAAGGGCGGATGGCGGCGGCTCACACGGCCGGCTCGCCTCGCCGTGACAGAGGGAATCGCATCCCTGCTGCTTAATGTTCCAGCTGGTGGTCGAGAAGCACCGGTCCTGTTCGCGAGCGTGCTGGATCGCCATTCTCAACACCGTGGCGACGGTGTGGAACGAGCGCACGAAGAATTTTTCGCGCACTGCAATGGCATGTTGGGCCGCCGGGCGAACATCGATCGCGATTATCACCGTTGCGTCGGCATCGCGGACAAGAGCCGCAGCGAGCGGCAGGTACAGTCGTTGATGGATGTCTGGCGCACGAGGGGCTCTACATCAGGCGCGAGAATCGGCCAGTTGGCGAGCTACGCGGAGGTCCCGCTTTACGTGGACAGTGAGGCGAGCCGGCTCGTGCAGCTTGCGGACTTCGTTGCGCACTGGGTGTACCGCGCCTATGAGCATGACGACTGGCGAATTCTCGACCTGCTGATCCCCGGCTTTGACCGACATGATGGGGTCATTCACGGGCTCGTTCACTTGGTGGATCGGTACTGGACATGCGACTGCGTCGCCTGCCGCTCGCGGCGCTGAGGCGGGACCCTCTATCCTGCGCTGAACGGACGGAGGGCGCGTATGGGACGGTTGGACGAGCGGGTGGCGGTGGTGACCGGCGGCGGGCGCGGCATCGGCCGCGCCATCGCACTCGAAATGGCCCGCGACGGAGCGCGGGTTGTGGTGTCCTCGCGGACGCGGGAGCAGCTGGACTCGGTGGTGGCTGAGGCTGAGGAGGTCGGCTCGTCGGGGCTGGCCGTCGTCGCCGACGCGCTGGATCGGGAGGAGGCCAAGGTTCCGGTGCGGGAGGCGTTTGCGGCGTTCGGGCGGGTGGACATTCTGGTCAACAATGTGGGC
This sequence comes from Dehalococcoidia bacterium, assembly GCA_965243125.1. Lineage (GTDB taxonomy): Bacteria > Chloroflexota > Dehalococcoidia > Bin125 > Bin125 > CATQGW01. The sequence continues at coordinate 2,670,188 of OZ251529.1, read as the reverse complement.
GGCGGCGCGCCGCTGCGGGGCAGCCAGAATCCGTTCACGCACGACGACGACGTGTTCGAGGCCAATCTGGCGCTCAATCTGACCTCGGCCTACTGGACGACGCGGGAGGCGCTGCCGCTGATGCGCGACGCGGGCTACGGTCGGATCATCAACATCGGCTCGGGCTACTCAAAGCGGAGCGGCGGGGCGCTGGCCTACACCTGCGCGAAGCACGGTCTGATCGGCTTCACGCGGGCGCTGGCGCACGACACGGCGGCGCACGGGATTACGGTCAACTGCCTCTGCCCGGGCTGGACGAACACGGCGCTGGTGGACTGGGAGGGGATGGGCAAGGCGATGGGGATTTCGGCGGATGAGGCGCACGCGCTGCGGGCGGCGGAGAATTTGCAGGATCGGGTGCTCGAACCGGAGGAGTTGGGGCCGATGGCCTCGCTGCTCGCGGCGCCGGAGTCGGCGGGGATCACCGGGCAGGTGATCAGCGTCGACGGCGGCTACAAAGTCTAAGGACATCAGGACACATAAGGAGAGGATGCGACGATGGACTACGAGCAGGTGACGCTGGAGCGGCTGGACGGCGCGGCGGAGGGCGTGGCGCTGGCGACGCTGCGCCGTCCGGAGAAGATGAACGCGGTGGGCGGGCGGCTCGTCCACGAGCTGATCGACGTGGTGGAGTCGACGCGGCATGACGACTCGGTGAAGGTGCTGGTGATCACCGGGGAGGGCCGCGGCTTCTGCGCGGGCGCGGATGTGGGCGAGGACGAGCAGGCGCGGGCGGAGGGCAAGGCGTTTGTGGAGTCGGCCTACCGGCGGCACACGACGGCGCCGATCGGCCACTGGGGCTCGCTGTTCAGCGCGATCAAGGCGTACCCGAAGCCGACGATCGCGGCGGTCAACGGGGCGGCGGCGGGCGCGGGGATGTCGCTGGCGCTGGTCTGCGACATTCGGATCGCGTCGAGCAACGCGCGCTTCGTGTCGGCGTTCGTGCATCGGGCGATTTCGCCGGATACGGGCTCGACGTATCACCTGCCGCGGCTGATCGGCACGGGGCGGGCGCTGGAGATGATGTTCACGGGCGAGAGCGTGGGCGCGTCGCAGGCGGCGGAGTGGGGGATCGTGAACCGGGTAGTGGATCCGGAGCAGCTGATGGCGGAGAGTCTGGGGCTGGCGGAGCGGATCGCGCGCGGGCCGAGTCTGGCGGTGGAGCTGACGAAGCGTCTGGTGCAGCAGAGCGCGGACATTGATTTCGACGGCCAGCTGGAGCGCGAGGCGTGGGCGCTGAGCATCAGCTCGAACAGCGAAGATCGCGAAGAGGGCATCCGCTCGTTCCTGGAGAAGCGGGAGCCGCAGTTCCGCGGGCGGTAGAGAGGGAGGCGGGCGATGCCGACCTGCGCGATGTGCCGGCAGCATGTGGGCTTTTTCGAAAGCGCGTCGTTTCTGCGCTGGGAACACAAGGCGTGCAAAGACGAGCGTGAGGCGGATGAACGCCGCGAGCGCGAGGCGCTGGCGCGGCTGACGCAGCAGGCGCGCGATGCGGTGCTGGACGCGGAGTTGCTCGAAGAATTAGGCGCGGCGCTGGATGAGGCGTCGCTGAGCGGCGCGGCGCGGGACCGGCTGCTGGTCGGCGCGTTTGAGCATTCGGTGGATGTGGCGCTGGACGACGGCATTCTGAGCCGCGAAGAGGAGCACGCCGTGGGCAGCTTCCGCGCCCACTTTGAGCTCGGCGAGGACGAGCTGGATCGGAGCGGGCTGTGGACGAAGACGGTGGAAGCTGCGGTGCTGCGCGATGTGATGGAGGGGAAGCTGCCGGATGAGCCGCGCTTCGGAGGGCATGTGCCGTTCAACCTGATGAAGTCGGAGGATCTGGTCTGGGTGATTCCGGACGCGGCGTATTACCAAACGAAGACGGTGCGGGAGTTTCGGGGCAGTTCGCATGGGGTGAGCATTCGGGTGGCGAAGGGGCTGTACTACCGTCCGAGCGCGTTTCGGGGGCGCAGCGTGTCGCGCGAGGAGACGGTGCATGCGGACAGCGGGATGCTGGGCGTGACGACGAAGCACATCTACTTTCACGGGGAGCGGGAGCGGTTTCGAGTGCGCTACGACCGGATCGTGTCGTTTGAGCCGTTTTCCGACGGGCTGGGGATCATGCGCGACAATCAGCGGGCGAAGCCGGAGTCGTTCGTGACGGGCGACGGCTGGTTCATCTACAACCTGGTCACCAATCTGTCGCAGATGTGACAGCTGTACCGGCTGTACCAACTGCTACAGCTGCGGGCGAAGGAGCGTTCTGATGCAGATCACGAAGGTTCGGGTGGAGTCGTTCGGGTGGGAGGTTGAGCCGTGGCGGGTTGGCTCGGGGATGCGGTTCGGGGGGAAGCGGCAGCTGGGGGTGGTGACGGTGGAGACCGACGCGGGGGTGTCGGGCAACGCCTTTCTGAGTCGGCCGGAGCATTATGGGCAGTCGCTGATCGATGTGGCGGCGCCGCGGGTGATTGGGCGCAACCCGCAGGACATCGGGGCGATCTGGGCGGATCTGTGGAAGCAGAATCGGGCGATTCACACGTCGGTGATCGGAGCGATCGATATCTGCCTGTGGGACATCAGCGGGAAAGTCGCGGGGCAGCCGATTCACCGGCTGCTGGGCACGTGCAAAGAGTCGGCGCCAGTCTATTCAAGCACGGCGTGGTGGGAGACGCCGCAGGAGTATGCGGAGGAGGCGCTGCGTTTCCAGGCGGACGGCTGGAGCGCGCACAAGATTCACCCGCACTCCGATCCGAAGGCGGACATCGAAATCTGCCGCGCAGTGCGCGAGGCGGTGGGCGGCGAGCTGATCCTGATGCTGGACTCGATGTGGGCCTACTGCTACGAGGACGCGGTGCGGGTGGGGCGGGCGATCGAGGAGCTGGACTACTACTGGTACGAGGATCCGCTGGTGGAAGAGGACATCTACAGCTACGTGAAGCTGTGCCGGAAGATGGACATTCCGATCATGTCCACGGAGTTCGCGCCGGGGCGCTACTACGGGATGGCGTCGTGGATTACGCAGTACGCGACCGACATCCTGCGGGGCGATGTGGCGGTGACGGGCGGGATTACGCCGCTGGTGCGGCTCTGCCATCTGGCGGAGGGCTTCAAGATGAAGTGCGAGATTCACCACGGGGGCAACTCGCTCAACAACGTCGCCAACCTGCACGTGACGATGGCCGTGCCGAACTGCGAGTTCTTCGAATACTTCCCCAGCACCGGCTCGAACATGTTCGGGCTGGTGGAGGACATCGACATGAGCGGCGGGGTGGTGCATGCGCCGACGGGGGCTGGTCTGGGGTATGAGATCGACTGGGGGCTGCTGCGTCGGGATGAGCAGGGGGTGTTGGAGGTCTCGGCGTAGGCGATTGCGGGGGCGGCCGACCCCCCAGTCCGCTGGCGCGGACAGCCCCCCTGCATAGGGGGGCGATTTCGGAAGGCGGGACCCCCTCTGTCACTCCGTGACATCTCCCCCGCGACAGGGGAGAAATTGGGATGGGGCGAGCTCGATAACGGCGAGTTGGGGAGGGCAGAGCAGGCGGAGGGGGATTACGGCGGTGCCGAAGCCCTGGCTGACGATGACCTGGGCGTTGCGGTGGTGAAAGAGGCCGGCGGTTCGGCGGCGGTCGACGAGGCGGGAGTGGCGGACAGGGGCTCCGTAGCCGGGGATGCGGATTTGTCCGCCGTGGGTGTGTCCGCAGAAGACGAGCGGGGGTGGGCGTTTGAGGCGGAGGACGGCGTCGGGGCTGTGGGTGAGCAGGACGGTCAGGGTGTCGGCGTCGTCGCTGTCGCTGTCGTTTCTTGGGAGCGCGAGGTCGAGTCGGGCCATGCCTACGGAGTCGTCGCCGGCGCCGGCGATGCGGAGGATGTCGCCGTTGATTTCGAGTTGGGTTGAGCTGTTGCGGAGGAGGTGGACGCCGAGCGACTCGATGCGGTCGGTGAATGGGGATGGGTCGATCAGTTTGCGGCTCCCGCCGAGGATGCGGCGGAGCGCGGCGTCGGTCCATTCGGCGAGCGTGGAGATGGGAGAGAGGTAGTCGTGCGCGCCGAGTGAGGCGTAGACGCCGAAGGGAGCGTGGAGGAGGGAGAAGGCCTCGATCGCGGTAGGCCAGCCGGCGGCGGTCTCCACATAATCGCCGGTGGCGAAGACGATGTCGTATTCGAGTTCGGCGATCAGCTCGGCGAAGCGTTCGAGCGACGCGCCGTCGGCGGGGAAGTGGGTGTCGCTGATGTGGAGGATGCGGAGTCCGCCGAGGCCGGGCGGCAGGTTGGGGACGGCGACGCGCCGGTGAATCACTTGCGCCTGCGTTGATTCCCACCAGGCGTAGGCGACGAGCGCGCCGCCCACGCCAGCGAGGGCTGCGGCTGCAGCTGTGGCAAGGCGCGAGCGGGTCGGCCGAAGCCCCATGCGATGGGGCCTAATTGCCGTCTACGTTGCCGGCGAGGACGGCGTCGACCTCGGCGAATTCGTCGTCGCTGAGGCGCCAGGCGAGGGTGGCGGCGACATTGGCCTCGATCTGTTCGGGTTTGGTTGCGCCGGCGATGACGGAGGAAACGGCGGGATCGCTGGCGAGCCAGGAGAGGGCGAGGTCGAGGATGGTGCGTCCGCGTTCGGCGGCGTAGCGCTCGAGCGCCTCAAGGGTGTCGAAGTTGGCGTCGGCGGTGAGAGCGTTGATGCGCTCGGGCATGGCCTGTTTCCAGGCGGCGAGGCGGGTGCCTTCGGGCAGTTCCGCGCCGCGGCGGTACTTGCCGGTGAGGAAGCCGCTGGCGAGGGGAAAGAAGGGGAGCTGTCCGAGTCCGAACCGGCGGCAGGCGGGCATGACTTCGGCTTCGACGCCGCGCTGGAGCAGGCTCCACTCGTTTTGGGCGGAGACGAAGCGGGCGAGGCCGCGAGTGCGGGAGGTCCAGTCGGCGTCGGCGATCTGCCAGCCGTTGAAGTTGGAGTGTCCGATGTAGCGGACGACCCCGCGGTGGACGAGGTCGGAGAGCGCTTCGAGCGTTTCCTCGATCGGGGTATCGGGGTCCGGCTGGTGCATCTGGTAGAGGTCGATGTAGTCGGTGCCGAGCCGCTTGAGCGAGGCGGCGACGGCGCGCTCGATGTAGTGGCGGGAGCCGCCGCGGGTGAACGGGCCCTCGCCGATCGGCATGGCGAATTTGGTGGCGATCAACACATCTTCGCGGCGTGCGCCGAGCGCGCGGCCGAGGTACTCCTCGGAGCGTCCGCCGCCGTAGATGTCGGCGGTGTCGAAGAAGTTGATGCCGGCGTCGAGCGCGGCGTCGACGACGGCGGCGGACTGGTCGTAGTCGAGCCGCATGCCGAAGTTGTTGGTGCCGAGCCCGGCGAGTGAGACTTTGAGGCCGGACGCTCCGAGTCGTCGATGGTCCACAGCTGCATCCTTCCCTGCGCTGTGGCTCTTGCCACGGCGCCTGCATGTGAATTGCACGCTGATTTTACCCCCTGCTGACGGCTATGCGCCGCTGCACGGGCGCAGGGCGGGCTGAAATCGGGCAAGATGGAATCATGCGCCGCGCCGTTCTGTTGATCCCGGTGTTGCTGGCCGCCGCCCTGGCGTGGGCGACATTGGGGGGCGCGCGGGCGGAGGGCGGGGTGCCGTTGCCGGCGGAGGCGGGGAGCGAGTGGCGGATCGTGGCCGGCTACAACACGGGCACGCACTCGGACGCCGACGGTCACGACCCGTACGCGATCGATCTGGTGCGCGAGGACGCGGCGACGGCCGGGAGCGCGGTGCTGTCGCCGACGTCGGGCTCGGTGAGCTACGCATCGCGCGATTGTTTGATGATCCGCGACAGCGCGGCGATGGAGCACCTGCTCTGCCACATTCAACCGGTCGACGGGCTGCGTCGCGGTTCGCAGGTGGCGGTAGGGGAGCGGGTTGGGCTCGTCTGGCAGGACGGCACGGGCAACAACGGGGGGCTGGCGCACATTCACTACGCGGTGCATGAGTCGCGCGGCAGCGGCTACACGGGCGCGACCGTGCCGTTCGCGGGGGCGTACGCGATTGAGGGCGTGGAGTTGCTGGCGGGCAGCGGCTTCAACCTGCACGGCGACGAGCGCTTCGTTTCGACCAATCAGCCGGGCTGGCAAGCGCCGGCGAGGACGAGGGTCGTGAGCGGGTCGGACGACGGCGAGGCGGCGAACGACGCGAGCAACGCGGGCCAGAGCGAGGAGCAGGGCGAGGGGAACGCTCAGAGCGAGGCGGCGGCTGCCGACGGCGAGGAAGGCGCGGCCTCGGGGGATGGTGAAACAGCTGCGGGCGCAGAGCAGGCGGAAGAGCATGAGCACGATCACGGTCGCGGCGAGCAGGACGCACAGGGCGCACAGGGCGCGCATGGCGCACATGGCGCGCAAGACGCACATGGCGCGACGGCGGTGGGAGGGACGGCGGTTGAGACGGTGGTCGGCGGCTGGCGGACGATTGCGATCGATCGTCCGACGACGGTCGGCGCGGTCTGGAGCAAGCGGGGCTCGACGCTGGAGAGCCTGTTCTACTGGGATCGGTTCGGCCAGCGCTGGCAGAGCTACCAGCCGTCGCTGCCCGGCGGGGCGGCTGCGGCCTGGATCTCGCTGGGGCCGGGCGATGCGCTGCTGGGGGCTGTGCAGGACGATACGGCGTGGCTGCCGCGCACGGCGCGGGCGCAGACGCCGCCGATGCTGGAGTTGCGGGCGGGCTGGAATCTGGTTTCCTGGCACGGCGCGGATACGCCGCCGGCGGATGCGTTCGCGGGTCTGGAGTCGTTGCGCGCCGCGTTTCTGTGGGACAACGCGGCGCAGCGCTACCTGAGTTGGGCTGCGGAGGCGCCGGCGCTGATCAATACGCTGGAGACAGTGACGAGCGGGCGATCGCTGTGGATTGAGATGGGCCAGGCGGAGGTGTGGTCGCAGGGCGGTTAGCGCCAGATCCGCTCAAACGTCGCTGTGAAGCCTTTAAGTACCGGCTCCCCGCTCACCCGCATCGGACGCGCCAGCTCCTCCGGCTGTTCTTCGCCCTGCCGGTACACCCAGACGACCTCGTCGAACGGATCCACCAGCCAGCCCAGCCGCGTCCCGTTCGCCATCCAGCGTTCCATCTTCTCCTGCTGACGCTCCACCGAGTCATGCCGCGATCGCACCTCCAGCACGAATGCCGGCGCGCCCACGATGAAGCCGTCCTCCAGCTGCCGCGCAGCGTGCTCGTCATCGATCCAGCAGCCGTCCGGTTCCCGCACCGAGCCGTCGAGCAGACGGCAGCCGATCGCCGACTCGAAACCGCGCCCGCCGCCGCCCCCAATGATCCACCGGCCTAGCTGACCGCAGATCTCGAAATGCGCCCCGGCGCTCCGCTGCCCGTCCGGCAGCGCCAGCGACAACTCTCCCTCCGCGGTCCGCTCCAGGCGCCACCCGTCGTTGACCGCGCTCAACCTGAGTAGCAGATCGTCCGTCAGCTCGATCTCCGGCGGCAGCCGCAACGCCGGCAGCTCGAACACTGCTGCATCCAAGAGTGGTGCAGCAGCCGTCTCTACGATCTCCGCCTGAACCATCGCCGACCTCCCACGCCCAGCATACGCAAGCGGCCCCGCCGCAGCGGGCCGCTTGCCGGATGCCGCGGAAGCCGCCGACCCTAGCGCTGGAGCCAACCGAACTGCTGCTTGCGGCGCTGCGCCTGCGTGCTGATCTCCACGTTGATCAGCGTCGAGCCCTCCTGCTCGAACGAGTCGTCGAGCGCGGCTTGCAGCTCCTCGGGGCTCTTGCAGTAGTAGCCCTTGCCGCCGAACGCCTCCATGATCTTCTCGTAGTGCGCGCGCGGCACCAGCGCGTTGGGCGGCATCTCGCCGGTGCCGCCGTCGGGCAGCTCGTCGGGGCCGCCGCCGATGCCGTTGTTGTTGAAGATGATCCAGGTGATCGGCAGCTTGTGCCGCACCGCCGTCTCGACCTCGGTCGGCCCGAAGCCGAAGGCGGCGTCGCCTTCCAGCGCGATCACGCGCTTGCCGGGGTTCACCACCTGCGCGGCCAGCGCGAAGCCGGGGCCGACGCCCATCGTGCCCCAGGTGCCTGCATCGAGCCGCGAGCGCGGCTCGTAGGACTGGATCACCTGGCGGGCGATCGCCATCGTGTTCTCGCCCTCCGTCACGAACACCGCGTCGCGCGGCAGGCGGTCGCTGATCTCCTTCAGCGGGCGGTAGTAGTTCATCGGCGAATCGTCCGCCGCCATCCACTCGCCCTGCTCCTGCGCCTTGCGCTCCACCTCCGCGTTGATCGAGGCCACCCACTCGGTGGTGTCCTCGAACTGCCAGGGGTTCTCATCGAGGTACTCGTTCAGCTGCCCCATCACTGCCTTGCCGTCGCCGACCAGCGCGACCTCGGTGGGCACGTTGGTGCCGATCTCCTCCGGCTCGATGTCCAGCTGGATCACCCGCAGGTCCTCGCGGAAGCGCGGCGGCAGGCCGAAGTGCAGAATCCAGTTGAAGCGCGCGCCCAACAGCACCACCAGGTCCGCGTTGCGCAGCGCGTGAGTGCGCGCCGCCGCGGCGTTGCCCGGCGCGTCGGCCGGAATCACGCCCGCGCCCATCGGCGTCGCCAGCCAGGGAATGCCCGTCTTGTCGACGAACTCCCGCACCTCCTGCTCGGCCTTCGACCAGGCCATCCCCTTGCCCACGATCACCAGCGGGTTGGAGGCCGTCTTCAGCGCCTCAATCGCCGCCGAGACCGACTCCGACGACACCAGCGGGCGCGTCGGCTCCGGCACCGCCGGCTCCCACATCACCTCGTCCTCGTCCACCCGCGCGTCGATGATGTCGCCCGGCAGATCGAGGTAGACCGGCCCCGGCCGCCCGTTGATCGCCGCGCGCACAGCCTGCGCGATCAGCCGCGGGATCAGCCGCGCGTCGCGCGCCTGGTCCGCCCACTTGACGAATGGCTGCGCCGCCGCCACCTGCGGCGCGTCCTGGAAGTCGCCGCGCTGAGAGAGGGAGACATTGGCCGCGCCGCCGATCAGAATCATCGGCCAGCAGTTGGCCTCCGCGTTGCCCAGCGCCGAGACCGCGTTGGTCATGCCCGGCCCGGAGACGACCAGCGCCGCCGAGATGTGCCCGCGCATGTACGACGCCGCCTGCGCCGCGTAGCCCGCCGCCTGCTCGTGGCGCACACCCACGAACGGCATCCCCTCCTGCATCCAGGCGATGGAGATCGGCACGACCGGCACGCCGACCAGCCCGAACATCTCCTGCACGCCCTGCGTCTTCAACGACTTGGCGACAATCTGCGCCCCCGAAAGCTCAGCCATGGTTCACTCCTCTTCGAGCGCGCCGCAGGCGCGCCGGTTTGCACGGTCGGGCGCACCCCCCATCAGGCGCGCAAGCGCAGGCTACCGCATAGGCGGCAAAGCCGCCGTCAGGCGGGGCGCGTAGACTGGCGTCGTCGCTGACCCAGCGACAAGACGCTCAGATGTACTAAGATGACGACATGGCTGCGAACAATCACTCGCCGGGTCGCTGGAACGCCGACATCGCCGCGTCCGTGGACTTCTACAACGCCTGGTTCCTCGAAGCCGCGCCGGCGACGTTTCGGCAGTTTCGGGCGAACGCCGCGGAGCGGGTCCGGGCGGCGATCGCGGCGACGAACGATCTCCGCGACATCAGCGCTGCGACGCTGTCTGAGGAGCCCGAGATCGTGTCGACGTTGCGGATGGCGACGGCGCCGCCGATTGCCGTCGACCGGTTGATCGGTCTCGCCCAAGTGCCGGGAAGCATGGTCAAGCGAATGGAGAAGGCCAACGCGCTTCCGACCCGGCAGAGCGCCGAGGAGTTGGAGGCCAACCTGCAAGCGATCTGCGGAGTTCTCTCGCGCCTGCTTGACCGCGATCTGTTCGCCTGGCTGGGTCGCGGGGACGCACCAACTGAGGCGGAACTTGACCGCGCAGCCTCGGTCGTGGCCGATCGGATGACCGGCGCGGTCACCGGCCCTGCGCTGCGGGGCGCGCAGGAGCGCCGACAGCTCGACGCGATTCGTGGGTGGCTTGTTGCCCGCGAGTACCGAGACACGGCGGACGACGATGACTTTCGCTTCGACGCGATGCTCCCGGGCACGTTTCGCATTCGCGCGAATGTGCCTGCGGCGCTGCCGGACGATCGCGATGTGAATATTCCGGTCGACGTCGCGATCATGCCGCACGACGCAAGATCTCGCGACTATCCGATCCTGCTGGAGGCGAAGTCGGCGGGCGACTTCACCAACGTCAATAAGCGCCGCAAGGAGGAAGCGGCGAAAGTGGGGCAGCTGCGACGGGCTTACGGACGCCGCATCCGGCTCGTGCTTTTCCTCGGCGGCTATTTCGACGCCGGCCATCTCGGCTACGAGGCCGCCGAGGGTATCGATTGGGTCTGGGAACACCGCCCCGATGACTTCGAGAAGGTGGGGTTGTGAACTATGCGCGCCCTCACTGATCTCGAAAGCGAACGCCGGCGGATCCAGGCTGCGCTGGACGGCGCGCGTCCGCCGGCCGAACGCAACGCCCGCGGCCAGTTCGCCACGCCGCCCGCGCTCGCCCGGCAGATCGCGGCAGAGGCAGCGCGCCGCCTCGAACGCACCCCGATCTCCTTCCTTGAACCCGCGATCGGCACCGGCGCGTTCTACGCTGCAATCCTGGACCAACTCGGAACCGAGCGCATCAGCCGCGCCGTCGGCTTCGAGATCGACCCAACGCACGTGAATCACGCCAACTCGCTCTGGAACGACCACGGCCTGAGCGTCTACGACGCAGATTTCACCGCCGCGCAGCCGCCCGCTTCCGACCGCAACCGCTTCGACCTAATCATCAGCAACCCACCCTACGTCCGCCATCATCACCTGTCGCGCGAAACCAAAGCGAGACTGCGCGATGCCTCGCAGGCCGCTACGGGCGTGCGTTTGTCGGGGATCGCCGGACTGTACTGCCACTTCATGCTGCTCTCGCACGCCTGGATGCGCCCCGCCGCGCTCGGCCTCTGGCTCGTGCCCAGCGAATTCCTCGACGTGAACTACGGCGAACAGCTCAAACAATACTTGCTCAACTCCGTCTCGCTGCAACGCATCCACCGTTACGACTCCGAGGATGTGCAGTTCGCCGACGCGCTCGTGTCTTCTGCCGTCATCATCCTCTCAAACACCGTTCCATCGGAGGACGACCGGATCGAGATGTCGCTCGGCGGTCCGCTCGATTCGCCCCGTGAGACGCGAATGGTGAGCCGCGACGAGGTGCGCCGAACACCGAAATGGACCAGCTTGCCGACGCGCCGGATCAGCCCCAACGGACGAGCACTCCCCACGCTCGGCGACCTGTTCACGATCAAGCGCGGCATCGTTACCGGCGGCAACTCGTTTTTCGTTGTCAACGCCGAAACCGCACGCAGGCACCGCCTGCCTAAACGCTTCCTCGCTCCAATGCTGCCCGGCCCGCGCGACCTCGCCGAGAGCGAGGTCCGCGCCGATCAACACGGCCTGCCGCTCGTCGCCGAGCCGCGTTTTCTGATCAACTGCGACCTGCCGCCCGAAGAGGTACAAACACGATTCCCCAACCTCTGGCGTTATCTGCGGGAGGGCGAGGAAACCGTCGGCGCGCGCTACCTCTGCCGACACCGCACCCCGTGGTACCGCCAGGAAGACCGCCCGCCCGCGCCGCTGCTTTGCACCTACATGGGCCGCGTCGGCGCGAACGGGCGCAGCCCGTTCCGTTTCGTGTTGAACCACTCACAGGCCGTCGCGCCGAACGTCTACCTCACCATGTACCCGCGCCCGCCGCTCAGTGATGCCATTGCCCGCGATCCCAACCTGCTGCGCGACATCTGGCGCCGCCTGAACGACATCGACCCGCAAACGATGATCGCCGCCGGCCGCACCTACGGCGGCGGCCTGCACAAAATCGAACCCCGCGAGCTCGCCGCCCTCCCGCTCGCAGACTTCCCGATCGAGCTTGGCAGGGATACAGGGCGCAGGGGTGCAGGCGCTGATCAAAGGCGTTGAGAGGGCGCGGTTCTAGGGTTCGGTGCGCTCATGTTGCACGACGTGGAAGATACCATCGGCTCTGTATTCCGCCTGCCTGATATCGCCGACTGTGAGGATCTCGTCGATGACTTCGCCGGGATAACTGCCGTCGCCATCGACGCTACAGTAGAACCTGTTCACAGCGACGACAGGCATGTCCGTTTGCCCGGGCCGCAACGACGCAGGCTTCACCGTTCGATGTTCGCCGATGATTGCCGTCACCTGAATCTCGTAGATCGTGCCAAGGTCGAACATTTGGATTCTCCTCCGCAGCATCGCAACGGGCAATCGCCTGATGCTGGTGGCATGCGCCTCGTCTCGAGCGCAGTGCAGTTAGTGTATCAGCTCAACGTGAAGTTGGAGCATCACACCAGCCGCCAGCCCGAGCGCCGCCACAGCTCGCGCGCCTCCGCGTGAATCAGCGGCCGCCCCGCAATCAACCCCCGCACCGACGGCTCCGGCTGATTGAAGCGCAACTCCCGACCCTCCACATCCGTCACCCGCGCGCCCGCGGCGGCGAGCAGCGCCGCGCCGCCGGCTACATCCCATTCATGCCGACGCCCCACCGTAAACATCAGGCAGCCCGTCCCGCTCGCCAGCAGCGCCATTCGATACGCAATCGAACCGACCGGCAGCAGCTTGGTGCCCTCGGGCACTGGCGGCAGATCGCCGAAGCGCCACTCGCCGCGGCCTGCCAGCATGTAACCGTCGCCCAGCGAAAGCGCCTCATCCAGTTCGAGCGCGTCGTTCTCCACGCCAGTCGCAGCGGCGAACAGATCGCCCTGCGCCGGGTTATAGACGACGCCAACAGTCGCCGCGCCGCCGACGGACAGCCCGATCGATACCGCATACTCCGGCACGCCCTGCAGAAACTCCCGCGTGCCGTCCAGCGGATCCACAATCCAGACCCGTTCGCGCGACAGCCGCGCGCCGTCGTCCGTCTGCTCCTCGCTCAGCCAGCCGTCGTCGGGAAACGCGCCCAGCAGCGCGCGGCGCAGCGAGTCGTCCACCGCGATGTCCGCTTCCGAGACCAACTCCGCGCCCCAGCGGTCGCCCGGCTTCCAGCCGTAGCGCGCGCCCTTCTCGCCGTAGCGCAGCAGCAGCGCGCCCGCGTCCTGCGCCGCCGCTTTGGCGGCAGCCAACTCCTCTGCGAAGTCGGATTCGATAACACTCACTCGCGCGACTCAGAAACCGGCCTGTTTGTCGACCAGACCGACCAGCTCGCGCCCGCCGCGGTAGCGCCGTAGGTTTTCGCAAAAGCGCTCCAGATTGCGCCCCGCGCGCAGCTGGCTCGCGCCCGCCGTGTGCGGCGTCATGACGACATTGTCGAGCGCGAACACCGGATGGTCGGCCGGCAGTGGCTCGCCCTCGACCACATCCAGCGCCGCCCCGCGCAGCTGCCCGCTCTCAATCGCCTCGATCAGCGCCTCCAGCTCGATAATCTCGCCGCGCGTCACGTTCATGATCACCGCACCCGACTTCATCTTGCCGAACCGCTCGCGGTTGAACAGATGCCGCGTTTCCTCCGTCAGCGGCATGCAGACTGCTACCACATCGCAGCGCGCCAGCATCTCGTCCAACTTGTCCATCCCCAGCACCATCCGCACCTCCGCCGTCGCCGGCACCGGCATCGCATCGACCGCGCGCACCTCCATGCCGAAGCCGCGCGCCCGCTGCGCGATGGCCCGCCCCGTGCCGCCGAAACCGACGATGCCCATCGTCAGCCCCTCGAGCTCGAACGCCGCGCGCCGCATCGCCACCCGCTCGCCCCAGGCCTCGCCGCGCAGCCGCAGCGCCGGCCCCAGCGAGCGCGCCAGCGCCAGCAGCAGCGCGAAGCCGTGGTCCGCCAGATGCGGCCCCACCAGCCCTTTCTCGCCCGTCAGCGGGATGTCGGCCTCGCGGAACGCCTCGAAGAGGTAGCCGTCCACCCCCGACGCCGTCGCATGCACCCACTTGAGTTGCGAGGCTTCGGCGAAGAGGTCGGGCGTGAGGTAACCCAGCAGCACCTCCGTCTCCGCGATCTGCTCCATCGCATCCTCGCGGTTGTGCGCCACGACCACCTCGGCGTCGCTCCCCGCCGCCGCGCGAATCCGCGCCAAATCGTCGTCCGACACCTCCGGCAGCGTCAGCCCCGGCATCACCAGCACGCGCATTGTTGCTCCTCCCGATTCAGTCCAGCAGCGTGATCAGGGCGGTGGTGATGCCGATGTTGGCGCCGAAGGCGATCGTGAACGCGGCGACCAGGATCCGCGTCTGCGCCCGCTGTGCCGCGTCGAATGCCCCACGCATCGCCCGCTGTTCTCTTCCGGATTCCTGGCGCGTCTCCCGCAACTCCTCCCCAAACTCCCGGCGCATCTCCTGCAGCCCCTCGCCGAACTCCCGGCGCATCTCCTGCAGCCCCTCGCTGAACTCTCGGCGCATCTCCTGCAGCTCCGTGCGCAGCTGGACCAGTCCCTGCTCGACGTTCGTCAGCCGATCGTCGATCCGGATCACGTCCCCCCGCAGGCTGGCGAGTTCCGTCTCCACACGATCGAGGCGACTTTCAAGGCGGCGCACATCGTCGGCGCTGGCGAACTGCTCCGGCAAGCCCACCACGAGCTCGTCGGCGATCTCCTCGTCGAGACCCTTTGCGATCAGGCGCTCTCGCCATTCCATCACTCGCGACACCATGGCGTCCCCCTTCGCCGCACAGCCTACCCGATCGCCCCGCCGCTATCCTGTCCCCAGCCAGCCGAGAGGAGCCCCCATGCAGTTCGGAGCCCAGGTCAGCGCCTACCTCACCTCGTGGGACGACATCCGCGCCGTCGCCCGGGCGATGGACGCCGGCAACTACGACTCGATCTGGTTCGCCGACCACTTCGTGCCGCCCAACCGCGGCAAGGCGGTCGAGGGCCGCGAGGCCTACGAAGCCTTCGCGCTGGCCGCCGCCGTCGCCGCCTGCACCGAGCGGCTCCGCATCGGACACCTCGTGCTCGGCAACACCTACCGCAATCCGGCGCTCGCAGCCAAAATCGCCGGCAGCATCGACCACATCTCGCACGGACGCTTCACGCTCGGCATCGGCGCCTCCTGGTTCCGCCGCGAGCACGACGCCTACGGCTGGGAATTCCCCGGTATGCGCGAGCGGCAGGACCGCTTCGAAGAAGCCTGCAAAATGCTGCGTACCATCTTTCACGCCGCTAACGAACCGGTCACGTTCGACGGCGAGTATTACTCGCTCGACGACGCCCCGCTCTCGCCCGGCGCATACGACGCGCCGATCCCAATTCTGGTCGGCGGCACCGGTCCCAAACGCACGCTGCGCACGCTGGCGATGTACGGCGACATCATGAATCTCGACGGCTGGGCCGGGCGCGGGATGTCGGTCGAACTGCTCAAGGAAAAAGTCGACATCCTCCACCGACACTGCGAAGAAGTCGGCCGCGACCCGGCCGAAATCAAAATCACCGCCCTGATGCCCTGCATGCTGACCGACGACGAACAGGCGGCGCAACAATGGGAGCAGCAAATCGGCCCCGGCACGCTGGGCGGCCCCACCGACAAGATCATCCAGCGCATCGCCGAGTTCCAGGACTTCGGCATCGACGAGATCATGTTCGGCCGCCGCGGCGACAACACCCCCGAATACTTCCAGCGCCTCGACGCCGAGGTGATCGCGCAGTTCAAGTGACGCCGCCAACGAACGCTGCTCAAACGATGCTCGTGCCTCCTGGCGGAAGACTGAGGTAGATGAGCAGCTCGGCGAGCGATTCCTCGGCGAAGCGCTGCTCGAACGGTTGCAGCTGCGGGATGCGTGACTGCTTGGTCGTCACCTCAACGACCTCGGCTTGCGTCACGATCTCGACGAGACGGCCTTCAAGGTACTCCGTGATCTCCCTGCTCACCCGCTCGTGCAGAGTGGAGAATGCGATCACGTCGCTGGCCTTGCCACGCTGGTACCAGAGACGATCCTTGAGTCCGCCGGCGCTCTGGCCGATGTAGACAGCAGTGAACGCTCTCTGGTCGTTGCGGTTGAGAGCGAGATATACGCCCCGTTGCCCTGTCTCGTAGATGCCGTGTGGCTCCAGTTCAGGGCGCTGTACACGAGCGAATTGATCACCCATAGGAAAGCCGAAGGCTGTCCACACTGAACCGAGGCGTTCGCCGCGCCACAGTTCTGTGGGAGTTCCGGTGGGGTACGTGATCCGAATCGCTTCCGCGATCCACTGCTTGTCGGTTCGCTGTATGTCGGTCATTGGTTCGTTCCTTTCCTGCGGTCTTGACAGGATTCCCTCCTTAGGCTAGCTTGACCAAGCATCAGTCGGAAAGGTGTCTGCGATGTCCTGTCACGAAGCGAACGAACGCACTCCCTTGCCGGAGAATCGGCTCGCCAAGGCTCGCCAACGGGCTGACTGGCCCAAGGGTCGCTCGCTCAATGTGTGGACGACGTATTTTGGTGTCACGGATCTGTTCGAGACAGTGTCAAAGGCGATCGGCGATGAGTTGCCACGCCTAACGGCCAGACGGTTCATGCTGGGAATCTGGCACGTCAGCGATGCCGGCGACCTGAGCACGAACTACCTCGGTGTAGACGTAGCGCGCGAATTTCCCGGGTGTGTTGGGATCGCCGTGTTCAAGTACGCCGTTGCGCGAGTTGGTGAGCAACGCGTTCATCAGCTGCACTGCACTCATCAGTGGCGGGACGGGCGCATCTACTACCCTGGTGACAGCGAGCACCACGCGGTTCACACGCTCTTCCTCATTCCGTCCCTCGATTACTGGCGCGAGCACCAACGGGAATTCATCAGGTTCGCAGCCGATGTCAACGCGGCCATCTAGATCGTGCTCCGACGCAGTTGAAGGGTGCTGAACCATGGACGAGATCAACATCTGGGCGCGAGACGGCGACGGGCGTGTGGTACGGGTACCGCGAATTGCGCAGGTCGACTACGAGAACAACCTCGAGGAGACGCTGATCGCGCATCCTGACATGCTCGCGCCCGGCCTCACGCTCATCGCGCGGCAACTGCCGACCGGCGGCGGACCGCTCGACCTGCTCGGCGTGGATGCCGATGGGCGGCTGATCGTCTTCGAGCTCAAGCGCGACCGGCTCGCCCGCGCTGTGGTGACCCAGGCGATCGACTACGCCTCGTGGCTGGACTCTGTTCCGCTCCCCGACCTCATCAGCCGTATTTCCGGTCATTCGCCGAAAGGCGAGATCGAAGACATCGCCGACTTTGAGAGTTGGTATATCGACCGCTTCGATGATGACGACAGCGACGATCAGTTCGCGAACCTCCGGCCTACGAAGGTTGTGCTCGTTGGTCTTGGCATCGATTCCGCGACAGAGCGGATGGCGCGATGGCTCAGCACTGCCGGCGTGGACATCTCAGCGATCACGTTCCAGGGCTTCGAGCACAAAGGCGCAACGCTGCTCGCGAGGCAGGTCGAGGTGTCGGCTGATGAGCCGGGTCGTCCTGCCGTTGACCACACACGGCGCCTGTCTGCGGATCCGCGCGCCAGAGCGGAAGAGATCGAGGCTCTGTCTCTCTGGGATGCGGCGATCGAGCTGTTCGACAAATGCTTCGAAGGTGTTCCCGTGCATCCCGTGGTCCGCCGAACTGGGCAGACTTACGACCTGTCGCAAGTCGATGGACCAAGCGGCAACGCATATGCTGGCGTCTTCGTGAACCGCGGGCAGCAAGCGCCACTAGTGCTCGCGATCCACGACATCACGCGGGATCTGGCCCCGGAGTCATTCACGAAGCTCGAACAACAACTGCAAGCCTACGGTTTGACGCGGGCACGCGGTCGAATTCGTACGAAAATCTACGTGACCTCGCTTGAGCAGCTGCGCGATGCGAGCGAAAGCATCGCTGCCTTCTACCGCGACGCGCTGGCCGTCTGGCAGGAGCGGCGGAACGAGGTGGACGACGAATGAGCATGAGCCGCCGAGCAGGTGGGGAGCGAGGGGTTGGACTGAGGGCCCGCATTCCTGACAGCCGGTTCGCTAGACTGACAGGCGAAAGCGAGACTTCCGATGACTGCACCGAAGCGAATCGACGGCGACCTGACGCAGGCCGAGCTCGACGAAATCCTGCGCAGCATCCCGCCCGACCTCGAATCCACGCCGGAAGAAGACGCCGAAGACCTCGCCGCCTTCAAGCGCGGCGAGGAGCAGATCCGGCGCGGCCAGTGGTCATGGTTCGAAGACATCGAACGCAAGTACCCTGACTAGCGACCAGAGGTTACGCTGCCAGGTACGGTTTGCGACGCCGCGCCGAATGACGCGCGTTGCGCAACACGGAGAGGAACCGCAATGAACTACCGACGCATGGGACGCACCGGCCTCCGCGTCTCCGAAATCTGCCTCGGCACCATGACCTTCGGCTTCCAGACCGAGGAGCCGGAGGCGCAGCGCATCATGTCCGCCGCCGCCGACCGCGGCGTCAACTTCGTCGACACCGCCGATGTCTACCCCATCGGCGCAAACGCCGTCGGAACCACCGAGGAAATCGTCGGGCGCTGGCTCCAAACCCAGCCGCGCGACCGCGTCGTGCTCGCCACCAAATGCTTCGCGCCGATGGGCGACGACCCCAACCAGCGCGGAGCGTCGCGCCAGCACATCCTCTCCGCCGTCGACGAGTCGCTGCGCCGCCTGCAAACCGACTACATCGACCTCTACCAGCTGCACGGGCCCGACCGCCACACGCCGATCGAGGAAACCATGCAGGCGCTCGACGACCTGCGCCGCTGGGGCAAAATCCGCTACGCCGGCGCGTCCAACTACCGCGCCTGGCAACTGGGGCTGGCGCTCGCCGCCTCCGACAAGGCCGGCATCACCCGCTTCGACTGCGACCAGCCGCGCTATAACATCCTCTGGCGCGATATCGAAGCCGACCTGCTGCCGCTCTGCCGCGATCAGGGCGTCGGCATCATCGCCTACAACCCGCTCGCTGGCGGCTTCCTCACCGGCAAGTACGCCGATACCGAAGACCTCCAGCAAAACACCCGCTTCACGCTTGGCAACGCCGGTCCGCGCTACCGCAAGCGCTACTGGGACGATGCCCATTTCGCCCAGGTCGCCGCCCTCCAGCAGCACTTCCGCGGACGCTCCATCACCCACGCCGCCATCGCCTGGGTGCTCGCCCAGGAAGGCGTCACCTCCGCCATCGTCGGCGCCTCGCGCGCCGAGCAAATCGAGGACTCCCTCGATTACGATACCTTCGAGCTGACGCCAGAAGATCTGGAGTTCTGCGATCAAGCCTGGTACAACCTACCCCGTCCCAGCGACCCCGAAGTCGCGCTGCGCTAAGGAGGCGATGATGACCACCGAGCAACAGAACAGCACTCCATCCGTTTGGGTCGTCCGCGCCGGCAAAGATGGCGAAGACGAGGATACGGCGCTCGATCAGCAGATCGCGATCATCGGCTTTCAGGCCTACGGCGATGCGACCGGCAAAACGGACCGCGCCGAGATTGGGAAGCTCGTGAGGGCAGGAGAGGAGAAGCAGGCGGCAGACGAAGGGAGGCCTATGCCATCGTCGCGCCAAATCGGAAACTTCATAGGCCAGTTTTTCGCGTTCGTTGCGAGAATCCAGATCGGCGACATCATCGTGTTGCCGCTCAAGACACGCCCGGGGCAGATCGCGATTGGGCGCTGCCAAGGCAGCTACGAATATCGCGATGTCAACGGTGAGCGCCGGCACGTTCGCGCGGTGCAGTGGGACCGGATTGATGTTCAGCGAACTGCACTCCTGCCCGATCTGCGACGTGCCATCAACAGGCCGCCAACAGTCTTCCGGATCACGCAGGTCACGGCGTCGCAGCGGTTTGACGCCCTGCGCAAGGGAGAGCCAGACCCGGGGCTGCCCGACGAAATCGCCAGCGACACTCCTGACGAGGCGGTAGAGGCGGCATCGTCAGATCAGCCGTTGCAAGAGCGCGCGCGCAACGAGATCAGCGACTTCATCCGAGAGCGCTTCACAGGCCACGAGTTTGCGCGGCTGATCGACGCGATCCTGCAAGCTCAGGGATACGTGACACGGCTCTCGCCGCCAGGACCCGATGGCGGTGCAGATGTACTGGCTGGGCGGGGGCCGCTTGGGTTTGACCACCCGCGGCTCTGCGTGCAGGTCAAGGCCACCGCGGCGGCGGCCGATGTCAAAGTCGTGCGAGAGCTTCAGGGAACAATGCAGAGTTTCCGGGCGAGACACGGATTGTTCGTGTGCTGGGGCGGGTTCACTCGCGACGCTCGAAACTGGGCGCGCGACAACCACTTCAAAGTGCGCCTCTGGGATGCGGACGACGTCGTGGAGGCGCTCCAAGACGTCTACGACAAGCTCGCCGAGGAGATCCGCGCAGAGATCCCGCTCAAGCAGGTGTGGACGCTGGTGCAGGACGACGACCTGTAGAGAGCAGGCGCTACCATCGGGGGGACGCAAACTGTCCTGGAAAGGGAAGCCAACCATGCGCGCAGCCGTCCTCGACGCACCCAACACCCCGCTCAAAATCAAAGACCTCGTCCAGGACGAGCCCCAACACGGCGAAGTCCGCGTCCGCATGGGAGCCGCCGGCATCTGCGCCTCCGACCACCACATCATCGAGGGCACCGCCGCCTTCCCTCTCCCCTCCGTGCTCGGGCACGAAGGCGCCGGCACCATCGAAGCCGTCGGCCCCGGCGTCCGCGAACTCAAGCCGGGCGACCGCTGCATCCTCTCGTTCGTCACTCCCTGCGGACAGTGCCCCACTTGCCGCAAGGGGCAGCCGCAGCTCTGCGACGCTCACCAGGCCACCGGCTCGCGGCTGCTCGACGGCACCGTCCGCCTGCACGACCAAAACGGCGGCGAGGTCTTCCAGATGGGCAAGCTCGGCGTCTTCGGCGAGCATGTCGTCACCGCGCAGCAGGCCTGCTTCCCCATCCCCGATGAGGTGCCGATGGACGTCGCCGCCCTGATCGGCTGCTCCGTCACCACCGGCGTCGGCGCCGTGATCAACCAGCCCACCGCCCACGCCGGCATGACCGTCGCCGTGATCGGCGCGGGCGGCGTCGGCCTCAACGCCATCCAGGGCGCGAGGATGCTCAACGCATCGCGGATCATCGCCGTCGACATCCACGACCACAAGCTCGAGTTCGCCCGCCGCTTCGGCGCGACCGACACGGTCAACGCGCGCAACGTGGACGCCGCCGCGGCGGTGCGCGAGCTCTCCAACGGCGGCGTCGACTTCGCCTTCGACACTTTCGGCTCCTCCGAAACCGCCAACCAGGCGCTCGACTCCGCCGGCAAGGGCGGCACCGCCGTCGTCGTCGGCATCGCCCCGATGGAAGACCGCGGCTCGGTCGATCTGGTGGACATGGTACGGAAGCAGAAGACGCTGGTCGGCAGCTACTACGGCTCCGCCAGCCCCCACCGCACCTTCCAGACGCTCGTCGACATGTACGTCACCGGCCGCATCGAAATCGACCACATCGTCCAGCGCCGCTACCCGCTCGACGAAATCAACGAGGCCTTCCACGACCTCGAGCAGGGCAAAGACGGCCGCGGCGTCATCGTCTTCGACTGACCCCGGCCGCGGCGAGATCGGGTAAACTGAGGCCATGACTGACTTCGTTCGCCCGATCGCGGTTGAGCCGCGCGACGGCTTCCGCATCTGGCTCGAATACGACGATGGCGCGCAAGGCGAGGTGGATCTGTCGCACCTGGCCGGGAAAGGCGTCTTCAAGGCTTGGGATGACCGTAGGTTCTTCGAACAGGTGTATGTCGCGCCGTCGCGGGCGATCGCTTGGGACGCGGACATTGACCTCTGCGCGGACGCACTCTACCTACGGTTGACCGGTCTGTCGATCGGGGAGGTGTACCCGCTCCCGGAGGCGCAGCCGTTGGATGCCTGAGCTCTGTCGTTTTCTGGGCGTCTCAATCCAGATTCACGCCGACGACCACGCGCCTCCGCACATTCACTCCGTCACGGCGGACGGCGAAGCGTTGATTGAGATTGAGACGTCGACTCTCTACAGGGGGCGGCTCTCTCCGCGCCTCCGGCGCGAAGTGGAGCGCTAGGCCCGGGTGCGTCGCGTCGAGCTGCGGCGCGCCTGGGACCGTGCCCAGTCGTATGAGGCTCCAGGCAAGATCGCGCCGCTGGAGTAGGTCGCAGCGCCGGCTCCACGCAGGCTGACCCCGGTCCGCTCGCGCAGACAGCCCGCTGCGCAAGGGGGCTTTGCGGGTGCTAGAGTTGATATGTCGCGTGGATGCGCGCTGAAGGGGGCCTTGTGATGCCGACTGCCGAGCTGCCCGTCCTCTCCGTTGAGGACTTCTCCTCTGATCGCTACCAGGCGATCAACCTGCACAACTTCGAGAAGCTGCCGCAGATTCAGGCGCTGCCCGATGATCTGATCCACGACATCCACGTGGTCGGGCGGGTGCTGCCGTTCAAGTCGAACCGCTACGTGGTCGATCACCTGATCAACTGGGACGACGCGGCGACGGACGGGATGTTCCGGCTGACCTTCCCGCAGCGCGACATGCTCGCGCCGGCCGATTTTGACCGGATGGCGGCGGCGCTCGACAGCGGCAAGGATGCGCGCGAGCTGAAGGTGCTGGCGGACGAGATTCGGATGACGCTCAATCCGCACCCGGCGGGGCAGATGGAGCACAACATGCCGCAGCTGGACGGCGCGCCACTGGAGGGGATGCAGCACAAGTACCGCGAGACGGCGCTGTTCTTCCCCTCGCAGGGGCAGACCTGCCACGCCTACTGCACGTTCTGCTTCCGCTGGCCGCAGTTCGTGGGGCTGGAGGGCAAGAAGTTCGCGATGCGCGAGGGCGAGCGGCTGGCCGGCTATCTCTCGCAGCACCACGAGGTCTCGGATGTGCTGTTCACGGGCGGCGATCCGCTGATCATGAAGACGGCGACGCTGCGCGACTACGTGGAGCCGCTGATTCGGGAGGGCGCGGATCACGGTCTGCGCACGGTGCGGATCGGCTCGAAGGCGATCGCCTACTGGCCGCACCGCTTCATCTACGACGACGACGCAGAGGATCTGCTGGCGCTGTTCCAGGAGGTGACCGACGCCGGGTTGCAGCTGGCGCTGATGGCGCATTTCAACCATCCGGCCGAGCTGCGCACCGAGGTGGCGCTGGAGGCGGTGCGCCGCATCCGCGCGACGGGGGCGCAGATTCGGACGCAGACGCCGCTGCTGAAGCACATCAACAACGACTCAGATCTGCTCGCCGACATGTGGGCCGAGCAGGCGCAGGCGGGCTGCGTGCCCTACTACCTGTTCGTGGCGCGCGACACGGGGGCGAAGCGCTACTTCGAGCTGCCGCTGGTCGAGTGCCAGGAGTTGTTCCGCAAGGCCTACGCGCAGGTCAGCGGGGTGGCGCGCACGGTGCGCGGGCCGAGCATGTCGGCCGGCCCGGGCAAGGTGCAGGTGCTGGGCGTGGTGGAGCACGCCGGCGAGAAGATGATCGTGCTGCGCTTCCTGCAGGGGCGCGACCCGGACTGGGTGG
Organism: Dehalococcoidia bacterium; assembly: GCA_965243125.1. Lineage (GTDB taxonomy): Bacteria > Chloroflexota > Dehalococcoidia > Bin125 > Bin125 > CATQGW01. The sequence goes on along the minus strand of OZ251529.1, from coordinate 2,646,665 downwards.
GGCGTCCATTCTTCGCGGCCTACGACGACAAGGCGTCGTGGCTGGACGAGTTGCGCCCGGCGGCGGGCGAGTCGGAGTTCTTCTACGAGCCGCGGCTGCGCGAGCTGCTGGCCGAGGAAGGCAGCCCGTGGGGCCGCGCGGAGGAGCTGCACCTGATGGAGGGCACGGCGGCGGGCAGTTGAGCGCCGCCGCGCGCCGCCCGATTGAGCGACTGGTCGAGCGTCTGAGCGCCGCCGCCGAGGCGTTCGCGCCGGGCGCGTCGGCGCGGCTGGTCTTGCCGGGCGATGCGTCGTTCGTCTGTCTGGCCGACGAGTGCGGTGCGCTCTGCTGTCGCGCGCCCTATCGGGCGGATCTGGACGAGGCGGAGGTCGCGCGGCTGATTCCGCTGACGGAGATCGAGGAACGCGACGCAGTCGCGCTGCTGGCGCAGGACGCGGACGGCGCGTGCGGGCTGCTGACGTCGGAGTTGCGCTGCGGGGCGTATGAGGCGCGTCCGCGGGGCTGTCGGCAGTATCCGTATATGCTGCATTTTGAGGGCGCGATGCCGCTGCTGATGCGGGATCCGGCCTGCCCGGGCTTCGTAGGGCCGCCGCTCTCGCCGGCGGAGTGGGGCGCGCTCGTCTACTCAATCTGGCAACTGGCGGAGGCAGGACATGAGTGATCGTCGTCTGATCGGTCTCGACCTGGCGTGGAGCAAGCGCAATGGGACAGGGTGCGTGGAGCTGGCGTGGGACGGCGACGAGCTGGCGCTTTCGGACGTCAAGCTGTGCAGCTCGATCGACGAGATCGTTGAGTGGATTGATCCGGAACGCGGCGACTGGGTCGTCGCTGTGGACGCTCCGTTGGTCGTGAAGAACGAGACCGGACGGCGGGATGCGGATGCGCAGGTGAGCAAGCGCTACCACCGGCATGAAGCCGGCGCGCACCCGACCAGCCTCAAGCTGCTGGGCAAAGATCATCGTGGCGGCAAGCTGCTGGGGAAGCTGGGGAAGCCCAAAGGCTACGGCGCGACGCTGGTTGAGGAGGCCACGCACCTTGACGACGGCTCTCTGATCTTCGAGACCTACCCGCACGTCGTGATGGTTGAACTGTTCGGCCTCGACAAGACGATCAAGTTCAAGAAAGGCAGAGTCGCCTGTAAGCGCAAAGGGCAGCAGGAGTTGGCCGATGCGATCCGTGAGCATCTCTGCGGTGAATCGGCCAACCCGCGTCTGCTGATCGATGCCGAACTCGACACGCTATTACGCGAGCCCGATCCGATCCTGAAAGGTCGTGATCTGAAGAGTCGCGAGGACAAGCTGGACGGCTTGATCTGCGCCTACACGGCGGCGTGGGTGGATGCGGGCAAGCCGTGGAACGGGTTCGGGAAGGTTGGCAAGGGCGTGATGGTTGCGCCGCGGGTGCGGTCGTTGTCCTGACTCGTTCCGCCCTCCCCCGACTCCGTCATACCCGCGCTTGCCGCGGGTATCTCGACGCAAGCGGCATGATCGGTGTGTGCGGAGCAGCACAGGCGCAGGCACGAGGCGCGCATCCGTTGAGCAGTTTCGCGGGGGTTGGTGCTCGGCAGGTCGAGATACCCGCAGCAAGCGCGGGTATGACGGGAGATGCGGCGCGGGATGACGGGAGGTGTGCTGCGGGATGGGGGAATGCGGCGCGGGATGACGAGGATGTGGTGCGGGGGCGGTGCTAGTAGTCTGGGGGGGCGCATAGAGGTGACGGCGCGGACGGAGGCGCGGGATGCTGGACGGCGAGACGATTGCGGCGCTGCGGCGCGAACGTGAGAAGTGGGACGCGCGGGTGGAGTCGGAGGGGCGCGAACGGCCCGGGCCGTTCATGACCGTCTCCTCGCGGCCCGTCGAGCGGCTCTACGACGCGACCACGCTGGCCGACGAGGGCTGGGACGCGCAGCGCGACTTAGGGCTGCCCGGCGAGTACCCCTACACGCGCGGCGTGCATCCGACCGGCTACCGCGGGCGGCCCTGGACGATCCGCATGTTCGCCGGCTTCGGCAGCGCGGAGGAGACCAACGCGCGCTTCCGGCGGCTGCTCGACGACGGGCAGACGGGGCTGAGCATCGCCTTCGACATGCCCACGCTGATGGGCTACGACCACGACGACCCGTTGGCGGCGGGTGAGTTCGGCAAGTGCGGCGTGGCGGTCTCCTCGCTGGCCGACATGGAGCTGCTGCTCGCCGAGCTGCCGCTGGATCAGATCACGACCTCGATGACGATCAACTCGCCGGCGCCGCTGATCTGGGGGATGTACATCGCCGCCGCCGAGAAGCGCGGCATCGACCGCGCCAAGCTGGGCGGCACGCTGCAGAACGACATTCTCAAGGAGTACATCGCGCAGAACGAGTACGTCTTTCCGCCGCGCCCCTCGATGCGGCTGGTGACCGATACCGTCGAATTCGCCAGCGAGTGGATGCCGCGCTGGAACAGCATCTCCGTTTCCGGCTATCACATCCGCGAGGCGGGCTCAACCGCCGCGCAGGAGCTGGCCTTTACGCTGGCCGACGGCATCGAGTACGTGCGCTGGGCGCTGGAGCGGGGTATGTCGATCGACGAATTCGCGCCGCGGCTCTCGTTCTTTTTCAACAGCCACAACGATTTCTTCGAGGAGATCGCCAAGTTCCGCGCGGCGCGGCGCATCTGGGCGCGCGAAATGCGCGAAACCTACGGCGCGGAAAATCCGCGCTCCTGGTGGATGCGCTTTCACACCCAGACGGCGGGCGTCTCGCTGACCGATGTGCAGCCGGAGGTCAACCTGCTGCGGGTGACGATCCAGGCGCTGGCCGCGGTGCTGGGCGGCACGCAGTCGCTGCACACCGACGCGATGGACGAGGCGCTGGCGCTGCCCAGCGAAAAGGCGGCGCGGCTGGCGGTGCGCACCCAGCAGGTGATCATGCACGAGTCGGGCGCGGTCAATACCGTCGATCCGCTCGGCGGCTCGTATTTCGTGGAGCAGCTGACCAACGAGATCGAGCGCGACGTGTACCAGTACTTCGAGCAGATCGAGGCGCTGGGCGGGGTGATCGCAGCGATCGAAACGGGTTACTTCCAGAAAGAGATCGCGGACGCCTCGGCGCGCTTCCAGCGCGAGATCGAGCGCGGCGAGCGGACGATCGTGGGCGTCAACGACTTCCAGCTGGAGGAGCCGCTGGAGATTCCGATTCTGGAGATGGATCCGCAGGGCGAGGCGCGGCATCTGGAGCGGCTGCGCCGCACCCGAGCGGAGCGCGACCCCGACGCGGCGGCGGCGGCGCTCAGCGCGCTCGGCAACGCCTGCCGCGACCCGCGTCGCAACACGATGCCGTACATCCTCGACGCGGTCCACGCCTACTGCACGCTGGGCGAGATGATGGATACGATGCGCGAGGTGTTCGGCGAGCACCGCGAACAGATTGTGCTGTGATCATGCCCGATCCGACCACGCCCGATCCGATAATGCCCGACGCGCTGCCGGCGCTGGACGGCGTCCGCGTGCTCGAAAGCTCCACCTGGGGCTTCGGGCCGATCGGCGGGATGATGCTGGGCGATCTGGGCGCCGACGTGATCAAAATCGAGTCGCCCACGCGGCCCGATGCGGCGCGCTTCGTGGCCAGCGTGGCCGGCATTCCCAATCTGATGCCCGATGGGCATTCGGCGCTGTTTGAGGCGGTCAATCGTAACAAGCGCTCGCTGGCGCTGGACCTCAAGACGGAGCGCGGGCGCGAGATTTTCCGCGCGCTGATCACGGATACCGACGTGTTCATCGAGAACTACCGCCCGGGCGCGCTGGAGCGGCTCGGACTCGGTTACGAGTCGCTCGCGGAGATCAATCCCGGCCTCATTCACGCGGCTACCGCGGGGTATGGGTTCAAGGGCGCGGAGGCGCATCTGCCGGCGCTCGACGCGGTGGGGCAGGCGCGGGCGGGCTTCATGTACTCGATGGGCGCGCCGGGCGACCCGCCCAACTGGAACACGCTCGGCGTGGCCGACGTGATGGGCGCAACCTGCCTGGCCTACGGCATTCTGGCGGCGCTGGCCGCGCGCGAGCGCAACGGCGGGCGCGGGCAGCGCGTCGAAGTCTCGCACATTATGGCCACGATGTGGCTTTCGTACTGGGGCGTCAGCGTGGCGATGCTGACCGGGCTCAACGAATGGCCGCGCTTCGACCGCAGCGCGGCGGCCAATCCGCTCTGGAATCTGTACCAGTGCGGCGACGGGGAATGGCTGATACTGGGCATTCTGGAAGCGGAGCGCGACTGGGCGGCGTTCTGCCGCGCGGCGGGGCTGGAGCGGCTGACCGACGATCCGCGTTTCACGACGCTGGCGGCGATGGGCGAACACTGCGGGGAGCTGATCGCGATTCTGGAGGAGCGGTTCGCCTCGGCGCCGCGCGCGGAGTGGGAGCGGCGGCTGGCGCAGGAGCCGAATCTGATCTTTACGCGAGTGCAGAAGATCGGCGATTTGCCCTCGGACCCGGCGGTGATCGCCAACGGCTATCTGGCCGAGCACGAGCATCGGCGTTACGGTCCGACGCCCACGCTGCGGCACCCCGCGGACCTGCTGGCCACGCCGGCCGAAATCCGCCGCGACGCCCCCGAGCTGGGCGAGCACAGCGCCGAGCTGCTGGCGGAGCGTCTGGGCTTCAGCGAGGAGCAGATCGCCGCCCTCGCCGCCGCCGGTGTGATTGGCTAAGCGCGGCGCATCGGCTAGAGTTGTCCAATGCCTGCAACGTTCGGCGACGTCTACGAGCAGCTCTGCACCGACTACGAGGACCCGTTTGAGCGCGGGCGCCAATTCGAGCCGCTTGTGGCGGAAGTCCTGCGCACCAATCGCAGTCCGCTCGGCGAATTCACGAAGGTGTGGCGCTGGAGCGATTGGCCGGGCGACGACAGCGGCGATGTGGTCGGCGTGGACATCGTGGCCGAGCGTCCCGACGGCAGCCTCGTCGCCATCCAGTGCAAGTGCTACGCGCCCGGCTCAAAGCTCTACCAGAGCCACCTCCGGTCGTTCTTGTCCAACACGAATGCCGCCTTCGACGAGCGCGTCGTCATCACCACCACATCGGAGTGGAGCCGCAACCTCGTCAAGCTGATCGATAATCAGCGTCCGCCGGTGCAGCGCGTCGATCTCTTCGGAGCAGACGCGACGACCATCGACTGGGATGCCTATCTCCACGACTCGGCCGCGGATCTGGTCGAAAAGCCGCGCAAAGAATTGCGTCCTCACCAGCGAGCGGCCTTGGATGATGTCTACGCGGGTTTTGAGCGGCACGACCGCGGCAAGCTGATCATGGCCTGCGGCACGGGCAAGACATTCACCGCCCTGCGCGCCGCCGAGCAACTCGCCGGCGAGGGCGGGCGCGTGCTCTTCGCCGCGCCCTCAATCTCCCTGGTCAACCAGTCGCTGCGCGAGTGGGCCGCCGAATCGCGCATCCCGATCCGCGCCTTCGCCGTCTGCTCCGACCCGAAAGTGGGGCAGCGCGACGGCGACAGCGCGCGCACCTACGACCTGCCGATTCCGGCCACGACCGACGCCGAGCGGCTGGCGCGGGCGGCCTCCGTTGACGCGCCCAACCGCCTCACAGTCGTGTTCAGCACCTACCAGTCGATGCAGCGGATCGCCGAAGCGCAGGACGCGGGGATGCCGGCGTTCGACCTCGTGATCTGCGACGAGGCGCACCGCACCACCGGCGCGACGCTCAAGGGCGAGGAGCGCTCCAATTTCCTGCTGGTCCACGACGCCGAGCGGATCCGCGCGAAAAAGCGGCTCTACATGACGGCCACGCCGCGCCTCTATGCGGCGGCGGCGAAGAAGAAGGCCGAAGCGAACGATGTCGTGCTGGCCTCGATGGACGACGAAAGCGTCTACGGACCGGAGTTTCATCGATTGGGCTTCGCGCAGGCCGTCAACGAGCAGCTGCTGAGCGACTACAAGGTAGCGATCCTGGTGATCAGCGAAGATCAGATCAACCTCGAGTACTCCGAGGAGTTGGGCGACTCGGTCAACGTGGGCGATGTGGGGCGAGTGATCGGCTGCCTGAACGGGCTGGCCAAGCACGACCCGGAGGGGCGTGAATTCAAGGACGATCCGCAGCCGATGCGGCGAGCGGTGGCGTTTTCCAACACGATTGCTAACTCCAAGCACTTTGTGAATCTGGTAGGGCAGCTGCAGGACGACGCGGGCCGCTCGCAGCGGCATCTTCAGGCCGAGGCGCAGCACGTGGACGGCACAACCGGCGTGCTGGAGCGCGCCGGCAAGCTGCGCTGGCTGGGCGGCGAAACAATGATGATGGATCAGCAGTGCCACATCCTCTCCAACGCCCGCTGCCTGACCGAGGGGATCGACGTGCCCTCGCTCGACGCCGTGCTCTTCCTCCAGCCGCGCAAGTCGCAGATCGACGTCGTGCAGGCCGTGGGTCGGGTGATGCGTCGCACGGAAGACAAGCAGTGGGGCTACATAATCCTGCCTGTAGTCGTGCCGGCGGACGAGGACCCGTCGCGGGCGCTGGACAAGAACGACGCCTACGCCCATGTCTGGGAGGTGCTCCAGGCGCTGCGCTCGCACGATGACCGGCTCGACGCCTGGGTGAACAAGCTTGATCTGAACGAGGGGCGCGAAGGCCCGATCTGCGTGATCGGGGTGGGACCGGGCGGCGGCGATGGCGAAGAGACGGAGGGCGAGGGCGATCCGGTTGCAGAGGGCCGACAGCTGATTCTGGAGGGGATCGACGAGCAGCTGGCGCAGTGGCGCGACGCGATCTACGCGCAGATCGTGATCCGCTGCGGCGAGCGCCGCTACTGGAAGCACTGGGCGGCGTCGGTCGCCGATATCGCGAGCCGGCTGCATAGCCGCATTCGCTTCCTGATCTCGGGCTCCGACACGCTGGGCAAGCGCTTCGACGACTTCGTCGCGTCGCTGCGGCGCAACCTCAACGATTCGATTACGGAGGACGACGCGGCGGCAATGCTGGCGCAGCACCTGATTACCAAGCCCGTCTTCGACGCGCTGTTCGGCGGCTCCGATTTCACCGAGAGCAACCCGGTCTCGCGGGCGATGCAGCGAATGATCGACGCGCTCGCGGGCGAGGGGCTCGACGCGGAAACGGCGCGGCTGAGCGGCTTCTACGAGAACGTGCGGCGGCGGGTGGAGGGGATCGACAACGCCGAGGGCCGCCGGCGAGTCGCCAACGAGCTCTACGAGAACTTCTTCCGTGAAGCGTTCCCCAAGGACGCCGAGCGGCTGGGCATCGTCTACACGCCGCTGGAGATCGTCGACTTCATCATCCGCGCGGTGGCGGACCTGCTGCAACGCGAGTTCGGCGCGTCGCTCGGCGACAAGGGCGTGCATATCCTCGATCCGTTCACCGGCACCGGCACGTTCATCGCGCAACTGCTCCAGAGCGGCCTGATCGGCGTGGAAGACCTGCGGCGCAAGTACCGCAACGAAATCCACGCCAACGAGATCATGCTGCTCGCCTACTATATCGCGGCGGTCAACATCGAGAACGCCTACCGCGACGCAATGGCGGCGCACAAGCTCGACGCGGGCTACGAGCCGTTTACGGGGGGCGTGTTGACCGACACGTTCCAGATGACGGAGCCGGGCGAGCGACAGGGTACGGGGCTGTTCGCCAACAACAGCGAGCAGATCGAGCGGCAGCTGGGGCTGGATATCCGCGTGATCATCGGCAATCCGCCATGGTCGGGTGGGCAGAAGAAGCACGATGATCAGAATCCCAATCGCTCGTACCCGCACCTTGACGGCAGGGGCGCAGGCGTTGCGGCCTCTGCTTCGTCAATTACCGGGGCCTATGCCGCGAACTCTGAGGCAACCAATCGGGTTGCGCTGTACGATCACTATGTGCGTGCGATCCGCTGGGCCTCTAATCGCGTACTTGCGTCGTCAAATGGAGGCGTCGTCGCGTACGTGACCAACAGCGGCTTCGTCGACGGAACCGCATTCGATGCGTTTCGCAAATCGCTGGCTGACGAGTTCCACGCAATCTACGTCTACGACTTTCGAGGCAACCTGCGAACGGTCGGTCGGCAAGCTGAGGCGGAGGGTGAGTCCGCATTCAGCTCTGGCACGCGAACTGGTGTCGCAGTGCTGCTGTTGGTCCGGCGTCCCGGATCAGTGCCGACATCTGGGGCAGAAATCCGGTATCGCGACATCGGTGATGGTCTCTCCACCAAAGAAAAGCAGGGCATCATCGCTGGTTCGAGTGTCCATGATGACAAGTGGCGCACGGTCACGCCGAACAAGCACGGCGACTGGATCAACCAGCGCAGCGAACACTTTGCCATCCTCCGCCCGTTGGCAAACAGCGGCAACCAGACTGATGGCAGTCCGCCGCTGTTCGGGTTGGCGTCCAACGGGCTGGAGACGAAGCGAGACGCTTGGGTGTTCAGCACATCGGATCGCAAACTACGCAGTCGTGTGAGCGCGCAGGTCGCGTTTTACAACGATCAGGCCAGGAAGGACCACAAAGGGCAGGGCTGGCCGGAGCGCATCCCAACGCAATTCAAGTGGGAAGCTAAGGCCGAACGCGCTGCGAAAAACGGCAAGTTGATCGAGGTCAACGAGGCAGGTTTCGGCTCATCGCTTTACCGGCCGTTCTTCCGACAGCATCTCTACTTGGACAGGGCTCTGAACAACAGCACCCACCGAATCCTCGACATTTTCCCATCCGCAGCACACCAAGTGCCTCAGATCGTCATCGAGTACAAGCTTAGGGTCGCCGGTAGGGTGCCAGGGATCCTCGCGACTGACGCAGTCCCGGACGTTGCGTGCGCGGGCGGTGCGACCGGACAGGCGACGTTCACATTCCCCCGGTACGCCTACGACTCAACTCCCGAAAAGCAGGCCCGCCAATATTCGTTGTCGCAGGACACGATGATCACAGATCATCACGAGACTGCGCCCCACGACAACATCACAGACCAAGCTCTGGCTGTCTACCAGTCGCGCTACGGCGGAGATGTCACCAAGGACGGAATCTTCGCCTACGTCTACGGCATCCTGCACTCGTCGGACTATCGCGAGCGCTACGCAGCGGACCTCTCGCGGATGCTGCCGCGCATTCCGGAGGTGACTACGGCGGCGTCGTTCTACGCCTTTGCGGAGGCGGGGCAGGCGCTGCTCAACCTGCACATCGGTTACGAGCAGGTGGAGCCGTATGCGCTGGAGGAGGTCTGGAGCGACGGGGCGCCCGACGACGATGCACGCTGGTACGTGCGGAAGCTGAAGTGGGCGGGCACGCCCAAGCAGAAGGATCGCTCGGCGATGGTGGTCAACGACTGGCTGACGCTGCGGGGGATTCCCGAAGGGGCGCATCGCTACGTGGTGGGCCCGCGCTCGGCGCTGGAATGGCTGCTCGACCGCTATCAGGTGCGGACGGACAAGGCGAGCGGGATCGTGAACGATCCGAACGACTGGGGCCTGGAGTTGGAGCCGCCGCAGCCGGATTACATCCCGCAGCTGGTGAAGCGGATCGTGACGGTGAGCGTGGAGACGATGCGGATTGTGGATGCTCTGCCGGCGCTGGAGGAGGCGGACTGAGCGGGGATTGGGGCGTGCGGGGAGATTCCCGCTCGGGGGCGGGAATGACGGGGAGGGCGGCGGGAATGACGGGGAGGGGGGCGGGAATGACGGGGCGGGCGCCCCTGGGCGGGAGCGGAGGGGCTACTATCGCGGTGGAGGGGGCGCGATGGCGACTGCGACGGCGACGCGGGAGGCGGAATTGGGCGGGGTGGCGGTCGCGTCGGCGGGGGCGCCGGAGCTGCCGGCGTTGCCGACGCTGCGCTTTCCGGCGGAGTGCCCGCTGACGGACGATCTGCTGCTGCGCATTTCGTCGTTGAACGACGGTCTGCGCTTCGAGCGCGACGCGGAAGGGGCGTTGGTGATGAACTGGCCTGTAGGTGGAGAGAGCGGCGCGCTCGAAAGTGAATTCAGCCGACTGCTGGGGAATTGGTGGGTGGGCCATCACACTGGCCAGGTCTACGGCGCGAGCACCGGCATCCAGCGCTCCGACGGCAGCGTGCGCCAGCCCGACGCATGCTGGATCAGCGATGAGCGGCTGGGCGACATGAGCCGCGCGAAGCGTCGCCGCATCGTCGCGGCGATCCCCGACTTCGTTGTGGAGGTGCGCTCGCCGAGCGACCAGCTCAAAGCGCAGCAGGACAAGATGGCGGAGTGGATCGGCTTCGGCGTGCGGTTGGGCGTGCTGGTCGACCCCGATGATCGGCTGGTGTTCGTCTACCGGCCGGGGCGCGAGGTCGTGCGGCTGGAGCGTCCGTCGGAGCTGTCGGCGGAACCGGAGTTGCCGGGCTTCACGATCGATTTCGAGGAGGTCTGGGCGCTGATTGGAGAGGATGACTGATGACGACGCAGCATGACGTAACGGCGGCGGATTGGCCGGCAGATTGGCCAGAAAGGCCGCGTCCGATGGCGGACGGGGAGTGGCAGGCGACGCTGTGGGAGGTGACGGAGGAGGGGGTGCTGGCGATCACGCTGAATCGCCCGGAGCGGCTGAATGCGCTGAGCTTTCGGCTGCTGCACGAGTTGCAGCGGCTGATCGATTTCGCGGCGCGGCGTCCGGATGTGCGGGTGGTGACGCTGCGCGGGGCGGGCACGCAGGCGTTCTGCTCGGGGGATGATCTGTACGGGATGGAGCCGGTCCATCCGATTGACAGCAGCGTGACGGTGCATCATCCATTCCTGCTGAGTTTGCGGGCGCTGCGCAAGCCGGTGGTGGCGCTGGTGACGGGCTGGGCGCTGGGGCACGGCTGGGAGATCGCGTCGGCCTGCGACATGCGGCTCTGCGCGGACAACATCGAGGTGGGCGACCACCGGGTGCAGCGGGCGATCGGGATGAACGGCGGCACGACGTGGTTTGTGCCGCGGATCGTGGGGCGCGGGCGGGCGCTGGAGCTGCTGGTCACGGGTCGGCATCTGGAGGCGGAAGAGGCGCTGGCCTGGGGCTGGGCGAACCGCGTCTGGCCGCTGGAGGATTTCGACGAAGAGGCGGCGCGGTTCGTGTCGGACCTGGCGGCGCTGCCGACGCTGAACGCGGCGACGTTCAAGGAGCTGATCGACTACGGAGCGGAGCACTCGCTGCGCGACACGCTGTCGCACGAGGTGGAGGTGTCGGATCGGGTGCGGCGGACGTACGACGCGGAGGAAGGTCGGCAGAGCTGGCGGGAGAAGCGGGCGCCGGTCTTCCGGGGGTACTGAGGGGGCTACTGAGGGAGCGGCGCGGGCTGCTACTCTCGGCACACGCACCGAAATCAGATGAGAGGGCGATCATGAGCACTGCGGTCTACATCCTCGGCGGATACCAGACGGATTTTGCGCGCAACTGGCGCAAGGAGGAGGCGAATCTGCGGGAGATCATGGGCGAGGCGGTGCAGGGCGCGCTGGAGGCGACAGGTCTGGAGGCGCACGACATCGACACGGCGCATGTGGGCAACTTCGCCGGTGAGCTGTACGCCAAGCAAGGGCAGTTGGGCGGCTTTTTCGCGGAGATCGATCCGGATTTCGGCGGGCTGCCGACCTCGCGGCACGAGGCGGCCTGCGCGTCGGGTTCGATTTCGATCCTGATGGGCGCGGCGGAGATCGAGGCGGGGCGCTACGAGACGGCGCTGGTGCTGGGTGTGGAGCAGATGAAGACGGTCAGCCCGGTTGAGGGCGGCGATTTCCTCGGCACGGCGGGCTGGTATGAGCTGGAGGCGGCGGGGGTGGATTTGCCGTTCCCGAAGCTGTTCGGGCGGCTGGGCGATGTCTATGAGGAGCGCTACGGGCTGGACGCGGCGCATCTGACGCGGCTGGCGGAGCTGAACTACGCCAACGCGCAGCGCAACCCCAAGGCGCAGACGCGCGCCTGGCTGGGCGATCTCGATGAGCTGCAGGGCGGCAAGTACGCCGCGCAGGTGACGGGTCGGCTGGCGGTGCGCGACTGCTCGCAGATCACCGACGGCGCGGTCAGCCTGGTGCTGGCGTCGGAGGCGAAGGCGGCCGAGTGGGCGGAGCGCAACGGCGTCGAGCTGGCCGATGTGCCGCGCATCGAGGGCTGGGGCCACCGCACGGCGGCGCTGACCTTCGACAGCAAGATCTCGCAGGCCGCGGGCGATCCCTACATCCTGCCGCATACGCGGCGGGCGATCGTGGACGCCTTCGAGCGGGCCGGCGTCGAGGATGCCCGGCAGCTGGACGCGATCGAGACGCACGACTGCTTCACGACCTCGCACTACATGGCGATCGACCACTTCGGGCTGACCGAGCCGGGCCGCTCGTTTGAGGCGATCGAGGACGGGGTGATCGATTTCGAGGGCGCGCTGCCGATGAATCCGTCGGGCGGGCTGATCGGCGGCGGCCACCCGGTCGGCGCGACGGGCGTGCGCCAGGCGCTGGACGCTCACCGGCAGGTGACGGGCGCGGCGGGCGACTACCAGGTGCCGGACGCGAAGCGAGTGGCGACGCTGAACATCGGCGGCTCGGGCACGACGTCGGTGTCGCTGGTGATTGGGCGGGGGTAGGGGGCGGGCCGTTGTTCCGGCGCCCCATCCGTCATTTGCCCCATCCGTCATTCCTGCGCAGGCAGGAATGACGGGAGGGGAGTGCGGAGTCCCTTTCCGACCTCTCCCCCCGTCGCGGGGGGAGATTGAGAGGGGGGTGAGGCGCGCGCTCGCAGGCACCCCCCCGTAGCCCCCCCAGGATGGGGGGGCACTTTTCTTCCCCAGGATGGGGGGCGGTGTGCTGTGCTCGGTGCGCCGGACCGACCCCCCAGTCCGCTGCGCGGACAGCCCCCCTGCATAGGGGGCGATTTCCGGAGCGAGGCCCCTGCATAGGGGGGCGATTCCCGGAGCGAGGTCCCCTGCATAGGGGGGCGGCGATTCCCGGAGCGGGGTCCTCTGCGTAGGGGGGCGATTCCCGGAGCGGGGTCCTCTGCGTAGGGGGGCGATTTCCGGAGCGAGGTCCTCTGCGTAGGGGGCGATTTCGGAGGGGCGCGCTTTGGGTGCCCATTGCCGTTTGCGGCGCGGCAGTGTTGCGCAGACGTAAAGCAGGGTGGGCGTGGGGGCGGTAGGGCTGCGTAGGCTGTATGAGAGCCGACGGATCACCCCATCGCGGTGGCATCGACGGTCGGCGCGGAGATGAGCAGCGGCGATGAGTCAGGCGCTTTCCTCGCGGATGCTCGGTCTGGGGCTGCTCGCGGTCGTCGCGGCGGCGCTGGCCGCGGCAGCTGCGTCCTCCGCCGCCTACGCGCAGGACTCCATTGAAGTCACCGAGGTGGAAATGCGGATCGTGATCGACGACTCCGACGCCACCGTGCCGCCCGATCCGGGCGGCCTTCGCGAGCTCGATGTCGATGTGGTGCTGCGGATCCACCTGAGCGATGAGGTGGAGGACGACGACTTCACGAACGTGGAGGCGACCGGCTTGAGGGTGCGGTCCAGCGGCAGCGTCGAAGTCACGAATCGCGAGGGCACTCCGGCCGCCGACATGCCCGAGTGCGCGCTCGCCGACGCCGAGGACCCGCTGGTCTGGGATTGCCTGGTGGGCGCGTACGACGCCAACCTGTTCGGCGTCAGGGAGGGCGAGTACACGCTCTCCGTGACGAACACGGAGTACAGCCTGGCGATCACCGATGTGACCGGCGATCTGCTGACGGGCGAGGCTCTGCCGGCGGCGACGGCGAAGCTGACCGTGGCGGACATCAATGAGGTGGAGAGCGTGACGCTGGAGTTGGCGGAAGGGGAGCCGAGCACCCGCGCGGCGGGCGGCTCGGACGGCATTGAGCTGGTGCTCAAGATTCTGAACGAGAACAACGCCGCTGCGGATCCGGGCGCGATTTCGACGATTCTGGTCAGCGGGCCGCCGTTGACGCTGGAGACGACCGCCGGCGGCGCGAGCTGCGACGGATCGATCTGCCAGTGGACTTCCCGGTCCGTCTCGCAGTTGGGCGGGCGGGGCGCAGAGTCGATCGTGATCAAGGCGACCAGCAGCGCGCCGGCCAGCGCGGAGGTGACGGTGCGGGTGGTGACGACCGCCGACGGCGAGTCGCACGAGGCGAAGTCGCCGCGGCTGACCTTTTCCGGCGCCGCCGACAAACTGACGATCGGCGCGGCCTCGGGCGCGCTGCTGAACGAGGAAGACGCCGGCGAGCGCGGCACGATTCGCTTCGAGGTCAGCGCCGTTGACGCCAGCGGCAACGCCGCAGAGACGCCGAGCACGCTCGCGCTGAGCATTCGCAACCCGGACGGCCGCACGGTGCCGTCGAGCGCGATCGCCCGCGAGCAGCTGGAGCCCGACAGCGCCGGCCGGATCTTCGTTGAGTTGGAGACGCTGGCTGCGAGCGGCAGCCCGTTGGCGACCGGCGAGTACACCCTGCGCGCGAGCGGGCGGGGCGCGTCGGGCGAGCAGACGTTCCGGGTGGCCGGCAAGGCCGCCGCGGTGACCGTTTCCGCCTCGGAGCCGAGCTGGAGCCAGGGCGCCGCGCAGATCGTGCTGACGGCCGACGTGACCGACGCCGACGGGCAGTCGGTGGCGGACGGCACGACGGTGAGGTTCGGGACGGACTCGATTGGGACGGTCGGCGCGGGTGGCGCGCAGCTGGTCGCGGCGGGCGGCGAGTCGCCGAAGACGTTCGCCGGCCGCGCCTCGGTGCAATACCTGGTGGTGTCGAGCGGGCGGGCGCTGGTGCGCGCGACCGCCGACGGCGTCACGGGCACTCAGATCATCAACATTCCGGCGACGCCGGGCGGCGGCGGGGCGAGCACGACCGATGCGTCGGTTGGGCTGAGCGGGCTGGCCACGCTGGAGATCAACGGTTATGTGTCCTGGATCTCCTCCGCCACCACGCGAGCGAGCGACCTGTTCGACGCGGGCATCGCCGACCGCGGGGTGGACGCGATCTTCAAGTTCAACAGCACGACCAAACGCTACGGGGCGTACGGGGAGAGTTCGGGGCGGCCGTTGCCGGGCGCCGTGGACTTCACGATCACCTTGGGCGATATCCTCTGGCTGAGCGGCTAGAGGCGCAAACAGGAGTTGCCTGAAACGCGCCGAGCGTAGATGCTAGGCTGCGTGCAGGGACAGAAAGCGAAGGGACGGACCGCATGTTGAAGATGCCTCGACTGGTGGCGATGGCGGGAGCGGCGCTGTTGGCGCTCCTGATCGCGGGCGCTGCGCTGGCGCAGAACTCGCCGCCGCACACCTTCTGGAACTGGGACGAAGTCGGCGGCAGCCCGACCGTGACGCTGGACGGCGAGGACGCCGCCGGCAAGCTGATCGTGGCCTGGGCCAACGGCGAGCAGGTCGGCTCCACGACCTACGGCAACGCGGACGGCTGGTCCATTCAGGTTCCCGGCGACACGACGGGCGTGACCTTCACGGTCGACGGGCAGCCGGCCGGCGAGACCTACGACGCGCCGCAGGGCAAGAGCACCCAGCTGACGCTGGCCGCGACCAGCGCGATGCCCGAAGGCAGCGGCGACGACACCATGATGGGTGAAGACGGCGACGACACTCTGATGGGTGAAGACGGCGACGACACTCTGATGGGTGAAGATGGCGACGACACCATGATGGGTGAAGACGGCAGCGACACTCTGATGGGTGAAGATGACGGCAGCGACACCATGATGGACGACGACAAGGGCATGGCTGGCGATGGCGACACCGTTGGCGACGCCGGCTACGGCGTGCAAGGCACCGGCGGCTTGGCCGACGGCAGCCGCGGCGTTTCGACCGCCGTCTACGGCGGCATCGCCGGCGCGCTGGCGCTGATCGCCCTGGTCGGCGGCGCGGCCATCCGCCGTCGCTCGCACTCGCAGAGCTAGACGCCAGCCGACGTCCGGCTTCGCGCTTCTGGCGCGAAACCCGCTCCGAGCACTCCGGAGGGCGGGGCCGTTCGGCCCCGCCCTTCGCGTGCCTTGCGCCGAGGCCGACCCCCTCCGCCGCTACGCGGCGCCTCCCCCTGCATAGGGGGAGGATTCAGATCCGGAATCGCCCCCCTACGCAGGGGGGCTGTCCGCGTCAGCGGACTGGGGGGTCGGCCGTCGCAGGGTCGGGCGAGCCTTTTACATACAGCGTGAACGCGGCGTAAACACAACGTTGTTACGCGCCGAAGCGAATGGATCACCGCCATACACTGACTCTACGGGCGGAGTGCGGCATGGCGGCTCGAATGATCCGGCGCGCAGTTGGTGCAATTGGCCTGGCGGCGTTCTGCGCCGCGTTGCTCGTACTCGCGCTGAGCGCCGCGACGGCGCAGGGCGAACAGCTGCGAATTGCGGTGGACAACGACACGGTGCTGGCCGACGGCGGCAGCGCGCGGGTGACGATTCGCCTGGCCGCGGACGCGGCGGGCGCCGACACGACGATCACGATCACTTCCGATCTGGGCGCGTTCGGCGCTGCTTCCGGACCTTCGCGGGTGATTGTGCGGCCTTCGCCTTCCGGCGGCGGCGACCTCGTCGCGGCGGTCACGCTGGTTGGCGACGGCCGCCCGGGCCTGGCGGTGGTCACCGCGCGGGCCGGGTTGATGGTCGACGCTGTAACTGTCGCGTTCATCGGCGCGCCGGCCGAGATCGCCATTCTGCGCCCCACGCCCGAGCGCCCGCTGGATGCCTCGCGCTCGCATGTCGTGCAGATCGAGGTGCGCGATCGGCTCGGCCAGCCGGTGCCGGGCGCGCCGCTGCGGCTCGAGGCGACGAGCGCGGACGGCGATCCGGTGCTGCGCGCGGCTGACGGCGCAAGCGGATCGCTGCTGGCGCTGCGCAGCTCCGAACGCGGGCGCGTGAGCGCGACGGTCAGCGCGGCCGCCCCCGGCGCCGCAACGCTGCGGGCGGTCAGCGTGGACGCGGCGGCAGAGCTTGCGCTCGCGTTCCACGGCGAGCCGGTCAGCCTGCGTCTCTGGGCGCTGACGCCGGTGATGGAGCGCGGCTCGGAGACCGCCGCCGCGATCGTGCTCGCGCGGCTGCTCGACGCGGGCGGCCGCGCCGTGCCCGGTCAGCGCGTGTCGTTTGCGGCGCAGGACGATTCCGGCATTCGGCTGAGCGCCGACAGCGAGCTCGACGAGTTGATCACCGACGCGGCCGGCGGGGTGCTGGTGCAGGCGACCACGGACGCGGCGCGCTCGGGCGACTATTGGCTGCGGGCCGACGCGGAGGGAAGCGGGCTGAGCGACATCATCGAGCTGACCGTGGTGGGCGCGCCGGAAACGATGTACGTCACAGCGGCGCTGGTGGACATGCTCGAAAGCTCCGACCGGTCCGGCACGGAGGCGCGTGAGTACATTCTGCGCGCCGAGGTGGTCGATGCCACGGGCCGCCTCTCGGCCTCCGGCTACACCGTGCGCTGGCGGGTGGTGCTCGAAGCAGGCGAGGCGGAATTGACACCGGAGAACTCGATCGTGCGGCGCGGCGTGGCGACCAGCCGCCTGCGGATCGAGCGCGCCGCCGGGGCGGCGGGCGGCGCGCCGCTGCTCCAGGCCTGGTTGATCGAGAACCCGCAAGAAGTGGGCGCGTCCGGCCTGCTCGCCGATCTGGCAGGCTCGGGGCTGGCGCTGGCGAAAGGGATGAACGTCGTCACCTGGGTCGGCGCGGACAAATCGATCGCCGACGCGATCGCCCCGATCGGCCATCTCAATGTGACCGTCTGGCGGCAGCATCCCGAAGGAACAGGCTGGCAGGTCTACACCACACAGCGGGACGCGCCGGTTGAGGAAGCGTTCCAGGTGGCCAACGGCGACCGGCTGCACATCCGCATGGACGCCGCCGCGCGCTTGCCGGGAGCGACGCGCTGATTCGGCTCGCGGCGGCGCTGCTGGTCTGCGCCCTGGGCTGCGCTGCGCTCGGCGCGCTCGCGCTCGGCCAGGCGCTCGCGCAGGACGCGCCCGCGCATGTTTGGATCGTGACCACCGCCGAGGATCCCGGTCCCGAGGGCTGCGCCCAGATTTGCAGTCTGCGCGCCGCGATCAACGCCGCCAACGAGTCGGACGGGGGCGACCTGATCCGCTTCGCCCTGGCGGGGCCTGCGACGATCGCGCCGAACATCCAGTTGCCCGCGCTGCGCGGCGCGGGGATCACGCTCGACGCGACGACGCAGGCCGGCTGGAGCGCCGATCGCCCGCCGCCGATCTATCTCGACGGCAGCCGGGCGGGCGACGCCGCGGGCATTCTGATCGCGGGCCCCAGCGCGACCGTGCGCGGGCTCGGCGTCGGCGGCTTTCAGCGCTACGGGATCGGCGTGATCGGGGCGGCGGCGCGCGGCGCGGTCGTCGAGTCCAACTGGCTGGGGATGAGCGCCGACGGGCGCGCGGCCGCGCCGAATCGTCTAAGCGGCGTCGCCGTGCTGGGCGGCGCGGCGGGGGCGCGGATCGGCGGCGAGTGCGCGGGCTGCGGCAACCGCATCGCCGGCAACAGCGCGCCCGAGCGCAGCGGGCACGGCGTGGTGATCGGCGGCGGCGGCGTGGTCGGCGCGCGCGTGATCGGCAACACGATTGGGCTCAACGCCGACGGCCGGCCGCTGGCCAACGACGACGGCGTGCTGGTCGTCGATTCAGCCCAGGCCGAGCTGCGCGGCAACATCATCTGCGCCAGCCGCGTGGCCGGCGTCGAGTTCCGCGAGACCCGCGCCGCGAGCGCGGTCGACGGCAACCGGATCGGGGTGACCGCGGACGGCGCGCCGGCGGGCAACGATGTCGGCCTCTTTTTCGGTCCCGGCGCGGCGCGGGTCACGGTCGGCGCGTCCGAGCGCAACATCATCGCGGCCAACCGCGTCGGCGTCGCGGTGGAGCAGGGCGCGCGGGAGGTGCGGCTGCAGGACAACTGGATCGGGCTCGTTCCTGCGCCCGACTCCGACGACCTGGCGGACGCTCGGCCGGCGCCCAACCTCGAAGAGGGCGTCTCGATCATCGCCGGCGCGTCGGAGGTGCGGGTGATCGGCAATCAGGTGCTGGCCGGCGAGCGCGGGATCGTAATCGGCGGCGCGGATACCTCGCGGATCAGTCTCCAGCGCAATGTCGTTGCGTCCGGCGGGGCGGGAGCGGTCGGGATCGAGGCGCGGGAGGCCGCGGACGTGAGGATCGGCGGCGACCGCGGGCTGGGCAACGCGATTCGCGGCGTGGGCGTCGCGCTCCTGCTCGCGGAGCTGGAGGACGCGGCGGTTTCGCACAACCGGATCGGCGCGCGGTTCGTCGAGACGGCGTTCGCATCGGCGGAAGAGACCGGCGTCGGCGTCGAGCTGGGCGAGGGCGCGCGACGGGCGACGATCCGCGAGAACAGAATCGGCGGCGTCGCCGGTGCGGCGGTGCTGGTCGGCGGCGCGAACGCCCGCGACAACCTGATCACGCGCAACATCTTCATCGCCAACAGCGGGCTGGACATCGACCTCGCCGATCAGGCCGACGCGCCAGCCGTGCCGACGCTGCTCAGCTACGCGGTGGAGGCGATTCCCAACAACCAGCTGCGCAGCACGATTCGCGGGCGCGGCGAGCCGGGTACGCGAGTCGAAATCTACGTCGTGGGGCTGGATCGCCCGGGCGCGCTGGCCCGCGCGCAGGTGGGGGGCGACGGCGCGTTCGAGGCGGTCACGCTGGTGCTCGCCGAGGGCGAGATTCGCGCGGTGGGCATCGCGCGGGGCGGCGCGACCTCGGAGTTTTCCGCGCCGTTCTCCGCGCCCGCGCGGCAGACGATTCCCGCGCGCGCCGGCGAGAGCGAGCTGCACTGGGCGGCGGTGGAGGGCGCGGCGCGCCCGGTCGGCGAGGCGCTCGCGCCGCTGCGCGGCGAGCTGCGCGCGGCCTGGCGCTGGAGCGCGGACGAGGGCTGGCGCGGCTGGTCGCCGCTCACACCGGGTGATCTGAACACGCTGCGCACGGTGGGCGGCGGCGACGCGCTGCTGCTGCAGCTCGCGCCCGGCCCGGCGTATACGTATTTCTCGACGGAGAGCGCCGTTGACGCAGACGAGGGCGCGCCCGCCGTGATTGAACTGCGCCGCGGCTTCAACGTGGTCAGCTGGAACGGTCCGTGGACGCAGGCGTCCGACGCCCTGGCGCGGCTCGAGGCGGCGCAGCCGGGGCTGCTCAGCATCGTCGAGCAGTGGGATCGCGACGAACAGCGCTGGCGGGTGATCTGGCCCGAAGCCGCCGGCGCGTGGCAGCCGCCGCCCTGGGGCGCGCCCGTGCTGCGCCTGCGCGCCACCCGCGACGCCGTGTGGGCGCAGGGGCCGAATTCTCCCCCCGTCGCGGGGGATTCCACTCCGGCCTCTCCCCCCGTCGCGGGGGGAGATTGAGAGGGGGGCTCCGCCGGCTGCCCGCAGACCCCCCCGTAGCCCCCCCAGGATGGGGGGGTATTGAGATGGGCGCTTCCACGATGGGGGGGCATTGAGAAACCTCTCCTGCACGATGATCCTTTGCGCAATTCGTCAAAAGCCTCGGCGCTCTCCTTCCGTCATTCCTGCGTAGGCAGGAATCCAGGCGACCTCGTGGTTGTGATCGAGCCTCCGTGTTCTGACGGCCTCCCAAAGCAGCGTTGGAGGGCCGTTGAGAGTCCGAGTCGCGAACGAACGCGGGCGGTTCGCCTGGGTTCCTGCCTACGCAGGAATGACGGAGGGGGCGCAGGAATGACGGAGGGGGTCGGCGCGGAGTCTGTCTTGTGCTCGGTGCGCCGGACCGACCCCCCAGTCTGCTTACGCAGACAGCCCCCCTGCATAGGGGGGCGATTCCGGAGCGCCCCGTTCGATTTGCTTGCAAATCGAACTTACGTTCTGTATTCTTCCGTATGGCTGCACCGACGCTTGACCTGGGGGGCGATGCTTTCGGCTTTGTTCCGACCGCGCGCCAGCGGGAGCTCTGGCAGACGACGCGCGCGCCGCTGCCGGAGGGGATCGTGCTGGCGGGCTACGGCGGGGCGATGGGCGGCGGCAAGACGCGCGCGCTGGTCGAGCTGGCGCTCGATACGGCGCAGACCTTCCCAGGGACGCGCATCCTGATCGCCCGACTCCGCTACACCGATCTGCGCAGCACCACGATGAGCGAATTTTTCGACCGCTGCCCCGACCACCTGATCGCCGAGCGGCGCCGCTCCGGCCCCGAGCAGCTGGCGATCCGCGCCGCCGGATCCAGCCCCTGCTCGGTCATCCAGTTTCGGCATCTGACCGATTGGACCGGGTTGGGCTCGCAGGAGTACGGCGCGGTGTTCATCGATGAGGCGGGCGAGGTGTCGGAGGATGCGGCGCGGATGCTGATCACGCGGCTGCGCCACCGCGCGCAGCCGCTGCGCCTGTTCGCGGCCGCCAGCAACCCCTGGCCGGGCTGGTTCGAGCGCTGGTTTGTGCGCCGGGAGCTGCCGCTGGATCGCTTCGAGCAGGCCGGCCTGCGGCTGGAGTTCGTCGCCGCGCGGATGCGCGACAACCCCTGGCTGCCGGCCAACTACGAGGCGCTCCAGCGCGCGATGCTCTCCGACGACTGGGTGACGCGCTTCGTCGAGGGGCGCTTCGACGCCTTTCTCGGGCTGGTCTACCCCCGCTTCGACCGGCTGCGGCACCGCTGGGACGAGCCGCTGCCGCCTTTCGCGCGCTACGTCGGCGGACTCGATTTCGGCGGGCCGGCCGAGCATCACCACAAGACGGCCGGGATCGTGGCGGGGCTGACCGACGCCCGCGCGGCCTGCGGCGCGGATGTCCTGATTCGGCTGGCGGAGTTCGAGAGCGGCGGGCACGACGTGATCGCGCGGCTGGAGGCGTGGATGCAGGGCTGCGCCGCGCGCTTCGCCGGCGGTTCCGGCGGTTCCGGCGGTATTGGGGGGCGGCGCATTCACTGGCGCGCCGACCGCAGCCAGAGCGCCTGGATCAACCGGCTCGCCCGCCAGGGGCTCTCGATCACGCCCTCCGTCGGCGGTCCGCACAGCGTGCAGGCCGGGATCGACCTGGTACAGCGCCGGCTCGCCGCCGGCGAGGGCGGCGCGCCCCGCTCCTACTACCTGCCCGAGCTGACGATCTTCCCCGAGCGGATGTCGGCCTACCGCTGGGAGCCGCCCGACCCGAGCGCGGGCGGCGCGGCCAAGCCGGTCAAGGAGGACGACGATCTGCTCGACGCGGATCGCTACATGCACGAAGCAGCCGACGAGCGCCGGCGCGCATCTGTTGCGCCGCCGCGAGTCGGCATCGGCCGCGCCGCAATGCCGGCGCGCCGCCAAAGGAGTTGAGTATGCCCGCACGTCAGACCGACCAGCAGCCCACACGTCAACCCACACGTCAGCCCGCACGTCAGCCCGAGCAGCCGAGCATCCGCGCCACCTGCCCCAACTGCGGCCGCTTCCTGGGCCGCATCAGCGGCCTGACGGAGTTTCCGCCGTGCCACAACTGCCGCTGGCAGACGACGATGTCGCCGCCGCGCCGCTGAGGCGGGGGGTCGGGGCGGCGGTCGTGCTGTGCTCGGTGCGCCGGACCGACCCCCCAGTCTGCTTGCGCAGACAGCCCCTCTGCGATGGGGGGCGATTTCGGAGCGGAGCCCCCTGCGTGGGGGGTGATTTCTGACTGCCCCCCATCGTGGGGGGGCTACGGGGGGGTTCGGGGCGTGTGCGGCGGCCGGAGCCCCCCTCTCAATCTCCCCCCGCGACGGGGGGAGAGGCCGGAGGGGATCCCCCGCGACGGGGGGAGAGGCCGGAGGGGATCCCCCGCGACGGGGGGAGAGGCCGGAGGGGATCCGCCGCGATGGGGGGAGAGGCCGGAGGGGATCCGCCGCGATGGGGGGAGAGGCCGGAGGGGATCCGCCGCGACGGGGGGAGAGGCCGGAGGGGATCCGCCGCGATGGGGGGAGAGGCCGGAGGGTCCTGCCGACCCTGACTGTTTTGGACAAACCTTGACATATTGGAGCATTTCCTACCACATCCGACCAGATAGGAGCTCTCGGGAATCGCCCCCCTATGCAGGGGGGCCGCCGCGCCGCGCGGCGGGGGGGTCGGCGCGGCGGTCGTGCTGTGCTCGGTGCGCCGGACCGACCCCCCAGTCTGCTTGCGCAGACAGCCCCCCTGCGATGGGGGGCGATTCCGGACAGACAGCCCCCCTGCGTGGGGGGATTTCTGACCGCCCCCCCATTGTGGGGGGGCTACGGGGGGGTTCGGGGCGTGCGCGGCGGCCGGAGCCCCCCTCTCAATCTCCCCCCGCGACGGGGGGAGAGGCCGGAGGGGATCCCCCGCGACGGGGGGAGAGGCCGGAGGGGATCCGCCACGATGGGGGGAGAGGCCGGAGGGTCCCGCCGACCCTGACTGTTTTGGACAAACCTTGACATATTGGAACATTTCCTACCACCTCCGACCAGATAGGGGCTCTCGGGAATCGTCCCCTCCGAATCGCCCCCCTATGCAGGGGGGCCGCCGCGCTGCGCGGCGGGGGGGTCGGGGCGGCGGTGCTGTGCTCGGTGCGCCGGACCGACCCCCCAGTCTGCTTACGCAGACAGCCCCCCTGCGTAGGGGGGCGATTCCGGACAGACAGCCCCCCCTGCGTGGGGGGATTTCTGACCGCCCCCCCATTGTGGGGGGGCTACGGGGGGGTTCTGCGTGCGACGTCGGCGAACCCCCCTCTCAGTCTCCCCCCAGGATGGGGGGAGAGGGCGGATCGCGCGGCCCGTAAAACCTTTGTGAAACTGGGGGGGGGGGGGGACAGAATCGTAGGGGGTGTTTTCTGTAGGGTAGGGGGCACTACCATGAGGACGTGAAACGAGCCCGTGTGTCAGGAGCCTCACCACTATGCCTGCGTTGACGACTCTTGCGCGCTCCCGCATCCCGCTGCTGGCTTTGGGGGCGCTCGCCATGCTGCTGGCTGCGGCGATCGCGGCCCTCGCGCCGGCCGCCGCCGCCCCGCCGCCCAGCGACCTCGCGCTGACGCTCAGCCTCGTTGAGGACTCCGACAACATTATCGCGCCCGGCACCAGTGTGCGCGTGCGCGCGACGCTCAGCCACGAGCACGCCCAACTGGGCGAGTTTACCGTGCTCGGCGGCTCGCTGCGGCTCTCCGGCGGGCGCGACTGGGAGAGCACCGGGCGCACCCTGCTCACTGTCAACGCCGACACGCTGGCCGGCCAAAACGTCAACAACATCCCGCCCTACACCCGCGCCGGCAACAACGCCGCGCTCGGCGGCGCGGCCGTCGCCGTCAAAGCCCGCTCCGCAGCCGACGGCGGCGACATCGTGGTGGTCGGCTACCCCAAAGCCAACGTCGACGGGATGCGGAACGCCGGCGCGGTCGATGTCTTCATCAACGGCAAGTTCCTGCAGCGGATTACGGCCGGCGCCGACGCCCATGTCGACGCCGAATTCGGCACCTCCGTGGCCGTCAACGGCGCCGGCAACAATTCCGAGAATCTGATCATCGCGGTCGGCGCCCCTCAGGACGGCGTGGACGAATGCCCGGCGGGCATTTCGTATTGGGGCTGCTCGCGCGGCAACGACGCGCCCGGGCGCAACCCCGAGGGCGCGCCCAGCCACCCCGGCCAGGGCGCCGTCTACCTGTTCAAGCTGACCGACGCCGAAGACCTCGTGGAGCGGGCGGCGCGGCTCGCGCCGACCGCCTTCGTGCCCCAGCCCAGCCCCCCAAACCCCGCCGACGCCAACGCCCGCCAGCTGCACAGCATCCTCAAGTTCGGCGCGGGCGTCGCGATCAGCGACTCCGGCCAATACATCGCGATCTCCGGCGCGCCCGCCCTGCTCGAACCCCAGGACGGCACCGCCTACGCCGACCGCTGGGACACCGTGGCCGGCTGGGTCTTCCGGCGCCCGCAGGGGGGGACCAACAACAAGCACACCTGGATCGACATGACGATCGCGGACCTGATGCATGTCAGCCCGCTCAACCCGGGCATGTACGCCGGCGACCAGCATTGGGAAGGCACCGGGATCGCGATCTCCGGCGACGAAACGACGATCGCGATCGGCCACCCGCTCGCCGATTTCCCCTTCAACAACCCGACGAAGCGCAACCTGGGCGCCGTCTCCGTGTTCGTGCAGCCGACGGGCGGCTGGACCAAAGTCACGAGCACGCTCGTGCCGCAGCGAATCCTGCGGGCGTCGCGCCTGACCGTGGGCCTGGAGACGCACGCGATCGGCAGCGCCGAGTGCCTCTACCTGGGCCAGAGCGTCGCGCTGGACCACGACGGCAGCACGGTCGTCGCGGGCGCCGGCGGTTACCCGCGCCTCGTGCGGGGCCAGTGCGTTGAGGCCGCACGGCATAACCGGATCAACCCTTGGGCCGGCGCCGCCGTCGTCTGGGTGGAGCCCGGCACCCCTTGGGCCGCTGGACAGGAATTGCTCGATCACCACGCGACCGCGGTGCTGACCAACAGCGCGACCTCGCACGCCAACGACCGCTTCGGCAACAGCGTGGCGATCAACGACGACGGCAACACGATCGCGGTGACCGGCGGCGTCTTCAAGCTGCGGACCAGCGACGGGGCGAACAGCGTGTTCGAGTCGGGCACGGCGCACCTCTACAACAGCAGCAGCTGGGCGGACGCCAGCACATCCACGATGGTGATCAACGCGCCGCGCAACACGCCCAACGCGCTGTTCGGCGCGCGCGCCGGCATCGCGCTCGACGACGACACGCTGATCGTGGGCCAGTCCGAAGCGCCGCACTCCTCCTACCTCCCGGGCGGCGCGGCGCCGGCAAACATCCTGCTCTACCAGGGCGTCGGCACGGGCCGCGCCTGGTCCTTCGATCTGGATGGCGTGGACTTGAACGACGGCGCTGGTCCCACCGAACGCACGGCGGTGCGGGACAGCGCCGCGGAGCTGTCGTCCGCGCAGGGCTGCGCGGCCCGCACGCTGGACGACGCGACCACCTGGACCTGCGTGATCGCGCTGCCCGACACGGAGATCGTGATTCCCGAGGGCACGCCCGACGGCAAGTTCACCATCTCGGGCACGTTCCGGGTGGACGACGGCGACGACGACGCGGACACGCCCAGCCGGGTGCTGACCGACGAGCTGGAGGTGACGATCGGCACGGTCACGGAGGTGGCCAACGTGGAGTTCGGGCTGGCCGAGGATCCGGGCGACCCGACGAATTCGGACGACGACCGGACGTTCCCCTCGGTGCTGGCGAAGCGCGGCGACCGGACGACGCTGCAGCTGTCGGTGACCAACTCGGGCGGCGGCGGCGCGAGCGCGAACAGCATCGCCTCGGTGCTGATCACGGCCAACCGCGGGCGGCTGTCGACCACGATCGGCGGCGGTTGCAGCGGGGGCGACGGCGGGCTGAGCTGCCAGGTGCCGGTCTCGGCGCTGACCGCGGCGAACTCGGGCAACATTCGGATCGCGATCGAGCATCCGGGCACGCCGGGCACGGCGGAAGTGCGGGCCAGCGTGCAGCCGCGGATCGGCGAGATCGTCGAACCCGAGGCGGTCACCGTGGTCTTCGCCGGGCCGGCCGAGACGATTGAGGTGGGCGCGCCGCGCACCAGCGTGCTCAACGTGGACACGCCGGACGCGGGCGACGAGAACGTGGCCGACGAGGATGTGGACAACCGCGACCTGATGACGCTGTCGGTCACGGCGGCCGACGCGGGCGGCAACAAGGTGGAGGTGCCGAACGCGGCGAACGGGCGGGTGGTGATCCGCAACGCCGAAGGGCGGGTGGTCTACAGCGAGGCGACGCGCTCGAGTTCGAACTTCAGCGTGGCCTGGCCGAAGCCCTACAGCGGCTCGGCGGCCGCGGCCCCGGCGGACGGCTTCGCGCGCGACGGCGAGGGCAGACTGCTGCTCGAGGTCAACGTCAACGCGGACCCGAGCTCGCCGCTGGCGACCGGGCAGTACGCGCTGACGCTGAGCGCCGCGAGCAAGACGTTCACGCGCAACTTCACGGTCACGGGCGGCGCGGCGACGCTGGCCTTCGACAAGGTGGAAGGCTCGACCGCGCGGGGCGGCACGTTCTCGGTGATCGCCACGGTGCTCGACGCCGACGGCACGCCGGTGCCCGACGGCACGCCGGTCCGCTGGGCGGACGGCTCGACCAGCCGCACTGCGATTGTGGTGCAGCTGAGCACGGTCAACGCGACGACCGACGGCAAGGCTTCGGCCAGCTATCTGGTGGTCGGGCAGGGCAACGCCTGGGTGCGCGCGACGGCGACGCCGGCGACCGACGTGAAGCTGCTCAGCGTGGGCCACATGGAGCGCGAGGAGCGCCCGGCGGAGGGTCTGACCAACCCGCGTCCGAACGATTTCACGACCTGGATCGGCGACGCGATGGTCTACGCCTCGGACATTCTGGGCGACATCGACAATGAGCAGATCACGGCGATTCTGCTCTGGCAGAACGGCAAGTGGCTGCGCTACGCGGTCTCCGAGGGCCAGGTCGTGCCCGGCTCGATGGACTTCCACGTAGACCCGGGCGTGGTCCTCTGGCTGGGCGGCTAGGCCAGAGCGGCTAGGCCAGAGCGGCCAAAGAGGCGACCAAAGAGGCGACCAAAGGCGGCCCCGCCAAAGCGGGGCCGCCGCCCCTCGCCCGCCGGCTGCGCCCCTGGCACCGTCCCTGCCCCCCTCCGTCATTCCTGCGCCCCTCTTCCGTCATTCCTGCGTAGGCAGGAATCCACGCGGGTCTCGCGGTTGTGAATGCGCTTCGGGGTTTCGACGGGGCCTCCCGCAGCAGCGTTGGAGGGCCGTTGGACCTCCGGGGCGCGAACCAGGGCGGCGGATCGCCTGGATTCCTGCCCCTCTGCCATTCCTGCGCCCCTCTTCCGTCATTCCTGCGTAGGCAGGAATCCACGCGGGTCTCGCGGTTGTGGATGCGCTTCGGGGTTTCGACGGGCCTCCCGCAGCAGCGTTCGAGCGCCGTTGGACCTCTGGGGCGCGAACCAGGGCGGCGGGTCGCCTGGATTCCTGCCTACGCAGGAATGACGGGGGGGGGTGGCAGGAATGACGGAGGAGGGCGCAGGGGTGATGGAGGAGGCGCAGGGATGACGGGGGAGGAGGCGCAGGGATGACGGAGGAGGAGGCGCAGGGATGACGGAGGAGGAGGCGCAGGGATGAGGGACAGGGGGCGCAGGGGTGATGGAAGAGAGACGGAGGGATGGCGGGCGGGGGTGTAGGACTGGCGGGCGGGAGAGCGCCGAAGGTTAGGCGAGTTCGTTGTACAGGTCTCGCCACTGCGGGTTGGACTCGTTGATCAGACGAATCTTCCAATCGCGCTTCCAGCGCTTGAGCTGCTTCTCGCGGGTGATCGCCTCGATCATCGTCTCGTGCAGTTCATACCAGACGAGCGTGTGTACCCCGTAGTGCTTCGTGAAGCCCTCCACCAGATCCTCTTTGTGCATCCAGACGCGGCGCGGCAAATCGGACGTAACGCCGATGTAGGTCGTCCCGTTGCGCTTGCTGGCAAGAATGTAGACGCACGGTTCTTTGGGCATCGCACCGCAAGTCTAGCGCCCCCCGTATCAGTCCTGCCACCCCCCATCCAACACCCCTGCGCCCCCTCCAACAACCCCTACGCCCCCCTTCCGTCATTCCTGCGTAGGCAGGAATCCAGGCGATCCACCGCCCTCGTTCGCGCTTCAGAGGTCCCAACGGCCCTCGAAGGCCGCTTCTGGCGGCCCGTCGAAACGCCGAAGTGCATTCACAATCACGAGGCCCGCGTGGATTCCTGCCTACGCAGGAATGACGGAAGGGGGCGGCAGGAATGACGGAAGGAGGGCGCAGGGATGGCGGAAGGGGGCGGCAGGAATGACGGATGGAGGGCGCAGAGATGGCGGACAAGGGGGCAGGAATGACGAAGGTGCGCCCCTGCTTGGAGCGTGATTTCGGAGGGGCAGCCCCTCTCCCTGCTTGGAGTGCGATTTCCGGAGCGGCTGCGGCTGCTTGAAGAGTGATTCCGGCGCCGGCTCAGGTTTCGCGTTCTACGGCCAGGACGCCGCGGATGTCGTCGAGCTTGTGAATTAGGCGCTGGAGTTGGGCGAGGTTGGCGGCTTCGACGCTGAAGCTGATGCTGACCTGGCCGCCGTTCGGCTCGCTGGTGGTCAGCGAGACCATGTTCACGTCCTCGTCGGCGCAGATGGTGGCGACGTCGCGGGCGAAGCCGACACGGTCCCAGCCGTCGACGCGCAGGCGGGCGACATAGTTGCCGCCGCCGCGCGTCCATTGCAGATCGAGCAGACGGTGGCGCTCGGCGGTATGGACGACGTTGTGGCAATCGGTGCGGTGAACGCTGACGCCGCGGCCCTGGGTGACGTAGCCGCGGATCGGGTCGCCGCGGCGCGGCTGGCAGCAGGCGGCGATACGGGTCAGCACATTGGGCGCGCCGAGCACGCGCACGGAGCCGGCCAGGTCCTCGTCGGGCGGCGCGGCGTCGGGCAGGCGCGCGGGCGGCGGGGCGGGTGCGGCCTCTTCGGGCGTGGCGACGCGCAGCGCGACCTGGTGCGCCGTCGGATCGCCGGCGCCGATTAAGGCCAGTGCGTCGTCGAGCGTTTTGCCGCCGGCGACGGCGACGACTTCGTCCTCGACATTGGAGAGCCGCAGGCCGAGGCGGCGCAGTTCGCGCTCGAGTTCTTCGCGCCCGCGGGCGATGTTTTCGCCGCGCTGTTGGCGTCGGAACCACTGGCGGATTTTGGTGCGCGCGGTCTGGGTGGTGACGTAACCGAGCGCGGGATTGAGCCAGTCGCGGCTGGGTCCGCGCGAGTTGCGGCTGGTCACGATCTCGACCAGATCGCCGTTGTCGAGCGGGGTTGAGAGCTGGACGAGCCGCCCATTGACCTTCGCGCCGACGCAGGAGGTCCCGACGTCGCTGTGGATGCGGAAGGCGAAGTCGAGCGGCGTCGCGCCGCGCCGCAGGGCGATGATCTCGCCGGCCGGGGTGTGGACGAAGACCTGATCCTGGAAGATGTCGCTGCGCAGCGTTTCGAGGAAATCGCCGCTGCCCGGCAGCTCGCCCTGCCAGTCGACCAGCTGGCGCAGCCAGGAGAGCCGCTCGCGGTCGTCCGGGTCGGTGTTGCGGCCCTCCTTGTAGAGCCAGTGGACGGCGACGCCGTACTCCGCGTCGTAGTCCATCTGATGCGTGCGGATCTGCACCTCGACGGGGTGCGAGGAGGACCAGTAGGCGGTGGTGTGCAGCGACTGATAGCCGCTGGGCCGCGGGCTGGCGATGTAGTCGTCGAACTCGCCGGCGATCGGCCGCCACATCCCGTGGACGACGCCCAGCGCGGCGTAGCAGTCGGCGGTCGACTCGGTCAGCACGCGCACCGCGAGCAGGTCGTAGATGTCGCTGAAGGATTTGCCCTGCGCGGCGTATTTGCGCATTTTCTGGTGGATCGAGTAGAGGTGTTTGACGCGGCCCTTGACCTCGGCGCGCAGCCCGGCGGCGTCGAGCGCGTTTTCGAGCTGGCGGCGCAGCTGGCGCAGGTAGCGCTCGCGGGTTTCGCGGCGCGCGGCGACGAGCCGCGAGGCGCGCTCGTAGGCGGCCGGTTCGAGGTATTTGAAGGACAGGTCTTCGAGTTGCGCGCGGATCTGCCAGATGCCGAGCCGGGCGGCGAGCGGGGCGTAGATTTCCATCGTTTCGCGCGAGATGCGGCGCTGCTTCTCGGGCGGCATCGCGCCCAGCGTGCGCATGTTGTGCAGGCGGTCGGCGAGTTTGACGATCACGACCCGCACATCGTCGGCCATGGCGATGAACATCTTGCGCAGGTTTTCGGCCTGCGCGTCCTCATCGACGGCGGGGTGTTCGACATCGGGCAGGTGCAGCGCGCTGAGCTTGGTCGCGCCGTCGACCAGCTTGGCCACATCGACGCCGAAGGCGTCGACCAGTTCGGCGCGGGTGATGCCGCAGTCCTCCATCACGTCGTGCAGCAGCGCGGCCTGCACGGCGGGCACGTCGAGCTGCAGCTCGGCGCAGACGATCGCGGCCGCCAGCGGGTGTGAGATGTAAGGGTGCCCGGAGCGCCGCAGGTGTCCGCTGTGGGCGCTGCGGGCGAACTCGTAGGCGCGCTCGACCTGCGCGAGCTCCTCGGGCGCGAGGTAGCCCTCGAGCACGCCCGTCAGGTCGTCGAAGGCCGGGTGCAGCGAGCGGTCCGCGGTATCGGGCTTGGCGGCCGAGGCGGCCGAGGCGGCCGAGGCGGCAGGGGCGGTGGTCGGGCCGGCGGTGGTCATAGCCACAATGTACGCGCATCGGCGCGATTGATCAGCATTTGGGGCGGCCGCTGTACGCTGAGTTCGCCCACGACGGAAGTGATTGGACCGATCGATGTTCCAGGCGTTCCAGGCGCCGCGCGGCACGCGCGACCTGCTGCCCGCCGAGCATCGCGTGCGCGACCGAATCGTCGCCGCGGCGCGCGAGCAGGCGCGGCTCTGCGGCTACGGCTTCATCGAGCCGCCCACGTTTGAGAGCGCCGAGCTCTACTCGCGCGGCGTGGGCGAGGCGACGGACATCGTCGAGAAAGAGATGTACGTCTTCGAGGATCGCGGCGGCGATCGTCTGGCGCTGCGCCCGGAGGGCACGGCCTCGGTCTGCCGCGCCTATCTCCAGCACGGGATGGCCAATCTGCCGCAGCCGGTCAAACTGGCCTACGTCGCGCCGATGTTCCGCTACGAGCGCCCGCAGGCGGGCCGCTTCCGCCAGCACACGCAGTTCGGCGTGGAGGCGCTGGGCGTGCGCGACGCGGCGCTCGACGCGGAGGTGATCGATCTCGGCTGGCGGATCGCGGAGCGACTCGGGCTGGGCGATCTAACGCTGCTGATCAACAGCATCGGCGATCTCGAGGATCGCCGCGCCTACGTGCCCAAGCTGAAGGCGCACTTCGAGCCGCATCTGGACCGCATTGCGCCCGACGACCGCGCTCGCTTCCAGCGCGCGCCGATGCGGCTGCTCGACAGCAAGGACGAGCGGACGCGCCCGTATCAGCAGGGCACGCCGCTGATCACGGATCACCTCAGCGACGAGTCCGCCGCTTACTACGCGGCGGTCAAGGCGCAGCTGGACGCGCTCGGCATCCGCTACGAGGAGCGCCCCAGCCTGGTGCGCGGCCTGGATTACTACACGCACACCGTCTTCGAGCTCGTGCCGGGCTCGGCCGAGGGATCGCAGACCACGCTGCTGGCCGGCGGGCGCTACGACGGGCTGATCGAGCAGATCGGCGGGCCGCCGACGCCGGGCATCGGCTTCGGGATGGGCATCGATCGCTTCGCCCTCCAGCTGCGCGAACAGGGCCTGGCCGAGGACGACGAGGAGCAGCCGGAAGTGGTGATCGCGACGCTCGGCGCGGGCGTGGCATCCGCGGCCGGCGGGCTGGCGGGGCGGTTGCGGCGGGCGGGCGTGTCGGCGACGCTGGCCTTCGGCGGGCGCTCGCTCAAGGCGCAACTGCGGCACGCCGGGCGGTCGGGCTGCCGCTGGGCGATCATCGTCGGCGAGCGCGACCTCGCCGCGGGCGCCGTCACCCTGCGCGAGATGAGCAGCGGCGAGCAGCGCGATCTGTCGCTCGACGCCGTCGTAGCCGAAATCACAGAGGCCGGCGGCGGCGCTCCATATACTGAGCGCGACTGAGCCGCCCGAAGAGACCGAACGATCGCGGAGCCGCGCATCATGTGGGAGAAACTCCAGGCCGTGCGCGAACGGCGCGACGCGATCGAGCGCGAGCTGGCCGACCCCGCCGTGAGCACCGATCCGGCGCGGCTCCAGACGCTGGCGCGGGAGCACGCCTCGCTCCAGCCCGTCGTGCAGCTGCTCGACGACTGGGAGCAGGCCAGCGGCGGCCTTGCGCAGGCCCGCGAAGTGCTGAACGATACCGACGATGCCGAGCTGCGCGAGCTGGCGCAGGCGGAGCTCGACGAGCTGACCGAGCGAATCGAGCAGCTTGAGCAGGAGGCGCGCCGCGCGCTGCTGCCGCGCGACCCCAACGACGAGCGCAGCGTGATCGTCGAAATCCGCGCCGGCGTCGGCGGCGACGAAGCCGGGCTCTGGGCCGGCGACCTGCTGCGCGCCTACGTCCGCTACGCCGAAACCCAGAAATGGAAGACCGATGTGCTCAGCCTCAGCGAGAACGCGGCCGGCGGAGTCAAGGAGGTGATCTGCGAGATCGACGGCGACGGCGCGTTCTCGCGGCTCAAGTACGAGCGCGGCGTCCACCGCGTGCAGCGCGTGCCCGAAACCGAGGCGCAGGGGCGTATCCACACTTCCACCGCCTCCGTCGCCGTGCTGCCCCAGGCCGAGGAGTTCGATGTGGAACTGGACGAGGCCGATATCCGCCTCGATCTCTTTCACTCCGGCGGCGCGGGCGGGCAGAACGTGAACAAGGTGCAGACCGGCGTGCGGCTGACGCACGAGCCGAGCGGCATCGTGGTGACCTGCACCGACGAACGCTCGCAGCTGAAGAACAAAATCAAGGCGCGTTCGGTGCTGCGCGCGCGGCTCTACGAGATGCAGGAACAAGCGCGACAGGCCGAACGCGCCGACGCTCGCCGCGCGCAGGTCGGCAGCGGCGAGCGCGCCGAGAAAATCCGCACCTACAACTTCCCCGAAAACCGCGTCACCGACCACCGCATCGGGCTGACCCGCCACGACCTCGGCGGCCTGCTCGACGGCAACCTCGACCCGATGATCGACGCGGCGGCGGTGGCGGAAGAGGCGCGGCTGCTGGCGGAGGCCGGCGCGTGAGCGGCGGCGGCGACGAGATCGTCAACCTGCGCGATGTCTGGATGTCGGCTACCCAGCTGCTCGAGAAGGCCGGCATCGGCGACGCCCGCTTCGAGGCCGAGGTATTGCTGCGCCACGCCACCAGCCGCAACCGCGCGCAGTTTTACGCGACGCTGACCGACCCGATGACGAAGCGGGATTTCGACCGCTTCTTCGAGCTGCTTGAAGAGCGGATCGAGCGCCGCCCGCTGGCCTACATCACCGGCTCGCGCGAGTTCTATCGGCTCGAATTCCGCGTCACGCCCGATGTGCTGATCCCGCGGCCTGAATCGGAGCTGTTGGTCGACACCGCGCTCGATCACCTGCGCAAGGCGCGGGTGCGCGGCGCGCGGATCGCCGATGTCGGCGCGGGCTCGGGCGCGGTGGGGATCGCGATCGCCCACCACCGCCGCGGCGCGCGGCTGGTCGCCACCGATATCTCCGCCGCCGCGCTGAGCGTCGCGCGCGAAAACGCCGCGCGGCTGCTGCGCCGCGCCAGCGCCGACTTCGTGCAGGGCGACCTGCTCACCCCGCTGCAGGGGCCGTTTCACTGCATCGTCGCCAACCTCCCTTACATCCCGGAGGAGCGGCTGCCACAACTCGAGCCGGAGGTCGCGCAGCACGAGCCGCGTCAGGCGCTCACGCCGGGGCGCAACGGCGCCGCGCTGCAGCTGCGGCTACTCACCCAGTTGCGCCCGCGCCTCGCGCCCAACGGCATCGCGGTGCTCGAGCTCGACCCGGGCCAGGAGGACGTACTCGCCTCCAGCGCCGCCCAACTGCTGCCCGACGCGACCGTGCGCGTGCTCAACGACTTCTCCGAGCGCCCCCGCGCCCTGAGCATCGTCGCGTGACCTTGCCGCAGCGCCGGGAGCTCCCCTCGCCCGCCGACGCCCCCGTGCAGGGCGAGTGCGACCCCCGCTTCGCCGCCGTCCGCGACGCCTTCCGGGAGAACTTCGCCGCCGGCAGCGAGACCGGCGCAGCGCTCGCGGTCACGCTGCGCGGCGAGCCCGTGCTCGACCTCTGGGGCGGCTGGACCGACGCCGCGCACAGCACGCCGTGGGCGCAAAACACGCTCGTTTGCTGCTACTCCGTCGGCAAAGCCGTCGCCGCGATCCTTGTCTGGCGGCTCGTCGAGCGCGGCGCACTCGATATCGACGGGCGCGTCGCCGAATGGTGGCCCGAGTTTGCGCAAGCGGGCAAAGAGGATGTGCGCATCCGCTGGCTGCTCACCCACCAGGCCGGGCTGCCGGCGATCCGACGCCCGCTGCCGCGCGGTTCGCAACTGCGCTGGGACATCATGTGCGGCGCGCTCGCCGCGCAGGAACCCTGGTGGCCGCCGGGTACCGCGCATGGCTATCACTCCAACACCCAGGGCTTCCTGATCGGCGAACTGATCCGCCGCGCAACCGGAACGCGGATCGGCGCGTTCCTCCGGCAGGAAATCGGCGAGCCGCTGGGCATCGACTTCCACTTCGGCACGAAGGCGGCCGACGACGCCCGCACCGCCGACATGCTGCCGATGCAGCAGCCGCCCGACCTCGTGCGCTCGCCGCCCAACCCGCTGCAACTGCTCGCCAACCGCAACCCGCCGATGATCGAGCGGGGCCCCGGCAGCCAGAACAGCCGCGAGTACCGCGCCGCCGAGTTCCCCTCCACCAACGGCCACGGCAACGCCCGCGCCCTCGCCCGCCTCTACGGCGCGCTGGCGACCGACGGCGCGCCGCCCACCACCGCCGCCGGAGGAGCGCAGCTCCTCGCGCCGCCCACCATCGCCGCCGCCTCGGCCGAGCAGGTCTACGGCCTCGATCGCGTGCTGGGCCGCGCGACCCGCTTCGGCAGCGGCTTCCAGCTGGCGATGCGTGAGCGTCCGCTCGGCCCCAACCCCGAAACCTTCGGCCATTTCGGCGGCGGCGGCTCGCTCGGCTTCGCCGATCGCAAGGCCGCCCTCGGCTTCGGCTACGTCATGAATCGCGGCCGCGCCGGCTGGCAGCACCGCCACGTGAGACGATTGATCGACCTGCTCTACGACGCCCTCTAGCGCCGCGCTCCCCGCCCGCTGCGGAATCGCTCCTTCCGAATCGCCCCCCATCGTGGGGGGGCTACGGGGGGGTTCTGCGTGCGCGGACGGAGCCCCCCTCTCAATCTCCCCCCAGGATGGGGGGAGAGGCCGGAATCGCCCCCCTGTGCAGGGGGGCTGTCCGCTTCCAGCGGACTGGGGGGTCGGTCCGGCGCCCCGAGCACAGCGCAGACTCCGCACCGACCCCCCGCGGCGCGGCGCGGCGCCCCCCCCTGCATAGGGGGGCGATTTCCCTGAGCGGCGCTTAGGCCAGCGCGGCTACCAGCCGCTCCACATGCTCGGGCGGGGTGTAGAAGTGGGGGGAGGCGCGGAGGCGGTTGAAGCGGATTGCGGTAGCGATCTGCTGCTCGCCGAGGAGCTCCCAGGTTTCGTCGAGCGTTTCCCGCTCCGCGAGGGCGGGCGGGCGGTCGAAGCAGACGATTCCGCTGCGCTCCGCAGCGCCGCGCGGGGAGAAGACGTTGCAGCCGATTGAGGCCAGACCCTCGCAGAGCAGATCGGTGATGTCGCTGAGCTGAGACCAGACGGTCTCCAGTCCGATCTCCAGCAGCAGCGAGACCGCGCCGCGCAGGCCGAGCAGCGTCGCCGTGGGGCTTGCGCCCGGCTCGAAGCGGCTGGCGTCTTCTTTGAGCAGAATCGTCTCGCCGCCGTGCTCCAGGCCGTCGATCATGCTGCTCGCGCCGAGCAGCGGCGGGATCATCTCGGCGATCAGGTTCTCGCGCACGTAGAGCAACCCCGAACCGGTCGGGCCGAGCAGCCACTTGTGCCCGCCGGCGGCGAGGAAGTCGATGTCGTCGCCGACCACGTCGATCGGCATCGCGCCCGCCGACTGGATCGCGTCCACGGCGATCAGCCCGCCCTGCGCGTGGACGGCGTCGGCCAGCGGGCGCAGAGGGCTGCGGAAGCCGGAGCCCCACTGCACGTGCGAGATCGCAACCAGCTGCGTGCGTTGGCCGATTGCGGCGACGACGTCCTCGGTGGGGATGCGCCCGTCGGGCTGCGCCGCGACGATGTCGATCTCCACGCCTTTTGCGCCCAGCGCCGTCCAGGTGTGACGGTTGGATGGGTACTCGGCGTCGGTCACGACGACGTGGTCGCCGGCCTGCCAGGGCAGGCTGCCGGCGACGATCGAGAGTCCGGTCGCGGTGTTGGGCACCATTCCGATCTCGTGCCCGCCGCGCGCGCCGAGCAGTTTGGCGGCATCCTCGCGCAGCGCGTCGATCTCCTCCACCCAGTTGGAGTCCGTCCAGCCGCGCCGCGTGGCGTGCTCCACATAGGCGCGCACGGCGTCGGCGGCGGGCGTGGGCAGCGGCGAGACGCCGGCGTGGTTGAAGAACGCCATTTCATCGAGCACGGGGAACAGGTCCGGGCTGTAGGTCATCGCATCCTCCCGATCGTCTGTCGCGCGGTCTCGCGCGGGCTGTCGTCCGCTGGCGGACCATCAGGTTACGCCAGCATGTGAGCGTGGGGGCAGGGGCTTGCGCGCGGCTGAATGTGTGTTCTAGGATACGAGCGAACGGGCGTTCCGAGCACACGTCCGACAGAACAGTCTGGCGAAGCGCGTCAGGCAGCATGTCTGACAGAAAGGGAGTCATCATGCACACACGGGTACACGGCGGCGCGGTGGTCGGGCTCGACGGCGAGCCGATCTGCGTGGAGGTGGATATCTCCAGCGGAGTGCCGAAAACGACGATTGTGGGGCTGCCCGACGCGGCGGTGGACGAGGCGCGCGAGCGGGTGCGCTCGGCGATTCGCAACGCCGGCGCGGGCTTCCCCACCAAGCGCGTCACGGTCAATCTCGCGCCTGCGCACCTGCGCAAGGAGGGGGCGGGCTACGACCTGCCGATTGCGGTCGGGATGCTGGTCGCCACCGGCCAAATCTGCGAGAGCGCCGTGGAGGACACGCTCTTCCTGGGCGAGTTGGCGCTGGACGGCGAGTTGCGGCATGTGCGCGGCGTGCTCTCCGTGGCCGCCGCCGCGCGCGACGCCGAGGTCAGCCGGATCGTGGTGCCCACGGTGGACGCCGACGAAGCCGCGCTGATCGACGGCATCGAGGTGGTCGCCGTCGATTCGCTGCGCGACTGGATCGCGATCGCGACCGAGGAGCGCCCGCTAAGCGACGCGATCTGGCGCTCCGGACCCGATCTCAGCGAAGAGCCGCCGCCCGACGCCGACACGCACGATTTCGAAGAGGTGCGCGGCCAGGAGCACGTGAAGCGGGCGCTGGAGGTCGCCGCCGCGGGCGGACATAATCTGCTGATGAACGGACCGCCGGGCGCGGGCAAGACACTGCTCGCCTCCTGCCTGCCCGGCATTCTGCCGCCGCTGACCATCGATGAGGCGCTGGAGGTGACGCAGATCGCCAGCGTCGCGGGCGTCGGCACGGCCGGGACGCGGCTGGTTCGGCGGCGGCCGTTCCGCTCGCCGCACCACACGATCTCCAACGCCGGGCTGGTCGGCGGCGGCCAGCGGCTGCGTCCGGGCGAGATCACGATGGCGCATCGCGGTGTGCTCTTTCTCGACGAGCTGCCGGAGTTCAGCGTGCGCGCGCTGGAGGCGCTGCGCCAGCCGCTGGAGGATCGCAAGGTCACGATCTCCCGCGCGCACGGCGCGGTGACCTATCCGGCCGACATCACGCTGATCGGCGCGATGAATCCCTGTCCCTGCGGCAACTTCGGCTCCGAGCAACCCTGCACCTGCGCCGATTCAGCCGTGCATCGTTACCAGCGGCGCATCTCGGGACCGGTGCTGGATCGGATCGATCTGTTCGTCGATGTGCCGCGCGTGGCGGTGCAGAAGCTGATGCGGGCCGCCGACGGTACCGAAGCGCCGCCGGGCGAGCCGTCGGCTGCGGTGCGCGAGCGGGTCGTCGCCGCGCGCAAGCTCCAGCACGCGCGGCACGGCGGGGGCGGGCCGCGCTCCAACGCGGCGCTGACCGCCCGCGATGTGCGCCGCCACTGCATGGATCATCTGGACAACGCCGCCGAGACGCTGGTGCGCGAGGCGGTCGATCGGCTCAACCTCTCCGCGCGCGGTTTCCACCGCGTGCTCAAGGTTTCGCGCACCATCGCGGACCTGGCCGGCTCGGAAAACATCACCGTCCAGCACGTCGCCGAGGCGGTGCAGTATCGCAAGCGGATCGACTGATGCGCATCAACCGGCGCGCCGCACACGCCCGTCGGCGAATGGGTAGCCTGCGCGCGACGCACGGCTTGATGCACGGAGGCGCGAACATGGAAGTGTTGTTCACCGGCGGGCGGGTGCTGACGATGGACGCGCTGGACCGCGTTGCGTCGGGCGCGGCGGTGCGCGACGGGCGGATCGTCGCCGTCGGCGACAGCGATGAGGTGCGCCGCGCGGTCGGCCCCGACGCGACCCACGTGCCGCTGCGCGGGCGCGCGCTGATCCCCGGCTTCTGCGATCCGCACAACCACTTCTCGATGACCACGTTCGAGCCGCGCTCGGTCGACTGTCGCACGCCGCCGCTGGCCGGCAAACAGGCCGTGCTCGACGCGCTCGCCGCCGCCGCCGACGGTGCCCCCGAAGGTCAGTGGATTTGGGGGCTCGGTTTCACCACCCGCACGCTGGAAACCGGCGGCGACCCGTTCGAGGCCGATGACAGCGCCGCGCTGCTGCGCGGCGAGCTGGACGAGGCCGCGTCGCGCAATCCGGTCTGCGTGATGGACTCCTCCTATCACGCCTGCTACGCCAACTCGGCCGCGCTCGCGGTGGTGGGGATTGACCGCGACACGCCGAATCCGCCCGGCGGCGAAATTCGGCGCGATCAACGCGGCGAGCCGAACGGCGTGCTCTGGGAACGCGCCATGGACCGCGTACATCACGCCTCGATGCGCAGCCATGTCGACACCTTCGGGCCCGACGCCGTGGCCGACCTGGTGCAGCAGAACGCGCAGCGCCACCTCTCGCACGGCATTACCAGCGTGGGCGACGCGCTGGTCATGCCGGAGAGCGCCGAGATTTACCGCCTGACCGACGAGCGCGGCAAGCTGCCGATCGTCATTCACCAGATGCGCGGCGGTCCGAGCTTCTTCGCCGCGCCGGAGGACGCCGCGGGCGGCGCGTTCCTTGAGGACGATGTGTCGGATCGGCTGCGCGGCGGCATCGTCAAGATCTTCATGGATCCGGTCTGGCCCAGCCCTGCGATGACCATCTGCCACGCCGACGGCGCGACGGAGGATGTCGGCGCGCCCTACTACGGGCAGGAGGAGGTCGACCACCTCGTGCTCGATGCTGCGTCGCACAATCTCCAGGTTGCGATCCACTGCATCGGCAACCGCGCCGTCGAGCAGGGCCTCAACGCCTTCGAGCGCGCCCTCCGCGAGGTCCCGCGCGACGACCCCCGTTACCGCATCGAGCACTTCTCGCTGGGCTCGGCGGAGCAGATCGAGCGCGCCCGCTCGCTCGGCGTGATCATCTCCCACCAGCCGCCGTTCCTGCACGCCGTCGGCAATTTCTTCGAGACGCGGATCGCCGCCGCCGGCATCGACGCTCGCCCGATTCCCTACCGCGAGATGCTCGACGCCGGCGCGATGGTCGCTTCCGGCTCCGACTTCCCCTGCGCGCCGGTCGAGCCGTTGCTTGGCCTTGCCGCGCTGGTCTCGCGCCGCGCCCGCGATGGCAGTCTGGTTGCCGAGGAGCAGGCTGTCTCGCCGCTCGAAGCGCTGCGCACCTACACGCTTAACTCCGCCGCCGCGATGTTCCGAGAGCACGAGGTGGGCTCGATCGAGGTCGGCAAGCGTGCCGATCTGGTCGTGCTCAGCCACGATCCGTCGCTCGTCGAGCCCGACGCCATCAACGACATCCAGGTCCAGCAGACCTACGTCGACGGCGATCTGCTCTACGCCGTGTAGCTGCCGCGCCGCCATGCCGTTGCGGGGGTGTTAAGCTGGCGGTCCCGCCCCCGTAGCTCAGGGGATAGAGCACCGGCCTCCGGAGCCGGGAGCGTAGGTTCGAATCCTACCGGGGGTACCACCTACCCATCGCCGCGCCGAATTCGCTACCTTCCCGCTAGCGCCCGAACGCCGGGCCGCGGCTGGAGGTGAAGCATGAACGACGCAACCGAGGCGCGAGCGCGGATCGAAGCGGGCGGGGTGACGTTTGCGATGCGCTACCGGGACGACATCGCCGGCGACGATGGCCTCTGCATTGAGGTGCGCGGCGAAGTGGACGGCGATGACACCGAGCTGCTGCGTTTCGACTGCTTCCGCGTCGCCCCGCACTACCACTACGGCCCGCAGGCCGACGACGAACGGCTGATGTTGGACCTGACCGCAGCCGGCGATGCGCTGGAGTGGACGCTCAACTGCTTCGAGCGAGGCCGCCTGCGCCCGATGCTGGCGCGCGCCGGCTACCAGTCCGTCGCCGACGCGCTCAACGAAGCCCAAATCGCCGCGCTGATGCCGGCGATCACGGGCGCGGCCCAAGCCATCGTCGCCGCCCGCGACGTCTTGCCTAACCCGTCGGCCACGTAATCAGCATTGCCTGCGATGGGGTGCGCCAAGTCGGCTCCCAGCTCGCGCCGCGCTCGTACAGCTCGTCCAAACGCGCAGCCACCTGGCGGCGGGCGGCCGGCTCGTCGCGCGGCTCCAGCTCGGCCAGCGCGAACTCAATCGCCGAGGCCTCATCCGTTGGCAGCCGCTCCGGCCAGGTGAACCACTCGTCCACCACGCGCACGTCAGGGATGATGCCGTTTTCCCACAGGATCGGCAGCAGTTCGCGGAAGCTCGGCGCGGGCGCCTCGTTAACGCCGAAGGCGAGCCGGAAGAGCGGCGCGTTCACGTTGGGCGGCGGCACGGTCCAGGTCAGCAGCGCGACGCGCCGCCGCGCGGCGCGGTCCAGCGCCAGCAGAAACGGCTCGATCTCCGCCACGAAATAGGTCACGTCGGCGCTCACCACCAGGTCCGCTTGCATGGGCTCCGCGGGCGGCCAGACGCTCGCCAGCGCGCGCGCGTTCTCGATCCCATGCTCCGCGACGCAGATGTCGAACTGCTCGCGCATACCCGCCGAGGGCTCCACGTTGATCAGCGAGCGCGCCCGCAGCGCCAAGGGTAGGCCGATTCGCCCCGCGCCGCCGCCGACCTCGATGATCTCGTCGTCCGACTCCAGCAGCCTGATCACGGCCGCCAGCTGCGGTTCCGGCTCGCGGCGGGGGTCGAAACGGTAGGTGGGCGCGTACTCAGCCCAGCGCTCCTCGGTGAGCGGTGTCGCCAGCTCCGCCTTCTGCCGCTCGCGGGCCCGCACCATTTCGGCGTAGCGCTCCGTCGCCTCGCTCATGACCGCTCCTCCAGCGCCGCCAGCAGCGCCTCGCCGCGCGGCGAGAGTTGGTAGCCCACCTCCAGGCTGATCGTCAGCCCCAACGCTTTGAGCTTACGCACATCCGCCTTGTACTTCGCCGTCTCGCAGCCGACCGCCGCCGCCAGATCGCCTGCCCGACGCCCCGGCTGCGCCGCGATCGCCGCCAGTGTCGTGCGCGTCCATGCACCCCGCTGCGAGCGAGCATCCATCTTGTCCAGCCGCCCAACCAGATCATCCACTTCTTCACCGCCGAGCGCGTCGTCTGCCGCTAGCCGTGTGCGCGGATCAATGTGCGCGCCCGCGTAGCGAAACGCGACGCGGTAGAGCGGCGCATCGTGATCAGCCCCGCGCCGCCGCTGCCGCTCGATCTCCGCCAGCGCCTCGGCGGGCGAGTTGTGCCCCGCCGCCTGCGCGTCCGACATGGTGATCTCAGCCGGCGCAATTGTGCGCACTTCCTCCACC
Organism: Dehalococcoidia bacterium; assembly: GCA_965243125.1. Taxonomy (GTDB): domain Bacteria; phylum Chloroflexota; class Dehalococcoidia; order Bin125; family Bin125; genus CATQGW01. Next base: position 2,604,182 of record OZ251529.1, on the reverse strand, counting down.
TCCACCGCGCCGCCGCCGACGCGGTAGCGCCCGCCGACGCGCGCCTGCGGGCTGCGCCAGCGGCGGAACGTGAGCGTCACCTCGCCCGTTGCGATCTGCGCCTCGTCTCTCGCTCGAAACTGCAACCTGCGCGTCCTTTCCGCGTCGCCTCCGCGTTCCTCGCGCTGATTCTAGGCGCGGCGGTGATAGCCTGTAGCCGTACAGCGAGCACAGCGAAATGCGGCGGGCAGGGAGCGCGAGTTGTCGTCAAGGGGTGGAGGACGCAGCGCCCGCACGCGCCCGCAGCGGCTGGCACGCCGCCGGGCGGAGACGCGCGGCTTTGACCGCGGGGGCGGCGGTGGTCGTTCGATCTTCCGCAATCGCTGGCTGCTGATCGGCTTCGGCGTCGTGGCGATCATCGCGCTCGTCGGCGGGCTGGTCGCCACCGTGGGTAGCGGACCGACCGTCAACCCCAACACGCCGCCGCCGGTGCGCCGCACCGTCACCGAGCCGGTCGAGACGGGCGCCGTCGAGGGCAAGCCGCAGTTCAGCGGCGCGCCGGTGATGGCGCTGGAAGAAGGCGCGGATTACCGCGCCGTGATCGAGCTGGAGAACGGCGTCGTGGAGATCGACCTCTTTGAGGACGACGCGCCGATCCACGTGAATAACTTCGTCTTCCTCGCCGAGCAGGGCTTCTACGACGACCTGACCTTCCACCGGGTCGTGCCGGAGTTCGTGGCGCAGGCGGGCGACCCCACGGCGACGGGCACCGGCGGCGCGGGCTATACCCTGCCCGATGAGCAGGTCGCCGCCGACGCGGCGGCGCAGCTCACACTCGACGCGCGAGGGGTGATCTCGATGGCGCGCAGCGGCCTCGGCGCTTCATCTTCGCAGTTCTTCATCACCCTCGCGCCCGCCGGTTTCCTCGACGAGCAGAGCTTCACCGCGTTCGGAGCAGTCACCTCGGGCATGGAACTGCTCGACGAGTTTGCGGAGCGCGATCCCGCCGCCCAACCGCCGGACCCGGCCGGGCCGACAATCGTGTCGATCAAGATCGAGCGGGCTGCGCCCGCGACAGACGCAGAGGAGTAACCGGAATGGCCAAGAGCTACGCGCAGCGCCCAGCGATGGCGCTGCAAGACGGCGTGAACTACCAGGCGACGATCGAGCTGGAGGCCGGCGGCTCGATCGATATCGAGCTGTACGCGGCCGACGCGCCGGAGACGGTCAACTCGTTCGTCTTCCTGGCGCGCGACGGCTACTACGACGGCGTCACCTTCCACCGCATCATCAAGGGCTTCATGGCGCAGGGCGGCGACCCGACCGGGCGCGGTACCGGCGGACCCGGCTACAACATCCCCGATGAGGTCAACGCCAACAAGCACAACACCGAGGGCACGGTGGCGATGGCCAAGACGGCCGCGCCCAACTCGGCCGGCAGCCAGTTCTACATCACCTTCGAGCCGACGCCGTTCCTCGACGACGACTACACCGTCTTCGGGCGCGTCACGGCCGGCATGGATGTCGTCCACGGCCTGCCCGCGCGCGATCCGGATCGCGCCCGCGAACCCGGCCCGGCGATCAAGACAGTCACGATCAGCGAGAGCTAGCGGAGTCGGTCGTCGTGAGCCTTCAGCAGCCGCGCATTCCACCGATCGCGGTGGTGCTGCGCGTGATCTCGATCCTCGGCATGGGCCTCACCGTGAGCGGCTGCGTGCTCGCGCTGGTCGGCGCGGAGTGGTGGTGGGCGCTCGGCACCGCGCTGGGGTTTCTCCCGTTCCTGGGAATGATGGCGATCGTCGATCGGCTGATTCCCGATCCCGCCGCCTGGCGCCCGCCCGCCGACGACGGCGACTCCGAATCGTAGCCGCCGTTTCGCCCTACACTCCGCCAATGCCTACCGCGCTCGACGGCATCCGCGTGTTGGACCTCGGCGAGGGAATCGCCGGGGCTTACGCGACCAAGCTGTTCGCCGACTTTGGGGCGGAGGTGGTCAAGGTTGAGCCGCCGGGCGGGGAGGCGCTGCGGCGGCAGGGACCGTTCAAGGACGGCGTGCCCGGGCCCGAGCGCTCCGGCACGTTCTTCTGGTTCAACACCAACAAGCGCGGCGTCGTGCTGGACCTGGCGACGGGCGGGGCGGGCGAGGTGTTCGACCGGCTGGTGGACTGGTGCGATGTGGCGGTGGAGACAGGGCCGCCCGGGCGGCTGGATGCGCTGGGGCTGGGCTGGGAGCGAATTCACGCGCGCAAGCCGGCGGTGTCGCTGATCTCGATCACGCCGTTTGGGTTGGAGAGCCCGTATCGGGACTATGCGCTGTCGGATTTGACGCTGTACGGCTTCGCGGGCGAGATGTACACGATTGGGACGCAGGATCGCGCGCCGGTGAAAATGTACGGCACGGCGGCGCTGGTGGAGTGCGGCGCGGCGGCGGCGACGGCATTGCTGGCGGCGGTCACGGTCTCGGAACTACAGGGCATCGGCCAACGGGTAGATTTCGCGCTGGCCGACGCGCAGTTCAACGGGGTGGACCGCCGCCACGCGACGACGATCGGCTGGGAGTTCGCGCAACGGCAATCGCTGCGCGCGCCGGGGCCGGCGGCGGGCATTCTGGCGGGCGTCTATCCCTGCGCCGACGGCTATGTGGAGTTTTCGGGCGCCGCGCTGCGCTGGGATCGTCTGGTGGAGATGCTCGACGGCGCGGAATGGGCGCAGGACGCCAAGTGGCGCGACCCGCGCGCGGCGCTGCAACCGGAGCTGGTCGAGGAGTTCAACGCCCAGATGCTGCCCTGGCTGTTGGCGCGCGGCAAGCGGGAGGTCTGGGAGGCGGCGCGGCGGGCGAAGGTGCTCTGCGCGCCGCTGCTGACGGTGGATGAGCTGTTCGCCGACGAGCATTTCCGCGAGCGCGGCTTCTGGCAGCGCGCGGAGCACGCCGATCTGGGGAGCTTTGAGCTGCCGGGACGTCCGTTCACGATGCCGGCTTCGCCGTGGTTGCTGCGGCGGGGCGCGCCGCGTCTGGGCGAGCACACCGACGAAGTGCTGGGCGAAAGCGGTTACGGCGCGTCGGAGATCGCCGCGCTGCGCGAGGCGGGAGTGGTCTCATGAGTCCGGTCAAGCCGTTGGACGGCGTGCGGGTGATTGATCTAACGGTCGTCTGGGCCGGCACGTTCGCGGCCACGCTGCTCGCGGACCTGGGCGCGGAGGTGATCAAGGTCGAGAACGTTCACGTCTGGCAGCCGATGACGCGGGGCGCCGTGGCGCGTCCGCCGGCCGCCGCGATTGCGGCCGGCGCGGGCTGGGCGACCGGCTACCCTTACGGCGTGCCGGGCGAGCGCCCCTGGAACTACCCGCCGACCTTTGTGCAGATGTTTCGTAACAAGTATTCGGTCACGATCGATCTGCTTAGCGCGGCGGGGCGCGAGGCGTTCGGCCGGCTGGTCGAGCGTTCCGACGCACTGGTCGAAAACAACGCCGCGGGCACGCTGGAAAAGCTCGGGATCGGCCCCGATTTCCTGCGCGCGCGCCGCCCCGACCTGATCGCGCTGCGCATGCCGGCCTACGGGCAGAGCGGGCCCTACCGCGAGGCGCGCGCGCTGGGCGTACACCTTGAAAGCGTGATGGGGCACACGATGCTGCGCGGCTACCCGGATCTGGATCCGTCCCACATCACGGCGATCTTTTCCGGCGATTACGTGGCGGGCGCGCACGGCGCGTTCGCAATCATGGCGGCGCTGCGGCATCGGCGACGGACGGGCGAGGGGCAGTTCATCGAGATGGCGCAGGCCGAATGCGCGGGCGGGATGTTGGCGCAGGCGTTCATGGATTACGCGCTGAACGGCGTCGTGCAGGAGCGGCGCGGCAATGCGTCGCTGGACGGCGATGTCCCGCACGGCGTCTATCCGGCGCGTTCGGGGGGCGACGCAAGCGACGGCGGCGACCGCTGGATCTCGATCACGGTGCTCAACGACGCGCAGTGGCGCGGCCTGCGCGCGGCGATGGGCGATCCGCTGTGGGCGTCGGCGGCGGAGCTGGAGACGGCGGAGGGTCGGCGCGCGGCGCAGGAACTGATCGATCGCGAGCTGAGCGCGTGGACGGCAGAGCGCGACGACTACGAGCTGTTCCACCTGCTTCAGTCGCACGGCGTGCCCGCCGCGCCGGTGTTGGCCGCGCCGCGCGTGCTCGACGATCCGCATGTGCAGGCGCGCGGCCTCAATCACGTGCGCACGCTGGCCGACGGCGTCGGCCCGTTCCGCTTCAACGGCCCGTTCTACCGCTTCGAGCGCACGCCCGTCGACCTGTTCAAGCCGCCGGCCGCGCTGGGCGAGGACAACGAGTACGTCTACGGCGAGGTGCTGGGCTACTCGGCGGAGGAAATCGCGGCGATGGAGGCGGCGGGGCAGATTGGGCGGGACTACGATCCGGATATTCCGTGAGCGGCGGGAGATTACGCGAACTTCACGATCTGCCAACACGCAGCGTGTACGCCTCTTACACGGCGGGCGCACTCTGTTGATGCGGGCGGTGGAGAGCCGCCCGGCAGCAGAAGGAGCACGATCATGACTGGCTTGCGAAACCGACTTTCAGGGAAGGGACGCTGGCTCTGGCCGGCGATCACGGCGGTCGCCGTGGCGATCGCGGTGATGAGCATCGTCGCCGCGCGTCCCGGCGGCGGCGATCGGGACGGCGACGGACGGCGCGGGCACGACAACGACTGCACGCGGATGGCGGAGTTGGTCGGCGCGGCCGACTGCGCGGCGCTCGAGACGGCGATGGCCGACGGCCAGTCGCTCGCCGACGTGGCCGAGTCCAACGGCGTTGCGCGGCAGACGGTGATCGACGGGATCGTTGCGGCGATCGGCGCGGAGCTTGACGAAGCCGTGGCCAACGGCGAGCTGACCGCGGCGCAGGCCGACCGCTACCGCGAGGGCATCGCGGACAGGGCGGCCGGCTGGGTCGATCGCAGTGTGAACGAGCGGCGCTTTAGCGGCGACTACGACCACGGACGGCGCGGGCACGGCGGCCCGGACTCCGACGACTGCGCGCGGATGGCGGAGTTGGTCGGCGCGGCCGACTGCGCGGCGCTCGAGACGGCGATGGCCGACGGGCAGTCGCTGGCCGAAGTGGCCGAGTCCAACGGCATTGCGCGGCAGACGGTGATCGACGGGATCGTCGCGGCGATCAACGCGGAGATCGACGCCGCTGTTGAGGCCGGCAAGCTGACCGAGGCGCAGGCCGATCGCTACCGCGAGGGCATCGCGGACAAGGCGACGGGCTGGGTCGATCGCAGCATGGACGAGCGCCGCTTCGGCGGCGGCCGCGGCCTGCGCGGACACGCCGGGCTGGATGCCCAGGACTGCGACGGCATGGCGGAGCTGGTCGGCGCGGCCGACTGCCAAACGCTGATGGAGTCGCTGGCCTCCGGCGACACGCTGGCCGAAATCGCGGAAGCCAACGGTGTCGCGCCGCAGACCGTGATCGACACGCTGGTCGCGCGGATGGACGAGGAGCTGGACGCCAAAGTGGCGTCGGGCGACCTGACCGAGGCCAAGGCGGCGGCGATCCGCGCGATGCTCAGCGAGCAGATCGCAGGCTTCGTCAACGACGGCTTCGAGGGCATGCGCCACGGGCGCGGCGGTTTCGAGGGCGCGGAGCGCGGCCACGGCAAGCGCGGCGGCGGCTGGGCCTGGTAAGCCACCGCTGGCGCGACGCGAACACGGGAGGAGCTCGCGATGGAAACGATCCTGATCGCCGACGATGAGGAACCCATCCGCGAGCTCCTCACGCTCTACCTGGAGCGCGAGGGTTTTCGCGTGATCACGGCGGGCGACGGCGAGCAGGCGCTCGCCGCCGCCCGCGCGCAGTCTCCCGACCTGATTGTGCTCGATCTGATGATGCCCAAGCGCTCCGGCTACGAAGTCTGCCGCGAACTGCGGCGCGACTCCGACATTCCGATCCTGATGCTCACGGCGCGCGGCGAGGATGTGGACCGGATCGTGGGGCTGGAGTTGGGCGCCGACGACTACCTCGGCAAGCCGTTTCACCCGCGCGAGCTGACCGCGCGGGTGAAGGCGATCCTGCGGCGCGCCGGCGGCGCGCCCGCGAGCGAGCGAGCGGGCGTGGTCGTCGGTCCGCTCAAGATCGACTGGCAGCGGCATGAGGCGACGCTCGACGGCGAGCCGCTGCAGCTGCGCAACAAGGAGTTCGACCTGCTGCGCCGCCTGGCCGAGCACGAAGGGATCGTGCTCAGCCGCGAGCAGTTGCTGGAGACCGTCTGGGGCTACGACTACTTCGGCGAGACGCGGACGGTGGATGTGCATGTCAACCAGCTGCGGCGCAAGCTGACCTCCGGCGCGATCGCCATCGAGACCGTGCGCGGCGTGGGCTACAAGCTCGTGCAGACGCAGCCCGGCGGCTGAGCAGGGCGCGGCGCCGTGTTCCGACGGCTCATCGATCACGTTCGCGGGGCCGGCTTCGGCCTGCGCCTCTTCCTCGGTTTTCTGCTCGTCGTCATCCTCACCCTCGGCGTCGGCGCGACCGTCTTCGCCGGGCTGCTCGGCGGCTACCGTGAGTCGGTCGACCGCCAGGAACTGCGCTCCGTCGCCACCGCCATCGCCGTCGACATCAGCCGCGGCGTCGAGCGCGGCCTGCCATCCGACGAACTCGCCGAGCGCATCCGCAACCACGCCGAAGACACCGAAACCACCGTCCTGCTGCTCAACGCCGTCGGGCGCGTGCTCGAAGGCTTCGACGCCGGCGGCAACGTGCGCGGCCTGATCTTCCCCGTGACCTGGAAAGAGATCGTCGAGCACGGCGAGCGCGACGGCTGGTACCGCTCCGAGCTCGGCATCGGCGAGCATCGCCAGGACGTGATGAGCCGCGTGCTCGCGGTCTACACCGATCGCTCCGGCAAGGAACGGGCCGTGCTGCTCGCCGTGACCTTCGCCGAAGACCGCGTCTCCGCCGCCGACGCCGACCTGGTCGCGCGGCTGCTGCTCTCCGCGCTGGCCGGCATTGTGGCTGCGTCGCTGCTGGCGATCGTGCTCTCTCGCTCGCTGATGCGTCCGCTGCGCGATCTGATGGGCGTGGTCGCGCAGTTTGGGCCCGGCGGCTACGAGGCGCGCGCCACCGAGCGCGGCCCGCGCCAGGTGCGCGAGCTGGCTGCCGCCTTCAACCGCATGGCGCAGCGCGTCGCCGACAACGAGCGCGCGATGCGCGGCTTCATCGCCGACATCAGCCACGAGCTGCGCACCCCGCTGACCTCGATCCGCGGCTTCGCCGGCGCGCTTCAGGAGGGTGCGGTCGCCTCGCCCGAACGCCAGCAGCACGCGCTGGGCGTGATCCAGCAGGAGACGCGGCGGATGCTGCGGATGGTCGAGCAGATGCTCGACCTCTCGCGGCTCGAATCGGGCCAGGAGCGGCTCGAACTCTCCGATGTCGCGCCCGCCGAGCTGCTGCACCACGTGGAGGAGTTGTTCGAGCCCCGCGCCGAAGACAAGGGCTTGCGCCTGCGCAGCGTCGTCGCGCCCGACGCGCCCGCCATCCGCGCCGACCACGATCGTCTCGTGCAGGTGCTCTCCAACCTGGCCGACAACGCGCTGCGCCACACCGAGGCCGGGCTGATCGAGCTGCGCGCCCGCCGCGACAGTGACGTGCTCTTGCTGGAGGTTGAAGACAGCGGCGAGGGCATCGCCGCCGAGCGGCTGCCGCACCTCTTCGACCGCTTCTACCAGTCGCCCGACCGCAGCGGTCCCGGCGCGGGGTTGGGGCTGGCGATCAGCCGCGAGATCGTCCGCGCGCACGGCGGCGAGATCAGCGCCGCAAGCCGCCTCGGCGAGGGCGCGACGATCCGCATCCGCTTGCCCATTGCGGGACCGGCTGTGTGAGTGGATCGCCCTCTATCCTCCTTGCATGCAGCCCAGCCGACAGCTCATCTGGATCGGCGCGCAACTCGCCGTTGACGCGCTGCGCCGAAACCACGACATCGAGATCAGCCACGAGCCGCCCGACGACGACGCGGCCTACGCCCGCTGCCGCGCCGGCGGGCGCGCGGGCGTGATCTGCGTCGCGCCGCTCTACCCGCTTGAGGCCGACGGCGAGACGATGCGCCGCAAGGCTGCCCTTGAAGAGCGCCTGCACGCCTACGGTGCGCGCGACCTCGCGCTCTGGACGCCGCCCAATGCCGCGCTGCCCGACGATCCCGACGCCGCAGCCGCGCGGATTATGGAGGCCGCCGCCGACTTACCCGACGGCGCGCGCGGCGAGGTCGCCTTCCCCATCCAACTCGGCATCCGCAAGACCGGCGGCGACGGCTCCTACATGAGCGTGCTCGGCGGCCTCTCGCAGCACTGGGCGCGCTTCACCGGGCAGGTGATGGGCGAGTACCAGCTCGACAGCAGCGCGCTCCACCGCCTGCCCGACGACCAGGAGCGCGTCACCCAACTGATCGACTTCCTGGTGCTCGTCGCCAACGGGCTGCGCAAGGAGGGGACGACGACCAGCGTCGATTCCGAGGACACCTGGAGCATTCAGCGCGTCCCCGGTCTCGAAGAACCGATCGTACTCGCCGCCGCGCCCGACGCCGTGCTTGACGGGCGCGCCGTGCGCAAACAAATCCGCCGCGGCCTCAGAGCAAGCGCCGCCGCCCTCCCGCCCGACGCCGAATTCGCCATCCAGGTCCTGCTCGCGCTGGTGCCCCAGCTCGAAACCGAAACCGCCACCATCGCGCTGCGCGGCATGGACGCCGCCCTGATCGCCCCCTGGAGCTACATCGCCCTGGCCGCCGACGCCCGCCAGCGCCCGCTGCTGGGCCCCTCACCCCCGCTCGCCTGAGCTTCTTTCCGGCTTCTCCCCCCGTTGCGGGGGGAGATTGAGAGGGGGGCGCGGCGGCGGGCGCGTTGGCGGAACCCCCCCCGTAGCCCCCACGATGGGGGGCGGTTTGATGGGCGTCCACGATGGGGGGCAGTCAGAAAAGCGCCCGTGATGAGGGGGCGATTCCAGAGGGGGCGCTTCCGGAAGGCGGCAGCCCTACAACACCCGCACCACGCCCGCCGAGCCGTCCACCTCCAACAGATCGCCCGTTTGGATGCGCGTCGTTGCGCCGCGCACGTTGACTACGGCTGGAATGCCGTATTCCCGCGCGACCACCGCGCCGTGCGAGAGCATCCCCCCGATCTCCGTGACCACCGCCGACGCCAAGGGGAAAATCGGCGTCCAGCCCGGATCCGTGAAACGCGCGACCAGCACCTCGCCGGCGATCAGCTCGCGGCCTTCGGCCGGCGAGGTCGCCACTCGTGCGCGACCGTGCGCGACGCCCGCGGAGGCGGCGATGCCGCGCAGCGGACCCGACTCCGCAACCGGCGCGGCGGCCGCTGCCAGCGCCGACGCCAGCGGCGCGCCGCGACGATCGCGGATCGGCGGCGGCGTTTGCGACATCCACTGCTCGTACTGCCGACGCCGACGCCGCATCCGGCTGCGCACCCGACCGCGCACCGCCGCGTCGTCGATCTGCCGCGCCAGTGTCAGCGCCTCCCCGCCCAGCAGCCAGAAAACATCATCCGCCGCGTCGAGCGCGCCGCACGCGCGCCAGCGCTCGCCCAGCAGCAGGTAGAGCCGCCGCTGTTCGAGGCTGATCTGCATCAGCATGTACTTCGGATTCTCGCGCAACGGCTGGAGCGCCTGCGCGTCGCGCACGACCAGCAGATAGAACAGCCAGCGGGCGGGCAGCCAGCGTTCGACGGGGTGCGCGGTCAGCGCGCGCCGCGCCTGCGCCTCCGCCGCCTGGCGATCCGCGACCTGCCGCGCGTGCAGCCGCTCCAGACTCGTCTGTTGCGGGTGCAGCGCGTAATCGCGGAAGGTCCCCAACAGCGGCGCCGGCTCTTCCGACCAGCGCGGCGTCGAGAGCTCCAGCTCCGCCGTCGTGCGGTGCCCGTGCTCGGCCAGAAACGAGCGCAACTCGTCGGCCAGCCAGGCCGCGCCAGCCTCCGCCTCAAGCGCCGCCAACAGCTCCTCGGCCGGCGTCGCGGCGATCACGGCCGCCGCCGGCGCGTCCTGCGCGGCGCGCTCGGCCAGCCGCCACAGCTCGAGGTTGCTCTCCGCCGTGAGCACATTGGGCAGCCCCTGGAGCAGACGCAGCGCCAGCGCGCGGTCGCCCACCCAGGCCTCCGAGAGCCAGAGCAGGAACTGCACCTGCCCGAAAGCGGCCGTCTGGCACTGCATCAGAAACACGACGAAATCGGAGGAGAACTGGGCCGAGCCGCGCAGCGCGCGCAACATCTCCCCATCCGAAGCGTCCGCGCCGACCGCCCGCAACCGCGCCCGCTCGCGCGCCGCCGCCGCCCGCTCGCGCGGCCAGCGCAGCGGCAACCAGCGCTGCACCGCCGCCCGCCAGGTCAGAAACGGCAGGTTAACGAACAGCCGCCAATAGTTGGGGCGGTCCGAAATCGCCCCCCCACGCAGGGGCTTCGGCTCTGAAATCGCCCCCCCATGCAGGGGGGCTGTCTGCGAAGCAGACTGGGGGGTCGGTCCGGCGCCCCGAGCAGAGGACAGAGTCCGTTCCGACCCCCCCGCCGCGCCGCGCGGCGGCCCCCCTGCATAGGGGGGCGATTCGGATGGGGCGGTTTCCTGCAAGGGGGGCGATTCCGGAGAGGCGATTTCGGAGAGGGCAGCATCCGACTGCGCCTCCGGCCCCCCTACCGCCTGCAAAAAATCCGCCGTGCGCATTCCCACGCGATTGCCCAGCAACTCCAGGATCAGCCCGAAATTGAAATAGACGTAGCCATCGAACAGCGCCACGAACCGACGGCCCCGCGCCATCCGACCCCACGGCGTCGCAAAACCCCGATCCAGCGCCGCGCCCGTCAGCGACCACGTCAGCGGCGTCATCACTCCCGGAAACACCTCGCCCGCGTTGGCCCGCGACCACTGATCCTCCGCGTGCTCGCCCAGACCCTCCCAGCCCCACTGATCCGCGCCCTGCGCCTCCATCGCCGACCACGGCAGCGGCGCTTCAATCGGCCCGACATCTTCCACCGCGAGCGCTGCATCCTGGCCGACGCGCCAGCGCAACTGGGCCGGCTCGCCCAGCTCGGCCTCTGCCGACACCACGCGGTCCCGCAGCGCCGCCAATAACACCCCGTCCAACCCGCCGCGCGCGCGCAGCGCCCCTGAGCGCCCCACCAGCAGCGAGTCGCCGCCGTCCACGGAGACGCGCGCGTGGGTGAGCGATTCCCCCAGCGGGTCTTCGGACCAAGCGCGCCCAGTTTTTATGCTCATGGTTGTGAGCCTACGCTCTTTCAGCGGCAAGGGCGGCGCTTCCGGCCTCTCCCCCCATCGTGGGGGGAGATTGAGAGGGGGGCTTCCGAATTACTCCCTTACCCCGGCGGCTCCGCCCGCTCCGCCTCCTCTTCCGCCGGCAGCGCCGACGCCGGCGGAATAATCAACTCCTGCCCAACCTGCAGCGCGCCCGCCTGCGCGTCGGACAGATTGTTGTAGTCCGCAATGTCCCGCCAGCCGAAACCGAACGCCTCCGCGATCTCCACCAGCGTGTCGCCCGGCTCCACCACGTACACCTCGCCCGGCGGACGCTGCGGCCCGGTCGGCTGCGCGTCGCCGTCGCTTGCCCCCGAGGAGTCCTGCGGCGCGGCCACGCCGCACGAACCTTCCCTCAGCGGGATGCGCAGCTCGTCGCCGATCCCCAGCGACGCCGCGTCCACAATGTTGTTCAGCCGCTGAATCTCCTCCACCGTGATGCAGTAGCCCGCTGCGATGCCCGCCAGCGTGTCGCCCGGCAGCACGACGTAAATCGTCTCGGTCGGCATCTCCCGCTCAACCGCCGCGGTGTCGCGGAAGATGTACGGCTCCGGCAGCGGATCGGGCAGCGCTTCCACCGGGATCACCTGCCCGTCGGACGACATCGGCGCGGGCTCCGCAGCGACCTCCGCCGCCGGCGCGGACGCGCCGCCGCAGCCCACCGCCAGCAGGGCAAGCGCGGCGGTTAGCAGGATGCCGAGGATGATCATTGCGCGTCTCATTGCACCTCAGCATCGCACGAAAGGCGCGGTTCGATCTGCGAGCCCGCGCGTTCGAGCAGACATTCCAGCATCGCCTGCGCCAGCAGCCCCACATCGCGCACCAGCGTTGCGTCGATGTTGTCCATGTTGTCCGCCGGCACATGCAGGATCCCGCCCCGCGTAATGGGGAAGATCACGGGCACGCCGGCCTGGTAGAACGCTGCGTGGTCCGAACCCTGCCCCGGATTGCCCTCTCCTGATTCGACCTCGATGCCCAGTTGCTCGCCGAGGCGTTCGAACAGCTCGGTCAGATCCTCGCTGCCCACGCCGATGATCGGACGCTCTCCGTTGCCGAAGGCGTCGAGGTTCAGCATTGCCGTGATCTCCGCCAGTTCGCCCGACTCGCGCACCGCTTCCACGAACGCCTGCGAGCCGTGCAACCCCAACTCCTCCGCGCCGAAGCCGACGAAGCAGACATCGGCGGCGCTCGCCGCGCCCGCCCAGGCTCGCGCCAGCGCCAGCGTCACCGCGATGCCGCTCGCGTTGTCGTTCGCCCCCTGCACATTCGGCACTGAGTCGTAGTGCCCGCCCACCACCACTCGGCAGACTCCGCCCGCCCGCCGCGCGACCACATTCCAGGACTCCAGGAACTCGCCTTCCACCGGTTGCCGGATCGTCGCCGTCGCGTCTCCGTTGGGACGCAGCTGTTCGGCGAACTGATCCGGTACCGCGAAGACGGGTATCTCGCCCGGCTCGGTCAGCGTCCCGGCGAAGGCCGCGCCGCCGAGATTAACGATCAGCAGCGCCACCGCGCCGGCCGCCTCCGCGTTGCGCTGCTTCTCGCTGAACGTCAACTCTCCGCGAGCCACCACTGCGATCGCCCCTTCCACATCGACCAAAGCGAAATCGTCCGTCGTCCCGATACCGGGCACCGACACGATCGGTCCCGACGCCGGTACGTCCGGGCTGCCCTCCATCAAGAATGCCGGGAAAGAAGTGACCAAGCCGATGCCAGCGGATACCGAACTGATGCTGACCTGGTGGCTCTGGTCGAGCGACACAAACTCGAACGGCTCAATCGCCGTCTCATATCCCTCGCCGCGCAGCGCCTCCGCCATGAACTCGATCATCGCCCGCTCGCCCGGCTGCCCGTTGAAGCGCCCCCCAATCCCTTCCGCAATCGCCCGCAGCATCTCCATCGCGTAGTCCGCGTCGATCGGCTCCGGTCTCAGCGCCGTCCCCGCCGGCTGACCGCGCGGCGCGTCGCTTCCCGCCTCTTGCCGCGCCCCCGCTTGCGCGTCGTCCGCACCTGACGACTCGCCGGACGGTTGCGGTTGATCCTGCCCGGATTGAGCCGTCGCGGCGCGAGATTGCCCTTTTTCCGCCGCTTCGGTTTGATCTGCCGCGGCAGGCTGCGCTTCCTGCTCCGCTACCTCTGCGATCCGTTCGCCGCTGCAGGCGACGAGCAGCGCAAGCGCCACGCTCGCTGCCAGCGCTCCCAGCCAGCCCACGCCTCGGCGGGCCGACATCGCAGCTAGCGGTCGCGCCGACGGAACCAGCGCGCGAGCGGATTGCCGGGCGGCTCGTCGTAGGAGATGTAGCGATCGCGCCAGTAGCCGCCCCGCGTGGTCGGCTCGCTCTTCCGACCGCCCCCGCCCCGCGCCGACCAGACAATCCCGATCAAGAACAGCACCACCCCCAGAATCACCGCCCACATCCCCAGCGAGTTGCCGCGCAGCACGAAGCCCACGATCACCAGCAGCGAGCCGAGCAGCATCAGGTGCCCGGCGCTGAGACGAGCGGAACGCTCGCTCAACTTGCGGGCGAAGCGCTGCATCGCCCGCCGAAACGGCCCCGGCCGACGCTCGCGCCGCCGCCAGTCGAAATCCTCGATCCCCGCCAGCACCTCTTCGACATCGCGCTCAAGCTTGTCCGACATGGTCCGCTCCCCCAGCTAGCAGCCGCTCCCCACATTCTACCCGCCCCGGCCCCTTCCGACCTCTCTCCCCATCGTGGGGGGATTGAGGGGAGGGCTGTCCGCTCCGGAATCGCCCCCTACGCAGGATGGTGATTGCGGAGCGGGCAGCTCCGCGTACGCTGCGCATCGGAGACCACAACGTGCCCTACCTCGCCCGCAGCCTCGCCGCAACAGCCCTCTGCGCGCTCCTCGCGCTGGCCGCAGGCGCTTGCAGCGACGATCCCGACCTCCAACCCGGCCCTCCGGACGGCCCTCTGGGCGTGGTTGAAATCGCCGAAGACGAGCCGATCCGCATCGGCGCGATGCTCGCCTTCTCCGAGCTGCCCGAGCTCAGCCGGACGGTGGCCGACGGCGTGCGGCTGGCGATCGCCGACTACGGCGACATCTTCGGGCGCGCAGTTGTCCTCACCGAGCCGCTCGACAGCGGCTGCTCGGCGGCGGCGGGCCAGGACGCGGCGCGCGAGGCGATTGCCGACTCCCGCCTGATCGGCGTGATCGGCACGATCTGCTCCAGCGCGGCAATTGAGGCCGCGCTGCTGATCAGCGACGCCGAGATGGTCATGATTTCGCCCGCCAACACCGCGGCCTCGCTCACCTCCGACCTGCGCGGCGTGCGCGGCGAGAATCACCACGAGGGCTACCTGCGCGTGATCAACAACGATCTCAACGAGGGGCTCGCGCTGGCGGACTTCGTTTTCTACGAGCTCGGTCTGCGGCGCGCGGCGGCGATCCGCGACAATGATACCTATCACGCCGAGCTGACGGCGGCGTTCGGCGATGCCTTCGAGGCGCTGGGCGGCGAACTGCTGCTGGTGGAAACGATCACGCGCGGCGAGACCGACATCTCCGCGGCCTTGCAGGCGCTCGCCGAGACCGCGCCGGATGTCGTCTTCTTCCCGCTCCAGCCCGACGACGCGCTGCATTTCATGCGCGGAGCGCGGCGGAACGCCGCCTTCGAGCAGACCGTGTTCGTCACCGGCGACGTCACATTCACCGAAGCGTTTCTCTCGGTCCCCGAGACGGACGGCGTCTACGCCGCCGGTCCGGCGTTCGAGTTGGGCGGCAACGTCAACGAGGCGACGGGCAAGAGCATGGAGGAGGCTCTGGCCCAATACCGCGAGTGGTTCGGCGAGCCCGAGTCCGACCTGTGGGCATACGGATACGACGCGGCGGCGCTGCTGCTGTCGGCGATCGAAGCGGTCGCCGTTGAGGACGACGGCGCGCTGCGCATTGGCCGCGCTGCGCTGCGCGCTGCGCTCTACGACCGCCAGCGCTTTGACGGCCTGACGGGCGCGCTCGGCTGCGACGAGTTCGGCGACTGTGGGCACGGCAAGGTCGTGATCTATCGCCACGACGCGGGGGTGACCGACATCAATCAGCTGCCGATTGTTTTCCGCTACGAGCCGTGGAAGCCCTGACCTCGCACTCCTACCCCCGTTACATTCGGTTCTCATAACCTTGTCATTTCCGCCGCTAGGCGGTTCTGACGGGAGGGCGGCAGGCGTAACGGTAGTGCTGTTCACGGCGAGATACCCGCGGCAAGCGCGGGTATGACGGAGGTAGGGAGTGCGGGTATGACGGAGGTAGGGAGTGCGGGTGTGACGGAGGTAGGGAGCGCGAGTATGAGGGAGTTGTGGAGTGCGGGTCTGAACGGTAGGGCGGGCGTGAAACCCCTACAGCGCCGAGCGCCCCTCGCCGATTTGCACCTCCGGCACCTCGATGCCCGCGCCGGCTTCCAGCGCCTGGAGCGTGGCCAGGAAGGACTGTTCGCCCAAATCGGCGGCCAGCGCTCGCAGGTATGTCTGGTGCGCGGCGTTGGTGACCGGCATCGGCACCTGATGCGCCCGCGCCGCCTCCAGCGCCAGCGACACATCCTTCTCCGCCAGCCGCAGCGTGAACGACGGATCCTCGAACCGACGCCCCAGCAGATACGGCGCAAGGCCGAGATAGGGGCGGGCCGTGCCCAGCCGCAACTGCTCCAGCAGCGCGCCCGGCTCCAGCCCCGCCTTTGCGCCGAGCACAAACGCCTCCTGCACGATGTGCGTGCCGCAGAGCACGATCATGTTGTTGATCGACTTGACCAGACAGCCCACGCCCGCCTCACCGAGGTGAAAGATGTTCGCGCCGATCGCGTCGAGGTAGGGGCGGACGCGCTCGAAGGCGTCCGCGTCGCCGCTGCCCAGGACGGTCAGCGTGCCGGCTTCCGCGCCGGGCACGCCGCCCGTCACCGGCGCATCGATGTATGACACTCCGCGCGCGGCTTCGAGCGCCTCGATCCGCCGCACCGCGGTCACCGAATTGCTGCTCAGGTCGACGTGAATGTCGCCCTGCTGCGCGCCGGCCAGGATGCCGTCGGCGACGACGGCCTCGACTTCGACCGGTCCGGGCAGGGAGGTGAAGACGACCGAGCAGCGCGACGCCACATCGGCCGCGCTCGCGCCGGCGTCGGCGCCCAGTTCGAGCAGGTTTTCCATCGTTTCGGGGCGCAGGTCGAAGATCAGCAGCTGGTGGCCGGCGGCGATCATCTGGCGCGCCATCGGATTGCCGATGTTGCCCGTCCCGATGAAGCCGATCAGCCCCTCACGATTCCTCGAAGTCATCCCACAGTCCCTTCTTCTTGTCGGCCGACTTGCCGGCTTGCCCATCGGATTGCAGGTTCACCGCCTCGGGCGTGACGACTTCCAGAATTTGCCACATGTACCAGGAGGCGACCGAGGCGTAGGGCGACCACTTTGCGCCGATTGCCAGCGCCTCTTTCGGCGTCGGCTGCTCGGCCAGCCCGTAGGCCACCTTCATTCCGTTGCGCACGCCCAGATCGCCCACCGGCAGCACGTCGGGGCGGCCGAGGTGGAACATGAGCATCATGTGGGCCGTCCACTCGCCGACGCCTTTGACCGCCGTCAGCGCCTCCTGTACCTCCGCGTCGCTCATTTCGTCGAGGCGGTCGAACGGCAGCCGTCCGTCCGCCGCGTGCGCCGCCAGATCGCGCAGGTAGCCCATTTTCTGGCGGGAGATGCCGCAGGCGCGGAAGTCTTCGTCGCTCGTCGCAAAAATCTGCTCCGGCGTGGGCGTGCGCGACTCATCGCCGTAGGAGCCGTACCAGCGCCGCATGATGGCCGATGCGGCCGGCCCGGCGAGTTGCTGAAAGAGCAAGGTGCGGATGAGTTGGCCGTAGGGGTCGTCGCCGGGCCGCGGTTGGTAGGGGCCGACCTCGTCGATCAGCCGCCCGATCACGGGATCGACTTTGCGCAGGTGTCGGTAGGCGGCGGTAGCGGAGAAGCGCAGGCGGTTGGGCATCAGGCGTTCCAGCGCTCCCAGTGGAGGAATTCCTCGAGCGGCTTGCGCGTCACCGGGCCGAAGTTGGCGGCGGGCCAGCCCATCGGAATGATCGCGACCGGCAGCGCCTCTTCCGGAATGCCGATTTCGGAGCGGAGCGTTTCCATGATCCCGTCCTGCGGGGTGGTCAGCACCGTGCCCAGACCCTCCGCCCGCGCCGCCAGCATCAGGTTTTGGATGCTGGGGTAGATCGAGCTGCCCGCCAGCAGCCCGGTCGGGGCGGGCGACTGGGCTGCGATGAGGCAGGGGATGATGAGCACGGGGGCGGCGGCGAAGTTGGCGAAGAGGCCAACTGCGCCGCGGATCATGCGGCGCTGGGTTGGGTCTTCAATCGATTCCGGATCCGGCAGCCGCCCCGCGAACTGCTTGAACGACTCGCGGATCGCCTCCGCGATCAGCTCGCGCCGCTCGGCGTCGCGGATAACGACGAACCCCCAGGGCTGGAGATTGCTGCCGGAGGGCGCCCAGGTCGCTGCGCGGATGATGCGCTCGATCACCTCGTCGGGGACCGGCTGATCCGTCCAGCGCCGCACTGCGCGCTGCGTCTGCATCGCCTCGTAGATGTCGTTCGTGGCAGCCATCCAAGCACCCCCCTGCGCCGATCATGCGCTCCGCCAGTCTAGTGCCCTCGGAATCGCCCCTCTGGAATCGCCCTCCTATGCAGGGGGGCTGTCTGCGCAAGCGGACTGGGGGGTCGGTCCGGCGCCCCGAACACAGCACAGAGTCCGTCCCGCCCCCTGCGTAGGAGGGCGATTTGGGAGCGGGCCGTCCTCCTACCCGCCCAACCAGAGCGTCGCATTCGGCCGAATCGCGAAATCCGTCGAGCCGGGAATCCTGTCCCCGTCGGCCAGCCCGTAGGCCGCCCAGCGGCCGTCCTGCCAGAGCAGAATCGCGCTGATCTCGCCCCCCAGCGCCTCCAGCAGCGCC
The DNA here is from genome assembly GCA_965243125.1 of Dehalococcoidia bacterium. Classification (GTDB taxonomy): domain Bacteria; phylum Chloroflexota; class Dehalococcoidia; order Bin125; family Bin125; genus CATQGW01. The sequence continues at coordinate 2,585,957 of OZ251529.1, read as the reverse complement.
GCCGCTGTCGTGCCGCCCTCGCCTTGCCACATGCTCAGCGCGTTCGGCGCGCGGCTGCTCAGCGCCGCCGCCGGGTCGTCCTCGGCGACAGCGGCGGCGACCGAGACCGTCAGCGTGTCGCTCAGCGTTTGTCCGCCGACGCTCAGTTCAGCGGAAACGGTGAAGGAGCCGGCGGCGTCGGCCGGAATCGTGATCCGCCCGTTGTCGAAGGCGATCGCACAGACAGTGGCGGACCCTTCGTCGCCGTCCCCCGTAAACGTCACACAGCGGTCATCGGCGTTCCGGTAGAGCCAGATTTCGCCGGGGTGGTCGTAGGGGAATTGATTCCCGGTGGCCGAGATCGCCAACCCGCCCCCATTCAGCTGGTAGAGCGGAGCGCCGAACTCTTTGGCCGAGTTGGAATCCCTGAACGGCAGCGTAATCTGCCCGAGCGACGATGTCGGCGGCAGCGCGCTGTTGTCCCCGAGCCCCGCGGACACATCCGCCCAGCCGCCGGCCGCACGCTCGATCACGATCGTCCGCCCCTGGTCGTAGCGCCAAACGCGCTGGCCGATCAGCAACGTGTCGCCGGCCGCGTTCAGCTCCATTCCCCACGCGCCCCAGGAGCGGGCGGCCGCGTCGAGTGTGAACGCGGCGGCCGGCGCGGCGCTGTCGGACCAGGCGCGGCCGCGGCGCTCGAAGATGTATGCCGCCGAGTGGTCGATCGGCTCGTGCGTATTGAGCGGGCGCGGTGTGCCCGACGCGACCGCGACGACCGATCCGTCTGCGGAAATGTCGACCGCCGAGCCGAAGTTCTCGGCCGCCGCGCCGGCCCACGGCGAGGGGCGCAGCTTCGCGGTTGGGGCGGTTACCCGCCGATTGGGGCCGGGCGAATAGTGGAGCGCGGGGTCGAACGCGGAAGCGTCCTCGCCGGCCCAAATCTCCGTCCCCGAGACGGCGCGCGCGTTGCCCCAACCGCCCGCCGGGGCGCTGAAGATGAAGACCTCGCCGCGCTGCACGCCCCCGCTGAAGCGTCCTGCGGGCGTGTCGTCCGGGTAGACCTTCGTGTGCGCGCCCACGGCGATCGTCGTGCCGTCGGCGGAAATGCCCAGCTTGCCCACCCCGAAGCGGGTGCCTTCAATCGGATGGGTGTCGGGCAGCGGTCCGGTCACGTTGGCGGTCACGCGGCGGCAGTAGGTGTTGCACTCGGCGGCGACGGCGGGATCGAACGGGCGGGTCTCGGCTGCGCCCCAGGAGGGAACGGCGACCGGCGTGACTTTGACGCCGCTCGCGTAGTCGAGCGCGCTCCAGCCGGCCGACGGCCGGGTGTAGACGTAGAGCGCGCCCACGTGGTTCATCCGCCGCGCGCCCACGACCAGCGTCGAGCCGTCGGCCGAGATGGCGACATTCGAGCCGTAGCGGGCCGCGTTGCCCGACATGCGATTCGAGTATTCGCTGGCCGGCGGCTGGAGCGTGTGCGGCGCGCCGATGCTCAGCGCGCCGTTGGCGGCGTAGCTCAGTTCGTAGATGTACAGCGCGCCGATGGCTGCCAACCCCTCGTCCCGCGCCGCTTCCGCGCCGACGAACAGCCAGGCCGTGTCGGCGTCTTCCTGCCAGATGGCGAGCGCGGCGAGGTCGGGCGAGAGTACGTCATTGTGTCCGGTGCCGAACCGGTCCGCGCTGCTGTTGCGGTCGGCGATCGGGTTCGCCACGCTCGCGCGGTAGGTCGCGGGAGAAGTGGAGGTGTCGTAGATCAGGATGTGCGGATCGACCCCGGTCGTAGGCAAAACGCGGGCGGCGAGCGTGCGCCCGTCCCAGGCCGAGGCATGGAAGCGCCCGCGCGCGTCGTCCATCGCCAGCGCTTGCCCCGCCGCGCCGCGCGGCGCGATCGCCGCCGTGCTCCGATCGACCACGCCCGTCGGTTGGCTGGGGATGGTCACGCTGCCGTCGCCGTTCGCCCAGCGGTAGCCGTCGGACGCGCTCAGTGCCCCGCCCGAGACGGCCAGGCCGGCCGCGCGCCTTTCGCCGCCGTAGCTCAGCTCGAGCCGCACCTGGATCGTTGAGCCGGGCGCAACCTCGCCGGTGTCGCCGGCCAGGCTGAGCGCGATCTCCAGATCATCCGGCGGTGTCTGCGCCTGTACGGGTGTCAGCGAAACGAACGCCGCAGTCAGCAGCGCCGCCAGCGCCGTGAGCGCAAGCAGCCGAAGGCGCAAACCCTGTGCGGCAGTGGAAGCGAAAGCACGCATCGCCAGCTCCTCGAAAACGCTCGACTCACCATAACTGAGGATACGCCTCAACACCCTAAACGCAGCTGTCCCTCCCAATCGCCCCCTATGCAGGGGGGCTGTCCGCGTAGCGGACTGGGGGGTCGGCCCGGCGTACCGAGCACAGCCCCTCTCCGCTCAAACCTTGCTCAGCTGCGCCATTGACGCCGCCAGCGTCTTCTCCCCCGCGTCGGCGAACCGCACCGTGATCTCGATGTCGAAGCCCGATGCATTCACGACGAGCACTACCCCCTCGCCGAACGCGGGGTGATGCACCCGATCGCCCGGATTCAGGCTGATCTGCTCCGGCTCCGGCTGCGCCTCGTCGAAATCCTCCCACGACGCCCAGCGATTCGCGGCCGGGCGCACATCCGCCCCCACCGGAGCCGTGCTGCGCTCCGTCCGCAGCAGCGCCGGATCAATGTCGTTCAGAAAGCGCGAAGGCGGGTTGTGCCCGCTGCGCCCCTGATAGGCGCGCCGCACCGAGTGCAGCAGGTGCAACTCCCGCTCCGCGCGCGTGATCCCGACATAACAGAGGCGCCGCTCCTCCTCCAGGCTGGCCGGATCGTCGAGCGACAGCTGGTGCGGCAGCAGATTCTCCTCCAGCCCCGCCATGAACACCACCGGAAACTCCAGCCCCTTCGCCTGATGCAGCGTGATCAGCGTCACCGCGTCGGGCGGGCCGTCCGGCAGATCGTCCACATCGGAGACCAGCGCCACATCCTCCAGGAAGGCGTCCAGCGCCGCACCGGGCGCGATTGGCGCGTAGCGCTCCGCCACGGTCACCAACTCCTGCACGTTCTCCCAGCGTTCTTCCGCGTCCTCCTCCGACTGCCGCTCCAGCCACTCGCGGAAGTCGGTTTCGAGCAGAATCAGCCGCAGCGCGTCGGTCAGCGGCGCTTCGGCGGCCGTCGCGCGCGCGCGCTGCACGGTCTGCGCGAAGCGCGCCAGACCCTTCGCCGCCCCTTTCGAGACGCGCGGCGGCGCCACGCCCAGATCGGCCACGCCGCCCGCCGCGGCCGCCGCGTCGAGCAGCGATTGCGCGTGTACCGACGCCCAGTCGGTCAGCGCGGTCAGCGTCTTCGCGCCCACCCCGCGCCGCGGCGCATTGACCACCCGCTCGAACGCCAGCCGGTCGTAGGGATTGCGCGCCAGCCGCAGGTAGGCCACCAGATCGCGGATTTCGCGCCGATCGTAGAAGCGCGTCGCGCCGATCAGCCGATAAGGGATGCCGCGCCCCATCAGCGCCTCTTCAATCGCGCGCGATTGCGCGTTGGTGCGGTAGAGCACTGCCGCGTCGCCCGCCCGCAGCCGCCCCTCGCGCATCCCTTCCCACACGGTGCGCGTGATGTACTCCGCCTCGTCGCCCTCGCTGTACGCCTCGTGCAGCCGCGGCCGCGCGCCCTCCGCCCGCTCGCTGGTCAGCGTCCGCCGAATCCGCTCCCGCGCCGGCGCGATGACTGCGTTCGCCACATCCAGAATCTGCTGACTCGAGCGGTAATTTTGATTCAGCTGCACCTCCGTCGCGTCGGGATGGTGCGCGATGAAGCGCCGCAAATTGCGCACATCGGCCGCCCGCCAGGAGTAGATCGACTGATCCGGATCGCCCACCACCGTCAGATTCCCCGTGCCCGCCGACCAGGCCCGCGCCAGGTCGTACTGGATCACGCTCGTGTCCTGGAACTCGTCGATCAGCGTGTGGCGAAAGCGCTGCTGATAAAGCTCCGCGACCTCCCGCACCTCAAACAGCGCGAGCGTGCGGTTCAGCAGATCGTCGAAATCGAGCGCCTGCGCCTCGCGCATCCCGTCGCGGTACAGCTCCCACACCCGCACCACCACCTCGTCGAAATAGCTGCCGCTGCCTCCGGCCGCATCAGCGAGCGAAACGCCCTCGCTCTTCTGGCGCGAAATGCGGCTGAGCACCTGCCGCGTGCCGAAGTTGCGCGGATCAAGATTGAGTTCCTTGATCGAGCGCTGCACCAGCCGCATCTGATCATCGTCGTCGAAAATCGCAAAGCCCGGCGGCACGTCGACATGCTCACCGTGCGCGCGCAGCATTCGCACGCAGATGCGGTGAAAGGTGCCCAGCCAGAGCTTGTCCGCATCGTCGTCGAGCAGTCCCACCAGCCGCTCGCGCATCTCCCGCGCCGCCTTGTTGGTGAACGTCACCGCCAGGATTCGCCACGGCGCGACCCCCTGCTCGCGCACCAACCAGGCGATCCGCTGCGTGATCACCCGCGTCTTGCCGCTGCCCGGCCCCGCCACAATCAGCAGCGCGCCGTCGCCGTGCGTGACCGCCTCCCGCTGCGCGGGATTGAGCTGGAAAAGATCGAGCTGAGCATGAGCGGTCATCGTCTGGAGCTAAAGCTTCGCTAGCGGCGCGAGAGAAGCGCGCAAGTGCTTAGTGTTTCCTGTATCGAATTGCACTGTGATCTCGGTGTCGCCGTTGCGATCCCGAACATCGATCACCGTGCCTCTGCCGAACGTCTGATGTTCAACGCGATCGCCCGGTACGGTAGTGTCGGGGCTACTCTCTGCTCCGTTCAGCCGAGGCACACGCTCGGCAGCTCGTCCGCGGTTGCCGCTTTGAGGATCCACCGCTCTGATTTTGAGCAAGGCATCAGGAACTTCAGTTAGAAAAGCTGAAAGCTCACGAATGCGTGCGGGCCCACTGTTCGTACGCGTGACAGTGTGAGTCAGATAAAGGAAGCGCTCGGCGCGCGTGATCGCCACATACAGCAGTCGTCGCTCTTCTTCGATTTGGTCTGTGTTGTCTTCCGAGATCGAGCGAGCGTGCGGCAGCAAACCGTCTTCGCAGCCAATCACGAAGACCGCAGGAAACTCGAGTCCCTTAGCACGGTGGATGGTCGCGAGAGTTACCCAGTTGTGCTCATCTTCGCTTTCGCGAACTTCAGAAAAGAGGGCGACGTCGGTCAGGAATGCCTCCAGAGCGGCACTGGGCGGCAAGTCGCTGTAGCGCTCTGCAACGATCAGTAGTTCCTGAATGTTCTCCCACCGATCCTCCGCATCCTCTGGGTGAACACGGCGGATGTGTTCGCGGATCTGGATCTCCTCGATTACGTACTTGAGTGCTGCGGCCAGTGGCTGCTCTTGCTGGATCTCTCGTGCTCGGTCGAGCACCTCCAGTAGTCTGCGTAGGCCATTGGCTGCCCTGCGCGTTACTGATGGAGGCGAGATGCTCGACGCATCGCGGTCCACCGCAAACATGGCAGCTTCAATCAGGTTTCGATCGTGTTCCGCTGCCCATTGCGTCAGGGCGAGCAGCGACTTCTTGCCGACTCCTCGCCGGGGCGTGTTCACGACACGCAGAAAGGCGACTTGATCGGCCGAGTTCCAGATGAGCCGCAGGTAAGCGATGAGGTCCCGGATCTCCTCACGTTCATAGAAACGTGGAGCACCGATGATTCGGTAGCCGATGCTTTCGCGAAGGAGCGCTTCCTCAACTGTTCTCGATTGAGCGTGTGTTCGGTAGAGGACCAGCACTTCACGTGGCTGGTGCGTTCCGTGACGTTCTTCTGTCGTTATTTGCTCAACGACGAAACGAGACTCGTCTCCCTCGTTCAGCAGTTGCTCGAGGCGCGGCTTGTCGCCGTTTGGAGCGACTGCGACCAACTCGCGCGGCTTGCGTCCGGGCGTCGGGAGCATGACCGCATTGGCGACATCGAGAATTTCCTGAGTGGACCGGTAGTTCGTGTTCAGTTCGACTTCGCTGAGTGCGGGATGATCCTCGCGAAAACGGTCGATGATGTGTGCGCCTGCTCCTCGCCACGAGTAGATGGCCTGATCAGGATCGCCGACCACGGCCACGTTGCCTGAGGCTTCTGACCACCCGCGTACCAAGTCGTACTGTAGGTCGTCCACGTCTTGGAACTCGTCGACGAGAGTATGCAGGAACTTCTTGTGGAACAGGCGCGCCGAGGCGGGTCCAGCGAGGAGGCGATATCCGACGATTAGGATGTCGTCGAAGTCCAGTGCGCCAGCCGCGTGTTTTTCGGCTTCGTAAGCCTCCCAAATCCGCGCTAGGACGATGTCGTACTCGGTCTGGGTTTGGTCAGCGAACTGCGCTGGAGTCAGTCGGGCACGCTTGTGTGAAGAGATTTCACGTTGGGTTTCCTTTGGTAGGTAGACGCGCGGATCGAGTCGCAGGCCCGTAGTCACCCGGCGCACGATCTGCCGTTGATCGTTTTCGTCTACTATGACGAAGCGGTTTGGAATCTTCGCGAGTTCGGGTCGGATGCGCAGCATCCGAACGCAGAGCTGATGGAACGTGCCCACCCACAGTTGGCGGGCCTGTAAGCCGCCAATCAGATCTCTCAAGCGTGAGACCATCTCGCGTGCTGCGCGATTGGTGAAGGTGACTCCGAGGATGCGCCCCGGATCGACACCTTGGTCGCGGACGAGCCAGGCGATGCGGTGGGTGATCACGCGCGTCTTGCCGCTGCCGGGGCCGGCCACGATCAGAAGAGGGCCTGCGCCATGCGTGACAGCTGCGAACTGCTCCGGATTCAGAGCCGACAGGTCGAGGGGGTCATCGTGAGGCATTGGCATAGGATAGCCTGTTTGTGCGCTCTGCGCACTCCCGGGGTATAGTGGCCCAGGCGGGGACTCGAGGCTGGCATGACGGGACTGACTGACCTCGTAGGTCTTTCCTGGCCGGGCGGCAGCCCGGAGAACACCGGGTTGATCATCGCGGTGGTGATCGGCGCCTATCTGGCCGCCTTCTGGCTGGCCGGGCTGGTCTGGACCAGCCGCGACATTCGGCAGCGCAGCGACGACCCCTTCACCCAGGCGGTCGCCGTGCTGATCGTGCTGGTGCTCAATCTGCCCGGCTGGGTGCTCTACCGCGTGCTGCGGCCCACTCACACCCTGGAGCAGCTGCACGAGCGCCGCATCGAGGAGGAGGCGCTGCTCTACGACCTGCGCGCCGTGCAGGCCTGCCCGCGCTGCGGCGGGCGCGTGCATGAGGACTTCCTCGCCTGTCCCTTCTGCGCGGCCCAACTGCGCTCCCCCTGCCCGTCCTGCGAGCGCCCGCTTGAGGCCGCCTGGAACGCCTGCCCCTGGTGCAGCCGGCTGGTTGAGCGCGCCGCGGAGCCCGCGCCGCCCCCCGCTCCAACTGCTCCCGTTGCTCCAACTGCCCCCGCCGCGCCGGCCACTCCGGCCGCCCCCGCCGCCCCCGCCGCGACAGACAGCTGGCAGGGCGGCTAGCATCTGCCTATGGCGCAACCGGCGACACGACATCGGCGGCTCGCAATCAACGGCGTCGCGAGCCTGATCACCGAATGCGGCGACTCCGCGGCGACGGAGGCGATCGTCTGCCTGCACGGCGTGCCCGGCTCGGGCCGCGACTTCGAGTCGCTGCTGCCCTCGCTCGGCCGACTGGGCCGCACGATCGCGATCGACCTGCCCGGTTTCGGCCAAGCCGACAAGCCGTCCGACTTCCCTTATTCGGTCGAGGGCTACCAGACCTGGCTCGAACCCGCGCTGCGCGAACTCCAGGTTGAGCGCGCTCATCTCGTGCTGCACGACTTCGGCGGGCCGATCGGCCTGCTCTGGGCCGCCATGCACCCCGATCAGTTCGCCTCAGTCACCCTGCTCGCCACGGGCGTGCTGACCGGCTACCGCTGGCATCTGCTCGGCCGCCTGTGGCGCAGACCGGGCCTCGGCGAATTCCTCCAGCGCAGGACCTCGCCGCGCCTCTTCCGTCTCTGGATGCGCCGCGGCAACGGCGGGGGCTTGGACCGCGACTGGCTCGATCGGCTGATCGAGGAGGACGACGACGCCACTCGCGCCGCCACGCTCGCGCTCTATCGCGCGACCGACGACCCGGGCAGCGACCTGGTCGGTAATTCGCTGGCCCCGTACGAGCGCCCTGCACTGGTGATCTGGGGCCGGAAAGACCCGTACGTCGCGCCCCACTACGCCTCGGCGCAGCGCCGCCCGTTCCCCACAGCCGAAATCCTGATCTGGCCCGACGCCGGTCACTGGCCGCACGTACAGCACCCTCAGCGCGCCGCCGAAGCAATCTCAGCATTCCTCCGCAGCCAGCTCGCCGGATAGCCAAAGCCCCACGTAGTCGCCCAAGCTCAGTGCTGTCGCCGCTCTGGAATCGCCCCCCTACGCAGGGGGCTGTCCGCGTAGCGGACTGGGGGGTAGGCCCAGCGCCCTGAGCACAGCATAAACGCCGTCCTCTGTCCCCGCCGCCGGAAGCGACACCTCCCGCACAGGCCCCACAGCATAAATCGTCAAAGACTTGTGCCCCTCTACCCGTCATTCCTGCCTGCGCAGGAATGACGAAATGGGTCGGCGGGAAGGACGGAACGGGCCAACAGGAACACCCGGAAAGGATGGACCACAGACATCTCAAGCGACAAACGCCACTGCTTCATCACAGCCGTAGAACGGTGTAGTAGTCGGCCGGCCCCCGAAAAGGCCAACAGGCCGTGCATGGCGCATCGTGGCCTTGCCGACTGCCGCCGTTTTGCCTGATCGGACCGCGCGTGTCAACCGCGACACGGGGCTATTGAAGCGCCCCGGCCGCGACCGCCGCGGCGATCGCCTCCTCATCGGCGTTGAGGATCTCACTCAACACCTGGTGCGTGTCCTCGCCCAGCGCGGGCGCGGCCTTGCGCAGGCTGCCGCAGTCGCTCGAAAAGCGCGTCACCAGCCCGTCATAGGGCGTCGGCCCCATCACGCTGTGCTCCAGCGTCACGAAGAAGCCCCGATGCTCCAGCTGCGGATCCACGTATAGATCCGACGGACGCTCAACCAGCGCGACGGGCACGCCCGCAGCGGCGAGCTGATCGACGACCTGTTCGTGACTGCGCGCCGCGCACCACGCGGCGATCTCCTGCTCGATCGCCTGCTTGGCCCCAATCCGCGCCTCCAGCGCGTCGTACTCCGCGCCCGACCACTGCTCAAGCTCCAGCGCGTCCCGCAGCGCCCGCCACTGCTCCGCTGTCTCCGTCGCGATCGCCACGTAGCGCTCGACGCCCTGCACTGCGAAAACGCCGTGCGGAGCGGCGTAGATCGAGTCGAGGCCCGGCGCGTGCGCAACCTTGCCGTTCTCGAAGTAGTCGAGCAGCAGCGGCGCGGAGAAATGCATCGCCGCCTCCGTCTGCGCCAGGTCGATGTGCTGGCCGTACCCGGTCAGGTCGCGGTAGCGGATCGCCGCCGCCATCACGCCCGAGCCGTAGCGCGGGTTGATGAAGTCCGTATACGCGCCCCAGGTACCCGCGGGCGCGCGATCCGGCCAGCCCGTAATCCGGTGCAGCCCCGACAGGCACGCGCCCTGCAACCCGAAGCCCGCGTAGCTGCACTCCGGGCCCCACTGCCCGCGCAGGCAGGTGCTGAGCATGATCAGCTCGGGGCGCTCTTTGCTCAGCGTCGCGTAGTCCAGCCCCCAGCGCGCCAGCGTGCCCGGCGTGAACGACTCCACCACCACATCCGCCCACTCCACCAGCTCTTTGGCGAACGCCAGACCCTCGGGCGTGTTCAGCTGCAGCGCCAGCCCCAGCTTCGAAGCGTTGAAGTTGGCCATGAACTGCGCATGGTCGAGCCCCGGCACATTGTCCTTGAACGGCGGCGCAAGCCGCAGCACATCGGGCCGCGTGGCCGACTCCACATGCACCACCGTCGCCCCGTGATCCGCCAGCGACTTGCTGATCAGCGGTCCGACGCCGACCCAGGCGAAATCCGCGACCTTGAGCCCCGCATACGCGCCGTCCGAGCGCGGGCCGTCGCGTCGCGCCCACGGCGTCACGGTGAGCGGCGGCGCGGCGCGGTCCAGCTCGGCCAGCAACGCCTGATCCTGCCCCAGCGTCGGCGCGCCGCGCTCCAGCCGCAACGGCGTCTCCGACAGCTTGGCGAACGCGCCGGGGTAGCGATGCCCGTCGACCTCGATCCAGTAGTCGCGCGCCTCAAGGTGCTTGTCCTCGGCAATGTCCTCCACCGTGTAGAGCGGCGCGAGCATGAAGCCGTCGGCCACCGCCCGCTCGTACAGCTCGGCCATCGTGCGCTTGCCGATAAACTCGTGCATCTGCTCCGTCGCCAGCGACGACTGGCGCATCGCTTCCGCTTGATCCTCGGTTGCCAGCCGCCCCAGTTCGGCCGCCCACTCGTCGATGTCGGCGCCCGCCAGCTCGCCGCTCAGCTCACCTTCTGCGGCGATCCAGCGCATAAAGGTGGCGGTGTGGCGCAGGCCCAGTCCGCCCGGGATCGCGGCGAAAGTCGCGTATCCGTCTTTGCAGGGGTGAATCGCCGGGTTAAACACCCCGGTGCGCCCGGCGCTCGTGCCGGGCGGATCGTCGCCCGTGTTCGGCGGGAAGCCGGTGGCGTGCATCAGCGTCCAGACCACCGCCGCCTGCTGCGACACATCCAGGTGCTGCCCCAGCCCCGAGCGCTCGCGCTCGCGCAGCGCGATCGCCGTGTCCGCCGCCGCCTGCACGCCCGCGTGAATCGCCGCCTGCGGAAAGCCGACCGGCAGGGGCGGGCGATCACCGTCGCCCTGCAGCCCGACCAGCCCGCCCGCCGCCTCGACAGTCAGATCCGTCGCCGGGCGACCGGCCCACGGGCCGTCCGAACCCCACGGCGTGACGGAGACGTAGATCAGCGCCGGGTAGCGATCCTTGAGCTCGTCGTAGCCCAGCCCCAGTGCGGACATCTCGCCGGGGTCGGCGGTCTCGATCAGCACATCGGCCGTCGCCAGCAGCGCGTGCAGGTCCGCGCGGCCCGCTTCCTCGGCGATGTCGAGCACCACGCTGCGCTTGCCGAAACCCATCGCCGCCCAATACAGCGAGCGGTCGGGCTCCGCTTCGGAGAACGGCGGCAGCCGACGGCTGGCGACGCCGCCCGGCGGCTCCACCTTGATCACCTCCGCGCCCATATCGGCCAGCACGCGCCCCGCCATCTCGGCGCGCGGACCGGCCAGGTCCAGAACGCGGATCCCCTGTAGCAGCGTCTCGCTTTCGGAGTTGGTCATCCGAACGCCCTCCCGAAATCGCGCCGCCGAACGCGCCGCGACGGTCCTCTGCGAAAGATAGCGAAGCCTGCCGCATATGAGCGCGTCGGGCGGGCGTCAGGCGGGTATCGGAGCCAGCCTCAGGTGACGAGGAACATCCGAATCATCACCGAGAGCACCGCGAACGCCAGCAGCGCGCCCAGCACCCACCAGAGCAGATTGGGCGCGTCCTCGCGCGGCTCGTCTTCCACGTGATCGCGGTCCACCCAGTGCGCGTGGCGCTCCGGCGGGCGGAAGCGGCGACGCGGTCGTTCGGCGCGCTGCTCCGACGCGGGCGGCGGCGGCCAGTGGTCGATCGGATCCGACATGCCGCGCAGTCTAGAGCGTGCGCATCACGAATGCGCGGGCTAGCCTGCGCAGAGAACGGAAGCGAGAGGACCCCGCGTGACTCGAACCTTCGTCACTTCCACATTGCCCGGCGACGGCAAATCGGTCGTCGCCGCCGGCCTGGCCGCCGCGCTGCGCGCAAGCGGCGCAACCGTGCGCCTGGCCCGTGCCGACGACGGTGAGAGCGCCGCCCGCGACGCCGCCCAGCTCGCGCGTCTCAACGGCGTCCGCTCCGGCGGCGCAGCCGCAGCCCCGGCCGAACTCCCCGACGACACCGACGCGCTGCTGATCGAAGCCGATCCGGCAACCGCCGCCGCCCGCGCCGACGGCGATCGCGTCGTCCTGGTCGTCCGCGCCGGCGAAGCCGACGACGACACCCTGCGCCGCACGATCGCCGATCTGCAACCCGACGGCGTGATCATCAACGCCGTGCCCGAACACGGCGAGGCGGCCGCCCGCGCCCGCGTCGAAGCGGCCGGCGGCCGCGCGCTGGCCACACTTCCGCAGGATCGCCACCTCGCCGCTCCCACCGTGCGCAGCATCGCCGCCGCCATCGACGGCGAGCTGAGCGGCGACGACGAACTCTTCGACGAAGCCTCCCGCGACTTCGTCGTCGGTCCCGTCAGCGCCCACGAGGGCATGGACTACTTCCGCAAGTACCCCGACAAAACCGTCGTCTCCCGCCACGACCGCGTCGACATCGCCCTGGGCGCGCTCGACTACGAGCCGCTCTGTCTGGTGCTCGCCGGCGGCGCGCCCACGCTGCCCTACGTCGCGCAGCGCGCCGAGCGCGAGTCCTTCGCGCTGATCGTCACCGCGTTGACCACGCCCGAAGTCGTCAACGCCGTCGGACCGCTCTACGGCGCCGACCAGTTCATCGGCGCCCGCAAGCTGCAAACCGCGGTTGACCTGGTGGCCGCCGCCGGCATCGCGCTCTGACCAACGCCTCTGACTCAGCCGCCTAGACTGGTCCCGAACGATTCGGAGGCCGGCACAATGGTTCAGGCACCAGTCAAACCTGCGCCCGCGCCGCTCAGCGCCGACCTCGTGGGCGCCCCGCCACTCACGCTGCGGCTGCCCGAACAGTGGGCGGTGGACGATGAGCATCTGGTTGAGTTGAGTCTGCTCAACGAGATGCTCTGGATCGAGCGCACCGCGGAAGGGGCGCTTCGAATCAACTTCCCCAGCGGATTCCTCGTCTCTGAATACGAACTGACTATCGGTGGGCAGATCACAGTATGGAGATTCGACAAACTCAGCGGGCACGCCACCGGCCCGTCCGGCGGCTACAGTCTGCCTGACGGCTCGATGCTGATCCCGGATGCGGCGTGGATTTCGGACGAACGGGTAGAGGGAATCAAGATCGGCCCGGACAGTCCAATGCCGGCTGCGCCGGAATTCGTGTTGGAAGTGCTCTCCCCCTCACACGAGTTGCGCGACCAGCAGGACAAGATGCGGCAGTGGATGGCCAATGGCGTGCGCCTCGGCTGGCTCGTCGACCCGTTCGAAGCGCAGGTCTGGATCTACCGCGAGGGCGAGGCTGAGCCGCAATTCCTGGAGCGCCCCAATACGCTCTCCGGCGAAAACGTGATGGTCGGCCTGACCGTCGATCTCACGCGCGTCTGGTCGGCGGACAACGACTAGAGCGGAGGTCGCACATGGCGCACGCCCCAACCAAACCGATGCACGCGCCGCCGAGCGCGCCCTCGCACCTGTCGGCCGCCAATGAGCAACCGTCGTTCATCTTGTGTCTCCCGCCACAGTGGGCGCTGACCGATGAGTGCATGATCTTCCTCGGCGAAAGCAACGAATCGCTCGGCTTCGAGCGCACCGCGGAAGGAGCGCTGCACATCAACTTCCCACCGGGCAACCTCAACAGCGAGCGCGGCGGCATCATCTACGCCCAAATCCTGAACTGGGGACTCGCAGCCAACACTGGACGCGCCACGCCCGCCGACGGCGGCGCTCACCTGCCCGACGGCTCGCTGCTTGTCCCCGACGCCATGTGGATCTCAGACGCACGGCTGGCGGAAATCGATGCCAACGACGAGGGCATCTGGTCCGTCACTCCCGATTTCGTGCTCGAGATCCGCTCCCGCTCACAGGACATCCGCGATCAGCAGGACAAGATGGAGCAGTGGATGGCTAATGGCGTACGCCTCGGCTGGCTCGTCGACCCGTTCGAGGCGCAAGTCTGGATCTACCGCGCAGGACAGGACGCGCCGCAACTGCTGGAGCGCCCCGATACGCTCTCCGGTGAAGACGTGATGGTTGGCCTCACCGTCGATCTCACGCGCGTCTGGCCGACGGACAACGACTAGAGCGGAGGCCGCACATGGCGCACGCCCCCACTAAACCACCCCCTGCGGCGCACGCCGTGGTTGCGGCTGCACCCGAACTCGTCGAGCAGCCGCCCATCATCCTGCGGCTGCCCGAACAGTGGGCGCTGACCGATGAGTGCGTGATCCTCCTCGGCGAAAGCAACGAATCGCTCGGCTTCGAGCGCACTAGGGAAGGAGCGCTGAACATCAGCTTCGCATCAGGAATTGAGGCATCGGGGCACGAATTCGAACTCAGCACGGAGCTCGCGATCTGGTGGCGCACCCATCGCCGCGGGCTTGCCAGAGGCGCGACCGCCGGACACAGCCTGCCCGACGGCTCGCTGCTCATCCCCGACGCCTCGTGGACATCCGACGAACGCCTGGCGGGCCTCGATCTCCAACCCAGCAAGCCGATCCCTGCAGCGCCCGACTTCGTCGTCGAAGTCCGTTCGCGTTCGCAGAGCCTCGAAGAACAGCAGGACAAGATGGAGCAATGGATGGCCAACGGCGTCCGCCTCGGCTGGCTGCTCGACCCGATCGACAGCCAGGCTTGGATCTACCGCGCCGGCCTAGAGGAACCGCAGACGCTTGAGCGCCCCGCCACTCTGTCCGGCGAGGACGTAGCCGAGGGCCTGAGGATGGACCTGTCCTGGCTCTGGGCGCCGGTAAGCGACTAAGCGAGCTTCCGCGCCAGCGTCACGCCGTCGCCGACTGTCAGCAGCGCTACATCCACGCGCGGATCGCGCGCCACCGTTTCGTTGAACTCGCGAATCGCCCGCGTATCCGCGTCATCCCGCTCCGGATCCGCGACCGCGCCGCCCCACAGCGTGTTGTCGACCGCGATCAACCCATCCGGACGAACCAACTCCAGCACCGCCTCAAAGTACGACGGCAACGGCTCTTTATCCGCGTCGATGAACGCGAAGTCGAACAGCGGCGCACCCGAGCGACGCAGCTCGCCCAACGTGTCCAGCGCCGGCGCGAGACGCAGGTCGATCTTGTGCGCCACGCCCGCTTCAGCCCAGAATTTACGGGCGATCGCGGTCCATTCCTCGCTCACGTCGCAGCAGATCATTCGGCCGTCGTCGGGCAGCGCGCGGGCCACGGCCAGCGCGGATGCGCCGGTGAATGTGCCGATCTCCAGGCAGCGCCGCGCCCCGATCAGCCGCACCAGCCAGCCCAGCAGCCGCGCCTGATCGGGGCCGATCTCCATTCCGGCCCAGTCCAACGCTGCGGTTTCAGTGCGCAGCCGCTGCCAGATCTCGTCTTCGCGCGCGTAGGTCTGCTCAATGTATTCGGCCAGCGCAGCGCCGACGCGGATCGTCCGACTTGCCATTTCCTCGCTCCCGACCTCGCTTCAGGTCTTGCGCCAGAACGCGCGCGCCCTATGCTAAACGCTGCCAAACGTAGGGAACGAGCGTTCCCGCGCGCGAAGGGGTACCGAAATGGCCGATATTCCGAAGGCTGAGAAGCCGCGAACCAAGGCGCAGATGATCAAGGACATCGCGGCTGTCAGCGAAGTGCCCGCCAAAGATGTCGCCAGGGTCATGGACGCGCTGGGCGAAATCGTCCTCCACGACCTCGCGCCGAGCCGCGGCCGCAGCAAGCGCGCCGGCGCGGTGACCGTCGCCGGACTGGTCAAGATCGACATCGCCGAGCAGAAGGCTCGCTCCAAGCGGATGGGTCGCAACCCCGCCACCGGCGAAGAGATCGAAATCGCCGCGCGGCCGGCCAAAAAGCGCGGCAAGGTCCGCGTCCGCGCGCTCAAGACGCTCCGCGACATTCTCTAGGCGCCCGCCCGCCTTCGCGCCGTGCCGCCGCTGCCGCCCGCCAACGACGCGGGGCGAGAGCTGATTGCGCGCATCGGCGATGCGTTGCCTCGCATCGCCGAACGCGCGCGCATCCACGACCGCGACGCCTCGTTCCCCTTCGACTCGCTGAACGACCTGCGTGACGCCGGCTGGCTGCGCGCCCCCGTACCCCGCGAGTACGGCGGCGATGAATGCGCGTTGGCCGATCTGGTCGCCGCCCAGACCACGCTCGCCAAAGCGGATATGTCGCTGGCGTTCGCCGTCGGCATGCATCTGATGAGCGTCGGCGCGGAGCGCGCCAACCGCGTCTGGCCCGAACCGCTGCGCGAACGCATCTTTCGCTCCGTCGTCGAGGACGGCGCGCTCTGCAATCAGGTTGCCTCAGAGCCCGACCTCGGTTCCCCGCAGGGCGGCGGACGCCCCCAAACCGTGCTCACGCCCGACGGCCCGGGCCGCTGGCGGCTCAACGGACACAAGACCTTCACCACGCTCGCCCCGGCCTTGACCTGGTTCCTGACCTACGCCGCCGTTGAAGACGGCAGCGGACAGCTCGCGCGCATCGCCGTACGCCGTGACTCGCCCGGTCTGCGCATCGAGGAAACCTGGGATGTGGTCGGCCTGCGTTCGACCGGCTCGCACGATGTCTGGTACGAAAATGTCGCGGCCAACGAGGACGACATCCTGATCCGCCAGGAGCCGTCGCGCGCCGGGCAGCGGCACGGCGATTTCGCCTGGTTCGCGTTGCTCGTCTCCGCCGCCTCGCTCGGCGTCGCCGAAGCCGCGCGCGATTACACCGTCGAATTCTGCCGCACCCGCCAACCTGCCGGCGCGCCCGCGCCGATCGCCTCAATTCCCACGGTCCGCGCCAACGTCGGCGAGATCGACCTGCGCTTAATCGCCGCCCGCGCCCTGCTGCACGAAACCGCGTCGGCCTGGGACGCCGCAGCCGACGCCCGCGCGCCGCTCGGTCCGCGCGTCGCCGCGACCAAGCTGCACCTCTGCGATACCGCCGTGGATGTCGTCGATCGCTGCATGCGCCTCGTCGGCGGTATCTCGCTGCACCGCAGCGAACCGCTCGAGCGTTACTACCGCGAAGTGCGCGGACCGCTCTACAACCCGCCGATCACGCCGCGCGGCCTCGAACTGATCGCCGCCGCCGCATTGGATGATCCGCCCGCCTGACGGCTTGCCTGACCGCCTACTTCTTGAACGTCGTCGTCAACCGCTGCGCGATCGCCAGCCGCTGCTGCGCCGGTCCGCCCTCGGCCAGCCGACGGCTGTGCAGGTCGCGCGCCCAGCGCTCCAGCGGCAGGTCCCCCGAAACCGCCAGCGGTCCGTGCAGCTCCAATGTTCGCTCCACAACTGCAAGCGCCGCATCCGACGCAAACGCCAGCGCCGCGAGCGCCGCCTCCGTTGTGACGCCGCCGCCGTCGCTCTCCGCCGCCGCCGCGAGATATAGCTGACGACTCGCGCGCACCGCGATCTCGCTGTCCGCCAGCGCCAGCCGCGCCCGCTCGCCCTGCGCTATCGGGATGCCGTGCTCGCGCCGCGCCCAGGCCTGCCCTCGCGCCATATCCTGCGCCGCCGACGCCACGCCCGTCAGCTGCGCCGCCGAGAAGATGCGCCGCCGCAGCGCCAGCTCATTGGCCAACGCCGGCGCATCGCCCGGCTCGCCCAGCAGATTCGCATCGGGCAGCTTCACCGCCGACAGGTTCAGCTCGATCGTGTCGCGCCCCGCGCTGATCGTCGGCCACTCCCGCCAGCGCTGAAACCCCGTGCGCTCCGACTCAACCACAAACGCCGAAACGCCGTCCCGCTCGCCGCGTTCGTACTCCGTGTGCGCGTACACGATCCCGAAATCCGCGTCGGAGCCGTCCGCGACGAAGAGCTTCGTGCCATCCAGCATCCACCCACCGTCGCGCCGCAAGGCGCGGACGCGCACCCCATCGGTCGGCAGCCCATCCAGGTCGGGATCGCCGAAGCCGCGAAAACAGCGCGCCCGCCGCTCCAAGAGCGGTTCGAGAAACGCCGCGCGCTGCTCGTCAGTCGCCGCATACAGCTGCGGCGGCGGATCGGGATCGAACAGCCCGTAGGCGGCGGAGATCGCCCCGGCCCGGTGCTGACTCGTCTCCTCTGCGATCCGCGCCCGCGCCGCATCGGGCAGCGCCGGCCCGCGCCCGCTCGCCGCGGGCGCGAGCAGATGGTCGAGCCCCATCTCATCCACCCTGGCGTGCAGCTCGGCGAACAGCTCATCCGGCAGCCGCGTCGCATTGGCATCGAGCCGCTTCTCCCACAGCCAAAGCTCGCGCCGCACAAAGCGCCGCACGCCCTCCAGCACCAGTGTCAACTCCGCGTCGCCCGGCGTATCCATGCCCTGAGGGTAGAGCGCCGCCGCCGATTCGCCTCTGGCTATGCTGCGCCCATAGTCCGCAGAGGCAGGAGCGTGAGATGGCAAACGACAGCGACTGTGAAGAGACGACCCGCACCGTCAGCGCTGCCGAGTTCCAGGAGCGCTGCATCGAGCTGATCGATGAGATTCTCGATGATGGGGGCGATGTGGTGATCACACAGGATGGACGCCCCATGGCGCGGCTGATCACCTACCGACGGGGGCGGCCGGCGGGCTCCGGAAAGGGCATGTTCAAGATCATCGGTGATGTCGTCTCCCCGGTGTCGGCGGACTGGCTCGACGAATCCGACGCGCCGGCGGTCAGCAATTCGTGATGCTCCTAGACACCCACACGCTGCTCTGGCATGACCAAAACGATCGACGCCTACGACCCGGGGCGCGCCGCGCGATTGAGCGCGCATATCGGACCGGCGATGTCAGGGTCTCCGTGGTGACCTTCCTCGAAGTCGGCATGCTCTTTCGCGAGGGCAAGCTTGACTTCATCTCAGATGTTGAAGCGTGGCGAGAGAGCTTGTTCGAGGCCGACCTCGTGGAACTCCCTGTCACAGGCTGGATCGCGACACAGGCCGGGCTGCTGCCCGACCTGCATGGGGATCTGATGGACCGCATCATCGTCGCCACCGCGCTGCACGGAAATCACGAGTTGGCCACCGCCGACCAGAAAATCCTCGAGTGGCGCGGCCCGCTCCGACGTCTCCACGCCGGCCGCTGACCGCGCCGGGCTCGCCCGTCTACTCTTGATGCACGACGGGAGAAAACCGTGGAGACATCTCAATCCGACGCCGATGTGCGCACGGTCAGCGCGTCCGAGTTCGAGGATCGCTGCCTCAGCCTGATCGACGAAGTCGTCCAGACCGGCGACGAGTTGATCATCACCCAGGACGGGCGGCCAATCTCGCGCGTCTCGCCCTACCGGCCGATGCGCGCCGACTGGTTCGGGGCCGATCGCGGTCAGTACAAGATCATCGGCGACATCGTGTCGCCGATGCCGGACGAGTGGTTTGACGAGTCGCCAACCGATCCCATGAACGACCTGTGATTCTCTTCGACACTCACACGGTTCTCTGGCTGCGCCTGGGCGACCGCCCTCTCCCCGTCCGGCGCTGACTGCGCCCCGCTTCCCGCGCCAACACCGCGCTTATCTTCGTCATCCCCCCTGCCTCCGTCATGCTCTCCCACAACTCCGTCATGCCCACGCCCCACAACTCCGTCATACCCGCGCTTGCCGCGGGTATCTCGACGTGACCAGCACCCAACCCCCCGCTAACCGCTCGGCGTGCGCTCGGCTGCACCCCGCCACCGCTGCCGACTGTGCAGCAAGACAGGGTCCGTACAGTAGGCCGCGAGATACCCGCGGCAAGCGCGGGTATGACGAAAAGAGCTGAACTCAGCCCAACGCCCCCGACGCCGCCAGATCCACCACCTCCTCATCCGAGAACCCGGCCTCCCGCAGCACCTCGTGCGTATGCTCGCCCGTCGCCGGAGCCGCCGAGCGCGGGCCGATCTCCGCGCCCGCAATCGCAAACGGCGTATTCAGCGTTTCAAACGCCCCCTTTGGCCCCTCAACCGTCGCCCACGCCTCCATCTCGACCATCTGCGGATCCTCAATCACCTCCGGCAGCTCCGCCACCGGCGCCCAGGTCAGCGCCTCGGCGTTGAAGCGCCCGCGCCACTCAGCGAGCGGCTGCGAGCGGATGATCGCCGCGATCTCCGCCGTCAGCCCGGCCGTCTGCTCGGCGCGCGCTTCCAGCGAGGTGTAGCGCGGGTCCCCAATCCACTCCTCGCGCCCCAGCGCGCGGCAGGCCGGCGCCCAGTAGCGATCCGAGGTCGGCATCACCAGCATCAGCCAGCGCCCGTCCGACGTTTCATAGGAATTGAAGAGCGGATTGCCCGGACGCACGCGGTCGATCCGCTGCGGCTGTCGGCGCGTGATCAGCGCCGCCGAGACATCCGCCCCGATCGTCCACGCGCCCGTGCGCTGCAACGTCACCTCCACCCGCTGCCCCTCGCCCGTCCGGTCGCGCAGCCGCAGCGCGGCCAACGTCGCCGCCAGCAAATTCAGCGAGGTTGCGTGATCGCCCTGCCCGGGGCGGCACGGCATCGGCGGTCCGCCCGGCTCGCCGATCAGACTCATGATCCCCGAGCGCGACCAGAACGCCGAATAATCGAACGCGGTCATCGCCGCGTCCGGCCCGCGCGTGCCGTAGCCCGTCAGCACCACGTAGATCAGCTCCGGCTTGAGCTCCTGCAAATGCTCAGCGGAGAGCTCATACCGCGCGATCCGCGGCGCGGTCAGATTGGTGATGAAGATGTCCGCCTGCTCCACCAACCGATGCACCGCCGCCACGCCCTCGGCGTGCTCCAGCGACAGCGCGATCCCGCGCTTGCCGCGGTTGTCCAGCTCGAACGGCGCGTCGACCCCCGTCTCGGGATCCCAGTCCGGCTGCGCCCCGCGCATCAGCGTCGCCCGCCAGGCGTCGCCGCTCGGATGCTCCACCTTCACCACATCCGCGCCCAGATCAGCCATCAGCGCCGCGGCCGACGGCGCGGCCAACCAGTTCGCCACCTCCAACACGCGGATTCCGTCCAACGGCGCGGCCATCACAGCCTCCCTTTCGCTTTCCTTTAGAACGCGCCGGCCCGCTCGGTTCGCATTGCGACGCGCTATGCGCGATCCTAAGGCGCGGCGCGACATACACAGTGCAACATGCACGCGCCCAACCGAGCGGAGGCCGACATGCAGCAACGACCGACAGCGGCGCGGGTAGACGATCCCGGAATCCGCGCGCTCTTCACCCGCGACGCCCGCTGGCAGGCCTGGCTCGATGTCGAAGCAGCTCTCGCCCGCGCCGAGGCCGGTCTCGGGATGATCCCCGCCGAAGCCGCCGACGAGATCGCTCGCAACTGCCGACTCGATCTCTTCGACCTCGACCGCGTCGAAGACGAACTCGCCGTCACCGGCCATCCGCTGGTGCCGCTGATCTGGGAACTTGACCGCATCTGCGACGGCGACGCCGGCGGCTACGCCCACTGGGGCGCAACGACGCAGAACATCACCCAGACCGGCGATGTGCTCCAACTGCGCCGCGCCCACGCCGTCGTCCTGGACCAGCTGGGCCGCGTGCTCACCGCGCTCGCAGACCTGGCCGAGCGCACCGCCGACGATCCGATCGCCGGGCGCACCCACGGGCAGCACGCCGTGCCTGCCACCTTCGGAGCCAAAGTCGCCGTCTGGATCGACGAACTCTGCCGCCACGTCGAGCGCCTGCGCCAGTCCGAGCCGCGCGTGTTCGTCGCCATGCTCGGCGGCGCGGCCGGCACTGCCGCCTCGTTCGGCGAGCACGGACTCGCCGTGCAGCGCGCGCTCGCGGCCGAGCTCAACCTCGCCTCGATGCCCGTGCCCGGACGCACCATCCACGACCACAACGCCGAATATGTCGCCCTGCTCGCGCTGCTCGCGACGACCGCGCGCAAGATCGCCGACGAGCTCTACACCCTGATGAAGCCCGAGTTCGGCGAAATCGAGGAACCCGTGCCGCCCGGCACGGTCGGCAGCAGCACGATGCCCCAGAAGCGCAACCCCAAGCTGGCCCAGGACATCCGCGCCGCCGCCGCGCAGGTCCAGACGCTGCTCCCGCTCGCGCTCGACGCCATGCGCACCGAGCACGAAGCCGACGGCTCCACCAGCCAGATGATCGAGCGCGCCCTCTTCGGCTCCGTCGAACTGGTCGGCGACATCCTCGCCCGGCTCGAAGCGATCTTCGCCGACCTCCGCGTCTTCCCCGCGCGGATGCGGCAAAACCTCGACCTCTCCGGCGGCCTGATCATGAGCGAGCGGGTCATGCTTGCGCTCGGCGAACGGCTCGGACGCCAGCGCGCCCACGACATCGTCTACGAGCACGCCCAGCAGGCCGCCGTCGAGAACATCGCCTTCCGCGACCTGCTGCTCGCCGACGCCGAGGTCGCCCAACATGTCTCGCCGCAGGAGTTGGACGCCCTGCTCGATCCCGCCGCCTACACCGGCGCTTGCGCGGCGATGGCCCGCGAACAGGCCGCGCGCGGGCGCGCAGTCGCGTCGAGCATCGCCGCAAATCTCTAGACTCGCCCACACGCGACAACACACGCAACACGCAGAGGAGCGTCGCAATGCTCAAAGCCGTCTTCCCCCTCAACCGCCGCCCCGAAACCGACCTCGACGCTTTCCGCGAATTCTGGCGCGCCGTCCACGCGCCTCACGTCGTCAACGCGATGCGCCCCGAGCGCTACTGCGTCACCTACTTCGACGCCCCCGCCTCACTCGGCGGCGTCGAAGCCGCCCACGACCTGGTCTACGACGGCATGGCCGAACTCTGGTTCCGCGACTGGGACCACTTCCGCGACGCCACCGAGTCCGAGCGCGCCCGCTCGCTCAACAACGTCGACGGCTTCAGCGACTGGATCGAGCCGATCACCGACTCTTTCTTCACCACCGAAAACATGATCGTCGACGGCCCCGTCCCCGAAGACCACGTCAAGTGGGTCGCCTTCGTGCAGAAGAAGGACGGCGTGTCGCGCGACGAGCTGTTCGCCGCCTGGAACGACGAACACTCCCCGCGCGTGAAGCTCTCCATCGCCCAGACCGACGGCGCATGCTTCAGATACACCACCTCGCACGCCAACCAACACGCCGATGGGGACCGCGAAAGCCGCTGGGACGGCATCGCTTCGCTCTGGTACACCGACGAGGCCGCCGCCCGCGCCGGCACCCCGCCCAGCCAGCAAGAAGGCCCGCCCGACCCCTTCCCCGCCCTGATCAACCCCACGGCAACCGTCCTCCTCCAGGGCCGCGAACTCACCATCGTCCGCTAACGCGCGGTCCCACCCCCACCTCCCGCCACACTCGCGCCCCCGCGAATACCCGCGTCCCCTCCCCGCCATGCCCGCGCCCTCCTCCCCGTCATACCCGCGCTTGCCGCGGGTATCTCGACGTGAGCAGCACCACTGTCGCCTACCTCTCCGTCATTCCCGTCCCCGAACGGCACCCGCCACAGCTTGCCCGTGTCGAACAGCGGATCCGAGCAGATCAGATCGATGCACGCGCTGGTGACCTTGCGCAGCACATCGAGATTGTCGCTGATGAAGACGGTCCGGCTCTGGATATTGAGTTCGGCCGCACTGGAGCCCCCTTGCGCGTCGCTGATCGCCGTACATTCATTCGAGTTTCTGGCGCAATCGGGGTGTCATTCGTGCTGGATAAACCCTCGCCGTTGCATCGCGACCAATGCGACAGCAAGAGAGACAGCGTCCCGGCCGTCATCCAAACTGTTCTGCGAGCGCGTTCCATCCGCGGCGTGCCTGCGGTTCGCCGCGACAATAGCGCGAAGTAGGTTGGCCAACGTTTGCACGCCTGCGTCGTTGCCCTTGCCGCCGGATGATGGAGGCCGAGCGTCTGCCAGCCGTGCTCGCCACTTGTCCGGCTTGTCGTCGAGGTAATGGGCGATCTTGCTGAGCGTCGCGCCCGGGTCTTTCGGTGCGGCGACAGGCCGGAATGCAGCCTCGAGTGCCTTGACTGCCTCATCGAATGCCTTCTGCCCATCCTGGTCAACGCCCCAGGCGGCTTGCCATGCCGCCCGCAGATGCGCAGCGGTGACGTCACCGGGCTCCTTCGCGGCTTCGTACTCCGCTCGCTCCTCGGGACTAACGCGCTCGACTAGCCCGGGCGGCTCAATCTCTGCGCGCCAGCCCGACCGTCCTTGGCTCAGCAGCCGCTCAAGGCGCCGAATCTCTGGCGGAATCTTCTGCTTTTCCAGCTCCGCGACATCTTTCTCAAGCTGCGCAATCCACCGCCGCTTGTGCTCGACCTCTCCAGGTGAGGGTTGCGCCGAGGATGTGTCCACCTTGGCCAATGTAACCCGGCTCTTCGCAGCCATGAGATTGAGAGCGGCTTGCTCCGCGATCTCCCGAGTCAACCAGTCGAGCAGGCGCAGCAGAAGGTCGGGACGCTCTTGAATGAGTTCGTCTAGATCGCGGACCCTGATCGCTCGGATCTGCAATGACAGGCACATCTCTTTGCCGCGCTCGGACAGTTCGACAGCAAGGTTCTCACGCCACGCTTTGCTCTTCACGCCTGTCGCGATGCCCTGGGCTAGTAGCCAGTCCTTCAGCGGCTCAATGAGGTGCGGTTTCACGTGCCGATCTGGGATCTCAGCAGTCAAATCGATGACGTTCTCGTCAGCCAGGAATTGCTCAACGGGGGTCACGTCCTGCATTTGCTCCCTCAGTTCATTGACCGCAAGTCTGCTCAGTGTGTCGTGGCATCTGCTTTGTCCTGTCGCTCGGTCCGGGCCCGACGGGCTCGAACATCGAATCTGGCAGGTGTCCATCTACCTTATCATTTTGCCGAGCCTCTGATGCCACTGTAGAAGACGGGGCCCAGTTGGTGGCTGCGCGCCAGGTCAGAGCGAATATTGCTCGAACGCTGCCACTTGACCCGGATCATCAAGTCATAGAGATCCGGGTTGATCCCTCGCGCCAGGGCAAGGTGGTGAGTGAAAATTTGCAGCGGAATCACGCTCAGAATCGGCTGAAGCTGCCGTGGCGCGGGCGACAGCCGCGGCAACTCGGTACCCGACTCGGCCAGTATGCCGGCCAACCTGTCGGCGTCTCCGTGACAGAGCACCCACACCGACACGCCGAAGATCGGCATTGAGCGTGCGACATCTGCGACGCGGCCTCGATCGGGCGCGTCTGAGGTGATGATCGTGAGCAGCGCGTGAAGCTCTCGATCGCCCAGACCGACGGCGCATGCTTCAAGTACACCACCTCGCACGCCAACCAACACGCCGATGGGGGCCGCGAGAGCCGCTGGGACGGCATCGCCTCGCTCTGGTACACCGACGAAGCCGCCGCCCGCGCCGGCACCCCGCCCAGCCAACAGGAAGCCCCGCCCGACCCCTTCCCCGCCCTGATCAACCCCACGGCAACCGTCCTCCTCCAGGGCCGCGAACTCACCATCGTCCGCTGACCCAAAGCCTCCACCTCCGGAATCGCCCCTTCTGGAAGCGCCCCCCGTAGGGGAGCGCTTCACCCCAGCTCGCGCAGGCGCACGCGCAGGTAGCTCATGTCGCGGTTGCCTTTGGTGCGGTTGCACCAACCGCACAGCAGCTGCAGGTTTGCGTCGGTGTGACGCCCGCCCTTTGAACGCGGCACGATGTGATCGAGCTCCAGATTGCGCAGCCGCATCGGATCACCGCAACCCACGCATGCACCCTCCTGCGCGGCGTACAGGATTTCCCGAATGTTCGGACTCACCTCGTCGGGCTCCTGGTCGGTCCGTTCCGGCACATCCAACCGGTGGTGTCCACGGAAGATGCCGACGCCCGGCGTCTCTGTCATCCGCTGATTGACGAGCTCCCAGGCCACATCGGAAATGTCGATCCCGATCCACTGGCGGTTGAGCTTCTCGGCGGCGATGCAGGCCGTCGCGCAGCCGCAGAACGGATCCAGCACCACATCGCCCTCGTTCGATGACGCGGCGATCACCCGCTCGATCAACGCCAACGGCTTCTGCGTCGGGTAGTCGACCCGTTCTCGGTTCGTCGGCCCGCCGAGAATGCGGATGTCGTCCCACCAGTCGCGCAGCGGCGGCCCCCCGCCCGAGTAGTGCGACTCGCGCATGCCCGCCGGAATCTTGCCGTCGGCCACAGCCTGGCGATACTTCTGCTCGTCGAAGATCGTCACCATGTTGCGCTTGTGGTTCGCGTTGTAGCCGCGTCGCATCGCGCTCTCGTAGGTGCGCCGTGTGCCTTCCGTGTAGTCGCCGCGCAGCACGTTAAACGTCGCCGCGTCGCTCCGCGCGTAGAAGAGCAGCACATCGTGCTTGGCCTGCCACTTGCTGGCCTTCGACGGCATCCCCCGGTAGCCCCAGATCACCTCGTTGCGGAACGACTGCGCGCCGAAGATCGAGTCGCAGAGCGCCTTCAGGTAGTGGCTCGCTGTCGGATCGCAGTGCAGATAGAGCGAGCCGGTCGGCTTCAGGATGCGGTGCAGCTCGAACAGCCGCACGCACATGAAGCTGAGATAGGCCTGCATCGATTCGCCGTAGGCGCGGCCGGCTGCCGTGACCACTGCCCAGACTGCGGGATCCGAGGCCTCGATCTGGTTCGCCCACTCGGCCTTCACGTCGTCGAGCGTCCACACATCGTCGAAGACGGCGCCCGCCGCGTCGGAGTCGAGCGGCGCCTGCCACTGCTTGCCGGTGTTGAACGGCGGATCCAGATAGATCAGATCGATGCACGCGCTGTTGACGCCCCGCAGCACATCGAGATTGTCGCCGGTGAAGATCGTCCGGTTCTGGACGTTGAGTTCGGCCACGCTGCTGCCTCCGAGCCGATGATAGCGCGTCGGACATTCGTTCGCGCGCACGCGCCAGCCGGGTCGGGCGAACAGCCGCGCCTCCGCATCGCGCCGCGCGCCAGATACGCTCAGAACCCCCGGCCCCCGCCGGGACATGGATCCGGAGCATCCCATGGCCGCCGTTGAGCGCGAGGTGCGCAGCGCGCACCCCTATCTGATGTACGAGCAAATCCGCTCGCAGCCCGACGCGATCGCTGCGCTGCTGGAGCGTGAGCGCGGCAACTGCACCGCCCTCGCCGAGCGGCTGCGCGACCGCCGGCGCATCTACGTCGCCGGCATCGGCACCTCCTGGCACGCCGCGCTGGTCGGCGCGTCGTTGCTGCGCTCCGGACCCGAAGCCTTCGCCATCAATTCGTTCGAGTTCTGCACCGACACGCCGCCGCTCGGCGCGGACGACGCGGCAATCGTGCTCACCCACACGGCCGCCAAGCAGGCTTCGTTCGACGCGCTCAATCTTGCCCGCGAGCAGGGCGCGCTGACCGTCGCCGTCGCATCCACCGAACCGCGCGGCAACCTCGACGCGGCCGACGCCGTGATCCACACCTGCCCGCCCGAAACCTCCGCCGCCTACACCGTCAGCTACACCACCGCGCTCACCGCTCTGGCGATGCTCGATGCCGCGCTCGCCGGCGAGCCGGACGCGCTCGACCGGCTGCCCGAGCTGGCGCGCGAGACGCTCGCACTGGAACCGCACATCCAGGTGCTCGCCGCGCAGCACGCCGCGCGCCGCCGCTTCGCGTTCGCCGGCTGGGGCGCGGAACGCGCCGCCGCCTACGAAGCAGCACTCAAAATCAAGGAAACCAGCCGCGCCAACTGCGAGGGCTTCCAGATCGAACAGCTCCTGCACGGCCCCTTCTGCGAACTCGACGCGGACGCGCTGCTCACAATCATCGCCTCCGACGCGCCCGACCGCGGCCGCGCGGCCGATCTGACCCGCGCCGCGATCGCGCTCGGCGCGTCCGTCTGGGCCGTCTGTCACGACGGCGCAGACGCCGGCCTCGCAGCGGCGGGCGCGGAACTGCTGCGGCTGCCGTCGGCCCCACGGCGAGCGCAGCCGATCCTGAGCATCATCCCGCTCCAGCTGTTCACCTACCGCCTCGCCCTTGCGCGCGGAACCAACCCCGACCTCTTCCAGCTCGACGATCCCGCCCAGGCCGCCGCCTTCGAGCAATACTCCCTCTGAGCCGCGCCATTCTGCTACCTTGCGCCTGTCTGAGCGATTGCGCTGCCCAACGGCAGCGGAGAGTGGAGCGCCCCCATGCGATTCGGAATCTTCTACGAACACCAGCTGCCCAAGCCCTGGGACGACGGAATCGAGCAACAGCTCTTCCAGGACGCCCTCGACCAGGTCGAGCTGGCCGACAAGCTCGGCATCGACCACGCCTGGGAGGTCGAGCACCACTTCCTCGAGGAGTACTCCCACTCCTCCGCCCCCGAGGTCTTCCTCGCCGCCGCCTCTCAGCGCACGCAGAACATCCGCCTCGGACACGGCATCGTCCTGATGCCGCCCGGCTACAACCACCCCGCCCGCGTCGCCGAGCGCATCGCCACGCTCGACCTCGTCTCCAACGGCCGCGTCGAATTCGGCACCGGCGAGTCCGCCAGCCGCGCCGAACTCGAGGGCTACCGCGTCAACCCCGAAGAGCGCCGCGCGATGTGGCTCGAAACCGTCGAGCAGGTCGCCAACATGCTCGCCATGAACCCTTACCCGGGCTACGAGGGCAAATACTTCTCGATGCCTACCCGCAACATCGTGCCCAAGCCCGTCCAGCGCCCCCATCCGCCCCTCTGGGTCGCCTGCTCCAACCGCGACACCATCCACCTCGCCGCCCAACTCGGCATCGGCGCGCTGACCTTCGCCTTCATCGACCCCGCCGAGGCCAACCACTGGGCCAACGACTACTACGAGACGCTCAAGCGCGAATGTGTGCCGATCGGCCACACCGTCAACGCCAACATCGCCATGGTCTCCTCCTTCTCCGTCCACCCCGACGAAGACGAAGCCCGCAAGCGCGGCTTCGACGGCTTCCGCTTCTTCCAGTACGCGCTCGGCCACCACTACGCCGCCGGCATGCACAAGCCCGGCCGCACCAACGTCTGGAAGGCCTGGGAGCAGGTGCGCGAATCCTGGCCGTCGCAGGGCGGCGAGGGCGGCATCGGCACGCCCGACCAGCTGCGCGAGCACCTGCGCACCTTCGCCGAGTGCGGCGTCGACCAGTCCGTCTTCATCCAGCAGGCCGGCAAGAACAAGCACGAGCACATCTGCGAAGCGCTCGAACTGTTCGCCTCCGACGTGATGCCCGAATTCAAGGAGTTCGAGGCCGAGCGCGTCGCCCGCAAGGAGGAGGAACTCGCGCCCTACATCGAGGAGGCCTTCAAGCGCAAAGCCGAGCGCAACGAGATGCTGGCCGAACTCTCCGACGACGAAATCGGCGTCTACGAGCCTTACGGCTTCGAGGTCGTCGAATCCGCCCCCACGGACGAGCTCCACGAAAACGAAGAACAGCGCGCCATGCGCCAGCGCTTCGAGCAGATGAAAAAGACCGCCGACCTGGCCGTCCGCCTCGGCGCCTCCGACTGACCCCGCCCACAAACCAACCGCCCCCCATCGTGGGGGGGGGGGCTACGGGGGGGATCGCCCCCCTACGCAGGGGGGGCTGTCCGCGTAGCGGACTGGGGGGTCGGCCGCACCCCGAGCACAGCACCGCAGCCAATGCGGTACATTAGGCAACGCCGCCGGGCGCGGCCCAAACGCGCCCGCAGGGAAGGAGCACCCCCAATGGGCAAGCGCACCATGCGCGGAGAAACCGCGATCATCGGCGTCGGCGAAACCACCTACTACAAGCGCGGGCGCTCGCCCGATGCGGAGTTCAAGCTGGTCATTGAGGCGATCCTCAAGGCCTGCGACGACGCCGGCATCGCGCCCGAGGAGCTCGACGGCTTCGCCTCCTACTCCAACGACCGCAACGACCCTTCGCGCATCGCGGCGGCGCTGAACATCCCTGACCTGCGCTTCTCCAACATGGAGTGGGGCGGCGGCGGCGGCGGCGGATCGGCCGCCTGCGCCCACGCCGCCTCGGCCGTGGCGACCGGCCTGGCCGACACCGTGGTCGTCTTCCGCGGCCTGGCCCAGGGCCAGTTCGGACGCTTCGGGCAGGGCGCGCGCGTCAACCAGATCCGCGGCGACGCCGCCTACACCGCCCCCTACGGCCTGATGTCCCCCGCCCAGTCCTTCGCCATGCGCGTCCACCGCCTCTACCACGACCACGGCATCACCCAGGACACGCTCAAGGCCTGCTCGCTCGCCTCCTATCACCACGCGCAGAACAACCCCCGCGCCGTGATGTACGGGCGCCCGCTCACGCCCGAGGACTACGACAGGTCCCGCTGGATCGTCGAGCCCTTCCACCTCTTCGACTGCTGCCAGGAGAACGACGGTGCAGCCGCCGTGATCTTCGTCTCCGCCGACCGCGCGAAGGACTACAAGCAGCCGCCCGTCTACTTCCTCGGCGGCGCGGTCGGCTCGCCCAACCGCGCCGGCTCCGGCGCCCACAACGCCACCGACTACGCCACCTCCAACTTCAAAACCGTCGCCCCGCGCATGTACGAGATGGCTGAAGTCAAGCCCGAAGAGGTCGACGTCGCGCAGGTCTACGAGAACTTCACCGGCGGCGTCGTGATGAGCATCATCGAGCATGGCCTGACCAGCTACGAACAGGCCAACGAGGACATCACCTTCGAGAACCTGATCGCGCCCAACGGCAACATGCCGATCAACACCAGCGGCGGCAACCTCGCCGAGTGCTACATGCACGGCCTCGAGCTGCAAATCGAGGCGATCCGCCAGGTGCGCGGTCAGTCCTGCAACCAGGTGCCCGACGTCAATGTCTCGCTGGTCGCCTCCGGCCCGATGGTCACTCCGGTCTCCGACATGATCGTCGGCTCCGAGGCGGTGCTCTAATGGCCGACAGCTACCTGCCCGAGGGCCTGCCTGCCCCCGCCCCCGCTATCGACGGCCTCGACACCGAATACTGGGAGGCCGCCAAGCGCCACGAACTGCTGGTGCAGGAGTGCCAGGACTGCAACCGCCCGCAGTGGGGCCCGGAGTGGGTCTGCCACCGCTGCCACTCCTTCAACCTCGGCTGGCGTGCGCTCTCCGGCAAGGGCCGCATCTACTCCTGGGAGCGCGTCTGGCACCCTGTCCACCCCGCGCTCGCCGAGGGCTGCCCCTACATCGTCGTGCTGGTCGAAATCCCCGAAGCCGAAAATGTCCGCATGGTCGGCAACCTGATCGGCGACCCCCTCCAAACCGTCGAAATTGGCGCCGATGTCCAGGTCCACTTCGAGGACCGCGAAGGCGAAGAGCCCTACACCCTCGTCCAATGGCGTCGCGTCTAATGGCCTCTGTCGGCTGATGTCGCTCCAGAACCCGCCCCATCCCGGCCGCTCCCTCCTGCTGTTCTGCATTGAGCCGTGCGGCTTGACACTGGCCGAAGCCGCGGCGCATATGCAGGTGGACGCCGACGAACTCGCTGCCGTCTGCGAGGCGCGCGCGCCGCTCACCGCCGAGCTGGCCGTGCGGATCGACATGGCGTTCGGCGGCAACCCGCTCGTCTGGCTCCACCTCCAGGCCGACTACGACCTTGCCCAGGCGCAGGTGGGCGCGCAAACCTTGCAGATCGAGCGTCTCGATGCCGTCGAACCGGAGCTGGTCGTCGGCGGCTAGCGCCCCGCGAGAGGTGATTGAGACGATGCTGCACCGCCCCGTCAACGTTGAAGCCCGCCTGGGCTTCCGAATCTGGATCGAATACGACGACGGCGAGTCGGGCGTCGTCGATCTCTCCGAGTTCGCCGGCCAGGGCGTCTTCGCCGCCTGGTTGGACCGCGACTTCTTCGAGCGCGTTCGCACCACCCCGCATCGCGCGATCGCCTGGGACAACGAAATCGAGCTCTGCGCAGACGCGCTGTACCTGCGGCTGACTGGTAAATCCGTCGATCAGGCGCTCCCCGGATTCGCAGCCCCTCAGTCGTAGGCCACCTGAGCAGGCGGATGGTGACCGTGCGCAGAACGCTCAAGCTGGCGCTCGCCCTCGTTGCGCTGCTCGCCGTCCTCTACGTCGCCGCCTCGGTCTACATTGCCCGCAGCGCGCTCGACGCCGATGTGAAGCCCCTGGGCGAGACGCCCGCGGCGCTCGGCCTTGCCTATGAGGATGTTGAGTTCTCGCCGCGTGGGTGGGAGGAGATCACCCTGCGCGGCTGGTGGATCCCCGCAGCAGAGCCGCGCGCAACCGTCATCCGCGTCCACGGCGTCGACAGCAACCGCAATTCCCTGCTCGGTCTGGCCGCCCCGCTGACCGACGCCGGCTACTCCGTCCTCGTCTTCGACCTGCGCGGACACGGCGAGTCAGACGCCGCCCGAATGGGCGCAGGACTGGACGAGCGCGACGACGTACTGGGCGCAATCGACTACATAATCCGCGAGCGCGGAGCGTCGCCCGGCGCGATCTTCCTGCACGGCAACTCCTACGGCGGCGCAATCGCTCTGATGACCGGCTGGCGCGAACCCGCAGTCGCCGGCGTCTACGCCGATTCAGCCTTCGCCTCGCTGCCCGACCTGGTCGCGCAGGAGGTAGCCCGCCGCACCGTGCTCCCCGCCTGGGCCGCGTCCGCTCTGCGCCCCGGCATCGGCCTGATCAGCCGCTGGGTCTACGGCATCAACCTCAACGACGTACAACCCTGGCGCGACGCCGCCGAATACCCCTACCCGCTCGGCCTGGCCCACTGCCGCCCCGACGAGCGCATCGCGATCGCACACTACGAGCGGATTCGCACCCACCTGTCCGACACCCGGTTCACAACAGTCTTCGAGAACTGCCCCCACAGCGACGCCTGGCACATCCACCCCGCCCAATACGCCGCAGCGCTATTGCACTACCTGGAAGCGCGCCTGCAACGCTGATCGAGGGCTCCCTCCAGAATCGCCCCTACGCAGGGGCTCCGTTCCGGAATCGCCCCCTATGCAGGGGGGCTGTCGCGCAGCGACTGGGGGGTCGGCCCGGCGCCCCAAACACAACGTAGAGTTCGGCCTCTCCTCCCATCCTGGGGGGAGATTGAGAGGGGGGGCTACCCCGTATTCCGCAACCCCGCCGCAATTCCGCTCACGCCCCGCAGAATCGCCTCCATCGCCTCCGGACGCGACGGATCATCCTCCGCCATCGTCCGCAGCCGCCCCAGCAACTCCACCTGCAAAAACGAGAGCGCGTCCACATACGGATTGCGCAGGTCAATCGAGCGCCGCAGCACCGGCGACGTCTCCAACAGTCGTTGCTGCCCGTTCAGCCGGTTCAGCATCCGCACCGTCCGCTCAAACTCCTCGCGGATCATCCCGAACGTTCGCATGTCGCCGGCGTTGTCGCCCAGCGTCTGCGCGTAGTGCTCTGCGATGTCGAAATCCGCCTTCGCGCAGACCATCTCCACATTCGACAGCAGCGTTGCGAAAAACGGCCAGCGCTCCCGCATCTCCACCAGCAGCGACTCCCCCGCCGCCCCGTGCCGCTCAACGAACCGCTCCAGCGCCGTGCCCACCCCCATCCAGCCCGTCAGCACGTGCCGCGACTGCATCCACGCGAACACCCACGGAATCGCCCGCAGCGACGCAATCGTCGCGCCCGAACCGGGCCGGAACGTCGGCCGCGAGCCGATGTGCAGGTCCGCCAGCACGCTGATCGGCGTCACCCGGTGGAAATAGCCGTGCAGATCCGCGTTCTCGACCACCCGCTCGCGGTAGGCGCCGCGCGCGATCTCCGCCAACTCGCTCATCGCCGCGTGGAACGTCTCCCGATCCTTCGGGCGGATATTCGAGTAATCGTGATCGGTCGTCTTGACCAGCGCCGCCGAGATCGTCTGCTCCAGGTTCCAGCGCGCCAGCGCCGGAATCCCGTACGTGAACTGGATCATCTCCCCCTGCTCGGTGAACTTGATCCCCGCCTCGCTGGTGTGCGGCGGCAACGCCAGAATCGCATCGTGCGACGGCCCGCCCCCGCGGCTCACCGTCCCGCCCCGACCATGAAAGAACATCAGCGTTACACCCGCCGCCCGCGCGACCGCATACATCGCCTCCTGCGCCCGGTAGAGCTCCCACAGCGACGGCAGCACGCCCGCATCCTTGGCCGAATCCGAGTAGCCGACCATCACCTCCTGCAAGTCGCCGTGCGCCGCGAGGTGACGCCGGTAGGCGTCATAACGGAAGAGCGAGCGCAGCACCCGCGGCGCGGCCTGGAGGTCGTCGACCCGCTCGAACAGCGGCGCGATCCGAATCCGTCCGCCCGGCGCGCGCCGCGCCGCGTCGTTCAGCCCGGCTTGCCGCGCCAGCAGCACCGGGGCCAGCACATCGGCCGCGCTCTCGCTCATCGAGACCACGCAGGTCTGGACCGCCTCGCGCCCGCAGATGCGCTGAATCCGACGCGCCGTGCGGAAACGCCGCAGCGTGTCGTCGTCCTGCGTCGTCAGCGCCAGCCCCGCCGGGTAGTAGTCGCGATCCAGCTCGTGCGCCAGAAACTCCCCGCGCCGCTCCGCGTCCAGCTCCAGATAGCTGCCGCCCGGCGGCAGAATGTCCAACGCCTGCAACACTCCGTCGGCCGACCGGTGAAAGTTGGCCGCGTGGTCGCGGATGTCGAGCGTCGCCAGATGAAAGCCGAACGCCCGCGCGCGGTCGATCTGCGGCTGCACCACCGTCTCCGCGCTCGCCGCCGCGCCGTGCGCGCGCAGACTGCCGGCGATCGCCTCCAGATCCTCCACGTACTCCTCCGCCCCGTCGTAGGGCGGCGCGCCGCTCTCCTCATCCGACTGCCGCGCCTCGCCCAGAATCGAAAGCGCCCGCTCGTCCAGCAGCGCCAGATCGTCCGCCAGCGTCGCCTGGAGCCGCGCCCGCATGTAGCGCAGCTTCCGCCGGTAGAGCTCCGAGACGCTGCGCGTCTCCAGCTGCTCCGCCACGCGCGGCATCCGCCGCGCGTCCCGCTCCAGACCCTCTTGCAGACTCTCCGACATCGCCACCCGGCGGGTCGAGTGCGGCAGCAGCGTGCCCATCTCGCGCACCGCCTCAAGATGCCGGACCAGCACGTGTTGGCGCATCACCAGCGCCGTCTGCCAGGTCAGATCGGGCGTCACCGCCGGGTTGCCGTCCGCGTCGCCGCCCATCCACGAACCGAGCCGAATCGGCGCCGGCGCGTCCGCCGGACTCGCCCCGCTCGCCTCCCGCAGACTGCGCACCACCGCCGGCGCGGCGTCCCACAGCGTCGACTCAAACGTGCGCAGCAGCAACCGCGATTCCTCCAGCGCCGTCGGCCGTCGGTAGCGCAGATGATCCGCCTGCCACAGCACCTCCACATGCGTCGCGATCCGCGCATCGATCGCCGCCCGCTCCGACTCCGCGGCCGCGTCCCGCTCCAGCAGCAGCGCATGCAGCGACTGGAGCGACTGCTGCATCGTCAGCCGCTGCGACTCGGTCGGGTGCGCCGTGAAGACAGGCTGCACGCGCAAGTTCGCCGCCGCCTCGCGCACCGCCTGCCGCGTCATATCGCTCCGCCGCATCCGCTTGATCGTCTCCGAGATCGAGCGTGGCGGCGCCAGCCCCTCGCTGCGGTAGGCCCGGTGCCGCCGCACCCGGTGTGTCTCCTCCGCCGTGTTGGTCAGCAGGAAATAGCTGAGGAAAGCGTTGCAGACCTCCGCCGCCAGCGGAATCGGCCAGCCGCCGACCAGCGCCGCCATCTCCGCGCTCAGCTCCGGCTGCGGCTCTCCCCGCACCCCCCGCCGACGCTGCGCCAACTCGCGCAGCTCTTCCACCGCCTCATAGACCTCCCGCCCGTCGACCGCCGCAATCGCCCGCCCCAGCATGTCGCCGAGCAGCCGCACATCCCGCGCCAGCGGACGATCCGCCTCGCGCCGCTCCACAGTCGAATCGCTTCCTGCAGCAGCCGGCACCGCGCCCTCCAAACCCCCAAACACACAGCACTCCCCACATTCTACGCCGCGGCATCCAAGAGCGCAGTAACCTACACACGCACAACCGCCGGAGGACGACATGAGCGACCACGAACCAGATCGCAGCATCCGCGACCGCGTCTGCGTGATCGGCGTGGGCGAAACCGAATACACCAAACACGGCCAAATCGGACGCCCCGAGTTCCGCCTCGCGCTCGAAGCGATCCTCGCCGCCTGCGCCGACGCCGGCCTCGACCCGCGCCAAATCGACGGCTTCTCCTCCTACTCCGCCGACCGCAACGACCCCAATCGACTCTCCACCGCGCTCGACCTGCCGCACTACGGGTTTGCGAGCATGGTCTACGGCGGCGGCGGAGGCGGCGTCTGCGCCGCGATCGGCAACGCCGCAGCCGGCATCCACGCCGGCTACGCGCGCTTCGTCGTCGTCTACCGCGCGCTCGCCCAGGGCGAGTTCGGACGCTTCGGGCTGAGCCGCCGCTCCGGGCGGCTGCGCGGCGCATACGCCTTCAACATCCCCCAGGGCCTGATGTCGCCCGCCCAGTTCCTCGCCATGCGCTTCCGCCGCCATATGCACGAGTACGGCACCACCTCCGAACAGCTCGGCCGGATCGCCGTCGCCGCCAACAAGCACGCCCAGCGCAACCCCCGCGCCGTGATGAACGGACGCCCGATCACGCTCGAAGACCACCAGAACTCGCGCATGATCGCCGACCCCTATCGGCTCTACGACTGCTGCCTCGAAACCGACGGCGCAGCCGCGATGATCATCGCCCCCGCCGAAGCCGCCCGCGACTTCCCCCACAAACCCGTCTACCTCGCCGCCTCCGTGCAAGGCTCCGGCCGGCGGCAGGGAAACGTCGTCGACGGTTTCTGGCACGACGACTTCCTCGGCTCCAACTACGGCACGATGGTCGACCGCCTCTACGCCGCGGCCGGAATCGGCCCGCAGGAGATCGACTGCGCCCAGCTCTACGAGAACTTCACCGGCCAGGTGCTGACCACGATCGAGGATCACAGGTTCTGCACCCGCGGCGAGGGTGGCCCCTTCGTCGAGGGCGGACGCCTGGAGCACATCGACGTCGCCGATGCCGACGCCCCGCACGCAGGCGAGTTCCCCATCAACACCAGCGGCGGCAACCTCGCCGAGGCCTACACCCACGGCTTCAACCTCGCCGTCGAAGCAGTCCGCCAACTGCGCGGCGACTCCCCCAACCCAATCGCCGGCGCCCAAACCTGCCTCGTCGCCGCCGGCCCCGCCTCGGCCCCCATCTCCTCGGCAATCTTCCGCAACTGACAACCGCCGAGTCCGACCCCCTCCGGCGCTGCGCGCCACCTCCCCCTGCAAGGGGGAGGATTGGAGAATCGCCCCCTACGCGGGGCTCCGCTCCGCAATCGCCCCCCTCTGCAGGGGGGCTGTCCGCGCAGCGGACTGGGGGGTCGGCCCGGCGTCCCGAGCACAAGACAACCGCCGTCCCGACCCCCTCCGGCGCTGCGCGCCGCCTCCTCCTGCAAGGGGGAGGATTTCGGACCAACCACCAGTACCCTGTCCCCACCAACTCCCACCCTGGCCAGGAGCCGCCCCCGTGCCCCAACTCACCCAACGCCAGCGCGACGCGCAGGACGCCCTCCGCGTCGCCTTCGCGCCCCGCTCCGCCGCCATCGCCGGCGTCTCCGCCTCCAACGCCGGCTGGGGCGGCGGACAATCCTTCCTCCGAGGCATCCGCAACCTCGACCGCCTCGAGCGCGTCTACTGCCTCAACCCCAAAGGCGGCGAACTCTCCGACGGCACGCCCCTCTACCGCTCGCTCGCCGACATCCCCGACGACGTCGACTACGTCATCTCCGCTGTGCCCGCCTCCGCCATCCTCGGCCTGATCGACGACTGCGTCGCCAAGGGCGTCCGCGCCATCCACCTCTTCACTGCCGGCTTCTCCGAAACCGGCAGCGCCGAGCGCGCCGACCTCGAACGCGAAGCGCTCAAGCGCCTGCGCGACGGCGGCATCCGCCTGATCGGCCCCAACTGCATGGGCATCCACTCCACCCGCGGCGGCGTCTCCTTCATGGAATCCGCCTCGCCCGAGGTCGGCCGCGTGGGCATGCTCTCGCAGAGCGGCATGAACGCCAGCGAAGCGCTCAACCGCGGACAGCCGCGCGGCATCCGCTTCTCCAACGTCGCCTCCTTCGGCAACGCCGCCGACCTCAACGAAGCCGACTTCCTCCAGTTCCTCGCCGACGACCCCGACACCGACATCGTGCTCGCCTACCTCGAAGGCATCCGCGACGGACAGCGCTTCCTCCAGGTCGCCAAGTCGATGGCCGGCCGCCGACCGCTCGCCGTGCTCAAGGGCGGCCTGACCGAGGCCGGCGGGCGCGCCGCCAACTCCCACACCGGCTCGCTCGCCGGCTCCGCTCAAATCTGGCGCGCCGTCCAGCGACAGGCCGGCTTCATGCCCGCCGACAGCGTTGACGAGCTGCTCGATATCGCCGTCACCATCGAGCGCATGCCCGACCTGCGCGGCCCGCGCGCCGCCGTGCTCGGCGGCGGCGGCGGCGTCTCCGTGCTCGCCGCCGACATCTGCGACCGCGCCGGCATCCCCGTGCCCTGGTTCTCGGAGACCACCCAGGAGCAGCTGCGCCGCTTCACCCCCGTCGCCGGCACCTCCGTCCGCAACCCGCTCGACGCCGGCTTCATGTTCGAGGGCGACCACCTCGAAGCCGCCCTGACCGCCGTCGCCCGGGACGAGTCGATCGACTGGCTGATGGTCCACACCGGCACCGACTCCGGCTTCCGCAGCAGCGACCGCAAAGGCTTCGAAGAGCGCTTCGCCGGCAAGCTCGGCGAGCTCGCCCCTAAACTCGGCCGACCGCTCGCCGTAGTAATCCGCCCCCCCGCCAGCGCCGACGGCTTCCGCAGCGGACTCGACCTCCAGCAGCGCCTCAACGAAGCCGGCATCGCCTGCTACCAGTCCCTCGAAGCCTGCGTCACCGCCGTCCGCCGCTACCTCACCTGGCGCGCCGACGCCTGACATTCTTCTCCCCCCGTCGCAGGGGATTCCCTTCCGGCCCCTCCCCCCATCGCAGGGGATTCCCTTCCGGCCTCTCCCCCCGTCGCGGGGGATCTCCGGCCTCTCCCCCCATCCTGGGGGGAGATTGAGAGGGGGGGTTCCGCCCGCGCCGGGCAGAACCCCCCCGTAGCCCCCCCACGATGGGGGGGCAATAAGAAAAACCCCCACGATGGGGGGGCAATAAGAAAAACCCCCACGATGGGCGGCAATGAGAAAAGCGCCCCCCCACACTCTGCTATCATCTCCGCATGGTCACCCAACAAGAGCCAGCCGAACTCGTCACCCGCGTCGACTTTGACCGCCGCGCCGCTGAAGTCGACCGACGCTTCGATGAGGTGGACCGCCGCTTCAACGAGGTTGACCGCCGCATGAACGGCATCGACCGCCGCATTGACGGCATTGACAAGCGACTCGAGATCATGGACGCCAAAATCGACGCACTCAACGAAAAAATCGTCGGCGTCGAAGATCGCCTGCGCAACGAGAACCGTTGGATGTTCGGCATCATTCTCACCGTCCTACTCGCACTGCTCGCCGCCTACGTCGCCCTGAACGTGTAGAGGCGACGCGCTGCTTGCCCACTCCGGCCTCTCCCCCCGTCGCGGGGATCTCCGGCCTCTCCCCCCATCCTGGGGGGAGATTGAGAGGGGGTTCCGCTCGCGCCGGGCAGAACCCCCCCCGTAGCCCCCCCACGATGGGGGGCAATGAGAATCGCCCCCACGATGGGGGGCAATAAGAAAACCCCCACGATGGGGGGCAATGAGAATCGCCCCCACGATGGGCGCCCCGCCCCCCCAACCACAGCCCACCCCCTATCCTGACCACGAGCCCAACCATGCAACGCCTCCGCCTCCGCAACCTCCCCGTCACCCCACGCGCGCGCATCCTCAGCGCCTCCGACGACGAAGTCCGCCTCGCCGTCGACGGCCTCGTCTGCAACATCTGCGCCGGGCGCGTCCGGGCCGCGCTCGCCCGACAGCCCGGCGTCGCCTCCGCCGAGTGCTCGCTCGACAGCGGCGAGGCAGTCGTCCGCTTCAACGACCCGCAGCGCCAGACCGACCTGGTCCGGGCCGTCGAAGCGGCCGTCATCCTGCCCGCCGCCCGCCGCTGGCTTACCCGACTCTGGAACGGAGCGCGCCGTGCCCGCACGTAGCACACGCAGCCCCGCGCCCGCCGTCGGCGCGCACGTCTCCGCCGCCGGCGGCCTCTATAAAGCCGTCGGGCGCGCGCAGGACATCGGCGCGGAGGCGATCCAGATTTTCGGCGCAGCCCCGCAGATGTGGCGGCGCAAAACCCACACCGACGACGACATCGCCCGCTTCCGCGACGCCGCAGCCGAGGCCCAACTCGGCCCCGTCTTCATCCACGCCGTCTACCTGATCAACCTCGCCAGCCCCCAGCCCGAACTCTTCGAAAAGAGCGTCGCCGCCCTCACCGCCGAACTGCGGCTCGGCTCCCAAATCGGCGCGGCAGGCGTAATCGTCCACGTCGGCAGCCACATGGGCGCCGGCTTCGAGTCCCAACTCCCGCAAATCGTCGACGGCATCCGCCGCACGCTCGACGACTCGCCCGACGACATCCTGCTCTGCCTCGAAAACAACGCCGGCGCCGGCCGCAGCGTCGGCTCCACCATCGAAGAGCTCGCCGCCATGGTCGCCGGCGCAAACCACGAGCGCGTCCGCCTCTGCCTCGACACCTGCCACCTCCACGCCGCCGGCTACGACGTCAGCACCGAGCGCGGCCTGCGCGACACCATCAAGGCCTGGCGCGCCGAATTCAGCGACGACCAGCTCGCCGCCGTCCACGCCAACGACTCCAAAACCGCGCTCGGCTCCGGCAAAGACCGCCACGAAAACCTCGGCCACGGCTCAATCGGCCTGCCCGCCTTCCGCCGCATGGTCCGCAACCGCCTGCTCCGCAAAGCCGCCTGGCTGCTCGAAGTCCCCGGCTACCAAACCGACGGCCCCGGCAAGCCCGACATCGCCATCCTCCGCGCCCTCCGCGACGCCCCCGAGCTCCCCACGCCCCCTCCGGCCTCTCCCCCCATCCTGGGGGGAGATTGAGAGGGGGGGCGCGGCGTGCGCCGGGGCAGCCCCCCCGTAGCCCCCCCACGATGGGGGGGCAGTCGGAAAAGCGCCCACGATGGGGAGACCCTCCGGCCTCTCCCCCCATCCTGGGGGGAGATTGAGAGGGGGGTCGTGGCGTGCGCCGGGGCAGCCCCCCCGTAGCCCCCCCACGATGGGGGGGCAATCAGAAAAGCGCCTACGATGGGGGGGCAGTCGGAAAAGCGCCTACGATGGGGAGGCAATGAGGGAAACGCCCCCACGCGCCCTGCTATCATCCACTCATGGTCACCCAGCAAGAACAAACCGAGTTCGTCACCCGCCAGGACTTCGACCGTCGCGCCGCCGAAGTGGATCGCCGGCTCGACCGCATCGAGCACCGACTCGACGTGATCACCGACCGGCTCGACCGGATGAACGACAAATTCGAGGCCATCTTCGAGCGCTTCCGCGAGCTCGACAAGCGTTTTCAGAGCATCGATGAGCGCTTCCGCGAGCTCGACAAGCGCTTCGAGAGCTTCGACGAGCGCATCCTCGCCGCCACCGCCGCCTCCGAAGACCGCATCCGCCGCGAAATGCGCTGGGGCTTCGGCGTCCTGCTCGTGGTCGTCGTCACCCTCTCCGGCGTCGCCATCGGCCTGCGCGGCTAGTTCCGGCCTCCCCCCCGTCGCGGGGGATCCTCCGGCCTCTCCCCCCATCCTGGGGGGAGATTGAGAGGGGGGTCGTGCGCGCGCGTGGCAGAACCCCCCCGTAGCCCCCCCACGATGGGGGGGCAATGAGGAAAGCGCCCACGGTGGGGGCGGCCAGAGCTCCCCATCCGGCCTCTCCCCCCATCCTGGGGGGAGATTGAGAGGGGGGTCGTGCGCGCGCGTGGCAGAACCCCCCCGTAGCCCCCCCACGATGGGGGGGCAATGAGGAAAGCGCCCACGGTGGGGGCGGCCAGAGCTCCCCCTCCAGCCTCTCCCCCCATCCTGGGGGGGGGGACCCTCCGGCCTCTCCCCCCATCCTGGGGGGAGATTGAGAGGGGGGCCGCCCACCCCACTTACGTAAACGCCCCGTAACCCCACCACCCGCCCCTACAACCCAATGGCGTACGATGCACCCATCCTGCGCAGCTGCAGAGTGCCGTCGCGGCAGGAGCCGGGCGGCGAACACGAAGGAGATGCTCGTGCATGTATTGAACCCCCTGGTCAGGCGGCGCTCCTGGCTGC
Source organism: Dehalococcoidia bacterium (assembly GCA_965243125.1). Classification (GTDB taxonomy): domain Bacteria; phylum Chloroflexota; class Dehalococcoidia; order Bin125; family Bin125; genus CATQGW01. The sequence goes on along the minus strand of OZ251529.1, from coordinate 2,544,075 downwards.
TCGCGCTGGCGACGCTCACCGCGTTGCTCGCACTCGCAGCCGCCGCGCTCGCCTCCCAACAGGCCCGCGCCCAGACCATCAGCGATGTCTCGCTCGCCCTCACCATCGCGGGCGAATCCGACAACATCGTGCCCGCCAACGGCCAGGCCATCACGGTCAACCTCAGCGCCTCCTACAACGGCGAAGAAGCGCTGACGTTCAACCTCTACGACGTCACCCTGCGCGTCTCCGGCTCGCTCGAATGGGACGCCAACGGGCGCTCCAGCCTCCAGCTGATCGAGGATTCGGCCAACAACGCCGCCGGCGGCAACGCGCTTGAGGTCGGCCCGATCACCGACGCTGAAGGAACCGCTGGCACAGCCGACGCCAACCGCGTCGTCTGCGCCCAGACCGTACTGGACGACGACTCCACCTGGCGCTGCGCGCTCAACGCCGGCTTCCTCGGCGACGACATCGTCGACCTCGCCGGTACCACCGATGTCTACGAACCGGGGTACCTGCGCGAGGCGGATGCAGACGCGGATCCCGCCGTCACCGCGGTTACGCGGGCAGATGACCCCGACGATAGCGCCAACGCCCGCGACACCGACGACAACAACGAGGCGGACACGAGCATCACGATCGCCCGCGGCACCGAAGACGGGATGAAGTTCACCATCTCCGTCAGCGCCAAGATCCGCACCGGCGCGACCGACGCCGCCGACGACCGCACGCTCAGCGCCACCCTGCCCGTCGAGGTCGGCACCGTCGACGAGGTCGAGACCGTCTCCCTCGCGGCCGGCGCCTACCGCCCCGACCCGACCAGCAGCGACACCCGCTCCTACCCGCTCACGATCACCCAGGACCAGGCCCAGGTGGGCACCGCGCGGACCGGCGAGACCGCGCTGATGCTGAGCATCCTCAACGCCAACGGCAAGGCCTCCGCGGCCGGCAGCGTCGCCAGCGTGCTGGTCACCTCCAGCCAGGGCAACCTGCGCTCCAGCCTCGGCTGCACCGGCGGAGACGACAGCCTCGCCTGCCAAATCCCCCAGGCCGACATCAACGCCACCAACGCCGCCACGATCTTCATCTACGTGAAGCACCCCGGCAGCAACAAGAGCGGCACCTCCAACGTCCGCGCCAGCGTGCTCTCCACCGCCGGCGCCAACCTCACCACCGAAACCGTCACCGTCACCTTCGCCGGGCCGATCGACAAGCTCGAACTGAGCGAACCGACCGGCGGCGTGCTCAACATGGGCACCGACGCCGACACCCGCGACCAGCTGACCATCTCCGTGATGGCCAAGGACGCCAGCGGCAACGATGTCGCCGTGCCCGACAGCCGGCGCACCTGGAGCGTCAAGGGCCCCGACAACAAGAACGCCACCTCCGCCTTCACCGGCTCCAGCGGCACCGACGGCAGGGACTGGACGCTGCGCGACAGCGACGGCGACCCGATCAACGACAAGGCCAACAAGCCGCAGGCGCGGATCACCGTCAACCGCGCGGCCAACAACAAGCTCGCCGCCGGCGAATACACCCTCAGCGTCAAGGCCGGCAGCAAGACCGCCACCCAGAAGTTCACCGTCTCCGGCGACGTCGAAACCGTCACGGTCAGCGACCCCGAGGGCGACCTGAACGTCAACGGCCGCATCACCGTCACGGCGACGCTGACCGACGCCGAGGGCAACGCGGTGCCGGACGGCACGACCGTGACCTTCACCGCCGCCCAGGCGGGCACCGTGCCGGTGCTGGTGCAGGTCTCCTCGGACAGCAAGACCAGGGGCGGCATGGCCAGCGGCAGCTACCTCGTGGTCGGCTCCGGTACGGGCTGGATCAGCGTCAGCGGCGGCGGCAAGAGCGGCATCAAGCTGGTCAGCATCGCCTCCCCGACGTCCGCCCCCACCAACCCCGCCGACAACCTCAGCCTCACCACGCCGGACGCCTTCAGCACCTGGCTGGGCGAGACCAAGGGCACGGCCTCCGAGCTGCTGGCCGCCCTGCCGGGCATCAGCCGCATCCTGCTCTACAACAACCGCACCTGGCTCTGGTACGGCACGCAGGACGGCCGCGAGCTGCCCGGCAGCTACGACTTCGAGCTGACCCGCGGCGCCATCCTCTGGCTGTCCCGCTAACCACCAACCGCGCCAGGGCGTAAGCCCGCCAAAACCGCAGAGGGCGGGGCCGCAGGCCCCGCCCTCCGCGCGTTCTTGGCGGGCGCCCCCCCTCTCAATCTCCCCCCAGGATGGGGGGAGAGGCCGGAGGATCTCCCCCGCGACGGGGGGAGAAGCCAAACCGCCCCCCATCGTGGGGCTTCCCCTCTGACCGCCCCCCATCGTGGGGCTTCCCCTCTGACCGCCCCCCATCGTGGGGCTTCCCCTCTGACCGCCCCCCATCGTGGGGCTTCCCCTCTGACCGCCCCCCATCGTGGGGCTTCCTCTCTGACCGCCCCCCATCGTGGGGCTTCCTCTCTGACCGCCCCCCCATCGTGGGGCTTCCTCTCTGACCGCCCCCCATCGTGGGGCTTCCTCTCTGACCGCCCCCCCATCGTGGGGCTTCCTCTCTGACCGCCCCCCCATCGTGGGGCTTCCTCTCTGACCGCCCCCCATCGTGGGGCTTCCTCTCTGACCGCTCCCCATCGTGGGGCTTCCTCTCTGACCGCCCCCCCATCGTGGGGGGGCTACGGGGGGGGTGCTGCGGGCGCGCACGGAACCCCCCTCTCAATCTCCCCCCAGGATGGGGGGAGAGGCCAAAGACAAAACCTGCTAGGCTCCCCTCATGGTCGCCCAGGACGAACGCACCGACTACCTCACCGTCGCCGAGGCCGACCGGCGCTTCAACGAAATCGACCGCCGCCTCAACCACATCGAAGACCAGATCGCCGACCTCCGCCACGGCCAGCGCTCGATCAACGACCGCCTCGACAAGCTGGACACCAAGGTCGACACCAACTTCCACAAGCTGAACGACCAGGCCAACACGAACTTCCACACGCTGAACAACAAGATCGACGCCAACTTCCACGCGCTGAACGACCAGGCCAACACGAACTTCCACATTTTGAACGACAAGATCGACAACGCGTTCAACATCCTGAACATGAAGATCGACACCGTGGCCGAAGCGATCTACGCCAGAATCGCCGAAGGCGAAGACCGCCCCCGCCGCGAAAACCGCTGGATGTTCGGCATCCTGTTCGCCCTGATCCTGGCGATGCTGGGGATGCTCATCCGCCTGATGCTCTAGCGCCCCCCCGCCCCGTCATTCCTGCACGCCCTTCCCCCGTCATTCCTGCACGCCCTTCCCCCGTCATTCCTGCGCAGGCAGGAATCCAGGCGACCCCCGCCGCCCGTTCGCGCCGCCGACACTCAACGGCCCTCAGACGCCGCTTCGGGAGGCCCGCCGCAACATCGAAGACAACCCGCAGCCACAAGCTCGCCTGGATTCCTGCCTGCGCAGGAATGACGGAATCAACCGCAGGAACGACGGAATCAACCGCAGGAATGACGGAATCAACCGCAGGAACGACGGAATCAACTGATTGCGCCGGCAACGAGAGTTCCGCAGCGCCCCCTGCATAAAGGGACAATTCCGGCCTCTCCCCCCATCCTGGGGGGAGATTGAGAGGGGGGCTTGCGCCCGAAATCGCCTCCTCCGAAATCGCCTCCTCCGAAATCGCCTCCTCCGAAATCGCCTCCTCCGAAATCGCCTCCTCCGAAATCGCCTCCTCCGAAATCGCCCCCCTGCATAGGGGGGCGATTTCGGAGGGGCGCAGCCCCGACCACTCGCACATAACCCCGCGCCCCACTACCCTCAGCCAAAACCACCCCCTGCACCCGAACGGAGCCGCCCGATGGCCCCCTTCCTCGTGTACGCCCGCCGCGCCTCTCGCCCTGCACTCGCGCTCGCCGCCGCCTTGGCCCTCGCCTGGGGCGCGCTCGGCGCGCTCCAGACGGGCGCCCAATCGCCCACCTTCTCCGACCCACCCGGCCTCACGCTCGAAATCGGCCTGCGCGACGAACCCGACAACGTGATCGAACCCAACGCCGTCACCAACGCCAGAGCGCGCCTCACCTACACCGGCGACTTCACCCCGATCACCATCACCGGCGGCCGCCTCAACCTCGTCGAAAACAACGTCGACAACCAGGTCCCCGACTTCAGCGCCAGCAACAGCCACCGCCTGGATGTCCCCAGGCAAGTGCTGCTCGCCCCCGAAACCGCGCTCGAAGCGCCCGGCGGCCTGCCCGACGGCGGCCAATTCGGCCGCGCCGTGGCCAGCGACGGCGAGCACATCGCGGTCGGCGGCGGCGGCAAGGTGCAAATCTACAACGCCGCCACCGGCGCAAAAGTGCGCGAACTCGCGACGCCCAGCCGGACGGGCTTCGCCGACACGGTCGAGGGCGACGACAACCTCTTCGGCGCGAGCGTCGCGATCGGCGGCGACTACGTGATCATCGGCGCGCCCGGCGCGAGCGTCACCTACGAAGCGGCGGATGGTGCGACCGACGATTCGGGTACGGACTGGGACGACGAGAGCCAGGATGTCACCGTCGCCGACGCCGGCCGCGTCTACATCTTCAACATCACGGGCGGCGCGTTGCAGGCGACCTACACGCCGACGCGGGCCACCGCGTTCCCCAACGCGGACTCCACCGACGGCATTCGGTTCGGCGCGAGCGTGGCGATCGACAGCGCGGGGCGAACGGCATTCGTGGGCGCGCCGCTGGCCTCGCCGGCGTCCGACGCCGCCCGCACCGGCGCGGTCTACGTCTTCTTCTACAACACCGCCCAAGACAAATGGGCGCCGACGCAGAACGCAATGGTTACGACCGAGGGCTTCGTCGACGTCAATAACAGCGACAGCGTGGTGCTCCACTGGGACGCCGCGAAGACGAACGGGTCGAGCGACGGGATCGACGAGGCGGGCGTGGGAACCGCGCTCGCGCTCTCCGGCGACGACAAAGTGCTCGCCGTCGGCGCGCCCAAAGCCGACCAGGATGTCGTCAACGGCATGGACAGCCAGACGCCGCCGCAACCCACCACCGCCCACACCGCCGATATCGGCGCGGTGCTGGTCTTCACCCGGCCGCCCGACACCGCCGGCGCGAACCCGGGCGACCCGCCCACCCCGGGCGTCTGGATCGACAACAATGCGCCTGTCCGTCTGGACATCGATCCCAACCTGGATGACGACGCCTCGATCGATGCTGTCCGTGAAGTGGGCCGCGTAGTCGGCGTTTCCGACAACGGGCAGGTGATCGCCGCCGAGGGCGCGGGCGTGCTGCCCGCCGAGGGCGTGACCGCCACCTGGAAGGGCACGGCGTTCGTCTGGGAAGGCCCCGAGCCCGTGATGGACGCCGCGCCGGCCTGGGCCGCCAGGGCGTACGCCACCGCGCGGCTGACCGGCTCCGACAGCGCGGCCGGCGACCGCTTCGGCTCCGCCGTCGCCGTCAAGGGCGACGGCTCGCAAATCCTCGTCGCCGACGCCGAAGCCGCGGCCAACCTGCGCCGCGGCGGCGTCTGGCTCTTCGACAAGCCCGCAAGCGGCTGGGACCGCCGGGACCCGGCCGCCAACCCCGCGCCGCCGACGCAGACCGCCGCCGTCGCGTTCCCCACCGACGGCGCAGCCGCCATCGCGGCAACCGCCACCGAGGGGGAGCTCGACGAGCTCGCCGCGGCCAAGCGGCTGCCGCGCCAGTTCAGCTCCGGCCCCAACGCCTTCTACGGCGCCGCGCTCGCCTGGGTCGAGGTGCCCGCGAAAGACGCAGTGCCTGATGATCCCCTGACGATGGAGACGGACGAATCCAAGCCGGCCCGCGACGCCATGACCAGGGCCGTCGTCGGCCAGCCCGAAAACTCCGACCTCCGCGCCGTCGCCGGCCCGCAAAAGGGCGACGCCTGGCTGGTCGACAACTTCAACGGCGGCGATCTCGGCTGCCGCAGCGCGACCAGCGAGGGCGAGACCACACACACCTGCGACCTCGAGCTGGGCAACGCCGAAATCAGCCTGTCGGCGCTGCAGAAAGAAGACAACTTCCGGATCAGCGGCCATGTCAACATCGAGGGCCGCGCCGCGCAACTCGACGACCCCACGCCTTACGACGTGCAGGTCGGCATCCTCCGCGAGGTCAACAAAGTCACGATCAGCTACGACCAGACCGCGCCCACAGGCGACTCCGTGCTGGGCGGCGACACCGTCAAGTTCAAGGTGGAGATCCTGAACGAAAAGAACGGAGCCGCCGACCCCGATCACATCAGCACGATTCAGATCAGCGCGGCCGGCGGCTCGCTGAGCGGCCTCTCGGGCTGCTCCGGCGTCACCTGCTCCGTCAACCCCTCCACGCTCAGCACCAGCGGGGACAACTCCACCAAAAACATCCGCTTCAGCTGGCGCACCCCCAGGGCGACCGGCTCGAAGGCCATCACCGCGACCGTGATCGGCAACAGCAGGGAGCCGGACCCGCCCGGCACCAAGCGCGCCACCAAGCGCCTCACCATCACCGGCTCGCCGGCCTCGCTCGCGATCGCCGCCCACACCACCTCGGTCTACTACCGCCCCACCGGCAACGACAACCGCGACGTGGCGCGGCTGGAGGTGACCGCGCGCGACGACGAGAACAAGGCCGTCGCGGTGCCCGACTCGATCCGCCGCTGGGATGTCAAATTCGGCAGCAGCGGCGGCGGCGCCTCGGCCAAGAGCCAGTTCTCGCTGGAGCGCGAGGTCGACGACCGCAGCAAAAAGGTCTACGTGAAGCTCTCGGTCACGGGGCGCGATCTGGACCCCGGCATCTACCTGCTGGAGGTGACGATGGCGCGGGCCGAGGGCACGCGCTCGTTCACCGTCTCCGGCCCGCCCAGCAGCGTCGAAATCGAGGTTGAAGGCCAGCGCACGATCACCGGCCAGCTGACCTACACCGCGCGGCTGCGCGACAGCCGCCGCGCGGCGGTGACCGACGGCACGCCGGTCAGCTTCGAGGTCGTGCAGAGCGGGAACACCGTGCTGGCGCCCAACGAGAACGTCACCCGCCGCACCAGCCGCGGTCGCGCCGAGACGCAGTACATCGTGGTCGGCACCGGCCGCGCGATCGTGCGCGCCTGCGCCGCCGGCGGCTCGCCCTGCGATGTCTCGTTCATCAGCGTCGGCGGCGTCCTCGGCGGCGGCGGCTTCCCCGGCGGTGGAGGAGGCGGCGGCGGTGGCGGAGGCGGCGGGGGCGGCGGCCCCGTCTTCACCCCCCCGACCACCACCACGCCGGCCGTCGTCGCCCCGCCGCCCCCGCCACCGCCGGCCGAGCAGCTCAGCGAGCGCGCGCTGGGCAAAGTCGTCACCTGGCAGGGCGCAGGCGTCGTGCGCGGCTCCGCGCTGCTCGACTCGGTCACCGAGGCCACGGTGGTGATGCTCTGGAACGGCAAAGAGTGGCTGCCCTACGGCCGCATCGGCCTGACGGTGATCCCCGGCTCCATCGACTTCGTCGCCTCCAACGGCGCCTCCCTCTGGTTCGGCCCCGCCCCCGATCCCCCCGCCGAGTCGGAGGACGACGGCGACAGCGAGGGTGGGGGCGAAAGCGAGAGTGAAGGCGAGGAGTCGGAGAGCGAAGACGACGGCGAGGGCGACTCCTAAATCGCCCCCTCCGGCCTCTCCCCCCATCCTGGGGGAGTCCCTTCCGGCCTCTCCCCCCATCCTGGGGGGAGATTGAGAGGGGGGCTTGGCACGCGCACGCGCCCCCCCGTAGCCCCCCCACGATGGGGGGCAGTGAGAGAAATCGCCCCCCATTGCAGGGGGCTGTCTGCGCAGCAGACTGGGGGTCGATCCGGCGCCCCGAGCACAGCACAACCGCCGCGCCGCCCCCCCAAACCCCCGCAACCCGTTATCATCCAAAGAGCCACGCCCACGGTGGCGGATGAGACGAGGAGGGGACGGCGTGCCCAAACGATCCAAGCGAGCGCAAACCGTCGGACAGCTGCGCGAGAGCGGCTACCAGGCCAAATCGGTGCGGGCCGAAATCCGCGACAACCTGCTGGCCCGGCTGGCCGGCGACGCGCCGCTCTTCCCCGGCATCATGGGCTATGAGGACACCGTCGAGCCGGCCCTGGTCAACGCGCTGCTGGCCGGGCAGGACGTGATCTTCCTCGGCGAGCGCGGGCAGGCCAAGAGCCGCATGATCCGCCAGCTGGTCAGCCTGCTCGACGAGGCAATCCCCGTGCTCGCCGATGTGGAGATCCACGAGGACCCGCTCAACCCAATCTCGCTGGAAGGCCGCGCGAAGCTCAATGAGCTCGGCGACGACGCGCCGGTCCGCTGGCTGCCGCGCGACGCGCGCTACGCGGAGAAGCTGGCCACGCCCGACATCACGATCGCCGACCTGATCGGCGAGGTGGATCCGATCAAGGTGGCCGAGGGGCGCTACCTCTCGGACGAGTTGACGATCCACTTCGGGTTGGTGCCGCGCACCAACCGCGGCATCTTCTGCATCAACGAGCTGCCGGACCTGGCAGAGCGCATTCAGGTCGGGCTGCTCAACGTCATGGAAGAGCGCGATGTACAGATTCGCGGCTTCCAGGTGCGGCTGCCGCTCGATGTGCTGGTCGTCGCCTCGGCCAACCCGGAGGATTACACCAACCGCGGGCGGATCATCACGCCGCTCAAAGACCGCTACGGCGCGCAGATTCGCACGCACTACCCCGAGGAGCTCGAAACCGAGCTGGCCATCGCGCGTCAGGAGGCGCAGCCGCTGGAGGCGCCCGGCTGCGCGGTCAGCTGCCCCGCCTACATGGAGGAGATCATCGCGGAGGTGACGCGCTTCGCACGTCGCAGCCCCGATGTCAGCCAGCGCTCCGGCGTCTCCGTGCGCGCCACCATCTCCTGCTACGAAACGCTGCTGGCCAACGCGGTGCGGCGCGCCGTCGCGGCCGGCGAGCCGCAGACCGCGCCGCGCATCTGCGATCTGTATCACATTGCGCCGGCGCTCCAGGGCAAGCTCGAACTCGAATCGGTCGAGGACGGCGCGGACGACCTGATCGTCGAGAAGCTGATCCACGCCGCGATCGCCGCCGTCTTCGGGCGCTACTTCAACATCGCCGAGCTCGACGCGGTGGTGGAGCAGTTCCGCAGCGGCCTCGCTGTCGAAGTCGGCGAGCAGTTGGCCAACGGCGACTACGCCGGCGTCGTGCAGCGGATCGAGGGCGCGGAGGATGCGCTGTCGGCGTTGGAGCTCGGCGAGGACGCCGCCGCGCTCGCTTCGGCCGTCGAGTTTTTGCTCGAGGGCCTGCACCTCAACAAGCGGCTGAACAAGGACACGATCGGTCGCGCCGCCTTCTACCGCGCCTGATTCGCACGTACTCGCCCGCCCGCCGCAGCCAGGGAGTCGCCCCATGCCGAACCCGATTCACTCCCAGCAGTATCGCTACCGCCAGTGGGACGGCTCGCAGGAGATCGCGGAGCTCGACGCCGACGATGTGCTGAAGTCGCTCTCCGACGATCTACTGAATTTCGGCGATCTCCAGCAGGCGCTGCGCAGCATGATGCAGCGCGGCGTGCGCTCGCCCGACGGGGAGCGCTCGGACGGTCTGCGCGACCTGTTGCAGCGGCTCCGCCAGCAGCGCCGCGAGGCGCTGGACCGCTTCGATCTCTCGTCGGTTTTCGAGGACATTCAGCGTCAGCTGGACGAAATTCTCGATCTGGAGCGGGGCACGCTGGACGATCGTCTGGACGAGGTCGGTCCGCGTCCGCAGCCGCCGTCGGCGGAGGAGGGCGAGCAGGGCGAATTGGGCCAGCCGCAACAGCAGCAGGCGGCCCCGCAACAGGCCGAGCCGCAGCAGCGCGGCGAGGACGGGCTGACGGAAGAGGAAAAGGAGCGCCTGATCGAGGCGCTGCGCCAGCGGCTGGAGCGGAAGACGGAGCAGCTGGAGGGGCTGCCGGAGGACGCGCCCGGCCAGATGTCGGGCCTGCGCGAGTATGAGTTCGAGAACAGCGAGGCCAAAGAGCGTTACGAACAGCTGCTTGAGCAGTTGAAGCAGGCGATGATGAACCGCTTCTTCAACGACCTCTCGCAGTCGTTGCAGGATATGTCCGAGCAGGACATGGACCGCACGCGGCAGATGATCCAGGACCTCAACGAGATGCTGGAGCAGCGCGCGCGCGGCGAGGAGCCGGATTTCGACGGCTTCATGGACAAGTACGGCGACATGTTCGGCGACAATCCGCCGCAATCGCTGGACGAGCTGATCGAGCAGTTGCAGCAGCAGGCCGCGCAGATGCAGAACATGCTCGATTCGCTGCCCTCGGAGATGCGCCAGCAACTCAACGAGCTGATGCAGCAGCGGATGGGCGAAATGGGGATGGATTCGGAGTTGATGCGGCTGGCGCAGAACCTCGAATCGCTCTACCCGATGCGCGACATGCGCAACCAGTACCCGTTCCGCGGCGACGAGGATCTGAACCTCGAATCAGGCATGAACCTGATGGACTACATGCAGCAGCTCGACCAGATGGAGCGGGCGCTGGAGCAGGTGCAGTACGGCGGGGATCTCAATAACATCGATCCGGATCAGCTCGAGGAATTGCTGGGCGACGAGGCGCGCGAAACGCTGGACCAGCTCAAGAACCTGCTCGAACTGCTCGAGGAAGCGGGCTACATCCGCAAGAACGGCAACACCTGGGAGCTCACCCCGCGCGGCACCCGCAAGATCGGCGAAAAAGCGCTCGCCGAAATCTACGCCAACCTCAAGCGCCAGTCGTTCGGCAAGCACAACGTGCCCGAAACCGGACGCTACGGCGACCGCGCGGACGATACCAAACTCTACGAGTTCGGCGACCCGTTCCACCTGCATCTCAAGGAGACGATCGGCAACGCGATCTTCCGCGGCGGCCCGAACGTCCCCGTGCAGCTGCAACCGGACGATTTCGAGGTCTACCGGGCCGAAACGCTGACCCAGACGGCGACGGTGGTGATGCTCGATCTCTCCTGGTCGATGGCGCTGCGCGGCTCCTTCCAGGCCGCCAAAAAGGTGGCGATGGCGCTCAACAACCTGATTCGGATGCAGTATCCGCGCGACAGCCTCTACCTGGTCGGATTCAGCGCCTACGCCCGCGAACTCAAAGCGCCGGAACTGCCCTACGTGCGCTGGGACGAAACGGTGCTCGGCACCAACATGCACCACGCGCTGCTGATCGCCCAGCAGTTGCTGGCCAAGCACAAGGTCGGCACGCGCCAGATCATCATGATCACCGACGGCGAACCCACCGCGCACCTCGAGCAGGGCCGCTCCTACTTCGCCTACCCGCCCAGCCCGATCACGATCCGCGAGACGCTCAAGCAGGTGCGGCAATGCACCAAAAAGGACATCGTGATCAACATCTTCATGCTCGACCGCTCCTACTACCTCAAGGAGTTTGTGGGGCAGGTGGCGCGGATCAACCAGGGGCGAGTGTTCTATACGACGCCCGACGAGCTGGGCGAGTACCTGTTGGTCGACTTCGTCACCCATCGCCGTAAATCGCTCTCGCGCGCCTGAGGCCGCCGTGCGCCGCCTCCCGCCGCGCATCGTCCTGCGTGTCGCCCGGCTGCTGCGCGCCGTGCCCTGGCTGGGGCTGTTTCTCAGCCGCACGCTAATCGGGTTCGCCACGGCCGCGCCGCCCACCGGCTTCCGCCGCCTCGTCTGGGCGACCGCGCTGCTGATGCTGATCACCATCGTGGGGGTGGTCGGGTACCGACTGATCAGCGATTTCAGCTGGTTCGACTCGCTCTACCAGGTCATGCTGACGCTGACCACCGTCGGCTTTAGCGAGGTGCATCCGCTCGACGGGGCGGGCCGCGCCTTCACCATCGTGCTCGCGGTGATCGGCGTCACGACGGGGTTGTATCTGATGGGCGCGATCGCCGCCGCGCTGCTGGAGGGCGACTTGTATGGTGAGTTGCGGAGTTGGCGAATGAGGCGCGACCTGGCGGCACTGGAAGACCACGTGATCGTCGCCGGCGCGGGCCGCGTCGGGCGCGGCGTGGTCGCCGAGCTGACCCGCCGCGGGCGGCCGTTCGCCATCATCGACCTCGATCCCGCCGAAATCGAGTTGCACCGCCGCGCCGCGCAGCTTGCGATCCACGGCGACGCCAGCCGGCGCGACGCGCTGCTCGAGGCGCGGCTGCCCGACGCGCGCTCGCTGATCGTCGCCACCGGCAACGATGCGCAGAACACCTTCATCACGCTCACCGCGCTGGGCATCGACCCGGAGTGCTACGTCGTGGCCCGCGCCAACGAGCCGGACGCGGCCGAGCCGCTGCGCCAGGCCGGTGCGGCCCGCGTGTTCACGCCGACCGAGATCGCCGGCCGCCAGCTCGCCGCCGCCTCGCTCTACCCCGGCGTCGCCGAGGCTGCCGAAAACGTGCTCGAACTGCCCGGCGCGCCCGACGTGCTGTTGCGCCTTGACGTCGGCGCGGATTCGCCCGCGCAGGGCCGCAGCGCCGCCGACGCGCTGGCCGGCGCGGCCGCCGTTCAGCTGCTCGGCGTGCGCGGCGCCGACGGCGGGTTCACCGCCGGCGCAGCCCCCGGCCACCGCCTCCGCAGCGGCGACGCCGTGCTGGTCCTCACCACCCGCGCCGCGGCCGAAGCCCTGGAAGAGCGCTGGTCGCAGCCCACCTGACAATCGTGTAGGAGCACGACATGACCACTTATGATCGCCCCCGCATTCGCGGCATCTTCACCGATGTCAACTTGGAGATCGGCGACGACCTCACAGATGCGCTTGAGGACGGCGTACGGGACCTCGCAACCAGAGCGGATGTGGAGTCGCTGCGTGATGACACGCGAGGAATGTTCGCGGCGCTTGAGGCGCGGATGCGGGCGGAGATGGCGGCTTTCGAGGCGCGGATGCAGGCGGAGTTGGCCGCCCTGGAGGCGCGGCAGGCTCGCACCACGCTCGCCCTCGCCGCGCTCTTCATCGCCACGCATGGCATCACCACCGGGATCATCATCGCGGTTCTGGGCTGACCATCCCCCGCTCCGACGCGAACTCCGACCAGCGCCGCGCGAACAGATTGAGACCACTCCGATAGGCCGGCGTCTGCGCCAGCACATTGCCGAAGAACGTGCCCGCGAAATAGCCGCCCAGCACCAGCGTCATGATCGCGAAAATCTTCGTCCAGTCCGGCAGCACCACCATCAGCAGCACCGAAAGCCCCGTCATCAGCAGGATGCCCGTCCAGGTGAAGCCGTGGACAAACCACGCCTCCCGCTTCCGCTTCGCCACGTAAATCTGCGCCAGCTCACGATCGATCTTGTCCAGCGGCGCGGTGCGCGAGGCCGACTCGCCGCAGACCTCGCACGCCGACGCCCGCCCCAGCGGCGCGCAGCAGTAGCCGCAAAACCGCCCGATGTTCGGCGCCTCGCCCGCCCGAATTTCGTGAATCAGCTCATCCAGCTCACGCGAAAAGGGCACCTCGCGCGACGGCACGAACTCGCCGTCCTCAAACCTCGGCTCCGCGGTCCCGGCTGCCGCCGCCATCATTCCGGCCAGTCCGCCGGACGACGGCCCGGCAGCCACTCGTAGAACTGCAGCAGCACCCCGCCCGCGTCGCGCGGGTGTACGAAAAACTGCTTCCACTCATAGTCCTCAAACGGCTCGGCGAGCGGCTCAATGCCCATCTCGTCGCGCACATGCGCCAGCGCCTGCTCGATGTCCTCCACCTCAATCGTGAGGTGATGCACGCCCGGCCCGCGCTCGCTCAGAAAGCGCTGCACGAACGAGTTTTCATCGTAAGGGCCGATCAGCTCAATCCCCGTCTGCCGCTTCGGCAGGTGCAGCATCGAGACCCGAAAGCCCTGCTCCGGCGAGACCGTGAAGTGGTCCAACTCCCCGCCCAACAGTTTGCCCCAGAAGGCCGCCGCCGCCTTGGGGTCCGCCGTCGCAATCGAGACGTGATCCAGCCGCTTCCAGCCCAGCGCCATACGACAGCCCTCTCCGACCGTCAGCCTACACGCCCGCGGCGAAGCCGCCCCTCCGGAATCGCCCCCTATCCTCCCCCAATGACCGACATCCCCCCCAACGCCGTCGTCTTCGTCGTCAACCCCCGCGCGCGGCACGCCCTGCCCGTCGCCGCCCTGCTCGAAATCTTCGCCGAAGCCTGCCACCCCTTCGGCCTGCGCGCCCATGTCGTCGAAACCCACAGCGCCGAACAGGCCCGCTGGCTGGCCGCCGAAGCACACCGCGTCGAGGCCATGGCGATCTTCGCCTACGGCGGCGACGGCGCGCTGCACACCACCATGCAGGGCATCCCGCCCGGCTCCCCGCTCCCGCTCGGCTGCATCCCCGCCGGCACCGCCAACGTCTGGGCCGCCGAAGCCGCCATCCCCTCCACCCCCCTCGCCGCCGTCCGCGCCCAACTCGACGCGCTCTTTCAGCCCCCCACCTGGATCGACGCCGGCCTGGCCCGCTCGCTCGCCGACGAGCGCCGCTTCCTGCTGATGGCCGGCTACGGACTCGACGCCGTCGCCGTCCGCCGCGTCGCCCCCCGCGCCAAGCGACTGCTCGGCAAAGCCGCCTACGGACTCGCCGGCGCCCAGGTCGCCCTCGCCCAGCGACCGCTCAAACTCCGCCTCCAATTCGACGACGCCCCGCCCATCGCCGCCGACGTCGGCCTGCTCACCATCGGCAACACCCGCATGTTCGGCAGCGTCGCCGAATTCACCCACCGCGCCTCCGCCGTCGACGGACAGCTCGACGCCGTCCTCTTCCGCGGCTCACCCTTCCGCGTGCTCGCCACCGCCCCGCTCGCCCTCCGACGCCTCCACCAGCACGCCCCCGGCGTCACCTACCACCGCTTCCGCCGCCTCCGCGTCGAGCAGCAAACGCCCAACGCCCCTCCGCTGGAAACCCAAATGGACGGCGAAGTCGGCCTGCGCAACGCCACCGAAATCCAAATCCAGCCCAACGCCCTCAGAGTCCTCGCCCCCAACCCCCGCCGCCCCATCTTCCAACCCCCCCAGCCCATCGACTGAGCAGCGACGCCGTGCGCCGCTCCGCAATCCCCCCACGCAGGGGATCCCCTTCCGGCCTCTCCCCCCATCCTGGGGGGAGATTGAGAGGGGGGTTCCGCCCGCGTCGCCGAACCCCCCCGTAGCCCCCCCCCCCCACGATGGGGGGGCAGTCAGAAACGCACCGCCCACGATGGGGCGCAATGAGAAACGCCCCACAATGGGGAGGCAGTCAGAAACGGCCCCCTGCATAGGGGGGCGATTCCGGAAACCCCTACACCGGCACCCGCCGACGCACCTTCAGCTGCGCACGCCGACGCCGACGCGCCGCCCGACGCTCCGCCTGCCGCTGCTTCTCCCGATTCGAGATGAACCGCCGCCGCCGCCGCGACTCCTGCAGCACCCCATCGCGCTGCACCATCTTGTTGAACCGACGGATCAGCGCCTCCGGGCTCTCATGATCCTTCCGAGTCACAAGCAACATCAGCCAGCCGTCTCCTCCCGCTCACTCGAACGCTCCCGAAATCCTACCACGCCCGCCGCGCCCGCAATCGCCCCCTACGCAGGGGGGCTCCGAAATCGCCCCCCTATGCAGGGGGGCTGTCCGCTTCTAGCGGACTGGGGGGTCGGTCCGCCCGCCGCACCACAACCCACAGCCGCGCTACACTGCTCCCATGGTCCTGCACAAACCGACCCTCACCGACGCCCTGATCGAAGGCGGCCTCACCCCCGCCGCCGCCGAGCGCGCCGCCGAGCAAATCGCCCACGGCTACGACGAGGTCGCCAAACAGGCCGAAGTCGACCGCCGCTTCACCGAGCAGGACCGCCTCAACGAAACCAACTTCCGCCTGCTCGAAACCAAGTTCGACGGCAAGTTCGAGGCCGTCGACGGCAGGTTCGACGGCGTCGACGGCAAGTTCGACGGCATCGACGGCAAGTTCGAAGCCATCGCCGCCAAAATCGCCGCCCTCGAGACCAAATTCGACACCAAATTCGAGGCCGTCGACGCCGCGCTCAAAGCCCTCGACACCCGCATCTCCGACCTCCGCGAAGAAATCAACGGGCGCCTCGCCGCCGCCAAAGCAAGCACCGACGCCCAGTTCGCCGCCATCCACCGACGCATCGACGACCTCGACAAAAGCATCAACCGCCTCTACTGGCTGATCGGCCTCACCGCCGCCGCCAACTTCGCCCTCTTCGGATACATCCTCTCTCGCCTCCCCTGACCGACCCCCTCTGACGCTCCGCGCCACCTCCCCCTGCAAGGGGGAGGATTCCGAAAATCGCCCCCCTATGCAGGGGGGCTGTCCGCTTCTAGCGGACTGGGGGGTCGGTCCGCCCGCCGCACCACAACCCACAGCCGCGCTACACTGCTCCCATGGTCCTGCACAAACCGACCCTCACCGACGCCCTGATCGAAGGCGGCCTCACCCCCGCCGCCGCCGAGCGCGCCGCCGAGCAAATCGCCCACGGCTACGACGAAGTCGCCAAGCAAGTCGAAGTCGACCGCCGCTTCACCGAGCAGGACCGCCTCAACGAAACCAACTTCCGCCTGCTCGAAACCAAATCCGACGCCAAATTCGAGACCGTCGAAGAGCGAATCAAAGCCCTCGACACCAAGTTCGACACCAAAATCGCCGCCCTCGAGACCAAATTCGACACCAAATTCGAGGCCGTCGACGCCGCGCTCAAAGCCCTCGACACCCGCATCTCCGACCTCCGCGAAGAAATCAACGGGCGCCTCGCCGCCGCCAAAGCAAGCACCGACGCCCAGTTCGCCGCCATCCACCGACGCATCGACGACCTCGACAAAAGCATCAACCGCCTCTACTGGCTGATCGGCCTCACCGCCGCCGCCAACTTCGCCCTCTTCGGATACATCCTCTCTCGCCTCCCCTGACCGACCCCCTCCGACGCTCCGCGCCACCTCCCCCTGCAAGGGGGAGGATTCCGAAAATCGCCCCCCTATGCAGGGGGGCTGTCCGCTTCTAGCGGACTGGGGGGTCGGTCCGCCCGCCGCACCACAACCCACAGCCGCGCTACACTGCTCCCATGGTCCTGCACAAACCGACCCTCACCGACGCCCTGATCGAAGGCGGCCTCACCCCCGCCGCCGCCGAGCGCGCCGCCGAGCAAATCGCCCACGGCTACGACGAGGTCGCCAAACAGGCCGAAGTCGACCGCCGCTTCACCGAGCAGGACCGCCTCAACGAAACCAACTTCCGCCTGCTCGAAACCAAGTTCGACGGCGTCGACGGCAGGTTCGAAGCCGTCAACGGAAAGTTCGAGGCCGTCGAGGCCGCGCTCAAAGCCCTCGAAGCCAAGTTCGACGGCAAGTTCGAGGCCGTTGACGCCAAAATCGCCGCCCTCGAGACCAAATTCGACACCAAGTTCGAAGCCGTCGACGCCGCGCTCAAAGCCCTCGACACCCGCATCTCCGACCTCCGCGAAGAATTCAACGGACGCCTCCAGGACTTCAAAGACAGCACCGACCGGCAACACCGCACCCTCATGTGGATGATCAGCCTCGCCATCGCCGTCGCCATCGCGGGCGCCGGAGCCGTCATCGCCCTGCTCATCGAAGTCCTCTCTCGCCTCCCCTGATTCCGGCCTCTCCCCCCATCGCGAGGAAGATCCTCCGGCCTCTCCCCCCATCCTGGGGGGAGATTGAGAGGGGGGACCCCCACGTAAACGCCACGCAAAACAACGCCCCACTAGACCACAGCCTCAGCTACCATCACCATAACCACACCTGTAGGCGCGCCACGGCGCACAACTCGGAGGTACACCCCGCAATGTCCATCCCCAACGCACTCGCCGGCCGCCGCCTCTGGCTGCTCGGCGTCGCCTCCCTCGCCGCGCTCCTCGCGCTCGCCGCCGCCGCACTCGGCCCCGCCCAACACTCCGCGCTCGCCGACGGCCACGACACCCTCCCCCCCAACCTCGCCTTCAACCTCAACCTCGTCAACGACTCCGACAACATCGTCCCCGCCGGCAGCGAACTCACCGTCAATGCCGCCATCAGCTACGACGGCTCAATCGTCGGCGGCGCCGTCATCGAAGCTCCGGCCGCCGACAAGGCCGCCGGCTTCAGCGGCACCGACGCCTCCCTCCGCATCTCCGGCTCCTTCGAGTGGGAAAGCGCCCAAGCAGTCGGCTCCCGCCTCGCCCTCGGCGCCATCGAACTCGCCAGCACCAACGGCGGCATCGACGCAGCGGCCGACGCCGTCGCCCCCATCGACGAATCCAGCTCCGCCACTCCGAAAGCGGCGCTCGGCACCGGCATTCGCGGCCAATTCCACGCCGCCGCTTGGGACGGCCGCACCCTGATCGCCCGCGTGCTGCCCACCACCGGCACCGTGCCCACCGTTCAGGTCTACGCCTTCGATCCCGACACCAACGCCTTCACCTACCAGACGCAAGTACAGGACACCTCCGCCGGGCCGGGCCGCAACACCGGCTGGCACGAGCGTTTCGCCGCGAGCCGCGACGATCTGCTCAGCCCCAACCTCTCCCCCATCGCGCTCTGGGAGCAGGACGACGGCGCCGCCGCCTGGCTCTTCATCGGCTCGGAGGGCCGCAACCACGCGGCCGCGTCCGGCCAGCTGATCGGCGGCGTCTACATCTACAAGGTCACCTACAACGTCAACGGCATGCACTCCCTGACCCTCGCGACCACCCTCGAACCCCCCCTGACCGAAGCGAACAACCGCAAGGAAGCCGCCCCCCTGGCCCGCGCCGACTACGGCACCGGCCTCGCCGTCTCCGCCGACGGCTCCACCCTCGTCGTCTCCGCCCGCCAGATGAACCACATGGGCGCACTCTACGTCTACACCCGCCCCACCGGCTCCGGGAGCTGGGGCGACGTTGACTACGACGACGGCATCAAGCTCACCCCGGTCGCCGTGCCCGCCTGGGGCACCGGCGCTTCCAACCGCCCCTTCACGCCCGGCGCCGCCGGCACCTGCAACGCCTACTGCCGCCAGGTGACCGCCAACGAGCAGCGCGAGCAAGCCACGAACGAAGACGACTACATCGCCATCGGCCAGGGCAAAATCGGCATCTCCGCCGACGGCACCGTGATCGCCGCCGGCGCGCCCGGCAAGCAGTACGCCGACGACACCGCCGCCAACGGCTTCAGCGGCGGCGTCGACAACGGCCAGGTCTTCATCTACGTCGCCCCCAGCGGTGGCTGGGACAGCGTGGACGACGTCACCGGCACGGAGATCGCCGCCCGCGCCGCCGTCCCCACCCACAACAGCTTCGACCCCAGCACCCACTACTCGCCGGGGCCGGACAAGCGCGTCACCTCCGCCACCGCCACCCTCCGCCCCACCGCCTCCTTCACCAGCACCGCCACCGACGCCGAGAACTTCGGCGTCAACGTCGACGTCTCCGACGACGGCTCCACCATCGCCGTCTCCTCCGGCTTCTCCCGCGCCAACAACATTCCCGCCAACTCGTTTGTGAACCGCAACGCCAACGTTTACATCTTCGAGCGCGACGGCGACAGCTGGAGCGGCGACATCACCGACCCCACCGCCAAGTATGCCCTGCACGCCACCGACCGCACCTGGGCGGCCTGGGGCATGGACCTCAACCCCGCCGGCGACACCCTCGTCTTCGGCCAGCGCCCCTACAGCAGCAACATCGGCCGCGCCGTGGTGATCAAGAAGGGCAGCGGCTGGTCCAACGACACGATCCCCACCACCGCGATCGACCAGACCGCCACCATGTGGCAGCTCATCCAGCCGACCTTCACCGGCACCACCAACGCCAACTCGTTCGGCGCGCCGCTCTACAACGTCGACGGCGACCGCCTGCTCATCTCCGCTCCGGGAACGCATAACACCGGTCAAAACACCGGCCGGATCTGGAACTGGCACGCCCCGACCACCGGCGACTGCGCCGAGCGCACCTACGACGACGTGACCACCACCAGCTGCACCGTCGCCGTGCCCAGCGACGGCAAGGTCGTGATCCCCGCCGGCAGCCCCGACGGCGTGTTCACCATCTCCGGCTCCGTCAAGCTGACCCGCGGCAGCGGCGACGACGCGCCCACCACCACCGCGCGCCGCTCGCTCGAAGTCACCGTCGGCAAGGTGCAGGAAGTCGCCGCCGTCAACCTCGCCATCCCCCCGCGGCTCAACAACCTGAGCATCTCCACCGACGACGACAACCCGCCCTGGCCGAGCGTGCTGCGCAGCAACGGCGACAGCACCCGCATCGTGCTCTCGATCCTCAACTCGGGCGGCACGGCCTCCGCCGCCGGCAGCGTCGCCTCCGTGCTGGTCACCAGCTCGGCCGGCGAACTCGGCATCGTCGCCGGCGGCGGCAACGCCACCTCCAGCAGCTGCAGCGGACTCTCCTGCCAGATCGACGTCAGCAGCATCAACGCCGGCAACGCCCACCGCATCATGCTCTCCCTCACCCACAAGGGCCGCGCCGGCAACGCCCGCGTCAGCGCCAGCGTCCAGAGCCGCGAAACCGGCGACGCGCTCCGCCCCGACCCGCTCCAAATCGTGCTCGCCGGCCCCGCCGACAAACTCACCGTCGCCGACCCCGCCGTCGGCGTGCTCAACGTCGACCAGGCCGACACCGACGACGAAGGCAACGACGTCGACACCGTGCGCGGTTACACCCAGGATGAGCTGCTGCTCGCCGTCAGCGCGCAGGACAAGGCCGGCAACATCGTCGCCGTGCCGCGCGCCACCGGCGGCCGCGCCGTGCTCAAGGACGCCGAGGGCAAGCTCGTCCGCACCGGCGCCACCGCCACCTTCCCCGCCCGCTGGCGCGCCGCCGACGACCTCACCAGCGGCTGCGTCACCACCGCCATCGCCGACACCACCGGCGCCGTCGTCGCCTGCCGCGACGCCACCGGCAACAGCATCGCCACGCCCGACAACGTCAACCCCGCCATCGTCACCACCGCCGGCCTCTACCAGGTCAAGGTCGACGTCGACGCCGCCCCGACCTCGCCGCTCAAGGCCGGCGCCTACACCGTCGAAGTGACCGCCGGCGGCAAAACCGCCACCGCGACCTTCAACGTCAGCGGCGGCGCCGCCTCCGACGGCGTCAGCCTCGACGCCCCCACCGAGCGCGTCGCCCTCGGCGAGACCTTCACCGTCACCGCCACCGTCGTCGACGCCGACGGCAACCCGGTGCCCGACAGCACCGCCGTCAACTGGATCAACCCGCAGACGACCAGCGGCGCCGGGCGCGACACCCTGGTGGTCTCGACCACCATGACCGCCGCCACCAAGGACGGCAAAGCGACCAACACCTACCTGGTCGTGGGCAGCGGCACGGTCGTGCTGCGCGCCACCTCCGGGGACGGCAGCGACGCCGCCGTGGTCAACGTGGGCGGCACGCTCGCCCCGCCGACCCCGCCCAACCCGGCCGACTTCCTGCGCAGCCGCAACCCCAACGACCTCACCACCTGGCTGGGCCAGGGCCGCACCAGCGCCGCCGCGCTGCTCAACGGCCTCGAAGGCATCAGCTTCGTCCTGCTCTGGCTCAACGGCGAGTGGCTCAGCTACGGCCTGGCCGACGGCCGCATGATCCCCGGCTCCACCGACTTCACCGTCAACCCCGGCTCAGTGCTCTGGCTCTCCCGCTAGCCGCACGCCAACACACCAGTCCACCCCCAGAGGGCGGGGCCGTTAGGCCCCGCCCTCTGCGCGTCCCCGCCCCCCCACTCCCTCCGTCGCGGGACGCTCCGGCCTCTCCCCCCATCCTGGGGGGAGATTGAGAGGGGGGTTCCGCCCGCCCGCCCACGCACCCGAACCCCCCCCGTAGCCCCCCCACGATGGGGGGGCAATCAGAAAAACCCCCCACGATGGGGGGGCAGTCAAAAAAACCCCCCACGATGGGGGGGCAGTCAAAAAAACCCACAATGGGGGCAGTCAAACTCTCCCTTTCCGACCTCTCCCCCCATCTTGGGAGTTTCCGGCCTCTCCCCCCATCTTGGGAGTTTCCGACCTCTCCCCCCATCCTGGGGGGAGATTGAGAGGGGGGCGCCCCCACTCCCACACCCAAATCCCCTACCCTCCAACCCATGCCCGACCAAAAGCACTTCGCCCGCGAACTCCGCCAACACTCCACCGACGCCGAAATCCTGCTCTGGTCGCGCCTGCGCCGCAAAGGCATCCCCGGCTACCGCTTCCGCCGACAGCACCCCGTCGGCCCCTACATCCTCGACTTCGCCTGCCTCAGGCCGCGAGTCGCCATCGAGCTCGACGGCGGCCAGCACTACGAGAACCCCAAGTACGATCGCCGCCGTGACGCATATCTGAAATCACAGGATTTCGAAATCCTGCACTTCCCCAACCACCAAATCTTCGAAGACCTCGACGCCGTCCTCGACCAAATCTACGAAACCCTCGAGCAAGCCAAAACCCGCGCCCGCTCCCCCCGCACGCAGCCGCCCCCGTAGCGCCTCCCCTTCCGCCCTCTCCCCCCATCGCGGGAGTTTCCGGCCTCTCCCCCCATCCTGGGGGGAGATTGAGAGGGGGGTTCCGCCCACGCGCCCGCAGACCCCCCCGTAGCCCCCCCAGGATGGGGGGGCAATCCGCCCTCTCCCCCCATCCTGGGGGGAGATTGAGAGGGGGGTTCCGCCCACGCGCCCGCAGACCCCCCCCGTAGCCCCCCCACGATGGGGGGGCAATCAGAAGCCTCTCCCCCCATCCTGGGGGGAGATTGAGAGGGGGGTTCCGCCCACGCCCACCGAACCCCCCCGTAGCCCCCCCAGGATGGGGGGGCAATCCGCCCTCTCCCCCCATCCTGGGGGGAGATTGAGAGGGGGGCGCTACTCCACCTCAAACGGCCCCGCCAGCCCCAACTCCTCCCCCATCTCCCGCACGGCCGGCAGCACCTCTTCGCCCATCAGACGCAGCGAACGCATCGTGTCCTCGTGCGACATTGAGCCGTCGCCGTCCCAGAAGCAGATGCTGCCGGGGCGCAGGTACTCCAGCACGTGGCGGATTTTCGGCAGTACGGTTTTGGGCGTGCCCGAGATGATGCTGTAGGCCTCCGTCAGGCCCTTGTACGTATCTTCGACCGGCTCGTACGTAGTTGCCGCGTCGAGCGTCAGCCCGCGGTACTGATCGGCGTCGACCGCGCCGCGCGATTCGGTCACGTGGCGCACGCCCGCGGTGGGCAGCAGCCGCTTGCGATCGACGATGCCGGGCAGGTTCTGGATGTGCCGCTTGACGTCGCCGCGGCTGCCTTCGAGGAAGATGTTACCGGGGCCGGTCAGGTACTTGCGGCCCACCTCTTCGGCCAGCTCCTCCGTCTCGTCCACATGCACTTTCCAGAGATAGCCGCGGTGCTGCGGGCCGGCTTCGTAACCGAATTCGCGCGCCACCTCGTCGTAATAGGCGAACGAGTCGCGCGTCGGCGCGAGCCGCGTGGCCAGCATCACGTAGGGGTAGCGGCGCTCCGCCGCCCAGCGCACCGTGCGCTGGCTGACCGCGCCCGGAATCCAGATCGGCGGGTGCGGGCGCTGCAACGGGCGCGACCAGGGATTGACGTAGCGGTACTGGTAGTGCTCGCCCTCCCAGCGGAACGGCCCCGCCTCGGTCCAGGCCTTGACCACGAAATCGTGCGCCTCCTGATAGCGCTCCCAGTTGTACGGCGAGGGCGAGTTGTGCGCCAGGCTCTCGCGCCCGGTGCCGCGCACCCAGCCGGTGATCAGCCGCCCGCCCGAAATCATGTCGATCTCCGCCAGCGTCTCCGCCAGCCAGAGCGGGTCGTCCCAGATCGGCAAAATGTTGCCGAGCAGGCAGATGCGCGCGCGCTCGGTGATCCGCGCCAGAATCGCCGCCTCCACATTGATCACCGAGCCCATGCAGAACGGCGTCGAGTGGTGCTCGTTGAGCACGATTCCGTCGAACCCGGCCCGCTCCGCCTCAACCGCCTCATCGAGATAGCGGTGATAGAGGTCCGCGCCCAGGCGGGGATCGTATTCTTCATTGGAGGAATCGAGGTCGGTCAAGCGCCGCCCGGTGCGCCCCCACCAGCTGGCCGCCGGGTCCTGATAAGGCCGCTCCGTGAACCAGCCGATGAACATCCGAGCCTCCCGTCAACCGCCGCCGCCGCCGTCAGTCGGGGCGTCTGCCGCGTCTGCGTCTGTCTGGCGCGCCCGGAGGGACTCGAACCCCCGACCGCCAGGTCCGAAGCCTGGTGCTCTGTCCGCTGAGCTACGGGCGCACCCCGCCAGTCTACAGCCCTGTCTCGAGCCCTGCGCGCGCAGGCGGCCCCGATGACCCGCGAACTCGAGCGGCCCGACGCGGCCGCCGTCTGGGATGTCGTCGCGCGCGTCGACCGCGGCGATCTGGAATCGGCCGCCGCGCTGATCCGCGTGCTGCACCCCGCCGACCAGGCCGACGCGCTGGCCGCGCTCTCGACCGACGAGCGCCGGCGGCTGCTCGACCGGATCGACAGCGCCGCGCTCTCCGTGATCCTCGAATTCCTCACCCCCGAAGAGCTCGAGCACGTCGCGCCCGACGTCGAGCTCGAGCGGCTCGCCGAGGCGCTCGACGACGCGCCCGCCCACCGCGCCGCCGATGTGTTGCAGGCGATCCCCGAGGACGCCGCCAGCGTCGTGCTCGACCAGCTGCCGCAGGCCGAGCTGATCGAGCCGCTGCTGCATCACGACGACCAGTCGGCCGGCGGCATTATGGCGCCGGAAATCGTCACGCTCGCGCCGCACGCCAGCGCGCAGCAGGCCATCGCGCACCTCCGCGTCGCGCCCACGCCGACCGTCCGCGACCTGGTCTACGTCGTCGACCACATCGGCCAGCTGCTCGGCTCCGTCCACCTGCACGACCTGATCACCGCGCCCCCCGCCGCCCCGCTGCGCGACCTGATGTCCGACGCCGGCCCCAGCGTCACCACCGACACGCACCAGGAGGAGGCGCTGCAAACGCTCCAGCGCTACGGGCTGCACGCGCTGCCCGTCGTCGACCAGAGCGGGCGGTTGGTCGGCGTGACCACCGCCGACGACCTGCTCAACATCGCCCAGCAGGAGGCGACCAGCGACATGTTCCGGATGGTCGGTCTGGTCGACGAGCAGGCGCTGACCGCGCCGATCGACGTCGCCGTGCGCCGCCGCCTGCCCTGGCTGCTGTTCAACCTGCTCACCGCCTTCGCCGCCGCGGCCGTCGTGGCCGCGTTCGAGGGCACGCTGGCGCGCGTCGCCGCGCTCGCTATCTTCCTGCCGATCATCGCCGGGCAGGGCGGCAACGCCGGCATGCAGGTCACCACGCTCACCGTCCGCGCGATGGCGCTGGGCGAGTTCGACCGTCACTTCCACCGCACGGTGCTGCCGCGCGAAATCGCGATCGGCGTCGTCACCGGCATCGCGCTGGGGCTGCTCGTCGGCGCGATCGGCTGGGTCTGGCAGGACAACCCCTGGCTGGGCGTCGCGGTCGGCGCGGCCATGCTGGCCACGATGATCGTCTCCGGCCTCAGCGGGCTGCTGATTCCCGTGCTGCTGCGCCGCACCGGCGCGGACCCCGCGCTCGCCGCCGGCATCTTCGTCACCACCGTCACCGATGTGCTCGGCTTTCTCTTCTTCCTCGGCCTCGCCTCTCTGCTGATCGATCGGATCGCCTGAGCGGCTTCGCGCGATCGTTTCGCCCGATCGTTTCGCCCGATCGGGTGATACCATCAGCTACGCCACTCCCGCGTGGTGGGCGTCGCCTAGAGGCCTAAGGCGCCAGGTTGTGGCCCTGGTATTCGCGGGTTCGAATCCCGCCGTCCACCCCACGCGCACCGGAAACACCCCGCCATGCCGCGCTCCTCCCTGCTGCTCGCGCTCTGCGCCGCCCTGCTCGCGCTGGTCGGCGTCGCGGCCGCCGCCTGCGACAGCTCCGACGACGAAGAGCGCCTCGCCGCCCAGCGCCTCTTCCGCAACTACCTGATCCAGAGCGACAGCACCGCCGCCGCCGATGTCCGCATCCAGGGCGCGGTCGACGAACTCCCGCCCAACTTTCCCGAGCGCGGCTCGCTCGCCCTGCTCGGCTCTGCCTTCACCGACACCGACACCAGCCGCCGCCTAATCTTCGGCTGGCAGAGCACCGAAGAGCACGCCGACGACATCTACGCCTGGTACCGCTCGCAACTCGAAGTCGCCCCTTGGTCCATCGTCTCGGACCCTCGCCGCGTCAAAATCGACTTCATCAGCTTCCGCGACGCCGACAACCCATCCTTCCGCGGCGAACTGCGCATCGCCCAGGAAGGCGACCGCGCCATCGTGGTCCTGATCGCCACCGAGCTCCTCACCCCCGACGGCGCGTAGCCCCCCTCCGAGAACCGCCCCCCATGCCGGGGACCGTCCGCTCCGGAATCGCCTCCCATGCCGGGGTCGTCCGCTCCGGAATCGCCCCCCTATGTGTCGTAGTTGCGGACATGTGGGACGGAACGGGGAGTGGAAGCCGCCTGCGAGACTGGGGGTGCAAGCCATGCCCAATCACGCAGGAGGTTCCGATGACAGAGGCTAACGGCGGACGGCTGCGGATGCGCTACTCGTGGGAGTCGCGGCTGCGCGCGGTGCGGCTGGTGGTGGAGGGCGGGCTGAGCGTGACGGCGGCGGCGGCCGGCCAGGGCGTCGCCCGCTCCACGCTCTACCGCTGGTTGCAGCGCTACCGGGCCGAAGGGGAGGCGGGGCTGCGGGATCGCTCCTCGCGCCCCCGGCGCAGCCCGCGGCGCACGCCGGCGGCGCTCGAGCGGCGCATCCTGGCGCTGCGCGCAGAGACCCGCGCCGGCCCACTGACGGTCGGCCGGGTGGTCGGCGTCGCGCCCTCGACGGTCGGCAATGTGCTGCGCCGCCACGGCTGCTCGCGGCTGCCGCGCGAGCCGCGCCCGCCCGTTCAGCGCTACGAGCGCCCTTGCCCCGGCGACCTGCTGCACATCGATATCAAGCAGCTGACGCGCTTCGAGCGGCCCGGCTGGCGCGCGCTGGGCGACGGGCGCAAGCGCAGCCCCGGAGCCGGCGTCGAGTACGCCCACATCGCCGTCGACGACTACACCCGGCTGGCCTACGGCGAGGTGCTGCCGAGCAAGAACGGGCGCGACGCGGCGGCCTGGTTCGCCACGCTCGACATCAGCCTGCGCGAGGTGCTGACCGACAACGGCGGCTGCTACCGCACCCGCGGCTGGGCCGCGCAGTGCGCCGCGCTCGGCCTGCGCCGGTTGTACACCCGCCCCTACCGCCCGCAGACCAACGGCAAGGCCGAGCGCTTCATCCAGACCCTGACCCGCGGCTGGGCGCACGGCTGGGCCTACCCACACAGCGCCGCCCGCAACCAGGCCCTGCCCAGCTGGCTGCACTGGTACAACCACCACCGCCCCCACGCCGCCCTCGGCGGCTTCCCTCCCATTCTCCGCGTCCCGCAGGTCTTGGGCTATGACACCTATGCAGGGGGGCTGTCCGCGTAGCGGACTGGGGGGTCGGCACGGCGCACCGAGCGCACTCAAGACACCGGACCGACCCCCCTCCGGCGCTCCGCGCCACCTCCCCCTGCTTTAGGGGGAGGATTTTTCCGGATCCGGACCGGAATCGCCCCTACTTCGCCACAAACGTGGCGTTCACCGAGACTCGCACATCCTCCTGGCCCCCGCGCACCTGCGGGGCGCTCGTAAAGGCGGCGTCCGACGCCGCCTCCGCGCGCTCTTCAACCTCCACCGGGCTGAGACCGTTCGTGATCGAGACATCCACCGTGTCCATGATCGTCTTGCCCAGCTCGGCCGCGATCGCCTCCGCCGTCGCCCGCGCGTCGCGGATCGCCGCCAGCAGCACCGAGCGCTCCGTCGCCGCCCGGTTCGACGCCGAGAACGACACGTTGTTGATCGCCACCGACCCCTCGCCGGCGCTGACGATCGCATCGATCACCGCGCCCGCCTTGTCGGTGCCCTCAACCTGAAGGCTCAGCGCGTGGTTGTAGCGGTAGCCGCGCGACACCCGCCCGCTGTCGGTCCAGTCGAACTCCTCGAACAGCGACACGTTGCGCGTGAACAGCTGCTCGTGGTCCACGCCGCTCAGCCAGCGCAGCCGCGCGGTCACCGCCGCCAGCGCCGTCTCCGCCTGCTGCACCGCGCTCTGCGCCCGCTCCGCCAGCGCGCTGACCGTGAACGCGATCGTCGTCTGATCCGTCGTCAGCGAGCGCGACGCCGCGCCCTGCACCGTGATCGTCGTCGTCTCCGTATCCGCCGCCGTCTCGCTCACGGTCTCAGGCGTCTGCGCCTGCGCGCCCGTTAGCGTCCAGACCACGATCGCGAGCAGCGCCAGCCCCGCCAGCGCCGGCCCGCCGATCACTCGCATCCGTTTGCTCGTTGCCATCGTTCGCCTCCTTGCGCCGATTGCCCATCGCCGGCCGCGGCGCTCCTCGCGCCGCGCTGCCTGCAATGTACTAACGTCCGCTGTCCGCTGGATGTTCCGCCGCAGCTGCGTCGAGGTGCTCCGCGAAAAACGCCAGCATCCGACGCCAGCTGTCTTCCGCCGACTCGCGGTGGTAGCCCAACGCCAGCCGTCCGCGACGCATCAGCGCCCGCAGCGGGCGCGGCCCGCCCAACTGGTTCATGTAGGAGTGCCCGGCGTCGGGATAGACCTCGATGTCGTGCGGCACATTGAGCGCCTCAAGGTGCTCGCGCAGGCGCCCGGGCTGCTCCGCAAACATCCGATCGCGCCCGCCGTAGCCGGCCACGACGGGGCAGATCCCGTCAATCTCCTCCGCCCTACGCGGCACCCGCCCGTAGAAGACCGCAGCCGCGCCGACCGGCGCGCGCACCGCGTGCAAGATCGCGAACGAGCCGCCCATACAGAAGCCCGCCACGCCCAGCCGAGCCGCATCCACGCCCTCCAGCCCGGCCAGATAGCGCTGCGCCGCCTCAAGATCCGCGAACACCCGCCCCGTGCCGCTGTCCAGCGAGCGCATCGTGCGCCTGATGCAGATCGGCTTCGGCGGACCCACCGAGTAGAGGTCCGGCGCGAGCGCCGTGTAGCCGTGCTCCGCAAAGCGCAGCGCGATCCGACGGATGTCCTCGTTCAGCCCGCCCAACTCGTGCAGCACCAGCAGCCCCGCGGCTGCCGCGCCGCGAGCGTCGGGCAGCGCCAGCGCCGCCCGCATCTCGCCGTCCGAAACCGGCACGTCCACATCTCTGATCTGCGGCATTGGAATCGCCTCCCCTCGCAGCGATCATACGGGCGCGCGATAGACTGTTCCCGCCCACCAACCGCGCGCGCAGCACGCAACGGAGGAACGACGAATGCCCGCATACGAAACGCTCGCCTGGGACCTGACCGACGGCGTCGCCACGATCGCCTTCAACCGCCCTGAAGCCGCCAACGCCCTCACCATGCGGATGGGCGAAGAGCTGATGGACGCCTCGATCCGCTGCGATGACGACCCCGATGTGCGCGCCGTCGTGCTGACCGGCACGGGCCGCATGTTCTGCGCCGGCGCCGACCTCAAGGCCTTCCCGCCAGCCGGCCCGGAGATGGCCACCGAGATCAAGCTGCTCACCACCTACCTGCACGCCGCCGTCTCCCGCTTCGCGCGGATGAACGCGCCGCTGGTCTGCGCGATCAACGGCACCGCAGCCGGCGCGGGCTTCAGCCTCGCCCTGATCGGCGACCTCGCCATCGCCGCCGAGTCCGCCCGCTTCACGATGGCCTACTCCCGCATCGCCCTCACGCCCGACGGCTCCTCCACCTACTTCCTGCCCCGCATGGTCGGCCTGCGTCGCTCGCTCGAACTCTCGATGACCAACCGCATGCTCTCCGCCCAGGAAGCGCTCGACTGGGGCATGCTCAACCGCGTCGTCCCCGACGACGAGCTGCAAAGCGCCGCGGCGGCGCTGGGCGCCCAACTCGCCGCCGGCCCCACCGACACCATCGGCGCGGCCAAGCGCCTCTACCACGCCTCCTTCAACGACACCCTCGAATCCCAGATGGAGCAGGAAACCCGCGCCATCACCGACGCCGCCCGCCGCCCCGAAGCTGTCGAGGGCCTCGCCGCCTTCCTCGAAAAGCGCGACCCCAACTTCCACGGCTAGGCCCGCGTCATACCCGCCCGCTCGCGTCCGTCCCGGGCGCGAGTGCGAGTCCGCGAATCCCGCGGAAATCGCGCATGTTGTGCGTGATCAGCGGGCATGGGATCGCCATCGCCGTCGCTGCGATCCAGGCGTCGGCAGCCGATATCGCGCGGCCGCCCCTGTTGCGATGCCGGGCGATCGAGTCGGCGCGCACATCCACCCAGATCTGCTCCGCCAAGGAGCTGAGCGGTACCTCCACAAAGTGCGACATCACCGCATCGAAACGTCGTCGATCCCAGTTCAGCATTCGCAGCCCGACCCGCAGCTCCGCCAGCGCCTGAAACGAAATCTCGATCGTCGCGTCACCCTCAAACAGATGCGCGTAACGAGCCGCCAGCGGGTGTCTCGTGATGATGTACGAAACGGCGTTTGTGTCGGCCGTGTAGCTGACATCCGGCGGCAACGTTAGTCCTCGCCTCTTCGCGCCGCGTACGTCTCGTCGAGAAATTCGTCAACCCCGTCGGCGGCGAGCGCCTCGTCCTTCGTTGGCCAGCGGAACAGCTTCGTGCCCGGCGGGATGTGTCGGCACGGATGCGGCTCAAGCTCGCGCACCTGAAAGCGAGGCAGCGTCCCCAGCGGCTCGTCGCACTCAAAGACGGACGCGCAAACGCTGCTCCGCTCCAGACGCTCCGCGACCTCCGACAGCGCGCCGTCGAATTCGAGAATCGCGGCGAACGGCGCTTGTCCGTTCTTCTTCGGCACTTGCAGCCGCGCTGTCCGCCGCTCGCAATCCACCCTCCAAAGCCAGCCGTGCAGCTCGCTCCGCGGTCCCTCATCTGGCGTCCGCGCCAGTTGACGCCCGAACGACGCGATCGTCCAGTCGTAGCGCATCCGCACCACATCGTCGTCCGTCGGGATTGCGGCGGCGACCTCGCCGAGCGCAGCGATCGCCGCCGGCGGCAGATCGGTCGGATCGCTGCCCACCCCGTCGACCAGGTGTTGCAGCGGATCGGGCACGCCCGCGAGACCATCGTGCTGCGGCCAGCCCGGCGGGAAGAGCGTCATTCGCGCCTCGCGCCGCTCACTGCCGCCCCCGCCGATGATCCAATTGATGCCGGCATCGCAATCGTCCGCTTCGTCGGCAATGATCGCCCGCACAGCCGCCTCGATCGGCTTGAAAATGCCGAACAGATCGCCGAGGGGAAACCGCGACGCTTCAACGCCCGGCCCGGCCATCCCGATCAGCAGCTCACGTTCCATGCGCAGCCTCGCCTTCGACTGCCATACTACCCCGCCGCGACGGCGCCGCGCTGAAATCGCTACACTCCCACCAAACCACGCACGCCCCCCATTCAGTCAGGGGGCGCTGGAAAGGACGACGCCGTGAAAGCCGTAGTGATGGAAGCCCTCCGCGAACCGCTGGTGGTGCGCGAATTCGACGAACCCCAATGCGGTCCCCGCGACGCGCTCGTGCGCGTCGAAGCCTGCGGCGTCTGCCGCAGCGACTGGCACCTCTGGCAGGGCGACCTCTCCTGGGTCGGCTTCCAGATCCCCATGCCCGCCGTGCTCGGACACGAATGGGCCGGCACCGTCGAGCAGGTCGGCGCCGAAGTCCAGCACATCCGCCCCGGCATGCGCGTGCTCACCCCCTTCCACAACGGCTGCGGCAACTGCGACCTCTGCCGCCGCGGCTTCCCCAACATCTGCGACAACAATGCCGCCTTCGCCGGCGGCTTCGCCCAGAAAGCCGTCATCTCCAACGCCGACTTCAACGCCATCCCCCTGCCCGACAGCATCTCCTTCGAGGCCGGCGCCGCGATGGGCTGCCGCTTCATGACCAGCTACCACGGCGTCGCCGACCGCGGCGGCGTGCGCGGCGGCGATTGGGTCGTCGTCAACGGCTGCGGCGGCATCGGCCTCTCCGCCATCCAGGTCGCCGCCGCCCTCGGCGCGCAGGTCGTCGCCGTCGACCTCGACGAGACCAAGCTCTCCAAAGCCCGCAGCGAGGGCGCGCTGGAGACGATCAACGCCACCGACGGCGATGTGCCCGAGCAGGTCAAGGAAATCACCGGCGGCGGCGCGCAGGTCTCCGTCGACGCGCTCGGCATCGAAGCCACGATGCTCAACTCCGTCAACTCCCTCCGCAAAGGCGGCGTTCACGTGCAGATCGGCATCACCTCCGCCGCCGAAGCCGGCGAGGTCGGTCTCCCCATCGACTTGATCACGATGAGCGAAATCGAGTTCCGCGGCTCGCTCGGCCTGCCCAACCAGAACTACCCCGCCATGCTCAACATGGTCGCGTCGGGCAAGCTCCATCCGGAGACGATCATCGGCGAGCGCATCAGCATCAACGACGTCCCGGCGGTAGTCGACTCCATGACCACTTTCCAGACGATGGGCTTCACGACGATCACGGACTTCTCCTAAGGAGATGCCCTGCCCGCATTGCGGCCGGACAAGCGAGGAGCGCTACTGCGCGGGCTGCGGCGCGGCGTTGCAGCCCGCGCGCGACGCCAACCGCTGCGCCGTCGTCATCTCCTTTGATGTCGACGGCGCATCAGGGATGATCAACCGCGACCCCGCCATCGAGCAGCGCCCCTCGGCCCGCTCATTCGGCGATTACGGCCCCGCCGTCGCCGTGCCCCACATCCTCGCCCTGCTCGAAGAGCGCGCCATCCCCGCCTCGTTCTACGTGCCCGGCTGGATCGCCGAGCGCAACCCGCACACCGTCGAACAAATCGCCGCCGCCGGACACGAAATCGGCCATCACGGCTACCTCCACGAGCCGCCCGCCACCCTCTCCGCCGAACAGGAAGCCGAGGTGCTTGACCGCGGCTCCGAAATCCTGCAAGGCATCACCGGCGAAGCCCCCGTCGGCTACCGCTCCCCGTCCTGGGAACTGAGCGACCACTCGCTCGATCTCCTGCGTGAGCGCAGCTTCCGCTACGACTCCAGCCTGATGGGCGGCGACGCCCCCTACTGGGCCGCGCCCGGCCTCGCCGAACTCCCCATCCACTGGGCGCTCGACGACTACCCCTACTTCGTCTTCGCCCCCACCGACGGACGCCGCCTGATGGCCGCCCCCGAACACGTCTACGCCGCCTGGCGCGACGCCTTCGACGAGCTCTACGCCCGCGGCGGCGTCTTCACCCTCACCATGCACCCCTACATCATCGGACGCCCCGGCCGCCTCAAAATGCTCGACCGCCTGCTCGACCACATCCAGCGCCACCCCAACACCGCCTTCCACCGCGCCGACCACCTCATCCAAACCTTCGCCGCCCAACACCCCTAGCACCCACCCCCACTCCCATTATTCCCGCCTCCCCTCCTCCGCCATACCCGCCTCCCCTCCTCCGCCATACCCGCCTCCCCTCCTCCGTCATACCCGCCTCTCTCTCCTCCGTCATACCCGCGCTTGCCGCGGAGCCTGCCCCCGGCCCGAACGGGGGTATCTCGCCGCCACCAGCACCAACACCCCATACGACCCACTCCCGCCATTCCCACCCCCACTCCCGCCATTCCCGCCCCAAAATTCCGTCATTCCCGCCCCCGAGCGGGAATCCACAAGGCGGTTCTCGGCAGCACAGCGCATCGAGCTGACCTGCGAACAGGCGTTGGCGAGCAGATCTGGGCCTTCGGCGCTGCGAACGGAGTTGGGTTTGCGTAAACACGCCTAAGCCACGACCTCCCCAACGCGCCAAAACTCACCCCCGCCGGGAACAACCGCCGACGCCCCGTATGCTGCCCACAAACCCGAAAGTGCCACAGTGCCCCACTCCAACCGCTACGCCGCTGCAATCGCAGCGATCGACGCCGCCAACGCCGCCGACCCTGCCACCCTGCTCGTCGACGGCGCACAGCGCCCCAAAGAACAAACCCACGCCGAAATGATGACCGCTTGGGTGCTCCGACTCCGCCCCGACGCCTCCGAAACGCTGCTGCTCGCCGCCCGCGCCCACCACCTGCGCCGCTGGATGATCCCCCGCGACGCCTTCCCCGCCGGGCGCAGCGCCTACCTCCGCTGGCGGCGCGCGCTGCACCATGTCCACGCCGAACTCGCCGCCGCCATCCTCGAACGGCACGGCTACCGACGCGCCGAAGTCGAGCGCGTCCACGCCCTGATCGCCAAAGAACCGCTGCTCCAGCAGGGCGATGAGGAAGCCCAAACCCTCGAAGACGCGCTCTCGCTCGTCTTCTTCCAGACTCAGCTCGAGTCCACCATGCCCGACCTCGACGCGCGCCAGCAGCGCCGCGTCGTCGGGCGCACCTGGCGCAAAATGAGCCCCGCCGCCCAACAGGCGCTGCGCGAAATGGAGTTGAGCGGCGACGCCCGCCGAGCCCTCGCCGGCATCCTCCCCGACTTCGTGCAAGAAAGTGCGCCCGAAAGCGAGCAAGCGTGCGCGCAGGCTGACGCCGATGCCTGAACCCCGCGAGCGCTACACCCACGGACACCACCCCTCTGTCGTCGCCCAGCACGCGCGGCGCCGAGCCGAGATCGAGGCCTGGTTCCTGCTACCCCGCCTCCGGCCTGGCCAACGCCTGCTTGATATCGGCTGCGGCCCCGGCACGGTCACGAGCGGACTCGCCCGCGCCGTCGCGCCCGGCCTCGTCACCGGCCTCGACGCCGCCCCCGACGTGCTCGCCACCGCCCGCGAACACGCCGCCGAGACGGGACCGGACAACCTCGAATTCGTCGAGGGCAATGTCTACGCGCTCAACTACCCCGACGACACGTTCGACATCGTTTACGCCAACCAGCTGCTCCAGCACCTCTCCGATCCCGTCGCCGCCCTGCGCGAAATGCGCCGCGTCCTCCGCCCCGGCGGGCTGCTCGCCGTCCGCGACGCCGATTACGCCACCATGCAGCCCCACCCCAAGTTCCCCGAGTTCGAGCGCTGGAACACGCTCTACCACCAGGTCGCCTACGCCAACAACGCCGAACCCGACGCCGGCCGCAAACTCCCGTCCTGGGCCCGCGCCGCCGGCTTCACCGAGATCGAAACCCACCCCAACGTCGTCCTGCTCGAAGACGAGGAAGCCCGCATTTGGGGCGAAGCTTGGTCCCAACGCATTCTCCACTCCGCCGTCGCTACGCAAGCGCTCGAATACAACCTCGCAACCCAAACCGACCTCAATGCCCTCTCCATCGCCTGGCAAACCTGGTCCCAGCACCCCGAAGCCCTCTTCGAATTCATCCAAATCGCCCTCATCGCCGCCAAGTGACCATCCTCTCCCCCCATCGTGGGGGGGAGGCGGAGGGGGCTCTCCGGAATCGCCCCCCTATGCAGGGGGGCTGTCCGCGTAAGCGGACTGGGGGATCGGCGCGGAGCCGCGAGCACAAGACAGACGCCGCACCACCCCCAACCCGCTCAGAACACCACCTCGATCAGCGGGCTCCCATCCACCCACTCCTGCACGTTCTCCTCCGTGATGTACTCCCCCAGCTTCGGCGCGCCCAGGAACACCGCCCGCTTCTCCGCCGCATCCGTCACCGCCCGCGCCGTCGCCGCCAGGTCCGCCTCCGCTGACTCCTTCAGGTGGAAGATGATGCGCGGCTCGGCCAGCACATTCGCGTACCACGAGCGCGGCCCTGGACGCCCCGTGATGTAGTACCGACCGTCCACCACATGGTACCAAATCTCGATCCGTTGCGGCGCGCCGCTCCGTCGCCCCGTCGTCGTGATGTCGATCACCAGATCCTGGGCCAACGCCGCCGCGATCTCCGGGTCCGTAACGCTGCTCATGCCGATGCCTCCGTTGCCGTGTGCCGCTGCTCGTGATCGAGAAACCACTGCTTGCGATCCAATCCCCCGCCGTAGCCGCCCAGCGAGCCGTCCGAGCGCACTACCCGGTGGCAGGGCACCGCAATCCCCGCCGGGTTGCGCCCCGTCGCCGTTCCCACCGCCCGCATTGCGGCCGGGCGCCCCACCGCCCGCGCGATCGCGCTGTAGGAGGCCGTGCGCCCCGCCGGAATCTCGCGGATCGCCTGCCACACCGCCCGCTGGAACGGCGTCCCCTCCAGATCAAGCTCAATCGCATCCAGCGCCGCCACATCGCCCGCAAAGTAGCCGCTCAGCGCGTCGCGCACCGCACAGGCCGCCGCCGACAGCGAGGGCGCGTCCTCCGCGCAGCCGCCCGCCGACCGAGCAGCCGTCTCCCGCGCCCAGGTTTCCACGAAGCCCGCCTCCCGCAGCGCCCCGTCCACCGTCTCGAAGAACATCGTCCCCAGCGGCGTCTCGACCCACCCGTGCTCAACCCTCATCGGATCGCTCCTTCCGTCGCCCCAATCCTAACTGCCCCGTCTCCTAGAACGCAAGTACGGGGGCGGTCCGCTCTGGAATCGCCCCCCTATGCAGGGAGGCTGCCACTCCGGAATCGCCCCCCTATGCAGGGAGGCTGCCCACTCCGGAATCGCCCCCCTATGCAGGGAGCAGTCCGCTCTGGAATCGCCCCCCTATGCAGGGGGGCTGTCCGCGCAGCGGACTGGGGGGTCGGCCGCCCCAGCGCACCGACCCCGCCCCTACCGATCCGGCACAATCAACCCGCCCGCCGTCCGCCGCATCCCCTCAGGCGTGGCCGCCGCCTCACGCGCCCGCCCCGCCGCCTGCGCAATCGGATCCGGGGCCGCAGGCTCGCCGGCCGGCGCGCGTCGCGGGCCCGGCGGCGGGGGCGGCGGACGCCAGCCCGTCAGCGAGCCCGCCTGCGCCTGCGGCGGGTTCAGCCGCGCCCGATTCGGACGCGCCTGCGCCAGCCCCACATAGCGCGCCAACTCGATCGGATCGACGATCCCCGCCACCGCAAACTCATCGTCGACCAACGCCGTGGGCAAGGCGTTCACGCCCAGACGCTGCGCCAGCGGCGCGAACTCCTCAATCGCGTACACATCCGTCTCCAGCTTCGGCGAGAGCAGCGCCGTCGCCCAGTACATCAGCGCCGCCTGCCCGCTGTTCTGATCGGCGTACGCGCCGAACAGCCGCAGCCGCGTCGGACGCCGCAGCTTGCCCAGCGCCTGCTTCATCTGCGCCGACGGCTTGCCGTCCCGCGCCGAGGCCAGCACCAGCGCCCGCACGAACGCCACGAACAGATGCCCGTTCGGCACGCCGTACATCCGCAGCGGACGGTTCAGCTCCCCGCGCACCACAGCGCACGGCACATCCTGCGCGTCCCGCCGCTTCGCCTGCGCCGGCTCGTCCTCGAACTCATACACATTCAGCGTCACCTGCTCCGACAGCGACGTCAGCTCCGTGTACAGCTCGATCGCCAGCTCGCAGCTCGGGCGCTCCGGCCGCCCCGGCACCACCACCTGCCGCTTGCTCTGGTGGAAATAGTCGATCTTGATCGGCCCCGCGACCGCCTCCAGCTGCTGCCGCACCTGCGCCCGTTCCGCCCGTCCAAGCGCCATAGCGCACCCCCGTCTCCCCACAAATCCTACCCCCTCCCGCGCCGCAATCGCCGGATCGGAATCCTCCCCCATCGTGGGGGAGGTGCCGCGTAGCGGCGGAGGGCGGGCTCGGCGCGTGGCGATTCCGCCGAACCCCTCGTCCTATATCCTCGCTGCGGCAACCTGGATTCGGCCGGATCGGACGGAGGAGCGCGATGACCACAGCGGAAGCGACCGGAATCATCGAGCAGGCGCGCGCCGAAGGGCGCACCCTGCTCAGCGAGGTTGAAGCCAAGGCGATGCTCGCTCAGCACGGAGTCCCCGTCACCGACACCCGCCTCGCCGCCTCCGTCGACGACGCCGTCGCCATCGCCGACCAGCTCGGCTACCCCGTCGCGCTCAAGGTCGTGGCCGACGAAATCACCCACAAGACCGATGTCGGCGGCGTCGAGCTCGGCATCGCCGACGCCGACCAGCTGCGCGCCGCCGCGCAGCGCATCCACAACGCCGTCTCCGCGGCTGCGCCGGGCGCCGCCGCCAGCCTCTCCGTCCAGCCCATGGCCGCGCCCGGCACCGAGGTCATTCTCGGCATCACCCAGGACCAACAATTCGGCCCGGTTCTCATGTTCGGCCTCGGCGGCGTCTTCGTCGAGGTGCTCAAGGACGTCGCCTTCCGCGTCGTGCCGCTCGAACCGCGCGACGCCGCCGAAATGATCCGCGAAATCCAGGGCTTCGCCGTGCTCGAAGGCTTCCGCGGCGCCGAACCCGCCAACCTCTCCGCCATCGAGGCGATGCTGCTCCAACTCTCCGACTTCGCCCAGACCCACCCCGACGTCGCCGAGCTCGACCTCAACCCCGTCTTCGCCCGGCCCGACGGCGCAATCGCCGTCGACGCCCGCATCGTGCTCGCCCCCGCGAGCGCCTGACCGATCACCGCCCGACAGCCAGCCACACACAGCCACACAGCGAACGGCGAATCCCATGCCCGTCACCCGCGAACGCCTGCACCGCACCCTCAACCCCGAAGTCGTCGCCGTGATCGGCGACAAAAAAGCCAGCGGCTACACCTGGCTCCGCTCGCTGCAAACCTTCACCGGCAAGCTCTATTCGGTACAGGTCGATCCCAACGAGATCCCCGGTATCGAGGAGCTCGGCGTCGAAAACTACCAGAGCCTCGCCGACATCCCCGAGCGCGTCGACTTCGCCGTCTGCGCCGTGCCCCGCCAGGTCGCGCCGTTCATCGTGCAGGGCTGCGTCGACGCCGAGGTCGGCGGCGTCACCCTCTTCACCAGCGGCTTTGCCGAGACCGGCGAAGAGATCGGCGTCGAGCTCCAGGACAAAATCCACGAAATCGCCGCCCCCTCCGGCCTCGCCCTGATCGGCCCCAACTGCATGGGCGTCCACATCCCCCGCCTCGGCGTCCGCTTCAACCGCGACCAGCCCCACGACGTCGAAGGCGAGATCGGCTTCATCTCCCAGAGCGGCACGCACGGGATGAACTTCTCCCTGACCGGCGCGGCCAACGGGCTGTACTGCTCATCGCTCGTCTCGTTCGGCAACGGCATCATCCTCGAAGCCGCCGACTACCTCGATTACCTCGCCGACGACGACCGCACCCGCGTGATCGGGATGTACATCGAGGGCGCGCGCGACGGACGCCGCCTCTTCGAATCGCTCAAGGCCGCCGCCGCCCGCAAGCCCGTCATCATCTGGAAGGGCGGCCAGACCGAGGGCGGCGGACGCGCCATCCGTTCGCACACTGCCTCGCTCGCCAGCGACCAGGCCGTCTGGGAAGCCGTGATCCGCCAGGTCGGCGCCGTTGCCGTGCATAACCTCGACGAGATGATCGACGTTGTCAAGGCGACGCTGCTCACCCGCCGCCCCAGCGGCAATCGGCTCGGCCTGATCGCGATGACCGGCGGTCAGTCGGTCGTACTGACCGACGCCTTCGAAAAGGCCGGCTGGAAAGTGCCCACGCTCTCCGACGACTCATACACGCAACTCGCCGAGTTCTTCAACATCATCGGCGGTTCCTACCGAAACCCGCTCGACGCCGCCGGCACCATCGGCCAGGCCCCCGAACACCTCGATACCATCTTCGACATCCTCGACGCCGACCCAAACATCGACGCGGTGGCGATGGAGCTGTCGGCGACGTTCATGGCCCGCCGCTGGCGCGACAAGCCGGAGGAGTTCGATCGCCTGATCGCCTCCATCCAACGCTTCACCGCGAAGTCCGAAAAGCCGCTCCTGGCCGCGCTCCACCCCAGCCACGTAGAGCCGGAAGCGCTGGAGGCGCGCCAGCGCCTACAGGCGGAAAGCATCCCTACCTTCCCCAGCTTCGAGCGCGCCGCCAACGCCCTCCGCAAGTCGTCCACCCTGAGCTCAGTGGAGTAAAAGCCCATGCCACAGGACGCCTCGATCGAAGTCAATGTGCGGAATTCGGCGAAGCTCTTTCAAGGGCCAATTCGCTATGTGATTCCGCCGTTCCAGCGCCGCTACGTGTGGAACGAGGACGAGCAGTGGGATCCGCTGTGGAATGACGTGAGCGCCCTCGCAGAGCAGCATGCTGACACGCCGAACGATGTCGCAGTCTCTGAGGATAGTCGCGCCAGCCACTTCCTGGGTGCTGTCGTCGTGCAACAGGAACGGCAGCCGACAGGCGACATCGATATCCGGCTGGTGATCGATGGACAACAGCGATTGACGACTCTCCAGTTGCTGCTCGATGCAGCACAGGAGGAGTACGAAATCGCAGGTGACAAACTGTCGGCGCGCCTACGTGTCCTCGTCGCGAACGATGACGACTTCGTTGAGGTTGACGAAGATCACTTCAAAGTCTGGCCGACACGTGCCGACCGCGAGGCTTTTCGGCATGCGATGCACAACGACCTGCCGACGAAAGAGCACGAAGACTCGCCGCTCGTTGAGGCACACAACTTCTTCCGCAACAAGGTCCGTGAGTGGCTCCGCGACGATGGTGATGTGAATCCAGCGCGTGCCAAAGCTCTGTATTCCGTCCTGAGGCGCTACCTGCTGTTGGTCGTGATCGACCTTGGTCCCGATGTCGATCCGCAGGTCATCTTCGAGACCCTGAACGCACGCGGTACGCCCCTCTTGCAGTCGGATCTCGTCAAGAACTACATCATCCACGCCGCACAGCGCGATGGGCTTGACGCCGAGGCCGTGGCGGAAAAGTGGCTGGTGCGCTACCTCGACGACTGGTGGACCACCGAGGTCCAGCAGGGGCGCATTCGCCGCCAGCGCGTCGAGCAGTTCTTGAACTACTGGCTCACTATGCGGGTTGCCGACGAAGTGCTGGCCGGCGACGTGTTCCGCACATTCCGCGAATACACCGAGGGGCATGATGGCAAGATCGGCGATGTTGTGGGCGACATGAATTCCGTCTCGGATTTCTACGTCCAAC
The DNA here is from genome assembly GCA_965243125.1 of Dehalococcoidia bacterium. Taxonomy (GTDB): domain Bacteria; phylum Chloroflexota; class Dehalococcoidia; order Bin125; family Bin125; genus CATQGW01. Next base: position 2,503,282 of record OZ251529.1, on the reverse strand, counting down.
TCGCGGACCCGTCGGCAGAATCCGACATCTCAACCCAACTCGCCCGTTTCGACATCCTGGACGTCGGCGTTGTGACGCCGGTGCTGCTCTGGCTCATGGCGAACGTGCCCGCAGAATCCCGCGAAAGGACTGTCAGCGCTGTCCGAGCGCTGGAGAGCTATCTCGTGCGCCGCGCGCTGTGCGGACGCACCAGCATGGGACTGAACCGCGTGATGCAGGAAATCCTGAAGCGCCTGAATGAGGCCGCTCCCGCCGCCGCCGATGCCGTCGTGATCGACCACCTGCGAAGTCAAACAGTCGAGCGTCGGGCCTGGCCGTCCGACAGCGTGCTCGAGAAAGCCCTGCTCGAGCGGCCGCTGTACGGCGGCTTGGCCCGGCGCAAACTGGCGATGGTCCTCGAAGCACTTGCCGGCAGCTTCCACACGGCGAAAAACGAGCCGCTCAACTACGACTACTCGTCGCTGAGCATTGAACACGTGATGCCGCAAAAGTGGCGCGGCGAGAAATGGGATGCGCCGGCAGAGGAACTCGCGCATGCCAGCGAAACGGCGGAGGCAGCACGCGATCGTCTGGTCCACACGATCGGCAACCTCACATTGGTCACACAATCCCTCAATTCGGCCATCTCCGACGATCCATGGTCTGAAAAACGCCCGGAGATCCAGAAGCACAGCCTCACGCCGATCAATCACGACCTCATCAAGCACGCGGGCGATGTGTGGGATGAGGCGACGATTCTTGCCCGCAGCAAGCGGCTGACTGAGATCGCCATCCAGATCTGGCCCGGCCCAGACGCGGTCTAGACCGCTACAGCAGCGCGACGATCAGCCCCACCGCCGCGATGATCACTCCCGCCACCACAATCATCGCAACCAGCGTGTTCCGCTCGATCCGGTCCGAGTGCTGCCTGGCCTCACTGGCGATCTGCTCCGTGTGCCGCCGCTGCTCCGCCTGGCCCAGTTCGAGATCTCGTTTCATTTCCAGCCGCAGCTGCTCCATGTCGCGCTGCATGTCGGCCCGCAGCTGAGCGAAGCCGCGCTCCATCGCCTCCTGCACCTGCGTGAAGCCGTTCTCCATATCTGTGCGCAGCTGGTCCACATTGCGCTGGAGGTTGTCGATCTTGTGGTCGCTTTCGAGCAGCTGGCGATTCAGCGCCTGTTTCTCGGTGAAGCCGGCCGCGATCAGCTTTTCGTACCAGTCCAGCGACGGTATGGCTGCCATGGCTCCATTCTAGCGCAGATCAACCGCCGCCGCCGTCGCGCAGCCATAGCTCGGCATCCCGATCCACAGCCGCGTAATCCCGCCTCCCGGGCGACGATCAGCCCTCACATCCCCTGCCCAGCCTGGCGCGATCTGGCGTCAGGCGGCCCGGGCTAGAGGAACGCGATCAGCAGCCCGATCGCAGCCACTGCGACGCCCGCCACCACGATCATCGCCCGCAGCGTTTCGCGCTGCGAGCGACTGGCCGACATCGCCATCCAGATCTGGCCCGGCCCCGACGCGATCTAGGCCCGCCGCGCATCACCGCAGGAAGATCCAAAGCAGCGCAGTTGCCACGATCATCACTGCGCCGCCGACGAATATCGCGCAGATCATTCGTCGGTGCCGCTGGTCAAGGATGCGCTCCGCTGCCTCCCGACGCTCATCTCCGGACAGCTGATCGTCTTCCAGGACGCTCCGCACTGAAGGCCACAGAAAGCGGCGCAATCGCGTCATCGCGCCCCTCACCCCCGCAGCTCCGGCCAAATCTCCCGCCAGACCGTCTCGATGTGCCGCAGATACTCATCCACCGGCACGGCGGCCTCGCGGTCGTAGTTGGGCATCCCGATGCCCAGCCGCGTGATTCCCGCCTCCCGCGCCGCGACCAGCGTGCGCCGTGTCGCCGCGATGTCCGTGTCTAGCGGCGGCAGCCACTGGATCGGAAACTCCTCCGCCTCCCGCCCGTGACGCTCCAGCGCCGCCCGGATCTTCTCCGTGAAGCCGATCAGGTGGTCGATGTCCGACTGCACCGGCGCGATCCAGCCGTCGCCCAGCCGCGCCGCGCGGTCCAGCGCCGGATCGGAGAAGCCGCCGAACAGAATCGGCGGCCCGCCCGGCGTCACCGGCTTGGGCAGCATGCTCATCTCGCGCATCGTCGTGTAGCGCCCCTCAAAGTTGATCGGCTCCTCCGTCCAGCACGCCCGCAGCACGTGGATGGCCTCCTCCATCCGCGACGGACGCTGGCGGAACGACGCTCCCAGCGACTCGAACTCCGGCACCTGCCAGCCCACGCCGATGCCCAGCCGAAAGCGCCCGCCCGAGAGGATGTCGATTTCGGCGGCCTGCTTGGCGACCAGCACCGGCTCGCGCTGCGGCAGCACCAGCACGTTGGTCTGGAGCGCGACGCGGCTCGTCTGCGCCGCCAGCCAGGCCAGCGTGATCAGCACCTCGTGCTGATGCACATCGTCCTGATACGGCCCGTCGTTGAGCCGATCCGGCAGCTCGTAGGCGTAGGTCACGTGGTCCGCCATCGAAATCAGATCGAGGCCGATCGCCTCCACCCCCTGCGCCCAGTCGCGCACCTCCGAGACATCCCAGTGCCAGTGCCAGGCGGGAATCTGAGCGCCGAACTCCATTGGCGGCATGGCGGTGTCCTCTCCTACGGATCTGTCGTGCAGGTGCGTCGCGCGCGGGCGGTTGAGCGAGCGGCGGCCTGTGTATTCTAGGACCGCCGGCCGAGCGCAGAGCGGCCCAGCGCGCCGCACGACGCCGCGTGATGCAGGCCGGCGGGAGGTCGCCATGGTGGTGGACGAACGACACGCCGGCGAAGAGGGAGTGATCCGCAGCGACATCGCGGACGTGATCAATCGGTCGGCGGCGATGGCCGTCTACGCCTACGACGCGATCCGCAAGGCGGGCGATGCGAGCGGCCAAAAACTGCCCGAGGCGCTCGCCGAGCATCTCGCCGAGTCGACCTACATGGAGGTCATGCGCTACTCGCTCGACGAGTGCTCGTGCCCCTGCCACCAGGAGCACCAGTAGCCGAACGGCAAAGCGCGGACGAAGCCTCAGGCGCGGTGCTACCCTGCGCCCAACGGCCGACGCCGTCTCAACGAACGCGCACGCCGCGAAAGGAACCCCACATGACCACCGCCGTCCGCGAATCCGTCGTCACCCCCGAACGCTTCAAGTCCGGCATGACCTGGAACCAGTACCTCGCCTACATCACCTCCGAGGAGAGCCAGCAGCGCCCCACCCCCGGCGGCGCGCCCCGCGGCGACGCCAACGTTGAGCGCTTCGTCCGCAACATGTCCGCCTGGCAAATCTCCGACGACGCCCGCGACACCCTCCAGTCCCTCCCCCGTCTGAAGATGCTGGTGCTCGGCGAGGACTGGTGCCCCGATGTCTACCGCGGCCTGCCCGTGCTCGCCGAAATCGCGGCCAACGCCGGCTGGGAACTGCGCATCTTCCCGCGCGACGAGCACAGCGACATCATGGCCGAGTTCCTCAAGGACGGCCAGCACGAGTCCATCCCCACCGCCGTGCTCTACACCCTCGACCACGAGTACATCGGCCACTGGATCGAGCGCCCCGCCGTCGCCAACGAGCACATGGCCAACATGCAGAAGCTCTTCTCCCGCCAGGACGGCGAGTCCGAAGACGAGATGCGCGCCCGCATCCGCAACGCCTACCGCGACCTCCAGTCCTCCGACGAATGGGCCTCCTGGCGCGACGCCACGGTCGACGAGCTGATCGACCTCGTCCAGTCCAACGCCTAGCGGCGGCCGCCGCCCCACCCGATCCTCTGGTCTCGCCATGGTGACCGCAACAACGCCTTCCGCGCCCGCCGTCGCGGGCCTTGAGCCCCTGCGTCTCTGCACGCCGCCGGCCTGGGAGTTCACCGACGACGCCTTCGAGCAACTCTGCGAGCTGAACCCCGAGTGGCGCTTCGAGGTTGACGAACACGGAAGGCTGGTGTTCATGGGCAGCCCGGGTTTCGAGAGCAGCCGCCGGTCTGTGAAACTCGGCAGGCAGGTCGATGATTGGACGGAGAGCGACGGCCACGGCGGCGTCAGCGGCGCGGACGGCTTCTACCGCATTCGCGGCAGGGTGCTGCGCGCGCCCGACGTCGCTTGGGTCTCGAGCGAGCGATTGCCGCAGAACAGAGACGACCTTGAGCGCATGCTGCGTCTCTGCCCCGACTTCGTGATCGAGGTGCGCTCGATCTCCGACAGACTGCCCGACCAGCTCGACAAGATGCAGTTCTGGATCGACAGCGGCGCGCGTCTCGCCTGGCTGATCGATCCGTTCGACGACATCGCCTACATCTACCGCCCCGCCCGGGAGCCTGAGCAGCTGGAACGCCCCGACACCCTCTCCGGCGAAGATGTGCTGCCGGGGCTGGTGGTCGATCTCAGCAAGGTCTGGTGGCCCTCGTCCTGATCGCCGCCGGCAATCGGTAGACTGGCGGCATCATGGTCACCGCAACCAAACCCGTCACAACCGCAGCCGTTGCAGCCGGTCCTCTGCGTCTCTGCACGCCGCCGGCGTGGGAGTTCACCGACGACGCCTTCGAGCAGCTCTGCGAACTCAACCCCGAATGGCGCTTCGAGGTCGACGAACACGGAAGGCTGATCATCATGGGCGGCGCGGGTTTCTACAGCAGCTTCCGCTCGTTCATCATCCTGGGGCAGATGTACGAGTGGTGGCGCGTCGTCATGGACGGCATCGTGACGACGCCGGACGGGTTCTATCGCATCAACGACCGCGCCATCAGAGCGCCCGATATCGCCTGGGTGTCCGGCACGCGGTTGCCGCAGGGACGCCGCGACCTTGAGGGCATGCTGCGCCTCTGCCCCGATTTCGTGATCGAAGTCCGCTCGATCTCCGACAGACTGCCCGACCAGCTCGACAAGATGCAGTTCTGGATCGACAGCGGCGCGCGCCTCGCCTGGCTGATCGATCCGTTCGACGACATCGCCTACATCTACCGCCCCGGCCAAGAGCCTGAGCAACTCGAACGCCCCGACACCCTCTCCGGCGAGGATGTGCTGCCGGGGCTCGTCGTGGACTTCAGCGATGTGTGGTGGCCTGCGTCCTGATCGTCACAGCTCGCGGTCGAACGGGCTTTCCTGGGCCGCAGCTTCCACGCCCAGCTCCGCCTCTTCGCGCTCGAGCTGGCGGGCGGCCAGCCAGGTCATCACCCAGCGCTGGAGCGCGGTGAGGTTGGAGAGCGCAGCCAGCAGCCAGAGCACCGCGACCACCTGGCCCGACAGCAGTCCGATCACCAGAATCAGAATCCGCTCCAGCCGCGTGCCCAGACCGGAGCGGATCTGAATGCCGAACTCCGCCGCCTTGGAGCGCGTATAGGAGACGAGCATCGAGCCGCTCAGGCTGAGCGTGATCAGAATCACCGCGTCGCGGTTGAAGCGCTCCTCGCCCAGATACCAGAAGAGCAGCCCGAAGAGAATCGCGAAGTCGGCCAACCGGTCGCTCACCGCGTCGAACACCGCGCCCCAGTCGCTCGCAGTGTTCGTGTAGCGGGCCACTGCGCCGTCGAAGAGGTCGAACGCGCCGGCAGCGAGCATCACCACGCCCGCCTGCCAGAACCAGCCGATCGAGGCGAGATACGCAGCGCCGCCCATGCCGAGCAGTCCGATCAGCGTCAGCGCGTTGGGCGTCAGACCGGTACGCGCAACCGCGCGGGCGACCCGCTCGGAAATCGACTGGGACAGGGTGTGTGGTAGTAACGACACCGCTGTACGTGTGAGAGAAGCCCCGCCGCCACGGCAGTGATGCCACAGTAGGCGGCGGCGCGGCGCGTTCGCGTCATCGCAGCGTCAATCACGTTGCGCTAACACACGCTGCGCTAACAGTTTCCGCGCATAACTACGACAGCAGGCGGTTATAGACGCGGTGATGCTCCGCGCCCACCGTCCGCGCGCTGAAGCGGCGTGCGGAGGCGCGGCCGGCGGCGGCTAAACGGCGGCGCAGCGGCTGATCCGAGAGGGCGCGGGCGATGCCCGCAGCCAGCGCCGCAGCGTCTCCGGGCGGGGCGAGCAGCGCGGCGCGGCCGGCGCGCGCGGGGATGCGGTAGCCGTCGATCTCGGAGGCCACGACGGGCACTCCGGCGGCCATGGCCTCAACCAGCACCAGCCCGAGCGCCTCGCCGCCCAGCGCCGGGGCGCAGAACAGCGCGGCGCGGCCGAGCAGGTCGCGGATGCCCTCGCTCGACTGCGGACCGTGGAACACGACGCGCTCCGCCACGCCGAGCCGCCGGGCGAGCCGGCGCGTGGCGGGGCGGACGGACCCTGCGATGTGCAAGGTGGGCCGAGGATCCTCGAGTGCGGCCAGGGCGCGGAGCAGCGTGAGCAGACCCTTGCGCGGTTCGTCGCGCCCCACAAACAGAATCGCGGCCGGCTCGGCGGCGGCCCGTGCGCTCGGCGCAGCGGTCTCGATGCAGGGGGGAATGATCGAGGCGGGGCCGCAGAGGATCGGGCGGGCCGCGTCGAGCGCGGCGCTGGAGACAACGATGCGGGCGTCGGCGCGGGCGGTGTAGCGGCGCAGCAGCGGCGCGGCGGTGGTGTAGAGGCGTCCCGCGATCCGCTCGGCGCTGTGAAAGGTCAGCACGGCGCGGGCGCGGGCGGGCTTGAATTGGAGCGCAAGCAGGCCCAGCGACGGGATCAGCGGCTCCTGGATGTGCAGAATGTCCCAATCCTCGCTGAGCAGCTCGCGGATGCGGGGAACGGCGCGCGGGCTGAGGCTCAGGTTGCCGATGCTGCCGCCGATCGGCACGCGAAGCGGCCGGCCGACCGGGTGAAGCCACGGCTGCTCCGCCGCCGTGTCGGCGCCGGGGGCGATCACGTGCGCGTCGCAGCCCCGGCCGCGCAGCCACGAGGCCAGCGCCAGCGTGTGGGTGCGCACGCCGCCCGGGCGGGCGAGGTCGTAGGGCATCACGAAGGCGATTCGCATCGGTCGCATTGAAGGGCTGCGTTAGCGGCGCGCGGCTCGCCGCCTCAGCCGGCGGGTCAGCGCGCGCGGCGTGGCGGTCATCCCCCGCGCCGGCTGGAGCAGCAGGCGGGGCCCGACTCGCAGCAGGGAGGGTTGCTCGCGCTCCTCCGCCACGCTTCGCCCGCTCGCCAGCGCGGCGCGGAGCGCGTCCGCGCCGCGGCCGGGGTAACGGGTGACGGCCGCGCCGACATGGGCGGCGAAATGCGCGTCGCTGCCGCCGGTTTCGGGCAGCCGCCAGCGCTCCGCGTTGCGTGCGCGGATTGGGGCGACGCGGCGGCGGGCGAGCAGCGAGGGGTTGGCCAGCTCGATCGCGAGGATCAGCGACGGATCGCCGCGCCTCGCCGGCGCGAGTTCGCCGACCAAGCGATCGATCTCGCCGCGGTTGAGGCTGGGCGGCATAATCGCGGCGGGATGGGCGATCGTCGCGACGCCGCCCTGCCGCCAGATCGCCTCGACCGTTTCCGCAGCGGAGCGGAACGCGGGAATCGGCTCGTCGATCCACAGGGCCAGAATGTGCCCCTGCCGCGAGGTGACTTCGCTGCCGATGATCACCTCAAGCGGCAGCGCGCGCTCCAGCGCGAGCTCGCGGGCGCGGAGCGCGCCGTCTACGTCGTCGTGCTCGGTGATCGCGATGCAGTCGAGCCCGGCGGCGACGGCCGCGTCCAGCACCTGCTCGGGCCCGTCCATCCCGTCGGAGGCGCGGGTATGAACCTGTAGGTCGGCGGCGGACCAGTTGTCCCGCTCGTCGGGCGCGGGTCCCTGTGCAGCGTCCTGCGCCGCGCCACTCATACGACGCTCCGCTCGCGGTTGGCGCGCGGGTCGTCCCAGGGGGAGTCGTGGCAGGGCGCCCAGGGCGACTCGAAGACGCGCCACTGCTCGCAGTGTTCGCGCAGAATCGGCTCGAAGAGGGCGGCGAGATCGGCGAGCCCGGTGCGGACATCGAGCGCGCGATTGCCGGTCAACAGCAGCTGCATGGGCGGCAGGCACTCGACCTCGAAGTGAAGCCCGGCGGAGCGGCGCTGCCAGATCGGCAGCAGCGCGGATTCGGTGCGAATCGCGAGATCGACCGCGCCGACGGGGAAGCGCGCCTGGCGGCGAAAGAACGGCACGCAGGGACCGCCGCCCTGGATATCGCGATCCCAGAGCACGGCGACCAGTTCGCCGCCGCGCAGGCGCTCGATGCATTGGGCGATGCCTGCGCGGTCGGCCGGCAGGAAGTCGACGCCGGCCCCGGCGCGGCGGGCTTCGGCGGCCGCGCGGTGGCGGCGGTCGGCGAGCGGCTCGACGAGCGCGGCGGCGCGGACGCCGAGCGCGCCCACGGCGCGGACCACGGCTTCGGGGTTGGCCAAGTGCGCGGAGGTGGCGACGACGCCGCGCCCGGCGTCGAGTTCGGCCTGGAGGTGTTCAATCCCGCGCAGCTCGAGCCGCTCGTGATAAATCTGCTCGGGCGTGAGCGTGGGCAGCAGCGCCAGGTCGACGTAATAGCGGGCGGTCTCCTCGAAGACGCGTCGCACCGCGCGGTTGAGACGCGGCAGTTCCCACTCGGGGTGAATGCGCTGCAGGTTGTTGCGCACGCGCAGCCGCCGGCGCTCGGCCAGCGGCGGCGCAGCCCCCGCAAGCCGCTCCGCCAGCGCATAGAGCGCGTCCTCCGGCAGGACGCGGGCAAGCAGCTCGATAGCGCGCAGCAGCGCAGCGGTGGGCATCGTAGGGAGGGTATCGCCGCCGCCGGCATCAGGCGCGGCTCACGGCGGTGTGCGGGGCGAGGCTGGGGCGGGTTTGGACCGCAGAGGCGGTCGAGGAAGGCGTCGTTGACGGGCGGTGGAAGGGTGGAAGGGTTGGGGGTGTCGTCAGGGCCGGGTTGGTCGGGGTCCCTATCTGGTCGGGGCCGTTGGAGCTGGTTGGGGGCGGTTGGGTTTGGAAGGTTTTGGAAGGAGTTGTCAGGGGTGGGGCGCTCGGCGTCGGCGAGTTCGTCGAGGGGGTAGGGAAGCTGGTCTTCGGGCCAGTCGGCGGGGGTGCGGAGAGCGCGGCGGCGCTGGCGTAGGGAGAGGGGCATTGTTGCGCACTCCTGTTCTGTTGTGAGTGTACAGGATGTTTGGACAGGCGATGTTGCTGCGGGGCGGCCGATCCCCCAGTCGCTGCGCGACAGCCCCCCTGCATAGGGGGACGATTTCGGAGGGGAACCCCCTCTGTGTCTCCCCCCAGGATGGGGGGAGAGGTGAAAGGGGACTCCTCTGAGATTTCGGAGGGGGAATGGGGCAGGCGCTAGTCGCGGAAGAAGCGGCCGAACTGATACCACTGCGCGGGGCGGGCCGCCAGCCACGGCTCGAAGGCGGCGACGGCGCTTTGGGTGATGTCTTCGGGCGCGCTGCTGATGTGGGCGTCCAGATCGATCAGCGCCTGGAACTCAAATTGACCGGGGCGGGTGCGGACGGCGGCGAGCGGCACGACATGCGCATCCGCCGCGGCGGCGACTCGGGCGAGCGTGCTGGAGAGCCGCGCCGTGCGGCCGAAGAGTCGGACGTCAACGCCGTTGTCGCGTCCGGCGGGCGGACGGTCGAAGAGGATCGCGGCCGTGCCGCCCTCGCCCAGCGCTTCGATGGCGCGGCGGACGCCGGCCGGGCCGGACTGCGGCGTCATGCCCAGACGGTCTCTCGGCGCTTGAATCGCGCGGTCGAGGCGCGGATGGCCGAGCGGATCGACGACGACATGCGAACGTCCGCAGGCGTGGGTGTAGGCCCCGCCGAGCACATCCCAGTTGCCGATGTGCATCACCGCGAAGAGGGTTGGGCGCTCGCCGTACGCGGCGCGCAGGCGGGCCCAGTCGGCGGCGGGACCTTCGACGGCGTCGAAGCATCGGGCGGGCGTGAGTTCGGGCAGCCGCACGGCGTCGACCAGGTATTCGCCGTAGGCGCGCCACTGGGCGCGGGCCAGCGAGGCGGCGTCCCCGCGCCACTCGACGTGGGGGAGGATGATCCGGGCGTTGCCGATTGAGGCGCGCCGCCCCTGCGGCCAACCGAGCCAGGCGATGTCCATCAGGCGGCGCGCGGCGGCGTAGGCGCGGCGGCGCGGGAGGCGTCGGGCGAGCGGCGCGAGGGTTTGGTAGGCGGGGTAGAGGGCTGCGGCGGGCGTGGGCATGGCTTGCGCCACCAGTCTCGGAGGCGGGCTTGCAGGCGGGCGTTCGCCGGTTCGAATCGCCCCTGCGCAGGGGGTGTGTGCTGTGCTCGGGGCGCCGACCGACCCCCCAGTCCGCTACGCGGACAGCCTCCCTGCATAGGGGGGCGATTCCGATCGCGTGCCGCCACCTGGTAGGGGGCGATTCCGGAAGTCTCCCCCCATCGTGGGGGGAGATTTAGAGGGGGGGGAGCTACTCCCCGACGGCGAACGCTTCCACCGCGTCGCGGGCGCGGTCGTCGGTCCATTGTTCGGGGGGAGATTTCATGAAGTAGGCGGAGGGCGCGAGCAGCGGGCCGGCCTGGCCGCGGTCCAGGCCGAGCTTGGCGCAGCGCACCGCGTCGATCACGACGCCCGCCGAGTTCGGGCTGTCCCACACCTCCAGCTTGAGTTCGAGGTTGAGCGGCACGTTGCCGAAAGTAGTGCCCTCGATCCGAATGTGGCACCACTTGCGGTCTTCAAGCCAGGGCACATGATCCGACGGCCCCACATGCACCTCGCTGGGCAGCATCTCGTAGTCGATCTGCGAGGTCACCGCGTTGGTCTTGGAGATCTTCTTGGACTCCAGCCGTTCGCGTTCGAGCATGTTGAGGAAATCGGTGTTGCCGCCGAAGTTCAGCTGGTAAGTGCGATCGATCCGCACCCCGCGATCGCGGAACAGCCGCGAGAGCACGCGGTGGACGATGGTCGCCCCCACCTGGCTCTTGATGTCGTCGCCCACGATCGGCACGCCCGCCCGCCGGAAGCGGTTCGCCCAGTACTCCTCGCGGGCGATGAAGACCGGCACGCAGTTGACGAACGCGCAGCCCGCCTCCAGCACCTGCTCCACGTACCACTTGGTCGCCTCTTCCGAGCCGACAGGCAGGTAGCTGATCACCACATCCACATCGCGATCCTTCAGGATCTGCGCCACGTCCACCGTCGAGCCGGGCGCCTTCTCGATCACCGCCGAGAGGTACTTGCCCAGCCCGTCGTGGGTCATGCCGCGCTCAACCGGCACGCCGAGGTGCTCAACCCCGGTGAAGCGGTAGGTGTTGTTCGGCTCGCTGAAGATCGCCTCGGAGAGGTCTTTGCCGACCTTGCGGCGGTCGACATCGAAGGCGGCGACGAAGTTGATGTCGGAAATCTGGTAGCCGCCGAGCACGGGGTGCATGATCCCGGGGATGTCCTCGGCTTCGGAGACGTCGGCGTAGAGCTGGACGCCCTGCACGAGCGATGAGGCGCAGTTGCCGACACCGATGATCGCGACGTTGATTTTTCCCATCCCACCTGTCCTCTCGCGGGCGCTCGGCGGTGCGCTGTCGCCGCGCGCGCCGGTCGCCGATGGTCGTGTTCGCGTGCGCGGGAAGCTCGCGTCGGGCGATGCCGAGCAGGCTTCCCTGCGAGTATTAGAGGATAGCAGCGGCTAGGCTTGGGGCATGCCCGATCCGCGCGATGTCGTCGCGAATGTCTACACGGAGTTCGCCAACCAGCTGGCGGACGCCGCCGCCGAGGCGATTCTGCCACACTTTCGGCGCCGCCCGACGGTGGACGCGAAAGACGACGGGACGCCGGTGACGCAGGCCGATCGGGAAGCGGAGGCGGCGATCCGCGAGCAGATCGAGGCGCGCTTTCCGAAGCACGGAATCGTCGGCGAGGAGTTCGGGTCGGAGCGCAACGGCGCGGAGTGGGTCTGGGTGCTGGATCCGATCGACGGCACCGGCGCGTTCATCTCGGGGCTGCCGACCTTCGGGACGCTGATCGGGCTGCTGCACCGCGGCTCGCCGGTGCTCGGCGTGCTCGATCAGCCGGTCTCGCAGGAGCGCTGGATCGGGCTGACCTGGCCGGGCGGGATCCACCGCGCGACGCTCCGCTCAGCCTCAGTTACCCACCGCATCCACACGTTATCCACAGCCTCGTTGAGCGACGCCGTAGGATTCGCGACCTCGCCCGATCAGTTCAGCGGCGCGGCGCAGGCCGGCTGGGAGCGGCTGCGCGGCGCGCTCGGGCGGGTGCGCTACGGCGTCGACTGCTACGCCTACGGGCTGCTCGCCGCCGGCTGCATCGACCTCGTGGCCGAGGCCTCGCTGAAGCCTTGGGACTGTCTGCCGCTGGTACCGATCGTGAGCGGCGCGGGCGGCGTGATGACGAGCTGGGCGGGCGAGCCGCTCTCGCTGGAGTGCGCCGACCGCGTGCTGGCCGCGGCCACGCGGGAGCTGCACGGCGCGGCGATGCAGGCGCTCGCGGAGCCGCCTACCAGATGAGAATCCGGTGATCGAACAGGTGCGGCGGGGGCTTCGCGCCGGGGCCGGCAGGCGGCCCCCCCGCGCGCGCCGGGGCCGGCCGGGGCTATGCGCCGTTGGCGGCCAGCGCCGTCGCCCTCGAGGCCTTGCGCAGCACGGGCAACCCGGTGCGCTCGTTCTCGACGACCTCGTAGCCGGCCGGCAGCGCGTCGAGCGCGCCGTCCTTGATCGTCTTCGCGAAGAAGAAGATGCGCTGGATGCGGTTGTTCCGCAGCGCGACTTCGCGGCTGTGCAGGTAGTACGTCTGGCCGCGTGCGTTGACCCGTGAGTACGCCATGAGCACTCTCCTCGGCGCTGAAACTGATCAGTCGCCTACACGATTATGCGGTAATGGTAGCGCCGCGCCGCCGAGGCTGTCAAACGGGCCGCCGGGCGCCCCGAACGCGCTGCGCGCGCGGGTCGTCGCGAGCGGCTTTTCGGCCGGCCTCACCGTCACTTTATGCCTGCTCGTTCTGTTTGCAACGGCCCTGCTCGCGGCGTGTGGAAACGGTGGACCAGGCAGATCGGCGGGCGGCGCGGCAAGCCCGCCGTCGGGCGATCCGTGGCTGGCCGGGATAAGCGCCGACGCGGTTTGGCTGCCGGTGCTGGCCACCCGCGATCTGGCGGTGGGCGTGGCCCGGCTGGCCTTCACGCTCGAGGGCGGCGAGTCCGACGCGCCCGCCCCGCAGGTGCGGGCGGCGCTGTACGACCTGGAGGCCGACGCGGAGCGTCCGGTCGCGTCGCAATATGCGCGCTTCGTGGCGTTCACGGAGAGCGACGGGCGCGCCGCGTTCGCGCCCCACGCGCACGAGGGCGGCTTCAGCGTCTCCGAGGGGCTGCCCGCGGTGGAGCGCGGGCTGTACATCGTGCCGGTGCGCCTGACCCGCGCCGGCGAGTGGGGGATCGCGTTCGAGATCAGCAGCGCCGACGGCGCGCGGCGCGAGCAGGCGCGCTTCCGCTTCAGTGTGCGCGGGCGCTCCGCCGCTCCGCAAAAGGGCGAGGCCGCGCCCTCGGTCGAGAGCCGCACGCTCGCGGATGTCGGATCGCTGAGGGAGTTGAGCTCGGATCCGAACCCGGAGCCGGCGCTCTATCAGCTGAGCATCGCAGAGGCGCTGGAGCAGGGCCGCCCGCTGATGGTCGCGTTTGCGACGCCGGCCTTCTGCCACTCGCGGACCTGCGCGCCGGTGCTGGAGGTCGTCAAGTCGGTCTGGCGCGCCCGCGCCGCGCAGCTGCTCGCGGTGCATGTCGAGGTGTTCGAGAATCCGCACGAGCCGCAGTCGCTGCGCGAGGCCGCGGCCTTTCGCGCCTGGGACCTGCCCAGCGAGCCGTGGGTATTCGTGATCGACGCGCAGGGGCGGATCTATTCGTCCTATGAGGGCGCCGTCACGGAAGCCGAGCTGGCCCAAGACGTAGACGAGGTGCTGGCAACCCGGCGGTGAGCGGGCGCCGCTCCGAAAGCGCCCCTTATTCTGTATAATCACCTACGCAGTTCACCAACCGCCGCAGCCGGGCGCCCCAATCCGCGCCCGCAGACGGAATGCCGCCCCATGACCACACCCAACGATCCCTTCAACGGCTGGTCCGACCTGGTCGAAGCCGCGCGCGAGCTCGGCATCCACCCCCAGAGCCTGCGCCGGCTGATCAAGCAGGGGCGGGTGCCCGCGAGCATGTTCGGCGGCAAGTACATGATCGCCCACGACAAGCTCGAAATGTTCAAGACGAACTACGACCCGCGCCCCGGGCGCAAGCGCTCCGCCCGGCTGCTCAACGCCGACTCCGCGCCCGCCGCGCCGACCCCGCCCGCCCGCCCCAGCTTCGGCGAGTGGTTCGACATCGTCGAAGCCGCCCACGAGCTCGGCATCCACCCGCAGAGCCTGCGCCGGCTGATCAAGCAGGGCCGGATCAGCGCCCGCTTCTTCGGCGGCAAGTATCTGATCGCCCGCGAGCAACTGGAGATGTTCAAGACCAACTACGACCCGCGCCCCGGCCGCAAGCGCTCCGGCCGCCTGCTGTAGGGATGTTAGCTCGCCATCGATCGATCCACGATTGTCGAGTTACTGTTGGGGAATGAGCCAGCCGAAGCCGAAGCGCCAGCACTACGTCCCGCAGTGGCACCTGCGCCGCTTCCGCGACCCATCGGCCAAAGCTGGGCAGGACTACGTCGTGGCGTACGACCGCAGGAGCAACACGCAGCACCAGCGAATCGCAGTCACGAATGTCGCAGTCGAGGCGGACATCTACACGATGACATCTGTGGATGCTGCCGAGGCGTACAGGATTGAAGAGCGCCTCGCTCGCCGTGATGAGTTCGACGCCGAGTTGACGGGTCGAATTCTTGACCAAGGAAAGGTGACCATCAGTGATGTCCCCGCAGTCAGACAACTTCTCGCATTCCAGCACTTCAGGACGAGGTCGCTCCGCGAGTGGTTGCGAACTGCCTATCGAGAGGAGCAGCGTCAATTGGCTGTGGAACTAATGGCAGACGGTCCACCATCGAACTGGTCGGCCGAGGACCAGATGGACTATCGGCGATCTGTCGAGGAGCTAAAAGCTGGAGGATGGGAATCGCCCCGCGGCGAAGACGACCTGCTTGCGTTGCAGTTCGGCGTAGATCCGACGTTCCTCGATGAACTAGACCTGTTTTGCAGCTTCGTTCTGGTCGTCTTGATCAACGAGGCGTTCGTCACATCCGACAACCCCATAGTCGCGCAGCGGATGGGGTTCCCTGAATGGGGCCCAATCATGGACATCGGACTGGCTCATGCAGGTGTGCTCTGGTTTCCACTTGCACCTCGTCGCGCGCTCATGATCAGCCGCTTGCCACAGGCCACACCTACACAGATTGGTCTTCCTGTCCCACAGATCCGAGCCATCAACAACGCGCTCATGCGCGCCAGCGACCGCTGGACGATCTGGCAACCCGGTTCGCCGGCCGACCAGTTTCTCGACTTGCCCAAGACGAGGACGGTGCGCGGGCGACACCGCTGATCGCACAGGATTGCCGCCGCGACAGACAGATCGGAACCGCCGCGTCCCGTTAAGCGCCTATCCTGGTGGTCTGTCTAACAGACGATCTGATCTGGCGGAGGCGACGTGAGGAGAGATGACGGCGTCCACGCGGCAGGGGAACCTTTGCGCTGCCTGCGGCGTCTTACTGTCACAGCTTGGATGGCGAGGAGGTGTCGGATGCGTGCTCGTGCAAGAGTGCGGAGCACGAGACGCTGCGCAGTCGACGACGCCCGTATGAGTTCCCGCGCAAGGCGAGAACGACGAAATCTGATGCGCGCCAGTTGGCAGGCGACTTGTGTAAACACGTACTAATCGCTGTCTAGTCGGTCCGTCAGCCGATTCAAGCGGGAGTGCTCGGTTCGCCGGGTCTGTGGCCGTCGCGGACCATGCGGTTGATGAGTTCCTGGCCGAAGCGTGTGAGGATGTTGTGGGGGTCGCCGATTTCCTGTTCGAGGTAGGCGATGATTTCGTTGCCGCGCTCGATGTCGCAGAGGCCGCGCCTGACCCAGATATCGCGGACCCACTCCCAGGTGAACCAGTCGGCGCGCAGTGCTTCTTCTTCCTGGGGCATGGGGCGGCTCCGGTCGCGCGCAGCTCAGTCGATCACGACGATGACGATGCTGATCACGGCGGTGGCGATGGTAATGGCGCCGATGATCAGGCCGATGCCGATCGTGATGTGGTTGTGGATCTGGCGGTCGCGTTCGGCGGCCCGCTCGGCGTCTTCACGGGCGCGTTGCTCGCTCTCGCGGGCTCGTTCTGCGTCGCGCTCGGCGATGCGGCGGCCGAGGTCGGAGATCGCAGCGAGGACTCGATTCTCCGACGCCTCGTGGGCGTTGTGGGTCACGAAGTTGTCTGAGGCGCCGGCCAACTCGTCTTTGACATTGGCGAACTCGTCGTCCATCGCCTCGACGAATTCGTCGGCGGGCTCCTCGCGGGCGATTTCGCTGCGCACGAGGATGTTGCGCATTCGCAAGGTGTTGATGATCGCCATCGCGTCCGCCTCTCGGGATCAGGGTAGCGCGGCGCCGCTGGCTCAGTCGATCACGACGATCACGATGCTGATGACGGCGGTGGCGATGGTGACGGCGCCGATGATCAGGCCGATGCCGATGGTGATGTGGTTGTGGATTTGGCGGTCGCGCTCGGCGGCTTCGCGGGCTTGTTCGGCGTCGCGCTCGGCGATGCGGCGGCCGAGGTCGGAGATCGCGGCGAGGACGCGATTTTCGGACGCCTCCTGGCTGTCCGTGCTAACGGTGCCTTCCTTCAGCGCGGCGAACTCGTCGTCCATCGCCTCGACGAATTCGTCGGCGGGTTCCTCGCGGGCGATTTCGCCGCGCACGAGGATGTTGCGCATTCGCAGGGTGTTGATGATCGCCATCGCGTCCGCCTGTCTCGCTCAGCCTTTCCCGTTCAGTGTAGCGCGCCGGGGCCGGCCCTCAGTGCGCGTCCGATGCGCCCTCGATGATCGCCTCCACCACCTGCGGCTCGGCCAGCGTCGTGACATCGCCCACGTCGTCGGGGTTGCCCTCGGCGACTTTGCGGAGGATGCGGCGCATGATTTTGCCGGAGCGGGTTTTGGGCAGGCCGCCGACGAGACAGTCGCGTGGCAGGCAGGTCGGAACCTCTGCGTCCGTTCGAGCGTCTAGCTTGATGAAGACCTCGAACGGAGCCTGTCCAATGCGCCGCATCGCATTCCTCTCGACCTTCGCCGCCCTGATCGCGCTGCTCTGCGCCGTTGCGGCGCCCCAGCTCACGGCTGAGGGGCAGCCGGAGCCGGATCCTTCGTTCGACCCTCCGTGGTGCGGCGTCGGCGGCACGGTCGATGTCCGTTGGGAGGAGCTCGAAGGCGCTTCGCCCTACACCGTGACTGTCGGTCGGGTTGGGACCGTCACGACTGATGCCAAGCGGATCGAGTTGTCCTGCGCCGACATCCGCTCACAGTTTCTCGAAGGCGTGCTGCTGGATCACGTGCAGGCGACGCTACCACTGCGCGTGCTGGATGCCGACGGCGCGGAGACTCGCCGCAACAGCCGCATCCTCTTGCTGGCGTCCGCGCCGCAAAGCGAGCCGCCGAATGCCGAACTGATCGTCGGATACACCGATCTTCACGTGCGCCTTGAGCCGCGGGGAGTCAAGCCACGGACGAGCGAAGACTCCGTTGCAGCGGTGGCGATCTTCCGCTATCGGGCGATCGGTTCAGCCGGCTGGAGCTACGCGATGCCGTTTCCACCGCAACCGCAAAGCTCTAGGCGATACCTGCCCTCTCATGCGTCGGATCTTGAACCCGATATGGAGTACGAATGGCAGATCGCCTGGGTGTGGCACCTCGGCACACCGGAAGAACGCGCTCACTACGTCGACTGGCTCAATCTGGACTGGTGGTACAGCGGCCTGGACTGGTGGAAAGAACAGGGCGCGGATCGCTGGTGGCGCGACTGGAACGCGCCGGAGATGATCCGTTGGTCCGACATCGAGCGATTTCGCACGTCGAGCGGCGATCTCGGGCCCACCGTCTCGGCGACCGACGATACGATACACATGAGATGGCTGGCAGCCGAAGGCGACGCGCTCGTCACCGCGACGTCGCCCCAGTGGCCAGGTGTGATCTGGTGGGACGTCAGCAACGCCTACCGCTGGGCTACCAGCTACGGCATCGTCACCTCGACGATGAGCGGTCTTCCTCCCGACACTCAGTTCGATGTCCAGATTGCGCAGCGGTTTTGGCTCGACTTCACGCAGCCGCCCCCCACGACCATCTCTGTCCGCACGCTCTCGTCGCCGCCAAACAAGCTTCCCGGCGCGGCGGATCCGAACGGCATCGCTGTCGAAGCAGGACTTGAGCAGATAACGGTTCGATGGCGGCAGCAGGAAGCGGCGGGGACGAGACTGGATTGGTCCGTCTCCACGCAGGCGGGCGGCCCGTTTCAGCGCCGCTCCGCGTGGTGGTCCCCTGCGCGCCGCGTGGACGACGGCCGCGTTGAAGCTCTGATCCGTAGAGTGCGGTCACAGTGGACGGTGCGACTGTACGTCAATCGCACGCCGCCGCTCTACAGCACCGTGCCGTTCATGTGCGCGGTCTGGGACATTCGTACCCACTCCGTCAACGCCGAGACGTATCTCGACCGCTACTTTGTCAATTCGGAGAACGGCAAGCTCGGAACAGTACGTACAGGGCAGATACCCGACGACCACTCGGAGCTGCTGGACTACTGCAGATTGGGCCACCCGGTCGGTGAGTAGCCTGCACGGACTAAACTCTGGCACGGCGATGTCGCGCGACCATAGAGACCGACGTTATCGTTTGTCGCGGCGGCGTCAGTGCGCGTCGGAGGCGCCTTCGATGATCGCTTCCACGACCTGCGGCTCAGCCAGCGTCGTCACGTCGCCCACGTCGTCGGGGTTGCCCTCGGCGACCTTGCGCAGGATGCGGCGCATGATTTTGCCGGAGCGGGTTTTGGGCAGGCCGCCGACGAATTGCAGTTTGTCGGGTGTGGCGATCGGGCTGATCTCCGCTCGCACAGCGCGCTTCAGTTCGACCGCCAGGTCGGGGCCGGGATCGAAGCCGTCTTTGAGCAGTACGAAGGCGTAGATGCCCTCGCCCTTGATTTCGTGGGGGTAGCCGACGACGGCGGCTTCGGCGCAGCCGGAGTGGCCGACCAGCGCGCCCTCGATTTCGGCGGTGCCGAGGCGGTGGCCGCTCACGTTCAGCACGTCGTCGACGCGGCCGGTCAGCCAGTAGTAGCCGTCCTGATCGCGGTATGAGCCGTCGCCGGTGAAGTACTTGCCGGGGTACTGGACGAAGTAGGTGTTAATGAAGCGCTCGTGGTCGCCGTAGACGGTGCGCATCATCCCCGGCCAGGAGCGGGCCATGCAGAGCAGTCCGGCCTGGCTGTTGCCCTCGAGCTCGTTGCCGTCCTGATCGACCAGCACCGGTTCGACGCCGAAGAACGGCAGCGACGCCGAGCCGGGTTTCATCTCGTTGGCGCCGGCCAGACCGGTCAGCATGTGGCCGCCGGTCTCCGTCTGCCAGTAGGTATCGACGATTGAGCAGCGCCCCTCGCCGACGACATCGAAGTACCAGCGCCAGGCCTCCGGATTGATCGGCTCGCCGACCGTCCCCAGCACGCGCAGCGAGCCCCGGTCGTAGGACTTGACCCACTCGTCGCCCTCGCGCATCAGGGCGCGGATGGCGGTGGGCGCGGTGTAGAGGATGTTGATGCCGAGCCGGTCGATCATGTCCCAGTAGCGCCCGGCGTCGGGGTAAGTGGGGATCGACTCGAACATCACGGAGGTCGCGCCGTTGCCGAGCGGGCCGTAGACGATGTACGAGTGCCCCGTAATCCAGCCCACATCCGCCGCGCAGCAGTAGATCTCGCCCTCGCGGTAGTCGAACACGTAGCGGTGCGAGAGCATCGTGAACAGCAGGTAGCCGGCCTGGGTGTGCAGCACGCCTTTGGGTTTACCGGTGGAGCCGGAGGTGTAGAGGATGAAGAGCGGGTCTTCGGCGTCCATCACCTCCGGTTCGGCCTCGGCGGGCTGGCGGCTGACGGTTTCGTGCCACCAGATGTCGCGCCCGTCCTGCATCGTCACGTCGCCGCCCGTGTGCTGGTGGACGAGAACGAATTCGACGCAGTCGACATGTTCGAGGGCGGCGTCGACGTTGGCCTTGAGCGGCACCGTCCGTCCGCCGCGCCGACCCTCGTCCTGGGTGATGATCGCCTTGCAGGTGGAGTCGGTGACGCGGTCGGCGATGGCGGAGGCGCTGAAGCCGCCGAAGATGACGGAGTGGATCGCGCCGATGCGGGCGCAGGCGAGCATGGCGGCGACGACTTCGGGGGTCATGCCCATGTAGATGGCGACGCGGTCGCCCTTGCCGACGCCGCGGGCGCGCAGCTCATTGGCGACGCGGCAGACCTCGGCGTAGAGGTCGGCGTAGGTCCAAGCCTGGTTCTCGCCGGGTTCGTCGCCTTCCCAGAGGATGGCGGTCTGCTCGGCGCGGGCTTCGAGGTGTCGGTCGAGGCAGTTGACGCTGACGTTGAGCTTGCCGCCGAGGAACCAGCCGATTTTGCCGGCGGCGAGGTCTTCCTCGACCAGGGTGTGCCAGGGCGCGTCCCATTCGAGCAGCGCGTCGGACATCTCGCGCCAGAAGGCGTCGGGCTCGTCGAGGCTGCGCCGCCAGAGGCGCTCGTATTCCTCGCGGCTGCGCACCAGCGCGCCGTCGCGCACGCGGGCGGGCGGCGCGTAGCGCTCGTCGGTCGGGAGGGCGGCGTCGGTCGAGGCCATGGATCACGTTCCTGTCGCTGCTCAGCGGTCCGCTGGCGGAATGATACGATCCACGCATCCGCCCGACACGCCGCAACCGATTCGAGGAGCGCGCCGCGATGCCAGACAGCACAGCCAACGACGCCGAACCCTTTCAGCGCATCTCCGTGGAGGACGCCGACGCGAAGCGCCGCGCCGATGTGCCGATCGTTGATGTGCGCGAGCTGGACGAGTACCAGGACGGGCATGTGGTCGACGCGCCACTGATGCCCTACATGAGCCTGATGACGCGGGGCGAGGAGCTGGAGCGGATTGCGGGGGCGAAGGATGCGCCGCTGATGTTCATCTGCGCGAAGGGGCAGCGCAGCGCGGTGGCCTGCGAGTTCGCGGCGGCGCTGGGCTTCACGGACCTCTACAACATCGAGGGCGGCACGGATGCCTGGGTCGCCGCCGGGCTGCCGACTGAGTAGCGGCCCGGGCAGCGCCGCAGCGGCCGCGCGATGACCATCCGGGGCTTCCGCATCTCCGGCACGACGGGCTACGCGCTCTTCGTTGCCCTCGTCGTGGTCGTCGTGCTGGTCTACCTCTTTCTCTCCGGCTTCTTCGAGAGCGGCGACGACGAGCCGGAGGAGGCGGCTGTGCCGACGCCCGTCGTGGTCGGCGCAGCCGATGCGCCGGGCGCGGTGGTCTTCGAGCAGTCGGCCCGCGTCGGCCCGCTCGACATCGCCATTGAGCGCGTCGAGTGGACGACCGAATTGCTTTCCGACGGGCGCACCCGCCAGGCCGCCCAGCGCTTCGCCGTCGTCCGCCTCAACGTCGTCAACCGCGGCTTCGCCCCGTACCGCCTCAACTCCGATCAGGTTGAAATGACCGCGGCCGGCGGGCGCAGCTACGCGCTCGATGCTCCACTCGCCGCCGGCGCGGCCGTCTACGAGGACAACCCCACGCTCGCCCTGCCCGCCACCTTCCAGCCCGACCTCCCCGTCGCCTTGCTGCTCGTCTTCCGTTTGCCCAACGATGCCGGCGGCCTGGCCCTCCGCATCCACGGCCACTACGTCGATTTCGCCCTCGCCGAGGAACGCTGATGTACGCCCCTCTCCGGACTCTCCGTTCCGAAATCGCCCCCCTGTGCAGGGGGGCGATTTCGGGGCCTCCGCAAATCACCACCCCCAACGCCGAACTGCCCACTCTCCACTCGCCAAGCACAAATCGAATCCGATGAAGACGATCCTGCTCTTTGACATCGACGGCACGCTGGCCCTGACGCAGGGCGCGGGCACGCGCGCGATGGGGCGCGTCTTCCGCGAGGTCTTCGGCATCGAGGACGCCCTCGCCGGCGTCGATTTCGCCGGGCGCAGCGACAGCTGGATCGCAGCAACCGCCTTCCGCAACGCCGGACGCGAACCAACACCGCAAACCGTCGTCCGGTTCCAGGACGCCTACATCCCCGCGCTCAGCGAAGAGCTGGAGGTCGGCTCGCGACTCCTGCCCGGCGTTGTCGAGCTGCTCGACGCGCTCGCCGAGCAACCCGTTGTGCTCGGCCTCGGCACGGGCAACTTCCGCCGCGCCGCTGAGGCCAAGCTCGCCCATCTCGGCATCTGGGAGCGCTTCGCCGACGGCGGTTTCGGCGACGACGCGGCCAACCGCACCGCGCTGCTCGCCGCCGCGCTCCCGCGCCTGCGACCACTGGCAGCACCGGACGCCGAGGTGATCGTGATCGGCGACACGCGCCACGATATTGAGGCGGCGCGCGGTATCGGCGCCCGCGTGCTGGCCGTCCAAACCGGTTTCGCCCGCCCCGGCGATCTGATCACCGCCGATTACCTGCTCCCCGACCTGTCCAACACCCAGGCCGCCCTCAACCTCCTCCTCCCCCACCCCTGAAAATCACCCCTTCCGGCTTCTCCCCCCATCCTGGGGGGAGACTGAGAGGGGGGCTGACCGCGGATCGGAATCGCCCCCCTATGCAGGGGGGCTGTCCGCGTAGCGGACTGGGGGGTCGGCCCGGCGCCGCGAGTACAGCACAGGGCCCGGACCGACCCCCTCCGGCGCTGCGCGCCACCTCCCCCTGCGTAGGGGGAGGATTTTGGGAATCACCGCCCAAACCCGGTCTGCGCTAGCCTCAAGCCATGTCTACCGCCCTGCTCGTCGGCATCATCATCATTCTGCTCGTCGTCGGCGTGCCTATAGGCCAGGCGCTGATCCAGCGCGTGCGGCACCGACGCTCGCTGCGCATCCCCGCAGCTGAAACGCTGGTCGCCGCCGCCATCCGGCGCGGCGATCTGCCGGCCGGCTTCCGCCTCGCCGAACTCCGCGCGCTCACCTCCGAGTCGATCGCCTGGAACGCCGGCGACCCCGCGGACGCGATGCGCGAACTCAACGACGCCGGGCACATCGTCTCCTTCCGCCAGCAGTACCGCGACCCCCGCAGCTTCGGCGAATTCGTCGATGTGCTGCTCGCCAACACCCTCCGCCGCAGCGCACCGCAGCGCCGCATCGGCCTCACGCTCAGCCGCTATCAGGCCGCCGAGCAGGCCGAGCAGGCGCTCGATCGCACCCCCGACCTCGCCGAGCAGGACATCGGCGTCCGCGTTGAGGACATCACCCGCAGCGGCGATGAACTGCGCGCCCGCGAGTGGACCCGCATCGAAGACGGCCGGACTACCCAGCGCATGCTCCAGCTCCGCTGGCGCGCCGGCGATGTCGTCGCCGAACTCGAAGGCGATTCCGAGCCGCCCGACGCGCTCGACGACGACCTGCTCAAGAGCGTCGCCCAGGCCGTCCGCAGCCGTCTCAAGACATAACGATGCCGGCAGAGCAGTCCGCCGAACAGCCCGGCCTCTACGCCGATCTGCTCGCCGACTATCGCCGCGCCGCCCAACAGCTGATCGCTGCGGCTGAGGGAGCTTCCGAGCGGCAACTCGACGCGCCCACGGAGGACGGCGAAGACGGCGTCTGGACCGTCCGCGCGCACATCCACCACGCCGCCGATGTCTCCGTCATGGGCGCGCTCCGCCTGCGCCTGATGCTGGCCGACGTCGCACTTGAATACTGGCGATACGACCAGGCCGCGTTCCAGCAGGCCAACCGCTACGAGCGCCCTGTCGCCTCTTCGCTCAACCTGATCGCCGCCGCCGCCGAGTCCAACGCCGCCATCCTCCAGCGTCTTCCCGCGGCGGAGTGGACAATCCCCCGCCCCCTTCCCGACGCCCGCACCTTCACCGCCGTCGACTGGCTGCGAAACGCCGCCGCCCACCTCCGGGACCACGCCGAAACCATCACCCGCGCCCGCGCCTCCACGTAGAGGGCCATTGCGAAACTCCCCTTCCGACCTCTCCCCCCGTCGCGGGGGGAGATTGAGAGGGGGGCGCCCACTGCGCACCAGACGCCCCCCACCAGCCGGTCCACACCCTCTTGCCGACCACGATTATCCGTTCTACATTATTGTTCGGAACGCAAGTTCACGAACGAGCGCCGCCCCCCACCCGAAAGGAAGCCCTCATGACCATCGCCCTGATCCTGATTACCGCACTCGCCACCGCCTGGCTGCTTCGCCAGTGGTGGCGCGCCGAACTCGATCCGCCCGAACGCCGCGCCGCGCCCCTCTCGCTCGAGCGCCGGCACGAGCTTGACGCCGCCTCGTCCGCGCGCATCGATCGGCGCGCCGCGTGAGCCGCGCCGATACATCCGGCGACGGATCCCAGCGGCACTTGCCCACAACAGGCCCGCAGCGCTTAGACTGCGCTTCCGCGCTTGTGAGGACGACATGGCCGCATCCGCCGACCCCGCCGACGTCAATCGACTGCTGAAGAGCGTGGGACTCTTCCGCGATGTGCCCGCCGAGATGCGGCGGGACCTCAGCCGCCTGCTGCGCCCGGTCAAGTACAGCGCCCAAACCGACATCTTCCACGCCGGCGACGACGGCGCCACGATGTACGTGATCGTCAGCGGCGCCGTCAAAATCTTCGTCCCCGCCATCGACGGGCGCGAAGTCGTCCTCGCCGTCCACCAGGCCGGCGACATCTTCGGCGAAATGGCCCTGCTCGACGCCGGACCCCGCTCGGCTTCCGCCAGCACGATGGAACCGACCGAGATGGTCACGCTCAGCCGCCGCGACTTCCTCGCCGTGCTCGACTCCTACCCCGAGGCCCAGCGCGCCATCATCGCTGTGCTCGTTGAGCGCCTCCGCGCCACCAACCAGTCCATCCAGGACGCCTACCTGCTCGACGTGCCCGGCCGGCTCGCCCGCCGCCTGCTGCTGATCGCCGCCGAGCACGGGCGCGATACCGAACAGGGCCGCGACATCGGCCTCCGCGCCAGCCAGCAGGAGCTCGCCAACATGATCGGCGCCAGCCGCGTCGCCGTGAACAAGCAACTGCAGGCCTGGCGGCAGCGCGGCATCCTCGATGTCGCCCGTCAGCGCGTCGTGATTCTCGAACCCGCCGCGCTCGAACGCGAAATCACCCTCTCCCCCTAGCCGCCCAACAGCGCCGAACAGAGCTGGACAAAGCTGGACAGAACCGAACAACACCGAACACAGCCGAACAGCGAACAGGACGAGCCTTGCCCGACACCCTCAACCCCGACCAGCTCACCGCGCTCCGCGCCTGGCCCTCCCCGGCCGTCGCCAACGCCATCGAAACCTTCGACATCCGCAGCCGCGCCTACGGCTTCATGACCCCCGACATCCTCTGCCGCTTCCCCGACATGGAACCGATCGTCGGCTACGCCGCCACCTGCAAAATCCGCGCCGGCATCCCGCCCGGCGACGACCCCGAAACCCAAGCCGCGCCCGACTGGTGGGCCCACATCGAGTCGATCCCCGAGCCCCGCATCATCGTCATTCAGGACCTCGACCAGCCGCCGATCGGTTCCTTCTGGGGCGAGGTCAACGGCAACATCCACAAGGCGCTCGGCGGCATCGGGCTGATCACCGACGGCGGCGTCCGCGACCTCGACGAGGTTGAGGAGCTCGGCTTCCAGTTCTTCTCCCGCGAAATCCTCGTCTCCCACGCCTACGTCCACATCGTCGAAATCGGCCAGCCCGTCACCGTCGGCGGCCTCACCGTCTCCCCCGGCGACCTGCTGCACGGCGACAAACACGGCGTGATCCAAATTCCGCACGAAATCGCGCCCCAGGTCGCCGACGCCGCCCAGGCAGTTGAAGACCGCGAGCGCGTGATCATCAACTACGCCAAGTCGCCCGATTTCAGCCGCGAGGGGCTGCTCCAGGTCATGCGCCCCTCGCCCAGCGCCGAAGAGGAAACACCCTAGCCGCGCTCGCGCCCAGAGAGCGGCTGAGCCGGCCGAGCGATCCGGGAGGCGCGCATTCAACGGCGTTCGCCCCGTTCAGGTAGCCCGCGCGGCGCATTCGCGCCCTTCGCTTTCCGCGACTTCCGCATTCTCTGGGCGGTCATCTTCCTCCGCTCCTCCGCGCTCTGGCTCGACCAGGTCGCGCGCCCTGTCCTGATCGCCGAGCTGACCGGCTCCGCCCTGCTGCTCGGCGCCGTGCTCGCCGCCCGCATGGCGCCCAATCTCGTCCTCGGCGTCTTCGCCGGCGCGATCGTCGACCGCTACCCGCGGCGGCGCATCCTGATCCTCTCCCAGCTCGGCAACGTGCTGGCCGCCGCCCTGCTCTGCATCCTGCTCGCCGCCGGCTGGGTCGAGGCCTGGCATGTGATCGCGCTGGCCGCCGTCTCGGGCGCGAACATCGCCTTCTTCCAGCCCGCGCGCCAGGCCATCCTGCCCGCCATCACCCCGCCCGACACGATGCGCAGCGCGGTCGCCCTCTCCCAGACCGCCAACACCGTCACCCGCATCGGCGGCGCGCTGCTGGCCGGCCTGCTGCTCGAGTTCGCCGGCTTCACCGCGATCTACGGCGTGATGGCCGCCGTCTACGCCGCCGCCGCCCTCTCCGCCCTGCTGATCCGCGCCGACGCCGATGTTGCAGCCCGCGACCGCGCCGCCTCGGAACAGGCTGAACAGCCCCCGGCCGAACAGCCTTCAGCCGAACCGTCCCTGCTCGCCCAAACCCGCGAAGGCTTCCGCTGGGCCTTTCGCACCCGCCGACCGCTCGCCGTGCTCGGCGTCTCCGTCCTGCTCTTCATCTTCATCGTTCCCTACCAGGGCGTTTTCCTGCCGCTGCTCGTGATCGACGAGCTGGGCGAGCACGCCTCCTGGGTCGGCTACATGATGGCCGCGGGCGGCGCGGGCGCGGTCGCCGGCTCCCTGATCCTCGCCGTCGTCCGCCAGCTGCCCGCCACCGGACGCCTCATGGCCGCGCTGCTCGTCGCCGCCGGCATCGTCCTGGCGCTGCTCTCGTTCGCTCCCGGCCTGCCGCTCGTCGCGCTCGCCGTCTTCGCCGCCGCGGCCTGCACGACCAATGTGATGTCGCTCGCCAACCTCGCCCTGCTGCGGCTCGGGCGCGACGCGATGGCCGGGCGCGCCGTCAGCCTCATGAACTTCGCCCGCGGCATGATCCCCGTCGGCGCCTTAATCGCCGGCGCGCTGGCCGACGCGCTCGGCCCCCGAGACGGACTACTCACGATCGGCCTGGCCGCAACCGCCGTCAGCCTCGTCGTCCTGCTCTCCCCCATCGCCGGCCAGGCCTCCGACGCGCCCGCCGAAGGCGCGCCCGATCAGTCCCGCCCCTGACCTTAGGAACCCTACCGCTGCTCCCACCACCACTGCGCGTCGTCGTTGCGGGCGACCGGCTCCGGCCACGGCTCCAGCTCGATATCGCGCCAGCGCAGCACGCCGCCCCGGTTGATCTCCACCTTCACCGTTTCGCCCGAGCGCAGCGTCTCCAGCGCCGCGATCAAGTCGCCGAAGTCCTCCAGCGCGATCCCGCCGATCCGCAACAGCCTGTCGCCTTCGCGCAGCCCCGCCCGGTCCGCCGCGCTCTCGTCTGCAACGCCCGCCAGCTCCATTCCCTCCGTCAGGCTCACGCCCAGCCGCGGATGCCGAATCTCCTCACCCGCGATCATGCGCGGCAGCACCCGCTGAATCGTGTCCACCGGCACCGCGAACGCCACGCCCGTGAACGCCCGAATCGGGCTCTCAATCCGGAACGGCACGCCCAGCAGCGCGCCGGCCGCGTCGACCAGCACCCCGCCCGAGTTGCCCGGATTCAGCGCCGCGTCGGTCTGGATGATCCCATAGTGGCTGCGCGCGCCGCTGATGATCGCTTCCACCCGCCGGTTCAACCCCGACACGATGCCCGTCGTGAGCGAGTGGCTGTACCCGCGCGGCGCGCCGATCGCCGCCACCGAATCGCCCACCCTCATCGTCTCCACATCCGCGTAGTCCAGCAGCGCGATCGTTACCTCGTCCGCGTCCACCCGAATAACGGCCAGGTCGTTCGCCGGATCGCTGCCAATCAGCTGGGCGTTGACTCGTTCGCCCTCCCAGGTCCGCACCCAGATCGATCCTGCCGCCTCAACCACGTGATAGTTGGTCAGAATGTGCCCCCGCCGATCGACGAAGAAGCCCGAGCCGCCGTTGTTGAACTCGTCGCCGATTGTCACCACCGCCGGCGCGACCCGCTCGTAGATCGCCGCCGGGTCGAACGCCGCCGCCGCCGCGTCGACCTCCGGCGTCGGCGGCCGCGCGTCCTGCAGCGCCCGCGTTTCCGTTGCCGTCGCCAGCACCGGCTGCGCCGTCGCCGCCGCTTCCGCGGCGGGGCGCGCGGGCTCGGCGCTGCTTCCCGTCGTCAGCAGAATCGCGGCTGCGGTGATCGCCGACATCACTCCGCCGCCGGCCAATGAGATCAGGAACGTTCGCATCGTCAACTTCCTCTCTCAGCGCCGCTGCGCTCTCCCGCAAGGCTAACGCCCCCGCGCCGCGAGGGCGCACCCCCGCCCGCCGCCGCGCAAACTCATTCCCAACCCCTTACCGATTCCTTACGTCGCTCTTCCCCCCTCTCCCCCCATCGTGGGGGGAGATTGAGAGGGGGCGGCTTCCCAATCGCCCCCCTATGCAGGGGGGCTGTCCGCGTAGCGGACTGGGGGGTCGGCTCGGCGCACCGAGCACAGCACAGCGCCCGTTCCGACCCCCCGCCGCTGGAAGCGGCGCCCCCCTGCATAGGGGGGCGATTCCCGATCGCGGACAGCCCTTACTGTCGTCCGGGCACGCCGTCCGGGAACTGCTCGGCCATGAACGCCGCGATCGCCGCCAGCATTTCACGCGCCAGCTCCAGGTCGATCACGAACGGCTCCACGTCGATCTGCGTGGTCGGCGCAAGCGCGATCCCCTCCGGCGGCAGGCCCAGCGCAATCGCGCTCAGGTAGAACTTCATGCTCGCCAGCGTGTAGTCGATCTGGAACCACGGCTGATCGGTGATCGCGAACAGCACCTGCCCCGAGGCCACCGCCTGGGCCGCTTCCAGCACGCCGATCGACCCGACTTTCACATCGCCGCCGACCGACTGCGCGGCCTCCGCCGACGGCAGCATCAGCGCGCTGTTGAGCGTCATCGTTGCGCCCACGCCGCCCGCCTCCAGCCGCTCCGTGATCTGCGCCTGCGAGCGCGGAATGTCCTCGACGCCGGCCACGTAGAGCCGCTCCATTGCGCCGCCGGTGTAGGCCGCCTCCAGCGCGTCGCAGCGCTCCTCAAGGCCGCTGTTGTCGCGTTCGTGCAGGACGCAGAGCACGATCCCCTCCACGCCCGCCTCGTTGAAGGCGTTGCCTGCGTGGCGGCCCACCGCCTCCTCGTCCAGCGACACATGCACCACCACGCCCAAGCTCTCCGCGTCGGCGCGGCCCGAGTTGAAGGTCAGCACGAACACGCCGGCGTCCTGCGCGTAGCGGATCGCCTCGCGCAGCGCGTCGGCGTTCGGCACGCTGGTCGCAATCCCCGCCACGCCGTCGTCCACGCACTCCCGAATGATCTCCGCCTGCTCCGCCCGGTCCGGGCTGCCGTAGACCGTCACGAACAACCCGAAGTTGGCGCCCGAGAGGATCGCGTTGCTCGTCAAATTCTCCCAGAACTCGTCCGCGAGGCTGCCGTGATGCACCACGCAGACCAGAGGCTCCACCGCTGCTGTGGTTTCGATCACAGCCACTGTCTCCAGCGTCGAGCTGGTCAGCCAGCGCCCGGTCGGCGCGTCGGCCGGCACGAAGCGCCGCTCCGGCAAATCCCGCTCGCTCCACGACCCGTCCGCCAACAGCTCTTGCAGCGCCACCTCGACCCGCCCGTCGGCGAGCCGCTGCGCCGCGATCCGCACCTGCTCGCCGCCGTGCGTCGCCGCGAACACTCCGCCCACCGCGACTCCGCCCAGCACGAACACCAGCAACATCGTGACCATCTGCCGCAGCTTCGGCATCGCAACCCTCATCTCTCTTCGCGCACCGCAGCCAATCAGCCGCAGCCGCCCCAATGATACAAGCCGCGAAACAGAAGCCGCCGCCGCCAATCCTCCCCCCATCGCGGCGAGACCCTTCCGGCCTCTCCCCCGCCGCGGCGAGACCCTTCCGGCCTCTCCCCCCGTCGCGGGGGGAGATTGAGAGGGGGGCTGTCCGCCTTTCCCAATCGCCCCCTACGCAGGGGGGCTGTCCGCGCAGCGGACTGGGGGGTCGGCCGCCCCAGCTCCGGACCAACGCCCCCTCACCCCCCAACCCGCCAGCCGGGATCCCCCGACAACTCCCGCATCAGCTGCGCCGAGTCGGGCACATCATGCCCCAGCTTTCGCCCGTATTCCTCCGCCCACGACGGCGGCAGCATTTGCTGTACCTCGTGCCAGCGAATCGGCTGCTCGCCGCTGCAACGCTCCGCCTCGAACACATCCGCCAGCCAGATCGCCATATCCCCGCCGTCCATCAGGTTCACCACCCGGCACGCCAGCCAGCCCACCACGCCATCGAGAATCGGCAGCCCCTCCGGTCCCTCGCGCCAGCCCACATCCGCAAACTTGTCCACCTCGGTTTGCGAGCGGAAGCCCCAGTGCCGCACCCACTCCCACTGCGCGCGGCTGATCACATGCACCGCGAACCGACCCGACGCCTCAATCAACCCGTTGGTGTGATTGCGCTTCTGAATCTGCACCAGCAGCCGCGGCTGCGCCGGCACGATCGAGGCGGCGAACGCCCCAACCGCGATCTGCCCGCCGCGACGCTCGCCATCATTAGCCGTCACCACCGTCAGCGGCGACCACAGCAGCGTCAGCAGCGAGGGTGCCTCCTGGATCGTCATGGCTCGCGCAGGCTATCGCGCCGCTCGCGCCGCCGACGCCACCAGACCCAGCCCAGCGGGACGGCGAAGAACAGCAGCAGACCGCCCGCCGCGCCCGCCAACAGCCGCCAGTCCCCCACCACGCCCTCCCCCAGCACCGCCGCGATCCCCAAAATCGGCGCGCTCGCCAGCACCGAGACCACGATGTAGATGCCGAACCGCATCTGCGTCAGCCCCGCCGCATAGGAGACATAATCCACCCCCGCAATCGGGAACAGCCGCAGCACGATCAGCAGCCGCAGCCCCAGCCGCTCGCCCAACTCGTCCACCTTGTCCACCGCCCCCTGCGACATCAGCCGCCGCAGCATCGGACGCCCCAGCTTGCGCGCCAGCCAGAAGCAGACCGCCGAACCGATCGCCGTGCCCGTCAGCGTGTAAAGGAAGCCCAGCGCCCCGCCGAAGACCGTCGCCGCGATGATCGGCGCGGGCGCCGTCGGCACCGGCGCGAACAGCATCGAGCCCGCGAAGAACGCGATGTAGGCGATCGGCCCCCACGGGCCCAACTGCTCGATCCAGTCCGCGACATCCGTCTCGATCCACTCCTGCAGCTCGTCGCGGAAGAGGATGTAGGGCGTGATCAGCGCCGCGCCCACGATCAGCGCGGCGACGACCAGCAGGATGATCCGGTTGCGGGTGAGCTCCACGCAGCCGATGGTACGCGCCGTACGCTAATGTCAAACGGGCGGAGCGAACCATGACCACCAGCATCGACCGCGAGTTCTTCGAGCGGCACCGGACCTCGGCGGAGCGCGCCGCCGAGGCGCGCGAGCTGTTTCCCAGCGGCGTCACCCACGATGTGCGCTTTTTCGACCCCTTCGGGCTGTTCATCGACCGCGCCGTCGGGCCGCGCAAGTGGGACGTCGACGGCAACGAGCTGATCGACTACGTGATGGGCCACGGCGCGCTGCTCTTCGGCCACAGCCACCCCTATCTGGTCGAGGCGGTGCAGCAGCAGGTCGCGCGGGGTACCCATCTGGGCGGCTCCAACGACTACGAGGCGCAGTGGGCGCGCGCCATCCAACGCCTCATGCCCAGCGCCGAAAAAGTCCGCTTCACCTCCTCCGGCACCGAAGCCACGATGATGGCCGTCCGCCTCGCCCGCGCAGCCACCGGACGCGACCGCCTGCTCCGCCTGCGCAACCACTTCCACGGCTGGAACGACAGCGTGATGGTCGGCGGCCGCACCTCCGCCGGCCGAATCGGCGACAGCGGACTTTCCCGCGCGATCGGCGAAACCATCGCCGTCTTCGACCAGACCGACCTCCCCGGCATCGCCGACGTGCTCGCTGCCCGCGAGTTCGCCGCCGTGATCCTCGAGCCGACCGGCTACTCGTGGGGAACCTGCCCGCTGCCGCCCGAAATCCCCCAGCAGCTGCGCGCCCTCACCGAGCAGTCCGACACTATCCTGATCTTCGACGAGGTGGTGACCGGCTTCCGCGCGAGCGAGGGCGGCGCGCAGCAGCGCCTCGGCGTCCGCCCCGACCTCACCACGCTCGCCAAAATCGCCGCCGGCGGCCTGCCCGGCGGCGCGGTCGTCGGACGCGCCGACCTGATCGACCAGATCGCCTTTGAGGCGGGCGCGGAGCGCGTCGCTCATCCCGGCACCTTCAACGCCAACCCGCTCAGCGCCGCCGCCGGCGCGCGCGCCCTCGCCGCCGTGGCCGAGGAAAACCCCGTCGGCGTCGCCGCCGAGCAGGCCAAACGCCTCACCCGCGGCTTCAACGACGCCCTGCGCAGCGCCGAAATTCCCGGCGCGGCCTTCGCCGACATGTCGATGGTGCATATCGCGCTGGGTACCGACCTCCCCCGCCCCGACGACGGCGTCACCTGGAGCTGGGAGCCGCTCGGCGGCCCGCAGCCCGAGCTCGCACCCACGCCGCCGGCCGTCGCCTGGCCCTTCCGCCGCGCCATGGCCAATCACGGCGTCGACCTGATAGGCATGGGCGCAATCGTCTCCTGCGTCCACAGCGACGCCGAGATCGACGCCACCATCAACGCCTTCGCCGCCTCCCTCGCCGACCTCCGCCGCGAAGAACTGCTCTAGCCCCTCCCCAATCACCCCCTCCGAATCGCCCCCTCCGGAATCGTCCCCTCCGGAATCGCCCCCCTACGCAGGGGGGCCGCCGCTTCTAGCGGCGGGGGGGTCGGGACGGGGCCTGTGCTGTGCTCGGTACGCCGCGCCGACCCCCAGTCGCTACGCGACAGCCCCCTGCGTAGGGGGGCGATTGGAAACGCTGACAGCTCCTGCGTAGAGGGAAGATTCCCCGCCCGCAGCGCAGGTGCTACTCTGTGGCGACAGCGCGTGCCAACTTTCACAAAGTGCCGGCGCGCGATGCGCGCCTGCGGCGCATCGCATCTCGGCCGCGCCGCCGTTCACGCCCACTCCGTCTGGAGCATCGGCGGTCATTGACCGCCTTGAGGCCACAGCCTCCCCAGCGGACCCCAACAGCTAAGCCGACACGCCGCTGCGACAGCGTATGACCACTTCCCCGCAACCCTCTCAGCCCGGCCTCTACGACCCGCAGAGCTTCCGCGACGCCTGCGGCACCGGCTTTATCGCTCGGATCGACGGCGTCCGCACCCACGAGCTCGTCCGGCAGGCCGTCATGGGCGTGGTCAGCCTCACCCATCGCGGCGCCGTCAACGCCGACCCTCACACCGGCGACGGCGCGGGCGTGACCAT
The DNA here is from genome assembly GCA_965243125.1 of Dehalococcoidia bacterium. GTDB lineage: Bacteria > Chloroflexota > Dehalococcoidia > Bin125 > Bin125 > CATQGW01. Next base: position 2,469,676 of record OZ251529.1, on the reverse strand, counting down.
CGAAATCCCCTGGGACGCCTACCTCGACGACCTCGATCGACTCGGCTGCACCCTGGCCGACGCGGAGGCCGGCCGGCTCGCGCTCGGCATGGTCTTCCTGCCCACTGAGGACGCCGCCCGCGCCCGCGCGATCATCGACGCCGCCATGCAGCGCACCAACCTGCCCGTCGCCGGCTGGCGCGAAGTCGACACCAACCCCGAGGTGCTCGGCGAAGCCGCCCTGCGCGGGCTGCCCCGCATCGAGCAGATCCTGATCCACCACCCACGCCAGCTCGACGACGCCGATTTCGAGCGCCTGCTTTACCTCGCCCGCCGCCGCGCCGAGACCGAAATCCGCGCCCTCGCCGAGCGCGACCCCGCCGATCCCGTGGCCGAGACCTATATCGTCTCGCTCTCCTCCCGCACCGTCGTCTACAAGGGGCTGATGGTCGCCACCCAGCTCGAGCACTTCTACCCCGACCTGACCAACCCCCGCACCACCTCCTCGCTGGCGCTCTTCCACCAGCGCTACGCCACCAACACGCTGCCCAACTGGCGCATCGCCCAGCCCTTCCGCGCCATCGCGCATAACGGCGAGATCAACACCCTGCTCGGCAACCGCAACTGGATGTTCGCGCGCGGCCCCTCGCTCCAGTCCGACGTCTGGGGCGAAGCCGTCTCCGAACTCCACCCGGTGATCAGCGAAGGCGGCTCCGACTCGCTCGCCTTTGACGAAGCGCTCGACCTGCTGATCGCCTCCGGGCGCAGCGCGCTGCACGCGATGATGATGCTCGTGCCCGAAGCCTGGGAGCAAATGGAGGACATCGACCCCCGTCTGCGCGGCTTCTACGAGTACCACGCCTGCCTGACCGAACCCTGGGACGGCCCCGCCGCGATCGCCTTCACCGACGGACGCTTCATCGGCGCGGCCATGGACCGCAACGGCCTCCGCCCTGCCCGCTACCAGGTCACCCGCGACGGCCTGGTCGTGATGGGCTCCGAAGTCGGCCTGATCGACCTCGATCCCGCCTCGATCATCGAATCCGGGCGGCTCGGCCCCGGCCAGATGGTCGCCGTTGATGTGGAGCGCCACGAGCTGATCCACAACGACGAAATCAAGCGGCGCGTGGCCAACCAGCAGCCCTACGCGCGCTGGGTGCGGCAGCGCATGGGGCGCATCCAGCGCAGCGTCCAGCTCGAAGGCGCGCGCCAGCCCCAACTCGGCGAAGGCGAACTGCTCGAACGCGAAATCCTGCACGGCTACAGCAAGGAAGAGCTCGAGTACGTGCTCAAGCCGATGGCCCGCTTCGGCAAGGAGCCCGTCGGCTCGATGGGCGACGACACCCCGCTCTCGGTGCTCAACGACGCCCCGCGCCTGCTCTACACCTACTTCCGCCAGAAGTTCGCCCAGGTCACCAACCCGCCGATCGACTCGATCCGCGAGCGCAACGTGATGTCGCTCGACACCTGGCTCGGACGCCGCCACTCGCTGCTCGAAGAAGCGCCCGAAGCCGCCCAACTCGTCCATCTCTCCTCGCCGATCCTGCTCGAAGACGACCTCGCCGCGATCCGCGAATTCCGCCTGCCCGGTTTCTCCGCCACCACGCTCGACGCCACGTTCGCCGCCGCCGACGGCGAGGCCGGCCTCGAACCCGCGCTCAACGCGCTCTGCGACCACGTCGATAACGCCATCGGGGACGGCTACAGCGTGCTGATTCTGTCCGACGAAGCGGTCAGCGCCGCGCGCGCGCCGATCCCGATGCTGCTCGCCGTCGCCACCGTCCACCACCACCTGATCCAGAACGGCCGCCGGCTCGACGCGAGCATCATCGCCAGCTGCGGCGACGCCCGCGACGTGCATCAGGTCTCTTGCCTGATCGGCTTCGGCGCGAACGCCGTCCACCCCTGGCTGGCATTCCAGAGCCTCGCCGGCCTGCACGCCGAGGGCGAGCTCGAGGAGATGAGCCTCAACGAGGTCATCGACCGCTACCTCAGCGCGCTCGACGCCGGTGTGCTCAAGATCATGTCCAAGATGGGCATCGCCTCCGTCTCCTCCTACCTCGGCGGGCAGATTTATGAGGCGCTCGGCATCGATGAGGAACTCGTCGAGCGCTCCTTCCACGGCACCACTTCGCGGATCGGCGGCATCGGCTACGCCGAAATCGCCGCCGACGCGCTCGAACGGCACTCCCACGCCTTCCCCACCGACCACCTCGACGCCGGCGGCTGGTACCGCTACCGGCGCGACGGCGACTACCACGCCAACGAACCGCCGATCTGGCGCTTGCTCCACCGCGCCGTTCAGAGCACCAAGGAGGAAGGCGCGGAGTCCTACAACCAGTTCTCGCAGATGGTCAACGACCGCCGGCCCACCGCGCTCCGCGACCTGCTCGACTTCCGCTCCGACCGCGCCGCCATTCCGGTTGACCAGGTCGAGTCCAACGAGGAGATCATCAACCGCTTCAGCACCGGCGCAATGTCGCTCGGTGCGCTCAGCCCCGAAGCGCACGAGGACATCGCCGTCGCCATGAACCGGCTCGGCGGACGCTCCAACACCGGCGAGGGCGGTGAAGACCCGCGCCGTTTCCTGGCCGACGGCGACCGCCACGAGGCCAACTCGCAGATCAAGCAGATCGCCTCCGGCCGCTTCGGCGTCACGCCCGGCTACCTCAACAGCGCCGGCGAGATCGAGATCAAGATCGCCCAGGGCTCCAAGCCCGGCGAGGGCGGCCAGCTGCCCGGCCACAAAGTGACCAACTACATCGCCATGCTGCGCCACTCCACGCCTGGCGTCGAGCTGATCTCGCCCCCGCCGCACCACGACATCTACTCCATCGAAGACCTCTCGCAGCTGATCTACGACCTCAAAATCGCCAACCCCAAGGCGCGCGTCTGCGTGAAGCTGGTCGCCTGCGAGGGCGTCGGTACGATCGCCACCGGCGTAGCCAAGGCCTACGCCGATATCGTCCACATCTCCGGAGCCGACGGCGGCACCGGCGCGTCGCCGCTTTCGTCGGTCAAGTACGCCGGCGCGCCCTGGGAGCTGGGCGTCAAGGAAGCGCACGAAGCGCTGGTCGTCAACGGCCTGCGCGGGCGCATCCTGCTGCGCACCGACGGCGGCTTCCACACCGGGCGCGATGTGGTTGTCGCCGCCCTGCTCGGCGCGGAGGGCTACGGCTTCGGCACTTCCGCGCTGGTCGCGCTGGGCTGCAAGATGGCCCGCCAGTGCCACCTCAACACCTGCCCCGTCGGCGTCGCCACCCAGCGCGAAGACCTGCGCTCCAAGTACTTCGGCAAGCCCGAAATGCTGATCGACTTCCTGCTCCATGTCAGCGAGGAGGTCCGCACCATCCTCGCTGAACTCGGCTACGAGAGTCTCCAGGAGATCGTCGGCCGCACCGAGCTGCTCAAGCAGATCCCGCCGCGCAGCGGCGAGCGCGCCCGCAGCGTCGACCTCAGCCGCCTGCTGGCCCCGATCGAGGCCGACCCCGCCTACCCCCGCATTCGCACCCAGGAGCGCAACGACCGCATTGAGGATGTGCGGCTGGACGACCAGATCCTGGAACGGCTCGAGCCGCACATCGAGTCGGGCGAGTATTTCACCGCTCGCTACCCGATCGACAACATTCACCGCACCGTCGGGGCGCGCATCTCCGGCAAGATCGCGGGGCGCTACGGCGATTCCGGCCTGCCGCGCGGCACCATCGAGCTCTACTTCGACGGCTCCGCCGGCCAGTCGTTCGGCGCGTTCCTCGTGCGCGGCTTGCGCCTCTACCTGCGCGGCGAAGCCAACGACTACGTGGGCAAGGGCATGGGCGGCGGAATGATCGCCGTCTCGCCCGCCGAGCACGCCGGCTTCGACGGCAAGGACGCCGTGCTCGTCGGCAATACCGTGCTCTACGGTGCGACCGGCGGCACGCTCTGGGTGGCGGGACGCGCCGGCGAGCGCTTCGCCGTGCGCAACTCCGGCGCGCGCGCCGTCGTTGAAGGCGTCGGCGACCACGGCTGCGAATACATGACCGGCGGCACCGTCGTCGTGCTCGGCTCCACCGGCCGCAACTTCGCCGCCGGCATGAGCGGCGGCACCGCCTTCGTGCTTGATGAAGACGGCTCATTCGCCGCCCGCGTCAACCACTCAATGGTCGATCTCGAACCCGTCGGCAGCCGCCGCGATCAGGCCCAGCTGCACGAGCTGGTCGAAACCCACCACGAGCGCACCGCCAGCCCCCGCGCCGCCGACCTGCTCAGCCGCTGGGATGTCGTGCTCCCCCAATTCGTCAAAGTGGTCCCGCGCGAATACCGCCGCGTCCTCCGCGAGCGCGCCGAAGCCGAAGCCCGCGCCGTCGCCGGCACCGAGTAGCGCCGCAATCCACCACTTCGGAATCACCCCCTACACACAGGGCCGTCGCTCTGAAAATCGCCCCTACGCAGGGGGCTTTCCGCTCTGAAAGTCGCCCCCCTATGCAGGGGGCTGTCCGCTCTGAAAGTCGCCCCCCTATGCAGGGGGCTGTCCGCTCTGAAAGTCGCCCCCCTATGCAGGGGGCTGTCCGCTCTGAAAGTCGCCCCCCTATGCAGGGGGGCTGTCCGCGTAGCGGACTGGGGGGTCGGCTCGGCGCACCGCGCACAGCACAGAGACCGCCCTGCCCCGCGTAGGGGGCAAATTCCGGCCTCTCCCCCCGTCGCGGGGGGAGATTGAGAGGGGGGCATCGCCGCAAGCGACCTACCCAACCAGCCCCAACCACTCCCGCAGCTCCGCCGCCCTGGAACGCCGCGCCGGTACAGGCTTCACCACCCCCAACCTCTCCAACCGACGCCGAACCTCTGCGATCTCCGTCGCCCGCTCGTGCTGTAACTGATCCAGCCGACGCCGCAGGCGGCTGACCGGATCGGCGGGCGGCGGCGGAGCGGGCGGCGCGTTGCGCAGCTCCCACCAGCGCAGACCGGCCCCCACCGCCGCGCCGACCGCCAGACCGAACACCAGCGCCGGCCCGAACAGCCGCAGCATCGGCGCGGTGGTGCGCTCGCTCACAGGTTGCTGCGGCGCAGTGATCTCCTCAGCTTCCTCAATCGCCCTCCAGTCCTGCTCGTCCACCTCCGCCTCGGGCTCTAATTCGGGCGCGATCTCCGGTGCTGCCGGTTCGGACACCTCCACCGCCTCCGGCGTTTCCGCCTCCGCCTCAATCGCGGCCGAGCCGTTCACCGGCGGCGGCGGATCGAGCCGCCCCCAGCCGTCCAGCGCCAGCACCGAGCTGGTCGCCCGTTCCGCCGCCTCCGCCTGCGACGCGGCGCTCTCGCCCATCGTGCGCAGCCCGTTGCTCCCAGAAATCGGCGCAGCCATCGTCGCTCCCGCCCTGTGTTGTGTGCGTAGCCTACTCGTTTATCGCCGGACGCCGCGCGCCGACGCCTGTCGCGCCCACGACGCGACCAGCCCCATTGTCGCCCCGGCCGGCGCAGCGCCGCCGTTGCTCGCGCTGCCCACTATGCCAGGTCTCACGGCCGGCGCGCCCGCGCCGACGGGCGGACCGATCGGAGCCCCGGCCGGGGCGGCACCCGGCGGAGCCATCCCCTCGCGCGGCGGTCCGCCCGGCGGCGGTCCGCCTGCGCGCTCCCGCATTCGGCGCATATCGGCCAGCATCTCCTCTTGCGTGCGGAAGCGCACTTTGGGCAGCAGCACGGCTACGACGATCGCGGTGAGCATCACGATGCTGGCGTAGAGGAAGACGTCGGTCACCGGCCCGGCCAGCGACTCGCGGGCGGTGGCGATCACCGCCGCCGCCTGTCCCGGCGCCTGCGCCTCGATCGCCTGCGTCAGCGCCGCCAGGTGCTCCGGTTCGAGCAGCGAGGCCGGTTGCTCCTTGAGCTGCTCGAAGCCCGTGGGGAACGCATTCGTCAGGTTGGCGCTGAAGCCGCTGAAGATCAGCGCGCCGAAAATCGCCGTCCCGACCGCCGCGCCGATCTGGCGGAAGAACTGGTTGGCCGCGGTGCCCGCGCCGAGCAGCTGGAAGGAGAGCGAGTTCTGGATCAGCAGCGTGTAGAGCGGCATCAGCGTGCCCATCGACGCGCCCATCAGCAGCATGTAGAGCCGCGTCCAGTTGAGGTCGGTGTCGACGTTGAGCCGCGAGAGCAGGAAGAGCGCGGCAACGGTGCCGAGGCCGCCGATCACCGCCAGCGGCTTGTAGCTGCCCGTGCGCGCCATGATCTGGCCGCAGACGATTGAGGCGAAGACGATCCCGACGCTGGTCGGCAGGGTGACCAGGCCGGAGTTGGTCGCCGAGATACCCTGCGCGCCCTGCAGGAAGAACGGCAGCGCGAACATCGTGCCCATCATCCCGATGCCGACGGCGAACATCACGATCGTGGCGAGCAGGTAGACGCGGTTGCGGAACATCGGCAGCGGCATGATGCCCTGCAGGCCCTTGCGCCGCCCGATCCAGAGGAACAGCGCGGTCGCCGCGAAGGCGACGATGAAGCTGGTGATCACCGGTGAGTCGGCCCAGCCGAACTGCGTGCCGCCGAGCGAGAACGCGAGCAGCAGCGCCGTGCCGCCCGCGATCAGCAGCGTCGCGCCGGACCAGTCGATCGGCTCGCGCCGCTGTCCGCGGTACCAGGGCACCAGCAGGATCGTGAGCAGCAGCGCCAGGCCGCCGACCGGCAGATTGATGTAGAAGACCCAGCGCCAGGACAGCTCGTCGGTCAGCACGCCGCCGACGAGCGGGCCGATGATGCTGGAGAGGGCGAAGACGCCGGCCACGATCCCCGCCCAGCGGGGGCGCTCGGCGGGCGCGAAGTAGTCGCCCATCACGGTGAAGGCGTTGGCCAGAATGAAGGCCGCGCCGAAGCCCTGGAGCAGACGGAAGCCGATCAGCTCCCACATGCTGCCGGCCAGCCCGCAGAGCAGCGAGGCGGCGATGAAGATCGCAATCCCGGCGATCAGAAACGGCTTACGCCCGAACAGGTCCGAGAGCTTGCCGATGATCGGCACCAGCACGGTCGAGCCGAGCAGGTAGGTGGTCTGCGGCCAGGCGAAGAGGTCGAGCCGCCCCAGGTCGCCCACGGCCTGCGGCGCGGCCACGCTCCAAATGGTTTGATCGAGCGCCGCCAGAAAGAGCGCCACCATCACGCTGAGCATGATGATGATCTTGCGCCGCGTGGGCAGGGTCAGCCCCGGCGGCACTTCCATCATCGGCGGCGGTCCGCCGCCCGATCCGCCCGGCGGCCCGCCTGGTGCGCCCGGTCCCCCGCCCGGCGGCGGACCGCCTCGAGGCGTTGTGGGGGGCGCTGCGCCGTTCGCGGCGGGCGGGCGGCGCTCCATCTACATCACCTCCGGGTCCGGCGGCCACTGCGCCAGCAGACCCTGCCGCTCCCCCTCCCGCACAATCAGCTTGAAGGCCGTGCCGATGCCCTCCAGCTCCTCTTCCGAGAAGCTGCTGAACAGCTTGCGCATGATCAGCCGGTTGCGGCGCGCCTCGATGTCGAGCGTCACTGCCCGCCCGCGCTCGGTGAGATAGACGCGCACGCGCCGCCGGTCGTCCTCGTCGCGGTGCCGCGTGACCAGATCCTGTTTGACCAGCCGATCGACGACGCCGGTTGCCGTGGAGGGGCGCACCTTCAGCGTCTCGGCCACCAGTCCGGCGGGCGCGCCGGGAATGGCGATCAGCATGAACAGCACCCGCAGCTGCGACATCGTCAGCCCCAGCTCTTCCCAAACCTCCAGGCGGTTGGGGTCGAACATGCCCGCCGCGCGGCCGTAGCCGTTGATGATCGTCTCGATCAGCGCGTCCCGATCGGCCTTAATGTCCGTCTTGACGTCGGTGGTCATCGTCAGCCGCTTCCCAGGGATGCCGGAAACGGCACGCCGATCTTTTCGCCCAGGGCGATCAGTTGCTCGATGGTTTCGTCGTCCAGCGGCACGCCGTTGGCGCTGCGGTCGGCGCGGGCCATCGCCTCGGGGTCGCCGGGGATCACCACGCGCGCCACCTCGTCCACGGGCGGCACCGCGCGCACCGCCTCGGCAAGCTTACGCAGCTCCGACTTGAAGTGCGACGGCTCGCAGAACAGGTCGATTCGCCAGGCCGCGAACCACTGCCCCTGCACCAGATTCTGCCCGCGCGGGACGAACATGCCCGAGCCGTCGCCGGAGAGCACGCCGGTGAAGATGTCGACCATCAGCCCCAGCCCGTAGCCCTTGTGCGAGCTGGTCACGACCGAGGAGCCGAGCGGCAGCAGCCCGCCGCCCTTGCGCAGGATGAACGGATCATCCGTGTGTACGCCGTCGGCGTTCAGCGCCCAACCCTCGGGCAGCGGCTTGCCCTGCCGCCCCGCGATCTCCAGCTTGCCGCCCGCCACCGCGGTCGTCGCCACATCAAGGCGGAACGGCGTGCCGTCCTCGATCGGCGCGGCCATCGCGATCGGATTTGTGCCGTAGACCTTCTCGCGCCCGCCCGAGGCGAGGCCGATCGGCGGCGCGTTGCACATCGCCATCCCGATCAGATCGCGCTCTACCGCCATCTCCGCGTAGTAGCCGGCCGCGCCGAAATGCCGACCGTTGGCGACCGTCACCATCCCGATGCCCGACGCCTCCGCTTTGCGGATCGCCGTCGCCATCGCCTTTTGCGAGACCATCGGGCCGAAGCCGCCGTCGGCGTCCCAGGCGGCCGAAACCGGCGTCTCGCGCAGCGTCTTCACCTCAGGCGTCGGATTGACCGCGCCCGACTCGAAGCCCGGCGCGTAGCCGATGTGCCAGGGCAGGTGCGCGATGCCGTGCGAGTCGATCCCGCAGAGGTCGGCGTCGACCAGCACCTCCGCGCCGAGCGCCGCATCCTCGGCCGGCATTCCGTAGTGCTCGAGCACGGCGGCCGTGAAGCCGCGCAGTTCGTCGTCGCCGAAGCGGTCGCGGGTATCGGGGCCTTCGCGGCCCGTCCAGGCCATGGCTAGCTGCCCCAGCTCTTCACGAGCCGCACGCCGGCGGCGGAGCCGGCCGCCATGAACTGTCCGTCGGAGCCGGAGGCGATGAAGCGCCAGCCCTCCTCGGCGCGGCGCTTGGCCTCTTCGGGGCCGCTGGTGAAGATGCCCGGCGCGACGCCGTGCGCCTGCGCCGAGCGCAGCACCTCCGCGCAGGCCGCCACGTGATCCGGGTGCGGATTGTCGGGCTTGACCGGGATGCCCATCGACATCGCCAAATCTGCCGGCCCGATCATCGTCGAGTCGACGCCGGGCACCGACAGGATCTCGTCGATCCGCTCGACCGCGCCGATCGTCTCGATCTGGATCGAGCAAACGATCTCCTCGTTCGCGTGCGCCGCGTAATCCGAGCCGCCGTAGAGCGCCCCGCGGTACGCCCCAAAGCCGCGCATCCCCACCGGCGGATAGCGGCAGGCGCTGACAGCCTGCTCGGCCTCTTCGCGGTTGTTGACCCAGGGGATCACCACGCCGTAGGCGCCGCCGTCGAGAATCCGCTTGATCTCCACCGGATCGTTCCAGTGGACGCGCGCCATGGGAATCGTGTCGGTCGTCGAGATCGCCTGGAACATCTGCACCATTGTGAGCAGGTCCACCGGCGAGTGCTCGCCGTCCACCACCAGCCAGTCCCAGCCGGAGTGGGCCATCGACTCCGCCGCAATCGGGCTGGCCGTGCCCAGCCACGCCCCGAACGCGGGCTGTCCCTCAGCCCACAGCCGCTTCACCGTATTCGGTCGCATACGCGCTTTGCCTCTCACAACGACGCCGCCCATCCGCGCGGCGTCCCGCAGAGGATACCCGAACCAGCCGCTACGTCCCGCGCTTGCGACAGTGCGTGCGACAACCTGTGCGACAACCTGTGCGACAATCCGCCCATGCCCCCGCAGCCCGTCCTGGTCTCCTGGTCCTCCGGCAAAGACTCCGCGTGGGCGCTCCACACCCTGCGCCAACAGCCCGACCGCTACGATGTGCGCGGCATCTTCACCACCGTCACCCCGCATTTCGACCGCGTCGCCATCCAGGCCACGCCCCGCGCCGTGCTGCGTCTGCAAGCCCGGCGCCTCAATCTCCCGCTCTACGAAATCCCCATCCCTTACCCCTGCCCCAACGAGGCCTATGAAGCCGCCATGTCCGACTTCGTGGAGCGAGTCCGCAATCTGCCGCCGCATCTCACCGCCGCCGCATTCGCTTTCGGTGACCTCTTCCTCGAAGACATCCGCGCATACCGCGAGCGCAACCTCGCCGAGACCGGCTTCAGCCCGATCTTCCCCCTCTGGGGCGCCGACACCGCAGCGCTCGCCGAGCAGATGCTCGCCGCCGGCCTCAAGGCCGTCGTCACCGCCGTCAGCCCCACCAGCAAGCTCGACCGCAGCTTCGCCGGCCGCTGGTTCGATCACGCCTTCCTCAACGACCTGCCACAAGGAACCGACCCGCTCGGCGAGAACGGCGAATTCCACACCTGCGTGCTTGACGGCCCCATGTTCCCCAGCCCGATCAACGCCCGTCCGGGCCAAATTGTCGGCCGCGAGGTCCCGGCCAATCACGACGGCACAGGCCCCACAGTCACCGTCTGGTACGCCGATATTGAGCTAATTTAGTGCCGCTGATCCGTCATTTCCGCCCCACCCTCCGTCCATTCCAGCGAAAGCTGGAATCCATACGGCGGTAGTTCGCGTCACAATGCACCGGGCGGTGCTGCGAACGGCGTTGGCGGGACGGATCGGAGCTTCGGTGCTGCGAAGGGGGTTGGGTTTGCCCCCCAGATCAAGTCTGGGGCGACGGAATTTGGAGGGCGGCGACAGGGTGGAGGTGGGCACGATGTTTGAGGGGCACGCCCAGGGCGGGAATCACAGGAGAGTGGTGGGATGCGGTGGTGGTGCTCACGTCGAGATACCCGCGGCAAGCGCGGGTACGACGGAAGTGGGGGCGTGACGGCGGCGGGCTGGAGCGGGCAGGGCCTAGCGCTCGGGGTGGGGGGAGAGGGAGACGCGATCGAGGACGGCTTTGTTGACTACGGAGCGAGGGAGGTAGCCCTGGAGGACATCCGCCGCCGCCTCACCGACGCGCTGGAGCAGCAGCGGGGCGGAGGCGTCGGAGTAGTAGGCCGAGTGTGGGGTGGCGATCACGTTGTCGAACTCCAGCAGCGGATGGTCCTTGTGGACCGGCTCGGGGTCCCAGACATCCACCCCCGCGCCCGCCAGTTGCCCCGCCTTGAGCGCGTCGTAGAGCGCCTGCTCGTCGACTACGCCGCCGCGGCAGGTGGTGATCAGGTAGGCCGTGGGCTTCATCAGCGCCAGCTGCTCGGCTCCGACCAGGCCGCGCGTCTCCGGGCTGAGTGGCGGATGCACCGAGACGTAGTCGGCCTGCATCACCTCTTCGAGCGTCGTGAGGCGCACGCCGGCGGCCTCCGTGGCGGCCGGGTCCTGGTAGGGGTCGTAGGCGATCACGTTGAGGCCGAACGCCTGCGCGCGGATCGCCGCCTGCTGCGCGATGTGGCCGAAGGCGACGAGGCCGAGCGTCTCGCCGTAGAGCGGGCCGGAGGGACCGAGCGGCACACGCTCGCCGGCGCGCGCGGCGTCGTTGTGCGCGACCAGCTTGCGGTTCAGCGCCAGCAGCAGCGAGATCGCGTGCGTCGCCACCTCGTTGATGCAGTAGTCGGTGATGTTGCAGACCACGATGTCGTAGTCGACCGCCGTCTGCCAGTCGATGTTGTCGAAGCCGATCCCGTAGCGCACGACGACCTTGAGGTTGGGCGCGGCGTCGAAGACGGGTTTGCCCACCTGCCGGTAGCCGCAGATGATCCCGTCGGCGTCGGCCACGTGCGCGGGGATGTCCTGCTGCTCTTCGAGCGTGAGCGGGATCAGCTCCGCGTCGGCCCTGGCCAGCTGCTCGGCTTCCGCCGTGTGCGGCTGGCGCTCGGGGCGCGAATCCACGTGATAGACCTTGAACTTCGCCATCGGGCTCCTCCTGCCGTAGGGAACGCTGGCGCGAAGATAGATGCAGCGGCCGTTACGCGGGCGGATCGGCCTGCTGCGCCCACGCCGAACGGCGATATGCTGGGCAAAGCGCTGAGGTGCCGAGTGGAGCGGAGCGAGCCGATGAGCGAGCCAACGCGCCGGATCATCGTTAACATCGAGCTGGAGAACGCAAGCGATCGCATGCGGGCCCAAGATGGCGATCGTCGTGATGACGATGTGCGCCGCCTCACGATCCCCGCTGCCGCCGACACCGACGTCATGATGCTCGTGCTGCCGGAAGATGTGGTTGACCGGCTTGGCGTGCGGCAGACCGGCAGCATTGACGCCGAGTACGCCGACGGGCGGCGAGAAGAATTGCCCGTCGCGGGTCCGGTGACCGTGCGGATTGGCGGCCGCTCAGCGGTCGCCGACTGCGTCGTGATGTCCCAAGGCTCCGAGGCGCGCATCGGCTACATCGTGACGCGGCAGCTGGATCTGATCCCCGATTACGCCAATCAGACGCTCAGTCCGCGCCCCGAATCGCCTGATCGCCCGATGGTGCGGCTGTAGAGCCGCCGCACTCTCACCGAAGGGATATGCTGGGGTCAGCCGCCGCCTGGATCGGGGTGCATCCGTGGGTGAGATCGTCGTCAACATTGAGCTGGAGAACGTTCGCGATTACAGCTTGGCCCAAGCCGGGCACCTTGGCGATGCTGATGTCCGTCGCGTCGTAATCCCCGCTGTCGTAGACACCGGCGCAAGCATGCTTGTGCTGTCCGAAGATGTAGTTGACCAGCTCGGCATTGGGCGGGTCGGCAGCATCGCAACCATGTACGCCGACGGGCGACGGGGCCAACTGCCCATCGCCGGTCTACTGATCGTGCGAATCGGCGACCGCTGGATGTCCACAGAATGCATAGTCCTGCCTCGGGGCGCTCAGGCGCTTGTCGGCCAACTCGTCATGGAGCGTCTGGATCTGATCGCCGACTGCGCCAAGCAAGCGCTTCACCCGCGACCGGAATCGCCCGATCGCCCGATGATGCGGGTGTAGTCGGGCGTTTACCGGCGGCGCGCTCAGAGGTAGGTTTGCAGGCTGGAGCGCGGCTGGGCCGGAATTATCCGGCGTAGACGCTTGCCGTCCTCGGTCAGCACGAACGACATCTGCTTGCCCCGCTCCAGCTCCGGGTGCAGCAGCCGCGTCGCCAGGCGCAGCGACTCGAAGCGGATCAGGCTCAGCCGCACCTGCTGCGCGTTGGCCGTGGAGCGCACGGCGAGCACCGCCTCGACCAACTCCTCGAACGACGCCTGCTCAACCAGCAGCAGATGCTGCACAATCAGCTGCTCTACCACATCCAGCTCGATCCGGATCGGCTCCGGACGGACGCGCCGCTTGAGCCGCTGCCAGCCGTCGCGCAGCGTCGCGCCGATTCGGGAGGCCATCGCTCAGCCTCGTCGCTCAGGCATTGAGATAGGCGGCGATGTCCGGCCCGCCCTCGGTCAGCACCACGCCGTCCGCCGCCAGCTCCGCAACCGCCGCCTGATCCAGATCGAGCCACTCGTCCAGCACCGCCGCCGTGTCCGCGCCGAAGGCCGGGCCGGGACCGTAGACGCGGCCGGGCGTGCGCGAGAGCTTGAGCGGCGAGGCCGCCATCTTCACCGTCCCGGCGACCGGGTGCTCAACTTCCATGATCATCTCGCGGTGCGCGATCTGCGGCTGCGCGACGGCTTGTCCGATCGTGTTCAGTGGGCCGATCGGGATGCCGTAGACGCTGAGCGTCTCCACCCAGTGCTCGGTCGTCTGACGGCGCGTCGCTTCGAACAGCAAGGGTTCGAGCGCGGCGTGGTTCTCCGTGCGCTTGAGCGATGTGTCGAAGCGCTCGTCGCCGACCAACTCGGTCAGCCCCAGCTCCGCGCAGAACAGCTCCCACTGCGATTCCACGCCCCAGGCCAGCGCCAGCACCATCCAGCCGTCGGCTGTGGGGAATGCCTGAAACGGCGTAGCCGAGGGATGCCGCGTGCCCAGCCGGCCCGGCTCCTTGCCGGTCGCGTACCAGCGCGCCACCGCGTTTTCGAGGATCGCGATCTGACAGTCCAGCATCGAGATATCGAGCGACTGCCCGCGCCCGCTGACCTCCCGCTCGCGCAGCGCCGCCAGAATCCCTACCGCCGTGTAGAGCCCCGCCGTGATGTCGCCGATCGAGGTGCCCGGCCGCGCCGGCGGACCGTCGGCGTAGCCCGTGATGCTCATCACGCCGCCCATTCCCTGCACGATGATGTCCAGCGCCGGACGGTCGCGCAGCGGCCCCGTCTGGCCGAAACCGGAGGTAGAGGCGTAGATCAGCCGCGGGTTGCGCGCCAGCAGATCGTCGGCGCCCAGCCCCAGCGCCGCCATCTTGCCGGGCGTGAAGTTCTCCATCACCACATCGGCCTGGTCGACCAGCCGCAGGAAGAGCTCGCGCCCGCGCTCGGAGCGCAGGTCGATCGAGATGCTGCGCTTGCCCCGATTGACGCTCTGGAAGTACATGCTCTCGTTGGCGACGAACGGCCCCGTCGTGCGCGCCACATCGCCGTACGGCGGGCGCTCAACCTTGACCACTTCCGCGCCGAGGTCGCAGAGCAGCATCGCGGCGTAGGGACCGGCCAGCACCCAGGTCAGGTCGAGCACGCGGATGCCGTCGAGCGGTCCGGGCGGCGGGGGCATGGCGGGCTCCTCTGTTTGGCGGCCGGCGGCGGTCAGACCAGGCCGCGCGTGGCTTCGGAGAGTTCGGTGTCGTCGACGACCCATTGCAGCGGTTTGCCGAGACTGAAGCGAGCGAGGTTGCTGAGGAAGAGTTCGGTGGTGCGGTTGAACGCCGAAGGCACGTGGCAGGAGTCGTGCGGCGTGACCAGCGTGCGCGGCAGCTCCCAGATCGGCGCGTCGGCCGCCGGCGGCTCGTAGGGCGCGACATCGAGCACCGCGCCCGCGATGCGCTCCGCCTCCAGCGCCTCGCGCAGCGCGTCAATATCCAACACCCGCCCGCGGGCGACGTTAACCAACAGTGCGTGGGGCTGCATTTGCGCCAACTCCGCCGCGCCGATCAGGTCCACCGTCTCGTCGGTCAGCGGGACGCAGAGCACGACATAATCGCTCGCCGCGAGCAGTTCGGGCAGGCGCTCCGGCGTCAGATGCAGGTCGAGGTTCGGATCGTTGGGCGCGCGCCGCTTCGTCGCGATCGTGCGCATCTCGAACGCCCGCGCCCGCTGCGCAATCGCCGCGCCGATCCCGCCGTAGCCGACGATGCCGATGGTCTGTCCGGCCAACTCGATTGACGAAATGCCGCGCCAGGTTCGCTCGCGCGACTGCGCGGCGTGCTCGGCGATGCGCTTGGCGAAATTGAGGATGTGCGCGAAGACGTATTCGGCGATCGGCCCGGCGTGGACGCCCGGCAGGTTGGTCAGCGTGCAGCCGGCGTCGACGATTGAGGTGTAGATCACGTGATCGACGCCCGTGCTGGCGGTCTGCATCCAGCGCGGCGGCGTCTCGCGCAGCACCGCCGCCAGGCTGCGCAGCGCCTCCGGCTGTACGTAAAGGTCTTCGGAGAGGAAAAAGGCGTCGAGCGCCGAGGGGTCGCCCTCCCATGAGCCGTCGGGCTGGAGCACGACGAGCTCGGCGCGCGGCGCGGCCTCAAGCAGCCGCGCGCGCCAGTCGGCGGCGATCAGGCGCGTCACGCCCAGGCGGATGGCGGCGTGCTCGTCAGGTGGCATGGTTGCTCCATGGCGTCCATCGCGCGGCTAGTGACGTGATGCTAGGGCAACCGCCGAATTTCCGTCATACCCGCGCCCTCACTTCCGTCATACCCGCGCTTGCCGCGGGTATCTCGCCGTGACCAGCACCTGCACCGCGCACGCGGAGCCTGCCCTGGCTCGAACGGGGGGAACCCAAACCCAACGCGGTGGGCGGCTCGGGACGCTGTGCTGCCGGCGACCGTCGCATGGATTCCCGCTCGGGGGCGGGAATGACGGAATTTTGGGCGCGGAATGGCGGAATTTGGGGGCGCGGAATGGCGCAGGAGAGGGTGCCGGGTGGTGGCGCGGGAGGGGGCGAGGCAGTGCGGGCTTGGTGCTGTTCACGTCGAGATACCCGCGGCAAGCGCGGGTATGACGGGAAAAGAGAGGCGGGGACGGCGGAGGCGGAGGGGGTGGGTGAAACGGTGTTGGTGCTGTTCACGTCGAGATACCCGCGGCAAGCGCGGGTATGACGGGGGAGAGGGCCGGTATGACGGAGGCGGTGCGTGGGTATGACGGGGGAAGAGGCGCGGGAATGGCGGAGGTGAGGGTGGGCGGGGATGGTGGAGCGGGACGCAGTGGTAGGTTAGGGGCGGCTGATGACGCCTTCTTTGCCGCCAGGTCCTCCGTCTGCGCTGCCTGCGATTTTGCGGGCGCGGCCGTTTTCGCGGCTCTATGCGGGCTGGTGGATGGCGGTGGCGGCCTCGCTGGTGTCGTTTGCGGGGGTGGCGTTTTTCAATCCCGTGCTGGGCGCGCTGGTGCCGGCGCTGCAGGACGAGTTCGGCTGGAGCGTCGCCTCGATCGCCGCCGCGATGACGATCGGCACCGTCGCCGCCGCGCTGATCGCGCCCGTCGTCGGCCCGCTGGCCGACCGCTACGGCGCGCGCTGGATGCTGTTCGGCTCGGTCGCGGTGATGATCGCCCTGCTCGCCGCGCTCGCGTTCATCAACGAACTCTGGCAACTCTGGCTGCTCTACGGACTGGGGCGCGCCGTCGGCGTCGGCATCGTCGACCTCGCCGTGGTCGTCGCCATCGCCAACTGGTTCGTGCGGGCGCGCGGGCGGGCGATGGGGCTGACGATGATCGGCACCCGCGCCGGCATGTCGCTGATGCCGCTGATGCTGGCCTGGACGCTCGGCTTCGGCGGGCTGCGCGCGGGCTTCCTCGGCCTCGCCGTGCTGGTCGCCGTGCTCGCGCTGCTGCCGCCGCTAATCATCCGCCGCCGCCCTGAGGATGTGGGGCTGCGCGTCGACCGCGCCGCAGCAAGCACAGCAAGCGCAGTGAGCGCCGACGAGCCGTCCGACGCCGACCCGGTCTGGACCGTCCGCCAGGCGCTGCGCACCCGCGCCTTCTGGCTGCTGTTGCTCGGCACCTCGATCCTGATGATCGTGGGCGGCTCGGTGAACTTCACCTTCGTCTCGCATCTCGCCTCCAGCGGCGTCGACGACAGCACCGCCGTGTTCGCGCTCTCGCTCTGGGCGGGGATGGGCATCATCGGCGGCGTGCTCGGCGGCGAGCTGCGCCAGCGGCTCTCGGTGCGATTCGCGCTGCCCGCGATCATCTGCGTCACCGCCGCCTCGCTGGTCTGGTTTGTGATGGCCGACTCGGTCTGGATGGCGCTGGTCTTCGCGGTCTGGCACGGCCTGAGCTTCGGCGCCCAGCTGCCGCTCAACCGGATTTCGTTCCCCGACTACTTCGGGCGCTACTCGGTGGGAGCGATTCGCGGCGCGACCGCCCCGGCGCAGTTCGCGCTCAACGCCTTCGGCCCCCTCATCGCGGGCTTCGTCTTCGACTGGCAAGGTTCCTACGACCCGCTCTACCTGGCGTTCGTGGCCCTGCTGGCCGCCGCCGCGCTCAGCATCCTGGCGGCGCCGAAGCCGCGGGCGCCGACCTCCGCAGCCTGAAGCTGACGGTGAGCATTGACAATCGGCGACGACTCGTGCATCATTGCCTTGCGGGCGGCGCAGCTGCCACGAGCGGCGCGGCTGTCGCCTTCTTTCGCGTAGGCCGGGCTTGAAACGCCGCCGTCCGCCTTTCTCCACTCTCCAGCCATGTATCTGGTCTACTGCGACTGATCGTTAATCAGCAGCCGTCATCTCGACCTTGGACACCATCACGTTGAGGAACTCTTTTGCGATGTCCAGCCACTCCTTAACGTCGTTGCGCGACGCCGGCTGGGCGCTCGGGTGGCAGTACTTCGAGATTTGGATCAGGGCAACGCCGATACGCATCGCCAGATCTGTGCTGTCGGTAAACCGCTTCCGAATCTCCTGCCTGAGCTCTCGCAGGGTGATTTTGCGGCGTTCCTTGCGCGGCGGTGGTGGCGGAGCAACGTCGTACACGAACTGTTTCGACATATCCTCCAGCGTGCCCCGGATCCTGGAGATCGCCTTCTTTAGCCCGCGATGCTCATCGCTGGGTTTGGTCGGCTGTCCCACACTCTCTGGCTGTCGAAGGAGTTCCTCCGCTTCGTGAAGTTCGTCGCGCCACCAGTCCTGCGGATCAGCCACAGTTTTCCTCGATCCACTTGACAACGTTCCGGGTGACCTCGACCAGGCGGCCCGGATCGTTGTCGTATGCGCTGCGAATCGCAGGCACCTGTTCACGATTGCGGTGAAAGAGCGCGTTCGTATGGTCGATCGCGTCATTGATCCATGCGCCTCCCTTCTCATGCTGCATCACGTGGGATGCGACCTTGTTCAGATCATCGGGGTCTCCCCAGATGGCCAGAGCCATCAGTTTGCGCGTTGAAAGCCGCTCGTTGTAGACGGCATAGTCCAGCTCGCGCTGGATGTCCGACGGAGACACACCTGCTTTGCGCAGCCGCTGCTCCGCCACCTTGACGCAGGCCTGCTCTACCGCTTCTCGGCAGTGAACCCCGACGTCCATCCAGCTGTTGTCGCTGTTGTCTGCACCTGCCTCCTGGGCTTCGATGCGTGCGTCCTCGAGAGCCCGCACGACTGAATCGAGTGCGACTTCGCACTGGACCACTGAGCCGGCCGATCGAGTAATGTTGATCAGGGTGTGGTCGATGTCGAGGAGCCGCAAGGCTCTTGGCAGCCGCTCGTCGTGCGTGAACACGATGACCTGAAGCTCCTCGGCCGCGTCGCGTAGGACTTCGGCGAGTCCGCCAACGGCGTGCTCGTCCATCACCTGCACGGGATCGTCGATCACGGCGAAGCCGAACGGTGATTCGGGATTCATTAGGGTCGGCAGGAAGACGCTCAAGGCAAGCGAGTGGAGTTCGCCCTGGCTCAGCGCGCCGCGCTCGATAGCGCGGTCGCCGTCGATGGTTAGACCGAGCGAAACACGGAGTCTCAGTGTTGTTGGGTAATATTCGTGAGCTTGGCGAAGCAGATCGAGGGATAGTTTCTCGAATCGCACGTCACTGCTGTGCCGAATCTTCTGCCAGAAGTCCGACGTGCGCTGAGAGAACTGCTCAAGGCGGGTGCTGTGAATTTCGTTGAGCAGCATCTCGGCATAAACCTTGGCGCGGGGTGCATACGCGAGAAATGCCGATCGAGCTCTGTCGTTGTGTTCGTCATCATTGATCTCCCCATGATCTTGCGCATCAGCGTAAATGCTCGTCTGCGCGATAGACATGCGGATCTGGTCCGTCAATTGCGGCAGGTATGCCTGAGCGACCTGGAGCAGCCGGATTCTGTCGACATTCTCGTGGAAGTGCGGGGCGTTCTCGTACTCGGTCACGAACGCCGTCCAGTCCCAGTTGGTCGGCGAGCGCAGCGTGACGTTGCTGATTACTGACGACAAGGAAGGCGCGCTCCAGTGGCCCCACCGGACGAGACCGAACCATGAACCCAGTTCGTCGTAGAATGCGCTTCTGTACTCGTAGCCTGTAATTGATTGCAAGAGAACCTCAGTCATTCCGTCTTGGACGTTCGCACGCGCCCTGATCTGTTGAGCGAATGGAGTCGTACTGTCGTGATATTCGTCGGGCAGACCACTTTCATCGAATAGCGGCCCAAGCTCGCCATATCCCAGGATAGGACGAAATTCGTCGGTCGCCCCCGCTATGTCGAGGTCCCCGATCGTCTGGACTGCATCCCAGAGAGAGTCATCTTTTTCGCCGGTGACGGCCAACAAGTCGGCCGCGGTCCAGTCGCGCTGGATTGTGTAGCGTCGAGTATCTCGATCTTCCACAACGACCTCGGCGGCGATCTGCCCTTCGTCCGGACTATGGGCATTTGCCCAAGCACTACGCCACTCGCGGCTGCGCCCTGCGAACCGCGCCGTGCTACCGGTCAGCAGAACATCAAGCGCTTCGACGAAGGTCGACTTGCCGCTGCCGTTGGCTCCGTAGATCAGCGTGAGGCCACGCCGAGGATCAAGCGAAAGATTGGCGCGCGGGCCGATGCCGCGAAAGCCCTGGACCGAGATTGACGCGAGATATGCGCGCCCTGGACTGGAGGATTGAGAGTTGTCTGGATGTGAATCCGCAGTCGAGAGTGCATTGAGGAGCATTTCTGACTCTGTGATCGAGAGCCGATCGTCTTGCGATACGACGTGCCGGATCGTCTCGATGCTGTCGTTCTCTGCGATCTCATCCACGATCGATTGCAGTCGGAACGCGGCGCGTAGCTCGTCGGACCACGCGGTCGCGATCATATTCGCTGAGTTGTCGTCTCGTGGCGGAATGGTCACGTGCGCCAGAATCGCGTCAAGCGTGTCAGGGACCGTGGCTCGCGCAAGGACCTCACGTTGCGCGTCAGTCAGTTCGACAGGTTCCCCGTCGCCGGCCGCGGCGAGCGCTGCGCCGATCACGTGCAGGTCGTCGGTGCTGTGCGTCATTGTCCGCTCACCGCCTCATTCAGCCGCAGCGCCGTTTCTGTCCTACTCGTTGCTGAGAATCAGCGTCCCGGCGGAGGCGAACATGCCGCCGGGGCCGTGGGCCATGCTGGTGTTGATGCCCTCGACCTGGCGCTCGTCGCATTCGCCGCGGAGTTGGCGGACGGACTCGATGATCGCGAACATCCCGTACATCCCCGTGTGGCAGTAGCTGAGGCCGCCGCCGTTGGTGTTCATGGGGAAGTCGCCGCCGGGGCCGGACTTGTAGATGGTCTCGCCGTCGGGGCC
Source organism: Dehalococcoidia bacterium (assembly GCA_965243125.1). Classification (GTDB taxonomy): domain Bacteria; phylum Chloroflexota; class Dehalococcoidia; order Bin125; family Bin125; genus CATQGW01. The sequence continues at coordinate 2,448,923 of OZ251529.1, read as the reverse complement.
CGTCTTGGTTTCGGCGAAGAAGGGGCCGCCTTCGCCCTTGGGCACGAAGCCGAGGTCTTCGGCGGCCATCAGCGGGGTGAAGGTGAAGGCGTCGTAGAACATGCAGTGCTCGATGTCCTGCGGGCCGAGGCCGGCGCTGGTGTAGGCGGCCTCGCCGGAGATGCGGTAGGCGTCGGCGGTGGTGTGGTCGCGCATCTGGGAGACCATCCAGTGGGCGTTGGCCTCGCCGGCGCCGAGCACGTAGACGGGCGGCTTGGGGAAGTCGCGGGCGCGCTCCTCGGAGACGAGCACCAGCGCGCCGCCGCCGTCGGCGACGACGCAGCAGTCGAGCAGGTTGAAGGGGTAGCAGATCATGCGCGAGTTGAGCACATCCTCGGGGGTGATCGGCCCGCCGCCGCGATCCGGGCTGCGACGGTGCGAGCCCATCATCGCCATGGGGTTGAGGTTGGCCCAGGCGCGGGTCGCGGCGGCGATGTGGGCGAGGTGCTCCTTGGTGGTGCCGTACTGGTGGAAGTGGCGCAGCACGGGGATCGAGAAGGTGGTGGGCGCGCCGCCGATGGCGAAGGGCGCCTCATACTGCGCGCCGGGCGACTGGCGCGAGCCGCCGCGGCCCATGTCGACGCCCGAGCGCCCGCTCTCGCCGTGGGTGATCAGCGCGACATCGCAGTAGCCGGCCATGATCGCGGCGACGGCGTGGCGGACGTGGATCATGAAGGAGCAGCCGCCGACGGAGGTGCCGTCGATGTAGCGGGGCTGGATGCCGAGGTATTCGGCGACCTCGTTGGGGATTGCGCCGGCGCAGAGCAGGCCGTCGACGTCGGAGAGCTTGAGTCCGGCGTCGTCGAGCGCGTTGCGGGCCGACTGCGCGTGCAGCGCGAGGCGCGACATCCCGGGCAGGTTGCCCAGGTCGTCGGTTTCGGCTGCGCCCACGATGGCGACTTTGTGTCGAATCTGGTCCATTGTTCGTCCCTCTCGTGCGCCCGCTGGTCGGGCTGGTGGTCGGGCTGCTGGTTGAGCCGCCGGCGCCCCGCGCTAGACGAGCCGGAATTTCGGCAGGGTGACCTCGTCGGTCACGTCGTCGAAGACGATTTCGACAGGCGCGTCGACCCAGTTGGAGCCGTGGGTGCGCAGGTCTTTGCCGTCGTAGGGGTCGTCGACGATCAGGTTCGACATCAGGCGCGGGCCTTCGTCGAGCTCGATCACGGCGATCACGTAGGGTGCCTTCTCCTGCATGGGCGGGATCGGCAGGTGGCTGATCACGTAGGTGTGGACCGTGCCCTTGCCGGAGGCCTCCCGCCACTCGATCTCCCAGTTGAAGCAGTCGGGGTCGGGGCAGAAGGGGCGCGGGTAGAAGTGGAATGCGCTGCAGGGCGGGCAGTAGGGCAGGACGAGCTTGTGCTCCTTGAGTCCGTCCCAGTAGGGCTGCGATTCGGGCGTCGGCTGCGGCAGCGCGCCGGTGTAGTCGGCCATCGGGGCTCTCCTCACGTGGGCGCGCGCGCCGCGCCCGCTGTCTCGTGATGCTAGGCGAGCGGGCCAGCGTGGGCAATGCGGGGCCGGTCAGTCGCCGGCGACGGGCTCGAGATCGGGGGCGGGGATGCGGGCAATCTGGAGGTCGCCGGCCCGCTCGCGCGCCTGCGCGAGGTCGTAGCGCGCCTGCATCTTGAGCAGCACCAGCGCGCCGCCGCCGAATGCCATATCGACGCGGATCGCGACATCGGCCGTGAGCGGCGCGCGGCCGTGGCAGATTTCAGCCAGCTCGCGCTCGTCGACGCCCAAGTGGGCCGCAGCCTCCGTGATCGTGAGATCGCACGCCTCAATACAGTCGTAGCGAACGACTTCGCCGGGGTGGGTCGGATCAAGGAGGGTCATGGTTGCCGCCTGCGCTAATGGTAGTCCACGAGATCGACGTCGACCGTGTCGCGTCCCTCGAAGCGGAAGATGATCCTGAGATTCCCCGAGACTCGAACGGACCAGAAGCCGTCCAGGTCGCCGCGGAGCCGATGCAGCCGGAGGCCGGGCCGGTTCATGTCTTCGGGCCCTTCGGCGTCGTGCAGCTGGTCGAGGATGCGCTTGATGCGCGGGACATGCGCCTGCGGAAGTCCGCTCCGATCATTCTGCTCGTGGAAGCGCCGCAGCCCGCGATGGCGGAAGTGGATGATCACGGGCTCACTGTACGGCGCGCGTCAATCGCCGGCGACGGGTTCGAGGTCGGGCACGGGCACGCGCGTGATCTGGAGGTCGCCGGCGCGCTCGCGCGCCTGAGCGAGGTCGTAGTCGGCTTGCAGGGCGAGCCAGATCTGCGAATCGCCGCCGAACGCCAGCTCGATGCGGATCGCGAGGTCGGCCGTGAGCGGGGCTCGGCACTGGCAGACCTCGGTCAACGCGCGTTCGTCGACGCCCATATGCGCCGCGGCCTCAGCGATGGTCAGGCCGCACTCTTCGATGCAGTCGCAGCGGATCGTCTCGCCGGGGTGGATCGGTTCCAATGCCGACATGTTTGAGCCTCCGTCCTAATGGTAGTCAATCAGGTCGACGTCAACGACGTTGCCGTCCTCGAAGCGAAAGATGATCCTTAGAGTGCGCGAGACGTTGACCGCCCAGAATCCGTCAAGATCGCCCTTGAGCGGATGCAGGCGGTAGCCGGAGATGTCCATCTGTCCGGGATGGCCGGCGCGATCAAGCAGCTGCAAGATGCGGGTGATGCGGCGCACGTGAGCCTGGGGCAGCCGGCTGCGATCGCCGGTCCGGTAGTAGAGCCGCAGCCCGCGATGGCGGAAGTGGGTGATCACGTGCGCACTGTAGAGCGTTCGCTCGGTTGCGCACGGGTTTTCGCTGGGCAGGAGCCGGCGACTTTCGCTAGTCTGCGGTGGAACGGGGGGAATGATGAGGCGATCCGGCGGAGTGCGCGGCGTAGTCGCCTTGGTTCTTGCTGTGGCGCTGGGCGCGGGGGTATTCGCAGGGTGCGGTGGAGAAGCTGAGCCGCCGGGGATCGCGCCGTCGGCGTTGGAGCATCGGGATACGCCGCGCGCGGTGACTGCTGAGGAGGAGCCGCAGCAGGAGGATGCGGAGCCTGCGTTCAACTTCGCGACGGCGCTGGCGGAGCAGGATCCGCGGCAAATGGTATACACCGTTCTCGACGGCGAGGGCGGGATCCACCAGGTTTTTACCCGAGGTGTTGGCAGTGGATTCACGCTGCTGCGAGTTTCGGCAGACGAGTACCGCTGCTCGATCACAGTGCGGCAGTCCGTGAGCGACGAGGCAGCAGGACATTTCGCTCTGAGGTTTAGCGAGATCGTGGCGACGGGACGTTCAGGTGGGCAGGCCAGGCAAAATGAGTCGTGGTCCCGGGATGTGGAGGTCACAGGGCCGTCTTGGGAAGCGGAGTTTGGGTTGCTGGTCGTTGACGCGGAGAGGTTTCGCAACATCAACGTCCGGGTGAGCTCCGATGCGAGCGATGCGAAGTGGGTCGTCGACTGCAAGCAGGCGAGTTGAGAGTCTGCGCGCTGCCTGCGTGTATCCGACAGTGCGGCGGCGCGGCGCTCTTGGCGGGCAGAAACATGCCCTAGTCGCCTGCGACGGGCTCGAGGTCGGGGGTAGGCACACGCGTGATCTGGAGGTCGCCGGCGCGCTTGCGGGCTTGGACGAGGTCGTAGTTGGCCTGGAGCGCCAGCCACATCTGGGCGCTGCCGCCGAAGGCCAGCTCGACTCGAATCGCCAGATCGGCGGTCATCGGCGCCTCCGACGAGCACACATCGGCCAACTCCTGCTCCGCGACGGCCATGTGCGCCGCGGCCTGCGCCACGGTCAGACCGCAGTCGTCGAGGCAGAGCATCCGGATCGCTTCGCCGGGGTGCGATGGGTCGGGACGGGTCATTGCGGCTCCTCGACCTAATGGTAATCGATCAAATCGACATCAACGGCGTTGCCGTCGTCGAATCGGAAGATGATGCGCATGTTCGCCGAGACGGTGACGGCCCAGAATCCATTCAGGTCGCCGCGGAGTCTGTGAAGTCGGAGGGTGGGAATGTTGAGGTGGGTTGGATCGGGCGCGGCGTCCAAGAGGTCAAGGATGATCTTGATGCGGGGGACGTACGCAGCGGGCAAGAAGCGCCGATCATTCCGCTCGTGGAAGCGCCGCAGCCCGCGGTGGCGGAAGTGGATGATCACAGGCTCACTGTGCGGCGCGCGTCAGTCGCCGGCGACGGGCTCGAGGTGGGGCACGCGGGTGATTTGGAGGTCGCTGACGCGCTTGCGGGCTTGGGCGAGGTCGTAGCTGGCCTGGAGCGCCAGCCAGATGCGATCGCCGCCGCCGAAGGCCAGGTCAAGGCGGATCGCGAGGTCGGCCGTGATCGGCGCGCGGGTGTGGCAGACCTCGGTGAGCTGGCGCTCGTCGACGCCCATGTGCGCCGCGGCCTCGGCGATCGTGAGGCCGCAGGCCGCGATGCAGTCTTCGCGGACCGACTCGCCGGGGTGTGGAGGGTTTTTCATCGGCATCGCGCGCCCCTAGTGGTAGTCCTCGTAGTTGACATCGTATACGTCGCCGCCCTCAAAGCGGAATGTAATGCGCCATGTGCGAGTCACGCGGATCGACCACGTGCCGGCGCGCGGACCCTTCAACTCGTGCAGCTGCCATCCCGCTACTCTCAGGTGGTGGATGGACTCCGCTTCGTCTAGGCGGTGCAGAATACGCCGCACTTTCTCGACTTCGCCGGCGCCGATTCCGCGCCGCGAATCCTGCTCGAACAGGAGGCGGAGCCCTCGATGGCGGAAGCTGCGGATCATTGGCTCGCCCCATCTGTTCGCTCGCCGGATGGCGCCCGCTCTTCGCGCTCGATCCACTCCTGTAGGACCGCTGCTTTGGACGGCGCCCAGGGCGGCTGCTTGGTGCGGCGCTGGCGGGAGGCTTCGGCTAAGAGGACGGCGGCGGCTACGGAGACGTTGAGGCTTTCTACGAAGCCCAGCATTGGGATGGCCACGCGCACATCGGCTGCGGCGAGCATTTCGGCCGAGCAGCCGCGATGCTCGTTGCCCAGCACGATCGCGGCCGGCTGCGTCCAGTCCACCTCCAGGTAGTTGGTCGGCTCGCCGCCCAGCTCGGTGGCGTGGATGCGCAGTTGGCGGGCGCGCAGCGCGGCGACGCATTCCTTCACCGAGCCGTAGCGCTCGAGCTGTAGCCACTTCTGCACGTTCGCGGCGACGCCGGACGAGATCTTTGGAAATTCCTCGTCGGTGTAGCAGAGCGCGATTGCGCCGACGCCGAAGGCATCGCAGCTGCGCAGTACAGCCGAGGCGTTGTGCGCGTCGTGGATGTTTTCGAGCACGACGACCAAGTCGTCGCGGCGGCGGGCGAGCACCTCGCGCATGCGCCGTCGGCGGCGCTCCGTGATCATGCGTCGACGGCGGCTAGACGGCGCATTCGCCCTCGCCGCGCTGGAGCACGTAGATGTCCTGGCGATCCCAGTCGACGAACATCGGCAGCGTTTCGGGCGCGAACTCCACGGGCAGCATCAGGTCTTCGACCGCGTTCTGCACGGGCTGCATGCCCACGCGGTCGACCCAGGCCGCGAACTCCTCGCCGCTGTCGGCGCGGTCGTCCTGGTAGAGGGCGAGCACCCGCTCCACGGCGTCGGGCACGCGCTTGGCGGGGATGCGCACCTTGGGCACCAGCGCGCCCAAGCGGATTTCGTCCTCGCGGTAGTTGCCGCCCACGAACATGTGATAGGCGGGAATTTGGCGGTTGCCGGCCTTGATCGCGGCGCCGTGGAAGCCCAGATCGGCGATGTGGTGCTGCCCGCAGGAGTTGGGGCAGCCGCTCATGTGGACGCGCATTTTGCGGGTGAGCGGATCGTCGATGTTGAGCTCGCGGAGGCGTTGCTGCACGGCGCGGTTGAGGCCCATTGAGGAGGTGATGCCGAGCTTGCAGGAGTCGGTGCCTGGGCAGGAGACGACATCCTCGATTTCCTGCGCGTCGGCCGCGCCCAGCCCGAGCTCGCCGAGCGCCTGCCAGACCGCGTAGACGCTCTCGTTGGGGATCCAGCGGAGGACGAGGTTCTGCTGCGGGGTGGTGCGGGCGCGGCGGCGTCCGTAGGTGCGCAGGATGTCGGCGAGGCCGTAGAACTGCGCGGGCGTCAGGTCGCCCTGCTCGATGCTGACCTCGACGGTGGAGTAGCCGGACTGGCGCTGGGGGACGACGTTGGCGGCGGCGAAGCGCTCGAACTCGGCGCGGTCCCCGTTCGGCTCGACGCTGATCGTCGGCGCAGCGGATTCTTCGGACTCCTCGTCGTCGGCGTAGAGCAGGTCCTCCAAGCGCGGGTTGTACTGGTAGTACTGCTCGTCCTGCGCCCAGGGCTTCTGCAGTTCGTCCTGCACCATCTCCTGGAAGCCGGCCTCGCCGACGCGGTGGACGAGAAACTTGAGCCGCGCCTTGAGGATGTTTTTGCGCAGTTCGTCGGCGGCGTTGAAGATGCGGATCACCGCCTCCGACATCCGCAGGAATTCGCTGACCGGCACGAACTCGGTCAGCAGCAGCGCTTCTTTGGCCATTGTCGAGAGGCCGCCGCCAACCATCACGCGGAAGCCGCGCACCTCTTCGCCGTCGATCTCGCGCACCTCGGCGAAGAAGGCCAGGTCGTGGATCGCGGCGATCGCCGAGTCCGTCTTGCGGCCCGTGAAGTAGACCTTGAACTTGCGCGGCAGCAGCTGGGTGATCGCGTTGCGCACCCAGTAGCGCACGAACGCGCCGGCGTAGGGGGTCGGATCGAACACCTCGCCGGGCAGAATGCCGGCCCAGGGGTCGGCGGTCACGTTGCGCACCGTGTTGCCGCAGGCCTCCCGCGACGACAGTCCGGCGCGGCCCAGCACGCGCAGCATGTCGGGCATCTGGTCGAGCGGGACGAAGTGCAGCTGGATGTTCTGCCGCGTCGTGATGTGGCCCTTCTTGAGCGGCGTGAAGGTTTCCGCCACTTCGCCGAAGGCGTCGAGCTGGTCGGCGCTGACGCCGCCCATCGGCAGCTTCACGCGGTTCATGTGTACGTCGGGCTGGCGCTGGCCGTAGACGCCCTGGCGCAGCCGGTAGAGCATGAACTCCACCTCTTCGCGCTGCTGTGCGCGGAACGCCGTCGCCTCCGTGTCGAAGTCGTCCAGCTCGTCGCCGAGAATCGGGATCACCACGCCCGGCTCGTCCTGTGCCGTCTGAGAAACCATGCCCGCGCCTCCCGCCTGACCACTGCCGCGTAGATGGCAGTGTGCGCACAGATTATCAAAGCTTGAGCGACCGCTCGATCGTCACCGGCAACGCACCCTCCGCGCGGAGGGTGCGTTGCCCGGCCGGGAGCGCCGCGATCTGCGCCGCTGCGCGCTCGCGGATCTGCGTCAGGGTGTCCCGCGCGGCCGCCGCGCGCGCGCCGTTCGCCATCACCGGCCGCAGCAGCGGACGCCAGCCGGCGGGCGGCGCGGCGTCGAACGGCTGGATGGCATCCTCCAAGAGTCGCCCATTCGCCTCGCGTCGGTAGACCTGCTTGCGCGAGGGCAGGCTGGGCTTGCCGGGCGAGCTCTTGGCGCGAGGTCGGCCGTCGTACTCGACCAGCTTGTAGACCGCGTCGAGCGACGGCGCGTCTTGTGAGACGACGACGGCGGTGCCCGCGGCGAAGGCGTCGATCGGCGCGCCGGCGGCGGCCAGCGCCGCGATGCGGTGCTCGTCCAGCCCGCCGCTGGCGATGATCCGCACCTCGCCCAGCCCGGCGTCGTCCAGCATCGCCCGCGCCTGCGCGGCTTCTGCTGCGAGATCGCCAGAGTCAAGCCGAATCGCGCCGATCCGGCCCGGTCCGAGCTCGTTGGCGACGGCGATCGCGTGTCGGATTCCGTCTGCCGTGTCGTAGGTGTCGACCAACAGCGTCGCGTTCGGATAGCGCTCGGCGAAGGCGCGGAACGCGGACTCCTCGTCCTGCGACGCGAGCACGTAGGAGTGCGCCATGGTGCCCACGACGGGGATGCCGAAGCGGCGTCCGGCTTCGACCGAAGAGGTGGCGGCGAAGCCGGCGACATAAGCGCTGCGCGCCGCGGTCAGTGCGGCGTCGATTCCGTGCGCGCGCCGCCCGCCGAACTCCAACAGCGGCGCGCCGGCCGCGGCGAGCACCGCCCGCGCCGCCTTGCTCGCGACCAGCGCTGCCGCGCCGATCTGGTTGATCGCCAGCGTCTCCAGCAGCTGAGCCTGCGGCAGCGGCGCGATCACCTGGAGCAGCGGCTCGTGCGGGAAGACGATCTCGCCCTCCGGCGGCGCCCAGATGTCGCCCGTGAAGCGGAAGCCGCGCAGACGCTCCAGAAACGCCGCGTCGAACTGCGGCAGCGAGGCGAGGTAGGCGAGGTCGTCTTCGCTGAAACGCAGCGACTCGATGCGCTCGAGCGTCTGCTCCAGGCCGGCCGCCAGCAGGAAGCCCCAGCCGTCGGGCAGGCTGCGCGTCGTTAGCTCAAACACGGCCGGCGCGGTCGTGCCCCGCTCGTAGTAGAGCTGCGCCATGACCAGCTCGTAGAGGTCGGTGAACAGCCCCGAGGTCGGCGTCACGCTGCGCCGCCGCGCTCGATCGTCGCGCCCGCCGCCGTGAGCTCGGCCAGCGCCGCCGCGCCGTCGCCCGGCTCCAGATTCACCGCCGCGACCGCCCGCTCTACGACCGTCGTCTCGAAGCCCAGCGCGACCGCGTCCAGCGCCGTCGCCCGCACGCAGTAGTCCGTCGCCAGCCCCGCCACGACCGCGCGCTCAACCCCCTGCTCGCGCAGCAGCGCGGCCAGCTCGGTCGGATGCTCCCCGCCGTCCGCGTCGCGCATCGTGAAGCCCGAGTAGCCGTCTTCGCCGCCGATGCCCTTGCGCACGATCGGCCCAGCGTCGGCGCGCAGGTCGGGGTGCAGCCGCGCGCCCCAGGTCTCCGCCACGCAGTGGACGGGCCAGAGGCCGCCGTCGGTCTCGAAGTGGGGCGTGCGCTGGGGATGCCAGTCCTGGGTGTAGACGATCAGCGCGCCCGCGCTCCGGGCGGCGTCGATCAGTTCGTTGACGGCGGCGATCACGCGCTCCGCACCAGGCACGGCGAGCGAGCCGGCGGGGTCGGCGAAGTCGTTCTGCACATCCACGACGATCAGCGCGGTTTGGGAGTCGAAGGGGGTCACGGGGGCAGGATAGGGGTGAGGAGCTGGAGGCGACGACCGGATTCGAACCGGTGATCAGGGTTTTGCAGACCCGTGCCTTGCCACTTGGCTACGTCGCCGGGAAGATTGGGTGGAGCGGAAGACGGGATTTGAACCCGCGACCTTCTCCTTGGCAAGGAGACGCGCTACCACTGCGCCACTTCCGCTCGGGAACCCGATGGTGGTGCCGAGGAGGAGACTCGAACTCCTACGCTCGCAATGAGCACAGCGCCCTCAACGCTGCGTGTCTACCAATTCCACCACCTCGGCACGGAGGCTGCCTGTGGCAGGAGTGGAGGGACTCGAACCCCCGACCTACGGTTTTGGAGACCGTTGCTCTGCCAAACTGAGCTACACTCCTCCGCAAGGCAGAGTGTACACCCTCCCGCGCCGACTTGCCTACCCCGCGCTGCGGAGAGGCGCCGCTCCGAACGCCTGTTCCCGAATTGCGTTAGATCCGCTACACTCACCCGCATGGCGGCCCGCGAAGACACGATCAACATCCAGCTCGGCGAGGTCCTACAGGAGCTCCGCCCGACCAGCTGGACCGTCCTGCCCGAGCACCGGCGCACCCTAGCGGGCAGCGCCGGGCGCCCCGATGTGCTGATCGAGGAGCCGTCCGGCTGGCCGGTGGTGATCGAGGCCGAGCGGGAAGACCACGCGAGCGCCGAGCGCGATGCCCTGGCGCGCCTCGGGGAGGTGGTGCTCAACTCCAACCGCATGATTGAGAGCGCCATCGCCCTCGTCTACCCCGCTGACGTTCGCGAACAGGTCGGCGGGCCTGAGGTTCGCTCCGCGCTGCGCGCCACAGACAGCTTGGAGTACGCGCTCTACTCCCGGACCATCGAAGGCGCGCCACTGCGCCTGCCTGCGTCCGGCTGGTTGAAGGGCGCCCTCACCGACCTGGCGATGCTGGCCCATCGCGCCGCGATCCCGGAGCCGCGCATTCAGCGCCTCGGGGAAATTCTCGAGCGCGGGATCAGCGGGGCGACGAACGCCTTCACCTATCGGCATCCCTCACGCGCGCCAGGCGGTCTTGGGTCGATGATCGCCGATGTGCTCGGCCAGTCCGACGATCAAGCGGGCCAGACTCGTCGGATGGCGATGACGGTGCTCGTGAACGCGCTGATCTTCCACGCGGCGCTCGAAGAGGCCGATTTCCGCGTTGAGCGAGACGCGAGCGCGCCCGATCCTGCCGGTTCGGGGCGCCGCTTGCGGTCCCTGCGGCAGTTTCGGACAGACGACGGAATTTTCGGTGTGTACCAGCTGATCGATGAATGGCAGCGCATCCTCGACGTCAACTACTGGCCTATCTTCGCCACGGCCCGCGAGATACTCATGCTCGTTCCGTGGGCGTCGATACCCGAGGTGCTGGGGCCGCTCTGGGAGGCAACGCAGGGCCTGATCCACGGCGGGGTGACCCGCACCCACGATCTGACCGGCATCATCTTCCAGCGCTTGATCGCCGACCGCAAGTTCCTCGCGACCTACTACACGCGGCCGGCCGCCGCGGCCTTGCTCGCCAGTCTCGCGATCCCGGACGATCGCGCACCGAGCGGCGTGGAGTGGGGCGACGCGGACACGCTCGGCTCGCTGCGAATCGGCGATTTCGCGTGCGGCACCGGCACGCTGCTGAGCGCGGCGTATCAGCGTTTTTCGCTCCTGCATGAGCTGCACGGCGGCGATCCCCGCGCGATTCACGCCTCGATGATGAAGCAGGGGTTGGTCGGCCTCGATGTGCTGAACATCGCCGTTCACCTGACGGCGGCGATGCTCGCCAGTCGCCACCCCGACGTCCCGTTCGACGGCGATTGCCTGCTCACCATGCCCTACGGCAAGTGGGGCGAAGACCGGCGCGATGTCTCGACAGGCTCGCTCGAACTGATCGCGCCGCACACGCAGCAGAAATTGATCGAGCGCGCGGCGGCAGTGACGGCGGGCGGCCGAACCCCCGACGACATCGAGGATGTCGCGACCCGGATCGGCCACGCCCAGTTCTCGCTTGTGATCATGAATCCGCCCTTCAGCTCGCCGACCAACCCGGAAGCACAGTCCGACGACGTGAGAGTTCCGTCATTCGCGGCATTCGAGACGACCCCCGCCGAGCAAGAGGCGCTTTCGAGTGCGCTGAGGCGACTTGTCAACCGCTACGACGGCTGCGGCGACGGCAACGCCGGGCTGGCGACCAACTTCATCGACCTGGCGCACGCGAAGCTTCGGCCGGATGGCACTGCCGCGTTCGTTCTGCCGCTGACGGCGATGATCGGACAATCGTGGTCGAAGACCAGAGAGCGGTGGGCCCGGCTCTACTCCGATCTCACGGTGGTGACGATCGCCCAGCCCGGCACCGATGAGCGCGCGTTCTCGAGTGACACGAGAATTGCGGAGTGTCTGGTCGTCGCCCGGCGCAACGGCGCGAGCAGCGAGCAGGCCTACGGCACGTTCGTGATGCTGCGCGAGCAGCCGACGAGCGCGACTGAGGCGATATTGATCGCCGACGAGATCACTCGGCACCTGGGCGCGATGCGAGATGGGGCCCCTCTCGACGATGGCGCGCGGGCGTCGACGCTCTCGTTGGGCGATTCGACCGTCGCCGATCTCGTGCAGGTGCCGCTCGCAGGCGGCGCTCCGTGGCCGATCGCCGGGATTCGCGACCTGTCGCTCGTGCGGCTCGCCATCGACCTGTCGGCGGGTGATCTCACGTTGCTGGATCGGCCGGGGGCTGAGCCGCACCCGATCCCGATCACGCAAATTGGAGAGATCGGAGCGCGCGGCCCCGTGCATCGTGACATCAAGGAGGACATTCGAGGCGGCACGCTGCGCGGCCCGTTCAAAATCGTCACTCCACCCGATGCCGAGTACCCCACCCACCCCGTCTTGTGGGGTCATCGGCACCGCCTTGAACGACGGTTCGTCGTCGAGCCGGATTCGGAAGGTGTGGTCCGTAGCGTGAGCGAGGCCGACCAACAGCGGGTCAACGACGATGCGGACGCGATTGCCCAGACCGCATCCCGGGTCCATTTCAACCGCGACTTCCAGTTCAATGCCCACTCGCACTGCGTCGTCATTACGGAGCGGCCCTGCATCGGCGGCCAGGCGTGGCCGACGATTCGGCTGCACGACGAGGCGCACGAAGTCGCTTTCGTGCTGTGGAGCAACTCCACGCTGGGGCTGTTGATGTACTGGTGGCGGGCAAACAAGCGCCAGCGCGGGCGCGGCAACATCGGAGTGTCCAGCATTCCGGATGTCTACACGCTCGATACGCGCCGTCTGACCGCTGTGCAGCACGAGCGCGCCCGCGCTGCCTACGAAGCGCTGCGCAATGAGCGGTTTCTCCCGCTCAATCAAATCGCGGACGATGATGCGCGAGCCGAGCTCGATCGACGCCTGCTTGTCGACGTCCTCGGACTTCCAAGTTCTCTGTGCCAGCCCGGCGGTTTGCTGGATCTGATCCGGCACAAGCTGGCATTGGAACCGCAGATTCACGGCGGCAAGAAGAAGCGGGTGGTTTTCACTGCCGGCGGCGAGGTCCAGGAAGACATCAACCCCGGCTAGACCGCCGCCAGGATGCGCTCCGGGTAATCGCCGACGATGCCCGTCACGCCGAGCGCCGCCAGGTGCGCAATCTCCGCCGGCTCATTCGCCGTCCACGCGAACGACGCCAGCCCGTGCGCCTGGCAGGCGGCGACCTGCTCCGCCGTACACGCCGTGTAGTGCATCGAAACGCCCTGCAATCCAAGCTCGGCGCAGCGCTGGTAGATCTCCGGGCCGGGCAGCATGCAGAGGTGCGCGATCCGCGCGCCCGGTCCGACGATGTGCGGCGCCCGCTCCGACAGCGCAGCGACCGCCGCGCTGTCGAACGACCAGAGCCAGCACCAATGCAGCGCATCGGCCGACGCGATCTCGCGCAGCGTCGACTCCGCCAGCGCCTCAGCGTCGTCGCCCGGCGCTGTCTTCAGCTCCACCACCAACAGCGCCCGCTCGTCCACCGCTGCCAGCGCCTCGGCCAGCGTGGGCACGTACTCGCCCTGCCCGGCGTCGAGCGCGCGCAGCTGCTCCACTGTCGCCTCGCCGACCGGTCCCGCGCCGTTGGTGGTGCGCTCCAGCAGTTGATCATGCAGCAGCACTGGAACGCCGTCGGCGCTCAATTGCACATCGATTTCGACGCCGTCCGCGCCCAGTTCGAGCGCGCGGCGCACGCCCAGCAGCGTGTTTTCGGGCGCGTGGCCCATGGCGGTGCGGTGGGCGATGGCCAGCGGGCGGTTCATGCGCGGCTCCAGGGGCGTATCGTGCGCAGGCGCGGCCACGATTCGAGTGCGACGCGAGGATAGGAGACGCGCCCGCGTGCAGGAAGCCGACATCGCCGAAGCCTGGGACGCCGCCGGCGCCGACTATCAGCGGCTCGGCGCCGGTTTTCTGGGCGAGTACGGCAAACAGCTGCTGGATCGCCTCGCGCTCGCCCCCGACGCCCACTTCGTCGACCTCGGCTGCGGCCCGGGCATCCTGATCGCGCTCGCCGAATCCGCAATTCCGAACGGCGAAGCGATTGGCGTCGATCTCTCCCGCGTCCAGCTCGCGCTGGCGCGCGATCGCTTTCGCCGCTCGCCGCTGCGGCCCCGCTTCATTCACGAGAGCGCCGCCGCCACCACCCTGCCCGACAGCCGCGCCGATGCCGTCGGCCTGGGCTTCGTGCTGCCCTACGCCGATGCCCCGCTGCGGCTGCTGCGGGAGGCGGCGCGCATCTCGCGGCGCGGCGGGCGGATCGCCGCCACCGCCTGGGGCGGCCCCTTCTTCGGCGCGGCCGGCGAGCGGCTCTGGGATCTCGCCGAGCGGCGCGGCATCCCCAACGCCGATGTCGACGGCCGTTACGATCCGCAGCGGCTCGCGCAGCTGGCCTTCCGCGCCGATCTCGACGATGTGTTGGTCGAGCAGTTCGAGCGCGAGGTCTGGTGGGACAATTTCGACGAGTGGTGGGACACGCTCGCCGTCTTTGCGCTGCTGCCGCCCGCCCGCGGCAACCAGTTGGCGAGCATCCGCAGCCAGATGTCGGAGGACGCGCGGATCGTCGATCCCGACGGCAAGGTCCGTACCGCCCTCAAAGTCTGGCTGCTTTCCGGCACCGTGACCGCGTCGGACTGACAGCCCACCCGCCTGGCCTACCTGCGGGAGTGAAGAGGAGCGACCATCCAATGCGCCGACTATCCATCAATCTGCCCTGGAACCCCGACCATGTGGAGACGTTTCTCAACCGCGCGCGGCTGGCGGATGAAATTGGCATCGATACGATCGCGGTGATCGAAGGCTACGGCCACGACGCTTTCTCCGGCCTCACGCTGCTCGCCCGCGAGACGCAGCGGGTGCGCCTGGCGTCGGCCGTCGTGAACGTTTTCTCTCGCACCCCGCCGGCGCTGGCGATGCAGTTCGGCACGATCGATCAGCTCTCCGGCGGCCGCGTCGTGGTTGGGCTGGGCGCGAGCGGGCCGGGCGCAATCGAACGCTTTCACGGCGTGCCCTTCGAGCGTCCGTTCGCGCGGCTGCGAGAGACGATGGAGGTGCTGCGCCTGACCTGGAAGCGCGAGCGCTTCGACTACGACGGCGAGTGGACCAAGATCGAGCGCTCGATCGTGACGGGGATGGTTCCCGCGCAGCCGACGCCGCCGATTCATCTCGCCACGCTGCACCCGAACGCGGTGCGCCTGACCGCCGAGCAGGCCGACGGCTGGATGCCCGCCTGGATTCCCAACGACCGTCTCGCCGTCGAAGTGGCGAAGGTGCGCGAGCTGACGGCCGCGGCGGGGCGCGATCCTGGCGAGATCGAAATCCGCTCGCCGGCCACGACCGTGATCGCATCCGATCCTGAGGCGGCCGAGCGCGCCGAACGCGAGCACGCGCAGGGCATGGCCTTCTTCGCCGTCCGCAGCGGCCCGATGTACTGGAACCAGTTCCAGCGCCAGGGTCTCGGCGCGGAGGTTGAGGCGATGCGCGACGCCTGGAACGAAGGAGGTCCGCCCGCCGCGGCGGCGGCCGGCGCGGAAACCTCGCTGCGCTTCGGCGTGCGCGGCGGCCTCGAAGACTGCATCGCCCAGCTCGAGCTGCAGACGCAGGCCGGCGTCGACCTCCACCAGGTCGCCTCCGCCGCCTCCGCCGACCGCCGCTGGGCCGACGATCTGGCGCGGCTCGTCGGCTAACGTGAGCCGCAGGGAGCATCACGATGGCCGACGCACCGACCGACGGCTTCAACGCGATTAATCGCGGCGTCTACATCGCCGACAACCTCGATTTTCTGCGCGCGTTGAACAGCGAGACGGTTGACCTCGTCTACATCGACCCGCCGTTCGCCAAGAACAAGACCTGGGAGACCAATCGCCTGCGCCCGCCTCTGACAGACGAGGAGCGCGCCATCGAGCAACGGCTGTTGCGGCGTTGGGGCATCGCCAACGAGGACCGGGCGCGCGCGGCCGGTATCGAATGGCCCGGCGACAGCACCCAGTTCGACGATATCTGGACCTGGGAGCAGAGCGTCCACGAGGAATGGCTGCTCTCGCTCGAAGAGCAACATCCCGCCGTCGGAGAACTCATCGAAGCGGCCGAAACCGCGCACAGCGAGAGCATGGCCGCCTATCTCTGCTACATGGCGATCCGCCTGATCGAACTCCGCCGCGTGCTCAAACCGACCGGCAGCATCTACCTGCACTGCGACGGCACCGCCAACAGTTATCTGCGCGGCCTGTTGGACGCGATCTTCGGTACCGCCGCGTTCAGAAACGAGATCGCCTGGTGCTATCGCGGCGGCGGCGTGCCCGGTAACGCCTTCGGGCGCAAGCACGACACGATCTACTGCTACTCCCCGTCGCGCCGAAACACGTTCCACCGTCAATACGTACCGTACTCGGAGGCGTCCACTACGCTGGTCAGTGGGCGCGGCGGACGCTCGATCGACGACCGCGAGCGCGATCTGGAACGCGGCGCGGCCATGCCCGACTGGTGGACCGACCTCAACGCTTTGCAGACCTGGTCGCCCGAGCGCACCGGCTATCCGACGCAGAAGCCGGTGGCGCTGCTGGAGCGGATCATCGCCGCGTCGTCCAACGAGGGCGACATCGTGCTCGACTGCTTCGCCGGCTGCGCCACCGCCTCGATCGCCGCCGAACAGCTGAAGCGCCGCTGGGTCGCCTGCGATTTCAACCTGCGGGCATGGACGATCTTCAAGCGCCAGTTCAACCGCCCGCCGGTGATGCTCCGCTGCAACGACGAGACGACGGGCCAGCAGGTGCTGGGCACCGAGCCCGTCGTCACCATCCATGGTCCCGGCGAGCTGCCGGTGCGCACCTCCCCGGAGACGGAGGCGCCGCCGCTTGCGGACCTGCCGGAGCGCAAGTTCAAGGTCCCCGCCAACATTATCCCGGCACGGGAGATGCTTGAAGTCCTGCTCGAGATGTCGGGCTACCAGGCCTGGTGCTGCGGCTTTGCCAACCGCCGTCCCGACGGGAGCATCGTCCGCACGATCAACAACTTCCACCTGGATCATGTTGAGCCGCGCTCGCGCGAGGGCTCGAATCAGATCACGAACCGCGCGCCGCTCTGCCCCACCCACAACCTCCGCAAGGGGGCGCGCCCGATCGGCCTGCGCGAGTATCGCGAGGAGATTGCGGCGGCGGGCGAGCTGCTGGTCGACAGCATCGACGATCTGATTCCGCTGCCGCAGGCCTATCAGCGCGCGCTGGACTACTATTCGGAGGCGCGCGCGCGGCAGGCGGAGCAGCCGACATAACGCGCTTGCTGAGAGAGGATCGCCGGATGGCAGCGGAATCCGCCGACGGCTTCAACGCGATCAATCGCGGCGTCTACATCGCGGACAACCTGGACTTTCTGCGCGCGCTGAACAGCGAGACCGTTGATCTCGTCTACATCGACCCGCCGTTCGCCAAGAACACGACATGGGAGGCGGACAGGCTGCGCCCGCCGCTGACGCGAGAAGAGCGGGCGATTGAACGCCGGCTGCTGCGCGGCTGGGGCATCACCGGCGAGCGCCGCGCGCGCGACGTGGGCATCGAGTGGCCGGGCGAGGACACACAGTTCTCGGACATCTGGACCTGGGAGCGGACCGTCCACGAGGAGTGGCTGCTCTCGCTGGAAGAAGGCCACCCGGCCGTCAAAGAGTTGATCGAGGCGGCGGAGACCACGCACAGCGAGAGCATGGCTGCCTATCTCTGCTACATGGCGATCCGCCTACTCGAGCTCCAGCGCGTGCTCAAGCCGACCGGCAGCGTCTATCTGCACTGCGATCCGACCGCGAGTCACTACCTCAAGGGCTTGATGGACGCGATCTTCGGACAGCAGAACTTCCGCAGCGAGATTGTCTGGCGGATCGGCTGGGTGTCCGGCTTTAAGACGCAGCGTCGCGGCTGGATCCGCAACCACGACACAATCCTTTACTACGTCGCGTCCAACGCCGCTGCCGCGCGTTTCAACAAGGAGTACATCCCGTACCCCGAAGGCTACGTCCGGCGCGACGGCAAACCGCCGACTGGTCAGGGCATCCCGATCGAAGATACCTGGAACTGTTCATCGGGCGATGTGCTCGATTCGATCATGATCAAGAGCTTCTCGACCGAGAAAACCGGTTATCCCACCCAAAAGCCGGTCGAGCTGTTGGAGCGGATCGTCAAAGCCTCCTCCAACGAGGGCGACATCGTGCTGGACTGTTTCGCTGGCTGCGCGACGGCGGCGGTCGCCGCCGAAAAGCTGGGTCGCCGTTGGATCGCCTGCGATTTCAACCTGCGCGCCTGGACTGCCTTCAAGCGTCAATTCGGCAAGCCCGATCTCGCTTTGCGCTGCAACGACGAGACGACAGGCCAGCAGGTGCTGGGCACCGAGCCGGTGGTGACGATTCACGGCCCCGGCGAGCTGCCGGTGCGTACCTCGCCGGAGACGGAAGCGCCACCGCCGGCGGATCTGCCGGAGCGGAAGTTCAAGGTCCCCGCCAGCATCATCCCGGCGGGGGAGATGCTGGAAGTCCTGCTCGAGATGTCGGATTACCAAGCTTGGTGCTGCGGCTTTGCGAACCGTCGGCCGGACGGGAGCATTGTGCGGACGATCAACAACTTCCATCTCGATCACGTGGAGCCGCGCTCGCGCGAAGGCTCGAACCAGATCACGAATCGCGCGCCGCTCTGCCCCACCCACAACGTGCGAAAGGGCGCGCGCCCGATTGGTCTGCGCGAGTACCGCGAGGAGCTGGCCGCGGCGGGCGAGCTGCTCGTAGACAGCATCGACGACCTGATTCCGCTGTCGGAGGCCTATCAGCGCGCGCTGGACTACTATTCGGAGGCGCGCGCGCGACAGGCCGCGCAAGCATCCGACTGACCGCATCCAGACCGACAGGAGACCCGCATGCCCGACCTTGCCGCCGCCGAAGTGCTGGCCAAATTCACCGACCGCGTGCTGCGCTGGACCGCGCAGGGGATGGAGGACCTGACGCAGGAGGAGGTGCATTTCCGCACCCACCCCGACCAGAACTGCATCGGCTTCGAGGCCTGGCACATCGCCCGCACCGCCGACAATCTGATCCACTTCGCGTTCGAGCGCGAGCAGCCGATCTGGCTCCAGCAGAACATGCACGAGGCCTGGGGGCTGCCCAAGGTGGACCAGGGCACCGGCACCTCCTTCGCTGAGGTCGCGGCCTGGGTCTTCCCGGAGGGCAAGGAGATCGCCGGTTATCTCAATCAGGTCGCCGACGTGATCGTGCCCCGCATCCGCGCGATGGACGACCAATACCTCAACTCGATCACCCGGATCGTGCCACAAGGCGAACTGCCCAAGTGGGAGATCATCGGGCAGGTGATCATCAACCACAGCAACAACCACCTGGGGCAGATCAACGTGGGCCGCACGATGCAGGGCAAAGAGGGGCTCGGCTTCTAGCAGATGACGTCGCTGGCCGCCCCCGTTTCGTTGGCCGAGCAGGCCGCGCGTCTGCGCAGCGGCGAGACCTCGCTGGAAGCGGAGCTCGAGCGCGGTTTTGAGCGGCTGGCGGAGGTCAATCCGCAAATCCGCGCGGTGCTGCCTGATCCGCGTCTGCGCGAGCGACTCGCCACGGAAGCGCGAGCCTTGCGCGAGCGTTGGCCCGATCCCGCCGACCGACCGCCGCTCTTCGGCGCGCTCGCGTTGGTCAAGGACATCTTCAACGTCGACCGGATGCCCACCCGCGCGGGTTCGGCGGTGCCGCCGGAGTCGTTCAGCGGGCGCGAGGCCGATGCCGTGGAGCGGCTGCGCCGCGCCGGCGCGCTGATCTTCGGCAAGACCGTCACCACCGAGTTCGCCTACTTCGCGCCGGGTGCGACGGCCAATCCACACAACCGCGAGCACACGCCGGGCGGCTCGAGCAGCGGCTCAGCCGCCGCCGTCGCGGCAGGGCTGGGGACGCTGGCGTTGGGCTCGCAGACGGTCGGCTCCGTAATTCGCCCCGCCTCGTTCTGCGGCGTCGTGGGCTACAAGCCCTCCTACGACCGCATCCCCACCGGTGGGATGCTCTACTACTCGCGCTCTGTCGATCACGTCGGCTTCTTCACCGCCGGCGCAGCTGACGCGCTATTGGCGGCCTCGTCGCTGCTGCTCGGCTGGCGGGCCGGAGAGGACGCGGAGGCCGGCCGCCCCCGGATCGGCATCCCGCGCGGGTCGTATCTGGAGCAGGCCGACAACACGATGCTGGAAGCGCTCGATCGCGCCGCCGCGCGGCTCGCCGAGCGCGGTTTCGATGTGCAGCTGGCGCCCACGCTGGGCGACATCGCGGAGATCGCCGAGCGGCACCGCCGCCTCACCACCTACGAGTTCGCCGTGGAGCACGAAGAGCGCTACGCGCGCTACGGCGCGATGTTCCGCCACGAGAGTGCGGCGCTCTACGAGCGGGGCCGCAAGATCGACCGCGCCGCCGCCGAGCAGGGGCGGGCGAGCCGCATCCAGCTGCGCCAGCGCCTGCACGAGCGGATGGATCGCGCGCAGATCGACGCTTGGCTCTGCCCTGCCGCCGTTGGCCCCGCGCCGCGCGGTCTGTCCTCCACGGGCGATCCGGCGATGAATCTGCCCTGGACGCACGCGGGGATGCCGGTCATCTCGCTGCCGTTCGGCGAGGTGGACGGACTGCCGCTCGGCCTCCAGCTGGTGGGCCGCTTCGGGCGCGACGAGGCGCTGCTGGGCCAGGCCGTGCAGGTTGAGGCCGCGCTCGTGGACTGAGCGCGACTACCGGGGGGAGCTGGGGCGATGCCGGAACCGAACTTGGAGATCGTGGAGGGGATTGAGCCGCAGCATGTGGAGGGCGCGCTGCGGATCGTCTACGACGCCTTCGACCGCAAGCTGCGCCACGGCTTCCGCGACGCCGACGATCTGGTGCGCCTCTTCCACGACTCCGTCGACCGCGCCAACTGCCACTCCGCCGTCGCCGACGGGCGCTGCCTCGGTCTGCTCACGTTCTCCGTGACCGGGTGCGAGTTCTACCGCATGAGTGCCGTCTCCCTCTTCAGCCGATTCTCGCCCTGGCGCGCGCTGCGCATCATCTTCAACGGCATCCTGCTCCACGGGACGCCGGGGCCCGACGAATACTACGTGGAATCGCTCTCGGTCTCAGCCGAGTCGCGCGGGCTGGGCCTGGGCGCTGCGCTGATGCGGCAGGCCGAAGAGCAGGCCGCAGCGCTGGGCAAGCGCAAGATGTCGTTGGACGTGATCGGGGAGAACGAGGGCGCGATTCGGCTCTACCAGCGGCTCGGCTATCGCATCGTCCGCACCCGGCGCGGCTTCTGGGTGCGTCTCGCCACCGACTCCGAAATCGTCCACCGCATGGAGAAGCCGCTTGCCAGCTAGATCTCTATCGCCGAGAGATCATCGAGAACAGCCGCGAGCCGCTCGGCGATGAGGTCTGCGTGTCGAACCGCATCACGTTGCGTGCCCTTGCGGGCGCGTAGGTCCTTGTTGGCAGAGGGTTCGAGCAAGTCGGCGAAGTCGTTGAACCACTCGTCGAGCCGCCGTGCGATTGGCGGCGGATGCGCGCGCTTCGCGGTGTACCCGAGAGCGAAATCGCGGATGTCGCCGAGCGGGTTCGCGCCCGGCGTGCGCAGCCGGGCCACCCAGGGCTGGCGCTCGTAGCCGCGAATGCGTGCTCGGACGATGGCGCTCATCGCGCTGTAGCCGATCTCCGCGCCGTGTTCTTGCGCCACATCAAAGAATCGCGCATATGCAGCCCTCACGTCGTTCTCCCCTACGGCCCCGAGGAATGACTCGCGGGTCAGCTTCGCTTGGGACCTACTGCGAGCGATCTTTGACTTGGCCGATGGTAGTCCGATCACCTGCGGGACGAGAATCTGGCCCGACTCGCCGCGGAATTGCTTGATCTCGACGGCGAGCACCTCAATGTTGTCGCGCATTTGCTCATTGAGAAACTCAACAACACGGGCTAGTTCATTGGGGATGTCGTCGGCGACGAACAGCAGCCGCAGTTGGTTGGCTGCGAGGTTCTTGGCGACATCTGCCCAAAAGCTGTCCTCGTCCACTTCTTCCTCGTTTACGAGCGTGGAGAGCAGTTCGTATGCGGATTCCTCGCGCTCTTCGGCCTGCCGCTCAAAGACGCGGCGCAGCTCATCCGCCGTCCAGGTGCGCGAGGCGTGGGCGGCGTACTCGAGCATCTGACCGACGACGGTGCGGCGCAGCTCGCGGTTGTCGCCGCGCTTCACCTCCACCAGCGTCGGCACCGCGTGCTGATCGATTAGCAGATGGTCGACCGCCCAACGCGCGTGTTCAGCCTCCGACGTATCGGCGATGCCCTTTTCGCGGCGCACGAGGATCCAGCGCGGCGGATCGCGCGGGTCGATCTGCTCGCCGGCCAGCAGTTCGGGGTGCTCGGCGATCAGCTTCTGGAGCGTCGCCTCCGTGTCGAATCGCTCTTCGGTCATCTCGCTCAGGCCGCCCTGATCGGCCAGCAGGTAGATGCGCTCCGCCATGGCCGTTCTCTCCTCCGGCGCTGGTCCCCCCGGGAGGAATCGAACCTCCGCGCACGGTTTAGGAAACCGCCGCTCTGTCCGCTGAGCTACGGGGGGTGAAGCCAATGTACACGGCCGGCAGCGCCTGGCGGTTCTGTGACTCGCTAATTGCGACGGCGGATGGACGATTCGGCACCTGTTGGCTACTCTGGCGCTGGAAGGCTGGCGGCATGCCGATTGAACCGATCCCGCTGAGCGAGATCATCGCCGGCATGCCGGAGGACGATCGGGCGTGGGTGGCGCGTCAGTCCGCGCGGCTGATCGCGGAAGAGCGCGCTCGCCGCGTTGCGCGCGGAGAGCCGCCCTACCCCGACCGGCCCGACGAACCTGGAGCACTTGACGGAGCGCAAGGAGCGAACGATGCCGATGTATGAGTACTACTGCCGCACCTGCAACGAGAAGTTCACGCAGCGGCGCCCGATGAGCGCGGCCGCGCAGGACAGCGAGTGCGCGGCCGGGCACACCGCGACCAAGGTGCTAACCGCCGCGATGGTCTCGGTCGCGGGCCAATACGACGCCGACGATGCCGCCGAAGCGATGCCGATGGGCGGCGGCTGCGCCTGCGGACGCGGCTCCTGTGGCTGCGGCGCCGGCGGCCACGGCCTCAACTAAGCTCTACCGACCCGCACGCCGACGCATCCGACCGGAGGCGCTCCGATGCTCAACCGCGCTCGTCTCGCCACGCTCAGCGCCGCCGCGCTGGCAGCCGTCCTGGCCGTTGTCCTGATCGCGCTGCTGGCGCTGCCCGGCAACGCGCCCATCACTGCGCAGCCGCCCGACATTTACGACCGCATGGACGATCTTGAAGACGGCCTCGCCCGGCTGCGCGCCGATGTCGGCGGCGTGCGCTCCGAACTCGGCCTCGCCCGTGACGACCTGCGCGCCCTGCGCGGCGACATCGCCGTGCTTACCCAGCGGATGGGACGGCTCGCCGATACCACCCGGCCCGCGCCCGCGGAGGCCGCCGCCTACACCAAGTCCTACGTTGAACGCGCCATCGCCCGCTACCAGCGCGACGGACGCCAGGCCACGGTCGACTACTACAACTCGTCCGAGAGCATCGACGGCCAGTGGTACCTCTTCATCTACGACGAAAACGATGTCAACCTCGCGCACGGCGCGGTACCCACGCGGCCCGGCACGCCGCTCTCGGAAATCGCCGGCCCCGACGGATACCCGGTCGGCCCGCTGATCAGCGCGCTGGCCGCGCCGCAGGGCGCCTGGATGGACTACATCTACCCCAACTTCACGCAGGGCGGCACGCAGCTCAAGCACTCTTGGCTGGTGCGCCACGACGGGCTGATCTTCGGCTCCGGCTGGTACGAAAACGGACCATCGCCGGAGACGGATCCCGCCGCCTACACGCAGGCCTTCGTCGCCCGCGCCGTGCAGCTGCACAACGCGCTCGGGCGCGACGCGCTGATCGAGTACTACAACTCCGCCGACAGCGTGAACGGGCAGTGGTACGTCTACATCATCGAGAACGACCGGCTGATCGCCCACGCCCCCAATCCCGCCCTGCGCGGCACCCGCTCCAGCGAAATCCGCGACGCTAACGGCTATCCCAGCGGGCTGGTGATCGAAGCGCTGGCGACGGCGGAGGGCGCGTGGGTGGACTACACCTTCGCCAACCCGGCTACGCAGACGACGCAGCTGAAGCACGCCTGGGTCGTGCGCAACGGCGGGCTGATCTTCGGTTCGGGCTGGTACGAGGACGGACCGTCGCAGCTGCACGAGCCGGGCCGCTACACACAGTCGTTCGTGAAGCGCGCAGTGCAGCTGCATCGAGCGCTCGGGCGGCAGGCGGCGATCGACTACTACAACGATCAGGACAGCGCGGATGGGGCGTGGTACGTCTTCATTCACGACGCCGACGGCACGCGCTTGGCCAACCCCTTCCGCCCGGACCTGCTCGGCAGCGACGCGCGCGCCGCTACCGACGTGACCGGACGCGCGTACGGCGCGGAAATGTTCGCTGCCGACGAGAACGGTCGCTGGGTCAGCTACGTCTTCACCAACCCCTCACAGCAATTCCGCTACCAGCAGAAGCACACCTGGATGGTGCGCAGCGGCGACCTGCTCTTCGGCTCCGGCTGGTACGACCGCAACTACGACCTCAAAGCCGAGGATCCCCGCGCCTACGCCCGCGCGCTCGTGCTCGACGCGATCCGCCGCTATCAGGCCGACGGACGCGAGGCCGCGTTCGCCTACCACAACTCGCCCGACGCGCTCGACGGCCCCTGGTACGTTTTCATCCTCGACGCCGCCGGCGTCACGCTGGCCAATCCCGCCGCGCCGGAGCAGGTCGGCGCGCCGCGCCCGCCCGGCTCGCGCGTCGACGCGACCGGCTACGACTACGGCCCCGCCTTCCTGGCGGCGACGGAGAACGGCGGCTGGGTCGACTATGTCTTCCGCAACCCCGACGCCGGCTATCAGTACCAGCAGAAGCACACCTGGATCCAGCGCCACGACGATCTGCTCTTCGCCGCCGGTTGGTATGAGACCGATGCGGAGATCCAGTTCGACCCCGACGCCTTCACCCGCGTCGTCGTCGAAGCCGCCGTGCAGCGCTACGACGCCTTCGGGCGCGACGCCACGATCGAGCGCTACAGCCGCGCCGACAGCGCCAGCGGGCACTGGGCCGCCTTCATCATCAGCGCCGACGGCGCAGTCCTCGCCGACATTGCGGAAAACCGCGGCTTCGACCTCGCCGCCGCCGCGCAGGCCGCCGGCGATCACGGCGTATGGCTCGAACTGCCGGCGACCGATGGCGACGGCGTGCAGCGCGTGCTCGTCGTGCGGCGCGGCGATGTGGTGATCGGCTCAAGCTGGCTCGATACGTCGCGCTAGCAGCCGGCCCAGCACCGCGATCAACGCCGCCGGGATGATGATCGCCGCGCCGATCAACAGCGTCGTGTCGAAGAAGAATCGCTGCGGGAACAGCTGAATCAGCGCGTCGGCGCTGCTCAGTTGCCACAGATCGTTGGTGAAGAAGAGCAGGTGAAACTGGCGGAACGCCTCGTCGAAGCCGGCCATCGCCACGACCGCCAGCACGATCACCAGCGCCACCACGATTCCGCCCGCCCACGACGCCGAGTGCGCCAGCCGGCCGATCCCACCCAGCCGCCTGCGCCACACGGCCGCCGCGATCAGCGCGATGATCAGGCCGAACGCGGCCCAGCCGGCGTCCCAGGTGCGCGCCATCAGCCGCTTCACGTCGATCATGTGGACGACCTCACGCTCGCTGAACACGGGAACCTGCCGCCCGTCCGACAGTGTGCGCTGCACCGTCAGCCGCTCCGCGTCGTTGCGCAGGTAGTCGCGCACCTCCTCGCCCACCCGCGAGACCTCCGCCGCCGTCATCCCCGTCCGTCGCGGCGCGTCGTAGCGCTCGAAGCCGCGCTCCCACCACCAGGTTGAGGTCGCCGCGAAGCGCACGCTGCCCGCCACCGCCAGCGTGAAGATCGCCAGCGTCAGCGCCGCCGCGGCGGCGATCCGAAAGCCGACGGCGGCGGCCTGATTTGTCTGCGCGGTAGTCTGCATGCGTCTGCCAGGCGAGCCTATCCGCAGTTCGAAACGAGAGATAGCGATGCTCGATGCGTACCTCCACGCCGCCGGTATGCGGGAAGAGCCGGCGGTGGTGATCGCCCGCGCCTCGCGGCTCAACGCGCCGCTTGACCCGTGGCGTCCCTGCCTGCTGCTGCTCGACGGGCCGATCGCGCCGACCGCGCTGCGCGGCTACCCGCGAAACCACCCGGTCCAGCTGGTGTTCGACACCGGGGACACCTGGCGCGCCGTCGATGCGACGCCCGAGAGCCTCGATGACCCGCCGCCCGAGGCGCTTGCGGCCGCCTTCCCCGCTGTGCCGCTGCACGATGTGCGCGACCACACCGAGGGCGTGCGCGGCGTGATTGCGCGGCTGCGCAACCCCGACGGCGGCTGCCCCTGGGACAACGCGCAGACGCACGAGAGTTTGCGCCCGCATCTGCTCGAGGAGGCCTACGAGACGCTCGACGCGATCGCCGCCGGCGACCCCGCCGCGCTCTGCGAAGAGCTGGGCGACCTGCTGATGCAGGTCGTGCTGCACGCGCGGCTGGCCGAGCAGCAGGGCTCGTTCGACCTCGGCGACGTCAGCGAGGGCATCCGCGCCAAGCTGATCCGCCGCCACCCGCACATCTTCACCGACGCCGAGGTCGGAGTCGATTCCGCCTTCGCCATGGAGCAGGTCTGGGAACAGTTAAAGGCCCGCGAGCGTCCCACCCGCGAGTCGGTGCTGGACGGCATCCCGCGCGAGATGCCGGCGCTGGCCCGCGCCCAAAGCGTGCTGGGGCGCGCCGCCCGCAACGGCCTGCCCCGCGAGGCATCGCGCGACGCCGCGAATACCCCGATCGGCGAGCGCATCCTCGACCTCGTTGAAGCAGCCCGCGACGCCGAGCTCTCCGCCGAAGACGAGGCGCGCGACGCGCTCGATGCGTTCGAGGCGCGGGTGCGAGCGTTTGAGGCGTCGCTGCGCGAGGAGGGGCGGCAGTTGGATGGGCTCGGTTCGGAGGAGTTGGCGATGCGGTGGTCTGAGGGCGACTGAGGGTGGGCGCAGGTTAGTTGGCGACGCCGAGGCCGGACCAGCGCTGGCGCTGGTGGAGGTTGACGCGGTCGGCGAGTTGGCGGTTGGTGGCGCGGAGCAGGCGGGCGAGAAGGCGCAGCTGCTCGACGGCGGTTTCGGCCTTGAGGACTTCCTGCTTGACCGATGGCGGGGCTTCGACCTGCGCGCCGATGTGGTTGATCAGGCCGGTGGGGCGCCGGGGCAGGCGGAAGCGCCGCTGCCAGGAGTTTTGCAGAGCGAGTGAGAGGTCGAGGTGCTGGCGGAAGAGATCGCCGGTTTCCTCGAAGGCGGAGTAGGCGTCGTCGCTTTCGGCGTCGTGCGGCTCTTCGAGCAGCTCGACATCGGCAATCCAGTAAGGGGCGGCGTCGAGCCGGTCGATGATGCGGAAGCGCTGCTCGCCGCGGCAGATGATGTTGTAGCGGCCGTCGGCGAACTGCTCGGCGGCTTCGATGCGGACGGTGCAGCCGATTTCGTGGGTCTCTTCGGCGCGCCCGCCGCGGCGCAGCAGAGCGATGCCGAAGGCGTCGCCGGTGTCGGTCATGTCGCGCACCAGCTGGCGGTAG
The DNA here is from genome assembly GCA_965243125.1 of Dehalococcoidia bacterium. Taxonomy (GTDB): domain Bacteria; phylum Chloroflexota; class Dehalococcoidia; order Bin125; family Bin125; genus CATQGW01. The sequence goes on along the minus strand of OZ251529.1, from coordinate 2,421,558 downwards.
CGCGGCTCGAAGATGTGGAGCGGCACCTCTTCACCGGGGAAGACGACGATCTGCAGCGGGAAGAGTGGGAGCCGCGGCATGGGGCGCTCAGCGTTCGCGGCCGGCGAGACCGGCCATGCGCCCGACGAGGCGGGTGACCCGGCGCGCGCCGCCGTTTTCGTTGAAGGCGCGGAAGACCTGAAGCCGCTCAGCCTGGAGCGAGCCTTCGGCGTGGATCGCGAGCACTTCCTGGTACGCGCCGTAGTCGGAGGAGGTGAGGTCGCGCACGAAATTGAGCAGCCGCATGCGCTGCTCGCCGCCGACGCCTTCGCGGCCGGCGAGATACTTCTGGAGGAAGGGGCGCAGCTCCTCCTGCTGCCAGTCTTCGTCGCCGGGGCCGGTCACGAGAATGCCGCCGGCGATCTCCTGCACGTGCTGGACGGCCTCGTGGTAGCCGTGGGCGAAGTGGCTTTTGGCGAGGTTGACGGTCATCGGATCGGGCGCCACCTGTCCGTTGGGCTTGTCGATGCAGCGGTCCGCGGACTTTTCGAGCAGGGCGCGCGTCGTCTCGGCGTAGGCGATCAGGTCGACGAATTTCTCGCGCACATGGCCGGCGCCGATGATGCCGTTGTAGTCGGCGGCGAGCGCCGCCGCGCCGCCGAGCGCGTCGACCAGCGGGAGCTTGTAGGAGACGGCGGTGAAGCGATGGTACTCGACGAACGTGAGGGCGAGCTGCCCGGCCGCTTCGACATCGCCGTCGAGGAAGATGCGCTCGTTGGGGACGAAGACATCATCGAAGATCGTGACGGTTTCCATCATCTTGCGGACGGCCGAGATCGGTCGTTCGCCGGGGTGGTTCGCGCCGTCGCCGAAGGGGCTGGCGATCAGGCGCAGGCCGTCGGTGTCGACGGGCAGCGCGAAGGCGATGCTCCAGTCCTGCTCATCGGGGCCCATCGCGCGGGTGGGCAGGACGATCACCTCGTTGGTGTTGGTGATGACGGAGGTGTGGGCCTTGGCGCCGCGCACGACGACGCCGTCGGGCCGGCGCTCCACGACGCGCAGGTACATGTCGGGGTCGGGCTGCTGGCTGGGGCGCTTGACGCGGTCGCCCTTGACGTCGGTCTGGGCGACGGCCAGCGCGAGATCGTTGTCGCGGCAGTATTCGTAGTAGCTGCGGACGCGCTCATGGTAGACGGGATCATCGAATTCGGCGGTGACGGCGAGCAACGCGAAGAGGGCGTCGGTGCCGATCTCCTTGATCAGAACGACAAGTGTGTCGCCCTCGGCGGTGGCGGCCTCGATCAGTTTGGAGCGTTGCAGCAGGTCGTCGCGGGTGCGGGGGATTTTGTAGTAGCGGCTGTGCAGCTGGCCGTCTTCCTCGTAGGCGGCGAGCTCGCGGTATTCGTCGGACTCGGCCATCTCGTAGTCGATGGCGGCGTGTCGGACGGCTTTGCCGATGGTGGGGTGGGTGGTGACGTCATCGACCCGCTGCCCGCGGTACCAGACCTCGCGGTCGTCGCGGAGCGACTCGATGTATTCGGCGGGGGTGCGCAGGGGCACGTGGTGCTCCGATCCGGTGCTTTGAGGGAATGGTACTCCACGACGGGGGGAGGCCGACCCCCAGTCCGCTTACGCGGACAGCCCCCCTGCGCAGGGGGGCGATTGGGAAAGGCGGACAGCCCTCTGTACAGGGGCGATTGGGAAGGGCGCGGTGCTGGGCGGCGCAGGAGTGGGTCAGGAGATGACTTTGTTGAGCGGGTAGGAGACGAGGCCGCTGGCGCCGGCGCGGCGGAGCTGGGGGATGATCTCGCGCTCCTGGCGCTCGTCGAGGATGATTTCGAGCGCGACCCAGCCGTCGTCGATCAGCGGGCTGACGGTCGGCGCGTGCTCGCCGAAGCGGCCGATCACGGCGAGCACTTCGTCGAGCCGGTCGCGGGGGGTGTTGAGCTTGAGGCCGACTTTGCTGGTGGCCGCGATCGCGCCCTGCATGAGCGTGTTGACCGCTTCGATCTTCTCACGGCGCGCGGCGTCGGCCCAGGCCTCGCGGTTGGCGATGAAGCGCGTGGTGCTTTGGAGCACATCGGCGATCACGCGGAGGTTGTTGGCCCGCAGGCTGGAGCCGGTCTCGGTGATGTCGACGATGGCGTCGAGGATGCGCGCCTTGACTTCGGTCGCGCCCCAGGAGAATTCGACGCGGACATCGACGTCGCGGGCGGCGAAGAATTCACGGGTGGTGCGGACGAGTTCGGTGGCGACCACGCCGCCGGCCAGCTGCTCGACCTCGGTGACGCCGCTTTCGGCGGGGACCGCGAGCACCCAACGGGCCGGCCGACGGGTGGCGCGGCTGTACTGGAGCTCGGCGACTTCGACGACATCCGCGCCGGTTTCGCGCACCCAGTCGTGGCCGGTGATGCCGCAGTCGACGACGCCGTCTTCGACGTAGCGCGCCATTTCCTGCGCACGGAACATGGTGCAGGAAATTTCGTCGTCGTCGATCTGGGGGAAGTAGGAGCGGCTGTCGGTGGAGATGCGGAAGCCGGCGCGGCGGAAGAGATCGAGGGTGGGGGCTTCGAGGGAGCCTTTGGGCAGTCCGAGCTTGAGCATCGCGGGGCCTTTCAGCGCGCTGCCGGGTCCGTTTCGGCGGTGTCTCTGATCATCGCCGATCATCGGGCTACGTCGGTGTTCCCTGTGTCACAGGTCAGGCTGCGAGATTTGCACTACTCCTCGATTCCGTCATTGCCCGCCGCGGGCCCTCATGCCCGTGTCCCTCTTCCGTCATTGCCGCGCTCCGCCGCGGCAATCTCGCCGAGTGCTGCGCCGACGTCTGTGCTTGGCTTGGCGAGATACCCGCGGCAAGCGCGGGTATGACGAGATCGGCGGATTCACGAAAGTCTCATGTTGGGGCGGAGGTGGGGGATAGACTGCGGGCATGGCTGTGGCGCGACAGGTCCCGCTGACGGAGGCGCGGCGCGAGCGGGTGCGCGCGATGATCCGCGATGAGCTGGAGACGGCCTGGCTGTACGACGCGCTGGCCTCCCACAGCGGCGAGGAGTTGGCGGGGTCGCTGCGGGCGATGGCGGCGACGGAGCGCGAGCACGCGGCGCACTGGTGCGGCATTCTGGGTGACGAGTCGCCGCTGGAGGAGCCGGTCTCGCCGTCGCTGCGACGCCGGCTGCTGGCCTGGCAGGCGCGCTTGGGCGGCTTGGGGCTGGTCGTGTCGCAGCTGCGGCGGGAGGAGCTGACGGACATCTATCTCTACGAGTCGGATCCCGATTCGGGCAATCTGGCCGAGGAGGAACGGGAGCACCGGGCGGCGCTGGCGGAGTTGGACGACTACGACGAGGTCGTGAGCGGGCACGGGACGACGGTGGCGGCGGCCGGGACCTTCCGCGCGTCGCTGTTCGGGTTCAACGATGGGATCGTCTCGAATCTGGCGCTGGTGGCGGGCGTGGCCGGGGTGGCGGTGGGTTCGGAGTGGGTGATCGTGGCGGGGATCGGGGGCTGGCTGGCCGGCGCGTTCTCGATGGCGGCCGGGGAGTACATTTCGGTGCGCAGCCAGCGGGAGTTGCACGAGGATCAGATTGGGCACGAGCTGGAGGAGTTGTTGCTGGACCCGCAGGAGGAGCGGCGCGAGCTGGAGCGGATTTACCGGCGGAAGGGGCTCTCGAAAGCGTTGGCGGCGGAGGTGGCGGGAGAGCTGATGGCCAATCCGCAGACGGCGCTGGACACGCTGGCGCGCGAGGAGTTGGGCCTGGATCCGAGCGATCTGGGTTCGCCGGTGCGGGCCGCGGCGGGCTCCTTCGCGGCCTTCTCGCTGGGCGCGCTGATCCCGCTGCTGCCGTTTCTGATCGCCTGGGCTGCCGACTGGGCCCACGGCTGGTGGGCGCTGTTGGCGGCGGTCTCGGCTTCGGCTGCGGCGCTGGCGATTGCGGGGCTGCTGTCATCGGTGGTTACGAGCCGCAATCCGCTCTATGCGTCGGCGCGGCTGGTGGCGTTCGGGATCGGCACAGCGGCGATCACGTTCGGGATTGGTTCGGCGCTGCCGTTTGATCTGTAGGCGGGGGCGGCCGACCCCTCAGTCGCTGCGCGACAGCCCCCCTGCGTAGGGGGGCGATTCCGATCGCGGACAGCCCCCTGCGTAGGGGGGCGATTTCGGAGGCTAGGTTTCCTCGATGGCTACGACGGCGCCGGCATCTTTGAGCGCGATTTTGAGCGCGTCGGCCTGCTCGCGAGTGAGCGCCTTGGTGATGGAGTTTTCGGCGTGGTCGCGGACAGCGGTCCTGGCTTCGAGCAGCCTGAAGCCCGCGTGTTCCCGCAGGGCCTGGATGACTTCGGTTTCCTGGTCGCCGATGTCGCGGAGGGAGATGCGGAATTCGATCAGTCCATCGCCCGCCGGCGCGGCTCCGCCGGCGGGCGCGCTGCCGAGGCCGAAGTCGCCCAGCACGGCGTCGATGTCGAACTGGTCGACTGCGATCGGCATGTAGCGGCGGGGCAGCTCATAGGTGAAGGCGCCCACATCGCGCTCGAGATCGAAGACGTCGATCCAGTCCTCCTGGCGGTAGAGGGCGCTCATCTCATCGATGAAGCCGATCACGCCGAAGCGGCGCTGGTCGTCGGGCCGGGCGGCGCGCAGGGACTGGAGATGAGGCAGGTAGCCGCCGTCGTTGCTGACCACGAGCACATCGCACTGGCGGTCGCGGATGGCGGCGAGCGAGCGGTTGATCGCTTCGTCGACGACCGGGCGGCGGCGGCCGGTGGTCTCCTCAACCTCGGACTCGAGCAAGATTGGGCGGAAGCCTTCCTCGCCGTCGAGGTAGACGGCGAAGCCGGTGATCGCATCGTTGTGCTGGAGGAAGGAGAGGAATTGGACGGCCCCGCCCTGAGCGCGGGTCTGAGCGAACTCGCGCAGGGTGCTCCAGCGGGGGCGGGTGTCGGCATTGAGGTGTTGGGGGCCGATCAGGTTGCCGAGCGACCAATCGATGTTTTCGTGGTCGATCAACACGAGGATGTTGCGCGGTCCGGCGGGCGCCGGCGCCGGTGCGGGCGCTGCCGGAGGCTGCGTCGGCGGCAGCGCGGCGGGGGTCGCCGCGGCAGCGGGCGCAACGGCGGGAGGCTGTTGGACGGGTGGTGTCGGTTGTGCCGTGGGCGCCGGCGGGGGGTCGAATTTGACCGGTGGGCGCGGATCGGGCAGTTGCTGCGGCTGTAGATGGGGCAGCTCGGCGGGTGGGGGCGCGGTCGGCTGGGGCGTCGGCGCGGACTGCCGGTAGGGCTGGAAGAGTTGGGCGGGGCGCGGCGGCGGCAGCGGCTCGGCGCGGGTCGGGCTGAAGTCGTCGCCGATGCCGGGGATGCCTTCCTGCAGCTGCGCGCCGATTTGGCCGCCGGTCTCGACGTCGCCCGTCGAGTAGCTGGAGGGGTAGCCGGCCGGATACTGGCGGGATTCGACGGCGGCTTCGTAGATGCTTTCAGGCATCGCGGCGAGGTCGCGGATCAGATCGACGAGCTCGAAGCGGTTGCGGTCGAACTGGCAGGCGCCGTCGAGGTGGACGATCTTGACGCTGCGCTCGAACGGCCCGTTTTGAAGATCGTCGAGCAGCCGCTCGAAGCGGCCGCGGTAGTTGTCGCCGCCGATGAAGAGGACATCGCAATCGACATCGCGGAGGCCGGCGAGTTCGACGAGGATGGCGTCTTTGACCTGTTCCCAGCCCTCGGCGTAGGGGAAGAGGTGCAGCTGGTAGCCCATGCTCTGCAGGGTGGAGTAGAGGCCGTCGCCGCCCATGTGGCGTCGCTGGAAGTAGTGGGCGCTGACCTTGCGGGCGCCGAAGATGGTCCAGGAGGCCGCATCAAGCAGCTTCTTGTAGTCCACGCGCTCGCCGCGCACGGGCGCGCGGCCCATCAGGTCTTTGGGCGCGCGGTAGAGGTGGTCGCCGTCGGCCACGACATAGAGGTCTCGGACTTCTTCCATGATCTTGCTCCTTGCTGGGGTCTCAACGTGTAGGGCCGGCTGGCGCGTGCCGTGCGTCGGCTTGGCGGCGGACCGGCTCCAACGGCGCGGATTTGATGCGCGGTTGTGCAGTCGGCGCGAGGGGACGTCGAATCAGGGTGTCTCGAGCGATGTGAACGACGCTACGTAGGATCATCAGGCTGGCCATCTCTGATTCGACAGATTCGGGCGGTTTGTGGGCTGGGGGGCGTTCTCCTTCCGGCTTGCATGTCGGCTCTCCAAGGCTCCGGCTCTCAAGTTGGGCGCGCATTCGCGGCGCGGTTCCCACCCCAAACATAAAGAACAGGGGCGCGTTCCGCAAGGTACCCGAAAGTCGGGTAACGCGCATTGGCTCCGGTTGGGCGGTGCGCATGTGCTCTACGTTTTCTGGCCGGAGGCTGCGGCGATCGCCGCGATGCGCGGGTTGGCCCAACTGAGGAGCCGTTCGCTCGGCGGGGCGCCCAGTGCGCCCGGGGCGTCGAGCGGCGCCGTCGGGTCGTAATCGTCAACCGCCGTGACCGGCTTGAGACGGTTCGGCAGCTCGTAGCTGAAGGCGTGTACGTCGCGTTCGAGATCGATTCGCTCGATCCATGGGGCTTGATACTTCCTGCTCATGAGCTCGACGAAGCCGATCATGCCGATGCGGCGATCCGGGTCGGCGTCGTGCAGCATTTCGAGATTGTCGTAGTAGTCGCCGTCGTGGCTGACGACGAGGATGTCGACGCGGCGGTCGCGGGAGGCGGCCAGATCTTTGCAAATCGCTTCGTCGACGACCGAGCGCCGTCGGCCGGGATCGTCGGCGCGCGGCTCCCGCTGGAGCAGGACGGCTTCGAAGCCGATGCTGCGGAGGTAGGCGGCGAAGTTTCTGGCCGGCTCGCTCTCCTGCTGAAACGCCTTGATGATGACCGGTCCGCCCTGTGCGCGCTGTTCGGCGAATTCGCCCAGTTTGGACCACTCCGCGCGGGTGCGCCGGCTGAGCTTTTCCGGGCGGATCAGATCGAGGAGGCAGCCATCGATGTTCTCGAGGTCGATGAGCACGAGGAGCTCCGGCTGCTCGGCGGGCGGCGCATCGTGGCCGTTGGTCGTCGGAGATGGTTCCGTTGCGGCGGCGGGTTGGGGTGCCGGCTCCTCGAAGGGAGCGGCGCCGTTCGCCGCTGCGTCGGGCTGGAGTTCCTGGTTGGCGTCGCGGTATCCGTTCGGGGCAAGCGACAGCTCGGTGCGCTCCGCGGCTTCGGCTTCCGCCTGGGGCTCCGATTCGGGCTCGGCGGCGGCGCGGAACGCGGCGCTGAATGCGGTTTCGTTGCCTGCGGTCCCGGGTTGAGGCAGCGAATCGACTGAAACGTAGCTCTTCGGGAGAGCGGATCCGTGAGCGGACTCGGCATAGACACTCGCAGGGCAGGCTTCGAGGTCATCGACGATATCAACCAGCGGGAAATCCTCGTTGTCGAAATCGGTGCGGTATCGGTAATGCGCGATGGTGATGTTGCGAGGCGACCCGTCGGACCGCTGCCGCAGATCGTTCAGGGCGGCCGTGACGTAGCCGCTGTAGCTGTAGCCGCCGACGTAGAGCAGGTCGTCGTCGGTTGCGCGCAGGGACTCCAGTTCGGCGGTGATGTTCTTTTGCGGGACGCGCGGAAGGTCCTGAGCTTCGCTGCCGGTAAGTGTCAAGCTGTAGCCCATGCGTTGGAGGGCCGCGTAGAACGGATCGGCCGAGAGCTGGCGGCGGTCGAAGTAGCGCGCTGCGACGAAGTATCCGCCGGGGCGCATCGCTGCGGCGTAGCGCTTGATTCGTTCCAGGTCGGCGCGTTCATACGTGTCCGGCGGCCGCCGGAGGATGTCGCGGAGCGCGCGGAAGAGGTAACCGCCGTCGACGATCAGGGTGAGGTGCTGGGTGGTGTGATCTTCAGTCATTTCCGTCTCCGTTTCGTTCGTGCTCCTGCAGCGCGTTCGCGTCGCTTATGGCGAGTCGATCACAGCGGATCGAGGTGCGAGCTGTCAAACAGGCGGGCGGCGGATGTGTCAACGGCGCGACACGATCGCGCCGCCGATGTTCGGCCGCCCGGGCGGCGGGCGGCGGCGTGGTGTTCGCCGCCGCCCGCTGCGTGGTCAAGCGGCATCCGATCCGTCAAGCGAATTCAGGCCGAAGCCGCCGAGGGCCCCAGTCACATCGAGATCGTCGACGGAGGTCGGCTTGGTGGGTCGCAGCGGTAGGGAGTTGACGAAGGCGTTCACGTCGTCTTCGAGATCGAGCGTCTGGATCCAGGGGGTTTTTGCATAGACGCGATTCATCTGCTCGCGCAGCCCGATCACGGTGAAGCTGCGCTCGTTGTCGACGCCGTTCTTGCGCAGGTCCTCCAGGTGCGGGAAGTAGCCGCCGTCGTTGCTCATGACGATCACGTCGCAGCGGCGCTCTCGCAGCTCTGCCAGATCGTTGTGGATCGCCTCGTCGACGACAGAGCGTCGCTCGTCGGGGCAGTCCGGGTCATACTCGGGTTCCAGGATCTGGACTTGGAAACCGAGCTGGTTTTGGAGATATTCCGCAAATTTGCGGACCTTTCCGTTGTCCTGGAGGTAGCCCTTGACGAGGATCTCACCTGATCCGCCAAGGTTCCGAAGAAAGCCGTCTACTCGGGACCAGTCAGGTCGGTACCCACGGAAATTGTCGGGTCCCACCACGGCAGTGATGCCCCAGTCGATGTTCTCGAAGTCGATCAGGGCGATCAGCGGCCGGTCAGTGCGCGGCGACGGGCGCGGTGTTGTCCTCTTCGGCGTCGCTGGCGTCGTCGGGCTCGGGGAGGCGCGATGCTGAAGCCGTTCGAGGAATGCGGCGCTGGTTTGCTCGCGCTTGCGTAGCAGCTCGGGCCAGCACGAGTAATCCGGGCCGCCATGGTGGCAGGCCTCGCAAGGGTCGGGGTCTTCGTCGCGGTCATACCGCCAGTCGCAGGTGCACTGGAGATCGTCGAAGTCAGCGCCGTACACGAACGGCAGGCCGAAGTCGTGGATCAGGTCGAAGACTTCGAAGTCGGCGTTGGCGTAGGGTTCGATCTGCGCTGCTTGCTCGCAGCAGCAGACGAATTCCCAGTGGAACTGCTCCTGCCCATTCGGAATTATCGTCACGCCGCCCTGCTTGACAGGCCTACGCGCGCACCCTTTGGAGCTCGAGCAGCCGAATCGCTCGGCCAAGCGTGTGAAGCAGGCGGCCATCACGCGCCGTGTCGAGCCGTCTGCGAGGGTCTGAAGATCCCGGAGTTCAGCGGTGAGCGAGCCGCGCTGGTCCGCCTGGCTGACGACCAGGATATCGTTCGCACCTGCTTCGGTTTCGGCGAGGATGGGGATCAGCTCGGCGGCGTTTTGAGGTACGCCGTTGATCCAGGCAGACCCGATCTTCCGGCCCACGACATGATTGATAAAGCCGATCCCCTCGAGGTCCTGGCTGTCCGGCCACTCGCCGCCCTGGGAGTAGGGGGTATCCTCAAAGGTGCTGTTCCCCGACTTGCGAACGTAGTGGGCGGTTACGGCTGGTTTGCCGCCGCTGTGATCGCCGCCGCCGGCCAGCAGGCGCGCCACGTCGAGCAAGCGGCGAAGCGGCCGGACTAGGTCGTCGTGGGTTTCCCAGTCGGGCTGGAGTACGGAATCTTCGCTCATGTGGTACTGCACGCTGCAGGTTTGGGCGTACGCGAGCGTTTCGCCGTCGACGATCAGGGTCAGTCCGCGGGCGGATGTGGGTTGGGTTTGGTTCGTAGCCATTGTGTCGGCCCTCCTTAGGCCGGGAGCGTGGTGCGCAAGCGCGGCGTTTGCGGCTTGCGCATGAGGGGATGCCGCGGCGAGGCGGTCGGGTGTGCGGTTCATCAGGTCTTCTCCATTCGGAGGTGCGGCCGCGGCAACGTGCAGCGGCCCGGGGTGTCGAGACGGAGAGTTGGCAGTCATTTCTGCCTCCGTTGGTTGCGCCCAATCTCGGTACTCCGCGGCCTGCCTGGGCATGCCGACTCGCAGAGACCCGATCCCAGAACTCCGCAGATGGCGCAATCGCGCCGAGGTCCCGGGCGGGTACCCCGCGGCCGGCGCGGGTGCGCCGACACGCGGAGAGGGCCGGCTCCGTCAGGCGCTTGCGCGCCTACCGTGCGGCCAAAGCGAGCGGGTGCAGATCAGTGGAGGAGCGGAGAGGCGCTTTGGCGCTCAGCAGCCGGACCGCCGCCTGGCGACGGCCAGCTTCCCCAGGTGCGCCCGCGGGCGACGCCGGTTGAAACTGGGGCTGCGTGAGCGTCACCTCGTGCGACGCTGTCTCGAGATGAAACAAATGCGTGAAGCATTTTTGGTTCCACGATCTGCAAGGATGATTCAACGCTGGGTTCAGCGGCGAATCCTTTCCGCCCTTGCCAGCCGCTCGCGGGGCTGGCAGGGAGATGTGACGCGCGTAGGCCTTGGCACGAGAGGGAGAGGTTTGCACCCTTGCCTCTGGTAGCAACGCTGTCGCGTGCGGGCTGGCAGTCCGCTCGGCCGTTGTCTGGACGGCTGGAGAGGATGACGACGGTGTTCCGCGCGTTGTTCCGCGCAGGACCTCGTCCATTGTTGCCAGCGGCGTGAAGTTTCGGCGCTCCCAGTCCTGCGCGAGCGAAAGTGGTGCCCTTCGCTACGGGACTGATGGTGCGCTCGTGTGCGCCCTTGTGCCGGCGATCCCCCCGGCCGTTTGCTGGACGGCTGGTGGAATGGACTAAGCTCCGCACAACAGGGCCTCGTCCACTGGCGCCGACAGGTGCGGCTGTCTCGCCCCCTTCCGGGGTTCGCAGTTCAGCCACACTTGGGGTGAGATGCGCTCTGCGCATTTTCCGTGTCTCCTTGTGCCGTCGCGATGAGGCGACGCACGGACGGATCGACTGGGTTCGGAGCGTCTGCGGCTTACATCGGATTCTCCCTTTCGTTGTCGGGCGGGTTCGTCATCCTACCCACTTCGCTGGGGCGGGCAGAATACTCATAGGCTGGAGCATCTGCAATGCCATGTCAAGTAAATATTGTGTAAACGAGGGGACGGTTCAGGCCCTGGTGACCGACACTGTTTGAAGCCCGGACGCTCCGCCCATGAGGCGCTGAGCGGCCCCCCGGCCGTGCAGAATGGACAGCCACGCCGCCCCCTGAGGGACATCTTCGCTGATTTCGGCCTGGGCGGTGAGCGCTGCACCGTCGCCTGTGGTTGCGCTGACTGTGACCGACGCGCCTTCCGTGATGCCTCGTTCGGCGGCGTCTGCGGGGTGGATCTGGACGGTGTCGGCGCGGTGCAGGAGGTCGGCGTCGGCCGCGCCGCGGGCCGCCGAGAGCCGGTCGGTGTAGAGGTCGCGCCCGGTCAGCAGGGTGAGGCCGTCGCCGCTTGCTCCCGCCGCCTCGACCGGCAGGAGGCGCTGAGTGGCCGCGCCGTTGGTCGGCTGGCGCGACTGGGTCGCCGCCGCCCCCGGGCCGGCTAGGGCCGAGTAGCGCGCATCATGCGCGGCGATGGCGGCGCGGGCTTCGGCGGCGTTCTGCGGCATTTGGGGGGCGGGGATCACGGTCGGCTCGGCGTCCTCGTCCTCGGCGGCGATGGTGATGTCCATCGCGGGCAGCCCGGCCGCGAGCAGCGTCAGCCAGTCGGCCAGGCCGCGTCCGTTGCGCTGCGCCTCGGCGGCGGCGCGCAGGCGCAGAATCTGGCGGTCGGCGTTGGTGATGTGCCCATCCTTGCCGAAGGCGGAGATGTCGGGCAGCACATGGGTGGCGAGTTCGACGGTTTCGCTGCGGACTTCGTCGATCACGATCAGCAGATCGAGCGCTTCAAGCGCCGCGCGGGTGGCGTCCTGATCGGGGTGGAGCAGCATCGGGTTGTCGCGGGCGACGAGCAGCGCCTTCAGCTCGCCGACGCGGGCAGCCTGAAGCATCCGGGTGATGCCGAGTCCGCCCTCGCCGGGCGCGACCCCGAGGTCGCGCAGACCCACGCTGTTGGCTTCGGGCGGCAGCATGTGAAGCGCCGCGGGCGCGGCCTCGGGTCCGGCCAGGATCACTGCGAGATTGGCGGCGGCCCGCACCTGCGCCGCCGCCTGCGCGGCATTCGCGCGAGATGGCGCAACCACGATCGCGGCGGCTCCGCCGCGGCGGCGGGCGAGCGTGGCGACGGCGGTTTCGAGTCCGTCGCGCGGCTCAGCAGTCACATCGGAGAGGCCGTCGACCTCGGAGAGCGAGGCGCGGACATCCATGTCGCGCAGCAACCCGGCCGCAAGCGCCTGCGCGACGCCGGCGAAGTCGCCGTCGGACGGGTGGACGGCGTGCCGCTCATCGACGGCGTAGTCGGCGAGCGGGTTGCGGCGCGCGGAGATGCTGACCAGCGACGCGCCGTTGTTAGCCACGGCATCCTTAATGCGCACGCCGAGCACATTGTTGGAGGCGGAGATGTCGTCGCCGATGGCGACGATCAGGTCGGCAGATTCGACCGACGTAAGGCGCGAGGGCAGGTGCTCAGAGCCGAAGGCGTCGCGCAGAGCGTCGCCGATCGCGGCGGTGACGGGGCCGAGCGAGGAGTCGAGATTGCGCACGCCGAGCCGCCGCGCGAGCGCGCCGAGGGCGAACAGCTCTTCCGTAGTGGATTGCCCGGAGCCGAGGATGCCCACGGCGGCCGGTCCGTGCTCGGCGAGAACGGCGCCGAGCTTGCTTGCGGCATCGGCGGCGACGGCTGCGCCGTCCTGCTCGAAGGCGTCTTCGCCGCGCCCGATCGAGGCGGCGCGCAGGCGATCCTTGTCGCGCGTCTGGTCGTAGCCGAAGCGTCCGCGCACGCAGATCTGGCTGCGCGAGACATCGTTGCCGTTGCCCGGCCGCACCTGCACGCCGCGTCCGTCGCGGACGCCCATCTGAATCGTGCAGCCCATCGAGCACTCCGTGCAGGTGGTCGTGACCCACTTGTCGGGCCGCGCCACCCACTTGTTGGGCGCTTCCATCAGCGTGGCGGTGGGGCAGACATCGACGCACGCGCCGCAGAAGTCGCAGTTGGACTCGTCAATCTGCCCGCCCGCGCCGAAGGCGATCCGGGTGGTGAAGCCGCGCCCGGCCAGCGTGATCGCGGTCGTGTGGCGCAGGTCGTCGCAGGCGCGCACGCAGCGGGTGCAGATGATGCACATCTGCGGGTCGAACTCGAAGAAGGGGTTGGCGCGGTCCGGTTCGGGCTGCTGGTGGCGGTAGTAGGTGCGCGCTTCGTCGATGTAGGGCTCGACGTTGGCGCGGCCCACATCGGCGGCGTCGCAGGTGGTCTGGAGCTCGCAGCGGTAGTTCTTCGAGCAGGTCACGCAGCGGTGCGTGACCTCGTTGTCGCGCAGGCAGATTTCGCCGGTGCGGCAGTGCTCGACGCGGTGGCAGGTGAGGCAGCGGTCGGAGTGGTTGGCCAGGATCACCGCCAGCACTTCCTGCCGCATCTCGGTCACGGCCGGCGTGTCCGTGCGGACCACCATCCCGTCGCTCACCTGGGTGGTGCAGGAGAGCGGCAGGCCGCGCATGCCCTCGATCTCGACGGCGCAGGTACGGCAGCCCGCGTAGGCGGGCAGCCCGTCCAGGTAGCAGAGGTTGGAGATGGGGAAGCCGGCGTTCTTGATGACTTCGACGAGCGGCGCGCGCTCAGGCGCGTCGACGGCGACGCCGTTGATGGTGATCGTGGCCATCGGGGTCCTCTCTGCGCTGCGCGCTGCGTCCCCGGCAGTGTATCAGCGCGTGGTTTGACGGCCCGGCCGACTTGGCAGTTGACCGATGCGGTGAGTGCTGCCTAGCTTGCGGGCTTGAAGCGCGAGTGCGAAGGACGGTCCGACGGGATGCAGCGGATTATGGCGATGGTGCGCGGGGGACGCGCGGCGCGGTGGGCGAGCGCAGCAGCCGCGCTGCTGCTGACGCTCTGCGCAGTCGTCGGAACGTTTACGCCGGTTGATGCTCAACTGGGATCGGCTGATGAAGACACTACCCCTGTGTATCTGCTCGCTCGAGTGCAGCGGCTGCAGGCTGGTGATGCGCGGGGCTCTTACCTCATCGAGTTCGGCGTCCTGCCGGCATCGATGGTTGACGGCGCCGGCGGCGCCCCTGCGGCGGCGGCGGCGAACGCGCGCTTTCTGCCGGAGCGGAGGTATCTGAGCGAGTCGATGATCCGTGGGCGCGCTCGGGCAGGGGACCGTCGCTGGCTGCGCAGCAGCCTGATCCGCATCGTCCTGCCGGGCGGGGGCGGGCGAGTTCTTGAGGCGCGGGTGATTGCGCGCTGGAATCCAAAGGCTGGCGGGCCGCTGAGGATCGAGTTCGGCTTCTTGCTCGAGCGGGCGCGGACCGCCGCCGGGGGCGACACGCAGACGGCGGCGCGAACGCACGCAGTGCTCCCGAAATTTCGCTATCTGTCGCAAAACACGATCGCGGGCGAGCTTGGGCGCAGCCGCCCCCGATGGTTTCGCAGCACGCCGCCAGTTGATGTACCGCTCTCCAGTGGTGGGTCGGAAGCGCTACAGCCGACGGTCGCCTGGTCGGGATACGCTCCCAGCGACATCGAGTTTGGCGTCTCGGCGCCGCGCCTGCTGCCACCGACGGCGACGGTGAACGGCGTAGCCGTTCAACTCCAGTACCGCTATCGCGTCGCGCTGCCGTCGGTGGGTGTGTGCTCGGTCGATGGCCAAGGTGCGCTGACGATTCTGGGCATCGGCGACTGTCGCGTGCAGGCGACCAGCACCGCGACGGCGCGCTATCGCTCCGCCACGGCGTCGGCTTCCGTGCGGGTGAGTGAGGTGCCTCAGGAGGACCCAAGACTGAGGTGGGCGGGGTACTCCCCTGCGTCGGCACGTGTCGGTGATCCGGCCCGTGCGCCGTTGCCGCCGACAGCGGCGCACCCCTCGATCGAGTTCCGCTATCGAAGTCGGACGCCGGCGAACTGTAGGGCCGATCCGACGAGCGGAGCGCTGGCATTCCTCGCGGCGGGATCGTGCAGTGTGACCGTCTCGACGGTTCCTGGAGAGAACTATCGGGCCGCCGAGGTCACCGTCACTGTGAACATCACGGAGGGTGGAGTGACGCCCGTCGTCTCCTGGGGCGGCTATCAGAAGACCAGCGTGACGGTGGGGGAACCGCCGACGAGCCCGACTCCGCCTCGCGCCACGGTGAGCGGCGCGGTGGTCAACCTGCGCTACAAGTACAGCACAGCCAGCGCCGGCGTCTGTCGTGTCGATGAGAACGTCGGGCTGCTGACGCCGTTGGGCGAAGGCGTCTGCGTGGTGACGGCGACCAGCATTACGACCAGTCGCTACCTGCCGGCGACTGCGATGGCGCGGGTAACGGTTGGCCCCAGGCCGGTGGCGCCCATGCTCAGGTGGGCCGGATACTCGCCCGGCAAAGTTCGGCTGGGGCAGCCCGCGCCATCGCTTCAGCAGCCGATTGCGACGGTTGACGGCACCGCGGTGAGTCTGACGTACAGCTACTCGGTTGCTCCGCAGTCGCGGTCCGTTTGCGGTATCGATGAGAACAACGGCCGGCTGAACATCACCGGTGTCGGCCTGTGCAGCGTGGCGGTCGTGTCGGAGGCGACTGGAAAGTACCTGTCGAGCCAGGCAACGGCGTTGGTCGAAGTGGAAAACATTCCGCTGGTGCGCCCGTCAATCACGTGGGCGGGCTACTCGCCCCGGCTGGTCGAGTTGGGGCAGAGTACGCCGACCCTTCAGCGGCCGACTGCGACGGTTGACGGCGCCCCGGTGAATCTGACCTACAGCTACTCGGTTGCTCCGCTGTCGTCGTCTGTCTGCCGCATCCACGCGGACACCGGTCAGATTACGATCACCGGGATCGGCGTGTGCGGCGTGATAGTCGTATCAAGGGCGACCGAGCGGTATCTGCCGAGCCAGGCAATGGCATCGGTAACGGTGACGCCGCCGCCGCAGAACCAGGCGCCCGTCGTGCGGCCAGCGTGGGAGATACCGCCCCTCCCGCAACAGGTCATGGTGGGTTGCGGCGGCCGGCCGCCAGCGTCAGTGACGGTCGGTCCCTCTGGGTATTTCAGCGACCCCGACGGCGATCCGTTGACGTACCGCCTGAAGGGGTCCCGCGGTCAAGAGACGAGGTCAGTGCAGAACAACGTTCTTGAGGCGTCGATCGACGACTGGCTTCCTTCGTTGATGCTCCGCGGTCGCAGTGTGGGCAGCACCACGATCACCTTGACCGCGCGCGACCCCGGCGGTCTTTCCGCCGAGACTGCCATCCCGATCACGGTTGAGGCGTGTCCAGGCCAAAGCGGCGGCGGAAGCGGAAGCGGCACATCAGGGCCGAACACGGACGATGATGACGATACGGGCGTCGTGGATGGTCCCGGCGGCCGTGGTGCAACGCCGCCGGGGGTGGGAACGAACAAGCTCCGGCGCAGCGGATCGTGATCGTTCGCCGAAAGACCGGCGCGGGTTGGCGGCGGTTGACATCGTGATTTGGGAGGGCGATCCTGCGGTGGGATGGAGGTGCTGTTGTGCGACGGTTGGGTTGGCTGCTGGTTGCGGTGCTGGCTGTGGCGGGCGTCGTCGCGGCCTGCGGTGGCGGCGCGCCGGAGCGGGAGGTGGGGTCTCAGCGGCCGGCGGAGCAGGATGCGGGGTCGCAGCGCGATGCGTCGACAGGCGGCGCGTCGGACGATGCGGAGGATGGTCCGACGGGCGTGTTGGGGACAGGCGACGACCGGAGGGCTACGCAGTCCCGCAGTCTGCTGGGCAGCAGCGAGGGAGCCGGCGCGGGTGCTACTGCGAGGTGGATAGACCCGGTTGCTGAGGAGCGGGCGGCGACGGGGCGTTCGTCGAGTGATGCTGCGGGGGCGGGAGGAGTGTCGGTAGGAGAGCCGGAGGTACCGGATGGCGCAATCCGCATCGATGTGTCCCCGATGGTGGGCGGGTTGACGTTTAGCGGACCCAACAACATTCCGCCGGTCCCGCTGCCGTTGCAGTTGCCCGCCGGCGCGTACAACTGCGCGGTGGAGGTGAGGCAAGTAAGTCCGGACGACGCAGAGGGGCGGTTTGTCGTGACATTCGCCGATTTCGACGAGTCGGGCTCGGAGACGCAGGTGGAGGCGTCCGACCCCGAGTGGAGCGGAGCGGCGCGGCTGGAGGTGGTGGAGTCGGCGGACGAGGACGACGGCGAAGAGACGCCAGTGCGGGCGTTTCAGGGGATCAGGGGATCGCTGACCGGGCGTCAGTTGACGGCGACGATCGTGTCGGATCTGCAGGACGGGATGTGGACGATCAACTGCCGTCTCGTTGAGGAATAGGGGCGACCGTTAGGCTGTGGCTATGGCTGTGCCCGATGTGCCGGGGGCTCTGACGCTGCTGCTGCCGGATCACTGGGCGGCGTCTGATCGGGCGCTGGAGGCGATTGAGTATCCCAATCCGGCCTGGACGTTCCAGCGCGGGCATTTCGGCGAGCTGGCCCTGACGCCGCTGCCGGGGCACCGCAACTCGGCCGTCAGCACCGAGGTCACGATGCAGTTCCTCGAGTGGCACAAGCAGCACGAGGAGGGCGTGCTGCACGGCTTCAACATCGGCTACGCGCCGACCGATGATGAGGGCCGCGCGCCGGGCCTGGCGGCGGCGACCTCCTGGATCGCGCCGGATCAGGTCGAGGCGCTGCGCGAGGAGCGCGGCGAGCCGCTGGGCGAGTACGACCCCGAAAAGCCGTTCCCCGCCTGCGCGCCCGCCTTCGTGCTGGAAATCCGCTCGCCCTATCAGTCGCTGCGGCAATGCACCGACAAAATGCGCCTCTGGATGCACTTCGGGACGCGACTCGGCTGGCTGTTCGACCCCGACAATCTCGAGGTGCGCATCTACCGCCCCGGTCGACCGGCGCAGCGGCGGATGAAGCCGCCCCAGCTGCGCGGCGAGGAAGTGTTACAGGGGCTGGTCTTCGACTGCCGTCCGATCTGGGAAGAGTTGGCCGAGCGCGGCGAGCCCTCGCGCTCCAACCAGCCGCTGCTCGACTGGCGGGCGCACGGCGACATTCGCGGCGCGGTCGATCCGAGCTATCGCCCGGGCGGATCGGACCCCGCCCTGCAAACAATCCGCGAGGGCCCGCTGCCGCTGCTGGACCTCTGGCTGCCCAACGAGTGGCCGCTCGACGACGCGGCGCTGGCGCAGCTGAACGAGCGCAATCCGCAGTGGGCGTTCGAGATGGGTCTCGACGGCGGCTTGCAGATCACCGATCCGAACGAAGCGGAAGCGTCGCCGCGCTCGGACAGCAGTAACACACTGATGAACCCCGGCGCGCCGCGCGCCCCGCAGGTGATGAGCGCGGCGACCTCCTGGGTATCCGACGAACGGCTGAAGAACGCAAAGCGCGCCGACTCCGCAGGCACGATCGAAGTAGTGCCCAACTTCGTAGCAGAGATCCGCTCCGGCTCGCAATCGCTCACCGATCTCCAACACAAAATGCTGCGCTGGATATACCACGGCGTGCAGCTCGGCTGGCTGCTGGACCCCGATACGCGCACGGTCTGGATCTACCGCGAAAACCAGCCCCCCGAAAAAGTAGTAAGCCCCCGCCAACTCTCAGGCGAGGATGTAATGGTCGGCTTCACGCTGGAGCTGGACCAAATCTGGGACTGGGCGGAGGACCTGGAGGAGGGTGAAGGGTAGGGACGTACGCACCTCCGTCATTCCTGCGCAGGCAGGAATCCAGGCGACCTCCTCACTCCCTTCGCATCCCAACTTCCCGACGGCCGTCCAAGGCGTGTTCAGCGTCGCCAAGTCCTGAAATGGAGGAACATCGAGCGCGCGCCTGGATTCCTGCCTGCGCAGGAATGACGGAAAGGGGGGAGAGGTCGGAGGCGGTTAGTGATGCTGGCGCCGCTCCTCCGGATGAACAACCTGCTCAACCGCCTTTTGCCCGTTCGGATACACCCAGTCGTGCCGCTCCAGATACTCGTTGGCCAGCTCGATCAGGTCCTCTTTGTTCTTGTAGAGGTGGTTGGGGTTCGTGACCACGTTGGTGTAGGAACCGCCCACCTGGATCGCCTCGTAGGGGCACGCCTCCGTGCAGAGGCCGCAGTACATGCAGAGCCGGAAATCGATCTCGTAGCGGTTGACCAGAAACGAGCCGTCTTCGCGCGGCTCGGTATCCACCAGAATGCAGCCGTCGGGGCACGACTGCGCGCAGGTCGAGCAGCCGGTGCAGCGCTCCACGAACCACACCAGGTTGGTGCGCGCGCGCGGCGGAATGTCGCGCTCCTGCTCGGGGAACTCCACCGTCACCGGCGCCCGGCGCACATGCTTGACCACCGTCAGCAGTCCTTTGGCGATGCCCTGTCCGAAGACCATTGCGCGCTCCTGATCGTGGCCGCTAGCGGCTGGAGAAATAGTTCTCGTCGTGCGTCAGCGCGCCGCTGCGGTGGCGCGGCTGCCCGTCGGCCGAGAGGAACGGCGGGAAGAGCGACTCCAGCTCCGCCCGAATCGGGTCGCCCTCCGGCAGCATCCGCGAGAAATCGCCCGTCGGCTCCGGGCGGCGCTTGCGGTGCCCGTTCGCGTGCTCCTCCTCGATCACCTGCTGCAGCAGCATCAGCCCGGCCAGCAGCGATTCGGGCCGCGGCGGGCAGCCCGGCACGTAGACATCGACGGGCACCACGTTGTTCACCCCGGGCAGCGTCGAGTAGCCGTGCGCGAAGGGGCCGCCGATGTTCGAGCAGGAACCCATCGAAATGACCCACTTGGGCTCGGCCATCTGCAGGTAGATGCGGCGCACCGGCGGGGCCATCTTCCAGGTCACCGTGCCCGCCACGATCATCAGGTCGGCCTGGCGCGGCGAGGCGCGGAAGACCTCGGCGCCGAAGCGCGCCAGGTCGTAGCGCGCGTTGGCCGTCGCGATCATCTCAATCGCGCAGCAGGCCAGCCCGAACATCGCCGGCCAGAGCGAGGAGCGCCGCGCCCAGCCGAAGACTTTGTCAACGGTCGAGACGAGCAGCTGCGAGCGCAGCTCGTCCTCGATGTCGGTCATCGGCTCAAGCAGGGGGATCGGCGCGCCGCCGGTGTCGATGGTGGGTTGGACCACGTGCGCTCCTCTCGCTGTCAACAGTGTACAGGGTGCGTCGCGTTTGTCCATCTGGTAAGCTAAGGTGCTGAAGCAGATGAGCGGATCGGAGCGAATCTCGTGGCGGTTGCCGGAGGGACAGTCGTTCGGCTTGGCGACAATGAGTGGCGCATTGGCGACTCCCTTGGTGAGGGAGGCTTTGGTGAAGTGCGCGCCGCCACAGGATCTGACGGTTCGCAGGCGGCGCTCAAGTTCGTGCCGCTGGACCGCAAGGCCGCGCGAGAGCTTGACGTCTGGCGCGATGTGAGCGGCTTGCCCAACGTTCTTCCTCTCTGGGGCGAGGGGGAGTGGAGTGGACAGCGTGTGCTCGTGATGCCGAGGGCAGAATGCGATCTCCGAGGCTACCTGCGCGAGCGGGGCGGAGTGACCCCGCCCGACGACGCCATTGCGATTCTCACAGACATAGCCGCTGCGCTGGTGGCGCTTGCTGAGCGCGATGGCGAGGCAATCGTGCATCGAGACCTCAAGCCGGAGAACATCCTGAGGTGGAACGGTCGTTGGTGCGTCGCGGACTTCGGGATCGCCAGATACGCCGAGCGGACGACCGCGCCGGAAACGCTGAAGGCATATCGGTCTTGGCCGTATGCCGCGCCCGAGCTTTGGAAGGATGAGCACGCAGAGTCGCGCACTGACATCTACGCCGTCGGCATCATTGCCCACGAACTTCTGACAGGCCAGCGGCCATTCGGCGGACCTACTGTGGACCGCTACAAAGAGCAGCATCTTACCACTGCTGCTCCCCAGCTTGACGCAGACACCGTTGGCCTGGGTCTCGCGGGTCTGATTGAGTCGTGCTTGCGGAAGGACGTTTCGGGCAGGCCGACGGCGCCTGACTTCTACAAGAGGTTGCAGCGCTTGGCAAAGTCGGCGAGCCCTAGCTTCTCTTCGGCTTTGCAGAGAGCAAACCGCAAGGCGATCAGAGAGAACACCGAGCGCGAAATCGCTTGGCAGAGTGAGCAGGATCGCCTTGAGACGCGTAAGCGTCGAGAGGAAGACGCAAGACGGTCCCTTGAGGTCGCCGTACATGCATTGTGGGGAGCGCTCTCAACCGATGCGCCCGAGCTGGTCAGGCCGTATAACTCTGGCTTGCTCGACTCGGCTAGAGGATTCGAGCTGATTCGCACTTCCCAAGTAGGCGCGATTGTTTCGCGCTTCTCGCCGGTCAGCGATGCGGACTGGCAGGAGAATCGGCCGTGCTTCGAGGTAATCGGTCGTGCGGGCATTTTGATTGCGATTCAGGGGACAGGCGCCGTTGAGCGGCGCGCGGCTTACTACATGCTCTGGTACTGCGATGCTCAGGAGCGAGATGAGTTTCGTTGGTTCGAACTCTCGTTCAAGCGTGGCGGGGTCCTGCTACGACAGGAACCGTGGGAAGAGCCAGAGCGCGTTGACCTTCCACGTGCCGGCGACGCGATTGGCCGTCGGATGTATGGCCATCGGCTAGCGACGCCATTCACGCCGATCGACGGTCCGGATGTCGCAGAATTCTGCCAGCGATGGGCAGCGATCATCGGCGAAGCGTTTGAGGGGAAGCTGCCAGAGCTAGGACCGTTCGGGGCGGGCGAGATTTCGCGGTCCTATCGCTGCTGATGGCCTGCTGGCCTAAGTGGCTGGTTGGCATGTACCCTCTCTGCGCGCACCCTGATTTGGGGCGCGGAACGGAGGAGATCGTGGAGATCAAGTTGCGGCGGCTGCCGCCGTCGGGAGAGCTGGGCTATCCGCTGGTGCGGCTCCGGATTACCTCCACGCGGCAAGGGACAGATGTCAGCGTCCGGGCGGCGGGCTTCCATTTGGGGCCGGAGTTTCTCGTGCTGCGTGATTCGGAAGCGTTCGTGGAGGAGGCGCCGGCGTTCGATCGCCCTGAAGATCGGGGCGCGCGGGAGCTGCGCGACTCGCTGATCGAGGACGGGACACTTGTGCTGCGCGACAGCCTCTACCTCTACGTGTTCCAGCGCGATTACGTGTTCCACTCGGCGTCGCTCGCGGCCAGCGTGATTCTGGCCAGGGCGGCGAGCGGGCCGGAAGAATGGCGCGACGTGAACGCGAACAAGCTCGTGGACCTCGATTCGGAGTGATCGATCGGCTCTAAGCACCTCGGGCCCTCCCCGCTGCTGCGCGGCGTCTCCCCTGTCCTGGGGGAGGATGTGGGGCGGCTGCCTTGGCCGCCCTGAGTAGAACATATGCATGATATCCTGTGGGCGTCGGCGCGGCAAGCGCGCCGGCCGATTGGGGATGATTGATGGCCGACGACTCGACAGCTCTGCCTTACGACTCGATTGACCCGCGGACCTGGTACCCGGAGCTGCGGGCGGCTGTCCCGCTGGCGCAGGCGTGCCGCGAATACCTAACCGCCGTGGAGTTCAGCAACGGCCTGCTGGCGGGCGATCCGCGCGGGCCGGAGGCGGAGCGGCGGATCCTGGAGTGCATCGTGAACCTCAGCGTGGCGTCGGCAGCGGAGCTGGCGATGGACATCACGCCCTACGAGGCGGGGCGCTCAGTGGCGCGGGCGATTGCAGAGCAACACAGGGCGGAGGGTTGAGTGATGGCGGCGAGGGCAGGCGCGATCCCGGCGGCCATCGTCTCAGCGATCAAGGCGCAGCGGTGCGCTGTGCTGGGCACATCGAATCCGGAGTGCGACCACAAGGACGGGCACCGTGACGATTGGGGTGATCCGGCCCAGTTCACGGTCGACGACTTTCAGCCCCTCTCGATCCCCGCGAACAAGGCGAAGCGGCAGGCATGCAAGGAGTGTCGGCAGACCAAGCGGCGCTTTGACGCGACGACGCTCGGCTTCGCAGTCGCGCAGTTCGTAGGCAACGGCGTCTACGAGGGTTCGTGCGTAGGCTGCTACTGGCACGACGTCCGGCGCTTCCACGCCGAGGTATCGGGTGCGCGACAGAACACCGGACGGAGCGGCGACAGCTGATGTCTGTGCGTATGCGTGGTGTTCTCAAGCTGCGTCAGATCGCGTCACGAGCTGGCTTACTGCGCAAGGAGCGCACGTACCAAGCCGGCCAGCTCGAAACGCGGCGCGCGATCATCGAAACGCGGCTGTCGTGGCTGGCACGCTGCTTCGCGTGGGATCGATACGTGTATGTCGTAACGCCGCTCGAATGGGGCGACAGGAAGAACTACATCATCGAGCGCGTAGAGCGTCTTTCGTACGTGGATCCGGCGGACGTCGTCATTCCTGACGGGTACTCAGGGATAGACGACGAACAGGGCAGGATTCAGAGGGATCCTCTGTGGGGTCTCAACGCAGGCAGATTTGGTGAACGCAGCGCCTTGACGATCTACGGGTACTGGATCAACTCTGACATCTCTTTCGAGCGCCCGTTGGATCTCAACCGTGCAGGTCCTGACAGCCCGTTTCCGCAGATCGGAAGCCCGTTCGCTGGCTCCCCCGTGCCAAACGTTGTGCGGTTCTTCGAGACCGAACAAGCCGCATATTCGTACCTGAAGAACATCAACGGAGACAAGATTCCGGCCCGGATCCGACACATCGCGTGGGTGGCGATTGCTCTGTCGACCATACTGTGGCAGTGGCACGACAAGATCGCCGCTCTCTTTTGATGAGAGAGGCCGACGCGCTCACGCCCAGACACGCGACAGGTCCACACTGAGCCCCGGCAGCACCTCGGCGTCGCCCAGCTCTACAGGGCGCTCCAGCACCTCCGGGTCGGCGTTGGGGCGGTAGATGCGGACGCTGGCCTCGAAAGGGTCGATCAGCCAGCCGAGGCGGACGCCGTTGGCCAGCCAGACTTCCTGCATCTTGCGCTGTTGGTCTTCGGCGTCGTCGGTGTAGGAGACGATTTCAACGACGAAATCGGGCGTGACGGGCCAGACGCCTTCGGGGTTGTCGGCGGGGCGGGCGGCGTTGCGCCGCTCCTCGCTGATCCAGCCGGCGTCGGGCGAGCGGCGGCTGCCGTCTGGTAGGCGAATGATCGGCGTGCCGTCGCAGACGCTGCCGCCGATGCCCGTCCGCAGCCAGATCCAGAGTTGCGCGATGATTTCGACCGCTCGCTCGCTGCTGGGTAGTGCCGTACGGATCATAATCAACAGCGCTCCTTCGGCGTCGGTCTCGAACTGCAAGCACTCGTTGAGCGCGCACAGCTCCAGCAGCAGGTCGTCGGTGAGGTTCCACTCGTTGGGAAGGCGGAGGGTGAGCGTCCCGAGGACCGGCGCGGTAATCGTCTCGGGCACGGGTTTGGCTGGTGCGGTGACCATTGGTTGCTCCTAGACCGGCGCGAGCGCGCGGAGGCGGGCGATGATTTCGGGCAGCGTTTGGGCGGTGCGCTCTACATCCGCCTCGGTGGTTTGTCGGCCGAGGCTGAGACGCAGCGCGCTGTGCGCGGTGTCGGGGTCGACGCCGATCGCGGTCAGCACGTGGCTGGGCTCGGTGGAGCCGGTCGAGCAGGCCGAGCCGCTGCTGGCGGCGATGCCTTCGAGGTCGAGCTGCAGCAGGATGCTCTCGCCCTCGACGCCGGGGAAGCAGAGGTGCAGGTTGTTGGGCAGCCGCCGGTCGGGGTCTTGCGGCCCGTTGAGCCGGAGCGGGTGGATGCGCTCCTGCAGTTCGCGCCGCAGTTGGTCGCGCAGGCGTTGGGCGTGGGCGGCGCGCTGCGGGCGCTCCTGCTCGGCGAGTTGCAGGGCGGCGGCGAGGCCGGCGGCGGCCGCGACGCTTTCGGTGCCGGCGCGGCGCTCCCCCTCCTGTCCGCCGCCGAGCAGTTGCGGTTCGAGCGGCGTGCGGCGGCGCTGATAGAGCAGCCCCGCGCCCTTTGGGCCGTAGATTTTGTGCGCGGTGAGCGAGAGCAGATCGACGCCGAGGATGTCGGGCCGGATGTCGATCGCGCCGGCCGCCTGCACGGCGTCAGTGTGGACGATGGTGTGGGGGTTGCGCTGTTTGACGGCGCGGGCGAGCTCGGTGATGGGCTGAATCGTGCCGATTTCGTTGTTGGCGGTCATCACCGAGACGAGGATGGTGTCGTCGCGCACCGCTTCGGCGGCCTGGTCGGGATCGACGAAACCTTCGGCGTCGACGGGCAGGATGGTGAGCTCGAAGCCCTCTTGGGCGAGCGCTTCCATCGGGTGGAGCACGGCGTGGTGCTCAACGGCGGAGGTGATCAGGTGCCTGCCGGCGTGGGCGCGGGCGAGCGCCGCGCCGCGGATCGCGAGGTTGTCGGCCTCGGTGCCGCCGGAGGTGAGGATGATCTCGCGCGGCGAGCAGTCGAGCGTCCGGGCGAGGCTGTCGCGGGCGTCGTCGAGCACGGCGCGCGCCGTCTGCGCTTCCTTGTAGATCCCCGAGGGGTTGCCCCAGGCGTCGCGCAGGGCGTGGAGCATCGCGTCGAGCACGCGGGGGTCGAGCGGGGTGGTGGCGGCGTGGTCGAGGTAGGTGCGTTGCATGGGCTGAGTGTATGGGGTTTGGGGGGGTTCGGGGGCGGCCGACCCCCAGCCGCCAAAGGCGGCAGCCCCCCTGCATAGGGGGGCGATTCCGAATCCAAATCGCCCCCCTATGCAGGGGGGCTGTCCGCGGAGCGGACTGGGGGGTCGGATTCGGAGCGCTGCGGAGCGCTTGCGTGGGCTTCGCCGTGCGGATGCCCTTGGGGGACGCAACAGCCGCAATCCAAAGAGGCCGCAGTTTCGTGGGCTTCGCCGTGGGGGTGGCCCTGGGGGTGATCATGGTCGTCGCCGAAGTGGAAGCGCAGTTCGCCGGCGAGCGGTGCGGTGCGGTCGGGCGGCGTCGCGCCGGGTGCGACGCGCGAGACGATCGCCAGTTCTCGCCCGAAGGTGCGGCGCAGAACGTCCTCGGTGAAGACTTCGCGGGGGCGTCCCACGGCGACGATTGCCTGGCACAGGCAAACGACATGGGCATAGTGGTCGACGACGGAGGCGAGGTCGTGAGTGGCGATGACGACGGTTGCGCCGCCGGCCGCGACATCGCAGAGGGTGTCGACGAGGTCGTCGTCGGCGACGGCGTCGAGCGAGGCGGCCGGCTCGTCGAGCAGCAGCAGGTCGGGTTCGCGCGCGAGCGCGCGGGCGATCAGGACGCGCTTTTGCTGTCCGCCCGAGAGCTCGGCGATTTCGCGGCGCGCGAGGTGGCTGATTTCCATCGTCTGTAGTGCGGCGTCGACCGCGTTGTTGGGGTCGGCGATCGGGCCGCGTCGGATGCGGTGCTTCCAACCGAAGCGGTAGCGGCCCATTTCGACGACTTCGCGGACGGTGACAGGGAAGCGCCAGTCAACGGCGCTGGTCTGCGGCATATAGCCGATTCGCGCGCGGACGCGGCGGGGCGGGCGGCCGTCGATCAGGACTTCGCCGCGCGAGGGCTGCAGCGAGCCAAGAATGGTTTTGAGCAGGGTGCTTTTGCCCGAGCCGTTGCCGCCGATCAGGGCGGTGAACGCGCCGCGCGGGATCTGCAGATCGATCTGTTCGAGCACAGGGGCGCCGCCGTAGCCGACGGTGACGCCGCGCAGCTCGACATTCGCGCCGGCGGTGGCGTGCGGAGCGGCGGGGGCAAGCTGGGCGGTGGTCATCGCGTCCATTATCGCACGGGCGGGGCCATTGCGCTGGTAGTGCGCTGGTAGGCTCATGGTATGCCGTCGGCGACTGATGCGCTGGGGACCGAGATTGCGCTGGAGGGCGCGCCGCGGCGGATCGTCTCGCTGGTGCCCTCGTTCACGGAGTTGGTCGCGGCGCTGCGCTTGGGTCGGCGGCTGGTGGGGGTAACGCGCTTCTGCACGGATCCGCCGGAGGTGGTGCAGCCGGTGCGCAAAGTGGGTGGGACGAAGAATCCGGATCTGGAGCGAATTATCGGGCTGGCGCCGGATGTCGTGCTGGCGAATCGGGAAGAGAACCGCGAAGAGGATGTGGCGGCGCTGCGGGCGGCCGGGCTGGCCGTCTACGTGGGCGATGTGCGGACGGTCGAGCAGGCGCGGGAGGAAGTAGAGCGGGTGGCGCGTCTCTTGGGTGCGGTCGCGCTGCAACAGACGCGGGCGATCGGGGAAGCGCTGGAGGAGCATGCGCACCTCAATCGGGTGCGGCCGGCGGTGCGCGTCGCCTGCCTGATCTGGCGCAATCCGTTTATGGCCGCCGGCGGGGATACCTACATCGGGGACCTGCTGCGCGCGAGCGGCGGCGTGAATGTGTTTGAGGAGCGCGGCGGCGGGGAGCGCTACCCGCGGGTGACGCTGGCGGAGCTGGCGGCGGCGGAGCCGGAGGTGATTTTGCTGCCTTCGGAGCCGTATCGGTTCGGCCGGCGGCACCGCGAGGAGTTGCTGGCGCAACATGCGATTGCGGCGTCGCGCACGGAGCGGGTGGAGCTGTGCGACGGGCAGCTGCTGACCTGGTGGGGGGTGCGGACGGCCGAGGCGGTGCGGGAAGTGGCGGCGCTATTGGATACGGCGCGTCCGGATTGGGTCGTGGAGGAGGTGCTGCCCGCGGATCTGCCGCCGGGGCTGGAGCTGCGGGTGGAGCGTCAGGACACGGTGGATTCGAATTGAGGCTGGGGCGGTTTTGGAGAGGCCTTTAGATGGGGCGGGCGCTGTCGAACATGAGGGCATGGGCGGCAATTTGGCCGGCCAGGACGGCGGCGGTGGTGAGGTAAAGCAGGCCGGTGGCGGCCATCATCGAGCGCATGCGGGAGGTGGTCCAGGCCATCCAACCGAAGATTAGGGGGAGGGCGAAGCCGACGACGATGCGCAGCCAGAAGGTGACATCCTCGGCGAGGGGACGGTCGCGGCCGCCGATCGGCGTGTCGACGGGTACCGCCAGGGCAACGCCGAAAAGGATCAGCTGGACGACGACGATGATCAGAAACGCGCCGGTGACCTCGTTGAGCGGGCGCGCGGGCAGGCGGGGAGTGACGAGATACCAGTGACCGAGTGTGAGGCCGACAGCGGCGAGTCCGACGGCGAGGCTGCCGGCCAGCAGGCTGAGAGCGGCGAGTCCGCGCGGCGCGCCCTCGAGCATTGCGGCGGCGGCGGCGATCGCGGCGACGGCCAGCGCGCTGAGCAGCCAGCCGAGCCGGATGCTGAGCCGGTCGGGCTGATCGGGTCGGTCCGGCTGGTCTGTGCGGGCGGCGGCGTAGAGCGCGGCGTTGTGGGCGAGGCTGACGACGGTGGCGGCGGCGAGCAGCCAGACGAGCGCCTCGCGCGGCGCGGCGGCGATCCGGAAGCCTTCGACGACATCGCCGTCCAGCGTGAAGGCGACCCAGAAGGCGAGACCGAGCAGGATCGGCAGCATGATCGTGGTGGCGCGGACGAAGCCGCGCGTGGCATGCCCGCGCACATCGACGATCTGCATCACCAACGCGCCGCCCAGGGCGAGCTCGAGCAGAATCAGCAGCAGCGAGTAGGGGAGCGCCGAAGAAGCAGTCACTGCGGGCGGACCCGAGCCGCGCTCAGTCGGAGAGCTTCAGCAGCAGGATTTCCCGCCGCAGGCCCTCGTCGCCGACTTCAACCTGCACGCGCAGCACGCGGTAGCGGTCGTTGCGCCCGCCGCGCCGAAAGCGCAGGACATCGCCTTTCGACCAGGGGTAGTCGGTTTCGAGCGTGTCGAGCAGCGCGTCCTTGCGCTCGGTGAAAGCGTCGGATTCCCAGAGTTCGGTGAGCATTGCGGCGGCATCTCCTCGCCTCGGCGGCGCGTACGATGATGATCCTACCTGCGCGCCGGCTTGCGCGGCGCTATCTGTCACAATCGCGACAGAAGCGCCGGACAATCGCCGCAAGGCGCGATCGGCGGGCGGAAGCGACGGGAGCGGTGGAGGCGCGATGAGCGACGGCGAACGCTGGATCATCAAGGCGCTGCATGAGGCCTCGGGCGAGCTGCGCGAGCTGCTGGTCAACGCGCTGCTGGAGGGTGAGCACGACGCGCCGCGGCTGATTCACGACGCCTGGCAGCGCGAGACGGTCGCCGGCTGGCAGCTGGCGCACCTGCTCTTCCGCGATGTGGGGGATGACGACGCGCTGCCGCTGCACGGCCTGGAGTGGCTGGAACAGACGCCGGAGCAGGTTCCCGACGCCTACGAGCAGGTGCGGCAGTTCGATGAGTTGCGCGGGCAGATCGTGGGCGTGCTTTCGATGATCGGTCCGGACGAATGGGAGCAGGGGGCGGAGCACCGTTTCCGCGGGCGGCTGACGGTGCGGACGATTTCCCGCGGGCTGCATCAGGGAGATCTGGAGTTGCTGGTCGCGCTGCGCCGCGCCGCGCCGGCGTAGGGCGCCGTTCGTGCGACTCGCTCAGTGCTCACGCGCTTCGGTTCCGTCATTCCTGCGCGCTTCTTCCGTCATTCCTGCGCATTTCCTCCACCATTCCTGCACATTTCTTCCGTCATTCCTGCGTAAGCAGGAATCCAGGCGAACCGCCGCCGTTTGTTCACGTCGCCGACGGTCAACGGCCCTCGAACGCAGCTTTGGGAGGTCGTTGGGCCACCACTGACGACTCGCACCCACGAGCTCGCTTGGATTCCTGCCTACGCAGGAATGACGGAATTGGAGAGTGGCGAAACGGTCTGGCTGGTCCGTTTAGCGCCAGCCGAGGGCCTCGGCGATTTGGCGGGCGGCGGCGGAGTAATTCATCGTGTAGATGTGCAGGCCGGGCGCGCCGGCGGCGAGCAGCGCCTCGCCCAGCCTGACGGCGACATCGACGCCGACGGCGCGGCAGGCTGCGGGGTCCTCGCCCGCTTGCTCCAGGCGCTCGCGGAGCTCACCGGGGAATCTGGTGCCGTTGAGGCGCGACATGCGGGCGATGCCCGCGATGTTGGTTGGCGGCATGATCCCGGCCAGGATCGGCGTTTCGACTCCGCGCGCCGACATCGCTTCGACGAAGCGCTCGTAGTGAGCGGCGTCGAAAAAGAATTGGGTGATGGCGAAGTCGGCGACGGCGATCTTGGCGGCCTGATGCTCGCGGTCGGCGGTCGGCGATGCGGCGAGCGGGTGGCCTTCGGGGTGGGCGGCGACGCCGATCGCCATGTCTGCGCGCTCGCGCGCGAACGAGGCGAGCTCGCGCGCGTAACGGAACGCGCCGCTGGGCAGCTCGTCGGAGCCGTGCGGCAGATCGCCGCGCAGCGCGAGCAGGTTGTCGATTCCGTCGGCGGCATAGCGGTCGATGATCGCGCCGACCTCGCCGCGGGTGTGGGCGACGCAGGTCAGGTGCGGCATCGCCTCGATGCCGTACAGCTCGCCGTACTCATCCCGGATCCGCGCGATCCACTTGTGAGTGGGGCCGCGGGTCGCGCCGCCGGCGCCGTAGGTGACGGATATGAACGCAGGGCGAAGCGGAGCCAGGCGCGACAGGGTCCGCTCCAGACGCGCCGTTCCTTCCGGATCGCGCGGAGCGGAGAATTCGAAGGAGAGCGTGGGGCCGGCCGCCAGCAGCTCGGGGATGCGGGTCACGGGCGCAATGCCGCGACGATGGCCCGACCCGGCAGGTGCGCGACGACTAGATGCAGGAGCGGGCCTGCGAAGCGCCGCCCTGCTCGGCGGTGTCGAAGGAGGAGCCGCAGGCGCAGGAGTGCGAGGCGTTGGGGTTGGAGATGCTGAAGCCCTGCTTCATCACATCGTCGATGTAGTCGACGCGCGAGCCGGTCAGGAGCGGGGCGCTCTCGTCGTCCACGAGGAAGCGGACGCCGGCCTTTTCGATCACGACATCGCCGTCCTCGGCCTCGGTGGCGAGGGCCATGCCGTACTGGTAGCCGGAGCAGCCGCCGCCGACGACGAAGACGCGCAGCGCGCCGTCGGCGAAGCCCTTTTCCTCGAGCAGCGACTTGGCCTTTTCGGCGGCGAGGTCGGTCACGTCGAGCATCTCGGTCATCTGGAACGTGGTCATTGCGGTCTCCCCCTTCGAGTGCTGCGCTCTTGTAGAGAGCATAGCGCACCGCCCGCTGTGGGGGGGAGTCCAACCCCCGGTCCCCCCGTTCAAGCAAGCGCAAGGGGGAAGGCATCCGCGCTCCCTTTCCGTCATTCCTGCGCAGGCAGGAATCCAGGCGACCGACCGCCGTTCGTTTACGCCACAGACGCTCAACGGCTCTCGAACACCGCTGCGGAGGGCCGTCGCAGCGCCGAAGCCCACTCGCAACCACGAAATCACTTGGATTCCTGCCTACGCAGGAATGACGAATCCAACCAACTCCCTCCGCCGGCAAAGGCGTGTCGCAATGGACCTCGCGACAGAGGAGAGGTCGGATTCGCGGTTGCGTTAGCGGAGGATGCAGATTTGGCGGCGGAGCAGCATCTCGAAGTGGTTGTCGGCGGCGCGGGGGTCGAGGGTGCGGCGCCACTTGTCGAAGCGGCTGGCGCGGAGTTGCGGGCGCTCAACGACCAGCCAGCGGCGGATCGCGCGGAGCTGGTCGTAGGCGAGCGCGCCGGGGGCGAGCGAGTCGGCGCGGATCGTGATCGAGCGGAGGTCGGCGATCTCCAGATCAGCGGCGCGGGCGGCTTCCTCAAAGTGATCGCGGAGCGGGTGCGGCGCGCCCTCGGACCAACGGCGGGCGATATCGCGCGCGACCTCGGGGTCGTCGCTGTCGAACCAGAGCGCCGGCCAGTCGGTCTGCACGATCAGGATCGGCCCGTCGGTCACACGGGCGGCCTCGGCCAGGGCGGCGGCGGGCCGGCGCAGCCACTCGAAGGTGTCGACCATCAGCGCGCTGGAGAAGGAGTTGTCGAGGAAGGGGAGGCGCTGCGCGTCGCCCAGCGCGCGCGCAGTGTCGGGCGGTCCGTTCCAGCGCGGCGGCGGCGGGCGATCGAGGGCGACCGCGCGGATCGGAGTGCCTTCGATGATCGCCTGGAGCGCCGCGCCGTCCCCGCTGCCGATGTCGAGCAGCGGGGAAGCGTCGCGCGGTGGGCGGCCGTCCAGCAGCAGGTCGTAGACGGCGTCGTAGTGGGCGCGCAGTTCGGGGTAGAGCTGCGCGCCGCGGCCGGTGGGTGAAACGAGTGCGCGGTGGTGAGGCAAGCTCAGGACCAGTCTTCGGCGGTGATCGGGCGGCGGCCGGCGAAGCCGTCGGCGATTTCGTGCCACCAGGCGATGGTGCGCTCGCCGGCTTGCCAGCAGAGGTAGACGCGGCGTCCGTCGCGCTCGGCGACCCAGTCGACCAGCCCACGGCGAGGGTCTTTGAGTTCAACGCCGAGTTGGGCGATGTGGTCGACCAGAGTTTGGGCCTGTTCTTCGAGTTTGGCGATTTCGGCGCGGAGCGCGCGATCGTCGGAGCTGGCCGGGTGTCCGTCGGTCTGCCCGCTGCGGCGGATCGAGTCGCAGAGCGCATTGAGCTGGTCCAGGCGCTGGACGCGGCGCTGGAGGACGATCACGACGGCGGCGACATCGGGCAGTGAGCGTCGGGCCTGGGCGAGAGTGAAGACCTGCGCGGGCATGGGGGGAGTGTAGGGGCTGTTGCGGGGGATAACTCCGTCATACCCGCGCTTGCCGCTCCGTCATACCCGCGCTTGCCGCGGGTATCTCGCCAAGCCGAGCGCAGACATCGGCGCCGCACTCGACGAGATTGCCGCGGCGGAGCGCGGCAATGACGGAAAGGGACGCAACTCTTCGACGGAGGTCAGGAGTTGGGCGGCGGCTCGGGCGGGTGCGGGAGGAACCACCACTGCGAGCGGCCGGCGCCGCGGGGGGCGGTGAAGCAGGCGCGGACGGCGGCTTCGCCCTCGGGGTCGGTGAGCACGACGACGAGGTCGTTGACGGCGAGGGCGACCGGTCCGCGGGGGATGACGACATTGCCGCGACGATGGATCGCCGTCACCACGGCTGCTTCGGGCAGAGGCAGGTTCTGGACCGTTTCGCCGTCGGCGGCGGAGCCGGGCTGGACATTGGTCTCGATCTGCACTGCGCCGCTGAGTCGGCGAACAGGCGCGGTGGAGGCCGCCCCGCGCTGGTCGGCGCTGCGCTCATCGGGCGTCGCGATCTCGCGCAGGATGTCGCGCTGGGTCAGCATCCCCAGCAACCGCGAGGGATCGTCGCGGGCCACGACGGGCAGCTGGCGCACGTCGTGCTCGACAAGCAGACTGAGCGCGTGGCGCAGGGTGTCGTCGGGGTGGACGGTGATCGGGGCGACGACGGCGAGATCGCGGGCGGTGCGCCCGACCTCGTTGCGCTCCACGGCGGAGGCGACATCGGTGGCCGAGATCAGGCCGAGGAAACGGTTGCGGTGGTCGGCCACGGCGACGACGGTGCCGCGCGACTGGCTCATCGCATTGGCCAGCACCTGGATCGAGGCGGTGCGGTCGACGATCGGCGTGTCCGTGCGCATCGTGGCTGCCACCCGCAGGTCGTCGAGCTGCGAGCGCTGCGGCTCCTCGTAGACGCCGAGCCCGGCCCGCCGCAGCCGCACATTGTAGATCGTGTCGCGCGTGATCAGCTGCGCCACGGTGGTGGCCAGCGCCACGGCCGCCATCAGCGGCAGGAAGCCGTCGTAGCCGGTCAGTTCAAAAACGATGAAGAGCGCGGTCATCGGCGCGCGCGCGGCGGCAGCGAAGACAGCCGCCATGCCGACCACGGCGTATGCGCCGAGCGGCCCGGTGTTGCCCGGCAGCGTGTTCTCAAAGGCCAGGCCGAGCAGCGCCCCGCCGGCCGCGCCGATGAACAGCAGCGGCGCGAACGCCCCGCCCGATGCGCCGGAACCGATCGTGACCGAGGAGGCGAACAGCTTCAGCACCATCAGCACGCCGAGCGAGGCAGCCGTGAAATCGCCCGCCGCGAAGGTCTGAATCTGGTTCAGCCCGGAACCGAGGATGCGATCGTCGATCAGCGCGAGCGCGCCCACAGCGACCAACGCCAGCACAGGGCGGGCCAGCATCGGCAGCGCCATGAAATCGAAGAGATCCTCGGCGAAGAAGCGCGAGCGGACGAAGAAGACGCCGAGCAGCGCCGCGCCGAGTCCGACCAGCGCCAGCAGCGAGACTTCGAGCCAGCTTTCGACCAGATAGGGCGGCAGCTCGAGCTCCGTGTTGTCGCCGTAGAACAGGATCGCGATGAAGTTGGCGACGACGGCGGAGACGACGACGATGGTGAAGTTGCGGACATTGAAGCGCCGCAGCACAACTTCGAGGGCGAAGAAGGTGCCCGCGATGGGTGTGTTGAAAGTCGCGGCGATGCCGCCCGCCGCGCCCGCCGCGACCATCAGCACCAGCATGTCCGAGGGCTGGCGGCTGATCCGCCCGATCGTGGAAGAGAGCGAGGCTGCGATCAACACGATCGGCCCCTCGCGTCCGGCCGAGCCGCCGCCGCCGATCGTGAAAGCGGTCGCGATTAGCTTGGCCGGAGCGACGATCGGGCGCACGAAGCCGCCGGTCGTCTCGACCGCAATCATCGTGTAGGGCACCCCCGCGCCGCGTGATTCGGCGGAGACGCGGCTGACAATCAGGGCGACCGGCACGGAGGCGATGGCGAGCACAAGAATCAGCGTCCAGCCGCCGGCGAGGTCGTCGAGGAATGTGCGCAGGTCGTTAAAGAGGATGGTGAGGCGGTCCACAGCGCCCTCGAGCGCAACCGCGCCGAGGCCGGCGGCGACGCCGACCGCCACGGCAAGCAGCAGCGGCACCAGGTTGCGCGGCAGCCGCAGCGAGCCGAGCCGTCCCGGCAGCCAGGGGATGCGGTTGGGGCGAGCGCCGAAGCGGCGGGCGGGTCGGTAAACGAGGGACATGGATAAGGGCAGTATCGCGCGGCGCGATGCTAGAAGGCAGCAGGGCCGTGACCTGACCGCCCTCCCCCCACGCAGAGGCCCGCCCCTCCGAAATCGCCCCCCGCGCAGGAACCCGTCCTTCCGAAATCGCCCCCCTACGCAGGGGGGCTGTCGCGCAGCGACTGGGGGGTCGGCCGCCCCAACTCCCAAACTGCAACCCAAACAACATCACCCATTTGCAATCAGAACACCCGTACACATACCATCGCCCCATGCTCCCCACCGACCACGAACACCTCCTCTGGCTCTACGAGCGAGGCCGCATCCTCAACCACGCCCCGCCCGCCGACGAGGACCTCGGCGACCCCGCCGACTTCGAACCGATCTACCTCAGCACCCTCGAACAGGTCGCCGAGCAGGCCGACTCCGACCAGGATCGCCTCTCCGCCCTCTTCCTGCTGGCCCAGTACCGGGGCTACGACCCGCCGCTCACGGACCGGCTCTTCCAGCTCACCGACACCAGCAAGTCCGAGCGGGTCAAACTGACCGCCCTGCACCTGCTGGGCTGCGCCATCGGCCTGTTCAAGCGCATCATCCGCATCCCCCGCAGCTTCGCACCCCGAGCCCCGAGCATCCCGCTGCCCACCCCGCGCGCCCCGCGCGCGCCCAGCCTGCCCGTCCCCGCCCTCCCCTGGCCGCGGCTCCCCTACCCCCGCCGTCGCGCCAGGAAACAGCCCAAACCCGCCGCCAAACCCCAAGCTCAAACCCCGGCCACCCCCGCCGAACCACCCCCTCTCCCGATCTCCGTTCCCCCCATCCCCGTCGAAGACCTGTTCCCCGCTCCCGCCGCCGTCCCGACGGCAGCCTCGCTCCCTCTCTCCCCCGCCGCGGCGGAAGACCATTTCCCCTTCTCCCCCATCGCGGCGGGAGTCTTTTCTCCTTCTCCCCCCATCGCGACGGGAGTCCCATTCCCCTCTCCCTCCATCGCGGCGGGAGTCCCATTCCCCTCTCCCTCCATCGCGGCGGGAGTCCCATTCCCCTCTCCCCCCATCCTGGCGGGAGACCGCTCCCCTTCTCCCCCCATCCTGGGGGGAGACACAGAGGGGGGCGCCCCGCCGCTCTCCCTCCGCCGCCGCCTCACACCCCGCATCGCCAACCTCACCCACCAGCCCAAACCCAACCGACGCGAGCGCCGCCGCAACCAACGCAAGCAGCGCCGCAAACGCCGCCGCGCCCCGCCTCAACCTACCGTCGCCTAAGACCTCCATAATCGCGACGCCGACCCCAACAGGGGAGGCGTTGCCGTGCCCGCGCTGCGAACCTCCGTTAGTTGACCTGGGGGACGCGGGAGACTTCGGTGAGGATGTTTTGCTGGGCGGAGAGGGTGATCGTGTAGGGTTGCCCGTCGTCCCGGGCTTCGCCGCTGATAATCAGGTCGGGGGTGCCGTCGGCGGTGCCGTCGGCGATTTCGATGGCGGTGACGTTGTCGATCAGAGCGGCTTCGCCGGTGACCACCTGGTAGCCGTCGGTGATGCCGCGCAGGATGTAGAAGGCGTTGGTACAGGTTCCGCCGGAGCAGGAAACCTCGCGGAACGTGATGTCGCGGATGCCCTCGCCGGTCAGATCGAGGTGGCTGAGCACCTCAAGCCCCTGGACTTCGCGTCCGTAGGCGAGGCGGTGGTCGTAGGCGATGCGGTAGCGGGTGGGTCGGCCCGGCACAGGGTCGTAAACGACGAGGTTGGAGAAGGGCACGGCGGCGCCGAAGGAGTTGGGGTCGGTGAAGATGATCGCGGCGGCGAAGTTGCCGTCGCCGTTGGTGTCGATCAGGTTGAGGCGGCTGTCGCCCACGATCAGCGGGGGCATCGGCCAGGCGAAAAAGATCGGCAGGATGTCGTCGATCGTGGTGCGGGTTTGCAGCCAGGGGAGAGCGTCGACGCCGTACTGGATGAAGTTGGCGGGCGGAGGGGGAATGCGCTCGCTGGTCTCGTCGGGGCCGGACTGCGGGAACTGAGAGACGGAGGTGGTGATCGGCACGCCAAGCCCCACGGCGCTGTTGGGCAGCGTGACGGTGGGGGTGTCGACAGGCTCGTCCGACTCTTCCGCCTGCGGCGCGTCCTGTTGGGGTTCGGCCTGCGCGGCGGGAGTTTCGACCGCACTTGGCGGCTCGTCGCTGGGGATCAGCAGAGTTTGACCGACGCTGAGCAGATTGGGGTTCTGGATGTTGTTGATGCGGATCAGGTCGTCCAGGCGGACGCCGTGATCGTCGGCGATCGCGGCGAGGGTGTCGCCGGACTGGACGACATATTCGCCGGCGACGCCGGGCGGCGGCTCGGCCTGCTCGGCGGTCGCCTGCGGTTCCGGCGTGTCGGTTTGGGTGGTCGCCTGTGATTGATCGGCGGTGCTGACGGGCTGCGGCTGCCGGGTCTGCGCGGGCTGCTGCGCGGCGGCCGGTGCGGGCTGCTGGGTTTGCGGGTCGTCGGAGGCCGGCGGCGGTTCGGGCGCTGCGGCCGGCGCGTCGTCGCCGTTGAAGAGACCGCAAGCCGAGAGCGTGAGCGCAGCGGCGACCAGTGTGAGGATGAACGCGCGTAGCGGCGAGCGACCGCCGAGGCGCCGAATGGAGCGGATCATAAGGGCGTGCCGGAACCCCGCCGATCTCACTGTAGCGCGGATCGCGCGACAGGGGGAAGCAACTCAAAGGCGGGCCAGCTGCTGCCCCGCCCAGACCGCAACCAGACCGGCCGCCGGCGTCACGATCGCGTAGGCGAGCGCGATCGGCCAGCGCCCATCGTTAAGCAGCTGGAGCACCTCCAGCTGAATCGTGGAGAACGTCGTATACCCCCCAAGCAGCCCGACGGTGATCCCGAGCCGCAGCGCTTCCGAAGCGTCGCTGCGCTCGAGCAGAAAGGTGGCGGCCAGCCCGAGCAGCAGCGCGCCGCTGACATTGACGATCAGCGTGCCCAGCGGAAAAACGCCCGCCCGCCCGATGGCATCGGAGAGCAGGTAGCGGAGCAGCGCGCCCGCTGCGCCCCCGAGGGCGATCGCCACGAGCGTCACGCTCAGCGCCCCGTGGAGCCGAAGCCCCCCGCGCCGCGCGCGGTGGCGTCCAACCGGTCGAGCTCGACGACCTCACATAACGCGACGGGCGCGACCACCAGCTGCGCGATCCGTTCGCCGTGGCGGATGCGCCGCTCGCGCCCGACCGGACCGCGCAGCGCCAGACCGACCAGCAGCTCACCGCGGTAGTCGGCGTCGATCGTGCCGAACGACGTCTCAATGCCCCGCCCCGAGAAGCTGGAGCGCGGGCGAATCTGAGCCTCCATGCCCGGCGACGGCTGGATCGCGATGCCGGTGGGAACCAGCGCGACGGCGGGGCCGAGCAGCATCGACTCGCCCGCGCCGCCCAGATCCGCGTAGAGGTCCAAGCCGGAGGCCAGCTCCGACCCGCGCGTCGGCAGCGCGGCGCTCGGCCGCAGCCGCTGCACGAACAGCGGTTGAGCCGGCGGTTGGGCTTGCGGCGCGTCGGCGCGAAGCCAGCGGAAGGGCGGGAATGCCTCGTCGGGCGCCGCTGCCAACTGTTCCGGGCTGCGTCCGGCCGCCTCGCTGAGCAGCCGCGCCGCGTCGCCGATCGCCGCCGCCGCATCGACGCCCGCGTACGCGGGCGCGTAAGGCGCGAGCCGCTCGATCCCGCCGGCCAGCTTGATCTGGAGACCTTTCGGGTTGCCCTTGCCGCGCCAGTGGTGCAGCCCGGCCGCGAGCAGAATGATGCCCTGCCAAAAGCCGCGGATCGGGCGCTGCTCCTCCTGCCAGATGTCCTCCCAGGTCTCGTGCGCGTCGAAGAAATCGCGCGCGTCCCACTGCGCCGCACCCTGGGCGAGCAGCGCGCGGTGACGCGCCGGAATGCTCGGCTCCAGCGCCAGCTGCTCCGCCCGCGTGGGGATGATCCGCACACGCGCCATGTGCCCGCCCTCCGCGCACCGTTACCGTGCCCGCAGGCTATCCGAGCGCACAAACTGACGGAGCGGGCGGTATGTCGGAGACTGAGCAGGCACAGCTTGGGCAGCCGCAGATCGAACTGGCCGACGTGCTGGGCGAGCTGCGCGCCAACTTCGAGGCGCTGGGCGCGCTGCTGGACCAGCTCGCCGAGGACGATCTGGCGCGCCGGCTCGCGCCGCAGGAGTGGTCGGTGGCCGAAATCCTGCTGCATCTCGTTCACGCCGAGCGCTGGCTCCAACCGCAGCTGCTCGAACTGCGTCGCGCCGTCGCACCGGCGTCGGCGGTGCCGAGCATCGGCGGCATCACGCTGCCGGACACCGAGTCCAAACTGAGCGTCGCCGAGCTGCGCTGGGCCGGCACAGCCGTGCGCGAGGACACCGTGCGGCTGCTCGACGGCCTGGAGCGCCGCCAACTGCGCGAACCGGCCAACATCTCGCTCGACGGATCAACCGACGGAGAGGTGATCGACCTCTCGCTGCGCACGATGGCCCTGACCATCGCCGACCACCAGCTCTTCCACCTCCGCCAGATCGAACGGACGCTTGGGCGTCCAGCCGCTAGGCTGTAGCGACCGGCCATCCCGTAGATCGCGCACGACGCGGAGGGAGCAGAGCATGAGCGCCCAGACGACCAACGCCTACCCGGCGCGGCTTGAGGTGGACTACCCCGACAGCCTCGACCGGCTCAGCACGCTGCTGCGGCTGATCTTCGCGATCCCGATCCTGCTGCTGGTCTCGCTAATGAGCTACGCGCAGAGCAACGTGGTCGTGCTGCCGACGCTGGTCATGATCCTGGTTCGACAGAAGTACCCGCGCTGGTGGTTCGACTTCAACCTGGAATACTCCCGCTTTATGGGCCGGATCAACGCCTACCTCGCCCTGCTGACCGACCGCTACCCCTCGACCGATGAGGAGCAGTCGGTTCACATCGAGATCGACTACCCCAACGCGGCGCAGCTGAACCGCTTCCTGCCGCTGGTCAAGTGGCTGCTCGCGCTGCCGCACTACATCGTGCTGGCCGTGTTCGTGATCCTCTCGACCATCGCCGAGATCATTGCCTGGGTGGCGATCGTGGCGACCGGCGCCTACCCCCGCCCGCTCTTCAACTTCGTCGTCGGCGTGCAGCGCTACAGCCTCCGCGTCAGCGCCTACGCCTTCCTGATGGCGACCGACCGCTACCCCCCGTTCAGCCTGAGCGCATAAGGACGGCCGCTCCCCCTCCGTCATACCTCCACCCTCCCGCCATTCCCGCTCCCCACTCCGTCATACCCGCGCTTGCCGCGGGTATCTCGCCGTGACCAGCACCTACGCCGCGCTGCCCCTCTCGTCGCCCCCGACTTGATCGGGGGCCCAAACCCAACTTCGTTCGCAGCACCGGAGACCCGAACCAACGCCCGTGCGCAGGTCATCTCGCCGCCCTCCGTCACCCGCCGCAAAACACCCCCAATCAAGCCGCCAGCCGCAGCGCCCCGTGCAACTCAATCCGCCGCAGGAAGTACAGGAACGCCGTCAGGTTGAGCGCAAAGAGCCCGACCAGCGCCCCCAACTGAATGCCGACCGTGCGCCAGTCGATCAGGAACTCCAGCGGCGGCACCACGTCGCGGCCCTCGGGAGTGAGTGAGAAGAAGTCGAGCAGCACCGGCCCGGCCTGCGTCCCGACGATCAGCCCCGCGCCCAGACCGACGATGATCACCGCGATCTGCTCGATTCCGATCAGCCCCAAAACCTGCCGGGCGCTCATCCCGATGCTCTGGCAGACGGCGAACTCCACCCGCCGCGCCTGCGCCGTGACCGACATCAGCACGACCAGCCCGAAAGAAGCCGCAACCGCGACAGCAGCCAGCGCCCCGATGAAGACCCCATTCCAGGCCGCGACGAGCAGCGGATCGGCCTCGATGCCGGAGCGGGCGGCGTCGGCGCTGATGATCCCGTCGGCGTCGAGCGGAATCTCCTCGGCCTCGAGCAGCGGCGCGATGCTCGCCAGCGGAGCGTCGAGCCACAGCTCGTCGAGCACGGCCAGCGAGGTGCCGGCCGCGGCGCTGGAGAAGAGGCGCTCGAACAGCGCGGCCCGATCGACGATCAGCAAGGGCGGATCAACGCCCGGGTCCCAGGTGGGGAAGTGGTCGAAAACGCCCGCAATACGGAACAGCATCGGCATCGCGCCGACGCGGATGCGGATCTCGTCCCCGATCTCGGAGCGCCCCTGTTCGAGCGCGTCGCGGCTCATCAGCATCGGCAGCGGCTCCTGTGGTGAGGCGTAGCGGATACCGCGCAGCGAAGCGAATTCTGACGTCCAGCTGAAACGGACCGCGTCATCTTCGGGTAGGGGAACGAGGTAGTCGACCGCATCTTCGCCGACGGCGAGCGGCGTGGGCTGCCAGGAATGTACGCCCTCGAAGTCCTCGATGATCCGCTTGCGGCCGCCCTCGCTGTAGCTGATCTCGCCGATCTCGACGCCGCCTCTGCCTCGCGCGCCGCCGATGTCGATCGAGATCAGGGTCAGTGGCGCGTCGGGGCGGACATAGACCGGCGTGCCGAAGCGGCTGCGTTGCTGGACCGGCTGGATGCCCTCGGGCGCGAGCAGGAAGGTCGGATTGCGCCCCAGCTGGGCGCTGATTTCCTGCCACTCCTCGAGCTCTTCGTCGTGCGCGATGGCGAAGTCCTGTCCGTCGCGCAGGACCGTGGCTACCGAGAAGCTTGCCGGGTCCCCTTCCGGGCCGACCGAACCCAGCACGTAGCCCCAGTAGCGGCCGTTGGCGTCCTGGAAGCGGACGGAGAACCAGACGCGCCCGCGGAATTCGTCAACGGTGAAGTTGCGGATGCGGAGCGTGAATTTGCCGGTCAGCCGCTCGATCACGGCGCGGTCAATGTCGGCAGGCGGGGGCGCGAGCGCGCGGAGCATATCGGGCTCGGCGGCCCAACCCGCGCCGCCGGCATCGAGCTGGTCGGCGACGGTTTCGGCGTCGAGCGCGGCCAGGCTGAGCGGTCCGGAGTCCTCGTCGCCGTCGAAGACCGCGCCGATCCGGCTGACCTGCGCCGCAGGCGAACCGCTCGCCGCCTCGACACGCTCCTTGACGATCTGCTCGGAGACTGGTTCGAGCAGCCGCAGGTTGGCGCCCGCCGCGTGCAGCGCCCGCTGGTTATAGGACGATTCGAGCGTGCCGCGGAAGGAGCCGGCGAAGACGGCCAGCGCGCCGGCGATCGCCAGCAGCAGCACCGTGCGCGCGTAGTGCGTAGGCGTGCGCCCCAGATACCACGCGCCGAGCAGCGGCGTCAGCCAGCGCCAGGCGGTCGCCAGCCGCGCCGCCAACCGCATTAACGCGGGGAAGAGCCGCAGCACGATCAACCCGACCACCGCCATCAGCACCGTCGGCGTGATCACCGCCAGCCACTCGATCCGCGTCTCGCCGACCAGCGGCGTATCCACAGGGCCGCCCGCGAACTGCAGCTCGAAGATCAATAGCGCCCCGAGCGCCACGATGGCCACATCGACGAGCGCCCGCTGCCGCCACGACTCGGGCGGGCGCCCCCGCGCGCGGCGCGTGGTGACGATCGTCTGCCCCGTCGCGCGGTAAGCGGGGATCGCCTGCGCCAGCAGCGCCAGCCCGCCCGCACCCAGCGCGACGTACCAAGCCAACGCGGGCAGCCCCACCGGCAGCAACCCGCCGCCCAGCGCCTCGTCGAACGGCGGCACGAGCCCGAGCAGCGAGACCAACCCCATCCCGATCAGCGGCCCCAGCACCACGGCCGGCGCGGTCAGCAGCGACGCCTCGACGATGTGCAGCAGCGCGATGTCGCGCCGCCGCGCGCCGCGGCTGCGCAGCCAGGCCGTGTCCTCTGTGCGCTGCTCGGCCAGCATCGCCGCCGCGATCACGGAATAGACCAGCACCGCGCCGACCAACTGCAAGACGACCATCATCAGCGTGCCCTGCGCGAAGCGGAAGCGCTCGCGGAAGCGGGTCAGCAGCTCGGTGAGTTCCGAGGTCTGACCGACGCCGGGCAACTGCTGCGCCAGCCTGGTTTCCATAATCTCCAGCCGCCCGCCGGCCGCTTCGGCGGTCCTCGAGACGAGCCCGGAGACATCCAGCCGGAAGCGCTGGAGCAACGCCACGCGCAGCGTGGGCGACTGCTCAGCCAACTGCCCGAGCAGGTCCTCCTGTGTCGTCCAGAAGCGCAACTCGGTCTCCCGTGCGGAGATCGGCAGGAAGCCGACATCAAGCGTGGACCAGTCGCGGGCGTTGTCGGGCGGCTCGAAGAGGCCGACGATCACGGCGCGGCTCTCGGCCGGCGCGCCAAGCCAGAAGGGCTGCGCGATCAGCTCGTCGCCGACAGTCAGCCCGAACGCCGCCGCCTGGCCGCGTTCCAGCGCGATTTCGATGACGCCTCCATCACCGGCCGGCTGCGGCAGGCGGCCGTCGCTGAGCGCAACGCGCTCCGCCAGATCGCTCTGCGCGGCGAATGTTCCGTTGAGCGTCTCCGCGTCGTCGGGCTGATCCGCCGTGCGCACGATGTAGCCGCCGGTGCGCAGTGCGAACGTGTCGCCCACGATCAGCTCGCTCGCGGCCTCGGTCGCCTCGCTCGCCAGCACCTCGCGCACATCCTCGATCGCCGTGCGGTCGGCGGCCAGCCCGTTCTGCAGGAAGCGCAGGTCGAGTTCAGCCGGTTCGGCGTCGCGCAGGATCTGGCGCAGGCCGAGGTCGCGCACGGCCTCGATGAAGATCGGCGCGGAGGCCGCCAGCGCCACGGCGAGCAGCGAGCCGATCAACAACACGGCGGAGAGGCGCGGCGCGGAGGCGACACGGCGCAGACCGAGCCGCATGATCTCGCCGGTCAACCCGCCGCCCAGCCCGCGATCAGGTCGGAAGCGCATCTCAGTCCTCCCCTTCGCGCAGCAGCGCGGCCGCGTCGCGGGCGGCGATCCAGCGGGCGACCAGCGCCACGCCGGCGAGGGCGCAGGCGGTCAGCGCGGCGACGCCCAGCGCCGCCACCAGCCAGTCAACCGAGATGGAGGTCGGCGGCGCGGCGCGGACGCCCTCCGCGGTGACTTCGAGGAAGCCGAGCAGCGCGCCCGCCACTGCGCGTCCCAGCCCCAGCCCGACGCCGATCCCGATCAACAGGATCAGCAGCACTTCGACGGCGGCCTGGAGGCGCATCGCGGTGCGCCCGTAGCCGATGGTTTGC
Organism: Dehalococcoidia bacterium; assembly: GCA_965243125.1. Lineage (GTDB taxonomy): Bacteria > Chloroflexota > Dehalococcoidia > Bin125 > Bin125 > CATQGW01. Next base: position 2,377,739 of record OZ251529.1, on the reverse strand, counting down.
AGCAGCGCGAACTCGCGCGCGCGTTCCTGCCCCTCGGCGGCCAGCGTCAGGAAAAGCGTGGTCGCGCCCATGATGAGCAGGCCGAGGAAGCCCACCACGAACAGCGCCGCGATGCCGCCGGAGCGGAACGGATCGGTCTGCGCGTCATCGAGCAGCAGCCGAGCGTCGAGCACGACGCTGGAGAGGTAGACCTCATCCATCAGCTCGCCGGCGTCGGCGCGGGCGGCGTCGTTGTCCGTCGCGGCCCAAATTTCGGTGATCGGCAGCACCGCGCGGCTGGCCGCGACCAGCGCGGCGGCGCGCAGCGCCGCGAGATCCGCAATCAGGAAACCGCCCTGCGCCGGGTTGAGCGTGGGGAAGTAGTCGACCACGGCGGCGATCCGGACGGGAATCGCCGCGCCCCCAACGACAACCGGCGCAATGTCGCCGAGCGCCAGCCCGGCCGCTTCGAGCGAGGCGCGGTCAATCGCCGCGCGCACCGGCAGGTTGGGCGATTCGCGGACGATGATCAACTCGTCGTTCGCGCGCAGCCCGGACCACGAGTAGCGCAGCGCGGCATCGCCCTCAACCGCGCTGGCGGCGTCGAATTCGACGCGGTCCCCGCCGGCCACGCCGAGCGCGGAACGCCAGGGAGCGTCGCGCTCAAAGCCCTCAATTGGCGTCGCTCCATCGGGCGTCTCGGCCCGCAGGTCATCCAGCCAGATCACGCCGGTCGGCGCGCGGACCACGCGGGCTCTGGGCCGCACGATGATCGCCGCGAGCCGCAGCGGGCGGCTGAGCGTCCGCCCTGGCGTGGAGGTCAGCGAAGCCCGCAGCACGCTCCAGTCGCCGCCCGGATCGTCGCGGAATTTACGCTCGACGACCTGCCCGAAGCGATCGGTCACACGGGCGAACATCTCAAGGTTGGCGTTGGCCGGGTCCGTACGCACACGGATCAACAGCGCTTCGGCGTCATCGGGCAGCGGCGCGCCGGGCCGGCCGGGCTCGCGGGCGATTGCCGCCAGTAGGTCCGCCGCGGGCATCCCCAGCTGGCTCTCATCGAGCGAGACCAGTTCGTCGACGCGCTCGCTCTGCACGCCGAGCAGGATCACGCGGCTGCCGCTCTGATCGCCGCCGATGTTGCCGATCCCGCGGTAGGCGGCGGAGGCAGCGTCGACGCCCGCCCGCGAGTCGAGCGGCTCGACGACCCGCGATGTCGTGGAATTGGCCAGATTGGAGCCGATCGAGACGCCCCGCACTTCAGGGCCGACGACATAGCGGATGCGCTCCTCCTCGGTGTCGCGGATCGTGGCCGCGTAGGTGGCGGAAATCAGGCCCACGGCGGTGATGAAGGCGACCAGCGCGATCAGCGACATCGCGGCGGCCGGCCGCCGCGCAGCGGTTTGCAGCGCCAGCAGCGACCAGGTCGGCGCGCCGGTGCGGGCGAGCGCGGCGGCGATCGCGTTGATGATCCGCGGCGCGATCCGAATCAGCACCAGCGCCGCGCCGAGCAGCAGCAGTCCGGGGCTGATCATCAGCACCGGATTGATCCCGCCGTCCTCAAAGGCCGCCAGCGCGCCGCCCGTCGCCTGCGCGCGGAACTGCAGGAAGAGCACGGCCGCGAGCACCAGCAGCGCGACATCGAGCCAGGCGCGCTGGATCAGACTCTGCCGCTGCGGGCGTCCCCGCTCGCGCAGATCGACGCGCCGCCGCGCCTCGAGCCAGGCCGGCGCGGCGAAAGCCAGCCAGGCGGCCAGCGCCCCGCCCAGCGCCAGTAGCCAGGCCTCGCCGGTCAGCCGCGTGTCGAGCGGCTGGCCGCCGCTGAAGCGGGCGATCGCCTCCAGCCGCCCGGCGTGGTGCAGCGCAAAGGCAGCCAGCGGCGCGCCCAGCACCGCCGCGGGCGCCGCAATCCAGAGCCCGAGCATCGCCTGCGCCGCCGCCTGCTGCCAGGCGCGCGCCCCCCGCGCGGCCAGCCGCTCACGGTCCGCGGCCGTGCGCGCCGCGACGCGCCGTCCGACCAGCGCCACCGCGAAGAGCGCCACGGCCACCAGCTGCAGACCGGCCAGCAGCGACTGTCCGCCGCTGAACGAAGCCTGGCGCTGGTAGTCGGTCAACACCCGAAGCAGAAATGCCGAGGCGGAGCCGCCCTCAAGCCGCTGCAGCTGCTGGACGTAGCCCTCGAAGCCCTCCACGGCGGCGTCGACATCGTCGCTGGTCAGCACATCGGGGTGCAGCCGCGTGCGCCACCGGTGAGTGAGCGGAATGCCGCTCAGCGGGCCTTCGAGCGCGCCGATCAGCACATCCTCTTCGATGAACACGGCGAAGTAGGGCAGCTCCTCGCCCCCCGGGCCGATGTTGGCCTGCAGCTCGAACCAGACATCGGTGAAGTGGAAGACATGCAGGTTGTCGGCCAGCGGCTCAACGATCCCGACGATTTCGGATCGGAGCGGGAAGATCCACTCCTCTTCCTCAGAGTCATACCGTCCGAACCAGCCGATCACGGAACCCACGCCGAGGCCCATCTGGGCGGCCAGCTTCGCGCCGATCACGGTGGGGATCGGCGCGTCGAAACCGACCTCGGATGCGTCCTGCGCAGGCCAGCGGCCCTCGACCAGGCGGGCATGGTCGCGCAGCTGCTCCGCGGTTTGGAAGTAGGCGGGCAGGGCTTCAAAGAGCTGGTTGTCGGTGCGGGTCCAGCGGACCGTGCTTTGCGGCGTCTCCGTCATGCGGCGGGTTTCGCTGACGAGTCCTTCGAACCGGGCGAGGTGCCGGTCGCGGGCCTGCTGCGCGGACTGGTCGACAGCGGCGATATCGGAGCGGAGCGGAGGCCGGTCGGTGCGCGCGTGATCCGCGAAGAGCACCGCGTCCGGACTTTGCTCGATCAGCTCATGCAGCGCCAGGTCGGCGCTGGTGGCGTTGTAGACCAACGGCAGCGCGGTCAGCGCGGAGGCGAACGTCAGCACCGTCGCGGCGACCAGCAGCAGCCGCCAGCCGCCGCGCAACTCCCGCAAAGCCGCCAGTCTGACCAGTCCGAGCATCAGAACGCTCCCCGGCCGCCTACTGCGTGACGCGCCCAGCCCCGGCCCGGCGTGCGCAAGCTATGCTACGTGCGAACGATTCGAGCAAGGGAAAGCGCTTCGCGTGACGACACAAACCGAAACCCACTCCGAAACCACCGTGCAGGTCGCCGGCGGCAATGTCCGCGTGCTGCAGGACGGACAGGGCGAGCCTGTCGTGGTGCTGCACCACTCCACCGGCAACCCCGGCTGGATCCCGTTCTACGAGCAGCTGGCGGCGGGGCACGCCGTGAGCGTGCCCGACATGCCCGGCTACGGGCAGTCGGAGCGCCCCGAGTGGGCCCGCTCGGCCCGCGACATGGCGATCCTGGCGCGGCGCACGATCGAGGCGCTCGGCCTCGGCTCCGTGCATCTGGTCGGCCTCGGCTTCGGCGGCTGGGTCGCCGCCGAACTCGCCAGCATGAGCGACCACGATCTCGCCTCGCTCACGCTGATCGGCGCGGCCGGCATCCAGCCCGAAGAGGGCGAGATCGCCGACGTGATCTTCTACGAGTTTGAGGAATACGTGAAGCTCGGCTTCTCCTCCGACGACGCCTACGCCGAGGTCTTCGGCGAGGAGGCGGCGCCCGAACTGAAGGAGCTCTGGGACTTCAGCCGCGAGATGACCGCGCGGCTGACCTGGAAGCCCTGGATGTTCAACCGCCAGCTGCCGCACCTGCTGAGCGAGACCAGGGTGCGCACGCTGCTGCTCTGGGGCGAGGAGGACCGGGTGACGCCGATCGGCGTCGGCCAGGCCTACGAGGCCGCGCTGCCCAACGCCGCGCTCCAGGTGCTGCCCGGGCTCGGCCACCTAGTTGAGTTGGAGGACGCCGAGGGCGCGGCGGCGGCCGTCGCCGCGCACATCGCCGGCGGCTAAAACGAGGAAACTCCGCGCGCGCCCGCCGTGGGCGCTATCCTGCGCGAGTAACGCCCCGCGCCGACGCGGGGCAGGGAATGAGGAACCCGAATGTTCATTGGCTACTTCACCGAGCGCCCCTATCAGGACTTCGAGTCCGGCTGGGTCGGCGCGACGGGCCGCGAGATCGAAGACCTCGGCATGACCAACGCCGACTACGACCCCAGGATCGGAGCCGACCTCTACAACCGCTACCTCGATGAGAAGGTCTACGCGGAGGAGATGGGCTTCGACGGGCTGATGCTCAACGAGCACCACTCCACGCCCTTCTGCATGGGCGGCGTGATGAACGTCGAGGCCGCGATCCTGGCGCGGATCACCAAGCGCGCCAAGATCGTGCTGCTCGGCAACGTGCTGCCGATCTGGGAAGACCCCCTCTGGCTCGCCGAAGAACTGGCCGAGATCGACATGATCTCGCGCGGGCGGCTGGTCACCGGCTGGGTGCGCGGCACCGGCCGCGAGAGCGTCGCCCACAACTCGCAGGCGCCCTTCAACTGGGAGCGCTTCCAGGAAGCCCACGACTTCGTCGTCAAGGCCTGGAGCACCCCGGGCCCGTTCCGCTGGGAGGGCGAGCACTACCAGTACCGCTACGTCAACCCCTGGGCCCGCCCCTACCAGGAGCCGCACCCCCAAATCTGGATCCCGGGCGTGATGAGCCGCAACACCGTCGCCTGGTGCGCCAAGCAGCGCTACCCCTACATCATGCTCGCCACCGAGCTCGAGCCGACCAAGAAGTCGTTCGACTACTACGACGAGGTCGCCCAGGAGCAGGGCTACGAGGCCGGCACCCAGCACCACGGCTACTTGTTCAAGGTGCATGTCGACGAGACCGAAGAACTGGCCGAAGAGGCGGGCCGCAAGTACATCGCCGGCCCGGCCAACCCCTTCCTCGAGGGCAACCAGGGCCAGGTGCGCGCCAACCTGCAAAACCTGCCAGGGCTGACCAGCCGCACCTCGCTGCTGCCCACCGTCTCGACCTTCGCCGCCGCCTCCCGCGGCCGCCAGCAGGAGGACGCCCCCGCCACGGCCTCCGCGCCCAGCGCCGACTCCCAGGACCAGGCCGACTTCCTCGGCACCTACGAGGAGCAGGTCAACAAGTACTCGATCATCTCCGGCACCCCCAAGACTGTGCTGCCGAAGATCAAGCACGTGCTGGAGACCCTCCGCCCCGGCTCGATCTTCTTCTGGGACGGCGACGGCGCGATGAACCACGAGGACTCGATGCGCTCGCTGCGCCTCTTCGGCGAAGAGGTCATCCCCGCCGTCCGCGAGATGGGCAAAGAGCTCGACCTCAAGGGCCCGTTCGAGGTGGACACCAAAACCAACGAGGCCCTCTAAGCCCTCGCCGGCCTGGCCACTTCGAGAAGGGCAGTCCGAGCGGGCGCGCTCCCCGAGCGCGCCCGCTCCGTCTAAGCCGCAAACGATCTCGATGCGATGAGGTACTCGTGGAACGAGATGCGCGATCGGGCGCAGGCATTCGCCGCTGAGTGGGCGGACGCGAGCGACGAGCAGCGCGAGTCGCAGACTTTCTGGAACGAGTTCTTCGAGATCTTCGGCATCCGGCGGCGCAGCGTCGCCCGCTTCGAAGCGCAGGTCGAGAGGCTCGACGCGACGCGCGGCTACATCGATCTCTTCTGGCCGGGCCGCCTGCTGGTGGAGCAGAAGAGCGCCGGACGCAGTCTGGCAGAGGCCGCTGCCCAAGCCGACTCCTATTTCGACGCGCTGCGCGAGTCCGACCGTCCCCGCTTTCTGCTGCTGAGCGACTTTCGGCAGTTTGAACTGCGAGACTTGGACGAGGGCGAGGAGTGGCGCTTCCCCCTCGCCGCCCTCGCCGAGAACATTGAGCGGTTCGCGTTCATCGTCGGCGCAGAAGTGCGGCGCTTCCGCGATCAGGACCCGGTCAACGTAGACGCATCCGAGCTCGTCGCTGAGATCTACCGGCAGCTATACGAGTCCGGGTACACCGAGGATCACCTGCACACCTTGATGGTGCGGCTGGTGTTCTGCCTGTTCGCCGACAACACCGGAATCTTCGAGCGCGATCTGTTCCTCAATCTGATCGATGAGCGAACGCGGGAGGACGGGAGCGATGTCGGCGGCTGGCTGTGCCAACTCTTCGACGCGCTGAACTCGCCGGAAGATCAGCGCCAGACAATTCTGGACGAGGACCTGGCGCGGTTCCCGCACATCAACGGCGATCTGTTCGACGGCGCGGTACCGCCGCCCGCGTTCAATCGCGGCCTTCGTGATGCCCTGCTCGAGGCCGCCAGGTTCGATTGGTCGCGGATTTCGCCGGCGATCTTCGGAGCCCTGTTCCAATCGGTGATGGACCGCGGCGAGCGGCGCCGGGCCGGCGCGCATTACACAACGGAACAGAACATCCTGAAGGTGATCGAACCGCTGTTCCTGGACGAGCTGCGATCGGAGCTTGAACGGATCAAGGCGCGCGCGCCGGGGCGTGGACGAACTCGGGATCTACGCCGGTTGCAGCAACGGCTCGCCGCGCTGACCGTGCTGGATCCGGCCTGCGGCTGCGGCAACTTCCTGATCATCGCCTACCGCGAGCTGCGCGAGCTGGAGATTGAGATCCTCAAAGAGCTCTACCCGGCCAACAGGCGCACCGCGACGCTCGACGTCGCACAGCTTTCGCTGGTGAACGTCGATCACTTCTACGGCATCGAACTGCTGGAGTTCCCGGCGAAGATCGCCGAGACCGCGCTGTGGATGATGGATCATCTGATGAATCGCCGGCTGGGCCGCGATTTCGGACAGTGGTTCGCCCGCATCCCGCTGCGGACATCGCCGCACATCACCTGCGCCGACGCTCTGGAAATCGACTGGAACGACGTTCTTCCTGCCCGACAATGCAGCTATGTCGTGGGCAACCCGCCGTTCGGCGGCTTTGTTCACCGCGAAAAATCGAGACAGGCGCAGGCGTCGCGGCGGTTGCGCGAGCTAGGCGCGTCGGGCACGCGGTTGGACTACGTCGCGGCGTGGTTCCTCAAGGCCGGCGACTACTTCCGCGGTCGCGGCGCGCGGATCGCATTCGTGTCGACGAACTCGATCACGCAGGGCGAGCAAGTCCCGCAATTGTGGCCTGCGCTGTTCGACCGCTACGGCATCGAGATTATCTTCGCGCACCGAACATTCGCTTGGGGTTCCGAGGCGCCCGGGAGCGCGCATGTCGATGTGATCGTCGTCGGAATGGCCAATCGCGGCGCGTATGACGGCCGGCGGGTCCTGTTCGCGGATGACAGTGGATCGGGTACGACGACCGCCGTCCATGTGGATGCGATCAGCCCCTACCTCGTCGACGCGAGCGCGCTGCACGATCAACGGATCGTCGTCCGCCGCGCGCGCAGCCGAGCAGACGATCTACCGGCTCCGCAAGTCGGCACAAAACCGGTGGACGGTGGGCACTACGTTCTCGATGCGGCCCAGCGTGAAGCGCTTCTGGAACGCGAGCCGCAAGCGGAGCCGTACATTCGGCCCTACATCGGTTCGCGCGAGTTCATCCACAACGAATCCCGCTGGATTCTGCACGCGCCGTCGATTCCGCCGGATCAGATCCGACGCATGCCGTCCGCGCAAGAGCGGGTTCGCGCAGTCGGCGCGTATCGATCCACGCAAGCAGGTGCCCTGGGGCGCTCCTTGGCCGATGATCCGCGCCGCTTTCACGTGGATGTGGCGCCGGCAGGCGAGTATCTGGTCATTCCCGAGACCAGCTCGGAAGCGCGGTCGTACGTCCCGATCGGGTGGGTGTCGCATCCGACCGTGCCCAGCAACGCGCTGGTGGTGATTGAAGACGCGCCGCTCTGGTTGTTCGCGTTGCTGACCTCCCGGATGCACATGGCTTGGCTCGCGCATATCGGTGGCCGCCTGACGAGCCGCTTTCGGTACTCAACCGGAATGGTCTACAACACGTTCCCATTGCCCGACAGGCCCCGCGACCGACTTGAGCGGCTTGCGCCGTACGCGGATGGCGTGCTCGACGCCCGCGCCCGCTTTCCGGATGAGAGCCTCGCGAACCTGTACGACCCCGATCTGATGCCTGCCGACCTCCGCGACGCCCACCGCCAACTCGATCGCGCCGTCGACCGCCTCTACCGTCGCAGGCGCTTCGCGTCGGACCGCGAGCGGGCCGAGCACCTCTTGGGGAGGTACGAGGCGATGATCGCCCCGCTGCCCGCGAACGGCCCGCGGCGGCGGCGGCGTTAACCGGGATCAGCGGCCGAGCCAGAGGACGTCGCCCAGTCGAATCTGGAAGTCCATTGAGCCGGGGATCTCCTGGCCTGCGGCGACGCCGTAGCGCGTCCAGGCGTTGTCGCGCCAGAGCAGAATCGCCTGGAGCTTCTCAAGCGAGGCGAGCAGCTCCGAAGCGGTGATTTCCTGCTCGCCCAGCCAGGCGCTGTACTCATTCGGCCTGGTGTGGCTCAACCAGCCCGCCGGCGTGGTCGGCGCAGTTGAGGGTCGGATTCGCAGCAGTCGAATGTCGGTCGCGTTGCCCGCGGTGGCGGTCACATAAGCGGCGCCTTCGCCGATGACCAGGTAGCGGGCCGAGGCCTTGCCGTTGACGGTCTGCTGTTCGGCGGCGAGCTGAACGAGCACCGGCGCTTCGCCAATTGGGCGGTTGACCCAGCGGACCGGCGTGTCGTCGGGCACGGCTTCGCCCGAAGCGTCGGCGACGGCGGCGGTGAGGATGATTTGGCTGTTGATTGCAGGGGACGTTTCGGGCGCGCTGAGCGTGACCGCAGCCGGTCCGCCGCTGATCCGGAACGTTTGCGTCGCTTTGATTCCGCCCGCGCTCAATTCGAGCGTGTACTCCCCGTTGACCAGACCTGCCGTTTCGGCGGCGTTGACATCGAGCCGCGCCTGCGGGGCGCCGTTCAGAGTGTCCAGCGGGTCCGTCGCGCTGACATCCGTGCCGTCATCATCGCCGTCCTTGCGCAGCGGCCAGGCGACGGCGATGGCGCTGTCCGGAACGCGCGCGCCGTCGGCGCCGGTGATCACTGCGCTGTAGCGGGTAGTCGGCACGGCCGCGTTGTTGCCGACCGCGTCCGCGGCGGTGACCCGGAGGGTCAACACATCGCGGTTGTCCTGGTCGCCTGCGCTCCGGCAGTCGCTCGGGCCGTCTGCCATCGGCGTGTCGCAGGTGTCGGTGTTGAGCAGGCTCCTGCCCGGTTCCGAGATCGACAGCGTGCGGGCCGTTCCGGCGAAGATGATTTCGATCGGGGTGGGGGTGAAGGAGTCGCCGACTGACGAGATCACAGCGACGCGCACGGTCGTCGTGCCGCTCTGTCCGGCGCCGGGATGCTCAACGGCGACGCGGATGTCGTTCGCGTTTGAGGCGTTGAGCGCCGCGACGGGGATACGGCAGGCGAGGCCGCCGCCGCCCTCGCAGCCGCCCCCAACATTGGTCGTCAGCGCGCCGCGGGTGGTAGTGAAGAGGATCGACGAAACGGAGCCTTTCGCGGAGGCGGCGTCGTTTTCGTTCAGCAGGCTCAGCCGCAGCATGGTTCGCTGCCGGGCCGAGATGGTCGACGGGTACCGCTCCCCGCGCCGCTCGCCGGTGCTGTACTCCGCGAGGTCGAACGTTGCCGACGCCACCTCTTTGATCGTGTCCACCCGCACCGCCTGTACGGCCGTTCGGAGCTCCCCATTGATCTTCATGCTCACCGAGAGCGTGAAGGACGATCCCTCCGGAGTCCCCGCCGGGATCACGATCTCTGCGTCCTCCTCGCCGAAGTAGACATCGCAGTCCCAGCGCCTGAAGTCGCCGGAATCGTCCGGCGCGCAGTTCGACACCGGCACCGCCAACCTCTGACCGGTCGCCTGCGATGTACGCTGCTGGCCGCTCGACAGGTCGAACAGCCAGGCCCGCCCCGGGCCCGTCTCCAGGTTCGTCTGGCGCACTCCGTCGACCCAGCGCTCGTTGAGATACGAGATCGCCTCGAATTGACCGATCGCGACGGTGTTCTCGCCGTCGATCGCCGGACCCGCGCCGAACGCCAGCCGGTACGTCTCCGGATCTCTCTCCGCGTACTGCGGCGAGGTCAGCACCAGCGACGCCGCCGAGTCGTCGGCCCAACTGCCCGACTTCTCGAAGATGTGCGCCTCGCCTCGCCGGTAGTTGAATTCGCTGTCCGACTCGTTGCCGGCGATGATTCGATCCCCGCTGTCGCTGATCGCGACATGCCGGCCGAACAAATCGGCCGGGTGCGAATCGGCGTCGGTCAGCTGCGCGTTGGGAGCGCTGTCGTTCGCCCAGGCGCCCGACGGCTTGACCCAGACCAGCGCCGCGCCCTTCCAGGGATTGATCGCGTTGTTCGGATTGTTCGTCGCGTGCCGCACCGTCGAATAGCGCCCGCCCGCCCCGGCCACCAGCGTCTCGCCCGACACATCCAGCACCACGTTGCTCCCGATCCGCGGCATAAACGCGCTGTTCAGCTGACTGTCGCCCGTCCCGTTCAGCACCGCCGTTGCCGCTCCCGAAAACGCGCTCCAGGCCGCGCTCCCGCGGTCGTACATCGTCACCCCGCCGTGATCGCGATCCGCGCAGGAGTGGCAGCCGCCCTGCACGCCGGAGATCGCATCGAGCGGCAGATCCAGCTGCGAATGCCCGATCGCCACCACGGTCCCGTCGCCCGAAATGTCCAGATCCCCGATAAACGCCCCGTCGCGCCGATTCACGTTGTGCGACCCGCTGCCCAGCGGCACCGACGACGGCGTGTGCAGCGCCGCCACTCCGCTGTCGTTGATCTCCATATCGCTCCAGCCCGCGCCGCGGCTGAACACCCAGCCCGTCGCGTAGCGCCAGCGGTCGATGTCTTCGTCGCCGGTCAGCGCGTTCACGTCCGACGACGTCAGCGCGGTGGCCGAGTTCGCGCAGGTCACCGTCTGCGCCGAGTTCAGAATCGGCGGACGCGCATGCACCGCAATCGTCGCCCCGTCGTCGCTCACCCCGACCCCGTTGCCGAAGTCCGTGATCGTCTGCACTTGCAGATACCCACCCTGGTTCGGGCGGCTCGAGAACGGGCGCTCGCCCTCAAGCTCGCACGACTTGGGGTGGTCAACCGGCAGCAGCTTTGCGACCCGCTGCCAGGTGCGCGTGCCGTCGGTGTTGGCGCGCTTCTCGAACACATGCACGGCACCAACCGGCCCGTTGTTGCTGTAATCCGCCCGCCGCCAGTGCCAGCTGAACCTCGACGCGGCGTTCTCCGCCGGCGCGCCGACGACGATCACGCCGCCGGCCACATCCACCGCTTGCCCGAACCGCGCGCCCGTGTTCGCCGAGTCGCCCGCCGTCAGCGTCGCCACCAGCTCGGTCCCCTCGAACACGTAGACCGCCCCCGCCGAGCTGTAGCCGTGCGCCGTCGCCGCCCGCGCGCCCACCACCGTCAGCGTGACCGGATCCGTCGCCGCGCTGCCGTCGTGGTCGAAGCCCGCCTGGACCGCGTTGGCCGCGCCGATCAAGGAGCCGCTGCTGCCCACCTGCTGGTCGGTAATCCCCCGCGAGCTGCGCCCGCTGTCTTCAAAATCGAAATTGCCGGCGATCTGTAGGCGCGCCTCGCTGATCATCATTTCGGGGATCGCGTCGCCGCTGAAGCTGATCCGGGCGCCGACCGTGTTCGTGGAGCCGGGCGGGACGACGTGGTCAGAGTCGTCTTTCAGGATCGCGGCGACCTGGAGATCAGGAGGAATCTGGGCGCTTGCGGGGGGGGGGGGGATAAAAGCGGCGATCGCCAAGGCCAAGAGCGCGACGAGCGACATCACAGCGGTCAGTCGTCCGCGATGCGCAGGCAGTAGAGGCATTGGGGCAGTCTCCTTTCGCGAACGCGACAACCAAGCCTGTGGTCCGGCAGCGGGCGCGAACGAGCCGTGGATTGATCGCATGCTACACGCGATCGACGCTTGCCTTCCCTCCCACGATTTTACGATAAGTTTACGGCACGGGCAGTTCGTTCCGCGTCACCCGGCGGCCGTTTTGGACGGGAGTAGTCTGCGGACATGGTGGACGCGCCGATCGTGGTGTTGGGCGGTGGGCCGGCGGGCTCCACGACGGCGACGCTGCTCGCGCGGCAGGGCTGGCAGGTGACGCTGCTTGAACGCGAGCGGTTTCCGCGCGAGCACGTGGGCGAGTCGCTGCTCCCGGCCTCGATCCCAATCCTCGAAACGCTGGGCGTACTTGAGCAGGTCAAGGCCGCCGGCTTCACGCCGAAATACGGCGCGACGATGGTCTGGGGCCGCGACGACGCGCCTTGGTCGTGGCACTTCCGCGAGACCAACGAGCGCTACCCCCACGCCTACCAGGTGCGCCGCCCGCAGTTCGACCAAATGCTGCTGGAGAACAGCAAGCGGGCCGGCGTCGATGTGCGCGAAGGCTGGCGGGCGCTGGATGTGCGCTTCGAGGGCGAGCGCGCCGCGGCGGTCGTCTGCCGCCCCGAAGACGCGAATGCGGCGGGCGGCGCGGAGCAGACGCTCGAGGCGTCGTGGGTGGTGGACGCGACGGGTCAGGCGGGCTTAATCGGGCGGCGGCTGGCGCTGCGCGAGACGGACGAGTTCTTCCGCAATCTGGCGGTCTACTCCTACTTCCGCGGCGCGCGGCGGCTCGACGGCATCGACGCGGGCAATATCTTCATCGAGGCGTTCGAGCACGGCTGGTCCTGGGCGATTCCGCTGCCCGACGACGTGATGTCCGTCGGCGTGGTGGTCGACGCGGCCTGGGGCGCAGAGCGCTTGTCCGAGCAGTCTGCCGAGGCGTTTCTGGAGGGACAGCTGGCGGCCACGGGGCGCACGAGCCGAATGCTGGCGCAGGCGGAGCGGGTAGACGAGGCGCGGATCATGCGCGATTGGTCATACGTCTCGCGCCAACTGGTGGGCGACGGCTACATCCTGGTGGGCGACGCGGCCTGCTTCATCGACCCGCTCTTCTCGTCGGGCGTACACCTCGCGCTGTCGTCGGCCGTGCTGGCCTCCGCCTACGTGACCAGCGCGCTGCGCACCCCGGAACTGCGCGGCCCGGCGGCGGAGGTCTACACCCAGCTCTATATGCAGCAGTACCACCAGTTCCGCGAGATGGCCGCGCTCTTCTACGCCAGTAATCGCACCGCCGATTCGTATTTCTGGGAGGCAAGGCGGCTGCTCGGCAAGGAGGGCGGCGACGGCGCGGCGACGGCGCGCGAGGCCTTCATCGCCGCCGTAGCCGGCCAGCCGCCGCAGGGCTACGAGCGGGTCGTGCTGGAGCGCGGCGAAGCGCCCCCCGATTTCGTGCAGGGCGTAGCCGCGGTGGAGCAGGAACGCGCCGAACGCGAGCAAGCGGCGGGCGCGTTCATCGATCGCCAGTGGCCCGACCGCAGCCCGCTGCTCGACCGCATCCCCGTGCTGGCCGACGGCGTCGAACTGGAGCGCAAGCCCGTAGTCGGCGAGGGCGAGTTCGAGTGGGGCGCCGTAGTCAGCTCACCGAGCCGCCCCCAGGGCGCGCCCATCAGCTTGGTAGTCGCGCGTTTGGTGCAGGGCCTCGACGGCCGCCAAACAGCCCGCGAGGTGATCAACGCAATGCTGGAGGGCGTCGAAGACGCCCAACGCGCCCAACTCCTCCCCGGCCTCCTGACAGCCCTGCGAGTGCTCTACATAGACGGCATGATCGCCGAATTCCGAGCTCGGAATCCTCCCCCCGCCTAGGAGGCGGTCCGCTTCCGAATCGTCTCCCTGCCTGGGGGGCGGTCCGCTTCCGAATCGCCTCCCTGCCTAGGGGGCGGTCCGCTTCCGAATCGCCCCCCTATGCAGGGGGGCTGTCCGCGTAGCGGACTGGGGGGTCGGCCGCCCCGATCACAGCACAGAGGCCCTACCACCACAACCGCCGCACCGCTCGCCCACCGCCAGAGGCGCCCCCCCCTGCGTAAGGGACGATAGGAAGAGCAGAGCGGATTGTCGGCGCGTAAACTGTTTGGGGCGAGAGGAGCGCGCAATGGAAGCGGCTGAAGGACGAATCGAGCAGCTCAGCGTCTCGGCGGGCGGGGTGCCCAAGCGCGCCGCGCCCGAGGCGGTGGTCAACGCCTTCGGACTGACGCGCGATCGCCAGCGCGACCGCCGGCATCACGGCGGGCGCGAGCGCGCCGTCTGCCTCTGGTCGGCGGAAGTGATCGACAGCCTGCGCGCGGCGGGCAACGAGATTCGGGCGGGCGCAGCGGGCGAGAACGTCACCGTGCGCGGGCTGGATTGGCGGCGCGTGGTGCCCGGCGCGCGGCTGCGGCTCGGTGACCAGGTGATCGTCGAGATCACCTCCTACGCCTCGCCCTGCAAAACGATCGCCCACTGCTTCCGCGACGGCGACTTCAACGCGATCAACCAGCAGGTCGCGCCGGGCCGCAGCCGCGTCTACGCCCGCGTCGCCCGCGAAGGCATCATGCGTCCGGGCGACCGCGTGCTGCTGGAAGCCGACGACGCCGGCGATCGCGCAGCCCGTGTACAGCCGCGCACACTGCGCTGGAAGCCGCCCGCTTCGGATTAGGGGGAGGAGGGGCTGCGCACTGCGCGGGTGGTGCTACGATCGGCGCATCCGCCCCGCCGGCTGAGGGCGGATCGAGAGCACGCAGAACACCACAGGAGTGGAGGGTCGCATGGCCATCGACGCACGCGCGCGACAGGCGCAGATGATCGCCCGCTACTACCCGCACGCCGCGACGCTGCGCGGAGGCAAAGAGATCGAGGTGCGGCTGATGTCGGCCGCCGACAAGCCGCGCTTCCTCGCCTTCGCCCGCGGCCTCTCGCACGACGACCTGATGTATCTGCCCTGGGACATCACCGACGAGGGCGTGGTCGACCGCTGGCTGGAGAACATCGCGGCGTACCGCACCACGACCGTGCTGGCGGTGGACGGCGATCACGTGCTGGGCGAAGCCTCGCTGGTACACAACGAGGCGGGCTGGTCGGAGCACATCGGCGAAATTCGGGTCACGGTCAGCAGCCGCGTGCGCGGGCAGGGCCTGGGCCGCTTCCTCGCCGAGGAAATCTACAAGATCGCCGACCGCCTGGGACTGGAGCGGCTCTCGGCGCGAATGGCCTTTGACCAGCACGGCGCGCAGGCCGTCTTCGGCAGCCTCGGCTTTCATATCGTCGCCACGCTGCCGGGCTGGGTGATCGATCGCGACGGGCACATGCGCGACCTGATCATCATGGCCTACGACCTGCGCTCGCGCGGCGCGCCCGCCCCGGCCCAGCGCTGAGGCAACGCCGACCGATCCGGCGCAGGGCGCCACGCACACGCTCGCATCGCCCTATCCTGTGAAGACGGCGCGCGCAGGGGAGCGCGTACCGCCGCACGACAGGACGGCTCCGATGACGACGCTGACCGACGAGCAGATCGCGCTGCACGAGCGCAGCCTTGAGCACCTCTGGATTCCCACCCAGTCGTTCGCCGACCTGGCGGCCGACGACGGCCTGCTGGTGATCCGCAAGGGCAACGGCATCTTCCTGGAGGACGACCAGGGGCGTGAGTACATCGACGCGATGTCGGGCCTGTGGCTGGTCGCCGTCGGGCACGGGCGGGAGGAGCTGGCCGACATCGCGCATCGCCAGATGTCCGAACTCGCCTACCAGAACACCTTCGCCTACGCCAACGAACCAGCCGTGGAGCTGGCGACAAAGCTGGCGCAACTGACCCCCTCGCGGCTGCGCAAGGCGGTCTTCGTCAACGGCGGCTCGGAGGCCGTCGACACCGCGCTGCGCATCGCCAAGCACTACCAGTTCCTCAAGGGCAACAAGAAGAAGTTCAAGACGATCTCGCGGATCGGCTCCTACCACGGGATGACGGCCGGCGCGCTGAGCGTGAACGCCTCCTACTACGCCAACCGGGTGCCCTACGAGCCGCTCGTGCCCGGCGCGCTGCACGTGCCCAACGTCAACTGCGACCGCTGCCCCTACGAGAAGACCTACCCCGAGTGCGATGTCTTCTGCGCGCGCACGATCGAAGACCAGATCCGCTCGCAGGGCCCGGACACGATCGCCGCGATGATCGCCGAGCCGATCTCGACTGCCAACGGCTCCTACGTGCCCCCGGCGGGCTACTGGCGGACGCTGCGCGAACTCTGCGACAAGTACGACATCGTCCTGATCGCCGACGAGGTGATCAACGGCTTCGGGCGCACCGGCAAGTGGTTCGGCATGAACCACTTCGATGTGGAACCCGACATCATGACGTTCGCTAAGCAGCTGTCCTCGGGCTACTCGCCGATTGCCGCGACGATGGTCTCGGACGAGATCGCGCGAACCTTCGAGGAGGCGGGCCCGGACGGCACGATCGGCGGCATCACCTGGGGCGCGAACCCGGTCGCCTGCGCGGTGGCGCTGGGCAATCTGGAGATCATCGAGCGCGAGGAGCTGGTCGAAAACAGCGCGCGGATCGGCGAGCATGTGCGCAGCCGCCTCGTTGCGCTGCGCGAGGAGCACCGCACGATCGACAAGACGCGCGGCACCGGCCTGATGCAAGTGATCGAGCTGAAGAAGGACCCGGCCACCGGCGAGGACTTCGAGGAGTCCGATCAGGTCGCGCAGCGCGTCACGCAATACCTGCGCGACGAGGGCGTGCTCGCCCGCGGCGGCGCGAGCATCCCCTACGCCCCCCCGCTGACCATCAACCTCGAAGAGGCCGACGAGCTGGTCAACCGCATCTCCCGCGCAATCGCCCGCCTGGAATCCGAAATGGGCCTGTAAGCCCCCCGTCATACCCGCGCTTGCCGCGGGTATCTCGCCGTGATCAGCGCTGCCCTCTACCACCCACCGTCGCCCCTTCGTCATTCCCGCTGCCCCTCTTTTCCGTCATTCCCGCCCCCGAGCGGGAATGTGGGTTCAGTCTGCAAGCTGGACAGTTGGGCCTGGAGCAGTTCGGCTGGGGTTTGGAAGTCGAGGCATTTGCGGGGGGTGTTGTTGAAGCGGGCGAGCGTCCGGTTGAGCGCGCGGCGGGAGAGCGCGGCGAGGTCGGTGGAGCGGGGCAGCGGGCCGCGCAGCCGGCCGATCGCGTTTTCCACGCCGCCCTTCTGCCAGGGCGCGTGGGGGTCGCAGAAGAACGTGTCGACGCCGAGCGCGTGCAGTTCGTAATGGCGCACGAACTCGGAGCCGTTGTCGAAGCAGACGCTGCGGCGCAGGCTCGGCGGCAGGGCGGCGAGCAGCCGGCGCAGGGCGCGGATCAGCGGGTCGGCGGCCTTGCTCGGCAGGGCCGCGGCGAGCAGCGCGCGGGTGCAGCGGTCCTGCAGCACGAGCAGCGCGGGACCGCCGCGGCCGAACTGCATCAGGTCCGCCTCCCAGTGGCCGGGCTCACTGCGCGCGGCGGCCTCGGCGGGGCGCTCGGCGAGCGGGCGGCGCAGCTTGATGTAGTCGGCCGAGCTGCGCCGGGCCCGCGCGCCGCGGCGCCGCCGGCGGCTGCGCCCCTGCGGCAACAGCCGCCGCCAGCGGTAGTCCTTGGTGCGTTTGATCTGGGCGTAGATGAACTCGTAGATCGCTTCGTGGGAGATCACCGTGCGGCCCGCTTCGCGGCGCAGCCGGCCCGCGACCTGCTGCGGCGAGAGCTCCTGGTCGAGCAGCTCCAGCACCCGCTCGCGCAGCGCGTCGTCGCGCTCCAGCTTCAGGCCGCGCTTGCGCCGCGCCCGGCTGCGGGACTGGGCCGCGTCCGGGTCGTAGCCGCCGTCCGCCCCCGCGTTGCGCTTCAACTCCGCCGCGATCGTCGACGGCGAGCGAGCCAGAGCCGCTGCGATCTGCCGCGCCGAGCAGCCTTCGCCCCGGAGTCGGGCGATCGCGCAGCGCTCCTCCCAACTGAGCTGGCCGTAAACCCGTCCCATGACCGCACCTCCAACTGCTGTCCCAGTTCGCCCCTGAACTTAGCGAATCCACACAGCGGTTGTCAAGGGCGCAACATCCCGGGATGCCCTGCAAACGCTCGTTGCTGGGCAACAACGCAGCCTGCGGATGCCTCAGCGCGCGTTGTGGATGGACGTAGCGGCAGCGGCGCCGAACACCCCATTACCGTCCCGGAGCAGCGCCTGCGCGACGGCGACGCCCTCAGTCGCGTGCCGGCTGACGACGCTGAGGCAGAGCCACTCGCCCTGCGGCTCGCGCTGCAACTGGAGCGTGATATCGGCGTTGACGTAGGCGGAGCGCCCATCGCCCATGTTGGCGAAGGGGCTGACAAAATCAGCGATTGAAGCGGCGCGCTCAGCGGGCGTCGGCTCGGTGTCGGCCAGGACGGGCGCATCGGCGCGGAGCCAGACCTCGGGCGGTTCCGCGCCGCCGGGTGCGCGGAGAAAGCGCATATCGAGCGTGCCGGGGTAGGAAATCCAGGGGTTGCCGCGGCGGTCGAGCAGGCTTGAGGGGAAGTGGTCGGGCGCTTGCGGCGCGGGCAACGGATCGTGCTGCGGCCCGTCGCCGTCGGCTGGCGCGTCGCGTCGCAGGCAAAGCGCAGTTGCATAGGTCAGCGGCGTACCGTCGGTTTCGATGGTCAGCTGGTAGAGCGCCACGCGGCGGCCTTCGCGCGCCGGCTCGACGGATACGGCGAGCGGCGCGTAGGGGACCGGCCGGCAGAGGTCGACGGTAAGGCGAGCGAGATGCAGATCGGGCGGGCGATGTTGCTCAACGACATGCGCGAGCAGCGCGGCGACGGGCGAGCCGTGCAGCGCGTCGGGCGTCCAGGGCCCGCGCGAGCGGTCGGTGGGCAGGTAGCGTCCGTCATCCCGGCGCTGAAAGAGAGGGTCGCTCATCGGGAAGCTTTCGCATCACTGGCTGTGCTTGGAGGGCAATATCTGGGCAACAATGCTCTTTCGTACCTCGGCCAAGATGCAGGCTGTTGCTCAAATTGCCCCTCCGCGCAGGGGGCTCCCTTCCGAATCGCCCTCCCCCTATGCAGGGGGGCTGTCCGCGCAAGCGGACTGGGGGGTCGGCGCGGTGCCCGAGCACGGTACAAACTCCGCCCCGCCTCCCGGCCGCTAGAAGCCCCCACCTGCATAGAGCGCGATTCCGAAAGGCGCAATTCCGCGGCGGCGGCGGAGTTACGGGCAGAGGGCGAGTGGTTCGGCTACTGGATGGGAGAGCGCGGGGTGGCGTTGAGGCGCGTCACCTGGATGCTCTCACGGTTCATCATCGAGCCGACCTGCGGGGCGACTTCGTCGCGCCAGTAGTCGCTGTTGTAGACAGCGTCGTAGAGCTGCTCGCGCTCTTCCTCGGAGCGGAAGCGGCGGATCCAGACGTAGGTCTGGTCGTCCTCTTCGGCGACGAACGAGCCGAGGATGACCATCCCTTTGGAGGTTTGGAAGGGGATGATCGTCTCTTCCATGAGCTGGACGAAGCGCTCGCGCTGGCCCGGCTCGATGGTGTAGCGGCGGAGTTCAAACAGCATGGGGACGGTCCTTCAGTTGCCGTATGTCGGTTGCGGCGCAAGCGCGCTGTCGGCTGGTGGACGGCAGTCGCCAGGCGCTATGTGGTGCGCTATTGGACGGCTTGTCCGGCCGCTATTTCGCGGCCTGGCGTCCGCGCGGGCGGATGCGGCGCCAGCGGTTCTTGCCGATGTTGCGCACGGTGCCGCGCTCCTGGAGACGGTTGAGCGTCGACTGAAGCACGTTCCGTGCGTTACCGCCGGGGGTGTTGTCGGAAGACTCGAGATGCTCCAGCACTTCCGAGGCGTGGACGGCGTTGGGGTGGTTGGCGTCGAGGAAGTCCTCAACCGCGGCGCTGATTGTGCCCGGGCGGCTCTTGGTCGCGCGGCGTCGGCGCCCGTTGGCCGGCGCGGCCTTCGCGGCCGGCGTTTCGGCGGCGGCCTTCGCAGCGGCAGCGGCCTTACGCGCACGGCCGCGGCGTCGGCGTCCGTTGGCGGGCTTGGGCTTGGCCGGCGCGGGGGCTTCGGCGGCGGCCGGTTCGGCGCTGCCGGCGCTCATGCTGGGCAGCCCGGACAGCGCGGAAAGCGCCGCATCGATCTGCGAGACCTCGCCCTGCAGCGCCTCGATCTGCGCCTGCTTCTCGTTGCGCGCCGCTTCGAGATCCGCGCGCACCTGATCTACTGCTCCGCCGTTTGCCATTGGGTGCTCCCCTTCGTGTTACGGCCCTCGTGGGAAGCATAGCGTACTGCTAGCTTCCGCCTGCGCCCAATCGTATACGACCGTGATCGCTATGCGCCAGCCCGTCGCGTATCAGCCCGTTCAGCGCTGTTGCAACGTCGCTTTGAGGGCGTCCGCTTTGCTCGACGACCAGCCGCGTTAGTTTGCGGCGCGCGAACGATCGCTCGCCCTCGCGCAGGGCGCGCATCAGCATCCCGCGCAACTGGCGTTGCGAGCCCGCGAAGGCGGGTTGCGCGCGCACCGGTTCCGCGCGTTCGCCGGCGGCGAAGCGCGGTTGGGCGCGGCACAGGCGCGCGAGCGGACACTCGGAACAGCGCGGGCGCGGCGCGCAGACCGCAGCCCCGAAGTCCATTACCGCGGGATTCCAGCGCAGCGCTTCGCCGCGCGGCGTCAATCGTTCGGCGATCCGTTGTATCTCCGAGGCGCTTGATTCGCGGGCCGGTTGCAGGTCGCCCAGTACCAACCGTCCGAGCAACCGGATCACGTTGGTGTCGACTGCCGTGGAGTCGATACCGAATCCGAACGCCAGTACTATCGCAGCGCTAAACGGACCGACGCCGGGCAGTTGCAACAGCTCGGTTTCGCTGTCCGGTACGGCGCCTCCGTGGCTGGTCAGACACTGCTGCGCGGCGCGGTGCAGATAGAGCGCGCGTTTCGGGTAGCCGCCGCGCCCCCAGACGCGCAGCACATCGGCCTCCGAGGCCTGCGCGGCGTCGACGAGCGTCGGAAAGTGTTCCATCCAGCGCGCGTAGAGCTGCAGCACGCGCGACATCTGCGTCTGCTGCGCGCAGACGGCGGCGACCAGCGCGGCCCAGGGATCGTTGCCGGTGCGCCAGGGAAACGGCTGCTGGTGTTCGTCGTACCAGCGCAGCAGACGGCGGCGGATCGCGCCTACGCGCTGCGGCGTCAGCTCGGCGGGCACGCTCGGCTCCGCATCAGGTCAGCGCGCACATGTCGTCGTAGTAATCGCGGCCCACGGGGGTGACATAAACGCGAAAGAGGCCCTCGCCGGCGCGGGTCATGTCGACCAGTCCGTGCTGCGCGAGCGTAGCGAGCACATCGGGGTGATAGCCGCGATGCCGCAGCGGCGGCTGAAAGGCGAGACCCTCCTCGCCCACGGCGTCCGCCACCAGCACGCGCGGCTGGGCGGGGTCGTCCTGTAGATGCAGCAGGTCGCTGAGCATCGCGCAGTGGTACTCGTTGAGCCGGGCGTGGCGGAACTGGATCATTGAGGTTCGCCCTCTTCGGCGAGTTGAGTTAAGCGGCGCAGCACAAACTCGCGCACATCGCGGGCGATCTCCAGCGCGCGCCCGGAGTCCACATCGTCGTAGGCGTCGTGCGGCACGCCGCCCGGCAGGGCGGAGGGATAGCGCGCGCCGAGAAAGTGTTTGTCGAGCAGCAGGGCGACCGATTTGATCACGTCAAACGTCGGATCGAGCGCCATCGCATCTTCGCAGAGATCGGCGAGCGCGTTGCCCCAGACGCGCTCCGCGCCTCTGGCGATCAGGTAGCCGGCGACGGACTTCTCCGCGGCCTGCTGGGCCAGGAAGCAGGCGTGAGCGTGATAGCCGCCGCCCTGCGCGTGCTGCGCCGCATCGAGGTCGTGCTGCGCCTGGCGCAGCCAACGCCGCGCGTCGGCCTCGGCGGCCGGGTTCGGCGCGGGCGCGTCAGGCATGGATTGCGTCGCCCAGCGCTGTCGCGCGGCGGATATGCGGGTCGCGATCGGCGCAGCGCTCAAACTCGTCTGGCGTATAGATCAGGAAGCGCGTACCGACGCGGGGGCGCAGGTGGGTGCCGAAGAAGTCGGCGCGGCGGTGGTAGGGCGCGTCCATCTCTTTGATGATCACGAGTTCGAGTTCCGATTCGGCGCTGACGGTCTCGGCGGCGAGGTCGCCGCTCAGCCAGAAGCGCTCCGCGCCGAGCAGCGGCAGTTCGCCGGCGATCCGTAGAAACTCGGCCTCCAGCAGCTGCCGGCGGTGGGCGGCGAAGCCGAAGACCATCGGCATGAGCGCGCTCAGCCGCTCGCCGCTAGGTCGTCATCAGCGTCGGCGCGGCCGGCTCGGGCATGATTTCGTCCTCGCGCAGCGGGTAGGCCTCCTTCTCGAAGACCTGCACGCGGTGTGAGCCGAAATCGCAGATATAGAGCTTGCCGTCCTCGACGCGCAGCCCCTGCGGGTGGCGCAGCTCCTTGACCGGGTCGATCGAGGTCATCTCGCGCAGCCGCAGCGTTTTCTGGTTGGCCAGGATGTAGGTGCGGCCCATCTTCGAGAGCGTCGCCTGACCGGTGAACTGCTGCACGTAGCGGCCCGTCTTGTCGAACAGCAGCACCCGGTTGCGGTCGCGGTCGGCGACGTAGAGATCGCCGTGCTCGTCGACGCTGACGCCGGTCGGGCGCGAAAACTCCACGCCCACCGTCGTCGCGCCGTCGATCGTCAGCAGATGCTCGCCGTCGGGGCCGAGCTTCTGGATGCGGTCGTTGCGCCAGTCGGAGACGTAGAGATCACCGTGAACATCGATCGCCACGCCCCAGGGCATATCGAACTGGCCGGGGCCGTTCCCTTCCTCGCCGAAACCGCTGAGATACTCGCCGTCGCGCGTGAAGCGCTGGAGCCGGTTGTTCATCGTATCGACGATCCAGAGGTTGCCGTCGGCGTCGAATTCCATCCCGGCCGGGCGGTTGAGCTGTCCGGGCTCCGTGCCGTGCTCGCCCCACTGCTTCAGCTGCTCGCCCTCGGCGGAGTAGACGGTGACTTTGTGGGTCGCCTCGTCGAGCGCCCAGAGGTCGCCGTTGTCCGGATCGCGCAGCAGCGCGACGGGCCAGACGAGCCCGGTATCGGCCATCGTGCCCAGGTCTTCGTCGTCGAACGAGACCATCCGGATGTTGCCGCCGACGCCGAGCTCGGAACGCCCGATCGTGTAGATGCGGTCGTCGCCCACGGCGATATCGACGGGGTAGGTAGTCACACGCCGCATTCCGAGAACGCGGACGTAGGGGTAACCGGCGCGCAGCAGCGCGTGCGGGAACGGCATCGCTCGAACCTCCCTCGTGTGTTCCGATCTGCCCAGCTGGTCGGCGCTAGTTGGCGGCCAACGTCTTGGTGAACGGGCGCACTTGCTCGAAATCGCCCACGACGATCTCGTGCGGATCCTCGCCCATCCACTGCTCGATCATCGTGCCGTAGACGCCGCGGAAGTCGATCGTGTGCTGGAGGTCCTCGCCGTTCAGCCAGTCGTTCGGCGCGACCGAGGGGTACTCGGCGTAGAGGCCGCCCTCGACGTTCTCGCCGATGATGAAGGCGCCGCCGCCCGAACCGTGGTCGGTGCCCGAGCCGTTGTCCTTCATCCGCCGTCCGAACTCGGTGAAGACGAGGATCGCGACCTCCTCGGCCGCGTCGTGCTCGCGCAGGTCGGTCATGAAGTCGGCCAGCGCGCTGGTCACGTCGCGCAGCAGCGTGGGGTGCTGCTGCGGCTGGTGCGAGTGCGTGTCCCAGCCGATGTGGTTGGTGTAGAAGATGCGCGTGCCCACGCCGGCGGTGTGAATGCGCGCCACATCGCGCAGCGCCTTGGCGATCGGGTTGGAGCCGTACTCAACCGAGGACTCATACATCCCCGGCACGGTGGCGAGGATGTCGGCGCCGGCCAGCGAGTCGGTGCCGGTCTGGCGCAGATAGTCCATCACCAGCCCCGCGCCCACGGCCGGGGTGTACATCCGCTTGAAGACGTCGAGGTCGCGGTTGCGCTCTTCTTCCTTCTCGATGTCGGTCATCAGCCCGTAGGTGTCGAGATCGCCCACGGAGGTGGCGGTCACGCCGGGCGCGACCATCGCGCGGGGCAGGCCGCGGCCGATGTTCACCGCCGTCAGCGGCTGCTCGCCGTTGGGATCGAGCCGCTGGGTCAGCTTGGCGACCCAGCCCTCGGTCGAGATGCGGTCCGGCTCGCAGGTGTGCAGGATGTCCATGCCGCGGAAGTGCGAGCGCGAGGAGTTGGGGTAGCCGACGCCCTGGATCACGGCCACATCGCCGTTGTCGTAGAGCTCCTTCAGCCGGCTGCCGTTGGGGTTGAAGCCGAGCGTGTCGGAGATCGGCAGCACCTCGTCCTGCGGGATGTTCACCAGCGGGCGCGCGTCGTAGTAGTGCCCCTCGGTATACGGGACGAGCGTGTTCATGAAGTCGTTGCCGCCCGAAAGCTGCACCACGACCAGGACCGGGTCTTTGCCGTTGTTGCCGTTGCCGCTCATTGTCGATGTCCTTCCGCTGTTTCGGTCTCTGTTGTGTTCTGCTCGGTTAGCCCGCGTTAGGCGAACTGGTACTCCGGTGAGGCGATTACCAGGCGCAGGGTTTGAGCGACGCGCTGCGCGCTCTCGCCGCGCGCCTCCTCGCTGTCGAAGGCCAGGTCGCCGTCGGCCCGCGCAGCGTCGAGCAGCGCGTCTTTGGTGGCCTCGCTGACCGTCAGCGGCCCGGCGAAGTCGAGCGCGGCGTCAACCAGCTCCGCCGGCGAGGCGGTGCTGCCGCTGCCGGCCAGGCGCTCGGTCAGCGCCTGCACGCCCGGCGCGTTGGGATCGGAGACCAGCCTGGAGGCGAAGTTGATCCGCTCCATCAGCGTGCCGCCGTCGATCCACTCCTTGCCGGTGTGCCAGCCTTCGACGCTGGGCGGGTCCATCAGCGACTGCCCCATCGCGCCCATCTGCATGTGCAGGCTCCACATCTCCGGCTCGGGCAGACCGAGCGTGCCGGAGAGCCGGTAAGCGCCGGCGACCCATTCGGCCGGGCACTTGACCCGCTCGTAGCGCGCCGCCTTGAAGAAGTCGGAGTTGAACAGCTCGCGCATCACCGCGGTCAGGTCGCCGTCGGACTCCATGAACATGCTCTGGAGCCGGCCGACCGCTTCGGGGTCGCGCGGCTCCTGCACGCTCCAGGCCGAGACGCCCGGCTCGTCGGCGACGAAGAAGTTGTAGAGGTGGCGCCCGATGAACCAGCCGGTGGCGGGCTGCTGGACGATGATGTCGATGATGTCCTCGCCGTTGAAGCGCCCGGTGTGCCCGAGGAACGTCTTCTCGGAGTCGTCGTGCAGATCGTCGCGGTAGATGAACCGGGAGCGGTAGCCGCCGTGTGGGTAGAGCGGCAGCGGCTGCTCGAAGGTCCAGCCGGTGAAGGAGTAGGCCGCCGCCTTGATGTCGTCCTCGGTGTAGTTGCCGACGCCCATCGAGAACAGCTCGAGCAGCTCTCGCCCGTAGTTCTCGTTGGGCCGGTCGCTCAGGTTCTCGCAGTTGTCCAGCCAGTGGATCATCGCCGGGTCGCGCGAGAGCTCGAGCAGCAGGTCGCGCATGTTGCCCAGCCCGCGGCGACGGAACATCTCGATCTGCATCGGCATCGAGGGGCCGTGCTCCGACTTGAAGTAGGCCGTCGCGAAGATGTGGTGCCAGAAGAGCGCCATCTTCTCGCGCAGCGGGTTCTGGCTGTTCACCATCCAGTAGATCCAGCGCGCGCTCCAGGGCCAGACGGTGTCGGAGTTGGCCAGCGCGGGGAAATAGCGGAAGACGATGTCGTCGTCCGCCTCAGGCGCGTCGCCGGGCTGGATCAGCTCTTCGACCAGCTCTTCGTAGGGGCGCTCGGCGAGCTGGTCGAGCTCGCCTGGCGTCACGCCGACGCCGGCCCGGCGCATCAGGTGCGCCGCCAGACTTCGTTGTTCTTCGGTCGCCATCTGTCTCACCTCCGGCTGCGCAGCCGGCCGTGCGGCTGCGCGTCGTTCGCCTATGGCGCGAATATACGACATGCGCGAACAAGTTTACAGGGGTAGGGCAGGGGCGGCGCAGGGGCGGCGTCGCTATACTGCGGCAAACGAGCTCGGACAAGCTCAGATCAGGCCGCTTCCGTCCCCCACTGGCGGGCCGGACGCAAGGCTCGGCAAAGCGCAGCAAGGCGCGGCAAGGAGCGATGATGGCTGCCACGGCGACGATGGACCGCGAGACCGCTGCGATCTACGACCGCTACCGCGAGACGGTGGTGGGGCGCGACAACGGTGCGGCCACGGAGATCGCATTCGACCTGATGAAGCGGGGGCGCGGCTCGACGGAAATTCTGTCGGAGACGATCCGCGCCCACGCGCCCTACACCCACGTGCCCTACCACCAGCGGATCGACGCGGGCGTCGTGCGGTTCGTCAACAACGACCACTGCCTGCTCAGCTCGCGGGCCACGCTGCACCTGCAAAACCTGGTCGCCGAGGACCTGCGGCGGCTGCCGCTCACCCAGACGGTCTGGTACGTGCCGACCGGCCTGGACATCTGGAACCAGCTGCTGGGCAAGATGCCGGGCCACTACTCGCGCCGCACCTACGACCCGACCAGGTACCCCGACGGCCCCGCCCCGCCCGTCGCGCACTGGGCGCAGCAGGAGCCGGCCGACTGGAGCGGCACGTTTGAAGAGGGGCTGAACGAGTGGCTCACGCTGGTGCAGCGCGGGCTGGTGGACGAGGAGTACGCGCTCTTCCTGGGGCTGTGGCAAAACCGCGAGCGCCGCTCGGAGCTGCTGGCGCAGCTGATTTTCGCCGGGCTGATCGATGTGCAGGACAGGATGTTCTGGAACCGTTCCTACACGACTGGACATAAGTCGTTCCGCGCGCGGGCCACGATCGAGCTCGGCCGGGCGATCGGCTGGGAAGACGCAGACCACGTGCTCTACGCCGGCGTGCCCGACATCGCTGTAGGGCCGCGCTGGTACTCGCTCTACGAGTCGGCCTGCCAGCTGATGATGTACCACCTCGAGGAGAAAGCGCCCGACTCCTCGCTGGCCGCGACCACGGTCAGTGGGCGCGACGCCCAGCTGTTCGCCAACGAAATCCCGCTCTCTGAGCCGGAGTCGGAGGCGCTGATCCGCGCGATCATCCGCGACCCGGAGGAGTCCTACATCGAAGACCTGGTCACGCTGCTCAAGGCGGGCCGCTCGCCCAAGTCGATCCTGGACTCGATCCAGATCGCCGCGGCGCGGGTGGTGCTGGAGTGCGGCGAGCCGGCCAACTTCTCGATGCCGCAGCACGGCTACGAGTACTGCAACACGCTCGGCTGGTTCTACAAGAACTTCGAGCACCCGCACCGCACCAAGCTGCTCTTCGTGGCCGCCAACTTCATCAACCAGTGCGCCCACTGGGTGACCAACTCCAAGGGCAACCGCACGCGCGGCGCGGCCACCTACATGGCCGGCTACGCCCGCGTCGAAGAGGCCGAGGCGCTGCCGCAGGCGCGGCTGCTCGAGAACCTGTCGGAGGCGATGATCCAGCTCGACACGGAGCAAAGCGTCGCCTGGACGCAGCGCTACCTCGATCAGGGCTACGACCGCGCGCCGCTGGTCGAGACGCTGGCCGGCGGAATCGCCAAGCAGGGCAACGATCCGCACAACCAGGAAATCGGCCTCTGCATGCTTGAGGACTACGCGCGCACCGGCGCGAGCCAGCGCGACACGCTGCTGCTCTCCGCCGCGCACCACACCGCAGGCCACATGAAGTACGGCGACCAGTACGTGCCTTATCGCCGCTACGCCGAGGCCTTCGGCATGCGCGTTGAGGACGGTGCATTGGGCGAGGCGGACATCGCTGAGTCGCTGGCCGACGACCTCGAAGCCGAGCTGCTGGTCGACGAACCGAGCAAGGTGTAACAGGCGCTGCGCAGACCCGCCCGCCCGCTTCCGCCGAGGACCGCGCGCCGTTGTGCGCATTGGCCGCCATCGCGGTACCGTGAACTTCTGATGAACGCCGACTCCGCGCCGAGCGATTCCCTCCCGCGCACGATGCAGCTGGCCGACGGGCGCGCGTTGGCCTGGGCGGAGTACGGCGACCCCCACGGCGCGCCGCTGATCTTCCACCACGGCATCCCCTCGTCGCGCGAGGCGGCGGCGGTGCTGTCCGGCGCAGCGGGCCGCAACGCCGTTCGCCTGATCGCCCCCGATCGCCCCGGCTTCGGCTACTCCGATCCACTGCCCGAGCGCGCCATTCTCGACTGGCCCCGCGATCTGGAGCAGCTCGCCGACCATCTCGGCCTGGACACCTTCTCCGTTGCCAGCATCTCGGCCGGCCTCCCCTATGTGCTGGCGGCCGGCCTCCACATCCCGGAGCGGCTGGAGAAGATCGCGCTGATCTCCGGGCTGGGGCGGATCGACACGGCGGAGACATTGGAGGGGATGAGCTACGAGTGGCGGCTGATCTACTCGCTCTTCCTCAAGTCGCGGCGGCTGGCCAGTCTCTGGATGCGCGGCTACGGCCGCGCCGCGCTGCGCCGCCCCGAGCGCGTTGTGGCGCAGCAGATCAAGCGCATGCACGCGATCGACAGCGAGGTGCTGGCGCGCCCCGATGTCTCGGCCAACCGCATCGCGGATCTACGGCAGGCGTTCCGCCAGGGCCCGGCGGCAGCGGGCGAAGAAGCACGGATGCACCTGGAGCCGTGGGGTTTCGAGATCGCGGATGTGCAGAGCGAGGTCTATCTCTGGCAGGGCACGCTCGACGAGAGCCACCCCATCCATATGGGCCGGACCATCGCGGCCGAGTTGCCCCACTGCCACGCCGTCTTCGCCGAGGGCGCCGGTGCGTTGGGCTTCGTGCTCTACGGCGACGCGATCTTCGCCGACCTCTGGCCCGAGCGCGCCGCCCCCAGCGCCGCCGTCGCAGCCGACGCCGTGCGGGTGGCAGAGGAGGTCGGCGGGGTGCCGGCGCTCCCGCTGGAGGGCGAGCTGTCGCGTGGCGATTGAGATCCGCATCCCCCCACGCGGGCGATTGAGCTCCGCATCCTCCCCCTACGCAGGGGGAGGTGTTGCGGAGCGACGGAGGGGGTCGGCCGCCCCTAACCGCGCGCCCAGTTGAGCGAGTTGGCGAGCAGGCGGCGGTATTCCTCCGTCTCCCAGGTGAAGCGCAGCGTGCGGGGCATCTCGCCGTTTTCGCGCGCGTTCTCCTCGACGAACGGCTGGGAGTTGGTCATCGGCGAGTGGCAGTGGCCGAGCGCGATGTAGCAGACGCCGCCCTCGCCGATGCCGCGCGTGAAGCCGAACACGCGGGTCACGCCGTCCTCTTCGATCGCCGTGTCCTCCTCGTAGTCGAAGCCGAAATCGGGGTAGGTGTCGGGGCCGATCGGCGCGGTCAGCAGGATGTCGGTGTTGGGCCGGTCGGTGACCTCGATCATGTAGGGCTCGTCGATCACGTCGAACTGGTCGGGCAGACCTTCGAGAATCGGCGAGTCGACCTGCTTGACGTCGACGGTGAAGCGCTTGATCGGCGGGTGGTTGATGAAGAAGCCGCCGAGCGTGAGGTGGTGGTTCATCTTGACCATCTGGCGCTTGCCGTCGCCGATCCGCGCGGCCTTGCCGCCGGAGGTGCCGTGCAGACCGAGCCAGTGCCCGCCGTTGCCGATCCAGTCCTTCAGGATCTCGTTCTGCTCGTCGTCGGCGACGGGGCCGGCGGTGTAGGTGATCAGCACATCGGTGACCTGGAGCCACTTCCACATGTCGGTGAAGTCGTTGCCGGTGGTGGCGCGGATGTTGCCGTCGTCGTAGAGCAGGTCGAGCAGCTTGAGCCGGGCGTAGTCCATGTCGTGTCCGCCGTGGGAGCCGGGCGGGAAGCCGCCGGTGACGACGTGAACGCGGGTCGGTGCGGGTGCAGCCATGATCAGCTCCTTCGGGTTGGCGTGCTCTGCGCGGATGATAGTGGAACCTTCGCGCGCGCTGCGTCGTCATGCCCCCTATGGGAGCCGCGCACGCCCGAACAGGAGCGGGCGGCGCGAGCGCCCGACAGGAGGCAGAGCGATGTTCGAGAGCAAGAACCGATTCCGTTGGCGCGGGCGCGGAGCGTTGGCGCTGCTGGCAGCCGGTGCGCTGCTGATCGGAGCGGTCGCCTGCGCGGACGACGAGGCGCCGTCGTCCGCCGACCGCGATCCGACGCCGGTGGTCACGGAGCAGGCAGAGCAGCAGACTGCGGCGACCGAGACGCGGGCCGCGCAGCGCAGCGAGCGTGAGGTCGCTGTTGCGGCGCAGCAGGAGGCCGACGAAGAGCAGTCGGCCCAGTATCAGGCGCAGCAACAGGCGCAGAGCGCGGCCGCGCCGGCGCGGCGCGATTACCAGCAAGAGCAAGCGCAACAGGACGCGATGGAGGCGGAAGAGGAGGACGCCGCCTACGAGCAGGCGTCCTCGCCCCCTTCGCCTTCGCAGCAGCAGCGGACGCCGCCCAGCGACACGACGTTCCGCGATTACGAGCGGAGCGAACTGGTGCGCACCGCGGACGACGACACCGCGACGTTCTCGCTGGATGTGGATCGCACCAGCTACCGCCTGGCGCTGAACTGGGCGCAGGAGGGGCTGGTGATTGATCCGGATTCGGTGCGGGCGGAAGAGTGGATCAACGCCTTCGACTACCGCTACGAGCGGCCGTCGAGCGAGCGCTTCTTTGCGATCACCAGCGACTGGATGATTCACCCGTTCGACAATGACCGCTTCATGGTGCGCCTGGCGTTCCAGGCGCCGGAACTGGAGGACGACCGACCGCTGAACGTGACGCTGGTGCTCGACGCCTCAGGCTCGATGAACGAGGGCGACCGGGTGGCGATTGCCCGCGCGGCGGCCGAGAGCATCCGCCGCGGGCTGCGCGAGCAGGACCGGATCGCGGTCGTGCAGTTCACCGACGACGTGGTCTGGGAGCTGGTGGTCGAGCCCACGCGCCCGGGGGACCGGAATGTGCGCCGCTCGATCGAGGAGCTCTACCCGCGCAACGCGACCAACGTGCAGGCCGGGCTCGACCTGGGCGTGCAGTTCGCCGACGAGATGCGGCGCGAGCGGCCGAACGCCTACAACTACGTGATCCTGATGTCCGACGGTGTGGCCAACGTGGACGCGACCGATCCGTTCGCGATTCTCAACCGGGTCGGCGACGGCGACGGCCGCAACCCGCTGCGGCTGATTACGGTGGGCGTGGGGATCGCGAACTACAACGACTACCTGCTGGAGCAGCTGGCGCAGCACGGCAACGGTTGGTACCGCTACCTGAGCACGCCGGCGGAGGCGCGGGCGGTGTTCAGCCGCGAGAACTGGCTGGCGCTCTCGCGCCCGTTCGCCGACGCGACGCGCGCGCAGGTCGTCTGGGACCCCAACGTGGTCGGCGAGTGGCGGATGATCGGCTACGAGAACCGCGTGACCTCGGACGCCTCGTTCGATCAGGATCGGCGGGAGTTCGCGGAGATCCCGGTCGGCGCGGCGACGACGGTGTTCTTCGAGATCGGGCTGACGCATCCGCTGCGCGGAGAACCGCAGCGGCTGGGCAGCGTCGAGCTGCGCTGGCTCAACCCTGTAGACGGCGAGGCGCGCAGCCAGCTGCACGAGGTGCTGGTCGAGGACGGGCGCAGCTGGAGCGACGAACAGATCGCGCTGCTCGACCTGGGCGCGCTGGTCGCGCTGAGCTCGGATCGCTATAGCCGGCTTTCGGGGCTGGTCGGCGCCGACGCGGCGCTGGTGCGCCGTGAGCTGGACATCGCGGCGGAGGAGCTGGAGTGGAGCGCCGATCTGCTCGGCGGGCTCGACGCCTGGCGCGACTTCCGCTTCCTGCTCGATCACCTGCGCGGCGCGCTGCCGCTCGACGCGCGCAGCGGCTACAGCCGCTAACCGCCGCGCCGCCGCCCGCCTCAGCACCTACGACGACCACTCCCTACGATTGCGGGGAGCAGCCCGGTCCGAGCTGACCGGCGGCGAACCGCAATCGTAGACGGAGGACGGAAAATGTCGAAACTCAAGCTGGGCGCGATGCTGCTGTTCGCGTTCATGATCGGCGGCGCGGCCGTCGGCGGCGTGTTCGCCGCAACGCACGGCGGCGGCGAGGTGCGCGTCGCCGCGCAGCGGCTGGACGACGGCCGCGTGGAGGTGGCGATCCAGGAGAAGCAGGCCGACGGCACATGGGGCGAGCGGCAGCGCCCGACAAACCGCTTCCTCCCCGCCGACGCGCCGAGCGGACGCTGGCTGACCAGTTCCGCCGTGCAGACGATGGGCGCCGAAGAGGCCATGACGGTCGATGCCATGTCGACGCAAGGCAGCGGCGAGCAGGGAGACCAGTCCGAGCAGGCCGCGGGCGGCCCGCCCGCCCCGCCGCCGGACGAGCTGACGGAAATCGCGCCGGGCGTGTACCACTTCTGGAGCGGCAACTACGGCTCGCTGGTCGTGATTTCGGGCGACGACGTGCTCGTCTCGGACCCGTCCAACGCCGGCCGCGCGGCCGGGATGCAGGCCATGATCGCCGAAGTCACCGACAACCCGGTCAACAAGATCGTGCTCACGCACGAGCACTACGACCACGCGGCGGGTACCGAAGTGTTCCCCGACGCGACGCTCTACGTGCAGGAGCAGGCGCTGCCGGTCTTCGACCTGATCACGCTCGGCTCAAAGCCGGATGTAGACGAGACGTTCGGCACGTTCCTCAGCGTGCCGGTCGGCGACACCGCGGTCGAGCTGCACTTCATCGCGCCCGCCGACGGCGACGCGACGACGGTGGTCTGGATGCCCAAGGAGGGCGTGCTGCACACCGCGGACCTCTACGAGCCGCGCGCGCTGACCGGCGCGGAGTGGGTCGACGACAAAAACTTCGTCGGTGTGCGCAAGATCCTCAACACGGTCGCCGACTGGGAGATCAAGTACGCGCTCAACGGACACTCGCCGGGTAACAGCCTGGATGCCCTCGCGGAGAACACGGCGTACTACAACGACCTGTTCGACGCGGTGATGGTGGAGATCAACGCGGCGCTGACGTCGGGCAACCCGTTCGCCATCTTCGGCCTGCTGGGCACGATCGGCGAGCGGGTGGAGCTGCCGCAGTACAGCGAGTGGGGGAACTACGACAGCGCGCTCGGGGCGCACGCCTTCCGCATGCTGATGTCGATCTTCCACGGCGACTGAGCCCGGCGGCCGCCGCAGCGATCAGCGCGGGCAGGCTGTTGCTACCCTGCCCGCGCTGGTTGCATTGGGAGGATGACATGCGTCGGCCGGCCGGCCCCGCCCTCGAGGATCGGGATCACGGAAGCAGTAGAGGCGCAGTCACAACGCGCATGCTGCTCGCGCGCTCTGCCTCTGCGCAGCGGCGGAGGGCATCCGCTGCGGCTGATCACCGTCGGCGTGGGGATCGACAACTACAACGACTACCTGCTGGAGCAGTTGGCGCAGCACGGCAACGGCTGGTACCGCTACCTCGATACGCCGGCGCAGGCACGGGCGACGTTCGGCCGCGAGAACTGGCTGGCGCTCTCCCGCCCGTTCGCAGACCAAACGCGCGCGCAGGTCCGCTGGGACAGCGGGATGGTCAAGCGCTGGCGGCTGGTCGGCTACGAGAACCGCGTCACGTCGGACGAGTCGTTCGCAGAGGATCGGAATGAGTTCGCCGAGATCCCCGCGGGCCTGTCGGTGACGGCGTTCTACGAGCTGGAGCTGTCGGGAGCGGCGCGTCCAATCGGAAGAGCGATCAACCTGGGCGAGGTTGAGCTGCGCTGGCTGACGCCCGGGAGCGGCGAGGCCAACAGCCAGTCGGCGCGCATCACAGGCGGCGCGGGTGCTGACCGGCAGCGCGGAGCGCAATTGCAGCTGGGCGCCGTCGTCGCGCTCGCGGCCGATCGCTACAGCAGCCTGCGGTCGCTCGACGACGAGGCAAGCGGCGCCGTGCGGACCGAGCTGGCGCGGCTCAACGATGCGCTCGACGGGCTCAGGGCCGAACTCGGTTCGCTGGAAGCCTACCGCGATCTCCGCTTCCTGCTCGCGCACCTGCTCGAGGGCCTGCCGGCGAACGCCGAAAGCGGCTACAGCCGCTAAGGCGCTGCGCACCCTTCGGGCTACGCCAGCCTCCCCGCAGGATCGGAATCGCCCCCCTACGCAGGAGGCACCGCTCCGGAATCGCCCCCCTATGCAGGGGGGGCTGTCTGCGTAAGCAGACTGGGGGGTCGGTCCGGCCTACCGAGCCGGCGCAAACTCCGCCCAAGACGCAAATCTCACTCGGCGTCGACCATTGCGAAGGTCAGCGTCCCTGATGCGGCCTGCTCGCCGTCTACCGTTGCTGCCGCGCTCGCTTTGCCGATCGGGCCGCGGATGCGCTCCAGCGTGACCTCCAGCCGCAGCTGATCGCCGGGGACCACCTGACGGCGGAAGCGCACGCCGTCGATTCCTGCGAACAGCCCGAGCTTGCCCCGGAACTGCTCGGCGCTCAGCGCCGCGACTGCGCCGGTCTGCGCCAGCGCCTCAATGATCAGCACGCCGGGCATGATCGGCTGCTGCGGGAAATGCCCCTCGAAAAACCACTCGTTGCGCGTGACATTCTTGATTGCCACGGCGCGCTTGCCTTGCTCAAGCTCGATCACCCGGTCGATCAGCAGCATCGGATAACGATGGGGGATGATCCGCTCAATGGCGCGGGCGTCGAGCGGCGCGGCGATCGTGTCCATCAGCGTGCTCCAATCGGGATTGCGCCGCAGCGTTCGGCGAAGGCGCGGGCGCCGTTGACGGGCTGGGCGACCGCGCCCGGCTCGATTTCGTTCTCGTGCAGACCGTGCCAGTCGGAGCCGGCGGTGGGCGCCAGCCCGGCGCGGCGGGCGAGTTCAAGCGTGCGTGCGACCTGCTCCGGGCCGTCGTTGCGGTACCAGACCTCGACCGTGTCGCCGCCGGCCGCGGCGAAGCACCCAACGGCCGCTTCAGCGTCGCGCGCGCGGGTGGGATGGGCGAGGCCGGCAATCCCGCCATGCGTGTGGATCAGCGCGACGGCGTGTTCAATGTCGAGCAGCCTTCGCGCGACATAAGCAGGGCCGTCATCATGCAGATAGCGGTCGAACGCCTCCTGCGCGGAGCCGACCACGCCCGTCTGCAGGAGCGCGCGGGCGATGTGCGGCCGCCCAACCGGCGCGCCGTCGGCGATCCGCTCCACTTCCGCCCACTCAACGGGGATGTTCAATGTGTTGAGCCGCTCGACGATCGCCCGCCCGCGCGCCAGCCGGTCGTCGCGGTAGCCGCGGACGGCGTCTTCGATTCGCTCCAGCTCGGGATCGTCGGGCGCGGTGATCTGCGGAAAGTAGCCCAGCACATGGATTTCGCCGAGCTCGGCGTTGCGCGTGCCCAGCTCGACGCCGGCGATCACGCGGATGCCGGCCTCCCGGCCGGCGCGCAGCGCTGCGGGGACGCCGCTCAGCGTGTCGTGATCGGTGAGCGCGAGCAGCGCCGCTCCGTTGGCGGCGGCCCGCCCCACGACCCACTCGGGCGTGCGGACGCCGTCGGAGTGTCGGCTGTGGGTGTGCAGATCGACGCGCACGATGGTCGCCGGCTCCAGCGGCCGCCGGCGCTAGCGCGCGTATTCGGCCGCGCGGGTTTCGCGCAGCACGGTCACCCGAATTTGGCCGGGGTATTGCAGGTTTTCCTCGATCTGGGTGCTGATGTCGCGCGCCAGCCGCATCGCCCCGAGATCGTCCACCTCCTGCGGATCCACGACCACCCGCACCTCGCGGCCGGCCTGAATCGCGAACGCCTGCCCCACGCCCTCGAACGAGGTTGCGATCTCCTCCAGCGCCCGCAGCCGCTCGATGTAGCGGTCGACCGACTCGCGCCGCGCGCCCGGGCGCCCGCCCGAAATCGCGTCGGCGATCTGGACGATGATCGCCTCCACCGTTTGCAACTCCACCTCGTCGTGGTGCGCCTCAATGCAGTGCGCGATCGGCTCCGACATCTTGAAGCGACGGGCCAGATTACCGCCGATGATCGCGTGCGTGCCCTCAACCTCGTGGTCGATCGACTTGCCCACATCGTGCAGCAGCGCACCGCGCCGCGCGATGTCGACGTCGGCGTTGATCTCGTCGGCGATCATCGCCGCGATGTGCGCCGTTTCGACCGCGTGACGCAGCTGATTTTGCCCGTAGGAAGTGCGGAAGCGCAGCCGCCCGAAGATGTCCAGCAGTCCGCTCGGCAGCCCCGAGCAGTGCGCCTCGATCGCCGCTTCCTCGCCCGACTCGCGCACGATCGCATCCACATCGCGCTGCGCTTTGGCGACCTGCTCCTCAATCCGCGTCGGGTGAATGCGCCCGTCCGCGACCAGCCGCGTGAGCGACAGCCGTCCCACCTCGCGGCGCACCGGATCAAAACCCGAAATCGTCACCACGTCGGGCGTGTCGTCGATGATCAGGTCGCAGCCCGTCGCGCTTTCCAACGCGCGGATGTTGCGCCCCTCGCGCCCGATGATCCGCCCCTTCATATCCTCGCCGGGCAGCTGCACGACGGAGACGGTGGACTCGGTGGTCACCTCGGATGCGACGCGCTGAATTGCGGTGGCCAGCACGTTGCGCGCGCGTTCCTCGGATTCCCCGCGGACGCGCTGCTCCGCCTCGCGCACCAGGCGATCGGCTTCGTCGCCGATCTCCGTTTCGACCTGCTCGATCAGGCGCGCGCGCGCTTCCTCGGCGGTCAGATTGCCGATCTGCTCCAGCCGCGCCTGCTCCTGGTCGGCAAGCTCGCCGATCTCGCGCTCGCGCTCATCCAGCTGGGTCTGACGCCGCTTCAGCTGCCCGTCGCGGCGATCCAGCTCCTGGCTGCGCGTTTCGAGCGACTCCTCGCGCCGGATCAGGCGATCCTCGGCGCGCTGCACCTCCGTCCGCAGATCGCGGACCTCGGCCTCCATCTCTTCGCGTTGGGTGAGCGACTGTTCCTGCGCAGCCAACAGTCGTTCACGGGCCTCCTGCTCGGCCTGTTGAACGATCCGATCGGCTTCTTCGCGGGCCGCAATTCGCGGATCGGGCCCGCCGAGCAGGAACCGCAGCAGGGCTCCTAGCATGGTGTCCTCGCGTTGTCATAGTCATCGGCATTGCCGTGCGACGGTGATCAAGCCGCCCGGAGCGCGTCGCGCAGATCGCGCAACCGAACCGCGGGCGGCAGTGCGTACTTTGGTCATGGTACGCGCGATCGAATTGACGCGCCAGCGATCGGCTCCGCCTGCGGCTCGTCGTCGGATTCGATCTGCGGCCCGTCTTCCTGCTCAGGCCGCTCTTGCTGCTCGCGCTGTTCATGCTGCTCACGCCAGGCGGTCTGCACCGCATGCAGCGCCGTGGCCGGGCTGAACCCGCGCCGCCGCAGCCGCGCGCCGCAGCGCCGGCGCACATCGTTCCAGTCCTCCCCGTTGCGCCCCACGCACTGCCGCGCCAGCGCCAGCGCGTCCTCGCCCTCGTCGTGCCCGCCCTCCGCCTCGAGCTCTTCGAGCGCCTCGCGCATCGCCGACTCCGGCACGCCCTCCTGGCGCAGCCGCGCGGCCAACTCGCGGCGGCTGCGTGGACGCCGCAGCAGGCGCTCCGCCAGCTGTTGGGCGAGGTCGATCCCGGCGGTCTCGCGGACACGCTCCAGCAGCGCCGCGTCGATCTGCTGCCCCGCGCTGAATCGCAGCCGCCGCGCAAAGTTGCGCGAACAGCGCAACGGCGGCGCATCCTCAAAGCGCACCGTGCAGATGCTGCCCCGCCGCTCGATGTCGACGATCTGAATCATGATCCGTCCCAATCCCCGTAAGCGCACATCCGTGCGACAAGTAAAGCATAGCACAGCGCATCCGAATCGCCCCCCTACGCAGTGACGCTGTCTACCCCTTCCGAAATCGCCCCCTACGCAGGGAAGCTGTCCGCTCCTTCCGAATCGCCCCCCTATGCAGGGGGGCTGTCCGCGTAAGCGGACTGGGGGGGCGGCCGCCGCAGCCGCCAGCCTACGCCACCCCCTCTCTGTAGCCCGCAACACGCCGCAGCTCCCCACCGTTTGCATCCCTCCCGCACCGTAAGTACGTTTGTTCGCATTCCACCGCCGCGCCGAGCGCGCCTCCGAGCGCCGAACGGGTTCCAACCCGCTCGGCGCTTTCCCGTCAGGAGGCGCAATGCCCACGGAAACCACCCAGCCCCCGCAGGATCAGGCCGCTCCCCCGCCTGTCGAGACGCCGCCCGACGGCGACACGGACTCCTCGCCGCTGCGCGAGGCGATGCTCGACGCGATCGCCGCCCTCAGCGATGAAGAGCGCGAACAACTCGTCGCCGCCGACGCGCCCGAAGAGACCGTCCGCGTCTGGCGCGACCTGATCGCCGACCACGCCCTGCGCGAGCGCCAGTCCGAACTGATCGCCGGCGTGCTCGACGAGCTCGACGCCCGCGAGCAGACCCGCCGCGACGAAATCCGCGCCAGCCGCCCGCTGCCCACCCGCGGCCTCCAGGGCGGCGTGCCGCCCCGCGAACCCGCCAGCGTCGCCGAGTGGACCGCCTACATCCAGGACGCCCAGGCCGACCCCGACGCCGCACAGCGCCGCGCCCGCTTCGCCGCCTGGCTCGCCGAACACCCCGACGCCTGAGCCCCAAACACGACCGCTAAGCAGCTAAGCAGCCCGACCGAAAGGACGACCGATGCCCGACACGCTCTCGACCAACGTCGAAGCCTCCTACTCCGAGATCATCGAGCGCACGATTGCCCAAATGCCGCAGTCCGCCCCGATGCTCTCCCTGGCCCGCAAGGTGATCATCCCCAAGGGCCACAACGAGGCCAACATCCCCCGCATCTCCAGCGTCAGCACCGTGCAGACGCCCGGCGAGGGCACCGAGCTCAGCTCCTACTCCCGCTTCACCCTCACCAACGCCACGATCGAGCCCACCTTCCGCGTGATCCAGGTGCGCGTCCACATCCGCGCCCAAAACTACTCCCGCGAAAACCTCGTGCGCCTGATCTCCAGCGAAATCGCCCTCTCCCAGGGACAGGACATCGACACCGACCTCACCGGCGAGTTCGCCAACTGGCACACCGACAACGACATCGGCACAACCAACGTCGACCTCACCATCGCCTCGCTGCGCACCGCGCGCCGCACCCTGCAATCGGTGACGCGCGCCAACGGCGGCCCGCCGCGCGGCGAAATCGTCGCCGTGCTCGCCCCAATCCCCGCCGAAGACGTCGTCACCGACCTCGGCGCGCGCGGCGTCGCCGCCGGCGCGAGCCCCTGGATCCCCCAGGGCCTCTCCGAGCAGCTGATCCGACGCTTCATGATCAGCGAAATTCCCCTCATGGGCGCCTCCGTCTTCGTCGACGGCTACATGACCCAGGACGGCTCCGGCGACTACATCTGCTCAATGTTCGGGCGCGAGGCGCTCGCCTGGGCCTGCTCCATGGACTGGACCCTCCAGATCTTCCAGGAAGCCACCTGGCCCGGCGTGATCCTCCGCTCCATGGCCGACTACGAAGCCGGCATCGCCGGCTACCCACACCACGGCTGCCAGATCACCGCGGACGGAGCCTGACCATGACCTACTTCACCCCCCTGCGCTCCCGACGCTACGCGCCGCCCGCCATCAGCACCGGCACCCGCGCCGTCCGCGCCAACCTCCGCGTCGCCAAAACCGACCGCCATGGCCGCCGCTACATCGGCCGCGACCAACACCTGCTCGGACAAGGCTTCCACGACAGCCGCGAAGCCGAGCGCCTGCTGCTCGACGCCGCCGAACAACTCGGCCTCGACCACCGCGCCGTCGAACTCGACGCCCGCCGCTGGCTCGAGACCGAGATCAACGCCGGCCTCGGCCCCTCCTGACCGCACCACACACCCCATCACGCGCCCCATCACGGACCACGAAAGGACCGTCCCATGACCGAACCGCTCGACGCGAGCCAGCGCCCCCTGCTGCTCTTCCACCGACACCTGCGCGCCGTCCGCGCCGCCGGCGACCCGCCGACCGACTACGACATCCTGATGCTCAGCCCGCCCGCGGCCGACGACGAGCCGCTGGACGCCGCCGCCGAGGCCGGCCAGTGGCGGCGCGTCCCCGTCGCCAAATACCTCAAGCGCCGCGCCCAGGAGTGGCGCGAAGCCGAGCGGCTCGAAGACCTGCCCGCAGAGTTCCGCGAACTCGCCGCCTCGCTCGACGACTCCCTCTGCGGCCTCACCGAGTTCGACCGGCCCGCCGAATACGACGAGGCCGCCGGCTCCGCCCTGCTCGACCAGCCGGCTGAGTACGACCAGGCCGCCGCGCCCGCCGGTTTCCCCCCGCTCAACCCGGAAGGCGGCCCGGCATGACCCACGGCGTCGGCATCGACTTCGAAACGCTCGCCCTCGGCGCATCCGCCAAAGGCTTCTCGCCCCAGCGCGCCGGACGCGCCAACCGCGCCTGGCTCACCGTCGAAACCGGCAGCCTCCGCTACCGACTCGACGGCGAAGCCCCCACCGCCGCCGTCGGACATCTGCTCGCCGACGGCGACACCCTCGAACTGGAGCACCGCGACCAGGTGCAGCGCATCCGCCTCATCGCCGTCGACGGCGCCGCCACCGTCCGCGCCAGCTTCTTCCTCTGACCCCTCCGGCCTCTCCCCCGTCGCGAGGGATCTCCCTCCGGCCTCTCCCCCCATTCTGGGGGGAGATTGAGAGGGGGGCGCCCCCGCACGCAGAGCCCCCCGTAGCCCTCCCTCATCGCGGGGGGATCCCTCTGGCCTCTCCCCCCAGGATGGGGGGAGAGGCCAGAGGGGGCGCGGTGCCCACCGGCAGACCCCCCCGTAGCCCCCCACGATGGGGGGGCAGTGAGAAGGACGCCCCCACGATGGGGGCAAAACGAAAGGACACCCCCAAAAATGCAAACCCCCACACCCCCGCCCCCCGACCCACGCGAACCCCTCTGGCTGCCCCGCGGCAGCGTCCGCGCCGTCATCGCCCTCAGCGTGATCGGCGTCTGGGCGCTGCTCGAAACCGGCGCCATCGGCCCCGGACACGCCGGCGAAACCGTCCGCACCATGGCCCTCGCCGTCGCCGCCGCCTACGGCTTCTTCCGCACCCGCAACACCAACGGAACCTCCTCACAATGACCACCACCGCCCCACTCGACCAGCCCGCCCCCGACCTCCACGGCCTCACCGGCCTGCCCGAAGGCGCACGCACCATCTGGGCGCCCGCCCACCGCTCCAACTATTACCCCGCCGCCGACCGACCCTACGGCGGCGCGCCGCGACGCCAAATCGCCATCTGCTACCACACCCCCGAAGAACAGCCCGACGACATCGAAACCACCCCCGCCTGGTTCCAAAACCCCGCCGCCGACGCCTCCACCGGCTACTACGCCGACTCCGACGGCGACCTCTACCAGATGGTGCGCGACGCCGACTTCGCCTGGGCCCAGGGCACCCGCACCCGCACCCGGCCCAACACCCGCCTGCCCCGCCCCCCCTGGTGGCGCGCCCAACTCGTCTCCTACAACACCTGCATGCTCTCGATCGAGATCGAAGGCCGCGCCCGCGACATCGGCCGCAGCTTCACCCCCGGCTCCCGCCAATTCCGCGCCGTCGCCGCCTGGTCCGCCTACCAGTGCCGCAAGTACGACATCCCCCTCGACCGCGCCTACCATCTCGGCCACAGCGAACTCTGCACCACCAAAGGCGACCCCGGCCGAGACTTCCCCTGGCAAGCCCTCCTGCAAGCCATCGCCGAGCGCCTCACCCCCCAAACGCAAGAACAGCGCCTCCAGGCCGTAGAGCAAGAGCTCACCGCCCTCCGCGCTCACACCCACGGCCCACCGCTGGGGTAAGGGGTTCCGGCCTCTCCCCCCACGATGGGGGGGCAGTGAGATGGGACCCCCTCGATGGGGGGCGGTTCCGGCCTCTCCCCCCGCGACGGGGGGAGAAGCCGGAATGC
The DNA here is from genome assembly GCA_965243125.1 of Dehalococcoidia bacterium. GTDB lineage: Bacteria > Chloroflexota > Dehalococcoidia > Bin125 > Bin125 > CATQGW01. Next base: position 2,336,034 of record OZ251529.1, on the reverse strand, counting down.
CCCCTACTCCCCCAACCACAGCACCGCGCCCGGCTGCGCCGTGAAATCGAACGAACCCGGAATCACCCGACCACCCTCCACCGCGTAGCGCAGCCAGCGGCCGTACTGCCACAGCAAAATGCTGTCCACGCCCTCCAGCGCGCCCAGCAGCGTCGCCGCCGTCACGTTCGCCTCGCCCAGCCACGACGCCGGAGCGCCCGGCGTCGTTGAACTCAGGAAATCCGCCGCCGTCAACGCACGCGTCGGCGCGCTCGGATCCGGCACCTGCACCAGCACCACGTTCGAGACGCCGTCCGCCGTCACCCGCACCGAGCCGCTGCCCGGCACCACCGCCAGGAACGTCGCCGACGCCGTGCCGTCCGTCGTCATCCGCTCCGCGCCGGTCTGCACCAGCGGGCTGACCGCCTCGCCCAGCGCGAGCGGATTCCACTCCACCGCCGTGCCGTTCGGCACCGCCGCCCCGTCCGCGTCGCTGACTGTCGCCGTCAGCGTGAACTCCGCGCCCGGCGCGGGCGCCGGATCGGGCTCGCTGATCGCGACCGTCGCCGCCCCGCCGCTCACCGTGATCGTCTGCTCCGCCGTCAGCGCGCCCGCCCGCAACTGCAAGGTGTACTCGCCGTTGGCCAGCCGCTGCGCCGCCGCGCGATCCACATCAATCCGCGCCTGCAACTCGCGCGCCGCATTCAGCGTCGGACTCTCCGCCCCGCCCAGCGGCCACTCCAACTCCACCCCGCTCGTCACCCGCCGACCGTCCGGATCCCGCAGCGTCGCCGTGTAGCGGTTGCTCGGCGGCGTCACCTTCGCCCCGTTCGCGTCCGCCGCCGTCACCGCCAGCGTCAGCACGTCGCGGTTGTCCACATCGTCCTCGGGCGTCTCCCCGCCCGGATCGGGCGTATCCACGTTCAGCAGGCCGCTCGTGGGCGCCGCAATCGCCAGCGACGCCGGCGCGCCGGTGAAGGTCACCGTGACCACCTCGCTGCGCAGGATTTCGCCCGTTTTGGCGATCACCGTCACATCCACATTGGCCGTCGCGGCCGCGCCGCCGTGCTGCAGCGTGAGCAGAATGTTGTCCGTGTTGTCGCCCGTCAGCGCTGAGGCGTCGAGCCGACAGATCGCCCCCGCCCCGCCCGCGCAGCCCGGCGCCGCGCCGATGTTCGAGCGCAGCGTGCCCGCCGTGCTCGACACCACCACCGACGTCACCGAACCCGTCTCCGACGGCAGCCCACGCTCCGTCAGAATCTGCAGGCGCAGCCCGGTCGACTCGCCCGCCCCGATCGACGACGGATACGGCGCGTCGTCGTCGGTCGTGGTCGTCCCGCGCGTGTTCGTGCCGAACTCCAGCTTCGCCTCCGCCACCTGCTGCACCGTGCCCACCTCCAGCTCCAGCTCGCCGCTGATCGTCACCGCCCCCTCCGTGTCCGCGCCCAGCCGCACATCCGTCAGCGTGCCCGTAATCCGGAACGGCCCGTGTTCCGTGCCCGGCGGCACCACCGCGTTCGAGCTCGGCAGCGCGACGCGGCAGGTCGTGACCAACTCCACGCTCCCGTCGCGGTCGGTCGGCCGCGTCGCGCACTGCTCATTGCTGAGGTACGAGTGGGGGCCGCTGCCCGCGATCGCATTGCAACCTGAGCAGGTAGATTTGTTGAGCGCCTTTTCGCCGAGTGCGCTGAGCGCCAGCAGCTGCCGGTCGGGGCTCTGCGCGATGAAGCCGAAGCCCGCGCTGGCGTTCCCGAATCCGGTCGCCGTCTCCCGGAACGTTCTCCCGCCCCCACGGTTCCAGTCGCTGGCGGTCGGTCCCGATATGTTGCCGCTCCAGCGGCCGTTTGCCGGCCGCTGGACGAGCCACGCGTTGCCCTGGTCCTGGCCGCCGATCCCGCCGATCGGGCTGCCCATCAGCAGCGCCGCGCCGTCGGCGCTGAAGCCGAGCTGGCCCAGCGGGAACCCGTGCTCGGCCTGCTGGGCCGTCTTGTGGTACTGGGCCGACCAGGTGTTGAGTCCGGTGGGGTTCGCCGCGCCGACATCGGCCCAGCTCTGGCCCGCTTCGAGCTGGAAAATCTGCACGATGCGCCGACCGCGCTGGTTGTTGAGGTTCGGGTCGGAGCCCGTGGCGTAGTCCCAGCCGGTGCCGGCCGCGATCGTGCGCCCGTCGAGCGTGACGTCGACCGCCGAGCCGAACCATGCGTTCGTGGCCGGGCTGCCCCAGTCGCCGAAGGACAGTTTGGCCGTGGGCCTGGTGACGCGCAGCCGCGGACCGGGCGAGTAGTGCGTGGCGGGGTCGAACGCCGTCGCCGACTCCCTCGCGCCGATCAGCGTCTTCGCGTTGCCCTGGTCGTCGAAGCGCGCGTCCTGCGCGGCCGCCTCCCAGTCGCCGCCCGGCGCCACGAACACCGCGACTTGGCCGACATTCGTCTTGCCGCCGAAGCTGCCGCCCGGCGTGAGCTCGCTGTAACTCTTGTCGATCGCGCCGACGGCCAGCACCTCCCCGTCGCCGGAGAGTCGGATCGCGCGCCAGCCGAACTCGCTGCCGACCCAAGACTGCACCCGCGAGCAGTAGGCGTCGCAGTCCGTCGCCGCGCCCGTTCGGCCCGACGCGCCGGAGTCGAACGGGCGTTGGCCGGCGCTGTTGCTCGCGCCCCAGGGCGGGATCGCCACCGAGCTCACCTTAATCGCGTCCTCCTGCGTGATGTCGCCCCAGCTTTGCCCCTCGCCGTCGGGCCGCATGTAGACGTAGACCGCGCCGGTCTGGTTGGCGCGGAAGGCGCTCACCGCCAGCACCCGCCCGTCGGCCGAGATCGTCACCGCCGTGCCGAAGGCGGGCCAACAGCCATTGCCCCAGCCGTTGCAGGCGTCTTGCCCTTCCATGAAGAGCGTCGCCGGCTGGGTCAGCGTCGGCGGCTCCGTCGTCCAGTCCAACCGGTAGACGTAGACGCTGCCGAAGCTTTCGTTGGTGTAGGTGTTGCCGGTGTAGTCGCTGCCGCTATGCGTATCCCGGTAGGAGCCGACGAACAGCCAGGCGAGGCTTTCGGTCTCATGCCAGACGGCCATGGGCATGCCCCAAAAGCTGTACGAGTTGTCCTCGCCCCGGGGCGAGATGGCGAAATCGCTGTGGGCCCCCGTCGGCGCATTGATCGTGATGCTCTGCCGCTGGTTGTAGAGGTCGTAGACGTAGAGTCGCGCCGGCGCGCTGGCCGGGCCCGGGGCGCGGTAGACGAGGGCGGTGCGCCCGTCCAGCGCGCGGATGTTGGCGCGCGCGCGTCCGCTCGGCTCGTTGCCGTCGGCGTCTCTGATGTCGATCGGGGTGAAGCTGACGACGCTGCGGGCGTCGGGGGCGGAGAAGGCGCCGAGCGTCAGCGCTCGCCCGCCGCTCTCGAATTCGAAGCTGCCGCTGATCCGCACGCTCGCGCTGCCGATCTGCAGCTGATCCGCCGCCAGCGGGTCGCGCCCGCCCGTGTAGGTCAACTCCGCCAGCACCGTGAACTCCTGGCCCGGCTCAATCACCCCGTCGGCGTCGTCCGTGCTCAGCGTCATCGTCAAATCCGCGGGCGGCGGCGCGCCCGCCGCCGGCGCCAGCGCGCCCAGCGCGCCGCCGAGCAGCGCCCCCAGCGCCAGAACCCCGAGCAACCAGGTGCGAAGCAAGCAGCGAAGAGAAGCGCCAGCGTTCACGAACATCACCCTTCCCACAGAGCGGCCAAGCCCCGCGAGGTTACCACACCCCCCGCGCTCCCCGCCCGCTCCCCCCGTCGCGGGGGGAGACTCCGGCCTCTCCCCCCATCCTGGGGGGAGATTGAGAGGGGGGCTCCGCCGCGCGCTCGAGCCCCCCCGTAGCCCCCCCACGATGGGGGGGCAGTGAGACGGGTGCCCCACAATCGGGGGCAGTTCCGGCCTCTCCCCCCATCCTGGGGGGAGATTGAGAGGGGGGCTCCGCCGCGCGCTCGAGCCCCCCCGTAGCCCCCCCACGATGGGGGGGCAGTGAGACGGGTGCCCCACAATCGGGGGCAGTTCCGGCCTCTCCCCCCATCCTGGGGGGAGATTGAGAGGGGGGCTCCGCCGCGCGCTCGAGCCCCCCCGTAGCCCCCCCACGATGGGGGGGCAGTGAGACGGGTGCCCCACAATCGGGGGCAGTTCCGGCCTCTCCCCCCATCCTGGGGGGAGATTGAGAGGGGGGCTCCGCCGCCCGCCCGAGCCCCCCCGCAGCCCCCCCCACAATGGGGGGGGGCAGTGAAACGGCCGCCACAATGGGGCGGCGATTCCGGCCTCTCCCCCCATCCTGGGGGGAGATTGAGAGGGGGGCTCCGCCGCGCGCTCGAGCCCCCCCGTAGCCCCCCCACGATGGGGGGGCAGTGAGACGGGTGCCCCACAATCGGGGGCGCTTCCGACCTCTCCCCCCATCCTGGGGGGAGATTGAGAGGGGGGCTCCGCTCGCGCCCCCGGCCCCCCCGTAGCCCCCCCACAATGGGGGGGCAGTGAGACGGGTGCCCCCCCTCCGTCATTCCTGCGCAGGCAGGAATCCAGGCGATCTCGTGGCCGCGAGACGTTTACGGCCTCCCGACGGCCCGCCAAAGCAGCGTTCGAGAGCCGTTGCGCATCGGCGGCGTGAGCGAACGCCGGCGGTTCGCCTGGATTCCTGCCTACGCAGGAATGACGGAGGGGGGGCGCCGGAGTGACGAAATCGCTCCCCACAATGGGGGGGCAGTTCCGGCCTCTCCCCCCATCCTGGGGGGAGATTGAGAGGGGGGCTCGGCCGCGTCCCCGAACCCCCCCGTAGCCCCCCCACGATGGGGGGGCAGTGAGACGGGCGCACCACAATCGGGGGCAGTTCCGGCCTCTCCCCCCATCCTGGGGGGAGATTGAGAGGGGGGCTCCGCCGCGTCCCCGAACCCCCCCGTAGCCCCCCCACGATGGGGGGGCAGTGAGACGGGCGCACCACAATCGGGGGCAGTTCCGGCCTCTCCCCCCATCCTGGGGGGAGATTGAGAGGGGGGGGCTCCGCCGCGTCCCCGAACCCCCCGCAGCCCCCCCACAATGGGGGGGCAGTGAGACGGCCCCCTACCCCGCCGTGCGGCAGCCCCCCGCCGCCGTCGGTTCCGGCGCGTCGTGCTTGAACTCGTCGATGTAGGCCTCGATCACGCCCCGCTCCACCTCCTCCAGCGGCAGGCGCTCGCCCCAGGTTGTGAGCGTGATTGACGCCGCCATCGCGTCGTAGGGCGCGTAGATCATGTAGACGCCGTCCTCCAGCTGCGCGGTGGCGATGGCCCGCAACTCCTCCAGCTGCGGCTCGCTGAGCAGGCGGCGCGAATACCAGATCACCACCGCGCCGTGCTCCATCGCGTGAACCGCGTTCTCGAAGCGCGGCGCGGTCGCGTAGAGCCCGCAGGTCAGCGGCGTTGGGTCGTGCGGTCCGCCGTAGGGCGGCGCGACCGGGTAGGGCACATCCACCGTCGGCGGCACATGCGTCTGCCCCTCCGTCGTCTGGTCGTCGTCGTAGACCTCAAGCCGCGGATCGTCGAGGATCTCGCCCACCGCCTGCGCTCCGCCGTCGGAGCCGCCGCAGGCTTGTAGGACGAGCAGCGCGCCCAGCAGCGCCAGCATTCCGACGACCAGATGCCGATTCACCGACCAGCTCATTCGCGCCGCGCCTCCTCCAACAGCTGCCGCTGCCCATCGCGATCCAGCACGTAGCGCTCGTAGTAGCCCGACTCGCCGCTGCTGAGGAAGACCTCCAGCTGCGCGCGCCAGGCCGGCGGGCCCTCTTCGTCCGCTTCGTCGTCGGCCGAGGGGCCGGCAATCGGCAGCAGCGTGCGCCAGGCCGCCGCCACGATCGGCGCGTCGTGCATCTCGGTCAGCCCCGCAATCGGCAGCGCCGCCAGATACGGGCGGTTGCCCGCCAGCAGCCGCAGCCAGGTCAGCAGGTCGTCCGCCACCGCGCTGGCCGGGTCGTAGTAGACCACCACCCCGCCGCTCTCCAACAGCGGCAGCATCCGCACCGGTTCGGGAATCTCGTTGAACGGCGCGTCCTCATCCGCGCCGTAGACGCCCACCGGCGGCATTTCGTCATGGTGCGGCCCCGAGGTCGGCGGCGTTGAGTTGTAGGTGTCGAATGTCTCGCCCTCGGCCAGGTGCCGCCGCCCCTGATCGGGGTAGGCGAGCAGGCCGCGGATCTCGGTCACATTGCTGGGCGGGAAGAGCTGCTGCATCACGACCATCGCGATCAGCGCGACCAGCAGCCCTGCCAGAATCGCGAACGACATGCGCGGCAGCCCGAAGATCGTGCGCTTGCGCGGCTGCTCCTGCGCCCGCCCGCCGCCGCTGCGGGTGCCCCCGCCGCGCCCGCGGGCGCGCCCGCCTTCCGAGCGCACCTCCTGCGAGCCGCTGTCCGAGCCGCCCTCCGACGCCTCCTCGCCGGCCGCTTCCGCCGCGCTCTCGCCGCCGTCTGCCGGCGCGGTCTGCCGCTCGACGGGCCGTCGGTTGCGCCGCCTGCGCCGCCGTCGCTGTGGCTGTTCGCTCATGCGCTCATCTTACGCGCCGCCGCCCCTTAAGCCACGCCCCTCGCATTCCACCCTCCCTTTCCGTCATTCGGCCCCCGTCCGTCATTCCTGCGCCCCTTTTCCGTCATTCCTGCGTAGGCAGGAATCCACGATTCCCGCCTACGCAGGAATGACGAAGTGCGGATGGGCCCTCAGGCCACAACCCCCGCAGCCGTCAGCGCCGCGATCTGCTCCACGCCGAGCCCCAGCTCGCCGCCCAGAATCTCCAGCGTGTGCTCGCCGAGCAGCGGCGCGCGCTGCGCGTGACGCCACGGCGTGCCGGAGAGAATGTAGGGCGCGCCCGGATAGGTCGCCGTCAGGCCGTACTCCGGATGCTCAACCTCCACGAAGAAGCCGCGCTCGTGCCAGTGCCGATCCTCCGCGGCTTCGTCGGGCGTGCGGATGATCGACCAGGCCGCGCCCGCCTGCTGCGCGCCGTGGTAGATGTCTTCCGCCTCGTTCGCGGCGATGTACTCCGCGATCTGCTCAAGCATCCGCACCGCCGTCGGCTGGCGCAGCCCGAGCTGGCGCTTGCGGCCGTCGAGCAACTCCGGATCGCTCAGCTCCGCGCCGTGCCCGTCCTGCTGGATTAGCTCGACCAGCCGCAGCCAGGCCGCCTCGCTGCGCGGCATCCCGAAAATGTTGATCAGGCGATCGTCGGCGGTCGGGTACTGCCACGGCTCGGTCGGCTGCGGCCCCGCGTGCCGCCCGGTCTGGCGCAGCAGCGGATGCCGCTCGTAGAGCGCCCAGGGCGCGGAGGACTCGATTGTGAACGCGCAGGCTTCATGCACCGAGGCGTCGATGTGCTGTCCGCGCCCCGATTCCTCGCGCTCGGACAGCGCCGCAAGCGCCCCGAACACCGCGTAATAGGCGGCGATGTGTCCGGCGTGATGCTCGGTCGGGCGGATCGGTGGCGCGCCCTCCAGGTTGTCATAACCGCAGGAACCCATCGGGCCGCCCAGCGCCAGCCCCACCCCGTCGGACCAGGCCCACTCCGCCCACGGCCCGTCCTGCCCGAACGGCGTGATCGACAGCACGATCAGCCGCGGGTAGGCGTCGGCCAATAGCACCGGGTCGAAGGGACGCTCCAACGACGGCTGCGCCGTCTCCAGCACGATGTCCGCCTCCGAGGCGAGCCGTAGGAAGAGGTCAAGTCCGTCGTCGGAGGCGATGTCCAGCGCCAGCGAGCGCTTGTCGGCGTTGTAGTACCACCAGAAGAGGGAGCGCTCAGGACCGGGCAGATCCTCGAGAAACGGCCCAATCCGCCGCCCTGCGTCGCCTGCCGGCGGCTCGATCTTGATCACGTCCGCCCCCAGGTTGGCCAGCAGCCGCCCGGCGTAGTGCCCAAACGGATCGCTCAGATCCAGCACCCGCACGCCGTCTAGCGGAGTGGCCAGCGGAGTCGCGTCAGCGGTCATCGCGCTAGCCCAGCGCCCCGGCGATCAGCAGCTCGCTGATCTGTTCTGCATCCAGCCCCAGCAGCTCGCCGTAGACATAATCGTTGGCCTCGCCCAGGCGCGGCCCCGGACGGTCGCGGTGCGCCGGCGTGCGCGAAAGCCGCACGGGCAGCCCGTCGGTTTCGTGCTCGCCCAGCATCTCGTGCTCGCGCCGCGCCGTCCACTCGCGATGTCGCAGCTGAGGATCGCGCTCCACCAGATCGACGCCGTTCTGCACGACGCCAGCGGGGATGCCGGCCTCTTGCAGGCGCAGCATCAGCGCGCGTCCGTCCTGCGCGCTAGTCCAGACCGCGACCAGGTCGTCCAGCTCGTCCTCGTGGCGCAGCCGCGCGGGGAGCGTGGCGAAGCGCTCGTCGTCGCGCCAGTCGGGATGGTTGCTCAGCGCGCAGAGCTCCGCCCATTGCGCGTCGGTCAGGCAGGTGATCATGATCCAGTTGTCGTCGCCTGCCGTGGGGTACGTATTGTGCGGCGCGGCGCGCGGCCAGACGCTGCGGTTGCCGGGCGGATTGCCCGTCTCGGCGTAGCGCCGCCCGTTGACCGTGAAATCGAGCGTCGCCGGGCCGGTCAGCACCATCCCGCTTTCCACCTGCGAGAGGTCGATGTGCTGTCCCTCGCCGGTCCGCCGCCGATGATGCAGCGCCGCTGCGATCGCCGCCGCCGCCGTGAACCCCGCCATGTGGTCGAGGTAGGAGTAGCCCCAGCCGGCCGGCTCGCCGCCGGCGAAGCCCGACATCGCGGTCAGCCCCGAGAGGGCTTGCGCGGTGGGGCCCCAGGTGCCGTAGTCGCGCTGTGGGCCGCTGTGACCGAAGCCGCATAGGGAGACATAAATGATGTCGTCCCGAATCGCCCGCTGCTCCGCGTAGCCCAGACCCCACGACTCCAGCACCCGCGACGAGTAGTTCTCGACCACCACATCCGACACCGCGATCAGCCGCTTGAGCAGCTCCAGCCCCTGCGGGTGCCGCGCGTTGAGCGTGATCGAGCGCTTGTTGCGATTGAGCCAGTTGAACATGCCTGACGAATCGGGCGGCTCGAACCCGTTCGGATGCGGACGCCCGAAGCGGATCGAGTCCAGCGTCTGCTGATTCTCGACGCGGATCACCTCCGCGCCGAAATCGGCCAGCAGCCGCGTGCAGGTCGGCCCGGCCACGATCCAGGTGAAGTCGATCACGCGGATGCCGCTCAGCGGCGGCGCGCCCGATTCACTCATGTTCGCTCAGGCCGGCTCGAACTTGGGCAGCGTGACTTCATCGGTCACGTCGTCGAAGTAGACCCGCACGCGCATCCCGACGCGGATGTCGTCGTCGCCCACGTTGACCAGCGTCGTCTGCATCCGCGGGCCCTCGTCCAGCTCCACCACGGCGAGGACGTAGGGGATGTCCTCCTTCCACGACGGGTGGTAGAGCTGGTGCATCCGCCCCCATGTGTAGACCACGCCCGCGCCCGCAGACTCGCGCCATTCCCACTCGGTCGACCAATCTTTGGTGCAGCGGTCGCTGTAGGGATACTGGTAGTGGTCGGCGGAGGGGAAGTACTGCAAGAGCAGCCTGTGCTCGCGCAGCGCGTCAAACCACGGCTGGGTGTTCTCGTCGGGGGTGGGCAGGGGCTTGTCGTAGGCCATGTTGTCGGAGCTCATCGCGGCGCTCAGTTGGCGTTCGGGGAGAAGATGATCGTGCCGTGGGTGTCGAGCGTGCCGCCGTTGCCGGAGCAGAGCACGATGTCGTGCTGCTCGACCTGCCGTTCGCCGCCCGATCCGCGCGCCTGGATTACTCCCTCCGAGATCGGCGTCATGCCCCACATGTAGTAGCTGGACAGCTGCCCGCCGCCGGTGTTGATCGGCAGCGCGCCGCCCGGCCGCGTGTGGCCCTCGGCCACCCAGTCGGCCGCCTCGCCCTTGCCCACGATGCCGTAGTCCTCGATCGTCCGCAGCACCGTGTAGGTGTAGCAGTCGTAGAACTCGCAGACATCCACATCCTCAGGCCCCACGCCGGCCATTTTGTAGGCCGTCTCGCCGGCGATCGTCGCGCCCGAGGTCGTGCCCACCTCGACATCGGCGTGCGGCAGGTTGCCCGGGTGCCCCTGGCCCATGCCCCAGATGTAGGCGGGGTCGGACTGGAGGTCGCGCGCCCGCTCGGCGGTGGTCACGATCGTCGCCACCGCGCCGTTCGAGACCAGGCAGCAGTCGAGCAGGTGGAACGGCTCGATGATCCAGCGCGAGTTGTGGTAGTCCTCCAGCGTGATCGGGTCCCGCATCGTGGCGTGCGGGTTCATCGTGGCCCACTCGCGCTGCGCCACGGCGACCTTGCCGAAGTGGTCGTTGGTCGCGCCGTAGGTCTCCATGTAGCGCCGCGCGGCCAGCGCGTAGGAGGTGTTGGCGCCGTAGAAGCCGAAGGCCGGCATCAGCGAGGTCATCCCCACCGGCCCGCGCCGCCCGCCGCCGCCGTAGGCCGCGCCCGCCGAGCCGCCTTTCTGCAGCGGCGCGTCGGAGAACACACAGGCCACGTAGTTGGCCATCCCGTGATGCACCGCCATCGCCGCGTACTGGATCATCGCCGAGGCCGTCGCGCCGAACGAGTTCATGTGGTTGAGCAGCCGCAGATTGCGCAGCCCCAGATAGTTCTGCAGCGGAATCGAGATGCCGGTGCCCATCATCCCGGTGATGCCGGGGTTGATCAGCAGGCCGTCGAGGTCGTCCTTTTCCAGCCCGGCGTCGGCCAGCGCCAGGCGGATCGCCTCGCCGGCGAACCACGAGGGGTCGTGCCCGTAGACCTTGCCCATTTCGGTGATTCCCAGCCCGCAAACCGCCGTCTGCCCGCGAATCGGATCTGCCATGGTCAGCTCCTACACCTCTGTTGTCGGTGCGACAGAGTGAATGGTAGCAGCCGGAGGTGTTGCGATAAAATGCTCAAGTACCCATGCAGGTTCTCTGCTAGGCAGGCTTGGGTACCCAGAGGTGCTCTACAAGATCATTGACTGGAGGAGACGCCGGATGGCTCACCCCGATCTGTCGCAACTCCGTGATCGCGACCGCGATGTGCTGGGGCGAATCGTTGATGTGTACGTGCGCACAGGCGAGAATCCGTTCCTCGTCGTCAAACACAACGACGGGCTGTTTCTTCGGGTCATGGGCGAGGCCGGGGGGGTGGCTGGCGCGCCAACCCATGTCCCGCTCAGCGTCCCGCAAGACGAGATCTCCCTCGAGCGCCTGACCGTTCTCCGTCTGATCGAGTGGACCGCCAACGAGCAATACTGCGAACCATCGGTGACAGCAGTCGAACTGGTAGGGCCAGGCCGCCCGATCCTGGCTGATGGTGAGCAGGTGGCCAACGAGCTGCGCACATGCGCATCGGAGTGGGACCAGCTCCGAGACACCCGGCAGGTTGACGACTTCGGCGACGATCTGCTTGGGGTTTTGGACGACATACGAGAACAACTCTGTCGGATTGCCGACGCGCTGGAGGCCATGCCAGAGAACTACGCCGAATGGCTCCGACAGTCTCAACAAGTCTCGCGCGACGCAACCGAGCTGCGTGGCGCGAGCAAGGCGCTCAAGGCGCTGGCTGCGGCGTCCAAGGCGGTTCCGTGGTTGAATTCGATCCTTGATCTTGCCTCGAAAATCCCGGACGCAATCGGCGCCTGATCGCCTTTCAGCGATCGCGATGCTACACGGCACCTCTAGAACTTCGTGATCGTCGCCAGCTCGCCCCGCGGCGGCAGGTCGTAGCGCTCCTCCAGATACTCCACGAACGATTCGCTCCACTCCCGCAGCTCGGCCTCATTTTCAGGGATCCGACCCTCCCACTTCGTCTTCCAGAGGGAGTTCTCGCCGCGGCGGCTCTTGTCGCTGTCGGCCATCGCCCGCGCCTCTCTGGTCGAACAGTCCCGCTTCGCCATTTTAGCCTCTTGGATGCGCAGCCGTCTCGTCTAGCGTGAGAGGCGCATGGACGGGCCGGAGCGAGCCATGGCCGACGAACGCGACGCTCAATTCAGCGGCGATGACGCGAGCGGCGCCGCCATCCTCTACGAGATCGCCCGCTGGCGGCTGGATGAGCAATTGGAGCGTGTGCGATCGCTCGACAACAAGCTCGCCGCCACATTCACCCTCAACGCCGCCGTCGTCGCCCTCTTCGGCGCCGCGATGGCGCTGACGGACCGCACAATGCCCTACTACGTCTGGGGGCTGGAGCTGGCGGTGTTGTGTGTATTCCTCGTCAATCTCGCCTTCACCCATCGCGCTTATCGCCAGAAGAATTGGAGCGTGCGGCCACATCTTGACGACCTCCAAAACCTGATCAGCGCGTATTCCAACGACGCAATTCGAGCATGGGTCGTGACTGAAATCACGATTTCCCTGGAGAACAACGAAGTCGCACTGGCGCAGAAGGGTCGCGATAGTCGCGTGGCCTTGGCTGCCGCGATCGTGGACGCGGCGCTGATCGGCGTCGCAGCTGTCGCCGCGACGGCGCCGTTCGCCTGATCAACGAGACGGCGGCTACAGCGGCTTCGTGACCAGCACTTCGCGTCCTGGCGGTGGCAGATCGGGCCGCGGTTTGCGCGGTTCCTTCGTCGCGGTCGTCGGCTTTGGTTCGGACTTCGTGTCGGCCATCTCAGCACTCCCCGTCCATTCTAGCCCGCTTACAGCACTGTGATGTCCTCTGCGCCGTCCACGTTGATCGTGTTGCCCGTCAGCCAGTTCGACTCCGTCGCGCTCAGCGCGATGATCGCCTCCGCGATGTCCGACGGCTCAGTCACCCGCCCCGACGGATTGTGATCCCGCGCGAACTCCAGCAGCTGCACGCCCGCCGGAATCTTCTCCAGCGCCGGCGTGTGCGTGATGCCCGCCTTGATCGCATTCGCCGCGATCCCCAGCGGCGCCAACTCCACCGCCAACTGCCGCAGATGCGCCGCCAGCGCCGCCTTCGCCGCCGAGACCGCGCCGTACTGCGGAATCACCCGCATGTCCCCGCCCGAGGTCATCCCGTAGATCTTGCTGCCCTGCCCCAGCAGCCCTCGCGACACCATGTCCTGCGTCCAGTAGACGACCGAATTCGCCATCACGTCGAGCGTCATTTCCATCTGCCGCTGCGTGATCGGGCGCTCCTCCTTCGCCCCGATGTACGGCCCGAGCGTGCCGAACGCCAGGGAGTGCAGCAGCACCTTGACCGTCTTGGGTCCGTCGGCTGAGTCCAGGCGTTCGCGCAGATCACCGAGCGCCGCGCTCCGCTTCTCGGCATCCGCCGCGTTGATGTTGTGAAACACCGCCTCGCGCTCGTGCGCCTCGATCTCACTCACAATCCGCTCCACGTTGGCCATCGTCGAGCGCCGGTCCAGATGCACCCCGAAGATGTGCATCCCCGCCTCCGCCAGCGCCGTCGCGCAGGCTGCGCCGAAGCCGCTCGATGCGCCCAGAATCACCGCCCACTCTCCGTCCAGCGCCGGATTTCGCACAGCTTGCGTCCTTTCCCGATGCTTGCCTGACGAATCAGGCCGACGTGAAGCGTCGCACCACCTCGAACAGGATCTGAATCCCCGTGTTCAGGCCGTCGATCGGAATGCGCTCGTTGTGCCCATGCACGCCCGACGCCAGCGACGCATCCATCAGCGTCGGCACGAAGCCGTAGGCATGCACCCCGTGACGCCGCAGCACCCGCGAATCGGTGAAGCCCACGCAGGTCGAGGGCACCACCAGCGCCCCCTCGATCTGCTCTCGCACCACATCCTCCACGACCGCCACCAACTCCGTCTGGAACTCCGCCGCCGGCGACTCCGACTGGAAGACTGCCTCGATCTCTACTTTGTCGTCGTCGATCACCTCGCGCAGCTTGGCGATGAACGCCTCGTGCGACTCGCCCGGCAGCAGCCGGCAGTCCAGCGTCGCCTCCGCATCGGCCGGAATCACGTTGTGCTTGAAGCCGCTCGTCGCCCCCGTGTTCGAGATCGTGTTCTGCGTGATCGCCGAGAACGTCGGATATCTCTGCCGCAGCCGCTTCACCGAGGGCGCGCCTTTCGGCCACGCACCGCCCTTCCGCATCCGTTGCAGCATCTCGTCGGTCTGCGGCTGCACCACGATCGCCTGATCCCACTCCTGAATGCGATACAGCGCGCGCACCAGCCGATCGACCGCGTTGTCCCCGTGCGGCGTCGAACCGTGCCCCGGCTGCCCCTCGGCCCGCAGCCGCAACCAGAGCGGACCCTTCTCGGAGGGCGCGCAGGCGAACACCGGGTGCTGCGAACCGAGAAAGTTCAGCGAACCCATCCCGCCCTCGTTGAGCGCGAACTCCGGCTCGGTCAGCCAGTCGCGGTGCTCCGTGTCCAGCCACTCCATCCCGAACGCGCTGCCCGCCTCCTCGTCGGCCACTGCCAGGAACACGATGTCACGGTTCGGCGTCAGCTTCAGGCGCTTGAACAGCAGCATCACCAGCAGTTCGAGGATGCCCATGCTCTTCATGTCCAGCGCGCCGCGCCCCCAGATGTGGTCGTCGCGCACTTCGGCAGCGAACGGGTCGACATCCCAGAACTCGCGCTGCGCCGGCACCACATCGGTGTGATTGAGCAGCATCAGCGGGCGGCGCTCGCCCGTCCCCACCAGCCGCGTCCGCATCGACACCCGCCCAGGCCCCGCCTCCACATACTCCGTCTCGAAGCCCTCGGCCTCCAGCCGCTGCGCCAGAAACTCCGCCGCCACCTGCTCGTTGCCCGGCGGATTCGTCGTGTCGATCCGCAGATAGTCCGTCAGCGTGCTGACGATCTCCGCGGTGATCTCGTCCCAGTTGATCGGCGGCGCATCGGGCATGCCGTGAGTATACGAACCCTGCGCCTACGCGCTTGCCCCTTGTTCCTCGTTCTTGCCTGCGCCGCCATGGCGACGCCCTGACCAGTCAGCGCTCGACCATTGGGCTAACCTCGTACGATGGCGCAGGTCGAAGTCTACGGCGACGAATCAGGAGACTTCTCGTTCTCGGGCAAGCCCGGAGCGTCCCGCTACTTCATCGTGACCACGGTGGTCTTGCGCGATGACCGACTTGAGCACGGCCTGCTCGACCTGCGCAAGAAACTCATGCGCGAAGGCATGTCGATGCCTGATGGCTTCCACGCCAAGAATGACCAGTGGCAGGTGCGCCGCGTGGTCTACGAGGTCCTGACGCGCCACCAGGTGCGCATCGATGCGACGATTCTCACGAAAGCGAATGCCCGCCCGCATCTTCGGACATCAAACCTCCGTTTGTGGAAGTTGGCCTGGTTCTACCACCTCGCGCACCTACTCGCTCAGGTTGCAGACCCTGACGATCAGGTGACGGTTGTCGCAGCCGACGTCACCACCGCGATGACCAGACGCGATACAGAGGCCGCGCTCGCCGACATCATCGGCCAACTGCGCCCGCAGCACACCCGCTCGCAAGTAGTTCGATCCAGCGCCGATCTCGCTCTGCAAGCGGCTGACTACGGCGGCTGGGCGATCCAGCGGCGCTGGGGGCGGGATGTCCTGGACATGCACGAATTGATCAGGGACCTGGTCAAAAGTGAGCATTTGTTGTTCTAAGGAGGGGAGATGCAGCTGGCCCCCGGATGTCTCTCACCAGGGAAGCGCTCCGCGCCGGAACCAGCCGCGTTCAACCGGAGCCATAGCACCACGCAGCGACAAGCGAGTGGTCGTCTCGATGGGCGGGGGGTTCCTCCTTCCCCAATCGCTCCCACACACAGGCGGCTGTCCGCGTCCCACCCGAATCGTTCCCACACGGGAGGGCTGTCTGCGCCCATCCGAATCGCCCCCCTGTGCAGGGGGGGCTGTCCGCGCAGCGGACTGGGGGATCGACCGCCCCATCGCCGCCCCCGGGTCCCTTCTCCAACTCTCTAGTAGTCTGACCGCAGCGCGGAGCGACAGATGCCTCACTTTCGGTGGTTTACCGCAGGCGAATCCCACGGCCCCGGCCTGACCGTCCTGATCGACGGCCTGCCGGCCGGCCTGCCGCTCTCCGAGCAGCAAATCCGCGATCAACTCGCCCGCCGCCAGAAGGGCTACGGGCGCGGCGGACGGATGAAAATCGAGACCGATTACGCCCGGATCCGCGGCGGCGTCCGGCAGGGCCGCACAATCGGCTCGCCCCTCGCGCTCTGGATCGAAAACCGCGACTTCACAACCGGCGGCGGCCCCGACAAACGCCCTTGGACCGAGACCATGTCGCTCGACCCCGTCGAGCCGCCGCCCACCCGCGTCACCCGCGTCAGACCAGGCCACGCCGACCTCGCCGCCTCGCTCAAGTACCGCTACGACGATGTGCGCGACTCACTCGAACGCGCCAGCGCCCGCGAGAGCGCCGCCCGCGTTGCCGCCGGCGCCGTCGCTCGCCGCCTCTGCGCCGAACTCGGCTGCGAGTTCTACAGCCGCGTGGTGCGCATCGGCGAAGTCGAGGCTTGCGCGAGCGACAACATCGACTGGGAAGCGGTCGAAGCGTCGCCGGTGCGCTGCGCCGATCCGGCCTCCGGCGAGGCGATGATCGAGGCGATCAACGCCGCCAAGCGCGACGGCGACACGCTCGGCGGCGTCGTCGAAGCCCGCGTCGCCGGCGTCCCCTTTGGACTCGGCTCGCATGTCCAGTGGGATCGCAAACTCAGCGGGCGAATTGGCCAGGCGCTGCTCAGCATGAACGCCTTCAAGGGCGTCGAAATCGGCGACGGCTTCGCCGGCGCTGCCGGCCGCGGCGCCGCGTTCCACGACATCGTGCTCCCGCAGGACGCCTGGAGCGACCGCCCCTGGCGGCGCCGGACCAACCACGCCGGCGGCATCGAGGGCGGCATCTCAAACGGCGAGGACATCGTCGTGCGCGTCGCCGTCAAGCCGATCGCCACGCTCGCGCACCCGCTCCCCTCCGCCGACCTCGACTCCGGCGAGCGCGTTGAAGCCCACTACGAGCGCTCCGATGTCTGCGTCGTCCCCGCCGCCGGCGTGATCGTCGAGGCGATGCTCGCGCTTGTGCTGGCCGACGCGCTGCTGGAGAAGTTCGGAGGCGACCACTTGTCGGAAACGCAGGCGAACATGCAGCACTTTCTCGAGACGGTGCATCCACGAGGTGCGCTGTGAGCGCTCTGCCCGCCGACCTCCGGCGCGTCGTCCTGATCGGCTTCTCGGCGACCGGCAAATCCGTGCTCGCGCCCTACGTCGCCGAGCGCCTTGGCTGGCAGACCGTTGATCTGGACCAGGAGATCGAGCGCGCCGCCGAACAGCCGATTCCGAAGATCTTCGAGCAGGAAGGCGAAGCCGGCTTCCGCGCCCGCGAGCGCGCCGCCGTACAGAACGCGGCGGCGCTTGACGGCGCAGTAATCGCCACCGGCGGCGGCGTCTGGCTGGGCGCCGAAAACCGCGCCGCACTCGCCGAGCGCGGCTTCCTGATCACCCTCGAAGCGCGGCCCACGACGATCCTCGCCCGCTACGCCGAGACTGAGCAGGGCCGCCCCGAGGTGCGCCCGCTGCTGGCCGGCGCGGACCCGCGCCGCCGCGTTGAGGCGCTCAAGGCGCAGCGCCAGCCCTTCTACGCGCTCGCCGACTTCACCCTGCACACCGACGAACTCGAGATCGGCGAACTGGTCGACGAAATCGTCGCCGCCGTACAGCGCGGCGCAGCGCGCGCGCTCGCCTCCGACAGCCGCCTGCGCGCCATGCGCGACGGCCCCGGCATCGATCCGCCCCCCGCGACGGATTACGGGCCCGATGTCGCCTGTGTGGTCGACGCCGGCGCCAGCCGCTACCCCGTCTACACCGGCTGGGATTTGCTGCCGCAGCTCGGCGACATCTTCGATCGCCTGCGGCTCTCGCGGCGCGTCTTCCTGATCGCCGACGGCGCAGTGTTCGACGACCACGGCGAAACCGCGGCGCTGGCGCTGCGCGGCAGCGGGCGGCAACTCTTCAGCTACCGCGTACCGCCCGGCGAAGCCAGCAAATCGCTCGAACGCCTCGGCGAGCTCTACGCCTGGCTCGTCGAGCGCCGCGCCGAACGCTCCGATGTGATCCTCGCGCTCGGCGGCGGCGTCACCACCGACCTCGCCGGCGCCGCTGCCGCCACCTACCTGCGCGGTATGCCGCTCGTCCACGCCCCGACCACCATGCTCGGAATGGTCGACGCCGCCATCGGCGGCAAAGTCGCGGTCGACCTGCCCTCCGGCAAGAACCTCGTCGGCGCGTTTTACCAACCCCGCGCGGTGATCGCGGACCTCGCCACCCTCGTCACCCTGCCGCGCCGCGAACTGCGCTCCGGCTACGCGGAGGTGATCAAGCACGCGCTGATCCGCGACCCCGCCATGCTCGACGAGCTCGGCGACCACGCCGAAACCCTGCTCCACCCCGGCGAAGCGCGCAGCCATGCCGCCAAAGCCGCATTCATCGCCGACATGATCCGCCGCAACCAGCGGATCAAGGCCCAGGTCGTCTCAGCCGACGAGCGCGAGTCCGACCTGCGCGCGATCCTCAACTACGGACACACCCTCGGCCACGCCATCGAAGCCGTCACCGGCTTCCGCGAGCTGCTGCACGGCGAAGCTGTCGCGATCGGCCTGGTCGCCGCCGCCGAAATCGGCCGCGCCGTCGGTCTGATCGACGAAGCGCTGCTCACCCGCCATCGCACCCTGCTCACGCAGTTCGGTTTGCCCATCGCCACCCCCACCCGGCTGGAGTCCGACGACCTGGTCGAAGCCATGTCGCGCGACAAAAAAGTCGTCGGCGGACGCCAGCGCTGGGTGCTCCTGGAAAGCGCCGGCGCAGCAATCGTGCGCGACGACATCCCCCAAAGCGCAGTCCTCGACGCAATCAACGCCGTAACCCCCGGCGCATCCTAATCAGAGGGCTGTCCGCGCAGCCCTCAAATCGCCCCCCTATGTAGGGGGCTGTCCGCGCAGCTCCAAATCGCCCCCCTATGCAGGGGGGCTGTCCGCGTAGCGGACTGGGGGGTCGGCCGGCTGCGAACCCCGAGACCGCCCCTACTTCAACGGCGACCACTCCAGCGGCGCCAGGATCCGGTTCTCGATGTGATGCACCAGCGGCCCATCCGCCTCCGATGCCGCCCGCACCTCGCGCCACTCCTCATCCGCCGCAAACGACGCCCACGCCCGCTCGCGCTGCCCGTGATCCTCGAACGAGACGATGTACCACAGCTCGTCGTTCCGACCGCCCACCGAGTTGAGCCAGTAGCCCACGTTGGTGATTCCGTGCCGCTCGAACAGCTCCATCGTGTGATCCCGAAAGCGCGCCAGCAGCGGCCCCATCTTGCCCGGATGCGCGCGGTAGATGCGGAGTTCGTAGATCATGCTGCGTTCCTCTCCTGATTGAGGCTGCCGAGGTCAGCCCGAGTATCGCAGGCGCGCGACGAGCACCGGCGGAATCTCCGGCAGATCGTCCCAGGTGAAGCGATCGCGGTCGTCCGGATCGGCGTTGTCCGCGAAGCTCGGCTCGCGCAGCCCGTCCAGCGCCCAGCCGTGCGCAAACGCCGCGCCCAACAGCCTCTCCAGCGGACGGTGAAAGTACGGCTGTAGGACGGGCTGCCCCGCCACCGCGACGCCGTCCAGACGCTGCGGCGTGAGGTAGTCCGAGACGCGCACGCCGCGCTCGTAGACGAACTCGCCGCCGGCGGTCTCGCGCCGCTCGATGAAGAGCACCCGCGTCGGCCCCTGGTTGAAGGCCGGATGCAGCACCGAAAAGACGAACGGCGCGCCCGGCCTGAGCAGCCGCGGCAGCGTCGCAAAGAGCGGATCGAGCGCCGCGATGTCCATCAGCGCCATGTTGCAGACGGCCGCGTCGAACGGAGCGCCCGCGATGCCCGCCAGTTGCTCGGCGTCCGTCGCGTCCACGCGCCGCCAGCTGATCGCGGCGCTCGGGCTGCGCGAGCGCGCCAGCTCGAGCAGCGCTTGCGAGCCGTCGGTAGCCACGACCTCCAAGCCGCGCGCGGCGGCGGCGCGCGCGAAATTACCGTTCCCGCAGGCGATCTCGAGCAGCCGCTCGGGCAGCGGCTCCAGCAGCTCGAGCGTCGGCGGGAAGACCAGCTCACGCTGCCAGAAATTGCCCTCGTCGCCCTGCACATCGTCCCAGAACGCCGCGTTCGCGCTCCACGCCGCCAACGAAT
Organism: Dehalococcoidia bacterium; assembly: GCA_965243125.1. Classification (GTDB taxonomy): domain Bacteria; phylum Chloroflexota; class Dehalococcoidia; order Bin125; family Bin125; genus CATQGW01. Next base: position 2,315,946 of record OZ251529.1, on the reverse strand, counting down.
CGGCGTTGCTCTCCGCAAAGTCCCCAACGCTGCCCATCGGAACCCTCCGCCCAATCACCGTCCGTCCAATACGCTACTTATACAGGAGGTCACACCTATGTCCGCTCCACTCCCGGTGATTGTCCAGGGGCTCGGTCCGATCGGCCGGCGCATCGCCGCAGTGGCGGCGACCGATCCGTTCCTCGAACTCGTCGGCGCGGTCGAAATCAACCCGGAAATGGTGGGCGAGCCGCTCGCCTCGTTCGTCGACGGCGTCCACCCTGAGATCATCGTCCGCCAATCGCTCGCGCAGGCCCGCGTCGACGCGCTGGCCGAGGGCGGCATCCTGCTGCACTGCACCGGCTCCTACCTCGAGCAGGTCGGCCCCCAGATCGAAGAAGCGCTGCGCCAGGACCTGCATGTCGTCTCGACCTGCGAGGAGCTGGCCTTCGCCCAGATGCGGCACCCCGAAATCGCCGCCGGGCTCGACCTGCTCGCCCGCCGCGCCGAGCGCACCGTCGTCGGCGCCGGCGTCAACCCCGGCTTCCTGATGGACGCCCTGCCCGCCTCGCTCTCCTCGATCTCGCACAGCATCCGCCGCGTGCGCGTTGAGCGCGTCCAGAACCCCCGCCGCCGCCGCGTCCCCTTTCAGCAGAAAGTCGGCCTCGATTTCACCCGTCGAGAGTGGGAAGCGCGGCGCGACGCCGGCGGCTTCGGCCATGTCGGCCTCGAAGAGAGCGCCCGTCTGCTCGCCTACGCGCTCGGCTGGAAGCTGATCGACTGGCGGCACGAGATGGTCCCGATCCAACCCGACCCCGACAGCCCGGTGCAGGGCACGCTCGAAACCCTGCGCGGCGCAACCTACGACGGACACGTCGTCGAGCTGCACTTCGAGGCCAACGGCGCGACGCCCGAGGAATACGACCAGATCGAGGTCGACGGCACGCCGCCGCTCAAACTGCGTTTCGAGGGCGGCGTCTTCGGCGACGATGCCACCGTCGCCTCCGTCCTCCGCGCCGCCCGCGTCATCCCCCACACCCGCCGCGGCCTCGCCACCGTCCTCGACCTGCCCCTCCGCTAGCCGCCGCCCTAATCCCCTTCGCACTTCTCAAACGGCCGAAACTCCCCCAAATTGAGTCCCTCGTAGCAGACCGTCGCGCCGTCGTGCAGCAACTGCACCGTCTGCTCGCGGCAGGTCAGCGGCTCCGGGAACACCGTCGTGTACGTTCCGATTCCGCTCGTTGAATGCGCGTCCGACCCGCCGGTGACCGGCTTGCCGAGGATCTGGGCGACTTCGAGGGCGAAGATGTTTTCGCGGCGGGTGTTGCCGCCGTTGCCGACCTCGATGCCGTGGACGACCTGAAAGACATGCATCTTCTCGGCGGCCTCATCGGGCGACATCGAGAACGGCTCCTCGCCCTTGCGGCGGAAGGTGACGGGGTCGAAGAAGTGGCGGAAGGGGTGGGCGACGGACATGAAGGCGCCGATTTCGTCGCAGACCTCGCGCAGCCGCTCGGCGGAGCGGATGCCGGAGTAGTACTGGTCGATGCCGAAGACGATGATGTGGCCGAGGTCGGTGGAGACTTCCATGCCCTGGTTGAGATAGATGCCGCCGCACTGCTCGCGGAAAGCGTTCCAGTCGTAGCGCTCCCAGACGCGGTCGTGCTCGGAGATGTTGAGTCCGGTCAAGCCGATGCGACGGGCCTCGGCGAGCAGGTCGTCGGGCTGCAGGGCGCTGTCGGCCGCTCCTCGCACGGTGTGGAGATGCGCGTCGAGGATGGTGCCGGTCAGAGAGCTGGGGTCCACGTGATCTCACTCGCCAGAGGCGGCAAGCTCGCCGCCCAAGCCGAGTATACGCACGCGCCGCGAACGGTCACCCCGGGCGGTTAGGCGAACGCGAGGTGCGGCAGCATCCAGCCGAGGCAGCCGGCGGCGAGCAGCGCCATCAGGCCGATCCGACGGCTGCGGTTGGGCGCGAACAGCGCCGCCGTCGCGGCCAGCGCGGCGACGAGCAGCAGCACCACGACGGTGTAGATCCAGGACGGGCTGCCCAAGCCGCCCGCCTGATCGCCGCCCGCGCTCCAGAGCGCGACGCCCAGCAGCAGTCCGGCGACGACGCAGGCGATCTGCGCCGAAAACGAGATCGTCAAGCCGATCATCACCCAGTTCGAGGGATCGTTGAACTGGCGGCGGATGCGGTTGGTCATGGGCACGGTCGCGAGCAGCGGCGCGAAGATCAGGTAGCCGAAGACGGCGACGCAGGCCCCGCCGATTACGCCCGCCAGCAGCGCCTGCGCGAGCGGCATCTCAGACGCTCACCCGCGTCGCGGCCTGGCGGGAGAGCGGGTGGGCGATGTGCAGCGTGCCGCGCCACTCGCCGCGCAGCGCATTCGCCGCCGCCTCCGCGATGTCGGGCGGCAGCAGAGCGAAGAGCGACGGTCCGGCGCCCGCCAACAGCGGGGCGGGCGGTTCAATGCCGCGCTCAATCGCCGCCCGCGCGATTGCGGCGGCGAATGTCCGTCGCGCCGGTCGCAGGCCTTGCAGCGTCTCGTCGGCGACCGCATCGAAGCTGTTCACACAGTCGGCTTGGGTCGGTGACGCGCTGTCGGTCAATCGCGCAGCGAGCCGTCCAGTCGCGGAGCCGTCCCCGAAATGCGTCGGCCGGAGCGAGCGGTACATCGCCGCCGTCTTCTCCGCAGGCACAGGCAGCTCTGGTGTGGCGATCAGCGCCGCCCAACCCTCAAGCGCCGCCGCCGGCGCGTCGATCGGCTCGATCGCTTCCCCGCGCCCGGACATGCGCAGCGGCCCGCCCACGATGCAGGCCGACACATCGGAGCCAACCTCCGCGCCGAGGGCGTAGAGCGCGGCATCGTCCAGCGGCAGATCCCAGACCCGCCGCGCCAGCCGCAGAAATGCCGCCGCGTCCGCCGAGCCGCCGCCCAGCCCGCCCGCCACCGGAATCCGCTTGCGCACATCCAGCCGTCCGCCCGGCGGCACGACGCCCCAGCCGTGTTCGCGATCCAGCGCCAGCAACAGCTCCCACGCCCGCTCCACGATGTCCTGCGCCAGAATCGGGACCGGATGACCGTCGTCGCCGCGGTAGACGATCCGACGCTCCTCGGCGGGCGAAAACACCAGCTCATCCGCCAAATCGAGATGCACGACCACCGATTCCAGGTCGTGGAAGCCGTCTTCGCGCCGCCCCAGCACCTCCAGCGTGAGGTTGAGCTTGGCGGGCGCGAGCGCTCGGGCGACGGCGGTCATGAGGCCGAAGCGTAGGCGGGCGGCGGTTCGGGCGCGCCGCTGCGCTCGCGCCACCAGGCCAGACGCGCCCACTCCTCCAGGCTGAGTGTCTGCGGCCGCCGCGTGGGGTCGATCTCGCAGGCCGCCAGCCAGTCCTGCGCTTCTCCCTCTTCGAGCCAGACGCCCTGCCCGAGCGCGTTGTGCAGCTGCTTGCGCGGGTGGCGAAAGCCGGCGCGCACGACCTCGAAGAAGCGCGCCTCGCTGGGCGCGTCCACGGCCGGCTCGGGTAGGCGCGTAATTCGCACGACCGCCGAGCGCACCTCCGGCGGCGGCGCAAAGCTCTCCCGCTCCACGGCGAACAGATACTCGGCCTCCGCGTAGAACTGCACCGACACCCCCAGCAGCGAAAGCTTGCCCGGCGACGCGACGATCCGCCGCGCTACCTCGTGCTGCACCATCGCCAGCAGCCAGTCGGGCCGCGGCGACGCTTCGGCCAGATAGCGCCGCAGGATCGGCGCGGTGATCGCGTAGGGCAGATTGCCGACCAGCCCGTAGGGCGCCGCCGCGCCGACGGCTGCCAGCGCCTCATCCGGCTCAATATCGAGCGCGTCGCCCTCAATCACGATTGCATCCGCGGCGTGGGGCGTCTCGGCCAGCCGCCGCCGCGCCCGCCAGGCCATCGCCGGATCGAGCTCCACTGCGGCGAGTGGACGATTCAGCTGCGCCAGCCGCGCGGTCAGCGCGCCGTCGCCGGGGCCGATTTCGAGCAGCGGCGCGGGGGAATCGGGCAGCGCGTCGACGATCCGATCGAGCACTCGCTCGTCGCGCAGCAGATGCTGGCCGAGGCGTCGTCGTTTGGACCGCGTCATTGCCGGGCGGCCCATCGCGCCGCCCCGAGAGAGGAGATGTGAGTGGTCGCGCACCTGCCGTCGAACGCCGCCATGAGCTTGCCGCCGCTAGCCGGCTCCGCCCAGGCGCTCCCGCGTCACCCGAAACCGCCCGCTTACCGCTGCTTCCTCTCGGACCTGACGGGGTTCACGGTGGCTCGCCGCGCGGGACCCAAGCTTCAACACCACTTGACGCCGGTAGGAATCATGCCGGAATCCTCGGGCCGGAGTTCAGCCCTGCTGGAGCGGATTGCAGGTACAGGGCACCGCTAGCTCCCCGCCTAGCGCGACCACCCTCAGGCTACGCCCGCCCCGCCCCGCCCGTCAAACCACGCAGCTGCCCCCCGCCCCCTCCCAAACCGCCCCCACGCAGGGGCCGCCCCCTCCGAAATCGCCCCCCTATGCAGGGGGGCTGTCCGCGCAGCGGACTGGGGGTCGGCCGGCGCGAGCGCCGCAGCACCCGGGCCGATTCCGATCCTGACCGCAGTCGTCAACAGCAGCAGCTTCACGGCGAATCGCCGCCTCGGCTGGGCAGCTGACCGACCGACTCCATCAGCTGATCGATCAGCGCATCCAGTTCCGTCTCGCCGGGTCCGACTGTGGCCATCGCGCGTCTCGCCGTCGATCGCCAGCGTGTAGGGCAGCGGAATGTTCTACCGCCTTGTCCACCCCCGCCTCTTGCACACCGAAGTAGATGCCGACCGCCACCGCAGCCTCGATCACCACGAACAGCGCGCCCGCCGTGCCTCCACAGCCCGCATCCGCCCCACAAAACGCCCCCTCACGTCCTCCCATCGCAATCCCAACCCCGCCAAACCGCCCTGTACGATCCCCACGTGCTCACGCTCGCGCTCCGACACCTGCTGGCCAAAAAGCTCCGCACCGCGCTGACCGTGCTCGGCTTCGGCGTCTGTGTGAACCTTTACATCGTCGTCACCACCGTGATGCGCTTCGTCACCGACGACCTCGACCGCCAGGTGCAGCGCTTCACCGGCCTGCTCTTCGTCCAGAGCCGCGGCCTCGAAGGCATGTCCGGCATCGAGTGGCCGCCGATCTCCTCCACGATCCCCGACGCCGACGCCGCAAGCGTGCTCGCCTCCGTCGCCGTCGACCGCGAGCGTTCGACCGCCGTCTCGCTCGCTGCGCTCGCGCCGCCGCCCTTCCCCACCGCGCCGCCCGAAGCGCTACTCGTCGGCATCGAGCCGGGCCGCGAACATGTCTTCCTCGCCGGTGCCGGCGCGATCGCCGGACGCGCCGACTTCGCCGGACAAGCGCCCGACGCCCAATGCCCGCCCGCCGTGTTCGGTGTGCTCGCCGCCCGCCACTTCGCCTCCGCCGCCAGCGCCACGACCGAAGTCCCCTCGCCCGTCGGCCCCATCGCGCTGGCCGCAGTGGGGAGCCGCGTGCCCGTGCGCGGCTGCGAATTCGAGGTGCAGGGCATCATCGAGCCCGAAACCAACCAGCTGCTCCGCTCCGCCGTCATGGTTCCGATCGAATCCGCCCGCGAAATCCTGCGCCAGCCCGACGCCGTGACCGCGCTGATGCTCTCGCCCACCCGCGCCTCCGAAATCGACTCGCTCCAGCGCGAGATCGAGACCCAGCACCCCTCGCTGATGGTGATCAGCGACCGCCAGCTTGCGGCCAACGCGCGCCAACTGCTCGACCGCGTCAACCAACTCTTCAGCGTCGTCCGCTGGACCTCCGTCGCCGTCGCCGCGCTGCTGATCGCCATCGTCATGTTCGTCTCCGTGCTCGAACGCACCCGCGAGCTCGGCACGCTCCGCGCGATCGGTGCCTCCGCTCGCGCCATCGTCTCCATGATCCTCTGCGAATCCGCCGGCATCGCCGCCTCCGGTGCGGCCGTCGGGCTGCCCCTCTCGCGCATCGTGATCCGCCAGGCGCTCGGCCCCGACGCCGCCGGCATCCGCAGCCGTCGCATTGAGCTTGGCGCAGCCGTGATCCTCGCTGCCTGCGGACTGCTCGCCGCCCTGCTGCCCGCCGCCCGCGCCGTCCGCATCGACCCCATCGAGGCGCTCCGCTATGAGTGACCCACCCAAAACCCGCCACGCTCCCGACGCCGCCGATCGCCCCGAGCCGCTGCTCTCCGCCCGCAACCTCGCCCGCGTCTACCGCGTCGGCGCGCAAACCGTCGACGCCCTGCGCGGCGTCAACCTCGACATCCACGCCGGCGATTTCATCGCCATCGCCGGCCCCAGCGGCAGCGGCAAATCCACCCTGCTGCACCTGCTCGGCCTGATCGACTCCCCCACCGGCGGCGAACTGCGCGTGCGCGGACGCCCCGCCCACGCGCTCGGCCTCGAACGCCGCGCCTCTCTCCGCCTCGGCACGCTCGGCTTCGTCTTTCAGGCCTTCAACCTGCTGCAAATGCTCACCGCCCGCCAGAACGTCGAAATCGCTCTCGCGCTTGCCGGCGTCGGACGCAGCGACCGCCGCGACCGCGCCCGCCAGCTGCTCGAATCCGTCGGGCTCGGCCAGCGCCTCAACCACCGCCCCGTCCAACTCTCCGGCGGCGAGCGCCAGCGCGTCGCCATCGCCCGCGCGCTCGCTAACAACCCCGACATCGTGCTCGCCGACGAACCGACCGGCAACCTCGACTCCCGCACCGGCCGGGAAATCGTCGACCTGCTCCAGCAGCTGAACGCCGCCGGCCAAACCATCGTGATGGTCACCCACAACATGGAAATCGCCCGCCGCGCCGGCCGCCTCTTCCTCATGCGCGACGGCCAAATCAGCGAAACCACCCCCGCCGCCCTCGACGCCGAGTAGCCCCCTCCCAAATCGCCCCCCTATGCAGGGGGGCTGTCTGCGAAGCAGACTGGGGGGTCGGCCTCCGCCCCCACACCCCCCAACCCAAACCCCCGCACGCTCTACCCTACCCGCAGCCCAACCGAGGAGACGCGCCATGCCCCATGACATGCCCGACTTCTGGGAAGACGCCGCCCAGCTGATCCGCGCCGCCCCCATTGCCTTCCTCGCCACCGCGCGCCGCGATCAGCCCTACGTGCGCGCCGTCACCCCCGCCTGGGTTGGCCCGCGCGCCTATATCGCCGCCTCCCAAGACAGCCCCATGACCCGCCAGATCGCCGCCAACCCACGCATCGAACTGCTGCACTGGACGCCCGACTTCCGCCACCTCCATGTCGCCGGGCTCGCCGAACTGCGCCCCGGCGCCGATGTTGCCGACTTTGAAGACCAATTCCCCTACCCGCTCGACGACTTCTTCGCCGCCGATCGCAGCGATATGTCGCTGATCGTCCTCACCCCCCGCCGCATGATCTTCACCACGCTCGCCGATATGGCCGCCGACCGCCCCCCGCGCATCTGGCGCGCCGGCGACGAAGCCCAACCCAGCGCCACAAACACGGAAGGACCCGCAACATGAGAATCGCATTGATCGGCCAGGCTCCCTTCGGCGCGGCCGTCTTTGAGCGGCTCGTCGAAGACGGCCACGAAATCGTCGGCGTCTTCACCCCGCCCGAGCGCGAGGGCGGACGCCCTGATCCGCTTGCCCAGGCCGCCCGCGACGCCGGCATTGCGCTCCACCAGCCGCGCCGCTGGCAGCGCCGCGGCGAGGTCGATGAGGATGTCTGCGCCGCCTACGAGGCGACCAACCCCGAGCTGAACGTGATGGCGTTCGTAACGCAGATCATCCCCAGCCGGGTGCTGGAGTTCCCGCCGCTGAAGACGATTCAGTATCACCCGTCGATGCTGCCCAAACACCGCGGGCGCTCGGCGATTAACCACGCCATCGTCGAGGGCGACACGATGACCGGCGTGACCATCTTCTGGGTGGATGAGGGCCTCGACACCGGCCCGATCCTGCTCCAGGCGCCCGTCGAAATCGGGCCCGACGACACGATCAACTCGCTCTACCGCGACAAGCTCTTCCCGCTCGGCGTGCAGGCGATGTCCGACGCCGTCAAGCTGGTCGCCGCCGGTCAGGCCCCGCGCCACCAACAGGTGGAAGACGATATGACCTACGAGGGCCCGTGGGAAGGCGAGATCGCCCAGATCGACTTCACCCGGCCCGCGCAGCAGGTCCACAATCTGATCCGCGGCAGCGATCGCGCGCCCGGCGCCTGGAGCACGATCAACGGCGAAAAAGTAACGCTCTACGGCTCCAGCCTTGTGGGCGCGGTGGGGGCCGCGGGCGCGGTCGTGGGCGTGAGCGACGACGGCGTCACCATCGCCTGCGGCGAGGGCGCAGTGCAGATCAACTTGGTCCGCGACCCCTCAGGCCAGCGCGTGGCGGCGTCGGAGTGGGCGTCGGCCGCCAGCATCGCCCCCGGCGCCGCCTTCAACCGCACCGACGCCGACTAACGACGCCACCGCCGACCCAACCTCTCTCCCATCGCGGGCGGCGATCCGGCCTCTCCCCGATCGAGGAGCGTCACGGAGGGACGGAGGCGTTGTGATGGGGGGGCAAGCCGGCACCGGGCGCGGGTTACGGCGGGGCGCGGGGCGGGGCGGGGGGGGGTTCCGTTGAGCGCGGCGAGGGCGTGCGCGGAGCGGAGCTCGGGCGGGTTGGGGCCGCAGAGGCGGTCGAGGAAGGCGTCGAACGGCGAGCGGTCTTCTTGCCCGGATTGAGCGGGGTCCCTATCTGGTCGGGGCGGTTGGAAGTGGTTGGGAGTGGTTGGGTTTGGAACATCCTGGTAGGGGTTGTCAGGAGCAGGGCGCTGGGCGTCGGTGAGTTCGTCGAGGGGGTAGGGAAGCTCGTCTGCGGACCAGTCGGCGGGGTCGATGGGGCCGGCGGCGACAGCGTCGGCGTTGAGTTGCGCGACGGCCTGGAGCAGTTGGGCGGCGGTGTTGCGGAGGGCGCGATTGTGGAGCTCGTGGAGGCGGATGCGGTGGTCGGGGGAGAGGCTGTTGATGCGGGCGGGGTGGTGGTTGAAGGGGCCGAGCGGGCCCTCGCGGGCGAGCGTCTCGAGGCGATGCCGGCAGAGCTGGACGAGCTGCAGGATGAGTTCGTGGGCGGCGGCGCGGGCGATGTCGGGCCAGTCGGTTTCGAGCGCGAGCAGGTCGCGGCGGGCGGTGGAGTGGGAGATGTCGAGGTGGTCGGCGATTTGGCGGAGGGGGAGTCCTTCGTTGCGGAGTTGGTGGGCGCGGAGGGCGCGGCGGCGTTGGCGGGGGGAGAGGGGCATTGTTGCGCACTCCTGTTCTGTTGTGAGTGTACAGGAGGTTTGGGGGGGCGGCGTGGCCGGGGGCGGCCGACCCCCCAGTCGCTGCGCGACAGCCCCCCTGCGTAGGGGGGCGATTGTGGAGGGACAGCCCCTGCATAGGGGGGCGATTCGGAGGGACTGCCTCTGCCCTACGTCGCGTCCTGCACCCGCTTGCCCGAATCCACCAGCCCCGCGAACCGCGTCCGACTCAGCGGATCGTTCCGCGCCGCCTTCTCCCATGCCGCGTCCACCATCTTCGCGTACTTGGGGTGCATCTCACGCATCTTCGTCTTCTCGTCCTTGATGAACGCCGAGCGCGCGATCAGCCGCTCCACCTGCTCCGCGTCGCCGCACGCCTCGCAGGGCGGCGCATCGGCCCCGATCCGCCGCTGGAACTTCTCAAACTCCGCCCCGCACGCCCGACAGGCGTATTCGTAGATCGGCATCGTCGCCTCCTCAGCCGCGCGCCGGCGGCAATGCGCCGCGCGCCTGCCCCGATGGTACGCTCATCCCAACTCCTGCGTGAATGAGAGGGGCCCCGATGGGCGGCTACGGCGTGCGAACCGTGTTCCTGATGGTGCTGATGGCCGGCCTGCTGATGGTCATCGGCTACGCCATCGGCGGCACGCTCTGGTTGACCATCTTCGGCGTGATCGCCATCGCGATGAACTTCTTCTCCTTCTGGAAGTCCGACTCGATCATCCGCACGGCGATGGGCGCGCAGGAGGTGACGCCCCAGCAGCAGCCGATGTTGCACCGCATCGTCGAGCGCGCCGCCGTCGACGCCCAACTGCCCAAGCCCAAAATCTACCTCGTCGACACCCCGGTGCCCAACGCCTTCGCCACCGGGCGCAGCCCCAACCACGCCGCCGTCGCCGCCACCACCGGCATCATGAGCATCCTCACCGAGCGCGAGCTGGCCGGCGTGATGGCGCACGAACTCGCCCACGTCAAGAACCGCGACACGCTCTGGAGCACGATGGTCGCCATGATGGCCTCCGTCGTGATGCTCGTCGCCATGGTCGCCAAATTCTCCCTGATGATGGCCTTCCTCTTCGGCGGCATGGGCGGCAACAACGAGGAAGGCGGCGGCGTCGGACATCTTGCCGCCGCGCTCGTGCTCGCCTTCGTCGCCCCCGTCATCGCCGGGATGATCCAGATGGCCGTCAGCCGCCAGCGCGAATACGGCGCCGACGAGATGGGCGCCCGCAACTCGCGCGACCCGCACGCCCTCGCCAGCGCCCTGACCAAGCTCCAGGCCGCCAGCCAGGCGCCGCAGGTGCGTCATGCTGCCGAGGAAATGGCCACCGCCGAGTTCGCCAATCACCTTTTCATCGTCAACCCGCTCGCCGGCGGCCCCGGCAAGTGGTTCAGCAGCCACCCGCCCACCGAAGACCGCGTAGAGCGTCTCCGCCAACTGGGCCGTGAGATCGGCCAGATTTTCTGAGCCGACCGTCGTCGCATGCCCGACTTCACATCGGATCCGGAGAAGACCGCTCTGTTTCTGGAGGAGGCGCGCTGGCAGCGCGACGATCAGAACCGGCGCGTGTCGGCGCTTAATCAGAAACTGGTGACGACATTCACCCTGAACATCGCTGTAGTGGCCGTCTTCGTCGCGTCGCTGCGGTTGACAGGCGGGCCGCTTCCCCTTGCTGTTGATTGCCTCTTCTACTCCACGATCTTCCTGTTCGTGATCGGCGTGCTCGTCGCCGCTCGCGCGTATGCCGTCGCGACCTGGTATCGGCGCCCGGACCTCGATCAACTGCGAGAGCATCTCTCCGTCTACGACAGCTCAACGATGACCGCTTGGGTCGCTGACGAGATCATTCGCGCGCTGCGTGAGAACGAGCGCCTGATCGATGTAAAAGCGGCGCACGTTCAGCTGGCGATCGTGTCAGCGGCGGCAACCGCGGTGATGGTTGGCGTAACCGCTGCCGTATATCTAGGCTTCGCGCCGTCCGCCTGAGCCGTATTCGCGCTCCCAGGCCTCGCGCGCTTCGCGCCGCTTCCGCTCAATGCCGATTCCGATGTCGGAAATGAGCACCGGCGGACCCGGCGGCGGGTAGTTCGGCAGCACGCCGGCAACGCCGTTTGCCGGCTCCAATACTGGGACCTCAAGCTCTCCGCGTGCGCCGTCGCCTCGCCCGTTCTCATCTTCGTGCGCGAGTCTGGCCGCGAAGCCGCTCTCGCTGACGACTTCGGCCGGCGCGGGCGACGAATCCTCAGGGGTCCTACGCTCAGCCATCGTCGTCTCCTGGCGCAATGGTACCAGGTCCGCCACGCCTTTGGTGTGCGCTCATTCTCCTCGCAGGCTCTCCCGCATCCGCTCCCATGCCGCTCGGGCCTCCTCCACCGAACCCTCGTCCTCGATTGTTGAGATGTCGCCGGGATCGCGATCCAGCGTGACGGCCTTCAGGACTCGGCGCATGATTTTGCCGGAGCGGGTTTTGGGGAGCGCGTCAACGAAGTTGAGCTCGCCGATCACCGCCACGGGGCCCAGCTCGCCGCGCACCGTTTGCAGGACTTCCGTGCGCAGATCATCCGAACCCTCGTTGCCCGCCTTTAGCACCACGAACGCAGAGATCACCTCGCCGCGCAACTCATCGGGGCGCCCCGTCACGCCCGCTTCGGCCACCGCGCTGTGGCGCAGGATGGCGCTCTCCACCTCGATCGTCCCGATCCGGTGAGCGGCGATCTTGATGATCTCGTCGGCCCGCCCGCTGAACCAGACATAACCATCCCCATCGACCGATGTAGCGTCGCCTGTGAAATACACCCGCCGCCCCGGCACCTTGTCCCAGTAGTCCGCGTTGTAGCGCTCCTGCTCGCCCCACAGCTGCGCCGTGAGGCCCGGGAACGGCCGCGTAATCGCGAAAATCCCCGGCTCGCCCGCGGCCAGCTCCTCGCCCTCGGTGCTCAGCACGACGCCCTCGATCCCCGGCAGCGGCACGCCTGCTGAACCGGGCTTGATCGGCAGCATCTGAATTCCCCACGGATTGCCGATGATCGGCCCGCCCGTCTCCGTCTGCCACATGTGATCCAGCACCGGGATCCGGTCTCCGAACACCTCCTGCTGGAACCACTCCCAGGCCGGCGGATTGAGCACCTCGCCCGCCGAGAAGACGCGCGTCAGCGAGCCCAGATCGATCCCCTCCGCGACCTCCGCGCCCGAGCGCATCAGCAGCCGAATCGCCGTCGGCGACGTGAACATCCCCGTCACGCCGTGATCCTCCACGATCCGGTAGAACGTGCTCACATCGGGGTAGTCCAGCGCACCCTCAAACGCGATCGTCGTCGCGCCCATCAGCAGCGGCGCGTAGACGATGTACGAGTGCCCCACCACCCAGCCGATGTCCGAGGTCGCCCACCAGACATCCTCGTTCTCCAGCGCGAACATCCAGTCGGCCATCGCCGCCACCCAGACCGCGTAGCCTCCGTGTGTATGCACCGCCAGCTTCGGACGCGCCGTCGTGCCCGAGGTGGCCAGGATGAAGGCCGGCTCGTTCGACTCCATCGGCTCCCATGCGCCGTCTCCGCCCTTGCCCTCGGCCAGAAACTCCTCCCAGGTCAGTTCCTTGCCCGGCGCGATCGCCGGTGAGTCCTCGCGCCGCCGCTCCACGATCACCCGCTCCACCACCTCGCCGGCGCCCTCGTTCTCCAGCGCCCCGCGCACGAAACCGTCCAGCGGCACATCGCGCCCGCGCCGGTAGGTCACATCCGTCATAAACAGGAACCGCGCGCCCGCCATTTTCACCCGGTCCGCGATCGCTCCTGCCCCGAAGCCGGCGAAAATCACCAGGTGAATCGCGCCGATCCGCGCGCAGGCCAGCATCAGCGCGATCGCCTCGAAATTGGTCGGCATGTAGATCGCCACCCGATCTCCGCGCCGCACCCCGATCGCCCGCAGCGAGGCCGCGATCCGCTCTACCCGGCGCAGCAGCTGCGCGTAGGTGAAGACCCGCTGCCCGCCCAACTCGTCCAGCGCGATCAGCGCCGCCCGACCGCCGGCGCCCTGCTCCACCAGCGTATCCAGACAGCCCCAGGCGATGTTCGTCTCGCCGCCGCGGAACCAACGGAAGGCCGGCACCTCGTCGGGCGTCCACTCGAACACCCGCTCCCAGGTCGACGCCCAGGGAATCCGTTGCGCCGCCTCGCTCCAGAAGCCGTCCGGGTCATCCAGCGCCTCGCGCTGCATGCGCCGCACCACCGGGCCGACCAGATCCATGAGCGCCTCCCAATCTCCCGCGCGCAATAGCGTATGCGGAGGCTACCAGCAGTCGGGGCGCGCTATGCGCAGTTCCGGCGCAGCAGCGGGGAGCGGAGCGATGGACGACGACCTGATCCAGGAAGTGCTCGACGCGCGCGCGGCCGCAATGGACGACGCCCGCCCCGACGCCGTCGCCAAAATCCACGCGCGCGGCAAGTTCACCGCTCGCGAGCGTATCGCCATGCTGCTCGACGACGACTCGTTCGTCGAATACGGCGTGCTCGCCGTGCCCGCCAACCCCCAGATCGAAGGCGCGGCCGACGGTCTCGTGCAGGGCGTCGGCGCAATCGATGGCTCCCCCGTCGCTGTCGCCTCCTACGACTACACCGTGCAGGGCGGTACCCAATCGTCGCTCAATCACGGCAAATTCGAGCGGCTGGTCGAGCTCTGCCACGACCGCGGCTGGCCGCTGGTGACGTTCGCCGACGGCGGCGGCGCGCGCGCCAACGATCTCGGCGGCGGCGGGCTCGGGGGCGGCGGCAACGCGCTGGACGGGCGCTGGGGCATCTGGGACGGCATGGCCGCGCTCTCCGGCTGGGTACCCACCGTCTCCGTCGTCTCCGGACGCTCCTTCGCCGGCAACGCCAGCATCGCCGGCATCTCCGATGTCGTGATCGCCACCCGCGACTCCGCGATCGGCATGGGCGGCCCGCCGCTCGTCGAAGCCGCAACCGGCGTCAAAATGACGCCCGACGAGCTCGGCCCCGCCGAGCTGCACGAAAGCGTCGGGGGCATCGACCTGATGGTCGAAACCGAAGCCGAGGCGATCGAGGCCGCCGGACGCTACCTGCGCTACTTCCTCGGCGACGTTGACCAGTTCGAGGAATCTCCGCAGGCCGCCCTCATCCGCTCGATCGTGCCCTCCAACCGACGCCGCGCCTACGACATGCGCAAAGTCCTGCGCGCCGTGGTGGATCGCGACTCGATCATGGAGCTGCGCCCCGTCTGGGCGTCGCAGGTGATCACCGCGCTCGCCCGGCTCGGCGGATGCGCTGTCGGCCTGATCGCCAACCAGCCGCTCACCGTCATCGCCGGCGCGATCGACTCCGACGCCTCCGACAAGCTCGCCCGCTTCATCCAGCTCTGCGACGCCTACGACCTGCCGATGATCTCCTTCATCGACAACCCCGGCTACATGGTCGGACGCGCCGCCGAAGCCGCCGGCATCGCCCGCCACCACGCCCGACCGATCATCGCCCATCAGCACCGCACCGTGCCGCTCTACACCATCCAGCTGCGCAAGGCCTACGGACTGGGCCCCGCGGCGATGGGCAACAGCTACGCCAAGCGCGATGTGCGGCTCGCCTGGCCCACCGCCGAATCCGGCGCGATGGGCCTTGAGGGCGCAGCCCTGCTGGTCCGCCGCGACGAAATCGCGGAGACCGACGATCCGGCCGAAGCCCGCCGCATCCGCGACGAGTTCGCCGAAAACCTGCGCCGCCAGGGCTCCGCCCTCAACGCCGGCCGCCGCTACGAGTTCGACGACGTGATCGCCCCCGAAGAAACCCGCGACCGTCTGATCGCGCTGCTGCGCCTCACCCCCAAACCGCCGCCGCGCACCCAAAAGAAGCACCCCATCGACGCCTGGTAGCCCCCGCACTCCGCCCCACAAGCCCAGTACCGACTCCCCCATCGCAGAGGAGCCCCATTACCCTCTCCCCCCATCCTGGGGGGAGACTGAGAGGGGGGGCTGTCCGTTCCCTCCGAAATCGCCCCCCTACGCAGGGGGCTGTCCGCTTCCAGCGGACTGGGGGGGCGGCCCGCCCCACAAGCCCAGCACCGACTCCCCTATCGCAGAGGAGCCCCATTACCCTCTCCCCCCATCCTGGGGAGAGACTGAGAGGGGGGTTGTCCGCTCCCTCCGGAATCGCCCCCCTATGCAGGGGGGCTGTCCGCTTCCAGCGGACTGGGGGGTCGGCCCGCCCCACAGCTGCAAACCTCACCCTGGCCCGTTCCGTGACCGCAAGCACAGGAAATCCAACAGGCCCTCTAATCCGAGGACTCGCGCAGCCGCACCCGCAGGTATTCCATGCTGCGGTTACCCTTGGTGCGATTGCACCAGCTACAGAGCAACTGCACGTTGTCGTCGGTATTCGTTCCACCCTTTGATCGGGGACGAATGTGATCAAGTTCGAGATTTCGGAGTCGGAAACGATCGGTGCAACCTGCACAGCGCCCTTGCTGCCGCTCGTAGAGCAGCTCGCGGACGTTGGGGCTGAGTCCTGCTTCGACGCTGTCCGATCGGATCGGGACGTCGGTCCGGTGAATCGTCGACGCGCCGAAGATGCCCAAGTCACGCACCAACCGCTCATTCACGAGCTCCCACGCCTCTTCGAGTTTGTCGATCCCGATCCACTGTCGATTGAGCCCTTCCGCCGCGATGCACGCGGTCGCGCAGCCGCAGAACGGGTCGAGCACCATGTCGCCTTCGCGCGACGACGCCCGAACGATGCGCTCCAGCAGCCGCAGCGGCTTTTGCGTCTCGAAACCTGTTTTCTGCTTGTCATTCCCTTTGATGATCGACTCGTAGATGACGTCCGACTGCACCTTGAACTCCGCATCGAAGTCGAACAGCACATCGTCGTCTCGCAGCGGTCGGCCGAGACCGTCGGCGATCCGCGTCGCGCGCCGAGTGATCAACTTGTCTCTGGATTCCTTGACTGTTCCGAACAGCACCTGATTGCCGGTCAGGTAGCGCTCGAAACGATTGCGGTACTCTGATTCGCCGCCCTTCAGCGGATTGAACACCGCATCGTCGGACTTGGTATACCGCAGAATCGTGTCGTGGTTCCGAGGGAAGTTCTTCGACGTGTTCGACATCTTCCCGTAGTGCCAGATGATCTCGTTCCCCATCCTGCTCGACGCGAAGATCACGTCGAGCAAGACCCGCAGGTACGAGTTCGCCGTCGGGTCGCAGTGCAGATAGAGAGTCCCCGTCGGCTTGAGGACTCGGTGCATCTCGATCAGGCGCACCGCCATGAACGTCAGGTACGCCTGCATCGATTCGCTGTGCGCGCGCCCTCCCGCCGTCACTGCGGCCCACAACGCCGGCTCGGAGGCTTCGATCTGCCGAACCCACTCACGCTTCACATCGTTGAGCGTCCACACATCCTGAAACTCAACGCGCTTTGCCTTCTGCCCCGATCGCCGGGCGATCGGCGCAGCCCGGTTCCGCCCGCTGTTGAACGGCGGATCGAGGTAAATCAGGTCGATGCACTCGGAGTTGATCCCGCGCAGCACATCCAGGTTGTCGGCGGTGAAGATCGTGCGGTTGTCGACGTTCAATGCACCGGCCATTGCGGACCTCTCTCCGATTCGCGCCAGCCTACAGCACCGAACCTCTGTACGTCGGAATCACTCGTCCCCTACTTCCCTGCCTCGTAAGCCGACCGAATCAGCGCCAAAAAGCTCATCGCCGTCGGCGAAAGCGTCCGCCCCTGCCGGTAAATCGCCGCAATGCTGCGGCTGATCCGCGCCGCGCCCTCAATCTCGATCGGAATCAGCTCCCCCGCCGCCAGCTCGCGCTGCACCGCCACACGCGGCAGAAACGCCAGCCCCAGCCCCCGCAGCACCAGATGCTTCGCCATCTCCAGACTGTCCACATCGAGCGAGTGCCGCGGCGTCAGATCCGAATCGCGGAACACCGCGTGACTCAGCGCGTGATACGACGAGCCCGTGTCGAAGAAGATGATCGACTCCCGCGCAATCGTCGCCACCGGCGCGTGCCGCGCGCCCGACAGCCGGTGCTGCGGGCTGGCCATCAGCATGATGTCGTCCTCGTAGAGGTTGATCGTCACGATCTCCGGGTGCGTCAACCGCCGCTCGAAGCCGATCTGCACCACATCGTCCAACACCATCTGCGAGACCTCTTCCGAGCGCCCCGTGCGGATCGTGATCTCCACGCCCGGATGCGCCTCGTCGAAGCGCTGGAGTAGGTCCGGCAGCACATAGGCCCCGATCGTCGGCGCGGTGCCGATGAAAATCGTCCCGCCGCCGCCCTCGCGCAGCGCGTTGACCGCCTCCGTCGCGTCGCGCGCCGCGTTCAGCGTGCGCTGCGCGTGCGGCAGCAGCGCCCGCCCCGCGTCGGTCAGCCGGATGTCGTGCCCCAGACGCTCGAACAGCGCCGCCCCCAGATCGCGCTCCAGCGCCGCGATCCGCGCGCTGACCGTCGGCTGCGTCAGGCTGATCGACTGCGCCGCCCGCGTAAACGAGCGCTCCGAGGCCACCGCGATAAACGCCTCCAGGCGTGGAATCCCAATGTCGTGCGGCGTCGCATCGTCGGCGTGAATCGGTCGTCGCGGCGGCATCGCTCAGTCCGTCCTCGCTGGGGCGTTTACGCGACCCATCATTTCTGGTAGGTCCATCATGCCTGGCGGGTCCGTCATTCTTGCGCATTTCCGTCATTCCTGCGCAGGCAGGAATCCAGGCGCCCCGCCGGCATTCGTTCGCGATCGAGGCGTGCGACGGCCCTGCAACGCTACTTCGGGGGCTGTGCTCGTCTTTCAGTCTCGAATACCTGGATTCCTGCCTGCGCAGGAATGACGAAGTGTGAGCACAGCCTAGCCTCGCCGCACGCCCGTCTTGCGCACCGTCAGATCGCCGTAGACCCCCAGCTGGCAGGCCAGCCGCACCGGTTCATCGAGCGCATTGCGCCCGCGCTGATTGAGCAGCGCCTCCCGCTCCGCCCGCCCCATCTCCGAAACCGCATCCGCGCCCTCCAGCAGCAGCACGAAACAGCCCGCGCAGCGGCACTGCATGTCGCACTGATTCGGCCACCACAACCCCGCCGCCCGCGCCGACTGCATCAGATTCTCCCCGTCGGCCACGGCGACTTCAATCCCCGAAGGCTCAACCGTCACCGTATGCCGCACCGCGCTACCAGCCGTCATTGTTCTTCTCCCCCCATCGTGGGGGGAGACTGAGAGGGGGGCTGCCCCTCTGAAATCGCCCCCCTATGCAGGGGGGCTGTCCGCGTAAGCGGACTGGGGGGTCAGTCCGGTGCCCCGAACACAGTACGGAGTCCGTCCCGACCCCCCCGCCGCCGGAAGCGGCGGCCCCCCTGCATAGGGGGGCGATTGCGGAAGCGGCAGTTCGGAAGTAGAGACGATCCATTGCGGGTCAGCCGCTCCGCTGAATCCCCGCGAAGCCCAGAAAATCGTCCTCCCACGACAGCACTTGCTCCACGAACCCCCGCGGCACCGGGCGAATCTGCGATGTGTCGATCCCGTCCGTCGAAAGCGTCTCCGGCGGCGGCCCCACCATCACGTTCTCCGCCTGCATCCGCTCGATGATCGCCTGCACTACTGCTGCCCGATCATCGGCCGGCGTCCCCGCCTCGATCGCGTCCCACTCCATCGAGAGCACCAAATCCACGAAGCCGCCCGTCGTCATCAGCCCCTCCTCCGAGAGCTGCTCCGCGATCCAGTCGCCGGCTTCGTTCATCAGGGCTTCCGACGGTCGGGGCATCGGCAGTCGTTCCCTTCACCGGCTCGTGGGCGTGAGTCAGTCGCCCACAATCTCCGGGCGGTTGCTGTCCGTGATCGTCACATCGCTGTCCACGCCCAGCCCGCTCTGAATCAGGATGATCATCAGCAGCACCAGCAGGATGCTGCCCACGCTGATCAGCAGGTAACGGCGCAGTCGCATGCCCCCAGTCTACCCCCCGCGCGCGGTAAGATTGAGGCGCGCCCCGCTCGCGCGGATCGCGCACGCCCGATCAGCACCCCAGGAGCGCCGACGATGGACCGCCCCGTACTGCACACCGAACTCTGCGACCTGCTCGACATTGAGTACCCGATCATCCTCGCCGGCATGGGCCCCACCGTCGGCGGCGGACAGGGCGGCGTGGCCGGACCGGAGCTCGTCGCCGCCGTCTCCAACGCCGGCGGACTCGGCGTGCTCGGCGCCGCCGGCTTCCCCCCCGACCGCCTCGAAGAGCAAATCCGCCGCATCCAGGACCTCACCGACCGCCCCTTCGGCGTCGACATCCTCGTCCCCGCCAACGTCGCCCGACGCCCCAGCGGACGCGAGCGCCCCAAAGACCCGCGCGACCTGCTGCCCGATGAGCACCGCGCCGTGATCAACGACATCCGCGAGCGCCTCGAACTGCCCGACGCCCAGGCTCCCCGCGCCGATGTCCGCACGCCCCGCTTCACCCCTCAGGACCAGGTCGACGCCATCACCGGCATGCAGGTCCCCGTGCTCGCCACCGGACTCGGCAACCCCGCACCCTTCGTCGACCAGGTCCATGAAGCCAACGGCAAGGTCATCTCGCTCGTCGGCAACGTCAAAAACGCCCTCCGCGTCCACGAGGGCGGCGCGGACATCGTCGTCGCCCAGGGCCACGAAGCCGGCGGACACACCGGGCGGATCGGCACTATGGCCCTGCTCCCTCAGGTGCTCGACGCTGTCGCCCCCACCCCGGTCGTCGCCGCCGGCGGCATCGGCGACGGACGCGGCCTCGCCGCCGCGCTCGCGATGGGCTGCGTGGGCGTCTGGTGCGGCACCGCCTTCATCCCCACCCAGGAAGCCAACCTCGACGAGTTCCGCAAGCGACGCATCCTCGCCGCCCGCGACGAAGACACCCGCGTCACCCGCCTCTACAGCGGCAAAACCATGCGCAACATCACCAACGAACTGATCGAAGCCTGGGAAGACTCCGGCGAGCAAGCCCTCCCCATGGGCCTCCAGGGCCTGCTCATCGCCGACATCGCCGAAGCCGCCAAGCAAGGCGAGCGCCAAGACCTCCTCATGAACGCCGCCGGCCAAATCAGCGGCCTGCTCAACGACATCCGCCCCGCGGCCGAGGTGTTGGAGGAAATGGTCCGAGAAGCCGTCGAAGTCTTCACCACCCGCCTCCCCGCCAACCTCAAAACCGCCCTCACCGCCTGACGCCCACCTCCCCTTATCCCGCCCTCCCCACCCTTCCTGCCTCTCCCTCCATCCTGCGCGGACCCTTTCCGACCTCTCCCCCCGTCGCGGGGGGAGACTGAGAGGGGGGCTCCGCCCTTCCCAATCGCCCCCCTATGCAGGGGGGCTGTCCGCTTCCAGCGGACTGGGGGGTCGGCCGCCCCATCGCCGCCTACCGTACGGGTGTGCTATCCTCAGCGCAGAACGAACGCGCACCCGCACGACAACCGGAATTGGAATGTGTGTCCTGTGTGTGGTAGAACTGATGGACCAAGAACGAGGCAAGCCAAGGAGGCTGCGCGTGAGCGATCCGGCGGCGTCTGCCAATTCTGCGGCCAACGTCCTGCCGACGAAGGGCATCACTGGCTCGTCCAGTACCTGCCCGATGCCAGCGAGTGCAACGTCACCGCGGATCACATCACAGCGCTCTGTCGGCCTTGCCACAAGATCGCGACAACCCTGCGCCGCTTCACGAGGCGTGAGGGCGACATCTGGCAGTTCCTGAGCACATTCGAGGAGGCAATCTCATCATGCAGTTCACCGTCACCATCGAGGGTATCCGCCCGATCATCATGCACAACGGAGCGGCCGGACTCGACACCCGCAGCCCTGCCAATCTCGAAAAGGCGGAAATCGCCCGCAAGCGCGGCTCCAACCGCACCGCCAGCGACGACGCACGACTCGCCGAGCTCGAATGCCAAACCTCGCTTTGGCTCGACGCGGGCGGAGCGCCTACGATCCCGCCTGCGGCGCTCCGATCCATGATCGAAACAGCCGCCCGGAAGCTGAAGCAGGGTCCGCAGGTCAGGGAGGGGTTGATCGTCGACGATGTGCTCGCGTTCACCTACGACCGTGAGCGCTACGGGGAAGCAGTCGAAGAACTGGGCCAGACGACGCAGTTCACCGTTCCGGTGGTCGTCCAACGCAGCCGGATACTCCGCACCCGGGCGAAGTTCGACGAGTGGTCCTGCACATTCAGCTTGGACACCGACGATGAACAGGTAGATCAGGAACAGCTAGAGACCTGGCTGGACATCGGCGGGCGACGGATTGGCCTCGGCGACTGGCGACCAGAGAAGAGCGGTGACTACGGCCGTTTCAAGGTCGTGTCGATTGTAGGAGTGGATGGCTGATGAACTCGGTGGTCGGGCTGGGTCTGGCCAGATTGGTTCTGACCAGGCGTGGCAGGGCCTGTCGAGGCTTGGCTAGGCCCCGTGCGGCTAGGCCTGGCTTGGCTAGGCTCGGCATGGCAAGGACGCGCAGGTGGGAGTCTTGCTCTCACCTGCGCCGCCGGCCCGCCGTTCTTACCCAGCAAGTGCCGATGCACATCGGCCACGCTCACTGTGGCGATGGCGCGACACGATCTAGCTTCATCGCGCAGGGCTCGGCGCGGCATTGCAAGGCTCGGCCCGGCGCGTCAAGGCTTGTCGCGGCCCGGCTAGGCAGTGTTGGGCATGGCGAGGAGGGGCGCGGCGACGTACATCGCCGCGCCCGCTTCCGCGGATACGCACGCTCCGCTCCATCAAGGCAAGCAACGCAAAGCTTCGCCCCCGCTCTAGACCGAGTGGCGCGGGCGTTTAGACGCCCGCGTCCGCGCCCAGGATCTCTCGCAGCGCCGCCAACTCCGCCTCGTCATATGTCAGGCTCCAGCGCGTCTTGATCAGCACCCACTCGGCCGCGTACCGCTCATGCACGGACGGGTCCGCCGGCAGCCACTCTGCCGGGTCGCGGTAGCCCTTCTCCATGTTCGTCGCCGGCGTGATCGAATAGATGTTGTCCGGATCCAGTGCGAACGCCTGCTTGGTCTCGCGATCCCAGTATGCCGCGCCCGACTCGTGCGCCTGCGCCAGCCCGACCAGATGGTCGCGTTCGGTGAAGGCATTGCTCGATGAGTCGTAGAACGCGCGAGGCGCGTTCTCGGGCAGGTCTCGGTGCCCGTTGGGCAGGTACGCGAAGCGGTTGTACGACGGGTGGCCCAAACCCCATGTGACAGAATGCGGCCGCGCGTTTTGAACGATCGCTGTTGCAAGGGCGATCGGACTCGTTGCTGGCTGCTCGCCGGCATCTGCCACTGGCTGCGGCGTCGTTTTCGTAAAGCGCTGGCGAGACTTGGACCCAGCGGCAGCTGAAGTGTCGCCGACAAGAAGTCGTCTTCGTTCGGCCTCAGAGAGCTCAAAATAGTCGTTGAGCGCGCGCGTCCAAGTCGCTTTTTTGAGCGCCCGCGCGGCGTGGCGGCCAAGCTCTCGTCCCGCGGCCTCGTACAGTCGTTGCTCGGTGCTCTCACGAGATGCTGCTATTCGACCGATGAGCATCGCGTCAGCAGTTAGCCCTGCCTCGGCAGCGCGCTCACGCATGTAGGCCAGGTGAAAATCGTCTGCGAGCGCCTGCAAGTCCGCCATATCGTGTCTCCTGGGCTGCCAGTGTGATCGAGCGAAAGTCGCACTTTCAGTCTATCATATGTTCTGAAGCCGTCCGTCGCATTGAGCAGGATCGTGCGCCTGATGTCGATCGCCGCCCGCCCCGTTGCCATCGCAGCCGCTGTGATGCTCGCCGCCCTCGCGATCCTCGGCCACGCCGCGGCGGACGGCTGGTGCGTGGACCTTGAGAGCGACGGCTGGCGGCTCACCGGCTGCATCGAAGACGACAACACCGCCTCCTGGACCGCCCTCGGCGACGACGGCAGCTTCTGGATCTGGACCAACGGCGACTGGCAACGCCAGTCCACCGCCGCCGCCGACGCCCTCGCCTACCTGAGCGCCATCGAACCAACCCCCGAAACCTGGAACGCCCCTCACCCCTTCTACGACCGCCGCGACTGGGAAAGCTTCCCCCTCGACCGCTACCGCGAGGCCGCGTACGAGTGGGCCTTCTACGCCCCCACCCACGAAGCGCTCTACGACGGCCCGCGCCAGCGCGACCACCTCGTCGCTCTCGCCGAAGCTCACCAGAGCGGCGGCGCATATTGGCCCGACGCCATCAAGGCGGCGTTCGCCCTCGACGCGCAGAACATCTACTGGCTGCCCGCCGCCGTCAACGCCGAAAAGTGGTCCCACGACCCCGCCGGCTGGCGTCCCGCGCAGCCCGGCGTCCACCAACCCTACGCCGTCCACTGGATCCAAATCAAACGCAAGTGGTCCCTCAGCTTCGACGCCCCCGAAATCGCCGCCCTCCGCCAACTACTCCGCACCACGCCCCCATAAGCCGCTCCCCTCTCCCCCCCTCGCAGAGGGGGCCGCTCCGAAATCGCCCCCCTACGCAGGGGGCTGTCCGCTTCTAGCGGACTGGGGGTCGGTCCGGAGCCGCGAGCACAGCACCATCCCCCCCATCGCGGGGAGAGCCGCCCCTCCCTTTCTCCCCCCATCCTGGGGGGAGACACAGAGGGGGGTTCCCCTATCATTCCCCCATGCCCGACCAACTCCGCCCCCCGCTCGACGGCGTGCTCGTAATCAACGCCGGTCAGATCCTCGCCGCCCCCTTCTGCGCCACGATGCTCGCCGAATTCGGCGCAGACGTGATCAAGCTCGAACGCCCCGACACCGGCGAGCCCAACCACGGCTCCGTCTCCTATGTGCAGGAAAACCGCTCGCAGCGCGGCGTCACCTGCAACCTGCGGCATCCACGCGGGCAGCAGTTGTTCCGCGACCTCTGCGCCCGCGCCGATGTGCTGATTGAGAACTTTCGGCCGGGCACGCTCGAAAAGCTCGGCGTTGGCCCCGACCAGCTGCGCGAGCGCAACCCGGAGCTGGTCGTGGTGCGCGTCAGCGGCTACGGGCAGACCGGCCCCTACCGCGAGCGCGCCGGCTTCGACCGCGTCGCGCTCGGCTTCGCCGGGATGACCTACACGACCGGCATGCCCGACGGCCCGCCCGTCCGCCCCGGCTACATGGTCGCCGACTACTCGGCCGGCCTCGTCGCCGCGTTCGGCGCGCTCGCCGCCCTGCGCGCGCGCGAACTCAACGGCCTCGGTCAGGATGTCGACGTCGCGCTCTACGAGGCGATCTGGAAGCAGTCCGGCGCGCACGCGGCCAACTACCAGCGCTCCGGCGAGAACCGCGAGCGCTCCGGCAACTACTTTCCCGGCGTCGTCCCCGCCGAGCAGTTCCCCACCTCCGACGGACACTTCCTGATCATCAACGCCACCACCCAGGGCACGTTTGAGCGGCTCTGCGCCGCCATGCGGCGCCCCGACCTGCTGACCGACGCCCGCTTCGCCGAACACGGCGAGCGTCGCGCCAACTACGAGCCGCTGCACGCCATTGTCGGCGAGTGGGTGCGCCAATTCACGCTGGCCGATGTGCAGGCGCTGCTCGACGAACACGGCGTGCCCGCCAGCAAGGTCTACGCCACCAGCGACATCCTGGCCGACCCGCACTACGCCGCGCGCGAGCAGATCGTCGAGGTGCCCAGCGAGCAGCACGGCGCGCTGCCCCAGCCCGGCATCGTCCCGCGCCTCTCCGCCACGCCCGGCGCGGTCAAGCACCGCGCGCCCACCCTGGGCGAACACAACCGCGAGGTCTACGGCGGTCTGCTCGGTCTCTCCGACGACGAGCTCGCCGATCTTGCCGCCGAAGGCGTGATCTGAGCGCCGCTCATGATCGCCGCGTCATGAGGCCGCACCGACAGAACAGGAGCACCCGATGACCACCCAGCTCGCCGAACGCAGCATCCTCGCCTTCCTCGACGGCGAGGACTCGCTCGAAATCGACAACATCATCCACTCCACCGCCGGCGCGGCGCAGTTCGGCTACAGCGGGCCGCTGGTCGGCGGCGTGACCGTCTACGCCTGGGCCGCCCCCGCCATCATCGACGCGCTGGGCGAAGCGTGGCTCGACCACGGCTGGTCCGACTTCCGCCTGCGCCGCCCCGTCTACCCCGGCGACGAAATCACCACCCGCGTCAGCCGCACCGACGACGGCGGCTACGAGTTCGCAATGGCCAAGGAGACGGGCGAAGTCTGCATCGCCGGCACGCTCGGCCTGGGTGACGCCGACTGGCTCGACGAGCTGACGATGCCGCAGCGCCGCGAGCCCGTGCCCGCCGCCGATCCGACCACGCTGCTCACGCCCGAAAACCTGCCGCTGCACGAGGACCTGCCGCCGATGGCCGTGCCGCTCTCCGTCGAAGACGCCGCAGCCTACGCCGATGAGCTCGCGCGCGACCCGCATCCCCGCTGGCGCGGCGCGGACGCGCGCATCCACACCGGCTGGTTGGCCGGACGCCCCACGCGGCTGCTGCGCCACACCTGGAACTACCGCGCCGCGATCCACGCCGCCAGCCGCATCCAGCAACTCGCCCCCGCTCGCGCCGGCCAGACGCTGACCGTGGGCGGCTCGCTCGCGGGCGCCTACCAGCGCAAAGGCCACGAGTACGCCATCAACGACGTCGCCGTCTTCGCCGAAGACGGACAGGTGCTCACCCGCATCCGCCAGAGCAGCATCTACCAGGTCGCCGCGCGCTGACTCCGCCGACTCGCGCGGGCCGGCGCCCGCCCGCGTATGCTGAGCGCGGGAGGCGGACACCATGCGTCTTACGTCGCTCCGCGTCAAAAACTACGGCTGCCTGGTCGATTTCGAGCTGTCCGACATCGGCCCGCTCGCGATCTTCGTGGGCGCAAACGGCAGCGGCAAAAGCACCCTGTTCGATGTCTTCGCTTTCCTCCGCGACGCCCTCCGCGACGACATCCGCACCGCCCTCGCCCACCGCGGCGGCTTCAACGCGCTCCGCACCCACGCCGCCGCCGGCCCGATCCGGATCGAACTCCAAACCGGGCGCGACCCGCAAGACTGGGATCCGAATTGCGTCGATCCCGCCGCAACGTACGCGCTGACCATCGATTGCGATGCCGGCGGTCCATACGTACGCTCCGAACGGATCACGGCGCACCTTGCGGTCGCCGACGCCGCGAAACACATGACGCTCCTCGATACCGATTC
This sequence comes from Dehalococcoidia bacterium, assembly GCA_965243125.1. Taxonomy (GTDB): domain Bacteria; phylum Chloroflexota; class Dehalococcoidia; order Bin125; family Bin125; genus CATQGW01. The sequence continues at coordinate 2,289,548 of OZ251529.1, read as the reverse complement.
GAACAACAGCGGCAAGCACCCGCGCGCACAACACCTGCTGCTGGGTCATCCCGGATCGGTCATCAGCGATGCGCTGCGTATGGGCTGCATCAGCGATGCCGACGCGCCGCAGGCCCTGGCCGTAGTTGAAGAACTCCGCGCGTTCCTGTGCGGCGCGTACCGTTTCAACTTCGATCCTGAACTGGCGAAACAACCCGCGACCGCCGCCGCCGGCCGCCGCCTCTCCGAGCGCGGCGATAACCTTGCCGCCGTCGTCAAGCACCTGGCGGAACATGACGCACGCGCGATCGAGCGTGCGCTCTGCTTCCTGCGCCGCGCCGCGCCGGATATCGAACGCATCGAGACCTCCGAAACAGCAAACGACCGAATCACCCTCCAATTCGTCGAATGCGGCCATCCCACGTTGACGCACTACATGTCCGATGGAGCAATCAACGCGCTCGCCTGCGCCGTACTGCTGAACGAATCAGAGCGCCGTCCGCTGCTGCTGCTCGACGAACCAGGCCGGAGCATCTATCCGTCGCTGATGTGGGAGCTGCTCGAAGAGATCGGCGGCTATATCGAACACCACGACGCACAGGTCTTTCTGACTACCCACGTTCATGGCCTGCTTGACGCCGCCGACCCGCGCGACGTCTTCTGGATGCGCAGAGAACGCGGAGCAGTCACGGCGCGCCACGCGAGCGACGATCCGAAGATCGTCTCCGCGCACGATCACGGCGATCAACTCGGCTTCCTCTGGCGTACCGGCTGGTTTGAGGGCGCGCACCCGTCCTGATGTCCGATCTGGTTTTCATCGTCGAAGAACCATCCAAGGAAGCGTTTCTGCGCGCCTTCCTGCCTCGCGTTGGCGTGCCGGGCGGCATCACCGTGCATTATCAAACCGGCGCCGGGCATTCCGACTTTCGCAGTCTCGTACGCACGGTCCTCCGCGAGTGGCGAACGCCCGGCGCTCGATTCATCGTGCTGTGCGATCAGGACCGGAGCGACTGCCTCGAGCGAAAGCGGGAACTGCTTGCGCTGATACCCGATCAGCTTCGGCCCAACACGGCTACGCGAATCGTCTGCGACGAATTGGAGTCGTGGTACGTCGGCGAGCCTGCGGCCTTGGAGCAGGCCCTCCCCGAATTCGGCCCGGTCGTCGCAGTGCCGGAGTTACGCGGGCCGCCGGATGCAATCGCTCGCCCTTCGCAACTGATCGCGCGGCGGCTCGGGCGACGCAAGCTCAAGAAAGTCGCGCTCGCCTCCCAGATCGGCGCGCTCATGAACCCCGACGCCAACGCCTCCCACAGCTTCAACCTCTTCCTCCGCACCCTCCGCCGCATCCTCGCCGACGCACACGCCCACCCCGACATTGACCATCCCCCGCGCCGCCGCTAGCCTCACACCCAACCACAGAGTGGGGCGCGCGACGGGGAACCCGGTGCGAATCCGGGGCTGTCGCGCAACGGTGATCCGCAGCTTGCCTGCGGTCAGCCCGAATGCCGAAGCGCGCCCACGCCAGCACGCCGACTTCGCGTCAGGGTCGGGGCGTCCCAAACGGCCCATTGAGGCCGTTTTTCGTGCCCCCCGCACTCTCACACGCGAAGCGGTCCGCGAAAGGCCGCATCGTGCTCCTTCGTTCCCTGCTCGCAGCCCTCGCCACCATCATCCTGCTCCTCGCCGCCGCTTGCAGCGACGATCCCGCCTCCCCCGCCCTGCAGGAGCGGCAGGAGACCGTCCAACAGGTTGCGCAAGCGTCCGCGCAACAGTTCGTCCAACAAACCGAGCCGCAGGCCGCACAGCCCGCCGCCGAACAACCCACGCAGTCCGCTCAATCCGCCCAACAGCAGGAGCCGGAGCCGGCCGCGCAAACACAGCAAGCACAACAGACGCAGCAGGCGGCGCAAGCCGAAGCTGAGCCCGAACCGCCCGCGCCCGCCGCGCAGGCCACCCTCACTGACGCGGTCAACTTCACCGTCGAATACGTCGGCTCGGCCAAGCTCGTCCATGTCAAACAGCCCTCACCGGGCGCTGCCGGCGCCGCCTACGTGCTCGCCCAGCGCGGCGCGCCCGAACCGCAGGGCGGCTGGGCGAGCCTCGCCGGCGACCTGATTACCGCCCACGACCTCGCCCCCGCCGTCGTCGTCGAAATTCCCATCCGCTCCCTCTTTACCTCCTCCACCACCCAACTCCCCGCGCTCGAGATTCTCGGCGTCGTCGACCGCCTCATCGGCGTCGCGCAGGGCGAGTTTGTCAGCAGCGAGGCAGTGCGCGCCATGCTCGACGCCGATCAGCTTGTCGTCTTTGCCCCCACCTACACCGTCGACGCCGAAACAGTCGTCGCCGCTCAGCCCGATGTGCTGATGACCTCCGGCTTCTGGGACGACGCCTACGACATCATCCAAAGCGCCGGCACAGCGATCGTCCACAACGCCGACTGGGTCGAAAGCTCTCCGCTGGGTCGCGCCGAATGGGTCAAATTCATCAGCCTCTTCTTCAACCGCGAGGCCGAAGCGGAAGCTTGGTACGCGGGAGTGCGCGCCGACTACGAGGCCGCCCGCGCACTCGCAGCCGATGTCGAACTCCGCCCCACCGTGCATACCGGCCAGGTCTGGGGCGGTATCTGGTACGCCTCCGGCGGCCGCTCCTACGTCGCCCAACTGCTTGCCGACGCCGGCGCGGACTATGTCTGGGCCGACGACGACTCCACCGGCTCGATGGAGCACGACATCGAAACCCAGCTCGCCCAGGCCAACGCCGCCGAATTCTGGCTGCACGCCGCCAGCTGGTGGTCCAGCGCGGCCGCCGCGCTCGCCGAAGACTCCCGCTACGGCGAGTTCGCCTCGCTGCGGAACGGCAATGTCTGGAACCCCACGCTGGCCGTCAACGGACAGGGCGGCAACGACTTCTTCGAGAGCGGCTCCGTCCGCCCCGACCTCGTGCTGCGCGACTTGATCGCCATCCTCCACCCCGACCTCCTGCCCGACCACGCATTCGTCTACTACCAACAATTGGCGGCCGAATGAGCACGCTCGAGGCAGCCCGCCCCCGCGCGCAAGAGGCGCACTCCGACGCAGCGGCGCTCGCCTCCCTCGGGCGCGTCCGCACGCGCACCGTCGCCGCTTTCGCCGGCCTGATCATCACCGCGTTCGCCCTCGCCCTGCTCGGCGTCGCCGTCGGTTCGATCTCGATTCCGTTCAGCGCCACGCTCGACGCCCTTGTCGGCATCTTCTCTGCATCCGACCCCGCAAGCACCGATCAGTCCGTCTGGTCCACTGTGATCCATCAGATCCGCATCCCGCGCACCCTCACCGCGTTGCTCGCTGGCGCTGCGCTGGGCGTCGCCGGTCTGCAAATGCAGACGCTCTTCCGCAACCCGCTGGCCGACCCCTTCGTGCTCGGCGTCAGCGCCGGCGCATCCTTCGGTGTCGCCGCCGTCGTGCTCGTCGCCGGCGCAGGCATCACCGTCTTCACCGCCGGCCTCGGCTGGCTCGGCGACCTCGGACTGGCCGGTGCGGCCGTCGTCGGCGCCGCCCTCGTCATGGCGCTCGTGCTCGCGCTCTCGCTCCGCGTCCGCAGCATCGTCACCGTCCTCATCGTCGGCCTGCTGGTCGGACAGCTCGTCGGCGCGCTGATCACCATCCTGATCGCCGCCTCCGAAGAGCAGTACGTCGACCAGTTCGTCCGCTGGGGCTTCGGCTCCTTCCGCGGCGTCACCTGGTCCGAACTGAGCATCCTGGCCCCAGCCATCGCCGTCGGCATCGTCATCGCGCTGCTCAGCGTCAAACAACTCAACGCCCTGCTGCTCGGCGAGACCTACGCGCGCAGCCTCGGCGTCCATGTCCGCCGCGCCCAACTCGTCGCAATGCTCGGTGCTGCCCTGCTGGCCGGCGCCGTCACCGCCTTCGCCGGTCCCATCGCCTTCCTCGGCGTCGCCATCCCTCATCTCGCGCGCGGACTCTTCCGCACCTCCGACCACCGCATCCTCGCCCCCGCCGTAATCCTCTGCGGCGGCATCATCGCCCTCGCCGCCGAAATCGTCGCCCAGCTGCCCGGCCTCAGCAGCATCCTCCCGCTCAACGCCGTCACCGCGCTCATCGGCGCGCCCGTCGTGCTCAGTGTCCTGCTCCGTCGCCGACGCCTCAGCGCCGTATGATGAGTGCGGAACGGAGCCGCCATGGTCAGCGCCCCCGAACAAACCGCCGTCGTTGAAGCTCCCCCCACCAAGGCTGAAGCCGGCGAGCTGCCGATTGTGCAGTTCCCGTCGGAATGCCCGCTGACCGACGATCTGCTCGCCCAACTCAGCTCGCTGAACAGCCCCTGGCATTTCGAACGCACGCCGGAAGGAGCACTTCAGATCATGGCCCCAGCATCCCCCGACGCCGACGACATCGCCGTGGACTTCGTCACCGATATCAAGCTATGGGAGCGAGCGCTGGCCGGCGGCAGGACCTACGGCTCGTCCCCCGGCTTCACGATGCCCGATGGTTCCGTGCGCGAACCCGACGCGGCCTGGATCAGCGACGAGCGGCTCGCGGCGCTTCCCCCGCGCGGGCAGCGCCCCGCCTTCCCCGCAGTGGTACCCGACCTCGTCATCGAGGTCTGCTCGCCCTCGGACCGCTTACCGCAGCAGCAGCGCAAGATGGAGGAGTGGATCGCCTACGGCGCGCGCCTCGGCTGGCTGATCGACCCCGAAGAGAGCCGCATCTACGTCTACCGGTCCGATGCCGAACCCGAAATCCTCGAACGCCCTGACACGATCAGCGGCGAACCCGAACTGCCCGGCCTGGAAGTCGACTGCGCCGACATCTGGTGGTAGCTCGTTCGCTGCGCACGCGCCGTATGATGAGCGCGGAACGGAGCCGCCATGGTCAGCGCCCCCGAACGAACTGTCGCCGTTGAAGCTCCCCCCACCGAGGCTGAAGCCGGCGATCTACCGACTGTGCAGTTCCCGTCGGAATGCCCGCTAACTGACGATCTGCTCGCCCAGCTCAGCTCGCTCAACAGCCCCTGGCACTTTGAGCGAACCTCGGAAGGAGCGCTCCAGGTCATGCCGCCTGCTTCTATGGACGCCGACTACGTCGGCGTGGATTTCGGCAGCCAGATCAAAGCGTGGGAGCGAGAGACGGCGGGCGGCGAGACCTACGGCTCCTCCCCCGGCTTCACGATGCCCGATGGGGCTGTCCGCGTGCCCGACGCTGCCTGGATTTCCGACGAGCGCTTGGCCTCGCTCCCGCCGCGCGGGCAGCGCCCGGCCTTCCCACAGGTCGTACCCGATTTCGTGATCGAAGTCCGCTCATCGAGCGACCGCCTCTCGCAGCAGCAGCGCAAGATGGAGGAGTGGATCGCCTATGGCGCGCGCCTCGGCTGGCTGATCGACCCCGAAGAGAGCAGCATCTACGTCTACCGCCCCGACGCCGCCCCTGAGATCCTCGAGCGACCCGACACGATCAGCGGCGAACCCGAACTGCCCGGCCTGGAGGTCGACTGCGCCGACATCTGGTGGTAGCCCAGTCGCCGTCTCAGCACCCTATGATGGCCGCAGAACGGAGCCGCCATGGTCAGCGCCCCCGAACGAACTGTCGCCGTTGAAGCTCCCCCCACCGAGGCTGAAGCCGGCGATCTACCGACTGTGCAGTTCCCGTCGGAATGCCCGCTAACTGACGATCTGCTCGCCCAGCTCAGCTCGCTCAACAGCCCCTGGCACTTCGAGCGGACCCCGGAAGGAGCGCTCCAGATCATGGCCCCAGCATCCCCGGACGCAGACGACGTAGCCGCCGAGTTCACTCGACAGGTCGGCAACTGGACGCACGTCATCCATTTCGGCAGGACCTACGGCTCATCGCCCGGCTTCACGATGCCCGACGGTTCCGTGCGCGAGCCGGACGCTGCCTGGATTTCCGACGAGCGGCTCGCGACGCTCCCGCCGCGCGGGCAGCGCCCCGCCTTCCCGGCGGTGGTGCCCGACCTCGTCATCGAGGTCCGCTCGCCCTCGGACCGCTTACCGCAACAGCAGCGCAAGCTGGAGGAGTGGATCGCCTACGGCGCGCGCCTCGGCTGGCTGGTGGACCCCGAAGAGGGCCGCATCTACGTCTACCGGCCCGGCGCCGCCCCCCAAATCCTCGAGCGCCCCGACACGATCAGCGGCGAACCCGAACTGCCCGGCCTGGAGGTCGACTGCGCCGACATCTGGTGGTAGCCCGCCGGCAGCTCAGTCGCCGCCCGACGGACTGCGCGGCGCGATCACCAACAACAGCAGGCCGACGCTGAGCAGCAGCGCCCCCGCCGCGACACCAACCACGACATAATCCCAGGGGAAGCCGCCGCTCACCGAGAACGTCGGCCCCGCGCGCCGCTCCGACTGCCGACGCTCGATCTCCGCCGTCCGCGCCGCGATCTCCTCCGCGCTCCGCCCCCCGGCCTCAGCCTCCAGCGCCCTTGACTCCTCCGCCTCCTGCGCATCCTCAGTCTCAGCGCCCGCCGCTTCCTGCGGCTCGCGCGGCGTCTCGGAGCCCGACGATTCCTCCGCCGGCTCCGCCACCTCCGCGCCGCCGATCACCTCATCCTCGATCACCGTCGAGCGATCCTCCCCGCGCTCGCGCGGACCCAGCCCGACCGACGCCCGCCAGGCGTTGTCCAGACCGTCCCGCCCGAAGCCGTAGATCGCCGTCAGCGCCGCCTCAACCGTGGCGCCCTCCTTGAGCGCCGCAAACAGCGCCGCAAACTGCTCCTGACCGTAGGTGTCGATCAGGTAGGTCACGATCGACGCCGATTGCCCGTAGAAGAAGTCGACCTGCCCCGCGATGTTGGTGTTCGAGCCCATGCTCCGCACCGGCAGCGTCTGGTCGTTCTCGATCGCCCGCCGTAGCGCCCCGCCGCGCCGCCGCTGCCAGTCGCCTTCGGCGATCGTCGCCGTGCCCTCGTCCAACCACGACGGCAAATCGTTGAACGCCCCCTCCCCCGCGATCTTCGTCAGCACGTGCGTCAGCTCGTGCCGGATCACCCACTCGTCCGGCTCGTAGACATGCACCAGGTCCGCCAGCACCCGCACCCCGCCCGTGATCACCTGCTCGTCGAAACCCTCGCTCCGAATCCGCTGCACCCCCTGCGCGTCCTCCTCGCTCCGCCAGACGTAGACCTTCAGCGGAAACTCCACCTCAATCCCCAGCAGCTCCGAAAACTCCGCCACCGTCTCCAGACCAGCGTCCGCCAGCGCCGACGCCACCCGCTCGCTGTCGTAGTAGCGCAGCACCAGATCGCCGCGCGTCAGTTCCCGCCACTCGTAGCGCGGATCCTCGTAGCGCCAGATTTGCGGCGCGCCCGCCGCCACGCTGCCGTCGCTCGACGTGATCTCCCAGTACCACTCGATATCCGCGCCCACCGGAATGTAGAGATCCGCGCTCAGCGTCATCACTTCGGCCGAGATGCGCGTCACGTCGCCCCGCTCGATCTGCGCCGGCTGCCGCGTCAGCGCTCCCTCCGGCAGGATCGTGTAGAAGAACACCGCCTCCGTCAGCGTCGCCGCGTCCGAGACCAGCGCCGTAAACGAGACCGAGTTGGGGAAATTCGCCGTCTGAATCGACGTGTCCTGCACCCGCGGCGCAGTCTGCGCCGCGGCCGCTCCGCCGAACAGCGCGATCGCAATCAGCGCAATCAGCGCGATTGACAACGAGATGCCCCGCGCACGCCGCCCCGTCCCGCTGTTCCTGCTGACCCCGTCGCCCCTGCCCCCTCCGTCGCCCCTGCCCCCTCCGTCACCCCTGCCCCCTCCGTCACCCCTGCCCCCTCCGTCACCCCTGCCCCCTCCGTCATTCCTGCGTAGGCAGGAATCCAGCGGCCCCCGCCCCCGTCGCCGCGAGTCCTCCACCGTCGCCCAACGGCCCCGCGAAGCCGCGGCGAAGCGCCGTTGGGCGTCCGCAGCGTGAACAAATGCCGCCCGTCCGCCTGGATTCCTGCCTGCGCAGGAATGACGGACTCGGACCGAAAGAGCCTCCGGCGATTTGCGCAGCAGCATCACGCCTCCCCGTCCGTCACGCCGATCTGCATTTGCAGCCAGGCCCGCAGCAGCGGTTCGATGTCGCCGTCCAGCACATCTTCCGTGCTCGACGTCTCATATCCGCTGCGCAGATCCTTCACCATCCGGTAGGGCTGGAGCACGTAGCTGCGAATCTGATTGCCCCAGCCCGCCTCCACCTGCTCCCCCAACAGCTTGCGCCGCTCCTCCTCCTGGCGCAACAGCTCCAGCTGCAGCAGCCGCGACCGCAGCACCCGCTTCGCGCTCTCCTGATTGCGGCGCAGCGACCGCTCGTTCTGGCAGGAGACCACGATGTTCGTCGGCAGGTGCGTGATCCGCACCGCCGTCGCGTTCTTCTGCACGTTCTGCCCGCCGTTGCCCGACGCCCGGTACACATCGATCTTGAGCTCGTCCTCGTCCAGCTCAATCTCGTCCACCTTCTCCACCTCCGGCAGCACGTCCACCTTCGCAAACGAGGTGTGCCGCGCGTGCTGCTGGTCGAACGGCGAAATCCGCACCAGACGATGCACCCCGTGCTCCGAGCGCAGCCAGCCGTAGGCCGACTCACCCTTCACCTCCAGCGTCGCCGACTTGATCCCCGCCTCATCCCCCTCCATCCGGTCGACCAGCTCCACCGCAAACTCCGAGCGCTCCGCCCAGCGCAGATACATCCGCTCCAGCATCTCCGCCCAGTCCTGCGACTCCACGCCGCCCGCGCCCGGCCGAATCTCCACGATCGCGTTCCGCTCGTCGTAGGGACCCGAAAAAGCCAGCTCAAACGCCTGCTCCTCGAGCTGCGCCGCGATCGCCCGCACCTCCCCCTCCAGCTCCGCCGCCATCGCCGCGTCGTCGTCCGCCGCCGCCAGCTCGATGAACTCGCCGGCCTCCTCCACCCGCCGCTCCAGCCCGCGCCACACATCAATCGTCCGCTGCCGCGCCGCCAGCCGCCTCATCTTCGCCCGCGCACGCTCGGCCTCGCCCCAGAAGTCCGGCGAGGCCGACTCCCGCTCCAGCGCCGACGCCTCCCGCTCCAGCGCCGGCAGGTCAAAGACGCTCCAGCGTGTCGCTCAGCCGCGCCCGCAACTCCGTCAACTCGCTCTGTAGATCGTCCATAGCCCCCGGTCTCCTCCACCCCCACGCTACCAGCGCCGCCCCCAACCGACACGCCCCCATCCCGGGAGATCCTCTTCCGGCCTCTCCCCCCGTCGCGGGGAGTCCCTTCCGGCCTCTCCCCCCATCCTGGGGGGAGATTGAGAGGGGGGGCGCCCGCCCGCCGCCCCCCCGTAGCCCCCCCCCACGATGGGGGGGCAATGAGAACCCTCACCCCCCGGCCGCCCCGGCCATCCGCGCCGCCCGCGTCACGTTGTTCAGCAGCATCGCCACCGTCATCGGGCCCACCCCGCCCGGCACCGGCGTGATGAACCCCGCCCGCTCCCGCACGCTCTCGAAATCCACATCGCCGACCAGCCGGTAGCCGCGCTTGCGCGATGCATCCTCCACCCGATTCACCCCCACATCGATCACCACCGCGCCCGGACGCACCATCTCCGCCGTCACCACGCCCGGACGCCCCGCGGCCGCCACCAGAATGTCCGCCTCGCGCGTGCGCGCGGCCAGGTCCGCCGTCCCCGTATGGCAGACCGTCACCGTCGCGTTCGCGCCCGTCCGCTTCTGCGCCAGCATCGCCGCCAGCGGCATCCCCACCAGCCGCGAGCGCCCCACGATCACCACGTGCTTGCCCCCCGGATCGTTCCCGCTGCGCACCAGCAACTGCTGCACCCCGTGCGGCGTCGCCGGCAGAAACCGCTCCCGACCCTGCAAAATCCGCCCCGCGTTCTCCGGATGCAGCGCGTCCACATCCTTCAGCGGCGAAATCCGCCCCAGCAGCCCGTCCGCATGCACCCCCTCCGGCAGCGGCAACTGCAAAATGATCCCATGCACATCCGGGTTGGCGTTCAGCGCATCGATCTCCTCCGCCGCCCGCGCCTCAATCTCCGCCGCCCTGACCTCGCTTGGATCCTGACCCGGGCTCTCACCCGCAATCCGCACGATCCGCACCCCGATGCCCGTCTCCGCGCCCGCCTGCTCCTTGCCCCGCACATACGACGCCGAGGCCGGATTATCGCCCACCAGCAGCACCCCCAACTGCGGCAGCACCCCATCCAGCAGCATCCGCTGCGTTTGCTCCGCCAGCGACGCCCGAATCCCCGCCGCAATCCCCGCTCCGTCGATCAGCTGCGCCGCCATACCCCCCAGCCTACGCCCGCCCCGCCATCCACGCTTCCGCCCCTCCGGCCTCTCCCCATCGCGGGCGGGTCCTCTCCGGCCTCTCCCCCCATCCTGGGGGGAGGATCCTTCCGGCCTCTCCCCCCATCCTGGGGGGAGATTGAGAGGGGGGTGCCGCCCGCAGGCCGAACCCCCCCGTAGCCCCCCCACGATGGGGGGGCATTTTCTTCTCCCCCACGATGAGGGGGCGCTTCCGGCCCATCGCCCCATCCTGGGAGGAGATCCTTCCGGCCTCTCCCCCCATCCTGGGGGGAGATCCTTCCGGCCTCTTCCCCCATCCTGGGGGGAGATCCTTCCGGCCTCTCCCCCCATCCTGGGGGGAGATTGAGAGGGGGGCGCCGCCCGCAGGCCGAACCCCCCTGTAGCCCCCCCACGATGGGGGGGCATTTTCTTCTCCCCCACGATGAGGGGGCGCTTCCGGCCCATCGCCCCATCCTGGGGGGAGGATCCTTCCGACCTCTCCCCCCATCCTGGGGGGAGATTGAGAGGGGGGGCTACCGCCCCACCCAGAGCACCGCGCCGGGCGATGCGGTGAAGTCCACCGAACCCGGAATCGTCCGGCCGCCGGAGACGCTGTAGACCTGCCAGCCGCCCTCGCTCCAGAGCGCGACCACGCCCAGGCCGGGCACGCTTTCCAGCAGGGTTGAGGCGCGGATTGGAGCGTCGCCCAGCCAGGCGATGAAGTCGCCCGTCGCCGCGGCCTGGCGCACCAGCGCCAGCGCTCGGGCCTGGGCCGTGTCGCTCGTCGGTGCGGCGGCGGCGCCGATGTCGACCAGCGCGATGTTGGTCGCGGTGCCCGCGTCGAGCCGAATCGTGGAGCGGCCCGGAGTCACCGCCAGATACGTCGCGCTCGCCTGCCCATCCTTCGTCCGCGAGTCGGCCGAGAGCTGGATCAGCACCGGGTTTTCGCCGAGCGCCGTGTTCGTCCAGTCGATCTTCGTGTCGTCGGGCACGGGCGCGCCGTCGGCGTCGCTGATCGTGGCGGTGATCGTGAACTGTCCGTCGGGCGTCAGCGAGCCGTCGGGCTCGCTCAGCGCGACCGTCGCGGGCGCGCCGCTCACCGAGAACGTCTGCGTGGCGCTCAGCTCGCCCGCGCGCACCGTCAGCGTGTACTCGCCCTCGGCCAGCGTGTTCGCCGCCGGGCGGTTGACGTTGACCACGACCTGCTCGTTGCCGGCGCTGTCGCGGGTCGGATTGGCTGCGTCGCCCAGCGGCCACTCGATCGCGATCCCGCTCGTCACCCGCCGGCCGTCCGGTCCGACCACCTGCGCGGTGCGCGACGATTTGGGCACGGCCACCCGGCTGCCCGCCTCGTCCGTCGCCGTCACGCTCAGCGTCAGCAGATCGCGGTTGTCGATCTCCTCGCCCTCCTCGTCGGCGCTGTCCGGAGTGTCCATGTTGAGCACGCCGGAGCGGGCCGCGCTGATCGCCAGCGCCGTCGCCGGCCCGGTCAGGGCGACGGTCACCGATTCGATCGGGATCAGTTCCCCCGTGGGCGTCAGGATCGTGCCCTCGACCAGCGCCGTCCCCGCCTGCCCGGTGTGCCGCAGCGTGAGGCCCACCCGGCCCAGGTTGGGGCCGACCAGCTTCGAGCCGCTAATCCGGCAGGAGCGGCCGCCCCCGCCGTCTTCGCAGCCGCCCGCCAGGCCGGCGCTCAGCTCGCCCGCCGTCGTGGTCAGGAACACCGTCGTAATCCCCACCGGCGACGAGCGCACCTCGTTCTCGTTCAGAATCGTCAGCTCCAGCCTGGTCGTCTGGCCGTCGGCGATCGCCGACGGATGCGGGCGGTCGTCGGCGGTCGAGGTGGTGCCGCGAGTATCGGTGGCGAATTCGAGGCTGACCTCGGCGACCTCGCGCACGTTGCGGCCGATGTCCAGCTCGATCGAGCCCCACACCGGGATGTCCTTGCCCGCAATGCCGTCCAGCCGCAGGTCCCCGCCCAACGAGACCGTGTGCGTGCCCGGGCGGAAGCCCGGCGGCACCACCACCCGCGTCTCGCCCAGTTCGATCGTGCAGATCGAGGTGGTCTCGCCGTCGACGATCGTGGGCAGGCAGCCGGCGTCGCTCAGCCAGATGTGGCCGACTTCGCTACGGCCCGGGCCGTCCGCCGCCTCGTCCGAGAGCGCCAGCCGCTCGCCGCTCAGGTCGTAGAGCACCCAAGCGAAGATGTCATCCCGGTTGAAGTTCCGGCCGATGCGGAAGCGCGCGGAGCCCACGCTCGCGCCGGCCCAACGGCCGTTGGCCGGGCGCTCGAAGAACGACACCCGGCCGGCGTCGTCGCTCATACCCGGCCGGTCCCAATTGCCATCGCCGACCAGCAGCTGCGAGCCGTCGGGGCTGAAGGCGATGCCGCCCTCCAGACCGGGATCCTTGAAGCCGCTGAGCGTGGCCGAGGGCAGCAGAGAGTCCGCGCCTGCCCAGTCGGCCGCCGAGTCGCGTTGAAAGATCTGCACCGCGGCGGCCCCATCATCCCGGATCACGCGGTAGTTCGCCGCGACGGTCGAGCCGTCGCGGCTGATCGCCAGGCGCCGTCCGAGTTGAGCGTTCCCTTCGGAGCTGGCCCAGGCGCTCCCGATCAGCGTCGCGGTCGGTTCGGTCACCCGCCGATCCGGGCCGGGCGAGTAATGCTCCGCCGGGTCGAAATCGCTCGCGTCCTCGCCGGCCGCGATTAATTCTTTGTCCGTTTCGCTCACGCCCTGCACCGAGCCCCAGCCGTCGTCCGGCGCGACGAACACGAAGATTTCGCCGGTGTTATGGGTGCCTTGGAGGGTCAACGATCCACCCGGCGTGGCGGAATCCTGGTCTTTGTAGGGGGCGCCGACGGCCAGCACGCGACCGTCGGCCGAGAGCGCCAGCCCCCAGAAACCGAAGCGGGATTTGCGCAGCGTCGTGACCCGCGAGCAGTAGGCGTCGCAATCGCTGTTCGCCCCGGTCCGGCCCATCGAGGTGTAGTTGAAGGGCGCCATGTTCGCGGCGCCCCAGGGCGGCACCGCCGCCGCCGTCACCCGAATCCCGTCGCTGTAGCTGATGTCGCTCCAGTCCCGCCGCTCGCCGGCCGGACGCTCGTAGAGGTAGACCGCGCCCATGTCGTTCATGTCGTAGGCGCTGACCGCCAGCGTGCTGCCGTCGTTGGAGATCACCACCGCGCTGCCGTAGTAGGAGTCCTGGTTCGAGTCGGTGACGGGTACGTTGGAAAACTCGGCGCTGTCCGGCGCCAGCGTGCGTTCCAGCCTGACCGCGACCGGCGTCTGCGACCAGTCGATCTTGTAGATGTAGAGCCGGCCTATCAAGGATGCCCCGCCGACCCTGTCCCCGATCGAGCCGACGAACAGCCAGGCGGTCAGGTCGTTCTCCTGCCAGACCGCGATGCCGGGACCCTCGGAGCTCAGGCTGGCCCCGAAGTTCCCGGCGCTGGCGCCGGGCGGCGGGCTGATCGCGGTCACATAGCGGCGGTTCCAGGCGTCGAACAGGTGCAGGCGATCGTCGTCGGCGCGCCCGACCAGGGTGCGCCTGTCGAACGCCCTGGCCGTCATGTTCATGTCGGGGGGCGCGCCGGGGAGGGTCAGCGGCTCCCAGGCGCCGATCACGAATTGGTTGCCGACGCCGAGTCGCGCCCGCCCGTTGTCGTCCCAGTTAAGCGTCCCGCTGATTCGCAGGTCCGCGTCCACCAGCGAGAGCCGCCGCTCGAGACTGTGCGGCCCCGTGAAGCGCAGCCGCGCCTCCACCGTAAACTCGCTGTCGGGCGGAATCACGTTGTCGAGGTCGTCCTTGACGCTCAGCAGCAGCTCGGCGTCCGGCGGGTGCCCATCGGCCGCCGCCGGCGCGAGCGAGCCCAGCGCCGCCGCCGCCAGCGCAATCAGCCCCACCAGCGCGGCGAGCGCGGCGAGGCCGGTCATGTGTACCCCCCCCCCCCACAAATCCGAGCAGCCCGCCCACATGACGCCGCATGGCACCCCTCCATCCAACGATCAACCGCGCCGCACAATCGCGCCTCACCTTACCATAAAACATCCCCCACTCGAAATCGCCGCTCCGAATCGCGCCCCCACGCAGGGGCTCCCGCTCCGGGAATCGCCCCCCTATGCAGGGGGGCTGTCTGCGTAAGCAGACTGGGGGGTCGGTCCGGCGTACCGAGCACAGCACAGACTCCGTCCCGACCCCCCCCGCCGCGCGGCGCGGCGGCCCCCCTGCATAGGGGGGCGATTCCTACCGCCCCCCCAGGATGGGGGGGCTACGGGGGGGCTTCCCTGCGCACGCCTGCGCCCTTCCGTCATTCCTGCGTAGGCCCGTCATTCCTGCGTAGGCAGGAATCCAGGCGACCGACCGTCGTGCGTTCGCACCGCAGACGCCCAACGGCCCTCAAACGCTGCTTCGGGAGGCCGTCGGAGCGCCGCAGGCGGCTCGCAGCCACGAGATCGCCTGGATTCCTGCCTACGCAGGAATGACGGAAAGGCGCGGGAATGACGGAAAGGGGGCGCGGGAATGACGGAAAGGGGGCGTAGGAATGACGGAGAGGGGGCGCGGGAATGACGGAAAGGGGGGGCAGGAATGACGGAGAGGGGGCGCGGAGTCCCTTCCGGCCTCTCCCCCCATCGTGGGGGGAGATTGAGAGGGGGGTGTCGTACCGCACGCAGGCAGCCCCCCCGTAGCCCCCCCAGGATGGGGGGGCATTTTCTTCTGCCCCCGCGATGGATCCGTTGCAAAACTCCCGCAGCGGGCGCAGCCAACTGTTTCCGTCATTCCTGCGCCCTTCCGTCATTCCTGCGCCCTTCCGTCATTCCTGCGTAGGCAGGAATCCAGGCGACCGACCGTCGTGCGTTCGCGCCGCAGACGCCCAACGGCTCTCAAACGCTGCTTCGGGAGGCCGTCGGAGCGCCGTAGACGGCTCGCAGCCACGAGATCGCCTGGATTCCTGCCTACGCAGGAATGACGGAAAGGGGGCGCAGGAATGACGGAAAGGGGGCGCGGGAACGATGGAGAGGGGGCGCGGGAATGACGGAGAGGGGGGGCAGGAATGACGGAGAGGGGGCGCGGAGTCCCTTCCGGCCTCTCCCCCCATCGTGGGGGGAGATTGAGAGGGGGGTGTCGTACCGCACGCAGGCAGCCCCCCCGTAGCCCCCCCAGGATGGGGGGGCATTTTCTTCTCCCCCCATCGTGGGGGAGTCCCCTTCCGGCCTCTCCCCCCATCGTGGGGGGAGATTGAGAGGGGGGAGCGCCGCCCTACCGGCCTACTGCGGCTCTTCCTCAATCGGGTTGACCGGCGGCGGGCTCGCCGCCTCGCCGCCCGAACTGTCCGTCTCGGTCTCGGGCGAGGGAGCCGGCTCCGGGATGGCGATCGTCCCGACCAGATCGCCCCAGCAGCTGACGCTGCGCTCGCGCATCGCGCAACTGTGCCGCCCGCCCGCGCTGACCGCCAGGTAGCTGCCCGTCGGGGGCGTGAACTGGTCGTAGGATTCGTCGCCCCAGCAGGCCGTCTCGCCCGACTCCCGCAGCGCGCAGTTGTGCCGACTCCCGGCGCTCACCGCCGTGAAGACGCCCGCCGGAGCATCAAGCTGCCGCTGCGTGTTCAGGCCCCAGCAAACAATCGTCCCGTCCTCGCGCAGCCCGCAGCTGTGCGTCGCGCCGGTGCTGACCGCCGTGAACGCCCCCGTGGGCGGACTTGCCCGCCCGCCGCCGGCGTAGCCCCAACACTCGATCGCGCCGCTGTCGCGCACGCCGCAGGCATGCAGATAGCCGGCGCTGATCGCCGTGAACAGGCCTGACGGCGCGGTCGCCTGCCCGTAATCGGCGACGCTCCGCCCGAATGCCGCGGTGCCCCAGCAGACCGCCTCCCCGTTCTCGCGCAGCGCGCAGCCGTAGAGGTAGCCGACGCTGACCGCCGTGAACCTGCCCTTGGGCACATCGCCGTCCTCGCCCCAGCAGGTCAGCGCTCGGGAATCGCGCACCGCGCAGTTGTGCCGATCGCCCGCGCCCACCGCGAGGTAGCGGCCTGCGGGAATCGCGAAGCGTTCGGCCGGCCCGTTGCCCCAGCAATGCACCGCGCCCGTGCTCCGCAGGCTGCACGTATGCCCGCTCGCCGAGCTGATCTGGATGTAGCGCCCGCCCGGAACGCTGTCCGAGCCGTCGCCCTGAGCACTGTCTTGCTGCGCTTCCGCCAACCCGCCGCCGAGCGCGAACACCGCAAGCAGCGCCAACGCCGCGAGCAACAGCGCCCCAACCAGAGTCCGCCCGATTTGTTCAAACATATCCGCACTCTATACCATTGCGACCGCCGAAATTGCGCTATCCACAGTCGTTCGCGCAGCTGTCTGCGCTTCCGAATCGCCCCCTGCGCAGGGGGGCGATTCCAGCCTCTCCCCCCATCCTGGGGGGAGATTGAGAGGGGGGCGCGGCGCGCGCCCGCAGGCACCCCCCCGTAGCCCCCCCAGGATGGGGGGGCAATCAGAAAAGCCCCACGATGGGGGCATTTTCTTCTGCCCCCGCGATGGGGGTGTTTCCGGCTTCTCCCCCCGTTGCGGGGGGAGATTGAGAGGGGGGCGCGGCGCGCGCCCGCAGGCACCCCCCCGTAGCCCCCCCAGGATGGGGGGGCAATCAGAAAAGCCCCACGATGGGGGCATTTTCTTCTGCCCCCGCGATGGGGGTGTTTCCGGCTTCTCCCCCCGTTGCGGGGGGAGATTGAGAGGGGGGCGCGGCGCGCGCCCGCAGGCACCCCCCCGTAGCCCCCCCAGGATGGGGGGGCATTTTCTTCTGCCCCCCGCGATGGGGGGGCATTTTCTTCTCCCCCATGATAGGGGCGATTTCCGAGGGGCGATTCGGAGGCGGGCGCGCCGCTTGGCGGGCGAGTTAGCGGGCCAGGGCGGCGGCGATGCGCTCGCCGATCATGATGGTGGTGAGGTTGGTGTTGCAGGAGACGATGTCGGGCATGATTGAGGCGTCGGCGACGGTGATGTTTTCCGCGCCGTGCAGGTTGCCGCGCTGATCGACGACAGCGAGCGGGTCGTCGGCGCGGCCCATGCGGGCGGTGCCGCAGATGTGCCAGGTGGTGCTGGTGGTGCGGCGGATGTAGTCGGCGAGCAGCCCGTCGGACTCGATGATTTCGGCGCTGGGGGTGATCACCCGCTCAACGAAGGGAGCGACGGCGTCGGAGTGCATGATTTCCCAGCAGAGGCGCGCGCCGAGCATCAGGCGGCGCAGGTCTTCGGGGTCCGAGGCGTAGTTCATGTCGAGCTGCGGCTGTTCGGCGGGGTCCGCGCTGCGCAGGGTGAGGCGTCCGCGGGTGTTGGGGCGCTGGATCACCGCGCCGATGCCGAAGCTGGGGTGGCGGCGCGGGGCGTCGGTCAGCCCGCGCACCTGCGCTTCGTCCCAGATCGTGGAGATCGCCAGCTGCATGTCGTTGAACTGAGCGGAGCCGGGCGAGGTGTAGCGCAGGCCGACCTCGGTGACGATCTCGGGGTCGTGCTCGAGGCCCTCGACGGGGAAGGCCTGGATGCCGGTGCCGAAGTGGTCGATCAGGTTTTCGCCGACGCCGGCGAGGGGGATTTGCTGCTCGATGCCGTGGGGATCGAGCTTTTCGCGCGGGCCGACGCCGGAGCGCAGCAGGATCGCCGGGGAGACGGCGGCTCCGGCGGAGAGGATCACGCGGCGGGCGGCGATTTCCTCGCCGTCGGCGAGGGCGACGCCGGTGGCGCGGCGGTTATCGATCAGGATGCGGTCGACGAGCGTCTCGTGGCGGATTTCGAGGTTGGGGCGGTCGCGGATCCCGAGCAGGTAGGCGATGTTGGTGGAGATGCGGTCGCCGTTGCGTCGGTTGCGCGGCCAGGCGCCGACGCCGGTCGCGTCGGGCAGGTTGTGGTCGCGCACATCGTCGAAGCCTGCATTGCGGCAGGCGTCGTAGAAGGCGCGCTGGAGCGGCTGCCAGCCGTCTTGCGCGGGGCGCTCGATCGGGACGGGGCCGGCGCTGCCGTGGAAGTCGCCGCCTTCGGGGTCGTTTTCGAGCTTGCGGTACCAGGGCAGGACGGATTCAAAGTCCCAGTCGTCGCAGCCGAGCGCGACCCAGGCGGCGAAGTCGTCGGGCACGCCGCGCAGGGCGATGGTGCCGTTGACGGCGGAGGAGCCGCCCATCACCTTGCCGCGGTGCAGGCGAATTTCGCGTCCGGGGCGGGCGTCGGCGTGGAAGCCCCAGTCGTGGTCGCGCCAGGAGACCCAGGGCTTGAGCAGGTCGCGGGGCATTTCTTCGACGGAGCGGTAGTCGGGTCCGGCTTCGATCAGCAGCACGCGGCGTTGGGGGTCTTCGGAGAGGCGGGCGGCGATCACGGCTCCGGCGGAGCCGGCGCCGACGATGATGTCGTCGTAGGTCATGGGCGGTCCCTCGGTTGGGCTGAGTGTGGCGGTCCGGGCTCAGGATAGGAGTGCGCGGCGCGGGAAGCGGCGGCGGTTGGAAGGTGGAAGCGGGCGCTGGCCGTTGGTGGTGGTTTTGTCGCCGGTCCTATCTGGTCGGGGCGGCTCGGGGCGGTGGATTTCGGAAGGGTTTGGAAGGTTTTGTCAGGGGTTGTTAAGGGATGCCGCGGGCATTCGGGCGGCGCAGGTTCGGGGCGGACGAATCGGTGATGGGCGATGGGCATTGACGTACGTCCGTTCTGTTGATGGGCGATGGTAGCACGGTTTGGGGAAGTTGGGGTAGGGGCCGACGCGGGGCAGCCCCCCTCTCAATCTCCCCCCGCGACGGGGGGAGAGGCCGGAATGGCCCTCAGGATGAGGTCCGTTGCGTAATCCACCAAAGGCCTCCGCACCCCCATTCCGTCCTTCCTGCGCCTGCCATTCCGTCCTTCCTGCGCCTGCCATTCCGTCCTTACCTGCGCCTGCCATTCCGTCCTTCCTGCGCCTGCCATTCCGTCCTTCCTGCGCCTGCCATTCCGTCCTTCCTGCGTAGGCAGGAATCCAGGCGAACCGCCGCCGCCCGTTCACGCCGCAGACGCTCAACGGCCCTCAAACGCCTCTTAGGGGAGGCCGGCAGGGCGCCGCAGACGACTCGCAGCCGCGAGCGCGCCTGGATTCCTGCCTACGCAGGAATGACGAAACGAACGCAGGAATGACGGAATGAACCGTTTGGCCCGCAACGAGGGTTTCGCAATGGTCCCCGCGGGTGGGGGAGTGGTTCGGACGCAGAATCTCGCCCTGCGGGGGCGGGCGCTAACCTGCGCGGTACTGTGTGTGCGCGGGGCTGATCCTGCGCGTTGATGGGTGTGGAATGCAAGCAGCGTTCGACGGGCTCCGCGTCGCCGACTTTTCCGATCGACTCTCCGCCGCGTTTGCGGGGCGGCTGTTCGCCGACTACGGCGCGGATGTGGCGCTGGTCGAGCCGCCCGGCGGCCATCCGTTGCGGGCCGAGCCGCCCTTCCTCGACGACCGCCCGGGCGCGGAGCGCTCGGCGCTGCACGCCTACGCCAACTGGAACAAGCGCTCGCTGCGGATCGCGGATGCGTCCGAGGCCGCCGATGCGGTGCGCTGGGCGGATCTGGTGATCACCTCTCAGTCGTTGCTGTCGTTGCAGTCGCCGCCGGCGATCGACCTGCGCGCGCTGCGCGGGGACGCGGTGCATCTCTCCGTCACGGCGCACGGGCTGGAGGGCGAGCTGGCCGGCGTGCGGGGGAACAACCTGACGGCCTCGGCGCGCTGCGGCTGGGCCTACATCAACGCCTATCAGGATGAGCCGCCGCTGCAGCTGCCCTCGCGTCAGGCGGGCTACGTGGGCGGGCTGGCGGGCTTCGTCGCGGCGGCCGCGGCGCTGCGGCGCCGCGAACATTCGACGGAGGCGGAGCGAGTCGATGTGTCGGAGCTGGAGGCGCTGGCGATCACCTGCATGCCCTGGGCGGTGGGCGATATCTACTACGCGCGGGGCGATTCGCGAGGCCCGATGGGCGGGCGGCAGCGGGGCGAGCCGGGGCCGCTGTATCGGGCGCGCGACGGCAAGATCAATCTGGGTTTCGGCGACTGGCACAACTGGCCGCAGGCGATGGCGCTGCTGAATTTGCCGGATCAGGGCGCGCGCGAGGATCTGATTCCGCACGGCGGGCGCTACACGCGCGACATGTCGGCGGTGCGCGCGGGCGCGACGCGGGAGCTGCCGGCGATTGAGCGCTGGCCGCTGTTTCACGCGCTGGCGCGGCTGCGCTGCATTTCGGGCTGTCTGCAATCGGTGGACGAGCTAGTGGAGAACGAGCAGCTGACGGAGCGCGGTTTCGTCGCGCAGACGATCATCGAAGGCCGCGCGGTGCGGGCAGCGGGCGCGCCGGGGCGGATTGAGCCGCCGATCTGGTCCGCGCCGCGCCCCGCGCCGCAGCTGGGCGAGCACAGCGAGGCGCTGCGGCGGGAGTTCGCCGAATCGTCCGGGCCGCCCGCGACGGCCGTTGCGCCAGGTGCGTCGAGTGCGCCTGGTGCGCCCAGCGGCGGCGGTTCGGCGGGACCGCTCGACGGGGTGCGTGTGCTGGCCTTCACCCAGGCCTGGTCGGGCACGCTGGCGACGCAGCTGCTGTCGTTGCTGGGCGCGGATGTGGTGCAGATTGAGGCGCTGCGCCGGCCGGACATCTGGCGCACGGTCGGCGGGCGGGTGCCGCCCGGCATCCAGGACGAGCGCCGCACCCAGCATCCGCTCAACACGCAGGGGCTGTTCAACGCGGTCAACCTGAACAAGAAGGGAATCACCCTCGATCTGAGCAGCGAAGCGGGCCGCGAGCTGTTCTGGCGGCTGGTTCCGCGGTTCGATGTGGTGGCCGAGAATTTCCGGCCGGGCGTGCTGGACGGCTGGGGCATCACGCTGGAGACGCTGAGCGCGGTGAATCCGCGCGTCATTCTGGCGACGATTTCGGGCTACGGGGTGACCGGGCCGTATGCGCCGTATCCGGCCAACGGAGCGACGACCGAGCCGATGTCGGGCTTCTCCTCGATTCACGGCTACGGGGGCGACGAGGGGATGAATTCGGGCGGGCTGTATCCCGATCCGGTCTCGGGCTACACGATGGCGGGCGCGGTGCTGGCGGCGTTGCATCGGCGCGAGCGGGTGGACGGGCCGCAGCGGATCGATCTGTCGATGATCGAGTCGACGGCGGCGGTCTGCGGCGATGCGATCGTGGAGCTGGACGCCACGGGGCGAATCCCGCGTCCGCTGGGCAACCGCGACCGTCGGCACGCGCCGCACAACATCTACGCGGCGGCGGGCGGGGAGTTCGTCGCGATCGCGGCGGAGAGCGACGCGGACTGGCGGGCGATCGCGGAGCTGATCGGCCGCGCGGAGCTGGGCGATGATCCGCGTTTCGCGGACGCGGCCTCGCGCAAGGCGAACGAGGCTGCGCTGGACGAGATCATCGCGCAGTGGACGCGGGAGCGGGACGCGGGCGAGATCGAGCGATCGTTCACGGAGGCCGGGCTGATCGCGGCGCGGGTCGCGTCGTTCTACCGGGTCTACGACGAGCCGGAGCCGCGCTTCGCGGCGTCGGGCTTCCTGCAGTTGGTGGATCACCCGGAGGTCGGCCCGAGCTGGCTGGCCGGCGGTCCGTGGCGGCTGAGCGGTCCGCTGGATACGCGACTGCGGGCGGCGCCCTGCCTGGGGCAGCACACGCAGGAGGTGCTGGCCGAGGAGCTGGGCGTGACGGCTGAGGAGTACCAGGCGCTGGTCGCGGCCGGCGTGAGCGGCGCGCTGGATGAAGCGGCCGTGCAAGCAGCGACATAACGCATCCGAGCAGAGCGGAGGAACCCTGATGACAGCAAGCGAGCCGGTCCGCAATGTGCTGATCGCCAACCGCGGAGAGATCGCGATTCGGATCGCCCGCGCGGCGACGGATCTGGGCATCGGCACGGTCGCGGTGGCGACGGCGGACGACGCCGGCAGCCTGCATCTGCGGGCGGCGGACGCGGGCGCGATGCTGCCGGGGCGCGGCACGGCGGGCTACCTCGACATGGACGCGCTGATTGAGGCGGCGCAGGAGCACGGCTGCGACGCGGTGCATCCGGGCTACGGCTTCCTGGCCGAGAGCGGCGAGTTCGCCCGCCGCTGCCGCGACGCGGGGATCAATTTCGTGGGTCCGACGCCGGAACTGCTGGAGCTGTTCGGCAACAAGGTGCGGGCGCGGGCGGTCGCGGAGCAGGCCGGCGCGCCGGTGCTGGCGGGCACCAATCAGGCGGTCACGCTGGACGATGCGCGGGCATTCTTCGCGTCGCTCGGCGCGGGCGGCGCGATGATGATCAAGGCCGTCGCCGGCGGCGGCGGACGCGGCACGCGGGCGGTGCTGGGCGCGGACGAGATCGAAGCGGCCTGGGAGCGCTGCCGCTCGGAGGCCGAGGCGGCATTCGGCAACGGCGCGCTCTACGTCGAGCAGCTGATTCCCCGCGCGCGGCACATTGAGGTGCAGATCATCGGCGATCTGGAGGGCGACATCGCGCATCTCGGCGAGCGCGAGTGCAGCGTGCAGCGGCGCTTCCAGAAGATCGTCGAGATCGCGCCCGCGCCGCAGCTCGACGCCGAGCTGCGCGAGCGGATCATCAACGCCGCGCTGGAGATCAGCCGCGCCGCCGGCTACTCCTCGCTGGGCACCTTCGAGTTCCTGGTCGACGCTTCGGAGCAGGCCGGACGGAACGGTGCGCCGCCGTTCGCCTTCCTCGAGGCCAACGCGCGCTTGCAGGTCGAGCACACCGTGACCGAGCAGGTGACGGGCGTCGATCTGGTGCAGTCGCAGCTGCGCGTCGCGGGCGGCGCGACGCTCACCGATCTGGGGCTGTCGGGGCACGCGCTCGCGCAGCCGCGCGGCTACGCAATCCAGACGCGGGTCAACATGGAGACGCTGGGCGAGGACGGCGCGGTGCGCCCGGCCGGCGGCACGCTGACGGCGTATGAGGCGCCGTCGGGGCCGGGCGTGCGCACCGATGGCTTCGGCTACGTCGGTTATGAGACCAGCGCCGCATTCGACTCGTTGCTGGCCAAGGTGATCAGCCACTCGCCGACGCCGCGCTTCGAGGACGCGGTCACGCGGGCGGGCCGCGCGCTGAGCGAGTTCCGAATCGAGGGCGTGCAGACCAATATCCCGTTCCTGCAGAGCGTGTTGGCGCATCCCGATTTCAGCAACGGCGGCGTGCATACGCGCTGGGTGGACGAGCGGATCGGGGAGCTGGCGGCGGCCGACGAGCATCGCCGCCGCTATCTGGTCAGCGAAACCGTCGATCCGTCGGCGGGTTTCGCCGGCGCGCGGGTCGATAACAGCGATCCGCTGGCGCTGTTCGCGCAC
The DNA here is from genome assembly GCA_965243125.1 of Dehalococcoidia bacterium. GTDB lineage: Bacteria > Chloroflexota > Dehalococcoidia > Bin125 > Bin125 > CATQGW01. Next base: position 2,265,992 of record OZ251529.1, on the reverse strand, counting down.
GATCAGGCGGTCAAGGCCGCGCAACCCGCAGCGGCGGCCGAGGAGCCGCCGGACCTTTCCGGCCCCGACGGATCGGTCGGGTTGCCCGCCCCGATTCAGGGTACGATCGTGGCGATTCTGGTGGACGAGGGCGACGAGGTGCGCGAAGGCCAGGACCTGGTCGTGCTTGAAGCGATGAAGATGGAGCATGTGATCCACGCCGATCGCGACGGCATCGTTCAAGCGCTGGCCTGCGCGGTGGGCGACGTGATGCGCGAGGGCTTCCCGCTGGTCTACATCAAGGAGGCCGAGGTGAGCGTCGCCGCGCGCGAGGCAGGCGAGGTCTTCGACCCCGACTTCATCCGCGGCGATCTGCGGGAACTGATCGACCGGCACGCCTACACGCTGGACGAGAATCGCGGCGAGGCGGTGACCAAGCGGCGCGGGCGCGGCTATCGGATGCCGCGCGAAAACATCGAGCAGCTGGTGGATCCGGGCACGTTCCAGGAGTACTGGCCGCTGATCGTGGCGCGTCAGCACCAGCGGCACAGCGACGAGTCGCTGCGGATCAATACGCCCGCCGACGGGCTGCTCGCCGGCACGGCGACGATTAACGGCGATCTGGTCGGCGAAGAGCGGGCGCGAGCGATCGTGGTGCATTACGACTACACGGTGCTGGCCGGCACGCAGGGCGGGCGCAACCACTACAAGCAGGATCGCATGTTCGAGATGGCGAACCGCTTCCGCTTCCCGATCGTGTTCTACACCGAGGGCGGCGGTGGGCGTCCGGGCGACGATCGGACCGGGCCGGGCGTGGCGTTCGACACGTACACGTTCACGCAGTTCTCGAAGCTGAGCGGGCTGGTGCCGCTGGTCGGGATCACGAACGGTCGCTGTTTCGCCGGCAACACCGCGCTGCTGGCCTGCTGCGACGTGATCATCGCCACCGAAGGTTCGACGGTAGCGATGGGCGGCCCGGCGATGATCGAGGGCGGCGGGCTCGGCGTCTATACGCCCGAAGAGGTCGGCCCGATGTCGTTCCAGGTGCCCAACGGCGTCGTCGACATTCTGGTCAAGGACGAGGAAGAGGCCACGGAGGTCGCGAAGAAGTATCTGAGCTACTTCCAGGGGCCGATTGACGAGTGGGAGGCGCCGGATCAGCGACGGCTGCGCCACATCGTGCCGGAGAATCGGCTGCGCCTCTACGACATGCGGGAGATCATCGATACGATCGCCGACAAGGGTTCGGTGCTGGAGCTGCGCGAGAAGTTCGGGATCGGAATTATCACCGCGTTCATCCGCGTCGAGGGCAAGCCGATCGGCGTGATCGCCAACAACCCGCACCATCTGGCGGGAGCGATCGATTCGCCCGGTTCCGACAAGGGCGCGCGCTTTCTACAGCTCTGCGACGCCTTCGATATTCCGGTGCTGAGCCTGATGGACTGCCCGGGGATGATGGTCGGCCCCGATGTGGAAGCGACCGCGCTGGTGCGGCACTGCGCGCGGATGTTCAACACCGGCGCGAATTTGTCGGTGCCGCTGTTCGGCGTGGTGGTGCGCAAGGCCTACGGGCTGGGCGTGCAGGCGATGTGCGGCGCGAGCGCGCTGGTCGGCTTCTTCACCGTCGCCTGGCCTACGGCGGAGTTCGCGGGGATGAACATCGAGGGCTCGGTCAAGCTCGGCTACCGCAAGGAGCTGGCGGCGATCGAGGATGTGGACGAGCGCAAGGCCGATTACGAGCGCCGCGTGGAGCGCGCCTACGACAACGCCAAGGCGGTCAACGCGGCGGCCGGCGGCGGCCTCGACGACGTGATCGACCCCGCCGAGACGCGCACCTGGATCGCCAACGCCCTGCGCCGCCTGCCGCCCACCCCCCAGCGCACGGGCAAGAAGCGCCCCTATATCGACACCTGGTAGGGGCCGAGATGCTTGACCGCTTGTGTTAACTGCTTTACACAAGTTTTCCACCAGATCGTGCTTGTGATGCCTTTCACAGCATTGACGCGAGAGGAGGAGTACTTTAGGGGCAGGTGATGGGAGGTGTGAGATGACGCGCTGGAGGTTCCGGTCAGGGAGTCTGGGGAGCTGGCGAGTGCGGGGCATCGCCGTCGCGCTGGCGCTGATCGTGCTTGGCCTTGCCCTACCTGCTCCGTCGGGAGACGCTGCCGAGGGCATGGAACGGTGGGCCTCTGTGTACGTCGATTTCCACAAAGAGGGAGACTGGTCAGCAGTCCCTGAGGAGTACGAGGATGTCATCGGCTTGGCTGACAACGAGTGGCGCAATCACACAAACTGGCAGCCAAGGATCACCTCTGGCTCTGGTCGGAACGGCATCTACTGGGGAGTGGTACCGCCAGGCTGGCCGCCCGGGAAATGCAAGCGGCCGTCTGACCACCCGACGAAGACCTTTCGCGGCCGCACCTGCAAGAAGGTTTTCCAGCGAGACAGGACGAGACTCGCAGAGACCGACATCATTTTCAACTCCACTCTGGTGTGGAGTGCAGCACAGGTCCGTGGGACGGCGACCCACGAGCTTGGCCATGCTGCGGGGCTTCTGCATGATCCAGATCCCCCAGGAAACCCCATGTGCGCACCAAACGAGCTTCACCGCTGGACCATGTGTCGGCTGTGGAATACGACCAATCGTCCGTGGGCGGCGTCGCTCGAGCAGAACGATATCGACGACGTCAACGTGAAGTACCAAGATCCGTGATCTCGCCTCGCGCTGACGAGGCTCGCGCGTAAAAGCCGAAGGAGGACGACATGAACTCGGTACTGCGACTCTTCACCGTTCGTCAACTCATCACGACGAGTCTGCTCATCGCTGCGGTGATCGGCGCTGTCGTTGTTTGGGTGCATCGTGGCGCGCCAGTGGTGACTGCACTGGATAATCTCAGTGGGGGAAGTGTACATGCGTTGGTGATGCAACAGTACGACGATCAAAGCCCCGGCATCTGTGGGGCTGCGGCAGTGAGCGACGTTGAAGCTGTGAGGGTCGTAGACCACGGGCTCGATTCGACATCGGATGTACCAGCCGAGGTGGTCGCGGAACTTGATCTGTATGGCGCGAATCTAGAGGATCACGAGCAGCGCCACTTCGATACGCACCGCCTGCTGCTGATCTCCTGGGATCCCACATCCCAGAACCTCGGCGAGGAGTACGGCGAGGAGCTGGGTTCAGTCTACGAGCTCCACTACCTGGAGGACGAAAACTCGGTCGGCTGGGCTGTCGTCTACTCTGCCACCGTCTACGAATGCCGGCCGGAAGACCTGGCCGAATGACACCGTTCGCGCAACCGGTGGCAGTAGGGGCGGTCCGTGAGCGAACAGCCTGTGGATCGCACTATGAGTTCGCTGCTGCGCCTTGTGACCGCCCGCCGGCTCCTTGCCGCCGTTCTGCTCGCCGCCGCAGTCGTCGGTTGCGCGGATCGCGGCCCGCCCAGCTCGGACGAGCTCGTCCAGCTCGATGGCCCGGCGGTGCATGATCTGGTGACCAAGCACCATGCCGGCGAAGATCGCGAGATCTGCGGCATGGCGCGGATCCCTGATATCGAGGCAGTCGGCGTAGTGCCGCACGGACTCGCTTCGACCTCGGAAGTCCCTGTAGAGGCGGTCGCGCTCATTGAGTTTTCCGGCGCACGCCTCGAAGACTATGAGCAGCGGCACTTCGATACGCACCGCCTGCTGCTGATCTCGTGGGATGCCACATCCAGGGATCTTGGCGAGGGCTATGGCGCCGAGCTCGGCTCGGTCTATGAGCTGCACTACCTGGAGGACGAAACCTCGATCGGCTGGAGCGACGTGTACTGGGGCAACGTCCACGAGTGTCGGCCGGAAGACCTGGCCGAATGACACCGTTCGCGCAACCGGCTACAGTAGGTGCGGTCATGAGCGAAGAGCCTGCGGATCGCACCATGAGTTCGCTGCTGCGCCTTGTGACCGCCCGCCGGCTCCTTGCCGCCGTTCTGCTCGCCGCCGCAGTCGTCGGTTGCGCGGATCGCGGCCCGCCCAGCTCGAGTGAGCTCGCCGATCTCAGCGGAGAGGATGTGCTTGATTTGCTCGGAGACGAGCACGATGACGGTGACCGGGAGATCTGCGGCGAAGACAGGACAGTCGACATTGAGGCCATCGGCGCGGTGTCGCATGGACTCGATGCAACGTCGGAGATTCCGGCGGAGGTCATCGCGGCGATCGAGGAGCACGGAGCCAGGCTCGAAGATTATGAGCAGCGGCACTTCGATACGCACCGCCTGCTGCTGATCTCGTGGGATGCCACGTCCAAGGACTTGGGCGAAGGGTACGGACCGCAGCTGGGCTCGGTCTACGAGCTGCACTATCTGGAGGACGAAACCTCGGTCGGCTGGGGGGTTGTGTATTCAGGCAGCGTTCTCGAGTGCCCGGCGGACTGGCCCGACTGAGAGTGCTCAGCGCCGGGCGTCCGCCCCCCAGTCCGCTTGCGCGGACCGCTCCCTGCACAGGGGGCCGATTTCGGGTCCGAACCGTCCTGCGTAGCGACAGAGAGAACGAATGCCGCGCCTCTAGTAGGATGGGGGGACAGCGGAATGAGGGAGGGCGCGCGATGGTGATGCGGACGGTCGGCGAGGGCGGGCTGAGCGAGTGGCGCGACGACCACGGGCGGCTGCACCCACACTATGCGGGCGTGGCCTCGGCGCTCGAGCAACTGGGGCCGGAGGTGCTGGCCGAGCGCTGGCAGGCCTCGCGCCGGCAGGCGGAGCGCGACGGCTTCACCTTCTACCTCGACCCGCGCGAGTACCGCACCACGCCGATCGACGTGCTGCCGCGCGTGATCCCGGCCGAGCACTGGGCGCGGATCAGCGCCGGCGTCGCCCAGCGGCTGCGGGCGATCAACCGCTGGGTCGGCGCGCTCTACGGCGACGGCCAGGATGTGGTGCCCAACGATGTCGTCTACAGCTGCGACTACTTCCTGCCCGAGGCGGAGGGCTTCCGCCCGCCGCGCGATGTCTGGGTGCATATCTACGGGATCGACCTGGTGCATATGGGCGACGGGCGCTACTACATCCTGGAGGACAATCTGCGGGTGCCCTCGGGGATCACGTACCAGATGAAGACGCTGGAGATCGCGGCGCGGCAGCTGCCGGAGTTCGCCGAGGGCTACGACATCACGCCGTACGACGTGCGCGAGACGTATCTGGATCTGTTCCGCTCGGTCGCCCCCGACGCGGGGCCGGAGGGGCTGGCGGCGGTGATTCTGACCGACGGCAAGTTCGGCTCCGCGTTCTTCGAGCATCGCTACCTGTCGGACCTGCTGGGCGCGCCGTTGGTCGAGGGCTCGGATCTGTACGTCGGGCACGACGGGCGGGTCTATGCGCGCACGGCCGACGGCGATTACGCGGTGGACGTGGTCTACCGGCGCATTCAGGACCTCGAGATCTTCGTGCCCGGCCTGCGCGACGCCTACTTCGCCGGTAAGGTGGCGCTGATCAACGGGGTCGGCGCGGAGGTCGCCGACGACAAACTGGTCTTCCTCTGGGTGCCGGAGATGATTCGCCGGCATCTGGGCGAGGAGCCGATTCTGGAGCAGGCGCCGAGTCACAACCTGCTCGACGCCGAGGAGCGGCGCTACGCGCACGAGAATCTCGAACAGCTGGTGATCAAGTCGCGCCGCGGTTACGGCGGAATCGGCGTCTACGTGATGCCGGACCTGGGCGACGAAACGCACGCGCAGGTGCGGGCGCTGATTTTGAGCAAGCCCGACGAGTTCATCGCGCAGGAGACGCTCGATTTCTCCAGCCACGTCGTCTACGACGAGCAGGCGGAGCAGCTTGAGCCGCGCTACGTCGATCTGCGCGTGTTCGCCGTGCAGGACGGAGAGGGGCGGGTCTCGGTGTTTCCCGGCGGCCTGACGCGGGTCGCCCGCGCCGGCAGCCGCGTGACCAATAACTCATCGGGGGGGCTATGCAAACCGACCTGGGTCCTGACCTAGATGAGCAGGTCGTCGCGTCGTACCTGTACGCGGCCCGGTACGAGTACAACCAGGCCGTGCTCAATAACGACAATCAGTTGCGCGTGTTTCCGCGCGACGGCGAAGGCCAGGAGGCGCTGGGCTATGAGCTCTGGACCGAACCGCCCTGCCGCGCGCTGCCCTTCACCGATCGGTTCGGCAATCAGGTGAATCGGGTGCGGGCGGTGGAGCACCATACGCAGTTCGTCGTGGCGACGACAGGGCGCGTGCGGCTGTCGACGCGGCAGCCCGAGGCGGAAGAGGTCGGCATCGACGCGGTGCGCGGCCTGCCGGAGCAGCTCGAATACGCGAGCGCGACGGTGCTGGTGGATCCGTCGCCGCTGGCGGCGCTGGCGGGCGAGGTGGTCGGCGAGGCGTCCGGTCTGATCGAGGCGGTGCGCGCGGTGACCGATTGGGTACATGGCAACATCCGCTATCTGCGGGGCACCACCGACACGACCACGACGGCGGCCGAGGTGCTGGCGGCCGGCGAGGGCGTCTGCCAGGACATGGCGCACCTCTCGCTGGGCCTCCTGCGCGCCGCCGGGCTGCCCTGCCGCTACGTCTCGGGGCTGCTGACCGACCAGGTCGGCGAGACCCACGCCTGGTTGGAGTTTGTTCACCCCACGGCGGGCTGGCTGCCGGCCGATCCGACGCGCGGCGTCGTGTTGCCGCCCGCCGGTGACTTCGTGAAGTTCGGCGTGGGCCTCGATTACACCGACGTATGGCCAATCAACGGTACCTTTCTGTCGAAGGGCGCGGCGGCGCACCTGGCGGCGATCGCCCGGGTGCGCTTCGGCGAACACGAATCGAACCTGGCGGACGCGCTGACGCTGCTCAACGATGCGCATGTCGTGCCGCGCTGACGCCGCATCCCCGCCAACTGAGCAACAGAGCCGACAACGCAGCCGAGCAACACAACCGAGCGGCCTGGCCGAGCGGCAGGGAACAGGAGAGACGGTCGATGACGACGACGAATGCGGACCCGCGGTCGGTCGAGTTGGGCGTGGATCGCTGGCTGACCGACGCGCGCGCCTACAACCTGCTCTGGCTGGGGCGCTGGCTGGAGCGCGCCTACGAGATCGCGCGCGAGCTGCTCTGGCTGGCGCAGCGCGACGCCGAGCAGGACGCCGAAGTCGATGTCGCGCAGCTGCTCAACGCCGCCGCCGCGGCGCGCGGGATGTCGGTCGCCGAGGACTCGACGGCGCTGGCGGCGCTGCTGGCGGAGCGCAACGGCGCGTCGATCCGCTCCTGCCTCGAATCGGCCCGCTACAACGCCACGTTCGTCGCCCCGGTCGAGCTGATCCAGAATCTCGCCGACGCGATCGCGTTGTTCGAAGCGGAAGACGAACCGCCGGCGACGGTCGTCGAGGCGGCGGACCTGCTGCGGCGCATGCTCGGCACCATGGATGAGGCGCACAGCACCGTCGAACACGCCTGGTTCCACTCCGAGCCGCTCTCCGAAGAGGAGGTCTACCAGCGCTTCGTGCAGCAACAACAGCAGCAACAGCCCGCGCCGCAGCCGGCCACGGGAGGTGAGCAGTAAGGCGTCGGAGAGTTGAGACTGGCGACCCCGAGCGGATTCGAACCGCCGATCTCCACCTTGACAGGGTGGCGTGCTAACCGCTGCACCACGAGGCCGTGCGTCCAATGTACCACGCGCAGGGGCGGCGGGGGCGGCCCCCTCCGGCGCTCCGCGCCACCTCCCCCAGGATGGGGGAGGATTTAGATCGGAATCGCCCCCTACGCAGGGGGGCTGTCCGTGGATCGAAATCGCCCCCCTATGCAGGGGGGCTGTCCGCGCAGCGGACTGGGGGGTCGGTCGCCCGCCCACAGAGAGCAAGATCAGAGAGAGACAGAGGTGGCGACCCCGAGCGGATTCGAACCGCCGATCTCCACCTTGACAGGGTGGCGTGTTAGGCCGCTACACCACGGGGCCGTGAGGCTCAGTGTACGCGCGGCGGCGCCGCTCGGCAATCCGCCGCGCCGCCCACTCGTTCCGCGCGCGTGCGCTAACGTAGCCCCAGACGCAGAGCGCAGCGAAGGAGCGGAATCATGGCGCGAGGCGGACGCGGCGGCAGGGGCGGGCGCGGCAACCGCGGCAACGCCGGACGCGGGGGCGATCAGCACGCGCGCCCGGGACGCGGGCGGCGGCGCGGCGAGCTGCCGACGGCCGCGCCCGGCGCGTCAGCCGCGCCCCAGGGCGCGTCGGCGTTCGGCTCCGGCAACATCGCCATGCCCCAGCCGGGAGCGCCGGCCGAGCGCCCGCGCGGCGGCCCGCGCGGACGCGGGCGCTCCGACCGACGCGCCCGCGTCGCCGCCGCAATGCACGATTTCCGCTACGTCGGCGCGGACCTGCGCTGGATCGGCCTGACCACCGTCGTCAGCGTCGCCCTGGTCCTCGCGCTCTGGGCGGCAACGCGCCTGTAAGACGCGACCTCCCCGCCCAACAGCAAGGCCGCTGCTCCGACCTCTCCCCCCGCCGTGTGCTCTCTCCTTCCGACCTCTCCCCCCATCGTGGGCTCTCTCCCTCCGGCCTCTCCCCCCATCGTGGGATCTCTCCCTCCGGCCTCTCCCCCATCGTGGGATCTCTCCCTCCGGCCTCTCCCCCCATCGTGGGCTCTCTCCCTCCGGCCTCTCCCCCATCGTGGGATCTCTCCCTCCGGCCTCTCCCCCCATCCTGGGGGGAGATTGAGAGGGGGGCTGCCTGCGCAGTCGCGCCCCCCGTAGCCCCCCACGCTGGGGCGCGGTCCAATGAGCGCTCCCACGCTGGGGCGCGGTCTAATGGGCTGCTCCCGCGATGGGAGCCTGCGTTATCCGTCAAAGGCCTCCGCGCTCCCTTTCCGTCATTCCTGCGCACTTCCGTCATTCCTGCGCACTTCCGTCATTCCTGCGTAGGCAGGAATGACGGAAAGGGAAGGATGCGGAAAGGGAAGGGTGGCAGACGAGGAAGGACGGCGGACGAGGCAGGACGGCGGACGGGGCAGGACGGCGGACGGGGCAGGACGGCAGACGAGGCAGGACGGCAGACGAGGCAGGACGGCGGACGAGGAAAGATGGCGGAAAGGGAGGGCATACGTGAACGGGCGTTACACGGCGAAGTGGCGTTGCGCGAACTCCACTTCGGCGCGGCTACAGGCCTCGCCGCCTTCGCTCATGGATAGCACGTGCCAGCCTTTTTCGACGCGGTGCAGCTCCGCGCCGGGGATTTTCCCGGCGGAGTGCTCGGCGTGGGCGAACGGCACATCGCCGTCGTGCGTGCCATGCGCGACCAGCGTCGGGCACTGCACATCGCCCAGCGGCAGGTCGGTGATCGCCGCGAACTGCGCAAGGTCGTTCTCGAAGCCGCGGCGCAGCAGATCGAACGGCGGCGCGTCGGTCAGGAAGCTGCGGATCGCGGCGAGTTTCTCTGGGTCGCCCAGGATGTCGTCGACGACGCGGGCGCGATCGGCGGCGTCGAGCGAGCTTTCGATCTTCAGCATCTGGCTGACGACGGGCCGCGGGAAATGGGCCGCGATCAGCCCCTGAAGCCGGTTGACGATCGGGCTGGCGAAGATCGCCATGCCCAAGCCCGAGACCGGCGCGCGGTAGTTCTGCGAGATCGCCACTTCGAGGATCAGCGCCTTGACCCGGTCGGGGTGGCGCGCGGCGAACTCGACGCCGCTCGGCCCGCCGCCGGAGATCGCGTAGGCGACGACGGCATCGACGGCGAGCGCGTCGAGCAACGCGGCCGCGGCGTCGGCCTGCTCCGCAAAGGTGCGGCCGGTGCTGAGCGGCGTGCGTAGGTAGCCGGGCCGCGAGGGCGTGATCGTGCCGAAGCCGGCCGCCTCAAAGGGTTCGCCGACGAAGCTGGCGTGGTACCCCTGCGGCGTGCCGTGCAGGATCAGGATGTAGGGCGGATCACCGTGACGCGCGAACTCCACCGGTCCGCGCGCGGTCTCGACCACCTCGGAGGCGGCGTTGAGCCGCTCGATGATTCGCGCGCGCCGTGCGCCGATGCCGAATGCCATTGTGCTTCCTCGACGCTCGCTGCGCTTCGCTGTGCGCTCACTCTAGCCGAGTCGCCGGCGCTGCTGCGGCGGCTGGCGGCGGGGCGCGATGCTACCCTGCGCCCGCACTCCCCCGACCGCCGACACAGCCCGCCGACACAGCTCGGACTTGATTGGAGAAGGGCCGTGCGCATCGTCGACCTGCGCTACCACATCGTCCACCCCACAGCGCCGGAGACGGGGCAGCCGGATCGCTACATCGCGGGGAAGAACCTGCTGTTCGTGCGGCTGGAGACGGAAGACGGCCTGCACGGCTGGGGCGAGTGCTACACGCAGTCGGACCGCGATGTGCAGATCGCGGCGCACCTCGACCAGCTGCGGCGCTACGTGATCGGCTGGGACGCGCGCAAGATCAAGCCGTTCACCGACGCGATCTACAACGATTTCGGCAATCGGCGCGGCGCGATGGACCTCTACAGCGCGGTGAGCGGAATCGAGCAGGCGCTCTGGGATCTGGCCGGCAAACGGGCGGGCGCGCCCGTCCACGAGCTGCTGGGCGGCACGCTGCGCGAGCGGCTGCGCGTCTACGCCAACGGCTGGGCGAAAATGGACTCGCTCGACGAGCTGGCGGCGCGCGCCCGCGCGATGGTCGAGCGCGGCTTCACCGCGATGAAGTTCGATCCGGTGCCGGGCCGCTGGCGCAGCTGGATTACGCGCGAGCAGGAGGAGTTGGCGGTCGAGCGCGTGCGCGTGGTGCGCGAGGCGGTGGGGCCGGATGTGGACGTGCTGCTCGAAATCCACCGTCGGCTCGCGCCGATGCACGCGGTGCGGCTGGCGCGCGCGGTGGAACAATACCGCCCGTTCTGGTTCGAAGAGCCGGTCTGGGCCGAAAACGTCACCGCGCTGGCGCAGGCGACGCGGCGGATCGAGATCCCGACGGTGACGGGCGAGGAGCTCTACACCAAGTTCGAGTTCCGCGAAGTGTTCGAGCAGGGCGCGGTGGACATCATCAATCCCGATGTAGCGAACGTCGGCGGCATCCGCGAGCTCTCGGAGATCGCGGCGATGGCGGAGGTCTATTTCGTCGCGGTCGCGCCGCACAATTACAACAGCACCACAGTCGCGCTGGCGTCGACGCTGCACGCGGCGGCCACAATGCCCAACTTCCTGATCACGGAGTATTTCGTGAACTTCGAGCAGTGGGGACAACAGGTCGCCACGCCGCCGATCGAGGTAGAAGACGGCTACGTGCGAGTACCCACCACCCCCGGATTGGGCATCGACCTCGACGAGGACGCGCTGAAGGCGCACCCGGCGGCGGACTTCCCTCAGCGGGTGATCGGGGAGTAGAATCGTCGGACATCCGCGGGGTCACTCGACGCCCATCTGGAGACGCAGATGAAGATCGGTCAAACGCTCGATGCCATTGACCTGGGTGCGATCGCGTTGCCTGTGTTCCAGCGCGGCTACGTCTGGAATCGTGAGCAAGTCAGGCAGCTGTTCACGTCGCTGTATCTAGGGTATCCGGTTGGGAGCCTGTTGTTCTGGGCGACCCAATCTGGAGCAGCTGACGTGAAAGGAGACATCGCGCCCGCGGTGTCGCCGGTCAAAATGCTGCTTGACGGACAGCAGCGCATCACATCTCTGTACGGCGTCATGCGAGGCAAGCCGCCGGCCTTCTTCGAAGGCAACGAAAGGGCCTTCACCGGACTCCACTTTCACCTAGAAGAGGAGGCGTTCGAGTTCTACCAGCCCGTGAAGATGCAGCACGATCCTTGCTGGGTGGACGTGACCAAGGTCATGCTCGCAGCCGACGACGACGTTGCCGAATTCGCTGCTGGCTCAGCAGCGAACGTGCCGACATTGCTGCGCTACGTCCATCGGCTTGGCAAACTGCGCGGCATCCGTGATCGTGAATTGAACGAGGAGACGATCTCAGGGCAAGACAAGACGGTCGATGTCGTCGTCGAGATCTTCAATCGCGTCAACCGCGGCGGGACGAAGTTGTCGACCGGCGACCTGGCGCTCGCGCGAATCTGCGCCGAGTGGTCCGGGGCTCGCGATGAAATGCAAGGCCATCTCGGTCGGTGGGACGACGCAGGCTACGACAGGTTCGACCTCGATTGGCTGCTTCGCTCAGTGAACACAGTGCTTACCGGCGAGGCGCGTCTGGTTCACTTGGACGGGCAACTGGTGGACGACATCAAGGACGCACTTGCGTCGGCGGCGAAGGCACTGGACGCGGCTCTGAACATGGTTGGCGACAAACTGGGTCTGGATCATGGCCGCGTCCTCTTTGGCCGGAACGCGTTTCCAGTCATGGCGCGCTACATCCACGGCCGCGGCGGGGCGCTCAATGACGCCGAATGGCGCATGCTGCTCTACTGGTATGCGTACTCCGCGATGCGTGGGCGCTACTCAGGCTCAGTGGAGACGGTGATGGACCTCGATCTGGAGGAGATCGAGGATCCCGACAACGGTCTTGGCTCGTTGCTCCACCGTCTGCGCGAGAGTCATGCGACCGAGATCCGCGCCAGCGACTTCGGCACCGCGACGCGGAACTCCCGCTTTTACCCGATGCTGTATCTGCTGACGCGGATGGGGTCTGCTCGCGATTTGTGCTCGGGCATCGTGCTCAAGGCCGACTTGCTGGGGAAAGGCAGCAAGCTGGAGGTGCACCACATTTTCCCGAAGTCCCAGCTCAGGAAGCAGGGCTACTCGCCGCGCGAGATCAACGCGCTCGCGAACTTCTGCTTCCTTACTGCGGACTGCAACAAGAAGATTAGCAACAAGCTTCCGGAAAAGTACCTGCCCGGTTGTGAACAAGATCATCCGGGCGTGCTCGCGTCGCAATGGATCCCGCAGGACCACGAGCTCTGGAGCGTGGACCGATATCGCGATTTCCTCGAAGTTCGCCGGCAGATGCTCGCCGAAGCTGCGAACACGACGATGGACGAACTCTTGCACGGTAGCGGACTGCTCGGGCAGCCCGGCCCTCTGTCGGCTCCGGTGACGCTCAGCGACGAGGGCGATGAGGAAGAGGCGGCGCTGGTTGAGATCAACCAGTGGATGCTCGCATGTGATCTGTTGCCTGGGACCATCGGCTACGAGATCGCGGACGGCGGCGGCGTGCTCGATCTCGCCTGGCCAGACGGTGTGCAACCCGAGCTCACGCAGCCAGTCGCCGTTCTGCTTGACGAGCCAGAACAGGTCATCGCCGCCGCAAACAGCGCCGGCTTCATCTGTTTCACGTCTGCGGCGAGTTTCAGAGCGTACGTTGAGGCCGAGATCCTCGGTGAGGCTCCGAATGAAGCTTGAGCTACTGGCGCGGTGAGAGAGGCGAGCTGATGCGCGATGTAGGTGGGCTGTTGCCGGAGGATGCGACGCGGTATCGGGGGGATGGGTGGGCGCTGTGGTTTGCGGCGCTCGTGTCGGTCGTCGTGACGGGGCGGAGCCTGGTGCATGTGTTTCGGGACGACGGCGGGGCGGCGAGCATCGCAGGAATTGATCTGGAGGTGGAGGGTGGGCGGAACATCGTGTCGATGTTCGCGCAGTGGGGGCTGGAGCAGTTGTTGCTGGCCGGGATCGCGTGGATCGCGCTGGTGCGCTATCGCGGGCTGATTCCGCTGGTGCTGCTGGTCAACCTGCTGGACAGCATCGGGCGAATCGCGGTGGGGCGGGCGAAGCCGCTCCAGGTAGAGAAGCCGCCGCCGGGGGCGTACGGCTCGTGGATTGCGATCCCGGTGCTGGGGTTTGCGCTGTGGCGCTCGCTGCCGGTGCGGGGGTGGGTGGGCCGCCGGCATAGGGGGCGGTGGGAAACTCCTGTTGCCGGCGGAGCTGGTTAAATTCGTCATTCCCGTCTTGCGCGGGAATCCATACGGCGGGCGTATCGGGATGACCTGCGTACGGGCGTTGGAGGATGGCTCGGGTCCCTGGTGCTGTGAACGGAGTTGGGTTTGGGCCCCAGATCAAGTCTGGGGCGACGGAGGGGGTCTGGGGCGGCGGAAGGGGGCGATGTGAAACTCCCGTTGCGGGCGGAGCTGGTTAAATTCGTCATTCCCGCCTTGCGCGGGAATCCATACGGCGGGTGTATCAGGATGACCTGCGTACGGGCGTTGGGGGATGGCTCGGGTCCCTGGTGCTGTGAACGGAGTTGGGTTTGGGCCCCAGATCAAGTCTGGGGCGACGGAGGGGGCACCGGGGCGACGGAAGGGGCGCGGGGGCGGGAAGGGCGGGGTTTGAGGACGGCTCGGGGCCGATTCCCGCTCGGGGGCGGGAATGACAGATTTTGTGTGGCGGGAATGACGGGGGATGGGGGAATGACGGATTTTGTGGCGGGTATGGCGGAGTGCAGCACGTGCGGGTATGGCGGAGTGCAGCACATGCGGGTATGACGGGAGTGGGGTACGCGCGGGTATGGCGGGAGTGGGGTACGCGCTGATGCGGCGAGGTGGGGGGCGCGCCTAGGTGAGGGCTTCGTAGGTGTGCTTCTGGAAGCGCTCGGCGAGGTCGGCCATGGGGTTGAACTGGTACATGAAGACGTGGGTGAAGAAGAGGCCGATCAGGTCCTCCACCGGATCCACGAAGAACCAGGTGCCGGCGGCGCCGCCCCAGCCGTAGGTGCCGGGTGAGCCGGGCAGCGCGCCGGTCCCGATCGTCTTCAGCGTGCAGTAGCCGAGGCCGAAGCCGTAGCCGGGGCCGACCGCGAGGTCGATGTCCCAGTCGCCGATGTGGTTGGCGGTCATCAGCTCGATCGTCTTGCGGCCCAAAATGCGCGCGCCGTCGAGCTCGCCGCCGTTGAGCAGCATCTGGGCGAAGCGGGTGTAGGCCGCCGGCGTCATCAGCACGCCGCCGAAGAGTCCGTTGCCGGAGACCTGCTTGCCCAGCGACTCGCGCACCTTCTCGCTGTCCTCGGGGCGCTCGCGCGGGATCAGCTCGCCCTCCTGCCCCCAGTGGTGGTTGGTGACCAGCCGCTCGGCCTGCGAGGGCGGGCAGTAGAAGCCGCAATCTTCCACGCCGAGCGGCGCGAAGATGCGCTCCTGCAGCAGCGTGTCGAGCGATTGACCCGTCGCGCGCTCGAGCAGCACGGTGAGCACATCGAAGTCGAAGCCGTACTCCCAACCCGCGCCGGGCTGGCGGGCGTTGGGCAGCACGGCGGCGGCCAGCACCATGTCCTCGTGGACGCGATTGGGGTCGGCCTCGCCCAGGTCGTTGGCGGAGAAGCCGGAGCCGTCCCAGACCAGGTTGAGCATCGGCGCGAGGGTCGCCGGCATGTTGCCCATCGAGGGCAGCCCGGAGGTCATCGTCATCAGGTCGCGGATCGTGATTTGCCGCGTCATCGGCTGCGTCGCGCCGAGCGCGAGCGGCTGGCCGCGCACCTGCTGCATGGACGCGAGCGGCGCGAGCACCTCGCGGCCCTCGAACTCCGGCAGCCAGTTGGTGATCGGGTAGTCGAGGAAGAAGAGGCCGTCCTCCTGCAGCGCCATGGTCAGCGCGGCGACGACCGGCTTGGTCTGCGAGTACATGCGGAAGAGCGCGTCCATCGGCAGCGGGTTGCGCCGCTCGCTGTCGAGGTGGCCGTGGACGCCGGTGTGGGCGACCTTGCCGTGCCGCGCGACGACGGTGACGACGCCGGGCACGGCGGCGTTGTCAACGGCGGCGGCCATCGTGGCGTCGATCCGCGCGAGGCGTGCGGAGTCGAAGCCGACTTCCTCAGGGCTGGCGACGGGCAGTCCGGCGAAATCAGGCATGGGTGGTTCCTCTCGTGCGCGAGTGGAGTGAGGATAGCCGGCGTGGGCGCAAGGGGTTCGCTCCGGAATCGCCCCCCTAAATCGTCAGGCCGCCCAGGCCCAGCAGGCCGCGGGCGTGCTCGATTTCGCCGACATGGCGGTAGCCGTGGTAGAGCAGCATTCCCGTCAGCGCCTGCCAGAGCGTCATCGGCGGCGTGGGCTTAATGATGATCTCGTCGCTCAGCTGCTCGACGCGCAAGCCGCCCAGCCACTCTTCGCTGGCCGCCCAGACCTCGCGCTGGTAGCGCAGCCAGCCTTCGACATCGGTCAGGACGACGGCGTTGGCCTGCTCGGCGGTCATGCCGGTGCCCTGGCTGGTGCGGTGCAGGCCGAAGTGCTCGTCCCAGCCGTCGCGCAGCCAGACCGTGTTGCGCCGTTGGGCGACGAAGTTGACGATGTTGTCCTCGGTGCGGACGTAGTGCCAGAGCGAGAAGAAGGCGCTCACGCCGCCGTCGGCGCCGCGGAAATTCCACTGCTCGGCGCTCATCTGCTCAACGGCGCGGT
Source organism: Dehalococcoidia bacterium (assembly GCA_965243125.1). Lineage (GTDB taxonomy): Bacteria > Chloroflexota > Dehalococcoidia > Bin125 > Bin125 > CATQGW01. The sequence continues at coordinate 2,249,748 of OZ251529.1, read as the reverse complement.
CGAGCATTCCGTGCATCGACTGCATGCCCTCGCGCACCACGGCGATCCGGTTCGGCTCCATGCCGCAGAGCCTATCCTGTCGTCGCGTAATGCGCGCCCCGGCGAGCGCCTCCAATGAGCGCACCTGTGAGCGACCAGGTGCGCTTGAGCGCGCGGTGAATACGGCTCACACAGATTTGTTGTACGCTCCGCTGGGATCGATCCTGCGCATATGACATCGCCGTACGATGAGCGCTACCGCGTGCTGCGCCGACGCCTGCGCGACGCGCGGATTCGCGCCGGCCTGACCCAGGATGAGGTCGGGAAGCGGATGGGCCGCAATCAGCAGTTCGTGCAGCGCTGCGAATCAGGCGATCGGCGCATCGATGTGCTCGAGCTGCTCGATTTCGCCGATCTCTACGAGGCGTCGGCCGAGGCGCTGATCGCCAAGCTCCAGGCCGCCCGGAGCGAGGGCGGGGAGTAGGGCGGCGCTTTACGTAACCCGCCCCGAACGCGGAATGGCTCCCCTCCGAATCGCCCCCCTACGCAGGGGGTTCCGCTCCGGAATCGCCCCCCTACGCAGGGGGCGATTCCGGAAAAGAACCGGCGTAGGCGGCCGCCAGGCGCAGCACGGTGAGCTCGTCGCGGGGACGGCCGATCAGCTGCACCGATGTGGGCAGGCCGTCGCCGTCCGCCGCGCCCGGCAGCGCGATTGCGGGGGCTCCGATCAGGTTGGCCAGCGGCGTGTAGCGGATCGAGATCGTCCAGGGATTGATTGGGCTGCCGGCGATCGCATCGATTCGCGCGCCGTGCTCGTGGGCGACGATGGCGCTGGTCGGCGTGAGCAGGGCGTCATAGCGCCCGAAGAAGCGCGCTAGTTCGTGCGCCAGGCGGTCGCGCAGCGCCTCCGCGCGGGCGACCTCGACGCCGCTCAGCCGCGCGCCGCGCCGCAGGCTGCCGACCGTGTAATCGGACAGCTCGTCCTCGCGCCCCGCGCAGAGCTCGTCGTAGTTGGCCGCCGCGCCGACCGCCGACAGCGCAGGGAAGACCGCGAGCGGATCCACGATTTCGGGCGATTCATCCGTCACCGCCGCGCCCGCGTCGCGCAGCGCTTCGGCGGCGCGTTCGACCGCCGCCGACACCGCCGGCTGGCAGGGCGTCTCGTTGCCCAGATTCGTCGTGACGGCGACGCGCAGGCCGGCCAGCGAGCCGGGCGCGGCTGCGCCCACGAAATCGGGCGGCGCGTCGGGCAGGCAGGCCGGATCGTCGGGGTGCGGCCCGGCCACCACCTGGAGCATCAGCGCGGCGTCCTCCACGCTGCGCGTGAGCGGGCCGTCGGACGAAATCTGCGCCATCCCCGCGCCGCGCGCGCGGCGCGGAATCCGCCGCGTCGTGGGCTTCAGACCGACCACGCCGCAGTAGGCGGCGGGCAGCCGCACCGAGCCGCCGCCGTCGGTGCCGTGGTGCAGCGGCCCGTAGCCGGCCGCGCAGGCCGCCGCCGCGCCGCCGCTGGAGCCGCCGGCCGTGCGCGAGAGGTCGTGCGGATTGGCGGTCGGCGGGCCCAGCCGGTTGAGCGTCTGCGCGGCCAGGCCGAACTCGGAAGTGTTGGTCTTGCCCAGGAAGATCGCGCCCGCGTCGCGCAGACGCTCAACCGGCAGCTCGTCGCGCGCGGCGGGCGCGCGGTCCGTGACCAGCGAGCCCATCGTGGTCGGGACTCCTTGCACGTCGACCAGGTCTTTGACGGTCACCGGAATCCCCAGCAGCGGCGGCGCGGCGTCGGTCTCGCCCGATGCCCGCAGTTGCGCCCAGCGCTGCGTCGCCGTCTGCGCCTGCTCCAGCGCCGCGTCGGCCGTGAGTGTGATGAAAACGTGCAGCGACGGCTCGAGCGCCGCGATCCGCGTGAGTAGCTGCTCGACGACCTCCAGCGGCGACAGCTCGCCGCCCGCGTAGGCGCGGCGCAGCGCGGCGGCGCTCAGCTCGTGAACGTCGTCCGCGCTCATCTACAGATTCTCGATCTCCACCGGCTCGATGCCGCCGGCCGGCGTGAAGCCGAAGATGCGCCCGTAGAAATCGAGCTCGGCCTCGGTCGCGCGCTGGATGTTTTCGGCCATGCGGAAGCCGTGCTGTTCGCCCTCGAAGGCCAGATAGGCGACGGGCACGCCCTTGGAACGCAGCGCCTCCACCATCCGCTCCGCCTGATCGGGCGGCACGATCTTGTCCTCCAGCCCCTGCAGGAAGATCACCGGGCAGTTGAGCCGCTCGGCGGAGAAGATCGGCGAGCGCTGCTGGTACAGCTCCTCGCGCTCCGGATAGGGGCCGATCAGCGAGTCGAGGTAGCGCGACTCGAACTTGTGCGTGTCGCGCGCCAGCGCCGCCGCGTCGGAAACGCCGAAATGCGACGCGCCGGCGTTGAACACATCGCGGTAGGTCAGCGCGCAGAGCGTCGTGTAGCCGCCCGCGCTGCCGCCGCGAATGGCCAGCCGCGCGCCGTCCACATCGCCCCGCGCGACCAGATACTCGGCGGCGGCGCAGCAGTCCTCAACATCGACGATTCCCCAGTTGCCATGCAGCAGCCGTCGGTAGGCCGTGCCGTAACCGGTCGAGCCGCCGTAGTTCACGTCCACCACCGCGAACCCGCGCGTGGTCCAGTACTGGATCGCCAGCGCCAGCACGCCGGCGGTGGCGCCCGTCGGCCCGCCGTGGGTGAAGGTCAGCAGCGGCGGCTTCGCGCCCTCCGGCGCGGCGAAATCGGGGTTGCGCGGCCCGTAGTAGAAGGCGTGCGCGATGCGCCCCTCGGCCGAGGGGTAGGCGATCGGTTCGGGCGCGGAGACGTAGTCCGGATCGAGCTCCACGCTGGAGCCGAGGCGCAGCGTTTCGAGTTCGCCGCTGTCGACGTCGATCGCGATGATCGCGCTGCCGCTCTCGGGTCCGGCCGCGTTGGCGACGATCCGGTTGCCCGCCGCGCGCACGAAAAAGAACGCCGTGTAGGGCGTCTCGAACTCGCGCAGCGCCCCCGTCGCAGGATCGAGCGCGCCGATCTTCCAGATGCCCTGCTCGCCCCAGGTCACGGCCAGCCGTCCGTCCGCCAGCGCGCCGTAGGTCGACTCGCTGAACGTCCACGAGGGCTGGCCGAACTCGGCCTCCAGCTGCAGCACGGGGATCAGCGCGTCGCCGTCCCAGCGTTGGAGATTCCACCAGCCGGACGCATCGGAGACGCAATAGAGCGCGCCGTCGGGGCCCCATTCGGGCTGCAAAATCGACGTATCGCCGCGCGTGTCGCCGGCGATGCGGCGCGGGTTGAGCAGCGCGCCGTTGCTGGCCACATCGGCCAGCCAGAGCTCGGTGGCGTCCCACGGCATGCGCGGGTGATTCCAGCAGATCCAGGCCAGCCGCGCGCCGTCGGGCGAGAGCCGCGGCGAGGCGTAGAAGTCGTAGCCCTGATGCAGCGGCTCGGGTTCGCCGCCGTCGAGCGGCACGGAGACCAGCAGGTTCTCGGCTTCCGCGTCCTCGCGCCGGTGATCCTCCGCCACGCAGATCAGCCGCCCGCGCGCCGCGTCCACCGTCGCGTCGGCGTAGCGCGCATCGCGCTCCGGCGTGAGCGGCGCGGCGGACGCCGGATCGTCGGCGGCCTGCCGCCAGAGCCGCTGGTCGGCGAAGTTGGAGAAGTAGAGCTGGCCGCCGCTCACCGCCAGCGCGCCGCCGCCGTACTCGTGGACGAGCGTGCGCGCGCTGTGCTCCGCGCCCGTGACCTCAGAGGTTTCGCCGTCAGGGGTGCGGCGCATCACCGCGTAGCGCCCGCGCTCGTCGGGGCGCGATTCGACCCAGTAGATGTCCTCGCCGTCGGCGTCGATCTCGACGAAGCGCAGCGCGCCGGCCGTCAGCATCTCCGTCGCCACAGGCGACTCCCACGCCCCATACGCCGCAACCCGACGCTCAGCCATCGCGCACCTCCCTCAACAGCCGCAGCTTACCCGCCCCCAAATCGCCCCCAAATCGCCCCTTGCGCAGGGGGCTGCCCGCGGATCGGAATCGCCCCCCTATGCAGGGGGCAGTCTGCGGATCGGAATCGCCCCCCTACGCAGGGGGCTGCCCGCGGATCGGGATCGCCCCCCTATGCAGGGGGCTGCCCGCGGATCGGGATCGCCCCCCTATGCAGGGGGGCTGTCCGCGTTAGCGGACTGGGGGGTCGGTCCGGCGTCCCGAGCACAAGACAAAGCCCGCCCCCTGCATAGGGGACGATTCAGCCGGGGCGGCTTCGCTGCTTTGGGCGCAGCCGGGACTAGTTCGAGTCCTCGCCGGCGCGGCGGCGGCGCGAGATGCCCATGTCGTTCCAGCGCGAGCGGCCCTCGGCCCGATCCCAGATCGAGTCCTCCGAGGAGTTGCGGAACTCGCGCGTCTCGCCGCAGGCGCAGGTACCCACGCTGAGCGGGCCGTTCGGCGCCTCGATCAGCCAGTGGTGGTTGTGCGCGGCTTCGCCGGCCGGCGCGCTCTGGCGGGCTCGCTTCTTGGTTGCCGTCTTGCTGGCCATCTGCCGTATCCTCCGAGCGGAATCAGCGTGGCTGTAGACACAGCCCTCGCTCTCGATTCCCGTTGCACGCGCAACACTACGCAGCCAACCCACGCCGCACAACACACCAGTTAACGCCGCCGTTAGGATCGTGTAAACCCTGTTACGCGCCGCCGCACCCCGACTCCGCCCCCTTCCACCCTCTCCCCCTCGTCGCAGGACTGCATCCGACCTCTCCCCCACGTCGCAGGGACTGCATCCGGCCTCTCCCCCCGTCGCGGGGGGAGACTGAGAGGGGGGCTCCGAATCGCCCCCCTACGTAGGGGGTCGGCCGCCCCAACCACAGCACAACCCCCCACCCACACCCCCCATCGGCTACCATCCCCACCACACCCATCGCCCCACCCCGCGATGGCGCGGAGCGAGACATGACCACCACCACCCAAAACATCCGCAACATCGCCGTCGTCGGGCACCAGGGTGCCGGCAAAACCACCCTCGTCGAAGCACTCGCCTTCGCCACCGGCGCCGTCTCCCGCATCGGCCGCGTCGAAGACGGCAACACCGTCTCCGACTTCCACCCCGAAGAACGCGACCGCGGCATGTCCATCAACACCTCCCTCGTCTCTCTCACCCGCAACGAGCTCCGCATCAACCTGCTCGACACCCCGGGCTACGCCGACTTCGTCGGCGAAGTCGTCTCCGCCGTCGCCGTCGCCGACGCCGCCATCGTCGTCGTCGACGCCTCCTCCGGCGTCCAGGTCGGCACCGAAACCGCCTGGCGCCTGGCCCGCCGACGCGGCATCCCACGCGCCGTCGTCATCACCCGCCTCGACCGCGAAAACTCCAGCTGGGACGAAGCACTCGAATCCGCACAGCGCGTCCTCGGCCCCGAATGCCAGCCCCTCTTCCTCCCCATCGGCGCGGAATCCGACTTCAGCGGCTCCGTCGCCGTGCTCACCGGGCGCGCCTACACCGGCGACGGGCAAGACGACTCCGACCCGCCGCCCGACGCCGCCCAGGCCGCCGCCGCCGCGCGCGAAGGCCTCATCGAGCGCATCGTCGAAGCCGACGAAGAGCTCATGCTCGCTTACCTCGAAGACGAAGAACTCGACGACGACGCGCTCGCCGACGGACTCAAACCCGCCCTCCTCTCCGGCGCACTCGCACCCGTCCTGCCCGCCTGCGCCGCCGCCAACATCGGCGCCTGGCCCCTCCTCCGACTGATCGAATCCGCCCTCCCCAACCCCGCCGAAGCGCCCGCCATCGACGACAACCTCGCACCCGACTCCCAGACCGACCCCGCCGCCTTCATCTTCAAAACCACCGCCGACGAATTCGTCGGACGCCTCTCCTACCTCCGCGTCGCCGCCGGCACCATCCGCGGCGACTCCCACCTCCAGAACGCGCGCCAGGGCGACGACGAACGCCTCGCCGGACTCTCCCACGCACTCGGCAAAGACCTCCAGATCGCCGCCGACATGGCCGCCGGCGACCTCGGCGTCGTCACCAAACTCTCCAACACCACCACCTTCGACACCCTCCGCGCCCCAGGCTCCGACCTCCTCATCGCGCCGCCCGAAATGCCCGCGCCCATCTTCGCCGCCGCCGTCGAACCCCGCTCCAAAGCCGACGTCGACAAACTCGGCCCCAGCCTCACCCGCCTCGTCGAAGAAGACCCCACCCTCCGCATCGAGCGCGACCGCGACAGCGGCGAAACCATCCTCTCCGGCCTCGGCGAATCGCACGTCCAACTCGCCGCCGACCAACTCCTCCGCAAATTCAAAGTCGAAGTCGACATCCGCGACCGCCGCGTCCCCTACCGCGAAACCGTCACCGCCGTCGGGCAGGCCGAATACCTCCACAAAAAACAAACCGGCGGACACGGACAATACGCCCGCGTCGCACTCCGCGTTGAACCCCGCGAGCGCGGCGCCGGCTTCGAATTCGGCAACGAAATCGTCGGCGGCGCCGTCCCCCGCAACTACATCCCCGCCGTCGAAAAAGGCGTCGTCGAAGCACTCCCCGCCGGCGCCGTCGCCTCCTACCCCCTCACCGACGTCCGCGTCGTCCTCTACGACGGCAAACACCACGACGTCGACTCCAGCGAAATGGCCTTCAAACTCGCCGCCAGCCAGGCCCTCCGCGAAGCCACCGGCTCCGCCCGACCCATCCTCCTCGAACCCATCCAGTCCTACCGCATCCTCGTCCCCGACCAGTCCACCGGCGACGTCATCAGCGACCTCAACGCGCGCCGCGCCCGCGTCCTCGGCATGGAACAGGCCGACGACCCCGCCGCGCACTCCTACGTCCTCGCCGAAGGCCCCATGGCCGAATTCCTCCACTACGCCACCGACCTCCGCTCCATGACCGGCGGCCGCGGCACCTTCGCCGCCCAATTCGAGCGCTACGACCCCGTCCCCGAACACGTCGCCCAAAAAGTCCGCCAACAAACCGAAACCACCCCCGCCTCCTAACCCACCCCCGCCTCCTAACCCACCCCCGCCTCCTAACCCACCCCCGCCTCCTAACCCACCCCCCGCCTCCTAACCCGCCCCTTCCACCGCTCCCCCCACCCGGGGAATCCTTCCGGCCTCTCCCCCCATCCTGGGGGCGCTTCCGCCCTCCCCCCCCACCCTGAGGGAATCCTTCCGCCCTCCCCCCCCCACCCTGAGGGAATCCTTCCGGCCTCTCCCCCCATCCTGGGGGCGCTTCCGCCCTCCCCCCCACCCTGAGGGAATCCTTCCGCCCTCCCCCCCCACCCTGAGGGAATCCTTCCGGCCTCTCCCCCCATCCTGGGGGGAGACTGAGAGGGGGGCTCCCAACCGCCCCCCTATGCAGGGGGGCTGTCGCGCAGCGACTGGGGGGTCGGCCTCCCCACCCCCGCGCTACACTACCCACCATGACACAAACCACCGAAATCGCCCAAATCGCCGACGCCTACGTCACCGCCCTCGCCGCACTCCACCCCAACCTCGCCACCGGCCTCGGACTCCCCGGCGCCGAAACGCGCCTCACCGACTTCTCGCCCGACGGACACGACGCCCGCGCCGCACTCCGCGAAGCCACCCGCCGCGACCTCGATCGGGCGGAGCCCCAGGACGAACGCGACCGCATCGCCCGCGACGTCATGCTCGAACGCTTCGACGCCGAGCGCGAAAGCGACGACGCCGACGACCATCTCCGCAACCTCAACATCCTCGCCTCGCCCTTCCAAAACACCCGCAGCGTCTTCGACCTCATGCCCCGCGACAACGAAGCACACTGGGCCCACATCGCCGCCCGCATGAGCGCCGTCCCCCAGGCCCTCCGGCAATACCGCGCATCGCTCGCCGCCGGACTCGACGCCGACCTCACCGCCGCCCAGCGCCAGGTCCGCGGCCTCATCGAACAGGCCCGCGTCTGGACGAGCGAAGGCGGCTTCTTCGACAGCCTCGCCGCCGAAGGCGTGGAACAACACCCCTCGCTCGAGCGCGACCTGCTCGAAGGCGCGCAACACGCCAACCGCGCCTACACCGAAATCGCCCAATGGCTCAGTAACACCTACCTCCCCCGCGCCGCCGAACACGACCCCGTCGGCCCCGAACGCTACCGCCGCGCCGCCCGCGCCTTCAACGGCATCATCCTCGACCTCGAAGAAACCTACCAATGGGGCTGGGACGAACTCTGGCGCATCCAAACCGAAATGCAGCACACCGCCGAGCGCATCCAACCCGGCGCAACCATCGCCGAAGCCATCCAGATCCTCGAAACCGACGACGACCGCGCCATCGAAGGCGAAGACGCCTTCCGCCAATGGATGCAACGCACCCAGGACCAAACCATCGAATCGATGCACGGCGTCCACTTCGATATCGCCCAACCCATCCGCCGCATCGAAGCCATGATCGCGCCGCCCGGCGGCGCGCTCGCCATGTACTACACCGGCCCCAGCGAAGATTTCGCGCGCCCCGGCCGCACCTGGTACCCCACCGGCGGACAAACCCGCTTCCCCCTCTGGCGCGAACTCTCCGTCTGCTACCACGAGGGCGTCCCCGGCCACCACCTCCAAATCGGTACCACCCGCTGGCTCGGCGACGCCCTCAACCGCTACCAACGCCTGCTCGCCGGCACATCCGGCTACGTCGAAGGCTGGGCCCTCTACGCCGAGCGCCTCATGCACGAACTCGGCTACCTCGAAGACCCCGCCTACTACATGGGACTGCTCAGCAGCCAGGCCCTCCGCGCCGCCCGCGTCGTCGTCGACATCGGCATGCACCTTGAGCTCCAAATCCCGCAACAGGAGCCCTACCACAGCGGCGAAACCTGGCAGCCCGACCTCGCTCTCCCCTTCCTCCGCGAGCGCTCCCACTTCCCCGAGCAAATGCTCGCCAGCGAAGTCGACCGCTACCTCGGCTGGCCCGCCCAGGCCATCTCCTACAAAGTCGGCGAGCGCGAATGGCTCGCCGCTCGAGAGTCGGCCAAACAGGCCGCCGGCCCAACCTTCAACCTCAAAGCGTTCCACCAACAAACCCTGGAGCTAGGCCCCATGGGCCTCGCCCAACTCAAACGCGAAACCGCCCGCGCTTGAGTTGCTGCCTGAGTGAGGTTAATTCCCTCGCGGTGACAACAGTTTGCGTACGCGGTCGGCAATTCCTGTGCGGTCCGTCGCATTGGCTCCCGACTCTTCGCCACCGTCCTCTGGTTGGCGTTCCCGTTCCTCGCGCGCTTGCGCGACCGACGCCGCAGCAAGCTCACAGAGTTCCGACCAGTCCAGCCCATCAAAGATCACGGGTGGACCGTAACGCGCAAGTATGCGCACCGCATCCTGCATCTCGTGCGCGTCGACGCCGCCCGTCTCGCGGCTCGCCTCTCGGTACTGGCAGATAACGGCCGCCCGAACGCTCGCGTGGTTGATCGCCGTGATCCGCTTCACCGAGTCGCCCGCGAACCGATCCCATGCGTCGTTGGTCGAGTGCAGCACACGATGGGCTGTTTCGCCGTCAAGCTCCCCGTGCGAAGCCTGCGCCGCGCCTTCGGCGATCCGACCGCGCCACCAACAGCGCGAAAGCGGACAGTCCTGAATCACCGAGACCTTGCCGCGCACGTGCGGCAGACCGCCCAGCCGCCGCAGCAGATTCCGCGTCGCCGCCTCATCGTTGCCCATCGGCTTGCCGGATTGCAACGCGCCCAGCAGCGCCGGCCTCAGCTGTTCTCCGAGCCGTCCCTGATCAATCCAGCTGGCGTGTGCCCGGGTCCAGAACAATGGTTGCGATGCGAACCGCGCCTTCACGATGTCGCGCCACGCCTCGTAGATCTGCCGCTCAAGCTGGAACGGAGGGTCCCGAAACTCCGTATGGTCGAGCGAGCGCGGAAGAGCGGGCGCATCATCCGACTCACCGGTAGCCAGGCCCAGCTCGTCCTGCATGTACGCGACGAATGTCGCAGTCCCGCCGTGAACCGCGTCCCGCAACGCAACCTGCCGCTCGTGAACTTCCGTTGCCGACTGGTTCGGCTTGTTCCAGAGCGTCAAGCCGCGCTGCCAGTCGCTGAACAGCTGTTCGTCCTCGGCTGTGATCGGCTTCATTCGTCGTCTCCGCTCCGCACGGGAATCTGAAACGCTTCAATCGCCGTCGCCGCGCGAGCCGGGTCGAACTCGCTGTTTGCTTCGTCGCCCCAGGTCGGAATGCCTTCGTCTTCCAGCTGCGAGCGAATCAGTGCGGCGGTGGGGTATTCGTCGCCGTCGGGCGACTCGATGAACGGAATGCGACCCATTGCGGCGATCAGCGCTGCAATCTGAACGTCCCGGGGCTGTTCGGTGCTGACGTATTCGTGATACCTGCGCGAAAGCCAGACTGTGAACCTCAGATCGCCGCTGGAGGGGTTGGGCGTCACTTCCATTTCGCCGTCGCGGAGGCCGTCTTTGACTTCGAACGTCAGCAGAGATGCAGACAGCGACTCGGTGCGCTGAATCGGGCCGCGCGCCAGCCACCGGCCCGCTGCGACGCCGATTGGCTGCCCGCCCCAAAGCGCGTTCAGCCCCTCCGTGCCCAGCAGCAGCGGACGCACGGCAACGAGGCCGGGCGTCACGTACAACTCTCCGCTGATCTCGTCGGCGGACCACTGCGCGATCGTCTTCGGCTCGCTGCTGTGTGTGCTCCGGGCCAACAACGTTCTGGGGCAGCGGATTTCCAGTGTCCAGCGCGCCGTGCCATCAGCAACTAGCGCCTCAAGTTGCGGCGCATCGCGTAGCGCATGCGTCGCAATCGCTTGCCGCCCGCGAATCTTCACGTCAACCGAGTACCTTGCCTCGGTCCAGTCGAGCGACGCGCCGTCCGCGCGCAAGATTGGCGTTCCCTGCTCGGCCATCGTCAGCCCTTGCCGCTGGACCGACGCCGGCGCACGACATCAAGCTCCAGAACGGCAGTCGCAGGTACCGACTCGGCCAGTTCGATCGTCAGCGCACGTGCGTCTTTCGGTATCCGCGCCTCCAGCTTGCCGCCGACCTCGATCGGTTCGCCGTCCACAGTCACCGACTTGATCGACAACCACTGCGGTTGCAGCGGTTGATCGCAACTCTCATCGGAACCCGACTCGACCAACACGCGCAGCTCGTACTGATCACGCGCGCTCGACTCCTCCGCGATCTCCAGCGCCGCCGCGAAACGGCGGATTTCGCCGTTTGCGCCGTCCACGGGTACGATCGTCCGTTTCACGCGGACGGCCTTGCCCGGCGCCGGTGCTCGCCGTTGATGCGGCTCAGCCGGCGTGTCATTCCCCTGGTAGTTTGGTGTTGGCGGATCCTCTGCGCCGCCGCCTGTGTCGTCCGTAGCGGTTTGGTTGCCCGTTGACGGCCGGTGACGTAATCGTGGTACCGGAGTGGCGTCGCGGAGTTCGTCGGCGTTGAACACCGCGAATCCTGTTGGCGTGTAGGACTCCTCATGCTCGATTTCGCCTGCTTCTTCACGCAGTCGCTCGGCAAGCCGCCGCAGCATTGAGCGCAGCCGATCACGCTCTTTTTTCGGCAGTTCCCGAAACTTGGAAAGGCCGCGATGCTCCGGCCCTTCGGCGTTCCGCACCAGGTCGTACAGCTCGCCGTGATCTTCCGGGTCCGCGTCGCGCAGCAGCACGACGGCATCGAACGGCTGTACGCCGCTGAACAGCCCCGTACCCAGCTCCGGCGCGTTGTTCGTGATCCACATCCCGTCGCGGAAGACCTGCACCCGCGATCGTTCGTTCGACTGCTCTTCGAGCGCCCGGAATCGGACCTCGACGGAGCGATCCACCGGGCGATCCAGGACGCGCCCCGTTTGCAGCGTCTCCAGTGCCCGATACGCCTGCGAACCAACCAGCCAGCCCGACATGCCGTCGGGCAGCCGTTGCTGATTCGCGATCTGGCTGAGTACCTCCGCCACCGAGTCGGCGTTGACCTCTTTGTGCTTTCCCGACTGTTGGTCATGCACATGGACGACCATTCGCCCGTTGACGATCGCTGCCAGGAAATTCACCGCCGCCACGCGGCAGATGTCGTCGAATGCCGAGGCCGGATCGTCGTCGTGGAAGTGGTTGAAGCCCGCGATCGCGATCACCGTGCCGCTGGAGTCGATCTGATCCATCTCGTGCTGTAGTAGCGGCGGCGCCTCGTGCGGATAGTTCCCGTCGTCCACCGTGTAGTTCAGCACCTCCGTCGTTCGGCGCCAGTAGCCGTCTGCCGCGAATCGATCCCGCCCCACGCGGTGCGATGCGAGGATCGCGTGGCCGCTCGCGATGTCGCCGCCCGGCTGCCGGCCCGCGTAGAGCACGTAGCGCAGATCGGACGCCGCATACGCGGTCAAGTGTCCGAGACCGTACGATCCGGCTCCGCCGCCGGCCTTGTTGCTGTTGCCTTCGCTCAACAGCGCCTGTAGGCGGCGCAGGTCCAGCCCGACGCCGTTGTCGCGGCAGAACAGGACCGACATCTCCGCACGATCGAGCGCATCCTGAATCCGCTCAATCGCCGACTGCTGATCGTGCGTTTTGGCTGCGCTATCCGCCTCACGCTCTGTGCGGGCGGCCTGGAAGGCTTGGCGGTACTTCTCCAGCCCCGGCAAATCGGAGAGCGCCCGCCGCGCGATCGTGAAATGGACCTCCGCGCGCTTTCGCCCCGCTTCCCGGACCGCCGCATCCAGCGAGTTCTGAAGCAGCTCCCGCACGACCGGATCGGGTTCCGCTGCTTGCCGACTGGTCACGTTCGTCGTGAACCCGTCGGATCGGTAGTCGTGCGGGAAGAAGAGATCAGCGTTCATCAGTCTGTGCAATCGCAGCTTGGCGAGCCGGTGCTGTAGCGGCCCTTGAGCTCGAACTCCGGATCGGCAATCTCCGCGAACGACGGGCCGCGCACCCCCAGAAATCCGAATCGACTCACCCCGCAGCCGTCCCGCGCCGGCGCCTCCCGCCGATAGCGCTGCTCCATCGAGTCCCACCAGCGGATGTCGGAGGGCGCGTCCGCCACCCGCGCCGCGTCGGGCGCCTGCGCCGCCTGGCGCAACTGCCGCGTGCCCTTCATGAAGCAGTACACGCAGTTGCCCGCGCCTTCGGGGATCTCGAGCGCGAACTCGCGCTTGCGCCAGAACGCATCGATCTCCTCCTGCCCCCAGCCGGCGTCGTAGAGCGGAAAGTACGGACGCTCGCCCGGCGGCTGCGTGCGGATCGAGCATTCGCGCCCGCCCGCGCCCTCGGCGAAGAGCGAGCGGCTCAACACCCGCGACACCCGCCGCTCCTCGTCGCCGCGCAGCCCCAGCAGCGTGACGAACTCCGCCGCCTGCGGACCCCACAACTCCGCCGCGCCGGCCGGACCCGCCGCCGCGCGCTCCACGATCGGCGCGCTTGTGAAATCCGCCCAGCGCTGCGCCTCGCGCGCCGGCGGTTGATAGCACATATATGCGACGCGCTGCGCATACCCCTCCTCCGACGACGCCCCGCCGTTCGCCCGGTAGCGCCGCGCCGCCGCCTCCGGCGTCAGATACGCCTCCCCGCCGTAGTGCCCGTCGTGCCGCGGCCCCGCCGCGCCGCCCAGCCACTCCGCCAACAGCTGGTGCGCCGGATACAGCTTCAGCTTCGCCGTGCAGCTGCGCGAGTGCGGATTGGGCAGCATCCCCTGATAGGAGAGCATCTCCTCGAACACCTCGCCGCGCGAGCGGTAGCCCGCCGGGTCGCACTCCACCGGCTCGCGGCTGACCAGCCGGTAGGACAGCCGCCGCCGATACATCCCGCGGTAGGCGTCCTCGACCGTGCAGAACTCGTACCACAGGCAGGGCAGCCCGTGCTCGCGCTCCAGCCGCTCGCAGCAGGCCGCCGCGAACTCCCACGTGCCCGGATGCTCCGCCGATGTGTTCGCGAAGAGCACCACATCGCCGCGCTCCGGCCGCAGCGCTCCCGCCTCCGCCAGCGCGAAGACCAGCGCCGCCGACGAGCGCCCGCCCGAGAACTTCACCACGTGCGGCAGCTCGGCGTGCCGCGCGTCGCGGTAGGCGATCCCGCCTATCTGGTCAGCGCGCGCATCCGCGATTCGGGGAGGTGAAGTAACACCCATGTTCTGCCTACGAGAGTGCGGCCATCGCGCCAATGATGATCCCGGTCGCTGTGCCCACGATGCCGAACATGCAGGCGACGATCCACCATTGCACGCGCTCCAAGCGGTCGTTGAAGCGTGTTTCCAGGTTCTCAAGGTCCCGCTTCGTCGCGAGCTCGTCCCACTGTCGCTCAAACGCGCGCACCACCGCGCGCGCCTGCGCGTCGGGCATCCCGGACCCGATGAGCTCGTCGTACACCCGCATCGTGCTGAGTACCATACGGGCATCGTACAGGACCCGCACCCGCCGAAGAAGGCCCCCATGCCCACGCCCATCAGCCCCGACCAACTCCGCGATCGCATGGGCGCCGACGCCCCCTGGGCCCTCATCGACGTGCGCGACATCGGCGAATACAACGCCAGCCACATCCCGGGCGCATCCCTCATTCCCCGCGCGCGCCTCGAATTCGACCTGCCCGCCGCCGTGCCGCACCGCGACACCCCGCTGATCCTCTGCGACGACGACGCCCGCCGCGTCGTCCGCGCCGCCGCCACCGCCGAAGCGATGGGCTACCGCAACCTCGCCTGGCTGCAGGGCGGCGTCAACCGCTGGGCGAGCCTCGACCTCCCCACCGAATGGGGCGTCAACGTACCCTCCAAAGACTTCGGCGAGCGCGTTGAAGTCGTCCACCGCGTGCCCGAAATTACCGCCGACGACCTGCGCGCGCGGATCGATCGCGGCGACGAACTCGTCATACTCGACACCCGCACGCCCGAGGAATACCAACGCTTCTGCATCCCCGGCGGACGCTCGCTGCCGGGCGGTGAACTCGCCCTCCGCATCACCGATACGCTCGCCGCCGCCCTGCCCAACGCAACCGTCGTGATCAACTGCGCCGGACGCACCCGCAGCATCATCGGCACCCGCGCGCTTCAGCGGATGGCGCTCGACCGCGAAATCGTCGGCCTCAAAAACGGCACCTCCGGCTGGCTGCTCGCCGGTTATGAGCTGGAAGAAGGCGCCGACCGCACCGCAATGCCCGAAGTAACCGAACACGGTCGCGCCGCCGCCGAGGCCTACGCCCGCCGCTGCGCCGCCGAGGACGGCGTTCAGCTGATCGATATCAACCAGCTCGGCGCGCTGCGCGAGCGCGCCGAGCGCGAAAGCGTCTACTTCATCGACGTGCGCAGCGCCGCAGAACACTCCGTCGGCCGCATCCCCGGCTTCCGCTGGTTCCCCGGCGGCCAGGCCGTGCAGCGCAGCGACGATGTGGCGGTCGTTCGCGGCGCGCCGATTGTTTTCGCCTGCGACGGCATCGCCCGCGCCGCGATCACGGCCTCCTGGTACAAGCAGATGGGGCACGCCGAAATCTACGTCCTCGAAGGCGGTATCACGGCTTGGACCGCCGCCGGCCGCGAGCTCACTACTACGCCGGACCCCGAACCCGCACTGCTCACCGCCGCCCGCGATGCCGTAACGACGATCTCTGCGGACGAACTCGCTCGGCAAACGGAAGTTACCGTGCTCTACGTCGGCAACAGCCAAAACTTCGCCCAGGCCCACCCGCCCGGCGCGCGCTGGGCGCCCCGCGCCTGGCTCGAATGGTGCATCGAGGAACTGGCTGCCGACCACGGCCAACCCGTGGTAACCGTCTGCCACGGCGGGCGGGAATCGCTGCTGGCGGCGGCGACGCTTCGCGATCTCGGTTACGGCGATGTCCGCGCGCTCGCCGGCGGCGTCGACGCCTGGCGCGCCGCGGAACTGCCTATCGAGCAAGGTCTGAGCGGTGTGCTGAGCGCTCCCAATGATGTGCTGGCGTTCGGGCCCGACCGCAACTACGCCGACATGCAGCACTACCTCCGCTGGGAAACCGCCCTCGGCGAAAAATACGCCACCTAGCCCGTCTCCAAGCGCTACAATGGCGTCCAACGGAGGCACAGCAATGCAGAACAACCGCCTGACCCTTCGGCTCCGCCGCGCCGACCACGCGGTCGGCGGCGTCTCCGCCGCCGACATCGGGCGGATGCTGGTTGCCGTTGACGCCGCTGTTCAGGCCTGCGCTGCCGACAGCGCCGCGCCCCGGCAATCGCCTGTCCGAAGCCTCTCGTTGTCCTCCGCCGATGGGCAAGATCCCGTTCTGCAGCTCGACTTCAACGCCTCCGACGACATCCTGCTCTCGCGCTTTGTCGCCGCCGCATCCGCCGCCTTCGCGGGCGAGCCCTGCGAAGCCGATCTGGAACTGCACGACCTCCAGCGCGCCATTCCACACGGCATCGCCGCAATCCAGATGACCCATGGCGCGTCTTCCACCTTCATCCCCCGCGAGCAGCCAGTCGAGACGTCTCCGCTCGATGATCGTTGGGTCGCCGATCTCGTCGACCGAATGACGTACGGCAAAGTCCAGCCGTTCACCCCGCTCACTGCCGGCGAGCGGCTGGATTTCGATGTCCAAGAATTCAATCGGCTTGTTGCCGAAGGCCGCCGAGCCGCCGAATGAACGACACACCGCCGACAGACAATGTTGACGACGATGTCGACCAGCTTGTCGATACCAACATCGTTTCGTTCACACTCTCCAACGATCCCGGCTACAGAGCGCTCGCCGAGGCGTACGAACGCCAGCTCGCCGGCCGCCGAACAGCCATCGCCTTCCAAACGTTTGCCGAACTGCTCGTCGGATTTGAAACGCAAGGCTGGGACAGGCGTCGCTTCGAGCAGGCGATGAATCGCTTCCGCCTCATCCCCTGTACCGCCGAACTAATCCCCATCCACGTCCGCCTGCGCGCCGAATCCATCCGGCGAAGCCGCGCGCGGCGCGGCCGGACCTTGGGCGCCGCCGATGCCTGGATCGCCGCAACCGCGCGCCGGCTCAACATCCCCCTCATCACCCACGACCGCGCACTCTCGCAGGTCCCGGAAATCACCGTGGTCACTCTCTTGCCCAACGCTCGCTAATACCTCCTCACTCCCCAACCGCTGCCTCCACCGCCGCTATCACATTCGCCGCCGTCGGCTCCTCCACCAACACACCGTTCACCGTTACCGACGGCGTCCCGCGTACGCCCAACTCCCACCCGCCCACATGCCCCGCCTCAATCGCCCTCAAATGATCGTGATTCGCCACGCACCCGCCCAGACGACCCACATCCAGCCCCAGCGACTCCGCAAACGCCGCCGCCCGCTCCCACTCGTACATCCCCGCATCCGGCGCCAGCAACCGGTCATGGAACTCCCAGAACGCGCCCTGATCCGCCGCGCACTCCGCCAACTCCGCCGCGTACAGACTCGCCCCGTCCTCGAACACGATGAAATGCCGAAACTCAAACCGCGCCAGCCCCGGCCGCACCACCGCCTCAATCACCTCCGGGGCCGCCCCACGGGCGAACCGCTGACAGCCCGGTCACTGAAAATCGCCGTACTCCACAATCAGCACCGGCGCGTCCGCGTCCCCCAACACGTTCCGCTCCACCGCCAGCCCCGCCCGATGCTCCGCCAGCGCCGCCGCAATCCGCTCCACCAGCTCCCCCTCGAACGTAATCGTCTCCTCCGACTCATCCTCAAACTCCGCCTCCGCAGCCTGAGACTCCGTCTGAGCCTCTGCCTCCTGCGCGACCGCCTCGCTCTCCACCGCCGCCGACTCAGCCGCCGACTCGGCCGTCGCTTCCGCCTGCGCCGTCTGCTCCCCCTCAACCTCCTGCGCCCCTGTCTGCGCCTCCGTCTGCTCAGCCGCCGCCGCCTGCCCCTCCCGCCCCTCCCGCTCCGACCGCTCCCCCTCAGGCGTCCCCGTCGCCCCTGACGCATCCGGCGCATCCCCGCCCCCGCACGCCGTCGACAACACCCCCAGCGACATCATGACCAGCCCCGCCAACGCTATCAGAACGCCCGTTTGACTTCTCCGCCCCCGCACGGCATACTCGCCCCACACGGCCCCGGCGCACCCCGCCAGCCGCCGCAACCCACGCATCGCACGCAGGCCCGGCGCGCCACAGGGGCTCAGGCGCTGGAACTGCCCCATGCCCAACCTCACTCTCCACGACCTCCAACGCATCCTCGATCAACTCGGCGCAGGACGCGCCGCCGACCGCGGACCGCTCTCACGCTTCGACGCGCTCTACCAGCGTATCCGAACCCGCGAAGCCCATCTCTTCAACGCGCCCGCCGTCGACCCCCAATTCACCAACCCCTGGCAGGACGCCGAGCCCTGGCAGGCCGACATCGCCCGCCGCACCTGGGCCCAACTCCGCAGCCGCCTCACCGAACACCCCTTCCGCGTTCACGTCGAACCGCCCAACGACGACCCCGACCAGATCCGCGCCGCCAACGACCTCGAGCGCGTCTTCGAGCACGGCCTCCAACTCGTCCAGGAGCGCGCCGGCTTCAGCATCCAGAGCGACCTCGCCTACGCCCAGGTCTGCCTCTGCTACGGCGTCCTCCACTGGCAGCGCGCCGACGACCGCCTCCCCCAATTCCCCCAGCCGCGCGCCGGCGAAACCTCCCGCCAGCGACGCGACCGCGACCGACGCGCCAAAGCCCACGCCGGCTTCCCCTGGGAAATCGAAGTCATCCGACCGGACCAATTCGCCTTCATCGAAGACCGCGGCGCGCACAACGGACTCGCCCTCGCCGTCGTCGTCCGCGAAGTCGGCCTCGGCCCCTACCGCGAAGCACTCCAGCGCCAGGACAAGCTCCGCATCGCCGCCGACCTCGCCGCGCCCGCCGACCGGCCACGCCTCCGCATCGGCCCGCCCGCCGAAGCGCCCCAACCCGATGACCCCTCCGGCTCCGGCTGGGGCTCCTGGAGCGACCGACTCCGCGTCGCCGCCGTCTGGACCCGCGACGACTACTACGAGCTCGCCGCCCCCGCCGCCGCCGGCTCCCAGTGGGCGCTCGTCAAATCCCACCCGCATCCCTACGAAATGCCCCCCTTCGCCATCGCCCCCGCCGACGTCAACCACCACCCCGACCCCGCCCGGCGCTGGGAACCCGCACTCGAAGGCGTCTACCGCGTCAAACCCCTCTTCGACCGCGAACGCTCCCTCGGACGCTTCCTCGCCGAACAGGCCGCCGTCCCCCTCTTCTGGATCCAACTCGCCAACGGCGCCTGGGAACTCGACGACAACGGCGCCCGCGTCGAACTCACCGCCGACGCCGCCTCTGCCCGCACCCTCCCCGAAGGCGCATCGCTCCACAAAGCCGACTTCCAGCTCGAGCCCGCCTTCGTCGAATTCCTCCGCATGTCCGCCGACGAACTCCAGGCCGCCGCCCCCGACACCGGCGCCCTCGCGCCCGGCGAAGCCGGCCCCAACACCCAGCCCCACACCCTCAACCTCCTGCTCGGCGCACGCAACGCCCAGGTCCTCCAACTCAAGCGGCGCCAGGCCGCCGCCGTCCAGACCATGCTCCGCAACATGGCCCTCGTCATGGCCAAACCCCTCGCCGAAGGCGGCTTCGGCGACCCCGTCTGGGTCTTCGCCCGTTCACATAACGGACGCCTCCTCCGCGACACCGTCGTCGGCGTCGACCCCGCCCGCATCCCCACCCTCGACATCGAAGTCCGCATCGACCCCTGGTCCCAAAGCCAGCGCATCGCCATCCAGGAACACGGCCGCGCCCGCCTCAACGACCCGCTCGACCCCCTCGACCAGCGCGCCTACCTCGAGCAATACATCGGCGATGAACACCCCGACGCCGCACTCCGCCGCTACCGCGCCTGGCAACTCGACCACGCCCGCCACCGCCGCCGCCTCGACCGCGCAGCCGCCCCCCAACACCGCCCCGAACACCGCCCCGACGCCCCCTCGCCGGCCCCGCGCGTCCAACAACTCCGCGCCGGCCTCGCCCCGCTCGCCCCCCTCGCCGACCCCTCCAACCAGGCCGCGCCCCCCGCCAACACCCCCTGACATCACCCCAACCACCGCCTGACAACCCGTTCCAAACCCGAACAAACCCAACCACGAGTTCGACGATGCAGCGGACGATTCGACGTTCCAAAACCCACCAAACCCGAACAAACCCAACCACCGCCCAACCGCCCCAAAACCACGAAACCCCGGCAAAACACAGGAGATCGCAACCAACTCCCACCGCAAACCCCCGCCCAACCGCCTCCCGCCCAACCACCTCCCGCCCAACCACCTCCCGCCCAACCACCTCCCGCCCAACCACCTCCCGCCCAACCACCTCCCGCCCAACCACCCTTCCACCCCACAGAACCGCCACGCTGAGCACCCCCTATGCCGCCCAACCCACCGCCCCCGGTCGCCCGACAAATCCGCTGCCGCAACCCCCACTGCCCCAGCGCCCGCTACGGGCGCCCCGCGCTCATCTGCATCATCGAAACCCCAACCCCCATCCCCCTCACCATCCGCACCCGCTGCCGACGCTGCAAAACCCACCAGCGCATCCACCTCCCCGCCCGCCCCTAATCCCCCACAATCTCCCTCCAGCCTCTCCCCCCGTCGCGCGGGCTCCCCTTCCGACCTCTCCCCCCGTCGCGGGGGGAGACTGAGAGGGGGGCTCTCCCCTCCGAAATCGCCCCCCTATGCAGGGGGGCTGTCCGCGCGCAGCGGACTGGGGGGTCGGCCGCCCCCGCGCCCCCTTACTCCCCCGCCGCCGCCCGCACCGCCTCAATCACCGCCGACGCCGTCGCATCCACCCGCTCGCCGTCCACGAAAATCACCGGCGTCGCCCGCACGCCCAGCGCGAACCCCGCCCGCTGCTGCTCCTCAATCGCCTCAATGTGCCGCCGCTCGTCCAGGCACGCCCCGAACTCCGCCGTGTCCAACCCCAACTCCCGCGCCATCGCCACCGCTCCCGACCGCCGATACAGCGACGGATCCCCCGCCGCCATGTAGCGGTCGTGCGCCGCCCAGAACGCATCCTGATCCGCCGCGCACTCCGTCGCCAGCGCCGCAAACTCGCTCTGCCCGTGCAGCGGCATGTGCCGATACTCGAAGCGCGCCAGCCCCGTCCGTACGACCTCTTCGATGATGCGCGGCTCAGCCTGAGCCGCAAACCGCTGGCAGCGCCCTCAAAGGAAGTCGCCGTAGTCCACAATCAGCACCGGCGCGTCGGGCTCCCCCACCACCGCGCGATCCGCGACCAACCCCCGTCGGTGCCCCTCCGCAATCACCGTCCCCTCCGGAGTCGAGTCCCCCTCCGGCGTCGATGCCGACGTTGTCGCCCCTTCCGCCGCCGGCATCCGCGACCGATCAAAATCGCCGATCCACAGCCGATCGCCCGTCTCAATCGTGAAATTCACCGCCCCCGGCGGCGACGCGCCGCCCACCGCCGGCGCGTACGGCTCCCAACGCCGACCGTTCCACCACCACAGCGCGTCCAGCCCCGGCAGCATCGCCGCCACCTGCGCCGCCGTCGTCCGATACGACGCCTGCCACACCGCCGCCGCGTTCGGTTCCATCGCGCTCAAATCCGACACCTGCGGCTCCAGCCCCGGCGCCTGCCCGCCCACCTCAAACCCCACTCCCAGCGCCGCCAGACCCAGCGCCGTTCCCACGATCACCCCCAGCAGCACCGTCCACCGCCAATTCGTTCGTCGCATCGCTCTACTCCGCCGCCGCCAGCGCCGCCTCGATCACCGAGTCCGCGCTCGCCGCCACTCGTTGCCCGTTCACCGTCAGTGTAGGCGTTCCCCGAATCCCCGCCGCCCGCGCCGAACGCTGCGTCGCCTCAATCGTCGGCGTGTGGCGCTCCTCGTCGATGCACATCGTGAACTCCCCCTCGTCCAGCCCCAACTCCGCCGCCAGCCCAATTGCCCCCGACCGCGCATACAGCGACGCCCGACCGCTCATGTACGCGTCGTGAAACTGCCAGAACGCACCCTGATCCGCCCCGCACTCCGTCGCCAGCGCCGAAAACTCGCTCTGCGCCCCGAAAACCACGAAATGCCGGTACTCGAACCTTGCGATCCCCGTCCGCACCAGCTCCTCGAATATGCGCGGCTCAGCCTGAGCCGCGAACTGGCGACAGCCCCCTCACTGAAAGTCGCTGTACTCCACAATCAGCACCGGCGCGTCCGGATCGCCCACCACGTTCCGCGCCGCCGCCACCCCCGCGCGCCGATCCGCAACCGCCGCGACCGTCTCCTCCGCCTGCTGCTCCACAACCGTCTCCGCCCGCTCCGCCCGCGTCGAACCCGGCGTCGGCTGCGGCTCCACCGCCTCGCCCCCGCACGACGCCGCCAGCGCCAGCGCCGCAACCGCGCCCAGCAGCAGTGCGAGGCGGCCCATCGCGCCGCTCCCTCTCAGTTCCGCGAGACGGCGCGCACCGCCACCGTGCCGCCCTCCAGCGGATTCTCACCCAGGCTGATCAGCCCCGGATGCGCCGTCGGCCGGTCGAAATTGATGCTCGCCAGGCGCTCCAGGTAGTCCGCGTACTGCCGCGCCCGCAGCTCGCCCAGACGCTCCACGCCCGCCGCCAGATTCTCCACCCCGCCGCCCATCAGCACCACCAGCGCCTCCCGCTCCGACGTCGACAGACGCATCTCCTGCACCAGCCCCGCCTCCGCCCGGATGAACGAAATCGGCAGCGTCCGCTCCGCCGTCGGCTTGTACCGCGCGTACCACTCCAGGTGGCCGAGCCCGTAATCCAGATGCCGTCGCGAGTCCCGCGCCAGATTGGCGAAGATCTCCCGCTCCACCTCCGTCTGCGCCCACTCCGAGGCCGACTCGAACAGCGTCGTCTCGTAGGACTTGTAGATCACGTTCAGCGCGATCAGCATGTCCGTGAAGGTCAGCGCCTGGTACCAGCTGCGGTAAATCTGCCCCAGCGGCGCCTGCCCCAGACCGCCCCCGTTGATCAGCGCCCGCTTGCGCAGCACCTCCACCTTCCGGCCCGCGTCGTACGCCTGCGTTGCCAGAAACAGCTTCACCTCGTGGTAGCCGTAGGAAATCTCCTCCAGCCACTTGCCGATGATCTTCTGCTCCACCAGCCCGTTGTTGCTGTACACCGTGCAGATCTGCCCCACCGCACGCTCCAGCTCCTCCGGCAACTCCGCCAGCCCGCCCTCCCAGTCCAACTCCGTCGCCGGCGTCCACCGATCGCGGATCGCGTCCTCGTACAGATCGACCGCGTTCTCCGACCACACCTCCGCCTTGTCGAAAATGCTGTAGCCCGCCGGAATCAGCTGCCCCGTCGACTCCGTCCCCCGCGGCGCGTCGTTGGGCAACTCCCACTCATCCGGCACCACCCCGTAGGAGCCGATGTTGATGTCCCGCAGCAGCAGCCCGTCCTCGCTCGGCCGCGCCTTCACCCCCGTCTCCGCCGGCGTCCGGAACACGTTCATCGGCGCCTTCGTGAATGGATTGTCCGGATCCCGCTCCAGAAAGTCGATCCACTTGTCCACCCGCTCGCCCGGCATCTTCCCGAACGCCAGATTCTCCACCTGCTGATCCGTCGCCGTCGACGCCTCCAGCCGCGCAATCAGCTCGTCCGACCAACCGGCCGCCCGCGCCCGCACCTTCGTGTTCGCCGAAAGTTCCATCAGTCGCCGCCCCTCACGTTGATCCGACGCCCGCCCCCGCTGACCGGGGCCGACCTGAGCCGCAGCCGCCGAACGACATGCCCTGTCGCCCGGCGGCCGCAGCCGTTGCTCGCGAGTCGCGCCCCTACGCCGCGTCCCCCAGCAACTCCAGCACCTCCGGCGCGAACCGCTCCGTCCGATCCAGGCCGATCACCTCCAGTCGGTGCGCGTACTCGATGAACTGCTTGCGGCGCATCAGCATCACCATCTTGTAGCCCTCGTCGAGGTGCTCGATGCCCCCGCCCGACAGAATCGCCAGCGCCTCGCCCGTCAGCGGATTCGTCGTCAGGCTCGTCTGCTGGCTCTGCGTCAGCAGCGCCTCCTGCATGTCCAGAATGTGGTGCAGCTCCTCCTGCCGCCACGGCTCCGTCTCCACCGTGTACTTCAGGTGCGTCACCCCGAACGCCAGATGCCGGCTCTCATCCTGCGCCGACAGACGGAAAATCCGCTTCTCCGCCTCGTTCTGCGCGATCAACTCCCCCATCCGGAACAGCGTCTGCACAAAGCCCTCGCCGACCAGATGCAGCAGCGCCGTCATCTCCGTGAAATCGTCCGAGCTCAGCAGCTGCACCGCACCCAGACCCGCGCCCGACATCCCCCCGCCGTTCACCAGCGAGCGCTTGCGGAACACATCCAGATGCCGCGCCTCGTCCATCAGCTGCGTCCCCAGGAACAGCTGCGACTCGAAGAACTCCGGGTGAATCTGCTCCAGGAACCGCCCCGGCACATCGCCCGCGATGAACTCCACCTGCGTCAGGAACGTGCAGAGCGTACACATCGCCCGCTCGATGTCCGGCGGCAGCTCCTCGATCGTGTCCCACGGAATGTCCCGCGCCGACGACCACTGCCGCTGCAGCGCCTCCTCGTAGAGCAGCATCGCGCTCTCCGACCACACATCCGCCTTGTTCATGTGCTGCACCGAGTTCGACGGCGAGCGCGGATCCGCCTGCGAACCCCGCGGCGCCCACTGCCGCTCCCGCGCCTGATCCCGGTCGTCCACCCCGTAGGTCAGCTGGTTGATCGACGCCAGCGTCAACCCCTTCCGCCCCGTCTCGACCTCCAGCCCCTGCTCCGTCTCCACATTCAGCCAGTCCAGGTTGATCCCCGGAACATCCGTCGTCGTCGTGGTCATCGCCAACTCCGTTTCCCGCGCAAGGACCCGTTCCCCGCGCAGCTGCTGCGCACATACTATCAAACCCAACACACAACGCACCCCGTCCGCCCTCTCCCCCCATCGCAGGGGCTCTCCTTCCGACCTCTCCCCCCATCCTGGGGGGAGATTGAGAGGGGGGCTCCGAAACCGCCCCCCTGCGCAGGGGGGCTGTCCGCTTCTAGCGGACTGGGGGGTCGGCCGCCCCACCTCCCGCCCCACACCTTCCACCCCCCATACACTCCCCTCGTGCATCTCACCCGCCTCCGCCTCCGCAACTTCCGCTCCTGGCCCCGCCTCGACCTCGAGCTCCAACCCGGACTCACCATCATCAGCGGCCCCAACGCCTCCGGCAAAACCAACCTCATCGAAGCCGCCGCCATGCTCGCCGCGCTCCGCTCCCCGCGCGCCTCCCGCGAGAGCGAACTGATCGCCTGGGACGCCGAACCGCCCGCCGTCGCCCGCATCGAAGGCGAAGCCCAAACCCCCCAGGCCCCCGTCCTCGTCGAAATCGCACTCGCCGCTCGCAGCGGCGCACCTTATGCCGCCGGCGCGCAAAAACGCATCAAAATCAACGGCGTCGTCCGCTCCGCCAGCCAGGCCCTCGGCGCAATCCGCGCTGTCGCCTTCAGCGGACTCGACACCGACCTGCTCACCGGCGACGCCGCCCGACGCCGCACCTTCCTCGACCTCACCATCAGCCAGGTCCAGCCCGCCCACACCCTCGCCCTCTCCCGCTACCGACAGGCCGTCCAGCAGCGCAACGCGTTGCTCCGCCGCATCGCCGCCCGCCAGGCCGCCCCCGCCGAACTGACCGAGTGGGACGACCTGCTCAGCGCCGAAGCCGGCCGCATCTGGCACGCCCGCGCCCAGGCCGCCGACTACCTCGTCCAACGCGCCGCCGTCCGCCACGCCCAACTGCAAGGCCCAAACACTGCTCAGGACACCGCTCCGGACACGGCCCAAGAGCGACTCGAAATCCGCTACCAGCCCGCCCTGCGCGACAACTCCCGGACCGTCGCCGAGAGCGAATCAGAGCGCGACTGGCAACAGCGCATGGCCGACGCCCTGGAGCGCGCCCGCCCCGACGACCTCCGCCGCGCCGTCACCACCGTCGGACCCCACCGCGACGACCTCGCCGCCGAACTCAACGGGCGCTCCGCCGCCGCCTACGCCTCCCGCGCCCAGCAGCGCGACGCCGCCCTCGCACTCCGCGTCGCCCAGGCCGACCTCATCGCCCGCCGCAGCCGCGAAGCACCCATCCTCCTGCTCGACGACCTCTTCAGCGAGCTCGACGCCGACCGCCGCGAGCGCGCCGCCCGCTTCCTCGCCGACGCCCCCCAAATCATCCTCACCACCGCACGCCCCGAAACCCTCCCCGCCGCACTCCCCCCTCCCGCCGCCCACCACAAAATCCAAAACCGCACCCTCACCCCCTAACCCCGCTCACCCCGCTCACCCCCCTCACCCCGCTCACCCCCCTCACCCCCTAACCCCGCTCACCCCGCTCACCCCCCTCACCCCGCTCACCCCCCTCACCCCGCTCACCCCGCTCACCCCCCTCACCCCCCTCACCCCCCTCACCCCGCTCACCCCCCTCACCCCGCTCACCCCGCTCACCCCCCTCACCCCCCTCACCCCCCTCACCCCGCTCACCCCCCTCACCCCGCTCACCCCCCTCACCCCCCTAACCCCGCTCATCCCCTTCCCCCCCATCCTGGGGGCCTTCCGGCCTCTCCCCCCATCCTGGGGGGAGATTGAGAGGGGGGGCTCCGAAATCGCCCCCCTACGCAGGGGGGCTGCCGCGTAGCGGCTGGGGGGTCGGCCGTCCCCACCCCCAAACCCCCGCGAAAACGTAACCCAACCCACACCCACCAGAACAAACGTACGCTACAATCCCCTCATGACCGACCCACCGGCCGACCCGCCCGCCTGGAACCACGCCGACATCATCCGGCTGCTGGGCGACCACGACGCCCCCGCGCCGCAGCGCCCCACCGAACCGCCCGAACCGACGCGCACCCGCGCCGAGCAGGGCGACCTGCTCGTCGGACAGCTCAACGCTCTCGGCTACGCCGCCCAAAGCGAACACGTCCGCCTCTCCGCCCTCTACTGCCTGGGCTGCGCCTACGGCTACGAATACGTCGGCGACCGCATCCTCGACCTCGCCCAACACGCCCGCTCCGAACACGTCCAACTCTCCGCCCTGCGCGTCGCCGCGCACGGCCTCGGCCTGCTCAAACCGCTCCGCTCGCTGGTTCCGGACGCCGACCCCGACGACTTCGAGCTGCGCGTCGTCCGGCTCTTCGCCAGCAGCATGGAAGAGATCAACGACCTCAACCGCTGCCTGCTGCCCGATCCGCCCGGCCCGCCCTCGCCGCTGGACCTCGAGCGCTACCTCTACAACCTCCAGTACGCCTACTCGCCGCACACCGAGCAGGTGCCCGACATCGAAGAGTTGACCGCCGAGTTGGCCGCCGAATACGCCGCCAAGCACGGCGAAGCGCAAGCCACCCGGGAAGCCCTCGAGCGCGCCGCGCGCTACGCCGCCGACCCCGACGGCAACTTCCCGCCCAACCCCTACCACCCCGCCTACGCCCAAGCCCGCGCCGCCGACGGCGCCAACATCAACACCGACGCCAGCATCAACACCGACGCCAGCGCCCAAACCGGCGCCGACATCAGCACCGACGCCCAAACCGGCGGCGCCGCCGCTCGCACCCAGACCCAAGCCGCCGCCCAGCGCCCGCCCAGCCCCCGCAACCCCCTCCCCCGGCTCCCCACCCCCCGACTCCCCCGCCCCATCCGCATCGCAAAAATCGACACCTCCATCCCGCCGGCGCGGCCCATGCCCATGCCGCAGCCCACCCCGACGGCCGGGAACCCTCCCAACGCCAAACCCGTATCCCCCATCCGCCGAAAAGTCCTCGAAGCCTACGAACAAGCCCAACGCGCCCACCGCCGCCGCCAAAACCAACCCCCCGCCGCGGGAGGAGACAATCCCAAGTCTCCCCCCATCCTGGGGGGAGATGTAGAGGGGGGCGCACCCCCCCGCCCCCCGCCCTAGGCCCGCCTTCACATAAGCACCCCTGCCATCCCCCTCCGAAATCGCCCCCCTATGCAGGGGGGCTGTCTGCGAAGCAGACTGGGGGGTCGGCCCGCCCCCGCAAACACGGCGTCCCCTAAAACAACACGCCCGCCGCCGCCAACTCCCCCAACTCCGCATCCGTCTTCCCCAGCAAACCCTTCAGCACCGCCTCCGTGTGCTCTCCCCAGAGCGGCGCGCGCGACACCGACAGCCGCTCCCCGTCCCACAGAATCGGCTCGTTCTGCACGTGCAGCGGCTCCACCTCCGGCGACTCCACCCGCGCATAGGCGTCGCGCATCGCCGCGTCGCGCCCGAAGAAATCCGCCAGACGCTCCACCGGACTCGCCGGTACCCCCGCCGCCGCCAGCGCCCGCGCCCCCTCCCACTGATCGCGCTCGCTTGTCCACGCAGCCAGCGCCGACTCCACCTCATCAACCGCCGACAGCCGCCCCGCGACCGTCGCCAAATCCGCCCGCGCCGCCAGATCGCCGCGACCGATCACCCCGCACAGCGCCCGCCAGTCCGCGTCGTCGCGGCAGGCGACCGCCAGCCAGCGATCCTCCTCGCTGGTCGGGAACACCCCATGCGGGGCCTGCCAGGGCGAGCGGTTGCCCAGCCGCGCCCGCGCCGGCGCGCCGTTCAACGCTTCGATCAGCTCCGTATCCAGCAGCTGCGTCGCCGTCTCGTATTGCGCCAGCTCCAGATAGCGCCCCTCGCCCGTGCGATTGCGCGCGTCCAGCGCCGACATCACCGACATCGCCAGGTAGTAGGGCACCGTGAAATCCGTGTGCAGCGCGCCGAAGCAGATCGGCGGGCGCTCCGCGAAGCCGCTGCTCAGCGACAGCCCGCACATCGCCACAATCCCGTTCCCGTACGACCGCCACTCCGCCCGCGGCCCCTCAATCCCCATCACCGCCACGTTGCAGACGATGATGTCCGGGCGAACCTTGCGCAAATCCTCGTAGCCCACGCCCCAGCGATCCAGCCGATACGGCGTGTAGTTCGAGGTCACCACATCCGCCGACGCCGCCAGCTCGCGGATCGTCTCCACTCCCTCCGGCACGCTCAGATTCACCGTCACCGCCCGTTTGCCCGCGCTGCAATCGTTGAACACCCCGTTGGTGTTGATCGAGAACTGATCTGCCGGCTGCACGCCGATGTAGCGGATCGGATCCAGCCGGTGCTGCGACTCGATCTTCAGCACCTCCGCGCCGAGGTCCGCCAGCAGCCGCGTGCCCAGCGAGCCCGCAATCGCCCAGCAGAAGTCGAGCACCCGCACGCCCTCCAGCGGCTTGCGCGGCGGCGGCGGCTCGTAATCGACGTAACGGATCTGCGGCTTCGGCGGCGCGGGAACGACCGCCTGCTCCGGACTCGGCCCGACCAGCGCCCCGCGACGCCGCGCCTCCTCAACCTGCGCCTCGCTCCAGCCGGCCAACTCCCGCACGATCTGCTCGCTGTGCTCGCCCAGCGACGGCGCGCGCCGCGCCTGCGGCTGGTGTCCCTGCCAGCGGATCGCCGACCGCGCCAGCGTCAGCTCCCGCCCCAACTGCGGATGCGCCACCCGCTGGAAAAAGCCCCGCGCCCGCAGATGCTCGTCCTCCGCCACCTCCTGCGGCGTGTTGAACGGCAGCACTAACAGCCCCAGCCGCTGCCCCTCGCTCGTCAACTCATCCAGCGTCAGCGTCGCGCACAGCCGCTCCACCCACGGCCGAATCTCCTCCGCAAAATGCAGCCCCCGGTACTCCTCGTCGTCGAAGCGCGGCTCCCGCAGCGCCGCTGCGCCCAGCACCCGGTCCGCCCAGTCCACGAAGCGCGGCCAGTGCGGCGGGTGAATCGTGAACGACAGCCAGTGCTCATCGGCGCTCATATACGTCGCGCCCGAGCCGATCGGCGTGTGCCGATCGGGCGAGTGATCGTGCCAGTGGTGATAGTTGCCGTTCGCCGTCTGCAGCGTCGTGAACGCCACCGCCTCCTGCATCGAGACGACCACCTCGCCGACCGGCCCGCCCCGCCGCTGCTGAAAGATCAGCGCCACCGCCGCTTCGGCCGCCGCCAGCGACGCCTGCTTGTAGGCCAGATTGCCCGCCGGCCAGATCGGCGGATCCTCCGGAAATCCGTTCAGCGCCAGATGGCCGCCCGCCGCAATCGCCGTGATGTCGCTGGCCGGCTCCTCCGCGCCCCGCCGAAAGACGGTCTCCACCAGCGGAACCCGCCGCGGCCAACCCTCCCGCTCGGCCAGCCAGCCCGCCGGCGCATCACTCGCCGCCAGCGGCGCGATCACCGCGTCGCACTGCCCCGCCAGCGGCGTCAGCGCCGCCCAGACCGACGCATCCTCCGTATCCACCGCCAGACTCCGCTTGCCCGCGTTGTACAGCAGGTGCGCCCAGCCGCGCTCGAGATCGCCCTCCGCATCGTCCACGAACGGCGGACGCCGCCGCAGCGCGTCGCCCCCCGCATCCTCCACCCGGATCACGTCCGCGCCCAGCTCCGCCAGCAGCCGCCCGGCCTGCGCCAGCGGCTCGTCGCTCAGATCGAGGATGCGCGTCCCGTCCAACATGCCCTCGGCCATGCGCAGATGCTAATGCGCCCCATGCCTACGCTGCCCAGACACTGCCCAGACGCCTCATTGAGGGAGCCGCCGATGTCCGAGGAGCGAAGCCCGCGTGAGACCGGCGAATACCGCGAGATGCTGCGCCACGGCACCATGTCGCTCGGCATCTACACCCCGCGCCAACTCGACCGCCAGCAGCCCCACACCCAGGACGAGGTCTACATCGTCGCCAACGGCCGCGGCGCGTTCGTGCTCGGCGACCGCCGCATGGACTGCGGCCCCGGCGACGCCTTCTTCGTCGGCGCGGGCGTCCCCCACCGCTTCGAAGACTTCGACGACAACCTCGCCGTCTGGGTCGTCTTCTACGGCCCCGAAGGCGGAGAACACGCCGCCGGCGCGGGCTGAGCGGCCAGCCATGACCCTGCAAGAACCGTCCGCTCAGCCCGAAACCGACGCCCAGGCCCAGCTCCGCCTCGCTTTCGACCTCGCCCTCTGGCGCCAGCAAGAGCAGGTCGAGCGCGCCCGCGCGCTCGACGGCAAACTTGGTCAAACCATCGGCCTCAGCGCCGCCATGATCGCCGTCTTCGGCTCCGCCGTCCTGCTCGCCGCAAGCGCCGATCTGTCCGCGATCAGCGGCATCGTGCCGGTTGCCGCCGGCCTCTTCATCGCGAATGTTCTTGTCTCCACTCTTGCGTTCGCCTTTGGACGCTGGACAATCGCCCCGAACCTTGACGAGCTCATCTCATATGCAGGGGCGGCCGATCAGGATGCGCTGCTTCGTTGGGCGATTGAAACCCTCGTGCGCGCCGCCAAAATGAATGAGCGGGTGCTACGGGTTAAGGAGGCGCTGGTCGTTTCAGCGATCGCATTGACCGCCGCAACCGCCGTCACTCTAGCGGCGGCGGCGATTCGCGTCGCTCTTTGATGATCGCTTTCACATCTCGCCAGAGCTGGCGCAGCGGTGGAATGCCGCCGATGTAGATCACGTCCAACTTGCCCGGCGGCAGCTCGCCCGACCGCTTGCCGCGCTCCGCCTGATCGGACCCCATGACCTGCTCTTCGCGGTTCGCCAGCTCCGCCATTGTTCCCGCCTCTCGACGCTCGCCATCCCATTCTATCCCGTCTGCTCTCCCGCGCCGCGATTCCGCGGGTTGCACCGTCACCATCCCACCTTTGCGCCAGATCTGCCAAACTGGAGGGAATCCGCCGATGTAGATCACGTCAAGCTCGCCGGGCGGCAACCGCCGAATGGGCCGCCTTCGCGGGGCAGCTTGTTCCCCATCCGCCATCTGTTCCCCGTCGTTCGTCAACTCCGGCATCGCCGCCCTCCCCAGCTTGGGGTCGCCCACGCATTCTACGCTCCTTCCGCCCCTCAATTCAGCCAGCGGCGCCAGATGTACAGCGTCACCCCGAACACGAACGCCAGCGCCATCAGCGCGTAGTAGACCAGCCGCACCGCCGCCAGCAGCGGCTGATTCACGTTCACCCGCACCGTCAGCGGACGGCTCAGCAGCCACTCCGCGCTCTCCCGCTCCGCCGGCGTCAACTCCTCCCGGCTGGGGAAGCGCGACGAACCCCACGACCCGTTCGGGCGGTTCACCCGGAAGCCCAGCGACGCCTCCCCGGGGCGGTCGCTGACCGTCGTCACCCGCGCCAGCGGCCCGAAACCCGGCAACTCCACCGGCTGGCTGTAGGTGTAGCGCTCGCTCAGCGCGAAGAGGTCCAGCACGCTGTCGGCCGGCACGTGCCAGCGCCCCTCCCCCAGATGATCCGTCGAATAGAGCGCCACCTCGATCCGCCCCTCGCCCGCCCCGCGGTGCGCCACCTGCAGCTGCATGTCCTGATTCGGCTTGACGCTCGAAAACGCCCAAACCCCGCCGCCCACCAGCAGCCCAAACAGCGCCCAGCCGAGCCACCACCGCCAGCTCCGCCCCCGCTCCGGCATCGCGCCCCCCTAGCGCCCCAACGCACAGAACCTCCAGCCTACGCACCAACCCCCGCAGTCGCCATCACTTCCCCACGAGGGATTTACTTGAGGTAGACTTGCCCCATGACGACCGCTCAAGGAACTGCCGTCGCGGGCCACCCAGCAGCAGCTCGCTATCTCGCCCCCGCAGAGAAAGAGTCGTGTCGCCTCTCGACCGAAGCGAGCGACACGATCGTTCTGGGGGACGCGCTTGACGTGCTGACTATGCTGCCCGACGACTCCGTCGATCTCGTTCACACGAGCCCGCCCTACAACATTGAGCGCCCGTACGCGTCCAGTTCGCCGGACAAGAGCTCAGTCAGCGAGTACGTCGCCTTCCTCACCGCGGCGATCGGCGAGCTGAAGCGTGTGGTTCGCCCCGGCGGTTCGATCTTCTGGCAGACTGGGTACACCCAAGACCCGCGCTCGCAAGACGAGATCATTCCGATCGACTTCCTCAGCCACCAGATTTTTCGCGACTCCCCTAATTCGCTGCAGCTGTGGGACCGCATCATCTGGCGGTACTGGGGCGGCCACGCGTTCGTTCGGAAGTTCACCAACAAACATGAGACAATCCTGTGGTTCGTGAAACCTGGTTCGCCACCGCAATTCTCTGTGGACTCGATCCGCGAGCGAGCCAAGGAGTACGACAAGCGGAACAACTTCTGGGGGCGGAACCCAGGAAACGTCTGGGAGGTTGATCGCGTCGCATACGGCTCACTCGATCAAACCTCTCACATCGCGGTCTTTCCCGAAGAACTTTCCGAGCGGATCATACGATCGTGCTCAAATCCAGGAGACTTGGTGCTGGATCCGTTTTCAGGAAGCGGCACGGTTCCGAAAGTGGCTCGCGGACTCGATCGTCGGTGGCTGGGCATCGAAATATCGCCGCTCTACGCAACCGAATCGGCTGTGCGAGTTGGCTTCCAGCAGCCGTCTGAATCTGACTCGCTCGCATCCGAAATCGTCAAGTTGACCGTCTTTGCTGGCCGAGAGGGAGCCTGCAACGTCGACCAGGCAGCGACCGCGTTGGACGACTGGATCGTCAACTTCAACGGACGTCAGCGAAGCCGTGAATTCGAAGCTGACGTTGAGACGGTGTTTCAGGACGCCAATGGTCGAAATCGCGCGAAGCGGGAAGTCTGGCAGAAGTACGACGACTTGATTGCCAGCCGCGTTTCTGGCGACGACCGGCTGGTTGCCATTGCTGACGCGCTGCTGTGCAGCCGATACAAGCTGCGAAAACACCTCAATGGCGTCTCGAGGTACCGCTCCTTGCTGGACGCATCGCGGTGCGTGGAGGAGATGCTTGCCGACGCGGGCGCATCAGCGTACCTGCGGAACCTGGCAGAACAGGAACCGTCGTCTTACGCGCTGGACGGCGATCTCCTGACTTTGGTGGCCCCACAACCAAATCTGAGACGTCTAAGCCGGCAGCGGGAAGGCGAGCGTGCCGCCGTGCCGTTGAGCGGTGGCTCAGAGCAAGGGCGGATCCTGTGAGCGAATGGCTGTCGCCTGACTGGCCCACGTTGGAGGATGTCATCCGGGCAGCGGAAGGGCGTTTGATCCTCTGTAGTCCGTACATTCGCCGCGAAGCGCTAAACACGGTAGCGAGTGCCTTCCCGGACGCCGTGGACAGCGTGGAAGTGTGGACGAAACTCGATCAGCGTGACTGGTTGCTCGGGGCGTCAGAACCCGACGGTCTGCGCGACTTCATTGACGACTTGAGGATTCGTGGGGGCAGCGTGTCTATTCGGAACGGGCAGCACCTCCACGCCAAACTTGTCGTCTCCGACGGCCCCAAGGCGATCGCTGGATCCGCCAACCTCACCCGGGGAGGTTACGTGCGGAACTTGGAAATCGCGCGACTGGTCGACGGTGACGAGCTGCACGAGCTGCGCGCCGAGGCGGACCGCATTCGATCCAATCTCACTGCGGTTTCCGACGAGCAGTTCCAGCGGTTCGTTTCAGAGTGTATGGGCAAGGTGGAGACGCAGGAGGCACTCTTGGACTTGATCCGAGATGAGTCGCCCACATACGAATTCACAACCGAAGCGCTGTTGTCCTTCCGGGAGCTGTGGGAGATTCTCGAGGATTCCTCCACTGATCTGGCGAACGACCTGCTCGCGATTGCCAAGAACGTCGACGGCAACAACAACAGCGGCAAGGTCAAGCAGGCGTTCTACGCTGTCCAGCGCTTCCTACAGGAGTACCCGGCGCATCGTCAGTTCGTGGCGAGCTTGAGCGAAAGCGAGTGGTTCGATGTCCACGAATCCCATTTGTGGTCTGACTGGTCCCGCTTCCTCAACGACCACAGCGACGAGGTCGTTGAGAACTACCGGTACTCGATGCCTACGCTGCTCCGGTACCTTACTCCGTCGGCAGGCGGCACAAGGACCGGCGGCGGTGGCGGCGACAACCAACTGAAGCGCGTTTGGCCGTTCGTCGGGCGTGCCATCCGCGAGCGTCAGTAGCGCCCGCCCAGCTTGGCGTGGTCCCAGCTGTAGATGCGCTTCGGAACAATCCGCACCACCGCCCGCTTGCTCGCCTGCGCCCGACGCTGATCATCCGTCATCGGCGTCGCCGCCTGCGCCCCCGCGTTCTCATTCCGCTTCCGACCCGTCGCGTCCTGCACCGCGATCACCAAATCGGGATCGTTCTCCACCACCTCCGCCTCGCCCTCGATTACGAGCCCCTTGATCTTCGAGTACTCAGTGCCGCTCTCCAGCATCACCGTGATCCGCGGGTCACGCTTCAGGTTGAGCACCTTCTGCGCCTTTGCGTAGGTGGTGAAGTGGATCTTGTCGTCGATCACCCCGTACCACATCGCCACCAGGTGCGGCCAGCCGTTGTGACCGACCGACGCCACCTGGAGCGTCCAGCCCGTCTCGATGAACTCCTTCGCCTCTTCGTCGGTCATTGCGATCATGTTGCGTCGGCTCGGCATCGTGCGGTCCCTTTCGGCTATTCCGTCTGGCGTCCTGCGCAGGGTAGGGCCTCTACGGCCTCTTACGGCTTGGTCATCTCCTCGGGGCGCACCCACTCGGCGAACTGTTCCTCGCTGAGGATGCCGAGCGCCAGGCCCGCCTCCAGCAGCGTGCCGTTGTCCTCGTGCGCCTGCTTCGCGATCTTCGCCGCGTTGTCGTAGCCGATGTGCGGGTTGAGCGCCGTGACCAGCATCAGCGAGGAGCGCATCAGCTCGTCGATCCGCTGCGCGTTCGGCTCCGTGCCAGCGATGCAGTTGTCGGTGAACGAGACCGCCGCGTCGCCCAGCAGCCGGATGCTCTGCAGGTTGTTGAAGGCCATCACCGGCTTGAACACGTTCAGCTCGAAGTGGCCGTTGGAGCCGCCCACGCTGACCGCGACCGCGTTGCCCATCACCTGCGCGCAGACCATCGTCAGCGCCTCCGACTGGGTGGGGTTGACCTTGCCCGGCATGATGCTGCTGCCCGGCTCGTTGGCCGGCAGATTCAGCTCGCCCAGCCCGGCGCGCGGGCCCGAACCGAGCATCCGCACATCGTTGCCGATCTTCATCAGCGAGGCGGCGAGCGTGTTCAGCACCCCCGCCAGCTCGACCTGCGCGTCGTGCGCCGCCAGCGCCTCGAACTTGTTCGGCGCCGAGACGAACGGCAGCCCCGTCATCCGCGCGATCTCCGCCGCCACCCGATCCGCGTACTCCGGGTGCGAGTTGAGGCCCGTGCCGACCGCCGTGCCGCCCAGCGCCAGCTCGTAAAGCCGCGGCAGCGCGCCCCGCGCCCGCTCGATGCCGTAGCGCACCTGCTGGCAGTAGCCCGAAAACTCCTGCCCCAGCGTCAGCGGCACCGCGTCCATGAAGTGCGTGCGGCCAATCTTGACAATCTCGCCCCACGCCGCCGCCTTGGCCTCGAGTGCCGCCAGCAGATGCTCCAGCGACGGGATCAGGTGGTGGTGCGTCTGCTCGGCGGTGGCGATCGCCATCGCGCCGGGGAAGACATCGTTGGACGACTGCGACATATTCACGTGGTCGTTGGGATGCACCGGCGTTTTCGAGCCGCGCTCGCCGCCCAGAATCTCGATCGCCCGGTTCGAGATCACCTCGTTGGCGTTCATGTTCGACTGCGTGCCCGAGCCGGTCTGCCAGACGACCAGCGGGAAGTGGTCGTCCAGATCCCCGTCGATTACCTGCTGCCCGGCCTGCCGGATCGCGTCGGCCAGCCCGCCGTCGAGCTTGCCCAGGTCCTGGTTGACCGTCGCCGAGGCGTGCTTGACGATGCCCATCGCGCGCAGCACAGGGCGCGGCATCCGCTCGTCGCCGATCTTGAAGTTCTCCAGCGAGCGCTGCGTCTGCGCCCCCCAGTAGCGGTCCGCAGGCACCTCGATCGTGCCCATCGTGTCCGATTCGATCCGCACATCGCTCATCGTTTGCCCTCCACATTCGGCTTGTTTCCGCCCGCTCCGGCGAACGGCTCGCGTCCTAAGGTTCCGCTGTGTAGTCCGTCAAAGGCCTTTGCCCTCTTCCGTCATTCTCGCGCGCTCCTCCGTCATTCCTGCGCGCTCCTCCGTCATTCCTGCGCGCTCCTCCGTCATTCCTGCGCGCTCCTCCGTCATTCCTGCGTAGGCAGGAATCCAGGCGAACCGCCGTCGTTCGTTCACGATCGAAGTGCTCAACGGCGCGGAAGTTTGGTTCGCGAGGTCGTCCAGACACCAGGAGCGAGTCGCAGCCGCGAGAACACCTGGATTCCTGCCTCCGCAGGAATGACGGAGGCGTGCGCGAGAATGACGGTTTCGGCCGGCGAAAGCCGCACGCGAGTTTCGCATAGTCTCCCTAGTCCGCCAGCCGCGCCATGTCGTTGACCAGCTCCTGCACGGCGTCGGCCGAGTGCTTGAGCATCGCCTGCTCGTCGTCGGTCAGCGAGATTTCCAGCACCCGCTCGATGCCGTTGCCGCCCAGGATCACCGGCACGCCGATGAACAGCCCGTCCACGCCGTACTGCCCTTCGAGCAGCGCGGCGCAGGGCAGGATGCGCCGCTTGTCCAGCGCGATGCTGTCCACCATCTGGGCGACCGCCGCCGAGGGCGCGTAGAACGCGCTGCCGGTCTTGAGCAGGTTCACGATCTCCGCCCCGCCGTCGCGGGTGCGCTGGATGATCGCGTCGATCTGATCCTGCGGCAGCAGTTCGCCGATCGGGATGCCTGCCGCGGTCGTGTAGGACGCCAGCGGCACCATCGTGTCGCCGTGGCCGCCCAGCACGTAGGCCTGCACATCCTCCACGCTGACCTTGAGCGCCTCCGCCACGAACGAGCGGTAGCGCGCCGTGTCGAGGATGCCCGCCATCCCCACCACCCGGTTCGCCGGGATGCCGGCCGCGTCGTAGGCCACGTGGCACATCGCGTCGAGCGGGTTGCTGACCACGATCAGCACCGCGCTGGGCGAGGCGGCGATCGCCTTGCGCGTCACATCGTCGACGATCTTCATGTTGATGCTGAGCAGATCGTCGCGGCTCATGCCCGGCTTGCGCGCCACGCCGGAGGTGATCACCACGATGTCCGAGCCCTCGGTCGCCGCGTAGTCGGTCGAGCCGTTGATGATCGAGTCGACGCCCACCACCGGGCTGGCCTCGTACATGTCGAGCGCCTTGCCCTCGGCCAGACCCTCGACGATGTCGATCAGAACGACATCGGCGTAGCCGCGTTCGGCCAGCCGTTGGGCGGTCGTCGCGCCCACATTCCCCGCTCCGACGACGGTCACCTTCGTGCGCATTGCTCCCTCACTCCTTCGCTATCGGTCATGAACGCTCTCGCCGCAGGCCGCGGCGCTCAGAAATCGCGCCCCACACGGAGGCTTGTCCGCAATCGTCCCCCTATGCAGGGGGGCTGTCCGCGCAAGCGGACTGGGGGGTCGGCCGCCCGTTCGCTCCCCGACCGCACCTACACGCGCCCCGAGATCATGTTCAGCGCGCTGCCCGCGCGGAACCACTCGATCTGCGCATCCGTGTACGTATGGTTCACGCTGACCGTGTCCGAACTGCCGTCGGCCCGCTCGATCCGCAGCTCCAGCGGACGATCCGGCGCCAGTTCCGCGATGCCGAGGATCGAGAGCGTGTCCGTCTCCCCGATCAGGTCGTAGTGTGCGGGATCGCTGAACGTGAGCGCCAGCAGCCCCTGCTTCTTGAGGTTGGTCTCCGCGATTCGCGCGAATGAGCGAGCGATCACTACCACTCCGCCGAGGTGCCGCAGCTCCATCGCCGCGTGCTCGCGGCTCGAACCCTCGCCGTAGTTCTCGTCGCCCACCGCCGCCCAGCGCACGCCGGCTTCCTTGTAGCCCCGAGCCACCTCGTTGACCGGCCGGCCGGCCTCGCCGCTCAGCTGGTTCAGCGTCGTCCCCGTGCCCCCGCCGAAGGCGTTCACGCCGCCCGCGAAGAGGTTGCCCGAAATGTTGCCCAAGTGCCCGCGGAAGCGCAGCCAGGCGCCCGCCGGCGAGATGTGATCGGTCGTCGTCTTGCCCTGCGTCTTGAGCAGCAGCGTCAGCCCGGTCAGATCGCGCCCGTCCCAGCGCGGGAACGGCGTCAGCCGTTCCAGGCGGTTGCTCTCCGGCACGATGATCACTTCTACGTTCGAGCCGTCCTCGGGCGGCGCGATATAGCCCGATTCGCCGCTGTCGAAGCCGGCCTGGGGCAGCTCGTCGCCGCTCGGCGGCGCGAAGCGGAACTCGCCGCCGTCGTGCCCGATCGCGTCCGTGCGCGGGTCGAAATCGATCGTCCCCGCGAACGCCGTCGCCACCACCAACTCCGGGCTGCCGATGAACGCCAGCGTGTTGCGGTTCGCGTCGTTGCGGCCCGGGAAATTGCGGTTGAACGAGGTCACGATCGTGTTCTGCTCGTCGCCCGCGATGTCCTCGCGCTTCCACTGGCCGATGCACGGCCCGCAGGCGTTGGCCAGCACCGTCGCGCCGGCCTGCTCGAATGTTGCCAGCTGCCCATCGCGCTCCGTCGTCGCCCGAATCTGCTCCGAGCCCGGCGTCACCAGCAGCGGCGCGCGCAGTTCCAGCCCGGCTTCGGCCGCCTGCCGCGCGATGTGCGCCGCCCGGCTGATGTCCTCATACGACGAGTTCGTGCAGGAGCCGATCAGCGCGTTGGTCACCTCGACCGGGTACGACTGCTCGGCCATGAACGCGCCGATCCCGCTGACCGTGTTGCGCAGATCGGGTGTGTGCGGTCCCACCCAGGCCGGCTCCAACTCGCTCAGATCGATCTCGATCACGCGGTCGAAGATCTCGTTCCGCGCCGCTTCCACGCCGTCGTCCGCCCGCAGATGCTCCGCATTCTCTCGCGCCAGCGCCGCGATCTCCGCCCGATCCGTGCTCTCCAGATACGCCGCCGTCCGTTCGTCAAACGGGAAGATCGACGTCGTGGCCCCGATCTCCGCGCCCATGTTGGTGATCGTGCCGCGCCCCGTCGCGCTGAGCGACGCCACACCCGGCCCGAAGTACTCGACGATCGCGCCCGTGCCGCCCTTCACTGTCAGCTCGCCCGCGACGCGGATGATCACGTCTTTGGGCGCCGTCCAGCCGTCCAGCGCGCCTGTCAGATGCACCCCGATCAGCCGCGGCATCGTGACGCCCCAGCCGATCCCCGCCATCACGTCCACCGCGTCCGCGCCGCCGACGCCGATCGCCGCCATCCCCAGACCGCCCGCGTTGGGCGTGTGGCTGTCGGTGCCGATCATCATTCCGCCCGGAAAGGCGTAGTTCTCCAGCACTACCTGGTGGATGATCCCGCTGCCCGGCTTCCAGAAGCCCGCCCCATAGCGCGCCGCCGCGCTGCGCAGGAAGGTGTAGACCTCCTCGTTCTCGTCCACCGCCCGCGCCAGATCCGCCGCCGCGCCGACCTGCGCCTGGATCAGGTGATCGCAATGCACCGTGGTCGGCGTCAGCACCCGCTCCAGACCGGCCAGCTCGAACTGCAGCAGCGCCATCTGCGCCGTCGCGTCCTGCAGCGCCACCCGATCCGGCTCCAGCTCCGCGTGATCCTCGCCCCGCCCCAGCGGCTGATTGCGCGGATCCACGAAATGCCCGAAGAAAACCTTCTCCGTCAGCGTCAGCGGCCGATTCAGCCGCTCGCGGCCCACCGCCACGCCCGCGCGCAGCCGCGCGTAGGCAGCGTTGATTCGTTCCAGCATGTCGGGTTCGTGCATCGCGTTGCGTCCTGGCTCCACGCCGTCCGGCGTCAGGTCGGCGGGCGGCGGCGAGCGCCGCCTCTGGTTCAGTTGTTGGTTCAGTTGTACACCCCTAGAGCGGAATGTTCCCGTGCTTCTTGGGCGGCGATGTGTCGACTTTGGTGCTCAGCATCTCCAGCGCGCGGATCACCGCCGAGCGCGTGTCGCGCGGGTCGATCACGTCGTCCACGAAGCCCAGCTCCGCCGCCTGATAGGGGCGGTAGAACTCCGACTCGTATTCCGCGATCAGCTGCGCCCGCTCAGCATCCGGATCGTCCGCCGCCGCGATCCGCCGCCGGTGAATGATGTTCACTGCGCCGTCCGAGCCGGTCACCGCGATCTGCGCCGTCGGCCAGGCCAGATTGACATCCGAGCGCAGGTGCTTCGAGCTCATCACCACGTAGGCCCCGCCGATCGACTTGCGCAGCGTCACCGCCACCTTTGGCACTGTCGCCTCCGCGTAGGCGTAGAGCAGTTTCGCCCCATGCGCAATGATCCCGCCGTACTCCTGCTGCGTGCCCGGCAGGAAGCCCGGCACATCGACCAGCGTCACGATCGGGATGTTGAAACAGTCGCAGAAGCGCACGAAGCGCGCCGCCTTGCGCGAGGCGTCGATGTCCAGCACCCCCGCCAGCGTGTCCGGATCGTTGGCCACGATCCCCACCCCGTGCCCGCCCATGTGCGCGAAGCCGACCACGATGTTCCGCGCCCACTGCGCCTGCACCTCCAGGAACTGCCCGTTGTCGACCACCTCGCGGATCACCTGGCGCATGCTGTAGGGCGCGCTCGAATCGGCCGGCACCATCTCCAGCAGCGCGTCGAGCCGCCGCTCCGGGCTGTCGCCCGTGTCCACCCAGCGTGGATCCTCCATGTTGTTCTGCGGCAGGAAGGTCAGCAGCTCGCGCACCGTGTTGAGCGTCGCCTCCTCGCCCGGAATGCAGAAATGCGCCACCCCGGTCCGCGTTGCGTGCGTCAGCGCGCCGCCCAATTCTTCGTGCGTCACCTCTTCCCCGCTCACCGCCCGAATCACGTCCGGGCCGGTGATGTACATCTGCCCCGTGCCCTGCACCATGAAGATGAAGTCCATGATCGCCGGCGAATACACCCCGCCGCCCGCCGCCGGACCCGCGCAGACCGCGATCTGCGGCACCAGCCCCGAGCTCAGCGTGTTGCGTAGAAAGATCTCCCCGTAGCCCCGCAGCGAGGTCACGCCCTCCTGAATCCGCGCCCCGCCCCCGTCATTGATCGCCACCACCGGCGCGCCCACCTTCATCGAGAGGTCCTGCACCTTGGCGATCTTCTCCGCCGCCGCCTCCGACACCGAGCCTCCGTAGAGCGTGAAATCCTGCGCGTAGGCGAACACCGTCCGGCCGTCCACCGTGCCGTGCCCCACCACCACCGCGTCGCCCTCGGGCCGGTTGTTCTCCAGCCCGAAGCCGCTCCCCCGATGCTTCACGAACGGATCGATCTCCGTGAACGAGCCCGCGTCGAAGAGGATGTCCAGCCGCTCCCGCGCGGTGAGCTTGCCTCGCTCATGCTGCCGCTCCACCGCGCTCGCGCGAGCGCCCGCAGCGCCGCTCAG
This sequence comes from Dehalococcoidia bacterium, assembly GCA_965243125.1. Lineage (GTDB taxonomy): Bacteria > Chloroflexota > Dehalococcoidia > Bin125 > Bin125 > CATQGW01. The sequence continues at coordinate 2,207,661 of OZ251529.1, read as the reverse complement.
GCGGCGCTCCGCCATCTCCTCCAGCAGCAAATCCATCCCCGGCCGCGTTGTATCCGTGACCATGGCCGCCCCATCTGCCGAAAGCTGTCCGACGCCCCGCAGCCTATCGCACCCATCGCCTACAGCCCCACCCCCGCCGAAACCGCTCCTACAGGAGGCTGTCCGTTCCGAAATCGCCCCCACGCAAGAGGCTGTCGCGGAGCAGTCTACCCCTGCCTCGAACAGAGACTGAGCAGCGACCTTCCCGAACGCCCGTTCCCCGACTGCGCCTCACCCGCTACACTCGTCCCCATGCCCGCCCGCGAAGACACCATCAACGTGCAGCTCGGCGAGGTCCTCCAGGAACTCCGCCCCACCAGCTGGCGCGTGCTCGCCGAGCACCAGCGCACGCTGCGCAACACCAACGCCCGCCCCGACATCCTGATCGAAGAGCCCGCCGGCTGGCCGGTCGTAATCGAGGCCGAGCGCGAAAACCATGCGAGCGCCGAAACCGACGCGCGGGCGCGGCTCGGGGTGGTTGTCAACGAGACGGGCCGCCTGATCGAGAGCGCCATCGCGCTCGTCTACCCGCCCGAGGTGCGCGACGAGGTCGGCGGCCCCCAAATCCGCGCCGCCCTGGGCGCGACCGACGGGCTTGAGTACGCGCTCTACACGGATGCGGGGAGCGGGGCAGTTGAGCGGCTTCCGAGCTCGGGTTGGCTGCGCGGTTCAGCGCGCGATCTGGCGCTGCTCATTCATCGTGCTTCCGTTCCCGCTCAACACGTACGGCGTCTGAGCGACATTCTCGAACAGGGCATCAGGACGGCTGCGAATCGCTTCATGCTGCGCCTGCCTTGGCGATCGCCCGGGATGGTGGGGCCCGATATCGCTGCACTGCTCGGCCAAACGGATGACGAGGCCGGGCAGACCAGACGAATGGCGATGACGGTGCTGATCAACGCACTGATCTTTCACTCTGCGCTTTCAGACGCATCGTTCCAGGTCGCCCAACAACTGCGCGGCGCGGACGGCGCATCGCGCGGCGTCGCGCCGCTCTCCGACTTTCGCACGGACACCGACATTTTCCGTCTGGATGAACTGAGCTTCGAGTGGCAACGCATTCTCGACGTCAACTACTGGCCGATCTTCGCAGCTGCCAGAGCGATTCTGCGGCGCTTGCCTACCGAGACGGCCGGGCAGGTGCTCGATCCGCTCTGGGATGCGGCGACGGCGTTGGTGCAGGGCGGCGTGACGCGCTCTCACGACCTGACAGGAGTGATTTTCCAGCGTCTGATCGCCGATCGCGAGTTCTTGGCGACATTCTACACCCGGCCGGAGGCGGCGGTGTTGCTCGCGAGCCTCGCCTTGCCATCGCGGGGAGCCCCGCGTGGCGCTGACTGGGGCGACCTGGACTGCCTGCGCGAAGTGCAGATCGCCGACTTCGCCTGCGGAACCGGCACGCTGCTCGCCGCCGCCTACCAAAGAACATCGATACTCCACGAGCTGCATGGGGGCGATCCGGCCGCGTTGCACGGCGCGATGATGCAGACCGGACTGGTCGGCGTCGACGTTCTGAACATCGCCGTCCACCTGACCGCCTCCATGCTCGCCAGCACCCACCCGGAGACACCGTTCAACGGCGACAGCTTGCTGACGATGCCTTACGGCGCGCTCAGCGACGAGCTCAACGGCGAGCGAGTAGCCATCGGCTCGCTCGACCTGTTTGCCGACGGCATCCAGGCCGGGCTGCTGCGCCGCGCAACCGCGGTCACGTCCGGCGGTTACGCCCCGGAAGATGTGACCGAGCTCATGTCGCGGATCGGACACGGCCGTTTCGACGTCGTGATTATGAACCCGCCGTTCACCCGGCAAGGCGGCCAGGAAGCGGAGCTGCGCGGCGTGGCGAACCCCGCTTTTGCGGCGTTTGATACGCCTCCCGACGTGCGCGATCTGATGCAGGCCAGACTGGTCGCCGTCGCAGGAGAACAGCGGCTGGGCAACGGCAACGCCGGCCTGGCTTCCCACTTCGCAGACCTCGCACTCCGTAAGCTCCGCGAGAACGGCGCACTCGCGATGGTGCTGCCGCTCAGCGCACTCAGCGGCAGCGCTTGGCAGAAAGCGCGGAGCGCCATCGCCGACCTGTGTCACGACATCGTCGTTGTGACCATCGCCGCCGCCGGATCGGGTGATCGATCCTTCTCTGCTGATACCGGAATCGCGGAGTGCCTGCTCATTGCGCGCAAAGGAAAGCCGGAGACCGATCGGCCGCGAGGGGTGTTCGTGGCGCTCCGAAACCGCCCGCGCAGTGAAGCGTGGGCATCTGAGGTCGGACGAGCGATCGATCGCGCTCGCGCTGCCGTAGACGATCGCGCCGAGCCCGCCGACGATGCTGCGGCTGTCCGGGAGCCGATGCTTTCCGTCGGCGACGACGCCATTGGCCAGATGATCACCGCGAGGTTGCCCGAACGAGGGCCATGGCCGATCGCCGGAATCCGTGATTTCGACCTCGCCGTCGCAGCGAGCGCTCTGGAAGACGGGCTGTTGCGCTTGCCGGCCGAGCGGGCTGCGGAATCCATAGCGCTGCCAATCGTCCCGATCCGGGAAATTGCAGGGCGCGGACCTTACGATCTGGATATCCGCGGTGATCAGAAAGACGGCTCGCCGCGCGGACCGTTCCATCTGGTGCAGCCGGCGTACAACGCCGTGCCCACCTACCCGATGCTCTGGGCGCACGACTCCCCTGCGCAACGGACGCTCACTGTGGAGAGCGATTCCGAAGGGCAGGCCAAAGCGTTCCCGCAGCGGCAAGGGGAAGTCGACCAGAAGGTGGATCAGGTCTGGGCGACAGCCACGCGCGCGCATGTCAACCGCGATCTACAGTTCAGCGCCAACTCGCTCGTCGTGGCGATGACGGAGCGCCCGTGCATCGGCGGACGCGCGTGGCCTTCCGTCGTCTTCACCCGCCGCGACGACGAGTACGCCTTCTCGCTCTGGTGCAACTCCACGCTCGGCCTGCTCTTGTACTGGTGGTCGTCGAACAAGTCGCAAAGCGGCCGCGGTACGGTGACCGTCACCTCAATTCCCAACATCCCGACGCTCGACACCCGCTCGCTCACCGACGAGCAGCACGCCGCCGCCCGCGAAGCGTTCGAGGCGCTGCGCGAGCTCCGCTTCTTGCCCTTCGACCAAATCGACGAAGACCCGGCCCGCGCAGAGCTCGACCGTCGCCTGCTCGTCGATGTCCTCGGCCTGCCCGCTTCCCTCTGCGAGGAGGGCGGCCCCATCGACCTGCTCCGCCGCAAGCTCGCCAGGGAACCCCAAATCCACGGCGGCAAGAAATCCCGCGTCGTCTTCACCGACGACGGCGGAGAGACGACCGAGAAGCGCCGCGACCGCGATTAGGCAGCGCCGCCGCCCGCCGCCCCCCAACCGCCGCCGCCTGGGGTTTCGATGCGGATTGCATCGCCCGCCTTTACCGGCAGCACTACTTTGCCCGGGAGCGCGCGCAACTCGCGCTCGGTTCCTTCGCCCTGCGCCTCCAGCCAATTGCGACCTTGCTCGCCCTCGCCGCCGCCGGCTGCGCCCCAGGCGCGCCCGATGCGGCGTTCGGTGATCAGCGTCACCGTGGCGTCGCCCAGGAATTGCGTGCGCCGCACCAGGCCGTCGCCGCCGCGATGTCGGCCTTCGCCGCCGCTGCCGCGGCGGATGCTGTTCTCCAGCACGCGCAGCGGATAGGCCAGCTCCAGCGCCTCCGCCGGCGTGTTCAGCGTGTTGGTCATGTGACTGTGCGCGGCGTTGAGGCCGGCGCTCTGCGGGCCGCCGCCCAGACCGCCGCCGCTCGTCTCGTAGTACGCCCACGGCCCGCCCGTGCGCGGATCTGTGCCGCCCGCCGTAAGATTGTTCATCGTCCCGCTCGACGCCGCCGGCATCCGCTCCGGCAACAGCTGCGCGAACGCGCCCCAGACCGTGTCCACGATCCGCTGGCTCGTCTCCACATTGCCCGCCGCCACCGCGACCGGCGGATTGGCCGCAACCACGCTGCCCGGCGGCAGTGTGAACGCGATGGGGCGGAACAACCCCGCGTTGGTCGGCGTCTCCGGCGGCAGCAGGCAGCGGATCACGTAGTAGCAGGCCGAGCGCGCGACCGGCGCGACCGCGTTGATTGAGGCCGCCCGCTGCGGCGCGCTGCCGCTGAAGTCGAAGTGCGCCCCGCCGCCCGCCAGCGTCAGCGCGACCCGAATCGGCACCGGCTCATCTGAATGCCCGTCGTCGTCCAGCGCATCCTCGAATGTCCAGCGGCCCTCCGGCAGCTCGCGCAGCGCCGCCCGCGCCGCCCGCTCGCCGTGATCGAGCAGCGCCGCCGTATGCGCCGCCCACGCCTCCGCGCCCAGCTCATCGTGCAGCGCCGCGATCCGACGCTCGCCCAATCGCTGCGCGGCGACCTGCGCCGCGAAATCGCCGCGCCGCTCGTCGGGCGTGCGCACATTGCGCAGAATCAGCGCCAGCGCCTCCGAGACCAACTCTCCCGCGCGGTACAGCCGCAGCGGCGGGATCACCAGCCCCTCCTGAATTAATTCCTCCGCGACCGGCATCGAGCCGGGCGCCATCCCGCCGATGTCGGCCTGGTGCGCGCGGCTGGCGACATAACCGATCGGCGTTTCGATGCTGCCGGCGAAGACCGGCGAGACCATCGTCACGTCGGGCAGATGTGTGCCGCCCAGAAACGGATCGTTGAGAATCGCCAGGTCGCCCGGCCGCCACGGCGCAAGCTCGGCCACCGCCCGCACCGACTCCGGCATCGCGCCCAGATGCACCGGAATGTGCGCCGCCTGTGCCAGCAGCTGCCCCTCCGCGTCGAACGCCGCGCAGGAGAAATCGGCCCGCTCCTTGATGTTCGGCGAGAGCGCCGTGTGCCGCAGCGTCGCCCCCATCTCGTCCGCAATCGAGGAAACCAACGAGTCGAAGATCGCCAGCCGCGCCGGATCGGGCACGTTGGCGGGTGTTTGATCGTGTGCCGTCATGAGACTCGCTCCAACAACAGCGCGCCGCTCTCCAGCGGACGGGCCGCCCAGCCCAGCGGTACCAGCGTCGTCGCGTCCACCTGCGTAATCACCGCCGGCCCGACGACGCGCTCAGTCACATCAGTCACGTCAGTTACGGCGGCGCGATCCAGAAATCGCGTCGCGCGCTTCCGATCCCACATCACCTGATGCTCCGCCTCGGCCAACGCCGACTCGGCCGCGTCCACCCGCGGTGGCGGTTCGTGGCCCGGCGCGCGCGCCTTGACCCGCGCCGTGACCAGCTCCACCCCGCGCGCTTCGTCGCGGAAGCCGAAGCGCTCCTCGTGCGCCGCCTGGAACGCCTCGCGGATCGCCTCCGCCGAGCCGTGCTCCGCCAGCCCGACTGTCAGCTCGTGCGACTGCCCGCGATAGCGCAGATCCGCCGCGTACTCGATCCGCACATCCTCGCCGTAGCCGTCCGCCGCGATCGCCCGCGACGCCTGCTCGCGCAGCTCGTCGTAGATGTTTGAGAGCGCCGCCAGGTCCGCGCCGCCGTCGGCGGGGATCACGAGGTGCGCGCCGCGCTCTGCGTCGCGCGTCACGTCGGCGCTCAGCATCCCGCTCGCGCTCAGCACGCCCGGCGAGGGCGGAATTACGGCGGCCGGAATACCCAGCGCGTCGGCCAGGTCGCAGGCGTGCAACGGTCCCGCACCGCCGAAGGCGACCAGCGTGAAACGCGCCGGATCGTGCCCGCGCTCCACCGAAATCACCCGCAGCGCCCGCGCCATATTGGCGTTGACCACATCGATCACCGCCGCCGCCGCGCGCAGCGGATCATCGCCGAAGGGCGCGGCCACCGTGCGCAGCGCCCGCTCCGCGCGCGCCGGATCGAGCGCGATCGTCCCGCCCAGCCGCTGCTCGGGGCGCAGACGCCCCAGCACCGCGTGCGCGTCGGTCACTGTCGGCGACTCCCCGCGCCCGTAGGCCGCCGGCCCCGGGTCCGCGCCCGCGCTCTGCGGCCCCACCCGCAGCGCGCCGCCCGCGTCGAACCAGGCAATCGAGCCGCCGCCCGCGCCGACCGTGTGCAGGTCCACCGCCGGCGTCCGAATCGGCATCCCGTCGATCGTCAAATCGGTGCGCTCCAGCAGCCGCCCCGGGCAGAGCGAGACATCGGCCGATGTCCCGCCCATATCGAACGTGATCGCCTGCGCATAGCCGGCAGCCACCGCCGCCGCGAACGCGCCGGCCACGCCGCCGGCCGGGCCGGACAGCACCGTGCGGACGGCCTGTTCGCCCGCGCCCGCCGCGCTCAGACTGCCGCCGTTGGACTGCATAATCCGCAGCCCGACCGACGCGCCCGCGGCGGTCTGCTCGAAGAGCGAGCGCTCCAGCTTGCTCAGGTAGTTCGACATCACCGGCGCGAGGTAGGCATTGGCGACCGTAGTGCTGGTGCGCTCGTACTCGCGGTGCTGGGGCAGCACTTCGTGCGAGGCGGAGACGGCCAACCCGCGCCCCCGCGCCAGCGCCACCGCCCGCCGCTCGTGCGCCGGATTGACGAACGAGAACAGGAAGCAGATCGCAACCGAACGCACGCCGGACGCCTCGATCGCGTCCAACACCTGCGCCACATCGTCCTCTTTGAGCGGCTCAACCACCTCGCCGTCCGCCGCGATCCGCTCGCTCACCTCGAAGCGCAGCGCCTCGCCGACCAGCGGATCGGGCCGCGTGGGGTGCAGCGCGTAGAGGTCCGGCCGCGCCTGTCGTCCGATCTCTAAGGTGTCGCGGAAGCCGCGCGTGGTGATCAGCGCGGTCGGCGCGCCTGTCCGCGTGAGCAGCGTGTTCGTCGCCACCGTCGAGCCATGCACCACATCCGTCGGCGCCCAGCCCAACTCGCGCAGCCCGTCCACGATGGCGCGGCCCGGATCCGAGGGCGTCGAAGGACGCTTCGCAATCCGCGTCCGCCCGCCCTCCACGTACACGAAGTCCGTGAACGTGCCGCCTACATCAACGCCAAGCAGCTGTCGTTGCACCCGTCGTTCCGCCATGGCCGCGAGTCTATCCGCACACCCGCCAACGCTGGCTCCGCTTGACCACACCCCCCGCCCGCCATAACGTCGCTCAGACAGGCAGGAGCGGCCCGACATGCCCGACGACGCGACTCTCCATGCGCAAACGCGCAGCATCACCGGCAGCGCCGTTAAGCAGCTGCGCCGCGCCGGCGTGCTGCCTTGCAATGTCTACGGACGCGGCGTCGAATCGATCACCATCCAGACGCCGCTCGTCGAACTCCAGCGCGTCTTCCGCTCGGTTGACCGCAACGCCGTCGTGCAGATGGAAATCGACGGCGGCGACACCGTGCCGGTCGTGCTCCGCGAGGTGCAGCGCCACCCGGTCAGCGGTCAACTGCTGCACGTCGATTTCTATCAAGTCGATCTGGCCCGCGCCATTCACAGCGAGGCGCGGGTGCGGCTGATCGGCGACGCCGAAGCTGTCGCGCTCGGCGGCACGCTCGTGCAGTCGCTCGAATACCTGATGCTCGAAGCGCTGCCGCTCGAGATGCCCTCCGAGATCGAGATCGAGGTGAGCGATCTGAGCGAGTTCGGCTCCAGCGTCCTGGTGCGCGACATCACCCTCCCCGAAGGCGTCCGCGCCCTCGCCGACGAAGCCGTCGCCATCGCCACCGTCCTCGCCCCGCGCCTGGTCGAGGAAGAGGAAGAAGAGGGCATCGAGGGCGTGGAAGTGCCCGAGGGCGAGGCCCCCGAAGGGGAAGCGCCGGACGGGGATGCCGAAGCCTCGGCTTCCGCCGAGTCCTGATCGCTGTCCATTCCTGTCGCGCCTGCCGAGCGCGTGCGGACGATCAGCGGTGCGCTTCCGCTCCTCGCAGCCGATCGCCGCGCAGTTGGCCGCAGGCGGCGGCGATGTCGCGGCCTTTTTCGACGCGCACATTCACCGCAATCCCTCGCTCCGACAACGCCTGCTGAAACCCCAGCGTCGCCCCCCGACTCGGCCGCCGCCCCTCCACGCCCGGCGATGGATTGAATGGAATCAGGTTCACCTGACAGCGGATACCGGCGATCCGATCAGCCAACGCTCGCGCCTGCGCCCGCGAGTCGTTCACGCCCGCCAGCAGCACGTACTCAAACGTCACCCGCCGTTTCGTTCGCTTGGAGTGCTCGCGCGCTGCCGCGACGATCTCCGTCGGCGACGCCGGCGGCACCGGCACCAGCCGACGGCGCAGCGCCGCATCCGCGGCGTGCAGGCTGACCGCCAAATTCACCTGCGGGTGCTCTGCCGCCAAACGCCGCATCTGCGCCGGCAGCCCGACCGTCGAAACCGTGATGCGGCGTGGCGACAGCCCGAAGGCGTCGGCGTCGGTCAGCCGCGCCAGCGCCGCGCTGACCGTCTCGTAGTTGGCGAGCGGCTCGCCCATCCCCATGAACACGACGTGCGTCAGCCCGCCGCCCTCGTCGCGCGCCCACGACCGCGCGAGTAGCGCCTGCACGAGCACCTCGCCGACCGACAGCTGCCGCCGGAAGCCCTGCGCGCCCGTCGCGCAGAACGTGCAGCCCATCGCGCAGCCCGCCTGCGTTGAAAGGCAGACGGTGCGCCGTGCGGTCGGGCTTGATTGCTCGTGTGGATCGTGCCGAATTAAGACCGTCTCCACCAGCTCGCCGTCGGCCAGCGGCAGCAGCGCCTTGGTCGTGGAGCCGTCCTCGCTGGTTTGCGTGTCGAGCGGCGCGGGCGGGGCGGCGATGCGCTCCGCCAGCTGCTCGCGCAGCGAGCGCGGCAGATCGCTCATCGCGGACGGATCAAGCGCGCCGCGCTGCCAGATCTGGCGGTAGAGCTGCCGCGCCCGGAACGGCGGCTGCCCCAACTCGCCGAGCAGCGCAGTCAGACCGTCCAGGTTGAGGTCCAGCAAGCTCGCGTCAGACATCGGGCTCGCCGAATCGCTTGCCGACCAGATTCCCCGCGCCGCGCGCAAACTCCGCCGCCGACATCTCCCGTTTCCCTGCCCGTTGCAGACGCTCAACCGCCAGCAGGCCCTCGCCCGTGCCCACCTGGATCATGTCCTCGCCAATTCCGACGATCTCTCCCGGCGCACCCGCGCCGTCCTCGGCGGATGCCGCCGCAAGCCGCACGCGCTGACCATCCAGCTCCGTGAACGCCCCCGGCCACGGCGTGTACGCACGGATATTGCGTGCGATCTGCGCGGCGGGGAGCGTCCAGTCGATCCGCCCCGCATCCTTGCGCACCCGCCGCGCCCGTGTCGCCGGCGCGTTGTCCTGCGCCTGCGGCTCAATCTCCCCTGCCAACCAGCGCGGAATCGTTTCCAACAGCAGCGACGCCCCCAGCGCCGCCAGCCGATCGCTCAGCTCGCCCGCCGTCTCCCGCGCCCCGATCGCCGTCGCCCGTTGCGCCAGAATCGGCCCCGTGTCCTCCGTCTCATCAACGAGCATGATCGTCGCCCCTGTCTCCGCGTCGCCCGCCGAGATCGCCGCCGAGATCGGCGCCGCGCCGCGCCAGCGCGGCAGCAGCGACGCATGCACGTTGAGCGTCCCGTACCGCGGCGCATCCAGCACCGCCGGCGGCAACAGCTGACCGTATGCGGCGACGATTTGCAGATCGGGCGCCAGTGCCGCAATCTCCGCGACCGCTTCAGGATCGCGCAGGCGCGACGGCTGCAAGACCGCGATCCCCGCCTCCGCCGCGCGCTTCGCGACCGGCGGACGTCGCAGCTTCCGCCCGCGCCCCGCCCCGCGATCCGGCTGCGTCACCACCGCGACAGGCCGATACGGACTGTCGATCAGCGCATCCAGCGTCGGCACGGCGAAATCGGGCGACCCGAAGAAGACGGTGCGAATCGGCATCGTGCGTCGAGCATACGGGCGGCGCAGCCCCTACAGACGCACCGCCGCGATCGACAGCCCCACGAACACCAGCATCAGCGCGATCGTCCCCCGAAACAGCGTCTTCTCAATCCCCCGCCGCGTGCGGTAGCCGTCGCCGCCCGCGCCCCCGAAGATGTTGCCCAGCCCGGCCCCCTTGGCCTGCATCACCACCGCCGCGATCACCAGCAGCGCCACGAAAATCTGGAAGACGTTGAGAATGTCGGAACCGCTCATCGCTCTCGCTTCGCTCCTTGCGCCGGCTGCTCAGGCCAACTGCTCAGGCCAACATGTCGGGACCCTGTCCGGGTCGGCGTGTCGTCCAGCCTACCTGCCGCCCTACTTGACCGCCACCAGCCGCGCGCTGCGGCGCGGGCGCACGCCCGCTTCGCCTTGCTCATGGTACGCCGTCAGAATCGCCGCCGCGAGCTTGTTCGCGTCGTGCCGATAGCGGTTGCCCGTGTCCACGATGTCGTCCTCGACGATCACCGCCCGCTCCAGATCCTCGCCCGCGTCGAGCTGCACCGGCTGCGAATTCCAGCGCCGCGGCAGCCGCGCCGAGGCATTGCTGTTCGCCAGCACCACATCGAACGGCGTCCCTCCGATGTGCTCGGCGATCGTCCGCACGTGATCCTGCACGCTGAAATGATCCGTCTCGCCCGGCTGCGTCGCCACGTTCGAGACGTAGATTTTCATCGCCTCCGACTCCTGGAACGCGATCCGCAGCTCCGGCACCAGCAGATTGGGCAGCACGCTCGTGTAGAGGCTGCCCGGCCCCACCACGATCACATCCGCGTTGCGGATCGCGTTGGCCGTGTCCGGGTAAGCCGGCGGCTGCTGCGGTTCCAGCGTCAGCTGCCGAATCTGCTTGCCCGCCTCCGAAATCTGCGACTCTCCCCGAATCACCTCCCCCTCGTTGGTCAGCGCCGCCAGCCGGATGTTCTCCAGCGTCGACGGCAAAATCCGCCCGCGCACCGCCAGCACCCGCCCCGTCTCCCGAATCGCCTCCTCCATGCTGCCCGTGATGTCCGACATCGCCACGATGAACAAATTTCCGAACGAGTGCCCCTCCAGCCCCTCGCCCGAACCCTCCGGGAAGCGGTACTGGAACAGCCGCGTCACCAGCGGCTCTGCGTCGGCCAGCGCCGCGATGCAGTTGCGCAGATCGCCCGGCGCGATCACCCCCATGTCGCGCCGCAGCCGCCCCGACGACCCCCCGTCGTCCGCCACCGTCACGATCGCCGTGATGTTGTCGCTGTATTCCTTCAGCCCCCGCAGCAGCACCGACAGCCCCGTGCCCCCGCCCAGACAGACAATCCGCGGCCCCCGCCCCGAGAAGCGGTAGCGGTGAATCAGCTCCACCAGCGGCTCATCGCCGTTCCCGTTGGCCGAGCTCCGCGCCGCCGCCACCGCGTGCGAGGTGAACTTCCAGACCCCCACCCCCACGCAGAGCAGCGCCACGCCGATCAGCACCGCGCCGCGCGCCGCATAGGGCAGAAACTGGAGCGTGATGTAGTAGAAGGCGTCGGGCAGCGTCGCGCTCACGTAGAGCTCGCGCAGCAGGAACGCCACGCCCAGCCCCAGCAGCCCCGTGCCCACGAACAGCAGCAGGAACCAGCGCTTCACCCCGAGGCCGGGGACCAACCACTTGCGTAAACTGCGATCGGGCAGATGCGACATCTGCGACACTATATGCGCCCGCCGCTCAATACGGTAGCGTGTGCAGCGGAGCGTGACAACTAGAAGGACGAGGGACCCCAATGGAGCAGCGGCAGTTCGGCAACACGGACCTGACCGCTTCGGCCGTCGGCTTCGGCACCTGGGAGATGAGCACCACGATGTACGGCCACATCGACGTGGGCGAGGCCGCCCGCGCCGTCAACGCCGCCATCGACCGCGGCATCACCCTCTTCGACACCGCCGAGGTCTACGGCCCCTACCACTCTGAAGAACTGCTCGCCGACGCGCTCGGCGCGCGCCGCAACGAAATCGTGCTCGTCACCAAAGTCGGCTTCCAATACGACGACCGCCCCGCCGTCGTCGGCATCAACGCCGCCCGCGAGCACATCATCGAGCGCACCGAGGGCTGCCTCCGCCGGCTCAAGACCGACGTGATCGACCTCATGCTGATCCACTGGCCCGACCACGACACCCCGATCGAGGAGACCATGGAAGGCCTCGAACGGCTCAAGCAGGACGGCAAAATCCGCCACTACGGCGTCTCCAACTTCAACATCGACATGATGCAGGAGTGCGAGCAGTACGGCCACATCGCCGCCAACCAGGTCGGCTACCACATGTTCGACCGCCGCATGGAGCACCGCGTCCTGCCCTGGTGCCTCGCCAACGGCGTCGGCTACATGGCCTACGGCTCGCTCGGCTTCGGCCTGCTCACCGGCGCATTCACCCCCGACACCCAGTTCGACGAGGGCGACTGGCGGCGCAACGGCACGGCCTTCGAACTGCCCCTCTTCGAGCCCGACCAGTTCCGCAAGGAAATCGAGGTCACCCGGCGGCTCGGTGAGCTCGCCGACGGCTACGGCAAAAGCGTCGCCCAACTCGCCATCGCCTGGGTGCTCGACCACCCGGCCGTCAGCTGCGCGCTCGTCGGCATGCGCAACGAGCAGGAACTCGAGGAAAACGTCGCCGCGACCGACTGGAAGCTGACCGACGAGATCCGCAACGGCATCAATCAAATCTTCGCCGACGTCGGCGTCGAAACCTACCAAAACACCCCGCAGGTGCTCTACGCCCTCCGCGCCACCGGCCGCCGCCCCAACTGAGCGCCTCGGGGATTCGCCCGATCGGAATCACCCCCGCGCAGGGCTCTGCCCCTCCGAAATCGCCCTCCTATGTGGGGGGCTGCCCCTCCGGAATCGCCCCCCTATGCAGGGGGCTGTCCGCGTAGCGGACTGGGGGTCGGACTCCGCGCCCCCACACCGGGGCCGCTGCTACCGTCACCTCATGATCGACCCCGGCAACCCCCGCTACGCCCTCGACGGCCGACACCCCATCCGCGCCGCCCGCCCCCGCTCCGACGCCGAAATCGAAACCCTGCTCAGAGACGCCGAACGCCTCGCCGTCGCGCCGATCGGCGGCGCGACCATGACCGCCCTCGGCATGCCGCCCGAACGCTACGATCTGGCCCTTGACCTCTCCGCGATGACCGGCGTCATCGCCTACGAGCCCGACGACTTCACGATCACCGTCGAAGCCGGCATGCCGCTCGCCGCGCTTCAGCGGCGGCTGGCCGAGCACGGACAGTTTGTCCCGCTCGATCAGGCGCAGTTCGAGCGCGCCACCGTGGGCGGCATCGCCGCCATCGGACGCGGCGGCCTGCGCCGGCGCGCCTTCGGCTATCCGCGCGACTGGGTGATCGGCATGCGCATGATCCGCGCCGACGGCACGCCGATCAAAGGCGGCGGGCGCGTCGTCAAAAACGTCAGCGGCTACGACCTGCCCAAGCTCTTCTGCGGCTCGCTCGGCACCCTCGGCGTGATCGTTGAAGTCACTTTCAAGCTCCGCCCGCTGCCGACCAGCGACCAGATGGCCATTCTGGCAGCGGCCGATTTCGCCGCCGCGCTCGAAGCCGGCCGCGCCGCGATGCGCGCCGAGCCGTCGCTCCAGGCCGCCGTCGCGCTCTCCGCCGACGCAGCGGGCGAGCTTGGCGGGCAATTCGCCGCCGGTGGCGCGGCAATCGCGCTACGGATGTCGGGTCTGGAGCAAGCCGTGGTCGAATCGCTGACCCGCGCCACCGACGCCGCGCGGGCAACAGGCGCGACGGGAGGGACGGCGACGGACCAGGGCATCATCGAAACCTGGCAGGCGATCTTCGATCTCGAGCTGGCTACGCCCGCCGACCAACTGCGCCTGCGGCTCGGCGTCCCGCCGGCCTCGCTGGCCGACGCCGTGCGCCACCTGCGGGCGAACGTGCCCGGCGCGGCGCGCTGGATCGCCGCCGCCGACTCGGGCCTACTCTTCGTAGACGCGCCCTGCGCCGAGCTCGAAGCGGCGGCGCAGGGCATCGAAGCCGCGCGCGCCGCCCTCGCGCCGCTGGGAGGAAACCTGACCGTGGAGCAGGCACCGCCCGAACTGAAACATCGCCTCGACATCTGGGGCCCGGCCGGCGAGGGCGCGCGCCTGATGCATCGCGTCAAGCAGGAATTCGATCCCCAACGCACGCTCAACCCCGGACGCTTCGTGGACGGCATATGACCCACGCTCCCGCTCCCGCCGGCGAGCCGATCTGGCTGACCGAGGATCGCCCCGATCCGGGTGAGCTCGGCCTCTGCGTCCACTGCGGCTTCTGCCTCAACGCTTGCCCCACCTACCTCGACCTCGGACTCGAAACCGACTCCCCGCGCGGGCGCATCGCTCTGATGCGCGCGCTCGACGACGGCCGCATCGATTGGACGCCCCGCGTCCAACAGCACTTCGACCAGTGCCTCCAGTGCCGCGCCTGCGAAACCGCCTGCCCCTCCAAAGTGCCCTACGGACGCCTAATGGAGGCGACCCGCGCCGAAGCCTTCGCCCAGCAGCGCTGGCCCCGCCGCCGACGCCTGCTCTGGCGCATCGTCATGCGCGGCGTCTTCCCCTCGCCGCGCCGCCTGCGGCTGGCCGGCTACGGGCTGAAGCTCTATCAGCGGCTGGGCCTGCAAACGCTCATCCGCAAAAGCGGGCTGCTGCGACACCTCGCGCCCGGCCTGGCCGACGTCGAGGCGCTCTCGCCCGATGCGCGCGCCCGCTTCTACGACAACCGGGAGGCCGAGCGCGTCGCGCCGACCGCCCCGCTCCGCGCCCGCGCCGCCCTGCTGACCGGCTGCATGATGCCGCTCGCCTACCCCGAAACGCACCGCGCCACCGTCCGCGTCTTCGCCCGCAACGGCGTCGCCGTCCGCGCCCCACGCGAGCAGGTCTGCTGCGGCGCGCTCCACGTGCACGGCGGCGATGTGGAGGCCGCGCGCGAGCTGGCGCGCAAGAACATCTCGGCGTTTCTGCCGGAGGACGGCGAACCCTCCGACGCGATCCTGATCAACGCCGCCGGCTGCGGCTCGCACCTCAAGGAATACGGACACTTGCTGCGCAACGATCCGGCCTGGGCGGAGCGCGCGGCGGACTTCGCCTCGCGCGTCCGCGATGTGCATGAGTATCTGGTCGAAATCGGCTTCGAGCCGCCCGCGGGCGAGCTGAACCGCGCCGTCACCTACCAGGACTCCTGCCACCTCTCGCACGCCCAGGAGGTGCGCAAAGCCCCCCGCCAACTGCTCCGCGCCATCCCCGGACTCCAGCTGCGCGAAATGCGCGCGCCCGACCGCTGCTGCGGCAGCGCCGGCATCTACTCGATCATGCAGTCCGACATCTCCCAGCGCGTGCTGGCCGAGAAAATGGAGGACGTGCTGGCGACGGGCGCGCAGCAAATCTGCACCGCCAACCCCGGCTGCATGCTCCAGCTCGACGCCGGCATCGCCCGCCACGACGCCGCCGGCGCGCTCTCCGCCCGCACCGCCCACGCCATCGAACTGCTCGACGAGTCCTACCGCCGCGCCGACGCCGCCCCCTAACCCGTTCCGCTACCCTCCCTCCATCTACTTGGCGCACAGCCCTAGGGAGGCTCGCAATGGCACAGATCCACCGCATCAACGTCGGCAACGCCGAACTGATCTCGCTCCAGGACTCCTGGGCCGTCGTGCCCCCCACCGGATTCTTCACTACCACCGAAGCGTCCGACTGGGACGCCTACGGCGACCTGCTCGACGACGACGGCAACATCATCCTCAACCTCGGCTCCTGGCTGATCGTCAGCCAGGGGCGCACCATCCTCGTCGACAGCGGCATCGGCGGACGCCCCGTCGAAATGCTGCCGCTGAAGGCGCCGCCCGCCCTGCCCGAGGTGATGCGCGAGGCCGGCGTCCCCCCCGACCAGGTCGACGTCGTCGCCTTCACTCACCTGCACTTCGACCACACCGGCTGGAACACCACCGATGTCGACGGCAAACCGCAGCCGCTCTTCCCCAACGCGCGCCACATCGTGCAGCAGGCCGAATGGGACTTCTGGACCGGCTCCGACGAGCTCAAACAGGGCGCCAACTACGACAACGTGCTCGCCCCCGTGCTCGACGCCGGCCTGATCGACTTCGTCGAGGGCGAGGGCGCGCTGACCAGCGAGGTGGCCACGATCCCCACGCCCGGCCATACCCCCGGCCACGTCTCCTTCGCCGTCAACAGCGGCGGCGAGAGCGCCTACGTGCTCGGCGACGCCGCCCACCACATGGTGCAACTCACCGAGACCGACTGGTGCCCCAGCGCCGATGTGGACCCCACAACCAGCACCGCCAGCCGCCGCGCCCTCTTCGACCGCATCGAGCAGGAAAACGCCCTGATCGCCAGCGGCCACTTCAAGTTCCCCGGCGTAGGCCGCGCCGTCCGGGTGGACGGCAAGCGCATCTTCGCCGCGTCCTAGCCCCTCTCACGCACTCCGAAATAATCCTCCCCCTGCGCAGGGGGAGGTGGCGCGCAGCGCCGGAGGGGGTCGGCGCGGCGCCGCAAGCACAGCACGGAGTTGGGAGGCCGACCCCCAGTCGCTGGCGCGGACAGCCCCCTGCATAGGGGGGCGATTGGGATGGGCGATTCCGCTGCGCCCCCCTCACTCGAGCCGAATCTCCGCCGCCGTATCCCCCGCCGCCAGCGCGCGGTATTGCCCAAGCACCAGCTCTTTGGTCAGGTAGCGCTCGTGCGCCCTGCGCTCGTTCTTCTCCAGCACCGGGAACTGGTCGAGGATGTAGGCGGCGGCGTCCTCGTCGAGGCCGTAAAGGTGGAAGTAGAGCGCGTCCAGCCGCGCCCGCAGCTGGCGGCGCTCCTTGGGGTCCCAGGGAAACGGGTCGGCGGCATAGCCGAGGTCGCGGGCGAACGGCGCGAGGTCGTGCGCCGTGTAGCTGAGTTGCAGCACGTGGTCGCGGACCAGCTCGCGGGCGGTCTTACCGCCGAACTCGCGGTCGTAGTCGGCGGGCGCGATTACGGGCAGCTGCTCAAGGATGTACCAGTTCATGTTGGTGCTCTGCACCTTGCGCTTGGCGACGAAATCGAGCGCGAGGCTGGAGAAGTTGGCGGCCAGCAGCGCGGCGTCGCCGGCCTCAAGCTCCGGATCGGGCAGCAGCAGCGGTACTTTGTTGCCGAACGCCGCCCAGGGCGCGATCGTGGCGATCATCGTGCGCTCATTGGTCGAGTTGGTGATGTCGCGGAAGGCGATCACCCAGCGCTGCGTGCGCGGCAGCAGCGGCGCGATCTCCTCCACCGACACCCAGTACTGGACATTGGGGAAGAACGCCGCGTCCCGCTTCTCTTCGTCCGAAACCTCAATGCTGAAGTACGGATTGTCCTGGCTCTCAGGATTGAAGCCGACTGCGTTGGCGCGGTGGTCGAAGTGGTGGATCATCCGCCCCTGGTAGAGCGGCGCCCACTCCGTGTCGCCGCGCCGCCAGCGGTGCCCCGCGACGCGGTAGCAGCCCTCGGCTTCGAGCTCGTTGGCGGTGCGGAACAGAGCGGAGTCGCTCGTCATGTTGAACAACCCCTGTGTGAAGCGAATCGGATACGCCTTCACTTCATCGCCGCCGGAGCGATCAACCAGGACCGGATGCTCACGGTAGATACGGCGCACCAGCTCGGCATCAGCGCGGGAACGGAGCGTGGGCGCCGCTCCTGTGTTCGGGTTGATGCGGGCGAAGTCGTCCGGCGTCAACGGAAAGACGCGATCCAATTTGGCAAGATCGGCTTTGCCGTGGAGGTAGAAGCCGCATTTGGCTTCTTCAAAGCGGCGCTCCGCACCGGCGAAGACAGCGGCGCAGAATTTGAATTGAGGGTGGACATCCGGAAACCACCTTGCCGTGCCTGCGTCCGGGTTCTCGCTGCGGCGGTTCTCGAAGTCGTAGATGCCGCCGACTCGGCCGCTTGTCGACATCTCGCGAAAGAAACGGGCAGCCGTTTGGTCGGAGTAGATCCCGCTGGGAGTGAGGATTCCGGCGATGCCGTTGGGGTTGATCAGCGCGAGCGAGCGCTCGACGAACAGGCTGTAAAAGTTCGTGCGCCCACCGCTGAGCAAAGGATAATCGCCCGACTCGCGGCAAACCAGACGCATCGCCGCGGCCTGCGCGCGCGCTTCCTCGTACTGGACGCAGAGGAGATCGCCATTCGCGATCCCCTCTGCGATCGCCGCTTTGCGGCGGGCCGCAGGCTCAAGGTTGGCGATCTCAGACCCACGCGCGGCGAACCACTCTCTCTCCTGTTGCTCGATCCGGTCCCACGGCGGATTGGTGATCACGGCGTCGAAGCCGCCCGCGCCCATCACCTGCGGAAATTCGATGTCCCAGTGGAAGGGGCGCTCGCGCTCGGTGAGCGTTCGGATTTGGCCGCGGATCTCCTGAAAGGCGGGCGTCGAGGGCGTCAGCCCTTCGCGATTCTCGCCGTTGTAGAGGATCGCCACGGCGCGGCCGGGGTGGCCGCTGAGCGCGTCGCTGAGCGGCTCGTGGAAGCGCTCGCGCTCGCCCTTGTTCAGCCCCGCGCTGAGCCAGCGGAAGCCAGCCATCAAGTTCAAGGCGTGGCGCGCCCGGATCGAGGCGATCTCGATTTTATCGTGGTTGTCCTCGGAGATGTCGATGGCGAAGAGCGTGAGATCGAGCGACTCGGCCATCCGCTGTTCGGACTGCCGGGTGGACTCGGTCAGATCGCCGCGCTGGGAACGCAGGCCGTCCGCCGTGTAGTCGCGCCCCCACTCATCGACGTACTGCGCGGCGTGTTCGACGGAGATGCCCAGCAACGAGTCGCCCGCGCGAATGCGGTGGCTGAGATAGGGCAGGGGCAGCGGCGGCGTGAAGGTATGCAGCCAGAACGCAACTCTGGCGAGCTCGACCGCCAGTGGATTTTTGTCGACGCCGTAGATGCAGCGCTTGAGCACCATGCGGCGGATCAGCGCGCGGTCCTCGGGCGGGTCGGCCCGCGCGAGCAGCGCGCGGTTGCGCTCGATCTGTTCGACCGCGGGGTTGTTGGGCGGCCCCTCGGGTTCCTCGGTCAGTTCCTGTCGAATCTGCGCCAGCTCGGCGCGGAGCGGCGACTCGTAATCCGCGTCGTGCTCCCAGTTCTCACCGAGCAGGTCCACGATGCGTTCGGCCAGCCAGTCGATCGCGGTGATCAGGAAGTGGCCGGAACCCATCGCGGGGTCGAGGATTTTGAGCTTGAGCAGCGCGAGGGCGGGATCGTTTTCCTCGCGGGGATCGTTGCGGAACGCTGCGATGCGCTCCTCAACCAGCGGCGTTAGCGCCTGCTCGACGATCAGATCGACGAGCTCCTGCGGCGTGTAGTAGGAGCCGGTGTCCTTGCGGGCGTAGGGCTGGAGCACGGTGTCGACCGCGCCGGAGGCATCGCGCTGGGGCGTGAATTCGAGCAGCTTCTCGTAGATGCTGCCGAGCTGCTGGACCGAGAGCAGGCGGTAGCTGATGTAGCGCCCCTGGTCGTGACTGAGCGGCGCGATGATCGCGGCCAGCTCGGCGTCGGGCACCTTGATTTCGTCGAGCAGCCGGTGAATCGGCGCGAACAGCCGCCCGTCGTAGGCGGGCACGCCCAGCTGCTCGTCGCCCTGGTCGACCATGTCGCGCAAGGTCTCGATCGCGTCCCAGAGCGTGGTCGAGCGCTGCGGGTACTGGTGTCCGTTGCCGACCCGGTCGCGCACGGCGCGGCGCAGGCTGACGGGCGCGTAGCTCTCCGATTCGACCGGCAGCAGCCCGCGGTCTTCGGCGTAGGAGAGGAAGAGCAGGCGATAGAGGAAGTAGAGCGCGGCGCGGGCCACATCGTCGGCCGAGGCTTCGGGGCTGCGCCGCCAGAAGGAGGCGATCAGATCCGGGTAGACCTGCGTGAAGATCGCGTCGGAGAGGTTGTCGGCGACCTGCTGATCGCTGCGGCGCCCCTCGTTGAGCAGGCGGTCGAGCAGGGACTCGCGCTCGCCCTCCGCGGCGATCCAGGAGTCGCGCCGAAACAGCAGCCAGGCGATCCGGAGTTGATGCCGCGCCTCATCGGTGAGCGCCTGGTTGAAGAGGTCTTGCGAGACGAGCAGGTCGGCGAGATCGATTTCCCAGGTGCGGTTGCGCGGCCGCGCGCGGTAGGAGTAGATGCGCCAGCGCGCGCCGTTGGTCAGGATGCCCCAGCGCAGCGACTCGCCGGAGTCGGTGCCGGCGATCAGCAGGTAGCGCTGCAGCTGCTGGGCGGCGGTCTCGCCCGGCCGCGCGCCGCTGCCGGAGCCGTCGAGCGATCGGCCCCACTCCTTGCATTCGACGATGCCGTCGGCGCGCAGCACCTGGGCGCGCTCGTCCGCGCCGAGCGAGAGCTCGCGTTGCGCTTCGTCGGCGTGGAGCGCCAGGTCGATCTCGTCGCGCGAGGTGAGGCTGCGCTTGGGCAGCGGCGTCGGCCAGCCGAGCGCCTCCAGCAAGGGTGTGATCGCGCGCTCGATGGTCAACTGCTCGTCGGGCGAGCGGATCGCGCGGACATCGCCCACAATCCTGCGCGCCGCCTCGACGAAGGCGTCGAACTCGGCGCCGTCCTCGGCACTGCCATCAAGCAGCGCCCGGTATTCCGGCTGTTCGCGGATTTCGGTTTCGAGGAAGGCGTCGGACCAGATGGGCGGCGGTTCCGGCATAGGGCAAGCGTAGCGGGCGGCGCGGCTAGAACACCGCGATCGGGTTGACCGGCGAGCCTGTGCCGCCCTGCACGTTGAGCGGCAGCACGCAGAGCAGCATCGCGTAGCGGCCCTCCTCCGCGCAGGCGCGGGCCAGCGGCTCCAGCAGCGCGTTGTCCAGCAGCGCCACGCCGAAGCTGTAGATCACGCCATGGACGGCCCAGGCCAGCCCGTACTCGTCGGGCCGCGCGTCCATCATGTCCCAGCCCAGCAGCGCCACATCGTTGTCGCGGATGTAGATGCTGGTCGAGGCGTGCAGCCCCGGGCTGGGCGGCGCGCCGAAGAAATCATCCGGGTGGTCGGCCTGGTAGGCCTCGCGCCCGCTGTAGACCAGCAGCGCGTCGCCCGGCTCCACGCTCACCCCCTGCGCATCCGCGATGTCGGCCAGCTCGTCGCCCATCACCGGCTTGTCGAGCGTCACATAGGGCTCGCCGCGGAACTTCGGCACATCAAGCAGCACGCCGCGCGTGAAAATGCCCTGATTCCACGCCGTCACGTCTGCGAACAGCGCGCCCGTCGCCGAGTCGATCACCTCCTCCGGCCGCCGCCCCTGCCAGATGCCGTCCTCGTCCCAGATGTGGCAGAGCGCGTCGATGTGCGTGAACGTGTGCCCGTGATAGATGAAGCCGTAGTAGTCCACCACCGCGCCGGAGGAGCCGTCGCCGCGCGGCGCGGTGCGCATGAAATGCTGCGCGGGCGAGGGGTTGATCGCGCTCGGATCCTTGGGATACGGGCGGCTCAGCGACACGGTGCGCCCGTTGCGCACCGAGCCGATCGCCGCCAGCCGCTTCTCCACCGTGATCAGATTGATCGCGCCGACCGAATCGTCGTCGCCCCAGCGCCCCCAGTTGCGGCGCTCCTTGTAGTTGCGCATGATCTCGTCGCGGCTCGGCGCGGGGTAGTCGGTCATCGTGCTCCTCCATCGCTGCGCGCGCAGGCTAGCGGGCGGTAGACGGTAGACTTGGGGCGCGGCGACGCACGACCGCAACAGGCCGCAGACGAAAGGCGATGCGATGACCGACTTCGGCGTCTCGATGTTCCCCACCGACTACGCGATCCAGCCCGGCGAGCTGGCCAAAGAAGCCGAAGACCGCGGCTTCGAGTCGCTTTGGTTCCCCGAGCACACCCACATCCCCACCAGCCGCCAGTCGCCCTGGCCCGGCGGCGGCGACCTGCCGCAGGAATACTGGCACACCCACGATCCGTTCGTCGCGCTGGCCGCCGCGGCGGGCACGACGGAGACGATCAAGCTCGCCACCGGCATCCTGCTGGTGCCCGAGCACGATGTGCTGGTCGCCGCCAAGTCGGCCGCCTCGGTCGACATGATCTCCGGCGGACGCCTGATTTTGGGCATCGGCGCCGGCTGGAACGCCGAAGAGCTCGAAAACCACGGCTGGAACTTCAAGGACCGCTGGAAGATCACCCGCGAGTGCGTGCTCGCCTGGCGCGAACTCTGGACCAAGGACGAGCCCGAATTCCACGGCGAGTTCATCGACTTCGACCCGGTTTGGTCCTACCCCAAGCCGGTGCAGGAAAACGGCCCCGACATCCTGCTCGGCGCGCAGTCCAAGTGGGCCTACGACCGCGTGGTCGACTACTGCGACGGCTGGCTGCCGATCGCCCTGCGCGGCGACATGCGCGCCTCGATGGAGGAGCTGCGGGCCGCCGCCGACCGCGCCGATCGCCCCTTCGACAGCATCCAGCGCAGCGTCTTCGGCGTCGGCCCCGACCCGAAGCAGGTCACCGATCTGATCGACATGGGCTTCCAGCGGATCATCTTCGGCTTGCCGCCGGCCGACGCCGGCACGGTGCTGCCGCTGCTGGATCGCTATGCCGAGCTCAAGGAGCAGTTCTAGCTGCCCTGCTCGGCTGAGCCGACCGTGGCGCTCTCCCGCGCGCGTCTGAAATCGCTCCGCGAGCTCCAGACCGCGCGCGGGCGCCGCGAGCAGCGCCGCTTCCTGATCGACGGCGAAAAGCTGGTGCGCGACGCTCTCGCCGCCGGCGCGCCCTGCCTCGAGCTGCTGGCGGAAGATCCGTCGGCCTGGAGCGACGCGCCCGTGGAGGTCGCCCCGATCAGCCGCGCCGACGCCGAGCGGCTCTCCGACACCCGCACGCCGCAGGGCGTCTTCGCCGTGATCGAGGACCGCCTGGCCGACGCGGCGGCGGCGATCGCGGCGCTGGAGTGGGACGCGCGCCCGACCGTCGTCGCGCTCGACGCGGTGCAGGATCCGGGCAACGTGGGCGCGATCATCCGCAGCGCGGCGGCCTTCGGCTGCGACCTGGCGCTGCTCGGCGCGGGCTGCGCCGACGCCGCGCATCCGCGCGTCACGCGGGCCGCGACGGGCGCCTGGTTCCGCGTCCAAATCGCTCGCTCCGCTGATCTGGCTGAGGATCTGGCGGCGCTGCGCGAACGCGGCGCGCGGGTCGTCGCCTGCGCGCCGACCGGCGGCGAACCGCCCCGCCCCGCGAGCGGCGCGACGGTCTGGCTCTTCGGCAACGAGGGCGCGGGCGTCTCCGAGCGCCTCGCGCCGCTGATCGACGCGACCGTGAGCATCCCGATCAGCGCCGCCGTGGAGTCGCTCAACGTCGCCGTCGCCGCCGCCGTCGTACTCTCGCAGACACGCATACAGGAACCAACACAGGAGCCTCAACCAGAGCGCATTCAGGAGCCCATTCAGGAGATTGCCCGATGCGAATCGTAACCTGGAACGTAAACTCGATCCGCGCCCGCGAAAATCGCGTGCTCAACTGGCTCGACCAGCACCGCCCCGACGCGCTCTGCCTCCAGGAGCTCAAATGCACCGAGGAGCAGTTCCCTTTCGACGGCTTCGACGCGCTCGGCTACCAGGTCGCCATCTTCGGCCAGAAAACCTATAACGGCGTCGCCATCGCCGGCCTCGATTGGCCCGACGAGGTGGAAACGGCGATCCCCTGGCCCGACGACGACCAGTCGCGCGGCATCGCGGCCACCATCGGCGGGGTGCGGATCGTCAGCCTCTATGTCCCAAATGGACGCTCCGTCGACAATCCCGCCTACCGGTACAAGCTGGAATGGCTGGATCGCCTGCGCGGCTGGCTGGACGGCCGCGACGCAGGCGAGGAGATCGTGCTCTGCGGCGACTTCAACATCGCGCCCGACGACCGCGATGTGCACGATCCCGAAGCGTGGCGCGAAAAGGTGCTCTGCTCCACGCCCGAGCGCGAGCGTCTGGCCGCGCTGCTCGACTGGGGCCTGACCGATGCCTATCGCCAGTTCGACGACTCGGCGGGCGTCTTCACCTGGTGGGATTACCGCGGCGGCTCCCTGCAACGCAATCACGGCCTGCGCATCGATCATCACCTGATCTCGCAGCCGCTGGTCGAGCGGGCGTCGGCCGTTGAGATCGATACCGACGAACGCCAGGAAGACGACGGCGACAAGCCGTCCGATCACGCGCCCGTCACGCTTGTCCTGGACGAGTAACCGCTACGCGCCGAACCACGACTTCGCCGCCATCTGCGCGATCTGCTCGCCGATCGGCAGCGACGCCGTCGCGCCCGGCGACGGCGCGTTCAGCACGTGAATCATCCGATCCGTCTCCACGATCTGAAAATCGTCGACCAGCGAACCGTCGCGCTCCAGCGCCTGCGCCCGCACGCCCGCCCCGCCGCGCACTAGCTGCGACCCTTGTAGCGCCGGCATCAGCCGTTGCAGCGCCGCCACGAACGCCGGCTTGCTCGCCGAGCGCCAGACCTCGCCCAGCCCGGTGCGCCAGTGCCGCCGCGCCAGACGCAGGAAGCCGACATAACTCACAGCGTCCCAGGCGTCGCCTGGCGAGATGTCGCGCCAGCGATAACCCTCGCGCCGCAGCGCCAGCACTGCGTTGGGCCCGGCCTCCACGCTTCCGTCCAGCCGCCGCGTGAAGTGTACGCCCAGAAACGGAAACGCCGGATCGGGCGCCGGATAGATCAGGTTGCGCACCAGCCCGCGCGCGTCATCGGTGAGGTCGTAATACTCGCCGCGAAAGGGCACGATCCGCACATCGCGCTGCGCGCCCGCCCGCTGCGCGACGCGATCCGCCTGCAAGCCCGCGCAGTTCACCGCGTAGCGCGCGCGCACCAACCCCGAGGTAGTGTGTAACGCCACGCCGTCCGCATCGACGCGAATCCCTCCGACGCGCGAGCGCAGCCGCACCGCGCCGCCGTTCGCTTCGAGTAGCGAGCGGTACGTGTCGCACACCGCCGGATAGTCCGCAATCCCCGTGCTGGGCACGTGCAGCGCCCGCACCCCGGCCGCGTTGGGTTCGAGCGCGCGCAGCTCGTCGGGGCCGATTTCGCGGATGCCGTGTACTCCATTGGCCTCGCCTCGCCGCCGCAGTTCCGCCAGCCGCTCCAGTTCGCGCTCGTGCGTCGCCACCACCACCTTGCCGCAGCGCTCCGCCCCCACCCCGTGCTCCGCGCAGAAGGCGTACATCCGCTCCGCTCCCTCCACCGCCATCCGCGCCTTCGCCGAGCCGGGCCGGTAGTACAGCCCCGAGTGAATCACCCCGCTGTTGTTCCCGCTCTGATGCCGCCCGACGCCCGCTTCCTGCTCCAGCGCCACGACGCGCAGCCCCGCATGCCGCTGCGCCAGGGCCATCGCCGTAGAAAGCCCCAAAATTCCCGCCCCAATCACCGCCGCATCGGCCTCGATTGCGGCTGTGGTTTCTGTTGCCGTCATGCGTTGTTCGCCTCTCGCGCCAGCCCGTTCCACCTCGCGCTGACGTCGAACTCAAACAGTTTCCTGTTCGAGTTGCGCTTGCGGATCGGCTCGCATTCGACGCGTCCAAAATCGAGCTCGGTAAGCATCTCCGAATAGATGCGCTCGACCGGCACAAGCACGCCGTAGAACGAGGAGTTGCCGACGATGTAGTGGACATCCGCGCCGGAATTGAGCACGCCCGGGACGGAGCGGAGATGCGACCAGATGTCGGCGAAGTACTTGAGCACGTAGCCGGCGAGCAGCGCGCCGTTTGGATTGCGATCGCTCGCGATTCGCTCAACCGCGTCGCGGAGCGTCGTTGACCGGAAAGTGTCGGGCGGCGGCTGCCAATCGGTGAGGCGACTCGTGGCGACGCCCCAGGTACCGCCCATGGCCTGCCAATCCAACTCGCCTGCCTCTCGACCGGAGCTGAGGTAGCCGAGCCAGTACATGTGCGGGCGCAGCTCGCGGATGTACGACATGCGGTTGACGTATGGAGGCGACGTGATGAGCAGGTCAACGCCCGCGATATCCGCCTGATGATTCACCTGGCGCAAGTCACGCGCGTCGCCCTGGATGACCTGCACGGCGCCCTCCGGGTTGTCCGCTGCGCTCTGTAGGACCGTCTCGAGTTGGCCGCAGAACTGATCTTCCGGCGAAGCGTGCAGATCCATCCGCAGTTGATCGCTGCGTTCGGCGTCAACCGAGAGGGACTGATGGTTGAAGCGAACGTTGGACAGATCGATCAGCAGTCGGCAGAACGCGATGAGCAGCAGGTCGCGGTGCTGCCCAGGCCTGGGGCAGACTTCGTCGATTGCAGCCTTGAGCCGGCAGAGCAGATCAAGCGCGTTCGGATTCCACCAGCGCTCGACTCCGTGCATCGGCGGCGGCGTAACAGCCGCCGCTCCGACTGTGCGGGCGAGATCGACGATCTGCGCGCCGAGCAACGCCGTCGATTCGAGCGTCTGCGCTGAATACGCGGCGGTCTTGGCCCGGCCGAACCAGTACAGGAACGGGTTGATTTCGACGGTTACGGCGCGATGACCGCGGTACGCCGCCGCCAGCGCGGTGGTCGCAGTGCCGCTGAACGGATCAAGGACGGTCATGGGCTTGGTCGGATCAGCGGAGGCCAGCAGCTCATTGACGATCTTGAGCGAATAGGCGGGCGTGAGCCGCAGCCAGCCGTGCCGGCCGGCCGACGCATTGTGGCGGTGTGTGTAGTCGGCGCGTTGCCGGAAGCGCTGGCGAAGCGGTGCGCTCATGATGTCGGATCCAGCAGCTGCGTCAGGACGGATGCCACCTCGGAGCGTAGCCGTTCCTGGTTGCGTGAGAAGAACGCTGCGAGGTCGTATCCCACTATGTCGGCCATAAACGCATACGATGATGTGGGCGCGGCGGCATCGGGCGCGCCGGTCAACAGCGCCCAGCTGGCTTCGCGGTATCGCAGCGCCATATCGTCGTTCACGTTGGCTGCGCCCTACTCAACTCGCAGCGCGCCGCCGGGCGCTTGGCCGGCGACCCTGGCGACCACCGACGCCTGCACGCCCGCGGCGCGCAGCGCCCGCTCCAGATGCGGCGCCTCGATCAGCCCCGTCGAGATCAGCAAGCCGCCCGAAGTCTGGGGGTCATAGAGCAGCGCATCCTCCAGCGCCGTCAGCTCCCGCTCGATCTCGAGCTTGGGCTCGAAGAAATCGCGGTTGCGGTTCTGCCCGCCGCTGCCGAAGCCGGCTTCCACCGCCTCCGCCAGCCCACCCAGCGCCTCCACGCGATCCAGGTCGAGCTCGATTGCCGCGCCGCTCTGCTCCGCCATCTCCCACAGATGCCCCGCCAGACCGAAACCCGTCACATCCGCCATCGCGCGCACCGGATAGTCGGCGGCGACTTCGGCTGCGGTCTTGTTCAGCGTCATCATCTGCCCGATCGCCGCGCGCAGATGCGGCCCGGCGACCGCGCCGGCCCCGTTCGCCCCGATCAACACTCCCGTCCCGATCGGCTTCGTCAGGATGATCGCGTCGCCCGGCAACGCGCCGGCGTTGCGCCACACCTTGTCCGGGTGCGCCACGCCCGTCACCGCCAGGCCGTATTTCGGCTCTTCGTCGATGATCGTGTGCCCGCCCGCGATCGCCGCGCCCGCCTCGCGCACCTTCTCCGCTCCGCCGCGCAGAATTTCGGCGGCGGTCTCCGCCGGCAGATCCTCGGGGAACGCCGCGATGTTCAGCGCGAACAGCACGCTCCCTCCCATCGCGTAGACATCCGACATCGCGTTGGCTGCCGCGATCGCGCCGTATTCGTAGGGATCGTCCACCACCGGCGCGAAGAAATCGAGCGTCTGCACCAGCGCGTGGTCGTCGTCCAGCAGATACACGGCGGCGTCGTCGGGCGTATCCAGCCCGACGACGAGCCGCGGAAACTGCTCGGGCGGGAACTGGCTCTTCAAGTCGCGCAGCACGTGCGCCAGGCCCTCGGGCCCGTACTTTGAGCCTCAACCGCCGCAGCGCGCCAGATCGGTCAGACGCAGTTCGCGCTCGACCATGCGGCTCTCCTTCAGTGGTCCTGCTTGTCGCGGTTGACAGAGCGGCCTGCCGCCAGACTAGCGCGGAGTGCGCGTTGGCCCCGCCCTGCGCAGTGGGCGCGTAGACTTGTTCGCGTGAGGCGAATCTTCTCCGCGTGGTCGCAGCGCACCTTCGCCGCGCTCTCGCACAAGCACTTCCGCATCCTCTTCGCGGGCACTCTGTTCGCGACCACCGCGTACATGATGATGTTCGTGGCGATGTCGGTCGTCGCCTTCGACCTCGGCGGCACCAACACCGCCGTCGGCTTCGTCGGCATGGGCACCGGCATCTCGATGCTGATCGGCGGGCCGATCGGCGGCGTGGTCGCCGACCGCGTCAACCGCAAGCGCCTGATCGTGCTCGGCCAGGGCTCCGGCGCGGCGATCCTCGCCCTGACCGGCGCGCTGCTGCTGTTCGGCGTCCTCGACCTCTTCCTCTTCTTCATCCTCACCCTGATCCTCGGCGCGACATTCGTTTTCATGGGCCCTGCCCGTCATGCCTTCACCCGCGACATCGTCGGGCCGCGGCTGATCGGCAACGCCGTCGCTCTCAATCAACTCGCCCACAGCTGGGGGCAGCCGTTCGCGCCGATGTTCGCCGCCTTCCTGATCGACTCCGCGCTCGGCGGCGGCGGCACCTACGTGATCATGGGCGCGCTGGTCTCGATCGGCGTCTTCTCGATGGCCGTGATGCCCAACCGGCAGGAGGAGAGCGGCGAGCCGCGCAAGAGCATCGCCGCCGACCTCGCCGCCGGCGCTCGCTACGTCTTCCAACGCCCCGATCTCCGCCTGATGATCCTGCTCTTCGCCGCCGCCGTCGTGATCGGCTACCTCTTCCGCGTCCTCACCCCCGCCCTGCTCGAGCTGCACCTCGACCGCAGATCGACCGATATGGGGCTGATGATGC
The DNA here is from genome assembly GCA_965243125.1 of Dehalococcoidia bacterium. Taxonomy (GTDB): domain Bacteria; phylum Chloroflexota; class Dehalococcoidia; order Bin125; family Bin125; genus CATQGW01. The sequence continues at coordinate 2,178,901 of OZ251529.1, read as the reverse complement.
TGGTCAACGGCATGGCCGCCGCCGCCATCGCCCTGCTGATCGCCGGGCTGGCCACCTCGCGCTGGGCCTGGCCGCTGATTCTGGGGCTGATGGCGGTGATGGGGCTGGGCTATCTGGTCATGTCGCAGGCGCAGACCTACGGCATGGCCATCGCCTCGATGGCGCTGCTCGGCCCCGGCCTGCAAGGCCCGGTGCTGCTGCTCCAGGCAAAGCTCGTGATGTCCACCGAACCCGCCTATCTGGGACGGGTGACGGCTTTCTCGATGATGTCCTGGGGCGTCTCTTCGTTCATGGGCATGCCCGCCGGCATCGCCGCCGACGCCCTCGGCGAGCGTGAAGTGCTCGCCGGCGTCGGCCTGGTCACATTCGTCGTCGTCGCGCTCGGCGTGCTCGGCTGGCTGCGCTGGGGCCGCGGCGCAGAACCCGAGGGCATCGACCTCGCCGCCCCCGCCCGCGGCGTCACCGTCGGCCCTGTCCTCCCTCCGCCCCCGGTCGGCCTGCGCCCCACCGCCCTGATGTCCGCCCAAAAAGTCTCCCGCTAAAGGCGCCCTCCGAAATCGCCCTCCTATGCAGTGGGGCTGTCCGCACAGCGGACTGGGGGTCGGCCGCCCCCGCAACTAGAATCACGCAAAGGTCCCCCACAACCGCCATGCGACGACGCTTCACCGATCTGTCATTCGGCCCGATCCGCGACATGCGCGACGACTGGCGGCGGATGATTTCGCCGGAGCGCGTATTGCTCGCGCTGCTTGTGCTGGCGTTGATCATCGTCGGCATCGTCGTCTTCGCGATCGCCCCGAACGAAATCCACGAGGACGACGCGCTGATCCGCATCGGCGTGCGCCCGGCGGACGAGTTGAACACGGTCGAGTTTGCGCTGTTCGTTGAGGTGCCCCGGGTTGGCGAGTCGACGCGCATCCCCACGCCGAGCCGGTACACGCCTCGGCGCTCGAGCGAGTGGTGGCAATCGGGCGTCGTGCAACTGCCGCCTCCGGCCCGCCAGGTGCGCGTTCGCGTCTGGCGGACCTCCGGTGTGGACGAGATCGAGTTGGCGGAGCTGCGCGTCGACGGGCGCTGGCGACCCGTGGGGCCGACGCAGCTCCTGCCGAGCGCGGCGGCGCTGGCCCAGGTACCCCCGGGAGACTGGCTGACGCTGCCGACCATTCATGTGCGCACTCACGGAGAACCGCTCCAAGCGTTGCGCATGGTCTGGTACATAAGCTTCGCCATAGCAGCCTCCGCCGCAGTACTCTGGTGGCTAATGCGCCACATCCGCTGAAGCGCACCGCAGGCTGCCCCATCCGGAATCGCCCCTCTACGCAGAGGGCTGTCCCTCCCAAATCGCCCCCCTATGCAGGGGGGCTGTCGCGGAGCGACTGGGGGTCGGCCGCCCCGTACACTGCCCACGTGATCCGCATCGTCTCCGCCTGGTCCTCGACCACCTTCGCCGCCCTGGGGCATCGGCAATTCCGCATCCTCTTTGTCGGCACGCTCTTCGCCACGCTCGCCTACATGATGATGATGTTCACGATGGGCATCGTGGCCGAGCAGCTCTCGGGCACCAACGCCGCGGTGGGCACGATCGCCTTCGCCATCGGCCTGTCGATGTTCTTCCTCTCGCCCTTCGGCGGCGTGGTCGCGGACCGCGTCAACCGCAAGTGGCTGATCGTGCTCGGCCAGGGCGCGGGCGCGGCGATCCTCGCGCTGATCGGCCTGCTGCTGGTCGCCGGCATCCTCACACTCCCCATCTTCTTCGTCCTCTCGCTCTTCCTCGGCGTGACCTTCGTCTTCATGAGCCCGGCCCGCCAGGCCTTCACCGCCGACATCGTCGGGCCGCGCCTGGTCGCCAACGCCATCGTGCTCAGCCAGATGTCGCATCTCTGGGGCCAGCCGTTCTCGCCCTTTATCGCCTCGATCCTGGTCAAAACCTCGCTCGGCGCGGGCGGCACCTACCTCACGATGGCCGTCCTGGTCTTCATCGGCGTCGCGACCGTCGCCGTGATGCGCTACCGCAAGCCGCGCGAGACGCCGCAGGCGCAGCGCGAGGCTGCCGCCCAGCCGACTGCACAGCCGCCGGCCCGCAGCGTGCGGCGCGACATCGCGGCCGGCGCGCTCTACATCTGGCGGCGTCCGCAACTGCGCTTCATGATGGCGCTGCTGCTGGCCACAATCGTCGTCGGCTCCGTCTTCCGCATCGTCCTGCCCCGCTACATGATCGAAGTGCTCGAGCGCCCCGCCGCCGACCAGGGCTTGCTGCTGCTCGTCTACGGGCTGGGCGCCGCTGCGGCGGGCCTGATCATCGCCGGGCTGGCCACCTCGCGCTGGGCCTGGCCGGTGCTGCTGGCGATGATCGCGCTGATGGGGCTGGGCCACTTCATCATGGCCGGCGCCGGCTCCTACGGACACGCCGCCGTCGCGCTGGGCATCATGGGCCCCGGTCTACAGGGCCCCATGATGCTGCTCCAGGCCAACATCATGACCCACACCGAGCCCGCCTACTACGGGCGCGTGATGAGCTTCACGATGATGGGCTGGGGACTGCAAATGCTGATCGGCCTGCCCGTCGGCGTGTTCGCGGATGTGCTCGGCGAGCGCGAGGTGATGGCCGTCCTGGGTCTGCTCAGCCTCGTGATCACCGTCGGCGGCGGCATGGGCTGGCTCGCCCTGATCCGCCGCGCCCCCTCGCCGCAAATTCCAATCGCCGCAACCCCCGATCTGCGCGGCGCGGCCCTGCCCGACCCACTCCGCCCCGTGGCCCTCATGTCCGCCCAAAAAGCATCACACTAGGACGCTTCGCCCTCCGGAATCGCCCTCCCACGCAGCAGCGCTGCCGCTCCCAAATCGCCCCCCTATGCAGGGGGCTGTCCGCGCAGCGGACTGGGGGTCGGCGGTGCGCGCCCGGAAAAATATTGATCGCGCTCCCACGCGCCGTTTTGGGTGTGCCCCTATCTGGTCAGGGTGGCCGGAGGTGGTCGGGAGTGTCAGGTTTTGTCCAGAATAATCAGGTTGGTCGGGGCCGTATCAGTCAGCCCGCGTCCCTCGTCCGCCATTCCTGCCCGTCCCTCGTCCGTCATTCCTGCGCATCCCCGTCATTCCTGCGCAGGCAGGAATCCAGGCGATCTCGTGGCCGCGGGGCTGCGGCGGCGCGCCTGCGGCCTCCCGGAGCGGCGTTCGCGGGCCGTTGGGAGTGCGGGGTGCGAGCAACCAACTGCGGTTCGCTTGGATTCCTGCCTGCGCAGGAATGACGGAAGGGGGATGCGCGGACTTTGTGCTGTGCTCGGGACGCCGGACCGACCCCCCAGTCCTCTACGCGGACAGCCTCCCACGTAGGGGGCGATTCCGGAGGGGGCGGATCGGCTCCTCAGCCTCAGGCGCTGCGCGCCTGCCGCCCGCGCTTGCGCGGCGCCGGCTTCTCGATCGGCTCCGTCTCTTCGTTCTCGTTCGCCGTCAGATCGATCGCCGCCGGCACCCCGCGCTGCTCGCGGATCTGCGCCTCGATCTCCGCCGCGATATCCGGGTTCTCGCGCAGGAACGCCTTCGAGCGCTCTCGCCCCTGGCCCAGCCGCGTCTCCCCGAAGTTGTAGAAGGTGCCCATCTTGCGCACCACCGGATCGACGCCGCCCGCCGCGGCCTCCGCGCCCAGATCCAGCAGACAGCCCGCCTTGCTGATCCCGTACTCGTCGCTCGTGAACATGAGGTCAAACTCCGCCGTGCGGAACGGCGGCGCGACCTTGTTCTTGACGATTTTGGCTTTGACGCGGGAGCCGATCACGATCTGGCCGTCTTTGAGCGTCTCCGCCCGCCGCAGCTCGATCCGCACCGAGGAGTAGAACTTGAGCGCGCGCCCGCCGGGCGTAGTTTCGGGGTTGCCGAACACGATCCCCACCTTCTCCCGCAGCTGGTTGATGAAGATCAGCACTGCCTTGGAGCGCGAGACCACGCTGGTCAGCTTGCGCAGCGCCTGCGACATCAGCCGCGCCTGCAAACCGACCTGCACATCGCCCATTTCGCCTTCGATCTCCGCGCGCGGCACCAGCGCGGCCACGCTGTCCACGACCACCACGTCGATCGCGTTGCTGCGCACCAGCGCTTCCGCGATCTCCAGCGCCTGCTCGCCCGTGTCCGGCTGCGCGATCAGCAGCGAGCGGGTGTCGATCCCGATCCGCTGCGCGAACTCCGGATCCAGCGCGTGCTCCACATCTACGTAGGCCGCCTGCCCGCCGAGCTTCTGCGCCTCCGCGATCACGTGCTGCGCCACGGTCGACTTGCCCGCGCTCTCCGGCCCGTAGATCTCGACGATCCGCCCGCGCGGCAGACCGCCGATGCCCAGCGCCACATCCAGCGAGAGCGCCCCGGTCGGGATGCCGTCCACCGCCATCCCGCCGGCGTCGCCGAGGCGCATCAGCGCGCCCGCGCCGAAGCGCCGTTCGATGTCGTTGACCAGCTCCTCGACCTGCGCCGGCAGCTCCGCCGTCTCCGTTTGCGGCTCGAGTTGACTCTGCGCCGCCTGTTCAGCCTGCTCCATGTGCTCCGTCCGTTCCGCTGCGTCGGCCGTCTTCGTTGCCATCTGCCGTCTCTTTCACTTGCTCCGCTGCGATCGTGGTGATCACCGGGCGGGGGGAGTCGCCCGCCGCGGTGATCGGAACAAGTGTCTGATACGCGCGTTCTGTTGTCAACCCCCTCAGCTGCACCTGCGGTGGACCGCGCCCTCGCTCAGACCGAACGCGCCAGCGCGCTGGAGAGGAAGGTCAGCGTCAGCAGCACCACGATCGGCGAGAAATCCATCATCCCGAAGGTGGTGAAGCGCCGCACCGGCGCCAGCACCGGCTCGGTCACCGTGAGCAGCGCGTTGACGATCGGGTTATACGGATCCAGGGGCCGACCGGTGAACATCGGCACCCAGCTCATCAGCACCCGCGCCAGGATCACGAAGCTGTAGATCCGGATCAGCCAGGCCACGATCGCGATCACTTCAGTCATTCGGCGCCCAATTCCCGTGCGCGGTCGTGCGCGGCGGCCACGGCCTCGATCAGCGCGGCCCGCAGGCCGTGGCGTTCCAACACTCGCACCCCGGCCGCCGTCGTGCCCGCCGGCGAAGTGACCTGGTCGCGCAGTTGGGCGAGGTGGGCGTCGGACGCGGCGGCGTATTCGGCGGAGCCGAGCACGGTTTCGAGCACCATGCGTCGGGCGTCGGCGCGGGCGACGCCGATCTGCACGGCGGCGTCGGTCAGCGCTTCGAGGATCATGAAGACATAAGCGGGTCCGGAGCCGGAGACGGCGGTGGCGCGGTCGATGGCGGATTCGTCGGCGACGTAGAGCTGCTGGCCCATCGCGCCGAGCGCGCGGCGGGCGAGGTCGCGCTGCTCGTCGGTTACGCCCTCGGCCGCGGTCCAGACGGTGTAGCCCCGCCCTACCTGGGCGGGCGTGTTGGGCATCGCCCGCACGACCCGTCGGTGCGAGAGCTGGGCCTGCACCTGCGCGAGCGGAATGCCGGCCAGAATCGAGACGACCAGCTGCTCCTGATTGAGGTGAACGTCGTTGACCGAGCCGAGGTCCTGCGGCTTGACGGAGAGGTAGATGAGATCTGCGTCGGCGACCGCTTCGGGCAGCGAATCGACGACGCTGAGGCTGAGCTCGTCGCGCAGGGTTTGAGCCCGCGCGGGCAGGGCTTCGCAGACCCGGAAATCGGCAGTTTCGGCCAGACCCGCAGCGGTCAGGGCGCGCACGAAGGTCGCGCCCATTGTCCCGCCGCCGATCACTGCGATTGCTCCGAGGGACACGCCGCTCAGCCGATCCGCTCGCCGAAGATCGCGCGACCGATCCGCACGATCGTCGCGCCTTCCGCGATGGCTACAGCGTAATCGTTGGACATCCCCATGCTCAGCTCCCGCAGCCCCCACTCACCGGCCAGCGCGTCGCGCGTTTCACGCAGCGCGCGGAAGACGGGGCGGACCGCCTCGGCGTCGGCGACCAGCGGCGCGATCGTCATCAGCCCCTCGACCTCCAGATGAGGTAACGCGGCGATCTCCCGCAGCGCTGCGTCCAGTTCCGACGGACCGAAGCCCTGCTTGGAGGCCTCGCCGGCGACATTGACTTCAAGCAGCACGGGCAGCGGGGCGTCGAGCCGACGCGAGACGGCGGCGGCGAGCGGCACGCTGTCGATGCTCTGGACGGAGGCGAAGCGTCCTGCGAAGCGCGCCTTGTTGCGCTGCAAATGTCCGATCAGGTGGATGCGGGCGGGTGAGTCGTCCAGCTCGTCCAGCTTGGCGAGGCCCTCCTGCACGCGGTTCTCGCCGAAATCGACATGCCCGGCGGCGACCGCCTCGCGGATCGCGGCGGCGGGTTGGGTCTTGGAGACGGCGATCAGGCGCACTTCGGCGGGGTCGCGATCGGCACGCTCGCAGGCGGCGGCGATCTCAATCTGGACGGCGGCGAGGCGCTCGGCGATGGCTGCGCTGTGTGTCGTCACGCCGTCGGCGCCGTCAGCTGTTCGAGCGGGATGATCGTCGGCTCCGAGCGGTAGGAGGGAATCTCCTCGCCGCCGCAGACGCCGCACAGATTGCAGCCGATCTCCGGCGGCGGACAATCAATCGTCGGCTTCTCCCGCCCGTGCTTGCTCCACTCGCGCTGGAAGAAGCGGTCGGTGATGCCCGTCTCGACGACCGACCAGGGAACCGTTCCGCCGCCCCAGGGTTGCGCGCCGTCCAATCCCCACTCGCGGGCGGCGCGGAACCACTCGCCCGCCGAGGGGCGCTTCATTTCCAGAATGGCGTGCGCGAGGCGCTGGTCGGAGCGCGAGCAGATGTCGTCGATCCGCGCCCAGGTCGGCGAGTCGCCCCGCAGCCGGATGCCCGTCCCGCGGAAGGCCGATTCGAGGATGCGCTGGCGATCCTTGACCAGCGCCGCGGGCGACTGGGCCAGCTCCTGGTAGGCCGTCGCCGGCTTTGGCACCAGCGGCCCCACGCTCATCACCAGCTCCGTGCCGTGCCCGGCCGCGTCCAGCCGCTGCTTGATCTCCCGCCCCAGCGCCGCCATTTGCTCTACGTCCTCGTCCTCCTCATCCGGCAGCCCGATCATGAAGTAGAGCTTCAGCCGCCGCATCGCTGCTTGCCCCACCTTGTCGGCGGCCTCCAAAATCTGCTGCTCGCTGACCTCCTTGTTGATCCGCGTGCGCATCCGCTCCGAGCCCGCTTCCGGCGCGAGCGTCACCGTCCGCGTACCCCCGCGCGCCAGCACCTCCAGCAGCTCCGGCGCGAGGTTGTCGACGCGCAGCGAGGAAACGGAGACGCGCCCCCCCATCCGGTCCGCGGTAGTCGCCAGCTCGGCCAGCTCGGGATGGTCCGCCACCGCCGCGCCCAGCAGCCCGACCCGCTCGGAGCGTTCGAGCGCGCGCTGTACCTGCTCGATCAGCGAGCCGAGCGGGCGGTAGCGGGGCGGTCGGAAGACATAACCGGCGATGCAGAAGCGGCAGCCCCGCCCGCAGCCGCGCGCCGCCTCGATCAGCGTCATCTGGCTGAACTCGGTTTCGTCGGTCAGCACCTGGGAGACGGCCTCGGTCGTGCCGATGTCGCGCACCCACTGCCGCTCGACTCCGCTCGCGCCGGGACCGATCAGCGGAACGAACACGCCGGGGATCTGCGCGAGTCGCTCCAGCAGCTCGGCGCGGGGGGCGTGGGCGTATTCGACGAGGCAATCGGCGAGTTGGTCGAGGATCGGCTCCGCCTCGCCGATCACGAAGGCGTCGAAGCAGTCCGCCAGCGGCAGCGGATTGGTGATCACGGCAGCGCCGCCCGCGATCACGATCGGCGCGCCCTCATCGCGCTCGGCGCTCAACGGCGCGATGCCGGCGGCCTGGAGGGAGCGGACGACGTGGTAGTAGTCGATTTCGTAGGTGAGGGTGTAGGCGACGACCGGGAAGTCGGTCAGCGGGCGCTGCGACTCGATGGTCACCGGCCCCAGCGACGGATCGTCGCCGCGCTGATCGGGTTTGGGCGAGTCGTAAAACGCCCGCTCGCAGACAATCTCGCGCCGCGCATTGAGCAGCGCGTAGATGGCCTGGAGGCCGAGGTTCGACATCCCCAGGTAGTAGGAGTTGGGGTAGACCAGCGCAATCGGCAGCCGCCCGCCCCAGTCCTTGAGCACGGGGCCGGATTCGGCGGCCAACCGCCGTCGCGCGTCCGCAACAGCCTGTGGAAGAGTGCGCTGAGCCATCCCCGCCAGTGTACGCGCCCTCCCCACGCAGCGAAGCCGTCCTCTCTGGAAATCGCCCCCCTATGCAGGGGGGCTGTCCGCGCAGCGGACTGGGGGGTCGGCCGCCCCGCACTCCTCGACCGCCCCCCAACTTCCCGCGCACCTGATACAGTAGCCCAAAGAATAGCACAGGAGTGCGAACCATGTCCCGCCTCACCCACCCCTTCCACCCCCCGTCCAAAACCTTCCAAACCGCACCATTTCCAACCACCCCCAACCGCCCCGACCAGATAGGAGCGCCCCTCTGTCAGCCTCAAAGCCCCGCCCCAAAGGTTTCCAAACACCACCCCCGACGGCCCCACTCATTCAGTGCTCCGTCCGACCCCCGATCAGCGTCAGCGCGTGCTCGAGGATCGGCCCGAGCGCCTCGAGGTTCTCCCGCACCGCCTTCTCCGAGCCGGGCAGGTTGATGATCAGCGTCCCGCCCGCGATGCCCGCCACGCCCCGGCTCAGCGCCGCCATCGGGGTGTGCGCGAGACCAGCGGCGCGCATCAGCTCCGCGATGCCCGGCGCCTCCCGCTCGATCACCCGCCGCGTCGCCTCCGGCGTGTGGTCCCGCGGGCCCAACCCCGTGCCGCCCGTCGTCAGGATCAGGTCGAGACCGGCCGCAACCCATTCGCGCAGCGCCGCTTCAATCGCCTCCGGGTCGTCGGCCAGGATCGCCGTCTGCGCGATCTCCACACCAAATTCGGTTAGCCACCGGTAAATCGCCGGGCCGGAGGTATCGACACGTTCCCCGCGGCTGCCCGCGTCCGACAGCGTCAGCACTCCCGCGCGGTATTTGTCCACCATCTGGTCGACGCCCTTTCGTTGCTTCTCCGTCGCCCGCTGTTGTCGGAAAATGTTACGACCTGATCAGTTTTATCAACCGCTTGTGGACAATAAACCGCGTGGTGTGGACAGGCGCGCCGCCCGCGTTGACCACGATGGATCGCCGTCCCTAATGTGACATCCAAGTGGGGAGAAATGGGGAAAGCGGCACGCAGCCGCACACCCCGCCCATTCCCCCACGCGGATCGGGACGACATCGTGGCCCAGGGCGGATTCCTCGGCAACTACGAGCACAACCTCGATTCGCGGGGCCGCCTCGCGATCCCCTCCCGCTACCGCGGGCGATTTGAGCACGGCGGCATCCTGCTGCCCGGACCCGACGACTCGATCGAGCTCTACCCCGCTGTCGAGTTTGAAGCGGTCGCGCAGCAACGCATCCCGGCGGGCCAGAACCGCGCCGCCCGCGACCTGCGCCGCGCACTCTTCGCCCAGGCCTTCGATGTCCAACTCGACAGCCAGGGCCGAATCCTGATCCCCCAGCGGATGCGCGAGCAGCGCCGACTTAACGGCGCAACCGTGATCACCGGCATGGGCGACTGTCTCGAAATCTGGAGCGCCGACGCCTGGTCGCGCCAGCAGGCCCAGGTCGAGGCCACGTACGACGAACTGCTCGAGCAGCAGACCGCCGGCGAGGCCGCGTCATGATCACCCAGCACCCGACTCAACAGACCCACACCCCGGTGATGCCCCGCGAAGCGCTGGCGATGCTCAACGTGCGCCGCGGCGGCGCCTACATCGATGCCACCGTCGGTCTCGGCGGCCACGCCGCCGCCATCCTCGAAGCGTCCGCTCCCGACGGACGCCTGCTCGGCCTCGACGCCGACCCCCAGGCGCTCGAAACGGCCCGCCGCCGACTCCAACCGTTCGGCGACCGCTGCCGCCTCGAACAGGCCTGGCTCGATGACGCCGCCGCCGTCGCCGCCCGCCGCGGCTTCACCGCCGCCGACGGCCTGCTCTGCGACCTCGGCGTCTCCAGCCTGCAACTCGACGACGCCCGGCGCGGCTTCTCCTTTCAGCAGGACGGACCGCTCGACATGCGGCTCGGCCCCGACGCCGAACGCACCGCCGCCGAGATCGTCAACCACTACGACGAGACTGCGCTCGCCGACATCATCTACCGGCTCGGCGAGGAGCGCCGCTCCCGCCGCATCGCCCGCGCTATCGTCGAGCGACGACCGATCCGCACCACCGGCGAGCTGGCCGAAGTCGTCCAGTCGGCCGTCGGGCGCGGACCGCGCCGCCGCCTGCACCCCGCTACTCATGTCTTCCGCGCGCTGCGCCTCGAAGTCAACCGCGAGCTTGACCGTCTCAGCGCCTTCCTCGCCTCCGCCCGCGGCATGCTCGCTCTCGGCGGGCGACTCGTCGCGATCTCGTTCCACTCGCTCGAAGATCGCATCGTCAAGCGCTTCATCCGCGAGGCCGCGTCGGCCGACGACGCCGGCTTCCGCTCGCTCTCCAAGAAGGTCATCCGGCCTCGCGCCGATGAAATCCAGGGCAACCCGCGCGCGCGCAGCGCGCGGTTGCGCGCCGCGGAGGCCGTCTGATGACACGGCTGCATTCCGCCACTGTCGGTTCCCGCACCACCGCCGCTGAGAGGAGTCTCGTTGCCAGGCCGTGGGGCGGATCGCGCGGAGGGGACGTCCTACAAGTCACTGCAGTAAAGGAGAAGCCCCGCCGCCACCATCGGAAACCGCGTTGGAACCGCGACTCGTTGCGGAATCGGCGCGGACCCTGTCCCCGCGGCGTTCACGGCGCCGCACCGCGCGATCTGCCCCACGGCCTGACAGCCAATCGACTCCTCTCTCAGCCCTCGCCCTGTTCGCCCGGCCCGCCCGCTGTGCGCGTCGCAGGCCGCTTGTTGGGCATCACGTCCGATGCCCCCAGTATGCCACTCCGGGCGCGCGATCGGGTAAACGCCGAGCCGATGCTGCGTAAATTACACACGACCGCAGCTCAGCGCAGCCCCGCCGCATGACCTCCGTCGCGCCCACCGCGCCCGACGCCCGGCAAGACATCCGAGCGGCCTACCAGTCCCTCCGCGGGTGCGCCCAACTGCGGCTACTGCCCCAGGCGCGCATGCCCGCCTGGGTCTGGATCCTGATCGTCGGCCTCTGCCTCGCCGCCTCCCTTCCCGTCCTTCAGTCGTCCAACGCCACCGAAACCGGCGCGCGGTTGATCGCGCTGGAGGCCGAGCGCGAGCGCGTCCGCTCCGAACTCCGCACGCTCGCCGCCCATGTCGGCGAACTCGCCTCCCTGAACCGCATTGAGCAGGACGCCCGCACCCGCCTGCGGATGGTCGACGCCACCCCCACCGTGCGCCTGGAAGTCGACCAGCCCCCGCCCGCCCGCGTCATGCCCAGCCGCTATCTGCCCGTGCCGGAAACCGTCCACTACCACGAACCACCGCAATGGCAGGCATGGCTGGACCTGCTGATCGCCGATTAGCAGCCGGTCAACCGCCGGAGAGCGCCGCCAAGGAGCGCCGCCAGGGAGCGCCGATGGAAACTGCAACGCTCAGCCGCTGGCGAATGCGCGCCGTCGTTGCCGTCATGCTCCTGCTCGCCCTCGTGCTTGTCGGACGCCTCATCATGGTGCAAATCATCGAGCACCAACATCACGAGGACGCCGCCGACCGCGTCTGGCAGATCGAAACCCGCGGCCCGCGCGGCTCAATCCTCGATCGCAACGGCTTCCCGCTCGTCACCAGCGTCGATCGCTGGGAAATCCACGTCGATACCCAGCTCTGGGGCCGCAACGACTTCCAGCCCACCGAAACCTCCGCCCGCCTCGCCTACCTGCTGCGCGCCAACGAGTCGCAGGTGCTCAGCCTCGCCGCCGGCGCCAAGGGCCGCGACGCCCTGATCGCCTACGTGCAGTACTACACCGGCGCCACGATCCACGCCGAGCGCCTCTACGGCGTGACCGTGCGCAAGACCAGCACCCGCCGCTACGTAGAGGGGCGGATGGCCGCGCCGGTGATCGGAATCGTCGGACGCGACGAGCAGGGGCTGGCCGGTCTGGAGTACTCGCTCGACGGCACGCTCGGCGGCGAGTCCGGCCTGCTGATCTACGAGCAGGACGGCCTCGGCCAGCCGATTCCGTTCGGCGCGCGGCTCGAACTCCCCTACGAGGAAGGCGCCGACATCGTGCTCAGCCTCGACCGCAACCTGCAACGCATCGCCGAGGAGGTGCTCGACGAAGCGGTCGAGCGCTGGAGCGCCATCGGCGGCGTGATCATGATCGCCGACCCCAACAACGGCGACATCCTCGCCGTCGCCACCAGCCCCGCCTACAACCCCGAGCAACTCGACCTCTCCGACGAATCATTCGACATCGGCGTGCTGCGCAGCCGCGCCGCATCCGACGTCTACGAGCCCGGCTCGGTCTTCAAGGTGATCACGGTGGCCGCCGGCCTGGACTCCAAGGTCGTCACACCCTGGACGACCTTCATCGACACCGGCGCGGCGGTCGTCGGCGATCGCACGATCCGCAACTTCGATCTCAGCTGGCACGGCGAGCAGACCATGACCCAGGTGCTGCAACGCTCGCTCAACACCGGCACCGTCTGGCTCGGCCAGCAGATGGGGCCGCGCATCTTCTACGACTACGTGCAAAAGTTCGGCTTCGGCGAGCTGACCGAGGCCGGGCTGCCCGGCGAGAGCGTGGGGATCGTCACGACATCGACCGATGTGGCATGGTCCCCGGTGCAGTTCGCCACCAACTCCTTCGGGCAGGGCATCGCCGTCACGCCGCTGCAAATCATTCAGGCCTACTCGGCGATCGCCAACGGCGGCGAACTCGTCCGCCCGCGAATCGTCCGCGCCACCATCAGCGAGGGCGACGTGCGTGAAATCGAGCCGATCTTCGAGCGCCGCGTCATCTCCGAAGAAACCGCCGACACCCTCACCCACATGATGCAGGCCGTCGTCGACGGCGTGCAGGACCACCCCGCGCAGACGCCCGGCTGGCCCGTCGCCGGCAAGTCGGGCACCACCGACGTACTGCTCGACGGCGAGTACTCCAACGAAACATCGCTCGCCTCGTTCGCCGGCTTCGCGCCGGTCGATGATCCGCGCATCGTCGTCCTGGTGCGGATCGACCATCCGCGCGGCGAAACCTACGGCGGCATCGTGGCCGCGCCGGTCTTCAGCGAAATCGTCGGCCGCAGCCTGCCCTACCTCGGCGTCCCCCCCAGCGCCTACGTCGCCCAGCCCGCGACCTGGCTGACCGGCCCCGGCCAGAACGACGCCGGTCCGCCGCCCACGGATACAGCCGACTCGTCGGCAGATGGTGAATCGCTTGAAGAACCGGCGGCCGATCCGGCTGCGGACGAACAGGCAGAAGAGCAGACCGGCGAACTGACAGATGAACAGACGGACGCAACGGCGGAACAAAGCGAGCGGGTGAGCGGAGTCGAGCAATGATCTCATCCCGAGACCTCGCCCAACTGCTCGGCCTGCCCGACGCGAGGGCGTCTGCGCAGCCGTTCACGAGCATCGTGATCGACTCCCGCGAAGTACAGCCCGGCTCGCTCTTCGTCGCCCTACCCGGCGAGCGCAGCGACGGACACCGATATGTGGGTGATGCCGCCGCGCGGGGCGCGGCGGCCGTGCTGATCTCGCAGCCGCTGGAGGTTGCAGCCGGCGTCGATGCCCATCTGGTACCCGACGCGCTCGCGGCAATGCAGCGGGCGGCCGTCGGCTGGCGCGCGCGAATGCCGGCGACCGCCGTCGGGATCACCGGCAGCGTCGGCAAGACGACCGTCCGCGAAGCCACGACGCAGATTCTCGCCGCACACTTCTCCACGTATCAGTCGCCGCGCAACTTTAACGGCGATATCGGGCTGCCGATCGCGATCCTGGGTCTGGGTCCGGAGCATCGCTGGGCGGTGCTCGAGCTGGGACCGTATTCGCAGGCCGAGATGGAGCTGCTCGTCTGCACTGCGCGCGCCGATATCGGCATCGTCACCAACGTCGGCCCCACCCACCTCGAACGCTTCGGCACGCTCGACGACACGGAGCGGATCAAGGGACTGCTCCCCGCGAGTCTCCCGCCCGACGGTCTGGCCGTACTCAACGCCGATGATCAGCGCGTGCGCAATATGGCGGCGCGCACGCAGGCGCAGGTCGTCACGTTCGGCCGCGCGGCTGATGCCGACCTGCGCGTCGATCGCATCGAAGCGCTGGGCTTCGACGGCCTGCGCTTCGAGCTCCACCACCGGGCTGAGTCGACCACGGTGCATACCCCGTTGATCGGCGAGCACCAGGCGATGACCGTCCTGGCCGCCGCGGCCGTCGGCCTGCGCGCGGGGCTGTCGCTGGACCAGATTGCCGACAGCGCCGCGCTGTTGCAGCCCGGCTCGCGTCTGCGGCGGCGCTTCGCGCCCAACGGCGCGACGATCATCGACGACGCCTACAACGCCGCGCCGCTCTCGATGCGCGCCGCGCTGGACCTACTCGCTGCGCGGCCCGCGCCGCGCATCGCCGTGCTGGGCGACATGCTCGAGCTGGGTGCGGAAGAAACCGCCGCGCACCTCGAGATCGGCGCATACGCCGCCGAACGCTGCGACCGCCTGCTCACCGTCGGGCGCCGCGCCGTTGCAATTGCGACCGCTGCGCGCGCCGCCGGGCTGGACGACGTGAGCGTTCACACCAACCCGGCCGCCGCCGCCGAGGCGCTCACGCCCGAGTTGAGCGCCGACACAACGGTGCTGGTCAAAGCCTCGCACGCGGTGCATCTCGAAGAGCTGGTAGAGCAGATCCTCCGCGTCGGCCGTTCTGAAGGCGAGGCGCGATGACCACGTTTTCGCTCGGCACCGCCGGTCTCGCTTTCGTCCTCGCGCTCGCCATCGGCGGGCCGATGATCGCCTGGATTCGTCGGCGCGGCTTCGGCAAGGCGATCTCCGAGGAAGGCCCGGGCACGCACCATGTCAAGTCGGGCACGCCCACCATGGGCGGCATCATCTTCATCACCGCCATTGTGATCCTGACCATCGCCGCCAATCTGGTCGAGGGGGACCGTTGGTCGATCCTGCTGCCTCTGGTCGGCATCGTGGCGCTGGCGGCGTTGGGCTGGCTCGACGACACGGGCACGCTGATCGGGCGCGTGCAATCCGGCCTCTCCTGGCGGATCAAATTCGCGCTGCTCGGACTGTTCTCGGTGGGCGTCGGACTGGTGCTCTACTTCGGACTCGAGGTACGCAGCCTCAACGTGCCCTGGGCGGGCCAGTTCGACCTCGGCCCGATCTACGTCGTAATCGCGGCGGCCGTCGTCTTCTCAACGATCATCTCGGTCGGAATCACCGACGGGCTGGACAGTCTCGCCGGCGGCACGGCGGCGATCGCGATTGCCTCATTCGGCGTAATCGCCGTGGGCCAGGAGCAGGACTTCATCGTGCGCTTCGCCTTCACCACGGTCGGCGCGGTGCTGGGCTTCCTCTGGTTTAACGCGCATCCGGCCCAGATTTTCATGGGCGAGACCGGCTCGCTTGCGCTGGGCGGCGCGCTGGCGATCCTCGCGCTGATGACCGGCCACTGGCTGCTGCTGCCCGTGATCGGCGTGGTGTTCGTACTCGAAGCCCTGAGCGACATCATCCAGGTCGGCTATTATAAGTGGAGCGGCGGGCGGCGCGTGTTCCGCATGGCCCCGTTTCACAACCACCTCGAGCTGGGCGGCTGGTCCGAACCGCAGATCGTGACGCGGTTCTGGCTGATCGGCATGGCCGGCGGCATCCTCGGCGTCGCCCTGGCATTGCAGGTGCCCGCGTGACGCTGCCCATCGCTCCGCCCGCGCCCCCAACCTTTGCAGGACGCCGCGTCGCCGTGCTGGGCTTCGGCATCGAAGGCCGCGACGCCGCGCAGTTCCTCCAGCATGAGCGCGCCGATCAGCTGCATATCGTCGATCAACGCCCCGCCGCGACGATCACGGCCGAACTCGCCGAGCTGGAGATCGCGGCGAGCGTCGGCGCCCAGGACGACCTGGGCTTCGCCGACCGTCTTGACGCAATCGTCGCCAGTCAGGGCATCCCGCGCGATCTGCCGCTCCTCTGCGCCGCCGCCCGGCGCGGCGTCCCCGTCTACGGACCGATGGGCATCTTCCTCGACCGCTGTCCCGCGCCCGTGATTGGCATCTCCGGCAGCGCCGGGAAAACCACCACGACGACGCTGGTCGGAAACGTGCTGCACGCCGACGGACGCGAGCCGCTGGTCGGCGGCAACATCGGGGAAGGGCTGCTGCAGCGGCTGCCCGACTTGCAGTGCAACTCAACCGTCGTCGCCGAGATCAGCCACACCCAGCTGCTCCGCGCCGCGCGCAGTCCGCAATATGCCGCGCTGCTCAACGTGACGCCGAATCACCTCGACCAGTTCTCCTGGACGGAGTACGTCGAGCTGAAGCGCCGCCTGCTCTGCCGCCAGCGCGTCGGCGATACCGCTGTGCTGCCGTGGGACGAGCCGACCGCGGCGGCGATGGCGGCGGACACCCCCGCGAACCTGGTCCGGTTCGGGATCGACGGCGCGCCGCCGCCCGACGGCGACGCGGCGTGGCTGGAAAACGGACAGCTTCGGCTGCGGACCGACGGCCGCGTCCGCAGCCTGCTGCCGGCTGCGCAGCTGCGCATCCCCGGCGAGCACAACATCCGTAACGCGCTCGCCGCCATCGCGCTCTGCTCGGCGCTGGGCGTCGCCGACGCCGCGATCACCGAAGCCCTGCGCGAGTTCGCCGGTGTTCCCCACCGCCTCGAACCCGCCGGCGAGATCAACGGCGTCCGCTACATCAACGATTCGATCGCCACCGCGCCTGAGCGGACGCTGGCCGGCATCCGCGCCGTTGATCCGCCGATCGTGCTGCTGCTCGGCGGGCGCGACAAAAACCTCCCGCTCGACAAGCTGATCGCCGAACTGCCCCGACGCACTCGGGCGATCGTCTGTTTCGGCGAGCTTGCTCCCGGCTGGCGCGAACAACTGCGGCGGGCCGGCCTCGCTTGCGAAGAGCCGGTCGACGATCTCTCCGAGGCGGTCGAGATCGCCCGCTCGCTCGCGCAGCCCGGCGATACGGTACTGCTCTCGCCCGGCGGCACCTCGTTCGATGCCTATCCCAATTTCCAGGCGCGCGGCGATCACTTCCGCGCATTGGTGGAGGCAATGCAATGAGCGCCATCGGACGAGTCCCTGAGCGACGGGCCGGACGCGCGGCGCTGGTCGTCGGGCGGCGCATGCCCGATCTCGGCTCGCTGCGCTCCGGTGCTGGCTCGCCCGACTGGTTTCTGGTCGGCGCAGTGCTGGCGCTGACCTTCGTCGGGCTCGTCTTCATGTACTCGTCATCGTTCGCCATCTCGCTCGAGCTGCACGGCGAGACCGGTTTCTTCGCCAAACGCCAGCTGATCGGCGCGGTGTTGGGCGCGCTGGCATTCGTGGCTTGCAGTCTGATCGACTACCGCGTCTGGCGGCGGCTCTCGCCGCTGATCATCCTCGGCGCGGTGATTCTGCTGGTCGCGGTGCTGCTGCCGGGCATCGGCTACTCGCAGAGCGGCGCGCGCCGCTGGATCCAGATCGGCTCGCTGCCGGCGCTCCAGCCCTCCGAGTTCGCCAAGCTCGCCATCGTGATCTACGTCGCCGCCTGGCTCGCCTCAAAGGGAGACGACATCAAGCGCATCCCGCTGGGGCTGCTGCCGTTCGTGATGATCATCGGCTTCGTCGGCTTCCTGCTGATGGCCGAGCCGGACCTCGGTACATTCGTAGCGATCGCCTCGATCGGCGTCGTCATGTTCTTCCTCGCCGGCGCGTCGATCCGCCACATGCTGGTGTTGGCCGGCGGCGGCGTCGCTGTGCTGCTCGGCATCGTCTTCGTCGTCGGCTACGGCATGGAGCGCATCCGCACCTTCCTCTCCGCCGAGGACATGCCGCAGGAGGGCGGCTACCAGATCCTCAACCTCGTGCATACGCTCGGTTCCGGCGGGCTGACCGGCGTCGGCATCGGCGCGAGCCGCCAGAAGTTCTTCTACGTACCCTCGGCGCACACCGACGGCGTCTTCGCGATCATCGGCGAAGAGACCGGCATTCTCGGCGCGCTGATCGTGCTCAGCCTGTTCGGTCTGCTGGTCTGGCGCGGCATCCGCGCCGGGATGCACGCCTCGGACCGCTTCGGCATGCTGCTCGCCTTCGGCATCGTCTCCTGGATCGGCCTGCAAACCTTCTTCAACGTCGCCGGGATCACGCGCACGATCGTCCTCACCGGCATCCCGCTGCCGTTCATTTCGTTCGGCAGTTCGGCGCTGATCGCGACGCTGGCAGCCGCGGGCGTGTTGGTCAGCATCTCGCGCCACGCCCGCGCCAAAGATGCGCCCGCGCCGCCCTCGGACGCCGACGCCGCGACGCGCGATTACGCGCCCGCCGTCCCGCTCGACAGCCCGTTCGACTCGCCTCCGGAGGGACGCCGATGATCCGCGTACTGCTGGCCGGCGGCGGCAGCGGCGGCCATGTGTTCCCCGCGCTGGCGGTCGCATCCGCGCTTGAACAGATTGCCTCGGACCGCTCGGCCGACCCGCCGGAGTTCCTCTTCGCCGGCGCGTCCGACGGCGTCGAATCGGAGCTGGCGGCCGAGGCCGGCATACCCTTCGCCCCGGTCGCGGCGCGGCCGGTGCGCGGCCGTAATCCGATCAGCCAACTCGTTTCCGTGGGCGCGGCGGCGGTCGGCTCGCTCGATGCGCTGGGCATCATTCGGCGCTTCCGCCCGCATGTGGTGTTTCTGACCGGCGGCTACGTGAGCGCCCCGGTCGGCGCGGCGGCCTGGCTGACTCGCCGGCCGATCGTGCTCTTCCAGCCCGATGTGAAGCCGGGCTGGGCGCTGAAGATGCTGGCCCCGCTGGCGACTCGCGCCTGCCTCACCCACGAGAACGCGCTGCCGCGCTACGGCGAGCGCGGCGTCGTCACCGGCTACCCCGTGCGCGGCGGGTTTCTCGATCTGGACCAACCCCTGGCGCGCGCCTACTTTCAGCTCAACGGCGGCCCCGCCCTGCTCGTTACAGGCGCGGTGCGCGGCGCGCAGCGGATCAACCGCGCCATCGCCGAGCGTCTACCCGAGTGGCTCGAAACCGCCCAACTGATCCACATCTCCGGCGAAGCCGAGTATGAGCGCCTCAACCGCCTGCGCGACGAACTGGAGCCGCGCCTCGCCAGCCGCTATCGGCTGTACCCCTACCTCTCCGAGGAGATGCCGCTGGCGATGGCGGCCTGCGATCTGGCGATCTCGCGCGCCGGCGCATCCGTCATCGGCGAATACCCGGCCGCTGCCCTGCCCGCCGTGCTCGTGCCGATCGGGGAGGCAGGCGGCCATCAGCGCTTCAACGCCGAGGCGCTGCGCAGCGCCGGCGCCGCCGTGATCGTCGACAACGACAGCGTCGAAGCCGAGCTGTTCGGCGCGGCCACGGACATTCTGCGCGATCCCGAGCAGCTCGAGAGTATGCGCGACGGCGTGCTGACTCTGCGCCGCCTGGACGGCGCGGCGGCGATCGCCCGCGTCCTGCTGGAGTTCGCACCATGACCGACCGAACGCACTTTGTCGGCATCGGCGGCATCCACATGAGCGCGCTCGCTCACATCCTTTTGGACGACGGCGCGATCGTGAGCGGCTGTGATCGCACCGATTCCCCAATCCTCGATCCGCTGCGCGAGCGCGGAGCGGTGATCAGCATCGGTCACGATCCGATCCATGCGGCGCAGGCCGATCGCATCATCCGCACCGTCGCCGTGCCCGAGACCCATCCGGAGATCGCCGCCGCCGCTGAGGCCGGAGTGCCCGTCTCAACCAGGGCGGAGCTGCTTGCCGAGATCGCGGCGGGGCGCGACGTCATCGCGGTCGGCGGCGCGCACGGCAAAACGACCACGACCGCGATGCTCGCCGTCGCCGCCCGCGCCTCCGCACGCGATGTCGGCTACGTGCTCGGCGGTGAGACCGCCGACCTGAACCGTCACGCGATGCGCGGTACGGATCCGTGGCTGATTCTGGAAGCCGACGAGTACGGACGCGCATTCCACCATTACGCGCCGCAAGTCGCGGTGATCACCAATGTCGAACCCGACCACCTCGACTACTACGGCGCGGTGGAGCAGCTTGAAGCGGCGTTCCTGCGCTACGCCGAAACGCTGCGGCCGAGCGGAACGCTGATCGTCGGCGCGGACTCGCCCGGCGCGTTGGCAATCGCCGACCGCTTCGCAGCGCGCCGCCCCGACGCCGCAATCACGACGACCGGGCTGGCCGAATCCGCCGACTGGCGTACGGAGATCATCGGCCACGCCGAAGCTGCGACCTGCTACCGCGTGCGCGCGCCCGGCGGCGGCGACTGGCCGGCGCGGCTGCGGCTCGCGGGCGAGTTCAACGTCGCCAACGCCGTCGCGGCGCTGGCCGCGCTGGATGCCGCCGGGTTCGACGCGCGGGCCGCCTCGCAGTCGCTGGCGGAGTTCCGCGGCGTCGCGCGGCGGCTCCAAACCCACGGGCAGGCCGCCGGCGTGCTGGTGCTCGACGACTACGCGCATCACCCGACGGAGATCGCCGCCACCATCGCCGCGCTGCGCGGGCGCTACGGCGACCGCCGGATCCTGTTCCTCTTCCAACCGCACACCTACAGCCGCTCGCGCTACCTGCTCGACGGCTTCCGCGGCTGCTTCGCGGGCGTGGATCGACTCTTCATCTGCGACACCTACGCCGCCCGCGAGCATCCCGAGGCCGGCCTGAGCGCGGCCCAGCTTGCCGAAGAGGTCGCGCAACCCGACGTTCGCTACGGCGGTTCGGTCGCCGCCGCCGCCGCGACGGTCGCCGCCACGGCGCGCGCCGGCGACGTCGTCGTGACAGTCGGCGCGGGCGATGTGGACGCCGCCGGGCCGCTGATCCTCGCCGCCCTCACAGAACGATCGGCGATCTGCCCATGAGCGCGTTTGCGAACCTGCTGAAGCGTTACGACGCAGAGCGCGGCGAGCCGCTTGCGCCGCACACCTTTCTCAAGATCGGTGGACCGGCCGACTGGTTCCTCGCGGTACGGCGCAACGATGTGCTGGAATCCGTGGTGCGCGCGACGCGCGAGCAGGATGTCCCGCTGCTGGTCCTGGGCGCGGGAACGAACACGCTGGTCGGCGACGACGGCGTGCGCGGGCTGGTGATCAAACAGGAATGCGCGGCGTTTGACATCCCGACCGCCACCGAGCGCGCGGCGCGGCGCGCTGTGATCGAAGCCGACGCGGGAGCGCTCTTCACGACGCTGTCGCGCGCGCTCAGCTCTGCGGGATGGCGGGGCATCGAGTGGGCGGAGGGAATTCCCGGCTCAATGGGCGGCGCGACGGTCTACAACGCCGGCGCCTACGAGGGCGAAACCGTCGACGTACTGCGCGAGATCGATTGCATTCAGCCCGATGGTTCGCCGACGACCGTTACGGCGGAGGACTTGCAGCTCGGCTACCGCAGCAGCGAGTTCACCCGCGGCAAGCTGCGCGATTGGGTGATCACGCGCGTGCGCATCGAACTGGAGCGCGGCGACCCCGAGTGCGCCGTTGCGCGAATGCAGGCCCTTGCGGAGCACCGTAAGAGCTCCGCGCCCAGGGGGTTGAGCGGCGGTTCGACGTTCCGCAATCCGCCCGGGTGCAAGGCGTGGCAGCTGATCGACGCGGTGGGGCTGCGGGGGTATCGAATCGGCGGCGCGCAGATCAGCGCGGATCACTGCAACTACTTCATGAACGTGGACCACGCGAGCGCCGCCGACATGACGGCGTTGATTCGCCTGGCGCAGCAGCGCGTGCGCGACCGCTTCGGTATCGAGCTCGACCCCGAACTCACCAGCGTTGGCGAGGGATTCTCATGACGGATACGCAGGTCGGTCAATCGGTCGGTCAACTGGTCGGTCAACTGGTCGGTCAGGAGGGCGACCAACCGGTCGGCCGCGAGCCGCAGCCGCTCGCGGTCATCTTCGGCGGCCCCTCCGTCGAGCACACCATCAGCATTCGCTCCGCGCGGGCCGTGATCGCCGCGGCCGATCCGCAGCGCTGGCGGATCGTACCGCTCGCCGTCACCCGCGGCGGCGGCTGGCTCTCGCCGTCGGAAACGACGGAACTGCTGGCGCAGATCGAAAGCGGCGCGCCCGAAGAAGTGCGAACCGCGAGGCCGCTCGACGCCGTGCAAGCGGCGCGGTGCATCGCCGACTGCGACGCGGTCTTCCCGCTCGTACACGGCGCATGGGGCGAAGACGGCGTATTGCAGGGCTTCCTCGAGACGTTAGGCGTGCCCTACGTCGGTCCCGGCGTCGCGGCCTCGGCGCTGGCGATGAACAAGGCGGCCTGCAAGCCGATCTTCGAGGCTGCCGGTATCCCCGTTGCGCCGTCGCTGGCGCTGCCGCTGGCGGTCTGGCGGCGCGATCCGCCGGCCGCCCAGCGCGACGCCGCGTCCCTGGGCTATCCGTTGTTCGTCAAGCCCTCGAGCGGCGGCTCCAGCATCGGCGCGACGCGCGTCGAATCGCTGGAAGAGTTGCCCGATGCGTTCCAGGCCGCGTTCGACTGCGATCACACTGCCCTGATCGAGAGCGCCATGCCCGACGCGCGGGAGATCGAGTGCGCGATCCTCGGCAACAGCCTGCCGCACGCCTCGGTGCTCGGCGAGGTGCGCACGCCGCGACCGTTCTACGACTACGTCGCCAAGTACGAAGACCCGCAGACCGAACTGATCGTGCCGGCCGATGTCGGCCCCGACGTCGCGGAGCGAATTCGCCGCTACTCGCTCGCCGCATTCGAGGCCGTGGGCGCGCGCGGAATGGCGCGCGCCGACTTCCTGCTCGGCCGCGGCGGCGAGCTGTGGCTGGGCGAACTCAACACCATCCCCGGCTTCACCAGCTCCAGCATGTATCCACGCCTGTGGGACGCCTGCGGCCTCCGCTTCCCGGCGCTGGTCACGCGGCTGGTGGAGCTGGCGCTGGAGCGCACGGGCTGCTTCGAGGCGGCCCGATGACCGCCGCCGACCCGGCTCAGCCGGTTCCGCAGGAGCAGGAGCAGCCGCGCCGCCGCCGGCGGCGTCTGCCGCGCCCCTCCTGGCCGCGCCTGGTGATCGGGTTCTTCGTCGTCGGCCTGCTCGTGCTCGCGGTAGTCGTGCTCAACTCCCCGCTGATGGAGATCAAAGCGGTGCGCGTCAGCGGGGCCGAGACGGTCTCGCCCCAGGCGGTGGCCCAGATCAGCGGCCTCCAGGGCGAGAACATCCTGATGGCGGATCTCGAAGCGGCGCGTCAACGCATCGTTAATCAGCCGATGATCCGCGACGTAACGGTCGCGCGCGGTTGGCCGAATCGAATCGAGATCGTCATAGTGGAGCGCAGGCCATGGGGCCGGTGGCAGGCGGACAACATCGTGTGGCCGATAGATGCTGAGGGCGTGATCCTCGAAGGGGTCGCTCCGCCCGCCGATGGTCCCGTGGTACGTCAGGTGTCGGCTCTGCCGGCGCTGCGGGCCGGCGCGCGGGTCGATACCACTGCCGTACAACTGGTCGCTGAGATCCACGAGCGCGGCGCTCCCGTCGACTTCCCCTCCATCGTCTCCTACGAGTGGGCGCAGAGCACCGGTCTCACCGTCGTGACTCAGCACGGCGAGGTGGTCTTCGGCGACGCCGAGGGCCTCGACTTCAAATACGAGGTGTGGACCCAGCTCGAGCAGGAAGCGAAAGCGCGCGGCGAGCCCCTGATGTTCGCCGACCTCCGCTTCGGGCTGCGACCGCGAGTGGAGATCGGACTGCAGGTTGGCCGCGCTGCCCGCATCGACCTGAGCGAGCGAACCAGCAGAGGGAGGTAGCAGGGAATGTCCCGACAGCAACCCTTGGCCGCCATCGACCTCGGCAGCAGCCGAATCACGACGGTCGTCGGCGAGGCCAACGAGCAGGGCGCGCTGCAAATCCTCGGCGTCGGCATCGCGCCCTCCGCCGGCGTCGACCGCGGCCAGATCAATCACGTCGCCGACGCCACCCGCGCCATCACCGCCTCCGTCGAACAGGCCGAGCGCTCCTCCGGGCGGCAGATTTTGTCCGCCTCCGTCGCGCTGACCGGCCCGCACCTCGAATCGCGCAACAACCGCGGCGTGGTCGCGATCCCCGATCTCGACACCCAGATCGCCGACGAAGACATGCAGCGCGTGATCGACGCCGGCCGCGCCGTGACGCTCGACTCCTCGCGCACGATCCTCCACGCCATCCCGCGTTTCTACGTGGTCGATGGCCAGGACCGGGTAGCGGACCCGCGCGGCATGCACGGCCAGCGGCTCGATGTCGAGATGCACCTGGTCACCGCCTCCCGCGGCGCAGTGCAGAACGCTGTGCAATGCGTCGTCTCCGCCGGTGTCGATGTGGAGCTCGTCGCCGCCCAGCCGATCGTCGGATCGCAGTACGTGCTGCGGCGCGAGGAAGCGATCGAGGGCGCGGCGGTCGTCGATCTGGGCGCCGGCGCGACGGATATCGCTGCCTATCTCGACGGCGCGATCGCCTTCACCGCCTCGCTGCCGATCGGCGGCGCGTTCGTCACCCGCGACCTGATGGTCGGTCTGCGCGCGCCGGCCGAGGTGGCCGAGGCCGCCAAACTCAACTTCGGACACGCGCTGCCGGAAATGGTGGCCGATGAGCCCGTCTCCCTGGAGGGCTTCAGCGATCAGCGCGACCGCGAAATCTCGCGCCGCCTGATCGCCGAGATCGTCCACGCCCGCGTCGCGGAAATCTGCGCGATGGTGCTGAAGACGCTGAAGCGCGCCAAGCTCGACGGCCGCCTCAACGGCGGCGTCGTGCTCTCCGGCGGCGGCAGCGAGCTGCCGGGCATGGTCGAGCTCTTCGAAAGCCTGAGTCACGCGCCGACCCGTGCGGCGCAGCCCGGCGAGCTGTACGGGCTCGCCGAGCGAGTCTCGAACAGCGCCGCAGTCTCGACGCTCGGGCTGCTGCGCTGGGCCGCCGAATCCGGCGACGCGCCCGCGGCGGCGCTCCGCGCCCAGCAGCGCCGCGGCGAAGCAGCGGCGGGCTTCGGCTCGCTAATGCGCGGCGCGCTCAACTTCGGGAGGGTCTTCTTACCGAGCTGATTACCGAGCTGATTACCCGGCTGACAGCCGAGCCGGCTGCAACAGGCGAGGTCGACCCAACCGGTCAACCCAGTGAGGTCAACACACGATCAAACGCGCGCCAACGTGCGGCGCGCGCCAACACCGCACAGTGGGGCGCAGCCCCAGAGCCGCGAGAGGAACGCGATGACGCACCGAATCTCAACTGACGGAGTGCCCCCAATCAAGGTCGTCGGCGTCGGCGGCGGCGGGTGCAACGCGATCAACCGAATGATCGAGGCGCAAATCCGCGGCGTCCACTTCGTCGCCGTCAACACCGACGCCCAACAGCTCGAACACTCCAAAGCGCCGATCAGCATCCGCATCGGCGATGTGGAGTCCGGCGGGCTGGGCGTCGGCGGCGATCCGGAGCGCGGCGCGAAAGCCGCCGAGGAGAGCCGCGAGGAGCTGGTCGGCCACTTCAAGGGCATCGACATGGTCTTCATCGCCGCCGGCATGGGCGGCGGCACCGGCACCGGCGCCGCGCCGGTCGTCGCCGAGGCCGCCAAACGCTGCGGCGCGCTGACGATCGCCGTCGTCACCCGCCCCTTCGAGTTCGAGGGGGTCAAGCGCGCCGAAGTCGCCCAGGAGGGCATCGAGCGGATCGAGCAGTTCGCCGACACCGTGATCGTGATCCCCAACCAGCGGCTGCTCGATCCCGAGGATCGCAGCATCACCGTGGTTGACGCCTTCCACAAGGCCGATGATGTGCTGCGCCACGGCATCCAGGGGATCTCCGACGTGATCACGATGCCCGGCCAGATCAACCTGGACTTCAACGACGTGAAGAAGGTGATGGGCTGCGGCGGACATGCGCTGATGGCGATCGGCCGCGGCTCCGGCGAGGAGCGCGCCGTGCAGGCCGCCCAGCAGGCCGTCCGCAGCCCGCTGCTCGAAACCACCGTCGAGGGCGCCACACGGGTGCTCTACAACATCACCTCCTCCGGCGATCTGGGGATGTTCGAGCTGAACGACGCCGCCGAGGTGATCCAGAACATGGTCGACCGCGACGCGGAGATCATCATGGGCACGGCGATCGATCCCGAGGTCGGCAACGATGTGCAGATCACCGTGGTCGCGACGGGCTTCCCGTCGGCCCAGCACACCGAGTTCCCGGCGATGGCGCGCAACGACTGGTCCGCGAAGCTGATCGACGATCTGGACATCGGCGGCGGCTCGGACTTCTCGACGCCCGCGTTCCTGCGCCGCCGCGAGAGCGCGCCCGCCGCCGCGCCCCCGCAGGACCGCTGGGATATCCCTGCGCCGGCCGGCAACGGACACCAGAACGCCTTCAACCGCGGCTCCGGCTAGACCGGTCCGATGCGGATCGACATCCTGACGCTCTTCCCGGAGCTGTTCGCAGGAGCGTTCGATGCGAGCATCATCCGACGCGCCCGGGAGGCCGGGCGCGTCGGCCTGCGGCTGCACAACCTGCGCGACTACACAACGGATCGCCATCGCACGGTCGACGCCCCGCCCTACGGCGGTGGGCCCGGGATGGTGATGCGGCCCGAACCGTGGTTCCGCGCCGTCGAGCAATTGCGCGAGCGCGGCCTACCGGGGCGAGTCGTGCTGCTCACGCCGCAGGGCGACCGCCTGGATCAGGCGCGGGTGCGGCGGCTGGCTTCCGAGGATCGCCTGATCCTGCTCTGCGCCCGCTACGAGGGGATCGACGAGCGGGTGCGCGAGCATCTGGCCGACGACGAAATCTCGATTGGCGACTACGTGCTGAGCGGCGGCGAGCCGGCCGCGACGGTGCTGGTCGACGCCGTAGTGCGACTCCAGCCCGGCGTGCTGGGCTGCGATCAGTCGGCGCTCGACGAGTCGTTCAGCGAACCGTCGCTGCTGGAGTATCCGCACTACACGCGTCCGGCGGAGTTTCGCGGCTGGCGCACGCCGCCGATCCTGCTCAGCGGCGACCACGCCGCGATTGAGCGCTGGCGGCGCGAGCAGCAGCTGGAGCGCACCCGCGAGCGCCGCCCGGACCTGCTCGGCGGTTAAGTTCAACGCGCAACATTCGGCAAGGCCGCGCGGGCGCGCGCAGCATCTAAGCCATTCGGCGCGTACACTGGCGCTGGCAAAGGAAACCCCAATGGACCGCTCCGACCTGCTCACGCTTGAACGCAACCCCGAGATCGAGGAGTTCCAGCCCGGCGACACCGTGCGCGTTCACGCCAAGGTCGTGGAGGGCGAGCGCGAGCGCACCCAGGTCTTCGAGGGCGTGGTCATCCGCCGCAAGAAGCAGGGCTCGTCGAGCAACTTCACGGTGCGCCGCGTCACGCAGGGGATCGGCGTCGAGCGCACTTTCCTCTACCACTCGCCGCGCGTCGAGCGGGTGGAAGTCACCCGCCGCGGGCGCGTGCGGCGCTCGCGCCTCTACTACCTGCGCGGGCGCACCGGCCGCGCGGCCCGCATCCCCGAGCGCCCGCGCAACGCCACGCGCGCCATCCACTCCTACTAGCCGCTCCGACGGGCGGACTGCGGGCATGCTCGATTTCATCCGCGAACACGGCCTGCTCGGCTCGCTCTTCCGCGTGATCGGCCTCGTCTGGCGCTACCTCTTCCGCGTCTTCCTGATCGGCGCCGTGCTCCGCGTCGTCTGGCTCATCCTCTTCGGCGAGCGCTCCCGCCGCCGCCGCAGAGACGATCAGTCCGACACCAAACCCGCAGGCCAGTCGCCCGACTGACGCATCACATTCGCGCTGATGCCGCCGGCTCTCGCGTATCATTGGGCCGCAAAGAGGGGCAGCTCATGACGACCGCTTCGCACACTTCTGCCGAGGCCGAACGGCTCAGCCGAATCGTCGCGGACGCCTGGAGCGCCACTTCACCGGTGGCCGGCGAGGTTGATCAAGCCACACGCCAAGCGGCCTTCAAGCTGGTCCTCGAGACGATGCTCCAAAACGGCGCCGAGCGGCTGGACGCGCCCGATGAGTGGACGGAAGAGCCGCCTGGCCAGACCAGCAGGGAAGCGCTCGACGAGGCGTTCGCGACAGAGACGCAACGCGCTGACGCGATCGCGCAGTACTTGGGCATCGCGTCTGATCGCGTCGCCGATTTCTACGACATCGGCGGCGCAACGCCGAAACTGCGCCTGAAGTCGGCGTCCCTCAGCAAGCAACCGACCGACACGACCCGCGAAATCGCGTTGTTGGTGACCGCCGCGCGCGCCGCACTGGGTCTCGAAACCGGTACTCGCAACGTCCGCGATGCGGCCCTCGCTCATGGGGAGCTTGACGATGCCGCCGTCGATCTGGCACTGGACCAGATAAAAGAGATTTCGGTGCGCGGCGCGGCGGCCAGCCCCAATCGCCGGGTCCGCCTGCGCGGGATGGGCGTTGAAGCCGCTCGTGAGCTCGCCCAGCGGCTGGCGCACCAGTGAGCGAGGATGCCGATCTCGTTGAAGTCGACTTCGCGCAGATATCGCTGAGCGAGCACGCCCAGAATCTACGTCGCGACGGCTACTACCGAGAGGCCGTGCGCCACGAGGCTCAACGGCTGCTGAACCGGTTGTGCGTACTCGCCGACCTCCCGGAACTCGATGGACAGGTATTGGTTCAACACGCTTTGGCTGACAAATCGCCGGTCCTCGCGCTCAACACTCGCGCGACGCCGATCGAGCGCGACGAACATGCCGGACTCCGCTATCTCGTGCTTGGAGTCACACGCGGAGTGCGCAATGTCCTCACACACGACGTTGAACGTGAGGTTTCACTGCGCGACAGCATCGTCTGGCTCGGGCTGATCGGCTGGCTACACGAGCGTTTGGACGAGCTAGAACAGCTCGAGCCCCACGCAGACGCTTAGCGCTCCCGCACCGAGCCGTCGCCGAGGACATCGGGGTCAATCGCCTCGATGGGGACGGTGGGCTCGACTACGACGGTCAGACCGTCCATCTCCACGACGCGGACCGGGGTGTTCCGGGGGATACGGCCGGCGACGGCGCGGGCGGACCAGAGCTCGGAGTCGATCACGACGGTGCCGTTGCCGCCGACGGCGGTGTGCGCGGTGCCCTCGTGCCCCACGATCGTCGCGCCGGAGCCGGACGGCTCCCATTTCGGTTTGCGGCGGTCAATCGCCAGCAGCAGGCCGATGCCCCCGACCACAACGGCGGCCGTGCCGCCGACCACGACCAGCGCCCAGATCGAGACTCCCTCGGCGTCGAACGACGTATCGCTCATCAGGATTAACCCGCCGAGGATCAACGCGACGATGCCGCCGATGCCGAAGACGCCGAAGCCCGCGACGAAGATTTCGACGGCGAAGAGGATCACGGCCAGCACGATCAGCGCGATGCCGGCGGGATTCGTGTCCAGTGGTCCCAGCGCGAAGAAGCCGGCGATCAGCATGATCACGCCGAAGACGCCGGGGCCGACCAGGCCCGGCGACCAGAGCTCGATGACGAGGGCGAGTTGGCCGAGGCCGAGCAGGATGAAGGCGACGGTGGGGTTGGCGATCACGGAGAGGATGTTCTCGACCAGGGTGTAGTTGGTTTCGACCCGCTCGGCGTCGGCGACGCGGAGGATGACGGTAGGACCGTCGGGCTGCACGAGCACAGCGCGGCCGTGGATCCGGTTGAGCAGGTCGTCAATGTCGTCGGCGGTGAGATCGATGACATTGAGGTCGACGGCTTCGGAGCCGGTCACGGAGACGGATTCGCGGACGGCCTGCTCTGCCCATTCGGCGTTGCGCCCGCGCACCTCGGCGATCCCACGGATGTCGGCCGCCGCGTCGTTCGTGATCTTCGCGTTGAGGTCGCCGTCGATGTCCTCGCCGCTGCCGGAGACGGGGTGCGCGGCCCCGATCTGGGTGTTGGGCGCCATCGCGGCGATGTGCCCGGCCATCGTGATGAAGGTCCCGGCGGAAGCGGCGCGCGCGCCGGCGGGTCCGACGAAGACGACGACCGGAACTTCGGCGGCGAGGAAGCGCTGAACGATCTCATCGGTCGAGCTAATCAGGCCGCCCGGAGTGTCGAGGACCAGCACCCAGGCGGCGGCGTTGTGTTTCTCGGCGCGGTCGAGCGCGCGATCGATGAAGTTCTCGGAGACGGGCCCGATGTCGCGGGCGAGGCGGGAGATGTGGACTGCGCCAGAGGGCGTGGAGTCGCTACAGGCCACGAACAGCGCCCCGATCAGGATTAGGGTGGACCACAGGGCCAGCCGCATCTTGCGCATGCCCTCAAGCATAGGCCGCAGCGAGCGGAACGCCGCCTTACTGGGGCGGCGCGATAAACTGCGCTGCATGCCTGCGCTCGTTTCGCACATGATCGCCGCCTGCCGCGCCGGTGAGCGCCTCACCGCGCACGGGCTGGACGCCGACAACGGCGAGTTCCTGCTCGGCGCGACCACGCCCGACATTCGGGTGATCACCCGCTGGGAGCGCGAGCGCACGCACTTTTTCGACATCACCGACGAGCGCCACCAGGACAGCGTGGCGGCGTTCTTCGAGGCGCACCGCGGGCTGCGCGACACCGCGCGGCTCTCGCCGCAGACGCGCTCCTGGGTCTGCGGCTACCTCACGCACCTGATCATGGATCAGGAATACGTGACGGCGATCTACCGCCCCTATTTCGGTCGGCGCTCGCTGTTGGGCGGCGACGATCACGCCAACCTGCTCGATCGCATCCTGCAGTACGAGTTCGACCGCCGCGAGCGCGAGCAGGGCGAGAGGATGCAGCACATCCGGCGCGCGCTCTTCGCCTCGGCGCTGGAGATCGATGCCGGCTTCATCGACCGCGCGACGCTCGAACAGTGGCGCGACACCACGGCGGCGGTGACCGAGCATCCGCCCGATTGGGAGCGCTTCACCTTCATCGCCTCCCGCCACCTCAACCGCGCGGGTATCGCCGACGCGCAGGGGTTGAGCGCGTTCATGGAGCGCGTGCCTGAGCTGCTCGACCAGACGCTCAACCATGTCGATCAGGCGACGCTCGACGCGTTCTTTGAACTGACGGCGGAGCGCACCGCGCAAGCGCTCGGCGAGTGGCTGGGGGACGCGGCGTGAGCGGCGCGATTGGCAACGTGCCGGTCTGGCGTGGGCTGGACGAAGCGCGCGCGGCATTGCTCGCGCGCCGCCGCCCCGACGAAGGCGCGCTGACGCCGGCCGAAGCGCAGATCATCGCTCGATTGTGGGACGATGCGCCGTCGTTTGATCAGGCGGTGGGCCGAATCCTGCGCGAGGTGCGAGAGGGCGGCGATGCCGCGCTGCGCCGCATCTGCGCGGCGATCGACGGCGCCGCGCCGGACGAATTCCGCGTCTCCGAAGCCGAGTTCGCCGCGGCTCGGGAGGTTGCGCCGCCCGACCTGGTCAACTCGCTCCAGTTGGCGGCGGACCGCGTACGCGCCTATCACGAGCTGCAACTGCGGCACGCCGCGCAGTCGTTCTCCGAGGACGGGCTGGGCCAGGTGGTGCGGCCGATCGCGCGAGTCGGGCTCTACGTGCCGGGCGTTGACGTCGTCTACCCGTCCTCGGTGCTGCACACCGCGATCCCCGCACTGGTCGCGGGAGTTGAGGATGTGGCGATCGCCAGCCCCGCTGCGCCGACCGCCGCCGGCGGCGCAGCAGTCGCGCCGCTCAAGTTGGTCGCCGCGGAGATCGCCGGCGTGCGCAGCGTCTACAAGGTCGGAGGCGCGCAGGCGATCGCCGCGCTCGCCTACGGCACGAAGTCGATTCCCGCGGTGGACAAGATTTTCGGCCCCGGCAACCGCTGGGTGACCGCCGCCAAACGGCAGGTCTTCGGCGCGGTTGGCATTGACGCGGTCTATGGACCGACGGAGACCTTGATCGTGGCCGACGACTCGGCGGATCCGGGGCTCTGCGCGGCGGATTTGCTGGCACAGGCGGAGCACGATCGTTTCGCCGCGCCGATCCTGATCACGCCCAGCGAGACTCTCGCTGACGCGGTCGGGCACGAGCTGCGCGAGCAGGCGGCAGCGCTGCCGCGGCGGGATGTGGCGCTGGCCGCGTTTGAGCAGCGCGGCGGCATCGCCTGCGTCGAAACGCTTGACGATGCGTTGGCGCTCGCCAACGAGTACGCGCCGGAGCACCTTGCGCTGGTCACCCGCGACGCGAGCGAGCGCGCCGACCAGGTGCGCAACGCGGGCGGGCTGTTCATCGGCGACGCCTCGCCTGAGGCGCTGGGCGACTACGTGGCCGGCCCCTCGCACGTGATGCCGACCGGCGGCGCGGCGCGCTATGCGTCGGCGCTCAACGTGGGCGAGTTCCGCAAGATCACGACGGTGGTGAACGTGGACGCAGAGACGCTGGATTCGCTGGCCGCCGATGCGGAGCGGATCGCTCACGCCGAGCAGCTGACGGCGCACGCCCGCTCGCTGGAGCGCCGCCGGGTGGATCGCTAGCGATGCCGCACGAGCCGCCCCGGGTCCACCCGCATCTCGCGGCGCTGCCGGGCTACGAGCCGGTCGTGCCGCTGGCCGAGCGTTGCCGCCGGGTCGGCATCCCCGTCGAAGATGCGCTGAAGCTGGACGCCAACGAGAATCCGTTCGGCGTGCATCCGCAGGTTCGGGCTGCGCTGCAGGAGTTGGCGGCGAGCGACAATTCGGCTGCGATCTATCCGGATCCGCAGCAGACGCGGCTGCGGAGTGCGATCGCGGAGCACGTCGGCGTCGCTCCCAACCAGGTGATTGCGGGCGCAGGGGCGGACGAGCTGCTGGATCTGATCATCCGCGCCCTCGTTTCGCCTGATCAGCCGATCGTCACCTCCACACCCAGCTTTGGGATGTATCCGTTCCTGGCCGACGTGAGCGGAGTGGAACTGGTTGAGGTCCCGCGCGGGTCGGAGTTCGGCATCGAGCTGGAGCCGCTGATCGCGGCGGCGCGGCGCGCGGGACTGACAATTTTGACTTCGCCCAACAACCCGACCGGCGATCTCTTCCCGCGCGCGGCGCTGGAGGATCTGTTGGCGACGGGCGCGACTGTGTTGTTGGACGAGGCGTATGTGGACTTCGCTTCCGAGTCGGCGCTCGACCTGCTCGATCGGCATCCGCGCCTGATCATCGTGCGCACCTTCTCCAAGTGGGCGGGCATCGCCGGGCTGCGGCTCGGCTACGCGGTGGCGCACCCGGCGCTGGTGGAGGCGCTGCACAAGATCAAGCAGCCTTACAACATCAACGCCGCCGCCGAGACGGCCGGCCTGGCGGCGCTGCGGGCGGCAGACGCGCTCAACGCGCAGGCCGCACAGATCGTGGAGACGCGCGAGCACCTGGTCGCCTCGCTCGCGGAGCACGCCTCGCTGCGCCCCTATCCTTCGCAGGCCAACTTCGTGTTGGTGCGCGTCGCGCCGCTCGGCGAGGACGCCGGCGCAACCTCCAGCGCCGGGCGCGAACTGCACGACGCACTGGCGCGGCAAGGCGTGTTCGTGCGCTTCTACTCCAACCGGCGGCTGCGCAACTGCGTGCGCATCTCCGTGCCGCGCCCCGACCAACTGCCTACCCTGCTCGAGCGGATCGCCCGCGTCGTATCCTGACGCCGGCAGGTCCGCAAGACTGCAAGGAGGTCGTGATGCGTCTCAACGAACCGCGCGTGCAACCGCTTGATCCGGAGAGCGCCGAGGGGTTGGCGAAAGAACAGCTGGAGCGCGCCGCCGCGCGCGGGCCGCTGCTCAACATCACCCGCACGCTTGCCAACTACCCCGAGCTGTCGCGCGCCTGGGGGCAGTTCGCGCGGCACGTGCTGGCCGACTCCACGCTGCCGCCGCGCGAGCGTGAAATCCTGATCTTGCGCACCGGCTGGAACTGCCAATCGGGCTACGAGTTCGGCCAGCACCGCCGGATCGGTCAGGAGGCAGGGCTGACGCCGGAGGAGGTGGAGCGGGTCAAAGCGGGCGCCGATGCGGAGGGCTGGACGGAGCACGAGCGCGCCCTGCTCGCCGCCGCCGACGAACTGCACGGCGACGCCTTCGTCTCCGACGCGACCTGGGAAGCGCTGGCCCAGAGCTACAACACGCAGCAGCTGATGGATGTCGTCTTCGCGGTGGGGCAGTACAACCTGGTCTCGATGGCGCTCAACACGCTCGGCGTGCAGCTCGAGCCAGGCACGCCCGGGCTCGAGCCGTAGCGGGCGACATAAGCGGAGTAAGCGGACGGGGGCGCGATCATGCCGGGACCGCTGGATGGGCTGCGCATTCTCGATTTCACCTGGGCGCTGGCCGGGCCCTACGGCTCGATGATCCTTACGGACCTCGGCGCGGACGTGATCAAGGTGGAGCCGGCCGGGATCGACGAGCAGCGGCGCGGCGCAGGGCCCTACGTCCACGGCGTCTCGACCTACTTCTTCAGCGTCAACCGCGGCAAGAAATCGCTCACGCTGGACCTCAAGACACCGGAGGCGGTGCAGATCGTGCGCGATCTGATCGATCCCGCCAACGGCGCGATCGATGTGCTGACTGAGAACTTCCGGCCCGGCGCGATGGAGCGTCTGGGCCTGGGCTACGGCGAGCTGTCGGCGCTCAATCCGCGCCTGATCTACGCCTCCACCTCCGGCTTCGGGCACACAGGGCCGTATCGCAATCGCCCCGCGGTGGACGTGATCGTGCAGGGCATGGGCGGGGTGATGAGCATCACCGGGCATCCGGGCGGGCCGCCCACGCGGCCGGGCTACAGCATCGGCGATATGGCGGGCGGGATGTACACCGCGATCGGCCTACTCGCCGCGCTGCATGAGCGGCAGTCGTCGGGGCTGGGGCAGCACGTCGACGTGGCGATGCTCGACAGCCAGGTCGCGTTGCTCGAAAACGCGGTCGTGCGCACCGCCAATACCGACGAAGTGCCCGGCCCAATCGGCACGCGCCACCCGCTCGTCACGCCATTTCAGGCGCTGCCCACCGCCGACGGACACTGCGTCGTCGCCGGCGTCAAGGACTGGCAGCTGTTCTGCGCCAAAATCGACCGCCTCGACCTGCTCGATGATCCGCGTTTCCAGACCAACGCCGACCGCACGGCGCATCACGCGGAGATCGAGCCGATCTTGTTCGAGGCGTTCGCCAAACGCACGACGGCGGAGTGGGAGTCGGAGCTGGAGGGCGTCTGCATCTGCGCGCCGCTGAACACGCTGCCGCAGGTGATCGCCGACCCGCATATCGCGAAGCGGGGGATGATCGCCGAGCTGCCCGTCGCGGATAGCGGCGAGACGCTCAAGGTCAGCGCCAGCCCCGTCCAGCTCAGCCGCACCCCGGTGCAGCTGGAGCGCGGCGCAAGCGCGCCCGCGGAGCACACCGCCGAAATCCTGCGCAGCATCGGGCGCAGCGAAGAGGAGATCGCGCAACTGGCTGAGGCGGAGGTGATTTCGCTGCCGGAGTGAGGGACGAGGGGGCAGGAACTTGCGTCGGCAGGGGAACACATAGACTAGGCAGCGCAGTGGTTCCACCGTCTCCGAATCTCAGGCTGGAGCGAGAGTTGCCATGACCACACCGCAGGTTGAGCAGCAGCCCCGCCTTCCGAGCCGCTCCGGGGAGCCGCCGTTCACGTTCGGCAAGCAGGTGCTCTATCTCGGCGACTGCCGCGCGTGGCTTCGCGCGGCCGAGCCGGATAGCGTCCACGCCGTTGTGACCGACCCGCCCTACGGGCTGCACGAATACCAGCCGGGCGAGCTCGCGAAGCTGCGCCGTGGCCGCGGCGGCGTCTGGCGGCTCCCGCCGTCGTTCGACGGCGCGCAACGCCGGCCGTTGCCGCGCTTCACGGTGCATTCGGCCGGTGATCGGCAGGCGCTGCATCGGTTCTTCCACGAATGGGCGGAACTGCTCTTGCCCGTGCTGCGGCCGGGCGGGCATGTCTTTATCGCCAGCAATTCGCTCATGTCGCCGCTCGTTGCGGCTGCGATGGAAGAGGCTGGTTTCGAGCGGCGCGGCGAGCTCGTGCGCCTTGTGCGGACACTGCGCGGCGGCGATCGCCCGAAAGGAGCGCACGACGAATTCTCCGACGTGAGCACGATGCCTCGCTCGTGTTGGGAGCCGTGGGGCCTCTACCGACGCCCGCTGTCCGAGTCGACGGTCGCGGCCAATCTACGGCGCTGGGGCGTGGGCGGGCTGCGACGGTTGTCGGACGACACGCCGTTCCTGGACGTGATCGAGAGCGGCAAGACGCCTGCTGCAGAGCGCGCGGTCGCCTGCCATCCGACGGCGAAGCCGCAGGCGTTTCTGCGCCAGCTGATTCGCGCGTCGCTGCCGACCGGCGAGGGCGTGGTGCTGGATCCGTTCGCGGGCAGCGGGACAACATTGGCGGCGGCCGAAGCGCTGGGCGCAGACGGGATCGGAGTGGAGATCGACCGCGAATATTGGCAAGTCGCTCAGTCGGCGATCCCTGTGCTTTCGAGGTTCTGAAGCAATGTCTGCGCCCGGTGCTCGTCCGTTCCTTCGGGAAGTGCGGCCCGATCCGGATGGGTTGATCGGAGCGCAGTCGTTGCCGGTTGCGCTGCCGTATGGCTTGCAGCCGCGTGATGTGTTGCGGACTGTTGAGGATGTCCAACGCTTGCTGCACCGGGCGAACGCCGTGTTTCACGACGCGGCCTACGCGCCGCTTGAGGACCTGCTCGATCGGGCGTCGTTCTCGGGTCTGATCAGCCGCACGGTCGCCGCGCGGTTAGCGGCTGCGAGCCAGATATTGGTGTGAACGGCTATCACAACGGCTACCCGGATCTGATTCGGATGGGTGAGTATCCCAACGACGCCGTCCAGCGCGGCGTCGGTTTGGAGGTCAAGGCGAGCCGCAGCGAGGGAAGCTGGCAGTCGCACGGGCCGCGACCCGGCTGGTTCTGCGTCGTGCAGTTTGCGATAGATGAACGCGCCGATCTTGCACGCCTCGACCGAGATCCGACGATGATTCAGTGCGCGATGCTGGCCGAGCTCAGTGAGGAAGATTGGTCGTGGACTCCGGCCCGATCGGGCAGAATCCGCAGCGGTACGGCGTCGGTGACGCAAAGCGGCAGGCTGAAGCTTCGTGAGGGCGCAGTCTGGATCGATCCCGGCTACCGCGCACGGCACGACGAGTTGATCGCAAACCTGCGACTCGCCGAATTTCGCCACGCCGCGCCGGAGCGGGTGCTTTCGTTGATCGCCGAAAGACGAATCCCTACGAGCGCGCGGGACATTGCCGGCCAGATCGCTGAGCAGATCGATGTGCCGTTTGACGACGCGCTGCGCGTCGTGCAGCGGGCACTCAGCAGCTTGCGCAAAGACGGGCGAATTGTGAGCGGCCCTAAGCGAGGCGACTATCTGGCGGCGGATACCGGCGACGCATTGCAAAAGCCGTAGGATCATTCGATGTTCGAGTAGGTCCAACTGCCGGGAAGGTTGAGCGCCATGACCAATCAAGGGGACTTTGCGCGGCGGGTGCGCGGCGGGGAGACGGTGTTCGCGCCGGTCTGCCTGGATCCGCTGACGGGGCGGGTGATTGAGTCGCTGGGGTTCTCGGCGGCGTACCTCTCGGGCGGCGGGCTGGGGTTTCAGCTGGCTGTGTCGGAGGCGCTGCTGACGCTGACCGAGATCGCGGGGCTGACGCGGCAGATCACGGCGCGCTGCGCTGTACCGCTGATTGTGGACGGCGGGGTGGGTTTCGGCGACGCGCTGCACACGGCGCGGGCGGTGCGCGAGATCGAGGCGGCCGGCGCGGCGGCGATCGAGATCGAGGATCAGGTCGCACCCAAGCGAGCGCATCACCACAAGGGGGTGGAGTTTCTAGAGCCGCCGGGGGTGATGGTGGACAAGGTGCGCGAGGCGGCGGCGGCGCGCTCCGATCCCGATTTTCTGATCATCGCGCGTACCGGCGCGGTGCGGAACGAGTCGTTCGAGCGGGCAATCGAGCGCTCGCTGGCCTACCGCGAAGCGGGCGCGGATGTGCTGATGCTTTTCCCTAGCAGCGAGGATGAGATCGCGGAGGCAGGGCGGCGACTGGGCGGTCCGCTGGCGATCATGGGCGCGGCAGGACGGCAGGACCCGGACTGGCTCACGGCGCAGGGCTTCAACGTGCAGATCGATCCGTTCACCGGCCAGGTGGTCGCGTTCGGCGCGCTGCGCGAGGCGTATGAGGCGATCGCTCGGGATGGCGCGAGCGGGCGGCCGATCGAGGAGTTGATGGGGCTGTACCGCGAGGTGCAGGATGCGGCGGGGATGGAGGAGCTGTACGCGCTGGAGGAGCGGACGACGGTGCGTCCGGCGAGGTGAGGGGCTTTCGGTTGTGCTCGGGGCTCCGCGCCGACCCCCCAGTCCGCTGCGCGGACAGCCCCCCTGCATA
Organism: Dehalococcoidia bacterium; assembly: GCA_965243125.1. Classification (GTDB taxonomy): domain Bacteria; phylum Chloroflexota; class Dehalococcoidia; order Bin125; family Bin125; genus CATQGW01. The sequence continues at coordinate 2,140,482 of OZ251529.1, read as the reverse complement.
GGGGGGCGATTTCGGAGGCGGAAGCCCCTGCGTGGGGGCGATTCGGAGAGACGATTCGAGATGCCGGCGGACCCCCTCTGTCGCGTTGCGACATCTCCCCCACGATGGGAGAGAAGCTTTTTGCTAGAGCGGCCAGTCGCGGAGGATGCGCTCGGTTTCTTCGAGGTGGGTGGTTTCGTCGCGGACCATGTCGTCGAGCACGAGCGCTAGGCCGCGGTCGCCGTATTCCTCGGCTTCCTGGGCGCGCTGGGTGTAGGCGGCGACGGCGCGGCGCTCGCCGGCGAGCACGGCTTCGAGCATGTCGCGGTTGCTTTCGGCGGCGGGCACCGGCGAGGCCTGGCGGATTGGGGTGCCGCCGAGGGCGACGATCTTGTTGGCGAGGAAAGCGGCGTGGCCCTGCTCGTCGGCGACTTCGGCCTGGAAGAAGGCGGCCAGCTGCGGGCGGTAGGGGCCGGTCGCCTGCGCCGCGTAGGTGGTGTACTGGATCACGGCGGCGTATTCGTCGGCCAGGTCCTCGTTGAGTTTGGCGATCAGTTCGTCTTTGGTCAGGGCCATGGTGCGTCCTCCGGCTGGGGTGTTGTGTGATGCGAAGCTGCTGCGTCCAGTTTAATTCGCCTGAGCGGGTAGACGGGGCGCGATTCGTGCGCCAATGTGAAGCTATGCGCAGAGCCGAGATCAAGCGGACGACGAAGGAGACGCAGGTCTCCGTGCGGCTGGACCTGGACGGTTCGGGCGAGGCGGAGATCGAGACGGGCGTGGGGATGCTCGACCACATGCTCAACCAGCTGGCGCGGCACGGGGGGCTGGACCTCGCGGTGTCGGCGAGCGGCGACCTGCATGTGGACGCGCATCACACCGTGGAGGACACGGCGATCACGCTGGGGCGGGCGCTGAACGAGGCGCTGGGCGAACGGGCGGGGATCGTGCGCTTCGCAGATCGCAGCGTGCCGCTCGACGAGGCCCTCATTCACGTGGCGCTGGACCTCAGCGGGCGGCCCTACAGCGCGGTGGCGCTGGAGTTTCCCAGCCCGATGATCGGGCAGTTGCCGTCGCACATGGCGATTCACTTTCTGGAGACGCTGGCGCACGAGGGGCGTTTGGCGCTGCATGTGCGGCAGTTGGCGGGGCGCAACGATCACCACATTCTGGAGGCGACGTTCAAGGCGCTGGCGCGGGCGCTGCGCGACGCGGTGCGGGTCGTTGAGGAGGGCGCGCCGAGCACGAAGGGGACGCTTGGGGGGTAAGGGGGTGTTGGGGTGCGGGGGCGGCCGACCTCCCAGTCCGCTAACGCGGACAGCCCCCCTGCGTAGGGGGGCGATTTCGGAGGGGCGAGCCCCCCCTCTCAGTCTCCCCCCACGATGGGGGGAGAGGCCGGAAGGTCTCCGTCCACGATGGGGGGAGAGGCCGGATCGGACGCTGGTTGGAGGTTGATGCGGAAGTCTTCGATCACGGGGTTGGCCAGCAACTGGTCGCTCATCGCGGCGGCTTGCTGTTGCGCGCTTTGCTCGTCTTCGGCTTCGAGCCAGACTTCGATGAACTTGCCGGCGCGGACGGCGCCGACCGACTCGAAGCCGAGCGCGTGGAGTCCGTTGCGGATGGTCAGGCCTTGCGGATCGTTGACGGTCCGCTTGAGCGTGACGTAGACGTCGGCCTTGTAGCCCTTGAAGCTCTTGTGGCTCGGCATCAGCCGACCAGCAGCTCGCGGCCGGTGACGCGCTCGAAGGCGGTGCGGTAGCGCTCGGCGAGCACCTCGGCCACCTCGGGGTCGATCGGCGGGCCGGGCGGTTCTTTGTTCCAGTCGCCGGCGGAGAGCCAGTCGCGGAGCGGCTGCTTGTCATAAGAGGGCTGCGATTGGCCGGGCTTGTAGATTTCGGCGTCCCAGTAGCGCGAGGAGTCGGGCGTCAGCGCCTCGTCGATCAGGATCACCTCGTTTTCGCCCTGCTCGTTTCCGGCGACGCCGAACTCGAATTTGGTGTCGGCCAGCAGGAAGCCGGCCTCGCGGGCGCGTTCGAGGCCGAAGAGGTAGAGCGCCATTGAGCGCACCTTGACGGTGTTGGCGATGTCGGCGCCGACGATCTCCACGGCCTGCTCGTAGGTGATGTTTTCGTCGTGCCCCACATCGGCCTTGGTCGAGGGAGTGAAGATCGCCTCGGGCAGCGGATCGGATTCGCGCAGCCCGGCGGGCAGGGGGATGCCGCAGACGCGGGAGTCGCGCTGATACCCGGCCCAGCCGCTGCCGGCCAGGTAACCGCGCACGACGGCCTCCAGCTTGACCGGCTCGGCCTTGCGGACGAGCATTGTGCGCCCGACATAATCGGCGCTGAGCGCGATCGGCAGGTCGGGGTTCTCGGTCGAGTCGATCACGCGGATCATGTGGTTGGGTACGACGGTCGAGGTGGCGTCGAACCAGTAGGCGGACATCTGGGTGAGCACGCAGCCCTTGTCGGCGATGCCGGTGGGCAGCACGACATCGAAGGCGGAGACGCGGTCGGTGGTGACGATCAGCAGGCGGTCGCCGAGGTCGTAGATGTCGCGCACTTTGCCGGAGCGCTTGGGCAGGGGCAGGTCGGATTCGAGCATCACAGACATCACGTTCCTCCTCTGCTCCGATCCTACGACACAGTGGGCTCCGCTACCCATCCGAGCGACGCTCGGCGGGATGCGCTGCTCGACTGCGACGGACTGCGGCTCGGTCGGCGCAGTGTCACCAGCACTGGTCGTATGTCCGGAGCTCCGCAGGCGGGGCGGGCAGGCGGACATCGATGCCGCGCACGGGCGCATCGCCGAGCGCGACGATATCGGTGTCCGCCGATTGCACCAGCTCGTCCGATGGACCGCGCATGCCCCAGAGCAGGCAAGGGTCGTCGGCGGGGCCGACCAGAATCTCGTAGTCGCCCGGCGGCGCATCGATCGCGTATGCGCCGTCGCTGCCGGTCTCGGCTCTGCCGCAGGCGACGCTCCGCTCCGGATCGCACGCCAGGACGTGAACGTTCGCCGCGCCGCGCCCGTCTGCGTCGAGCACTCTCCCGCTCAGCCAGCCGTCGCCGTTGGGCTGGGCGCAGGTGGTCCAGCCGCGCAGATCAGGCGGGGCGGCGGGTAGGCGAACGGTGATCTCCGATGTCCGCCGCGCCGACGCCTCAACCGGCGGCGCGCCGATCCCCGAACCGATCGCGCCGCTCTCGCGGTAGTAGCCGAACATTGTGCAGCGGCTGCCGCTCTGCACGGCGATGCGGTAGCGCCCCGCCGCCGCCTCGATCGTGAATCGGCCGCTGCGGCCTGTCAGGGCGAACATCCCCGCGCCGCCGTGCTCCGGATAGGCGTAGACGCGCATGCCGCTCACCGGCGCGCCGTCGGGATCGACGAGGCGGCCGGTGATGCGGTGCGGGCGGGGGCGCTCGAACGTGTCGGCATGCTCGCTGAAGGCATCGTAGAAGTCGTCGACGCTGAGGCCGAAGGCGATGTCGAACGCCTCGCGCCAACGGCTGGGGCCGCGTTGCAGCCGCCGCATGTAGAGGAAGAGCGCGTCGTCGCCGGCCTGGGCGGCGAGCCATTCGGCGGCGAGGAGGCCGACGGCGTAGGCGGGCAGCGGCGGCGCGTAGCGCCACTGCAGCCAGGTTTCGAGCGTGTCGAGCGGAAGCGGTCCGCCGAATGCGTGGGCGCCGTCGATTGCCCAGTCGCGGGCGTCGAGGTAGTCCTCGTGGCCGGCGGCGTCGCGGTACGCGGCCGCGAGGTACATGGCCATGCCTTCGACCAGCCAGAGGGGCCGAATTTCGCCGGCGTCGCCGAGACCGCCGGTGGCGGCGTCGTACTGGAGCGCGTGGACGTATTCGTGGTCGAAGGCGATCGGGTCCTGACAGCCGACGATCAGGCCGATCCAGCCGCCAATTTCGCCGCCGCAGGCGTCGATCGGCCATGCGCCGGTGTCGAGCTCTTCGGCCAGCAGCAGCTCGAAGGCGCGGACGAACGACGGATGATCGGGCTGGAGGGCGATGGCACGGAGAGCGACGGCTGCGCCGTGGCGGGAGGCCATGTAGCCGCTGACGACCTCCCACTCGCGCCAGAGTTCGTCCTGCGCGTCGCGCTCGACGCCGGGGCCGAGCAGCAGTTGCGGCGGCTGGGCCCAGGGCTGGAGCCAGATGGCGTCGCGCCGCAGCGTGAGGGCGAGCACATCGCCGGGCGCGAGCGTCGGCGGCGCATCCCAGAGCCAGTCGGTCAACGAGACGGCGCGGCAGGACGAGCCGTCGCCGGCGACGACGGCTGCGGCGTCCAACTCGGGCGCGATCCAGCGGATCGCATCGCCGAGCGAGGTGGCGGGCTGCTTGCCGAGCCAGGGAACGAGGTTGACGCCGGGTCGCAGACGGATGATGTCGGCGGCCTGGTCGACGGAGACGATGCGCGGCGGGTCCTCGCCTTCCTGCTGGAGCCACAGTGGGGTGCCGGCGAGCAGCTGTCGGTGCGGAGCGGCGAGCCCGGCTTCGCGGCTGAATGCGCGGAATTCGCGCGCGCCCGCGTCCCACCAGTGCAGCGCGGCGGTGTCGGAGTGGGCGGCGAACCAGTCGGCGACGGTAGTCTCGCCCCCACTCCAACGCAGCCAGCCGCAATCGGCTTCAGCGACTGTTTCGGCAGGTGCGTCATCCGCACCATCCGTGCCATCCGCGTCGTTCAGAGCGACCGGGATGGCGTCGGCGCAGGCGGCGGCAAGGAGGATCAGGAGCGCCAGCAGCGGAGGCAGCGCGGCGCGCAAGCGCGTATGACGCCGGCCGTTCTCGGAGTTCATCGGCACCTGCCGATCGTCGGTAGGTCTTCGGGCGCGGCAGGCAGACGAATGTCGATGCCGCGCAGACGAGTTTCGCCGATGGTCAGGGCGGCGGCGGATGTGTAAGCGACGAGTTGCCCCTGCGCTCCGCGCGCGCCCCAGATCAGGCAGGGGTTGGCGGTCGGCCGGACCGCAAGGTGGTATTCGCCCGGCGGCGCGTCGAGCGCGTATGCGCCGTCGGCGTTGGTCACGGCGCGGGCGCAGCCTACGACGCCCTCCAGATCGCAGGCGGAGATTTCGATGTCGGCGATGCCGCGCCCGTCGGGATCGCGCACCGTGCCGCGCACCCAGCCGTCGCCGTCCGGTTCGCGGCAGGTCGACCTGCCGCGCAGTCGGTCGATCTCGGTGGGCAGAGTGATCCGCACACTGGGCGACGCATCCGGTCCCGTGTTGAGCCGTGCGGCGTCGCTCCAGGCGCCCAACGCGCCATCAGGACGGTATTCGCCGAACGCTGTGCAGCGGCTGCCGCTGTGGACGCTCAGCCGCCAGGCGCCGGCCGGCACGGCGATCTCGAAAGCTCCTTCAGCGTCGGTCAGGCCGAAGAGGCCGCTCCCGCCGCGCCAGGGGTAGGCGTAGACCCGCATACCCTCAACGGGCGCGCCCGACGGATCGACCAGCGCGCCGCGAATGCGATATTGCCGCGGCGGCTCGAACGCCGCCGTCGCTGCCGTCTCGCGCGCGAATTCGGCGTAGAACTCGGCGAGTGCCATGCCGAACGCAGCGTGAAAGGCCCGAGGCCGGTGGCCGGCGTAGCGCCGCAGCTCGCGGTAGAACTCGAACAGTGCGTCGTCGCCGGCGAGCGCGGCGAGCCGCTCGGCGGCGAGGAAGGAGATCGCGTATGCGGTTGTCGGATCCGCAGAACGCCATTGCTCCACTGTCTCGAGCTCAGTCAGCCCCGTCGAACCGCCGTCGGCCGATGCGCCTTCGATGAAGTGATCGCGCGAATGTTCGTATCGGCGATAGCCGGCCGCGTCTCGGTAGCGCGCCGCGATGTAGACGGCCGCGCCCTCCAACAGCCACTGCGGCTCGCGCGGATCGATCTCCTGCGCTGCGCCGTGGACGAGGTGCGACTGGAGCAGGTGAACGTATTCGTGGGCGAACGCGATCGGATTCCCGCAACCCACCCGCAGCACGATGACCTGATCGTTGGCAAACCCGCACGCGCCTTCGGGCCACCAGTCGGCCGGGAGCTCTGCATCCAGCAGCGGGCCGAATGCGCGCTCGGCGTCGTCGCGGCTGGTGGTGAGGAAGACGGCGAGCGGCCGGACGGCGAGCGCGTAGGTTGCGGCGATGTAGCCGGCGACGGAGACGGCTTCGCTCCGCAGTTCGGCGTAGGCCTCCGCGCCGACATTGCCTGCGACCATGAAGAGTTGCGGCTGCGCCCAGGGTTGGTACCAGGTTGCGTCCTCGCGCAGCTCAAGCGCGAGGAAGTCGCCGGGTCCGGGGCCGGCGTCGCCTTCGCCATCGGGCGAGCCCCAACCGCGGCGGCAGATGTTTTCCGCCGCGTCCCAGCGGGTGATTGAGACGAGGTTCGGTCCGAGCCAGCGCAGCGCTTCGGTCAGCGTGATCGTCGATTCCGCGCCGCCCGCCCAGGGCAGCAGATTGAGGCCGGCGCGCAGTTGCATCACCTGCTTGGCGTCGGCGGCGGTGAAGGTTTGGGGCGGCGGCGCGCCGCCGCCGGAACGCCAGATGACCGCGCCGGCTTGAGGGCGCTTTGTCGGATCGCGCCGCCGCTCCGCCCTGGAGAGCGGCTCGAAGCGTTGCGTCACCATGTCCCACGAGTGCAGGGCGGCGGTGTCGGGGTGGGTGGCGAACCAGTTGGCGACGGCGGGCGCGGTCTCGCTCCAGCGCAGCCAGCCGCAATCGGGGTCGGCGACTGTTTCGGCAGGGGCGTCATCCGCGTCGTTTGGGGCGACCGGAATGGCGTCGGCGCAGGCGGCGGCAAGGAGGGCGATCAGGGCGAGGAGAGCCGCTGCCTGGGGCGGGCGCAGGGGCACGCCGTCAGAGGCCCAGGCGGGCGAAGGAAGCGTCGATGTGCTTTAGAGCGACGGCAGGATCAAAGATGTTGTCCAGCGCCTCCTGGTCGAGCAGGGCGGTGATCGCGTCGTCGGACTCGAGCTGCATGGGGAACGAAATCTCGTGGTCCCAGGATGTCAGGGCGTGGTGCTGGACGCGGCGGAAAGCTTCGTCGCGCGGCATGCCGGCTTCGGTCAGCGCGAGCAGCACCTGCTGCGAGTGGATCAGGCCGAACGAGCTCTCGAGGTTCTTGAACATCCGGCCCTCGTCGACTTCGAGGTGCTCCATCACCCAGGTGAAGAGGTCGAGGATGTAGTCGAGCGCCTGGCAGGCGTCGGGGATCAGGATGCGCTCGGCGCTGGAGTGCGAGATGTCGCGCTCGTGCCAGAGAGCGACGTTTTCCAGCGCGGTCATGGCGTTGGCGCGGATCGTGCGAGCGAGTCCGCAGACGCGCTCGCACTTTTCGGGGTTGCGCTTGTGCGGCATCGCCGAGGAGCCGGCCTGGCCCTCGACGAACGGTTCCTGCACCTCGCGCACCTCGGTGCGCTGGAGGTGACGGATTTCGGTGGCGAAGCGCTCCAGCGAGGCGGCGATCAGGGCGAGCGTGGAGACGAAGTGGGCGTGACGGTCGCGCTGCACGACCTGGGTGGAGATCGCCTCGACGCCGAGCCCGAGCTTTTCGCAGACGGACTCCTCGATCCAGGGCGGGACGGTGGCGTGGGTGCCGACCGCGCCGGAGATTTTGCCGACGGCGATCTGCGCTTTGGCGTCGGCCAGGCGGGCGCGGTTGCGGCGCGTCTCGTCGACCCAGCCGGCGAGTTTGAGTCCGAAGCTGGTGGGCTCGGCGTGAACGCCGTGGCTGCGGCCGACGCAGAGCGTGCGGCGATAGTCGTCGGCCTGGGCAGTGAGCACCGTTTCAAGGCGCGCCAGATCCGCTTCGAGCAGCGCGGCGGCGTCGCGGATCTGGAGCGCGGAGGCGGTGTCCCAGACATCGTTGGTGGTCAGGCCATGATGCACCCAGCGCGACTCCGGGCCGAGGCTGTCGGCGACAGAGTGCAGGAAGGCGTGGGTGTCGTGGTGGACTTCAATCTGGTAACGGTCGATGTCGGCGGTGACGAAGTCGGCGTTGGCGGCGATCTTGTCGGCGTCTTCGCGGGGCACGACACCCTCTTCGGCCCAGGCCTGGACGACGGCGATTTCGACGTCGAGCCAGCGCCGCCATTTGGCGTCGTCGGTCCAGAGCGCGGCCATTTCGGGGCGTTGGTAGCGGGGGATCATCGGTTGATGTATTCGTCGCGCTTGGGCGAGAAGATATCGAGCGCGATGGAGTCCTCGAGCGCGGTGACCTCGTGGGGCACCTCGGAAGGGATCACCCAGGAGTCGCCGGCGGAGATTTCGCGCTTCTCATCGCCGAGCTCGAAGAGCACGCGGCCGCTGACCAGGTAGCCGATCTGCTCGTGCGGGTGGGTGTGCATGGGCACGACGCCGCCCTGGGCGATCTCGATTTCGTGGATCGAGGTGCGCTCGCCGTGATTGAGCGTGCGCATTGCGACGCCGTCGAACATCTCGACGCGCTTGGCGGCGTCGTGGTCCTGCAGATTGGGCTCCGCCATCAGGTCCTCCGCTCGGCTCGTCTTGCGGGTGCTACCAGCTTATCGCCCAGCCGCTCTGGGGTGTGTTTGCAACCTCCCACAGCTCTTTCTTTAGCTCGGCCTTCCGCGGTTGTTGGGCAGGCAGGAGTGGTGGATCGGCGCGCCCCCCTCTAAATCTCCCCCCACGATGGGGGGAGACTTTCAGAAATCTCCCAGCGATGGGAGGGACTATCAGGGCTCCGCGTCGAGCTCGCGTTGGCCGATGTCGGTGCGCCAGTAGGCGCCCTCGAAGCGGATGCGGGCGACGTTGTCGTAGGCGCGCTCGCGGGCTTCGCCGATGCTGGGCGCGGTGGCTGCGACCGCCAGCACGCGGCCACCGGCGGTCACGATCTCGCCGTCGTCGTTGAGCGCCGTGCCGGCGTGGAACACCGTCACGTCGTCGTCCACATCGTCGAGGCCGAAATGCGCGCCCCGGTCTCGTAGGGGCCGGGGTAGCCGGCGCTGGACATCACGACGGCGACGCTGGCTTCGTCGCGGAAGGCGAGCGGCTCGTTGAGATCGCCCGTGAGCGCGGCGAGCAGGTCGCCGTTTGGCGCGCCGTGGTCAAGCAGCGGGAAGAGCGCCTGGGCTTCGGGGTCGCCGAAGCGGCAGTTGAACTCGAAGACGAGCGGATCATCGTCGTCGACCATCACGCCGCCGTAGAGGCAGCCTTCGAAGGGCGCTCCGCGTGCCGCCAACTCCGCCACCACCGGCTCGTGGATCGTCTCAAACAGCGCGTGTGGATCGGCGACGAAGCCGGGCGGCGAATAGACGCCCATCCCGCCGGTGTTGCGCCCGGTGTCGCCCTCGCCGATTCGCTTGTGGTCACAGGAGAGGGGCAGCGGGGAGACGACGCCGGCGGCGACGATCGCCATCGCGGAGGTTTCCTCGCCGCTCAGCCAGTCCTCCAGCACCAGCCGCCCGGAGACGGCGATCAGCTCGTCGATCGCGGCGTGCGCCTCGTCGATCGTGGCGGGGACCACGACGCCCTTGCCGGCTGCGAGGCCGTCGGCTTTGACCACCGGCAGCGCGTCGGGGCCGAGCATTTCGATCCACTTGTGGGCGGCGTGGGCGGATTCGAACAGCTCGGCGTCGGCGTGGGGCGCGCCGGCCGCGGTCATGACCTGCTTGGCGAACCATTTGGAGGACTCGATTTGAGCGGCGGCGGCGGTGGGACCGAAGGCGCGAATACCGGAGGTGTGTAGGGCGTCGACCAACCCGGCGGCGAGCGGCGCTTCGGGGCCGACGACGACGAGGTCGATACGGCGCTCGGTCGCGGCGCGGACGATGCCTTCGATGTCGGTGTCGGCGATCGGCAGATTCTCGCCGAGCGCGGCAGTGCCGGCGTTGCCGGGCGCGCAGAGCAGTTCGGAGCAGCGGGGGCTGCGGGCGAGCGCCCAGGCGAGCGCGTGCTCGCGTCCGCCGCCGCCGACGATCAGGATGCGCATGGGTTACCCGCCCCTTCTGCTGCTTCGGTTAGCCTTCTGCGTCGATGCAACCGCGTCGATCCGGCTGAGGTCGCCGTGCAGGATGATCGGATCCATGGCCAGCATTTCGCTGGCGTAGGTGGTGTCGGGCGGGGGCTGCATCATGTAGATCGGCAGCTCGAGGATGTGCGCGAAGCCCATTTCGAGGAAGGTGTTGCCGCCGATATGGCGGGGGCGGCCGGGCAGGTCTTCGTTGACGACGAGGATCGCGTCGGAGCGCTGGATTTTGCGCCAGTGCTCGCGGATCAGATCGTAGCGGCGCTTCTGCGCGGCGCGTTCGGCGGTCGACGCGCCCGCGTAGTCGAAGCCGTGGGTGTCGACGGGCAGCAGCACCTCGTGTCCGGCGGCCTCCAGGGCCTCGCGCAGGGCGGGCAGGCGGTCGCTCAGCAGCATGCTCATGCAGATCGTGATCACCACCGCGCTACTCGCATCCGGCTACTCCCACTCGATGGTGCCCGGCGGCTTGGAGGTGATGTCGTAGACGACGCGGTTGACCTGCGGGACCTCATTGACGATCCGGTTGGCGATCCGCCCCAGCAGGTCGGCGGGCAGGCGGGCCCAGTCGGCGGTCATCGCGTCGTCGGCGGTGACGGCGCGGAGCGCGACGACCCAGCCGTAGGTGCGCGCGTCGCCCTGCACGCCGACGGTGCGAGTGTCGGTCAGGATCGCGAACGACTGCCAGAGTTCGCGCTCCAGCCCGGCGGCGCGCACCTCCTCCACCACGATCGCGTCGGCGGCTTGCAGCACCGCGACTTTTTCGTGGGTGACGGGTCCGATGATGCGGATCGAGAGTCCGGGCCCGGGGAAGGGCTGGCGCTCGACGATCTCGTCGGGCAGGCCGAGTTCGCGGCCGACGGCGCGTACCTCATCCTTGAACAGGTAGCGCAGCGGTTCGATGAGCTCGAAGCGGAGGTCGTCGGGCAGCCCGCCGACGTTGTGGTGCGACTTGATCGTGGCGGTCGCGCCGCCTGCGCCGCTGCCGGCGCTCTCGACCACATCGGGGTAGGTGGTGCCCTGCACGAGGAAGTCCGCCTCACCAAGCTCGTGGGCGGCTTCCTCGAAGACGGAGATGAACGTCTCGCCGACGCGCTTGCGCTTAGTTTCGGGATCGGTCACGCCGGCCAGCTCTTCGAGGAAGCGATCGCCGGCGTCGACGCTGCGCAGGTTGATGTGCAGCTGGCGGGAGAACGTGTCCTCAACCTGCTCGCGCTCGCCGCGGCGCAACAGGCCGTTGTCGACGAAGACGCAGGTCAGCTGGTCGCCGACGGCGCGATGTACAAGCGTGGCGGCGACGGCCGAGTCGACGCCGCCGCTCAGTCCGCAGATCACGCGCCGTCCGCCGACCTGGGAGCGGATTGAGGCGATCGCCTCGGAGACGAAGTGCTCGGCGGTCCAGTCGCCGGCGCAGCCGCAGATCTCGCGCACGAAATTGCACAGCAGCTCGTAGCCGTTGGGCGTGTGAACGACCTCCGGGTGGAACTGGATGCCGTAGAGGCCCGCGCCGTTGCTCATCGCGGCGATCGGGATCGACTCGGTTGCGGCGAGCGATTGGAAGCCGTCGGGCATCGCCTCGACGCGGTCGCCGTGGCTCATCCAAACAGGGAGCGGCTGGGGCAGGCCGCGCAGCAGGGGTGAGCGGTCGTCGCGCGCCGTGAGCGAGGCCGCGCCGAACTCGCGCTCGCGGCCCGGTGCGACGCGGCCGCCGAGACGGTGGGCGAGCTCCTGCATCCCGTAGCAAATGCCCAGCGTGGGCAGGCTGCCGTCGAGCGCCCAGTCGGGCGCGCGCGGCGCGTCGGCGTCGTGGACGGAGGAGGGACCGCCGGAGAGGATCACGCCGCGCGCGTTGAGGCGCGCAAGGTCGGCGTTGGTCGCGGTCGGCGGCACGAGTTCGCAGTAGACGTTGAGTTCGCGCACGCGACGGGCGATCAGCATCGCGGTTTGCGACCCCATGTCTACGATCACGATGGACTCGTGCGGATGCTCACTCGACATTCGGTCCGTCCGTCGTTCCCTCTGCGGATCTGCGGCTGCGCTCTACAGGTTATTCGGTGTACGCTCTTGAGCCGTACACTCTGCTATGTCTGGCAAGTCAAGGCAAGTAGAGCAGCAGCTGGAGCAGCGGGCGAGTCGTGAGCTCGGAAGATGTCCGTCGGGCGGTTGAAGTGCTGGCGCGCGGCGAGCCGGTTGCGCTGCCGACCGATACGCAGTACGCCTTGGCGGCGAATGCGCTCGACGCGGAAGCCGTCGCGGCGGTCTTTCGGCTGAAGCGGCGGCCGGGCGCGGAGAGCCTGCCGGTCTTCATCCCCTCGCTGGACTGGCTGGATCGGGCGGCGGCGGAGTCGCCGGCGCGGGTGCGCGGGCTGGCCGAGCTGGTCTGGCCGGGCGCGGTCACGCTGATTCTGCCCAAGCATCCGCGCTTCCAAACGGACGCGGTCGAGGGGGAGACGATCGCGCTGCGCATCCCGGATCACCCGGTGGCGCTGGAGGTGCTGCGCGAGCTGGATCAACCGCTGACGGGTACCAGCGCGAACCTGCACGGGCAGCCGGCGGCGCTGACGCCTGAGGATGTGCGCGGGCAGCTTGGTGATGCAGTTCACATAGTCGGGCCGGGCGCGCGGCTGCCCGCGGGCGCGGCTTCTACTATCCTCGACTGCGCCGGTCCACTCCCGCGCATTGTGCGCCAGGGGCCCGCGCTTGACCCGCGGATCGGCGACTGGCTAGTCGAGCACTGGGGGCTCCCGGAGCCCGACGCGGCCGGCGGCTGACCGATGACCGACCGGGGTACGTAGGGCGGAGCGAGCGACGTGCGCATCGCGATCGGCAGCGACCACACCGGCATCGAGCTGAAGCAGGCGCTCTGCCGGCGGCTCGGCGAGGCCGGGCACGAGGTCGTCGACTTCGGGACTCACTCAAGCGAATCGATCGACTACCCGGATATCACCGCGCCGCTGGCGCGGGCAGTGGTCAACGGGCGGCACCAGCTGGGGATCGTGATCTGCTCGAACGGTGTGGGGGTGAGCATCGCGGCGAACAAGGTGTCGGGCGCGCGGGCGGCGCTGTGCGCGGATCCGTGGAGCGCGCGGCGCGCGCGGCAGCACGTCGACGCGAACATTCTGGCGCTCGGCGCGTGGTCGCTGGGGCGGGCGGTGGCGGAGGAGATCGTCGACGCGTTCGTCAATGCCGAGTTTGAGGGCGGGCGGCATGTGCGGCGGCTGGCCAAGATTGGGGCGATCGAGCGAGAGGAGCAATCCGCAGCAGACGACGCATCCGAGGAGGTGTCCGAAGAACCGTCGCCCGATCATTCCGCCGCGGGCGCGGGGCGCTGAGAGCGGACGGAGGCTGCGATGCGCAAACGCTCGGTGCGCGATCTGGAGCTGCGCGGCAAGCGCGTCCTGCTCAGGCTCGATCTGAACGTGCCGCTTAACGGCGGGCGGGTGCTGGACGACACACGGATCGCGGCGGCGATTCCGACGGTCCGCTATCTGCTGGAACAGGGCGCGGCGGTGATCTGCTGCTCGCACCTCGGCCGGCCGGCGGGCAATCGCGAGGTTGAATACGATCTGACGCCGGCGGCGGTACGGCTGGCGCGGCTGCTCCAGCAGAACGTGCAGATGGCCCCGGACTGCGTGGGCGAGATTACGACCGAGATGGCGGCGGCGCTTCAGCCGGGCGAGGTGATGGTGCTGCAGAACCTGCGCTTTCACCCGGAGGAAGAAGCGAATGATCCCGCCTTCGCGGCGCAGCTGGCGTCGCTGGCCGATTGCTACGTCAACGACGCCTTCGGCGCGGCGCACCGGGCGCACGCTTCGACGCACGCGATTGTGGAATGCCTGCCCTCGGCGGCGGGGCTATTGCTGGAGCGGGAGCTTGAGGTGCTGACGCCGATCGCGGGCGGCAAGGCGGGCAAGCTGGCGGTGATCACGGGCGGGGCGAAGGTGTCAGACAAGCTGGGGTTGCTGAACACGCTGATCCAGAAGGCGAAGGTGCTGTGCATCGGCGGGGCGATGGCGAACACCTTCCTGCACGCCTGCGGCGAGCCGCTGGCCGGCTCAATGCTGGAGGCCGATATGGCCGAGCAGGCGCTGGAGATCATGGCCGGCGCGGACAAGGCGAAGTGCCGTCTGCTGCTGCCCACCGATGCGGTGATCGCGGGCGGCGCGGATCAGCCGCCGCGGGCGCGTCCGTTGGTCTTCGCCGAGGAGGATGTGCCGACCGACTGGCAGGTGCTGGATGTGGGCCCGCAGACGGTTGAGGCGTTCGGCAAAGCAGTCGCGGAGTGCGACACGATCGTCTGGAACGGGCCGCTGGGGATGTTCGAGCGAGAGGCGTTCAGCGGCGGCACGCAGGCGATGGCGGAGGCGATCGCTCCGCTGGAGGCGAAGACGATCGTCTGCGGCGGAGAGACGGCGGCGGCGTTGGCGCGCTTCCGGCTGGGGCGGAAGATGACGCATGTCAGCACCGGCGGCGGCGCGGCGCTGGAACTGTTGCAGGGCATTGAACTGCCCGGTATCGCCGCCCTGCCCGACGCGACATAAGAGGACCGCATGGACTACCGCTTACCGATCAGCGCCGCCAACTGGAAGATGAACATGACGAACGCGGAGGCGGAGGCGCTCTGCGACGGACTGGAGGGGATTGACGAGATCGGCGGAGTGGAGATCGTGATCGCGCCGGGCTATCTGCAGCTGGAAACGGCGGCGCGGGCGTTTGAGGGCACCAAGGTCTGGGTGGCTGGCCAGAACATGCACAGCCAACCGAGCGGCGCGTTCACGGGCGAGGTGTCGCCGACGCAGCTGGCGCAGGTCGCGTCGTGGGTGCTGATCGGCCACTCGGAACGCCGCCAGTACTTCTGCGAGGACGACGAGATCATTCAGCGCAAGCTTGCGGCGGCGCAGATGTATGGCCTGACGCCGATCCTGTGTGTGGGTGAGTCGCAGGAGGAACGCGAGAACCGGCGCACGGAGGCGGTGCTCAGCCGCCAGGTGCGGGCGGCGCTCGCCGAGCAGCCGGTGTCGGAGGATCTGGTCGTGGCCTACGAGCCGGTCTGGGCGATCGGCGCGGGCGAACCGGCGACGCCCCAGCAGGCCCAGGCAGCGGCGGCGCACATTCGGGCACAGCTGAGCGAGCTGATTGGTCGGGAGCGGGCTGGACGGACGCGGATCCTCTACGGCGGCTCGGTGAAGCCGGAGAACGTGGCGGATTTTGTGCGCGAGCCGGATGTGGACGGCGCGCTGGTCGGCGGCGCGTCGCTCGATGCCGATGCCTTCATCACAATCACCGAAGAAATCGCCTCCGCCGTCTGACGGCCGAGCAGCCGACGGACCGGTCGCCGCGATCGTCGGTCCGACCGCGTCGGGCAAGTCCGCCTGGGCGCTGCGGCTGGCGCGCGAGCTTGATGCGGAGATCGTCAGCGCCGACTCGCGGCAGCTCTACCGTCGGTTGGAGATCGGCTCGGCGAAACCCACGGCGGCGGAGCGCGCGCTGGTCCCGCATCACTGTCTGGATCTGCGCGAACCGACGGAGCCGATCTCGCTGGCGGAGTATCTGGAAGCGGCGCGAGCGGCGATCGCGGATGTGCAGCGGCGCGGCAGGCTGCCGATCGTGGTCGGCGGCAGTGGGCAATACGTCTGGGCGCTGCTGGAGGGCTGGGTGGTGCCACCCGCGGCGCCGGACCGGGCGTTCCGCGAGCGACTGGAGGAAACAGCGCGGGCGCGCGGCGCGGCGGCGCTGCACGGCGATCTGGCGCGTGTGGATCCCGAGGCGGCGGCGCAGATCGAGCCGAACAACCTACGCCGCATAATCCGCGCGCTGGAGGTCTACGAACAGACGGGCCGGCCGATCTCGAGCTGGCAGCGCGAGCGGCATCCGCTGCGCTTCGCCGTCTACGCCCCGGATCTCTCGCAGAGCGAGCTGGACGAGCGAATCGATCGGCGCACGGCGGCGATGTTCCGGGAAGGGCTGGTCCGCGAAGTCGCGGACCTGTTGCGAGAGGGCGTTCCGGCGGATGCGCCGGGCTTCCGGGCGATCGGCTACCGCGAGGTGCTGGCCTACTTGCGCGGCGAGTTCTCGCTGCTTGATGCGGTCGCGGCGGTCGCGCGGGCGACGCAGCGCTTCAGCCGCCGCCAGCGCGCCTGGTTCCGCGCCGACGATCCGCGCATCGCCTGGTCCGCGCAGCCGCCCGCGCCGGCCGAACTCAGGGCGCGAATCAGGGCGCGAATCCGGGCGCGAATCGAGGCGCTTGGGTAAGATGTAGAGCGAGCCGAGCGATTACCCCTCGGCGATTCGGGCAGGACGACCCAAACAGGGCAAGCCAGATGGCCATCCCATTCCTCAAGGTGCAGGGCGCGGGCAACGATTTCGTGCTCGTGGACGCGCGCGGACCGCTCGCCGAGCGGCTGGCGCTCGACTGGTCCGCTGCCGCGCCGAAAATCTGCGACCGCCACTTTGGAATCGGCGCGGACGGCATCCTGCTGGTCGAGGACACCGAAGCAGCGGCGGCGCGGATGACGATCGTCAACGCCGACGGCTCCGACGGCCAGATGTGCGGCAACGGCTTCCGCTGCTTCACCAAGTACCTGATCGAGCGCGCCGGGATCGCGCCGACCGACGGACGGCTGCCAATCGAGACCGGCGCGGGGGTGCTGTACGCCGAACTCGGCGATCTGCACAGCGGCGAACGCGGCGACGAGATCGCGCAAGTGCGCGTCGCCGTGGGACCCGCGTACCTTGAACCCGACCAGATTCCCGTCCGCGCGCCCGCGCCCGGCCCGGTGCTGAGCCACCGCATCCGCATCGCGGATCGCGAGTTGGAGCTGACCTGCGTCGGGATGGGCAATCCGCACGCGGTCTGGTTCACCGACGAGGATGTGGCCGACTTCCCGCTCGCCGAGGTTGGGCCGGCCGTGGAGCACCACCCCGACTTCCCGCAGCGCGTCAATTTCGAGATCGTCAATGTGCTCGCGCCGGATCATCTGCGGATGCGGGTCTGGGAGCGCGGCGTGGGCGAGACGATGGCCTGCGGCTCGGGCGCCTGCGCGGTGCTCGTCGCCGCGCGCCTGCGCGGCCTGGCCGACGCGCGGGCGACCGTCTCGCTGCCCGGCGGCGACCTACAGATCGCCTGGACCGGCCCCGACGCCGAGACCGTCTACATGACCGGACCCGCCGAATTCGCCTTTGAAGGCGCGATCCCCAGCGAATGGATACCGAATGGTCACGCCTGATTACGCCGCCTACGACCAGGACCGCGCGCCCGGCATGGTGCGGCGGCTGCACGAGACGCTCGCCACGCGCCCGATCACCGTGCGCAACCAGCCCAACCTCGACTACGACGCGCTGGTGCGCGCGCCGCAAATCCTCTCCGCGCAGTGCGACGACGGCTTTGTGATCGGCCTGCCCTACGGGCGGCACCTGCGGCTTTACTACGAGTTCGACGCGATCAACCACATCCGCCTGCACCTGACCAACCTGCTCAACGACATGGGCGAGCTGGCGCTGGAGCACTCCGACTGCGAGCTGATGACGCTCGACTACAACGACTTCCCGCATCGCCACTACGTGGAGCCGATGCTAATCGGCGCGTCGTTCCCCAGCCCCGCCGAGGTTTCGGTGGTGCGCTGCCGCGATGTGCGCGAGCAGGTCGAGCAGAATCCGGCCGTCAACGCCGACGTGAGCGTGCGGCAGGCGGGCGGGGACGCCGCCGAGACGATCATCGGGCTGGAGCAGCAGACCTCGGGCGAGGCGGCGCACTCGCCGCCGCTCAGCGATCGGTTCTTCACCGACGCCGCCTGGGTGGGCATCGCCGAGCTGGACGGCCGGCCCGCCGGCTACATCCACCTCGCCGAGGCGGAGAAGCGCGGGCTGGCGGCGGAGGAGCTGGTGGTCGCGCCGGATCAGCCGTTCGCCGACGTTTCCGGCGCGCTGCTCGACGCGGCGATGCGCTACGGCGCGGAGCAGAACCGCCGCGCGCTGACGCTGCGCGTGGCGATGGAGGCGATGAGCGATCCGCTGCTCGCGCAGTTCGGCTTCCGCCACGTGACCAACGAGCTCTTCTACCAGCGCCCCGCCGATCCGTCCGAGATTCAGCGGTTGCAGGAGGAGAAGATCGTCACCTACGTCAAAGTCGGCAAAATCTGGGGGCGTTTCTAATGACCCGCGTCGCGCAGCGGGTGCAGAACCTCCCGCCCTACCTGTTCGTCGAGATCAGCCGTCGGATCGCGGAGCAGCGCGAGAAGGGCGTGCGCGTGATCTCGTTCGGCATCGGCGACCCCGATCTGCCGACCCACCCGCACATCCTCGAAGCGCTGCACGACCACGTCGATGTGCCGGCCAACCACCGCTATCCGGAGACGGAGGGGCTGCCCGAACTGCGCGGCGCAATTGCGGACTGGATGCGGCAGCGCTTTGAGATCAGCCTCGATCCGGCCAACGAGATCGTGCCCTTAATCGGCGCGAAAGAGGGCATCGCCAACACCGCGCTCTGCTTCATCGATCCCGGCGACATCGCGCTGGTGCCCGATCCCGCCTACCCCGTCTACGCGATCGGCACGATGTTCGCCGGCGGCGAGTCGCACTACCTGCCGCTCACGGCGGAGAACGACTGGCTGCCCGATCTGGGCGGCGTGCCCGCCGATGTGCGCGAGCGGGCGCGGGTGCTCTGGCTCAACTACCCCAACAACCCGACCGGCGCGACGGCGAAGCCCGATTTCTTCCAACGCGCCGCCGAGTTCGGGCTGGCCAATGAGATCGCCGTGCTGCACGACAACGCCTACTGCGACGTGACCTACGACGGCTACCAGGCGCCGGCCTATCTACAGGCAACCGACGCGCGGGCGGCGGGGATCGAGTACTTCTCGCTCTCCAAGACGTTCAACATGACCGGCTGGCGGATCGGCTGGGCCTGCGGCAACGCCGAAATGGTCGACGCGCTGCTGCGCGTCAAGTCGAACATCGATAGCGGCATCCCGCAGGCGATCCAGCAGATGGCGATCGCCGCGCTGAGTGGGGATCAGTCGGTGATCGAGGCCAACAACCGGATCCTGCAAGGCCGCCGCGACAAGGTGGTCGCCGCGCTGGAGCAGATCGGCCTCGAGGTGCTGCATCCCCGCGCCTCACTCTACATCTGGGCCAAAATCCCCGCAGGCCAGTCCAGCGCCGATTTCGCCGCCCGCCTGATCGAAGAGCAGGGTGTGGTCGTCACCCCCGGCAACGGCTACGGCCCCTCCGGCGAGGGCTACATTCGGTTGTCGTTGACGCTGCCGGATAATGAGGTGGATGAGGGCGTGGAGCGGATTGCGGCGTTCACGGGGGGCTGAGGCCTCATCACGCCAGCGCGATGTATATCCAGCTGCACCCGATCGCCATGCCGATTGAGAACGCCGCTACCCGGGGCCACGTTCGGTCTAACCAGATTCCCAGCAGCAGCATCGGCCCGCCGGCCGCAGCGAACACGAACGCTTCCGTTCCCAGCCCGTAGAGGAACAGGTACGAGAACAGCATGAGCACGAGCCCCACGTCAAGCAGCAGCGCCCCGCAGACTTCGCGCGAGCCGAAACGCCGCGGCCACGCGGGCTGTCTGCGAATCTGAAACAGTGAGGACATCGTTTCCTCCTGACCTGAGCTGAGGGCGTAAAGCCGCCGCTCCGCGTCTTCCTCTACGCCCAGCCTGCCCTCCAAGCCCAGAAGAAGACGTACAGGCCGAACCACGGGCAGGGCGAGCGCCGCGCACGGCCAGGAGCGCTCCAGCCACAGGCTGGTCAGCACCAGCGGCGCGCCCAGGTACATGAAGCCGACCACACCGACGGCCGCGGCCCACACCCCAAGCGCCTGCACCAGCCAGAACAGGATCATCGAGACCCACGCGACGGCCAGCAAGCTGGAGGCCAGATGATCGCGGCGCGCGCTGCTCAGGTGGGGGAGTCGGGATGTCATCATGCCCTCCCGTCGCGGCTTGCTCTGCCTATTGCCAACAGTACGCCTTCTTGCTCCCGAATTCGCTAGAATGGGCGCAAGGAATCCGGAACCGCCGATGCGCATCTGCCGATAGACCACCCAGCCGCCCGCGCCGCATCCGGATTCGGAGTCTCTCATCAGCCGCCGTCGCACCGCCAAACACCCCACCCATCCACCCCGCGAACGCGCGATCCTCGTCGGTGTCGACTCGCGCCGCGCCGACCACTGGAGCGCCGCCGCCTCAATCGACGAGCTGGCGCAGCTGGCCGAAACGGCCGGCGCCGCGCCGTTGGCGCGCGTCGTGCAGCGCCGCCCGCACCCCGATCCGCGCTCCTGGCTCGGCAAGGGCAAGCTCGAAGAGATCGCCGCGATGCGCGACGACCTCCGCGCCGGCGTCGTGATCTGCGACGACGAGCTCTCGCCCGCGCAGCAGCGCACGCTCGAAGACCGCCTGAAGTGCAAAATCATCGACCGCACGGCGCTGATTTTGGACATCTTCGCGCAGCGCGCGCGCACCCGCGAGGGCACGGTGCAGGTCGCGCTGGCGCAGCACGAGTACCTGCTGCCGCGTCTGGCCGGGCAGTGGTCGCACCTCGAACGGATGGAGGGCGCGATCGGCTCGCGCGGCCCGGGCGAGACGCAGCTCGAGACGGACCGGCGGCTGATCCGCAACCAGATCAAGCGGCTCAAGAAGGAGCTCGAGCAGGTGCGCACGCACCGCCGCCAGCAGCGCCGCCGGCGCGACCGCGCCGGCATCCCGCTCGTCGCGCTGGTCGGCTACACCAACGCCGGCAAGAGCACGCTGATGAACGCGCTGACCAACGCCGAGGTGCGCGCCCGCAACCGGCTGTTCGAGACGCTCGATCCGACCACCCGCCGCTGCCGCCTGGACGAGCGCCACACGGTGCTGCTCTCCGACACGGTCGGCTTCATTCAGAAGCTGCCCACGCAGCTGGTCGCCGCCTTCCGCGCCACGCTCGAGGAGCTGCAGGAGGCCGACCTGCTGCTGCATGTGGTCGACGCGACGCACCCCGACGCCGCCCAGCAGGCCGCCGCAGTCCACCAGACGCTCGCCGACCTGGGCGTGGACACGCGCCCCACCATCGTGGTGCTGAACAAGATCGATCTGCTGGAGGAGGGCGAAATCCCGCAGGTGGACGGCATCCCGGTCTCGGCCGAAACAGGCCAAAACCTGGAGGGCTTGCGGGCGGCGATTGTGAGGGAGAGTGCCGCTTCTTTCCCTGTTGCGGGGGCTTCGCTCTGAATGTCGCCCCCGGGAATCGCCCCCTGCGTAGGGGGGCGCCGGGCCGACCCCCCCGCCGCGCGGCGCGGCGGCCCCCCTGCATAGGGGGGCGATTCGGAGGGGAGCCCCTGCGTAGGGTCCGTTGCGTAAATCCATCAAAGGCCTCCGCGCTCCCTTTCCGTCATTCCTGCGTAGGCAGGAATCCAGGCGACCGACCGTCGTTCGTTCGCGCCGCAGACGCTCAACGGCCCGCGAATGCCGCTTGGGGGGGCGTCGGAGCGCCGTAGACGGCTCGCAGCCGCCGCGAGATCGCCTGGATTCCTGCCTACGCAGGAATGACGGAGGGGGCGCAGGAATGACGGAGGGGGCGCAGGAATGACGGAGGGGGCGCAGGAATGACGGAGGGGGCGCAGGAATGACGGAGGGGGCGCAGGAATGACGGAGGGGGCGCAGGAATGACGGAGGGGGCGCAGGAATGACGGAGGGGGCGCAGGAATGACGGAGGGGGGAGCTGCGTGGGGGCCGCCCATCAAACGCCCCCCATCGTGGGGGCTTTTCTCTTTGCCCCCCCATCGTGGGGGGGCTACGGGGGGGGGGGGGTTCTGCGTGTGCGGCGGAGCCCCCCCCTCTCAATCTCCCCCCAGGATGGGGGGAGAGGCCGGAGGGGAACCCCCAGGATGGGGGGAGAGGCCGGAGGGGAACCCCCAGGATGGGGGGAGAGGCCGGAGGGGAACCCCCAGGATGGGGGGAGAGGCCGGGGGGGGCGATGCGGCTTGGCGGCGGCGGTTGGGCGGCGGCGGTTGGGCGGCGGCGGTTGGGCGGCGGCGGTTGGGGGGGCTTATGGTAGAGTGTCTGGCGCAATCGCCTTGGGGCGTGGACGCGACGCGCAGTTTGGAGCGGCAGGCAATGGCACAGCACAACCTCGTCGGTTACGTCTTGAGGGGGGGGGGGGTAATGCCACGGCTCCGGGCACTGCCCGCCCTCGCCGCCCTGACGCCGCCGGGCGCGCTGCTGGCGCTGACCGCTCTGACGCTGCTGGCGCTGGCCGCGCTGACGCTCTCGCCTGCGGGGGCGCAGGCGCCGGTCGCCGTGCCGCCGGGGCTGGAGTTCCAGCTGCAGCTGGTGGACGACTCGGACAACATCGTGCAGGCCGACTCGACGATCTCGGTCAACGCACGGCTGCGGCTGGAGCCGCGGAGTGAACTGCTGCGCATCGCCTCGGGCACGCTGCAGATGTCGGGCTGGCACCGCTGGGAGGCGAACGACCGCTCGCGCCTCGCCGTGGGCGCGCAAGGCCTGCTGCCCGCGATCGAGGCGGGCGGCGAAATCACCGCCTACACCAACGCGGGGCTGACCAACCCGCTGGGCAACGGCCAAATGCTGCGCGTGCTGGCCTGGGACGGCGACACGATCGCGGGGCGGGCCGGGCCGGGGAACAGCGGCGACAACCACATCTACGTGTTCAGGGCCTCGACGGGCGGGCAGGTGGGGCGCATCGGGGAGCCGGGGCCGCGCTCTGCAGGAAATACTCCGTGCTTGGCCCCCCGTTATGGCTACTGCATCGTGGATAATACGAACCCGGCCCGGACCGCGGGCTGGGGGCGAGGGAGCAACGACCACACCGGCAGCGCGGTCGCGGTCTGGCAGGAAGACGAGGACACGGCCTGGCTGTTCGCGGGCTCGAGCTACACCAACATTGACTCCGGAGTACATGCCTTGCGGCAGGGGGGCGCACTGTACATCTACGAGATCGACTACAGCGGCGCCTCGGCCACGGTCACCCAGCGGCGCGTGATCTATGCGCCGGCCAATGATCTGCGTTCCAGGGGAACCTGGATTGGAAATGATGACTCCAACATGGCCTACTACGGCGCGGCGGTGGCGATTTCGGCCGACGGCTCGACGCTGGCGGTGGGCGCGCGGCGGATGCACGATGTGGGTGCGGTCTACGTCTACACGCGCCCGTCGGGCGGCTGGGGCGCGGCGCTCGGTTGGAACGACGCGGTGCGGGTCAGCCCGGTGGTGATCCCCGCCTGGGGCAGCGCCAACGCCCCCAGCCAGCGGCCGTTCGAGCCGCAGTCAAGCACCGACGGCGACGGCGGGAGCGAGTGCGACGCCTACTGCCGGTCGGTCAGCTCCTACATCGGCGATGTCGACGAACGGAACATGATCGGGCCTGCCGAGTTCGGCGCCTACGTGGCGCTTTCGGCGGACGGGAGCGTGCTGGCGGTTTCGGCGCCGCGCAAGCGCTTCGCCTCGGACCGGACGGCCGGGCTGGAACGTTTCCGCGGGGGGCTCAGCCTGGCCTCACACGGCGAGCTGCTGGTCTTTCTCGAGCCGGCCGGCGGCTGGAGCGCGGTGCCCAACTACAAGACGGGCCGGAGCGAAATCGGGTACAACGGCAGCGCGGCGAACTTCGATCCCGACGACCATTACAACACGGGCCCGGACAAGCGGGTCAACGCGCCGGACTGGTCGTTCTCGTTCGACTGGAGCGATACCCAGAACCACTGGCTGGGCGAGCGTCTGGCGCTGTCGCCGGACGGGACGACGCTGGCGGCGAGCGATCGGCACAACGACGCGGTGCAGATGTTCCAGGTGGACTCGCCGGGCGGCTGGGCGTCGGGTCCGAGCGCGCCGAGCGCGACGCTGACGGGTGTGGAGGACGGCGGGCGCTGGGGCGGCTTCGGCTTCAGCAGCGACGGCGCCCGCTTCGCGCTGACCGACCCGACGCATAGCAGCAATCAGGGGCGGCTGCTGCTCTACCGCCGCCCCGCCGACGGGAGCTGGGCCGACGCGGGCGCGGCCGACGCGAATGAGTGGCTGGCGCCGATGGAGCCGACCGACCGCCGGGTCGCCAACGGGCTCTACGGCCGGAGCCTGGCCTGGAATTTGAACGACCGCACCGGTCTGGCCGTGGGGGCCGGCGAGGCCGAAAACCTGGGCGGCAACAGTATCGGCCCGGGCCGGCTCTGGACGCTGGCCATGTTGCCCGACTGCTACGGGGAGGAGTCGCGGACCACCGTGGTCGACGGCGTCACCTACTGCCATCTGGACCTGAACCTGGGCAGCGACAGCTCGATCGTGATCCCGGCCGGCACGCCGGACGGGGCGTTCACGATCAGCGGCAACGTAAGCGTCGTCTACGGCGCGGACACCGAAGGCGAGTCGCTGAGCGTGCAGCGGCGGGCGACGCTGGAGGTGCAGATCGGCGACGTGTTGGAGGTGGCCGAACTCAAGCTGGAGCGGGCGACCGACGACCGCGGCACGGCGGCCACGGAAGACGACGTGCTGTTCCCGGACCAGGTGGCGCGCGGCGAGACGACCACGCTGCTCGTTCAAGTGCTGAACGAGAACGGCAAGGCGGCGGGGACCAACAGCGTCAACCTGGTCAGCGTGCAGACCACCGTCGGCGAGCTGAGCACGAGCATCGGCGGCAGTTGCCGCGGCGGCAACGGCACGAAGAGCTGCATCATTGAGGGATCGTCGCTGACCGGCGGCAACTCCGACAAGATCCTGGTCACCCTGCGCCACGCGGGCACGGCCGGCACGGCGAGCGTGACCGCGCGGGCCATCTCCCGACAGGGCGAGCAGGCCGCCGCCGGCCCGCTCAGCATCGCGCTGACCGGCGCGCCCACGGCGCTCAACATCGCCGCGCCCGGCTCCGGCCTGCTCGGCGTCGACACGACCGACGCCGCGGCCGATGTGGATGAGCGCGATGTGGACAACCGCGATCAGCTGACGCTGGCGGTCACGGCGACGGACGAGCGCGGCGCGAAAGTCGCCGTGCCGACCGGCGGCTCGCAGCGCGCCTGGCTGACCGGCCCCGACGGCTCGCGGGTAACCGAGGGCGTCGCGATCAGCTATCCGCTGCTCGACAGCGAGGGCGAGCCGGCGCTGGACGCCGAGCGCAACCGCCAGGTGCGGGTCAACGTGAACCGCGCGGCGACGCAGGCGCTGGCCAACGGCGAATACACCCTCACCGTCCGCGCGGGCGGCCTGACCGCCGAGCGGACCATCGTGGTCAGCGGCGCGGCGGCGGCGGTCGCGCTGAGCGAGCCCAGCCCCGCGCCGCAAATCCGGCAGTCGTTCACCGTCGTCGCCACGGTGACCGACGCCAACGGCGCAGCCGTGCCCAACGGGACGAGCGTCCACTGGGACGAGCGCACGATCGGCGACGAAACCACGATGCTGGTCCAAACCAGCCAGCAATCAACGACGACCGACGGCACGGCGGAGGCGAGCTATCTGATCGTCAGTCCCGGCGCGGCGGTAGTCACCGTCACCGCCGACGGCGCGCGCACGAGCGCGGGCGGCGTCGCCGGCGGCGTCTCGAACGTGATCCGCATCGCCGTCGCCGACCCGGCCGCCGCGGCTGCGGCCGCCCAACCCGTCCGCCTCGCCGACCAGCTGAGCGCCACGACGCCCGGCGCGCCGACTTCCTGGCTGGGCGTCGCGAGCGTGACGGCGTCGGCCTTGCTCGATGCGCTGGACGGCGTGAACCGCATCCTGCTCTGGCAATACGGCCGCTGGCTCAGCTACGCGGTGGTGGACGGCCGCGAAATCCCCGGCTCCTACGATTTCGTCGCGCAACCCGGCGCCGTCCTCTGGCTCGCCGAGTAGGGAGCCTTCCGACCTCTCCCCCCACCCTGGGTCCGGCCTCTCCCCCCATCCTGGGGGGAGATTGAGAGGGGGGTTCCGCCCCTCCGGAATCGCCCCCCTATGCAGGGGGCTGTCCGCGTAGCGGACTGGGGGGTCGGTCCGGCGCCCCGAGCACAGCACACCCGCCCCCCCGCCGCAAGGCACCCGGTCAGAAGGGACTCTCCGCGACGGGGGGAGAGGGCTGGGGGGCGAGGCGAACGCTGCTCAGGCCATCCGCAACTTCGGGCTGCCGCTGAACGACTCGAAGCCATCCGCCGTCAGCGCGCCCATGTCCTCGATCCGCACCCCGCCCCACTCCGGCAGATAGATGCCCGGCTCGATCGTGATCACCGCGCCCTCGGCGAGCGTGTCTTCCGAGCTCGTACCGATGTACGGCGTCTCATGAATCTGCAACCCAACCCCGTGCCCCAACCCGTGCCCGAAGCGCTCGCCGTAGCCCGCGCCCTCAATCACGTCGAACGCGATCGCGTGCGCGTCCTTCGCCTCCATCCCCGGCTCCACCAGCTGCGCCGCCGCCTCGTGCGCCGCCAGCACGATGTCGTAGACCTCCCCGAAACGCTCGTCGGCATCCCCAATCACAAATGTCCGCGTCATATCCGCGCAATACCCGTCGATCCGCACGCCCATATCAATGATGATCGGCCGCCCCTCCCCCACCGCCGCATCTCGCGGCCGCGCGTGCGGACGCGCCCCCCACGTCCCCGACGCCACGATCGTCTCAAACGCCAGCCCTTCCGCCCCGTGCGTGCGCGCGTACTGCTCGATCTCCCAAGCGACCTGCCGCTCGGTCCAGTCCGGCTGAATTCGCTCCCGCACATCCGCAAACGTCTCGTCGGTCAGCCGCGCCGCCCGCCGCAGACACTCAAGCTCCGCCGCATCCTTGACCGCCCGCACCCGCTCCACGACCCCGTTTGTCTGCACCAGCGAGGGACGCCGCGAGGCGGGCAGCTTGACGTTCGCGTCGCGCAGATCCTTGTGGCCCGCCACGCTCAGCTGCTCCGCCTCGAAGCCCAGCTTGCAGCGACCGATCGGCTTGGCGAACTCCGCCCACCAGTCCGCCAGCTTGCCCTGCGCCTGGAAGACCTCGAACTCGGGCGCTTCGGCGGCGGCCTGCTCCGTGTAGCGGAAATCGGTCGCCAGCCCGGCGTGCGCGGCGCTGATCAGCAGCCAGCCGCTGGAGCCGGTGAAGCCGCTCGCGTAGCGGCGGTTGTACCCGCTGCCGATCAGCAGCGCGTCCACTTCGGCGTCCGCCAGCGCCGCGCGAATTCGGTCGAGACGTTCGCTCATCAGGTCTTGTCCGAGTCGGCGGAGGTCGCGGCACCGGGTGCCGCCCGTTCCTGCAGCATCGGCACCAGCGCGTCGAGCGCGGCCAGATAGCCGCGCCAGCCCAGGCCCGCCACCACGCCGTCCATCACCGGCGCGGTGACCAGATTGTGGCGGAACGACTCGCGCGCGTGGACGTTGCTCAAGTGAACCTCCATCTTGCCGCCCGGAAACGCCTCCAGCGCGTCGCGCAGCGAGTAGCCGTAATGCGAGAGCGCCCCGGGATTGATGATCAGCCCCTCCGCGTTGCGCTCTTCCTGGATGAAATCGATGATCGCGCCCTCATGATTCGAGTGGTAGGGCCGAATCGAGACGCCCCACTCCTCGGCGCGCTTGCGCACCAACTCCTCGATCTCGGCGAGCGTCTGTTTGCCGTAGATTTCCGGCTGCCGCTGACCCAGCATGTTCAGGTTCGGACCGGCGATCAGCAGCACCTTCATACGGTTCCTCAACCCCCGCCGGCGGCCTCGCGCGCGCCGATCGGTCGGCCTGCGCGGCGCTCTCGACGCTCGCGCAGCAGCTCCGAAATGCCGTCCAGCGCGTCCTCGATCGCGGCGCGCTTGTCGCGCTCCGTGACGTGCGTGTAGAGCTGCGTGGTCGAGACGCTCGCGTGCCCCAACAGCTCCTGAACGACGCGCAGGTCCGCGCCGCCATTGAGCATATGTGTCGCAAACGAGTGCCGCAACAGATGCGGGTGTACGTGCTGCCCGATTCCGGCCTGCGCGGCGTAGCGCCGCATCGCCAGCTGCACCGCCCGCGCCGAGAGCGGCCCGCCGTGCCGGTTCAGCCACAGCCAGTCGGCGCTGCGTTCCCCGGTCAGCGCCGGCCGCCCGGCGTGCAGCCACTCCTCCAGCGAGCGCTCGGCCGGCGCGCCCAGCAGCGCCGCCCGCTCCTTGTTGCCCTTGCCGCGCACCACAAACAGCATCGCGTCGGGGTCGTAGTCGCCCAGCCGCATATCGACCAGCTCGCTGATCCGCAGCCCGCAGCTGTAGAGCACATCGAGAATCGCGCGGTCGCGCAGCCCGCCCGGCGTCGAGCGATCCGGCGCGTCGAGCAGCGCCTCGACCTGCTCCGGCGAAAGCGATTTCGGCAGCTGCATCGTCGCCTTGGGCGTCGCCGCCAGCTCCAGCGGATTGCTCTCCAGCTCGCCGTCGCGGTGCAGCCGCCGCACGAACGATTTGATCGTGCTCGCCCGCCGCCGAATGCTCGCCTCCGCGACGCCCGTCTCGCGCAGCTCCGCCAGATACCCGCGGTAGTCGGCGCGCACCATCGCCGGCAGCGCGATCCCGCGTTCCCCCAGCCAGCCCAGAAAGTGCCCCAAATCGCTGCGGTAGTTGCGCAGCGTGTGCCGCGAGAGCCCGCGCGTCACCCGCAGCCGCTCCAGATAGCGGTCCAGCGCCTCACGCGCAGACTGTTCAAGTTCGAGTGCAGCTGAAACCAAGACGCACCAGCGCCCGCCGCGCCACGCCATTCAACTCTACACTCGCCCTGGATCGACACACAGAGAGTGCGCCCGTGCCGGAAGCTCCGATCAAAGACGAAACGCCCGCCACGCCCGCGCCCCCACCTCCGTCATACCCGTGCTTGCCACGGGTATCTCGCCATGAACAGCACCCAACCCCCGCCCCTCATCCTGTCATTCCCGCCCTCCGAGCGGGAATCTTCCCGCGCTACCTCCAACGCCCGCACCCCCGCCATGTCCGCGCCCCCTCTCCGCCACACCCGCGCCCCACCTCCGTCATACCCGTGCTTGCCACGGGTATCTCGCGGTGAACAGCATCCAACCCCCGCCCCTCATCCCATCATTCCCGTCCCCCAGCGGGAATTTCCCCGCGCACCCCCGCCGCCCCGCGCGCGAGTGGCGGCTACGCGCGCCCGCCGCTAGCTTGCCGTAATGCTCGCCGTTCGCGCATCGTTGCTGGCCGTGTTCGCCCTCATCAGCTGTGCGCTGGCCATCGATTTGGCGCGCGCCCAGGGCCCGACGGCGGAGACAGGGACGACGCTGCACCCCGGCGTCAACCTAGTCGGCTGGGTGGGGGAGGCGACGCCGGTTTCGCAGCTGTTCGACGAGATTCCGCAGCTGGAGTCAATCTGGGCCTGGGACGCCGAACTCCGCGACTGGATCGTCGCCGGCCGCGCAGCGCCCGAATGGCTCGGCGGCCTCGGCCGCGTCACCCCCGGCATAGGCCTGCGCCTGCACCTCGGCGGCGACGAATCGTATCTCTGGCAACGCCCCACCGAGCCCACCCGCGGCCTCGTCAAACTCCGCACCGGCTGGAACCTCGTTGCCTGGAGCGGCGCAGATCAAACACCGATCAACGACGCCGTCAAGGGCATCGGCTGGTCTCTCCGCACCGTCCGCCGCTGGAACCCGGCAACCCAACAATGGACCTCTTGGACCTCCCCCAAGCGCACCGCCCAGCTGATCGCCGCCGGCAGCGCTGATCAGGGAGCCGACGACGACAGTGAAATGCCCGGCATCCGCCGCGGCGAAGCCCTCTGGATCGAAGTCGCCCGCGCCGTCAACTGGCTCCAACCCACCGACATCCTCCCCCGCCTCGTCTTCCCCGGCGGCGCATCACAACAACTCCAAACCCGCGTCCGCGAAGACCTCGAGGCGGTCCTCACCTTCTACCGAGACCAGTACGGCATCCAGGCCGACCCTGATCTCACCATCTACATCCCCAAGGATGCTGATGCCCTCATTCAGGCTTACAGAGACGACGGCATGAACGTAGACAGCGCGGACGAAGCATCTAACCGTGCGGAGTGGGGCCGTGCAGCCGGTTGGTTTGGTGCCGCAGGTCTGGTCGTGAAGCAAGAACTCTGGTCGGAGGAGCTTGCATCCTCGGACCCTCAATACGGCACATATGTCCTTGCCCACGAATACACGCATGTGATACAAGACGGCCTGCGGGGGCGAGGCAACCGGAGCAACGCCTGGCTTCTCGAAGGCGGTGCGGAGTGGGCAGTGTCCGAGTTCGACGATCTGAACGGCGTCCAGTCATTGGATGACCGTCGCGAATCTCTACTGCGTGGAATCAGGTCTGATATTCCGACGTTGCGAAGCGCTGAAGTGCCCCACGGCGGACCGGTGTACAGGCTCGGCGAGTTCGCCATCGATCGTTTGGTAGGGGAGTACGGCGCGGACTCTTGGATTGAATTCTGGCGGCGACTTGCTCCAACCGAAGCGGGGCCGCATGAGCGCTGGCAGTCGACCCCTGATTGGCAGACGGCGCTGTCGAAAGTCACAGGGATCGCTGTGTCGGAGTTCTACGCCAATTTCAACGCATGGCAACGTGAACAGGCTCTCAAAAATGCAGCTTTGGGGCCGGCATACCATGGCCGTTGGATCCGCGGCCGCGTGATCAACTCGGACCGACATCCCGTTGGAGGTGCGTTCGTGACCGCAATGTCGGTAGGAGGCGAGCGCAACCGAACAGAAGCAGCGGCAGACGGGCGATTCGAGGTGATTGCGCCCGAACCTGGAGATTACCGCTTGTTGGTCGCTGTCGGCGATCGCTGTGCCGGATACTACAGCAGTGGAGAGCTGGTCACGAAAGAGGAGAATGCCGCACTGATCAGAGTCTCGGACAGTGATGTACCGGACATCGACATCCGGTTGTCGCCGAACGTGTGTGGACAGATTGTTCGCGGACAGGTCGTCAGCGACGCCGGCGAACCACTGGCCGGTGTTTCGATCTACTGTGGTCGCGGTTGCTGGTACTTTCACCGAACAGCCTCCGACGGGACATTCACAGTAGCCGTGGAGAACAGGGACAATTACTGGCTGGATTTTTATATTGCCGATGGCTGCGTCATCCGCTACCGTCCGGGCGAACCAATCTTGTACCGCGACGACGGAGGAACACCGATCGCGATCGCGGATAACGATGTCAATGGTCTCCGAGTGCGAGTCTCGTCGGATCTCTGCCGCCAACGAGTGGTCGGCAGCATCGAGGGCATCGAACGTTTTACCGAACGTTTTAGCACCTATCTGGAAGTTAGTGTCCGGCTTTGCCGGGCAGGCAGCACGCGGTGCGGCCAGCGAACATCTCGAGATCTCGATCGCGATGGATCGTTCGCTGTCGCAGCCCCAACGGCTGGATCGTATTGGCTTAGCTACTTCCTCGACAACTGTCAGCTCTACCACACCCCGACCGGGTTGACCGGCAACCCCGCGGAAGCGATGCGATTCAATGCCGGCGAGCACGATGTGCGGATCGGACACCGACGAGTGTCGGACACCATGTGCGCACATCGAATCTCGGGCCGGCTCATCGGCTCGGACGGGCCGACCACGGTGTATGCGTGCGAGCAGCTGGACAGAGAGTGCGCATCCAGCGCTGGAGGCTGGGCAGATCGCGACGGCAGATTCGCTGTCACAGTGCCTGTCGATGGTGCGTACCGACTTTACCTTAACCTACCCGACTGCACGGCGTATTTCGGCCAGGACGGCCTGACTAGCAACGTCGACGACGCACAGTTGTTCCGGGTGGACGGACGGGACATTCAGATCTCGCCACGGCAAGTGTCGGCCGGCGGGTGTGGCCACCAGATCACGGGCAGCATCACCCAGGCGGACAGCCGACCGCTCGCTGGCGCCTACGTCACAGCCTGCCTCGAGGTGGACGGCGAGTGTACGTCTCATACCGGAGATAACACTGACAACGACGGCGCGTTCGCCATCACCGTCCCTGTAGACGGCACGTACCACGTCTCGTTCGACCTTGACGGTTGCACGGTGCATTTCGGTCAGGGCCGCCTGACCGGCAACCGCGACGATGCGCGGTTGATCCGGGTGGCGGGGCGAAACGTTCAGCTCTCGCAACGACAAGTGCCGGTCGACGTGTGCGGCTACCAGATCACAGGCAGTATCACGCAGGCGGACGGTCAGCCGCTCGCCGATACCCAGATTTTCGTTTGCCTGGAGGTTGGCGGTCATTGCGGCGGAGGCTGGGCATCTGCCTCGACCAACAGCGGCGGCGCGTTCGCCATCACCGTCGCTGGCGATGGCAGATACCTCGTCTGGTTCGAGATCGAACGTTGCATCATCCATTTCCGCAGCGGCAGCTTCACGACGACGCGCAGCGAGCGTGGCACCGTGCGCGTCGAGGGGCGCAGCGTGCGCCTCAACCCTCGCCAAATCCCGGCGGGCATGTGCGCGCATCGAATCTCGGGACGGATCGTCGATTCGAAGGGCATGCTGATACCTGGGGAGTGGATCGAAGCACAGTGGTCTAGTGGAGCGCACATTGATGCTGCCAGTGGGAGTATCGACACGGATGGACGCTTCGAGATTCGCGTACCGTCCGACGGCGCGTACACTTTGGGCGTCGTACTTCGAGAGCGGACGGACTGCTGGTACCAACCGGGCGGGCGGGCCTTCGGAAGTTGGGACAACCCCGTGCGCGTCAGCGGAGCAGACGTCACCGACATCACACTCCGCCTGCCCGGCACGGTCGAAGAACTGTGCGAGTAGCCCGCCGACGCAATCGCGCCCACCGAGCGCCTAACTCCGCCGACGCCCCGCGCCGCGCCGACCGCGCCCGCCGCCCCGCGGGCGCTTCGGCTCCGCCAGCAACTCCAGCGCCCGCGCCAGCCCGATCGTCTCCAGGTCGTCCCCGTCCTTCAGATTGCGACGCTCCGCCCCGCACTGCACATACGGACCCCAGCGGCCCGGACGCACCGTCACCTCCTCGCCGCTATCGGGGTGCTCGCCCAGCGACTTGGGGAAGCGCAGCCACTCGATCGCGTCCTCGATCGTGACATCGCCCAGTTCCATCCCCTTGGGCACCGACGCCCGCCTGGGCTTGGGCGCGCTGCGCTTGCGCGAGGTTTCGCCAATCTGCACGAACGGACCGAACCGCCCGTTCATCAGCCACACATCATCCTCGTACTCCGGGTGCCGGCCCAACACGCGGGGCAGCTGCATCGCATTGCCCAGCAGCTCGGCCGCCTCCGTCAGCGTCAGGTCGCCCGGGGCCATATCCGGCGGCAGCGGCGCCGTGCGGCTGTCGTCGCCCGCGCCGCGCCGCAGGAAGGCCGAGCCGCCCCGCACGCGCACCTCGATCCGTTCCGGATCGTCGTCTGCGACATCGGTATCGATCAGCCGCAGCCCGGTCTCGTTCAGCTCCAGCGCCCAGAACGGAATCGTGTCGATCTTCTCCGCCACCCGATTGCGCAGCCCGGCCGCGCCGTCGGAGCCGAAATAGAACTCCGAGAGGTGACTCTGCGAGTCCGTCTCGCCCTTCGCGATCTGATCCAGCTGATCCTCCATCTCGGCCGTGAACTCCGCGTTGACCAGGTCCGCGAAATGCTGTGTGAGCAGATCGGTCACCGCAAAGCCCAGGAACGTCGGGATCAGCGTCTGCCCCTTGCGGCTCACATACTCGCGCTGCGTCAGCGTGCTGATCACCGCCGCGTAGGTGCTCGGACGCCCCAGCCCGTCCTCTTCAAGTTTGCGCACCAGCGAGGCCTCGGTGTAGCGCGCCGGCGGCTGCGTTTCGTGGCCGTTCGTCTCCAGCGACTCCAGCTCGGCCGGCTCGCCCTCGCGCAGCGGCGGCAGCACCGCGTCCGCGCCGTTGCCGCGCGGCGGCAGCACCCGATACCAGCCGTCGAACAACACCACCTGCCCCGACGCGCTCATCAACGCCGGATCGTCGTCCGGGCGATCGGCCATCCGCCCCTCAAACGTGACCGAGGTCCGCTCCACCCGCGCCGACGCCATCTGACTCGCCACCGTGCGACGCCAGATCAGGTCGTAGAGCCGGTATTCGTCGTCGTCGAGCATCCCCCGCAGCGACTCCGGCGTGCGCGACAAGTCGGTCGGGCGAATCGCCTCGTGCGCCTCCTGCGCGTTGCGCGAGCGCGTGCGGAAGACGCGCCGCTCGGCGTACTCGTCGCCGAAGCGCTCGCGGATGTAGCCGCCGGCCTGATTGAGCGCCTGATCGGCGAGCGTCACCGAGTCGGTCCGCATGTAGGTGATCAGCCCGACCCGCTCCGCGCCGACGTCCTTGCCCTGATAGAGCGCCTGCGCCGCGCCCATCGTGCGGCGCGCGGCAAAGCCCAGCCGATTCGAGGCGTCCTGCTGCAATGTCGAGGTGGTGTAGGGCGGGCGCGGCCCCAACGACGCGCTGCGCCGCGTCACTTCCGCGACGCGCCACTCCGCCCGCTCCAGCGACGGGACGAGCGCCGCCAGCGAGGCTTCCGTCTCGCATCGTTTCTCCGTCGCGCTCAGCTGCCCCGTGGCCGGGTCGAAATCGGCGGTCGACGACGCCAGCTGGCTGCCGCCCAGCGAGGTCAGCCGCGCCCGCACCACGCCGCCCTCCACGCGCAGATCGGCCTCCGCATCCCAGTATTCGGCGACCACGAACGCCATCCGCTCGCGCTCCCGCTCGACCAGGAAGCGCAGCGCCACGCTCTGCACCCGCCCCGCCGACGCGCCCTGGCCCACCTTGCGCCAGAGCACCGGCGAGAGCGAGTAGCCGTAGAGCCGATCCAGAATCCGCCGCGACTCCTGCGCCTCGATCAGATTGCGGTCCAGCTCGCGCGGCTCGCGCAGTGCCTGCTCCAGCGCCTCGCGTGTGATCTCGTGGAACACAATCCGCTCGCAGGGCACCTTCGGATTCAGCACCTCGACCAGATGCCAGCCGATCGACTCGCCCTCGCGATCCTCGTCCGTCGCGAGCAGCACATGGTCCGCCTCTTTGAGCTCCTTGCGCAGCCGCGTGACGTGCTTCTTGCTCTCGCTCGGCACGATGTAGAAGGCCTTGAACGGCTCCTTCCGGTTGTTCACGTCGACCGCGAACTCTTTCGCCTCGCGATCCTTGTGGCGTTGCAGCTCCGCAGGGCGCTCGGAGGCGCGGCGAGGCAGATCGCGGATGTGCCCGAAGCACGCAGAGACGACATAATCATTCCCCAGAAAGCGCGA
Organism: Dehalococcoidia bacterium; assembly: GCA_965243125.1. Classification (GTDB taxonomy): domain Bacteria; phylum Chloroflexota; class Dehalococcoidia; order Bin125; family Bin125; genus CATQGW01. The sequence continues at coordinate 2,105,423 of OZ251529.1, read as the reverse complement.
GATCGTATCCGCCTTCGCCCCCGACTCGACGATCACCAGCGTCTTGCCCGCCCCGTCGGTGGCGGGCTGAGCGCGGCGGCGGGCGGTCCCGCGGGCGCGGCTGCGCTTCGGCTTAGCTTCGGACATAGAGCATCGGTCCCACCTGTCGCACCATCCCTTTCAGTTCGAGCATCGCCAGCGCGGCGCTCACCTCGCTGGCCGGCGCTCCCGCCGCGCGCGAGACCAGATCCACATGCAGCGGCTCCGGCCCCAGCGCGCCCAGCACCGCAGCCTGCATCGGGTCCTCCGGCAGCTGCGCGCTCAGTTCAATCTGCCGTTCGACATGTTCGATCTGCAACTCTTCGAGAATGTCCGCCGCACCCGTCACCAGCTTGCCGTGGCTCTGCTGGATGATCAGGTTCGCGCCCTCGCTCTGCGGCGAGGTGATCGGACCGGGCACGACGAACACCTCGCGCCCCTGATCGAGCGCCGAGTTCACCGTATGCCACGTGCCCGACTTCTTGCCCGCCTCAGTCACCAGCGTGCCCAGCGTCATCCCCGCCAGGATGCGGTTGCGGCGGGGGAAGTTGTCCGATTTAGGCCGCGCGCCGAGCGGGTACTCGGTCAGCACCGCGCCGCTGCCGGAGTCGACGATTCGCGCGGCCAGGCTGCGATGCTCGCGCGGGTAGAGCTTGTCGATCCCGCCCGCCACCACCGCCACCGTGCGCCCGCCCCGCTCCAGCGCCGCCTCGTGCGCGATCCCGTCCACCCCGTAGGCCAGACCGCTCACGATCGTCAGCCCTGCATCGACCAGCGCTTCACTCAGCGACTGCGTGATCTGCTTGCCGTAGGGACTGGGCCGTCGCGTGCCGACCACGGCGATGGACCACTCATCGCGGTCGGCCAGCTCGCCGTAGACGTAGAGCAGCGGTGGAGGATCGGCGATCTGCGTCAATCGTTTCGGATAGCCGGAATCGTGCCAGCTCACCGCTCGGATGCCGGCCTCCTCCACCCGCGTCCGCTCTTCCGCAGGGTTGATCTTCCCCCGCGCCGCCTGCAGCTGCTCAATCGCCCCGGCATCGAGACCCGCTTCCCGCCAGCCCTCCGGCTCGCCCTGCCAGGCCGCCTCCAGCGACTCGTAGCGCGCTTCGAGGCCGCGCATGCGGACGGGCCCGATTCCGGGCACGAAGCTGAACGCGATGCGGTAGGCGAGCTCGTCAGACACAATCGCGCACATTACGCGCCACAGCCGTTGATGTCACGCCGCGCCCTCGGCGGGCGTTGCCCCTTCAACACGCCGCCGCGCCCGCATCGCCGCGATCCGGCGGCCGTCCATCGCCTCTACGACCACCGAAATGCCGTCGATCTGCACCTCGTCGCCGACCGACGGAATCGCGCCGATGCGGTCGAACATCAGCCCGGCCACGGTGTCGAAATCGGCGTGCTCCACCTGACAGCCGAGCCGCTGCAAGGCGGAGAGCGGCGCCCGCCCGCCCAGCACCAGCTCGCCGTCGACCAGCTCGGCGAGCCCGGTCGAAGCTGCGGCGTCGTATTCGTCGGCGATCTCACCGACGATCTCCTCAAGCAGATCCTCGAGCGTGATCAGCCCCGCGGTGCCGCCGTACTCGTCGAGCACGATCGCGAGATGCACCCGCTCCCGGCGGAAGTCGGTCAGCAGATCGTCGATCAGCTTGGACTCCGGCACCAGCATCGGCTCGCGCGCGATTCGGGCGATCGTTTGCTCGCCGTCTTCGAGCAGCGCGGCCATCACATCCTTTGCATAGAGCACGCCCGTGATGTGGTCCACGCTGTCGCGGTAGATCGGGATGCGAGAGAAGCCGTGCTTGACGATGAAGCGCGCCGATTCATCGAGCGGCGTCTCCGACGCCAGCGCCACGATGTCGGGGCGCGGCGTCATCGCCTCGCGCACCACCCGATCGCCGATGCTCATCACCCCGCGGATCATCTCCCGCTCTTCCGCCTCAATCCCTTCCTGTTCGCGCTCCAGCACCAGCTCGATGTCCGTCGGATCGGGCGCGAGTTCGCGCTGCGACGCGCCGATCCGTGTCAACAACCGCGCCGGCGCCTCCAGAATCGCGGCCGGAACCAGGAACGCCGCATCGAGCAGATCGATCGCCGGCACGAAGCGCATCGCAAACGCCTCGGGCCAGGTCATCGCCAACCGACGCGGCACCGACTGGATTAATGCCGCGACCACGCCTCCCACAACGCCCGTGACCACAACCGCCGCCCAGGAGAAGCCCAATTCGTTGATCACGATGTAGTAGACGGTCGTGAAGCCGGCGGCCACGGCGACGGTGCGACCAACGGCGAACGAGCCGAGCGCCCGCTCCCGATCCTGGGTGATGGCCAGCAGCCGCTGGGCGCGCGGATTGTCAGGCGCGCGACTGGCCAGCAGCCGCGCCCGCGAGCGGCTCAACGAGATCACGCCGGCCTCGGCGATGGCCTCCAGAATCAGCAACCCCACCGCCAGAATCAGGATCACCAGCGCGGCAATCGAACTGTCGCTCACGATTCCTCCTCCTCCGCGCGCCTACGGCGCGGGCGGCCCGCCAGCCGCGCCGGGTGCCCCACCGCGTTGCCGTCGGCCGGCACATCTTTGGTGACCACCGAGCCTGCGCCGGTACGGGCCCGTGCGCCGATCTCAATCGGCGGAATCAGCAGCGAGTCGCTGCCGATGAACGCGCCCGCGCCAATCAGCGTGCGGTGCTTTTGCTCGCCGTCGTAGTTGCAGGTGATCGCGCCCGCCCCGATGTTCGCACCCGCGCCCACCTCCACATCGCCCAGATAAGAGAAGTGCCCCATCTTCACGCCCGCTCCCAGCCGCGCGTTCTTCAGCTCCGCATGCGTGCCGATCCGCACGCCGTCGCCCAACTCGCAGCCCTCCCGCACGGTCGAATAGGGACCGATCTCCACAACATCGCCCAGGATTGATCCTCTCACCGTGCATGATTCCAGCACGCAGCGCTCTCCGACCACCGTGTCGCGCAGCACCGCGTTCGGACCGACCCGCGAGCCCGCCCCGATCCGCGTCCGCCCGCGTAGGTGGCAGCCCGGCTCGATCAGCGCGCCGACGCCGATTTCGACCGTCGCATCGACCCACACCGCCGACGGATCGGCGAACAACGCGCCGCTTGCGCTCAGCCGCGCCGCCGCGCGCTTGCGGACGAGCTGCTCCGCCGCCAGTAGATCTGCTCGCGTTTCCACGTTCAGCCGCCCCTCCGGCATCGGTACTGTCACCGCTCGCAGCGTCTCGCGCTCCGCCGCCTCCGCAATCACGTCCGTTGCGTAGCGCTCGCCGTTCGCACTCGTCGGGACGCGCTCCAGCGCGCCCCACAGCCACTCCGCGTTGAAGCGGTAGAGGCCGACATTGACCTCCGCGATCGCCCGCTGTTCGTCGGAGGCGTCGCGGTGCTCAACGATCCCCAGCACCCGCCCGCCGCCCGGATCGCGCAGGATGCGCCCCATCCGCACCGGGTCTTTGAGCGTCGCCGTGGCCAGCACCGCGTCGGCCGTCGGCGCTTCCAACAGCGGCCGCAGCTGCTCGCCGCTGAGCAGCCCGAGATCGCCGTTCACCACCAATACCTGAGGCGCGTCCACCTGCACTCGCGCCGCCAACACCGCGTCCGCCGTCCCTGTCGGCCGCTCCTGCGCCGCGAACGCCAGGCTGAGTGAGGGCGGCGCATCGGCGCGCAGCGACGCCTCGATCTCCCGCCCCTGCTCGCCCGGCGGAACCACCACCACCGCCCGCGCCACACCGCCTGTCGCCAGCGCGTGCAGTACATGCGCGGCCAGCGCCCGCCCCGCCAACGGTTGCAGCACCTTGGGCAGCGGTGAGGGCGCGCCGCCCGCCATCCGCGTCCCGCGGCCGGCCGCCAGCACGATGGCGCAGGTGTCGTGATGTTCGTGGGGATCGTCGTCGGCGGACAAATCAGGCCCTCGGCCTCTAGCGGGCGCGCTCGGCGCAACCCTCTCACCCCGCGACGCTAGCACGTTTCGCCCGCTCCCGTTCCCTCGCCGGCCGCCTATTCTGGCCCGGCCTGCCCCAGCCGCCGCGGAAACGGAATTCCACGATGCGCTCAACGCCCGCGCTCGTCCGCAGAGCCGCCCTCGCAAGCGTGGCAGGGGCGGACGCGGTGATGATCGGCTCGCCCTTCGCGGGCACGCAGGAAGCGCCCGGGCGCGGCTTCCACTGGGGCATGGCCACCCCCCACGCCGAGCTGCCGCGCGGCGTCCGCGTCCATGTCGGACGCCACACCACCCTCGACCGCCTGCTCTTCGGCCCGACCTCGCGGACCGACGGCACGGAGAATCTGATCGGCGCGCTGCGCACCTGCATGGGCAGCGTGGGCGCGGAGGTGATCCGCGATCTGCACAGCACGGAGATGGTCGTCGCCCCCGCGATCAAGACGGAGGGCAAGCGCTACCAGATGCTGCGCGACTAGGCTAATCTCTTACCCAAGTGCGCACATAACGTTGCGATGTTGCGCGCCGGGGCGGCGGCAGGGCTGACACAGCGGGAGCGAGAGATATGAGGCGACGCCTGTTGGTGGGCGCGCTGGCGGTTGCGGCGCTGTACGGCGGTTGGACCGAGTCGGCGCAGGCGCAGACGGGGAGAGCCCGGGCGACGGCGATCGCGGTGGGCGAGTTGCACGCCTGCGCGCTGCTGGACTCGGGCGCGGTCGAGTGTTGGGGCGACAACCGTTTCGGGCAGACCGACGCGCCGGACGGCGCGTTTAGCGCCCTCACCGCCGGCAGGTTGCACGCCTGCGGGCTGCGGGCGAGCGGCGCGATCGAGTGCTGGGGCGCGGCTCAGGGCGGGGAGGAACCACCGAGCGGCAGGTTCAGCGCGGTCAGCGCCGGTCTGCTGCACACCTGCGGGCTGCGGACGAGCGGCGCGGTCGAGTGCTGGGGTTTGAACAACGTGGGCCAGTCGGACGCGCCGAGCGGCAGGTTCAGCGCGGTCAGCGCAAGCGGCGATCACAGCTGCGGGCTGCGCGCTGGCGGCGCGGTGGAGTGCTGGGGCCTGAACAACTACGGCCAGGCGGAGCCGCCGAGCGGCAGGTTCGAGGCGATCAGCGTCGGCTTGCGGCACAGCTGCGGGCGGCGCGGTGGAGTGCTGGGGATTTAACGCCAACGGTGAGACCGACGCGCCGAGCGGGAGGTTCAGCGCGCTCGAGGCCGGCGTGGTGCATACCTGCGGGCTGCACGCCGACGGGGTCATCGAGTGCTGGGGATCCAGCGCCTCGGGACAGGTGGAGGCGTCGTCGGGGGTGTTCACGGCGGTGAGCGCCGGCAGGTGGCACACCTGCGGTTTGCTCGACAGCGGGGCGGTGGAGTGCTGGGCGATCAAGGTTTCCACACAGGTGGGCGCGCCGAGCGGCGCGTTTGCCGCCGTGAGCGCGGGCCGTGAGCACAGCTGCGGTCTGCGCGCGAGCGGAACGATCGAGTGTTGGGGAAGCAACGATGCGGGCCAAACGGACGCGCCGGAGGGCAGGTTCAGCGCGGTGAGCGCGGGCTCCGAGCACACCTGCGGGCTGGGCCGAAACGGCGAGCTCGAGTGCTGGGGCGGCAACAACGACGGGCAGGCCGATGCACCGGGCGGCGTGTTCGCCACGGTGAGCGCCGGCTGGTGGCACACGTGCGGACAGCGCGAGAACGGCGCGATTGAGTGCTGGGGGAATAACAGCGACGACCAGGCATCGCCGCCGGATGGCCCGTTCCGCACAGTCAGCGCGGGCGGCTGGCAGAGTTGCGGTCTGAATGCGCGCGGCACGGTTGAGTGTTGGGGAACCAACAGGTATTTCGGCGGCGTGAATGCGCCGGACGGGGCGTTCAGCTGGGTGGACGCCGGTCTCCGGCACCGTTGCGGCGTGCAGGCGAGCGGTGGCGCGGTGGTGTGATGGGGATACAACACCCACGGCGAGATCAACGCGCCCGACGGCGCTTTCAGCGTCGTCAGCGCCGACGGGCGGCACAGCTGCGGTCTGCTGCAAGAGAGCGGGGAGATTGTCTGCTGGGGCTACACGTTCGACGGGCAGCAGCAACCGCCGAGCGGTCGGCATACTGCGCTCAGCGCGGGCGGCGACCATGTCTGCGCGCTGAGCGAGTCGGGCAGCGTCAGCTGCTGGATGGTCTTCAACGCCGCTGCCGATGTGCCCGCCCGGCTGCGCGCCGACGTCGGCGAGGAGCCGTCCTCGGGGTCCGCATCCGACGACTCCACGGAGACGTCCCAGACGGACGCGCCCGACGACTCGACGGAGACGCCAGAGGATTCGGGAAGCCAGAGCGTGGCGCCGCCGCCTGCGGTGTCCGTGGACGCCGGCCGCATCGTCGCCCGCCGACTGGCCAATGGAAGCGCAGAGTTCGGCTGGCTGCCCGAGGGAGGCAGCGACTATGTGCTGCCGCGCGGGCGCTACTTCCCGACGGACGCAACGGTCGGTCGCTGGTTGCGGTCCACTCCGATCGAGGTGAACGACGTTGTGATCGGTCGGATTAATGCCCGCCTGGGCGAGGACGGACGGATCGAGTTCGGGTTCACGCCGACGGGCGGGGAGCGCATCCTGCCGCGCCTGCGCAGGTTGCCGGTGGGCGCGACGGTCGATCGCTGGCTGCGCAGCAACGTGATCGAGCTGGGCGGGGGCTGAGGGTTTTCCGGCGGGGGGAGGGGGCGCTTGCGGCGATAACTGCACAGGCCGCCCCCCTCTGTTGCTCCGCGACATCTCCCCCCCCCCCCACCGCCACCCCTTTTCCCGTCATTCCCGCCCCCGAGCGGGAATGTGGGTTCAGTCTGCAAGCTGGACAGTTGGGCCTGGAGCAGTTCGGCTGGGGTTTGGAAGTCGAGGCATTTGCGGGGGGTGTTGTTGAAGCGGGCGAGCGTCCGGTTGAGCGCGCGGCGGGAGAGCGCGGCGAGGTCGGTGGAGCGGGGCAGCGGGCCGCGCAGCCGGCCGATCGCGTTTTCCACGCCGCCCTTCTGCCAGGGCGCGTGGGGGTCGCAGAAGAACGTGTCGACGCCGAGCGCGTGCAGTTCGTAATGGCGCACGAACTCGGAGCCGTTGTCGAAGCAGACGCTGCGGCGCAGGCTCGGCGGCAGGGCGGCGAGCAGCCGGCGCAGGGCGCGGATCAGCGGGTCGGCGGCCTTGCTCGGCAGGGCCGCGGCGAGCAGCGCGCGGGTGCAGCGGTCCTGCAGCACGAGCAGCGCGGGACCGCCGCGGCCGAACTGCATCAGGTCCGCCTCCCAGTGGCCGGGCTCACTGCGCGCGGCGGCCTCGGCGGGGCGCTCGGCGAGCGGGCGGCGCAGCTTGATGTAGTCGGCCGAGCTGCGCCGGGCCCGCGCGCCGCGGCGCCGCCGGCGGCTGCGCCCCTGCGGCAACAGCCGCCGCCAGCGGTAGTCCTTGGTGCGTTTGATCTGGGCGTAGATGAACTCGTAGATCGCTTCGTGGGAGATCACCGTGCGGCCCGCTTCGCGGCGCAGCCGGCCCGCGACCTGCTGCGGCGAGAGCTCCTGGTCGAGCAGCTCCAGCACCCGCTCGCGCAGCGCGTCGTCGCGCTCCAGCTTCAGGCCGCGCTTGCGCCGCGCCCGGCTGCGGGACTGGGCCGCGTCCGGGTCGTAGCCGCCGTCCGCCCCCGCGTTGCGCTTCAACTCCGCCGCGATCGTCGACGGCGAGCGAGCCAGAGCCGCTGCGATCTGCCGCGCCGAGCAGCCTTCGCCCCGGAGTCGGGCGATCGCGCAGCGCTCCTCCCAACTGAGCTGGCCGTAAACCCGTCCCATGACCGCACCTCCAACTGCTGTCCCAGTTCGCCCCTGAACTTAGCGAATCGCCCCCGAGTCGCCTCCCACGCCGCGCCCCATCCCGCCCACGCCGTGATACCGTCCCTCCCCCACAACGAGTTCGTTGCAAAAAGGCCGGGGATGGGGGGATTCTGTCGTTCTGTGGGTTGGGCGAGGGGAGCGCGCGATGCATCGGGAGCGGGAGCAGTTGAGTCTGGCGGACGCGCTGCGGCGGCGGCGGCCCGGGGGCAAGCGGGGGTTGGAGGAGATCGACGCGGCGCTCGACTGGAGCGAGCCGGCCCGGCTGTTGCGCGGGACGCTGCACAACGGGCGGCGAGGGCGCCCGTAAGCCCCAGCGGCGCTGAATCGCAGCCAAGTCCCTACGGCGCGATATAGTCGCATCATCCGAACCGGAGCCTGTATGGACGCCCAGACGATCCGCGCGACCTTCACCGACTTCTTTGTGCAGCGCGACCACCTGCGGGTGGCCAGCGCGCCGCTAATCGCGCCCGGCGACCCGACACTGCTCTTCACCTCCGCCGGCATGGTGCCCTTCAAGCCCTTCTTCGCCGGAGAGGCGCAGCCGCCGCACCATCGGCTCACCTCGATCCAAAAGTGCTTCCGCACGACCGACATCGACGAGGTGGGCGACGCCAGCCACCTGACGATGTTCGAGATGCTGGGCAACTTCTCGCTCGGCGACTACTTCAAGGCCGAAGCCCAGGCTTGGGCGTGGGAGCTGGTCACCGACGTGATCGGCATCAGCCCCGAGCGGCTTATCGCCACCGTCTTCACCGACGACGACTTCGCCTACGACCAGTGGCGCAAGATCGGCCTGCCCGACCACAAGATCTTCCGCTACGGCGAGGACCAGGGCAACTTCTGGGCGGCCGGGCCGGAGGGTCCGTGCGGTCCCTGCTCGGAGCTGCACTACGACATGCGGCCCGATCCGCGCGCCCCCAACGCCGGACCCGCCGACGATGAGGAGCGCTTCCTCGAAATCTGGAACCTCGTCTTCATGCAGTACAACCGCCAGCCCGACGGCTCGCTGGTCGACCTGCCCGCGCAGAGCATCGATACCGGCGCGGGCCTCGAGCGCTGGGCGATGATGCTCCAGGAGAAATCCAACCTCTACGACACCGACCTCTTCGCGCCGTTGCTGGACTACATCGGCGAGCGGTGCGGCGCCGAATACGCCGCCGCGCCCGACGCCCAGCGCCGCTCGATGCGCGTCGTCGCCGAGCACGGGCGGGCGATGACCTTCCTGATCTCGGACGGCGCGATCCCCGCCAGCGACGGGCGCGGCTACGTGCTGCGCCGCCTGATCCGCCGCGCGCTTTACCACGCCGACCAGCTTGGACTCGAAGCGCCGATCCTCTCCAGCGTTGCCGAGCAGGTCCGCGCCCTGATGGGCCCCGACTACGCCGAGGTCATCGAGCAACGCGCGCTGGTCGACAGCGTGCTCAATCAGGAGGAGGAGCGCTTCCGCCAGACGCTCGCCACCGGCCGCGCCCTGCTCGAAGAGCAGACGATCCCGATGAAGCGCGGACACGCCGCCGTGCTCAAGCGTTACCAGGACGGCGGCGCAGACGCCTCAACCTGGGACATTGACGCGCTGGAACGCGAGATCGAGGCTGTCGGAAACGGCGTCACCGCGCGCAGCGCGCCGCTCTGGTCCGCGACCCAAGCCGAGGCCAAGCCGCTCAGCCGATCGGCGCAGGACGCGCTCTCGCGCCTCGAGACATCCACCGGCCGGATCACCGGGCGCGAGGCGTTCCTGCTTTACGACACCTACGGCGTGCCGCTCGACCTGATCACCGAGATCGCCCGCGACGCCGGTCTCAGCGTCGACACCGACGAATTCCAGCGCCTCCTCGCCGACCACCAGGAGCGCGCCCGCAAAGACTCCGATTTCAAAGACGACGCCGACGCCGCCGTCTTCGCCGAACTAGACATAACAACCGCCTTCTCCGGCTACGAGCAGGCCGTCGCCGCATCCACGATCGCCGCGATCGTCCGCGAGCGCGAACTGGTCGGGCGCGCCCAGACCGGCGACAGCGTCAGCATCGTCCTCCACGAAACGCCCTTCTACCCCGAAGGCGGCGGGCAAGTCGGCGACGCCGGCCTGATCCGCGCCGGCGATGCGCAGATCGAGATCTCCGACACCAAAGCGTTCGGCGACGTGATCGCCCACATCGGAACCATTACCGCCGGCGAAATCGCGGTGGGGGATGTCGTTGAAGCTGTGGTCGACCGCGGTCGACGCGCCGACACGACGCGCAACCACACCGCTACCCACCTGCTCCACGCCGCGCTGCGCGAGGTGCTCGGCGACCATGTACGCCAGGCCGGCTCGCTGGTCGCGCCCGACCACCTGCGCTTCGACTACACGCAATCGGAAGCGCCCAGCGCCGAACAACTGCGCGACGTGCAGCGGGTGGTGCGCGCCCGCATCCGCGACGACATCGCCGTCGAAACCCTGCAACTGCCCTACGAACAGGCGCTGGAGCGCGGCGCGATGGCCATCTTCGGCGAGAAATACGCCACCGAGGTCCGCGTCGTCGAAATCTGCGACCCCGCGCCGCACATCCACGACTGCTTCAGCAAGGAGCTCTGCGGCGGCACCCACGCACCCGCGACCGGCTTCGTAGGCGACTTCCAGATCGTCTCCGAAAGCAGCGTCGGCGCGGGGCTGCGCCGCATCGAGGCGCTGACCGGCGCGGCGGCCGAAGCTTGGGTCGAGCAGCGGCTCGCCACGCTCGACAATGTCTCCGACTCGCTCCGCGCCACCCCCGACACACTCCCCGACCGCGTCGACCAGATGCGCGGCGAGCTCCAGGACCTCCGCCGCCGTCTCGCCGCCGTAGAGGCCCAAACCGGCGCGTCCGTCGCCGAGCAGCTCGCCGCCAACCCGATCGATGTCGACGGCGTGCCGGTCGTCGCCGGGCGCGTCGAGGTCGAATCGGCCTCCGCGCTGCGCAGCGCCGGGGACGAGGTGCGCCGGCGGCTCGATGAGGCCGTGATCGTGCTCGGCGCGGTCGCCGACGAGCGCCCCCTCTTCGTCGCCATGATCACGCCCGGGCTGGTGGAGCGCGGCCTGCACGCGGGCAAGTTGATCGGCGGGGTCGCGCGGATCGCGGGCGGCGGCGGCGGCGGCAAGCCGGAGATGGCGCAGGCCGGTGGGCGCGACGCTTCGCAGCTCGACGCCGCGATCGCCGCCGTGCCCGACGCCGTCCGCGCCCAACTCGCCGACGGGTCCTAGACCATCATGCAGCGCCGCTGCATCCTCGGCATCGATCCCGGCGAGCGCTGGCTCGGCGTCGCACGCGCCGCCGGCGACAACCGACTCGCCTTCCCGCTCGGTTCAATTGACCTCTCCGAAGCGCAAAACGACGCGGCCGGCGCGGTTCGCGGCCTGCTCGACGGCGAGGATGTGGCGACCGTCGTCGTCGGCGTCCCCACCCGCGCCGACGGCACGGAAGACGAACAGGCCGCTCGCTTCCGTCGCTTCGGCGAACAGCTCGCCGCCCAACTGGGAGCCGATTGCCGCGCCCAGAGCGAGCGCCACACCTCGCTCGACGATGCGCCGATCGCGCAGCAGCTCGGCCCGCCCGGGCGCGGCAAGCAGCGCCGCCGCGCCCGCCCCACGCCCGCCGAACGGCAGCGCCAACGCCGCGAAAGCCACGCCCGCGCCGCCGCCCGCATCCTCCAACGCTGGCTGGATGAGCAGCCGTGAACCCGCTCAACAACCTCCCGCTGCTGCTCGCCGGCAGCGCTGTCGCCGCCTGCCTGATCATCGCCGCAGCGGCGATCATCGGCAGCCCCAACGCCGTCTTCAGCCGCGACTCAAGCACCGCCGCGACGGTCCGCATCGCCCCCGCCGGCGCGGTCCAGCTCCAGCCCGGCGATACCGCCGCCGAAATGGCCGACCGCCTCTACGCCGCCGGACTGATCAACTCCCCGCGCCGCTGGACCACGCTCGTCCAACTGCTCGGCTGGGAGGACAGGCTCGAAGCCGGCGCGTACTCCTTCGAAGCGGGCCTGAGCAGCTACGAAATCGCCCGCCGCGTCCACAACGGCGAACGCTCGCCGCTGCGCATCATCATCCCCGAGGGCCTGCGCCTCGAGCAGATCGCCGAACGCCTCCAGGCCGAACGGATCGTCTCCGCCGCCGACTTCTTCGCCGCCCTCCAACGCTCCGAAAACGCCGCCGGCACGTTCGCCGCCTCGCGCCCGCAGGGACTCGGACTCGAGGGCTACCTCTTCCCCGCCGACTACGACTTCCCGCTCGGCGTCACCGCCGACCAGGTCGTGCGCGCGATGCTCGAACGCTTCGACGCCGAAACCGCCCCCGTGCTGCTCAACGCCGACCTGCAGGGTCGTAGCCTGCACGCGGTGCTGACGATCGCCTCAATCGTCGAGCGCGAAGCCGTGCTCGATGAGGAGCGCCAGATCATCGCCGCCGTACTCTGGAACCGAATCGAGCTCGGCATGCCGCTCCAGGCCGACCCCACCGTGCAGTACGCCGTCGCCAACACCGCCGCCGCCGTCGCCGCCCACGGCTGGTGGAAGCGCGACCTCACGCTCGAAGACCTCGCCTCCACCTCGCCCTGGAACACCTACACCGCGCCCGCGCTGCCGCCCACCCCGATCGCCGCGCCCGGGCTCGCCTCGCTGCGCGCTGCCGTCGCCCCGGACGTCGTGCCCTACCTCTTCTTCTTCGCCCGCGGCGACGGCTCGCACGCCTTCGCCGAAACCTACGAAGAGCACCAGGCCAATATCGAGCGCTGGAGGTCCCCGTGACCGCCCAGATAGCTCACCAGCCCCCCGCCCGCGTCGGCGTGATCGGACGCCCCGTCGCCCACAGCATCTCGCCCCGCTTCCAGCAGGCCGCCTTCGACGCCATCGACTTCGACGCCCGCTACGAAGCCTGGGATGTTGCGCCCGACGCGCTGCCCGACCTCGTCGACAGCTTGCGCGATCCCGACGCGCTCGGCGCGAATGTCACGATCCCCTACAAAGAGGCCGTTGTCCGCCACATGGACGGCCTCGATCAGACCGCCCGCTTCGTCGGCGCGGTCAACACGATCGTCAACAACGACGGCCATCTACAGGGCTACAACACCGATGTGGCCGGCTTCCAGCGCTCGCTCGAAGAAGCGGGCTGCGACCCCGCCGGCGCGAGCGCCCTGCTCTGGGGCGCGGGCGGTGCGGCCCGCGCCGTCGCCTGGGCCCTGATCTGGCGCGGCGCTGAGGCGCTCACCATCGTCAACCGCACCGCCGTCCGCGCCGGACGCCTCCGCCACGACCTCGCCTCCGCCTCGGCCGGCGCGCGGCTCCGCTCGCTCGGCGCAGACGATGACGCCGTCCCCGACGCGCTCCGCGACGCCCAAATCGTGATCCAATGCACATCCGTCGGCCTGCGCGGCAGCCCCACCGACGGCCAGCTCCCCTTCGACCCCGCCGCGCTGCGGCCCGACGCAGTGCTCGTCGACCTGATCGCCAACCCCGTCGAGACACCGCTGATCCAAGCCGCGCAGACCGCCGGGCTGCGCGCCGTCGGTGGCCTGCCGATGCTCGTCTATCAGGGCGCCGCCTCCTTTGAACTCTGGACGCGCCGCGCCGCGCCCACCGAGATCATGCTCAACTCGGCGCGGGACGCGATGACGGAGGCCGCCCCATGAACGAAGGCGTCACCATCGGCTTCGCGATCATCGCCGCGATCTTCGGCGGCTTCGGCCTGCTGCTCTTCAAAGAGGCCCGCACCCACCGCTTCTGGCGGCAACTCGTCGCCCAGAACGACGTTGAGGCGATCCGCGGCATCCTCGACCAGGAAATCGAGCGCTGGAAAACCCAGCGCCCGCCCAAAGACATCAGCGCCGTCGTCTGGGCCGGCGTGCAGGGCATGGACCTGCTCGCCGCCGGCGCCGAGGACGGCGTCCAGTACGTCCACGTCAGCACCTCCGCCGACCCCGAATTCGGCGTCGTCGACGGCGCGCGCCAACAGATCGCCAGCTCGCTCGACACCGCCTACGCAATCGCCCTGCGGCTGGTCGAAATGATCTTCTACGACGTGCCCAACTTCCGCCCCGATCACGTCCGCGTCGATGTCTACACCACCTTCCGCAGCGAGGACGGCTCCGCCGCCGCGCACCCGATCCTCTGCATCGAGGCCGACCGCGCCGACGCCCTCAGCATCGACTGGAACCAGCCTGCCGCCCGCCTCGCCGCCGAGTTCCACACCACCGCCAACCGCGCCCCCAACGGCGAACCCCGCCCGATCCAACTGCCGCCCGACGAGACCCCTACGTAGCGCCAAGGCGCGAGAGTCGCCTTCCGGAATCGCTCCCTATGCAGGGAGCGATTCCGGAAGGCGACGGACGCCCCAAACCCAACCAACGGCAAGTCGTCTACATTCCTGCAAAGCATGCCTCATCCGACAGGAGGACCCCAATGGACGCCGACCACGTACTCCGCACCACCCGCTCCGTGCGCCTGCGGCTTGATTTTGACAAGCCGATCGATCCTGCGGTGCTCGAGGAGTGCCTCGAAATCGCGCTTCAGGCGCCGACCGCTTCCAACAGCCAGCAGTGGCAGTGGGTGATGATCACCGACCCGGACAAGGTCGCCGCGGTGGCCGAGGTCTACCGCAAGTCGTTTGAGGTGCTGGCAGCGCGCCCACCGGAAGAGCGGCCCGTCTACGGCGCGGACGACAGCCGCACGCTGCAAGCGGAGAAAGTGACGCGCTCCGCGACCTACCTGGCCGCCGAAATGCACCGCTGCCCCGCCCTGCTGCTGGCCTGCATCAACGGGCGCGTCGAAGATTTGGGCCCGATGGCGCAGGCGGGCGTCTATGGCTCAATCCTGCCCGGCGCCTGGTCGTTCATGCTGGCGGCGCGCGCCCGCGGCATCGGCACGGCTTGGACCACGCTCCACATTCGCCACGAGGACGAGGTCGCCGAGCTGCTCGGCATCCCCGCCCACATCACCCAGGCCGCCCTCTTCCCCATCGCCTATTTCACCGGCGACGACTTCAAGCCCGCCCCCCGCGTCCCCCTCTCCGAGGTCGTCCACTGGAACCAATGGGGCCGGCGCACTCCCTGATCGGGCGTCCACCCTCCGCTACGCCGCTCATCGCGGTATGCCGTGTAGCCGATGTTCGCCGTATGGATTCCCGCGCAAGGCGGGAATGACGGATCTTGGCGCGGGGATGACGGAGACAGGCGGTGCCTATCGGCGGCGCCGTCAGCGCTCCGTGCCGGTGTCGAACCAGGCGTGATCCGCGCCCAAGTTGTAGCCGGCTTCCCAGCCGTTTCGCCGCGCCTCTTCGCGGAGCGGGGCCAGGCCTCGAATGAGGTCCCGCCGACCGGCCAGCGCCCCCGCGATCAACCCCGACGGATTGGGCAGATAATCGAGCGCCGGCGCAGCATTCGTCGCCAGCAGCCCACGCTGGTAGCCTGCCCGCTCGCGCGACTCTGCCTCCAACTGCATCCGCTGCTCCGCCGCCTCCACGCCCGCCGACCAGCCCGCCTCCCGCGCCGCATCCACCTCCGCCTGCGTCGGTCCGCTCTCGAACAGGCCGCTGACGCCGCCGATCAGCGCCGCGCCCGCCGCCCCCGCAACGAACGCCAGGAGCAGCGCCCCCGCCCGACTCATGGTTCGCTCGCCCCATCGTCGGGTGCGCCGGCCGGCGGCGAGCCGCCGATCCGCACCCAAGCCGCCCGGTAGCCGCTCCGCCAGCCCTCATCCCACGCCTCCGCCAGCTCCTCTTCGGCCAGCGCCAGCGCCGCGTCGTAGGCCGCCTCGTAAGTGAAACCGTGCCGGAACCGCTCAATCGCCTCTGGCGTCACCTGCGACGACGCACTCCGCCCCCGCGCGAACCCCACCAACTCCCGACGCTTCAACTCCTCCCGCCACGACGCCTCCGTTGCCGTCGCACTCTCCTCCGCCGCGCGGCGGTAGGCCGCATCCACATCCGCCTCCGTCGGTCCCGTCTGGAAGAGCTCCGTGCCGAAACCCAACACCAGCGTCAGCCCCGCACCCGCCAGCGCCGCCGCCGCAAGCCAGCGCCGACGCAGCGGTGCCCGCTCCTCCCGTTCCCGCTCTAACTCCCGCCACTGCGACATCTCACGCTCCCGACCCCGCCAACGCCGGATTCGGCCGCGTCCAGCCCATCGTCCGACCGAACAACAGCGAGACCAGCGCAAACACCGAGAACACCGCCGCCGCCCAGAACACCATCTCCACCGACAACAACTGCCCCACCACCGCCAGAATCGGCCCCGCCACGAACCCGCCGATATCCCACGCCAGCTGGAACGTCGCCGTCGCCCCGCCCCGCTGCGTCGGCGCAACCCGATCCACCGCCAGCGCCAGCAGCCCCGTATGCGCCGCGCCCATCCCGATCCCCGTCAGCGCGCCCGCCGGGATCAGCATCAGCGTCGTGTCCGCCTGCGTCAGCGTCACCAGCCCCGCCACCGTGGCGACCAGCCCCGGAATGATCACCGGCACCCGCCCCACAATGTCCGAAACCCGCCCCGCCACCGGCCGTGTGACCATCGCGCCCAGCCCGCTGAACAGGAAGAAGAAAATCCCGATGCCCTCCGGCCCGCCGAAATTCCGGTTCGGATCCGCGTCCTCCAGCGACGGCAGAAACGCCGCCGCGACGCTGAACGTCAGCGTGATGCTCAGAAACACGAACATCGGAAACACCGCCGCCGGCGGCACCAGCGCCTTGAGCGACATCCGCGGCGCGGGCGCGCCCGAACCCGCCGGCTCCCGCTTGAAGAACGTCAGCGCAAACGAAGCGATCGCCGTAAACACGGCGACGATCAGCACCGCGTCGAACCCGCCCAGGAACGCGAACAGAATCCCCCCCAGCATCGGGAAAAACGTCTGCGCCGCCGAGGTCGACAGCCCGAAAAAGCCCAGCCCCTCGCCTCGCCGCGGGGCGGGCACAATCTCCGCCACAAACGAGCCCGCCGCCGTTGGATACGCCGCCATGCTGATCCCATGCACGCAGCGCAGCGCGAAGAGAATCCAGATGTCCTCGACGAAGATCATCAGCGCGAACGAGCCGGCGAAGGAGAGCAGCCCAATCCGCATCAGCAGAATCCGCTTCCCCGCATCGCTCCAGCGCCCCACGAACGGACGCAGAAAAATCGGAATCAGGCTGTACCCGCCCACCACCAGCCCCACCTCAAGCGCGCTCGCCCCGCGCTCCACCAACTCCCCCGGCAGCGTCGTCGTCAGATAGAAAAAGCACGCGAAAAACGAAAACGTCCCGAACAGCGCCAGCAAATACTGCCGCGTCCACAGCGTCGGCCGCTGCCCCCCCAGCCGCACCGCCGCGCCCGACCCAACACTCCCCCCTCCGCGAGGGGCTGCCGCAGGCAGCGGCGAGAGAGCGTTCGCCCCCGCCGCGGACCCAACGGACTCAAGCCCATTCTCCGAAACGGCACGCTGCGGCGCGGTCCGCGCCGTCCAGCCGGCGTGTGTGAGCGCCCCCCGCCCGGAAACGATCAGAACTCCGGCGGACCGATGCCCGCCAACGCGCCG
Organism: Dehalococcoidia bacterium; assembly: GCA_965243125.1. GTDB lineage: Bacteria > Chloroflexota > Dehalococcoidia > Bin125 > Bin125 > CATQGW01. The sequence continues at coordinate 2,088,094 of OZ251529.1, read as the reverse complement.
TCGCCGTGACCGTTCGTCTGCGGACAGAGATGCTCCTCGCCCTCCAGCGGCTGCTTGCACAGCGGGCAGGTCGGACGCCCCCCCGCCACCGCCTGCTCCGCCTGCACCGTGAAGCGCCGCGCAATCTCACGGCTAAAGTCCACCCGCAGCGTCGGGCGCTCCGAATCCGCCTCAATATCCGTCGCAAACAGCGTCAGCGTGTGCGCATCCTCGTCGTAGCCCAGCGCGATCTGCCCCGCCAGAAACTCGTGCGTCGGATTCAGCGGAAAATCGAGCAACTCCGGTGCCGTCGGACGCCGCCGCTCCTCCTCGCGCCGGTACCGCGCCAGCACCTGCTGCACCGCCGTCGCCAGCGAATTCACCTGCTCCTTCTCGCACCAAATCGCCGCAGTCACATCTCCCGCAATCACGCGCAGCCGAAACCGCCGCTGGCCGGGCTCGCCCACCGCCTCAGCCTCCAGCGCCGTCGCCGCGCCCAGATCCCATTCCGCAGAAGAAGCCATACCCGGAGTCTATAGCCACCGGGCCCCTACCGCCGCCGCCGCCGACCAAAGGGCAACCGCAGCTCTTCCCCGTAGTTGAGGAAATCCCTCTCCTCGCCGCACTTTGAGCAGACGCCGTGCGAGACTTGCGCATCGGGGCGGCCGATCTGCCAGTTGTGCTGGCAACCCTCCGGTTCGGGCGGCGGCTGAGGACTTTTCGGCGTGCGCGAGCGGGAGCGTCGACTCGGTTTACGTTCCGCCACGGAATCACCCTCTCACACGCTCGCTGCTCAGAATATGCGTAGCCTAAGGCGAAGCATTACCTCAGGCAAGCCAGCCGACTCGACGTAACGACAGTCTCAGCTGGGCAGACGGAAGGGGCAGACCAAATCAGCCCTCAACGCGCTGGTACAGCGTGTGGTATTTGTCGCCTCCGGCGATTGCCTGGCGAATGTCTTCGCGGTCCAGCTCGTAGAGCCGACGCAGCGCCGAACGCGCGTCGTCTTGGGCCGTCTGATCGTTGCCGCAACGGTCCAGAATGCGCTCGAACAGCCCCGCCTCGACGAATGCGTCCACCCGGCCGGCCCAGGGAAAGAAGACAAACGACTCCGGGTCGCCGAAGCCGGGCCGCATCTTGCGGAGCTGACGGATGCGGTCCTGCGGCGAGCGCACCGGATCCACCACGCGCACCAGCGGCCCGTCGGCTTCGTTGCTGCGCCCGTCAATTAGCAGCCGGTCGGAGAGCCAGCCGAAGCCGATCACCACAACGTCAGCCTCGCGCAGCGCGCGCAGCGTCTCCTCCAGATCGAACCCCTCGTCGTTGGCCATAGCCGCAGTATACGACGATGGGGGCGATATAGTACCCATCGGAGCGAGAGCAGATGAAGCGGTCACCCTCAGCGGTCCAATCCGCCGCCCGGAACAGCGGACCCGACGCGCAGGTCGCCGCGTTCCGCGAGCTGTTCCAGCAGCAGGGCGAGCGGCTCTGGAACGCAGACCGCGATGTCGATTGGGCGCAGGGCGCGCAGATCCCGGCCGAAAAGCGCGACGCCTGGCTGCGGATGATGAATGTCTTCCTCGGACTGGAGGTGATGGGGCTGGACACGATCCAGGTGATGATGAGCAAGGCCACCCACCAGCTGCGCAACCCCAGCCTCAATCTCTATCTGGCCGCGCAGTGCCAGGACGAGGCGCGGCATGTCTACGCGCTGGACCGCTACCTGCGCGAGGCCGACGGCCACGGCTACCTCAGCAATGCCGAGCGCTTCCTGATCGAGCGCTTCGGCGGCATGGCCTCCTGGGGCTTCTACCGCGTCGAAAACTGGCTCACATCCACGCTGTTCAGCGAGAACTTTGCCGCCCTCTTCCTACAGCAGACGCTCGACATCCCCGACATCGACCCGCTCGCCAAACAGATCTTCCGGCTGATCCTGCGCGACGAGGTGCGCCACGTGAACTTCCTCCACACGATCCTGCCGCAGCTCGTCGCGAACCTCTCCCCCGCCGGGCGCACCTACGTCCGGCAGAGCCAGCTGCTGCTGGCCGGTGCCACGGCGCTGGGGTTGCGCCGGATCAAGCGCGATGCCGTGTTGCTCGGCATCGACGTCGACGGCTACAAGGAGACGCTGGTCGAGAATCTGGGCGCGCAGTTGAGCGACGCTGGGCTTGACCAATTCCTGCGGATCGACAGCTACCGTCGCATCCTCGACGCGGCAATCTGAGCCGATGAGCGACATCTGGGAGCGGCAGTCGAGCGAGCTGCTGGCCGACTATCGGTTCTTCAGGCTGCGCCAGGACGTCAGCCGCCACCCGCGCTCGGGGCGCGACCATCGCTTCTTCATCTTCGAGTTCCCCGACTGGGTCAACATCATCCCGCTCACGCCCGACAACGAGGTCGTCTTCGTCCGCCAGTTCCGCCAGGGCACGCGCGAAATGACGCTGGAGGTGCCCGGCGGCATTGTCGATCCCGGCGAGTCTCCCGTTCAGTCGGCGCTGCGCGAGCTCTACGAGGAGAGCGGCTACCGGCCCCGCAACGGCGAGGCGATCGAGCTCGGCTGGGTACACCCCAACCCGGCGCTCCAGGAAAACCGCTGCTGGTCGTACCTGGCGCTGGATGTCAAAAAGGCGGTCGCCGAAGACCACATCGTCGGCACCAGTTCGGAGGCGATTGAGGTGTTCACGATCCCGCTGCGCGAGGTGCCGGGCATGATCAGCCGCGCGGAGATCACCCACGCTCTGACAATCGCCGCGTTCGACCACTACAACCGCCGGCGCAGCGGCCAGATTGGCGGCGCTTAGATGTCGTCGCCCAAGACACCTGCCGCCCGCTCGTTCATCGGGGCGCTCAACCCGACGCTGGATAGCGTCGCCACCAAAGACGACCTCCGACAGTCGGAAGAGCGGCTGCGCGCCTACGTCGACAACAAGGCGATGCAGATTCAGCTCTTCACCGCCACGCTCGTGCTCGGCACGTTCGGCGGGTTGGTCGCCCTCATCCTCACCCGCACCTGAGTCTTACCCCCGCAGGCGATCTACGTCGAAATCCTTCGGCAGCGGGATGAAGAGGCTGCGGCGCGGGCCTTCAATGTCGCGCGTGATGTGGCCCTGGCCCGTCGTGTCGTCGGCCAGCAGGATCTCGCCTGCGCCCAGTTGCCGCGTTGCGCCGTCGCCGCACTCGATCTCGACCAGCCCGCTCAGTGTGACCACGAACTGGCGGCGCGGCGCGTTGTGGAAGTCCAGCTCGCCGCCGACCGGCGTCTCGCGGAAGATCACGCCCTCCGCCTCGAACAGCTCGGAGAGCGAGCCGTAGCGGCTCTCCCCGAGCGGCACATCGATCGTCTCGAAGTGCGACTGGTTGTCGTCGCCGGTGTAGACGCGGGTGATTTCCATCGCAGAGCCTCCTACTGGTCTTACTTACTGGTCGAAGGAGCGCGCCCAGCGGCGCACATCCCAGTCGTCGGGCAGATCCACCATCAGGCTGAAGCGCGGGCCTTCGATGTCCACCGTGCGGTGTCCTGGGCCTTCGACATCCTCGGCCAGGCAGATGTCGCCCGGGCCGAAGCGGCGCTTCTCGCCGTGGCTGACCTCAACCTCGCAGGCGCCCTGGATGATGATGATCATCCGCTTGCAATCGGTGTTGTGCCAGTCGATCGTCAGCCCCTCTTCGGTGGTGCGGAAGAAGCACTGGTTGGGGAACAGCCGGCGCGTCACGCCGCCCACATCGCTGACATGCAGCGCCACCTCGAGCTCCTCGAAGTGGGAGACGCCGTCGTCGCCCTGGTACATGCGGGTGATGCGCATCGCCGTCGCCCCTTTCAGTTGTCTTAGTCGTCTGGTCAGGCGTCCGGCAGACGCCACAGCTCGGCCAGCTCGTTGAGACTGGTCACCGTCAGCGTAGGCGTCGCGTCGGCAGGCGCGGTTTCGCCTTCGCGATTGACCCAGACGGCGGGCACGCCGAGCGCGACGGAGGGTCGGATGTCGTGCGCGATTGAGCCGGCCACGTGCAGTTGTTCGGCCGGGCCGATGCCACGTGCCGCCTGGAGCGCCGCCCAGTGCGGCGGCGACGGTTTGTAGGAGCGCAGCTCCTCCGCCGTGATCAGATGGTCGAACGGCGCGCCCAGCGTCCGCACGCTGCCGCGCAGGCCGGCCTGCGTGACATTGGAGAGGATCGCCATCGGCACGTTCAGGCGCCGCAGCCGTTGCAGGAAACGCGGCGCGTCGTCGAAGGGCGGCCAATCGCGCAACGAGTCGGCGAACTCGCGGCCGCGGGAGGCGGGCAGATCAACTCCGAACTCCGCCGCCGTGCGCAGCACGCTCAGCGCCAGCACCTCGTCGTAGGGACGGTAGCGCTCGTGCTCAACGACCAGCTCCAGCTCGATTCGGCGTTCGGCGAAGGCGCGTAGGTCGACGTCTGCCAACTCCGACATGCGGCCGACCGCCTCACGCACGCCGCCACGCCAGTCGATCAGCGTCCCGTAGCAGTCGAACGAGATCACGGCGGCGTTGCGGGGGTCGGGAATACTCATGGTTGCTTAATCATCGTCGCCTGCGCCCAGATGTACCACCTCCGCACCGAACCGATCTTGCAGGTCGTCCAACGCGGATTGCAACGCCGCGCGCCGCGCCGCGCGCTCCGCCGACTCGGGCGGCTGCGCGGCCGGATCGCCTGCGCCGTCGAACAACGAGAGTTGTGCGGCGGCCTGCGCCGCTTCGAGATTGGAAACGCCGACGCCAATCAGCCGAAAGCGGCGCGGCGGGCGGCACTGCTCGCGCAGCAGCGCCAGCGCCGCCTCTTCAATTTCCGCTGCGTCGTCGCTCGCGCGCTCCAGCGTGCGTTGCCGCGTGAAGGTGGTGAAGTCCGAAAGCCGCAGCTTCACCTGCACGGTGCGGGCGCGCAGCTCGGCGCTGCGCAGCCGCCGCGCGACATCTGCGGCCTGTTCGCGCGCCTTTGGAGCCAACTTGTCATAAGCGCCGATGTCCTCCGCGAAGGTCGTCTCCGACGAGATCGACTTGGTCTCGCGCATAGTGCTGACGGCGCGCCGGTCGATGCCGCGCGCGAGATCGTGAAACCATTCGCCGCGCGAGCCGAACCGGTCGATCAGCCAGGCCAGCGGGCGATCGGCGAGGTCGCCGATCGTCTCGACCCCGGCCGCGCGCAGCCGCTCCGCCGTCTTCGGCCCCACCCCCCAGAGCTCCGAGATCGCCAGCGGCGCGAGGAAGGCCCGCTCTTCGCCCGGCGGCACGATCGTCAGCCCGTCCGGTTTGTCGCGATCCGAGGCGATCTTGGCGATCGACTTGGAGGTTCCCGCCCCGCAGGAGACGGCCAGCCCCGTCTCTTTGCGCACCCGCTCCTTGATCCAGACCGCGACCTCGCGCGGCGTCTGGCCCGACTCGACCCGCTGCGTGATGTCAATGAACGCCTCATCGAGCGAGAGCGGCTCCACCAGCGGGCTGACGCTGCGGAAGATGTCCATGATTTGCTCGGAGATTTCGCGGTAGCGATTGAAGCGCGGGCGGACGAGCTCGGCGTGCGGACATAAGCGGACAGCGGTGCGCATCGGCATTGCCGAGCGGCAGCCGAACGCGCGGCTTTCGTAGGAAGCGGCGGCCACCACGCCGCGCGCCCGTGGCGAGCCGCCGACCAGCACCGGCTTGCCGCGCAGCTCCGGGTTGTCGTGCTGTTCCACGGAGGCGTAGAACGCATCCATATCAGCATGGATGATGTGGCGCGCGGGGTTATCTGCCACGGAGGACGCGGCATCGGGGCGGTCGTCGGCGCTCATGCGATTACCGTACCTACCAGGCGCAGCAGTCGGGCGGCGACGCGAGGCGAAGGCGGACAGAATGGGGTTGGTCGAGCGCCTGCGGCGGCGCATGGGCGAGGGAGCGGGCGAGGCCGCGGCGTTGCGGGAGGCGATCGCGCTGCTCGCGGAGGCGGAGCGTCTCGTCCGCGCCGGCTGCGGCGCCGCGGCCAACCGGCCGGCCGGCGAGGCGCTCGCGCTGCTCGAGCAGGTCAGTCGCAGCGACGAGCTGGACCTGCGGATCGGCGCCGCGCTCTGTTTCGGCGGCGACCTCGAACCGGCGCTGCGACACGCCCGCGGCGCAGCGCTGGCGCGGCCCTACGATGTCGATTCGCGCCTCTCGCTCGGCAACGTGCGGCTGGCGCGGAACGAGCTGGATGAGGCCGCGCACGAGTTCGACGCGGTGATCGAAGAGTTCGGCGCGGAGGGTGAGGCCGCGAGCGGACGCCGCGCGGCGATTCTCGCCGCCGGCCAGGCACCGGTCGACGAGCTCGCCGCAAGCGAGGCCGACTGGCGTGAGGCTGCGCGACTGCTGATCGGCCTCTGGGCGGCCGCTGGCGTCGTTGAGCAGCGTCTCGTTGCGCTCTCCGAGGGCGACGCGGCTACGCTGGCGCTGCTTGAGGCGGCCCTGCTCGAAGCGCAGAATTGCGCACATAAGGAGACATAAGCATGGGGCTCTTCGACGGTCTGCGCGAACGGCTTGGCGCGCTCCGCGCGCCGCCGGAGGTTGAGGCGGCGACGCTCGCTGATGTTGATACGGTGCGCCGCGCGATCCGCGCCGAGGCCGATCGGCTCGGCCCTGGCCGCCGCATCTCGGTGACGATGCTGATGGAGCACTCGACTGAGGATCTGCGACGCGTCGACCTGTTCCAGATCATCGCCCACCTGGATGCGGAGGACGAGGTGCGGAATGTGGAGCAGGACTCGTTCGGCAACCTGAGGTTCGAGGTGGGGATGTTGTTGGGGGAGGGCGGGATGTCCGGCGGCTCCGCCGGGGCGCGTAATTGATGATCGCACTATATAGGTTATGTGTGAGCGGGCAGGAAAATTTGGGCTGTTGGGGCGTCAGTTAGCGGTGCGAGCGAGGTTGGGTTTGGGTTCCCGCGTGCGCGGGAACGACGGAGGTGGGGGCGGGAATATGGTGGTGGAGTGATGGGCGTTGGGTGCTGGTGGCGGCGAGATACCCGCGGCAAGCGCGGGTATGACGGTGGGGGGATGGCGCGGGTATGACGGAAGTGGGCGCGCTGGTCAGGGGGACTGCTCGAAGACGATTTGGAACTCCATCAGGCCGGCTTCTGCGATGGAGAGCACGCGGAAGCCTGTGGGCGCCTCGATCTCGTAGTCGGTCAGCACGATCTCGGTTGAGCCGGAGACGACCACCAGACCGTCAACGTACTGGCCCGCCAGCGCGATCTGTACATCGTTGGTCACCCCGTGCAGCTCCAGCGTGCCGGCGACGGTCACCGCCAAGGTGTCCTCGCTCACCGGCAGGCGGTCGATCGGGATCGGTTCGGTGAGGCGGAAGGTGGCGAAGGGGTAGGTATCGGACTCCAGTCCGCGGTCGCGCAGCGCGCCGTCGCGGAAGCTCTGGTCGCTGCGCAGTGTGCGCAGGTCGGCGACGATCTCCACGGCGGTGATCGCCGCGCCGTCGAACTCCAGCGTCGCCGTGATCTCGCCGGTACGCCCAACCGCCGTCGTTGCGCCGATGTTGGCCAGCTCCTCGTCAATGCGGTAGCCAACGAACGATTCGCCGCGTTCGGAGAGCGTCCAGGGGCCGGCCAGTTCAGGCAACTCGGGCAGCGGTTGCGGCTCGGGGCCCCGGGACTGCTCGGTGGACTCGCCGTCGGACGGCGGGTCGGCGGCGGAATCCTCTTGGGCGGCCTGTTGCTGTTCGGGCGGCTGTTGGTCGGAGCCGTAGCTGACGCCTTCCGACGGCTCGTCCGAGTAGTCCTGCTCGTCCGCATCAATGACCGTGACGTCGTCCGACGCCTGTTGCTGCGCGTCCAATGTGTCCGCGTCGGACGCCTGCGCCTGTTGCGCTTGCTGTTGGTCTGCGAGAACGGACTGGACGGCAGCCTGTAACGAAGCCGGCGGCGGCGGATCGCCGCGCAGCACGAAGTACCAGAGCAGGATGATGGCGACGGCGAGCACGCCGGCCAGCGCCGCGAGCAGGATGAGGCGGCGCGGCGTCAGCCATTTCACCGCAGCGAGCATCGCCAACCTCCATGCACCCCAGCGTACCCTGCGCCCTCAGCGGTGATGTGATTCGGGCATGCCGCTCAGGCGACTCAGGCGTGCAGCGCTTCGCCGCGGTGCAGCCGCGCGGCTGTTTCGTAGGTCTGATTCATCGAGCGCACGGTCGGCGCGTGGGCGGTGAGGAAGCGGCTCGCGCCGATGAGTACGTCGTCGGCTTCGGGGCGCTCACCGAAGCGCTCGGCGAGGCGCAGCGCGGCGTCGTAAATCTGGAATGAGTGGAAGCCGGCGTCCTCGCGCAGCAGCGCCGAGCCGAGCGCCCGCACGACCTCTCCGCGCTGCCCGCCCGCGAGCAGATCCGCGACGCTCTGCGCCGTCTCGTCCACCTGTTGCTGGCGGTCGAAGTGCCCCAGTAGATCGTCGGTCGAGGCCGCGCCGCCGTTCGGTTCGGGGCGCGGCTGGCGCGGCATATTGAGGAAGCGTTCGAGGTAGACGGAGGCGGCGCCGTCGAGGATCGCGCGGGCCAGTTCGCGCGAGGGCGCGCGCTGCATCGCCCGATCGACCGCGTTGGTGTAGGTGAAGGTGTGATGCACCGTGTTCCAGTCGCCGAACTCGTTGGAGATGTGGAAGTGGAGCGGGCGGCGTGCGGCGGCGTACGCCACCGTCAGGCTCAGTTCGCCCAGCGGCGCGCCGGCGCGGGCCGCACCCACGATGCGGCGCAGCGACACGTCGGGCGGGTCGTCCAGGATCGACTCCGCCACCGGCCGGTGCGCGTCCCAGCTCTTGTTATGTTGCCCGCCGACAGCCAGCGCCTCAGCCAGCGCCTCGCCGGCCTCGCGCAGCAGCGAGGGCAGATCGACGGGATGCTGCCAGGCCGAGGTTTCCTCCATCCGCTGTGCGCCGGTGATCGTCGGGATGACCGAACTCAGGATGTCCGGCGCGTCGTCCCAGCCGACCGCGTCGAGCAGTTCGCAGGCCTTGTTGGCGAAGTCGAGCGTGTGGCCGACGTCCATGAAGGTGTGATCGGTGGAGGCCGCGAAGAGCAGGTCGGCGAGCTGCTCGGCGTCCAGGCCGACGGCGGCGGCGGTGCGCAGGCAGCGTTCGGCGGCGTCGCGCGAGCGCACCTCGGCGAAGCGTCGGAACCAGGTGCGGAACTGGTCGGGGCGCGCCTCGTCGGTGGTCAGCGCGGCGATGTCGAAGTCGGGCGGCTGCCCCTGCACGCTGCGGGCGACATGGACGACGCCCTGGTAGAGGGCGCGCGGCCGGTCGTCGGGATCGAGCTGCGGCAGCACGTTGGCCATTGCAGTGAGGATCGACAGTCCGCTGGACCAGCCGGCGGCGCGGTTGCGGACGCCGAAGCGCGCCGCGCGATCCAGCACGATGTCCGCCCGGCCGGCCGCGCAGAGGCCGATCACCGACTTGGCGATCACCAGCCGCAGATTTTGCTCCAGGCCCTCCTGCAGCTTGCGCGTCCAGTGCGCGACGGCTTCCTCTTCCTGCGGTTGGGGGTCGATCCAGACTTCGCCGTCGTGCAGCTCGCTGCGAAACGCCGCGACATCGTCGGCGAACAGGTCGAAGGCGCAGCCGCCCGAGAGGTCGAATTTGGCGTGGTGCCAGTGGCAGGTGAGGATGCCGTCGGCGACGGTGCCCTGGCTGAGCGGGAAGCCCATGTGGGGGCAGCGATTATCAACGGCGAAGACCTCGCCGCGATGCCAGAACACGGCCACGGTCCGCTCGCCGGTGGAGACGACGCGCACGCCGTCGCGTTGCAGCTCGTCCAATGCGCAGACTCGAACCGTCGCACCCATCGCGTCCCTCCGATCCGCTTATGTCGCCAGCCTACGCTGTTGCAAGAGGGCCCGGTTCGGCTGGTCAGCTGCGGTCGGCCGTAGTCAGGTTGTGACGGCGGCGGTAGTGCCGATCGGCGGGCATCGGCAGGTCGGGCGGCATCGTCCGCTGCGCCTCGTCGAGCAGCTCCAGCAGCGCGCTGACCTGCTCATGGCGCCGCGCGAGTTGGGTGAGCGAGTAGCGGTCTTCGTAGAAGTTCTGATGGGTGTCGTTGGCGACGGCGAACAGCTCGTCGATCCGCGGCTCGCCGGAGAGGGCGGTGATGTGGCCGACGATCGCCCAGATGTCCGCGTGGCCGGCATTCGGCCAGCCGCGCGCTTCAGCGATCTCCTTGAGTCGATGCGCCGCCGCGCCCCAGATCTTCTCCGAGGCTTGCAGTCGGTCGCCCTGTTTCAGCATGAGTGCCGCATGCTCCAGCATGCGCCGGCTGTGTACCGCGTGGCTCTCGATCGGCTGGGTGGTCATCGGGTATCCGGGCACGACATCGCGTTAGGCTGATGTCAAGCTTAACGCCGACGCCCGATGCTTGGGGAAGGATTCGCGATGACTACGCCTGCCGCCGATCTGCCCGCGTATCAGCCCGCCGCGCCGCCGCTTACTCCGCACATCGAGACCAGCGATGCGCTGCTGGCCGTCGCCGCTGCGATCCTTGAGCGCCCGGACGCGGAGATCGACGGGGAAATGCGTGCGCAGGCGTGCGAGAAGCTGTGGGGCGCGGTCTCGCGCCGGCTTCGAGTATTCGCCGACGCGCGCGGTTGGTACTACTGCGAACACAGCCAGATCGTGCCGATCGCCTACCAGATCGACCGCGCGGTCGATGCCGATCCGCCCGAGATCCTCCCACTGGTCCAGCACGCCCTGAATCTGCATGTGAATTTCTACGACGATCTGCTGGAGCCGGCGGTGATCCGCTGGTCGCAGATCGGCGTGCGGCGGGTCTGCACGATGCTGGATGAGGCGCACCGCGATCTGCCGCTCGATCTGGCTGCGCCGAGCGATCGCGGGTACCTCCGCGCGGCGCGTCGGTGCGCCGAGAAGCGCGCCCAGCGGCGAAACGCATCCGCCGGCGGGTGAGTCGTCCGCCCGGGAGCGTAGGCGTCAGTCGGAGGCGCGCTCGTCTTCGGCTGCGGCGGTGAGGCCGGCGGCGGCTTTGCGGATCTCGGCAATTCGGCGGCGCGGATCGCTGATGCGCCGCCTTGCGGCGGCGAGCTCCTGCGTGGCCAGGTTGAGCTCGCGCTGAGTACCGGGGTCGAGCAGGTCGGGGTGACGCAGGCGGTAGTCGGTGTCGGGCGGCGGCTCCAGATCGAGGGGAATTTGATGTCAGGCGGTCTCAAGACGCTCGATCAGATCACTCACTGCGTCGAGGCGCGCTTCTAGCTTGCGAATGGGCAGTTTGTGGATTGGCAGGAGGTCTGCGTAGAAGTTCTGATGGGCTGCGGCGGCCGAGTCGAATCCTCCGACGATTGCCGGATCAGCGACGAGGGCGGCGATGTATTCGGCGATGTCGGCGTTGTCGCGGTGGCCGGTGAGCGGCCAGCCGCGCTCGTTGGCGATCTCTGCGAGCTTGTGCGCCGCCGCGCCCCAAATTTTCTCGGCGGCCTGCACCCGGTCTCCGGCCGCCAGCTGTTCGCGGGCGTGCGTCAGCATCCGTTGGGAGTGGACATCATGATCTTCGATCGGGGTTCTGGTGGTCATCGCCGCTGCTCCGCGCCGTTAGTCGGAGGGTATCCGCTGGGCGAGCCAGGCGGAGAGGTCGTGGAGGCTTTGGCGGGCCAACTCGTGTTGCATGGGGTACTCGCGGTAGTCGACGTTCATGCCCAAGGCCTGGAGGCGGTCGCGCGAGTCGCGGCCTTTGTCGATCGTGACCAGCGGGTCGTTCGTCCCGTGCTGGACGAGCAGCGGCAGTTGGGCGGCGTCGGGGTGGATGTCGGCGGCCGCTTCGTCGGACAGCCAGGTGGAGAGCATGGCTGCGCCTTGCCAGCGTGAGGGATCGCTCAGCGCCAGCCGATAGGCGAGGAAGCCGCCTTGGCTGAAGCCCATCAGCGCGGTGCGCGCCGGGTCCGCCGCGTAGCGCTCGCAGGCCGCATCGATGAACGCGGTCAGGTCTGCGGTGACGCGCGCCAGTTCGCCGGGCAGGGGGCGGTCATTGTCGCCGCGCTGCATCCAGGTGAACATCGGGCCGTAGGAGAAGGGGGCATCGTCGAGCGCGAACTCGGCCTGCGGGAGGATCACTTGTAACCGTCCCTCGGCCAGCATCGGCGCGAGTGGGGCGAGATCCTGGGCGTGCGCGCCGTGCCCGTGCAGCGCAAAGAGGGTCGGGTAGGGCGGCTCGCCGGCGGGCGTCCAGGCGGCGTGTGTGAACTGCATAGGGACATGGTAGGCGACGCGCCCGTTCAGCCTTCGCGGAGCAGCGCGTCGACGAAGCGGGCGGGCTCGAAGGGGGCGATGTCGCCGAGCTGCTCGCCGGTGCCGGCGAAGCGGACGGGGATGCCGATTTGGTCGGCGATAGCGAAGACGATGCCGCCCTTGCTGGTGCCGTCGAGCTTGGCCAGGCAGATGGCGGTGACGCCGGTGGCGTCGGTGAACAGGCGGGCTTGGCTGAGGCCGTTCTGGCCGCTGGTCGCGTCGAGCACCAGCAGCACTTCGTGGGGCGCGCCGGGGCAGCGGCTTTCGATCACGCGGCGCACCTTGCCCAGCTCGGCCATCAGGTTGGACTGCGTTTGCAGGCGGCCGGCGGTGTCGACGATGACGGTGTCGATGCCGCGCGAGTAGGCCGCCTCGATCGCGTCGTAGGCGACCGCGCCGGGGTCCGCGCCGGGCTGATGCGCGATGCAGTCCACGCCGACCCGCTGCGCCCAGGTTTGCAGCTGCTCGATCGCCGCCGCGCGGAAGGTGTCCGCCGCCGCCAGCAGCACGGTTTGCCCCTCCTCCGTCAGCGCGTGCGCGAGTTTGGCGATGGAGGTCGTCTTGCCGGCGCCGTTGACGCCGACGACGAGGACGATGCGCGGAGCGGGCGGTTCCGCCGCGCCGTTGCCGGACCAGAGCGCGCCGTCGGACGCGGGGCGTTCGAGCAGGGCGATCAGCTGCTCGCGCAGCAGGCCGCGCACGGCGTTTGCGTCGTCGCCGCGGCCGACCGAATCGCGCAGTTCTTCGACCAGCCGCGCGCTGGTCGGGCCGCCCATGTCGGCGAGGATCAGCGTCTCCTCGAGCTCTTCCCAAAAATCCTCATCCAACGTCGCCGAGCGCAGCAGCCCGCCGAGCCGCCCCAGCACCCCGCGCCGCGTCGCCCGCGTCGCGCCCTCATAGGCCGCGTCAAGCTCCGCCCTGTCCTCGTCGGTTTCGGACCGACCGCGCCGCCGAAAGAGTCGGACCACGGCACATCCCCCCTCAGCCTGGAGCGTACCGGAGGGTGTGCTCCTTCTCCGGAATCGCCCCTTGTGTAGGTGTCCATAGCCAAGACCTGCGGCGCGGCGCCGGAGCGCGTCGGCGTTTGCGGCGCTGCTTGCGTCGGTTAGGTTTGGGGTGTGGGGAGTCGAGGTTGGCGATGCGGGGTGTGAGGCGGCGGCGGAGGGGGAGCGGCGGGGCGCCCCCTCTGTGTCTCCCCCCAGGATGGGGGGAGAAGGGCAGGGGCGATTCTGGAAGCGGTGGACAGTTTGCCTACTCTTCACCCTTCAACCGAACCGCCAGCTCCTCCATTTCCTCATAGCGCGTCACGCCGGGCGGAAACTCCAGGCCGCGGTTGCGCGGCCAATCGAGCAGCGCCACCGCGACGCCGCAGCGCGCCAGCAGCGCCGCGGTCGCCGCGTCATCGTCCGCGTGCAGCGCTATCTCGCGCCCGGCGAAGCGCACCGTCAGCACACGCTCTTTATGTCGCGCCGACGAACGCGACCCGTCGTTCATCACCAACTCTGAGATATGCGGACCGAACCCGTGCGCGTCGAGCCAGGCCTGCGTCTGCCGACGCCCCCGCTCGCTCCGACCGGTCAGCACGATCACCGAATGCCGTCGCGCCGCCGCCAGCACCGCCGCCAGCGCGCCCGGCCGCACTCCGCGCCCCGCATAGCGCAGCGCGTACCAAGTGCGGCTCAGAATCGGATCCAGTGTGCCTCTGCGTCGCACGCGCGGCGGATCGACGCCGCGAATCGGTTGAAGCGACACATCGCGATCGAGCGTCGGATTCCAGCCCAGCGGCGGCGACGCCAGCACGCCGTCCAGATCAAACGAGACGATTGGCCGCTCATCTGCCGCGTCGGAAGCCATCGCCTAGATCCAGCCGTGCCGGCGGTACCAGCGCATCGTCTCCGCGATCCCCTGCTCGATGCCCACCGTCGGACGCCAGCCCGTCGCCGCCGCCAGCGCTGAGCCATCCGCCAGCCAGGCCGCCTGCCGCATCTCCGCCACTCGTGAATGATCCAACAGCGGCTCCCCGCCCGTCGTCGCCGCCCACGACTCCGCGACCGTCGCCAGCGCCGACCAGACCGCCGGCGGCAGCGGGATAATCCGCAGCCGCCGCTCCGCCGCCCCTTCCAGCGCCGCCAGCAGATCGCGCCACGTATACGGTCCGCCTCCGTCGCTGATCTGCCAGATCATCGGCTGTTCGGGCGGCCGCTCGAGGATCGTGGCAATCGCCGCCGCCAGATCCGGCCCGTACACCGCCGACACCCGGTTGCTTCCGTCGTCCAGCTGCGGCGCAAATCCGCGCGCCGCCGCCTGGAAGAACGGCAGCAGCCCGCGATCGCCCGGGCCGTAGATCAGCGGCGCGCGGATCATCACCGGCGACATCCCTTCAAGCCTGCGCAGCGCCTCTTCTCCCGCCAGCTTGGAGCGCCCGTAGTCGGAAGTTGGGTGCGCCGTCGTGTCCGGCGGTTCTGCGAGGTCGCCCGGCGTCGGTCCGAGCGCCGCCAGCGATGAGAGATAGACAAAGCAGCCGACCCCCGCAGCCCGCGCCGCTTCCCCCAGCGCGCCCGTCGCCTCCGCGTTCGTCCGCATGAACTCCGCCGCGTTCCGGCCGCGCAGCCGCGCCGCGATATGCACCACCGCTTCAATCCCCTCGCAGGCCGCGCTCAATCCCTCACGCCCGCCGTCCAGATCTACGTCAACCCGCTCGTACGGAATCCCCTGCTCATCGAGACGCGAAAGGTCGCTCGTTTCCCGCGTCAACGCCCGCAGCGAGTGCCCTGCTCCGTGCAGCGCCGCCGTCGCGTGCCCGCCCACAAACCCTCCCGCGCCGGTCAGCAGCACCCGCACCGGCTCAGCCGATCACCCCGGCCCGCCGGCCCGCCTCGGCGAAAATCTCCAGCGCCCGCTCCAGCTGCTCGTCCGTATGGGTGGCGATGTACGAGGTCCGCAAAATCGCCTGCCCGCGCGGCACCGCCGGCGCGATCACCGCGTTCGTGTAGACCCCGTGATCCAGCAAGTCGCGCCAGAACAGCGCCGTGCGCACCTCGTCGCCCACCCGAATCGGGATGATCGGCGTCTCGCTCGATGCGATGTCGAAGCCCAACTCCACCAGCCGCGACCGCATCCGCGCGCCCAGCTCCTGCACCCGCTGTACCCGCCACTGCTCCCGATCGATGATCCGCAGCGCCGCCAGCGCCGCCGCCGCCGAGGCCGGCGGCAGCGCCGCCGTGAACAGCATCGGGCGGCTGAAATGCTGGATGTACTCAATTACCATCCGCGGACCCGCGCAGAAGCCGCCCACCGAGGCCAGCGTCTTGCTGAACGTGCCGATGATCAGATCCTCTCCCTGCTCCAGCCCGAAGTGACTGTGCGTCCCTCGTCCCGTCGGCCCCACTGTCCCGATCGAGTGCGCGTCGTCCACCAGCAGCCGCGTATCGCGCTGCGCGCAGACATCCCTTAGCGCCGGCAGCGGCGCCAGATCACCGCCCATCGAGTACGCGCCGTCCACAATCACCAGCCGCGGCGTCTCCGCGTCCAGATTGTCCAACACCCGCGCCAGATGCGCCGGATCGTTGTGCTGGAACCGCACCGATTTGCCCAGCGCCAGCCCCGCCGCGTCGTAGATGCTCGCATGCACATCGCGGTCCAGCACCGACACCCCGTGCCGGTCGACCAGCGCCGAGACCGTGCCCAGATTGGCCAGATAGCCCGTCGAAAAGACGATCGCCGCCTCCGCGCCCAGAAAGTCCGCCAGCGCCTCTTCCAACTCCAGATGCACCGGGCTGGTGCCGTTCAGCAATCGCGAGCCGGTCATCGAGGGGCCCCAGCGGTCCAGCGCCTCGTGCGCCGCCGTCAGCACCTCCGCGTGCCGCGTCAGCCCCAGATAGTTGTTCGAGCCCAGCATGATCACTCGCCGCCCGTCCACCTCCGCCTCCGGACCGTCGTTCACCTCAACCGCCTGGAAGAACGGATACAGCCCCGCTGCCCGCGCCTGATCGGCCAGTTGAAAATGCGCGATCCGCGCGAAGATATCCGCGCTGTGCGCATCCCGCTGCCGACCGTCCATCTCCTCCATGTCCAACCCCGCCGACTGCGCAAGGTCCGACAGACTCGCCGTCTGCGGCGCGGGCGGTTCCTCAGTCTGCGTCATCTCGCTCCAGCCCCGATCATCCGGCCCGCCCCGCGAGACGCAGTCAGCGGCACTGCTCAAGTCTAGAAGACAACCTCCTCACAACACACCCGCCCCCTTCCGTCATTCCCGCCTGCGCAGAAATGACGGAAAGAGGCGGGGGAATGGCGGGAAGCCCCCCTCTCAGTCTCCCCCCGCGACGGGGGGAGAGGCGGGAGGAGATCCCACGGGGCGAGGGAGAGGTGGAAGGGGGTCAGATGCGCGGCATGCCGAGGCCGCGTTGGGCCATGATGTTGCGCTGGAGTTCGTTGGCGCCGGCGCCGAAGGTGGGCATCACGGCGGCCATGTAGCCGTTGACGGCGGCGCCCTCGATCGGCGCGCGCGGGTCGGGCGCTTCCAGCTGGCCGTAGAGGCCCATCGCGTGCAGCGAGAAGTTTTGCAACCGCTGCATCATCTCCGTGCTGAACACCTTGACCTGGCTGGCCTCGTAGTTGGGGCTCTCGTCGCGCTTGAGCATGTCGAGGATGCGGTAGGAGAGGTGCTGGAGCACCTCGATCTCGATCCGGTAGTTGGCCAGGCCGTGGCGGATGCCCTCGTCCTCGACCGCGCGGCCGGAGGGGCCGGCGCTGCGCGCCCACTCGATCAGCGCGTCGTAGACGGCGCGCACGCCGGAGACGGTGAAGATCGAGATGCGCTCGCGGTCCAGCGCGTGAGCGGCGTAGTACCAGCCGCGGTTCTCCTCGCCGACCAGCGCCTCGGTGGGCACGCGCACATCCTCAAAGTAGACCTCGTTGGTGCGGTAGCCGGGCATCGTCCAGATCGGTTTGACCGTGATGCCGCTCGACTTAAGGTCGACCAGCATCATCGAGACGCCGCGGTGCTTGGGCGCGTCGGGGTCGGTGCGGGTGGCGAGCCAGACGTATTCGGAGCGGTGCGCGCCGGAGGTGAAGCGCTTCGTGCCGTTGAGGATGTAGTCGTCGCCGTCTTTGGCAGCGCGCAGCTGGAGCGAGGCGAGATCGCTGCCGGCGTCGGGTTCGGTGTAGCCGAGCGCGAACTCGACCTCGCCACGGGCGATCGGCGGCAGGAAGCGGTCGCGCTGTTCGTCGGTGCCGAAGCGCATCAGCGTCGGTCCGACCTGCTGGGTAGCGACGGTCGCCTGGGGCGCGCCGACGTAGTTCATCGCTTCCCAGAAGAGGTACTGCTCTTCGAGCGAGCGCTCCTGTCCGCCGTACTCGGCCGGCCAGGACATCGTCAGCCAGCCGCGCTCGGCGAGCAGCTTGCGGAAGCCGCGCTCATCCTCGAACGACTCGGTGTCGGGGTCGCCGATCCGCCTGCGCAGCTCCGGCGTCCACTCGGTGTCGAGGAAGCTCTTGACCTCCGCCTCGAAGGCGAGGGCCTGTTCGCTGAAGTGGTATTCCATCGCTGGACTCCTGGTTCTC
Source organism: Dehalococcoidia bacterium (assembly GCA_965243125.1). Classification (GTDB taxonomy): domain Bacteria; phylum Chloroflexota; class Dehalococcoidia; order Bin125; family Bin125; genus CATQGW01. The sequence goes on along the minus strand of OZ251529.1, from coordinate 2,070,303 downwards.
GGCTCAGGTAGGGCCTGCTTTATTCGGCGCGACACGCGCAATGTACGACACGAGCAAGCCGTTTGCGCCGTTGCGGCTGCCGGGCCCGGTTGCGGCGGCGAGCCCGTTGGCCGCGGGTTGGGGCTGCGGAGCTTGCGGCGCGGCAGGCACAGCGGGCGCGACGCCCTGCTGCGGCACGCGGGCGCGCGGAATCACCGGGCGGAGGACGATCAGCGCGACGAGGACAGCCAACACGACCCAGGACATCGGCGGGAAAAGCGTCTCCATCGTGAGCATCTCGGCCAGCGCGCCGAGCGGCAGCGCGACCAGCTGCGCCATGCCCATGCCGAGGAAGACGAGCCCCATCACGCGCCCGCGCATCTCGTTGGGCGCGATGTGCGCGATGATCGCGGCGGAGGCGACCATCGCCATCGACATTCCCGTGCCGAGCAAGTAGTTGCCAACGATCGCGTTGAGCGCGGTCGGCATCAGGGTGAAGACGACGAAGCCGAGCGCCATCACGATCACGCCGGAGCTGGTGAGCAAGCCCTTGCGCTCGATCCAGGAGAAGCGCACGAGGATCGCGGAGGCGAGCATCGCGCCCAAGCCCCAGAACACTGCGATAAAGCTGAACTGCGACCAGGTTGCGCCGACCACCGTCGTGACCCACTGCGGCCCGAGCGCGCCAGTCGGCGGCATGATCAATGTCATCATCAGCACAACCGCGGCGACAGTCCAGAGGATGGTGGGCTGCGAGCTGGTGTAGCGCAGCCCGGCCGCGATGTCGCGGAAGGCCTGTCCAGCTCCGCCCTGCCGCGCGGCGAGGTGGGCGGCGGAGAAGACGGTGCGGTAGGACATCATCGCCAGAATCAGCACCTCGCCGAGATGGCCGACCGAGGAGACGGCGTAGACGGTGCCGTGTCCGAGGTAGTCGATCATCAATCCGGAGGCGACGATCGCGATCGGCATCGCGAGCGACATCGCGGCCGAGTTGAGCGCAATGCCGGCGGGCGTGAGGCGCGGGCCGAGGATTTCGGGAGCGATCGCGTTGCGAGTGGGGCCGTCGATGGCGTGCGCGGCGGAGGCGAGCGCGGTCAGCACGAAGAAGAGCACGATCGCGTAGGTGTCGGCCGCGCCGGCCCACATCATCGCGGCGATCGCCATATTGACCACGAACGCGAGGGTTTGGGTGGCCATCAGCAGTCGGCGGCGGTCGAAGCGGTCGGCCAGTGCGCCGCCGAACAGCCCGAAGCCGACCATGCCCAGACCGCGGATCGTGCTGATCGCGGCGATCATCACCACTTCGTTCTCCTCCGCGACGACCTGGATCCAGGCGATGGCGGTGACGAACTGGAGCGGCATCATGCTCTGGCCGACAATGAAGCCGCCGAGCAGTAGGCGGAATTCGCGCAGGCGCAGCGGTTCGAGCATGCCCGGGCGGCCGCTCACCTCGGCGACTTTCGCGCGCTCTCCCGATTCCGTCATTGCCGCGCTCCGACGCGGCAATCTCGCCGAGTGCAGCACCGACATCCGCGCCCAACTCGGCGAGATGCCCGCAGCAAGCGCGGGTATGACGGAACCGAGGGGAGTGTGGCGACGACGCTCATGTGGAGGCTCCGTCGGTAGGAAGCTTGTGGGCTTCCTTACAAGCTTCGAGCACGGTGTGGCGCTTGCCCTGGTGCGCCTTGTTCACGGACTCGGCGCCGAAGATCAGCTGGAGGCGGCGCTGGATGTAGCGGCGGATGCCGTTGACGACCACGACCGCCAGCGTACCGCCGTCGGCGAGGTGATCGTGCGCGTCAAGCAGGATCTCATTCAGCGCGTCGTTGCCGGCCTGCGCGGGCAGGTTGGCGACGATCAGGTCGTAGGGATCGCCATCGACATCGCGCAGGCCGGGGCTGAGCGCAACGGTGGCGTTGGTCAGCCGATTGTCGGCGATGTTGGCGCGCGCCGCTTCGACGGCGCGGAGGTCGGAGTCGACCAGCGCGACCTCCGCTTCCGGCCAGCGGGCGGCGAGGGTCAGGCCGATCGCGCCGTAGCCGCAGCCGAAGTCGAGCACACGGCGCTGGGGCGGGGCGGGTTCGAGTTCTCGCAGCAACAGCGCGGTGCCCTGGTCGATTGAGCGGGCGGAAAAGAGTCCGTGTCGGCTTTCGAGGGTGAGAATGCGCGGACCGGCGTCGTGTTGAATTGTCGGTTGCGCGGTCAGCGCGCGGCGCAGGTCGTCCAACGAGTCGCCCGGTGGATCGCTTGGCGGATCGCCTGCGGCGCGCTGTTCGCTTTCGACGGCTGCGGCGTCGTTCACCCTTGGATCAGCGCCGAGGGCGGGACGAACGTCGCCGCGCCGATCTCGTGGCCCCAACCCATCCCGGTGTAGATGCTCGTCCACTTCCCCGCGTGGCTGCCGGCCACGGTGAGCTGGATGAAGGACGGATCGACGAACTTGGGGATCGGGCGGTCCAAATCCTGCTCCGTGTAGCCCGGCTGCCCAAGTAGGTAGCGCGGGTAGCCGGAGCCGGAGGTGTCGTTCTCCATCCGTTCGCGCAGCGGTTTGGCCGTCTCCTCCACGATGCATTCGCGGATGTCGTTCTTGCTCCAGCCGTCGGCGCGGAAGACATCGGCGTGCTCGGGCGCGACGACGAACATCGTCGGCGCGCTGGCGCTCTTGGGATCGCCGATCGCCTGGGATGCGAGCGCCAGCGAGCCGGCCAGCGCGCGCGCCGTGCGGCTGGTCTGGTCGATGCAGACGCGCGGGCCGCCCATCACCGGCATCAGCGTCAGCACATCCTGATCCGGCTCGTAGCCGTGCTCGACATGCCAGGGCTGCCAGGGGCTGGCCTCCTCGTACTCGGCGTAGGTCAGCGTCCACTTGTGTCCGCCGCCTTGGATCGCCTGCTCGATCTCGCCGGGCCGCGCGCCGCCGACATTGCGCAGCAGCAGCCGGAAGGCGCGCCCGACGGTGTTGCTCGGGCGATTGGCCTGTCCGAGTGCGTTGAGCCCGGCGTTGATGCCGAGCCGCTCGCGGACAGGGCCGTTGATCACCATCATCGCTGCCGCGCCGGCGGTGGTCGCAACCAGTCCGTGGAAGGGATAGCGCACGCCCTGGCGCGGGTTGAGCGCCGCCTCAACGGCGGCCAGCACCAGCGGGAAGTGTTCAGGCGCGCAGCCCGCCATCACGGCGTTGATCGCGATCTTCTCGATCGTGCCGTCGGCGTAGTTGGGCGGGACCTTGGCGATCTCCTCCTGCGGGTCGCGATCCACCGCGGCCAGCATCGCCCGCACCCGCTCCGGCGTGGGCGGCACGACGGGCAGACCGTCGGTCAGCCCTTGCTCGAAGAGGAACTCGTGGACATCGACGTGATCGGCGATGTCGAGCACGCGGGCGGCCAGCCCGTCGGCCATCCCATCGTTGGGGGCGCTGCTCACTGGCGTACCGGTTCGTTTGCCGCGCCGCTCAGCCGGCCGGCTGCATCAGCACATCGAGGATTTCGTCGATGTAGCGCTCGGCGTGGGCGTGCATCTCCGCGTCGGTGCGGTCCTGCATCGGGTGCGGGATGAAGACGCGCCGCACCTCCGGCAGCCCCAGCCGCTCGGCCTGGTGCTGGGCGGCGTTGACGAACTCGGTGGTGGCGACGAAGACCGACGGCTTGCCCTGGATTTCGAAGTTGACCGTGTCGTGCACACTGCACGTCGTGCAGGAGCCTCAATCGGCGAGCGCTTCGATGACGAAGTCGGCCTCCTCCAGAATCGCCTGCTTGGTGTCCTCCGGCACCGGCTTGGCCACGGTGGGCTTCATGTAGCGGCGCGTCTCGATGCCGGGCGCGCGCTCGTGCAGCAGCTCTTCCAGCCGGTTGAGGAAGACATCGCCGCGCGGCTTGGAGATGTCGAGCAGGGCGACGGTGCCGTGCAGCGCCTCCGGGCGCGGCGTCAGCTGGCGCTTGACGGGGACCCGTTCATCGGTCGGGTCGAGAATCTTGACCATGGCAGTAGCTCCTTCGTGCGCGGCGCGGCGCCGCTGGCTCGCTACATAGTAGCCGTCTCTCGCCGCGCTTGTCAGCGCAACGCCCGCCCGCCCCTTGCCCTCTCTTCCCTCACCCGCCTACAGTCGATTCCGGCGGCGGCTCTCCCGCGAGCTCTCAATGCGCCTTGAAACTAAACCCGCCGCCGCGCTTTGCGCCGCCTCATTCGCCCTGCTCCTGATCTTCGGCGCCGCCTGGCCCGGCCCCGGGCTCTGGCTGCTCGCCGCCGCCCTGATTTTCCTCGCCGGCGGCGCCGGCGCCTGGTGGCTCGACGCCGCGCCCGCGCGGAGCGGCGCCGCCGCCCAGCGCGTCGCGCACACCCCCTTCGCCGCTGCGCCTGCCCGGCCCGCACCCGCGGCTGGCGCCCGCCCGCAACTGATCACCCCGGAGGGCGTCCACCTCGCGCTCATCTCCGCCGCCATCGGACTGCTCGCTCTGATCCTCTTCATTAGCGGAGCCCTCGGCGGCGATGACCAGACCGCCATCCCCGCCGCGGTCGAGCTCGAAACAAACCCCCGCGTGATCGACCTCAGCCGTGAAAACGATCCCACCGCACTGCCTACTCCTGCCGCCGGTCAGACCGCCGGCCAGCCTACCGGCCAGACCGCCGCGACCGCCCAGCCGATCACGACCAGCACCCCCGCCGCGACCGCTGCCCCGCCCGCCGCAGCCAGTCAGCCGCGCCCGATCGTCGTCGCCGACCCCGAACCCGCCACCCCTGTCCAGGCCACTCCCCGCAGCGCCGACACTGCCGCCGCCGCGCCGCCCGCCCGCACCGTCCAGCACACCGTCGTTGAAGGCGACTCCCTCTACGGCATCGCGCTCGAATACAACACCACGGTCGACGCCATCGAGGCGCTTAACGACATCACCTCTGCGACTGTGATCCACCCCGGCGATGTTCTGCTCATCCCCCAGCCCGACGAGTAGCCGCCCCGCGCAACACCCCATCAAACACACCCGCCGCCCGCGCCTGTTTCTCCGCGTGATACGACGAGCGCACCATCGGCCCCGACTCCACGTGCCGAAAACCCAGCGACAACGCCTCGGCGCGGATGTCGTCAAACTCCTGCGGCGGCGCGTAGCGCGCAACCGGCAGGTGCTTCGCCGACGGGCGCAGGTACTGCCCGACCGTGAGCAGGTCGCAGTCCACCGCGCGCAGATCGCGGAGCAGTTGCGACACTTCGTCGCGCCGCTCGCCCAGCCCCAGCATGAAGCCCGTCTTGGTCGGAATGAGCGGGCGATGCTCCGCCGCCCGCCGCAGCAGCTCCAGGCTCCGCGCGTAGCGCGCCTGATGCCGCACGCGCGGATAGAGCCGCTCCACCGTCTCGACGTTGTGATTCAACACCGTCGGTTGCGCCGCCAGAACCGTCTCCAGCGCCGTCCAGTCGCCCATCAGGTCCGGGATCAGCACCTCGACCGAGCAGGCCGGACGCCGGGCGCGAACCGCTTCAATGCAGGCGGCGAAGATCGCCGCGCCGCCATCGGGCACATCGTCGCGGTTGACCGACGTGATCACGACGTAGTTGAGCCGTAGCCGCTCGACCGTCGCCGCCAACCGCGCAGGCTCGCTCCAGTCCAGCGCGCCCGGACGCCCCGACGTCACCGCGCAGAAGCCGCAGGCCCGCGTGCAGGTGTCGCCCAGAAGCATGAAGGTCGCCGTGCCTCGATTGAAGCACTCGCCGATGTTCGGGCAGCGCGCCTCTTGGCAGACCGTGTTGAGCGACGAGTCGCGCAGCAGCGCGACGATCTCCCCGTAGCGCTCGCCGCCCGGCCACTGCGCCCGAATCCACGGCGGTTTGTGCTCCCGCACCGTCATCAGACGCCCTCCGAAACAGCTAACCGAAGCCCAAACAGGTCGTTCAGCGCCTCCGTCATCGCATCGGCTGCGTCTTCGACTGTGATCGTGCGGCCCAACTCGCGGGCCAGCGAAGTCATCTCCGCGCCCGCGATCCCGCACGGCGTGATTGCGTCGAACCAGCCGAGCTCGGTGCTGACATTCAGCGCCAACCCATGCGTGGAAACCCCGCGCGAGACGCGCACGCCGACCGAGCCGAGCTTCCGCTCGCCCGCCCAGCAGCCCGGCATCCCCCGCCGACGCTCCGCCTCCACGCCGAAGGCCGCCGCCGTCTCGATCATCGCCTGCTCCAGCAGCCGCACATACCGCGCGACGCCCAGGCCGCGCTCACGCAGCCGCAGAATCGGCCAGACCACCAGCTGCCCCGGCCCGTGAAAGGTGATGTCGCCGCCGCGATCGCTGTCGATCACCTGCGCCGCCAGCGCCGCCTCAGGCATCAGCACATGCGCCCGCCCTCCGCGCCGCCCCATCGTGTAGACGGGCGCGTGCTCAAGCATCACGATCGTCTCCGCAGCCGCGCCCTCGGCGACCACCGCCGCCCGCGCCGCCTGCCAGCGGACCGCCTCGCGGTAGTCCGTCACTCCCCAGCGCAGCACGGCGACATCCGGCACGGCATCCTCCCTGCTGCGGATCACGTCAAAGTCCCTTGTCATTCTATGCAGCGCGGGCGGCGATTCGTTCACGCGATGGTCACGGAAACGGACGCGCGATCGGGTACGCTGACGCCACAGCGGATGGGCTGATGTGACGACCTCCGAATCTCCCTGGCGCGCCGCACTTGCACGTTCCGGCTCCGACGGCGCCGACGACTGGCTCGAAACGCACGACTGGATCGACTCGCTGCGCGATGTCGCGCTGCGGCGCGGGCCCGAGCGCGTCTCGCGGCTGCTCCAGGCCCTCCAGATTGAGGCGCAGCGCTCCGGCATCCGGTTGCCCGTCACCTCTCAGACGCCCTACGTCAACACCATCCCGGTTGAGAAGCAGCCGCCCTACCCCGGCGACCTCGCGCTGGAGCGGCGGATCAAGAGCATCATCCGCTGGAACGCGATGGCAATGGTCGTTGAAGCCAACATGAAGAACCACGGCATCGGCGGGCACATCTCCACCTACGCCTCCGCCGCCACGCTGCACGAGGTGGGCTTCAACCACTTCTTCCGCGGGCAGGATCACTCCAGCGGCGGCGATCTGATCTACTTCCAGGGCCACGCCGCGCCCGGCATCTATGCCCGCGCTTATGTCGAGGGACGGCTTTCACCGGGCCAGCTGCACCGCTTCCGCCGCGAGCTGGACGGCGGCCTGCCCTCCTACCCACACCCCTGGCTGATGGACGACTTCTGGCAGTTCGCCACCGTCTCGATGGGGCTGGGGCCGATCCAGGCGATCTACAAGGCGCGCTTCATCCGCTACCTCGAAAACCGCGGGCTGATCCCCGTCACCGACCGCAAAATCTGGTGCTTCCTCGGCGACGGCGAAACCGACGAACCCGAAAGCCTCGGCTCGATCGCGCTCGCCTCGCGCGAGGCGCTCGACAACCTGATCTTCGTGGTCAACTGCAACCTCCAGCGACTCGACGGTCCGGTGCGCGGCAACGGACAGATCATCCAGGAGCTGGAAGCCGTCTTCCGCGGCGTCGGCTGGAACGTGATCAAGGTGATCTGGGGCAGCGAGTGGGACGAGTTGCTCGCCCGCGACGAACACGGGCTGCTGATCCGGCGCATGGGCGAAGTGGTCGACGGCCAGTACCAGAAGTACACCGTCGCCGGCGGCGCGTACATCCGCGAGGATTTCTGGGGCGTCGACCCGCGCCTACGCGCGCTCGTCGAAGACCTCAGCGACGATCAGCTCTGGCGCTTACGGCTCGGCGGCCATGACCCGGTCAAGGTTCACGCCGCCTACGCAGCGGCGATGGCCCACAAGGGCGCGCCGACCGTGATCCTGGCCCGCACGATCAAGGGCTACGGACTCGGCGAAGCCGGCGAGGGCCGCAACATCACCCATCAGCAGAAGGAGCTCAACGAGCAGGAGCTGATGCAGTTCCGCGACCGCTTCGATATTCCGCTCTCCGACGAAGAGGTCGTGGGCGCGCCGCTCTACCGCCCCGCGCACGACAGCGCGGAGGCGTCGTATGTGGCGCAGCGCAGCGCGGCGCTCGGCGGCCCCGTGCCGCAGCGCCGCTCGCCGCCCAGCGACCTCACCTCGCCGCCCGACGAGACCTTCGCCGAATTCCACGAGGGCACGGGCGACCGCGAAGCCTCGACCACGATGGCCTTCGTGCGGATGCTCAGCCGCCTGCTGCGCGACCGCGAACTGGGACCGCGCATCGTCCCGATCGTGCCCGATGAGTCGCGCACCTTTGGCATGGAGGGCATGTTCCGCGAATTCGGCATCTACGCCTCGCGCGGACAGCTCTACGAGCCGGTCGACTCCGATCGCCTGCTCTTCTACAAAGAGTCGCGCGACGGCCAGATCCTCGAGGAGGGCATCACCGAGGCCGGCGCGATGTCCTCCTTCATCGCCGCGGGGATGTCCTACTCCACGCTCAAGATGCCGACGATCCCCTTCTTCATCTTCTACTCGATGTTCGGGTTGCAGCGGATTGGCGATCTGGCCTACGCCGCGGGCGACGCGCGCACGCGCGGCTTCCTGATCGGCGCGACCGCTGGGCGCACCACGCTCAACGGCGAGGGACTCCAGCACCAGGACGGGCACAGCCACCTGCTCGCATCCGTCATCCCGAACCTGATCTCCTACGACCCCGCCTACGCCTACGAGGCCGCGGTGATCGTGCAGGAGGGCATCCGCCGCATGCACGAGCTCGACGAGGATGTCTTCTACTACCTGACCGTCGAAAACGAGGCCTACGTCCACCCGCCGATGCCGGAGGACGAGTGCGTGCGCGAGGGCATCCTGCGCGGCATCTACCGGCTGGACGCGCCGCGCAACGGCGCCGCGCCGCAGGTGCGGCTGCTGGGCAGCGGGCCGATCCTCAACGAGGCGCGCAAGGCGCACTCCCTGCTGCGCGACGAGTACGGCGTGGACGCCGATGTCTGGTCCGTCACCTCCTGGACCGAGTTGCGCCGCGACGCGCAGCGCATCGAGCGCTGGAACCGTCTGCACCCGCTCGAGGAGCCGCGCCCCTGCTTCGCGCGCGAGGCGCTGGGCGAGAGCGCCGCGCCGATCATCGCGGCGACCGACTACTTGGCCGCGCTGCCTGACCAAATGGCCAAGTGGCTGCCCGGACCGCTCACGGCGCTGGGCGCGGACGGCTTCGGGCGCAGCGGTACGCGCGAGGAGCTGCGCGACTTCTTTGAGATCGACGCCCGCCACATCGCCTGGTCGGCGCTGGCCGCGCTCTCGCGCGACGGCGCGCTGGACGGCGATGTGCTGCTGCGCGCGCGCGACGCCCTGCAGATCGACGCCGATCGCGTCGATCCGATGAGCGCGTAGGAGATCGCCGTGGCCTCCGCAGCCGGCGCGCTGGTCGACTTCCTGCTCCCCGATCTCGGTGAGGAGATTGAGGAGGCCGACGTGCTGCAAGTGCATGTCGCAGTCGGCGATGAGGTGGTCCTCGAGCAGGCCATCCTAGAGATCGAGACGGAGAAAGCGACGCTGGATTTGCCATCGTCCGTCGCCGGCGTGATCACCGCGATTCACGTCCGCGTGGGTGACACAATCCGGACCGGCGATCCCGTAATCACCGTCAACAGCGCCGGCGTCGCGCCTGCCCCGACAGCGCCGCCCGCGCCGGCGCAGCCGCCACCCGCGTCGCCGCCGGTCGTTGAAGCACTGCCGCCCGCGCCGGCCGAAGCTCCGTCCCAATCTGCGCCACAGTCTGTGACCGAGCCTGCGCCCGAGCCGGCGCCGCAGACCATCGCCGCGCCGCCGCTGCTGGCCGGCGAGCCCGATCGCCGCCCTGTCTTCGCATCACCCTCCGTGCGCCGCTTCGCCCGCCAGATCGGGGTCGACATCCAGGCCGTCGGCGGCAGCGGGCCCGGCGGGCGCATCTCCGAGGACGACGTCAAGCGCCACGCGCGTAGCCGCGCCGTCGCACCGCCGCCGGCGGCCGCCGCCGAACCGGTGCCCGCGCCGCTGCCCGACTTCGCCGAATTTGGGCCGATCGAGCGCGAACCGCTGACGCGCCTGCGACGCACGATCAAGCGCAACATGGCCGCTGCCTGGCGCGAAATCCCCCATGTCACCCTGCACCACACCGCCGACATCACCGACCTCGACTCGGTCCGTTATCAGTACCGCGACCGCGCCGAGCAAGCCGGCGGCAAGCTGACCGTCACCGCGATCATGCTCAAGATCGTCGCCGCCGCGCTGCGCGCCCACCCGCGCGTCAACAGCAGCCTCGACGCCGCCAACGACGCCCTGATCCTCAAACGTTATGTCCATCTCGGCGTCGCCGTCGACACTCCGCGCGGGCTGGTCGTGCCCGTGATCCGCGACGTCGACCGCAAGAACATCATCCAGATCGCCGTTGAACTCGGCGATGTCTCCGCGCGCGCCCGCTCCGGCGACCTGACGCTCGAGGAGTTCCGCGGCAGCAGTTTCACCGTCACCAACCTCGGCGGGCTCGGCACCGGCCACTTCACGCCGGTCATTCACCACCCCAATGTCGCGATCCTCGGCATCGGGCGCGCGGCGCGCCGGCCGATCTGGGACGACGAGCAGGAGCTCTGGGTCTCGCGCCTGATCATGCCGCTCTCCTTCACCTTTGACCACCGCGCGATGGACGGCGCCGACGGGGCGCGCTTCATGACCTGGATTTCCGACGCAATCCGCCAGCCGCTGGTGCTGGCGCTCGAGGGCTAGCCGCGATGACCACCGCCAACGCCGAGACCACCGACGCACTGCGCGTCGCCGTGCTCGGCGCCGGACCGGGCGGCTACCCGGCCGCCTTTCTCGCCGCCGAGCGCGGCCTCGATGTGACGCTGATCGACACTGCGCCCAACCCCGGGGGCGTCTGTCTCTACGACGGCTGCATCCCCTCCAAGGCGCTGCTGCATGTGGCGCGGCTGATCCGCGAAGCCGAAACCGCATCTGAGTGGGGCATTCAATTCGGACCGCCGCAGATCGATCTGGACGCGCTGCGCGATTGGAAAGACGCGGCGATCCGCAAGCTGACCGGCGGACTCGGACTGCTCCGCCGGCAGCGCCGCGTCCGCTACACCCAGGGCTACGGACGCCTGCGCAACCCCGCCGGCCTCAACGTCGAGCGCGCCGGCGAAGTCACCGAAATCGCCTTCGACGCGCTGGTGCTGGCGACCGGCTCCAGCCCGGCCATCCCGCCGCCGCTGCGGCTCGACTCCGAGCGCGTGATGGACTCCACCGTCGCGCTCCAGCTGCCCGACGTTCCGGAGTCGCTGTTGGTCGTGGGCGGCGGCTACATCGGGCTCGAGCTCGGTTCCGTCTACGCCGCGCTCGGCTCGCGTGTCACCGTCGTCGAACTGCTGCCGGAGCTGCTCAGCGGCGTCGATCGCGAGCTCGTCGCGGTGCTCGAGCGCCGCTTGCGCGCCGACTTCCACGCCATCCAGCTCGAAACCGCCGTCTCTTCGATCGAGGAAACCGCCGACGGCATCCGCGCGGTGCTGCGCGGTCCCGACGGCGTGGAGCGCTCGGAAACCTACGACCGCGTACTGGTCGCCATCGGACGCCGCCCCAACAGCGCCGGACTGGGACTGGAGCAGACCGGCGCGTCGGTCGACGAGCGCGGCTTCATCGAGACCGACCTCCAGCGCCGCACCGCCGAGCCGAACATCTTCGCCATCGGCGATGTCGCCGGCGAGCCGATGCTCGCGCACAAGGCGAGCCACGAGGCCGCCGTCGCGATCGACGCCATCTGCGACCAACCCGCCGCCTTCCAGCCGCTGGCGGTGCCGGCCGTAGTCTTCACCGACCCGGAGATCGCCTGGTGCGGCCTCAGCGAGACCGAGGCCGCCGCGCTGGACATCGACGCGACTTCCGTGAGCTTCCCCTGGACGGCGCTGGGCCGCGCGAGTGCGACCGACCGCAGCGACGGTCTGACGCGGCTGGTGATCGAGCGCGGCAGCGAGCGGGTGCTCGGCGTGCGGATCGTCGGCGCGGGCGCGGGCGACCTGATCGGCGAGGGCGTGCTGGCCGTTGAACTCGGCGCGCGCGCCTCTGATCTGGCCGAGTCGATTCACGCCCACCCCACGCTCTCCGAATCCCTCATGGAAACCGCGCAGCTCTTCTTCAACCAAAGCCCGCACTACATCGCGCGGCGGCGCTGAGGGTTGGGCGGCGCGAACCATGCAGCTTCGGTTAGGTTCTCAAACGCTCGATTGCACGCGGCGCACCCAGGTGATGGGCATCCTTAATGTGGACACCGACTCGCCCGTCGGCGCGTCCGTCGTCCCCGTTGACCAGGCCGCGCGCCGCGCCGATCAGCTGCGCCGCGCGGGCGCGTCGATCATCGATGTGGGCGCGCAATCCACCCGCACTGGAGCCGCCGAAGTCGCGCCTGGGGTTGAGGCTGCCCGCGTCGCTCCGGTCGTCGAACTACTCGTCCGCGAGGGACACCTCGTCTCCGTCGACACCTGGACGGCGGAGGTGGCGCGAGCGGCCGTCGCGGCCGGCGCGCACCTGATCAACGACATTACCGGGGGCGGCGATCCCGCGACCGTGGAGGTCGCCGCCGAGACGCAGACGCCGCTGCTGATCATGCACCTGCGCGGACGCCCCCAGCGCCACCGCGAGGTGGGGCACGACTACGCCGATGTGGCGGCGGAGGTGCGCGACTACCTGCGCGACCGCGCGGCGGCGATCGAGGCCGCCGGCGTGCCCGAGGTCTGGATCGACCCGGGCTTCCAGTTCGGCAAGGGCCTGCCCGACAACCTGCGGATGCTGCTCGACCTGCCCAACCTCGCGGCGCTGGGGCGTCCCGTCGTGATCTCCGCCTCGCGCAAGGGCTTTCTCGCCGAAATGCTCGGTCACGGCGAGCTGCGCTCGCGCGACGCGCAGGGGCGGCCTGGGATGCTCGAAGCTACGCTCGCCTTCAATACGCTCGCCGCCTGGCTCGGTGCGCATGTGGTCCGCGTCCACGATGTGGCCGAAGTCGCCGCCGCTCTCCGCGTCAGCGACGCCGCCCGCGCCGCGCGATAAGATCACGCGATAGAATCAGGACGCATCAACAGCCGAGGTCACAGGAGCGGAAAGCGATGCCGGTCTACACCTACAAGTGCGGCGAATGCGGGCACGACTTCGAGAAGATCCGCCCGATGAGTCAGGCGGGTGAGGATCAGCCCTGCCCCGAGTGCGGCAAGGGCGCGCCGCGCAGCGTCGGCTCGATCGTTGAGCACAACAGCACCCAGGCCCGCTCGGCCAACTTCCCCAAGCGCAAGCGCTACACGAACTGGTAACCGCATGAGTCAACGCCCTCCCGATCCGATCCCCTTCCCCGGCAACCGACAGCCCGCTCCGCCGCCGCAACAGGACGGCGGGCCGGTGATCTACTCCGCCTCCGGCCAGCCGATCCGCTCGGCTGCGCCGCCGCCTCCCCCACCGGCGCCGATGCCGGCCGCCGAAGCGCCGCCGGCCGGGGACGCCGCCGGGGATGACGCTGGGGGCGACGCGCCGATCGGCCTCCACGGGCACATCGCCGCCGTGATCGACAGCACCGACGCCACCTTCCAAAAAGACGTGATCGAGCGCTCCCACGAACTGCCCGTGATCGTCGACTGCTGGGCGCCCTGGTGCGGGCCCTGCCGCGTGCTCGGCCCCATCCTCGAAAAACTCGCCTACGAGCGCGACGGGCAGGTGCAGCTGGTCAAGGTCAACACCGACGAGAATCCGCAGGTTGCCCAGGCGCTCCAGGTGCAGGGCATCCCCGCTGTCTTCGCTTTCGCCGGCGGGCGCGTGATCAGCCAGTTCGTCGGCGCGCAGCCCGAAGAGCGGGTGCGCGAATTCTTCGACTCCCTGATCCCCTCCGAAGCCGACCTCAAGGCCGCCGAGGGCTACCGCATGCTCCAGCAGAACCAGGTGCCGATCGCTCGCCTGCACTTCCAGGCTGCGCTCGAAGAGGACCCCAACCACGAAATGGCCGGCGTCGGCCTCGCCGCGCTGCTCGCCGGCATCGGCGAAATCGAGCAGGCCGAAGAGCTGGCCAAACGCTGGCCCGAAAACCCCACCACCAAGGGCATCCTCGCCTCGATCGCGTTGCGCCAGGCAATCGACGGCATCGAGCCGGACGACATCCGCGCCCGCGCCGCCGCCAACCCCGACGACGCCGAAGCCCGCTACCACCACGGCTGCCTGCTCGCGCTTGAAGGCCAGTGGCAGCAGGCGCTCGACACGCTGCTCGAATCCGTGCGCCTCGACCGCGCCGCCTGCGACGAGGGCGCGCGCAAGCGCCTGCTCGACATCTTCGCCGTGCTCGGCGACCAGCCGATCGTCAGCGAGTACCGCCGCCGCCTCGGTTCGCTGCTGTTCTAGCCTCGCTCCGAAATCGCCCCCTACACAGGGGGCTGTCTGCGAAGCAGACTGGGGGGGCGGTCCGGCGTACCGAGCACAAGACAGAGTCCGGACCAACCGCCACGCTACGCGCCCCCTGCATAAGGTGGCAATTCGGAGCGGGGACCTCTGCGTGGGGGGCGATTTTCGGAGCGGCGCCCTACTACTCCTCATCCCCCTGCGTGTACCACTCGTTCGTGCGCCACCACGGCATCGGCTCTTCTTCCTCGTTCCGCTTCGCGCGGTTGCGGATCGCCCAGACGAACACCGCGATCGTCGCGCCCACGAAGCAGAACGGAATGAAGAGCGATGTCGCCAGTGTCTCGTCGGAGGTAGTGATCTCCTCGGACTCCTGCGGTGCGACCACCTGCGGCTCAGCAGGGGCCGCCTGATCGGCCGCCAACGCAAGCGCAGGAACCGCCGCCGCAGCCAACAGCAGCACGACGATCATCAGCTGGAGCACTCGCACGATCGGTCACCTCCCACGCAAACGGCGGTCCGCTCTCACGGGCGAATGTTCGCACCTGCGCCGCCGGCGGTCAAACGCTACCCTGTGCGCATGCGACCTCCCACCAGCTTCGCCCTGCCCGACGCCGAGGGCGGCGTGCGCCGGTTCCCACCTAGCGGCCCCGTCCTGCTCGCGCTAGTCAAAGAGGACTGCGACACCTGCAACCTCACTCTGCCGCTGCTCGAGTCACTGCACCGCGCCTCCGGCGACGGCCTGGATGTTTGGGTGGCCGTGCAGAAGCGCGACGACATCCCCGTGCTGCGCGAGCGCCACGACCTAACGATGCCGTTGCTCGACGACGACGAGCTGGACCTCTCCTACGACGCCGACATCGACACGGTGCCTACGCTCTTCCTCTACGACGAGTCGAACAGCTGCGAAATCGAGACCTACGGCTTCGACAAGCACGAGTGGCGCGAGATCAGCAACGAGGCGATGACGCTGGCCGGGCGCGAGGGCGGCGCGATCGGCGTCGACTGGGACGCCCTGCCCGAGCAGCGGCCGGGCTGCGGCGCGCGCAACTACGAGCCGGGCGTCTACGAGCGGCTCGCCGCCCGGCGCAGCGGCGACCTGCTCTCGCGGCTGGTCGAGATCGGCGCGGACGACGACATCTACGAGTTCGCCTACGAGCAGGGTTACACCGACGGCTTCCCCGTCGTGCCGCCCACCCGCGAACGCGTCTGGCGGATGTTGCAGGGCACGACCCGCGACCCACAGGAGCAGGTCGCCGTCGTGCCGCCCAACCTCGCGCCGCTGACCGTCGAGAAAGCCGCGATCAACGCCGTGATGGCGGGCGCGAAACCCGAATACTTTCCCGCGATCCTCACCCTCGTCGAGATCGCCTGCGGTGAGAGCTTCAACATCCACGGCGTGCTTGCCACGACGATGGGCGCGACGCCGGTCGGCGTCTTCAACGGCCCGATCCGCGACCGGATCGGGATGAACTACGCGCACAACGCGCTGGGGCAGGGCAACCGCGCCAACGCCACGATCGGCCGCGCGCTGCGGCTCTGTGCGCGCAACGTGGGCGGCTCTCAGCCCGGCGGCACCGACCGCGCCACCCAGGGTGGCCCGCACCGGATGACCTCCAACTTCGCCGAGAACGAGGCTGCCAGCCCCTGGCCCTCGTTGGCGGTTGAGCGCGGTTTCGAGCCGGATCAGGATGTGGCGACGCTGATGGCGATGTCCGGCGGCCCCAACACGTTCGTCGACCAGACCAGCCGCAGCGCCCGCCAACTGGCCGGCAGCTTCGCGCTCGCGCTGGCCAGCCTACAGGACCCCAAATCGCCCACCAGCGACACGCTGGTCGTCGTCTCGCCCGACCACGCCGGCATCTTCGGCCGCGACGGCTGGAGCAAGGACGATGTGCGCGAGTGCATCATGGAGGACACCTCGGTCCCCCTGCGCGAGCGCCTGCGCAGCGAAACCGCCGGCTCCGGTCTGCCCCCCAACATCGTTGAGCGCTTCGGCGGAGAGGCCGCGCTGGATCGACCGGTTGCCAAGTTCCAGAAGCCGGAGAACATCATCCTGGTAGTGGCAGGCAGCGCCGCAGCCAAGTTCTCCAGCATCGTCGGCGGCTGGGCGGGCGGCGTCTACTCCACCCCCACCAGCGCCGTGATCGGCGACTGAGCCACCGCTCCCTCCAGAATCTTTCCTTTGTGCGGGCGATTTACCGGCGCAGATCTACGCCGCTGCCCGCTACCCGATCCAGATCGATCACCACCGCCACGCCCTGCCGCTCTGGATCGCGGCCCTGCTCCAGCGGGTGTTGGCCTTCCCAGATTGCGTCGCGGTCCGCGGCGTCGTCCGTGATCCGCGCGCGGCCGCGGAACACGTAGAACTTTCGCGCGGGCATGTTCGTGTAGATCAGCGCGACCTGTGGATTCGCCTCGATTGCGGTCAGGGTCGCCGAGGGCGTAGCGCGCACCCAGATTGCCAGCGCGTCGGAGCCGAAGGTCTGCGTGCTGCCGCGAAAACTGACCAGCGGCTCCGCCTCGGGTGAGACGGCGACCAGCGACAGGGGATAACCTTCGTTCAGCGCGTTGTTCACCCGCGACGCGATCTCTTCGGGTAATTCCAGCATCATCAGCCTCCCCTGCAACGGCAGCCGGTCCGGCCTGGATTCCCGCCTGCGCAGAAATGACGGAGCGCCGCCCCGATTAGCTGTCGACCAGTTCGCGCACCATCCAGACCGCGTCGGCGCTCACGCCCGGCGGGACCTCGCCCGGCGAAAGCAGTGGTTCGCGCGACGGCGCGTAGCCCAAGCGTAGCCAGAAGTAGAGCGCCACTCCATTATCGCGCGGCAGCGGAGCGACAGCCCGCGCCGCGCCCCCCACGCGCGCCGCCTGCTCAAACAGCGGCACCGCCGCGCCGCCGAAGCCGTAGTGTCGCCATTCGGCCGCGGCGGCGAGCCAGGTCCAGACCGCGCACTGGCCGACGCTCCGGCCGCTCAGGGCGCCGACGATCCGGCGGCCGGCCGGCGTTTCAGCCTCGATCCACCAGCCGGCATCGCCCGCCTCCAGCCGCGCGGAGAGTTCGCACGGCGCGGCGCGGCCGGCGATCGCCTGGGCGGCCTCTGCCAGCCACGGGGCGTTGAGAGGGTCTTCAGCGGCGATTTGCCTCAGCGAGACCTGAGTTGGAGGGGCGGTAGGCATGCTTGTCATTATGTCGTCTTCGCTCCTCGGTGCTTTCACTCCGCTGGCAGCGGCGGAAGGAAGGATCGCACTGCGGCGGCGATTTGCTGGATGGGGGCTTCTTCGTAGGGGGCGGGGGGAAGGGCGGCGCGGAAGCGGGAGCCGTAGCCCTTGCGGGCTACCCGGTCGTCGAGCACCACGATGATGCCGCGGTCGTCGCTGCGGCGGATGAGGCGACCGACGCCCTGGCGCAGCTTGAGCACGGCGGTGGGCACCTGGTGCTCGGCGAAGGCGTTTTCGTACTGCTCGGCGCGGGCCGACTGGATGGGGTCGTTGGGGCGGTCGAAGGGGAGGCGGCAGACGATTACCTGCGAGAGCGCCTCGCCGGGGACATCGATTCCCGTCCAGAGCGCCGCCGTGCCGAACACGACCGTGCGCGGGTTGGCGCGCAGGTCGTCGACCACCTGCGCGGGGCTGCCGTCGGGGCCCTGCACGGCCAGGGAGATTCCGTCGTTTTCGAGCGTCTGACGCACGAGGTCCGCTACCCGGCGCATTGTGCCGTGCGCGGTGAAGAGGGCGAGCGTGCGGCCCTCTGCGGCGCGCGCCAGCGTCAGAATTGCGCGAGCCTGGGCTTCCGCAACCTCGCGCGCCGGGCCTTGGACGGAGGGCAGGTCCGTCGCCGCGAAGATGCGCCCGTTGCGCTCGTAGTCGAACGGCGAGTCGTACTGCGACTCCGACAGCTCCGGCAGACCCAGACGGCCGCGCAGGAAGTCCCACTCGCCGTCGACCGTGAGCGTCGCGCCGGTCAGCACGACGCGCGGGCAGCGGGACCAGATCAGGCTGTTCAGCTTTGCGCCGATATCGATTGGGGCGGCGTCGAGCGCGACGACATCCGGGTCGCGGCGGCGGCGCGTGCGGCGGCGCTCCAGCCAGGCGACCGTGCGGCTCGGGTCGGCCTCGATTGCGGCCTGGAGCGCCTCGGCAGCCTCTTCGCAGGTATCCGCCGCCGCGCGCGCGTCTTCCGCGAGCTCCCGCCGATCGTTCGCGGAGCCGCGCACTGCGCCGCCCTCTGCGCCGGCCCGGTCGCCCTCAACCGAGCGAGCCAGCTCGCGTAGTTGCCCGGTCAGGCCGGCCAGCGCAGCGCCCGCCGCGCCCGTCGACTCCTCCACTCGCGCCCAGGACGGTTGAGCGCGCATCCCTCCGGTGAAGACCACGGCGTCGCCTTCGGCGAATGAGTTGAGGAACTGGCCGTAGGCCTCCCAGGCCGTTTCCACGGCTGCCCGCGCGCCGTCGGCCGACCGCGACAATTCCTCGGCGGTCAC
Source organism: Dehalococcoidia bacterium (assembly GCA_965243125.1). Taxonomy (GTDB): domain Bacteria; phylum Chloroflexota; class Dehalococcoidia; order Bin125; family Bin125; genus CATQGW01. The sequence continues at coordinate 2,051,512 of OZ251529.1, read as the reverse complement.
CGGTAGATCGTCATGGATCCGCTGGGCCAGCGTGGTCGTGCGGCGCCGATCGGCGGAGTGAATCCCCTCCAGCGCGGCGCCCAGCGCGGCCTCGTCGACTGATGTGCGGAGGGCGTTGGTTGCCGCGTCTTCGAGGAACTGGGCTTCATCGATGATCACGGCGTCGGACTCAGCCAGATGCGCGAGTTCGGCATCCGCGCCGGCTTCGAGCCCGGCTTCGGCGCGGGCCTGCTGCGCGGCCTCCAGATTGCTGACCAGCCAGGCGTGATTGACGACGGTCAGGTGCGCGCCTGCGGCTGCGTCGAACGCGCGCCCCAGGAAGCACGCGCCCATCGCGGCGTAATCGGTTCCGTCGTGCAGGCACGAAACGCGCTCGGCGGAGAGCGCCGCCCAGGGCTCATCGAAGTCGCGCGCGAGGCGCAGCGCCTCGCGATCGCCGTTGCAATCCGGCTGCTCCGACCAGACCGCGGCGCGCGCCAGCAGCATTGCGCGGTTGATGTCCTCCGCACCCTCCCTCGAATGTGCGCTGCCCAGCGCCAGATCCAGTGCCCGGCGGCAGAGATAGTTGGCTCGGCCTTTCAGCACCGTGGCGCGCAGCTTTGCGTCCAGGCCGGGCCGCGCCAAGTCCAGCATCGCCCGCAGCTGAGCGAAATCGCCGCTGGAGAGCTGCGCTTGCAAATTGCGGGTGTGGGTGCTGACGAGCACCCGTCGGCCCTCGCGCATCGCCCAGAGCGCCGCCGGCAGCAGATAGGCGAGCGACTTGCCGACGCCCGTACCTGCTTCGACGGCGGCCTGCTCGCTGGCGTCCAGGGAGCGCGCGACGTCACGCGCCATGGCCAACTGCTCTTCCCGCCGCTCCATCGCTGAGCCGTCGCCTGCGTCCGCCGCCGACTCAAACGCAGCGACGGTCAGATCGACCAGCGAACCCGCAGGCAGTTCTACTCGCGGCGGCGGTTCCGGAGCGGTCCGGCGCCCAGCGCCATCGCCGCGCCGGCGGCTGCCGACGCGCCCCACAGCCCGCGTCAGGCCGTCCGCATCGGCCAGCTCCAGGAACGGGCGCAGAGGGGAGAGCATGCCCATTGCGGCGTTGGCGGCTGTGACCTGCTCGCGCTGGATGGCGCTCAGATTTACCCAGCGCTCGAGCAGCGCCAGCAGCAGGCGGCGGCTCGCTTCGGCGTCGACCAGCGCCCGGTGCGCGCCCTCGGCCGTCAGCCCGTAGCGCGCGCACAGCTCCATCAGCCGATGCGAGGGCGCGGCGGGGTCCAGCACTTGGGCAATCGGCAGCGTGTCCAGCGCCGGCCGCGGCGCATCGACGCCGGCTGCGCCGAGGTGATCTAGGTCGAACCGCACGTTGTGGCCGATCGGCGTCGCGCCTGTCAGCAGCTCGCGCAGCCGCTCCGCCACTTGCTCGAAGGGCGGCGCGTCGCGCAGCATCTCCGCGCCAATGCCGGTCAGCCGCTGGATCCGTAGATCGGGCATCGTGTAGGGGCGGACCAGGGTCGTCCATTCCTCCAGCACTTCATGCGGCGTACAGCGCACGACGCCGACCTCGATGATTTCGGCGGTCCCTACCTTCAGGCCAGTGAGCTCGAGGTCCAATGCAACGTATTCGGCGGGGGGCATTGGGGCAGTGTAGGCGCACGTTGGGATCGGAAAGGCAGCTCGTGGGTGGGATGTCGGCTAACGCTGAGTGTGCTGCGCAAGTCTGACTACGCGGACGCGGCCGGGGTGTGTCCTGCCGAAGCGGCGCACGAGGCCGGCCATGGCGTTGCCGGGGCCGAGCGTGAGGTAGCGTCGCACGCCGAGGCGGTCGAGGGTCTCCAGCACGCGCAGCCATTCGACGGGGCGCGAGTACTGCCCGCGCAGTTCAGCGGTCAGTTGGGCGGGCGTCTCGATCAGCTGGCCTTCGCAGTTGCCGATCAGCGGCGTGAAATGTTCGGCGATCGGCAGTTCGGCGATCCAGCGCTCGCTGCGGCGGTCCGACTCGGCGAAGGCTTCGGTGTGGAACGCGCCGGCGACGCGCAGGGGGACGGGCGGCGGCTCGACGCCCTCGTGGGCGGCCTGCACGGCGGCGAGCGCGTCGTCATAGCCGCCCAGCACGGTTTGGTCGTCGGCGTTGTGGTTGGCGAGCGCTGCGCCGCTGCGGGCGGCGACGGCTTCGGCCTGCGCGCGGCTCGCGCCGACCAGCGCGACCAGGCCGCCTGCGCCGTCGTCGCAGGCGCGGTCCATCTCCAGGCCGCAGGCGTGGGCGAAGCGCAGGCCGTCTTCCAGCGCGACCGCGCCGCTCAGCACCAGCGCGGAGTTGAGGCCGGAGGAGTGGCCGGTCACGAAGTTCATCGCTGCCGGCGCGCGCTCGGCGTCCAGCGCCGCCCGCCACTCGGCGACGGCCCAGCAGACCAGATAGGGCTGGAGGCGCGAGGGGCGGCGCAGCTCCGACTCGGCGTCGGCCGATTTGTCAAGCCCGAGTCGCCAGAGATCGACGCCGACGACGGCGGAGCCGAGCTCGAACACTTCCTGCGCCGAGGCTGGCAGGTCTTCGAGTCCGCCGGCGCGTTGCGCGCCCTGTCCGGGGCAGATCAACGCAGCGGCATCCATCGGCGGCGCGGCCCCTGCCCGGCTGTCTCGCTGCTCGCGCGCTAGTCGGCGGATGTGCCGGCGGCCTCGAGGTATTCGGGGCCCATGTCGGTCAACTCGATGATGTTGCCGTCGGGGTCTTTGCAGAAGGCAGCCCAGATGTCGTCGACGTCGCGGTGGTTGGGCTCGACCATCACCTCGACGCCGGCTTCGCGCAGGCGCTCGACCTCGCCGTGGAATTCGTCGGTGGGGATGTAGAGGGCGAAGTGCGGGCCAATGCCTTCGGCCGCGCCTTCGGGCAGTTCGCGCTGCATCAGGTGCAGCTGAAGGTTGCCGACGACGTACCACTCGCCGGGGAAGCCGAAGTCAGGTCGGTTGACGGTCTCCAGCCCCAACTGCTCGCCGTAGAACTTGCGTGATCGCTCCACATCGGAGACGCAGATTGCGACGTGACTGTATCCGGCAACGGCGGCCATCTCGAACCTCCTCCGCGCCCTTCCGCGGGCGCTGCGAACTTCCCAGCGATGATACAGGGTGCGTGGCGGCTTCGGAGCGCCGCATCACCCCCAGTCCGCTATGTGGACAGCTCCTCTACCTAGGAGGGCGATTTCAGAGCGGACGAATTCCTGCGTAGGGGTGGTTTCGGAGGCGGAATTCTTGTCTGCGTATGGAGTGCTCAGCTGGTTAGAGCGTGGCCTGGACCACATCGTCGATGCCGTCGATGGCACGGAGTTGGTCTAGTTGCTCGGGGGTGAGCAGATGGTCGGTGGTGAGCGCCATCAGGGCGTCGGCGGTGGGGTCTTCTTCGTCATGGCCGAGTTCCATGGCGTGGATGTTGACCTGCCACTCGCCGAGCTGGGTGCCGACCAGGCCGACGCGCCCGGGGCGATCCTGATTGCGCAGCACGAGCAGGTACTCGTGGACGGAGCGGCGGCTGGCGATGTGGACATGGAAGCCGTCGAGGTTGACGATGGCGGCGCGGCCGTGCTCAATGGTGGCGGTCAGGGTGAGCCGCTCGGCGGAGGTGTTGAGCTGGACAGTGACCGAGGACTGATACGGCTCGGCATCGGCCAGCTTTTCTTCGGAGACGCGCCAGCCGCGGTGGGCGATCACGTTGTTGACCGAGACAAGGTTGACGTGCTCGTCGGAGATCGGCTCAAGCAGTCCGGCGACGACGGCGGCCTTGAGCGGCGTGACGTCGTGGTTGGCGATTTCGCCGCGGTAGACGACATGCACATCGCGCCACTGTCCGCGCGCGAGCTGGGTGCAGAGCCGCCCGCACATCGTCGCCGCCTCCAGATAGGGTCCGACGGCTTCGAGCGTCTGGGGGTCGATGAAGGGGGCGTTGACGGCGTTGGAGCCGGGCTGTCCGCGCAGCACGCGCAGCATTTCGACCGCGAGGTCGAGCGCAACGCGCTCCTGCGCCTCCTGGGTGGATGCGCCGAGGTGGGGGGTGGCGAGCACGCGCGGGTGGCCGATCAGGCGGTTGCCCACGGCCGGTTCTTCGGAGAAGACATCGAGCGCCGCGCCGCCGATTGCACCGGTTTCGAGCGCTTCCCAAAGCGCGTCCTCGTCGACCAGGCTGCCGCGCGCCATGTTGACGAGCAGCGCGCCGCGCTTCATGCGGGCGAGTTGCTCTGCGCCGATCAGCGGGCCTGCGCCGGGCGTGGGGCGGGTGTGCAGCGTGACTACGTCGCTCTGCGCGAGCAGGTCGTCGAGCTCCATCAGTTGGGCGTTCATCGAGGCGGCGCGCTCGGCGGGCACGAATGGGTCGTGCGCCACGATCCGGGTATCGAAGGCCTGGAGGCGGCGGGCGACGGAGGAGCCGACCTGGCCCAGCCCGACGATGCCGATTGTCTTGGCTTGCAGCTCGGAGCCGACGAAGCGCTGGCGCTCCCAGGCGCCGCCCTGCAGGCTGGCGGTGGCGGGCGCGATGTGGCGGCTGACGGCGAGCAGCATGCCGACGGCGAGTTCGGCGGCGGAGACGGTGTTGCCGCCGGGCGCGTTGAGCACCAGCACGCCGCGCTCGGTGGCGGCGTCGATATCAATGTTGTCGACGCCTGCGCCCGCGCGCCCGATCACGCGCATCTGCTCGGCGGCGGCGAGCACCTCGGCGTCGACCTGGGTACCGCTGCGCACGACCAGGCCGTCGTAGCGGCCGATGATCGCGACCAGCTCGTTGTGCGAGAGGCCGAGCCGCACATCAACTTCGGAGCCCTGCCGCAGGGCGTCGACGCCCTCCTCGGCGATCGGCTCGGTGACCAACACTCGCTGGGGCATGGTCGCGTCTCCGTCTCCCCATTTGACCTTTTGGTCGGCCCTCTGGCCAGTCCTCAGTTCGGCCCGATCGCCGGGAGCACGGCGTCGGCGGCCGGCGCAAAGCCGAGTGTGGTGAGCGCGGCTTTGAGCGCGGCGAAGCAGGCCGCCATCTCCGCCTCGTCCAGCCACCCGAGATGCCCGATGCGGAAGATGTCGGTCGCCAGCTTGCCCTGCCCGGCGGCGATCACGACATCGTGCTCTTCGCGCAGGGTGCGCGAAAGTTCGCGTACATCGATTCCGTCGGGGACGCGCACGGCGGTGACCGTGTCGGAGGCATAGCGCTCTTCGGCGAGCAGTTGCAGCCCCATCGCGCGCACGACATTGCGGGTCCAGCCGGCGAAGCGGCGATGTTTGGCGTAGATCGCTTCCGCGCCCTCGGCGGCCATGAGCGGCAGCGCGGCGTCCATCGCGTAGAGCACGGGCAGCGTCGGCGTCCAGGGCGGCTGGCCGCGCGAGGCGTACTCGTGGTGCTTGCCGAGGTCGAAGTAGAAGCTGGGCATGGTCGAGGTTTCGGCGGCGGCCCAGGCGCGCTCGCTGAGCGCGGCCATGGCGATGCCGGGCGGCGAGAGCCAGCCCTTCTGCGAGGCTGTCACCACCGCGTCGAGGCCCCACTCGTCCATCTCCATCGGGATCGAGCCGAGCGAGGAGACGCAGTCGACGAGCAGCAGTGGGTCGGCGACTGCGCGCACGGCGGCGGCGATTTCGCCGATCGGGTTGGTCACGCCGGTTGAGGTTTCGTTGTGTGTGATCAGCAGCGCCTTGTAGTCGTCTTCGGCGGCCGCCTGGGCGACGAGCTCCGGCGTGGCGGCGTCGCCCCATTCGATCGCCAGGCGGGTGACTTCCGCGCCGTAGGTTTCGGCGATTGCGGCGAAGCGGTCGCCGAAGGAGCCGACGGAGACGGCGAGCACGGCGTCGCCGACGGAGAGCGTGCTGGTGATCGCGGCCTCCATCGCGCCGGTGCCACTGGCGGAGATCAGCAGGATTTCCTGGTCGGTCCCGAAGAAGGGCTGAATGCCGCTGCTGACGCGCTCGAGCAGCGCAGCGAACTCGGGACCGCGGTGGTTGATCATCTCGCCGGCCGCGGCGGCCAGCACGTCGGGCGGGCAGGGGGTCGGTCCGGGGATGCGCAGGTTGGCCATGTAGGTCGCCTCTCAAGATGGGGTCGGGTTGGCGCGCCGAGGGACGCTGCGCCCTACGCTGTAACGGCGCGCGGGCGCAGCCGCAGCGCTGACGATATCGAGCGATCCGACTGCTCACAATCACTACCGACACATCGCCAACACACAGTCGACGGACTTCATATGCCGCATCCGCTTCGCTCTCTGCCCAGCGTTGACCGCGTGCTCTCGCAGCCAGCAATCGCGGCGCTGGCGCTGCCCGCGGAGTTGATCGCGGACGCGGTGCGCGAGGAGCTTCAGCGGCGCCGCGTCGATCTGCTCGCCGCCCAGAGCGATGCGCCTGCGCCGTCGCCTGAGCGTGTTGCGGAGTCGGTCGCCGAGCGGCTCAGCGAGCGCTTCGCGGCGAGTCTGCGGCCGGTGATCAACGCGACAGGCGTGGTGATTCATACCAATCTGGGGCGCGCGCCGTTGAGCGACGCGGCGATCGCGGCGATGCGGGAGGCGGCGCGCTACTCAAACCTCGAATTCGACCTCGAAGCGGGCGTACGCGGCAGCCGCGCGCACCATCTCGATGCGCCGCTGCGCGCGCTAACCGGCGCTGAGGCGGCGCTGGTGGTCAACAACAACGCGGCGGCGCTCTATCTGGCGCTGGCGGCGCACGCGCGGGAGCGCGAGGTGATCGTGAGCCGCGGGCAGGCGGTCGAAATCGGTGGCGGCTTCCGCATCCCCGATGTGCTCCGCCAATCGGGCGCGACGCTGGTTGAGGTGGGCGCGACCAACCGCACGCGGGCCGCGGACTACGCGGACGCGATCACGGAACGCACCGCTGCGCTGCTGCGCGTCCACAGCAGCAATTTCCGCATCGTCGGCTTCGCCGAGGAGACGGGGCTGCCGGAAATGGCGTCGATCGCGCGCGAGCACGGCGTGTTGCTGATCGACGACATCGGCAGTGGCTGCCTGCTGGAGACGCGCGAGTACGGGCTGACGCACGAACCGACGCCGCAGGAGAGCATCACGGCGGGCGCGGACCTGGCGCTGTTCTCGGGCGACAAACTGCTGGGCGGTCCGCAGGCGGGAATCATCGTGGGGCGCGAGGCCGCCGTCGCGCCGCTGCGCTCGCACCCACTGATGCGCGCGCTGCGCCCGGACAAGACGACGATCGCCGCGCTCAGCGCGACGCTTGGGCATTATCTGAGCGGCGAGGCGGAGACCGAGATTCCGGTCTGGCGGATGATCGCGGCGGAGGCGGATGAGCTGCGCGAGCGGGCGGAGTCGTGGCGGGCAGAGTTGGGCGTCGGCGAGGTGGTTGCCGCGCAGTCGCCGATCGGGGGCGGCTCGCTGCCGGGCGAGACGCGCCCGACGTTCGTCCTCAGGCTGCCGAGTGCCGGACTTGCGGCGCAGCTGCGCCGCAACGATCCGCCGATTGTCGCCCGCGTGGTCGACGGCGGCGTGCAGTTGGATCCGCGCACCGTGCCGGGCGATCAGGAAGCGGCGCTGCTAGGCGGAATCCGCGCGGCGCTCGCGGACGGCGAACGCGCATGACGATCTCGCTCGCCGCCGTCGTGCCCCACCCGCCGATTTTGCTGTCGGAGATCGGCAAGGGGCGCGAGCGCATCGCACGGGCCACGCTCGATGCCTACGCAACGCTCGCTACGGCGCTGCGCGAAGATCCGCCCGACCGCCTGCTGCTGATCTCCACCCACGGAATCGTCACCCTGCGCCGTTTCCACCTGCTGACCGGTCCGCTGCGCGGCACGCTGGAGCCGTTCGGCGCGCCCGAATGCATGCTCGACCAGCCGCACGACGAAACGCTGGCGGGCGCGGTGACGGCGGCGGCGCAGGCGCGGCGCCAGCCGCTCGAGCCGGTCGCGCACTGGGAGCCGCACGACCACTCGGCGATCGTGCCGCTGACGCTGCTGCGCGATCCGCTCGCACGGACCCGTGCGGCGGTGGTCGGCGTCTGCTTCCGTTCGCTGCGGGATCACTACGAGTTCGGCCGTTGCCTGGCGAGCGCGATTCGGGGCGTACCGGGGCGGACGGCGGTGCTCGCCAGCGGCGACGGAGCGCATACGCTGAGGGCCGACAGTCCGCAGGGATTTCACCCGCAGGCGAAACCGTTCCAGCGCGCGTTCGACGACGCGCTGCAAGCGTGGGACACGGAGGCGATTCTGAGCTTCGACGAGAACCTGCGCCGCGCCGTCGACGAGTCGGTGGTCGCGCCGACGGCGATCTTGATCGGGCTGCTGGCGGAGTCGGCGGTGCGCCCCGAGCTGCTCGCCGCCGAAGCGCCCTGGGGCGTGGGCTATACGACGGCGCTGCTGCGGATTGGGGCGGGCGCCTAATGCTCGACGAGCGCACGATCGCCGCGCTGGAGTTCCCGAAAATCATCGAGCGGCTGGAGCGGCTCTGCCACACGCCGCAGGGCCGCGCACTGGCCGCAGATGTAGCCCCCAGCGGCGATCTGGAAGAAATTCACCGCCGCCACACGCACACCTCGGAAGCGCTGCGGTTGCAGCGGCTCAAGCCGGCCTTCGCGGCCGGCGGGATCGGGCATCTGCCGCAGATCGACGACCACTTGCTGGCGGCCTCGCGGCGCGCGCTACTGCCGGCGGCCGACATCCTGGAGATCAGCGGCGCCCTGCGCACCTGCCGCGCGCTGCGCAATCAGCTCGCGCCGCTGGGACGCGAACTGCCGCTCCTCAGCCGAATTGCCGGTCGGATCGCCGACTTCGGCCCGCTGCTGGCGCAGATCGAGCATGTGCTCGACGAGCGCGGCGAGGTGCTGGATCGCGCCGGCGCAGAGCTGGCCGCGGCGCGCCGCCAGGGCGAGCAGCTGCGCGAGCGGCTGGAGCGCTCGATCGAGGCGATCCTGCGCCGCGCGGTCGCCGACGGCATCGCGCAGGAAGACCTGATCACCGAGCGCGACGGGCGTTATGTCATCCCGATTAAGGCCGAATTGCGCCGCAACCTGCCCTCCGTCGTCCACGATGTCTCCGCCAGCGGCGCGACGCTGTTCGTGGAGCCGCTGGCGGTGGTCGAGTTGGGTAACCGGCTGCGCGAGGCGCGGCGCACCGAGCAGCGCGAGATCGAGCGCATTCTGCGCGCGTTGGTCGCCGAGATTTCCGCCGAGGTCGGCGCGATCCGCGCCGCCGTGCAATGCCTGGCCCAGATCGATCTGGCGCAGGCCAAGGCGCGGTTGGCCGGCGAGCTCGACGCGCCCCTGCCGGCCGCCGAAGATGAGCTGCGCTGGCTGCGTCCCGGCCCGGCTGAGCTGCACTTGCAAGCAGCGCGCCACCCGTTGCTCAGCGGCGAGGTTGTGCCGATCTCCGTCACCCTGACGCTTGATGAACGCTGCGTGCTGGTCACCGGCCCCAACACCGGCGGCAAGACGGTTGCGCTGAAGACGGTCGGCCTGCTGGCGCTGATGGCGCAGGCGGGGCTCCCGATTCCGGCTGAGGACGGCTCGCGCCTGCCCGTCTTCGCCAACGTGTTCGCGGATATCGGCGATGAGCAGAGCATTGAGCAATCGCTTTCGACCTTCTCCGCGCATGTGACCAACATCATCCGCATCCTCAGCGAAGCCGGCGCGGACACGCTGGTGCTGCTCGACGAGCTGGGCGCGGGCACCGACCCCGGCGAGGGCGCGGCGCTGGCGCGCGCGTTGCTTGAGCATCTGCTCCAGCAAGGCGCGGCCGTCGTCGCCACCACCCACCACGGCGCGCTTAAAGTCTTCGCCCACAGCACACCCGGCGTGGTCAACGCCTCGGCCGAGTTCGACGCGGAGACGCTGCAACCGACCTATCGGCTGATCATGGGCGCGCCGGGGCGCTCCAACGCGATCGCGATCGCGCGACGGCTGGGGATGCCGGCGCAAATCCTCGAGCGCGCCCGCGGGCACACCAACCCCGACTCCGCCGATGTCGAGTCGCTGCTGGCGGACCTGCAGCGGCAGCGCGATCAGCTGGAGGCCGATCAGCGCGCCGAGCAGGCGGCCCGCGAAGCGGCTGAGCGGATCGAGCGCGAACTGACCGAGCGCCGCGAGCAGCTCGAGGCCGAGCGCGACGGCGTGCTGGCGCGGGCCGAGCGGATGATGGAGGACGAGCTGGCGCGGCTGCGCCGCTCGGTGCGCGCGGCGAACCGTGAACTCTCACGCGCCTCGCCTGCCGAGCGGACTCCCGCCGCGCGGAGCGGCATCGAACGCGCCGAGCAGCGCGCCGAGGAAGCGCGCGAGCGGCTGGAGCGGGTGCGCGCCCGGCGGCGACGGCGCAGCCGTCGGCGCGATACAGCGGGCGGTGGGGCGGAAGCGCCTCCCGATCCGTCGCGGCTCGCCGCGGGCGATGTGGTCTATCTGCGCGGCCTGCCCGAACCGGGTGTGCTGCTGAGTGGGCTGAACGACGACACGCTGGAGGTGCAGCTCGGCTCGCTGCGCACCCGCGTGCGCCCCGACCAGATTGAGCGCCTCGGCCGCGCCGCGCTGCCGCAGGATGCCGGGCCCGCGCCCGAACAGGCGCGCGCCAAACGTCCGTCGCCCCCGCCCGACCCCGGCGGACGCTGCGACATCCGCGGGCGCACCACCGATGACGCGCTGCCGACAGTCGATGGCTTCCTCGATCACGCCTACCGCGCCGGCCGCCGCCGGCTGGAAATCGTCCACGGCAAAGGCACCGGCGCGCTCCGCGCCGCCGTCCGCGCGCAGCTGCGCGATCACCCGCTCATCACCGGCTACGAGCCCGCTCCGCAAAACGCGGGCGGCGACGGGGTCACCATCGTGCATCTGGTCAGCTGAGGGGCGACCTCGCCGCCTGGGGCAGGACTTCTTCCAGCCAGGCGGTCAATATTCGCCAAAGCAGATCCCGCTGTTGGCGCAGGGAGTGGGTGGCCTCGGGCAGGACATGGAGCGCTTTGGGCTCTGCGGCCTGCGCGTAAACCCACTCGGAGAGGCGCGGGGGGAGCCGCCAGTCGGCGGCGCCGTGTACCAGCAGGAGCGGACGCGGGGGAAGCCGTTGCAGGTCGGCGGGCTCGATGCCGGCCGTCTGGGTGGCCAGCGCCGCTGCGCCGGCGACGGCCTCGGCGCGCGCGGCGGCGCGGATCACGATTGCGCCGCCGTAGGAGTGGCCGATCAGCGCGACGGGCGCTGCGCCGGTCTCAACCAGCCATTCGACGCCAGCCGACACATCGGCCGTTCCCTCATCAATCGGACCGGGCGATGTCTTGATGCGAAAGTCGAGGCGCAGCACGCCGATGCCCAGCAGCGGGAGCTGCTCGGCCAGGTCCGCGTAGATGCCGTTGGCGGGCCCGTTGAAGCCGCCGTCGAAGCCGCCCACGCAGAGCGCGGAGCCGCGTATCGGCTGGGTCGGGGCTCGCCAGAGGGCGCTGATGGGGCCGGTGGAGGAGGGAATCCGAATTGGGTCGTCGGGCATCAGCGACAGGCTACTGCCCTTAGAGAATCGCCCGTTCTGGAATCGCCCCCCTACGCAGTGGGGCTGTCCGCGTAGCGGACCGGGGGGTCGGTTCGCCCCTCCGAGCACAGCACAGAGTCCGCACCGTTCCCCGCCGCTGCGGGTACGCTCCCCCCATGACTGAGCTCACGGAGCAATCAGCGGTTTGGATGGCGCAGGCGGTGCGGGAAGGGGAGATTTCGGCGACCGAACTGGTCAATGCGCACTTGGCCCGGATTGCAGAGGTGAACCCGTCGCTCAACGCAGTAGCGGCGCTGTGCGGGGAACGGGCGCGCGCAGAAGCTCAGGCGGCGGATCGCGCGGTCGCTCGCGGGGAGGCGCTGGGACCGTTGCATGGGACGCCGTTCACGCTCAAGGATTCGCACGATACGGCGGAGGTGGTGAGCACGGGCGGCACGCTGGGGCGCAAGAGCTACGTGCCGGCGGCGGACTCCACTGTGGCGGCGCGGCTGCGGGCCGCGGGGGCGATTCTGCTGGGCAAGACCACCTGCCCGGAGCTGACGCAGGCGACCAACGGAAACGCGATGCAGCCGCCGGCGAACAACCCCTACGACGGTTCGCGCACGCCGGGCGGTTCGAGCGGCGCGGGCGCGGCGCTGGTGGCGGCTGGAGGGTCGCCGCTGGAGTTCGGCAGCGACACGGGCGGGAGCATCCGCACTCCCGCGCACTACTGCGGAATCGCCGCGCTGAAACCCAGCTCCGGGCGCGTTCCACGCAGCGGGCACATCATCCCCTGGGGACTGGGCGCGATGGACGGACTGACGCAGATCGGGCCGATGGCGCGTTATGTCGAAGACCTGGCGCTGACCCTGCCGATCATCAGCGGACCGGACGGCCTGGATCCGGCGATCGCGCCGGTGCCGCTGCGAGATCCGGCCGAGGTCGAGCTGGGTGAGCTGCGGATCGCCTGGTACGCGGAGGCCGACGGTCACGCGCCGACCGACCGCCATGTGCAGCGGGTTGTCGCAGAGGCGGCGGATGCGCTGCGCGGCATGGTCGCCTCGGTCAGACAGGACGCGCCGCCGATGCTGGCCGATTACTTCGCACTGCGCGAGCGGATTGACGGCGCGGATGATTTCCGCTGGGTGCGCCGGTTGCTGGCGCGCTACGGCACCACGGAGTCGGAGATGTCGCCGCAGCTGCGAACGCTCTGGGCGGAAGCGAGACCGTCGACGCTGGCCGATTTCACGGAGGCGCTGGAGGCGCAGGATCGCTTCCGCAGCGGGATGCTCCAGTGGGTGAGGAACTACGACGCAGTGCTTGCCCCGGCAGCGGTCTCGGCTGCACCGCCGCACGAGTCGGCCGGATCGGTGGGGGTGCGAGGCAACTACACGGGGGCGTACAACATGGCCGGCTGGCCGGGCGCGGTGCTGCGCTGCGGGTCGTCGCCGGAGGGCCTGCCGATCGGGGTGCAGGTGCTGGCCGCGCCGTGGCGGGAGGACTTGGCGTTGAGGGTGGCGAGCGCGCTGGAGGCGGCGTTTGGTGGGTGGGTTGCCCATCGCCCTCCTGCGTAGGACCTATTGCCTAATCCGCCAAACACCTCTGGCCGCTCTTTCCGTCATTCCTGCGCAGGCGGGAATGACGGATTCGATCATCTGCGCGTGCAAGGAGAGCCCAGCAATGGACCCTGCGAGGAGGCGATTCCGAGGAGGGACGACTCCCCGGTCTTCCTCCTTACCGCAGGCGAGCCTCGGGGCGGGCGAGGCGCTCGTAGACGGCCGCCTCTACCGCGGCTACCGCCGTGTCGGCGCTGCGCTGCATCAGCATCTGCATCAGACCGCGGCGCGGGCGCAGCGTCGTGCTGCGGCGCGGAATATCAACCTCAGCCGCGGCCCAGGCGATCGCGTCCTCCAGGTCGCCCATCTCGTCGATCAGCCCCAGCTCCCGGGCGCGCGAGCCGGTGTGAATCTCTCCTGTCGCCAGCTCGCGCACTTGCTGCTCCGACAGATCGGAGCGTCCGTCGGCGACGATCTCCACGAAGCGGTCGTAGACCGAGTGCAGCAGTGCGCTCAGCCGCTCCTCCTCCTCGGGCGTCGACTCGCGGAACAGCGAGCCCATGTCCTTGTATTCGCCGCTGGTGCGGGTGCGCATCCGGATGCCGAGCCGCTCCAGCGCGTCGGCGACCATCGGCATCATCCAGATCACGCCGATCGAGCCGACGATCGAGGTGGGCAGGGCGAAGATCGGGTCCGCGCCGCAGGCCACCATGTAGCCGCCCGACGCGCCGACGCCGCGAATCGCCGCTGCGACCGGCTTGCGCTCGCGCAGCCGCTTGACCGCCAGATAGATCGCCTCCGATGCGGCGGGGCCGCCGCCCGGCGAGTCGATGTCGAGCACTACCGCCGGAAAGCGTGTGTCGTTGCGCAGCGAGTGCAGCAACCGCGAAACTTCGCGCGGCGAGAGCCGCGCGCCAATCTGGCCGGAGATTTCGACGACGGCGACGCGCGGGGGGAAGAACATCTGCTGTAGGTCCATTGGTGGGCGCTCCTGATCGCTCTGCGACGCCCGGCGCCCACCGAGAGCGGTCGGCGAGCGGTCGGCGGCGCGATTTCAGTGTATGCCCCCGCGTTGACCGCAGCCCGCAGGCAGGCGATGCTGTGCCCGCCAGGTAACATGACTTGACGAGGGGAGTCCAACGTGGCTGAAGTTGCAGTGTGCCCCGTCGGCGAGCTCCCGCCGGGTTCGGTGACCGCCGCCGAGATTGACGGCCGGCGGGTCTGCGTGGCCAATGTCCACGGCGAGGTCTTCGCCGTGCAGGACAAGTGCCCGCACCTCTTCGCGCCGCTCTCCGTGGGCGAGCTGAAGGGCGCGCACATCGTCTGCCCCTGGCACGACTGCGAGTTCGACATGCGCACCGGCCAGACCAAGAAGTGGCTGCCCAACGGCATGTGGAACGTGATCCACAAGCTGATGCCCCCGCCACCGGGCCCAATCAAGGCGAAGATCGAGCCCGACCAGATCCGCACCTACCGCACCCGCGTCGCTGACGACACCGTCTACGTCTCCGACGACTGAGCGACCGACCCCCCAAAGCGATTGGCCGAGGCTAGATCGCATGTTCGCCGCCCTGTACCATTGCGCGACCAACTGAGCCGATTGCTTGCCCTCGACGGGGATCATCGGCGAACATCAGCCACGATTGAGGAGAATCGCGATGGCGCAGGTTGGAACGCCTTGCATCAGCCGCGACGGCGCGACGATCGAGCACGGCGACTTCCTCGCCGTCTCACCTTCGTGGCCGGCGCCGACCGTCATCGTGTCCGACGGCGCCTACGGCATTGGGAGCTTCCCGGGCGATCCGACATCAGCGAGCGGCTTGCCCGTCTGGTACGCCCCGCACATCCGTGAGTGGTCCGAGCGCGCGATCCCCGAAACGACTCTGTGGTTCTGGAACACGGAACTGGGCTGGGCGACGATTCACCCGATGCTCGAGGCGAACGGGTGGACGTACCGAGCCTGTCACATCTGGGACAAGGGCATCGGCCACATCGCGGGGAACGCGAATACCCGCACGCTTCGTCGGTTCCCGGTCGTGACCGAGGTATGCGTCCAGTATGTGCGCCGCGTTCAAGTGCCGACCTCAGACGGCGCACTTGACCTGAAGCATTGGCTCCGCCACGAGTGGCAACGCAGCGGTCTACCGCTGTCCCGATCCAATGAGGCCTGCGGCGTGAGAAACGCCGCCACCCGGAAGTACCTGACACAGTGCGACATGTGGTACTTCCCGCCGCCGGATGCGATGCAAAAGCTCGTCGACTACGCCAACAAGCATGGCGACCCTGACGGGCGGCCGTACTTCAGCCTGGACGGCGTCCGACCGGTCAACGCATCGACCTGGGCGGCGATGCGGGCCAAGTTCACCTGCGATGTCGGCGTCACGAACGTCTGGCGCACACCGGCGGTCAGGGGCTCCGAACGTCTCAAGCGCGCGCACAAGGCGGTTCACTCGAATCAGAAGCCGATCGAACTGCTCGAGCGAATCATCACGGCCTCATCCGACCCCGGCGATGTGATCTGGGAGCCGTTCGGCGGTTTGTGTTCCGTCGCGATCGCAAGCGCGAACACCAACCGTCGCTCGTACAGCGCCGAGATCGATCCTGAGTTCTACGCCGCTGCCCGCGACCGACTGAACAAACACACCGCGGGGGCGCTGTATGGAATCTAAGCCAGACCCCAACTGGGAACACGCAGCCGTTTACGACCGCGTCAGAGAAGCTCTCCACGCGGTCCCATTCCACTTTTCCAGCGGCACCGTCATCGACGGGATCCTTGCCACTGACCTACAGACGCTGAATCAGGTCCTGGGCGCGACGATCGAGGAGCAGGTGGTGACGACGCTCAACCAGATGCGCAGTGTCTGGGATCCCGACGATGACTACACCCGATTCTCGTTCGTTCGCCAGGCCCAGGTGTTCCCCGACGTGCTCCTGAAGGCTGAAACCAACGGGGAAGAGATCGTCTTGGGGATCGAACTCAAAGGCTGGTACCTGTTGGCCAAAGAGGGAGTGCCGAACTTCCGATTTCAAGTCAGCCCCGCGGTATGCGCTCCCGGCGACCTGCTCGTAGTCATCCCGTGGGCTCTCAATCGAATCTTGTCCGGCACGCCTGTCGCGTACCGACCCTTCGTGGTGTCTGCGCGGTGCGCGGCGGAATATCGAAACGAGTGGTGGACGACGATCCGCAAGTCCAACGCCGATCGCAGCATTCAATCACCATCCAGGACGACCTATTACCCTCAGAAAGGGGATCACACGCTGGATCGCGCAGTGGCCGACCAAGGCGGGAACTTCGGGCGTATCGCGCGCACCGGCCTGATGGACAGTTACATCGAGCGCATGCACCAGACGGCGCTGTCGGGCATCCCGGTCAAGGACTGGCTGGACTTCCTTCGACAGTTCAAGCAGTAGGCGCCCGCCCTACGTCGCACCTGCTCCCGCTCCTAGAACCCCTGGAAGTTGGGCTCGCGCTTTTCGGCGAAGGCGCGCGGGCCTTCTTTGGCGTCCTCGGTGGAGCGGGCGATGACCATCGCGTGGTCGGCCATTTCGAGCGCTTCGTGCAGGCCAGTGACGGCGGAACGGTAGGCGAGACGCTTGATCAGCTGGACGGAGACCGCCGGCATCCGCGAGATCTCCTCGGCCAGCTCCAGCGTCTGGCTCATCAGCTCGTCGGCCGGCACAATGCGCGAGACGTAGCCCATTTGCAGCGCCTCTTCCGGGCCGAAGATGCGGCCCGTCCACATCAGCTCGAGCGCCTTGGACATGCCGACGATGCGCGGTAGGTAGTAGGCGCCGCCGTCGCCGGGGATCAGCGCCATGCGCACGTAGGCCATCCCGAACTTGGCGCGGTCGGAGGCGATCCGCAGGTCCGCCATCGAGGCCATGTCCATCCCCGCGCCGACGGCCGCGCCGTTGACCGCGGCGATGTAGGGCTTCTCCATGTTGAAGAGCGCGCGCGGCACGCGCTGCACGGAGTTGCGCAGGCTGTTGCGGTTGGCCGCCGGCGCGTTGGGGTCGCCGCCCAGCACATCCGCGCCCGCGCGCTCGCGCCCGACATCCGCGCCCGAGCAGAAGCCGCGCCCCGCGCCGGTCACGATCACCACTCGCACGCCCTGGTCCTCGCTCGCGCGGACGATGCTCGCCTGCCACTGGTCCAGCATCTCGTTGCTGAACGCGTTCAGCTTCTCCGGGCGGTTCAGCGTGATCGTCGCCACATGGCCCTGCACGTCGTAGATGATCGGTTCGTCGCTCATGGTCCGTCTCTCCTGTGCTGCGGTTGCGGTGCGGTTGAGTCGTTGCGGGGGGCGGTCAGTCCATCCGGATGCCGCCGTCGACATTCAGCGATTGGCCCGTAATGTTCCTGGCGTCGTCGGAGGCGAAGAACACCGCGGCTCGCCCGATATCCTCCGGGGTCTGCTCGCGGCCGAGCGGGCAGCGCGAGGCCAGCATCGCCTCGAACGTCTGCCGGCGATCGACCAACTCATCGGCCTCGTCGCCGATAATCATCCCCTCCAGCTTGCGCCACATATCGGTCCAGAGCAGCCCCGGGCAGATCGCGTTGACGTTGACGCCGTGCGGGCCGAGCTCGGTGGCGAGCGACTGGGTGAGGCTGATCGCGCCTGACTTGGATGCCGAGTAGGAGGCGATCGCCCCGCCCTGCCGTCCGGCGATCGAGGCGATGTTCACAATCTTGCCGGCGCCGTTCTCCTTGAAGTGCGGCGCGACCGCCTTGCTCACCTTCCAGATCGCCTTGAGGTTGACCTCAAAGCAGCGGTCCCAGTCGTCCTCCTGCTCGTTCTCGCTGAGGTTGTTGGGCGCGACGCCGGCGTTGTTGACGAGGATGTCGATCCGCTCCAGCACCGCCAGCGCGTTGTCCAGCTCGGCTTCGATCGAGTCCTCGCTGGTCACGTCCATCGGGACGGCCAGCGCGGTGACTTGGTAGCGGTTCTGCAGCTCGCCGGCGGTGCGCGTCGCTTCGTCGATCAGCACATCGGCGATGATCACGTCCGCGCCCTCCTTGGCGAACTCGGTCGCGATGCCGCGCCCGATCCCGCGGGCCGCGCCCGTGATCAGGGCGGTCTTGTCGTCCAGGCGTCCCATGGCGTCCCTCCGTGCTCAAGCTGCGTCTACGCCTCAGCTTAACGCCTGGGCGTCGGATGTCGGGCGGCGGAAGCGCGCCAGCGCGATCAACAGCAGCAGCAGCGCGAGGAAATTGACCACCGCGATCGCCGCGAGGACGGGCTGGTAGTCGTCGTTCAGCGCGTCCAACAGCAGCCCGGCGGCGAACGGTCCGACCGCGAGCGCGACATTGCCGACCGCGGTTTGCAGCGCCATCAGCGTGCCGATCCGCCGCAGCCCGAAGATGTCCGAGGCGATCAGGCCCTGTAACGGCATCGTTTGCCCCCAGACCAGCCCGGCGATCACAGCGGAGAGGTAAATCCAGAAGAGCGGCCCGGCCGCGAGCAGCGCGAGCGTGCCGAGCAGCATCGTGGCGTAGCCAACGCCCAGCGCGGGGCGCAGGCCGAGCAGCGACGCCATCGGTCCGATTAACGCGCGGCCGGGAATCGAGAGGAAGCCGCGCAGCCCGGTCAGAAAACCGCTGGCGGTGATCGAGAGTCCGGCCGCGGTCGCGGCCGGCACGAAGTGGTTGAGCAGCGCGCCCAGCGCGAAAGAGGAGACGCCGACCATCGCCAGCATCAGCAGCACCTCGCGCGAGCGCAGCGCCTCGCGCACGCCGCCGTAGCCCGCGCGCGATGCGTCCGTCGGCGCCCCGGCGGCGGGTGCAGCCGGCAACGGCGGCAGCCGGCGCACCGTCAGCAGCGCCGGGACTACCAGCGCCGCCGCAAGCGCGAGCAGAATGCGCACCGCCCAGCGCCAGCCGAGCTCGTCGGTCAGCAGCCCGGTCAGCGGCAGGAAGACGACCGAGGAGAACCCGCCGGTCGTGACCAGCACGGTCATGGCCTGCACCTGCCGCTCGGGGTAGAGGCGTGCGGTGATCGGCATCGTCACGTTGTAGAACAGCCCCGCAATGGTGATCGCGCCGCCCAGCGCCCAGAGCAGGATGAACAGCTCGACGCCCTCGGCGAACGACGCGCCCACAAGCAGCGTCGTGCCGGCGATCAAGCCGACCAGCAGCACCGGCCGCGGCCCGATCGTGTCCAGCACCCGCCCCGACACGATGCTCGCTCCCGCCCCCAGCAGATAGGACGCCATGAAGGCGGCGTTAGTCGCACCGGAGGACCAACCTTCGTCCTCCTGAATCGGGCCGACGATGATGCCGAAGCCGTAGAGCACGAGCCCATAGGAGCCGATCGTCAGAATCCCCAGCAGCAGCGCCGGCCGCCAAACCTGAACCCAGCCGAAGAGCCGCACAAGCATGCGCGGAGGCTACCCCCGACTGCCACGCGGTAAGCTGCGTCTATGTCGCACTCCGTCACCGTTGAACGACAGCGGCTGCGCTTCGCCGCCGGCCACTTCGCCACCTTCGCCGACGAGCTCGAGCCGATCCACGGGCACAACTACGACGTGATGGTCGAGGTGCGCGGCGGCCTGACCGACGAGTCCTGGGTGATCGACTTCTCACTGCTCAAGCGGCTGACGCGGGAGGTCTGCGAGGGGCTCGACCACAAGTTCCTGCTCCAGATGGAGTCGCGCGCGCTCACCATCGTCAACGACGACACGCATTTCGTGGTGCAATACAAGTCCGAGCCGCCCTACCGCCTGCCCAAGCGCGATGTCGCCGCCTTGCCGATCGACAACACCACCGCCGAGCGGCTCGCCGAGTACATCGCCGGGCGGCTCGCCGAGCGCCTCGGCATCGCGGGGCCGCCCGACCTGGCAGTGCTGCGCGTGGGCGTGGAGGAGATGCCGGGCCAGGCCGGCTGGTTTGAGCGGCCGCTGTGAGCGCTCGCGTGCTGGTGATCTACGACTCGCGCGGGGTCGTCGCCGAACTCGCCGCCGCGGTGATCGAGGGCGCGGCGTCCGTCGCCGGCGCTGAAGTCTGGGATCGCCCGGTCGACGACGCCCGCAAGGAGGAGCTGCTCGCGTGCAACGCGCTGATCCTCGGCTCGCCCAACTGGACCGGGATGACCGGCAAGCTCAAGCACTGGATGGACTACACGGGCGACCTTTGGGAGACGGGTGAGCTGGCCGACAAGGTCGGCGCCTGCTTCACCGCCGGCTGGTCGCGTTCGGCCGGCACCGAGGCGACGCTGCTCCAGCTCTTCCACCTGTTGATCGGGCACGGGATGATCTTCGTCGGCCTGCCCTGGTCGGAGGCGCTGCGCGAGTCGGGCTCGTACTATGGAGCGACGGCCTACGGACACGCGACCGACCTGGATCGTCAACAGGCGCGCCGTCTGGGCGCGAGAGTCGCGCAGTTCGCCGTTCGCATGACGCCGACCGCTGCGAACGGGCCGCAACACGACACGACCGAGAGCAACGGTAAGGGCAGAACAACGTGACTGACTGGAATCGGCTGGCACTGCTTGTCGACTGCGCCCGTGTCTGGGCCGAGGACATCGAGGACGCGCTGGAGGCGGTGATCGAGCGCGCCGAGCGCGTCGAGGGCCGCGTCTACCACAGCTGGTCCTGGCCCGCCGGCGCGAGCGGCAACCCCGCCTCCCGCGCCGGCGAGAACACCGCCGTCTGGGCGGAGTTCTGCGAGCGCTATCAGCTCGAGCAGGTCGACGCGCCGCAGATCAGCGCGACGGGGATCAAGATCACGCTCGACGCGCTTGACCTCGACGAAGAGGTGGACGCGGTCTGCGTCGCGACCGTCTCGCATCAGCTCGGCCCGCTGCTTGAGCGGCTCCGCGAAGACGACATCTACGTGATCGGCCTCTCCAACTGGCGGGCCAAGGATGAGTTCCGCGAAGCCTGCGACGAGTTCACGCTGATCGACGACCGCGTGATGTCCGAAGCGCGCAAGCAGGCTGAGACGCACCGCGCCGAAGGCGCCGACTGGGAGACCCGCATGGCGGACCTCTGCGGCAGCCTGCGCGCCACTGCCACCGCGTGGGTGCCGCTGCCCCTGCTCGAACAATGCGTCGAGACCATCTATCCCGAATTCGTGCCCCACAGCGACGAAGACGAACCGCTCGAAGACTGGCTGCGCGCGCGCGAGTACCGCTTCGCGCTGCGTGAATGGCGCGACCGTGCGACCGGCGAGCAAACCCTGCAAGTCCGCGCGCGCAACGCGAAGCGCGCCGAAGCGGGGCCGCGTGAGCGGCGCGAGGTTCAGCCGGACGATCGCCCCGGCGCGCCGCAGCGAGCGCCGATTCTCCGCTCCGGCCCGCCGCCTCCGTGGGAGGAGCTGGTCAGCGAAGCGCTGCAAATCCCGCCCACAGGCGAAGACGGCTGGATTCAGATGCCCCAGCTCGGCGTGCGGCTGCGCCAGGTCACCGACGACTGGTCGCCGCGTCATTACGGCGCGGAGAAACTGCTCGACCTGCTCGACAGCCGCACCGACCTCTTCGAGGTCGACGAGGAGATGAACGAAGAAGGGCTCAAGGTGCTCAGGCACTGGGTGCGCCTCGTCCCCGCCGGCGGACGCCCCGCAACGCCGCCGCCGCCCAGCCCGGCCGATCTGGACATCCTCACCCCCGCGGCCCAGTCCGCGCCACAGGCAGAGCCGCCCGGCGCATGGCAATCGCTGGTCGCCGAAGCGCTGCAAGCCCCCTCTGAAGACGAAGACGGCTGGCTCGAGCTGTCCGAGCTGGAGCAGCGCCTGCGCAGCACCGACGCCGACTGGTCTCCCCAACGCCACGGCGCCGACGACCTGCTCACCCTGCTCGACCAACACCAGGACCTCTTCGAAATCGAAGAGGAAATGGACGACGAAGAGCGCGAAGTCCTCACGCACTGGATCCGCCTCACCCGCGACGATGACGAATGACTCGCCAAATGCCGACACGCACGGAGGACCGCGCGATGCTCGCCCACCATCACCTACTGGTCGCGCGACAAGCAGATCAGGCTCAGCCTCGGCAGATGGCCTTGCTGATCGATAGCGACAACATATCGTCGCGGCTGTTGTCGCAAGTGTTCATGGCGGCGGCAACCGAAGGCAACCTGGTTGTGCGCCGCGCTTACGGCAACTGGCTCAGCCCGCGGCTCTCACCCTGGAACCGCACTTGCCGCGAGTACGAGATCGAACAAATCCAGGTGGCGCCATTCCGTAAGGCCAAAAACGTAACTGATATGCAGTTGATCATTGACGCCATGGAATTGTGCCTGACAGGCTTGGTCGATTCAGTTTGCATCGTCTCCGGAGACTCCGATTTCACGCTGCTGGCGCTCCGACTCAAAGAGCACGCGATTTATGTGTTCGGCATCGGCGCAGCTGCGGCAGTCAGCTCTACCTTTGCCGCGGCCTGCGACCGATATCAACGCATTCGCAATGTGCCGCAGCGTCCCTTTTCCACTGAGGGCGGCCGCGATACAACTGTGCGCGAAACTGATGATCACAGTTGGATCTCGCTCGTGAACGACGCCTGCGAACACCCACGCAGCGCCGACGGCTGGGTCGATCTCGGCTACGTTGGAAGTCACATACGCGAATTACACCGACAGTTTGACGTCAGGTCCTACGGATATGCCAGCCTCAGCGCTCTCGTCGCATCACGCCCGGAGCTGTTCGAGATCGAGGTGCGACAGCCGGATCCGTCCGCTGCCCCGTCTTACTGGATACGGATTCGCGCGTCGCGAGCCATAAAGACGAGTGCATCGGCGACAGATCAGGAACCGTCGCAGCCTCTCCAAGGTCCGCCGTACTGGACGCGCCTCATGACGCAAGTCTACGAGCATTCAATTACGGCCGATGGCTGGATGCCGCTGGGCTGGGCCGACGAGCGCATCAAGGAACTACGGCCGGGCTTCCAGCCCCAGCAGTACGGATTTTCCGGGCTGCTCGAAATGCTCGAGTCGAAGCCGGAGCTGTTTCGCGTCGACCAGCGGGCCCCTCCGGGCGGCGGCCCGCCCGTGGTGTTCACACGACCAGCCTACCCGCGACCAAAGCGATGATAGGGTGATCACTTGATGCCCGTGTTGGCAAAGCACAAGTCAACGCATTGAGGCAGCCTGACAACATGCGAGAGGAGCGCGAAATGGCCGAATACGAGAACGTGCTGGTGGAGATCGACGGCGCGGTCGCCACGATCACGCTCAACCGACCGGAGAAGCTCAACGCCATCTCCGGCGGGCTGCGCGACGACCTCGAAGCGGCACTGCGCGAGCTGAATCCGGGCGACGCCGTGCGCGTGATCCGGCTCAAGGGGGCGGGGCGCGCCTTCTGCGCGGGCTACGACCTCACGCCGGAGCGCGGCGCGCTCCAGTGGCGGCCCAATCAACGCACCGGGGACAACGCCTGGGAGCTGGGCGAGTCGCGCATCGCGCTCGACCGCGAAGGGCTGCGCGCCAGCGTCGACCGCTGGCTCTGGATGTGGTCCTACCGCAAGCCGATCATCGCCCAGGTGCATGGCTGGTGCCTGGCCGGCGGCGGCGAAATGATCGGCGCCTGCGACCTCGTATTCGCCGCTGAAACCGCCCGCTTCGGGCACCCCGCAGGGCGCGCCATCGGCATCCCGCCCACGCTCGGCATGTGGCCGATCAAGATCGGGCTGCTCAAGACCAAGGAACTGCTCTTCAGCGGCGACACCGTGGACGGCCTCGAAGCCGAGCGGATCGGGATGATCAACCGCGCCGTCCCCGAAGACCAGCTGGACGCCGAAACGATGGACTACTGCCAGCGCATCTCGCACGTGCCGCTGGACGGCCTGACCGTCCACAAGCACAGCGCCAACCGCTGGTTCGAGCTGATGGGGCTGCGCGTCGCCGCCTCCGAAGGCGCAGATTTCGACGCGATCTGGCACGACGCGCCATCAATTGACGAGTTCGCCAAAATCTCGCGCGAAAAAGGCCTCAAGATGGCGCTGGAGTGGCGCGACGACCCCTTCGGCGACGGCCGCGGTGCAATCCGCCGCCGCAGCTAGCCCCAAAATGCCAAACGAGCAGCCGCGCCCGCTGCCGACGGCGTCCACCGCGCAGGTGCGCGGCTTTGGTCTGCGCGTCTGGGAGTGGGCGGTCCGGGGCGAGGCCGACGCGACGGTGCTGCTCGTCCACGCGACGGGCTTTCACTCGCGCACCTGGGACGCCGTCGTGCACCTGCTGCCCAATACCTACCGCGTCTTCGCGCTCGACATGCGCGGGCACGGCGCGTCGCAGGATCCGACGACCAGCGAGGAGTGCTCCTGGCGCGAGATGGCCAGGGATGTGGGCGAGTGGCTCGCACAGCGCGATCTGCGCAACGTGATTGCCGCCGGCCACTCGATGGGCGGCGCAGTGCTCGCGCTCACGACCGCCGCCGAGCCGGAGCGGATCGGCGCGCTGGCGCTGGTGGATGCGGTGATTCCACAGTTTGACGACCCGCTCTCGACGGCGATGCCGCCGGGCAATCTGGCGGAAGCGGCGAGAAAGCGCCGCCCGATCTGGCCCTCGCCGCAGGCGATGGCCGAGTCGCTGCAAGGCCGCGGCGCATTCGCCGCCTGGCCACCCGACCTGATCGCCTCCTACACCCGCTACGGCCTCACCCCCACCGTCGACGGCGAGTGGAGGCTGCTCTGCACCCCAGAGGTGGAAGCCTGGACCTTCGAGCACGCGCCCACCACCAACCCGTGGCCCGAGTTGCCCCAAATCACCCAACCAACAGTGGTGATGCGCGCCGGCGCGGACGGCCACCCTTCGCCGACGGGGCCCGGCGTCGCAGACGCGATCGCCAAGTCAGTCGAAGTGCAGGTAGAGGACTCCGACCACTTCATCCCCATGCGCCGCCCCGACGCCGTGGCTGCGGAGCTTGCGGCGCTGGCCGCCGTCGGCGCATAGCGTTCGCTAGGTTTGGCGGAGGGTTTGGATGGTGATGCCGAGGTTGGGGGCGCGGGAGAGGCGGACATCCGCCGTCAGCAGCGGGATCTCTAGTGCGCGGGCGGCGGCCACGTAGATCGCGTCGTAGGCGCTCACGTTCTGGCGATGCTGCCAGCCGTGGCGCACCAGAGTGCGCGTCGGGATGCGCTCGATCGGCCACCAGACCAGGTCATCCAACGCCAGCAGTGCCCGATCTTCCGGCACTTCGTCCCGGGCGACCAGCCGCCGCAGCACCGACATTACCTCAACGTCGATGAATTCCGGCGCGTGTAGCGCCGAGGCCTGCTCGATGATGTTGGCCGCCGCCAACCCCAGCGCAGTCTTGAGCAGGTACTCGACCGCGACCGAGGCATCGATGACGTACTGGTTCACTGCGCGCTCCCGTCGGCCTCGTCGGTGCCGTCGCCGAACGAGTAGGGCTCCGTCGCGTCCTCGCGCAATGCGCGCTCGACGCGCAGGATGTCCGCCGCCGGAGTGCTGATTTCGACGCTTGAGCGGCCGGCGAGGCGCTTGATCATGCTCGCCTTGTCCAGCTCGCGCTCTACCGCCGAGAGCACGACCGCACTGATTGTGGAGTTGCGCTCGTCGGCGTAGTCGCGCAAGCGCGCGTAGAGCTCGTCGGGCACGTTCTTGACCTGTAGGTTGCTCATGCTGCTTCCCCCTTTCAGGATGCTGATGTCATGATGCTAGCATCCCCAGAGGATGATCGCCAAGTCGAACGTTGCACAGGCGACAAAGCGTCCACCGGCGCTCACTCCAGGGCGCCGTCGATCAGCAGTTCGACGTATTCGTCGTCGCCCAGACCCGCCACGTTCTTCCAGACGTATTCGTTGTCTTCGCCGAGCAGGGGGGCGGCTTTGTGGAGGTTGGCGGGGGTTTCGGAGAGGCGAAAGCTGGGGCCGTCGTAGGCGCGGCGGCCCATCGTGGGGTGATCCAGCATCCAGAAGTGCCCGCGGTGCTCGAGCTGCGGATCGTTGCGCAGGTCTTCCGGCGTCTGCACGACGCCCGCAGGCACGCCCGCCGCTTGCAGCGTCCGCATCAGCGCCTCCGCCTGCTCTGCGCGCGTCCAGCCGCCGATCAGCGCGTCGAGCTGATCCTGATTGCTGAGCCGGTCGAAGCGCGTGCCGAAGCGCGCGTCGGCCGCCCACTCGGGATGCCCCGCAACCGCCGCCAGCGCGCGCCACTCCTCGTCGGTCGTGCAGGCGATCGCGATCCAGCGATCGTCGTCCGCGCCGCGCGCGGCGCACCGATACGTGCCGTGCGGCGCGTACTCCGGATGCCGTGCGCCCAGCGCCTGCTGCTCGCGCCCGTTCACGGTGTAATCGAGCAGCATCGTCTCGGTCGCGTGCAGCGCCGCCTCGAGCTGGCCGAAATCGATGTTCTGCCCCTCGCCGGTGCGCTGCCGATGATCGAGCGCCGCGATCAGCGCCGCCGCGGCGAAATGCGGCACCAGAAAGTCGGTGTAGGCCACGCCCGTGCCGATCGGCTCCTCGCCGGGGTAGTGCGTGAGGTGCGAAATCCCGGCCGCCGCCTGGAGCACGTGACCGTAGCCCTGCCACATCGACCACGGACCCGTCGAGCCGTACATCGGCATCGAAATCATGATGATGTCCGGTCGAATCTCGCGCAGCTCCTCGTAGGTCAGACCCCACGCCCGCATCGCTTTGGGCGTGAACGACTCGGTCACGATGTCGCACTCCGCGATCAACCGCTTGGCCAGCTCGACGCCCTTCGGATGCTGCATGTTGAGCGAGCAGCAGAGCTTGGAGGAGTTGAAATCGGCGTAGTAGCCGCTGTTGTCGAGGCCCGGCTCGTCGTTCACGAACGGCGGCGCGCGGCGCAGCGGCTCCGGCCGCACGCTGCTCTCGATCCGAATCACCTCCGCGCCGTGATCCGCCAGATACTTGGAGACCAGCGGCCCCACGCCGACCCAGGCGAAATCGGCGACGCGGATGCCCTCGAACACACTGGATGGGGCGTTGGTTGGGACGCTGCTATCGGTCATCGCGGTCTCCCCCTAAATCACGCCGTCGGCTGCGAGCGCGGCGAGCTCGGCCTTGCTCAGACCGAGCAGTCCGCCGTAGACCTCACCGTTATGTTCGCCCAACAGCGGCGCGCGGCTGCGCACCGACAGCGGCGTGGCGGAGAGTTTCGCCCACGGACCCGGATAGGTCACCGTCTCGTCGAGCTCCTCGTGCTCGACCTCCGTCCAGAAGCCGCGCGCCGCCAGATGCTCGTTTTCGAGCAGGTCGGCGGGCGTGTGGACGATCCCCCAGCCGTTGCGGATCTGCTGCGCCTCGGCGACCAGCTGCGCGCGCGTGAAGCGCTTGCAGAACCTGGCCAGCACCGCAATCAGGTGATCGGCGTCCTCGCCCGACGGCGGAATCAGCAGGCCCTGCGTCGCGTCGAGCTTCGTCAACCATTCCTCGGAGTTGAGCTCCTCGGCCATCCCGTGATGATCCAGCCATTCAATCGTCTGCCGCGCGGTCAGCCCGAACAGCCCGCCGAACGAGAGCGCCGCCACGTAGCCGTCGGCCGCCTCGAAGACGTACTGCCCGCTCCAGTAACCGCCGATGTTCCGACCGTTGCCCGGCCGCGTGATGTTCACCCCGCGGATGTCCCAGGTCGGATTCGCGTTGTCGTGCGTGAAGGTGACCGCCTCCTGCATCGACTGGTCGACATGCTGCCCCCGCCCTGTGTGGGTGCGGTGGTAGTGCGCGATCAGCGTGCCCACGACCGCCTGCGCCGAGACCTGCGTGTAACCCTGCGACGCCGACGGCCGAATGGGAGGACGCCCCGGCGAGCCGCAGAGCGAGGCCAAACCGCCCATCGCCGCCCCGATCAGATCCGTCGCCCTCCAGTTTGCGTAGGGCCCGTCCTGTCCGAACGGCGTGATCGAGGTCATCACCAGCCGCGGATTGCGCGCGTGCAGCGTCTCCCAACCCAGCCCGACCGACTCCATCGCGCCCGGCGGCGTCGACTCGACGACGAAATCCGACTGATCGACCAGCCGCAGAAACAGCTCGCCCCCGCGCGGCGTGCTCAGGTCGAGCGTGACGCTGCGCTTGGAGTGGTTGAACGTCCACCAAAAGAGCGACCGCTCCGGGTGCGGCTCATCGTGGTAGAACGGCGCGCTCCAACGCGCCCCCGCAGGCTCCCCCGGCGGCTCGAGCTTAATCACATCCGCGCCCAGCTCGCCCAGCATCCGCCCGGCCAGCATCCCCAGCTCATTGGTCAAATCAAGCACCCGAAACGGCGCAAGCGCCCCGTGCAGCCCGGCATCGCTCACGTCCGGCCTCCCCTCTCCATCCCCCGCATCCTAGCCCGCCCCGCAAATGGAGGCGGCTCCGGCCTCCCCCCGTCGCAGGGGCTCTCTTCCGACCTCTCCCCCCATCCTGGGGGGAGATTGAGAGGGGGGTCCCGTCCGCGCCCGAGCCCCCCGTAGCCCCCCCCCATCGTGTGTGGGGGGTAATGAGAGAAGCCCCCACGATGGCGGGGCAGTTTGATGGGTCCTGCGCCCCCCTTCCGTCATTCCTGCGCGCCCCCCCTTCCGTCACTCCTGCGCCCCTTCCGTCATTCCTGCGTAGGCAGGAATCCAGGCGACCGACCGTCGTGCGCTCGCGCTGCGGACCCTCAATGGCCCTCCAACGCCGCTTTGGGAGGCCGTCGGAGCTCCGTAAACGACTCGCAACCACCGAGATCGCCTGGATTCCTGCCTGCGCAGGAATGACGGAAAGAAGGGGGATGACGGAAAGAAGGGGGATGATGGAAAGAAGGGGGATGATGGAAAGGGCGCCCGTCGAATCGCCCCCCTATGCAGGGGGGGCGCCGCGCCGCGGGGGGGCGGCGCGGAGTCTGTCTTGTGCTCGGGGCGCCGGACCGACCCCCCAGTCCGCTACGCGGACAGCCCCCCTGCATAGGGGGGCGATTCGGAGGGGCGGAACCCCCCTCTCAATCTCCCCCCAGGATGGGGGGAGAGGCCGGACCCAGGGTGGGGGGAGAGGTTGGAAGGCTCCCTATTCGGCGAGCCAGAGGACGGCGCCGGGGTGGGCGATGAAGTCGTAGGAGCCGGGGATTACGCGGCCGTCTACGACGGCGTAGCTGAGCCAGCGGCCGTATTGCCAGAGGAGGATGCTGTCGACGCCGTCGAGCGCGTTGAGCAGGGCGGAGGCGGTGACGCTTGCCGTGCCCAGCCAGGAGGTGGGGGCGCCGGGGGTGCGCGAGCTGAGCTGGTCGGCGAGGCTGACGGGTTGGGCGGCTGCGGCTGCGGCGGCAGGGTCGGCGACGGCGATGCGGATCACGTTGGAGACGCCGCCGCTCACGCCGCCCGCGCTGGTGCGCGTTCCGTCGGCGGTGACCGTGACCACCGCCGTGCCCGGACTGACGATCAGGTAGCTCGCTTCGGCCGTGCCGTCGGTCGTCGTGGTCTGCTGGCTGGTTTGGACCAGCATCGTGGTTTCGTCGCCGATCGTGCGCTCGCCCCAGTGGACGCTGGTGCCGTTGGGCACGGCTGCGCCGCTGGCGTCGGTCACGGTGGCGACGACGGTGAAGCGCTGCTGGAGCGCCAGCGCGGGGCTGGGCTCGCTCAGCGCGACTGCGGCGGCGGCACCGCTGACCACGATGGTCCGCTCGGCGGTCAGGTTGCCGGCGCGGACGGTGAGCGTGTACTCGCCGTTGGGCAGCGCCTGCGCCGCTGCGCGGTTGACGTTGACCCGCACCTGACGGTTGCGCTCCGAGTCGAGCAGCGGCTCGCCCTCGCTGTCCATCAGCGGGTAGCTGATCGCCACGCCCTCGGTCACTCGGGCTCCGTCGGGCCCGGTCAGCCAGGCGCGCTGCGAGCCGCCCGTGGGCACGGCGACCTTTGCCCCGCGCTCGTCCGTCGCCGTGACCGCCAGCGTCAGCTGATCGCGGTTGTCGATGTCGCGCTCATCGACATCGGCCGCGGCGTCGGTCGTGTCGACGCCGAGCAAACCCGAGCCGGGCGCGGCGATGCTGAGCGCCGTGGGGACGCCGGTCAGCGCGATCGCCAGCGGGCCGGCCGCGGCCTGCTCGCCCTGCTTCGAGATCGCGCGCGCGGTCACGCTCGCCGTGCCGGCCTTGCCCGCGTGCCGCAGCATGACCAGAATCTTGTCCGAATTCGTGGCGGTCAGCGACGATCCCTCGATGATGCAGTTGAGCTTGCCGTTGCCGCCGCGGCAACTGCCGCCGACGCTCGTGCTCAGCTCGCCGACGGTGGTCTGCACGCTGACCAGATTGACGCTGTTGGTCCCCGCCGCTTTGCCGTTCTCGTTCAGCACCTGGATGCGCAGCGTGGTCGTCTCGCCGCGCGCCACCCGGTCGGGGAAGAGGATGTCGTCTGCGGTGTCGGTCGTGCCGCGGTCGTCGGTCGCCCGTTCGAGCTTGAGTTCGGCGACCTCCTGCACTTCGCCGATCGTGACCACCAGCGGCTCGGCGCGCACCGTCGTCTCGCTGTCGGCCTCGCCCTCCACACTGAACGTCAGCGCGCCCGAGATCGTGAAGGCGCCGTCCTCGGTGCCGGGCGCGATATCCACCGCGCCGCTGCCGACCGGGCAGCTGACGAAGGGCGCGCCGTCAATCGTCTGCGGCGTACAGACGTTGCCGTCGCTGAGGAAGAATCCGGGCGTGGGGGCCTGCGGCCAGGAGACGGCCCAGCGCTGGAAGCCCAGCCCCCAGATCGGCCGCGCGCCGAAAAAGCCGTCGGTCGCCGTCGTCGGCCCCTGCAACCGATTGTTCGTGTCGCGAACAGCCACCGTGGCCCAGCTGCCGTTCGCCTGCCGGTCCCAGAAATAGACATTCCCGTTGAAGTCGCTGGGCGGGGGCGGCGAGGGGATGGTCTCGCGGTTGGGGAAGCCGATCAGCAGCCGGCTGGCGTCGTGGTTGAAGGCCACCCCTCCCCGGCCCATCGCGTCTTCCCCCTGGTTGCCGTCGTAATGGATGCTGTAGGCCTCCTGGGTGCCGGTCCATTGCGACAGGGCATTCTTTTTCAGGACATGGGCTCGGCCGTCGAGGCCCTCCGAGATCGCGAGGCTCAGGCCGTCCTCCGACAGGTCGAGCGTCTGGCCGAGCCCCCGGTTGGTACCATAGCGGTGGATGCGGCGGATTATCCTCGTACTGGAGAAGTGGACCCGGCGCTCCGGGCCCGGCGCATACTGCGTGGTCCAGTCGAAGCCGCTGGCGTCCGCGCCGGCCGCGATCAGCGTCTTCGCGTTGCCGTCGGTGTGGACGTTGGCCAGGGGCGCGGCTTGCCAGCCGCCCTCGGGCGCGACCCAGATCCAGGCCTGGCCCTGGTTGTAGCCGTGCTGTCCGTACACGGGCGAGCAGCCGATCTGATTGGGCTGCACGCCGAGATTTATGTGGCAGCTGCCGTAGGCGCCGGCCGCGAGCACCGTGCCGTCGCCGGAGAGCGCCAGGTCCGGGAAGGCGAAGTTTGCCTCGTGGGCCTCAATCAGCGCGCTGACTTCGATGCAGTACCAGTTGCAGGCGCCGGAGGTGAGGCTGAAGGGCCGGGTGCTCACGTCGTCCGGGTCGCCCCAGGCGGGCGTGGGGTAGGTGGTGACCTTGATTCCGTCGGCGTACTCGAGGTCGCCCCAGCTTTGGCCGGCGTCGTCGGGCCGCAGATAGATGTAGACCGCGCCGAACATGTTCATCCGCTGCGAACCCACGGCGAGGGTCGAGCCGTCGCTCGAAATGGTGATCGAGGAGCCGTAGCGCGTCCTGTTATTGGTGTTTCTGACATTGCTGAATTCGCTGTGGGGCGGCGCGAGCCGCTTGACCAGCGTGACGTCGACCGGTCGCTTGCTCCAGTCGACCTTGTAGATGTAGACGCTGCCGACGTCGGTGAAGCCTTCGAGGTCGTCGTCGGGCGAGGCGATGAACAGCCAGGCGGTTTCGTTGGTTTCCTGCCAGACGGCGGCGCCGGAGGCGACGGGGTTGGCGGCGATGTTGCTGTCGGTGCGGCCGAAGGTGGCGGGCCGGTCGACGCTGTCGGGCGCCTCGATCAGGGCCACCTGTCGCTTGTTCCAGGTGTCGAAGAGGTAAGCCTCGCCGAGCACGGAGGTGGCCAGCAGGGTGCGCCGATGCAGGGCGGCTGCGACCGGCAGGGCGCTGCTGTCGACCGGCGTCCCGTCGGCGCGGGTCGGGGTGATCAGTTCAAGCGGGATACGCCCGGGCTGTGCTCCCTCGGGCGGCGATGTGTCGAAGTCGTCCGGCGCGAGCCGGCGGCTGGTCGAATCGTCCCAGTCGTAGAAGCCGGAGAGGGTGAGGGAGATGTCGGAGAACTCGTAGATCTGGCCGGCGCCCAGCGCGCCGCTGAAGCGCAGCCTGGCCTCGATCCCGACTTCGCTGCCGGCGGGCACGATGTTGTCGGAGTCATCAAGCAGGGAGAGGGTGAGCGTGGGCTGCGGTTCGTGCCCGTCGGCGGCGGCGGGGGCGAGCGAGAGCAGCGCTCCGGAGAGCAGGGCGGCGAGGACCGCGATCACCGGGCGTACCCCCCCCCCCTCAAGACGTAACCGACGAGGTTGTCCTGTGCCATTGCCTGCCGCTCCAAGCTGCGCGTTGCGTCCGTGGCCCAAAGGCGATTGCGCCAAGCACTTTATCATAAGGCCGGACGGCAGGCCTCTCCCCCCATCGCGGGGCGACGATTCCGGCCTCTCCCCCCATCCTGGGGGGAGATTGAGAGGGGGGCTCCGCCACGCCCGAACCCCCCCGTAGCCCCCCCACGATGGGGGGGCAATGAGAAAAGCCCCCACGATGGGGGGGCGGTCAGAAATGCGCCTGCGCCCTCTCCGTCATTCCTGCGGCTCCCCCGTCATTCCTGCGTAGGCAGGAATCCAGGCGATCTCGCGGCTGCAAGCCGTCTAGGGCGCTCCGACGGCCTCCCCAAGCGGCGCTGGCGGGCCGTTGGGGGTCTGCGGCGCGAAGGGGCAGTGGTCGGTCGCCTGGATTCCTGCCTACGCAGGAATGACGGATGGGGAGCGCGGAGGCCTTTGATGGATTTACGCAACGGACCCTACGCAGGAGCTCCCCTCCGAATCGCCCCCCTATGCAGGGGGGCCGCCGCGCCGCGCGGCGGGGGGGTCGGTGCGGAGTCTGTCTTGTGTTCGAGGCGCCGGACCGACCCCCCAGTCCGCTAGAAGCGGACAGCCCCCCTGCATAGGGGGGCGATTCGGAGCGGACAGCTCTCTGCGTGGAGGGTGATTCGGAGCGGGCGATTCCGAAGGGGCGGCGCTGGGGTAGGCTGGGGGACAGCCGCACAGCCGCGGGGCAACTGGGCAAGGATGGGCGCGATGATTTCGACCGGGGACCTGAAGCGCGGCTTCGTGATCGAGCTGGATGGCGCGCAGTACCAGATTGTGGACTGGGAGCACATCAAGGTGGGGCGCGGCTCGGCGCAGGCGCGGATCAAGCTGCGCGACGTGCGCGCCGGGCACACCATCGAGCGCACCTTCCAGGCGGGCACCAAGTTCCGTCGGGTGCGCACCGAGCACCAGACGATGCAGTACCTCTACCGCGACGGCGACCTCTTCTATTTCATGGACACGGAGTCCTACGAGCAGCAGCCGCTCTCGTCGGAGGTGGTGGGCGAGGCGGTGCAGTACATGGCGGAGAACTCGGAGGTTGCGGTGCTGGTGGTGGGCGAGGAGCCGATCGCGGTGGAGCTGCCGGCTTCGGTGCCGCTGCGGGTGGACGAGAGCGATCCGGGCATCAAGGGCGACACGGCGACGGGGGCGACCAAGCCGGCGACGCTGGAGACGGGCTTGACGGTCAATGTGCCGCTGTTCATCGGCCCCGGCGAC
Source organism: Dehalococcoidia bacterium (assembly GCA_965243125.1). Taxonomy (GTDB): domain Bacteria; phylum Chloroflexota; class Dehalococcoidia; order Bin125; family Bin125; genus CATQGW01. The sequence continues at coordinate 2,017,811 of OZ251529.1, read as the reverse complement.
AGGGTGAAGGTGGACACGCGCACCGGGCAGTATCTGGAGCGGGCGGAGTCGGCCTGAGTCGTTGGGGGGCGGAGGGCTGCGTCATGGCGCGTCAACCACCGCTCGGCTTCAACGCCCGCCGCGCCGCCGCGCCGCCGGAATCGCACCCGGTCGGCGCTGTGATCTCGCGGATTACGGCGTTGCTGCGCTCCGATGATCAGCTGCAGGACCTGTGGGTCGAGGGAGAGGTGCGCAACTACAGCCAGTCGGGCGCGGGGCACATCTACTTTCGGCTGGCGGACGACGGCGGGGCGCTGGCCTGCGTGCTTTTCCGCGGACGCAACCGCGGCGCACAGTTCGGGCAGGGCGACGAGGTGCTGGCGCACGGGCAGGTGGGGATTTACCGCGAGCGGGGCGATTTGCAGCTGCTGGTCGACGATGTGCGCCCGCGCGGCACGGGCGTCTTACAGGCCGAGTTCGAGCGGATGCGGGCGAAGCTGGACGCGGAGGGGCTGTTCGCGCCGGAGCGGAAGCGCGCGCTGCCGCGCTATCCGACCCGGATCGGCGTAGCGACCTCGTCGGCGGGGGCGGTTTGGCACGACATCCGGCAGGTGCTGGGCCGCCGCTGGCCGTTGGCGACGCTGCTGCTCAGCCCCTGCCTGACGCAGGGCGACGGCGCGGCGCAATCGATCGCCGGGGCGCTGGGCGCGTTCGCCGCGCTCGACGGGGCGGAGCAGCCGGACGTGATCATCGTCGCGCGGGGCGGCGGTTCGCCGGAGGATTTGTGGGCGTATAACGAGGAGCCGGTCGCGCGGGCGATCTTCGCCAGCCCGATTCCGGTGGTCTCGGCGGTGGGGCACGAGACGGATTTCACGATTGCGGATTATGTCGCCGACCTGCGCGCGCCGACGCCTTCGGCTGCGGCGGAGATCGTCGCGCCGGATCGCGGCGAGGAGGCGGCGCAGGTGCGGGGGATGGTCGCCACGGGCGGGCAGATCGTGGAGCGGCGGGCGGCCCGGCTGCAGCAGCGGCTGACGGAGTCGCAGGGCCAGTTGGCGGCGGCGGCGCCCGATCCGGGCGCGTTGCGCGTCGATCTGCATCGGCAGCTGCAAGGAATCGAGCGCCGCGCGGCGGCGGCATTGAGCCAACGGAACACCGCGTTGGCTGCGTCGCGGGGGCGGCTGGACGCGCTCAACCCGCTGGCGACGCTCGAACGGGGATATGCGATGCTCACAGACAGAGACGGCGTAGTCGTCAGCTCCGTCGCGGGCGCGGCTCCAGGCAACCGCTTGCTCGTGCGGCTGCACGACGGGTCGCTCGGCGTACTGATCGAGTCGGCCGAGCTATTGGTAGAGCGGGAGGACGACTCAGATGAGCGAAACTGACCTGGTGGAGCTGCCGTTCGAGGAGGTGGTGGGGCGGCTGGAGGCGGTGATCGAGCGGCTGGAGAGCGGCGGGCTGTCGCTGGAGGAGATGCTGGAGGCCTACGGGCAGGGCGTGGCGCTGGGCGCGCGGGCGCAGGAGTTGCTCGACCAAGCGCAACTGCGGATTGAGCAGCTGCAAGCGTCGGCGGACGAGCAGGCCGGGTGACGCTGCGGCTGGCCTGGTTCGCATCGGCGCGAGGCACCAGCTCGCGCCTGCTGTTGGGCGAAGCGCTGCGGGCGATCGGGGAGGGGTGGTTGGACGCGGAGATCGTCTGCGTCTTCTGCAACCGCGAACGCGGGCGATCGGCGAACACCGACGCCTTCCTTGATGACGTCGAGGCGGCGGGCCTGCCGCTGATCGCGAGCAGCTCGCGCGAGTGGCGGCGGCAGGTGGGCGGCGAGATTTCGGACCCGCAGGGCGCGCTCGCGCCGTGGCGGCGCGATTACGACGCCGACGCGCTGGCGCGCATCCAGCCCTACCGGCCGGACGCGGCGATGCTGGCCGGCTACATGCTGGTCACGACGGAGGTGCTGTGCGAGGCGCTGCCGATGCTCAATCTGCATCCGGCGCTGCCGGACGGGCCGATCGGAGTTTGGTCGGATGTGATTCACGAGCTGATCGCCGGCGGCGCGAGCGAGAGCGGGATGATGCTCCAGCGGGTGACGACGGAGTTGGATCGGGGGGATGTGGTGAGCTTTTGCCGCTATGCGATACGCGGCGGAGAGTTCGACGCGCTGTGGGCGGGGGAGCGCGGCGAGCGCGGTGAGGAGTCGGCGCTGTTTCGGGCGATTCGGGCGGCGGGGGTGGCGCGGGAGTCGATCTTCGTGGTGGAGAGTCTGCGGGCCATCGCGGACGGGCGGATCGATTTGGGGAAGCTGGGCGCTCCACTCGATTTGACGGCGGCCGTCGAGGCCGCGATCGGCGACGCGCAGTGACCAAGGTTCGAGAGGCGATCCGGATCGTCGAGCGCGACGGCTGGCGATTCGCGCGGCAGCGGGGCAGCCATCGCATTTTCCGCCATCCAACCAAGCCAGGCATTGTGGTGATCGCTGGCGCATTGAGCGAAGATCTGTCGCCTGGAACGTGGGACAATATCCTGAAGCAGGCAGGCCTCAAGGAGAGACGCCGATGAAGCGCACTTACGCGGTCGTTTTCGAGCGGGCGCCCAACAACTACGCGGCCTACGCCCCCGATGTGCCGGGTTGCGTAGCGACAGCCGAAGGCTGGGAGGAGATCCGGGTGGTGATCCGAGAAGCGATCGAGGTCTACCTGGAAGCAGCGGCGGAGTACGGGGAACCAATCCCTGAGCCATGTATGTCGGTGGCTGAGGCAATGGCGCACCACAGCGACGTGCTGGCGCAACTGGAGGCCGGCGACGCACAGATCGAGACGACTGTCGCAATGATCGAGACGGATGCCGCGCTCCCATCTGAGCGGGCCACTGAGATGGCGGGCGTCGGTGACTGACACCGCCAAGCGCACCTACGCAGTCGTGATCGACCGCGGGCCGAACAACTACTCGGCCTACTGCCCCGATGTGTTGGGCTGTGTGAGCGTGGGCGACGACTGGCCGGAGATGCTGGCGATGATCCGTGAAGCGCTCGAGTTCCACATCGAAGGGATGCTTGAGGACGGTGACGCTCTGCCCGAGCCGACGATGTCCATCAGAGACGCGATTCGCTTCCACGGCGAGCTCATCAATGAGGTCGACGACGACCGACCGAATGCAGCGGATGAGGCGCCGGTCACGGAGGTCACGTTCACGATGGTGGATGTCAACGTCAAGGTTCCAGACCCGGCCGACACCGCTGAGGCAGTCGGCGTGGGCGACTGATCGGCTGTTCGGGCCAGGGCCTGTTCACGCAACCGTGGCGCGTCGCGGACGGGCGGTCGCCGAGGGGCGTATACTCTCTGGCGTTATGACGCATTCCTGTCTCCGTTGCTCACGTTGCTCGAGGCCGGTCGGCAATGCGGACAACTTTTGCCCTCGCTGCGGAGAGGCGCTGAAGGAGCCTGAGCTGTCGCGTGCGCTCGTGCCCGACCAGGTGCGAAATGAGCCTGCGGCGATGGCGCTGCTGCCGGCGGTGCGGGCCGATCTCGCGCTGTTCGCGCCGGCGATGCGCAGCGTCGCCGCGGTGCTGGCGACGGCGGCGCTGACGGACTGGGCCGCGCGCCATGCAGCGCCGGCGTTGGCGCGCCGAACGCGCGACGCGCTGTTGGAGCGTCGGCAGCCGAAGCGCGTGACCGAGACGATGATGATCGAGCAGCAGATCACGGTGCGCAAGTGGATCAGTGTGCGCTCCTAAGCCGACAAAGCTGACAGGGTTGACCGGGCGGGGGCTGCTGCCGATCGTGGCGCTGGCGCTTGCAGTCTGCTCACTCGCGACGCTGCCCGTCGCCGCTCGCGCCGACGGCGGCAATGTCGAAATCACTGCGGCGCTGATTCACGCCGGGCAGGGGCGCGAGGATCGCTCATACGAGTGGGTGCTGATCACCAACCTCGGCGACGAGGCGGCGGAACTCAGCGGGTGGACATTGTCGGACAACTCAAGCGCCGATGAGTTGCAAGAGCAGCGGCTGGACGCCGGGGCGTCGTTGCTGATCGTCGCGGCGTGCTCAGCGCTGATTGATGCGCCCGCGTCGGACCGGGACGAGGTGCTTGAGGACTCGGCGATCGGCGGCGGTCTGGCCAACGCGGGCGATCTGCTGGAGTTGCGCGACGGCGAGGGGGAGCTGGTGGACGCGGTGTCGTGGGGCAACGACGCCACGCACGGCGAGCGCCGCCCGCCCGAGGCGGGCGTGCCGCTGCGGTTCGGACGCGCGCCCATTCCGGCACCGCGCCCCACAGCCGATCCGGTTCGGCTGGGCGTCCGAGTCGCCGGCTTTGACGCCGTCGGTGATTTCGCGACCGTCGAGGTCGTGAACGCCTGCGAATGGGCGCAGCCGTTGGCGGGCTGGCTGCTTACGCACGGCCAGATGCGCCTGGATCTGTCCGAGCTGACCGCGCCGCCGAGCGGGGCGGTTCCGATTCAGGTTGACGGCCTTTCAGCGGGCGCAACGGTCCGGCTCCACTCGCCCGATGGTGGCGTCGTCGATACCGCCGTCGGGTTTGCTTCCGACGCGCCGGCAAACGAAGCCGAGATCGGGGTGGATGACGCGCCCTCTGAGACGGCGCCTGAGTCTGTCTTGGCAGCGTCGATGCCGCGCATCCGGATCAGCGAGTTCATGCCGCGCCCGTTGAGCGGTGAGCCGGAATGGGTCGAGCTGATCAACGACGGCACGGAGGCCGTCGATCTGAGCGGCTGGAAGATCGGCGACTCGCACGCGAACCGGCCGCTGTGGGGCGCAATCGAGCCGGGTGCCCGCGTCGTCTTCAGCGATGGTCCGCTCGCGGACGCGAACGGCGAGGTGCGGCTGCTCGAGGGACGCATCGGCAACGGTCTCAACAACGACGGCGACACGCTCGCGCTGATCGCGCCCGACGGCGCAGTGGTCGCGGCGATCGAGTACGGCGGCCCGGCCCTGCCGACGCCCGCGGCCGGCTCCTCTCTGGCGTTGACGCCGCAGGTCTGGGTGGTCAATGTCGCGCCCTCGCCCGGCGGATCGTCGGTCTCGCCGGCGCTGGAAGCGTCGAACGTGTCGGTTGAGGTTGTGGAGCGGTCGCCCGCGCCCGTGGCGCCGATCGCCGAGTTGCAAGCGGAGAGCGGCATCAACCCCTGGATGATCGTCTCGGCGGGGCTGGGCGGGCTGCTGATCGCTCTGGTGCTGCGGCGCTGGCTGCCAAATCAGCGAGAGGACGACGGCGCGGCGTTGGATGAGCCGCCGCTGCCGGAAGATGTGCCGCCGGACATGTTCGACTCCGGGCTCGACTATCCGCTGCCGGACGACGGAGCGCCGCCGGCGGAGGGCCGATCCGTCGCCGAAGAGTCGCCGCCCTACGATGCCGGGCCGGCGCGGCGGCATCCGTGGAACGGGGAAGACGAATGAGCGCGGTGCGGCTGGCGGTGGCGCTGGCGCGCGCCGGGATCGGCTCGCGGCGAGCGTGCGATGCGCTGATTCGGGAGGGCAGGGTGCGGGTGAACGGGCAGGCGGTGAGCGATCCGTCGACCCGCGTGATCCCAAGCGAAGCGCACATCGAAGTTGACGGCGAGCCGCTGCCGGCCGCGGAGACGCGGCGCTACTACGCGCTGCACAAGCCGCGCGGCGTCGTTTCGACAGCGCGCGACGATCGGGGGCGGCGCACGGTGGTCGACTTCCTGCCGCCGGAGGCGGGGCGCTGCGTACCGGTTGGGCGGCTAGATCGGGAGAGTGAAGGGCTGTTGCTGCTCAGCAACGACGGACCGCTGATCGACGGGCTGCTGCATCCGCGCCGGGAGATTCCGCGCACCTACCTGGCGGAGTTGGTGGGGCGTCCGAGCGACGAGACGCTCAATGTGATGTTCGAAGGCGTAGAGGCGGAGGACGGCGTGCTGCGGGCCAAGCCGCGGCGGTCAAAGCGGCCGGGGCGATCGCTGCCGGCTGGCGAGACGTCGTGGCTGCGGCTGACGCTGCACACCGGGCGCAAGCGCGAGGTGCGGCGTCTCTGTGAGGCGCTGGGGCATCCCGTGGTGCGGCTGCGGCGGACCGGATTCGGGCCGATCCTGCTGCGCGACCTGCAGGCGGGCGAGATTCGCGCCTTGACCCGGCGGGAGGTGCGGCTGCTGCGTCGCGCGGCGGGGCTGGCGGAAGAGAGCGCAGAAGAAAACGGCGACTATGATCGGCGGGATGACTGAGCATCCTGCGCTGGTGGCGATCGACGGGCCGGTGGCTTCGGGCAAGACCGAGGTCGGCCGCGCGTTGGCGGCGCGGTTGGATTGGGCGCTGTTCGACACCGGCATCATGTACCGCGCGCTGACCTGGCTGGCGCTCGAGCGCAGCGTGCAACTTGACGACGCGGTCGCGCTGGCCGAGTTGGCCAACGAAGCCGACGTCAAAATCATTCCCAGCGGCGATCCGACCTCACCCGATGTACAGATCGAGATCAACGGGATGAACGCCACGGAGTATCTGCGCGAGCCGCCGGTGGAAGCGGCGGTACCGATCGTCGCCGCGGTGGCCGACCTGCGACGGCGGCTCGTGCGGTTGCAAAGCGAAGCGGCTGCGCAGGGCCGCCTGGTGGTCGTGGGGCGCGACATCGGCACGGTCGTCTTACCCGACGCGCCTGTGAAGATTTTTCTCACCGCGTCGGACGAGGTGCGGGCGGCGCGGCGTTCCAAACAGGCCGGCCGCGCCGCGCCCGACGAGCGCAAGCGGGTGCTGCGCGAAACGCGCGCGCGCGACGAGCACGACCAGAATCGCGAGGCGTCGCCGCTAGTCGCGGCGGATGATGCGGTAACGCTGGACACCAGCGAGATGACGCTCGAAGAGGCGATCGACGCCGTGTTCGCGATCGTCGCTGACGCGCTGCCGCAAGCAGCGGCGGACTGAGCGCGGGGCAACTGCAATGGCGAGCGAACAGACGGGCAACATGGGCGCCGGCAAGCGCATCTATCGCTGGGTCACGCGCCAGCTGACGCGGGCGTTGTTCGGGGAGTCGGAAGCGCTGCGACGGATCGGGATGCCCGGCATGCCCAATGCGTCGCGGACCTGGTTCATCGTCGCCGGCTTCTTCGCCCGCTTCGCCTTCCTGCAGATCATTCGCTGCGAGTGGCGGCACTTCGGGCGGATTCCGAACAGCGGAGTGATCATCGCCTCGAATCACCTGTCGTCGGCTGATCCGGCGATGATCGCGTCGGCGATCTATCCGCGCTCGCCGCGCTACATGTCGAAGGTGGAGCTCTTCCAGAAGGAGCCGGTGATCGGCTATCTCTTCGCGCTGTCGGGCGGGTTTCCGGTGCGGCGGGGGATGGGTGACCGCGCCGCGCTGCGCGAGGCCGAACGCCTCCTGGCCGCCGGCGAGGCGGTCGGGATGTTCCCCGAGGGGCACCGCTCGGACACGGGCGCGATGATGGAGGCGCACACCGGCACGGCGCTGCTCGCGCTGCGCTCCGGCGCGCCGGTGGTGCCCGTCGGTATCTGGGGCAGCGAGCATTTGCGCGGCGGCTGGCGGGCGATCCTGCGCCGCGCTCCCGTGCGAATGACGGCCGGCGAGCCGTTCGTGATCGAGCGCGGCGCGCGGATCCGACGCGACGACGTCGAGCGCGCGCATCGGCGGCTGATGGCCGAGATTGCCGCTCAGTTGCCCGCCCCGTATCGTGGGGTGTACGCCGACCTGGACGTAGAGGCTGAGCGCCGCGCGGCGCACGACTCGTCGGGTCAGGGAGGGACGCGCTGATGAAAATCCACCGGGCGCGGGACATGGGCTTCTGCTTTGGGGTGCGGCGGGCCGTGGACATGATGCAGGAGGCCGCCTCCGAAGGACGCCGGGTAACGACGCTCGGCCAGGTCGTCCACAACCCGCAGGTGGTGGCGCAACTCGAAGAGACCGGCATCGCGGTTAAGAACGACCGCACAGTCGAGGGGGTCGGCACCTCCACGGTCGCGATCACCGCGCACGGCGTCGGCGAAACGGTCGTGCGCGACATTGAGGAGCAGGGCTTCGACGTGATCGACACGACCTGCCAATTCGTCGCGCGCTCGCAGCGCGCGGCGCGCAACCTGGCCGAGCGCGGCTTTGCCGTGATCATCTTCGGCGACCCCACCCACCCGGAGGTCAAGGGCGTGCTGGGCTGGTGCCGCGGACGCGGGATGGTGATCCCCGACGAATCGCTCGACGGTCTGCCCGACTATCTGCCCAGCAAGATCGGCGTGATCTCGCAGACCACGCACACGCCGGAGCGGTTCGCCCAGTTCGTCGCCAATCTGATGGCCAAGCGGGTCGACCAGATCACCGAGATCCGGGTGGTCAACGTGCTCTGCAATGCGACAACCTCGCAGCAGGCCGCGACACGGGACCTGTCCGAACAAGTCGACCTGATGATCGTCGTCGGCGGGCACAACAGCGCCAACACGCGCCACTTGGCCGACCTCTCGCGCGCCAACGGAGTGGAGACGTACCACGTGGAGACGGCCGACGAGCTCTGCGACGAATGGTTCGAGGGGCACGAGGATGTCGGCGTCACGGCAGGCGCATCGACGCCGGACTTCTCGATAGACGCGGTGGCCGATCGGGTGGAAGAGATCGGGCGTCAGCTGGCGGCCAGCGCCTGAGCCGGCCGGCGGATCGCTCGTGGCCCGGCAGATGCCCCGCTCCACAGGACGCAGCGGCGCGATCGCCTCAGTTGATCCGGACTCGCTCGCCGCGGAGGCCGGGCTGCAACCAGGCGATCGCGTGCTGCGCGTCAACGGCGAAACGCCGCGCGACCAGCTCGATTACCGCTTCCAGACGACCGACAGCTTCGTCTCGCTGGATGTAATTCACGCCGGCGAGCCCGGCATCGTCGAGTTCGAGAAACCGATCGATGAGCCGCTCGGCATCGAGTTCGCCGACGACGCCTTCGACGGCACGCGGATCTGCAACAACACCTGCTTCTTCTGCTTCCTCAAAGGGCTGCCCAAGGGGCTGCGCCGACCGCTCTACCTCAAGGACGATGATTACCGCCTCTCGTTCCTGCACGGCAACTTCGTGACGCTGACCAACCTGAGCGACGATGACTGGGCGCGTCTCGAGGAGCAGCGGCTGAGCCCGCTGCACATCTCGGTGCATGCGACGGACCTCGAGCTGCGGCGGCGAATGCTGGGCAACCGCCGCGCGCCGGACATCCGCGCCCAGCTGCGGCGGCTGGCCGACATGCGGATTGAGGCGCATACGCAGGTCGTGCTCTGCCCCGGCATCAACGACGGCGCGGCGCTGGACCAAACGGTCGGCGAGCTGTTGGAGCACGAGAACGTGCTCTCGATCGGCGTCGCGCCGGTCGGCTCCAGCATTCAGGGCGAAGAGCGGATTGGCGACGCGGGCTTGGGGGCAGGAATGCGCGCGCTGACTCCGCCGGAGGCGCGCCGTACGGTGCGCCAGCTGGCGCGCTGGCAGCGAAGGGCGCAGGCCGAGCGCGGCGCGTCGATCGCGTTTCCGACCGACGAGATTTACCTCACGGCGGGCGCGCGCATCCCCGCGACGCAGCGCTACGACGGCTTCCCCCAGTGGGAGAACGGCGTCGGCATGGTGCGCACCCTGCTTGACGACTGGCGCCGCGCCCGCCGCCGCCTGCGCGAGGGACGAGTCGCTCTGCCCGACGACCGGCCGGCCCACGTCACTCTCGCCTGCGGGACGCTGATCGCGCCGATCCTGGAGACGCTGGCGGCCGAGCTCGCGGAGCTGATCGACGTCCAAATCGAAGTCGTCGCGGTGACCAACTCGCTGTTCGGGGCGCGGGTCAACGTCTCCGGCCTGCTGCCGGGGGCGGATTTCGCCGCCGCGCTGGCGGACCGTGAGCTCGGCGAGCAGGTCTTTCTGCCGCGCGCAAGCCTCGACTACTTCGGCAAGCGCTTCCTTGACGACCTGGCGCCGGCCGAGCTGGAAGCGCGGCTGGGGCGTCCCGTCGCGTTTGTATACACGCTCTCGGACCTCCTAGAGTGGATCGCGAACGCCGATGCCCACTCATCCGGCGCATTGCCGGCCCGCTCCAACGGGCGGTCCTGGACGAGCGCCGACTGAGCGGCGCGGCGGACGCAGCGGGGCGCGGGGATCATCATGTGCGGAATTATCGGCTACGTCGGCCCGCGCGCAGCGGGGCCGATCCTCCTGGAAGGCCTCCAGCGGCTCGAATACCGCGGCTACGACAGCGCAGGCATCGCGGTCGTTGACCGCGACGGCGCGATTGCGGTGCTCAAACGGCGCGGCAAGCTCGCCGATCTGCAGAACGCGATCGACGTAATGCCCAACGGCGGCGCGGGGATCGGCCACACCCGCTGGGCCACGCACGGCGCACCCAGCGATCGCAACGCCCATCCCCACGCCTCAAGCGCCGGCGAGGTCGTGGTCGTGCAGAACGGCATCGTCGAAAACCACCGCGAACTGCGCGAGCGGCTCGCCGAGGCCGGCGTCGTCTGCGAGAGCGACACCGACACCGAGGTGATCCCCCAGCTGATCGCGCTGGCGCTGGCGCGCGGCCAGAGCTTCGCCGACGCGCTGCGCGAGACATTAGACGTTATGTCGGGCGCGAACGCGATCGTCGCCGTCTGCAAACGCGAGCCGGGCCGCATCTACGCGGCGCGGCGCGGCAGCGCCGGCGGCATCGTGATCGGCTTCGGCCGGTCCGAGATGTTCGTCGCCAGCGACCTCGCCGCGCTGCTGCCCCACACCACCCGCGTCCACCACCTTGAGGACGGCGATATCGCCGTCGTCGACGCGGACAGCCTGACCGTCTCCTCGCGCGGCGCGCCGCCGCGACAACCCCAACCGACCGAAGTCGGTCTGGATCCCGTGGCCGTGGCCAAAGGCCCCTACCGCCACTTCATGCTCAAGGAAATCCACGAGCAGCCGCGGGCGCTGTCGGACACAATCCGCGGCCGCGCCCGACTCGAGCCCCCTTCGGCGCTGAACGACGAGCTGGCGATCTCCGACGACCTGCTGCGCGCCATCTCGCGCGTCCTGATCATTGGGATGGGCACCTCGCTGCACGCCGCGATGATCGGGCGCTGGTGGATCGAGCAGCTGGGCGGCGTGGCCGCCGATTTCGACAACGCCGCCGAGTTCCGCTACCGCGAGCCGCTGCTCGGACCGGGCGTGTTGGTCGTCTCGATCTCGCAGTCCGGCGAGACGATCGACACGCTTGGCGCGATGCGCCAGGCGCGCGAGCGCTGGCAGTCGCCGCAACTGACGATCTGCAACGTGCCCGGCTCCGAGGCCACCCGGATTGCCGAGCATGTCATCCACCTGCGCTGCGGCCCCGAAATCGGCGTCGCCTCCACCAAAACTTTCAGCGCCTCGCTGGCCGCGCTCTACCTGCTCGCCTGCCGGATCGGGCGCGCGCGCGGACGGCTGGGCGACGACGATCTGGCCGATCGTCTTGAAGCGCTGCTCACCACGCCCTCGCTGACCGAGCGCGGCCTCGCGGTGAGCGACGCCTGCGCCGCCGTCGCCGAGCGGCTGCGCGGTGCCCAGAACATGCTCGTGCTGGGCCGCGGCATCGAATACCCGCTGGCGATGGAAACCGCGCTCAAGTGCAAGGAAATCTCCTACATGCACGCCGAGGGCTATGCCGCCGGCGAGATGAAGCACGGCCCGATCGCGCTGCTCGACGAGCAGTTCCCGGTCGTCGCGCTCGCCCCGCGCGGTCCGCTCTTCGACAAGATGCTCAGCGCGATCCAGCAGGTGCGCGCGCGCGGCGCGCCGGTCGTCGCGATCGGCGACGAGGACGACGCCGACCTGCCCGAACTCGCCGACCATTTCATCGGCGTGCCGCCCGCGCCCCCGCTGCTCTCCCCGTTCAGCCTCAGCCCCGTCGTGCAACTGCTCGCCTACCATCTCGCCGCCGCGCGCGGCCTCGACATCGACCAGCCGCGCAATCTGGCCAAGACGGTCACGGTCGAGTAGGCGTTGAACCAGCGAGCTGCCGGGATGCGCCGCGCACAAGCGGTGATATCCTGCGCTTCACTCCGGACGGGAAGCCGCATGCCCCCTGACGCCGCCCTTGATGCCGCCACGATCGTCTGGTTCGACCAGGTCGGGCGCGAGGCTGTCGCGCTGGTCGGCGGCAAGGGCGCCAATCTCGGCGAACTGACCCGCGCGCAGATCCCCGTCCCGCCCGGTTTCGTCGTCACCACGGCCGCCTACCGCGCCTTCCTCGTCGAGACCGGCCTCGATGCCCGCATCGCCGAGCTGGCGGACGGTCTGGATGTCGAGGATGATCCGGCGCTCCAGCGCACCGCCGCCGACATCCGCGCTGCGATCGAGCGCGCTCACATGCCGGCCGCGCTGCGCACCGCAATCGAGTCCGCCTACCGCGAGCTCGGCGAGGGGCTGGTCGCCGTGCGCTCCTCGGCCACGGCGGAAGACCTGGCCGAAGCCTCGTTCGCCGGCCAGCAGTCCACCTACCTCAACATTGAGGGCGCAACGCAGGTCGTTGACGCCGTGCAGCGCTGTTGGGCCTCGCTCTTCGAGGCCCGCGCCATCTTCTACCGCGAAAACGCCGGCTGGGGCCACACCGATGTGGACCTCGCCGTGCCGGTGCAGCGCATGGTGCAGTCCCAGGCCTCCGGTGTGATGTTCACGATCGACCCCATCTCCAACGACCCTGAGCGCGTCGTGATCGAGGCCGCCTTCGGCCTCGGCGAGGCCGTCGTCTCGGGGCTGGTCAGCCCCGACCACTACGAGGTCCACAAGTCCGACGAGACGATCCTGCAACGCCAGACCTTCATCCAGGATCGGATGCTCGTGCGCAACCCCAACGGCACGGGCGACCCCAATATCTGGCGCGAACTCTCGGAAGCGGAAGGCGGGCGCGAAAAGCTGAGCGACGCCCAGGTGCTCCGGCTGACCCAGATCGGCAAGCGGATCGAGCACCACTACCGCGCTCCGCAGGACATTGAGTGGGGCTTCGCCGACGACCGCTTCTACCTGCTCCAGACCCGCCCGATCACCACGCTGGCGCAGCCGACGGGCGAGCTCGACGCCGCGCCCGCGCCGCCGGAGGCGCCGCTGCTCAGCGGCTCGGCGGCCAGCCCCGGCGTCGCCGCCGGGCGCGTGCGCGTCGTTGACGATCCTGCCCAGACCCAGCAGATCGCCGAGGGCGATGTGCTCGTCGCCGAGATGACCACGCCCGATTTCGTCCCCGCCATGAAGCGCGCCGCCGCGATCATCACCGAAAAGGGCGGACGCACCTGCCACGCGGCGATCATCAGCCGCGAACTCGGCGTGCCCTGCATCGTCGGCGCCGCCGGCGCGCGTGAACTGACCGACGGCCTGCTGGTCACCGTCGATGCCGCTTCCGGGCAGGTCTACGAGGGTGAGCATCCGGCGCTGATCGCGTGGTGGCGCGGACGGCAGCAGCAGACGCTGACCGACGCGCCCGAAACGCAGACCAAGATTTATGTGAACCTGGCTGACCCCGACACCGCCGAGCGCGTCGCCGCACGCGCCGTCGACGGCGTCGGACTGCTCCGCGCCGAGTTCATCATCGCCCGCATCGGCGAACACCCCCGCTCCTTCCTCGACAGCGGTCGCGGCGACGAATACGTCGCCCGCCTGGCCGCCGGCATCGAGCAGATCGCCGGCGCATTCCATCCTCGCCCCGTCGTCTACCGCGCCACCGACTTCAAGACCAACGAATACGCCAACCTCAAGGGCGGCGCGGACTACGAACCCAACGAAGAAAACCCGATGATCGGCTACCGCGGCGCAGCCCGCTACGTGCGCGAGCCGGATCTCTTCGAACTCGAACTGCGCGCCCTGGAGCAGGTCCGCGAGCGCTACCCCGGCCTGCACCTGATGATCCCTTTCGTGCGCACCCCGGAAGAGCTGCGCCAGGTGATCGACCTGGTCGAAGGCTTCGGCCTACGCCGCGCCGCCGGCTTCAAAATCTGGATCATGGTCGAAGTCCCCTCCAACGTCTGGCTGCTCGAAGAGTTCATCGCCCAGGGCGTCGACGGCGTCTCGATCGGCTCCAACGACCTCACCCAGCTGACGCTCGGCATCGACCGCGACTCGGAGCGCTTCGCCGACACGTTCGACGAGCGCAACCCCGCCGTGCTGCGCGCGATTCGCTCGGTTATCGAGACGGCCGGGCGCTGCGGCGTGACGGTCTCCGTCTGCGGGCAGGGGCCGTCGGAACATCCTGACCTCGCCGAGCGTTTAGTCGAGTGGGGCATCACGTCGATCTCCGTCACGCCCGACGTGATCGAACGCACCCGGCAACTGGTGGCGGAGGCCGAAGCGCGGGTGCTCGGCTAGTGGCGGCGCGCCGCGCCTGACACTCGCCGAGCGCCGCGGCGAGAGTGGGAGCAGGCATGGGCAGCCGCGTCGGCAGCATCCTCGTTTTTCTCGCGCTCGCCGTGATCGTCGTCGTCGCCGTCGTGCTCGTCCTCCGCTTCTCCGGCGACTCCGAGTCCGACCAGCCGGTCATGGTGATCTCCCTCGTCAACGATCAACCCGTCCTGCTCGGACAGCCCCTCGCCGTTGATGTGCGCGCTCGCAGCGGCGAGCCGATCTCGATCTTCGCCCTGCTCATCGACGACATGATCACGAACCAGGCAATCGCAATCGACAACGCCGATCAGGGGCTCTACAGCGCAACTCTCTTCTGGACGCCGACCACGCTGGGCTTCGCCAATCTGCGGGTCGTGGCCACCGATACGGCCGGCACGCAGACCGAATTGGCGGTGAGGGTCGACGTCACCGACGACGCCGAGCGAGTCGCGCAGGCCGCGGCCGCCCGCGCCGGCCGGCAGCCGCAGGCCGACGCGGCGGAACCACCTCCGCCGCCCACCGACAACGCCGGCGGCGGGGACGCCGGGCAACCCGCGCAGGGCGCGCCGACCGACCAGGAGCAGCAGGCAGCGGGCAACGGAGTAGCCCGGATCCTCAGCCCCGAGGAGGGCGCGCGCTACGAGCTCGGCCTGGAAAATCCGCTCAACGTGACGATCGAAACCTCCAACACGGGCCTGCTGTCCAGCGTTCTCTTTTATGTCACGCCAGTGCTCGCCAACGGCTCGTTTGGACGCTCGCAGCTGGTGTACTCGGCGAACCCCGATGTGAGCGCGACGGGCGGCAGCTACCGCACGATGGTGTCCGGGACCGCGGAGTGGTTCCCGCGCGCCGGCGCCTACGAGCTCGAGCTGGTCGCGCTGACGCTCGAGCAGGTGAGGTTTGAGCACCGCGTGCGGATCACCGTCATCGGCGACTTCGCCGATGATCAGGCCGCCGAGGATGTGGAGGATGAAGCGGAATCCGACGACGAACCGGACCAGCAATCCACCCAGGATGCCGGCGCGCTCCCCGACCTAGCGATCCTGACCGTGCGGCAGGACGACGCCGGAATCGCTGTGACGATCATCAACAACGGCGAAGCCGCCGCCAACCGCACGCCCGTCGAGATCTCGCTGATCCGCGCGCGCGACGCCAGCCTGCTCGCCTCCGCCAACGCCCTCGTCACGCTCGAACCGGAACAGCGCGTCAGCATCCCCCTCGAAGTCGCCTTCGACGATCCCACCAACGCATTCGTCGTGCTCGTGCTCGACGCCGACGCCGACGCCACCAACAACACATTCGAGGTCGATCTGGCCGCCAGCGAGGCGATCGCCGGCGGCGCCGGAACCGGCGACGAAGCCGACGACGAGCTGGATAGCGACGAGCCGCCCGAAGAAGACGACGACCTCCAGCAAGTGTCGCCGCCCTCACCGCCGGCCGAACAGGCGGACCTGGCCTTCCTTGAGGTCCTCTTCACCGATGACGGCTACGCGCTGCTCACGGTGATCAACGCAGGCGAAGCACCAGCGAGCGACTTCACCATCCAAATCGCCACGGAGGACGGACAGGTGCTGGAAACCATTACCCGCGGCGACGGCGCAGCGCCGCTCGTCTCGCGGGACAGCGAAATCCTGGCCGGCAACATCTCCCACAGCGGCACAGTGCTGATCACCCTCGACCCGGACAACACCACAGCCGAATCAAACGAAGACAACAACCAAATCCGCCTGGAAGTCGGCGGCTAACCCAAAATCGCTCCTCCGAATCGCCCCCCTACGCAGGGGGCTGTCCGCGCAGCGGACTGGGGGGTCGGCCGCCCTCGAGCAAACCACCCCACAAGCGAAACGAAATGCCGCATAACGCCCGTCGCGTGGTAGGATGTATCTGTGCCCAACATTACTTTCGCTGTGTGGACGTAGCCCGTGTCGGCGACTGACGAGATCAAGGCCCAGATCGACATCGTCGACCTGGTCGCTGAATCCGTCGCGCTCCAGCGCAGCGGGCAGACCTTCAAAGCACGCTGCCCGTTCCACGCCGAAAAAACCCCCTCCTTCGTCGTAGACCCTCGCCGCCAGACCTGGCGCTGCTTCGGCGCCTGCGCCGAGGGCGGCGACATCTTCAGCTGGGTCATGAAGCGCGAGAGCGTCGAATTCCGCGAAGCGCTCGTCCGACTCGCTCAGCGCGCCGGCATCGAGCTGCGCCCGCGCTCCCCCGAAGCTGCCGCGCG
Source organism: Dehalococcoidia bacterium (assembly GCA_965243125.1). Classification (GTDB taxonomy): domain Bacteria; phylum Chloroflexota; class Dehalococcoidia; order Bin125; family Bin125; genus CATQGW01. Next base: position 2,001,297 of record OZ251529.1, on the reverse strand, counting down.
CGACGAAGAACGCAAGCGTCTGCTCGCCGCCAACGAAGCAGCGCTGATCTGGTGGCGGCAACTGCTCGACACCCAGGAGGGCCAACTCGCCCGCGAGCACCTCGCTCAGCGCGGCTTGGGCGCCGAGAGCATCGAGCGATTCGGAATCGGCGCCGCCCCTTCCGAGCCCGACGGCCTGATCCGCCGACTGAGCGCCCGCGGCTTCCGCAGCGAGGAGTTGGAGCGCGCCGGACTGATCGTGGTCACCGAACAGGGCCCACGCGACCGCTTCCGCGACCGCCTCATGTTCCCCATCCACAACGCTCGCGGCGAGTGCGTCGGCTTCGGCGGACGCACCCTGATCGACGAGCCCGCCAAGTACGTCAACACCCCCGAATCGCCGCTCTTCGAGAAGCGCTCCCTGCTCTACGGCCTGAACCTCGCCCGCGACGCAATCCGCCGCGAAGGCCAGGTGATTGTGGTCGAGGGCTACACCGATGTGATCAGCGCCCACGAACACGGCTCCCCGCAGACCGTCGCCTCAATGGGCACCTCGCTGACCGACGCCCAGGTGCGGCTGCTCAAACCGCTCACCCGCGATATCCGCTTCGCGCTCGACGCCGACACCGCCGGCCAGGCCGCGACGCGACGAGGCATCGAAACGGCGCGGGCCGGAATGGGCACCAAGCCGCAGATCGTGATCGATCCGCGGGGCGTCATCCGCCAGCAGGACGAGCTGGCGGCCGACATCCGCATCATCGAACTCCCGGAGGGACGCGATCCGGACGACCTGATTCGGAGCGACCCGCAGTTGTGGAGTCAGTTGATCAACGATGCGCTGCCGTTCCTCGACTGGCTATTTGAGCGGGCGAAAGAGACACACGATCTGGAGGACCCGCGGGGGCGCTCCAACTTCGTGCGCGAGCTCGCGCCGTTGGTGCAGGCAATCGCCGATCCGGTCGTGCGCGGTCCCTACCTACAGGACCTTGCCGCGCTTGGGCGCGTCGAAGTCGACGAGCTGCCGCGCAGTGCGGATCGTCCGCGCGATCCGCGCTTTGCAGAGGATGAGCCTGTAGAGCCGAGCCCGCGGCGGATCACGGACGCCATGCAGGAATTCCTGCTGCGAATCGCGATCGTCCGCAGCGAAGCAGCCGCCGAACTAGCAGAGCTGGCGGCGGCGGGCAGCGACGCGACCGCATTGATCGACGACGCCGAGGATCAGGCGATCCTGATCTCGCGCCTGGACCGTCCCTCCGACGCCGACTGGCTCAACGATCTACCCGAGGAAACGCAGGAGCGGATCGCGGAGCTGCGGCGCAGCGCGGAAGATCTGCCGCCGCTCACGATCGAAGAGGCGCGCGCCGCCGCGCGGGAAGCCTGCGAGCGCCTGCTCGCACGCCGACGGCGTGAATCGCTGCGTTTGCAGCGCCAGAACATCGCGCAGATCGAAGAGCAGTTCAATCGCACCACGGTCGCAGAAGCTGCCGAGACCTACATTGCGGGGCGGGCGGAAGAACTCGATGAAGCGCTGAGCGAGGCGGCGGCCCGCGTGGTGCAGGCGCGAGACGACGCCATCGCCCTGCATTCACGCCCGTCGAATCATGGAGATCGCAGCGGAGCCGCCCCGAGCGGCGACGCCAACGAGCTGGTCCGGCCAGCAGCGAGAGGGAGCCGACAATGACGACGACCGCCCAAGCCGAAGCGCCGATCAGCAGTACGGAGCAGGAAGCGCCCCCCGCAGCCGAACCGGCCGCCACGACCAACGGAACGGACGAGGCGGCGGCGACTGAGCCGACCGTATCCGAGAATGGCGCAGCGAGTGTTGCGGAAACCCCCGAACCCGCCGCAACCTCCGAAAACGGCGCGGCCAGCGAGCCGCAGACCGCCGAACCCGCCGTAATCTCCGAAAACGGCGCGGCCAGCGAACCGCAGACCGCCGAACCCGCCGCAACCTCCGAAAACGGCGCCGCGAGCGAACCGAAGACCGCCGAACCCGCCGCAACCTCCGAAAACGGCGCGGCCAGCGAGCCGCAGACCGCCGAACCCGCCGCAACCTCCGAAAACGGCGCCGCGGCGACTCCGCCTGAAGCCGCCCAACAGCTGCAGGCGGCCGAGCAGGCAATCGAAACCGACGCCGCCGCCGCTGAAGCCGCCCCGCAGGTAGATGACCAGACCGAAACCCCGCCCGCGCCGAAAAAGCGCCGACGCCGCCCGGCCGCGCCCGGCTCCGCCGAAGCCCTGCGCAACCGCAGCCGCCGCGTCGCCAAGACCAACGGCGTCGTCGGACGGCTCCGCGTCCTGGTGCGCGAGCAGATGCAGGATCGGCAGATCACCGCCGAAGCGCCCGGCCAGCGCAAGCCCCGCGCCGTCGCCAAATCCGAGGATGAGGCCCGCGTGCGCGCGCTGACCGCGCCCGTCGACGAATTCTCGATGCCCGCCGGACGCCGCTCGATCAACCTCGCCGAACAGCCCAAACGCACCACCAAAAAGTCCACCAAGGCCGCGCCGACCCCGAAAAAAGCCGCCGAGCGACGCAATCAGGCCAAAATGCACGAAGAGCGGCAGATCAGCCAGGCCGCTGTCGCACGCTTCACCTTCAAACCCGACGACGACGAAACCAATCTCGACCGCCTGCAAAAACTGCTCGACCTCGCCGAAGACCAGCAAGACCAGGCCCAGAACACCGCACGCACGCCCATGGCCGGCGAATCGCGGCGCATGCTCGAAATGCGCGCCGTCGGCCGCCAGGCCGTACCCGAAGAGTCCGAAGGCATCGACGACCCGGTGCGCATGTATCTGCGCGAAATCGGGCGCGTCAATCTGCTCACCGCCCAGGACGAGCGGATCCTCTCGCGCGAGATGGAAGAAGGCAACTGGATCCGCGATTTCGAGGAGGAGTGGCGGCTGCGCGAGGGCCGCATGCCCAACCCGGTCGAAATCACCATCTTCCTCCTGATCCAACTCGAATACCTGCTGCCCGACATCACGGTCGTGGCCGAGGCGCTCGACAAGGAACAACTGCCGCTGTTCGAGCTGATCTACGACCCCGACTTCCGCGAGCGGGTCGACGGCGAGATGGACGAAGAGTTGCGCACCGCGCTGATGGAGGAGTTGGGCTACGAAGAGGCGCTGGCCGAAGAGCGCCTGGTGCAGGCCTCGGTCGTCACCCACATGTGGCCGCGCCGGCTGGTGACGCGCGCGATCGACGCCGCCGGCGGACTCGACAAGCTGCTGCCCCCCCGCGAACCGCTGCTTGAGCGGCTCGAGACCATCGCCCTCCGCTGCGAGCGCCACATCGCCATCCTCAAAGAGGATGCCTACATCTCCGAAAAGCGCCTCACCGAGGCCAACCTCCGTCTCGTCGTCTCCGTCGCCAAAAAATACATCGGGCGCGGCATGTCGATGCTCGACCTCATCCAGGAAGGCAACATCGGGCTCGTCCGCGCCGTCGAAAAATTCGACTACCGCAAGGGCTACAAATTCTCTACCTACGCTACCTGGTGGATCCGCCAGGCGATCACCCGCGCCATCGCCGACCAGGCCCGCACCATCCGCATCCCCGTCCATATGGTCGAAACAATCAACAAGCAGGTCCGCGTCTCACGCCGCCTGGTGCAGGAACTGGGCCGCGAGCCGACCTTCGAGGAGATCGGCGAGGGCATGGGACTGGAGGCGCAGCGCGTGCGCGAAATCGTCAAGGTTTCGCAGGAGCCGGTCTCGCTGGAAACGCCGATCGGCGAAGAGGAAGACTCGCACCTCGGCGATTTCGTCGAAGACGAGAAGATGGTCGCGCCCGACGCCGCCGCCGGCCAGCAACTGCTCAAGGAGACGGTCTCGGCGGTCCTGCACTCCCTCTCCGCCCGCGAGCGCCAGGTGCTTGAACTCCGCTTCGGCCTGCACGACGGACGCAGCCGCACCCTCGAAGAGGTAGGCAAAGTCTTCGATGTCACCCGCGAGCGCATCCGCCAGATCGAAGCCAAAGCCCTCCGCAAACTCCGCCACCCCACCCGCGCCACCCGCCTCCGCGACTACATTGAGTAGAAGGCTGATTGATGCCGGAATTCGATACCAGCCAACCTCTTGCTGCGCCGGACCCACCGGAACGACGGCGTAAGCGTGGGCCAGCGCCCGGCTCGGCAGAAGCGCTGCGCAACCGTAGTTGGCGCGTAGCCAAGACCGACGGCGTGGTCGGGCGGCTGCGAGTGCTGGTGCAAGAGCAGATGCACGACCGCGAGAGCACAGCAGAGGCGCCCGGACAGCGCAAGCCACGCGCGCTGACCGCGCCGGTCGGTGAGTTCTCAATGCCCGTCGGCCGGCGCTCGATCAATCTGGCCGAGCAGCCCAAACGCACGGCCAGAAAGTCAACCAAGGCCGCGCCGACCCCGAAGAAGGCCGCTGAACGCCGCAATCAAGCCAAGATGCACGAGGAGTGGCAGATCAGCAACGCCGCCGTAGCTCGCTTCACCTTCAAGCCCGACGACGACGAGATGAATCTGGAACGTCTATACGCGCTGCTGGCGCTCGCCGTGGATCAGCAGGATCAGGTGCAGGACGACGCGCACCCGCCGATGGCGGGCGAATCGCGGCGAATGCTCGAGATGCGCGCCGTCGGGCGTCAGCCGATGTCCGAAGAATCCGAACCGGGCGATGACTCGGTGCGGGCTTATCTGCACGAAATTGGGCGCGTTAACCTGCTCACGGCGCGGGATGAGCGGGATCTCTCGCGGCAGATGGAAGAGGGCAACTGGATCCGCGATTTCGAGGAGGAGTGGCGGCTGCGTGAAGGGCGGATGCCCAACCCGGTCGAAGTCATCACCTTCCTGCTAGTCCAACTCGAATATCTGCTGCCCGACATCACGGTCGTAGCCAAGACGCTGGGGAAGGAACATCTGCCGCTATTCGAGCTGATCTACGACAGCGAGTTCCGCGAGCGCGTGGACGGCGAGATGGACGAGGGATTGCGGACGGCGCTGATGGAAGAGCTGGAGTACGAAGAGGCGCTCGCCAAAGAGCGGCTGATGCAGACATCGGTCGTGACTCATATGTGGCCGCGCCGGCTGGTGAAGCGCGCCATTGCCGCCGCCGAGGGGCTCAACGAGCTGGTTCCGCCGCGCGAGCCGCTGCTCAAGCGGCTGGAGACGATCTCGCTGCGCTGCGAGCGCCACGTAGGCATCCTCAAGGAGGACGCCTACATCTCCGAGAAGCGGCTCACGGAGGCCAACTTGCGGCTGGTCGTCTCGGCCGCCAAGAAATACACCGGGCGCGGGATGTCGATGCTCGACCTGATCCAGGAAGGCAACATCGGACTGGTGCGAGCCGTCGAAAAATTCGATTACCGCATGGGCTACAGGTTCTCGACCTACGCGACCTGGTGGATCCGCCAGGCGATCGAACGCGCGATCGACAATCAGGCGCGCACAATCCGCATCCCAGTGCATATGGCCGAGAAGGTCAGAAAATTGGAAGCGGTCACGCAGGAGCTGACGGAAGCGCTTGGGCGACAGCCTACGCAGCACGAGGTCGCAGACGAATTAGGAGTCACCGCTGAGCAGGTAGGCGCGATCAAGCAGGCGTCACGAGAGCCAATCGCACTCGAACCATCGCGGTCAATAGACGAGCGATTCGCATCGGTGGATGCATCGTACGATGCGCTCCTCGCCGAAGAGTACTTTCTGCGAACTGATCTGCCGGAGGACGATGATCTGGTAGAAGCCGATGCATCGTATCAGGGCTTCATCGATTACGACGCACACATCGGCACAGATGTCGCCGATGCTGACAGCAGCGCCGCGATGGATGAGATTGACCGGGAACTGCTGAAGGAGGCGGTCTCGGCGGTGCTGCACTCGCTCTCCGCGCGGGAGCGGCAAGTGCTCGAGCTGCGCTTCGGCCTGCACGACGACCACGGTCGCACGCTCGAAGAAGTCGGCAAAGTCTTCGATGTGACGCGCGAACGGATCCGCCAGATCGAGGCGAATGCCCTTCGCAAGCTCCGACACTCCACCCCCGCGACGCGGCTGCGGGACTACATCGAATAAGCCGACTTCCCTTCCTCGCAAGCCCCAACCGCCCCCCTACGCAGGGGCCTGTCCGCCTTCCGAACAGCCCCCTATGCAGGGGGCGCCGCTTCTAGCGGCGGGGGGTCGGCATGGACTCTGTGCTGTACTTGTGACTCCGCGCCGACCCCCCAGTCCGCTTACGCGGACAGCCCCCCTCCATAGGGGGCAGTTTCAGAAGGGGAACGGACTAGGACGGAGAGGGAATACCAGGATCTTCATGCGCGATGGTAAGGCGAATACTCGCGCCGCCAGTCTCGGAATCGCGGCTCATCTGAAATTCGCAGATCGTGCGATCGGCAAGCTCGCGAAACTGCTCAAAGATGAGGTCAGCCGCCTCCTGCGAGAGGCAGTCGCCGGTCACAATGTTCAGCGCCGTTTCCGCAGCCGCCGCGGTGGCTGAGCCGTAAGCCCAGGCCGTGATGTCCGCGAATGCGCGGAGCATCTCCTCAAACTGCTCCTCAGTGATCGTGAAGTGCTGCTCGTCGTCGTCCCATTCGAGCGCGAACTGGGCGCTGGCCGTGCCGTCCCCGGCGGGCTGAGTGTGCTCGTCAGCCATTGGCTCCTCGCGACAACGAGATTAACCTCGTGGCTAGATCCGAGGCAACCGCCAGTTTGCTCGAACTCGATCAGCGGCTCGTCAGCGGTTTCGGTACAACACGTCGGCCCCGCATGCCTCGCTTGCTCTTGGGGCTTCGTCGATCTGCCGGGTGAGCTGCCAGTCCCCAAACACATCGAGACGCTTGCCGCTGTACGGTGCGATGATGTCATCGGCTTCGTCCGCTGAAGCATCGACAAGATCAGCAGCAGCTACGGCGTTGGCCATCTCACTGAACAAAGCGAGCACACGTTCCCGATTCTCGTGATACGTCGCCAAGCGTGACGGGACCAGCGGGGCATCTTGCCATGCGTCACGCATTTCCGTGAGTAGATCCGCGTCGGCAAGCAGGGGGATCAGGTGCGCGTTCCCTGCTGAAGACGCTGATGCCCGTATCGACCCCGGGGGAATGCCGGACGGAACGAAGCGATCGGCCAAGCCCGCACACCAGTTGAAGTAGGTGAGGTAGTCGTACTCTGGCGGTGTTGCGTCAAGGGCGACCATCTCGCGCAACGTACCCTCGCCGGTCTGGGAGCGGATTCGCAAGACCCACTCAGTGTCAAACCCACCCGCGACCACTTTCGCGGCGACCTCTCCGTCCTTGAGATCGCCTCTTTCTCCGACGCAAAGCTCGTCGGACGGACCCGTCAATACGACCCTTCCTCCGTCAGAGCCGTAGAACGAGACTTCGGCAGCTTCGGCGTCGCCCCGGAAGATGTCGCGTGCTGCGAGTGAGAGGGCGTAGCAACCGGTGCTCAGTTCAATCGTTACGTCTTGGGTGCCTTGCCCGGCTATGCGGTAGCCATCCGGCGAACTGCCACACGCAACAGTCCACAGGACTACAGCGATAATCCCGGCCAAGGGGACGCTAGCGCGATGGACCATCGTGATCTCCTACCGGGTCGTCGCAGAGTTGGCAGGGGGCAGCCCGGTGTCCGCCTAGAGCTCGGGCGCGAGTTCGGCGAGGAAGGCGCGGGTGCGGGCGCGTTCCTCGTCGGTGCCGAAGGCGGCGGCGCCGAAGTCGGTCGCGCCCGCGTCGATCAGCCGTCGCAGCGACGCTTCCAGCCCCTCCTCCGTGCCGATCAGCGCCACATCCGCCGGGTGCGCCGCGCCCTCGATGTCGAGCATCCCGCGGTACGACGGCAAGTTGCCGTAGTTGGCGAACTGCTGCGCGGCCGCCTCGCGGCCGGCGTCGGCGTCGTTGGTCAGCAGGATCGGCAGCCCGACGACGATGCGCGGATCGGGCCGCCCCGCCTCGCGGGCGGCGGCGTTCATCGCGGGCGCGATGTGCGTTTCGACCGCTTTGGCGCCGGTCATCCAGAGGATCGTGCCGTCGGTGCGCGCGCCGGCCAGCCGCAGCATCGCCGGGCCCATCGCGGCCAGCATGCAAGAGACCGGCTCAGCGTCCGCTACCTCCAGGAAGAGATTGCCCTTGTACTGCTCGCCCTGGTACTGGACGCGCTCGCCCGCCAGCAGCGGCAGCAGCACATCGAGGTATTCCTTCATGTGGCGCGCCGGGCGGTTAAACGACATACCGAACATGCCCTCGATCACGACGGCGTGCGACAGGCCGATGCCGAGCACGAAGCGCTGCCCGCCGCCGGCCGCCTGCACCGTCACTGCCTGCTGCGCCATCGCGTGCGGGTGGCGCGGGTAGGTCGGCACGACCGCCGTCATCAGCTCGATCCGCTCGGTCTGCGCCGCCGCCAGCGTCAGCGCGCCCATCGCGTCGTGCGAGAAGATGTTGGCCATCGCAAAGCTGGCGAAGCCTTCCGCCTCAGCCTGGCGGGCGTCGGCGACGACATCCGTCACTTTGGCCGCCGGGCCGGTCGATCCGGTGAAAATGCCGAGTCTCATGCTGTGCTCCCATCCGTGGGTTGCGTTGGTTCGGGTCTGCCTGCGGTAGTTATGTCGGCTGGACGAGGATGCGCCCGCGCACGCCGCCGGCGAGGATCTTGGCCGCCGCGTCGGGCACAGCTTCCAGCGCGATCCGCTCCTCGACCAGGTCCAGCAGCTTGCCGCCGCCGAGATCATCGGCCATCCGCTGCCAGAGCGCAGGGCGGCGCTCCTGCGGGTAGTAGACCGACTCGATCCCCGCGAGGCGCACCCCGCGCAGGATGAACGGCATCACGTTGGTGGCCACCGGTACGCCGCCGGTCAGACCGGAGAGGGCGACCACGCCGCCGTACTTGGTCTGGCGCAGAATTGAGGCCGTGGTCGCGCCGCCGACCGGGTCCACGGCCGCCGCCCAGCGCTCGGATTCAAGCGAGCGACGGCTCTCTTCGGCCAGCTCCGCGCGGTCGAGAATTTCGGACGCGCCCAAGTCGCGCAGGAAGTCGTGCGCGTCCGTCTTGCCGGTGCTGGTGGCGACCGTATAGCTGCGCGCCGCCAGCATCGCCACAGCGGTCGAGCCGACGCCCCCCGTCGCGCCCGTGACGAGCACCGGGCCCGCGTCGGGGCCGATGCCCGCGGCCTCGATCGCCTCCAGCGAGATCGCCGCGGTCAATCCCGCCGTGCCCAGCACCATCGCCTCTTCGCCGCTCAGACCGTCGGGCAGCGGGACCAGCCAGTCGGCCGGGACGCGCACACGCTCGGCGTAGCCGCCCGCGTGTCCGGTGCCCAGCTCGTAGCCCGTCGCAACCACCGCATCGCCGGCGCTGAAGCGGGCGTCGCTCGACTCAACGACGGTGCCGGCGAAATCGATCCCCGGCACCATCGGATAGGAGGTCACCACGCGGCCGTTAGGCGTGCAGGCCAGGCCGTCCTTGTAGTTGAGGTCGGACCACTCGACGGCGACCGTCACATCGCCCGCAGGCAGCTGGTCGTCTTCCCACTGCTCGACGCCGAGCGTGAAGTCATCGTTGCTCTTGTTCACCACGAAGGCGCGGAATGCCACAGGCAGGCTCCCCTCTGGCGCGGCTCAGGCCGAGCCGGGATACATGGCGTTGGAGTGGTCGGCGTGGTGCTCTTCGTGCCCCGCGTGGAGCGCGTGGCGCACCGCCACGCCGTCGGCGGAGAGGTCGACGATCGTCGCTCCTCCGGAGTGGCGCGGCGCGCCGGGATAGTAGGCCGGCACTGCACCGTCGCCCACGCCCTCGTGGACATCGATGTGGCCGAGCGCCACGTAGTCGGCGTCGAGCGCCGCGATGTCGTCGGCGCGTATCTGGTAGGAGTAGCGCGACTCGCCGGTGCCCACGTAGTAGCCGTGCGCGATCGCGATCCGCCACAGATGCCGATCCGGATAGCGCCGCCAGGCCGGGCAGACCGCCGCCGGCGCGAAATCGTTGTAGCTCTCGTGCGCCTGCCCCCACAGCTGCACGCCTTCGTCCTCAAGCACGACCAGCTCGCCCTCCGCCGATGAGATGATCTGCACATTGGCGGGAAAGGCGTCGGGGAACTTGTCGTAGACGCCGTCGGGCATCGCCGGATCGTGATTGCCGGGCAGAATCACGACGGGCCGCTGCACGGCCTCAAGCAGCTCGCCCGTGGCTTCCACATAGGGGCGCTTGACGCGCACGTGGTCGAAGAAATCGCCGGCGATCACGACGACGTCAGCCTCGGCTTCCCGCCCGAGCTCGAGCACATGCTCGAAGGCGCGCAGGGCCGGCTCAAACTCGCCGCTCTCGCGGCGCGGTTCGGAGGTGTAGGCGCCGAGATGCACATCGGACGTGTGCAGCAGGCGCAGCGGATGGGCCGACGCAGCGGAGGCGCGCAGGCGCTGGTGCGTCGGGTAGACGGTGGACATGCGGTTGCGCTCTCCAGACGCTCGCGGGCGTGCCGCGTCGTGGACTGCCCGCAGGGTAGCGGAGGGCCGCGCTTGGCGCGCGGGCGCTCCTCAATCGCGGTCGCGGCGGCGCTGGCTCTTCTCTCCGCCGTCTTCGGTGAAGACGACGCGGGATTTCTTGCCGCCGTGGATTTGGGGCTCTCGCGCCAGCTTGCGGCGGAGCAGGTCAATGGGGCCGTCGGGCTCGCAGAGGGAGGCTGGGAGGCCGAGGACATTAACGAGCAGGCGGCGGTCGAGCTCCGCGCGGGCCGGGTCTTCGTCGATTTGGTCGAACGGGAGGAAGCGGAGCTCGCGCATCGCCTCGAACGCCTCGCGGGCGGCGGCGTGCTGCTCGTCGCTGAGCGCCCGGGTATCGAGCGTGGGGATGTTGGGGATCGCGGTCACGGTCGTGCGCCCACGCCCCGACTGCGTCTTGTTCGTCGACCACCAGTGCAGGAGCAGGCCGAGGCTGGAGTTGCACCAGAGCGCGAATGCGTACTCGTGCGCCGTGTCCGCGAAGATCACGGACGGCCAGCCATGCCCGCCGATGCACTTCCGCTCCGTCATCGCGGCGATCAGCGACTGCGAGTTGAATTGTAGATCGCGGTTGTAGTGGGCGCGGGTGGCGCTGGCCCAGACTTCGGGCGTCTTGCGCAGAATGGCGGCCCGCTCCTCAGCGGTCGCGCCGTTGATCACCTCGCCCTGCGCATCCGGCTCGATCTGCAAGGTGCGCTCGCGCTTTGCGTCGTGCCTCCAGAGCACCGGATAGGTCGGCACGGGGACGCGCGGCGGGCGGGTGATGCTGAACGGGCCGCGCGCCGTGCCGTCGCTGTTCTTGCCCTTGATGTCCATGTGATACGGGCCGCGTTCGGCGATCGCGCCCAGCGGCGCGACCGGAATGCGCACATCGACATCGCCGTGGAAGAGCAGCGGGAACGCGCCCGTCCCGGCGAGGTTGTGCGCGGCCGCCGCCAGCTGCAGGTCGGCGACGCCGGCGATCGGCCAACCGCCTTCGTCCGGCAGCGGCGCGTCGACGATCGAGCCGTAGGCCGCGCCGCCGAGTCGCAGCGTCGTGCTGCTGGTTGGGTCTTCCAGCCGCGCGACCGATCCGTTCGCGCCGGCCCGCAGGATCTCGGCGGCCAGCAGCGCGCCTTCCTGCGCGGAACCCGGCCGCGCGTCCAGCACGATGAACCGCGCCCGCTCCGCGCGCGGCCGATCGGCCTGCGCGCCGCTCCGCGCGGCGACGATCAGGCAGTCGGCCATGCCCGTGTCGGCGGAGAACGACGAGTCGTCCGACTTCGCGCCCGCCACGGTGACGACCGTCAGCTCGTCGAACCGGCTGCGCAGCGCGGCGCGCGCGGCCTGCCAGTCCACCCCGCTGAGCGCGCTCAGCGGCAGCACCAGCGCCAGCGCGCCGTCCGCCGTCAGTTTGCGCAGCGCAAGGTCCAGAAAGTCCGCCGCCAGCCCCGCGTTGCCGCCGCCCAGCGCGCCGGCGCCGCGCGAACGCTGCAACGCGCGGCGCATGCGGTCGCGGTCGTCCCCGGTCGTCTCGAACGCGCCGAAGGCCGGATTGCCCGCGCCGATCTTGAAACCCTCGTTGCCCGTGTAGCGGGTGAACGGCGGATTCATGATCACCAGGTCGAACTTGCCGTGTCCGAGTCGCGAGACAAGGTCCGGCACCTCCTTGGGCGCGTGGCCGCCCGCCGTCATCGCCACCGCGGCGTTGATCAGATTGCCCTGCGTCTCCGCCGCCAGCAGATCGAGCGAGCCGATCGCGACCGAGTCGCCGTTCTGCGTGCCGTAGGGCATCGTCAGCAGGCAGTCGCCGTCGAACGGCGTGTCGGGATGGCTGCCGGCCAGCATCGTCGCGGTCAGATGCACCGCGATGTTGAGCACGTCCAGCCCGACCAGGCCGTCGCGCATCATCGGCGCGTGCAGCGCCTGCGGATCGCCGCCGTGCAGCTCGTGCAGCAGCGAGACGCGCTGATAGGCGGCCGCCAGCAGGGTGCCCGTGCCGCAGGCGAAGTCGCCGATCTGGAGACCGGCGACCGCCTCCGCGTCGCCCCAGCCCGCGCCGTCGGAGGCGCCGCGCGGATGCAGCGCCAGGCCGGCCAGCAACGCGGCGGCGGCCGGGCGTGTGTAGTAGGTGGCGAGGAATTTGCGATCGGCGATCAACCGCTGGAAGATCACGCCGGTCAGGTCGTGCGATTTGGTCACGCCGCCGCGGATCAGCTGCCGGGCGGCTTCCCAGAGCGGTTGCAGCACGGCGTTCGCGGTCGCGATTGGGAGCCGCTGGAGAATCTCGCCGGCGGTGGCGAAGATCGGCCAGTAGTTGACCTCCAGGATCGCCCGCCACTCCGTGATGATCGCCTGCTGATCGAAGCCCGACGCGGTTGAGTTGAACTGCTGCACGAGCGCGACGGTCCGCTCGTCGTCTAGGGCCAGCCCGGCCTGCGCCAGCGACTCGTGGAAGATCAAGGCGTTGATCAGCACGGTCATCGCCATCAGCCGCGTCTGCCCGGCCTGATCATCCGACTGGCCCAGCACCTCCGCGACGGCTCCCCCGATGCCGACGCCGTGCGAGCGGTGCCGGCGGTTGAACTCGCCAGCCGCCGCGCTGACGCCCTGTTCGAGCGCGTCGACCAAGCGCTCAACGCGCTGGGCGGGGATGGCGGCGCGTTGGGCGAGCATCGCCAGATCGCGCACGTTGCCGCGCAGCCAACCCGACTCGGGGAGGCGCTCGACGGCGTCGCCGGAGGCGGCGCTGTAGAGGGCGTATTCGAGGGCCTCGGTCGCTCTCAGCGCTGCGCGGATGCGCCGCCCGCCGGTCTGCTCGCGGACATCGGGCGGGTAGACAAGCGCGATGGCGCTCTCGATTGGGTGGCCGGTCTCGTCGACGACAGCGCCGAGGCGGGCGAGGGCGTCCTGCTCGGCGCTCGCGTGGTTCTCCCGCTCGGCTTCGATCACGACGGGCCAGCCGGCGGGCTCTTCGATCAGGATGTCGGGGCGGGCGCTCGTGTTGCGCAGGGTGCGCTGGTGCTCGGCGAGCACGCGCCAGCTGGCCGGACGGAGCTCCTGCAGGACCTCGCCGAGCTGCACGTTGATGGTGTCTTCGCGGGCCGGCATGGGGACGAGTGTAGCGGGTGAGGCGCAATCGGGGAACGGGCGTTCGGGACAACCGCCGCTCGGATGTGCGCGTCGTAGACTGTTGGGCATGAGTACCACCACCGCAACCGCCGCCCCGTCCTCCGCCGCTCCGCCTACCGCTGCCTGGGAAACCGTGATCGGTCTCGAAGTGCATGTCCAGCTGCGCACCGAGAGCAAGATGTTCTGCCGCTGCCCGGCCGACTACGCCGCCGCCGCGCCCAACACCTACGTCTGCCCGCTCTGCCTCGGCATGCCCGGCACGCTGCCGGTGATCAACCGCACCGCCGTCGAGTGGACGATCCGCACGGCGCTTGCGCTCAACATGCGCATCCCCGAACTCTCCAAGTTCGACCGCAAGAACTACCCCTACCCGGACCTGATGAAGGGCTACCAGATTTCGCAATACGACATGCCGCTCTCCGAAGCCGGATGGATGGATGTCGAGACCGACGACTTCGGCGAGCAGCGAATCGGCATCACCCGCGTCCACCTCGAGGAGGACACGGCGCGGCTGCTGCACCGCGAGAACGAGGCCGGCGAGCGCTTTTCGCTGGTCGACGTGAATCGCTCCGGCGTGCCGCTGATGGAGATTGTCTCGGAGCCCGACATGCGCTCGCCGCAGCAGGCGCGCCAGTATCTGGTGCAGCTGCGCCAGATTTTGCGCTACCTGGGCGTCTCGACGGCGGATATGGAGAAGGGCTCGTTCCGCTGCGACGCCAATGTCTCGCTGCGGCGGCCGGGCGACGACGCGCTGGGGGCGAAGGTCGAGGTCAAGAACATGAACTCGTTCCGCAGCGTGCAGCGGGCGCTGGAGTTTGAGCAGGCGCGGCAGGCCGCGGCGCTGGAGGCGGGCGAGACGATCGCGCAGGAGACGCGCGGCTGGGACGAAGAGGCGCAGGTCACCGTCTCGCAGCGCTCCAAGGAGGCGGCGCACGACTACCGCTACTTCCCCGAGCCGGACCTGCCGCCGCTGCGCACCGCGGCGGAGACGGTCGAGACGATCCGCGCGGCGCTGCCGGAGCTGCCCGCCGCCCGCCGCGCCCGCTTCGAGGCCGACTACGGCCTGCAACCGTTCGAGTCGGGGCTGCTGACCGAGGAGCCGGGGCCGTCGGCGTGGTTTGAAGCGGCGGCGGCGTCGCTGGGGGACGACGCGGGCGACGGGCTGCCGCGGATGATCGCGACGTGGTTCGTGGGCGAGCTGACACGCTTGATGCACGAGGCCAAGCCGCCCGACACGCTGGAGACGATCCGCGTGCAGCCCGCGCAGCTGGCCGGGCTGGTGCGGATCATCGACAAGGGCGCGATCAGCACCACGCAGGCCAAGGACGTGTTCGCCGAGATGTACGCCGGCGGCGAGGACGCCGAGGCGGTGGTGGAGCGTCTGGGCGTGTCGCAGATTTCGGGCGAGGATGCGCTGTCGCCGATCATCCGGCAGGTGCTGGAGGAGCAGGCGCAGGCGGCGGCGGACTACCGCGGCGGCAAGCAGGAAGCGCTGAAGTTCCTGGTGGGGCAGGTGATGCGGCTCTCGCGCGGGCAGGCGAATCCGGCCCAGGCCTCCGAGCTGCTCCGCGCCGCGCTCGAGGAGTGAGGGGCGGGCGATGCCGACCGGAGCGACGCTGAGCGTTGACGATTTTGTTGATCGCTGGCGGCGCGTCTCCGCGAGCGAAACGCAGGCGGCGCAGTCGCACTTCATCGATCTCTGCAAGCTGCTGGGCGTCGAAACGCCGATCGAAGCGGACCCGGGCGGCGTCGACTACACGTTTGAGAAGAGCGTCAGGAAACCCGACGGTTCCAGCGGGCAGGCGGATGTCTGGAAGCGCGGGCATTTCGGCTGGGAGTACAAAGGCAAGCGCAAGAATCTCGACGCCGCCTACGAGCAGCTGCTCGGCTACCGCGAGGGGCTGGGCAATCCGCCGCTGCTCGTGGTCTGCGACATGAACCGCTTCGAGATCCACACCAACTTCACCAACACGCCGCCGCGCGTGGAACGGTTCAACCTCAACGACCTGCGCGACAACCCCTCCCACTACTTGCGGATGCTGCGCGAGGTGTTTCTCGATCCGGAGGCGCTGCACCCGAACCGCGATCCGCGCTACATCACCGAGACGGCGGCCGCGCGGTTCGGCGAGGTCGCCGAAGCGCTGCGCGACCTGGACCACGATCCCAACGAAGTGGCGCGCTTCCTCAATCGGCTGATCTTCTGTTTCTTCGCCGAGAGCATTGGGCTGTTCCGGGGCGTCGACAGCCAGGCGCATGAACCCGTCTCGCTCACGCTCAGCCTGCTGCGGCTCAATCCGGAGCGCTCGAGCGCGCAGCTCTCCGCCGTGTTCGATGCAATGGCCCGCCGCGAAATTCCCGACTTCGGCCCGTTCCCCACCCCGTGGTTCAACGGCGGGCTCTTCGACCGGACGGCGGCGCAGGAAACGTTCGGTCTGACCGGCGACCTGCTGGAAATCCTGCTGGAGACGGCCGAGCTGGACTGGTCGCGGATCGACCCGGCGATCTTCGGCACGCTGTTCGAACGCAGCCTCGATCCTCACCGACGCTCCCAACTCGGCGCCCACTACACGGATCCGGACAACATCATGCGAGTCGTCGAGCCGGTCGTGCTCCGCCCGCTGCGGCGGGAATTCGACGCCTTGCGCGCCGAACTCGAACCGGACCAACTCACAGTCGAAGAGTCGCCCGCTGCGTACGGCGCGTGGGGAACCAACGGCGCGCTCGAGCTGGATGAACCGCCGCCCAATTCACCGGCCGCGCGCATCCACGCCTTTCACGAGCGGCTGGCCAACGTCCGCGTCTTGGACCCCGCCTGCGGCTCCGGCAACTTCCTCTACGTCGCCATGCGCGAACTCAAGCAAATCGAACAGGACCTGATCGCCTGGGCGCACTCGGCGTTCGGCATCAACAGCCTGCGCCGCCGCGTCGGGATCGCCAACATGCTCGGCATCGATATCGACCAGTTCGCAGTGGACCTGACCAGAATGTCGCTCTGGATCGGCGATATCCAGTGGACCCTCCAACAGGGGCGGCAGCGTCTCGCGGAGCCGATCCTCGGTCAGATCGACCAGATCGAGTGCCGCGACGCGATTCTGGCCGAAGATGCGGAGGGCAACCCGATCCCCGCGGAGTGGCCTACAGCGGAGTTCATCGTGGGCAACCCGCCGTTCCTGGGCGGGAAGCTGATTCGCAAGGCGGTCGGGGACGAGAAGATTGAGCGCATGCGCGAGGTCTGGCATCCGTTGATCAGCGGCAACTCGGACCTCTGCACGTATTGGCACGAGCAAGCGCGACGCCAGGTCGCCGACGGCAAGACGCGACGGGCCGGACTACTCGCGACGACCAGCATCACCCAGCAGGTGAATCTGCCTGTCCTGGAACGGATCGCGGAATCCGGTGCGATCTTTTCCGCCCGGCGCAACGAGCCGTGGGCGCCTGACGGCGCGGCGGTGCGGATCGCGATTGTCGCGCAAGACGACGGAACCGAATCAGAGCTCACGCTCGACGGCGAACCGGTCAATCAGATCAACCCCGACCTCACGCAAGAGGCGTACATGGGCGGCGCTCGGCGGCTCAAGGAGAATGCCGCATATTCCTATCGCGGCGGCATTCGCGCGGGACCGTTCGACATCCCTTATGACGACGGTATGCGAATGCTCAACGCGCCACCGAACGTCAACGGCCGCCCGAACTCCGACGTGGTCTTCCCGTTGCTGATCGGCCGCGATCTCGCGCAGCGATGGTCAGAACGATTCGTGGTCGACCTCGGCGAAGAACGCACGATGGCCGAGGCCGCCCAGTACGAGCTCCCGTTCGAGCACGTAAAGGCGGAAGTCAAGCCGTGGCGCGAACGCAACCCTAATCCGGAGCACCCCGAGGAGTGGTGGCAACACTTCGTCCCGCAACGAAAGATGCGCGACGCCATCGCATCGCTTCCGCGCTGGATCGCGACGCCGGAGACTTCCACGCATCGTTTCTTCACGTGGATCACCGACAACAGCGTTCCCGACGTTTCCGTCGTCGTGATCCTCCGCTCCGACGATTTCACATTCGGCGTCTTGGCTTCAAGGGCGCATTCGCTTTGGTCGCTGGCGCAAGCATCGCGTATCGGCGCGGGCGACGATCCTCGATACATGCCGACGCGAACGTTCCTCACGTTCCCGTTTCCGTGGCCGCTGGATACGCCGGACGACGCGCTCAGCGACTCTCAGATCGAGCACCGCGACGCGATCGGCGCGGCGGCGGCTTCGCTCAACGAGCAGCGCGAGGCGTGGCTCAACCCGCCGAACCTCGATCCCGCCGAGCTGCGCCAACACACAATGACCAATCTGTACAACGATCCCCCAACGTGGCTGGAGATCGCGCATCGGGAGCTCGATGAGGCGGTGTTCGCGGCGTATGGGTGGCCAACCGGTTTCTCCGACGACGAAATCCTCTCCCGCTTGCTGGCGCTCAATCTGGAGCGCGCTGGTCCTGCCTGAGGCGATTCTGAAAGTCTCTCCCCATCGTGGGGAGAGATTTAGAGGGGACGACGCGTTGCTGCGATTTGGCCTGCCCTTTCATTATCCTGCTGGAGTGCCGCCGTTGGAACATTGGTCGGCCACTGTTGATCCGACAAATATTATTGCGCCAAGCGCTGAAAGCAACAGCGTATACAGCCTCCACCGCATCGGAAGACCCGACCTTAGCAGGTTGACGCGTTCTTCTGCGGAATTGCTGTCATACAGCATATTCACGATCATGTCCTCTCGACCGGCGTCATCAGGTTTGATCTCCGTCCACGCGCCACACACGCACTCCCACTGAACGCCACCATTTTTGGCGTGTCGCTCAATCACAAACGTTTCGCTGTGATGCACAGTGTGGCCTTCTCCACGCGACACGGTCCAGCCAGGTTCGTGTTGGACGACGTAGGTATATCCGCCCACGCCAACCAACTGCTTGAACCAGCGCCAGCGATCGTGTCGACCTCTACACTGACAGTTCCGTTGGTTGTAGTCCCCAAACGGATTTTCCTTTTCCTTGTCGAGCAGGGCCTCGACACTTGGACTGCCTTGCTCGTAGAGATACCGCAACCTTACCGAGACTGTTTTGTCGGCCTGATTGGGCGTCGGGGAGCTGAGTTGGGCCTTGTTGACGGACTCTTCGTGGATCGACCGATCGTCAACGTATCGGTAGACTGTCCACAGGTAAAGCTCGTCTGCGGGCCTCAGAACCTGCTCGTACAGTTGTTGCGGTACAGTCAGACTCAAGACTGGTGCGCGAAGACTACGCCTTGGTAGTAGAACGCGCCATGGTCCTGTGCGGCGTCTCGCGGCGGGACTTTGTCGGAGTTCTCGCAGCTCGTCTTCCCGGCGTTCTGGCCCCGACGAGTCTCCGTCGTGCATCTCGACCGGGGTCGCACGTTCGCGGTCGGGTGATTCGCCGATCAAGAACTCGAGGTCCAGCCGTCGTGCTTTGTCTGCCATCGTACAGTCCCCGCTATGCCCCAGCACCAAGCTGCTCGAGGATTCCAAACTGCATGCGCAGGCCGGGCATCATCTCCTCCGGCGTCTTCCCCGTCAGGTCGAAGTAGACCTGGTCCGGGCAGATGTCGAGCTCGTCGCTCCAGCCGATCGCGCCGAACTCGGTGACGTAGACGCGCTCGAAGAACGCTCGGTCGTCCCAGGCTTTGAAGATGCCTTTGCCGGCAACATCACTGAGGTCCACCTCGCCGCACGCGCCGTCGTCGTATTCGACGTAGATGCGGTAGCCTTCGCGGGGCTCGACTCGGACTGGTTCGGGCATCGTCATGGTGCGGTCAGTGTAGCGCGCGGGGGCGAGCAGGATTAGGCGAGCGGCGCGATCTTGCCTGGCGGCTGGCGGCCTTGCGCGCGTCTCCAAGCCTCTGCCAGCTCGGCTTGGCGAACTTCGGCCCAGGCAAAGACGAGTCTGCGGATGTTCGGAGGCAGTGATCCCTCGAGCATGCGGACCGGATCGATGCCGATCTGCACATCGCGCCCACCGTACCTGACGTGAAAGTGAGGCGGATTGTGCTCGTCGAAGTAGATGCAGATCACCGCGCCGCGAAAGCGGCAAAGCTCAGACATCCACCGCTTCACGCCGAAGGCCGGACATCATCTCTTCCGGCTCCTTGCCAGTCAGTCGGAAGTAGACGGAGTTCGGGCAGATGTCGAGGTCGTCGCTCCAGCCGATTGCCCCGAACTCCGTGACGCGGACGCGCTCGAAGACGCCCGGCTCGTCCCAGACCTTGAAGACGCCCTTGCCGATGTTGTGGCTGAGGTCCACCTCGCCGCACTCCCCGTCGTCGTATTCGACGTAGATGCGGTAGTTCTCGCGGGGTTCAACCTTGAGCAGTTTCGGCATTGGCATGGTGCGACCTAGTCTAGCGCATCGGCTTGAGCGCGCAGGCCGGGCATCATCTCCTCCGGAGTCTTCCCCGTCAGCCGGAAGTAGACGGCGTCGGGGCAGAGAGCGAGCTCGTCGCTCCAGCCGATCGCGCCGTACTCGGTGATGTGGACCTGCTCGAAGACGCCCGGTTCGTCCCAGACCTTGAAGACGCCGCGGCCGACCTTGTGGCTGTAGTCCACCTCGCCGCACGCCCCGTCGTCGTACTCGACGTAGATGCGGTAGCCCTCGCGGGCTTCGACCTTGAGCAGTTTCGGCATTGGCATAGTGGGGCCAGTGTAGCGCGGTTGGGGGCGACTTACTCTGCGCCGTCCGCCGGCTCTTCGGGCTCCGGCTCGGGGGGCGGGGTGCGGGCCTCCGTGGGGTAGCCGGACTCCTGGGTCGTGTCGAGCCAGCTGGTGGCGAGGTGCTGGGTGGACCAGGCGTAGGCGAGGGCGCGCGGGTCGAGGTGCAGCCACTGCTGCGAGACGCCCAGTTGCACGCCGTTGGCGAGATTGTGCGTCCAGCCGACCGCGTCGCCGCTGAGCAGCCGGTTTTGCACCTGCTCGCAGAGGTCGCGCCGCGCGTCGAGGTCGAAGGTGCCGCGCATTTGCTCGATCAGGTTGTCCAGCTCGGCGTCGGCCAGACCGCCCCAGTTATCCGCGCCCGCGGAGTGCAGGGTGGCCGCCCAGCGGTCGGTCGGATCGGGCCCGCCGGGCGCCGCGCCCCAGCCGAGGAAGAGGAAGCGCTCGCCGCCCTGCAGCTGGTCGAGCGCTTCGGCGAAGGGGCGGTAGTCCAGGTCCAGCGTCAATCCCGTCGCCTCCTGCAGTTGGTCGCGCAGGAACGCGCCGGCGCCGGGGAAGAAGCCTTCGAAGAGGTCGGCGACGACGAACGGCGCCTCGGCGATTGCGTCCGCGCCGCCGGCTGCGGCGATCAGCTGCCGCGCCTCCGCCAGATCGTCGTCGCGCACGCTGCGGTAGCCGGCGAACGCCGCCAGCCGGTCGTCGGGCAGCGCCCAGCCGTCGAGATACCAGGGCAGCGGCCCCGACTGCCGCCCCTGCCCGCCGTAGAGTCGGTCGATCAGCCGGCGGCGGTCGGCGGCGATCGAGAGCGCGCGGATCACGCGCGGGTCGCCCAGCGCGGCTGCGGCGTCGGAGTCGCGCGGCGCAAGCAGCTGAATTGGCGCGTCGAGCGGTAGGTCGAACGGCGTGTCGTCGGGCCGCTGTTCGCGCAGCACTTCGATGGTTTCGTTGGTCAGGGGAAAGTCCGCTCGGTCGAGCCCGCCGTTGAGGTAGGCCTCGATGATCGCGTCGCTCGCGCCGCCCACGAATACGATCGATTCGGGCCAGACATCGCCGCCCCACCAGTTCTCCGAGCGTTGCAGGTTCAGCTCGAAGCCGGGCTCGTAGATGGTCGGGATGTAGGGCCCGCTGCCGGAGACGAGCGCGGAATCGGTCGGTTGGGCGAGCCAGCCGGGCGCGGAATCGGCGATCGCCTCGGCGCTGATGATCCAGGCGAAGGGCGACGCGGCGACGCTGTTCAGGAACGGCGCGTCGGGCGCGTCGGTGGTCAGCGTGAAGCTCGCGTCTTCGCCGTCCGCCGCGGCGGCGAACGCCGCGCGGTTCCAGTCGCGGCTGCGGAACAGATGCGGATCGGGGTTGCCTTCGGCGTCCAGCCCCGCCTGCTGCCGCTCGATGTTCAGGCGGACGTCGTCGACATTGACGTTCCGCCCGTCGGTCGGCGGCTGGTTCCAGAAGCGCGCTTCGGGATTGAGCGTGAAGACGTAGGTGGTCTGGTCGGGCGTCTCGGGCAGCGCGCAGAGGTCGGCGGCCAGCTCGCCGGAGTGCGGGTCGGCGGGCTGCACGATGCGGCTGTAGACGAGGCTGTGCATGCTCTGCGCGTAGCGGTAGCGCGAGCGGTGCGGGTCCCAGGTGTCGAAGCGGTCGATCGGCAGCCAGGCACGCAGCATCCCGCCTGCGACGGGGCCGCTCGGCGGCTGCGGCTCGGGCTGCTCTTCCGGCGCATCCTGCTGGGCGGCGTCCGACGCGGCCTGCTGGCCGGCTTGCCGGCCGTCTTGTAGCTCGGCCTGCGGTTCGGCTTGCTGGGCCGCCTGCTGCGCGGGCGGCTCGGGCGGCGTCTGCTGGGCCTCCTGCTCCGTAATCTGCTGTTGCGCCTGCTCCGAATCCTCGTCGGAGCTGCAACCGACCAGCGCCAGCGCGGCCGCGCCGACGCCGAGCGCGGCGCCGCTGCGCAGCAGGCGACGGCGGCTGAGGCGGGCGGCAAGCGGGGAGTTGGGCGAGCGGTCCGGTGAGCGTGCGGGCATACGACTGAGCTTAGACGCGCGCCGCCCGATGGGGTAGCGCTTGCGCCGTGTGATTGCGATACTGGCGGCGGCGCAGATTGCGCGAGAATGTACGCGAGCCCGCCTCTCGGGCCGCGCTGCGCAGGGAGGATGCGATGCCGCCGCTCGTTCCGTCGTTCATGCTGCCGCAATGGCTCAAGGATGCCCCGCCGATGATCCAGATGGCGCTGCTTGCGCCGGGGATGATTGTCGGCGGCGTGCTGGGCGTGGTTGTTCACGCGATCCTGATCAACCTCGGCGCCGGCAACCAGCACCTCAGCAGCGCTAACGGCGGCTTCGACGCCTGGCTGCTCTGGATCATCATCGCCGCCGGCCTCTTCCTCGGCCTCGCCGCGGGCGGCTTCGTCTACATCGGCGTCGGGCTCGGCGCAGATGAAGAGCTCGACGACGAAGAAGAGCACGGCGAAACAGGCATGCTGGAGCTGTAGAGAGCGGACCCCGCTCCGGAATCGCCCCTCTACGCAAGGGCTGTCGGCGTAGCGGACTGGGGGGGCGGCCCGTCGCCCTGAATCCGGCACAGAATCCATCTCCCGTCGGGGCCCTCCATCCGCGCCGGGTTGGTAAGCTTGCGGAATGGCGGACTACCTACAGGCGGAAGACCTTGAGCCCGAAGGGCGGACGCGGCGGCGCACGCCGCGGCGCGGGGTTGCGGCGCTGCTGATTCTGGTGATGCTGCTGGCCGCGTTCGCGCTGGGCGCGGGCGTGATTCGGATCGTCGACGACGGCGACGGGCGGGATGCGTTCCTGCGCAGCGCGCGCGGCGGAAGCGTCGCCGCGCCGGTGATCGCCGAGCGCAGCAGCGATGAAGAAGCGCCCACTTCCGACCGCGCTTCGCGCTTCGCGATCCTTGATGAGATCTACGATGTGCTTGACCGCGATTTCGTCGATCCGGCGGCGTTTGAGTCGACCGATCTGCGCACTGCGGCGATCAACGGGATCATCGACCGTCTCGGCGACCCGCACACGGCCTACATCAGCGCCGAGGACTATCGGCTGACTTCGGAGGACATCGGCGGATCGTTTGAGGGCATCGGCTGCACGGTCAACGATTTCGACGGGGAGATCACGATTGTGACGGTGTTCGACGGCTCGCCGGCGGAGCGCGCCGGCGTGCGGTCGGGCGACGTGATTCTGGAGGTGGACGGCGAATCGATTGCCGACTGGTCGCTCCAGCTGGCGGTGCAGCGGATTCGGGGTCCGGCGGGGACGACGGTGAACCTGCTGGTGCGTCATAGCGACGGGACCGAGGAGCTGCTGCCGGTGGTGCGCGACCGGATCGTGGTGCCGAGCGTGCGCTCGCAGCAGATCAACGATCGCGAGGGCAACGCGGTGGCGGACATCGGCTACATCTGGATTTCGCAGTTCACCGAGGACACGCGCGACGACCTCGGCGAATTGCTGGACGCCGCGCGGAACGCCGACGTGAGCAAGCTGATCATCGATGTTCGCAACAATCCGGGCGGCACGCTGAACGGGACGATTGCGGCGACCGGGGAGTTCATCGACGAAGCGGTGATCATGCGCGAGATTCACCGCGACGGGAGCGAGGAAGTCTTCGAAGACCGCCCCGGCGGGCGCGGGCTGGATATGGAGCTGGTGATCCTGATCAACGGCGCGTCGGCTTCCGGCTCGGAGGTGATGGCGGCGGCGCTGCGGGATCACGGGCGGGCGGCGCTGATCGGCGAAACCACCGCCGGCAAGGGCACCGTCAACATCCCTCGCCGACTCTCCGACGGCAGCGTGCTTTATGTCAGCATCGCGCGCTGGATTTCGCCCAACGGGGACGTGATCGAGGGGGTGGGGGTGATTCCGGACATCGAGATCGCGCAGCCGCAGACGGGTTTCGAGGCGGAGCTCGATGTGCAGTTGATGACGGCGATCGATTACCTGCGGGGCAACTACCAAGCGCCCGAAGAGGGCGGCGGATCGGGCGAGGGGGCGTCGGACGCCCCGAGCGAGGGGGCGACGCCGGTCGAGATCGAGGACGGCGGCGGCTCCGGCGAGTCGGATCAGAGCGGTGATCAGGAGTAGTGCGATGAGCAATCACAACGACAGTGAAGCAGGTTGGGCGCGGCCGGAGCTGCTGCGCGAGACGGACTGGCTGGCGGAGCATATCGAGGACGATGATGTGGTGGTGCTGGACTGCGATGTGTTGCCGGCGTACCAGCGGCTGCATATTCCGGGCGCGCTGTGGTCGCTCTCGCGCTACTGGAAGAGCGATCCGTCGGACGATTCGCAGATTTACGGGTTGGAGGATGCGGAGCGTTTCGCGCAGCTGGCGGGTCGGTTGGGGCTGACGCCGAATACGCAGGTGGTGGCCTATGACGGATCGGGCGGGCTGTATGCGGCGCGGACGTGGTGGACGTTCGACCGCTTCGGGCACACGAATTTCGCGGTGCTGAACGGCGGGCTGGACAAGTGGTACTCGGAGGGCCGCCCGCTGGCCAACGACAATCCGCGCGCGCAGCGGACGGAGTATCCGACGCCGCCGGCGCCGCACGATGAGACGATCTGCCGGCTGGCGGAGATTCCGTCGCTGGTTGAGGACGAGAATCACGTGTTCTGGGATGTGCGCTCGGACGGGGAGTGGACGGGCGCGAACAAGCGGGGGACGCAGCGGGGCGGGCGGATTCCGGGCGCGGTACACTTGGAGTGGCTGCACACGCTGGAGTCGCCGGTGCGGACGCTGAAGCCGGCGGCGGAGTTGCGGTCGATACTGGCGGGTTTGGGGATTACGCCGGAGACGCGGGTCACCACCTATTGACAGGGGGGCATCCGTGCGGCGCACGGCCTGTTCCTGCTGACGCTGCTGGGCTACGAGGGCGGGCGCAACTACGACGCTTCGTGGCACGAGTACGGGGATGCGTTGGAGTACGCGATCGAGACGGAGTAGGGAGCGGCCGACCCCCCAGTCCGCTAGAAGCGGACAGCCCCCCTGCATAGGGGGGCGATTTCCGGAGGGACAACTTCCTGCGTGGGAGGGGCTACTGGGTGCCGCGGAGGCGGGGGTCGAGGATGTCGCGCAGGGCGTCGCCCATCATGTTGAAGCCGAAGACGGCGATCATGATCATCAGCCCGGGGAAGAAGGCGAGCCACCAGGCCTCGGTCGCGTAGACGAGGGCGATCTGGCCGGTGTCGCGGCCCCAGGTGGGGAAGGGCGGGGGGATGCCGAAGCCGAGGAAGGAGATGGCGGCCTCGATCAGCACCGCCGCGCCGAGGTTGAGCGAGGCGAGCACGATGATGGTGGCCATGATGTTGGGCACGATGTGGGCGACCATGATGCGCACGTTGGAGGCGCCGAGCGAGCGAGCGGCTTCGACGTAGGCGGCGGCGCGGGTGGCGAGCACGGCGCCGCGCACGATCCGCGAGTTGCCGGCGGCCAGCACCAGCGCGACGGTCAGGATCACCGTCGTGGTGCGGGGGAAGACCTGCCAGAACCACTCGTCGCCGATGTTGGCCTGCGGGCCGAAGTTGGGGCCGAAGCCGAGCCCGAGGAAGCCGTCGCCGCCGCTGCCGATGATGGCCAGCACGGCGAGGATCAGGAAGATCGCAGGGAAGGCGTTCCAGACGTCGACGATGCGCTGGATCACGAGGTCGAGGTCAGGCAGCGCGCCACTGCGCGAGGGCCAGCGACCGAAGAGGTCGTCGCCGAACTCGCTGATCCGTTCGGAGAAGAAGTTGAGCGTGAGGATGTCGAGCAGTGTGAGCAGGATCTGGCCGGCCAGCACGATGATCGCGAAGGGCAGGGCGAGGAACCACCAGAGCGGGAACGAACCGGTGCGTAAGTTGATAATTGGCGGCGGCGCGCGCATCGCCCAGGACATGCCGGCGCCGGCGAAGTAGCCGGAGACGAGGCCGATCAGGGTGGAGAGGAAGGCGGTCGCGATCACGGAGCCGAAGCCGACCAGCACGGTGACCTCGGAACCGTAGATGATCCGGGTCACGATGTCCCGCCCCTGATTGTCGGTGCCGAAGATGTGGTCGGCGTTGGGCGAGATGAAGCGGTCGCTGAAGAAGGCCTTGGTGTAGGGCGCGACGCGCACCGCTTCGGGGTCCTGCTCGACGGTCTGGAGCAGTGGCGCGACGGCGGCCACGATCACGCTCAGCAGCAGGATTAGCGCGCCGAACGCGCCGAGGTACTTCTTACGGCGGAACATCCAGTACGGCATGATCACGACGCCGACCAGGAAGCCGATGGAGCCGGCGACGATCAGCGTGGCGATCGCGGTGACGAAGCCGATCGGGCTGGAGACCGAGCGGTCGATCAGCCCCTGCATCTGGTCGCGCAGCCAGCCGCCGATATCGGTGCGGTCCTGGTACTGGATCGCGGCTTCCGGGGCGCTGCTCTCAGTCATCGTCCACTGTTTCCCCTCTTCGGCGCGCGCCGGCGCCGGCAGCGATCAGTTGTAGCGGATGCGGGGATCGACCAGCGAATAGGCGATGTCGATCAGCAGGTTGGCGACGATCACAACCAGGGCGATCACGACCATGATGCCCATCACGACGGGAATATCGCGGTCGGAGAGGGCGACCAGCATGCGCAGCCCCATGCCGGGCAGGGTGAAGATCGATTCCATGATCACGGAGCCGCCGATCAGGATCGAGGCGGAGAGTCCGATCAGGGTGAGCACGGGGATCAGCGCGTTGCGCATCGCGTGGCGGACGATCACGGCCTGCTCGCGGAGGCCCTTGGCGCGGGCGGTGCGGACGTAGTCCTGGCGCAGCACCTCGAGCATTTCGCCGCGGGTGAGGCGCATGACCGGGCCAGCCAGGCCGATGCCCAGGATGATCGCGGGCACGTACATCTGGCGCAGGTTCTCGCCCAGGTTTTCGGTGGGGTCCTGATAGATCAGCGGCAGGGCGGGCAGGCCCAGCTGGGGGAAGATGACGCGAATGATCAGGACGGCGATCCAGAAGCCGGGCACCGAGAGCGCGAGGATCGCAGTGCCGCGGAAGAGGTAGTCGACGATCGAGTCCTGCCGCACGGCGGAGATGATTCCGACGGGGAGGGCAACGGCGACGCCGACGATCAGGGCGAGGATGCCGAGTTCCAGGGTGACCGGGATGCGGCTCGCCATTTCCTCGACGACGGTGTTGAAGCTGCCGATCAGCGAGGTGCCGAGGTCGCCGCGCAGCGCGTCCCAGAGCCAGTTGCCGTACTGCACGATCCAGGGATCGTTCCAGCCGAGCTGTTCTTCCCACTCGGCGCGGATCTTGGCCAGGTCCTCGCCCTGGGCGACGTGGTCGGCGAGCATCACGTCGATGAAGTCGCCGGGCAGCAGCTGGGTGAGCAGCGAGACGAGCATGGTCACCCCGATCATGGTCGGGATGATCAGCAGAACGCGGCGGAGAATGTACGTGCGCACGGCGGGCTACTCGCGGTGTTCAGCGACGGCCGGCGGGGGAGGTTGGGTACGCGAAACGGGGGAGCGCCGCAACGCTCCCCCGTTTGCGGACCGGCTGGTCGGCCTAGGTGTGCTGGTCCTTGATGCTCTGGTCGAGCATGAAGGTCGGTTCGCCCGCGCCGCCCCAGGCGTAGGTGGCCTTGGGCCACATGCGCTGGCTGCTGTTCTCGATCACCGCGCCGGTGTTGACGTCGACCTGCTGCATCCAGGGGTTGAAGGCGTAGACGCCGGGCGAGGCGACGTAGGGGACCATGTACATCTTGGTCGACATGTAGCGCTGGATGTCGTTGATGTACTCGACTCGCTCTTCGAAGTCGAGGATGCCCTTCTGGGTGTCGAACATCTCGTGCAGGCGCTCGTCGGTCTCGGGGCCGCCGCCGCTGACGGCGTTGGCGTGCGACCAGGCCTCGGCGTTGCCGCCGGTGTCGAGTCCGAGCACCGTCTCGAGGTTGCTGGGCGTGCGCCCGGCGGAGCCCCAGTTGTGGCGGCCGGAGCTGCGGGCGTAGACGGCGGCGAAGATGTCCTCCGGGTCGGTCGCGCCGCCGTAGAGCGGGCCGATGCCGAGGTGGCTGGACTCGCCGTCCCAGTTGTCGGGGAAGTTGCCGCGGAAGATCGAGGCGATGTAGGCGGCGTACTCCTTGAAGAAGAACTCGAACTGGAAGCCGGCCTCGGCGGCGGAGGCGGCGCAGGCCTCGTAGAGGTTGACCACCGTGGCGCCGTAGTCGGCGGTGCCGTGCAGGGTGGCCTGGATGCCCTCGGGGAAGCCGGCGGCGTCGAGCAGCTGGCGGGCCTTGCCGATGTCGCGGTGGAAGACGAGGCCGGAGTCCTCGCCCTCGAAGGTCTCGCCGAAAGTGTCGAGGTCCTTGGGGTCCATCCAGAACGGCGGCAGCTGCGAGAGCGGGCTATGCCAGCCGCCACGGCCGGTCTCGTCGGTCGCGGCGAGGATGCCGTCGCGGTCCATGGAGAAGGAGAGCGCGAGGCGGACGCGGACATCGTTCCAGGGCGGGATCGAGTAGTTGAAGTAGAACCCGCCGGGCACCGTGTTGGAGGTGAAGACGTAGCCGTCGTCTTCGATCTGCGGCGCGGCATCCACGGTCTGCTTGTAGATCGCCGCCGAGAGCTGGGAGAAGTCCAGCGCGCCGTCGCCCAGGGCGGGGATCAGCACGTTGGTGTCGCCGTTCATGGTGGCGATCACGCCGTCCATCAGGGGCAGGTTCTGTGCGACGCTGACGTAGTCGTTGTTGCGGTGCCAGTTGTCGCGGTTGTGGCGCCAGTTGATGGCGACGCCCGGCTCGAAGTTGTCGAAAATCCAGGGGCCGGAGCCGACCGGGCGCGCGGCGACGGTGCCGTCGTCGACGATCTCGGGCGGGATCAGCCACATGTGCTGGGAGGAGCCGGCCAGCGTCAGGAACGGCGCGTGGGGGCGGTGCAGCTTGAAGGTGATCGAGCGGTCCTCGCCGATCGTGAAGCTGTCGACGACGCGGTCCCAGCCGGCGGAGTTGGCGGAGATCTCCTTGAAGCGGTCGTGGGTCTGTTGGATGTCGTCCATCGTCATGTCGCGGCCGTTGAGCGGCTCGACATCGTGCCACTTGATGTCGTCGCGAATGGTGAAGATGTAGGTCGTGCCGTCGGGGATCTCCGGCAGCGAGGCGGCGGCGTCCGGCTCGTACTCGGCGGTGTTGATCGGGTTGACGCCCTCGGCGCCGGTGATTGCCTGGATCAGCTTGGAGTAGTGGTAGCCGGACGGGATCTGGGCGCGGTAGGTGAGGTTCTCGTAGGGGTCGAGGGTGGGCGGGTCGCCGGAGAAGGGGCCGACGAAGGGCGCGGTGCGGACGCCGCCGACGACGAGGTCGGAGGCTGCGGCGGAGACGGTCTGCGTCGCCTGGCCGGCGTCGTCGTCCTCCTGCTGGGCGACGGTGTCGGCCTGTTGCTGGGCCTGCTGCTGCTGAGCCTGGGCGGCGGGCGCGGCCTGCTGCTGTTGCTGTTGCGCGGCCGGCGCGCTCTGGGCGACGGTCTGCTGTTGGTCGTCGTCATCGTCGCCGCAGCCGACCAGGGCGAGCCCGGCGGCTCCGACGCCGGCTCGGGCGGACGCGCCCAAGAGCGTGCGGCGCGAGAGGCGGCGGCGGCGCATGCGGCTCCAGTAGTTGGTTTCGCTCATCGGTCTGTTCCTCCTGCCGGGCCTGCGGCCCTCTGGTTGTCGCCGCGGCCGCGCGTGGATTCGGACGGCTGCGGTGGATTGGAGAAATGGTAGACAAGTGTGTGGGTAATGTCACTCACAAATTGTCGAACAATTCAGATGTTCGTAGAAATGGCGGTTGGGGCGCTCAGCGGGGCTCAGGCGTCCTGGTCGGCGGCGAGTTCAGCGGGGCTGGGCGCGGAGCTGGCGGTGAGGAAGCCGAAGCGGCGCAGTTCGGGGCTGAGATCGGGGTGGATTTCGACGCGCATGATGGCGGGGTAGGGGATAAAGACCTGGACGGGGTCTTCGTTGTGTTCTTCCTGGGTGTGGAGGGCAACCCAGGCGTCGGCGACGGCGGAGATGGCGCGGATGTAGTGGCGGGCGCCGTCGGAGGTGTGGAGTTGGACGAGGGGGATGGTGCAGGCGACCTGGGAGCAGTAGGAGTGGACGGCGGCGGGCAGGACGGATTCGAAGAAGTTGCGGTCAAAGGGCGCGCCGGAGGGCGGCGGTGCGGGCCGCGCGGGGGGCATGACGCCGGGCGGGAGGACGAGCGGGGAGGGTGTGGGCATGGGGTGGTCCGTTTCTGCGTGGGGATGGTAGGGGGTTGGGGAGGTGGAGGGGGGTTGGGGCGGCCGACCCCCCAGTCCGCTAGAAGCGGACCGCCCCCCTGCATAGGGGGGCGGTTCCGGATTGCGGACAGGGCCGTTGCGTGGAAGGGGCGATTTCGGGCGGGACAGCCCCTTTGCGTGGGCGTGGAGAGCCCCCCAGCCGCTGGAAGCGGCAGCCCCCCTGCGTAGGGGGCGGTTCCGGATTGCGGACAGGGCCGTTGCGTGGAAGGGGCGATTTCGGGCGGGACAGCCCCTTTGCGTGGGCGTGGAGAGCCCCCCCAGCCGCTGGAAGCGGCAGCCCCCCCAGGATGGGGGGGCATTTCGGAAGCGCCGAGGTGCGACGGGGCAGGCGTGGTGTTGGTGCGACGGGGCAGGCGTGGTGTTGGTGCGATGGGGCAGGCGTGGTGTTGAGGGTGGTGGAGACGGGGGAGAATCGAACTCCCCGTCCAGACGGTCGCTCCCTACAGCCTCTACGCGCGTAGCCATCGCTTGCGGTGTCCCCGTCCGCCGGCGCGTCGGCCTACCCGTTACGGGCGGGTCAGCCGGGGTGGTCTTTTCTCCGCGGTCCCGGCGTCCCGCGGGGAGCAACCGAACTGGTCGGCGCCGCATTCCCTCCGGCTCGGTTACGGGTGGGAGGCGACGTCGCCGCGGCTAGGCGGCGAGGGCGAGTTCCTTGGGTTCGCCAGTTAAGGAAGGTCGGCGCGGATTTACGAGGAGCGCCCCCTCGGCGCGCAGCCGCAGATCAGTCGGCCGCTGTCGATCCCTTTCGTCCCCACAGGCGGGCCGATCCCATGCCGGCCCGTTACGTGCATTGTAGACGGCCCACGGGCGGATTGGGAGTCAGCGGGGCAGCCATTCGGGCGCGTGGGTACCCGGCTTTACTGTTCGGCTCCAGCGGGGTCGGGTGTGGGAGAATTCGATGGGGAACTTGAGGCGGGTGAGCGTGCCGTAGTCGGAGTCGACGTTTTCGGAGAATTGCTCTGCAAGTTGGTAGCCGACTTCAGAGTCGGCGGCGCTTATGTCGTGCGGCGCGCCCATGCGCAGGAACCAGGCGGCGGTCTGGCCGAGCGAGACGGTCACGTGCCAGGCGCCGCCTTCGACGGCGCGGCGCTTGAGCGCTTCGAGCACGCCGTATGCGCCCCAGTAGCCGGTGCAGTAGTCGTTCATCGCCATCGCCGGGCCGGGGCCGACCATCTGGCTGACCAGCTGGCCGGGCGGCTGGTGCAGGGCGTGGATGCCGCTGGCGGCCTGGACATTGCCGTCGAAGCCGCGCTTTTCGCGCCAGGGGCCGTCCTGTCCGTAGGCGTTTTCGGAGACATAAATGATGCCGTCGCGCTCGGCGGCGAGCGAGCCGGGAAAGAAGCCGCGGCGGGCGAGGCTGCCGGCGCGGTAGGACTGGACGAAGACATCGGCGTGGTCGATCAGTTCCCAGAGCGCTTCGGGGCCGTCGTCGTCGTTGAGGTCGATGAAGGCGCGGCGCTTGCCGTGGCCGGTGTCGGCCTGGGCGGCCTGGATGTCGGGCAGGCCGGGCGCGCCGATGTGCAGCACATCCGCGCCGAGCGCGGCGAGGGTGCGCGAGATGGTGGGGCCGGCGAGCACACGGGTGGCGTCGATCACGCGCAGCCCGCTGAGCGGCCGCTCGCCGCCCTGCGGCAGCGGGGTGGGCGGATCGTCGCCCATTTTCTCGATCGTCACGGCGGGCGCATCGGCCAGCAGCGCGCCCTGCGGATGGGCGCGCCATTCGTCGGCGCTGCGCACGATCACGCCGGTGAGACCGGCGTCGTTGAGGGCGGCCTCCAGCTCGGCGGCGTCGCGGGCGGCGATCCGGTCGGCGAGTTGGTCGACGTCGGCGCAGCCGATGGCTTCGAGGGTGCGCTCGACGATGTGCGGGAAGCCGCTGAGCAGGTAGAGCCAGCGGTCGTCGCGGGTGCGGAAGATGCCCTGTCCGGCGCCGACCGGATCCATCAGCGCCTCGGTGGCGAGCACGCCGTCGACGCGCAGCACCCACATGCTGCTGATCGAGACGAGCGCGTGCCGCACATCGATGCGCGCAGTCTGCCGCGCCGCGCCGTTGGCCGCGGCGATGTCGTCAACCGCGCCGGCGATGTTGGCCAGCACGGCGGCTGTGCCGTGCCCGAGCCGCAGCGGCGAGGGGTAAATCGGATCATCGGGGCCGACGAACTCAACCGGCATCTCAGTTGGCAACACCCCCGCAGCTTCGGAGACAGCGATCAGGTCCGCGCGATCCATGGTGCGCAGGCTAGCGCCTTCAGGCGCCGTTGCGGCGGAGGGCGCGGGCGATTTCGCGGTTGGTTTCGCGCTGGCAGCCAAAGACGTTCATCAGCCGTCGTTGGCTGACTGTTCCGAGCTTGCCGTCGTCGGCTCCAAGGTGCGAAGGCGGAGATGTGCCGCGAGTCGTAGAACGAGCGCCGCATCGATGGCATCTCCCTCATCGCGTAGCCCGTGGCTGTATTCGTTCCGCAGATTGAGCCCAATCGGGTCCGCCAGAACGAACCAGAACGACTGCCACCAGCCGTCATCCACTTTCCCTTGCAGGAGTCGAAGCACCTCGCCGAGCGTCTTGAGACCGCCGGGGCGGTTAGCTTCAGGCGGTCGAAACACGACGCCCCCCATCGCACGAGCCGTCCGCCTGAGGATCGCTTCAATTCTGGGCAGCGCGACAAGGATCGCCTCGTCGTGGCGACCAGCCCAGAAATGTTCGAACGCACGACTGAGAGCATCTGCCTCAGGCGGCCAGATCAAATCGGACGCGAAGAAAGTGGCCAACTCGCCCCAGCGTCGCGGATAGGCCGCCCCGATCCGTGTCAACGCTTCAGCCGCCAGGTCACCGTGGATGCGTGCGTGGAACTCTTGGAGCTGCTTGGTTCGGCGTTCGTGCTGTTCTTCTAGCGTGGAGAACGTCTTCACTTCGAACCCCGCAGGGTCGTACAGCGTGTAGGAGATCAGGTCTGTGAGACGGGGAGTCTCCGTTTCGCGCTCGACAGCTTTCCCGATCTCCTCCGGTTTTCCAGCTGGCGGCCCCCAGCGGCCGAACCGCAGCAATGCGAGATCAAGGCTGTCCACACCAACGACCCGCATCACCTCGTGCTCAATATCTGCAACGGGGATGTCAACGGATGCGTCGAATTCGGCCCACTGGAAGATGTTGGACTCCATCTCCTGTCGAGCACGCCGAGCCTTGGCCACCAAATCGCCCGCATTCTCGGCCCCCTGTGCCCATCTTTCCACTTGCTTGAGCGCATGCGCTCGATGCCAGCCTTCTCGTCGCTCCGCTTCGGCGGTCCAAGCTTGTGTGGCTTGATGCTTGACCCGTTGGATCCGGTCGGAATCACCTTGCGCCAGGTCTTGCTCGATCTCGAATAGCGCATCTCGGTCGAGGATGTCGCGGTCACCGAGTGCCTCATGCACCACAGCGATCTTGTCTTCGAGATCGGCAGGCCTATCTTCGATGGGCACGGCGGCGAGGAGTCTGAGGGTCGCTGTGAGAACGGTGAGGTCTGGCGAACGGCCCGTCGCGCCGTGTTCTTGCTCGAATTGGGCATCGGCACGGGCGGCGATGCTGGGTACGTGTTCCGGGGCGTTTAGCATGGATGCCAACGAGAGCGCTCGCCACAGCGCTCGCAGTGCCGGATGACCTGCGCACGGGTCTTGCTCGGCGACCTGCACGTATGCTTCGATGGCCGCATGGGCATAGGTGTGTGGCTGATCCCCGAATCTCGTTACCCAGAGGAGGTCATGTAGCCTTGCAGCGACCACAGGGTTCTGAACGTGGGGCACAAGTTCCGCCCAGATACCAGGCGTAGCGCCACCGTCAGCTTCTTGGAGCCACTGAAAGTGCTCTTCGAAGTGTCCGAACGGATTAGTGACCGACCGCGCGTCGTGGCGGGGGCGCGGCAAGAAGTCGTAGTTGAGAGCGCAAGCCGCAGCGACGACGATGTCTGACGTTTTGCCTTCGAAGCGCTCGACAAAGGCTGGAACAGCACCGAAAAGATCGCAGCGCTCACTAGCCACATCGTCCATCGCGGCGGCGCATTCTTCAATCGTTGGCACGATCCCTGCTTCCAGTGAGGCGTCTCGCATAACTGTAGCTGCTTTCAGCGCGGATGTGCTGAGTTGGTGCGTCCTGCCTGGAGCAAGTGTGGCGCAGCTTACTTAGCCAGATCGGTAGTGGCCTCACAGGACGCCCGGCTAGGCGCCGTTGCGGCGGAGGGCGCGGGCGATTTCGCGGTTGGTTTCGCGCTCGGCGATGGCCTGGCGCTTCTCGTGCTGGCGCTTGCCGCGGCCGACGCCGAGCTCGAGCTTGGCCAAGCCGCCCTTGAGGTACAGCTGGAGTGGCACGAGCGTGAGGCGGCGCTGCTCGAAGGCGGCTTCGAGCTGGACGATTTCGCGGCGGTGGAGCAGCAGGCGGCGGTCGCGGGTCGGCTCGTGATTGGCCTCGCCGGAGGGTTCGTAGCGGGCGATGTGCGCGCCGACCAGCCAGATTTGCCCGTCGCGCGGGCGGCAGTAGGCCTCGGCGATCGAGCCGCGACCGAGGCGCAGCGACTTGATCTCGCTGCCGCGCAGCTCGAGGCCGGCCTCGAAGCGCTGGAGGACGTCGTATTGCCAGAGGGCGCGCCGGTTGCGCGCGAGCACGCGGTTGTTCGCCGCCTGCGGGTCGGCGGGCGCGGCGGCGCGGCGGCGGCGGGCGCGGGTCTTGGAGGAAGCCATGCGCTCAGTCTATGGCGCGCCGGCGGACTGGCGGTGATGGGGCGGTGATGCTCAGCTGACATCGGCGAGCGCCGCGTCAACGCGCTCGACTACATCAGCGGGCAGGAAGCCGCTCCAGACGGCGCGCTTGTTGCGCAGGAACCAGAGCGCGGCGCTGTCGGGCGTTTCGCCGTTGCTGTTCATCCATTCGGCGGTGTCGAGGTAGCTGTCCGCCGTGAACTCCCACTCGAGCAGGAAGTCGTAGATTTCGGGCGCGCGTTCGGGCAGGGTGTTGTGGACGACGATGTTGATCTTGGTGATGGGGTAGGCGCAGGAGTAGCCGTCGTTCCAGCACGCTTCGTTGTAGGGCGGCTCTTCGAGCACGTAGAGGTCGAAGCGGCTGTCGGGGACTGAGGGGCTCCAGAAAAAGCCGAGCCAGGCGCGGCCGCTGTCGTAGGCGGCGTCAATGTCGGCGATGACCGCATCGGTGCTGACGAGGTCGACCAGGTCGACGAGGTCGAGCAGTCCGTAGGAGGCCAGCTTGGTCTCGTTGATCTCGGCGCAGGCCCAGCTGCCCAGGCAGTTGATGAAGCGTGCCTTGCCGCCGGAATCAGGAGTGACGAAGAGGTCGATGTACTCAGGCAGGTCGAGCACCGAGACGAGGCCGGGGTGTTGGTCCTTCAGGTACCGGGGGATGGCGAAGCCCTGCCGGTTGTCGGCCAGGCTGCGGCCCGCGTCGACCACCGTGCCGTCGGCGATTCCCTCGTCGTACTGCTCCTGCAGGTTGGGCAGCCAGGTCTCCATCGTGATGTCGGTGTTGTTGTCGAGCATCTCCTCCCAGAGCGTGACCGTGTCGCCGGGCAGGTATTCGACTTCGAAGCCGTAGCCGTGTTCGACGATAAAGCCGGCGATGCGGCTCTGGATCTGCGCGGAGGGCCAGTTGAGATCAGAGAAGACGACCGGCCGATCGCTGCCCCCGCAGGCGACGGCCATGACGGCCGCCGCCAACGGAAGCAGGAGGGCGCAGAGGAGGCGTCGCGGGACGCGCTGCATTGCGCTCGCCATTCAGCTCAGCTCCGCCCACTGGGTCGGTTGCCGGGTTAGCCCAGCGCGTCGAGCGCGGCGTCGACCTTCTCGGCGACATCGGCCGGCACGAAGGTGCTCCAGGCGTCGCGGTAGTTGCGCAGGTAGTGCAGCGCGCCGGCGTCCGGGTCGGCGTTGTTGTCGGCCATCCAGGCCTCCACCCGCGAGTCGGTTGCCGCGTTGAAGTCCCACTTGCGCAGGAACTCGACGATTTCGGGCGCGCGGTCGGCCAGCGCGGAGTTGACGATCACGCGGATGTCGGGCGGCGGGTAGGCGCAGCCCTTGTCGCCGTCCCAGCACTCCTGGCTCCACTCCGGCTCTTCGAGCACGTAGAGGTCGAGGCGTCCGGCGACGACGGTCGGGCTCCACATGTAGCCGAGCCAGGCTTCGTCGCGGTTGTACGCGCCTTCAAGGTCGGCGAAGAGCGCGGCGCCGCTGCCGGGGCTGATGATCGTGAGCGAGTCGCGCAGGCCGTAGGCGTCGAACTTGGCGTTGTTGACCTGCTCGCAGGCCCAGCCGGGGATGCAGTTCACGAACCGCGCCTTGCCGCCCGAGTCGGAGGTCGTGAAGACCTCGATGTAGTCAGGCAGGTCGGAGACCGAAACGAGCCCGGGGTTCGCGTCTTTGACGTACTGCGGGATGACCCAGGCTTCCCAGCCGCCGGCCAGACTCTCGCCGACGATCTCGACGATGCTCTGGTCCTCGAGGCCGTTGTACCACTCCTGCTGGGCGGGCCACATTTCCATCGTGACGTCGGAGTCGCCGTTGGTCAGCGCTTCCCAGAGCAGCACGGTGTCGCCGGGCACCAGCTCGACGGGGTACTCGTAGCCGTGCTCAACGATGAAGGCGGCGATGCGGTTCTGCAGCAGCGCCGAGTCCCAGTTGAGGTCGGAGAAGCGGACGGCCGTCTTCTCGCCGCCGGAGCCGTCGGCCTCTGCGGGTGCCTGTTGCTGCTGTTGCTGTTGCTGCTGAGCGGCGGGCGCCTGTTGCTGCTGCTGCGGCGCGTCCTGCTGCTCCGCGGGTGCCTCCTGCTGTTGTTGCTCCTGCTGCTGCTGAGCAGCGGGCGCCGGTTGCGGTTGCTCCTGCTGTTGCGGCTGCTCGGCGACGACGGGGATGGCCTGCTGTTGATCGTCGTCGCCGCCGCAGGCGGCGGCGAGGCCGAGGGCGGCGATCGCGAGGATCGACACCGCCGCCGCTTTGAGACGGTGTCCGGTAATTCGCGCGATGGTCATGGGGTCCTGCCTTTCTGTGCAGTCTCGCTCATTCTGCTGTCTCTCCCGCCGCGGCGGCTTGCCGCTGGCGGGCGATGGCCTGGGTGATGCGGTCAATGATAATGGCCAGCATGACGATGCCCAGCCCGGCGAGCAGGGCGTTGCCCGATTCGAGCCGGCCCAGCGCCTGGAGCACGTCGAAACCCAGCCCCGGCGCGCCGACCAGCGAGCCGATCACGATCATGGCCAGCCCCATCAGGGTGGTCTGATTGACGCCCGCCATGATCGTGGGCATCGCCAGCGGAATCTTCACCTTCCGCAGCATCTGCCAGCGGGTCAGGCCGAAGGACTCGGCCGCTTCGATCGTCTCCTCGGGCAGCTGTCGGATCCCGAGATTGGTCAGCCGCACGGCGGGCGGCACGGCGTAGACGAGCGTAGCCATGATGGCGGGCACGGCGCCGATTGAGAAGAGGGCGATCATCGGCACGAGATAGACGAAGCTCGGCATGGTCTGCGCCGCGTCGAGGAAGGGCCGCAGACCGCGATCGAGGCGATCGCTCTGCGAGGCCCAGACGCCGAGCGGGACCGCGATCACGATCGAGAGAGTGACGGTGATCATAACCAGCGCAATGGTCTGGAGCGTGCTCTCCCAGTAGCCGAGCAGGGCCAGCAGGAGCAGCGACGAGGCGGAGGCGAGGGCGGTCCAGCGACCGGCGGTGAGCCAGGCGATCACGCCGACCATCACGATTAGGCCGGGCCAGGGAATCCAGCTGAGCGCATCCTGTAGCGCGATGAAGAGCCAGTCGACGGCGTCTTTGAGCGAGCCGAAGATGAAGTCGATGTTGGTGGTAATCCAGTCGAGCGCGTCGTCGATGGCGGAGCCGACTTCGCGGCCGAGATTGATTTCGCGATCCGGTACGAGGTGCCCTCCGCCGTCGAATTCGATCTGGAGGGCAAAGGGGCGTCCGCCGGTGCGGAGGTCGTCGGCGGAGATTGGGGCGGACCAGGTAGTCGACTCAAAGGGCGCGTTGGCCCCGGCCAACGTGCCTTCGACGGGTTCAAGCGGGACCGTTCGACCATTGACAACGGCGTTGGTCGGTGTGCGGCCCGGGCGATCGGTGGCGCTCTTTTTGAGGTCGACGAAGAGGCGTCCGGCGGCGTCCGCATTGGGGTGCTCGGCGGGGTAGTAGGCGACGCCGCCCAAGTCGGCCAGAATCTGGTCAACTTCGCCTGCGCCGTCGTCCTCATCCCCGTCCGCCTGGTAGAGGTAGATCGCCTCCGCGCCGTCGCCGCGCAAGGCGAAGCGGATGTCGGCGGTTTGCGCATCCCAGAATTTGGGGAAGGTGCGGAGTTCCTGGACGCCGATCGCGACGAGGATGCCGAACAGCGCGCCGAAAACGCCGCACCACCAGATCCAGCGGGGAATTTTGCCGAACGCGGCCGTGATCGACGCGGCGCTCATCGCACACCCGCGTTCTCGTCCTCGTCCTCGTGGTCTTCGGCCATCGCGTCGGCCAGCACCTCAAGCGGCACCACGCCGAGGAAGCGGCGCTCGTCGTCCACGACGGGCAGCGGGTGGTCGGCGCGAATGCCGAGCGCGACCATGTCGTCGAGCACCGCGTCGGGATTCACCGCGCGATCAGAGTGAATGCGCACATCGCCGGCCGGCGCGCCGGCCGGCGCGCGCTCCAGATCGGCGAGCCAGACCCAGCCCTGATAACGGCCCTCGTCGTCGGTCACCCGCACAATCTCTTCGCCGGGCGGCACGGGTACTTCGCGGTCGGGGCGGACATAGCCGGCGGCCGCCTCCGACGCGAGGTCCGACGCCTTGCAAACCGAAGCGGTTTCGTCCAGCACCGAGCGGGCGGCCACCAGCCCTTGCATCCGCAGATCCTTGGTGAAGTCGCGCACGAAGGCGTTGGCAGGGTGCAGTGCAACATGCGTGGGATCGCCGCGCTGCACGACCGCGCCCGACTCCATGATCACCAGCTGGTCGCCGACGCGCACCGCCTCCGCCAGGTCGTGGGTGATGAAGATGATCGTCTTGTGCAGGCTCTCCTGCAGCTGCTTGAGCTCGTCCTGGAGGTCGCGGCGAATCACGGGGTCAAGCGCGCTGAATGGCTCGTCCATCAGCAGCACGGGCGCGTCCATCGCCAGCGCGCGGGCGAGCCCGACGCGCTGCTTCATCCCGCCGGAGAGTTCGGCCGGCATCGAGCCGCCCCAGCCGCCCAGGCCGACGAGTTCGAGCGCCTGCTCGGCGCGTTCGCGCCGATCGCGCCGATCGGCGCCCTTAATCTCGAGGCCCCAGGCCGCGTTGTCCAACACGGAACGGTGCGGCATCAGGCCGAAATGCTGGAAGACCATCGAGAGCTCGGTGCGGCGCAGCTCGCGCAGATCTTCCTCGGAGAGCGCCGTCATCTCGTGCCCGTTGAGCCAGATCTTGCCGTCGGTCGGCTCGATTAAGCGGTTGACGCAGCGCACCAGCGTGGACTTGCCGCAGCCGGAGAGCCCCATCACGACGAAAATCTCGCCCTTGCCGACATCGAACGAGACATCGCGCAGGCCCAGCACGCAGCCGGTCTGCTCCTGGATGTCGTCTTTGGTTTGGCCGTCGCGGGCGAGTTGCAGAGCTTCGTCCTCACGGTCGCCGAAGATCTTGTAGACGCCCCGAATCGAGATCAGCGCATCGTCGTCTGGCGCTGCCGGCGCGTCTGGTGCGGCGCCAGCGCCGGCGGGGCTACCCTGCTCCTGTGTCGTCATCGCGCCGTCGCCCCCTGCTTGCCGTGCCTGTTGCCACGATACCGCATTGCCGCGCCGCGCCGGCCCTGATTCTGGCGCTCTGCGCCGTTGCGCTTATGGCGGCTGCCTGCTCGACCTGGGGCGCGGGGCACCAGGCGGACGCCGCCCTCGAGCTCGATCTCCAGGACCCGGACCGCGGCATCCTCACCCCGCTGGAGCGCGACCTCGAGCCCAACGAGCGCTTCTGGGTGCGACTCGAACTCGGTGCGCCGACCGAAGCCGACCACATCATCGTCCGCTTCGAGCTGGATGTCGGCGGGCGCTCCTATCAGGAGGTCGAGGACTACCGCTTCGACGACGACCTGATCCCGCCCTGGAACGTGGCCGCAATCCCCCTCAGCATCGCCTTCACGGGCGACTGGAACATCGCCTTTATCGTCAACTCGCGCAAAGTCTCCGATGTGCGCGTGCGCGTCGAACACGGCAGCCGGCCGGAGGCTGCGCAGACCAGGGGCGGCGTGGAGTAGATTAAGCGGCGCGCGGACGGATCCGCTCGAAAGGGCGAGGGCATGCGGCGAATCGTGGATGTGGCGGCGGAACTGGGGCTGTCCGAGCCGGACCTCGAGCTGTACGGGCAGTCGAAGGCCAAGCTGACCTCCGAGGCGCTGGCGCGGTTGGCCGACGCGCCGCAGGGCAAGCTGGTGCTGGTCACGGGGATGACGCCGACGACGGCGGGCGAGGGCAAGACGACCACCGCGATCGGCCTCACCCAGGCGCTGCGCGCCTCCGGCGCGCGCGCCACGGTCGCGCTGCGCGAACCCTCGATGGGCCCGGTCTTCGGGATCAAGGGCGGCGGCACCGGCGGCGGACGCTCGATCATCGAGCCCTCCGACGACATCAACCTGCACTTCACCGGCGACCTGCACGCGGTCACGGCGGCCAACAACCTGCTGGCAGCGGCGATCGACAACTCGATCTTCCACGGCAACCCGCACGGCATCGACCCGCGCCGGATCAGCTGGCGGCGCTGCATCGACATGAACGACCGCGCGCTGCGCGGCGCGGTGATCGGAATGGGCGGCACCACCGACGGCGTGCCACGAGAGGAGGCGTTCGACATCACGCCGGCCTCCGAGGTGATGGCGATCCTCTCGGTCGCCTCCGACCTGGATGACCTGCACCGCCGACTGGGCGACGTGATCGTGGGCTACACGAGCGACATCCAGCCGGTCCATTGCCGCGATCTCGAGGTGGACGGTGCGATGGCGGTGCTGCTGCAGCAGGCGATCCGCCCCAATCTGGCGCAAACACTGGACGGCGGGCCAGCGTTCGTTCACGGCGGGCCGTTCGCCAACATCGCGCTGGGCTGCAACAGCATCGCCGCCACCCGCGCGGCCCTGGCGACCAGCGAGATCACGGTCACCGAAGCCGGCTTCGGCTCGGACCTGGGCGCGGAGAAGTTCTTCAACGTGGTCAGCCGGATCGGCGGCTTCGCGCCGCAGGCCGCCGTGATCGTGGCCACCGCGCGGGCGATCAAGCGGCACGGCGGCAAGCCCGCCAGGGAGTTGGAATCGGAAGATTTGGCCGCGCTGGAGGGCGGGCTGCCCAACCTTGACGCGCACATCGACAACGTGCAGCGGCACGGCGTGACGCCGGTTGTCGCGATTAACCGCTTCCCCAGCGACACGCAGGCCGAACTCGACGCGGTGCTGGCGCACTGCCGCGCGCGCGGCGTACGTGCGGCAGTGGCCGATCCGTACGGCGGCGGCGCGGCGGACTGCGCAGAACTGGCGGCGGCGGTGCGCGACGCGCTCAACGCCGACGAGTCGGCGCTGCAACCGCTCTACCAGCTGGAGCAGCCGTTGCAGGAGAAGATCGAAACGGTGGCGCGCGAGGTCTACGGAGCCGGCTCGATGACCTATCTGCGCCGCGCCGAGCTGACGCTGCGCCGCGCGCGGCGGCTGGGCATGGAAGCCTGGCCGGTCTGCGTGGCCAAAACGCAGTACTCGCTCTCCGACAACGCGGCGCTGCTGGGGCGTCCGCAAGCGCACGAGTTCACGGTGCGCGAGGTGCGCCCCTCGGCCGGCGCGGGCTTCGTGGTGATCATTTCGGGCGAGATCATGACCATGCCCGGTCTGCCGAGCGCGCCGGCGGCGACGCAGTTCCGGGTCGGCGAGAGCAGGGGCGATGCCTGAGTTCCGCAACACCTACGCGGGCAATCCGCTGGATCGCGTCGCCGCCGAGCGGCGCGACGAAGAGTGGATCCGCGCGCGGCTGGCGGATCCGACCTCGCGCATACTGGCGCTGCACCGGCTGACCGCGCCGTTGATCGAGCGCGACGGCGCGCTGCGGCTGGTCTGGTCGCCGATCTCGGAGCTGGAGTGGCGCAATCCGGGCAGCGAACCGGCGCTGCTGGGCGTGCAGGACGGCGGCAAGGATGGCGGTGGGGCGCGCTTCGCGATCGACGTCTCGGAGACGGATGAGCCGGACATTGCGCTGGAGATGCCGGAGGACGCGGTCTACCGCGACCTGCGCGAGGCGGCCGGGACGCTCGACGCGGACGACGCGGGAATCGCGGCGCAGGCCCGCTCGCTGCTCGACTGGCACGCGCGGCACCGCCACTGCGCCGTCTGCGGCGCGCGCACCGAGGCCGCGCAGGGCGGCATCTTCCGCAAGTGCGTCGACTGCCCGGCCGAACACTTCCCGCGCACCGACCCGGTCGTGATCACCGTCGTCCACGACGGCGGGCGCTGCCTGCTGGGGCGGCAGGCCAGCTGGCCGGCGGGGATGTTCTCCGCGCTGGCCGGCTTCATCGACCACGGCGAGTCGATTGAGGACGCGGTGCGGCGCGAGGTGCGCGAAGAAGCGGGCATTGAGGTGCGCGAAATCCGCTACCACTCCTCGCAGCCCTGGCCCTTCCCCGCCTCGCTGATGATCGGCTGCCTGGCCGAGGCCGAGACCTCGAACATCAACATGGACGAGTTCGAGATGGACGATGTGCAATGGTTCACGCGGGCCGAGGTGCGAGAGGCGCTGGACGGTCCGGCCGCGAGCATCGTGGGCGATCCGGCCCGCGGCGGCGCGCTGGCGCTGCCCGGTCCGACCGCGATCGCGCACACGCTGGTGCGCGCCTG
This sequence comes from Dehalococcoidia bacterium, assembly GCA_965243125.1. GTDB lineage: Bacteria > Chloroflexota > Dehalococcoidia > Bin125 > Bin125 > CATQGW01. The sequence goes on along the minus strand of OZ251529.1, from coordinate 1,957,942 downwards.
GGCAAATTCAGCCCCATAGCGGCGCAATCCGCGTAAGCTCGCAGCAGCGGTTGAAGAGCGAGTTCGGAGCGGACGATGAAGATTCTTGCGACAGCGGCGCTGGCCGTGCTGCTCGTGCTGGGCGCGGCGTTGGCCGCCTGCGGCTCGGACGACGACACCCAGCAGCAGCAGTCGGCGGCGCAGACACGACAGACCGAGCAGCAGCCCGAACAACAGACAGTCGCGGCGCAGCCCGCCGACGCCGAACCTCAGGCGGAACAGGAAGCGCCCGCGCAGCAGCCCGCCGACCAACAGCAAGAACAACAGGAAGGCTCCTCGCGCGCCTTCGGCCAACGAACCACGGCGCAAGACGACGCGGACGACGCACAGCAGCAGGCGACCTCCGGCGACCAATCCGAACAGTCCAACCAATCTGAGCAAGCCGAGCCGGCCGATCAACAGGTCGATCAACAGCAGCAGGCCGCACCCGACGAATCGCAAGCAGAGCAGGAGCGCCAGCAGCAATCCGCCGCCGAACAAACCACGACACAGACCGCGACGCAGCAGCAGGCGGACGAGCAGGTCGAGGCCGAGCAGGAAGAGCGGCAGGCATCGCCGCCGCAACCGCAGCAGGACGAAGAGGAAGCGGAGCAGGAGGCGGTGACCGTCACGCTGGTCGACGATGACGACGATCCGCCGCCCGAGCTGCCGGCCTGGGCCAGCGATGCGGCGCGCGAAGCGGCCACCTGGAGCGACGCCCAGCTACAGGCCCGCGCCGACGAAATCGCCGCGAGCGGCTCCGTCAACGACATCACCGGCATCACCCGCTGGCTCAACGGCGGCGAAACCACCATCGCCCGCGAACTCGCCAGAGGCAACGTGGTCCTGATCGACTTCTGGACCTACACCTGCATCAACTGCGTCCGCACCCTCCCCTTCCTCCGCGAATGGCACGCCAAATACGCCGACCGCGGCCTCACCATCATCGGCGTCCACACTCCCGAGTTCGAGTTCGAAGAAGTCACCGCCAACGTCGTCGACTCGATGGAAATGTACGACGTCGGCTGGCTCGTCGCGCAGGACAACGACTGGCGCACCTGGCGCGCCTTCAATAACCGCTACTGGCCGGCCAAATACCTGATCGGCCCCGCCATGGATGTCCGCTACCAGCACTTCGGCGAGGGCGACTACCTCGAAACCGAACACGAAATCCGCCGCGCCCTCGAAGCCGCCGGCTGGGACATTTCCGACATCCCCGAAGGCACCGTCGCGGTCGCCCCGCAGCGCGACCCCGTCTCGCGTGGCCAGACCCGCGAACTCTACGGCGGCACCCGCCGCAACTACGGCAGCGTCCAGTACGCCGCGCAGCCCGAGTACTACCTCGAAGCCGGCGTCGCACAGCTCTACACCGACTTCCAGGGCAGCCTCATCTCCCGCCTCAACGCCCGCGAGCACCACAAATGGTACCTACAGGGACTCTGGCGCAACGACCGTGAGGCCATCGTCCACGCCCGCGTGACCGAAAACCTCGAGGACTACCTCGCATTCAAATTCACCGCCCGCACCGTCAACGTGGTACTGACCGTCGCCGAAGGCGGCGAGCCGTTCAACGTCTACATCGAAATGGACGGCCGCTGGCTCCAGCCCAACGAAGTCGGAGCGGACATCCGCTTCGACGACGAAGGGCGCTCCTACGTCCGCGTCACCCGCAACGACCTCTATCGTCTCGTCGTGCTCGAGGAGTGGGACACGCACGAGCTGAAACTACGCTCCAACTCCGACCAACTGGCGATCTTCGCCTTCACCTTCGGCTCCTACCTGGGCGGTGAATAATGACCATCTCACGACTCCTGATCAGCGCGCTGGCCGGCGGCGCCCTGCTAGCCGCAGCCTGCGGCGGCGGCGACCAGCAACAGCAGCAGCCCGCCCCGACCGTCGCCGAACAACCGGCCCAACAACCGGCGCAGCAGCAGACGCAGCCGCAAGCGGAAGCGCCCGCCCAACAGCCGGCCGCGCAGCCGCAGCCGCAACCGGCGCAGCAACAAACGGTCGCCCAAGCCGACGACGCCCCAGCCGCCGTTGATGCGCTCCAACCCGTCGCAATCGCCGACCTCAGCCCGCGCCTGCAACTCCTCGCCGAGAGCGGCTACCCCGTCTACATCAGCGACGACGGCTTCACCATCGCGCTCGGCACCCCCGACCTCGGCACCGGACGACAGCGCGTCAGCATCGTCGTCGAAGGCGCCGAGGGCCTGGTCGAATTTCCCGCCCTCGCCCTGAGCTATTGGCCCGCCGACGCCGACGCCGCGCCCTCCGACGCCCTCGCCGCCTTCACCCGCTTCCCCGACGGCATCCGCGGCTTCCACCTCGCCGAACTCGACTTCAACCGACCCGGCGGCTGGATCGTCAACCTCCGCGTCCCCACCGTGGACGGTTTCACTGAAATCCCGCTGGCAATCGACGTCAGCGCCGAGACGCTCGCCCCCACCGTCGGCGCAACCGCCCCCGCCTCAATCAACCGCACCCTGCGCGATGTGGACGGCGCCGAGCAACTCTCGACCGGCGCAGAGCCGGACCCCACGCTCTACGAACTGACCATCGCCGAGGCGCTCCAACAGGGGCAGCCCGTCGTCATCGTCTTCGCCAGCCCCGGCTTCTGCACCAACGCCTTCTGCGGCCCGCAGGTCGAAGTGCTCAGCCAGCTGCGCGAGCGCTACCCCGACGACGCCTCCTACATCCACGTCGACCTCTACGAAAACCCCCTTGAAGTCCGCCGCGGCGCGCCGCCCATCGAAACGCCCCTGCTCGAAGAATGGGGGCTGGAGACCGACGAGTGGACGTTCGTCGTCGACGCCGAGGGCCGAGTGGCGGCCCGTTTTGAGGCCTTCGCGCCGCTGGAAGAGGTGGAGGCGGCGCTGGCCGAGCTGCTGACCCGCAGCTGAGCCTTCCTGCGCGGGGAGGCGACATACAAGAGGGACTCTGCACTGTGCTCGGGGCGGCGGACCGACCCCCCAGTCCGCTTGCGCGGACAGCCCCCCTGCGTAGGGGGGCGATTGCCGAAGACAGCCCCCTGCGTAGGGGGCGATTAGGGAAGGCGGCGCCTGCCGGGCGGGGGCGATATCCACACGGCCGCCCGCAGCCGCTCGTCAATTGCTAAGCTGTCTGTGCGCTTGCGCCGGCGGTGCAGCAAGCGTACACGCTAACGTGTAGGCTGAGCGGAGCAGTCGGGCGCAGCGCGTCTGGGGGTGCGGCGTGACCACGCCGATGCGGCGGCAGTATCTGGAGCAGAAGGCGCGCCAGCCGGAGGCGATCCTGTTTTTTCGGCTGGGCGATTTTTACGAGACCTTCGACGCCGACGCGGAGCTGACCGCGGCCGAGCTGGGCATCACGCTGACCTCCAAGCCGATCGGCGGGGGACAGCGCGTGCCGCTGGCCGGGGTGCCGGTCGCGCACGTCGAAGCGCACCTCGCGCGGCTGGTCGCGCGCGGGCACCGGGTCGCGATCTGCGAGCAGCTGGAGGATCCGCGCGCGACCAAGGGGCTGGTGCGACGCGGGGTGGTGCGGGTGGTCTCGCCCGGCACTGCGCTGGAGCCGGCCCTGCTCGAGGCGGGCGAGCCCTCGGCCTGCGCGGCGCTGACGCTGCTGCGCGACGCCGCCGCTGCCGGACAGTCGGCGGGTGCGCGCGGCTGGCGGCTGGGGCTGGCCGCGCTGGACCTGAGCACCGGGGCCTGCCATGCGCTCGAGCTGCGCGCCGCCGAGCCGGCCGAACTGGCCGCCCCGCTGGCCGCCGAGCTGCTGCGGCTGGGCGTGCGCGAGCTGCTGCTGGGGCCGGGTCTGGAGGAGCCGCGCTGGGCGGTCGTGGGGGCCGAGGTCGGGCCGCTGCCGCTGCGCCGGGCCGCAGTCGATGGGGGCGATAGACGCAATGGACGCGAGGCGAGGGGGGCGGGCGAGGCGAAGGGGGCGGGCGGCTTCCGGCTCGACGCGGCGCGGCGGGCGCTGGCCGCGCGCTGGGGGACGCCGCCGGGCGCGGCCGACCCGGGCGATTCGGCGGGCGGCCCGCACGACGCGCTGCGCGGCAGCTGGAGCGGCGCGGAGGCGGCCGGGCGGCGGGCGGCCGCCGCGCTGGGGTTGGAGGAGCGCCCGGCCGCGCTCTCCGCGCTGGGCGGCGCGCTGGCGCTGGTCGACGCGGCGCTGCCGGCCGCTGGGGCGTCCGCCGGCGACGGCGCATCCAGCGGCGCACCCAGCAGCGAACGCGACGGCGAGCTGGGCGGCGAGCTCAACGGCGAGCTGGGCGGGGGCGATCGGCTCGCGCATCTGGCTCCGCCGCGGCTGCTGGAGCCCGGCGCGCGGCTGCAGTGGGACGCCGCCGCGCAGCGCGCGCTGGCGATCGTCGAGGCGCCGGGCGGGGCGGGCGCTCCGGCGGGCGGGCGCTCCGGCGGACGGGACGGCGCACCGCAGACGCTGCTGCAGGTCGTCGACCGCTGCCGCAGCGCGGCCGGGCGGCGCTGGCTGCGCGGCGCGCTGCTCGCGCCGCTGCTGGCGCGGGAGCGGATCGAGCGGCGGCTGGAGCGGGTCGCGGCGCTGGGCGAGCGCCCGGCGCTGCGGCGGGCGGCGCGCGAGGCGCTGCGCGAGGCGCCCGACGCCGAGCGGCTGCTGGCGCGGCTCGTCGCGGGGCTGGCGCGCCCCGCCGAGCTGGCCGCGCTGGCGCGCGGACTGCTCGCCGCGGCCGCGCTGGGCGAGCGGCTGGAGGCCGAGGCGGGGGAGGTCGACGCGATCCGGCGGCTGGCGGAGCGCTTGAGCCCCGCACCTGAGGCCGCGCGTGCGCTGGCCGACGCGCTGGCCGAGCAGCCCGCGGGCGAGTTCGGCGGCGGCGTGCTGCGGCCCGGCGCAGATGCGGCGGTCGACGCCGCCGCGGCGCGCCGCGGCGCAGCCCTGGAGCGGCTCGCGGCGCTGGAGCGGACGCTGCGCGACGAGACAAGCATCGCCGGGCTCAAGCTGGGCTATCACCGCACCTGGGGCTACATCATCGAGGTGACGCGCGGGCAGCTGGACGCGGTGCCGGAGGAATGGGAGCGGATGCAGAGCCTGCGCGGCCTGGAGCGCTTCTCCGAGCCGCGTCTGCGCGCGTTGGCCGGCGAGATCGAGTGCGCGGAGGACGAGCTGCGCGAGGTCGAGCGCGAGCGGGTCGAGGCGCTGGCCGCCGAGCTGGCCGCCGAAGCCGCCTGGCTGCGCGGCTGCGCGGGTGCGCTGGCCCGACTCGACGCCGCCGCCGGGCTGGCCGATCTGGCGGCCGAGCGCGACTGGACGCGGCCGCAGCTGGACGGCGGCCCGGCGCTCGAGATCGTGGGCGGACGCCATCCGATCGTCGAAGCCGCACTCGGCCCGGCCGAGTTCGCGCCCAACGATCTGGCGCTCGCCGCCGACGGCGTCGGCGCGCCCCAACTGCTGCTGCTGACCGGACCCAACATGTCCGGCAAGAGCACCTACCTGCGCCAGACCGCGCTGATCGTGATCCTCGCCCAGGCGGGCTGCTTCGTGCCGGCCGAGTCGGCTCGGATCGGGCTGGTCGATCGGATTTTCGCGCGGGTCGGCGCGCAGGACGATCTGGCCGCGGGGCGCTCCACGTTTTTGGTTGAAATGCTGGAGACGGCGCGGCTGCTGCACGGGGCGGGCGAGCGCTCGCTGGTGCTGCTGGACGAGATCGGGCGGGGCACCAGCACCTGGGACGGGCTGGCGATCGCCCAGGCGGTGGCGGAGCGGCTGACCGCCGGGCGGAGCGGGCCGCGCACGCTGTTCGCCACCCATTTTCAGGAGCTGACCGCGCTGGCGGGGTCGGTCGAACGGATCGCCAACGCGGCGGTGGCGGCCGAGGAGGACGGACGCGGCGGGCTGCGTTTTTTGCACCGGGTCGTGCCGGGCGCGGCGGATCGCTCCTGGGGCGTGCAGGTCGCGGCGATGGCGGGGCTGCCGCGCGCGGTGCTGGAGCGCGCCGCGGAGCTGCTGGCCGCGCTGGAGCGGGGCGGGTCCGACGCCGAGCGGCTGCTGCAGCTGCCCCCGCCGCAGCCTGCGTTCGGCGCGCCGGGCGGCGCGGGCGCTCGCTCGGCCCATACGGCGCCCGCGCCGGGCGCGACGCTGCTGGGGGAGCTGGCCGGGCTGGACATCGACGGGTTGACTCCGCTGGAGGCGATCTCGGCGCTCTACGCGCTGCGCGAGCAGGCGCGGCTGGAGCTGGGTCCGCCCGCCCAGCTGCCGCTGGGCGCGTTGCCGCCCGACGGCGCGGCGTCGCAGCCCGACGGCGGCTGGGCCGCCGCGGGCGGCTGAGCGGGACCGGGGTCAGCCGATGAGCGCCGCCGATCCACTCTCCACGCCGCCCGACATGCCGCCCGACACGCCGCCCAGTGCGCCGGGCGGCCCGATCCGCGAACTGCCGGCGGCGGTCGCGGCGCAGATCGCGGCGGGGGAGGTGGTGGAGCGTCCGGCGGCGGCGCTGAAGGAACTGATCGAGAACGCGTTGGACGCCGGCGCGGGGCGGATTGAGGCGGCGGCCGACGGGGCCGGGCTGGAGCGGCTGGCGGTGCGCGACGACGGAGTCGGCATCCCCGCCGCGCAGCTGGAGACGGCCTTCCGCCGCCACGCGACCTCCAAGCTGGCCCGGGCCGAGCAGCTCTGGTCGCTGGACAGCTACGGCTTCCGCGGCGAGGCGCTGCCGGCGCTGGCGGCCGCGGCCGGTCGGTTGGAGGCCGGCTCGCGCGCCGCCGGCGAGCCGACGGGGGCGCGGATCGTCTTCAAGCGGGGTCGGCTGCTGGGCGTCGAGCGCTGCGCGCGCGCGGCCGGGACCTCGGTCGAGCTGCGCGAGCTGTTCGCCGCGCAGCCGGCCCGCCGCGCCTTTCTGCCCGGCGCGCGCGCCGAGCGGGCGGCGCTGACGCGGGTCGCGGCCGACGCCGCGCTGGCCCGTCCCGCGGTCGGGCTGCGGCTGGAGCTGGACGGGCGCGCGGCGCTGCGCCACGATCCGGCCGGCGGCGGCGGCGAGGCGGCGCTGCGCGAGGCCTGGGCCGCGGTCTTCGGCGCGGAGTCGGCCGAGCGGGCGGTCTGGTGGCGCGAGACCGACGACGAGGGGGAGCTGAGCGTGGAGGGGCTGGCCGGCGCGCCGCGGGACGCGCGGCGCGGGCGGGCGGGGATGCGGCTGTTCGTCAACGGGCGTCCGGTGCGGGACCGCTCGCTGGCCTGGGCGCTGCAGGAGGCCTACCGCGGACGGCTGCCCGAGGGCCGCTTTCCCCTGGTCGCGGCGCGGCTCAGGCTGCCGCCGGCGGCGGTCGATATCAACGTCCACCCGACCAAGGCGGAGGTGCAGCTGCGCGAGCCGGCCCGCGCGTTCAGCCTGCTGCAGCGCTCGCTGCGGGCCGCGCTGGCCGCGGCCGAGCCGTCGGGCGGCGCGCTGCGTCCGCGCCGGGCCGACCCGGATCTGGAGTGGGCTCCGCTCGGGCCCGACGCCGGGGCCGTGCAGGGCCGGATCGACGCGGCAGGCGGGTCGTTGGACGGGGTACCGGGCGAGTCGTCAGGGGCGTCGGACGCGCCTCCGGCGCCGGGCGAGGACCCGCGCCGCGCGCTGCCGGCGGCGGGGGCGGCGTCCGCGAACGATGCGGCGGGCGCGGCGGGTACCGGCGGGCGTCAGGCGGGGCGGCGGGAGGGGCGCGGGCTGGCGCCGCTGCGGATGGTCGGGCAGCTGCACCGCACCTTCATCATCGCCGAGGGCGAGCGCGGGCTGGCGCTGGTCGATCAGCACGCCGCGCACGAGCGGGTCGTCTACGAGCGGCTGCTGGCGGCGCGCGGCGGGGACGCGGCGGCGCGCCAGCCGCTGCTGGATCCGCCGCTGCTGCAGCTGGACGCCGCGGCGGCGGCGATTTGGGAGCAGGCCGCGGCGCGGCTGGAGGCGCTGGGCTTCGAGCTGGACGCCTGGGGCGAGCGGGCGCTGCGGCTGCGGGCGGCGCCGGCGCTGGGCGAGCGGGCGCTGCTGCGCGCCGCGGCGGGGGCGCGCAACGGGGGCGGAGCGGAGGCGGCCGCGCCGCTCGGGGCGGCGGAGGCGGAGCGCTGGCTGCGCGACGTGTTGACCGAGTTGGCCGAGGATCCGCGCGGCGGGCGGGGCCTGTCGCGCGGCGCGGCGGCGGAGGCCGACGGCGAGCGCTTCGACCGGGTCGCGGCCTCGGTCGCCTGCCACGCCAGCGTGCGGCGCGGCGCGGCGCTGGATCCGCCCGCGATGGCCGACCTGCTGCGCCAGCTGGAGTCCTGCGCCGATCCGCACTCCTGCCCGCACGGGCGGCCGACGATGGTGGAGATCGCGGCGGCTGATCTGCTGCGCGAGTTCGGGCGCAGCTGAGCGGTCGGCGGGGCAGCGCGTCCAGGTCCGAATCCTCCCAGTATTCGCTGCGGGTTCTGAACGACCGTCCCCGGCGTCGAGCGGTTCCCTCCTGAAGCGGCATTGACGCCCGCCGGCGCGCGGCTCTAGCGTGCCTGCCGGTGCGGAACCAACCGGCCCTCCCTATCGTCAAGGCTGCATGACGCCGACACGCATCCTCGCCCTACTCTTGGCGGCACTCTTGGCGGCGATCGCCGCGCTGCTGATCTGCGCGTCCGCCGCGGCGGACGGCGAGCCACCCCACTCCGCCGATGAAATCGGCACGCCGCTCGATGTGACGGCGCACGTTACCCGCGACAGCATCAGCGTCTCCTGGCGCTCGATCGCCGCAGCGACGGAGTGGTACGTCGAGCTGGAGGCGCAGCCGCGGACGGCCGGGAGCCGCTGGCGCCCATTGATCGCCAGACGGGAGGTCGGCAACGCGCGCTTCCACACCGTGCGCTTCGACGGCCTGCTGCCCGGCCACGGCCACACCGTCCAGGTCTGGCGCAGCAGATGGTCCTACCCGCCGCCCAGCGCGACATTCGACCTGCGCACCGAAGGCGTCGCCACCGACGCCGAACTCGCCGCGCGCCGGCCGACGATCACCGCCGCGCGGGTTGACGACGGGGTGCTGCGCGTCAACTGGCAGCCGCCGGCGGCTGCGCCCGACACCGAGCACGTCGTCACTGTGCGCGAGTACGGCACGACGGGCGGCGACCTGGAGCAGTTCATCGACGCCGGCGTCGCCGGCGCCACGTTCGCCGAGATCAAACCCGGCACGACGTACCGCGTGCTGGTGGAGCCCCAAGACGGCTACTCGCGGCATGACGAGCGAATCATCGAGACGCCGTTCGACCTGCCCCAGGATCGCATCTGGCGCGACTGGTTCAGCCCGCGTCTCCGCGTCGAGTGGGATTCGCGGACCCGTCCTCACGGATACGGCGGCTTCCGGATCACGTGGGACGGGATCGATAACGTCGAGTTCGCCCAGGTCCGGTGGGAACGCGACGGGTACGTGATGAGCAGCGTCGGCGAAGCGCCCATCGTGATCAACGTCGATCAACCGGGCCGCTACGCCTTCCGCGCCCGCTTCTACCTGCGGGGCTACAGAGCCTGGTCGAACTGGACGGGCTTGGTCCACGCGACGACCAAGCCGTCTCAACCGTACGAGATTCGCGTCGATGAGCAAATCGATGCGCTGCGCGTCGAGTGGGATCTGAAGTCGAAGTGGGATCCGGAGCCGAGCTTCACACCCGTCGACGGCTACCGAATACGCTACGAGCGCGGCGGCGAGCCGGACCGGGTGTTCGTCGTCCGTGAGGGTACCAGCGTCGCGATTCCCGTCGAGAGCAAGTGTACTCCGCATCGCATATCGGTGGCTGCATTCAGCGACGAGTTCGGTGAAGGGCAAGCAAAGCGGAATTCCGGCCGCGCCACGAGGGCCTGCCTCTCGATGAGCGTGGAGATCGACGCTCTGGACGCAACCTGCAACAGCGATCGGAACGCGCCGTCCGTCGCTCGGTGGGCGATCTCGGGGGGCGTCGGTCCCTATGTCATCGCCGTGCGCGGGCGCAAGCCAGTCGCAAGCGACGAGCGTCGCGGCTTGCTGCGCCTTTTCTGCGAGGTGCAACCGACCGACGGGGCGCACCAGATTCCCGTCGTCGTCACCGACGCGCTGGGGCGCAGGGCGATCGCCGACATCGAACTGCCCGCCGCGCCGATGGGGGAGCATGACAACGATCAGCGTCCGCGCTCCGCCGAAATCAGCGAGCTGCGCTCGATCAGCGTACACCGCGACAAAGTCCGATTGAGCTGGCATTGTCCGCCGTGGGAGTACTACAACTACGGCTGGGAAGAGGTCCTTCCGCCACCGACATTCCTTTTGCGTTGGCGCAGCGCAGTGTCGCCGGAGTGGACGTATATCAACGGCACGGCAACTCCGTTGGTCGTCAAGGTCATCAACGGCTGCCACTGGACCTGGGCCGGCCTGACGCCCGGGACGCGGTACGAGTATCAATTGGTGGCGCTGCTGCGGCCGGAAGAGTTGGACGCACCGGAGCGGCTGCGCTGGTCGCCGCTCCATACCGTTACCACGCTGAGCGAGGCCGAGGATGTCCGGATCGCCCGCACGCCGGACGGCGTCGCCGTGACCTGGCGCGCCCAACCCCACGCCTGGGCCTACCAGGTCGTGCTGCGCAGCGGCGAGGAAAGCTGGTGGAAGTACTATCTGCCCGGCGGCGGCAACCTCGAACGCGCCGTGTTCGCAGGGCTCCCCCCCGACGCGCGCTACGACGTCGACATCATCAGCCCGCCGCGAGTAGAGGGCCGCGAGATACCGCCTCACGGCTTCATCGGACGGCTGCCGTAGCCCCGCACAGCACTCCGTAAGCGCCTCCGTTGCCCATGGCGACGGCGACGGGCGGCGGCGGTTTCGGCTGGATTCCTGCCTGCGCAGGAATGACGGAAGGGAACGGCCGGGACGACGGAGGCACACAGGGGTGACGGAGGCACACAGGGGTGACGGAGACGCGCGAGGGTGACGGAAGCGCTGTGATGAGGGGCAAGCCGGCATTGGGCGCGGGTTACGGCGGGGCGCGGGGCGGGGCTGGGAGACTTCCGTTGAGCGCGGCGAGGGCGTGCGCGGAGCGGAGCTCGGGCGGGTTGGGGCCGCAGAGGCGGTCGAGGAAGGCGTCGAACGGCGAGCGGTCTTCTTGCCCGGATTGAGCGGCATCCCTATCTGGTCGGGGCGGTTGGGGGTGGTTGGGAGTGGTTGGGTTTGGAACATGTTGGTAGGGATTGTCAGGGGCCTGTTCGCGCAGGAGTTGGTGGAGCAGCTCGTTGGGGACTTCGATCAGATGGACGGGGGGAGCCGAGGCGTCGGGCGATGGAAGGGTGTAATGTTTGGGGGCGTTGCGGGGGCCGGGTTGGCTGAGGTCCGTATCTGGTCGGGGCGGTTGGGGCCGGTTGAGGGTGGTTGGGTTTGGAACATCCTGGTAGGGGTTGTCAGGAGCGGGGCGCTCGGCGTCGGTGAGTTCGTCGAGGGGGAAGGGGGGCTGGTTCTCGGACCAGTCGGCAGGGTCGTTGGGGGCTGTTGCGTCGACGTTGAGTTGCGCGACAGCCTGGAGCAGTTGTGCGGCGGTGTTGCGGAGGGCGCGATTGTGGAGCTCGTGGAGGCGGATGCGGTGGTCGGGGGAGAGGCTGTTGATGCGGGCGGGGTGGTGGTTGAAGGGGCCGAGCGGGCCCTCGCGGGCGAGCGTCTCGAGGCGATGCCGGCAGAGCTGGACGAGCTGCAGGATGAGTTCGTGGGCGGCGGCGCGGGCGATGTCGGGCCAGTCGGTTTCGAGCGCGAGCAGGTCGCGGCGGGCGGTGGAGTGGGAGATGTCGAGGTGGTCGGCGATTTGGCGGAGGGGGAGTCCCTGGTCGCGGAGTTGGCGGGCGCGGAGGGCGCGGCGGCGTTGGCGGGGGGAGAGGGGCATTGTTGCGCACTCCTGTTCTGTTGTGAGTGTACAGGAGGTTTGGGGGGGCGGCGTGGCCGGGGGCGGCCGACCCCCCAGTCGCTGCGCGACAGCCCCCCTGCATAGGGGGGCGATTTCGGAGGGGAGCCCCCTCTGTGTCTCCCCCCAAGATGGGGGGAGAGGGGAAGGGGGAGCCCCGCGAAGGGGGGAGGGGGTTAGGTGGCGGTGGGTTGGAGGAGGGTGAGGAAGCGGTCTTCGATGCGGACGGCTTGGGGGGCGAGCTCGCGGCAGACGTCGCAGCGGATGCATTTGGCGTCGTCGATCCGCCAGCCGCTGGGCTGCGCGTCCGCGCCGGCCGCCAGCGCGCCGTCCGACTCGGCATCCGACGCGCCGTCCGACTCGGCATCCGGCGCGCCGTCCGCGTCGGCCTGCGGGGCGTCGTCGGACTCGTTCTCTGCGGGGCGCGGCAGGATGGCGTTGGCGGGGCAGAGTTCGGCGGCTTCGGCCAGCTCGGGGGCGCGGGGGTCCGTGAGGATGTAGCGGATCAGTCCGGGGGCGACTTGGGCGGGGTCGCGCTTGTGGTCGATGTGGGTGTCGAGCTCGTCGCGGAAGTAGTTGACCAGGCCGCGCACGGCGTAGGGGGTGAACTGTCCGTGCAGGCAGTTGGCGTTTTGCAGCGTGCGGTCCAGCACGCCGATCCGCTCCAGGTCTTCGCGCCGCCCACCGCCGCGCATGATCCGCTCGAGCAGCTCGACCAGCCGCTGGGAGCCGCCGTGGCAGGTGGTGCAGCGTCCGCAGGATTCGTCTTCGCAGAATTCGGAGAAGTAGAGCGTGAGGTCGACGGCGGAGGCGCGCTCGTCGAAGAGGATTAGCCCGCCGGAGCCGAGCAGCACACCGCGCTCGGTGAAGGGCGGGCGTTCGAGCGGGAGGCCGAGGTCGGAGGCGGGCAGCAGGCCGCCGAGCGGTCCGCCGGGCTGGATGCCCTTGGGCGTGTGTCCGTCCTCCGGTCCGCCGCCGGCTTCGAGCAGCAGGCGATCCATGGGCAGGCCGAAGGGGATTTCGAGGATGCCGGGCCGTTGCAGCGCGCCGGAGATGCTGAACATCTTGGTGCCCGGGTCGGATTCGGTGCCGTGCTGGCGGTACCAGGCCGCGCCGTGCTGGATGATCAGCGGCACGTTGGCGTAGGTCTCGGTGTTGTTGACGTTGGAGGGCATATCGAAGACGCCGCGCTGGGCGGGGAAGGGGGGGCGGATTTTGGGCATCCCGCGCAGTCCTTCGACGGAGGCGATCAGGCCGGTCTCCTCGCCGCAGACGTAGGAGCCGGCGCCGCGAGTGGCTTCGAGGTCGAAGTTGAAGTCGGTGCCCAGCACGCCCGCGCCCAGCAGCCCGCGGGCGCGGGCCTGGCGAAGGGCGAGTTCCATCCGCTCGATGGCGAGCGGGTATTCGTCGCGGATGTAGATGAAGCCGTGCGATGCGCCGGTGGCGCGTCCGGCGATGGCCATGCCCTCCACCACCAGGTGCGGATCGGATTCCATCAGCACGCGGTTGACGAATGCGCCGGGGTCGCCCTCGTCGGCGTTGCAGACGAGGTATTTGGTGGGGCCGGGCGCGCCGAGCAGGAATTTCCACTTGCGTCCGGCGGGGAAACCGCCGCCGCCGCGTCCGCCCACGCCGGCGGCTTCAACGAGGTCGCAGATCGCGATCGGCTCCATCGTGATCGCGCGGTCCAGCGCGGCGTACGCGCCGTCGGCGATCGCTTCGTCGATGCGTTCGGGATCGATCACGCCCATGCGGCGCATCAGGCGGCGCTCCTGGAGGGACCAGAAGGGTGTGTCCTCAAGCCGCGGCGCGCCGCCGACGGTCGCGCCGCGCGAGCCGATCAGCCAAGGCGCGGCGTCGATCGCGGGATTGTCGCCCAGGGCCGCGGCCAGCCAGGCGGCCGCGTCGTCGGGCGCGACCGGTCCGTAGACCAGCGACGCGCCGTCGCGCTCAACTTCAACCACCGGCTGAAGCCAGGAGAGGCCGAGCGTGCCGACACGGACGAGTTCAACGTTATGTCCACCCGCGGCGACGGCCGCCTCCAGCGCCTCCCAGAGCAGGTCCGCGCCGGCGGCGACCGAGGAGGTGCTGAGGTCCACACGGAGCAAGGGGCGCTCGGGCGCGCGACGCGGCCCGGCTTCCAGTTCGGCTGCTTCGCGCAGGGCGTCGTAGGCGGCGCTCATGCCAGCTCCTCAGGGTGTTCAGCGTGTTCGGAGCCGTAGACGGCTTCGGCGTCCACGAAGGTGGCGGGAGCGATTTTGATCGGCTGGTCCGGCCACTCGACAACATCCTCGCCGGCACGAATGCGCCGCGCCAGCTTCACCGTCTCCACCATCGTCAGCGGACCGACGACGCGCCCGTTGACCCAGATCATCGGCGCGCGCTCGCAGGTGCCGTTGCACTGCCCCAGCCACATCCCGTACTCGTCGTCCGCCCCGTTCTCGCCCAGCCGGCAGTCCAGCTCCGCCTCGAGGATGCGCCGCACGCGGTCGCCGCCCACCACCCGGCAGGACGGTCCCGAGCACCAGGTGACGAGCGTCCTGGGCGGCGGCGAGTGGCGGAACTCCGAGTAGAAGGTAGCCGCGCCGTAGACCTGCGCGTCGGAGATGCGCAGGTGGCGCGCAATCAGCCGGATCGCGTCTTTGGAGATCCAGCCCAGTTGCTCCTGTGCCAGATGCAGCGCGCGCAGCAGCTCGCCCTGCGCGCGCGGCAACTGCTGCAACAGACCGGCAAACCGCTCCATGGCGAACCTCTGCGTCCACCGCCCTCAAACAGGCGGCCCCCACAGGCTATCCGCGCGCGGATGCTCGGACAAGACCGCCGCTCAGCGCGCCAACGGCTCCAGCCAGTAGGTGCGCCCGGCCGGCGGACCCGTGATGTGGTCGATCCGCAGCGCCAACTCCGCCTGACTCGGCGAGCGCAGCACCACCTCCGGCCGATCCGCGTGGAACAACGCCTCCAGCGCCCCACGCGGCGCGACATCCGTCAGCCGCAGCGCATACGCCTCGCCGACCCGCACCGTTGACTGATCGGCCACCCGCCCGCGCGCCAGCAGCGAGCCGCTGGGGGTCAGAATCGCGCAGCTCAGCGGGCCGTCGGCCTTGCGTCGCTGTTGCGGCGTCCGCTCCGTCCGTTCGCGCTCCGCCGCCGCCCCGATCAGCGCCGGCGCCTCCAACTGTCCAACTGCCTGAACCATGGTCTCTCGCCCGCGCCCGCCGCCCAAACCGACTGTGAACCACAACCCCGCCATCCGTCAAGTGCCCCAGCCGCGAAACGCCGTCTAGTCCCCTGTGTATTCCGTTGGGGTACCGAGCAGGCGACTGGAGCGGTTGCCGTCGGCGTCGACCCAGTCTCCGATCGCGGCATGATCAGCCGTGCTGAGCGCGTCTCGCCAGCGCTCGAGACGCGGCGCGTCCGCAAGCCAGGCGAGGCGCACGGCGCGGCGGGTGAAGAACCCGATCGCGGCATCGCGGTCGATCGAGCCGTCGGCCACGGCGATGCTGAAGTCGTAGAGCTCGTCGTCGACGACCAGCAGCAGCGCGCCGTTGATGTCGAGAAAGTACTCGGCCGCAGTCAGCGCGAAGCGCTTGTTGCCGTCAACGAACGGATGATTGCGGTTGAGGTGGTAGTGCAGCACCGCGGCCTTGCAGGGGAGCGTCCGGTGATGCGGCCAGCGCGGCTGCGCGAGCGCGCTGGACAGCATCGCCTCGCCCTCGCCGCCGCGCAGCTGGAAGGCGGGCGAGCCGGGGAAGACGCGACGGGTCAGTTCGGCGACGATCCGCCGCGCCTCGTGGTCATCGAGGTAGCGAAGCCGCGGCATGGCGGAAGCCGTGCGCGCGGCTAGCTGTCGGCGAGGCGGAGCAGCACGGCGCGGCGGCGCTCGATCACGGCCGCCAGCGACTCGCTGCGGGCGCGGCGGCGCGCCGCGCTACGGTCGCGGCCATCCGCCTTGCGCGACTCGGCGGCGTAGGTCGGGGCCTGTTCGGCGACGCGACGGTCACTGCGCTGCTGGTCGGGGCGCTGCTGGGCAGTCATGGCGGCTCTCGCATTCCGTTCGTAGGGCAAATGTACCAGAACGGGAGCGCGAGCGGGGCCGACATCCCACCCGGCGAGCTGCTGGCTGTATCCTGCCCGACAGCCGAAATGTATCCGGCGACAACTGAACAGGAGCGGAACAACATGGCAGACCGACTGGCCGGGCAAGTGGCAATCGTGACCGGCGCAGGACGCGGCATCGGCCGCGGACACGCCCTGCTGCTCGCCGAAGAAGGCGCGTCCGTGATCGTCAACGACTACGGCGGCGGCGCGGGCGGCGAAGCCGACGGCGAGGCCGGGCCGGCCGATGAAGTCGTCGCCGCGATCAAGGACGCCGGCGGCAACGCCGCCGCCAACTACGACTCGGTCTCCGACATGGACGCTGGCGAGCGCATGGTGCAGCAGGCGCTGGACGAGTTCGGGCGGCTCGACATCGTGGTCAACAACGCCGGCATCCTGCGCGACCGCATGGTCTTCAACATGAGCGAGGAAGAGTGGGATGTCGTCGTGGCCGTCCACCTCAAGGGACACTTCACCGTCACCAAATTCGCCGCCCAGGTCTTCCGCCAGCAGCGCTCCGGGCGGATCGTGACCACCTCCTCCGAGTCCGGGCTGGGCAACATGGGGCAGGCCAACTACGCCGCCGCCAAAGAGGGCATCATCGGTCTGACCCGCACGCTGGCGCGCGACCTCGGACGCTACGGGGTGACCGCCAACTCGATCCGCCCCCGCGCCGGCACCCGTCTGACGCTGACCGAAGAGCTGGCCGAAGCGCAGCGCCGCGCCCGCGAAGCCGGGCTGGCCTCGGGCGATGCCGGCGACATCGGCTTCGGCGAGGACCGCCAGGCGCTGATGGCCCCGGAAAACGTCTCGCCGTTCGTCGTCTGGCTCTGCACCGACGCCGCGGCCAACATCAACGGGCGCGACTTCCTCGTCTGGGGCAACGAGGTCGGCATGTACTCCCTGCCCAAGGTTGAGGCCGCGATCTACGCGCAGGGCGCGTCCTGGACGCTCGATCAGCTCGACGCCGTCGCCCCGCAGTCGTTCCTCGGCGCGCAGAAGAACCTCTGGCCCGCCCAGACGCCCAAGAGCTAACTCCCCCTCAAGGCCGACAACGCCGACCAAAGGAGTCCGACGATGGCGATCCTGTCCTACGAGTACATCAACTTCCCGGCCAACGGCGGCGACGCCAACGGCTACCTCGCCCGCCCCGCCGAGGGTGGACCGTTCCCCGGCGTGGTGGTGATTCAGGAGTGGTGGGGCCTCAACCCCAACATCTGCGACATCGCCAACCGCATCGCCGCCGAGGGTTATGTCGCGCTCGCGCCCGACCTCTACCACGGGCAGATCACGGCCGAGCCCGACGAGGCGCAGAAGATCATGATGGGCCTCGAAGAGCCGAGCGCGCTGGTCGACATGAACGGCGCGGTCGCCGCGCTCCAGGCGCGCGACGATGTGCGCAGCGACAGCATCGGTGTGACCGGCTTCTGCCTGGGCGGCGGCATGTCCCTCCTGCTCGCCATGCACAACCCTGCCGTGCGCGCCGCCGCGCCGTTCTACGGCATCCCCGGCGAGGGCATGGGCGCGGCGTCGCAGATTGAGGGCGCGGTGGCGGGCTTCTTCGCCGGCAAGGACGACTGGATCAACGCCGAGGCGGTGGCCTCGATCGGCGCGGCGCTCGCAGACAACGGCGTGCGGCACGAGCTGCACATGTACGACGACGCGGAGCACGGCTTCTTCAACGACACCAACGAGGGGGTGTATCACGCGGAGGCGGCGGCGGATGCGTGGGCGAAGCTGAAGGCGTTTTTCGCGGCGGAGTTGGGGGGGTAGGGGGGCGGTGGGGAGCCCCCCTCTCAATCTCCCCCCAGGATGGGGGGAGAGGTTTCCGACCGCCCCCCCAGGATGGGGGGAGAGGTCGGAAGGGCAGCGCTGCGACGGGGGGAGAGGTCGGATCCGGGGCGGGTCAGTTGATGGCGTGGAGGACCAGGCCGGTGGGGAGCTTGGGGACGAAATAGGTGCTTTTTTGGGGCATTCTGTCGCCGGCTTCGGCGGCGGCGAAGACCTGGTCGAGGGTGGGCGGGGGGATCAGGAAGGCGGCGGTCGCGTCGCCGCGGGCGACGGCGGCCCGGGCGGCCTCGCGGCTGTGCTCGTAGGTGACGGCTTGGCCGGCGGCCAGCACATCCTCGTCGATGCCCAATTGGCGGTCGAGGATGGCGTATTGCAGGACGGCCGGGGCGAGTCCGCGCCAGGAAGCGGGCAGGTGCGGCGGGAGAGCGGCGAGCGCGGCGTCTTCGGGCGTCAGGTGGACGGGCGGGGCGCCGCGCGTGATCAGGGTGAGGTGCGGCTCAGCGGACGGCTCGGCATGGGCGGTGAAGTCGGGCGCGAGGCGGGCCGGCAGATCATCCGGGACCTCGGTGTGGATCAGGCGGTGGGTCGCGCCCACCACCAGGCCCGGGTCCGAGGCGGGCACGATGCCCATCAGCACCCGGCCCACCGCCCCGGTCGCCTGACCGTTGGGCGCGGCGGCGCGGCGATCGAGCACGGCGAGCGCCGATTCGTAGCGGTGATGTCCGTCGGCCATGTAGATCGGCTGGGCGGCGATCGCCACCGCCAGCTCGGTGATCGCGACGGGCTGGTCGATGCGGCGCAGCGCGTGATGATCGCCGGCCGGGTCGGTGCCCTCGCTGAGCGGAAGCAGGCCCATCGCATCGGTCAGGGCGGCGGCGACGCGCCCGTCGCGGTCGGCGACGAACGCCATCAGCGGCGAGACGTCGGCGCCCACGCCGTCGCGCAGCGCGGTGCGGGTGGCGCGCGGGCCGGGCATCGTCCACTCGTGGGGCAGCACGTCGCCGCGCTCCCAGGGCGTGAGGTTGACGGCGGCGAACAGCGCCAGGCGGGTGCGCGGTTGGCCGTCGAGCGTGAAGCTGTGCTCGTGCAGATAGAGCGCGGGTGCGTCCTGGACGAGCACGCCGGCGGCGCGCCAGTCGCTCAGGCACTGGGCGGCGGCGGCGATTTCGTCGGAGTCGGCGGCGGTCTCGAGGTGGGCGATCTGGTGCGGGCTGGCGGCCTTCAGCTGCGCGGTCTGGTCGGCGTCGACGATGTCGTAGGGCGGCCCGAGCACCGCGCCCCAATCGGGCAGGCGGGCGGGGTCGTAGCGCAGCGCGGGGAAGGGGTGGATGACAGCCACGCGGGGAGCGTATCAAAGCAGCGGTGTTGGGGCAGTCGTGTTGGGGGGAGTTTGATCTGCGGGCGCGCGGGTGCGACGCTGCGGGCATGCCCGGCGAAGCAGCTCCCAACAGCGTGCGCGGCTGCGTCTTCTGCGGCATCGCCGACGGGCGGGAGTCGGCGCTCTTCTTTCACAACGGCGAGCAGGCCGGTGAGCGGGCGGGCGGAGCGATGTTCGTCAATTCGCAGCGCGGCGAGCCGTCGGTGCCCTGGAGCGCGGCGACGCCGGATGTGTTCATTTTCGAGAATCAGTTCCTCTTCTACGACCTGACCTCGCTGGTGATCCCCAAAGCGCACTCGCCGACGGTGGGGCCGCGCTTCTACATGCAGCAGTCGGAGTTGTGGCGCAATCTGGGCGCGGTGGGGCGGGCGGCGCGCGATCACGGGGCGCGGACGCTGGAGCTGATGGCGGAGCGCGACGCGCGGAACGCGACGGAGCGCGCGCCGCAGGGCTTCCGCGTCTTCTGCAATTTCGGCTCGTGGGGCGAGCAGACGCAGCCCCACGCGCACCTACAGGTACACGCGGGGCGGGAGCTGGACGTGAGCCGCTTCGCGCCGACGGGCGAGCCGTGGCCGGACGCGGCGCGGCGCTTCGGCGGGCCGGTCGAAGAGACGGAAACGACGCTGTTTTACGACGCCGGTCCGGTGCTGGAGGCGGGCCGCAGCGAAATCTGGAAGGTGACGATCTCAATGGGCTTCGCGGGCGCGCGGCGGGAGTTGCCGCCGTTCGCGCGGCTGGCCGTCCCGCGCTCGGGGGCGAGCCAGTGGGCGCTCTGGGAAGAGCTGGGCGCGATGGGCGGGGAGATCGTGGATCTGGCCGAGCGGGAGAGTCCGCAGGGTTTCCGCTTGATGGCCAACTTCCCCGGTCAGGAGCGGGAGAGCGAGTGGGGCGAAGGGCATGTGCTGATTGTGGGGGGGCATCATGTTGGGTTGTATGCGGATTATTTTTAGCGCGCGGATTCGGAATCGCCCCTTCGGAATCGCCCCCCTATGCAGGGGGGCGATTCCCTCATTCCGTCATTCCTGCGCAGGCAGGAATCCAGGCGAGATCGGTGGTTGCGAGACGTCTACGGCGCTTTGACGGCCTCCCGAAGCGGCGTTTGAGGGCCGTTGAAGGTCCGCGGCGTGAACGAATGTCGGCGGTCGCCTGGATTCCTGCCTACGCAGGAATGACGGAACTGCCCCCCCATTGTGGGGGGGCTACGGGGGGGTTCTGCGTGCGGGCGCTCCCCCCTCTCAATCTCCCCCCAGGATGGGGGGAGAGGCCGGACGGGGACTCCCTTGGGGTGGGGCGCGAGGCCGGGTGGTTTCGTCATTTCTGCGCCCTTTCGTCATTCCTGTGCCCTCCGTCCGTCATTCCTGCGCAGGCAGGAATCCAGGCGAGATCGGTGGTTGCGAGACGTCTACGGCGCTCCGACGGCCGCCCAAAGCGGCGTTGGAGGGCCGTTGAAGGTCCGCGGCGTGAACGAATGTCGGCGGTCGCCTGGATTCCTGCCTCCGCAGGAATGACGGAACTGCCCCCCCATTGTGGGGGGGCTACGGGGGGGTTCTGCGTGCGGGCGCTCCCCCCTCTCAATCTCCCCCCAGGATGGGGGGAGAGGTCGGACGGGGACTCCCTTGGGGTGGGGCGCGAGGCCGGGTGGTTTCGTCATTTCTGCGCCCTTTCGTCATTCCTGTGCCCTCTCCGTCATTCCGGCGCAGGCAGGAATCCAGGCGAGATCGGTGGTTGCGAGACGTCTACGGCGCTCCGACGGCCGCCCGAAGCGGCGTTGGAGGGCCGTTGAAGGTCCGCGGCGTGAACGAATGTCGGCGGTCGCCTGGATTCCTGCCTCCGCAGGAATGACGGAACTGCCCCCCCATCGTGGGGGGGCTACGGGGGGGGTTCTGCGTGCGGGCGCTCCCCCCTCTCAATCTCCCCCCAGGATGGGGGGAGAGGCCGGACGGGGACTCCCAGGATGGGGGGAGAGGCCGGACGGGAACCCCCAGGATGGGGGGAGAGGTCGGACGGGAACCCCCAGGATGGGGGGAGAGGCCGGACGGGAACCCCCAGGGGGCGCCGCGGCGGTCAGGGCAGGCGGGAGATGATGTAGCCCAGGAGGGCGAAGTTGGCGGTGGCGAAGAGGCCGATCAGCCAGTAGAGGTGGTTGATGCGGCGGTTGAGGTGTTTGTCGAGGTCGTCGATGCGGCGGTGGACGGCGGCGAACTGGGCGTCGGTGCTCGCTTTGGCGGCGGCGAAGCGCTCGTTGATTTCTTCGCGGAGGTCGGTGATGCGGGTGTCGAGGGCTTTGAGCGCGGCGTCGACGGCCTCGAATTTGGTGTCGAACTTGGTGTCGAGGGCGTCGAATTTGGTGTCGAACTTGGTGTCGAGGGCGTCGAATTTGGTGTCGAACTTGGTGTCGAGGGCGTCGAATTTGGTGTCGAACTTGGTGTCGAGGGCTTTGATTCGCTCTTCGACGGTCTCGAACTTGGCGTCGGATTTGGTTTCGAGCAGGCGGAAGTTGGTCTCGTTGAAGCGGTCCTGCTCGGTGAAGCGGCGGTCGACTTCGACTTGCTTGGCGACCTCGTCGTAGCCGTGGGCGATTTGCTCGGCGGCGCGCTCGGCGGCGGCGGGGGTGAGGCCGCCTTCGATCAGGGCGTCGGTGAGGGTTGGTTTGTGCAGAACCATGGGGGCAGTGTAACGGATCAGGAAGCGCCCCCACGCAGCCCCCCCCTCTCAATCTCCCCCCAGGATGGGGGGAGAGGCCGGAACGCCTCCCGCGACGGGGATGGGCGATTCGCCTCCGTCATTCCGCCCGCCCACCGTGGGGCTTTCTCTTTGCCCGCCCACCGTGGGGCTTTCTCTTTGCCCCCCATCGTGGGGCTTTCTCTTTGCCCCCCCATCGTGGGGCTTTCTCTTTGCCCCCCCATCGTGGGGCTTTCTCTTTGCCCCCCCATCGTGGGGGGGCTACGGGGGGGGCGGCGGGTGCCCCAGGCGGCTCTTATGGTAGAGTGGCTTGCGCGATCGGGCTTTTCGGGGCGACGACAGGAGCGGCAGCAATGGCTCAGCACGTACTCATTCGGCGCGCTTTGCGCTTTGTGGCGGGGGGGGGGGTACGGTCGTGGGCGGCGGGGCTCACGGGGCTGCTCGCGCTGGGCGCGCTGCTGGGCGGGGCGCTGCTGACGCTGGGGCCCGCCGGGGCCCAGGAGCCGGGCGAGCCGGCGGGGCTGCGGCTGACCCTCGAACTGGTCGAGGACTCCGACAACGTGGTGCAGGCGGGGCAGACGATCGAGGTGCGCAGTCAGGTGCGGTTCGAGGCGAGCGGCCGGACGCTCTCGCTCAGCGCCGGCGAGCTGCGCATTTCGGGCGCCCTCAACTGGGAAGCGCAGATCGGCTCGCGCCTGCCGCTGCCGACCAATGAGACCCTCTCGTCGACCAGCTTCCCCGTGCTCATCAGCGACGACGACATCACCGGACAACTCAACCCCTCCACCCCGCTGCCCGCCGGCTCCTCGCTGCGCCTGCTCGCCTACGACGGCGACACGATCGCGGCCCGCGCCTTTGGCCGCGACCAAACCCGCTACAACGATCAAACTGATGAACACCCGATCTACGTCTTCAAGGCCTCGACGGGCGAGCAGCTGGCGCGCATCATCGATCTTCCTCGTGCAAGCCATAGGTCCTGCAGGTTCGACTTGGGCAACTCAGGCTGCCCGACTGGCAGAAACCACCGATGGAGCTGGGGGCGAGCGAACGACGACAACACCGGCAGCGCGGTCGCCGTCTGGCAGCAAGACGACGACACGGCCTGGATGTTCGTGGGCTGGCCCCGCGCCGGTGCCTATACCGCTGACGGCTATAACCGCAACGACATGGGCGCGCTGGTGATCTTCGAGATCGACTACAGCGCCGACCCGGTCACGGTCATCGAGCGGCACCGCATTCGGGTGCCGTCGATGGCCGAGCTGCGCTCCAGGGGAAACCCCGGCCTCTACGCCTCCGAAATTCCTGATCTGGCCTACTACGGCGTGTCGGTGGCGGTTTCGGCCGACGGCTCGACGCTGGCGGTGGGCGCGCATCGCATGCACGATGTGGGCGCGGTCTACGTCTACACCCGCCCGACGGGCGGCTGGCGCGCCTCGTTCGGCGGCTGGAACGGCGCGGTGCGGGTCAGCCCGGTGGTGATTCCGCCCTGGGGCGACGTCGCCTCCGAGCGGCCCTTCGAGCCGCAAGCGGCGTCAACCTGCGACGCCTACTGCCGGTCGGTCAGCTCCTTTATGGGCGATGTCGACGACGACAGCACGACGGCGCACGCCCTGTTCGGCTACTACCTGGCGCTTTCGGCCGACGGCAGCGTGCTGGCGGTCTCGGCGCCCGAGAAGCGCTTCTCCTCGACCAGAGCAGCCGGTTCCGGCCAGTTCCGCGGCGGCCGAAGCCGCCCCAAACACGGCGAGGTGTTTGTCTTCACCGCGCCGACCGGCGGCTGGAGCGCGACGCCCAACTACAAGACGGGCCGGACCGAACTCGGGTACAGCGCCGACGCCTCGAGCTTCAGCCAGTCCTCGCATTACAACAGCGGCCCGAACAAGCGGGTGCAAGCGCCGGCCTGGTCCTTCTCGTTCGACTGGTCCAGCAACCGGGCCTACCACCTGGGCGAGCGGCTGGCGCTCTCGCCCGACGGCACGACGCTGGCGGCCAGCGACCGGATCAACGACGCGGTGAACATCTTCCAGGTGGACTCGCCGAGCGACTGGGCCTCGGGCCCCACCGCGCCCAGCGCCCAGATCACGGGAGTGGACGACGGGGGCCGCTGGGGCGGCTTCGGCTTCAGCCGCGACAACGCCCGCCTGGCGCTGGGCGACCCGACCTACAGCACCAACCAGGGGCGGGTGCTGTTCTTCAGCCGCCTCTTCGACGGGAGCTGGATCGACGCCGACGCGAGCAGCGCCACCGCGCTGCTGGGGCCGAACGCTCGCGCCCAGGCGCGCTACGGCCGGGCGCTGGCCTGGAATTTGAACGGCGACTTGCTGGCCGTCTCGGCCACCGAGGGGCCGCAGCCCTCCGCGTGGAACAGCTCCGACAATGTCGGCCCCGGTCGGATCTGGACGCAGAGCAGCCCGATCGCCTGCCCGATCGAGTCGCGCACCGAAGGCGGCGAGACGACGGAGACGGTGGTCTGCGGGCTGGACCTGGGCGACACCTCGATCGTGATTCCGCCGGGCGCGCGGGACGGCACGTTCACGATCAGCGGCACGGCGACCGTGGTCTACGGCGCGGACGCGGAGGGCCAGCCGCTGAGCGCGGTGCGCCGCGCCGATCTGGAGCTGCGAATCGGCGAGGTCGACGAGGTGACCGAACTCAAGCTGGGCCGCGCGACCGACGACCGCGGCACGGCGGACACGGCGGACGACGGTCCGTATCCGGCGGCGATTGCGGACGGGGAGACGACCACGCTGCTGGTGCAGGTGCTGAACGAGAACGGCGCGGCGTCGGCCGCCAACAGCGTCAGTCTGGTCAGCCTGCGGACGCCGGTCGGCGAGCTGAGCACGGAGGTCGGCGGCGGCTGTCGGGGCGGCAACGGCGGGCTCAGCTGCATCATCGAAGGCTCCGCGCTGACGGCCAACAACTCGGACAAAATCCTGGTCACGCTGCGGCACGCCGGGACGCCGGGCGCGGCCGAGCTGACGGCGGCCGTCTACACCCCCACGGGCGAGCAGCTGAACGCGGAGCCGCTGAGCATCTCGCTGACCGGCGCGCCGACCGCGCTGGCGATCGCCCAGCCTCCGACCGGGCTGCTGGGCATCGACACGCCCGACGAGGGCGACGAGCTGGAGACGGTCGACAACCGCGATTTGCTGACGCTGTCGGTCTCGGCGGCGGACGCCAACGGGGCGTGGGTGGCGGTGCCGGGGTCGGCGCCGTTCGCCAGCCTGACGGGTCCGGACGGCTCGCGGGTGACGCGCGGCGTGGCGCTGGACTGGCCGCTGCTGGACGACGCGGGCGAAGTCGCGCTCGACTCGGAGCGCAACCGGCAGGTGCGGATCAACGTCAACCGCGGCGCGGGCGATCCGCTGGCCAACGGCGAGTACACCCTGAGCGTGCGCTCCGGCGGCCTGACCGCGACGCAGACGTTCAGCGTCAGCGGCGGCGCGGCGCGGGTGGAGCTGAGCGAGCCCAGCGCGGCGCCGGCGATCGGCGAGCAGTTCACGATCACGGCGACGATCCGCGACGCCGAAGGCGCGGCGGTGCCCAACGGCACCCGCGTGCGCTGGGAGGGCAACGCGGTCGGCGAGACGCCGGTGCTGGTGCAGATCGGCGCGGAGACGGTGACCAGCGACGGGCAGGCGTCGTCAACCTGGCTGGGCGTGGACACGGGCCGCGCGCACATCCGGGCGACGGCGGACTCGGTCACCGAGGTGCAGCTGCTCAACATCGCGGCGTCGCAGTCGGCGCCCGCCGCCGCAACGACGCCGAGGCGGCTCGCGGACTCGCTGAGCGCGCCGACGCCGGGCGCGCTGGTCTCCTGGCTGGGCGCAGCGGGCACGACGGCTTCGGCGCTGCTGGCGGATCTGGACAACGTGGGCGCAATCCTGGGCTGGCGCAACGGCGCGTGGCTGAGCTACAGCGTGTCGGGCGGCCGCCCGATCCCCGGCTCGACCGATTTCGCCATTCGCCTGGGGGATGTGCTGTGGTTGGGGGACTGAGGGGCGTGTAGCGCCAGACTCCATCTAACTGCCCCCATCGGGGCTCTCATCCAACTGCCCCCCCATTGTGGGGGGGCTACGGGGGGGTTCTGCGCATGCGGGCGCTCCCCCCTCTCAATCTCCCCCCAGGATGGGGGGAGAGGTCGGAAGGGAATCCCCCGCGACGGGGGGAGAGGTCGGAATGGGGCCTGCTAGGGGCGGCCGGAGCGCTGCCCCTTCTGCCATGCCTGCGCCCCTTCCGTCATTCCTGCGTCCTCTCCGTCATTCCTGCGTCCTCTCCGTCATTCCTGCGTCCTCTCCGTCATTCCTGCGTCCTCTCCGTCATTCCTGCGTCCTCTCCGTCATTCCTGCGTAGGCAGGAATCCAGGCGATCTCGGTGGTTGCGAGTCGTCTACGGCGCTCCGACGGCCGCCCAAAGCGGCGTTG
This sequence comes from Dehalococcoidia bacterium, assembly GCA_965243125.1. Taxonomy (GTDB): domain Bacteria; phylum Chloroflexota; class Dehalococcoidia; order Bin125; family Bin125; genus CATQGW01. Next base: position 1,931,704 of record OZ251529.1, on the reverse strand, counting down.
GAGGGCCGTTGAAGGTCCACGGCGTGAAGGGATGTCGGCGGTCGCCTGGATTCCTGCCTACGCAGGAATGACGGAACCGCCCCCCCGTTGTGGGGGGGCTATGGGGGGGTTCTGCGTGCGTGCGGCGAGCGGCCCCCCTCTCAATCTCCCCCCAGGATGGGGGGAGAGGTCGGAGGGGACTCCCCAGCGATGGGGGGAGAGGCCGGAGGGGACTCCTCAGCGATGGGGGGAGACTTCGGAATGGGGCCTGCGTGGGGGAGGGATCAATCGGCGAGCGGGTATGCTGTGGGGCGCAACGCGCGGGTTTGAAGGAGGGATCCGATGGCGATTCAGGGCTACAGCGATTATGACGCGATCGGGCTGGCGGAGCTGGTCGCGAGCGGGCAGGCGACGGCGGCGGAGCTGCTGGAGGAGGCCATCGCCCGCGCCCAGCGCGTCAACGACCAAATCAACGCCGTCGTCTACCCCTACTACGACATGGCCCGCGAACGCGCCCTCGCCGGCCTCCCCCAGGGACCCCTCCACGGCGTCCCCTTCCTGCTCAAAGACCTCTACCTGCTGTGGGCGGGGCAGCCCATGAGCAACGGCTCGCGCATCTACGAGGACTACGTGCCCGATCACGACCACGAGATGACGACCCGCTACAAGGCGGCGGGGCTGAGCATCTTCGGGCGCTCGACCTCGCCGGAGTTCGGCATCACCTCAACGACGGAGTCGCTGGTTCACGGCAAGACGCGCAACCCCTGGAACCTGGAGCACACCGCCGGCGGCTCTTCGGGCGGCGCGGCGGCGGCGGTCGCGGCGGGCATCCTGCCGGCCGCCAACGCCTCCGACGGCGGCGGCTCGATCCGCATTCCGGCGTCGTGCTGTGGGCTGTTCGGCCTGAAGCCCACCCGCGGGCGCACGCCCTCCGGCCCCGATGTGGGCGAGGGCTGGGCGGGGATGTCCACGATTCACGCCGTCTCGCGCAGCGTGCGCGACTCGGCGGCGCTGCTCGACGCCACCGCCGGCCCCGATCTGGGCGCGCCCTATTACGCGCCGCCGCCGGCGCGGCCCTGGCTCGACGAGGTCGGCGCGCCGCTCGGCAAGCTGCGCGTGGGCGTGATCACGACCGCCTTCAACGGCGTCGAGACGCACCCCGACTGTCTGGCGGCGGTCGAGCACGCCGCCGGCCTCTGCCGCGATCTGGGCCTGGAGGTGGAGGACGCGACGCTGGAAATCCCGCGCGAGGTGAGCAACCCGCTGTTCAACATCGTCCGTCCGGCCACGCTGGTCGCGGTCGAGGATCGCGCCGCGCAGTTGGGGCGCACGCCGAATCCGGAGGATGTGGAGCCGATCACCTGGCAGATGATCAGCGGCGACATGCCCAGCGGGGCGGACTACATCCGCGCGACGCGGGCGGTGCATGCGATCGGGCGAATCGTCGCCGGCTTCTTCCGGGACTACGACCTGATGCTCAGCCCCACGATGGCCTCACCGCCCTTCCCGCTGGGGCATCTCAACCTGGACCGCGACGACATGCAGGCGCAGGGGCGCGATGTGCAGCAGACGGTCGGCTACACCTCGACCTTCAACGCCTCGGGCAACCCGGCCGCCTCCGTCCCGCTCTGGTGGAACGACGCAGGACTGCCGATCGGCGTGCAGTTCGTCGCCCCCTACGGCGACGAAGCGCGCCTGATCCGGCTCGGCTCCGCCCTCGAACAGGTGCAACCCTGGTTCAACCGCCGCCCGCCCGTCCACTCGGATGCGTAGGGGGCGAGATCGTCCGACAGGGGAGACAGCGAACGGAGAGCGAAGTGGAAGACCTCAAGGGCGCGCTACGTGTGGTCGCCAGCGTCGCAGCCATCATCGCGCTGATCGTTCTATTCGTCGACGCGAAGACGTTCTTGTCGGACAATAGTTGGCGGGATCCGTCGGCCATTCAGATCATGCAGGTCTACATCGAGAAGTTCATCGCGCCTGCGCTGCTGACAATCGGACTCGCGATCGCGGTGTACATCGGCACGCGCGCTGGAGACGGCACCGCACGCACTTGGGATAGTCGGGCGCACAGGAGAGGTGCAAGTACACCTGCAACGGATGGCGAGGATGTTGCCCCCGGCTTTTGCGAGCACGGCAAGTGGCGCCGCGAATGCCCTTACTGCAACCCGTCTGAAGCCGCGGAACCAGAGGCGGAAGCGTAGAGGGGACCGCAACCGACCTAAACGCTCGGGCGCACAAGGAGCAGGACGGAGTCTGCAATGCCCGGAGGCATGCCGCTGCTGCCGGTGGAGGCGTACACCTCCCAGGAGTGGTTCGACCGCGAGCAGGAGCGGATCTTCTCGCGCACCTGGGCCTACGCGGGCTTTGCGGAGGACCTGTCCGAACCCGGGCAGTATCTGAGCGTACAGGCCGGGCTGAACAACATCTTCGTCGTGATGGGCGCGGACCGGCGGCTGCGCGCGTTTCACAACATCTGCCGCCACCGCGGCACGCAGCTGATTCGCAGCGTCGGGCAGGCCGCCGTGCTGCGCTGCCCCTATCACGACTGGACCTACAACCTGGAGGGACAGCTGATCGGCGTGCCGCAGCGCGGCACGGAATTTCCCGATTTCGACCCGTCCTGCATCAGCCTGTTTCCGGCCTCGGTCGGCCTCTGGCGCGGCCTGATCTGGGTCCACCCCGATCCCGACGCCTCCTCGCTCGCCGAGTGGTTCGGCGGCATCGAGCCGCATCTGGGACCGCACCGCGTGGAGCAGCTGCGCGAACAGAAGCGGTACAGCACCGAGCAGCTGATCGAGGCGAACTGGAAGATCGTCGTCGAGAACTACATCGACGCCTATCACCTGAAGCGCCTGCACTCCGCCACGCTCTCGATGTACGACCACGACCGAATCGAGTCAGGCTGGCACGGCCCGCACTTCGCCTTCTGGGAGCCGCTCTCGGCCGACTACGCTGCGGATGTCGAGCGAAAGTCGCCGCTCCCGCTGATCGAGGCCGTGCCGCGCGAACGGATCGGCGCCTGGGTGCCGATGCTCTTTCCGGGGATCGGTTTCGGCGAGGCGGAGAATCTCTGGTCGCTGTTCCATGTGACGCCGCTCGCGCCGGATCGGACGCGGGTGATCACGCGCACCAAAACCGAGCCGGCCTCGAGCTGGGCAGTCGGCCTCCAACTGCTGCGCTCCGGCGCGCTCTGGCAGCGTCCGCGCGGCAAATACGAGGGCGACCCCCGAACGGACCCGCTCGCCTCAGGCGATTTCATGCGCGAAGACAAGCTGGTCTGCGAGCAGCAGCAGCGCTCACTGGGCTCCCCGCGCCTGCAACACGGCCCCTCAGCCCGGATCGGCGAAGAGCCGGTGCGCCGCCACCAGGAAATCATCCTGCAATGGCTCAACGCCGACGACAACCCACCCGCCGCCCCCCGCTCCCACCCCTAACGCCCTCACCCAGCAACAGAGCCCAACGCTCTCCCCCGCAAGCGACAAGAGACATCGCAAGCGCAAGAACTTACCCCCCGCAAGCGACGAGAGATGTCGCAAGCGCAGGAATTTTCTCCCCCCTCCGGGGGGAGATGTCGCAACGCGACAGAGGGGGGGCCGCTACGAGCACCGACGGACCCCCTACTACCCACCAGCTCACCCCCCGAGGCGAGAAAATCAACCCCTCCGCAGACAAGCCACCGCATAGCAAGAATTTTCTCCCCCCTCTGGGGGGAGATGTCGCAACGCGACAGAGGGGGGCCGCCCCAACCCCCGCCTCACCGCTATCCTGCCCCTAACCACCCCCACACTGAAAAGGACCACAGCATGAAAGTTGCCAACGCGATCGCCGAAATGCTCAAGCGCGAGGGCGTCGAATTCGTCGTCGGCTACCCCGTCAACCCCATTTTCGAGGCCGCCGCCGAAGCCGACATCCGCACGATCATCGTGCGCCAGGAGCGCACCGCCATCCACATGGCCGACGCCTTCGCGCGGATGAACTCCGGCGACCAGATCGGCGTCTACCTGACGCAGAACGGGCCGGGCGCGGAGAACTCGTTCGGCGGGCTGGCGCAGGCCTGGAGCGAGTCGGCTCCGCTGGTGGCGATTCCGGGCGGCTATGCGCGGGCGCAGACGAATGTCGCCCCCAACTTCAGCGGGCTGGTCAATTTCCAGCACGTCAGCAAGTGGACGGAGCAGCTGACGGTCGCCAAGGACCTGCCCAACGCGGTGCGGCGGGCGTTCACGCACGCGCGCAACGGTCGGCAGCGGCCGGTGGTGCTGGAGGTGCCCGGCGACATGTGGGGCGAGGACGTGGAGGAGCCGATCAACTACCGCCCGACCTCCTCGGTGCGCTCCGGGCCCGACCCGACCGACGCGCGCAAGGCGGCGCAGACGTTGGTCAACGCCGAACGCCCCGTGATCTACGCCGGGCAGGGCGTCCACTACGCCAAAGCCTGGGACCAGCTGCGCGAGCTGGCCGAACTGCTCGAAGCGCCCGTCACGACCAGCCTGCAGGGCAAGAGCGCGTTCCCCGAAACGCACCCGCTCTCGCTGGGCTCCGGCGGGCGCGCCTTCCCCCAGGCCGTGCATGAGTTCCTGCAGAACGCCGATGTGGTCTTCGGCATCGGCTGCTCGTTCGCCGCGACCGGCTTCGGCCTGCGGATGCCCAAGGGGCCGTACTACATCCACGCCACGCTGGACCCCGAGGATTTCAACAACGAGGTCGAAATCTCCGAGGGCATCGTGGGCGACGCCGCGCTGGTGCTGGACGCGATCATCGCCGAGGTCAAGGAGTTGGTCGCCGGTCCGCGCGGGCGCGCGGAGGGCGTCGCCGCCGAAATCGCGCGGATCAACGGCGGCTGGCGGAACGACTGGGCGCACAAGACCGACTGCGACGAGTCGCCGCTCAACCCCTACCGCGTGCTGCGCGACCTGCACGCCACGCTGGACGAGACGGTCGGCATCGATAACGTGGTCGCCACCCACGACGCCGGCAGCCCGCGCGACCAGATGTCGCCCTTCTGGAACTCGACCACGCCGCTCAGCTACATCGGCTGGGGCAAGACCACCCAGCTCGGCTACGGCCTCGGCCTCGCGATGGGCGCCAAAATCGCCCGCCCCGAGAAGACCTGCCTCAACGTCTGGGGCGACGCCGCGATCGGGATGACCGGGATGGACTTCGAGACCGCAGTGCGGGAGAACATTCCGATTCTCTCGATCCTGCTGAACAACTTCTCGATGGCGATCGAGCTTCCGATCATGAAGACGGCGACGGAGAAGTACCGCGCGACGGATATCTCCGGCAACTACGCCGACATGGCGAAGGCGTTTGGGGGCTACGGCGAGCGGGTGACGGAGGTCGGCGACATCAAGGAGTCGGTCAAGCGGGGCATCGCGGCGACGGAGAATGGGCAGCCGGCGCTGCTGGAGTTCATCACCAGCAAGGAGATCGATTACTCGGTCTTCCGGTAGGAGGCGAAACGTGGCCACTCCCGCAGCTGCCGACACCCCCGCTGACGCGCCGCGCAAGCCCGCGGTCTGGATGGTCCGCGCCGAGGGTGGAAAGTACACCGACCAATGGGTCCGTGGAGGCTACGCGAGCATCGGCTTCTGCATGGATGCGCCTGAGGCGCCTGGCCTCGAAACGCCTGAGCAGTTTGAGGATGCATACCGCAGGCACAATCCGAGCGAAACCAGCGACGATCGGGTCCGGACCAACGCTCGGCAGGTGTATCGTTTCGTCGTCGAGATACGCCCCGGCGACTACATCGTCACACCCGAGGTGACGAGTGACACGTTGAGGTACGGCGTGGTCGCTGATGAGTCAGTTTACTACGACGCTGTCAGCGAAGACGAGGAGCACCACCACATTCGGCGACGGATCGACTGGAATTCAGACGGTCTTCAACGATCCGTCCTCTCCGTGCCGTTCCAACGCTCGCTCACAGGCTGGCTCACCGTGTTCTCACTGCGAAAACACGCGCACGCGTTCTTCACGAAGATCGGTAAGCCTGAGCTTGCGCCCACCACTGCACAGCCGCCCGGCTCAATGACCGACCCATACGACATCGCGCTGGCCCGGCTGATGGAATTCGAGCCACAAGAGTTTGAAGAGTTTTGCGGCGCCCTGCTGTCAGCCATGGGCTTTGAACAGGTGCGCGTCACGAAGAAGTCTGGTGATGGCGGCGTGGACGTGATCGGCGTGCTTCATGCATCCACTCTGGCGCAGGTGCGGCTGTTCGTGCAGGTAAAGCGCTACCAGCCGCAAAACCGAATCCACAAGGCAGCCGTCGAGGATGTCCGACGCGGGATTCCGTTCGGCGGACAAGGTGCGTTCATCACGACTTCGGACTTCGCCAAAGGCGCGGTGGAGGCCGCATCAGCGCCCGATTTTCCTCACATCGGCCTGGTCAACGGCTCCCAGCTCGTGGATCTCCTTCTGGAACACTGGGACGACATCCCTGACGAGTTCCGCAATCGCCTCAACCTGAAGCCAGGGTTGGTGCCCGCATGACGACGCCGAGGGCGCTACACTGGAGTTCCGCACGAGCAAGAGGATCGATCACTTGGTCTTCCGCTAAGGAGTGCAGCGGTGCCTGACGAGCAGCGAATGCCGAATGTCTGGGTAGTCCGCGCCGACAAGGGCAAGGAGACACAGAGGTGCGTTGACGGCGGCTTCACCGGCATCGGCTGGAAAGAGGCCGGTGATCTGTCCGACCTGCCCGATCGGGCCTCGGTTGACGCGTATTGGCGGCCGCTTGCGTCTCCGAGTGACAAGCCAAGCCAGATCAGCAGCACAATCGGTAACCTCGCGCGCTTCCTGCTCGAAATCCGGGTCGGCGACTGGGTGATCACCCCCGAGACTGACCTGCGATGGCTGCGCTACGGCCAAGTGATCGGCAACTATCGCTACGATCCCGCGCCGGGCGATGGCTGCCAGTATCGGCATCGACGCGACGTGATCTGGCAAGCTCGTCCGCTCTACCGCTATGAGTTCACAGAGGAGTTCCAGAACCGGCTCGGCCAACTAACGGTGGTTCAGATTCGGCGCGAGGCGGAGTTCTTCGAGCGGATCGGCTTCGCCGTGCGGAAGTCGGGATCAGTCACCGGCAAGTAGAAGGACAAACATGCCATGGAACGACCGAACGCCCTCTACTGCTACTGGGTGGAGGAGGGGCGGCTGTTGGCAGGGGAGTATCCGGGCCATCCGTCGGACGATGGGCGGGTGCGGGAGAAAGTCGGGGCGCTGCTGGCGGCGGGAGTGACGCTGTTTGTCGATCTCACTCATATCCGCGACGGAATGAGGCCGTACGAACCGGTGCTCCGCGAGCTGTCGCCGCTGACGGCGCGATTGTCGGCACCAATTGTGGACAACGACGTTCCGCGAAGCGCCGGCGAGATGTCGCGCATTCTCGACGCGATCGACGCGGAGATCGCGCGCAGCGGCATCCCCTACATCCACTGCTGGGGCGGCGTAGGGAGAACGGGCACAACAGTCGGCTGCTGGTTCGCCCGCCACGGCCACGAGGGAGACGCGGCGCTCAAAGCCCTCCGCGCCCGCTGGAACACCACTCCAAAGGATGATCATCGAGATACACCGCAAACCGCCGCCCAGCGCAACTACATCCGCATCTGGCGCGAAACCACCAATCGTCAGCCCAACCCATAAGTCTCTCGCAGCGTGCGGAGGAAGAGGCGAAAGCTCTGCGAAGCATTGACGTCAGGGCTAAGGTCGAGATGTTGTGCGATGGCTTCAGCGGCTACGACCTTCCGCATGCCGACAGGGAAGTATCCCCTCTGCATGAGTCTGCGCTCCAGCCATTCCCAGGCGTTTGGCATATCGTCCGGATGTTGGCCACGGCGCAGCCGCATATCGCGCTCGGTCAGACGTGGAAACGCGGCGCGCACCGCTGCAGGATCTCCGATGAACCACGACTCCAGCTCGGTCATCGCAATGCGGATGCGCAGCGATGATTCCGAGGTCAGTTGGTTGCGATACACCAGGCCGGCCGCCACCGCATCGTCGTGGATGTGGCGTTTGAGCGCCTCGCAGTCGTCCGTATCTTGATCGATGACGACGATCACTCGGTCAGCGTATTGCGCTCGGGCCAAGGTATAGAACAGACCGGGCAGCGTGCGGAGCATGCGCTCCTTGCCGCCGAACGACGTGACTTCTCCGGAGCGCCCGCCGCGATTCAGACGCAGTCGTGAAAGCAGCGCCGACACCACACGCGCAGTAGAGGCATCTTCGACAAGAAATTCAGCGTGGATCGGCGGCACTGGAAGGCGGCTCCAACATTCCGATCTGCCACATGTCCCCGAGCTGCCCGCCGACCTCAAGATACTCGGGCACGCCTCTGAGTTCCGACGCCGCGCAGGCAATCGTGAAGCCGTCGGAATCGCGATGCAGGAACTGCACATCGCGCGGCCGCATCGAATCGAGCAACGTCGGCGCCTGGGTCGCAGCGATCAGCTGCGAGCGTTCGGAGCCGAACATCAGGCTCTCGCCATGCTCCTGTAGCCGATGCGGGTGGATTGCGATTTCCGGCTCATCGATCGCGATCAGCGGCGGCGGCTCGGGATCGTGAAACAGCATGAGCTGCGCCAATATCCGCAGCCCCCCTTCGGACCAGCGCTCCGCGAAAAACGGCTGCTTGAAGGCGCGGTCCTTGATTTGCAGGCGGACGCGATGATCCCCCGATTCGCAGGTCGCCACCTGTTCGAGCTGAGGAATAAAGCGCTGCAAGCGCTTGACGATTTCGGCCAGGCGCGCGGGATCGGTTTGTTCCAGTTTGTGAATCACAGCGGCGAGATTATCGCCGGATCGCGACAGGCCGTGGCCCCCGTCGCGCGGGGCAGGGGCGCTGAGCGCCCGGGGCGTGAAGGTGGGGAAGTACCACGCCTTCACGAAGCGGCGCAGCGCGCCGGCGCGCGGGTAGTCGCTCAGCTGGCCGAGTACGTCGGCCGCGAGCAAATCGGGCGATGTCAACGCCCGCTCGGTGTGCGCCTCAAGATCATCCGGCTGATCGCCGGCGACGGCGTAGCCCTTGCCGAGGCGGTAGCAGAGAAAGCGCAGCGGCCCGCCGCGTGAGCGGCCGTTGCGCCACTCCATCCGTTCCTCGGTGACCACGGCCGCGCCGTCTTGCTCGTCGAGCTCGAGGTGGTAGGTGATCAGCGGATCGGCGGAATGCTCGCGGTACTTCAGTTCGATCACGACCGGCCCGCTCTGTCCGCGCGAGCGCAACTCCGACAACCCGCCGCGCCGCGCCCAGGCCGTCGGCAGTCCGTCGTTGAAACACTCCGAGAGGAACGCAAGTGCGTCGATCAGCGTCGACTTGCCGCTGCCGTTGTGGCCGATCAGCACTGTGAGCGTGCTCAGGTCGCGCAGCCGCACATCGCGCAGCACGCGGTAGTTCCGCACGCGCAGCGATTCGATGTAAGGCGTCTGGAGCGTCCACGGCGCGCGCATAGTCATTCCACAATACCGTCCGCGGCGGCGTTCTGCACATCCTCCGCGCTCATGCCCAGCCAGTCGGCGAGCACGGCCTCATTCGACTCGCCGAAGATTTGCGGACGGCGGTACTCCGTCGCGTCGGTTCGGGAGAAGCGCAGCGGCAGGCGGTCGCCCTTGATTGCGCCCAGCAGCGGGTGCGGTTCCTCGAACTCGAAGAAGAAATCGTTGTGCCGCAGCTGCGGGTCGCGCCGGGTCAGGTCCTCGCCGGTCTGCACGACGCCGGCGGGCACGCCGGTCTGCTGGCAGCGCTCCATCAGCTCGTAGGCGTCTTGGCGCGCCGTCCAGCTGGACAGCTGGCCGTCCAACTCGGCGCGGCGTTGCCAGCGTCCGTTCGCCGAGTCGAACTCTGCGTTGCGCGCCCAGGCCGGATCGCCCAGCAGTGCGCGGAGCGACGCCCACTGTTCATCCGTCTCCACCGCGATCGCGATCCAGCGGTCCTCGCCGGCGCACGGATACACGTTGTGCGGCGCGGCGATCCGCCAGGGCGGATCGTTGCCCAGCGGCTCGGCGGCGACGCCATTGGCGAACCAGTCGAGCAACGCCGGGCCGGAGAAACCGACGCCCACCTCGAACTGCGACATATCAATCCGCTGTCCGCGCCCCGTCCCGCGCCGCGCATCGAGCGCCGCCAGCAGCGCGACGACGGCGTGCAGTCCCGCCATATGATCGTTGTAGGAGAAGCCGATGCCGATATCGTTGCGCTCGGGCACGCCGGTCAGGTAGGTCAGTCCGGCGAGGGCGTGGACGGTGGGCGCGTAGGTGACGTAGGACTGCCAGGGTCCGGAGGCGCCCATGCCCGACATCGCGATCGAGATCACGCGCGGGTTGGTTTGCGATACCGATTCCCAGCCCAATCCCCAGCGGTCGAGCACACCGACCGAGAAGTTGTCGATGATGATGTCTGCTTTGGCGGCCAGATCGCGGGCGATCTGCTGCGCCTCCGGGCGCGCCAGGTTCAGCTGCAACAACCGCTTGTTGCGATTCCACATCGCGTAGTACGGCGACTCTGGGCCGCCGCCGGTGGACGGGCGGCTTTCGGTGGAGATCTTCACGACATCCGCGCCGAGATCGCCCAGGATGCGCGTGCAGAACGGGCCGGCCAGCACGTGCGTGAAGTCCAACACTCGAATGCCGTCGAGCGGGCGCGTCATCAGCCGGCCCAGCCGATCTCGTCGAGGATCTGCTCAGTAGACGCCGGCGCGGGTTCGCTCGGATCGCCGCCGATGCGGGCGGGCGTCTCGGCAAACTGGTACGGCGCGCCGGGGCCGCGCACACTATCGCCGTTAGCGAGCGGGTACTCGGTCCACCACTCGCGCGCCTCGAGCTGCGGGTTGGCCGCGACCTCCGGAATCGGCATCACCCAGCCGTAGGGGTGATGGCGACGCTGCGCCTCGTGGAAGAACGGCTCGACATCCTTGCTGGCCGCCCAGTTGCGCAGCACCTCCATACTGCGCTCGATCATCAGTACGATGTTTTCCGGCTCGGCGTACTTCGGATCAAGCAGGTCTTCGTGCGCGCCCTCTTCGGCCAGCCAGGCGAGTTGCTTCTGGAAATCGGGCGTGGGCGTGATCATGATCGAGCCGCCCCGCGCCTGCATCACCTGGTAGGCCCGGCTCCAGTGGAGCGAACCCTGGCGCGGCAGGAACGCGCCCGCCGCGCCCGCGCCGAACGGCAGCTGGTCGTCGTACCAGGCCCACATCAGCACGTGTTCGAGCACGGAGGCGAGCGCTTCGTGGGCGGCCAACTCGATGACCTGCCCCTCGCGCGTCTCGCGGGCGTGATGCAGCCCGGCCAGCGCGGCGATGGCGGCGTAGACGCCGGCGATGAAGGCGTACTGGTCGCCGAACAGCTTCAGCGGCGGCGTGTCGGCGTCGCCGCTGGTCGCCGCCACGCCGCCCAGCGCCTCGGCGACCAGCGCGGGCGCCTGGTAGTCGGCCCACGGGCCGTCGCGCCCGAACGAGGAGACGTCGACGATCACCAGCGCGGGGTTGGCGCCGAGCAGCTCGCCGTGCGAGATCGCCGCGGAGCGCAGCCGCCCGCAGTCGATCACGATGTCGGCGCAGGAGGCCAGGGCGAGAATTGCGTCAAGGTCGAACTCCGCCCGCGCGATGCGACGGCTGGCGGCGAAGAAGGCGTGCCAGAGCGACGCGCCGTTGTGCGACGGCCCGCGCTCGCGCAGCGGATCGCCGCCGCGCGGCTCCAGCCGCAGCACCGACGCGCCGAGGTCGCCGAGCAGCTTGCCGGCGTAGATCGCGCGGTCGTCGGCGAGGTCGAGCACGCGCACGTATTCGAGCGCGCCGTGGGTGCGGGACATGTTGGGCATAATGCGACAGTGTAGGCGGGTTGGGCTACGATCGGCGCGTTGGACATGGCTGTCGATGCGGCTGTCGACACGGCTGATCCGAGGAGACGAGGTGTGCGCATGGAGTTCCGATTTTCGGCTGAGGACGAGGCGTTTCGCGGGGAGGTGGTGCGGTTCCTGGAGACCGAACTGCCGCCGGGCTGGGCGGACATGTCGGAGGGGCCCGCCGAGGAGGGCGCGGCCAACGATGAGCGCTGGGCCTTCACCCGCGCGTTCCAGCGCTCGCTGGCCGAGCGCGGCTGGCTGACGCTGGGCTGGCCGACGGAGCACGGCGGCGCGGGGGCGGGGCCGGTGCGCCAGGCGATGTTCAACGAGGCGATGGCGCACTACCGCGCGCCCTCCTACAACCAGGGCGTCGACCGGGTGGGGCCGACGATCATTATGTACGGCAGCGACGCCCACAAGGAGTTCTTCCTGCCTGCGATCCGCAACGCCGAGATCACCTGGTGCCAGGGCTTCAGCGAGCCCGGCTCCGGCTCGGACCTCGCCTCGCTCCAGACGCGCGCGGTGCGCGACGGCGACGACTACATCATCAACGGGCAGAAAATCTGGACGTCGGGCGCGCAGCACGCCGACTGGATCTTCTGCCTGGCGCGCACCGACCCCGACGCGCCCAAGCACCGCGGCATCTCCTTCTTCCTGATCGACATGAAGACCCCCGGCATCACCGTCCGACCCCTCGTCAACATGGCCGACCGCCACCACTTCAACGAGGTCTTCTTCGAGGACGTCCGCGTGCCCGCCGCCAACATGGTCGGCGAGGAGAACCGCGGCTGGTACGTGGCCACCACCACGCTCGATTTCGAGCGCTCCGGCATCTCGCGCGTCGTCTCCGGCGTCCGCTTGCTCGGCGAGCTGACCGAGCTGGCCGCGCAGCCCGGCTCCGACGGGCGGCGCCCCGACGAGGACATCCGCGTGCGGCACCGCATCGCCGACCTCCAAATCGGCTTCACCGTGGGGCGCTGGCTGGCCTACCGCGTCGCCTGGATGCAGTCGCAGGGGCTGGTGCCCAACCAGGAGGCGTCGATGAGCAAGCTGTTCGGCACGGCGGTCAACCAACAGCTGGCGGGGATGATCAACATGCTCGGCCTGCACGGCCAGCTCGCCGGCGACGCGGAGCGCGCCCCGCTCAACGGTCGGATGCCCGATGAGTATCTGAACGCGGTGCCGCTGACGATCGCGGCGGGGACGTCGGAGATTCAGCGGAACATCATCGCCACGCGGGGCCTCGGTCTGCCTCGGGGGTAGGGGCGGGACCATGCTCTACAATCTGCGGAGGTGAAGGACCGGACATGGAAGCCAATGTCGAAAGCGCGGCGACGCTGTTCGCCGATCCCGGCCAGTATGTGATCCCGATCTACCAGCGGCCGTACGTCTGGGACGAGGTGAAGCAGTGGAGGCCGCTGTGGGAGGACATTAAGCACGTCGCGGAAGGCGATCTGCGCAGGCCGGGGAGCGCATCGCAAGGCAGCGCGCCCGATCACTTTCTGGGCGCGCTCGTCTTTCAGCAGCAGCGGCACGGCAACGACGACTTTCGCATTCGTCGGGTCATCGATGGGCAGCAGCGGCTGATCACGCTTCAGCTGATCCTCGCGGCTGCCAAGACAGCCCTCGAAATGGCGCAAGTCGGCGACCATCCCGCCGCAGAGCACCTGGCCATGCTGATCGAAAATCCACCAAAACATGTCTACGCCGGCAGTCCGCACCTGAAATCCAAGGTCTGGCCGACAGTGGGCAACCAAGAACAGTTCGGCAAGGTCATGCAAAAGGCTGCGGAGAGAGGCAATGATCCGGTGAGCGCCCCACCGGCCCAGCCCCAATCGCTGCGTGCGAGTCTCGCGAGGAGACGCGCTGCGGCAGCGAGTGACCCGCAGACGCGGATTGAGCGCGCGTATGGCTTCTTCTGCGGCCGGTTCGCCCAATGGATCCTGCGTGTTCCTGAGGACATTGAAGCGCGCGTGGACGCTTTGGCGGCTGCGCTGCGTTTCAAACTCAAGGTGGTCGCGATTGACCTCGGCTTCGCGGACGATCCGAACGTGATCTTCGAGTCGTTGAACGCGCGTGGCACTCCGCTGCTCCAATGGGATTTGGCGAAGAACCATCTCCTACACCAGCATCGAGTCAACGGCAGCGACGACGAGCAGCTGCATTCGCGCTACTTCGAGTCACTGGAACTCAACCCTTGGTGGCGGCAAGACCTCAAGCAAGGGCGGCTGACCACTCCTCGACTCGAAGTCTTTCTTCGTTACTGGCTCACAATGCGGGCCCGCACTCTGATCGAGGCCGAGGGCACGTTCCTGCCGTTCAAACAATACGTACACGGGAGAGACACCAATGCTCTCGCGGCTGACCTGGAGCGCGTCGCACGAAAGTATGACGAACTGGAGCATGCTACCGGCGACTCCACGCTGGCGCGTTTCGTTGCTCGCTGGCACGTGACGCAGGCGCATCTGGTGACGCCAGTGCTGTTGTGGCTGCTCACTGAGGAGGTGCCTGTTCCGGAGTTCGAGCGCTGCCTCACCGCGTTGGAGAGCTTTCTGGTGCGCCGGATGATCTGCCGCTTGGACTCGACAGGCTTGAACAAGGACATTCCAAGCCTTCTCCGAGCGCTTCAGAACAATCGCGCACCGAAAGCCGCTGACACGATCATCGACGAGATCAAGAACCGCAGCAGCGCGCATGCTGAGTGGCCTTCGGACGAACGCCTGCTGGAAGTTCTGGTTTGGGACCCGCTGACGAAGCTGACGAAGGCGCGTCAGCGAATGGTGCTCGCCGCGATTGAGGCTGCCACCCCGACTGGCGCGCCACAACTCGGTCCTGGTCCAGCAGTGAAGGGGCAAGGGCTCTCGCTGCGAGTCGACATCCCGATCGAGAAGCAGAACGTTGAGCACGTTCTGCCCGAAAAATGGCGTGATCTGAGAGAGTGGTCTGAGCCACCGCAAAACGAGTTGGACGAGGACCCCAACGAGCTGCGGGACCAACTGATCGGGACGATCGGTAATCTGGCGCTGCTCCGGCGCGATTTCCGAGCGCCTGTACCAGACTCGTCATGGGCCGCAAAGCGCGCGGCTCTTCAAGACTTCGACGACCACGCGCTCGTCCGCGAGTTGTTGGCGCATGCACCAGCTGACGAAGGCTGGGATGAGCACGAGATTCTCGATCGCAGCGAGCGGCTGGCGAAGATCGCTATCGAAATCTGGCCGTCGCCGGACAAGATCTAGTCGCGGGGCGACTTAGCGCAGAGCGGCCGCACCCCCTCCGCCGCTGCGCGGCACCTCCCCCAGGATGGGGGAGGACTGGGACCCGGAAGCGCGTCGCGCTGGGGCTGCGGTAGGATTGGTTGTGAGGAGTGACGGCACGGGCGGAGAACGGAGGCGCTGCCGTGACTGAGTCTCATCCGGCGAACTGGGCCAATCAGACACTGTGGACGGGCGACAACATCGACGTGATGCGGGGGATGAACTCCGAAACGGTCGACCTGATCTACCTGGATCCGCCGTTCAACTCGAATCGCGACTACGCCGCGCTGATCGACTCGGAGGCGGAGGGCGCGGCGTTCAAAGACTCGTGGACGCTGGACGACCTGGACATCGCGTGGCACGGCGAGGTCGCGGAGCGCGAGCCGGCGCTGGCCAGTGTGATCGAATCGGCCGGCGTCTCACATGGCAAACGGATGAAGGCGTACCTGATCATGATGGGCGTCCGGCTGCTCGAAATGAAGCGGTTGCTGAAGCCGGACGGCAGCATCTACCTGCATTGCGATCAGACGGCGAGTCACTACCTGAAAATGACGATGGACGCGGTGTTCGGGCGCGGCTGCTTCCGCAACGAGGTGGTCTGGCGGCGACAACCAGCCAAGGGGCTGGCTACGCGGAACATGTCGACCAACCACGACGTGCTGCTTCGTTACGTAATGAGCAACCGCGCGGTGTACAACGCGCAGTTTGCTCCGCACGACACCGACTACGTTGATCGTCACTACCGACACATCGAAGAAGAAACAGGACGTCGGTATCAGCTCGACAACCTGACCAACCCGAACAAGAACAGACCGAATCTGACCTATGAGTTCCTCGGCGTCACGCGAGTCTGGCGCTGGACGCAGGAACGCATGGAGCAGGCGCGCGCGGAAGGTCGAATCGTCCAGCGCGCCCCCGGCCGCGTGCCGCGGCTGAAGCGATATCTCGACGAGCAACGGGGCCGGACCGTCGACGCACTCTGGACGGATATACCGCCCGTGCAGGGCAGCGCGCGCGAGCGCACCGGCTACCCGACCCAGAAACCGATCGCGCTGCTCGAACGAGTAATTCTCACATCATCAAACCCCGATGACGTGGTGTTCGATCCGTTCTGCGGTTGCGCGACGGCCTGCGTCGCCGCCGAAAAGTTGGAGCGGCAGTGGATCGGAATCGACATTTCGCCCAAAGCGGCTGATCTGGTCAAAGTGCGGATGCAACGCGAATTGGGGCTGTTCTACTCGGGCGTCCACCGTACCGACGTTCCGCAGCGAACCGACCTCGGCAACTTGCCGCCGTACGCTTCGCCGTCGAACAAGCACCTGCTGTACGGGCAGCAAGAGGGACTGTGCAACGGCTGTAGGACGTTCTTCCCGTTCCGCAACCTCACGATCGATCACATCGTGCCGCGCTCCAAAGGCGGCACGGACCACATCGACAACCTCCAGCTGCTCTGCGGCGCCTGCAACTCCGCCAAGGGCACGGGTTCGCAGGAGGAGTTGATTGCGAAGCTGATCCGCGACGGGATTCGCAGCGCGTAGGCGGACGCCCCCTCCGCCGCTACGCGGCACCTCCCCCAGGATGGGGGAGGATTGGGACCCGGGATTGGGGCGCACCGGGGCCGCGGCTGTGAGAGGTAGCTGCGGCTGCGGTAGGATTGACGCCAAGGAGCCTGCCTCATGAGCGCCGAGCTTGAACAGCCGCTGATCACCCTCCAGTTCAAGGGCCGCGCCTTCAACGGGCGGGGGCTGCCGGCGAACGCGCTGCGCGAGATGGCCTCCTTTCAGGAGGCGTTCGTCGATGTCGCGGCGGAGGTTTGGCGCGCCCGCCACCCCGAAGAGACGCAGCTGCCGGAAGGTTTCGCCGAGGCGCTGGAGCCGCATGTGCGCTCGCTCGGCGCAGCCGGCGCGGAATTCGGCTGCGCGGCGGCGGCCAACGGTGAAGCCATCGCGTCGGACGCGCGCGACCTGCTGCTCGACGCGCTGCGCGAGGGCGCGGAGGGACGCTGCCACCCCGAGTTGGGCTGGAAGACGCTTGAGCGGCTGAGCAAGCTCGGCGAGACGCTGGACGACGCCGACCATCTGGTCGCGTACCACGTCGAGCAGCAGGCGGTCAGCCTTGATCTCGACGCCCGCGCAGCGTTCAGCGAAGCCGCGATGTCCAACCGCCTCAACCACTCGGCGACGCTCGGCGACCTCCTCGATCTCATCGATCGCACCTTCGGCCAGGTACCCGACGAGGTGTGGGCGGAGTCCCCGCCTCTGGACCTGTGGAACACAGAGGACGAGCCGAGCTCGGGCCGTGACGACCTTCACGCCTGAACCGCGACAGATCGCCGCAGATACGTCGTTCTTGTATCCGCTCCTGCACCAGGACGATTCTCGCCACGAAGTGGCGCTGCGACTCGCCGACGAGTTCAGCGATGCCATCATCGTCACCACCGACGGCGTGCTCTCCGAGCTGCTGTCGCTGATGTCCAAGCAGTCGCTTCGTCCAATCGCGCTGGCGTTCGTCGACCTGATGCGGTCCGACGATTCGCCGTACGAGGTGGTGCTGCAAACGGAAGCCTCGCTGCAACGCGGGATCGAGCGGTACCGGAGCCAAACGAGCGGCTCGCCAAGTCTGGTCGATTGCATGCTGATGGACGTGATGGACGAGCGCCGCATCCGAGAGTTGCTGGCGTTCGACCGCGATTTTTGGCACGTTGGGCTGTATCGGGTGTATCCGCTGCGGGGGTGAGGGTGTGCTCTTGCGGCGGGCGGGCACCCCCTCCGCCGCTGCGCGGCACCTCCCCCAGGATGGGGGAGGATTGAGATCCTGGACGCGATACATCCGCCTGCTTGGGGGGAGGATTTTTGGAATGCCGGCTCAGCTTCCGGGCCAGGTGTTGTAGATTTCGTCGCGGCCGGAGATGCTGCTGAGGTAGCGGCCGGTTTCGTGGGTGGGGCGCACCCATTTGGCGAGGAAGTCGACTTTGCCGCGGCGCTCGACGCGCCAGACGGCGCCCTCGGGGCGGTCGATTGCGCCGTGGTGGCCGTGCTCGCCGAGCGCGGCGTCGATCTCGGCGATGGCGACCGGCGTTTCGCTGAGCAGTTGCGGCATGGGGAAGCGGGGGTTGCGGGCGTGGAGGGCCTCGCGGGTGAGGCGCTTTTCGCCGCGCATCACGTCGAACAGCACCCAGGGCTCGTGCGGCAGGTCGTAGCGCGTGCCGTGGGCGAGGATCAGCCACTCGCCGATTGCCCGCTCGCCGTCTTCGAGGAGGTCGAGGAAGGCGTCCTGGCGCTCCATGGCGTAGCCGTGGAAGCGGCGCAGGAAGTCGAACCGCGCGGTGGTCAGCTCGTAGCCGGCGCGGCCGAGCGGCAGGATCAGGCCGTCGACGCGGGCGACCGCGACGCATGCGCCGTCGAGCTTCTCCTCGACGATGATTCGGTCGTGGCGGTCGCGCCGGCGCTCGGTGCAGATGCGGGCCTGGCCGTCGTGGACGGTGTGGTCGCCGGTACCCAGCTTGGAGCCGGGCAGGTGCGGGATCGAGCCGTAGGCCTTGATGCCGAGCGGTTTTTCGGGTTTGGTCATGGGGCAACGGTACCGCGTCAGCGGTCGGCCGGAGCGTCGCTTGGGGCGGCGCTGCGCACGTAGGCATTGCCGAGGGCGCCCCAGGAGGCGACGAGGAAGGGGACGCAGTAGGTGAGGGGGATGCGCCAGGCGAGGTCGAGCGACCACTCGCCGTCGAAGATGATGTGGCCCTGGTTGATGGCGGTGAGGATGGTGCCGACGAGGGCGCTGGTGAGGATGCTGCGGCGCAGCATGCGTCGGTTGCGGAAGGCGCAGCGCCAGCAGTCGAGGCGGGGCTCGCCGCGCACCTGCATGCGGAAGCGGCGCGCGCGGCGCGCGGGGGGCGCCGCGGGGTGGGGGCAGGCGGGCAGGGCGGCGGGGGGCAACGTAGCGGGCATGGGCGTTACCCTACTCGTGTGAAGCGCGGACTGAACATCTTCTTCGATGTGGACGGCTGCCTGGTGTCGTGGAACCTGCATCTGCGGCCCTACGCGCGGGAGGTGCTGGAGCGGCTGCAGGGGCGGGGGCATCACGTGTTCATGTGGTCGGGCTACGGGGCGCGGCGGGAGATTGCGGACAAGCACGATCTGTGGCCGCTGCTGGCGGGGGTGATGGGGAAGCCGATCTTCCAATACCGCGAGCGGCTGCATCTGTTCACGGATGTGGAGCCGGATTTCATTGTGGACGATCATCGCGAGATCGTGGAGGCGCTGGGCGGGGCGGTGATTCGGACGCCGCGCGAGCCGCTGGCGGAGGATCGGGAGATGGTGCGGATTTATCGGCGGATTCTGGAGTTTGAGCGGGAGCGGCGTCGGCGGTGGGAGTAGGGGGCTTCCGCCATTCCTGCGTAGGCAGGGATGACGGGGGGAGGGAGGAATGACGGACGGGGGCGGCCTGCGGCGTTTGCGCTGTGCTCGGGGCACCGGACCGACCCCCCAGTCCGCTGGCGCGGACAGCCCCCCTGCATAGGGGGGCGATTCCGGAGTGGCCCCTCTCAATCGAGCCGGATCTCCGAAGCGGTGTCCCCCGCCGCCAGCGCGCGGTAGTGCCCAAGCACCAGCTCTTTGGTCAGATAGCGCCCGTACGCTTTGCGCTCGTTCTTCTCCAGCACGGGGAACTGGTCGAGGACGTAGGCGGTGTCGCCCTCGTCAAGGCCGTAGAGGTGGAAGTAGAGGGCGTCGAGGCGGGCGCGGAGTTGGCGGCGCTCTTCAGGGTCCCAGATGTAGGGATCGCCCTCATAGCCGAGGTCGCGGGCGAACGGCGCGAGGTCATGCGCCGTGTAGGTGAGGCGCAGTACGTGGTCGCGGACCAGTTCGCGGGCGGCAGTGTCGCCGAACTTACGGTCGTAGCCGGTGGGCGCGATCACAGGGAGCTGCTCTGCGACGAAGAAATTGAGGTTTGCACCGTGCATTTTGCACTTGGCCACGAAGTCGAGTGCGATGGCGCTGAGGTTTGCGACCAACGCTGCGCCCTCGTGCGCTGGCAAGTCATCGTCGGGCAACAGCAACTGAATCGAGTCTCCAAACGCCACATCAGGCAACACTGTCCCGATCATCGTGCGTTCGTCGGAGGTCCGAGCGATCTTCCGGAACCCGATGTACCAGCCAGATGGACTGACCAACGCTGCGCGCGCCTGCTCGAGTGGCACCCAGTAGAGCGGCGTTGGTAGGTAGTTGGGATTGGCATGCTGGGCCTGGGTGGTTGGGACAGTCACGAACGCTTTCGTGCGGTTCTCTGGATTTGTGTCGACACCAGCCGCACGGTGATCGAAATAGTGCAGCATTCGGCCTTGGTAGAGCGGCAAGCACTCGTCGGTTCCACGACGGTACCTGCCACCTGCGACTAGGTACCAGCCATCTTGATCGAGCTGCGCCGCCGTTCGAAACAGATCGGCGTTGCTGCCCATGCTGAGCATTCGACTCAGCTGGACGCGAAAGGCACGATCCTCGCTACTTGAGCTTCGACGTACGAGCACTGGGTGGTTGGTATACAGATGCCGCACGATGTCTGCGTCACGGCGCGAACGCAGTATTGGCGCCGTTCCTGTGTTCGGGTTGATGTGGTCGAAGTCGTCCGGCGTAAGTGTAAAAACTCGATCGCTGTGGCCCAAGTCCGCCTTGCCATCGAGGTAGAAGCCGCAGTGCGTCGCCGGAAACCGTCGCAAGGCGCCACCGAGAATCACTGCGCAGAACTTGAACTGCGGGTGAACGTCGGGAAACCACCTGCTGGGTTTCGATCCTGAAGCGCGAAGGCGACGGTTCTCGAAGTCGTAAAGTCCCCGAATGCGCCCTGTTGTGGACATCGACTGGAAGAACTTCGCCGTTGGCTCGTCTCCGTAAATCCCGCTCGGTGTGAGCAAGCCGGCGACGCCGTGGTCGTTCAACAGGTTGAGCGCCCGCTCGACGAACAACCGGTACAGGTTGATGCTTCCTGTGCTGAGCATCGGATAGTCGCCCGACTCGCGAAACACGAGGGACATTCTCGACAAATGCGCGACTGCATCGTCGTAGTCACCAATCACAGGATCGCCACGCCGCCGCAGCTCTGCAATCACTCGATCCCGCTCAGCTGCGGTCCCAGCGCTAGCAACACTGGGATGACGTGACGCCCACCATTCAGCTGCTTGCAGCGCCACACGGTCCCAGGGCGGGTTGGTGATCACGGCGTCGAAGCCGCCCACATCCATCACGTGGGGGAACTCGATTTCCCAGTGGAAGATGTTTTCGCGGCCGGCGATTTCGTTGGCCTGATCGCGGATTTGGTGGAATTCCGGGGTGGCCGGCGTGAGGCCGGGGTCGTTTTCGCCGTTGTGGAGGATGGCGTCGGCGCGAGCCGGGTGGCCGGTCGTCGCTTCGGTGAGCGGGGCGTGGAAGTCCTTGAGGTCGGCCTTCTTCATGTCGATGCTGAGCCAGCGCAGGCCGGCGATCAGGTTGAGCACTTTACGCAGGCGGGTGCGGTTCTGGTTCACGTGGCTGTCGTCCCGGGCGGATTCGCCGATGGCGAGGATTGTGAGATCGAGGTTGTCGTTGAGCGCATCGGTCTCGGCGGCGGTGTTTCGTAAGAGGGCGGCCTGATCTGAGAACAGGCCGCGGGCGACGTGATCGGGGCTCCACTGGGCGAGGTAGTCGTGAGCGGTCTGGATGGGGACGCCGAGCAGGGAGTCGCCGGCGCGGATGCGGTGGTTGAGGTAGGGCAGCGGCAGCGGCGGGGTGAAGGTGTGGACCCAGAGGGCGACTTTGGCGAGCTCAACGGCCATGGGGTTCTTGTCGACGCCGTAGATGCAGCGCTTGAGCACCATGCGACGGATCAGCGCGCGGCGGTCGGGGGCCGGGAACTGCCGCTCAACCGCGCGGCGCTGCTCGATTTCGTCGCGCGCGGGGCCCTGGATGCTTGGGGGCAAGGGCTGGTTGCGCCAGGTCTCGATCCGCTCAAGTTCGGCCTGCACAGGCGAGACATAGGTCGGTTCGCCGTCGCTGTCGCCGTGATCGAGCAGATCCTCGATCTCCGCTGTCAGCCAGTCGATCGCGGTGATCAGGAAGTGGCCGGAGCCCATTGCGGGGTCGAGGACTTTGAGGCGGAGAAGCGCGGCGGCCGGGTCGTTGGCTTCGGTCGGTTCAGCCTCAAAGGCCGCGACGCATTCATCGCGCAGGGGGCGGAGCGTCTGTTCGACGATCAGGTCGACGAGTTCCTGTGGGGTGTAGTAGGAACCGCTGTCTTTTCGCGCATACGGGGAGACGACAACTTCGACATGCCCGTCGGCGTCGCGTTGGGGAACTCGTTCGAGCAGGCGCTCGTAGATGCTGCCGAGTTGCTGGATTTCCAGCGTGCGGTAGGAGATGTACTCGCGGGCTTCGGTGTGGCTGAGGGCGGCGATGATCGGGGCGAGTTGGGCGTCGGTCAGCTTGGCTTGCGCGAGCAGGGATCCCGGCTCGGTAGAGAAAAGTCCGCCGTCGTAGGGCGGCAGCCCCAGCTGCGGATCGCCGTGATCGAGCACTTGGCTGAGCGCGGCGATGTGATCCCAGAAGCGAGTGAAGCCGCGTGATGGATCGCCGGCTGCAACCTGCTGTGCGGCCGGATAGCGCACACCGTGGCGCAGGCTGTAGTCGTGGTAGCGGGCGTCTTCGGTATCGAGCATGCCACGGTCTTCGGCGTAGAAGATGAAGAGCAGGCGGTAGAGGAAGGTGAGGGCGGCGTGGGCGACATCCTCCGCAGCTGCGTCCTGCTGTTGAGCCCAGAGGGCGGAGATGAGGTCGGGGTAGACATTCTGGAAGATGGCCTTGGAGAGGTCGGCGACGATTTGTTCGTCGGCGTGGCGTCCCCGGGCGAGGAGGCGGTCGAGCAGAGATTCGCGCTCACCGGGCGCGGGGAGCCAGGAGTCGCGGCGAAGCAGCAGCCAGGCGATTCGGAGTTGGTGCCGCGTCTGATCGGTGAGGACCTGGTTGAACAGGTCTTGAGAAACGAGGAGGTCGGCGAGGTCGATCTTCCAAGTGCGGTCGCGGGGGCGGGCGCGGTAGGAGTAGATGCGCCACTGTGCGCCGTTGGTCAGGATGCCCCAACGCAAGGCTTCATTCGAGTCGGTTCCGGCGGCCAGCAGGTAGCGCTGGAGCTGCTGGGCGGCGGTTTCGCCAGGGCGGGACCCGGATCCGAAGGTGTCGAACGGACTGTTCCAGGCTTTGCATTCGACGATGCCTGTAGCGCGGAGCACCTGGTCGCGTTCCGGGACGCCGAGGGACAGCTCGCGCTGACCGACGTCGGGGTAGAGCACCAGGTCGACTTCGTCGCGCGAGGTGAGGTTGCGTTTGGGCAGGGGGGTCGGCCAGCCGAGCGCCTCCAGCAGCGGGGTGATGACGCGCTCAATAGTGAGTTGCTCATCGGCGCGAACGCCTTGCAGGCCGGCCAGGAGCTCCCGTGCAGTGGCGGCGAATGCCTCAACCGCTTCGTCACCGATCTCCTTGTAGGCGTCGAGCTCGCGGATCTCGTCGTCAAGGAAGGCGTCGGACCAGATTTGCGGTAGCTCGGGCATGGGGAGATCCTAGCCGATCTGCCGTACCTGCGTTCTAGCGCCCGGTGAGTTCGGGGATGTAGGCGGCGATGTCGATGTAGCGGTCGGCGACTACGCGGAGGTCTTGGGAGGTGCTTTGGCCGAAGGCCATAACCTCGATGCGGACGCCGCGGCTGCCCACGATTTCGACCAGGCGGCGGAAGTCGCCGTCGCCGGAGACCAGCACGATCACGTCGACGCGGTCGGCCATGGTCAGCACGTCGATGGCGAGTTCGACATCGAAGTTGGCTTTGACGCTGCCGCCGCGGAAGCGCTTGAGCGGCTTGGTGGCGATGCGGTAGCCGTGTTCGAGGAAGGGGACGACGAAGCGCTCGTTTTCGGTGCGCTCGTTGGGGTCGTCGGAGATGGGCGAGTAGGCGATGGCGCGGACGAGGGTGCGGCCTTCGGAGAGGAAGTCGGCGACTTTGCCCCAGTGGAGTTCGACGTTGGTGGCTTCGGCGGCGTAGAGGATGTTGGGCACGTCGACGAAGATGGCGACGCGCGGGGAGACCTCGATTTGCGCGCCCTGGGTCTGGACGCCGCCGCGCTTCGCGCCGAGCATGGCGTCGGTCAGGCGGGTGAGCGCGGTCTGCTGCTGGGAGAGCAGCTCGGCCTGGCGTTCGAGCAGCGCGGTCTGGCGCTGCATGGCGGCCAGCATCGGGTCGTCGGGCGTGGGTTCGGAGGCGTTGCTGCGTCGCCCGGAGCGGCGGCGAGAGGGCGGCTTTTGCTCGCGCCCCTCCTCGCCTCGTGTCTCGCCTCGTGTCTCGGCTGGCGCTTCGACCACGCCGTTGGCGGGCGCGGCGATCGCGCCGGAGCGGCGCGGTCCGCGTGAGCCGCGGCGGGTGGAAGGTTTGCGCGGGGCGGCCGCGTCGGGCGCGGCGCTCTCGGTCGTTGCCTCTTCGTTCTTCTTGAGGGACAGGGAGCGTCCCAGCAGTCGTGTCATGGTCGGTGTTCTCCTTGGGAGTGTCGGTCAGATGATGGATTTGGGCGAGGAGGTCGGCGGCGCCTGCGCGGACTGAGGCGGGGCGGGCGCGGCGGACAGAGGGATGGTGGGCGTCTGCAGCAGCGCGGCGGCGGCGGCTTTGCGGGCGACGGCGGCGGCGATCGCGGTGAAGGCGGCGGCGGCGGGGTTGTCGGGCTCGAAGGCGACGATCGGGCGTCCCTCGTCGCCGCCGGCGCGGACCTCGGTGGCCAGCGGGATTTCGCCCAGGAAGTCGATCTCCAGGTCGTCGGCGGCGTCGCGCGCGCCGCCGTGGCCGAAGATTTCGACCCGCTGGCCGGTGTCGGGGGTGATGAACCAGGACATGTTCTCGACGATGCCGAAGACGGGCACGTTGAGCTTCTCGAACATCGTGACGGCCTTGCTGGCGTCTTCGAGCGCGACCTGCTGCGGGGTGGAGACGACGACCGCGCCAGCGATCGGCGCTTCCTGGGCCATCGACATCGAGGCGTCGCTGGTGCCGGGCGGGAGGTCGATCAGCAGGTAGTCGACGTCGCCCCAGTCGACGTCGTGCAGCAGTTGTCGGATGGCGGAGCCGATCATCGGCCCGCGCCAGACGACGGGCGCGCCGGCGGGGAGGAGGAAGCCGAGCGAGATGACGCGCACGCCGTGGCGCTCGACGGGGTGCAGGCCCTGCTCGCTCTGCGCCTGGAAGCCGGCGGGCAGGCCGAACATCGTGGGCAGATTGGGGCCGGTCGCGTCGGCGTCGATCAGCCCCACGTTCGCCCCCGCCGCGGCCAGCGCGACGGCCAGGTTGGTGGCGATGGTCGACTTGCCCACGCCGCCCTTGTTGGAGGCGACGGCGATGATGTTTTTGACGCCGCCGATGGCGGGCTGCTGTCCGTCGCCCTCCCAGGCGGGCACGGCGACGGACCATTCGAACGCGACATCGCTCGCGCCGGCCTCGCGCAGCGCGTCAGCGATGCGGCGCTCCAGCTCCTCGCGTCCGCCGTAGCCGTGCCAGGGCGCGGTCAGTTGCACGCGAACGGCGTCGCCGTCGACGGTGGTCGCGGCCAGCATCCGCAGGCTGACCAGGTCGCGTTGCAGCTCGGGGTCGCGCACGGCGCGGATTGCGTCGTAGACCGTCTCGTTGGTCAGTGTCACCCCGCCTCCTTGCCGGCCGTTGGGTGGGCTGTCTGGTCGGCCGTCCTGCCGCCGCGCGCGCGAGATGCGCTTCCAGACCACCTCAGCGCGGCTTCCCGGCGGCGGGCGTGCGGATGTGGGAGGTGGTCACGGTCTGCGCCTCACGTGTTGCGCTCCGGATGTCCTACAGGGATGGTAGCGCGTCGCGGCGGATACAGCGCGGGTGAGGCCGGACCGACCCCCCAGTCCGCTGCGCGGACAGCCCCCCTGCGTAGGGGGGCGATTTGGAGCCCCCCTCCGACCTCTCCCCCCGTCGCGGGGGGAGAGGTCGGAGGGGGAACCCTCGGATGAGGGAGAGAGGCCGGATGGGGTTAGGGGGTGGGGGCGAGATCCTGGATTTCGAGTTCGGGGGCGCCGCGACGGTCGCGGCGGGGGGTCCAGATGATGTCGATGCGGTCGCCGGGTTGGGCGTGGGTCTGGGCAGTGTGGGCCATGCGCCAGGCGACTGCGGGCCACTCGCGGGAGCGCCAGTGGGGGTGGCGGGGAGCGAGTTGGAGGCGGAGGTGGGTTTTATCTTTGCCCATGGCGCGGGCGGAGGCGATTTCGACGTTGGTGGAGAGGAAGAGGGGGGCGGGGTTGGCTGCGCCGAAGGGTTCGAGGCGCTCGATCCAGCGGATGTGTTCGGGGGCGACGGCTTCGAGCTGGACTTTGCCATCGATTTCGAGGGTGGGCTGGGGAGCGGGGGCGGCGGAGTCGTTGAGGTGGGCTTCGGCGGCCTGGTTGAGGCGTTGGAGCAGCTGGGGGAGGCGGCGGGTTTCGGCGGTGAAGGCGGCGGCACGGGCGTGTCCGCCGTGGCGGAGGAGGAGGTCGCCGCAGTCGGCGAGCATGCGGGCGAGGTCGAAGGGGGCGGGGCTGCGTCCGGAGGCGCGGGCGAGGCCCCCTTCGACGCTGTTGTCGATGCTGTAAGCGAAGGCGGGGCGCTCGAAGCGGTCGACGAGTCGTCCGGCGATGATGCCGACGACGCCGGGGTGAGTTTGGTCGTCGCCGGCGAAGAGGACGAGCGGCGGTTCGCCGCCGGCGGACAGCGCTTCGACCTGTTGGAGGGCGCGGGCGAAGGCTTGGTCGGAGAGTGTGCGGCGGCGCTTGTTGAGAGCGTCGAGCTCGGCGGCCAGGCGCTGGGCGTCGCCGGCTGTTTCGGAGAGGAGCAGCTGGACGGCGAGGGAGGCGTCGTCGAGGCGTCCGGCGGCGTTGAGACGGGGGGCGATTTGGAAGGAGACGGCTTCGGCGTCGAAGCGGGTGACGCGCCCGAGGGCGGCCAGCGCGGCGAGGCCGGGGCGTTGGCGCGCGCCGATGGCGCGGAGGCCGGCCTGAACGATGCGGCGGTTTTCGCCGCGCAGGGGGACGACGTCGGCGATGGCGCTGAGCGCGGCCAAGTCAAGCCAGCGCTCGGCGGGCGTTTCGATGGCGGCGGCGGTCATGAGGGCGTGGGCGAGGCGCCAGGCGAGTCCGCCGGTGGAGAGTTCGGCGAGCGGGTGGGGGGTGCGCCCTGCGATCTGCTCGGTGTGGGGGGCGATCAGGGCGGCTACGTCAGGGAGTGTCGGGCCGGGGGCGTGGTGGTCGACGACGATGAACTCAAGGCCGAGGCGGTCTTCGGCGCTGCGCAGGGTGTCGAGGGCGGTGATGCCGCAGTCGGCGGTGATGATCAGGCTCGCGCCTTCGGCGGCGAGGCGCTCGAGTTGGGTTTCGTGCAGTCCGTAGCCGTCGGCGCTGCGGTGGGGGATGAACCAGCGGCTGTCGATGCCGGCGCGCAGCAGCGCTTCGTGGAGGATGGTGGTGGCAGTGATGCCGTCGACGTCGTAGTCGCCGTAGACGGCGACGGCTTCGCCGTGGTCGCGGGCGCGGAGGATGCGTTCGACGGCGCGTTCGACGCCGGGCAGGGGCGCTGCCTGGGTTGCCTGATCGGGGTTCAAGAAGAGTTCAGCTTCGGCAGCGTTGGCGACGCCGCGGCGGCGGAGCAGGCGTCCGACGAAGGGCGGCGCGTCGAGGTCGGGGATGGCAGGCGCGTCCTCGGGTCCGGCGATGCGCCAGAGGCGGCCGCTGAGGCCGTCGCGGCGCTCAAGCGGGGGCACGCCGGCTAGCCCTCCCAGCGGCGGAAGACGAGGCAAGCGTTATGTCCGCCGAAGCCCATCGAGTTGCTGATGGCGACGCGGACCTCGCGCTGGCGGGCTTCGTTGGGGGTGTAGTCGAGGTCGCATTCGGGGTCGGGGTGTTCGAGGTTGATGGTGGGGGGGATGGCGCTTTCGCGGATGGCCTGGATGGTGGCGACGGCTTCGATTGCGCCGGCCGCGCCGAGCAGATGGGCGGTCATCGATTTGGTGGAGGAGATGGAGATGTCCCAGGCGGCTTCGCCGAAGACGGTTTTGACGGCCATCGTCTCGAAGCGGTCGTTGAGCGGGGTGGAGGTGCCGTGGGCGTTGATGTAGTCGACGTCGGCGGGGTCGATTTGGGCCTGCTGGAGCGCGCCGCTCATGGCGCGGACGCCGCCGTCGCCGCCCTCGGCGGGCTGGGTGATGTGGTACGCGTCGCCGAAGGTGGCGTAGCCGCAGAGTTCGGCGAGGATGTCGGCGTTGCGCGCGCGGGCGCGGTCGGCGCGTTCGAGCACGAGGATGCCGGCTCCCTCGCCCATGACGAAGCCGTCGCGCTCGGCGTCGAAGGGGCGGGAGGCGGCCTGGGGGGGGTCGTTGCGGGCGGAGAGGGCCCGCGCGGCGGTGAAGCCGGCGACGGCCATTTCGCAGATGGGGGCTTCGGCGCCGCCGGCGAGCATGATGTCGGCGTCGCCGCGGCGGATGGTTTCGGCGGCGAGGCCGAGCGCGTCGGCGGCGCTGGAGCAGGCGGAGACGGGGGCGAGGTTGGGGCCACGCGCGCCGAGCGCGATGCTGACCTGTCCGCTGGCCATGTTGGGCAGCATCATGGGCACGACGAAGGGGGAGACGCGGTCGGGCCCACGGCGGTCGAGGACGCGGAATTGGGCTTCGGTGGTGATGATGCCGCCGATGCCGGTGCCGACCATGACGCCGGCGCGCTCGGAGCCCTCGAAGTGGGAGAGGCCGGCGTGTTGGACGGCTTCGTGGGCGGCGGCGACGGCGAACTGGCTGTAGCGGTCCATGCGCCGGGCTTCTTTTTTGGGCATGTATTGGGCGGGTTCCCAATTGGGCACTTGTGCGGCGATGCGGACATCGAGGCGGTGGGGGTCGAAGAGGTGGATGGTTTCGACGCCGGAGCGTCCGGCGATGAGGCCGTTCCAGGTGTCGGCGAGGTTGTGTCCGAGTGCGGAGACGACGCCGAGGCCGGTCACCACGATGCGCTGGTCGTCGGTCATGGGGCCTCCGCTGGGGGTCCGAGCTTCACGGGCGTGTTCTCCTAGTGTAGCCGCGCCGTGCGAACGCGCAGAAACCCGCCCGCGCCGCCCCCGTCGGCACAGGGCAACACAGCGCAGAGGTATCTGGTCGAGGCTTGCCTAAGGGCATTGGGTCGCGGCACCGCACGCCGGGCTCGAACAAGCTCTAGACTGAGCAGGCCACCGGAGAGTAAAATCAGGCTGGTGAGGAGCTGCCAGGATGCTGGATCCCCAGCAGATGATCGACGGCGCTTTAGACATCCGCGTCGCGGGACTGGGGGCTTGGGGTACGGCGTCTCCTTCTGATTCTGGCCATTCGCGACATCGTGGCGAGCAGACTGCGCTCTGTCGGCATTCACGCGAACAGTCCCAAATGAGGCCAAGCGCGTCGTCCGTGAACGGAGCGACCTATGGCTGAAATCTGGCATCAGGCGTACGACATCATTAGTCCTGCCATCGTCAAGGTGTATGAGCCCGCGATGAAGCCGTACTTTACCGACCGCCTCGAAGGAGCGTACGGGCCCGATTGGTTCGATCGGCTCTTCAGAGTAGAGGACGACAAGAAGACGGGAGAACCTCGCTACAGGACTCGTTCGTACAGACACGAGGGCGAACTCATAAGGGCAAATGAGAGGAGTCCGGGAGATGCGCTCGAGGCCAAGGATTATCCCGAGCCCGATGTCTTGAACTGCAAGAACGGCCATGAGTTCGTGTTTCCGCGGGGACTCCGCAAACTCTCCGAGGACATGAAGATAATCAAGCGGTACAGGGACGACATATCGCATCCAGCAGGGAGACAAGAACTCACACTGCGGGACGCGGAAAGGGCTCTCTCCAGCTGCAAGGTCATCTTGGAGGCCATAAAGGACGATCGCGCAGTCAACGAGATCGAGAAGCTACAGAACCGGCTCAACGACCTCGCTTCCGAAGACGCGGCGAACCTGGCAGAGCAGGATGGTGGTCCGCCTGCACGCCGCACTGGAGGTGGTTTCGGCCTCACTCGGGAGCGGTTTTATGTGCTGGCACCAATAGCGCTCATCGCAATCATAGCCCTGCTCGCAGTCGCCTTTGAGCTGCGCTCCGGCAACGGGTCGCTCGAGTGCAACGACATAGGCGATGTTGCGCTGACGGGGCCGGACGATCCCAATAGGACCGTGGCTCTCGGCGGCTATTGCACCGACGCGGACGACGATGATCTCATGTTCACCGCCGCGTCCAGCGACAACGACATCGTGGGTGCTGCCGTCTCCGGCGACTCGCTGATCCTGACCGCAGGTGACGGAAGCGGCGGCAGGGCGACGATCACTGTGACCGCTACGGACCCGGACGGGAGGTCGGCCACCGCGAGTTTCGTCGTGGTCGTTGACGACGACGGAGGTGAACCACCTCGAGGCGTGTCACTGACGATCGGCAGCGCCGGTGGCGATGCTACATCGCTGCCATACCCGTCAGGGGGGTACGCCCGCTGCGGCTCCAACACATGGAGGGTCTACTGGTTCAACAGCACAGGCCCTAGCAAGCACTGGCTCTACTTGACGTGGAGAGAAGTCGAGCACCGAGTTCCCGGATGGGGCGAGCACATGATCAGTCACTTGCGCCAGGCCGAATGCGACCTCTGGCCTGACGGCCCTGATTGGACGGCGTCGTACGACCCTCGGTTCGACTAAAGGCTGAACTCCTCACCACCACTACTAGGGTGTGGCTAGAGGGACGGAGCCAGTCGCAATGAGCCAGTACACAGTTCGGACGCTGTTGTTGCTTGCGGCGCTGGTGGGGCTGGTGGGGCTGTTCGCGCTGGTTGGGTATGGGCTGTTTGGGGGGTCGGGGGTGCTGGTGTTCGGCGGGGTTGCCGTCGCGGGGAATCTCTTCTCGTACTGGTTCTCCGATCGGCTGGTGCGGCGGGCGACGGGCGCGGAGGAGGTTGGGTTCGACCAGGCTCCGGAGCTTCACCTGCTCGTGGAGCACGCGGCGCGGGATGCGGGGGTGCCGAAACCGAGGGTCTACGCGGTCGCGACGCCGGTTCCCAATGCGTTCGCTACAGGGCGGAGCCCGCGGCGAGCGGCGGTGATTGTGACCACCGGTCTTGTCGCTGCGCTGGACGAGCGCGAGCTCGCCGCGGTGCTGGCGCATGAGCTGGCGCACATTGCGAACCGCGACACGCTGTGGGGCGCGATGATCGCCATTGCGTGCTCCGCCGTGATGCTCATGATGCTGCCGTTCCTGCTGTTGGGCAAAGCGACGCGGGCAGTACTGAATTTACTTACGGCGAAAGAGACGGAGGAAGTGACCTACCTGGTCGAAGATGCGGACAGCGGCGAGGTCATGCTGGTTGCGCGCGAAGAGGAGAAGGGTAGAGGGTTGTTCGGCCTGCTGCTGGCGGTCGTCTTGCGGTTGTGCGGCTGGTGCGTGTTCGCGGCGATGTGGCTGCTGTACAAGCTCGTTGACCTGATTGTGACGTTGCTTCAGATGGCGGCGTCGCGCCAGCGGGAGTACGCGGCCGACGAGACGGCGAGCCGAATGTCGGGGGATCCCGACGCGCTGGCGTCGGCGCTGGTCAAAATCCAGCTGGCGAGCGCGTCGCCAGAGCTTGCGCCGGCGGTTGCGGAGCTGTCGTCGAACAAGGCGGCAAACCACCTGTATATCTTCAACCCGGTTCGCGGGCGTCTGGCCGGGCTGTTCTCGACCCACCCATCCACCGAAAGCCGCGTGCGGCGCATCCGGGCGATCGGGCGGGATAGGTAAGCAAGTCGTTGCTATTGCGGAGGAGCGCCGAAGAGCGATTCTAGGCCGCCGCCTTGCTCCAGGCCGCCGGGCAGGTCGCTGCCGAAGTTGCCGCCCAGGGGGAGGCCGCCGAGGGTGGGGGTTTCGATGGGGTCTTCGCCGGCCAGGCTGCGGGTTGCGGTGGCCAGGTGCTCGGCGGTGTCTCCTGCGGTGGTGCTGATTGTGCCGCGGGCGCGGGCGGCTTTGTTGCCGGCTT
This sequence comes from Dehalococcoidia bacterium, assembly GCA_965243125.1. Lineage (GTDB taxonomy): Bacteria > Chloroflexota > Dehalococcoidia > Bin125 > Bin125 > CATQGW01. The sequence goes on along the minus strand of OZ251529.1, from coordinate 1,899,582 downwards.
CGGCGTGGAGGTAGACGGCCAATGTGGCGGCGTCGTAGGGGGGGAGGCCCTGGGCTATGAGGGCTCCGATTGCGCCGGTGAGTACGTCGCCGGTGCCGGCGGTGGCGAGGGCGGGCTGGGCGATTTCGGAGACGCGGGCGCGTCCATCGGGGGCGGCGATGATGGTGTTCGCGCCTTTGAGCACGACGGTGGCGCTCCACTGGCCGGCGGAGTTGCGGGCGAGGTCGAGGCGGGCGCTTTGCACGTCGTCGTTGGCGCGGTTGGTGAGGCGGGCCATTTCGCCGGGGTGGGGGGTGAGGATCAGCGGTGCGGCGGCGCTCCAATCCCAGTTGGCGTCGGCGGCGAGGTGGTTGAGGGCGTCAGCGTCGACGACGATGCCGGGGAGGTGGGCTAACGCTTTGTCGGCCAGCAGTTGGTGGACGAGTTCGCCCGTGGCTTCGTGCAGGCCGAGGCCGCAGCCGACGGCCAGGGCGGTGGCGGTTTGGGCGGCTTCGCGCAGCAGGGGCAGGGCGGCGGGGCCGATTGCGCCGGGGTGGTCAGCGTCGGGCAGGGGCAGCCAGGTGGCTTCGGGGGCGGCGGCGATCATGGCCTGGTAGAGCGAGGCGGGGGCGGCGACGGTGACCAGTCCCGCGCCGGCGCGGTAGGCGGCGTTGGCGGCGAGGATGGCGGCGCCGGGGTAGCGGGCGGAGCCGGCGACGATCAGCAGCGTGCCGTGGGTGCCCTTGTGGGCGTCGGGCGCGCGCTGGGGGAGCAGGGCTTTGGCGGCGCGGCGCTCGAGCAGTTCGGTGCCGAGGTGGTCGTCGAGCCCGGCGGGGATGCCGATTTCGACGGTTTGGACGGAGCCGGCGAAGGCTGCGCCGGGCTGGAGATAGAGGCCGACTTTGGGCGCGTGGAAGGTGACGGTTTCATCGGCGGCGACGGTGAGGGGATCGGCTCTGCCGGAGTCGGCGTCGACGCCGGTGGGGAGGTCGACGGCGATCAGTTTGGGGGGGACGGCGCGAGAGCGGGCGGCGGCGAGGCGCTGCATGATCTGGGCGAGGTCGCCCTCGATGGGGCGAGCGCGGCCGGTGCCGAGCAGGCCGTCGATCACGGTTTCCGCGCCGTGCATGAGGGCGTCGAGCGCTTCGAAGTTGTCGTCCTGCTCGACGTCGCCGCCGACTGCGCCGGCGTCGAGGGCGGCGCGCCAGCGGTCGTCGTCGCGCGGTCGGAGCGCGTAGCAGCGGACCTGGGCGCCCCATTCGGCGAGGTGGCGTGCGGCGACGAGGGCGTCGCCGCCGTTTGCGCCGGGGCCGACGAGGGCGACGATGCGTCGGTCTTCGAGCGAGCCGAGTTGCATCCAGACTTCCTGGGCGACGGCGAGGCCGGCCTGCTCCATGAGGTCGTCGGTGGGGGTGCCGGCGGCTGCGGCGCGCTGTTCGAGGTCGCGCATTTCGGTGGAGGTAAGCAGTTTCATTGCGGTCCTCAGGTAGCTGGTTGGCCGACGGCGAAGGCGCAGACGATGGTGCGCTCGTGGGTGAGGCTGATTTCGATGCGTTCGAGTCCGATGTCGTGGGAGCGTTTTTGGGCGTTTCCATGGAGGATGACGACGGGTTTGCCGCGTGCGTTGGCGAGGATTTCGATTTCGCGCCAGCGGACGCCGCGGACGCCGGTGCCGAGCGCTTTCATGACGGCTTCCTTGCCGGCGAAGCGGGCGGCGAGTTCGGGGAGGCGGTCGCGGCAGTAGTCGATTTCGCGGTCGGTGTAGATGCGTCGGAGGAAGCGTTCGCGGTGTCGTTCGAGGACGCGCTTGAAGCGGTCGATGAGGAGCAGGTCGACGCCGCAGGTGAGGTCGGGGGGCATGGCTGGGAGGGTAGCAGTGGAGGGGCGGTCGACCCCCCCAGTCCGCTAGAAGCGGACAGCCCCCCTGCATAGGGGGGCGATTCCGGAGGGGAGCCCCCCTCTCAATCTCCCCCCGCGACGGGGGGAGAGGTTGGAAGAGAACTTCCCGCGGCGGGGGGAGAGGTTGGAAGGGAGCTTCCTGCGGCGGGGGGAGCGGCGGGGGCGGGGGGGCGTTTTTGGGGGCGGGCGAGGCCGATCTCCACTACCGAGACGGCGCGCGGAATCCTCGCTCCATCCCTCATCGCCGCCCCGTTCCGCGAGGCTGCCGACGCAATCTCGGCGGCGGCGATTTCGGCGGCTTCGTCGGCGGTGGGGCCGCTGAGGGAGGTGACCTGGGCGACGCGCTGGCGGCGCGGGACCAGAATCCAGCCGGCGACGCCGGAGATCACGGCGAAGGCGATCGCCAGCCGCATCGTGCCCGTGACCGAATCGGCGAACGAATCCGCCACGACAGCCTGCGTGACGACGGCCACAGCCGGATCCAGGTTGACGATCGCCTGTAGGGCGGGGCCCACCCCCTCAACCACTACGTCGAGCAGGCCGGTGTCGAGGGGGACGCCGACCAGGCCCTCGCGCGCACCGGCGGCGTAGAAGGCGGCCTGGGCGCTGCCGAGGATGGCGACGCTGAGCGTGCCGCCCAGTTGGCGGCCGGCGTTGTTGACGGCGGAGGCTTTGCCGGCGAGGTCGACGGGCACGGCGGCCATGGCGGTGTCGGTGGTGGCGGGCATGTGCATTGCGCCGCCCATGCCAAGGAAGGCGAGGCCGAGCGCGATGATCCAGTAGGGGGTGTCGACCTGCATGAAGCTGAACAACAGCAGCGCGCCGCCGCCGTGGACGGCGGGCGCCCAGAAGAGCATCAGCCGCGGGCCGACTTTGGGCAGCATTTTGGCGGCGACGGGGGCGAAGAAGGCCATCATCAGGGCGAGCGGCATCATCCGCAGGCCGGAGGTGGTGGCGCTCACGCCCTGGGCGAGCTGGAAGAATTGAGGCATGTAGAGCATCACCGCCATCAGGGCGAACATGATGAAGAACATGCCGACCATCGAGCCAGTGAAGTCGCGTTGACGGAAGAAACCCATCGGCAGCAGCGGCTGCTCGGTGCGGCGCTCGATCAGGACGAACAGGGCCCAGGCGACGGCGGCGACGACGAACGAGCCGATAATCAGCATGGAGTCCCAGCCGCGCACCAGGCCTTCGATGATCGCGAAGACGAGTGCGATCATGCCGACCGTGCCGGTGATCGCGCCCGGCACATCGAGGCGGGTGTGCATTTGCGAGCGGGACTCGGGGACGGCGACGCAGCCGATGATGGCGAGCACGGCGATCGGGGCGGGCACCCAGAAGACGCCGGCCCAGCCCACGGTGTCGACCAGCACCCCGCCGGCGAAGGGGCCGAAGGCCATGCCGAAGCCCATCGCGGCGGCCCAGATGCCGAAGGCGCGGGTGCGCTCCTCGCGGGGGAAGACTGCGGTGAGGATGGAGAGCGTCTGCGGCACGACCAGCGCGCCGCCGAAGCCCTGCACGCCGCGCCCGATGATGAGCCAGTTGGCGTTGGGCGAGAAGGCGACGGCGATCGAGGCGACGGCGAAGAGGGCCATGCCGATCACCAGGATCTTGCGCCGCCCGAAGCGGTCGCCCAACGCGCCGGCGAGCAGCAGCAGGCCGCCGAAGATCACGAAGTAGGCGTCGGCGACCCAGAGCGCCTGTGATTCGGACATCTCGAAGGCGCGCTTGATGGCGGGCAGGGCGGTGTTGATGATCGTGGCGTCGAGTTGCACGAGCATCTGCGCGCCGGCGAGGACGATCAGGATGACCCAGCGGCGGCGGGAGGAGAGCGCCGTCGTCACGCCGGCCGACTTACGCCAACCGCCAGCGCGGCTGCGCCAGGTCCTCGGCGGTGCGCTCGAACACGACGCGCACGCGGTCGCCGATTTGGAGCGACGCGGCGTCGGCGTCGACCACCGCGCCCATCAGCTTGATCTCCGGCAGGTCGTCCAGTTCGACCAGCGCGACGACGTAGGGGCCGAACTCGCGGAGGGCGGGGTGGGCCGGGTGGGCGACGCCCACCCAGGACCAGATGGTTCCGGCGCCTGTCACGTCGCGCCAGCCCAGGTTGAAGCCGTAGCAGGCGTGGCAGTTGAGCTCGGGCGGATATTGCGTCTGCCCGCAGGCCTCGCACTGCTGCACGACGAGTCGGCCCTCGGCGGCGGCGGCCCAGAAGCCGGCGTTGACCGGATCCTGTGGGTCCGGCTGGCTCATCCCTTCGGGGAAGAAGGGCTGCTCCAGCCAGTCGGCGGCAGCGGCGGCGGGCGTGTCGGACATCGCGGCTCAGATCGGGTGCGGCCCGCATGCGGCGCATATGCGGCGGGCGGGCGCAGGCTATCATTATGGGGCGGGGCGACGATCGATTCCCATGCTCCCTCATCACATCACGAGATGTTTGGCGAGACGTTTGACGGCCGCGGCGCTCTGCGCGCTGTTGCTGATCGCAGCCTTGATCGCAGCCCTGGCGATTGCGCTGCCGGCCGAAGCCGGGCGGGCGCAGCGGACGCCCGAACCCGCGCCGGCGCCGCCCGAGTATCCGCCGCCGGACGACTGGACGGAGCGCCCGCTCTGCGAGCTCTCGAACCATGCGACAGCGCTGATCTATCGGACGCCCGCGCGGGTGGGCGCGGCCGTCGCCGACCTGATTGAGGGTCGGCTCTGGGTGGGGGGCGACGCGGAGCCGTTCGCGCTGCACAGCGTCGCCAAGGGGCCGATCGCCTGGCTGACGCTGGCGGCGGCGGAGGCGCGCGGGGAGACGCTGTCTCCGGAGCGGAGCGAGCAGTTGCGGCAGATGATCGTCTGGAGCCGCAACGACGACGTGCCGGCGCTGCTCGGCTCGGCGGGCGGGCTGGCGGGGCTGCGCGCGTTTTACGCCGAGCTGGGGCTGGCGGGGATGGTCGCCGGCTTCGACGACTATCGCTGGGGGCGGAGCGCGGGCAGCGCGGCGGATGTGGCGGCGACGTACGCGCAGCTGGCGATTTCGGAGGTCGTGTCCGAGGCCGTGCGCGAGCGGGGCTTCGCGCTGCTGGCGCAGGTGGCGCCGGAGCAGCGCTGGGGGGCGAGCTCGCCGCCGGCGGGTCTGCACAGCTGGTCGGCGCTGGTGAAGACGGGGCAGTTTGAAATCCCGGGGGAGGGGCTGCGGATCAACAGCGCGGCGATCTGGCTGGATCGGTGGGGTCGGCCACGCTACGTCGCGGCGATCATGGGTGCGGAGCACCGCTACTGGGGGGTGGGGATTGAGCGGTCGAACGAGATCGGGGCGGCGCTGGGGGCGGCGATTGAGGCGCGGGAGCGTGGGGGCTTGGATCGGATGAGTGTGTGCGGGGGGTGAGGTCGGAGGTGCGCGTACTTCTCTGCCCCCCCATTGTGGGGAACCCATTTCACTGCCCCCCATTGTGGGGGGGCTACGGGGGGGCTGCGTGCGGGCGGAGCCCCCCTCTCAATCTCCCCCCAGGATGGGGGGAGAAGCCGGAATCTCCCTCCACGATGGGGGAAGAGGTCGGAAGCTCTCTCCACGATGGGGGAAGAGGTCGGAAGCTCTCTCCACGATGGGGGGAGAGGTCGGAAGCTCTCTCCACGATGGGGGTGAGGTTGGAAGCGCGCCCCTGCGCCCCTTCGTCATTCCTGCGCAGGCAGGAACCCAGGCGACTACCGCCATTCGCCCACGTCGCGAACGCCCAACGGCCCTCCAACACCGCCGGGGAAGCCGTCGAAGCGCCGGAGACGACTTGCAGCCACGAGATCGCCTGGATTCCTGCCTGCGCAGGAATGACGAATCGAGAGAACCGACCCCGGAACCCGCCCCCATAACCTGCTACACTCCCCCCCATGGTCACCCAGGACGAACGCACCGACTTCCTCACCGTCGCCGAGGCCGACCGACGCTTCAACGAAATCGACCGCCGGCTCGGCCACATCGAGGACCAGATCGCCGACCTCCGCCACGGCCAGCGGTCGATCAACGACCGCCTGGACAAGGTCAACGACCGCATCGACAAGCTGGACGACCGCTTCGCCAAGATCGACGACCGCTTCGCCAAGATCGACGACCGCTTCGCCAAGATCGACGACCGCTTCGCCAAGATCGACGACCGCTTCGCGGCGGCGGACGAGAAGGCCGACAGGAATTTCAACATCCTGAACGACAAGATCGACAGGAACTTCAACTTCCTGAACAACAAAATCGATGAAGCAGTCGCCAGCCTCTACGCGAGGATCGCCGCCGTTGAAGATGGCCTGCGACGCGAAAACCGCTGGCTGTTCGGCATCCTCTTCGCGCTGATCCTGGCGATGCTCGGCATGCTCATCCGCCTGATGCTCTAGCGCGCCGCGCCCTCCCCCTTCCGGAATCGCCCCTCTATGCAGGGAGGCGCCGCGCCTCGCGGCGTGGGGGGCGGGACGGAGTTTGTGCTGTGCTCGGTGCGCCGGACCGACCCCCCAGTCCGCTGCGCGGACAGCCCCCCTGCGTAGGGGGGCGATTCCGGAGCGGCCCCCCTGCGTGGGGGGCGATTTCGGAAGGGGTGATTCGGAGGGGGGCGGCGTGCTGAGATTTTACATGTTCTGCGCATAAGCTGGGTGATTATCGCGTCTTTGCGGCCAACTTGGGGGGGGGGGGGGGGTAGAATTCCGCGGAACGGCTGGTAGCCTAGCATTGTGCGCGCAAGCGGCGCCGCAGCGGCTGCGTCGCCTCGGCTGCATCGCAATGCCGCCGCCCGCGCGAAGGAGGTTTGCCATGATTCGGATTCGCCACACCCTGATCGGACTGCTCGCGGGCGCGCTCGCGCTGCTCGGCTTCGCGGCCGCCGCCCAGGCGCAGGAAGCCAGCTACCGGCTCGCTATCCACCCCGTCACCGGCGAGTGCGTCTACCTCAACCTGGCCGGCACCCTCGACGAACCCATCTACACCGCCGAACAGGCGGCCGCCGCCGAATCCTGCAGCCTCACCGTGGTCAGCGCGCCCGAAGACGAACCCCCCAGCCCCGCCGTCTCCGCAGCCGCGCCGGGAACCGACGGCTTCACGATCAGCGAATCCATCGTCGTCCGCGTCGACGTCGTCACCTCCGAAGAGCAAGCCTCCTACGAAGCCGAGGCCTCCGCCTACCGCCGCGCCATCGCCAACGCCGAAGCGGCTGTCGCGCAGCTGGAATCCGCCATTGCCACAGACCTCACGCAGTTGGCCAATCCCCTCCTGCCGCAGTTCGCGCGCAACATCATCACACTGCAGGTCGCTGCCAAAAGGTCTCAACTGGTGACGGCCCGCGCCAACCTTGAGGGCCTGCGCGAAGCCGCTGCGCCGGTCGCGCCCCAGACCGTCGAGACCGAAATCGAGAACACCTACATGTCGCTGGACTCCGACGGCGACGGGGTGCTGGAGCACCACAACTGCAACGGGCGCCTGATCAACGGGCGGCTGATTCCGGCCGGCTACGCGGACGACGGCGTGACGCCGCTGCCCTTCGCGGACGCGCTGCGGGCTTCCTGCGGGCTGTAGGGGCTGGGCTGGGGCTCGGCTCTGACGATCGCGCGCCCTTATCCGTCATTCCTGCGTAGGCAGGAATCCAGGCGAATCTCGTGGCCGCGAGTCGTCTACGGCGCTCCGACGGCCTCCCCAAAGCGGCGTGTGAGGGCCGTTGAGCTTCTGCGACGCGACGAATACCGGCGGCCCGCCTGGATTCCTGCCTACGCAGGAATGACGGATGGGCGCAGGAATGACGGATGGGCGCAGGAATGACGGATGGGCGCAGGAATGACGGATGGGCGCAGGAATGACGGATGGGCGCAGGAATGACGGATGGGCGCAGGAATGACCATCCGGCTGCGCCCGCCGCGAGAGCCTTGCAACGGACCCACCGCGGGGGCAGAAGAAAATGCCCCCCCATTGTGGGGGGCTACGGGGGGTCTGCGTGCCGTCCCCAGCGCCCCCCTCTCAATCTCCCCCCATCCTGGGGGGAGAGGCCGGAAAGGCCTCCCCCCGCAACGGGGGGAGAGGTCGGAGGGGAAGGGGCTGTATCATGGAGGGACAGCGGTTGGCCTGAGATTGAGGGGGCGCGCTATGGCGAATTCGGGGTTCGACGACCGTGAGTTTCGGGACACGCTGGGGCGGTTTGCGACGGGGGTGACGGTGGTCACGACGGGCGAGGCGCCGAATTTTGTGGGGATGACGGCGCAGTCGTTCTCGTCGCTGTCGCTGGATCCGCCGCTGGTGCTGGTCTGCGTGGCGAAGAACGCGAGCATGCTGCCGCTGCTGAAGGAGACGGCGGCGTTTACGGTGAATGTGCTGGCGGAGGACGACGCGGATGTGTCGAACTTTTTCGCGTCGAGCAAGCGCCCGCCGCCGCCGCACCAGTTCGACGACGCGCCGCACACGCTGGGGGCGACGGGGCAGCCGCGGCTGGCGTGCGCGACGACGGTGTTCGACTGCCGGCTGCACGATGTGCTGGAGGGCGGGGATCACGAGATCATCGTGGGCTCCGTGGAGGCGATTGAGCGGCAGAGCGAGGCCGCGCCGATCATCTTTTTCGGGGGGGAGTACCGCTCGCTTGCGCCTTCGGGCGGGTAGGGGCGCCGGCGGCGATGGGGGGCGACGGGCGGGCGCTGCTGACGGCGGATCCGCCGCTCTACGCGGATGATTTCGCGCCGGCGCTGTGGGTGCCGCTGACGCGGGCGGCGCGGGCGCGGCGTCGGCTGTACACGCTGGGGGAGCGGCTGCCGGCGTCGGCCTGGGCTGCGGCGAGCGCGGCGCCGGGCTGGAGTCGTCGGGAGCAGTTGGCGCATGTGGCGGCGTCGGATCGCCGCTATCACGATGCGCTGATCGCGGCGCTGAACGGCGATCCGCTGACGGAGTGGGAGCCGCATCCGGAGCGTCCGGGCGCGGCGCTGGATTTGGTTAACCGCGAGGCGCTGGCGGCGCTGGCGGGCGAGGATGCGGCGAGGCTGGTCGGTCGGCTGCGGGAGGGCGCGGCGAAGACGGTGGGGCTGCTGTCGGCGTTGGGCGAGGAGCGGTTGTTGGTCTCGATGGGGTTTCGTCCGAATGCGTTGTCGCTGGTGGAGGCGTGGGCGGAGCATGACAATGCGCATGCGGACGGGATTGTGAATGGGCCGATGATGATGCGAACGTTGTGAGGGGGGCGGTGCTGTGCTTGGGGGGGCGGGCCGACCCCCCAGTCCGCTAAAAGCGGACAGCCCCCCTGCATAGGGGGGCGATTTCGGAGGGGAGAGCCCCCCTCTCAATCTCCCCCCAGGATGGGGGGAGAGGCCGGAAGAGGGCTCTCAATCTCCCCCCAGGATGGGGGGAGAGGCCGGAAGGGGGATCTCAATCTCCCCAGGATGGGGGGAGAGGCCGGAAGAGGGCTCTCAATCTCCCCCCATCCTGGGGGGAGAGGCCGGACGGGGGCTTAGACTTGTGGGGGGGAGGCGAGCGCGTGGTTTTGCGGCGGATTGCGGAGGCGATTGATCGGCGGCCGCAGACGGGGCGGCGGCGGCGGGCGATTTTGCAGATTGCGGCGCAGGATTTCTGCCGGCAGTTGGCGGACCAGCGGGGGCGGTCGGGGGCGGTTGGAGTGAGTGGCTGGGAGCTGTCGAATTTGGCGCATCCGGCGTTTTGGACGACCCTATTGCTCTCGCAGCGTCGGGAGCGGTTTGCGATGACGCTGTTGGGGCAGCTGCATGTGGATCAGGCGGCGGTGCAGCCGTATGTGGAGGAGCGGCGGGCGACGGGGGAGATTCTGGAGGCGCTGGGGGGGATTGAGGCGGATTCGCTGATCGGTTTCGTGGATGTGGCGGTGACGCGGTTTCGTCCGCCGGAGAGCGAGGGCGCGCCGCTGGTGCCGCGCGAGCAGGCGGCGGCGATTTTGTCGGCGGCGCTGCTGCGGGGGGCGATGGCGGGGGAGTTGCGGTCGTCGGAGGTTGAGGCGGCGTGGCGCGGGGCGCATCCGGATCAGGCGGCGAAGTGGGGCGCGGAGCGGGCGTGGAAGAAGGCGCAGGGGCAAGCGGAGATGCTGCTGCAGGGCTGGCAGGAGCAACGGCGTGGGTATGGGCGGCGGTTGATCTGAGCAGACTGAGAAGATTGTTCGGCGGCGGCGATAGCGGAAGAAGAGGAGGGCGAAGCCCTTTGACGGACTACGCGGTGACTCGAACATGTGTATGATGTAGTGCCGGCCGGCGGTTGATCTGAGAAGATCGTTCGACGGCGCCGGCGACAGACGGCGGCAGGCGACGGCGAAGTTGGAGGCGCGAGGGTTCGATGTCGGAGCGACGCGCTACCGGTCAGCGGCCAAGCAGCCAGCGGCCGCTTTTTGCGCCCGGAGAGGCGGCGCGGGCGGATGCGCCGCTGGCGGCGCGGATGCGTCCGCGCGACCTGGATGAGTGCGTGGGGCAGCGTCATCTGCTGGACGCGGATGCGCCGCTGCGGCGGGCGATTGAGGCGGATGCGGTGCCGTCCTGCATTTTCTGGGGGCCGCCGGGCAGCGGGAAGACGAGTCTGGCGCGGGTGATCGCGCAGCGGACGCGCTCGCATTTTGCCACGCTGTCGGCTGTCTCGGCGGGGGTGCGGGAGTTGCGGGAGATCATCGCGGAGGCGGAGCGGGCGCGGCGCGACGCGGGGCTGCGCACGATTCTGTTCATCGACGAGATTCACCGCTTCAACAAGGCGCAGCAGGACGCGGCGCTGCACGCGGTGGAGGATGGGGCGGTCACGTTGATCGGGGCGACGACGGAGAATCCGTCGTTCGAGGTGATTTCGCCGCTGCTCTCGCGCAGCCGGGTGTACACGCTCCAGCCGCTGGCGGAGGACGATCTGCGCGCGCTGCTGGAGCGGGCGCTGGCAGACGTGGAGCGAGGGTTGGGCGGGACGGGCGTGGAGGCGGAGCCGGAGGCGTTGGACGCGCTGGTGCGTCTGGCGGGCGGCGACGCGCGGGTGGCGCTCAACGCGCTCGAGTTCGCCGCGGCGGACGCCGAGCGGATCATCGAACTGGCGACGGTGGAGGCGACGACGCAGCGGCAGTTGCGGCACGACAAGGCGGGGGAGTCGCACTACGACCTGATTTCGGCACTGATCAAGTCGGTGCGCGGCTCGGATCCGCATGCGGCGGTCTACTGGCTGGCGCGGCTGCTGGAGGCGGGCGAGGATCCGATGTTCGTGGCGCGTCGGATCGTGATCCTCGCCGCCGAGGATGTGGGTCTGGCGGATCCGCAGGCGCTGGCGGTCGCGGTGGCGGCGCAGCAGGCGGCGCATTTCGTGGGGCTGCCGGAGGCGAAACTGCCGCTGGCAGAGGCGGCGGTCTATCTGGCGCGGGCGCCGAAGAGCAACTCGGCGATGCGGGCGTATTCGGCGGCGGCGCGGGCGGTGCAGGAGCACGGCCTGTTGCCGGTGCCGCTGCATCTGCGCAACGCGGTGACCGGGCTGATGGCGGCGCAGGGCTACGGCGCGGGCTATCAGTATGCGCACGACTACGAGGATGCGCTGCCGCCGGATCAGGCGCATCTGCCCGAGGAGTTGGCTGACGCGGTGTTCTACGAGCCGACATCGCGCGATTATCTGTCGAGCGACGAAGGCGCAGAGAGATGAGCGTCCATGAGGGTCTGCCGGCGGCGGCGATCGCCGAGATTGGCGCGCTGTTCGGGTCGGAGGCGCGGTTGCAGCAGGATGATCAGAGCGGAGTCGGGGCGATCTGGTCGGTCGAGCGTCGCAGCGAGAACGGCAATCTGCGGCTGCTGCTCTGGCCGAGGATTGCGCGGGTGGATGCGACCTGCGGGCCGCACAGCTGGATCGTGCGCGGGGTGCGGCGCACGGAGGTGATTGAGGGGCTGGAGGTGATCTTTCGTTTCGGGGCGAACGGGTTGCTGAGCGTGCATCGCAGCGGACACGCAGTGATGGTCAGCGCGGAGGAAGGAGGGTGATGGGAGAGGCGAGGCGGGGATGCGCTGCGCGCGGTGGTTGGGTCTGGGTTCGCGCGTGCGCGGGAACGACGGACACGGGGGCGGGAGGGGTGGGGACTGCGTTGGTGCTGGTCACGTCGAGATACCCGCGACAAGCGCGGGTATGACGGAGTAGAGAGGGGGTGGGTATGACGGACACAGGGGGCGTGGGTGTGACGGTGGGGCGCAGGTTGGCGGTCGGGCGAGACGGGACGGATGGTTTCTGGCCGGGGTGGGCGGGCGCGTGGGGCTTGGTGCGGGTCACGTCGAGATACCCGCGGCAAGCGCGGGTATGACGGAGTGGGGGTGGCCGTGGGCATGGCGGAAGTGTGAACACGCCCTAGTTGCCGGAGGAGCTTATGTCGTGGCGTCGGCGGTAGTGGCTGTCGGTCGGTGGAGGGAGCTCGGGCGGTAGGCGAGGTGGGCGGCGTTGAGCAGGTCGAGCAGCTCGCGGATCTCGGTGAGCAGATCGTCCAGATCCTCGATCAGGATCTGGTCCTTGTAGAAGTTTTGATGGGCGAGCTCGGCGACGGCGAAGAGGTGGTCGATCTCGCGGTTGCCGGATTGCCGGGCCAGGTAGCGGGCGAGCACCCGACCGTCGGGGTGGTAGTCGTAGGGCCAGCCGCGCTCGGCGGCGATTGTCTTCAGGCCGTGGACGGCTGCGCCCCAGATCTTCTCCGAGGCCTGGAGGCGATCGTCCTGCGCGATCATTTGGGCGGCGTGCGCTAGCAGCCGTTCGCAGTGAACGCTGTGGCTCTCGATCGGTTCGGCGTCGGCGGTGGTCATCGCCTGTCCTCGCTGCGGGTCTCTGCATTGTAGGTGTGCCGCTGGGGGGGCTGGGTCGCGACGGCTGTGCGCCGCGCTGCGCGATCTGCCATAATTTCGCCCGCGCGCAGCGCGCCGGATGCGGCTGCGCGTCTGGAAAGGGACCCGGAATGACCGCAACCGACGATCTGCTTGAGCGCAACGCGAGCTACGCCGAGGCGTTTGACAAGGGCAGCCTGCCGCTGCCGCCGGCGCGCAAGCTGGCGGTGGTGGCGTGCATGGACGCGCGGCTCGACGTGCATGGCCTGCTCGGCCTGGAGCTGGGCGACGCGCACGTGATTCGGAACGCCGGGGGCGTGGTCTCCGACGACGCGCTCCGCTCGCTGGTGATCTCTCAGCGGCTGCTCGGCACCGAGGAGATCATTCTGATCCACCACACCGACTGCGGGATGCTGACCTTCCGCGACGACGATGTGAAAGACGGCATCCTGGCCGACACCGGCCTGCGGCCGTCGTTCGCGCTGGAAGCGTTCGGCGACCTCGACGATGATGTGCGCCAGTCGATCGGGCGGATTCAGGCGAACCCGTTCGTCCCGAACAAGGGCCAGATCCGCGGCTTCGTCTACGACTGCGAGACGGGTCGGCTGAACGAGGTGGAGTGAGCTCGGGCGGGATCGCCGCGCAACTAGCCGCCGGCGGCGACGCCGTCGTGGGCGTACCACTCCTCGGTCTCTTCGCCGGGTTCGGGCAGCACCATGCCGCCCTCCATCGTCCAGGACGCGGGGCCTTCGTTGATTCGCCCGCCGACCTCCGACTGGTCGACGCCGGTGATCGAGATGAAGGAGTCGAGCAGGTCGCTGAGCAGGGCCTGCTTAACCTCTTCGGGGCGTCCGGCGCGGTTGAAGCCGTCAAGGAAGTAGCGCTCGCCGGCGGGGGCGTCGGCGCTCTCTGCGAACTCGACATGGACGAAGCTGCGCGGCGCGCCGGTCGAGCTGCAGTGGATGTCGGTGAACGCTTTGGCCACCTCGCTGCGCGTGTCGTAGGGCACGGAGCCTTCGGGAACCCGCCATCGGTAATACGGCATTGTCGATCCTCTCTGTCGCTGTTCCGCCAATGGTAGTGGATCTCGTTGGGCGCTCAGGCGTCGCGGACGCTGACGACCAGTTCGTCGACGGTGCAGCCGCTGATTTCCATCCAGGTGTCGCAGATGGCGCGCATCAGCTCGGCGCGCACGGGCTGCTCCAGCCCGCCCTCGACCGAGCCGCGCACGAGCGAGGTGGTGGAGGGCTCGCCGGCGCGGAAGGCGAAGCCCTGGGGGATGTCGGAGAATTCGACGCTGATGTCGTCCGCCGCCACGCTGAGCGTCTGCTCGGTGACGGCGGCGAGACTGTCGGCCAGCCGCGCCCGCGTCTCTTTGCCGACCTGCCCCTCCTGCATGGTGCAGTCGTAGTGGACTTTGGCCATTGCGCGCCTCCTGTCGCTCTGTCGCTGCGCCACGATGTCGCCGCTGCGGCACAGTCTACCGATCGGGCAAAACGCCGTGTCGTCAGGAACCGCCACGCTCAGCGCGCCAGGCCTCGATCGCCGAGCGCAGCCCGGCAACCAGCGGCTGGATTTGGCTGTCCGCTTTATCGGTTTCAGATGCGGCGACGTGACGACAGACATCAGCTGCGGAGCGATTGGTCTGGTCGCCGATCGCGCGCAGCTTCGCCTTGGCGATCTCGCCGGGCTTGTCCGTAGCCGACGCGTAGGTTTGATCTTGCAGGCGGAGCAGATCGCGCAGGTCGGCCGCGGCGATGCCGAGCGGCCCGGCCAGATCGCCCACGCATGCCGAAAGGCGTTCCCAGGCCCAGCATTCCGGAGCCTCTCGCCCGGGCAGAAAGAGCACGGGGAATGCGCTTCCCGCTTCGCTCTTCACGCGATCGACAACCGCGCTGTCGCGGCGGTCACCGTCGAGAACGAACACGAAGTTTTCGATCTGTCCAAATTTGCGAAAGGCCGCCGCGTGCATCGGGAACTCATCGGCTCCCGTGTCGCGCCCGATGCGGACCGTTTCCGGGCGAATTCGTTCGGCCCGCAGGACACGGTCGCAGACACCGTGCAGCATTGCCTCGGCGATCTCATCTTCACAGAGAATGTTGAGCGCATCGTCGGAGCGCCCGTAGAGCGCGTTCTGCACGACATCACGATACGGCGGCCTGACATGCACCGAACCATCGTCAACGCGCTCCAGGAAGATACGGCCGTTCCGAGGCACCGAGTCGAGCACGACCGGGCTGTGCGTGGTGACGACGACTTGCAGTTCATTACGCAAAGCCAGCTCTTGCAGGTGGAGCATCAGCAGATGCTGCACCCACGGGTGCAAGCCGGCTTCCACCTCATCGATCAGCACGAGCGCACCTTGCAGTTGGGCGATTTCCTGCGACAGCCGGAGGATCGCTCGCTCACCCGCCGCCATGTGCAGCTCCGAGTATGCGGCGCCGCCCTCTTGGGCGGCGAACAGCAGATTCTTTCGCCCGCTGGTGAGGTCAACGACTTCCGAGTAGCGAAACGGCAGCATCTTCTGGGCGAAGTCGATTTGCAACGCCGTCAGCGGCTGTTCGTTCGGTGCGGTCGTTGCCTGCGACATGCCCAGCACACCGCGAACTTCCGACGGGTTGGCCAGGTTGCTCAGCGTGCGCAGATAGACTCGGCGGGTCGGCTGGCGCCCCCCCGGTCGGCCAAAGAAGCTGCGGTTCCAGCTTCTCGCGCGGCGCCAACGCATCGCGCGTCGGCCCTCTGGCGTGGCGTAATCGAAGTCAATCGTCACCGTCCGGCGTTCATCTCCCCGCTCGCCGACCTTCGGTCGATAATCCGGAAACAACGTTGAGGGCACGAAGTCTTTCACGCCTGCGTTGGGAACACGGTACGCACATGCCGCCGCCAGCAAGACCGTGGTCTTCCCGCTCGCGTTGCCCCCGGCGATCACGCTGACCGGGTAGTCCAACCGCACCCGCAGGTCCGTGATCCCGCGAATGTTCGCCAGACTGACCTCAGTCAGAAAGTGGGCGTAATGCGGCTTCTTGCCCTGGAGCTGGCCCCACAGTTCGAGCAATCGTCTGTCTGGCATGAAGCGACTCTCTCGAATTCCGAGGCGTGCTCATCGCGCGCGACGCATCCGCCCTCGTCAACAGGGTATCGCAGGCGATCCGTCACGGAGCGAGTCCGCCACAGGAACGCGCATCTAGGCCGACTCCACTGCCCAGGCGGCGGGCTCGTTGAGGAAGCGGGCGATGTCGGCGAGTTCGGCGTCGAGGGCGTTGCGGATTTGGCTGGTCAGGCGGGCGACGGGGTTGAGCGTGAAGCGCATGCCGCTCGCGGTGCGGCGGCGGGTTGCGACGGCGACCAGCACGCCGTCGGCCAGGACGATGGGCGGGATCATCCCGCCGCCGCGGTGCAGCAGCCGCAGCGATTCTTCGGAGGCGCCCAGCTCGCGCTTCGCGTAGCCGAGCACGTAGGGGTCGAACGGGCCGAGCACGCGGACGGAGAGCGGCGCATCGGCGGGCGCGGCGCGGCCGGGCGTCATCCACATCGGCTTGCCGTCGGCCTCGACCTCTTCGAGTTCGCCCTCGATGGCGCGGAAGGCGGCGCGGGCGTCGGCGCCGGAGATGCCCGACCAGAAGCGGAAGTCGGTCTGCGTTGCGGGGCCGTAGGCGGCGAAGTAGCGGCGGGCGAGTTCGGCTCCGGGATCGGGCGGCTGGGCGTCGGCGATGTCCGCCAGCCAGTCGTCGAGCAATGCGTGCGTCTCCGCGCCGTCCTGCGTCGGCCCGAAGCAGATCAGGCCGCGCATTGAGGCGGCGCGCAGCAGGTGGGGGACGACCTGGTCCTGCCAGGGCAGCCCGGCTTCGCGCACGCGCTCGACGATTTCCGCGCGGGGCAGGGCCCGGCCGCCCGCCAGCGCATTTTGCATCGTTGCCAGCGCGGCGTCGCGGATGTCGTCGTCGATGCCGAGGTCGGCGCGGCGCTTGAGCGCCTTGCAGTCCATCTCCGGCCCGAGCAGCGCCAGCATCCAGCGGAGGTCGGCGGCGGCGACGGTGTGCAGGGTGCCGCGCATCAGCCAGGTGCGGGCGATGGAGCGCTCGTCGAACAGGGCGCGCTCGACCTCGGCCGCAGTCAGCCCCGAGGAGCGGGCGCGGAACGCGAGCAGGCCGCCGATGCGATCCTGCGACTGCACGCCGCCGCAGCCGCGGGCGGCCTCGGCCGGCGTCGTCCAGCGGCTGGGACCCAGTTCGCCCAGGCCCTGCGCCTCGAGACGCAGCAGTCGCGTTTCCTCTCGCGTGAACGAGCGCATCGCGGCCTCCGACCGGCGACGACTGAGGGGGCGTCGGATACCCTCGCGTTGCCGGAGGGAGCGTATCAATGAGCCGCCGCCGGCAGCTGCGCACAGCACTCGATACGACGACACGGAGAGCGCCATGACCATCGCAACGGACGTACAACGGCACATGGAGGACAGCTCGTGGATTCGGCGGATGTTCGAGCTGGGCATCGCGCTGAGAGCGGAGCGCGGGGCGGAGAATGTGTTCGACCTCTCGCTGGGCAATCCGGTGGCCGAGCCGCCGCCGGAATTTTTCGAGGAGCTGCGCCGCTTCGCGGAGACGCCGCAGCCGGGCGCGCACCGCTATATGCCCAACGCGGGTTATCCCGACACGCGGCAGGCCGTGGCCGACGCGCTTTCGGCGGAAACCGGGTTGGGCTACCGCGCGGACAATGTCGTGATGACCGTGGGCGCAGCGGCGGCGCTGAACGTGATCGTGCGGGCGCTCTGCAACCCGGGCGACGAGATCGTGATCCTGACGCCGTTTTTCGGCGAGTACATGTTCTACATTCTGGGGCGCGACGCGCAGCCGGTGGTGATCGGCTGCGGCGAGGATTTCACGCCGGATCTGGCGGAGCTGGAGGAGAGGTTGAGCGAGCGCACGCGGTTGGTGATCCTGAACTCGCCCAACAATCCGTCGGGCGCGATCTACCCACGCTCGGTGATCGATTCGCTGGCGGAGCTGCTGGATCGCGCGTGCGAGCGGTTCGGTACGGACATCTTTCTGGTCAGCGACGAGCCGTACCGCAAGATCATCTACGATGATCAGCAGTACCCGTTTCCGCAGCAGGCGTACCGGCGCACGATTACGGTGACGTCGCACGCCAAGGACCTGGGGTTGGCGGGCGACCGGATCGGCTATCTGGCGCTGCATCCGGAGTACGAGGGCGGCGCGGAGTTGATGGACGCCTTCATCTTCTGCAATCGCGTGCTGGGCTTCGTCAACGCGCCGGCGATTATGCAGCACCTGGTGCGCAATCTCCAGGATGCGACGATCGATGTGGGGCAGTACCAGGAGAAGCGCGACTATCTGTACGGCGTGCTGACCGACGCGGGCTACAGCGTGCGCAAGCCGGAGGGGGCGTTCTATATGTTCCCGCAGTCGCCGGTGGAGGATGAGCTGCGGATGGTGGAGGCGCTTCAGGAACAAGGGGTGCTGGTGGTGCCCGGGCGCGGTTTCGGGATGCCGGGGCATTTCCGGATTTCCTACTGCGTGGAACAGTGGGAGCTGGAGGGGGCTGCGGCGGGGTTTGCGGCGGCGCTGCGGGAGGTGTCGTCGTGAGCGCGAATCAGCACGAAGCCGATCTGTGGGCGACCGCCAACGAGCTGCGCGGCAGTATGGACGCCGCGGAGTACAAGCACGTCGTGCTCGGCCTGATCTTCCTCAAGTACATCTCCGATGCCTTCGAGGAGCGCCGCGCCGAGCTGGAACACGAAGAGTGGGCCGATCCGGAAGACCCGGACGAGTATCGCGGGGAGCACGTGTTCTGGGTGCCGGAAGAGGCGCGCTGGCGGGTGTTGCAGCGGGCGGCGCGGCAGACGACGATCGGGACGACCGTCGACCAGGCGATGCTGGCCATCGAGCGCGACAATGCGTCGCTCAAGGATGTGCTGCCCAAGGACTACGCGCGGGAGGCGCTGGACAAGCGGCGGCTGGGGCAGCTGATCGACCTGATCAGCAACATCGCGGTGGGCACCGAGGACGCGCGCTCGACCGATGTGCTGGGGCGCGTGTACGAGTACTTCCTCGCGCAGTTTGCGAGCGCGGAGGGCAAGCGGGGCGGCGAGTTTTACACGCCGCGCAGCGTGGTGCGGCTGCTGGTCGAGATGCTCGAACCGTACCAGGGGCGGGTGTACGATCCGTGCTGCGGATCGGGCGGGATGTTCGTGCAGTCGGTGGAGTTTATCCGCGCGCACGCGACGGGCAACGGCGACGGCGGCAAGTCGCCGAGCGACGCGCAGAACGATATCTCGATCTACGGCCAGGAGTCGAACTACACGACCTGGCGGCTGGCGAAGATCAATCTGGCGATTCGCGGGATCGACGGGAACATCGCGCGGGGCGATACGTTCTTCAACGACCTCCATCCGGACCTGCGGGCGGATTTCATCCTGGCCAACCCGCCGTTCAATATGGACTGGGGCGCGGCGCAGCTGAGCGCGGACAAGCGCTGGCGTTGGGGCACGCCGCCGGCCAAGAACGCCAACTTCGCCTGGGTGCAGCATATGGTGCATCACTTCTCGCCGCGCGGCGTGGCCGGCTTCGTGCTGGCCAACGGCTCGATGTCGACGGCACAATCGGCCGAAGGGGAGATCCGCAGGCGGTTGATCGAGAACGACCTGGTCGACTGTATGGTCGCGCTGCCGGGGCAGCTCTTCTATACCACGCAAATCCCGGCTTGCCTGTGGTTTCTGGCGCGACGGCGGCACGGCGGCGGGATGCGCGACCGGCGCGGCGAGATACTCTTCATCGACGCGCGCAAGCTGGGGCATATGCTGGATCGCACGCACCGCGATCTGAGCGACGAGGATGTCCGCCGCATCGCGGATACCTACCACGCATGGCGAGGGACAGGGCGCGGCGAGGACGGCGCCGGCGCGTATGAGGACGCGCCCGGTTTCTGCAAGAGCGCGTCGCTCGACGAGGTGCGCGCGCAGGATTACGTGCTCACGCCGGGGCGCTACGTGGGCGTGGAGCCGCAGGCGAACGACGGCGAGCCGTTTGCGGAGAAGATGGGGCGACTGGCGGCGCAATGGCGCGGGCAGCGGGCGGAGGCGGCGCGGCTCGATGCACAGATCGAGGCCAATCTGCAGTCGCTCGGCTTCCCCACCGGAGAAGGCGAGTGAACAGTGGGACCGCCGGACGCGCCCGCGTCGGGTACCCTGACTTGATGGGCGGCCGAAGCCGCGTCTGGAGGGATGCGCGATGATGACGGTGGGTGAACTGATCGAGCACCTCTCGCAGTATCCGAGCGGGATGCGCGTCGTGGTCAACGGGTACGAGGACGGCTTCGACGATGTGGCGGCTGAGCGGATTCGCGTGCTCAACGTCGAGCTCGACACCGGCGGCGACTGGTTTTTCGGGCGTCACGGTTCGGTCGCTGCGAAGCGCGACGTGGAGTACGAGCGAGCTGATGTCCTCGCGCTCATGCGGACGCCCGATCACGAGGATTTCGAATGACGGCCAGCTGGACTGAAGTGACCATCGGCGAGATCGCCGACATCGTGGGCGGCTCTACGCCGTCAACGAAAGACCCTGACAACTTCGGCGGCGACATACCGTGGGTGACGCCCAAAGACCTTTCGGGGCCGCATGATCGCTACATTGCTCGCGGGGAGCGGAATCTCACGCAACAGGGACTCGACAGCTGTTCGGCCAAGCTTTTGCCCGCCGGCGCCGTACTGCTCTCAACGCGAGCGCCCGTTGGATACGTCGCGATCGCCAAGAACCCGATCGCGACCAATCAGGGCTTCCGGTCGCTGATTCCTCGCGACGGTGTATTCGGTGAATACCTGTACTACTGGCTTTCGGTAAACACCGAAGAGCTGGAGCGGCACTCGTCGGGTTCCACATTCCGCGAGCTGTCCGGCACGGCGCTCAAAAGTATCAAACTGCGCTTGCCGCCGATGGGGGAACAGCGGCGGATTGCGGGGGTGTTGGGGTGTCTGGATGACAAGATTGAGTTGAACCGTCGGATGGCGGGGACGCTGGAGGAGATGGCGCGGGCGCTGTTTCGCTCGTGGTTTGTGGATTTCGAGCCGGTGCGGGCGAAGCAGGAGGGCCGCTGGCGCTCGGGCGAGTCGCTGCCGGGGCTGCCCGCGCAGCTCTACGAGGCGTTCCCCGAGCGTCTGGAGGGGTCGGCGCTCGGCCCGATCCCCGCCGGCTGGCGCGTGGCCGCGCTTGGGGATGTGGTGGAGACGGTCCGGGGCCGCTCCTACAAGAGCGCCGAGCTTGCCGACTCCGAGGTCGCGTTGGTCACGCTCAAGTCGTTCGCCCGCGGCGGCGGCTACCGCGAGGACGGACTCAAGCCCTACACGGGCGCCTACAAACCCGAACAGGTCGTGGAGCCGGGCGAGGTCGTGCTCGCCTGCACAGACGTGACGCAGGCCGGCGAGGTGGTCGGCCGCCCGGCGATCGTGCAGCCTGCGCCCGAATACGCCGCGCTCGTCGCGTCGCTGGACACGCTGATCATTCGTCCGCGCGACGAGTCGGTTATGTCGCGCGCGTTCCTCTACTTCCTGATGGGCACGCCCGCGTTCACAGCGCACGCGCTCGCCCACGCGACGGGCACGACCGTGCTCCATCTCGCTAAAGCCGCCGTGCCCAATTTTCGATTCGCGCAGCCGCCGGCTGACCTCGTCCGCGCGTTCAACGCGGCGGCGAGCGCTGCACTGGCTCGCGGCCAAGTCGTTCGCACGGAGGCTCGAACACTGGCAGCGCAGCGTGATACACTGCTGGTGCGGCTGATCGGGCAACCGCACCTGACACCCACCCCCGAAGGTTGACGTGCTGATGAGAATCACCCGCATCCCCCGCATGCGCGACTGCCGTGTCTTCCGCGACTTCACATGGAGTGAAGACGGGGGCCTTGACGACTTCGGCCGGTTCAACCTGATCTACGGCTGGAACGGTTCCGGCAAGAGCACACTGAGTTACGTCTTGCGAAGCCTAGAACGTCGGGAGCAACCAGAGGCCGGCGCAGTCAGTCTCGAGCTCGACGGTCGGGATCGGGCAGTGATGGGCAATGAGTTCTCGGAGCTTCTCCCTCACGAGATCTCCATTCGAGTCTTCAACCAAGACTTCGTCAACGCGACTGTCTTTCCGGTCAATGGCGACGACATTGACATTGACCCGATCTTCGTTCTAGGGGAAAACAGCGCCGACGCTCAACGTCGCCTCGACGTGCTGGTAGCTGAGCGCGCCGAAGCGACCAGCCTGCGCAACGACGCCCGCAACCGCGCGAATGACACCAAGGCTCGTCTCGAGCGACACGCATCGAGCGCGGCAAAAACCGTCAAAGAAGCACTCGGTGGACGTGGCGACACCTTCTACCGAAACTACTTCCGTCCTCAATTTGAGCAGCGCGCAAAGGCAATGATCGAGAACGGCGGGGCAACGAGTCATGTCCTCCCCGAAGCTGAACGCCAGCGCTTGGACGACGTTCAGCGAGCGCGGTTGCAAGGCCGGATCGATGCTCTGCCGGAGATCTCAGTCGATGTTCGCGCCGTGGCGCTCCGAACGTCGGTCCTGCTCCAGCGCAGCGCGCTGTCCGCGAGCGCCATCCAAAGTCTATTGGGCGACGCTGAGCTAACCACATGGGTTCGCGACGGTTTAGCTCTGCACGCAGACCGGGACAATGAAAACTGCCTCTACTGCGAGCAAGCACTACCCGCAGAGCGGACAGCAAGACTCATGGCGCACTTCGATGACGCCTACCAGCGCTTGTTGGACGAAGTCGACACTGCGATCGGGGACTATCGCGCAATCGATGCTCAAGTGTCACAGGCTTCAAGCGACATTCCATCGCGTGATGGACTCTACGACGACTTGGTCACTGCATACGATGCGGCGCAATCCGATCTCCGTCGTCGTCTAAGTGAGTTGCAGCGCTTCATGGCCGCCCAAATCGACTCACTGGAAGCGAAAAAAACACGCCTGCACGAACCAGTGCCGTTCGTTGATGTCGAATTACCTGCCGGCGACGACCTGACGAACCACATTGCCGACATCGTCCGCCAACACAACGAACGATGCGACGAATTCGACGACCAAGTCGCCGACGCACGAAAAGCTCTTGAATCTCACATAGTCGCAGGCCAGCTGCCCGAGTATGAGGAACTTGGCGCGGTGTTGGCGCATGCGGAAGAGCAAGCCAGCCGAGCAGCGCAGGACTTTGCGCGGCTCACACACGAGATCGACGCTTTGGAGCGGCAAGTGCGGGACGATCGGATTCCCGCAGACCGTCTCAACGACGATCTCAGAACATACCTCGGGCACGATCAGCTGCAACTCGAAGTGCGTGAGCACGGTTACGCTGTTGTGCGTGACGGCGAGCCAGCTCGACACCCCAGTGAGGGCGAGAGAACAGCGATCGCTCTGCTCTACTTCTTGCGCACACTGGACGACCACCGCTTCGATCTTGCGGACGGAGTAGTGGTGCTCGATGATCCGGTGTCGAGTCTCGATTCACATGCGCTCTACATGGCGTTCGGGTTTATTCGCGAGCGTACAGCTTCGGCCGGGCAACTGTTTGTGCTGACGCACAACTTCTCGTTCTTCCGAGAAGTGAGAAACTGGTTCCGGTACATCAACCGCCGGAAACAGAAGGCGCCCCCAACGCAGCGCGCACAGTTCTACATGCTACGTCGCGGTACTCAGAGCGGCTCGCGAATCGTAGCACTGGATCGGCTACTGTGTGACTACCAGTCTGACTACCACTACCTGTTCAGTCGTGTTTACCGTGCTGCTAACGGGGCAGAGGGTGACCTGGAGGAGAACTACGAGCTGCCGAACATATGCCGACGGCTCCTGGAAGGATTCCTAGCATTCAAGTACCCGTCCGTAGGGTCAGAGCGGTTCTGGGAGAAGATGCACCAAGTCGAATTTGACGAGGTGAAGAAGGCGCAAATCTACAGGTTCGTCAACGCCTACTCGCACCACAACGCCATCAGCGCACCAGAGCACGATCTGTCCCAACTATCGGAAACAAAGTCGGTTCTAAAGCATGTGCTCGAGCTGATCGAGCGGCTTGACGAGGAGCACTATCGCGGCCTCGTCGAGCTAGCCGACCGAGTGTCGGCACAATCGACCACCGAATGATCACCGACCAACAGTTCGCCGATCTGCTGGCCGACCCGACGAAGGAGATCGTCGGCGACATCCGCTGGGCGCCCAGCGACACGCACCCGTGGGCGCGCGAGTTTGTGGTCGATGTGGAGTCGGCGACCGGCTGGCTGTTGTGGATCGAGGCGTGGTGGAATCCGATGCGTTCGAAGCTCTCGTACACGCTGATCCACAGGGAAGCCGGGCGCATCGTCGGGCTCTGTCTCGGCGCGGGGGATGTCCACCATCAACCGACATGCAAGCGCTCGCGTCGCAACAAGCGTCGCTGCGACTGCCCACGCGGAACGCACAAGCACCGCTGGACGGAGCAGTTCGGGGACCAGTGGGTCTACGTACCGTCGGACATCACGGCCGACGCCGAAGAGCCGAGCGCCGTCTGGCGGGAGTTCTGTGCGGAGATCAACCTCACGCATGGGGGTATCCTGCGTTGAACGGAGGGGGTGCGAGATGGTGACCAAGCCGGCTCTGCTGGATGCGCTGACTGCGGGGGTGCGGCTGGAGGCTTCGGACCTGTTCGAGTTCTTCCCGGCGCCGGACGGGTCGGTCGGCGTGAACACATCGCTGCTCTACCCGGATCGCGATGAGGTGCAGGTTTGGGTGACGGAGCAGAACGGCGGGTACGTGGTGACGGACGGCGGCGACGCCTGGCTCTGGCTGCGCAAGGCGCGGTGCTTTCAGGAGCTGGGCGAGCGGCAGATGGCGCTGATCGGCGAGGTGCGACGCTCGCTGGTGCTGGAAGGCGAAGGCGTCGAGCTGGTCGCGCGGGTGACGGATGTCGACGATGTGGGGACGGCGATCCTCGATGTGGCGCTGGGCGCGGTGCGGGTGGCGGACATCTCCTACACCTGTCAGGTTGGCGGCGGGGCGTGAGCGCGTTCAATGAGGGGACGGTGGAGGAGGCGGCGCTGGGCTGGCTGCGCGGTCTGGGCTGGGAGACGGCGCACTGAGCTTGCCCAATGGTCACTGAGCAAGAGTTCGCGGAACTGCTGGCCGACCCGACGAAGGAGATCGTCGGCGACATTCGGTGGGCGGCTAGCATATCTCATCCCGGCGCGCACGAGTTCACTGCGCACGTGCGCTCGCAGTCCGATTGGCCGCTGCGGGTTGAAGCGTGGCGAAACCCGCGTCTTGCGCGGCTCTCCTACTCGGTCATCTACGAGGGCGTCGGGCGGATTATCGGGCTCTGTCTGGGGATCGAGGTCCACCATCTGCCAGACTGCCGCGACACCCGCGCGGGGAAGCGGCATTGCGCCTGCCCGCGCGGGACGCACAAGCATCGCTGGACCGAGCAGTTTGCGGACCAGTGGATTTACGCGCCGTCGGACATCACGGCTGATGTGACCGACTCGACGGCCGTCTGGCGGCAGTTCTGCGCTGAGATCGATGTCTCCCACTCGGGTATTCTGGTGGAACCGGAGGGGAACGAACCATGGTGACCAAGCCCGCCCTGATCGACGAGTTGACCAGCTCGCGGAGCGTCGAGCTCACGGATCTCTTCGAGTTCTTCCCGATGCCGCCGGACGATGTGGGCGTCAATGCCAGGCTGCTCTATCCGGATCGCGAAGAGGTGCAGGTCTGGGTGTCAGAGCGCGGCGGCGAGTACGTCGTGACAGATCGCGGCGCGGGCCACGACTGGCTGCGCCGCGCGCGTTGCTTCCACGAGCTGACCGAAGAGCAGCTGGCGCTGATCGACGGGGTGCGCCGCTCGCTCACGCTGGAGGGCGAGGGCGTGGAGCTCGTTGCGCGCGTGCAGGAAGTGGAGAACATCCCCTACGCGATCCTCGATGTGGCGCTGGGCGCGGTGCGGGTGGCGGACATCTCCTACACCTGTCAGGTTGGCGGCGGGTCATGAGCGCGTTCAATGAGGGGACGGTGGAGGAGGCGGCGCTGGGCTGGCTGCGCGGTCTGGGCTGGGAGACGGCGCGCTGAGCTTGCCCAATGATCACTGAGCAAGAGTTCGCGGAACTGCTGGCCGACCCGACGAAGGAGATCGTCGGCGACATCCGCTGGACGCTCGCACCGGGCTACCGCGGGTCGCAGCGGTTCACGGTGGCCGTCGGCTCGACGCCTGATCGGGGCTTGCGGGTGTACGGCTGGCGGAAGCCGGCTTCGGCGGCGCTGGGCTATCACGTAATCCACCCGAGCGCAGGCCGAGTGGTCGGGGTCTGTCTGGGCCCCGGCGTCGTCCACCACGGCCCGCTTTGCGACAGCACTGGCGTGTCCAAACTTCGTTGCGACTGCCCGCGCGGCGTCCACAGGCACCGCTGGACGGAGCAGTTCGGCGACCAGTGGGTTTATGTCCCGCCGGACATCACAGCCGATGCCGGCGATCCAAGCGAGGTCTGGCGGCAGTTCTGCGCAGAGATCAACCTCACGCATCGGGGTATTCTGCACGGAGCGGAAGGGGATGCGAGATGGTGACCAAGCCGGCTCTGCTGGATGCGCTGATCACGGAGATGCGCCTGGAGGCGTCGGATCTGTTCGAGTTCTTCCCCGCGCCGGACGGGGCAGTCGGCGTGAACACGTCGCTGCTCTATCCGGATTGCGACGAGGTGCAAGTCTGGATTCTGGAGCGCGACGGGGAGTACGTCGTGACCGACTACTGCGATGCGCACGACTGGCTGCGACGCGCGCGGTGCTTTGACGAGCTCACCGACTACCAGCTGTCGCTGATCGCCGATGTGCGGCGTTCGCTGCGGCTGGAAGGCGATGAGGTGGAGCTGGTCGCGCGGACGACGGAGATCGGCCAACTACCGTTTCTGATTCTCAATGTGGCGCTGGGCGCGGTGCGGGTGGCGGACATCTCGTACACCTGTCAGGTTGGCGGCGGGTCATGAGCGCGTTCAATGAGGGGACGGTGGAGGAGGCGGCGCTGGGCTGGCTGGAGAGTCTGGGCTGGGAGACGGCGCATGGATCGGAGCTTGGGCCGGGCGGCGGGGCCGGGGAGCGCGGGGATTTTTCGGATGTGGTGCTGGAGCAGCGGCTGCGGGATGCGCTGGCGGAGTTGAACCCGGAGCTGCCGGACTCGGCGCTGGAGGATGCGTTGGCCAGGCTGACGCGGCCGGCGGGGGCGACGACGGAGGCGCGCAATCGGGCGTTTCACCGGATGCTGGTGGACGGGGTGACGGTGGAGTACCGCGACGATGAGGGGCGGGTGCGCGGGGCGCAGGCGCGGGCGCTCGATTTCGAGGAGGCGGAGGCGAATAACCGGCTGGCGGTGAACCAGTTGACGGTGTCGGAGCAGAAGCATTTGCGGCGGCTCGATATCGCGCTGTTCGTGAACGGTCTGCCGCTGGGGGTGATCGAGCTGAAGAATCCGGCCGATGAGCAGGCGGACGTGTGGGCGGCGTGGCGGCAGTTGCAGACGTACCAGGCGGAGTTGCCGTCGCTGTTTGCGATGAATGAGTTACTGATCGTGTCGGACGGGGTGTGGGCGCGGCTAGGGACGCTGACGGCGGGGATGGAGTGGTTCAAGCCGTGGCGGACGATTTCGGGCGAGCGGCTGCACGATCCGCATATGCCGGAGTTGCAGGTGCTGTTGGAGGGGGTGTGCGAGCCGTCGCGTCTGTTGGCGCTGGTGCGCGATTTCATCGTGTTCGAGGACGACGGCGGGGCGCTGGCGAAGAAGTTGGCGGGCTATCACCAGTTTCACGCGGTGCGGCACGCGGTGGAGCAGACGGTGCGGGCTTCGGAGGAAGCGGGAGTTGCGGAGCCGGGCGGGCGTTACGAGACGGGCCGCGCGGGCGGGGAGCGCGGGGATCGTCGGATCGGGGTGGTCTGGCACACGCAGGGTTCGGGGAAGAGTCTGACGATGGCGTTTTACGCTGGTGCGATAGCGCGTGATGCGCGGATGGGCAATCCGACGATTGTGGTGCTGACGGACCGCAACGATTTGGACAGCCAGTTGTTCACGACATTTTCGCGCTGCGCGGATGTGCTGGGGCAGCGGCCGGAGCAGGCGGAGAGTCGGGCGGATTTGCGGTCGCGGCTGCGGCGCGCGTCGGGCGGGGTGATTTTCACGACGATTCAGAAGTTCTTTCCGGAGCGCGGGGGCGGGGAGCAGCCGGCGCTGTCGGAGCGTCGGAACATCGTGGTGATTGCGGACGAGGCGCACCGCAGTCAGTACGATTTCATCGACGGGTTCGCGCGGCATATGCGGGACGCGCTGCCGCGGGCGTCGTTCGTGGGTTTCACGGGAACGCCGATCGAGAAGCGGGACGCGGATACGCGGGCGGTGTTCGGCGATTACATCAGCGTGTACGACATTCAGCGGGCGGTGGAGGACAAGGCGACGGTGCCGATCTATTACGAGAGTCGGCTGGTGGAGCTGGGCATTCGCGGCGATCGGGAGCTGCTGGATGCGAATTTCGAGCAGATCACGGAAGGCGAGGAGTCGGCGGATCGAGAGCAGCTGAAGACGCGCTGGTCGCAGCTGGAGGCGGTGGTGGGGGCGAAGCCGCGGGTGCGGCAGATTGCGGAGGACATCGTGGAGCATTTCGAGCAACGGCTGGAGGCGCTGTCGGGCAAGGCGATGGTGGTCTGTATGAGTCGGCGGATCTGCGTGGAGCTGTACGCAGAGTTGACGCGGTTGCGTCCGGAATGGGACAGCGAGGACGATGAGGCGGGCGAGATCAAGGTGGTGATGACGGGCTCGGCGTCGGATCCGACGGAGTGGCAGCGGCACATCCGCAACAAGGCGGGCCGCGAGGCGCTGGCGAACCGTTTCCGCGATCCGGAAGACGGGCTGCGGATCGTGCTGGTGCGCGATATGTGGCTGACCGGTTTCGACGCGCCGAGTCTGCACACGATGTACGTGGACAAGCCGATGCGGGGGCACGGCCTGATGCAGGCGATCGCGCGGGTCAATCGGGTGTTCAAGGACAAGGACGGCGGGCGGGTGGTGGACTATCTGGGGCTGGCGCACGACCTGAAGCAGGCGCTGGCGGTCTACACGGAGAGCGGCGGGACGGGTCGGACGACATTGAACCACGAGGACGCGGTGGCGGCGCTGGTCGAGAAGTACGAGGTCTGCGAGGGGCTGTTTCATGAGTTTGATCGCTCGCTCTGGCGGCGCGGGACGGCGGAGCAGCGTCTGGCGCTGCTGCCGGCGGCGCAGGAGCATATTCTGGCGCAGGAGGACGGGAAGGAGCGCTGTCTGGCGGCGGTGCGGGAGTTGACGCAGGCGTTCGCGCTGGCGGCGCCGCACGAGGAGACGCGGCGCATCCGCGACGACGCGGCGTTCTTTCAGGCGGTGCGGACGGCGCTGTCGAAGCGCTCGCCAGCGGAGGGGCAGGCCGATCAGGAGCTGGATTACGCGCTGCGGCGGCTGGTCTCGAACGCGGTTGCGTCGCAGGGGGTGTTGGACATCTTCGCCGCGGCGGGGCTGGGCAAGCCGGACACGTCGATTCTGTCCGATGAGTTTCTGGCGGAGGTGCGAGGCATGCCGCAGCGGCATCTGGCGGTGGAGTTGCTGCAGAAGCTGCTGAAGGGGGAGATCGCGGCGCGGCGCAGGAAGAACGTGGTGGAGGCGCGTAACTTCTCGGAGCTGCTGGATCGTTCGCTGCTGCGCTACCGGAATCGGGCGGTGGAGGCGGCGCAGGTGATCGAGGAGCTGATCGATCTGGCGCGGGAGCTGCGGGAGGCGGAGGGGCGCGGGGAGCGGCTCGGTCTGAGGGACGATGAGCTGGCGTTCTACGACGCGCTGGCGGACAACGAGAGCGCGGTGGAGGTGTTGGGTGACGAGAAGCTGCGGGACATCGCGCGGGAGTTGGTCGAGATGGTGCGGGGCTCGGCGTCGCTGGACTGGGCGCATCGGGAGGCGGTGCGGGCGAAGCTGCGGACGGCGGTGAAGCGGGTGCTGCGTAAGCACGGCTACCCGCCCGACAAGCAGGAGCGGGCGACGGACACGGTGCTCGAGCAGGCGGAGGCGCTCACCGGTCTGTGGCTGTCGGCGGCCTGAGGGGGAGTTCGTGCGGTGGGTTGGTGGGCCGGGCTGGATTCGAACCAGCGACCGAGCGGTTATGAGCCGCCTGCTCTGACCCCTGAGCTACCGGCCCGTTGGGCTCGCTCAGTTTACCCTTGCGGGATGGGCGCGCTCCGACATCTCGCCGTCGTGCTGGTGGTCGCCGCGGCGGCGCTGGCCTGCGGTCCCTCGCGGCAGGCGGAGCCGGCGCAGGAGACGCCGGCTCCCGCTCAGGCGGTTGGGCAGGCGGCGCAGGCTGAGCAGGTCGAACAAGATGCGCCGCCGGATCTGGCGGACTGGCTGGAGCTGGGCGAGGGCGTGGAGCCGATTGAGTTCGCGTGGCGGCGGATGACGATGGAGACGACGGGCGGCGAGCTGGAGTTGGGCGTGTTCATCGCGGATACGTCGGCGCGGCGGCAGCGGGGGTTGATGTACGCGACGGGGCTGCCGCCGGCCAATGCGATGCTCTTCATCTTCGACGACCCGCCGGTGCATGGCGGTTTCTGGAACAACAATGTGCCGATCGATCTGCACGTGGCGTTTCTCGATGCGGAGGGGCGGATTATGGAGTTCGTGACGCTGGAGGCGCGCTCGCGGGAGATTCGGCGTCCGTCCCGGCCGTACAGTTACGCGCTGGAGATGCCGGCGGGGCGCTATGCGGAGTTGGGGATTGGGGTGGGCGATCGGCTGGTGATTGAGGGGGCGGCGATTGGGAGGGAGTGAGGGGCGATGTCGTTGTTGTCGGCTGTGGCGCATCTGTTTGGGCGTTTGCGGGGGTGGTTGGACGATCCGGTTGGGGAGCGGGGTGTGGAGGAGCGGGACTCAGGCGGGGAGGACGGGGCACTCGGCCCGCTCGACAACGATCTATTGGGCTTTGACGATGTCGGGGGGTATCGGGACGGTGGGGAGGATTTTGAGTGAGTAAGGATCGCTGACACCCCAAGCCACGGTCCCGCTTGCAGCAGATTCGGGCCGACCTTAGCCAGCCCGCAGCCGCCCACACCCCGCAATCCAACCCTCAGTCCGCCTCGGCACCGGCGATCACCGGCAGCGCGACCCAAGTCTCGATCCATTGGACAATCTCGTCTGTGAGGTACTGCGCCGGATCGAAATCCTTGGCATGCCCCTCAACGACAAGCCACTCGTACCAGGACAGTTCGCCCATTCGATCGGCGAAGTACATCGCGCATAGTTCTGCTGCCAGTTCGGTAGGCTCGTCAGTCCCATACATGTATTCGTCGAAATGGGCGGCCAGACCGTCGGGGAGCGCCCAAGCGCTGGCCGCATCGGGAAGCGACCAATCCCCGGCCTCATCCTGGGTGAATCCGACCAGGTCGATGAAGGAACGGCCCGGCTTGGTCGTGCGCCACAGTACCGACTTGCCACTGGGCGTGTTGATCAGTCGGTCGGGCTGCATCTGCTCGATGAAGTGGAAGTACTGGTTCGTGTGGCAGAGCTCGTGTATCTCCGCCCCGAGGAGGAGAGGCCCGTATCCTTCATCATTAGGGTGTCGAGGCGGTTCGTAGGTCACGATGAGACTCGGCCAATACGGGTATCGACCGCCGGCCCAACTGGGGATCGGCTGATTCACAGATCCCCCAATTCCCCCTTGGGTCCGTAGCCGGAAGATGCACACACCTGGGTACACCGGCATCGACGGCAGAACGTGATCCTTCACGCGCTCGTCGAAGTCGTCTGTGCATTCGGTTGAGTCATCGATCGGGTAATTCCAAAGCCCATCCCATTGTTCGCTTGCGCGGAGCCACACCAAGGACCGACAGGGCCGATCTCCGCGCGGCGCCTCAAAGTAGCTGAACTCGCAGACATCGAAGCAGGTTGCGAACAGGCTCCCCGCCGGCACGAACTCTCCGTACGCAGCCAGCCAGTCGGCGTTCAGCGTTGACGGTACGTTGTACTGGTTGTAGCCGCGCCATTCGCCGCCGTCGTAGTTCCAGATCGTGTTCGCGATACAGCCCATCGTCGCCAGCCGCATCTTGAGCTGGTAGAGCGAGCCGCCGCCCCACTGAAACGGGAAGAGCTGGTTGTAGCCCTCAGGGATCTCGGCGACGACCTGCGTCGGTTGTAAGGTCGTAGGCGCGGTGGCCGCTTCTTCGCCATCGTCGGCGGTCACGGCGCCGGTCAGCGTCAGCGCCGCGAGCACGGCCAGCGCGATCACCACGAGTGTCGCCGCCTGCCGCCATCCGACCATTGGGTTCCTCCTCGAACGCCCAGCAAGTCTAGAGCCTCTCTCGCCAAAGTGCCCCAGGCCCAACTGCCCAGCTTGCGGTTTGAATCCACATTCCCGCTCGGGGGCGGGAATGGCGGAGGGTGTGGTGAGGTGCAACGTGGGTGCCGTTCACGTCGAGATACCCGCGGCAAGCGCGGGTATGACGGAGGCGGGGGGCGCGGGAACGGCGGAGGGAGGGGAAGGCAGGAATGGCGAGAGGGGGGCGGGAATGACGAACCTTGGGGAGGGTGTTGGGTGCTGCTCGCGGCGAGATACCCGCGGCAAGCGCGGGTATGACGGAGGTGAGGGGCGTGCGGGAACGGCGGAGAGAGGGGAAGGCAGGAATGGCGAGAAGGGGGCGGGGGTGACGAACCTTGGAGAGGGCGTTGGGGGCTGCTCACGGCGAGATACCCGCGGCAAGCGCGGGTATGGCGGAGGTGGGGGAGCGGGTATGACGGAGTGGGGTTGGCAGAGGCGACGGTGTGGGGTCGGCGGGGATGACGCGGTGGGGGTCGGCCGGGGCGACAGATCCAGGGCGCTTTCGGAGGCTCCGGGGCGTGCGGTGTTGCGGCGCGCCCCCCCCTAAATCTCCCCCCGCGATGGGGGGAGACTTTCAGAGCTGTGTTGGAGGATGGGCAGCGCGCCTGATGTGGGCGGGCGTGCTAGCCTAGCGATGATCCGGATTTGCGCGTTGCCCGTCGTTTGCGGCGATGGGGAGCGCCGACAACGAATGGACAGACAGATGCGGAAGAGGCGAATCATCGGTATTGGGGCGCTGCTGGCGGTGATCGCGGCCGTCGCGCGGGTCGTGATGGGCCGGCGCCGCGACGCGGAAGAAGACGCCTAGCTCCCCTTGAGCCGCGAGCTCTACCTGGCGCTGGACCAGGGCACATCGAGCAGCCGCGCGTTGGTCTTTGACGTGCGTGGGCGGTTGTGTGCGCAGGCGCGGCGTCCGCTGGCGACGCAGCATCCGCAGCCGGGCTGGGCGGAGCAGGACGCAGAGGCGATCTGGTCGAGTCAGCTAGAAGCCGCACGCGAGGCGGTGCGGGCGGTCGGTGGTGCGTCGCGCGTTCGAGCGGTCGCGATCGCCAATCAGCGCGAGACCTCGGTGGTCTGGGAGCGCTCAAGCCTGTCGCAGATCGGGCCGGCGATCGTCTGGCACTGCCGTCGCACGGCGGATCGGGCGGCGGCGCTGACTGCTGCGCACGAGGCTGAGTTTCGGCAGCGCACGGGTCTCACGCCCGATGCCTACTTTTCGGCGCCCAAGCTGGCCTGGATACTCGATCAGACGCCGGGCGCACGTTTGTCGGGCGCACGGGAGCGGGCGGAGCGGGGCGAGCTGGCGGTCGGCACGGTAGATAGCTGGCTGATCGCGAAGCTCACGGGCGGCGTGGCGCACGTCACGGACCGCACCAACGCCTCGCGCACGCTGCTCTACAACCTCGGGACGGAGTCGTGGGATCCGCAGCTTGCGGAGTGGACGGATGTGCCCGAAGCGGCGCTGCCGCAGGTGCGGCCCAGCCGCGGGCTGTTCGGCGAGACGGCGGCGGAGCTGTTGGGCGAGCCGCTGCCGATTTTGGCGGTGGCGGGGGACCAGCAGGCGGCGCTGTTCGGTCAGGATTGCCGCTCGCCCGATGCGGCGAAATGCACCTACGGCACCGGCGCGTTCGTGCTCGCTCGCAGTGACGGCACAGACGGCACGGGCGAACCGCCGCCGGGGCTGCTGCTCACAGCGGCGGCCGATGCGCCCGATGCGCTGGCGCTTGAGGGCGGCGTCTTCACCGTCGGGGCGCTGATCGACTGGATGGTGGCCGAGCTGGGGATTGCCGCCGACGCAGCCAAGCTATCGCGTCTGGCGGCGTCGGCGTCGGACAGCGGCGGGGTTGCGATTCTGCCGACGCTGGCCGGGATCGGCGCGCCGCACTGGGAGCCGCGGGCGCGGGGGATGATCGCCGGGCTGTCGGCGGGGACCACGCGGGCGCAGATCGCGCGGGCGGCGCTGGAGGCGATCGCCTTTCGGGTGCGGGAGATTGTGGAGGCGTTTCCGTCGCCGATCGGCGAGCTGCGGGTGGACGGCGGGCTGGCCAACAGCGACGCGCTGCTGCAGATTCAGGCCGACGCGCTGCAACGGCCGGTGCTGCGGCCGGACAATCCGGAGACGACGGCGCTCGGCGCGGCACGTCTGGCGGTGGAGGCCGATCTTGATGCGCCGCCGCCGATTGAGATCGAGTACACCCGCGTTCAGCCGCGCTCCGATCTTGAGGCAGTCTTTCAACGCTGGCGCTCGTTGCGCGGCGCCGCAGGTCTATACGCTGAAGCGGGGACGACGGACGCATGACTCCTGAATACGACGTGATCATCATCGGCGGCGGGATTAACGGGGCGGCGATTGCGGCGGCGGTCGCGGCGCGGGGGTATCGCACGCTGGTGCTCGAGCAGGGCGATTTCGCGTCGGGCACGACCTCGGCGTCGACGAAGCTGATTCACGGGGGGCTGCGCTATCTGGCGACGGGCGACGCGGGGCTGGTGCATGAGTCGCTCCAGTCGCGCGAGCGGCTGCTGCGTAAGCGTCCGCACCTCGTCCGGCCGCTCGGTTTCCTGCTGCCGGTCTACCGCGGCGACCCGCGGCCGGCGGCCGTGGTGCGGGCGGGGCTGCTGCTCTACGACCTGCTCTCGCCGCGCAAGGTGACGCCGTGGCACCGCTCGTTTTCGACGCGGCAGCTGCAACGGATCGAGCCGGCGGTCTCGACCGACGAGCTGACGGCCGCCTACCGCTTCTACGACGCGCAGGTGGCGATGCCGGAACGGCTGACGCTGGAGTACCTGGCGGAGGCGCGCAGCTCGGGCGCGGATCTGCGCAACTACGCAGCGGTCGACTATGTGATCGTCGATCGCCGGCGGGCGCGTGGGGTGGACTTTCACGATGTGCTGACGGGCAAGCGCTCGTCGGCGGCGGCGCGGCTGGTGATCAACGCGGCGGGACCGTGGGTGGACGCGGTGCTGGAGGCGACGGGACGCAGTCTGGAGCGCCGGATCGGCGGCACGCGGGGGTCGCATCTGGTGCTGGATCTGGAGCGGCGCGGTCCGCGCCATGCGGTGCTGCTGTCGGCTCGCTCGGACGGGCGCCCGATTTTCGTCGTGCCGTGGCTGGATCACCACATTCTGGGCGCGACGGATGTTCACGACGACGGCGATCCGGGCGCGACGCGGATCGCAGACTGGGAGATCGACTATCTGCTGACGGAGGCGTCGCGGTCGCTGCCGGGGATCGGGATTGAGCGGCGCAATGTGCGCTACGCCTATTCCGGGGTGCGGCCCTTGCCGCACGCGGCGGACGGCGTGTCGCCGGGGGCGATCACGCGGCGCTCGTTCATCGTGGATCACGAGCGCGAGGGGGTGGAGCGGCTGTTTTCGATTGTGGGCGGGAAGCTGACGACGGCGCGCCCGCTGGGGCGCGAGGTGTCGGAGCGGGTGCGGCGGGAGATCGGGCGTCCGCGGGCGCGGGGGATTCGGGCGCTGCCGGCGGAGCCGCATGCGCGCGCCAGCTTTCTGCCGGCGCCGACGGAGCAGCATCTGCGCCGCACCTACGGCCCGCGCGCGCCGGAGGTGGCGGCCTACACGGCGGCGGATGCGGGGCTGGCGGAGCCGCTCTCGCCGTATCACCGCGACATCGGCGCGCAGGCGGCGTTTGCGGTTGAGCACGAGGGGGCGCGGACGGTGGCGGACGTGCTGCTGCGCCGCACGGCTGTGGGTCTGACGCATGATCTGGGCCGCAGCGCGGCGCGGCGCACGGCGGCGATCATGCAGCAGCGGCTGAAGTGGAGCGACGAGCATCGGGAGCAGGCGGTGCGCGATTATTTCGCGGAGCTGCACCGGCGCTTCACGGTGTTCGACCAGCAGACGGGTGCGCCGCAGGAGGGGGAGCAGGCTGCGGTGTTGGAGCGGCGGGGCTGAGGGG
This sequence comes from Dehalococcoidia bacterium, assembly GCA_965243125.1. GTDB lineage: Bacteria > Chloroflexota > Dehalococcoidia > Bin125 > Bin125 > CATQGW01. Next base: position 1,863,631 of record OZ251529.1, on the reverse strand, counting down.
CGGGCGGGCGTGTACACTGGCGAGACGGACGCGAGTGTCCGCCGGGTGTCACCATGAGCGCATCAAGCCAGCTTCACTTGCCGGACCTGGTGATCCAGGGGTTCCGTGGGATCAACGATCTCACGATCTCGCGCATGGGCCGCGTCACGCTGCTTGCGGGCAGGAACAGCGTCGGCAAGACGACGGTGCTGGAGGCGGTGCATGCGTACGCAGCGCGAGGGCGACCTGGAGTCCTAGAGCAGATCCTTAATGAGCATCAGGAGACAGCGACCGCCATCGACGAAGATGGAGATGAGGTGGTTGGCCCCGATCTGCTGGCATTGTTCCACAGGCGTCGCTCGTCGGATCGAATCGAAGCAGTGATCGGTTCCGCCAGCTCGGACGTTCGACTCAGGCTCTGCGTCGCGCCACTGTCCGAGCAACAAGAAGACGAGATCTGGCGCTGGGTCCCTGATCGACTTACCCGAGAATTCATTGCTGATAACCCGGAAGCACTCCGAGCCGAGTTCGACAATCGCTCTGCCATTGTTGGCATCGGCACAGGGCTCACCACTGGAGCGCTCCCACGGCTGTTGCCGGGGAGTGCTCTGACATGGCGGTTCGGACCTCGCCGGCCAGGAAGCCGCCGTGCGCTGTTTCCGGACGACGAAGTTCTACCCACGCCGATCGTCTGCGAACGAGTTGGCCCCGGTCTACCGGATAACGGAACCATGGCCCACTACTTCGATGCGATCGCACTCACAGCGGATCAAGAGAGCGCAGTCAACGCCCTACGCTTGATCTTTGGAGATCAAGTCGAAAATGTCGCGTTCGTTGGGCGAGACCGGAGTCCACGTGGTGGATGGCTACGGCCAATCGTAAAGCTATCGAGCTACGACGAGCCGGTCCCATTGCGGAGCCTTGGAGACGGCGCATTGCGCCTGCTCGGCATCGCTTTGGCTCTCGCGAACAGCCGGGGCGGCTTTCTGCTGATCGACGAAGCGGAGAACGGAATCCACCACTCGCTACAGCACGACTTCTGGCGCATGGTGCTGCAAACCGCACAGAGGAACGACGTACAGGTGCTCGCGACCACCCATAGCTGGGACTGCGTCACCGGGTTCGACAAGGCGGTGCGCGAACTCCCGGACGTTGACGGCCTGCTTGTTCGCCTCGATCGGAGTCGCGGACGGCTCCGCGCTGTCGAGTACACGGAGGAAGAACTCCAGACGGCCGCCGAGCACGGCACCGAGGTGAGGTGAATCTATGCCTACCGGCGATACGGCCACCTCAAATCGTGTGCTGCTAGTTGAAGGGCCTAGCGACGCGGGTGTCGTTGGTGCCCTTCGCAACAAGTTTGTCGATCCCGAATCCTTCAAGATTCTATCTCAGGGCGGCTTCTCTAAGCTTCTCAAGTCGATCGGCCCAGAAGTCAAGGCTCCTGATAGGCAGGCTGTCGGCATCCTTGCCGATGCTAACAGCAGGCCTGAAACGCGGTGGCAGGATATCCGCAAGTTCCTGTCTGATCTGTCACTCTCCGTCGAACTGCCCGACGAACCGGACGCCGGCGGTACGATTATCGACGCTAACCCGAGGATCGGCGTTTGGCTGATGCCTGGAAACACCAATGGCACCGATGGCACCGAACTCGAAGACTTCGTGCTGGCAATGATCCCCAATCAAGACCCGATCTTGCCTCAAGCGTGGCGCTACATCGAGGGAATCGACATGCGAGACCGGGAGTTCAAAGCCGACAAACAGCATCATGCCGTACTTCACGCGTGGTTGGCGACGCGTGAGGATCCGGGGCTCATGGGAGCAGCGATTCAAGCTGGGTACTTGAAGACGGATGGCGATCTTTGCCAGGCGTTCGTTGCGTGGCTGCGAAAGCTGTTCGCTTAACTCGCGGGCTCATTCGGCGCGGCGGCGTTGGAGGCGCAGGGCGTTGGTGAGGACGCTGAGGCTGGAGAGCATCATGGCAATGGCGGCGATGATCGGCTCGAATGCGCCGCGCTCGCCGAAGGCCCACTCGAGGCCGCCGGGGACGCCGCCGACAGCGTCGAAGATCGGCACGCCGATGCCGGCGGCGAGCGGAATCAACAGCAGGTTGTAGGCGAAGGCGAAGGCCAGGTTTTGGGCGATCGTGCGGCGCGTTGCGCGAGCCAGCGCCAACGCCTGGGCGACGGTGCGCGGGTCGTCGCGCATCAGCGTGGCGTCGCCGGCGTCCACCGCCAGGTCCGCGCCGCTGCGCAGTGCCATGCCGGCGTCGGCCTGGGCCAGGGCAGGGGCGTCGTTTATGCCGTCGCCGACCATGGCGACGGTCGCGCCCTGCGCCTGAAGGCCGGCGACGATGCCGGCTTTCTCCTCGGGCAGCGCCGAAGTGACCAGCTCATCCACGCTTACCTGCGCGCCGACCGACTGCGCGACCTGCTCGGCGTCGCCGGTCACCATCAGCACTCGCACACCCATGCGCTGCAAGCCTGCGACTGCGTCGCGCGCGCCCTCTTTCAGCTGATCAGCTGTCCAGATTGTGCCGACGACCAAGCCGTCGAGGGCGACGAACAGCGCGGTGGCGTCGGGGCGGCCGCTCGGCAAGGCGGCTGTCTCGACGGCCAACTCACGCATCATCCGCAGGTTGCCGACCGCGACTTCGCGGCCTCCGACTCTGCCGACTGCGCCGCGGCCGGGTAGGGCACGGAAGTCGTCGACCGGTGCGATTTCGAGCTCCAGTTCGCAGGCGTGCTCCACAACCGCTGCGGCGAGCGGGTGCTCCGAGGCGGATTCCACCGCGGCGGCCAGGGCGATCAGGTCGTGCTCGGCCAGCATGTCGGACTGCGCATCAACGACGCGGTGGCGGCCTGTGGTGAGCGTTCCGGTCTTGTCGAAGACGACGGTGTTCACGCGGGCGGCGCGTTCGAGCGCTTCGGCGTCGCGGAAGAGGATGCCGAGCACGGCGGCGCGCCCTGCGCCGGCGGCGATCGCAGCGGGTGTGGCGAGTCCGAGCGCGCAGGGGCAGGCAACGACCAGCACGGCGACGGCAGTGAGCAGGCCGAGCGTCCAGGCCGGCTCGGGGCCGAAGGCGGCCCAGAGCGCGAAAGCCAGCGCGGCGACGGCGATGACGGCGGGGACGAAGACGGCGGCGACGCGGTCGGCGAGACGCTGGATGGGCGCTTTGGAGGCTTGGGCACGCTCGACGGCGGCGGCCATCCGCGCGAGCGCAGTGCCCGCGCCGACCTCGCGAGCTTCGTAGCGCAGCGCACCGTCGAGATTGACGGCGCCGGCGAACACAGACGCGCCAATGTCCTTGGCGGCCGGCGCGCTCTCGCCGGTGAGCGAGGCCTCGTCGACCGAGGACATACCGCTCACAACGACGCCGTCGACGGCGATTCGCTCGCCGGGGCGGGCGATGAGCAGGTCGCCGACGATCACCTCGTCTGCGTCCAGCTCCAGTTCCTCGCTGTCGCGGACGATGCGGGCGCGTTGGGGGCGGAGGGCAAGCAAGCCGGCGACGGCGGAGGCGGCGCGGCGCTTGACGCGGGCTTCGAGCCAGCGTCCGAGCGTGACGAAGCCGACGATGATCAGGGCGGTGTCGAAGAACACATCGCGCGCCGCGCCAGCGGACTCGAAGGCTCCGCCGCCGAACGTCGCTGCGGCGCTGTAGGCCCAGGCGGCAGCTGCGCCCAGGGTGATCAGCGTGTCCATGTTTGCGCCGCCGCGCAGGCGCAGGCCCTGCCGGGCGATGGGCCAGCCGGCGGCGACGAGCGCGGGCGTGGCGGCGGCGAACATCAGGGTGAAGAGCAGATCACGGTCCCAGCCCAGCTCGGCCCAGCGGTTGACCTGCATGGCGGCGAACATCGCCCAGCCGAGCGCGAGCGCTCCGGCGGCGCGCCAGACAAGTCCGGCGAGCGCGCGATCCTGCGGTTCGGCGGTCTCGAGTTGGGGCGCTCCGAGTCGGTAGCCGGCGCGCTCGATCGCGGCGGCGAGCGCTGTCTGTTCGGGGGCTCCGCCGTCCAGTTCGAGTACAGCGCGGCCGGTCAGGAAGTCGGCGCTCGCGCCCGCTACGCCGTCAACCGAGACGAGCGCGCGCTCAACGCGGCGCACGCAGGCGGCGCAGTGCATGCCCTCGACCGCGAGGACGGTCTGAGTATCGGGTTCGGCGTTGGTCCTGGCCACGCTCATCGCGGTTTCAGTGTACGGATAAGCGGCGGGCGAGCGGCAGATACACTCGCGCGCAGATTGCGTCTGTGATGCGGAGGAGGCCTAATGCCGCGAGTGATGCTGCTGATTCCGACGGCTTCCTGGCGCGCGCCCGACTTTATGGCGGCGGCGGAGCGGATGGGGCTGGACGTGACGGTGGCATCGGATCTCAATCAGCCGCTGGCGGATATGTATCCGGGGCGCTGGCTGACGATTCCGTACCACGATCCCGAAGGCGGCGCGCAAGCCGTGGCGCGCTACGCGGATCGCTTTCCGCTCGATGCGGTGGTGGCGGTGGACGATCCCGGCATTCACGTGGCGGCGCTGGCCAGCGAGGCGCTGGAGCTGCCGGCGAACCGCGCGGAAGCGGTGCTCACGACGCGCGACAAGTCGGCGCTGCGCGAGCGGCTGGCGGTAGCGGGCGTGCCGTCGCCGGGCTGGCACGTGGCGCAGTTCGCGGACGATTTCGCCGCGACCGTCGCGGTCGTGGAGGAGCGGATCGGCTGGCCGGTGGTGATCAAGCCGTTGGCGCTGAACGGCAGCCGCGGCGTGATGCGGGCGGACGATGAGGCGTCGCTGCGGCGCGCGGTGGCGCGGCTGGGGCGTCTGCTGGCAGCGTCGGCGGTGCGCGACGAGTGCGGCGACGCGGCGGATCGCTTCCTGATTGAGGGCTACATCGCGGGCGGCGAAGTGGCGCTGGAGGGGTTGCTGCGGAGCGGCGAACTGCACACGCTGGCGCTGTTCGACAAGCCGGATCCGCTGGTCGGCCCGTTTTTCGAGGAGACGATTTATGTCACGCCTTCGCGCTTACGTCAGCCTCTCCAACAGCTGATCAGCGAGACCACCCAGCGGGCGGCCGACGCGCTCGGCTTGCGGGACGGCCCGCTGCATGCGGAGCTGCGGCTCAACGAGGAGGGCGCATGGCCGGTCGATGTGGCGGCGCGGACGATCGGCGGGCTCTGCGCGCGGACGCTGAGTTTCGGGGCGGGGATGTCGCTGGAGGAGATCGTGCTGCGCCACGCGGTCGGCGCGCCGCTGGCTTCGCTGAACCGCGAGTCGGCGGCGTCAGGGGTGATGATGATGCCCGTGCCGCGAGCGGGAATTCTGCGGGCCGTGCGTGGGCTGGAGGAAGCATTGGCCGTCCCCTACATCGAGAACATCGAGATTGAGGCGCGTCCCGGCGAGCGGATGGTTCCGCTGCCGGAGAGTTCGGATTATCCGGGCTTCATTTTCGCGCGTGCGGAGTCGCCGGCGGAGGTGGAGCAGGCGCTACGCGAGGCGCACGCGCGGATCACGTTCGAGATTGCGTGATGCAACGTTTCGCTGTCAACGCCGCGCAGCATCTTTGGGGCATGCTGAAGGGTCCGCTATGGCCTGCCGAGAAACGTGAGCTCGGCGTGCCAGAACCTCCACAACCGGGATGGGCGATTCGCCTTGACGCTGACACGCTCGACTACATGTACTCCGAATCGCGCCAGCGCCTGGTCGACCTGGTGGAATCAGCCGACCGCCAGTTGCGCAAGATCCTCTTCATCGCGGCGGCAGCCACGTTCGCGATTGGCACGACCGGATTTCTGGAGCGCTGGGAGTTTGACTTTAACGACAGTCCAGTGACGAGCTTGTGCTCCACCGGTGCGCTGGCAGCATGGCTCATCGTCGTAGTCTTGTGGCTCGTCGCGCTGCTGCCACGTGAGCGGAGCATCGGCATCAGTCCGGTCTGGCTGGCGCATCGGGCGCAAGGAGGCGGCACTGCTGCCGAGCTTAAAGCGCATACGATCGAAGCTCAGGTTCGTGCGGTTGCTCAAAACCTCCGGCACTACGCAGCCGCGGAGCGTCGCGTCACTTGGGCAACCCGCTTGATCGCCCTAGAAGCGCTGCTGCTCGTTCTTGCGGAGGTGTTGCGAGCCGCGGCCGGGACGCCCTAACCGTTCTCCTTGATCACGAGATCGGGCGGGAACGGAGGTTCAACCCAGGGCTTCGGTCGGGGCGCCGGCTTGATCGGCGCAGGGCTTGCGCCAGTGCGCGGCTCGCGTGCAGGGGAGGATCCGTTTTCAGGCATATTGAAATCTTACCAGCTCTCGTCACGATCAATGTCGCGTTGGGGCTTAGATTCAACCAGGATCTGTGGGGCGTAGCTTAGCGGCTGCGTGTTTGGATCTCGGTTGACGGCCCGGGCGGACGCACAGGATCCAAGCGAAGCGGCGCCAGCTTGATTGGGGCCGGGCTTGCGCCGACGCGCGGCTCACGGGGTGTGGAGGACTCTTTGGGCGCATCCGAAGCCTAGCGGCTGGCCGGGCGGGTGTGCTGCGGCGCCGGGCGGGCGACGATCCGCGGGGGCGCAGACCGACGCGGCGGCGTCTTCGCGGCGCGGGCGAACCAGACAGGGAGTGCGGCGGCAAAGGTGAGGACGGCGGTGACCGTGAGGGGCAGTTCGTAGCCGCCGACGGCGTCTTCGAGCAGGCCGATCATCCAGGGACCGACGCCGCTCGACAGGTTGGTGGCCAGCGCGACCAGGCCGTAGACCGCGCCGAAGCTGACGTAGCCGAAGACCTCGCTGACGAGCAGCGACTGCATCATGTAGATGTTGCCGATCGTGAAGCCGAAGACGAGGATGCCGAGCCATGTGGCGAGCGCGCTCTCAATATGGATCACGACCAGCGCGGCGGCGCCCTGCACGATCAGCAGGCCCATGGTGAGCCAGCGTTTGTCTATTCGGTCGGCGAAGAACCAGCCGACGATCAGGCGGGCGATGATGCTGCCGATCGCGGTCACGCTGAGCGTCACGGTCGCCGCCGAGAGCGAGCCGAGGCGCTGCTCGAGGAAGGCCGTCTGGTGCAGGATGAAGCCTGTTTGGGCGAGCAGCACGACGACAAACGTGATCAGGACTGCCCAGAAGGGGACGGTGCGGAGCGCCTGGGGGATGGTCCAGTGCCGGGTCTGGACGGCGGCGCTGAGCGACTCGCTGCGCGCAGGCGCGGGCGGATCGAGGCCATCCTGCGGCAAGTTCATTTCGCGCGGGTCCCAGACCAGCACCCAGGCGACGATCGGCAGGCCGACGATCAGGATCAGCGCGCCCATCACGGGCGTGGCCAGCTCGAGGCCGCCGGAGTCGATCAACAGCCCGTTGAGCGGAGAGAGCACCGCGCCGCCGAGCGAGACGCCGGTGGAGGCGATCGCCATCGCGCGGGCGCGGCGGGTCAGAAACCAGCGGGCGAGCGTGGCGTTGACGGCGACGCCGGCGGAGAGACCGGAGCCGATTGCCAGGGCGGCGTAGGCGAGGTAGAGCTGCCAGAGCGAGTCGACGTAGCCGACAGTGATCGAGCCGACGCCGATGCAGATCAGTCCGGGCGCCATCCAGCGGCGCGCGCCCTGACGGTCGATCAGCGGCCCGACCAACGCGGCGGCGAGGCCGGAAACGGCGAAGTAGAGGCCGGTGGCGAGCGAGACCTCGGCGTTGCTCCAGCCGTGGTCGTCCTGCAGCGGGCCGAGATAGACGGCGAGTCCGTAGTAGCCGACGCCGACAGAGACGAACAGGAGCGCGCCGCAGGCGGCGACGATCGCCCAGCCGTAGTACCAGCGTTGGGGCAGCAGCCGCGCCGCGAGCGGCGTGCGCTGCCGGAACTGCTCGTTGCCCTGCTCCGCCACGCGCGCCCGTTCCACTCCACCGCTTCGGCCTGAAGAGTCTACCCTGCAAGCCGCCGAATCGAGGGATTGGAGCACACCATGACGACCAGCGACCAGCGCCGCACGGGATGGGTCTACCACGAGGCCTACATGTGGCACGACACGGGGCGCATCCGCGCGTTCGACCCGACCTACAAGCGCTGGATGCAGGCTTGGGAGCACTTCGAGAATCCCGACACGAAGCGGCGCTTCAACAACCTGCTCGAATACTCGGAGTTCGCCGAGCAGCTGACGCCGCTGAAGCCGCGCGCGGCCAACTACGAGCAGGTGACGCGCTTTCACACGCCGGAGTACGTGGAGGCGATCCGCGAAATGAGCGCGGGCGACGGCGGCGACGCAGGAGAGGGCGCGCCGTTCAGCCACGGCGGCTTCGAGATCGCGCTGCTCGCGGCGGGCGGGACGATCACTGCGGTCGACGCAGTGCTCGACAACGAGGTGGACAACGCCTACGCGCTGGTGCGTCCGCCGGGCCACCACGCGGAGCGGGACCGCGGGCGCGGTTTCTGCGTCTTCGGCAATGTGGCGATCGCGGCGATGCACGCGCTCGCCGATCGCGGGCTGGGCCGGATCGCGACGATCGACTGGGATGTGCATCACGGCAACGGCACGCAGCAGGCCTTCTACGACCGCGACGATGTGCTGACGATGTCGATTCACCAGGACAACTGGTACCCGCGCGACTCCGGCGCGCTGGAGGAGACGGGCGAGGCGGCGGGCGACGGCTACAACATCAACGTGCCGCTGCCGCCGGGCTCGGGGCACGGCGCGTATCTCGCCACGATCGAGCAGGTAATCGTGCCAGCGCTGGAGGCCTACAAGCCGGACCTGATTCTGGTGCCCTCGGGCTTCGACGGCGGGATGTACGACCCGCTGGGGCGGATGATGGCCTACAGCGAGACGTTCCGCGAGATGACGCGGCTGCTGTTGGAGGCGGCCGACCAGCTGTGCGGCGGACGGCTGGTGCTGTCGCACGAGGGCGGCTACTCGCCGACCTACGTGCCGTTCTGCGGGCTGGCGGTGGTGGAGGAGCTGAGCGGCCGCCGCTCGGAGGCGGGCGACCCGATGGCCGACAACGCAGCAGGCGCAGGCGGCCAGGAGCTCCAACCGCACCAACAAGCGCGCATCTCGGAGGCCGCAACGATGGTCGAGCGACTGCGTTCGCTGGAGGGCCTGGGCTGACGGCGAGGGCGCCGGTGCCCCATCCCTCCGCCGGCCCGCCCCTTCTCCCCGCCATCTCTCGCCCCAAAATTCCGCCATTCTCGCCTCCTCCCCATTGGTCGCCCCGCGCCACTACCTCCGTCGCCCCAGACTTGATCTGGGGTGGCGGATCCTGGAACGGGAGTTTGGAGTGCATGCGGGGGTGGGAGGTGGGCTCGGCGAGATACCCGCGGCAAGCGCGGGTATGACGGTGTGGGGGGCGCGGGGCGGCCGGAGGGCGGCTCGGTGCGCCGGACCGACCCCCAGTCCGCTAGAAGCGGACAGCCCCCCTGCGTAGGGGGGCGATTTCGGAGCGGAGCCCCCTGCGTGGGGGGCGATTCCAGGGGCGATTCGGAAGGGCGCTCCGCGCCGCGCTCAGTCGTCCAGCCAGAGGATGTCGCCGAGGCGGATGTTGAAGTTTACGGAGCCGGGGGTCGCGCGGTCGCCTTCGACGCTGTAGCGCAGCCACTCGCCATCGCGCCAGGTGAGGATTGCGCCGGCGTTGTCGAAGTCGGCGAGCAGGGCGGCGGCGGTAGTGTCGGCTTCGCCCAGCCAGGAGATCAGCACGCCGCGGATCGGCGCGCTCAGCGAGGCCGAGAGCCTCGCCGGGCCGGCCGCCTCGGAGGCGACGTTGAGCAGCCGCACTTCGCTGACCGAGTCGGCGCTCGCCCGCACGTGCGCGCGGCCCGCGCCCAGCGACAGCCAGGTCGATGAGGCTTGCCCGTCGGTGGTCACGGCGTCGGCGTCCAGCTGCACCAACGTCGGAGCGTTGCCCACCGCGTTGCCCTCCCAGCGCACACTCGTGCCGTTGGGCACGGCCGCGCCGTCGGCGTCGCGAATGATTGCGGTGATTGTGAACTGTCCCCTGTCCACGGGCGGCTCGCTCGGCTCGCCCAACTCCACCGTGGCCGCGCCGCCGCTGACGGTGACCGTCTGCATCGCGGTCAGGCCGCCGGAGCGGAGGTTGAGCGTGTACTCGCCGCCGGGCAGCCGATCGGCCGCGCTGCGGTTGACGTTGACCCGCACCTGGCGGTTGCGCTCGGAGTCGAGCGCGACTTCGCCCGCGCTGTCGCGCAGCGGCCACTCCAACGCGACGCCGCGCGTCACCCGCGCGCCGTCGGGGCCGGTCAGCGCGGCGAACGGCGCGGAGGCCGGTACGGCGACCCACGCGCCGTTGGCGTCCGCCGCCGAGACCGACAGGGTCAGCAGATCGCGGTCGTCTTTGTCTTCGCCCTCGTCGGCGGTATCCACGTTGAGCAGACCGGTGGCGGGCGCGGAGATGTTCAGCGCGGCGGGCGGGCCGGTCAGGGTGACGGTCAGCGGTTCGGCGCGGAAGGTTTCGCCGTCGGCGGAGAAGACGGTCGCGCGGAGCTCGGCGACGGCGGCGGTCCCGGCGTGGCGCAGGTCGAGCAGGATGCGGCCGGAGTTGGCGTCGGTCAGGGCGGCGGTGTCGAGCGAGCAGGAGCGCCCGCCGGCCTGCGCGCCGCCCCGGCAGCCGCTCCCGAACGCGGTGCTCAGCTCGCCGGCGGTGGTGGTGACCAGCACCGAAGCCGCGCTGCCCGCCTCCGACGGCGCGCCGTGCTCGTTCAGCAGTTGCAGCCGCAGCGTCGTCGACTGTCCGTCGGTGATCGCCGCGGGATACGGCGCGTCGTCGTCGGTCGTGGTCGTGTTGCGGTCGTCGGTGGCGAAGCCCAGCTTGACCTCGGCCAGCTCCTGCACCTCGCCGATCGTGACCTCGATCGCGCCGCGCAGCACGACCTCGCTGTCCGCCACGCCGTCCACGCTGAGCGCGACCTGTCCCGAGACCGTGTGGGTGCCCTCGCGGCTGCCGGCCGGGATTACCACCTTGCCGTCGGCCAGCGTGATCGGGCAGGTCGTGGTGCTCACTTCGTCGACGATCCGCACGGTGCAGCCGCCGTCGCTGAGGTAGATCCCCATGGCATCGGGGTTATTGCCCTGGTAGTTGGGCTGCGAGAGCGCCAGGCGCTCATAGTCGAGATCCTGGACGGTGTAGTAGCTGAAAAAACCCCGGCGCGACACGACGACGGGAGCGAGCCGGACTGCGCTCGACGCCGCGGCGTCGGCCCAGGTTCCGGAGGCGGGCCGGGTGAGGACATCGAGCGCCCCCGTGAGGACCGAGCCGCCTGAGTGCCCCGCGTTGCCGATCAGCAGGACGCTGGCGTCGCGGTTGAAGGCGAGGCCGCCCCACGCTCCGTAACCGGAGCCGCCGCCGCTGATCGTGGCGCTGGGCAGCAGCTCGCCGGCCCAGTCGTCGGCCGAGGCGCGCTGGAAGATATGCACGCTCTGCGAGTTGCCCTCGCTCGCGGCGATCGTCGAGCCGTCGGCCGAAACGGTCGTTTGCTGGCCGAACCACCTGTCCGTGACGGCGTCGGCCCAGCGCCGGCCCAGCAGCACTGCGGTTGGCGCCGTGATCCGCCGCGCCGGCCCCGGCGAATGGTGCAGCGCCGGATCGAAGCTGCTGGCGTCCTCGCCGGCCCCGATCAGCTCGCCGCTCGCCTCCGGCGCCGCTTCCCAGCCGCCCGCCGGCGCGACGAACACGTACGCCTCGCCGAAGTTCGCCGTGCCGCCGCTGAACGCGCCGCCCGCGGTGTCGAACGGGTAGCGTTTCTGCGAGGCCGCAACCGAGATCACCCGCCCGTCCTCCGACAGGCCGATCTTGTGCGTGCCGAAGCGGGCCTCGCCGTCTTCGATCAGCGAGCTGACGCGCGAGCAGTAGGCGTCGCAGTCGGCGAGCACGTCGGGGTCGAACGGTCGCGTGCCGCTCGCGCCCCAGGCCGGTGTGGGCGCGACGGTCAGCTTCACCCCGTCGGCGTATTCGAGGTCGCTCCAGTCTTCGCCCGCGCCGTCGGGCCGGCTGTAGACGTAGACCGCGCCCATATTGTTCATTCGCTGCGCTCCCACAGCCAGCGTGCCGCCGTCGGCGGAGATGTTGACGGACGAGCCGTAGCGGGGATCGGGCGTGCCGCGCCTGTTGCCGAACTCGCTCTGCGGCGGGACGAGGCGTTTGACCATCGTGACGCTCGGCGGGTCCGCACGCCAGTCGAGCTTGTAGATGTAGAGGCTGCCCACGTTGTCAACGCTGCTGATCTCGTCGCCGTTCGAGCCGATGAACAGCCAGGCGGTCGAGTCGGTTTCATGCCAGACGGCGCCGCTTTGCCGTTGCCAGTTCTCCGGGTCTCCAGGCGGACGGGCGAAGGTGGGACCGTCGGCCGTGGCGGGCGGCGTGATCACCGCCGCCTGCCGCTTGTTCCAGACGTCGTAGACGTAGACTTCCTGATCGTTGGAGCGGGCCAGCAGCGTGCGTCGATGCATGCTCAGCGTGATTACCCGCGACCCGCCGCCGACCGGTTCGCCGTCGGTACCGGTTGGGCGGTACAGCGCGGCGCCCATCACGATCTGGTCGTCCGGCCGCAGCGCGCCGCGGCCCGACGCCTCCCACTTCAGCGGTCCGCTCATGTGCAGCGCGGCGTCGCCGATGCTCAGCCGCCGCCAGAGCGTGTGCGGACCCGTGAAGCGCAGCGCGGCCGAGACGGTGAATTCGGAGCCCGGCGCGATGATGTTGTCGGAATCGTCGATGCTGAGGACGAGCTGGATGTCCTCCGGGTGCTCATCCGCGCGAGCCGGGGAGAGGGTGAAGAGCGAGCCGGCGAGCAGCGCGGCGAGCGCGAGCAGCGCCGCGAGGGCCGGGAAACTGGTTTTATGCCCCCCCCCCCCCGCAAATCCGTGAATTTCAGCCTGGGTTTGGTTCCGCATTATCGCTCCTGGTCCTTCGTCGCTGTGCCGATTCAGAGGCGGTATTGACAGGGTTGGGCGCGAATCAGGGTAGCACGGCGGGGCGCGGCGGAGTCTGTCTTGTGCTCGGTGCGCCGGACCGACCCCCCAGTCTGCTGCGCAGACAGCCCCCCTGCGTAGGGGGGCGATTCGGAGCCGGAGTGCCACGGTAGTGGGGATGCGTGAGCAGGGTCTAGCTGAGGGAGGCCAACTGGCCTTTGGTGGGCTCGGCTCAACAGAACCAGGCTTCGGTGAGGGCGGGGATGTGGGTTTGGGGTTGCGGCGCGTCGGGCCACGGGTCGGTGTTGAGCTGGGCGCAGGCGAGGTGTTTGACGGCGCGGAAGACCTCGGCGGGAGGGGCTCCTTCGGCGGCTTCGGTGAGGGTTGCGGCTTCGGTTTGCAGCGCGTCCATTTGCGGGTCGGGATGGCGCCACTGCCAGATCAGGCCGTCTTCGTCGAACGGGCCCAGCCAGCCGCGTTCGCGGATGGGGGCGACCAGCGGCGAGGCGGGGGGGACGAGCAGGCGGAGGCCGAGTTGGACGGGCGGCACGGTCGGGATTAACCCATGGGTCTCGATGAATTCGAGCAGCGCCAGGTAATGCTGCGGCGAAGTCCAGGGGGTGAAGGGCAGCCAGGTGGGGCGGAGCGCGATGCCGGCCTGCGCCGCGAGCGCCAGCGCGGTATCGAGATCGGCGGCGGTGTGGCCTTTGTCGAGGATGCGCAGCAGCGCGTCGTCCACCGATTCGAAGGCCGAGGTGATGAAGGAGACGCCCAGATCGCGTAGGCGGGTGAGCAGATGTCGGTGCTCGAGCAGGTGCTCGACCTTGACCGTTATGTCGAATGTTAGCTGCTTATGTTTACCCTGCGCGGCTTCCAGCAGCTCGAGGCCGTAGGCGGGTGCGTTGAAGAAGTCGGGGTCGCCGAAGGTGATGTGGCGCGCGCCCATGGCGGCCTGCTGGTCGATGTCGGCGAGCACGCTGTTGGCGCCGTTGAGCCGCAGGCGTCCCTCGAAGACGGGGGTGAGCGGGCAGTGCGTGCAGCGGTGGGCGCAGCCGCGCGAGGCCTCCACGTAGCCGGCCAGCTCGAATTCGTCTTCCGCGCCGTGGTAGCGGGCGTACTGGTCGAGCGGGGGCAGTCCGGCGCGATCCGGCGCGGAGCGCGGGGCGCGGTCGAAGCTCGGCGCGCCCGGCTCCTCGCCGCGGGCCAAGTCGAGCAGTTGGCGGTCGGTGTCGCCGGTCAGCGTCCTGCCGGTCAGCCCCACTGCGCCGACGCCGTAGAAGGCGAGTTTCTCGCCGTGTCCGTGCTCGCGGAGTTGGCGGGCGAGCGCGGTGCCGAGCCGGGCGGCGGTGTGCATGGGGGTGGAGATGCCGATCAGGTCGGCCCACTGGTAGAGGGCCGGATCGGCGGTCTCGGCGGAGAGGTCGAGCGTGCGGACCTCGTGCCCGTCGGCGCGGAGCATTGCGGCGGGGGCGGCCAGCCCGAGGGGCTGGTGTCCCTGCTCGTAGGTCGAAATCAGCAGTACCTGCACGCCCGGCCTACTTCTTCGACGGTTTGTAGTAGGGGTTGTCGCCGGAGGCGTGGTCGGTGATGTCGACCAGCTCTTCGATTTGGGGGAGTTGTTCTTTGACGGCGACTTCGACGCCCTGCTTGAGCGTGACGTTGGCCATGCCGCAGCCCTGGCAGCCGCCGCCCATCTCGATGTAGGCGCGGGAGCCCTGCACCTCAAGCAGCTGGACGTAGCCGCCGTGGGCGGCGATCTGGGGGTTGATCTGCTCGTCGAAGATTTGCTGGATTTGCAGGGCGATGGGGTCGCGCCAGACGGGGTTGGGGTTGTCGAACTCGAGGCCGGAGACGTTGGGACCCTTGAATTCGTAGTGGACTTTGACGCCGCGCAGGTCTTCGAGCCGCTCGCCGTCGACGTAGAGGCGGAAGTCGGGGTACTCGACCTGGGCGTCGTCCTCGGGCTCGTAGCCGCGCTCGACGATGGTCAGCACATGCTCGAAGCCGTGCGAGGTGCGCCCGATGATCTTTAGCCGCAGGCCGGCGACCTCTTCGGGGTAGCCCTCGATCACCTCGACGAGCTTGCCACGCGCCACCTCGCTGAATTCGATGCCCAGATCGGCCGTGTCGGCACTCGTCGTCATTGCGCACTCCTCATCGCGCACTCCTCAGCGCACAGCCGTAGCATATCGCAGTCAGAGCCGGCAAGAGAGTCAGGCAGGAGCGCGCAGATGCCCAGCGACAGCACTTCCCGCAACGTCATCGTCGAAAAAGACATCCGCATTCCGATGCGCGACGGGGTGATTCTGCGCGGCGACCTCTACCGCCCGGTGGACAGCCTGGAGCCGGGCCGCGCGGCGCCGGGCGTGGTGACGCGCACGCCCTACGACAAGGAGCTGTCGGGCGCGGGGCTGGTGGCGGTGATGCCCAACGCGCTGAAGCTGGCCGAGCGGGGCTACGCGGTGGTGGTCTGCGACACGCGCGGGCGCTACGCCTCGGAGGGCGAGTTCAACCCGTTCCACCAGGAGGGGCCGGACGGCTACGACACGCTCGAGTGGGTCGCGGCGCAGCCGTGGTGCGACGGCAAGACGGCGATTTACGGGCCGTCCTACGTGGGCGCGACGACGATGTTGGCGGCGCGGGAGGCGCCGCCCTCGCTGCGCTGCGCGATTCCGATCATCACGGCCGACGACTACTACGACGGCTGGACCTACCAGGGCGGCGCGTTCCAGCTGGGCTTCGTCGGGCTGTGGGGCGCGGGGCTGGCGGCGACGGGCTATCTGCAGCAGGGACACTCGCGGCCGGCGGGGGCGCAGCTGGCGCTGCAGGAGGCGCTGCTGGGCAACTCGTTCCGTTTCCTCGGCAACCGCCCGCTGGCGGAGCTGCCGGGCATCTCGGAGGAGGGCGTCGCGCCGTGGTGGCGCGACTGGGTGGGGCACGACTCGCGCGACGGCTTCTGGGAGCGCATCCGGCACTCGGCCGACTACTCGCGCTTTGGTGTGCCGATGCTGCACGTCGGCGGCTGGTTCGACATCTTCGGGATCGGCACGATCCGCAACTTCCGCGGGCTGAGCGCGGCGGGCAACGCGGCGCAGCACCTGATCATGGGGCCGTGGGCGCACACGCACTACGAGCGGCGGCTGGGCGAGTTGGACTTCGGCGCGACGGGCGCGGCGGCGGGCGCGAACGTGGTCGCCGACATCAACCGCTTCCTCGACCGTCACCTCAAGGATGGTGACGCGGAACTCGCGCCCGTGCGCTGGTTCCTGATGGGGGCGAACGAGTGGCGCGAGTCGTCGGCCTGGCCGCCGCCGGAGGCGGAGCAGCGGGCGTTCTACCTCGCGTCGGACGGCGGCGCGACGCTGCACTACGGCGACGGGCGGCTGGTGGACGAGTGTCCGGCGGAGGATCAGCGCTGGGATCAGTACCTCTACATCGCCTACAAGCCGGTGATGACGGAGGGCGGCTCGATTTTGCAGGTGCCGATCGGGCTGCCGGGACCGCGCGATCAGTCGCGCGCCGAGAGCCGCGACGATGTGCTCTGCTACACGACGGAGCCGCTCCAGCGCTCCCTCGATGTAGCGGGGCCGGTGACGGTGGAGCTGTTCGTGTCGTCGGATCGTCCGGATACGGATTTCACGGCGAAGCTGGTGGATGTCCAGCCGGACGGCAAGCCGATCTCGCTAACCGACGGCATCATCCGCGCCCGCTTCCGCAACGGGTTTGAGCGGGAGGAGTTGCTGGAGCCGGGCGAGGTGGCGCGGGTGGAGATCGATCTGGCTTCGATTGCGCATCGCTTCGAGGCGGGGCACCGGATTCGGCTGGAGGTGTCGAGCAGCAACTACCCGCGGTTTTTCCCCAACTCGAACACGGCGGAGCCGCCCAACACGATGCGCGATGCGCAGCCGGCGATCAACAACATCCACCGCGGCGGCGCCACGCCGTCGGCGTTGCGGTTGTTTGTCGTTGGGGAGGGGTAGGGGGTCGTTGGGGAGCGGGGGCGGTCGCCCCCCAGTCGCTACGCGACAGCCCCCTGCACAGGAGGGCGATTGTCCGCCCCCCTCTCAGTCTCCCCCCGCGACGGGGGGAGAGGTGGAAAGGCGCTGGACGCGGATGGGGAGTTGTTTGAGGCCGCGGAGGACGATGTTCTGCTTGTAGCGAGGGCGGGTTGAGCTGAGTTGGATGTCGTTGTAGCGCTCGAAGAGGGCCTCGAAGGCGATTTTGCCCTCGAGACGGGCGAGCGGCGCCCCGAGGCAGTGGTGAATGCCGCGCCCGAAGGAGATGTTGCCGGCGTCTTCGCGGGTGACGTCGAGCGTCTCGGGGCGCTCGAACTCCTCGGGGTCGCGGTTTGCGCCGCCGATCAGCAGGGTGACGCGAGAGCCTTTGCGGGCGACCCGGCCGCCGAGCTCGACATCTTCAGGCGCGGTGCGGCCGTCCACCTGCACGGGCGAGTCGTAGCGCAGCAGTTCCTCGATCGCATTGGGCATCAGCTCAGGCTGCTCGCGCAGCAGTTGCAGCTGGTCGGGATGGCGGAGCAAGGCGAGCAGGCCGTTGCCGATCAGGTTGGTGGTGGTCTCGTTGCCGGCGACGAGCAGCAGGCGGAGCGTGGCCTGCATTTCGTCGGGCGTCAGCTGGTCGCCGTCTTCCCCGGCTTCGATCAGGCGCGAGACGAGGTCGTCGCGCGGAGCGTCGCGGCGCTGCTCGATGATCCGCGAGAAGTAGTCGCTGAGCGCGCTTGATGCCTCATCGGCCAGTTGGTTTTCGCGGGGCGTCAGGTTGGGTTCAAGCGTGCGCGCGATCCGGTCGGACCAGATCTTGAATTGGTCGCGGTCTTCGCCGGGCACGCCGATCATCTCGGCGATCACGACGGTCGGCAGCGGCGCGGCCAGGTCGGCCATCAGGTCGAACTCGGCGTCGCCGTCCACCTCGTCGAGCAGCGCATGGGCGGTGTCGCGGACGCGGGCCTCCATTTTGGCGACCTGGCGCGGGGTGAAGGCGCGGCTGACCAGTCCGCGCAGGCGGGTGTGATCGGGCGGATCGAGGCCGAGCATGCTGCGGGTGACGTCGTCGGGCTGTCGACGCGGGCCGCTGGTGTTGTTGCGGTCGTCGTTGCTGAAGCGACGGAAGTCGCGCAGGATTTCGTCCACATCGTCGTAGCGCGAGAGCACCAGCGAGCCGGTCAGCGGGCTGCGGTGGTAGGGATCCTTCTCCCGCAGCTTGCGGTAGGTCGGGTAGGGGTCGTCGACGAAGTCCTTGGCGAGAGGGTGCCAGACGACGCCGCTCTGCAACCACTCCTGCGCCAGCCGCGCGTGGATGTAGAGGGGCGCGAGCAGCGTGCGGAGGGTCGCTTGCAGCATGAGGTCAGCCTGCCGCGGCCGCGCCGGCAGCGCTGCGGCGCTGGACCCGGATGGGCAGCTGCTTGAGGCCGCGCAGGACGATGTTCTGCTTGTAGCGCGGGCGGGTTGAGCCGAGCTGGATGTCGTCGAAGCGCTCAAGCAGCACCTCGAAGGCGATCTTGCCCTCGAGCCGCGCCAGCGGCGCGCCGAGGCAGTGGTGGATGCCGCGTCCGAAGGAGATGTTGCCCGCGTCTTCGCGGGTCACGTCGAGCGTCTCGGGGCGCTCGAACTCCTCAGGGTCGCGGTTCGCGCCGCCGATCAGCAGCATCACGCGCGAGCCTTTGCGCGCGGTCTTGCCGCCGAGTTCGACATTCTCCAGCACCGTGCGCATGTCGACCTGCACGGGCGAGTCGAAGCGCAGCAGCTCCTCGATCGCGTTGGGGATCAGCTCCGGCTGCTCGCGCAGGGTTTGCAGCTGTTCGGGGTGGCGCAACAGCGCGCGCATCCCGTTGCCGATCAGGTTGGTAGTGGTCTCGTTGCCGGCGACGAGCAGCAGGCGCAGTGTGACCTGCATCTCGTCGGTCGTCAGGTGGTCGCCCTCTTCTTCGGCCTCGATCAGCTTGGAGACGAGATCGTCGCGCAGATCGTCGCGGCGCTGCTCGATGATCCGCGTGAAGTAGTCCTCGAAGATGTCGGCGGTCTCCAGCACCAGCCGCCCCTCGTCGGGCGACAGGTTCGGTTCGAGCACCCGGGCGAAGTTGTCGGACCAGACCTTGAAGCGATCGCGGTCCTCGGTCGGCACGCCGATCATCTCGGCGATCACCACGGTCGGCAGCGCAGTGGCGAGATTCGACATCAGGTCGAACTCGTCCTGTCCCTCCACCTCGTCGAGCAGCGCGTGCGCGGTGGCGCGGATGTGCTCCTCCATCTTGGCGATCTGGCGGGGCGTGAAGGCGCGGTTGACCAGCCCGCGCAGGCGGGTGTGGTCGGGCGGATCGAGGCTCAAAATGCTCGGCGTCAGCTGGCCCCGCGTGTCCTCGTTGCGCAGCCCGCTCTGCTCCCCCTTGCGCTGATCGTTGCTGAATCGCTTCCAGTCGCGCAGGACCTCGTCCACGTCCTCGTAGCGTGAGAGCACCAGCGCGCCCGTCAGCGGGCTGTAGTGGTAGGGATCTTTCTCACGCAACTTGCGGTAGGTCGGGTAGGGATCGTCGACGAAGCCGTCGGCGAGGGGGTACCAGACGACGCCGCTTTGCAGCCACTCCTGCGCGAGTTTGGCGCGGATGTAGGCGGGCGCGATCGCGTTGCGGACCATGTCCTTGACTGCCATCGGGACGGCTCCGTTCGCTGCGGCGCGAGGGTCAGTCGGTGGGGTGCTCCCAATCGACCATGATCACGTCGCACTCTTCGCCGGCGCGGACGCGCTCGGCGTCTTCGGGACAGATAGCGTAGCCGTTCGCCAGCGCCATTGAGGTGAGCACGCCGGATCCCTGCGGACCGGTCAGCCGCGCATGCCAGCGTCCCTCGTCGTCGAGCTGCATCGTGGCGCGCGCATAGACGCGGCGGGCGTCGGTGTTGACGATGTCGTCTTCGGCGACGGCGCGCACCACCGGGCGAGCCTGCGGCTCGCGGCCCATCAGCTTGTGGATCGCAAAGCGTCCGAACAGCTCGAAGGCCAGCAACGACGAAACAGGGTTGCCGGGCAGCCCGATGTGCGGCACCCGCCGGCCGTCGGGCGCGCCGAAGCGGCCGAAAGCGAGCGGCTTGCCGGGCTTCATGCGGACGGTCCAGAAGTCGATGGCGCCCTCGCGCACCAAGACTTCTTTGACGACATCGAAATCGCCGCGCGAGACGCCGGCGGAGGTGATTAGCAGGTCGGCGTCGGCGAGCGCTTGCTGGATGGCGTCGGTCAGCGCTTCAATGGTGTCGGAGGCGATGCCGGCGCGCTTGGGGACGCCGCCGTACTGTTGCACGAGCGCGCTGAGACCGTAGGAGTTGGAGTCGTAGATTTTGCCGGGCGCGGGCGGCTGGCCGGGCGAGAGCAGCTCGTCGCCGGTGGAGAGGACGGCGACGCGGGGGCGTCGGACGACGCGCACCTGGGAGACGCCGAGCGAGGCGAGCACGGCGACTTCGGGGCCGCGCAGCACCGCGCCCTCGGCCAGCACATGGTCGCCCTGCCGCACATCCTCGCCGCGGCGGCGAATGTTGTTGCCTGCGGCGGCGGCCTTGAGGATGCCGACATCGGCGATCGCCTCGTTGGTCTGGCCGGGCGCGCGCAAGCCTTCTTCGTCGGTTTCCTCGAACGGCACGATCGTGTCCGCGCCGTCGGGCATCGGCGCGCCGGTCATGATTCGGACCGCTTCGCCCACGCCGACCGCGCCGTCGTAGAGGTAGCCCGCGGCCAGCTCGCCGATCACGCGCAGGCGGACGGGGGCGCCCTCCGACGCGCCGTCGGTGCTGGCGGATTGGACGGCGTAGCCGTCCATCGCGGTGTTGTCGTGCGGTGGGATGTCGAACGGGGCGACGATCGGTTCGGCCAGCACCTGTCCGACGGCGTCGTCGATCGGGCGCGTTTCGGCGGACAGCGGGGCGCAGAGGTCGAGGACGCGCTCGAGCGCGTCCTCGACGGGGAGCATGTCCACGGGCGGTTCGGTCGCGCGTGGCATCGCTACGAATCGCTGACCTGGATCGTGAGGCAGGTGGTGGTGCGTTTGACGCCGGCGACGGTCTGGATTGCGTCGGTGATGCAGTTGCCGAGTTCCTGGAGGTCGGCGGCTTCAACGAGGCAGATGACGTCGAAGGGTCCGGTGACGAGTTCGACGGACTTGACGCTGCCCGGATTGCGGGAGAGTTTGCGGAGTTCCATTGCGACCTGTTTGGCGGTTCCGACGTTGGCCTCGATCAGGACGTAGCTGCTGACTGCCATGTTGCACCTCCAGAGGTCGGCGGCGGCGATGTTCGCGGTTGTGGGCGCACCGCGTCTCGCCAGTATCTTATCAGCGTGCGGCTGCTATCTCTGCACTTGCCGCGGGGGGGCTCGCCGGGCTGGGCGCGGGCGGCGGCGCTGCGCTCGTCGAGATTGCTGCGGCGGCGCGCGGCAATGACGGAATTGGGGGCGCGGCAGTGACTGAGGTTGGGACGCGGCGGTGGCGGAATTTTGGGGCGCGACGATGACGCACTTGGCAAGGGGTCGTAGGATGGGCGGTGAGAACCATGACAGACACGCCCGACACCATGTCCGACACCACGCTCGACATTGCCGCGCTACAGGAGGAGGCTGAGACCGCGCTGGCGGGGGCGGGCGATGCTGACGCGGTGGAGCGCTGGCGGGTTGACTGGCTGGGGCGCAAGGGGCGGCTGACCGGGGTGCTGCGGGGCGTGCGGGAGCTGCCGGCGGCGAAGCGTCCGCAGGTTGGGGCGGCGGCGAATCGGCTCAAGACGGCGTTGCAGGCGGCGCACGACGCGCGCCTCGAGGCGCTGCGGGGCGCGCCGACGGCGGAGACGGTGCGGATCGACGTGACGCTGCCGGGGCGGCGTCCGCCGCAGGGCTCGCTGCACCCGATCACGATCACGCGGCGCTCGATGGAGCGGGTCTTTCGGGATATGGGGTTCGATGTGGTGGAGGGGCCGGATGTGGAGCTGGAGCTGTACAACTTCGACCGACTGCGCATCCCCGCGGATCACCCGGCGCGGGAGATGTGGGACACGATCTGGATCGCGGACGACGGGGAGGGCGGGCCGCGCAAGCTGCTCCGCACGCACACCTCGCCGATGCAGATCCGCTACCTCGAACGGCGCAAGCCGCCGATCCGGGTGATCGTGCCGGGGGCGTGCTATCGCTATGAGGCGGTGGATGCAACGCACGAGTGGATGCTCTCGCAGTTTGAGGGGCTGGTGATCGACGAAGGGCTGTCGTTCGCGCACTTGAAGGGGACGCTCGAATCGTTCGTGCAGCGGCTGTTCGGCTCGGAGATCGAGACCCGCTTCCGCTGCGACTACTTTCCGTTCGTGGAGCCGGGCGCGGAACTGGCGATCCGCTGGCGGGGCGACTGGCTGGAGGTGCTGGGCTGCGGGATGGTGCATCGGGAGATCATCGAGCAGGCGGGGCTGGATTCGGACCGCTACACGGGGTTTGCGTTCGGCATCGGCGTGGAGCGGGTGGCGATGCTGCGCTACGGCGTCGCCGATATCCGCGCGTTCTACGGCAACGATCTGCGCTTTCTGGAGCGCTTCCGCGGCGCGGAGGAGAGCGGCTGATGCGCGTCCCGCTGGCCTGGTTGGGCGAGTACGTCGATCCGGCGCTGCCGCCAGAGCAGCTGGCGCACCGCCTGAGTATGGCGGGCGCGGAGGTGGAGTCGATCGAGCGCAGCGGCGGCGACTGGGATCAGGTGGTGGTCGGGCGCGTGGCGGAGGTCTCGCCGCATCCCAACGCCGACCGCCTGCGCCTGGCGCTGGTGGACTACGGCGGCGAGCAGCCGCTCACCGTCGTCTGCGGCGCGCCCAACCTGGCCGAGGGACAGACGATCGCGTTCGCCCAGGTAGGGGCGCAGCTGCGCGATCCGCAGACGCGCGAACTGCGCAAGCTGCGGCGCGGCAAAATTCGGGGCGTGGAGTCGCTGGGGATGATCTGCTCGGAGCGGGAGCTGGGTCTCTCCGACGAGCATGAGGGCATCCTGGTGCTGGAAACCGACGCGCCGCTCGGCGCGCCGCTGGCCGAGGCGCTCGGCGAGACCGCCCTGGAGATCAAGCCGACGCCCAACCGCCCCGACCACTTCAGCGTGCTGGGGATCGCGCGCGAAGCCGCAGCGCTCACCGGCGGCGCGGTGCGCGAACCGCCAGACGACTACGACGAATCCGGCCCGCCGGTCGGCGAGCGGACCAGCGTGACGATCGGGGACCCGATCGGCTGTCCGCGCTACACGGCGATCGTGATCGAGGGCGTGACCGTGGGGCCGTCGCCGGAGTGGCTCCAGCAGGCGGTGATCGCGGCGGGGATGCGCCCGATCAACAACGTGGTCGACGTGACCAACTATGTGCTGATGGAGTACGGCCAGCCGCTGCACGCATTCGACCAGGCGCGTCTGCGCGAGGGTCGGATCGTGGTGCGGCGCGCGCAGGCCGGCGAAACGATTCGCCTGCTCGACGGTGGGCTGCTGGAGCTTTCAACCGAGGATCTGGTGATCGCCGACGCAGAACGCCCGGTCGCGCTGGCGGGAATCATGGGCGGCGCGGAGAGCGAGGTGGAAGAGTCGACGACGACGGTACTGCTGGAGACGGCGACATTCCAGGCGGCGACGATTCGCCGCTCGGCCGCGCGGCACAAACTCAAGACGGAGGCCAGCCTGCGCTTCGAAAAGGCGCTCAATCCCGAGCTGGCGCTGCTGGCAGCCCGCCGCGCCGCGCGGCTGATCATCGAGACCGCCGGCGGCGTCGCCTGCGCCGGCGTGGAGGATCAATACCCGGGCCGGGAGCACGCGCCGCAGGTCGTGGTCTCGGTGGAGCGGATTCGACAAATCCTCGGCATTGAGCCTGCGGTGGAGCAGGTACGCGGAATTCTCAGCGCGCTCGGCATCCCCAACCGCTGGCTGCCGCCCGACCGCTACGCGGTGAGCTGCCCGCCCTGGCGCTCGGATATCCGGATCGACGACGATGTGGTGGAGGAGATCGGGCGGATCATCGGCTACGACGAGTTGCCGGCGGCGGCGCTGTCGGGGGGGCTGCCGGAGCCGGAGCACGATGCGGAGCGGCTGTTCGCGGAGCGGCTGCGCGATGCGGCCGCGACGCTGGGGTTCAACGAGGTGATCACCTACGCGACGGTTGCGGAGGACGATCAGCCGGCGAGCGCGCTGCGGCTGGAGAATCCGATGAACAAGGAAGAGGACCGGCTGCGCAACACGCTGCGGGCCGGGCTGCTGCGGATGCTCTCGCGGAATCGCTCGGCGCAGCGCGAGGCGGTGCGGATTTTCCAGGTGGGCAAGGTCTGGCGTCCGCGGCCCGGGGAGTTACCGGAAGAGCCCATGATGCTGGCGGCGGCGCTGTCGGGCGCAACTGCGCCGTCGGTGCATGGGGGCGCACAAAGCGCACAAGGCGCACAAGGCGCACAAGGCGCACAAGGCGGCTCGGGGCGTCCGCTGGATTTCTTCGACGCGAAGGGCGCACTGGAGCGGATCACGGAAAGGGTGGGCGCGCGGATCGAGGTGCGGGCGCACGACGGGTCGGACCCGGACTTCGCTGCGTCGGAGAGCGCGGACATCAGCGCAGATGGGGTGTTGGTGGGGCGGATCGGGCTGGTCGGACCGGCGCTGGTGGAGCGCTTTGATCTGGATCCGCGCACGTGGCTGATGGAGTTGGAGGTCGCGCCGCTGGCGGCGTCGACGCAGGGGGCGTCGGAGGTCGGAGCGGCGCTGTCGCCGTTTCCGCCGGCGGTTGAGGATCTGGCGCTGATTGTTAATGCGGAGGTGGCGGCGGGCGAGGTGGCGGCGGCGATCGCCGATCAGCCGCTGGTGGAGTCGGTTGAGTTGTTCGATGTCTACGAGGGAGAGCCGGTGCCGGCTGGTCGGAAGTCGTTGGCCTGGCGGGTGGTGTACCGGGCGCCGGATCGGACGCTGCGGGATCGGGATGTGGATCGCGCGCGGCAGGGGATTGTGCGCCGTCTGGAGCGGCAGTTTGGGGCGCAGCTGCGAGATCAGTAGGAGGTTGGGTGGGGGTGTCGGGTGTGTGGGAAACCCCCTCTCAGTCTCCCCCCATCCTGGGGGGAGACGCCGGAAGGGAACCCCTGCACGGGGGTGCTTCGAGGGCTGGCACTCACTGGTTGAGAGTGACAGATCGTGATTGATTTCACAACCTGAGTGTGGTTTGAAACACAGTTTGAGGCACAGGCTGGCACTCTCTGGTTGAGAGTGCTAAGATTGTCTCAACGGAACAGGACAAGCCGAGCAGGCGAGAGGACATGATCATGGCCCGCACTCCGATTCAGCAGCAGAGGACCAGCGCTGCGGCGATCGTCGATCGCATCTTCGACGCCGCGGATCACCTGGAGTTGGCCTCGGCGTTCTACGACGCGGAGAGTCTGGCGCCGATTGAGCTGCGACGGGCGATGCGTGCGCTGGCGCGCCGCGAGGGCGCGGCGGTGATCGACGACCGCAACGCGGCAGCGCTGATGCGGCTGCGCGCCTGGCTGGCGCTCGATGTGGAGGAGGCGCGGGTGATCGCGCGGGCCTTCGACGACGCCTTCCTGGACCTACCGGCGGGCTGGCGGGAGCGATCGCGGGAGATCGAGTTCTCGGTGATCATCAACGGGCTGCACGCGCGGGAGTTCCGCCAGCTGGCGCGGATTTTGCCGTGGCTGCGGGAGGAGTCGAGCGGCGGCTGGCTGCTCGACCACTTGCCGGATGAGGATCCGGCGGACGCGCTGTCGGATGCGACGGGCCAGCCGCAGCTGGCGGTTGCGGAGGCGGTGTGAGGAATTTGGGGGACCCCCCCCTCTCAATCTCCCCCCGCGACGGGGGAGAGGTCGGAAGGGGATCCACCACGATGGGGGCGGAAGGGGAGCTGGAGGACGGTTCTGGATTCGCGGGGGCGGCGCTCAGGCGGCGGGCCGGGCTTGTTGGACGACGGCGGCGAAGCCTTCGGGGTCGTGGACGGCCAGCTCGGCGAGGACTTTGCGGTCGATTTCGATGCCGGACTGCTTGAGGCCGTGGATCAGGCGGCTGTAGGAGAGCCCGTGCAGGCGCGCGGCGGCGTTGATCCGCTGGATCCAGATGCGGCGCATGTCGCCCTTGCGCTCGCGGCGGTGGGCGTAGGCGTAGCTGAGGGCGTGCAGGCGTGACTCGGAGGCGCGACGGTAGAGCCGGTTGCGTACGCCGTGGTGGCCTTTGGTCTGGCGCAGGACTTTCTTGTGGCGGCGGCGTTCGCGCGGTCCGCCTTTCACTCTCGGCATGTGGCTCCCACCCTTTCGGTCGGCTTCTGACGGTTGGCTGTCGGCTGACTTGGTCGGCCGGCTGGTCGGTTAAGGGGAGCCGTAGGGCAGCAGGCGTCGGACACGGCGCTGGTCGCCGGGTCGTTTGACGCTGTGCATGCGCTGCTGCTCGCGCAGGGTGCTTTTGCGCTTTTTCTGCTTGTTGTGGCCGCGGTAGCCCTTCATGCGCAGCACCTTGCCGGTGCGCGTGATGCGGAAGCGCTTGGCCGCGCCTTTGTGCGTCTTCATCTTCGGCATTGATGCACCGCCCGGTGATTGGAGTCGCTGCGGACGGTTCAGAGCGTACGCGGGTTGGAGCGGATGCGCTAGCGGCGTGTTCGCACTTTTCGTCATTCCCGAGCAGGCAGAAATCCACCGGTACATCCAAGTCGCGTCCAACGCTGCCGGGCGTCTGGGCGGATGCTCGCCTCTGTGCGGGTGGATTCCTGCCTACGCAGGAATGACGGACGGGGGCGCAGGAATGACGGACGGGGGCGCAGGAATGACGGACGGGGACGCAGAAATGACGGATAGGGGCGTGGGAATGACGGACGGGGACGCAGGAATGACGGGCGGGCGCGGGAATGACGGACGGGGCGCAGGAATGACGGACGGGGGCGCGGGAATGACGGACGGGGCGCAGGAATGACGGGCGGGGCGTCAGGAATGACGGGCGGGGCGTCAGGATGCACTGGCGGTTTCGGGCTGGGCGGGCTGCTCCTGCTCGGCCTGAGCTTCGGTTTGAGCTTCAGCCTGGACTTCGGCTTGCTGGCGGGCGCGGGCTTCAAGCTTGGGCTTGTCGGCGGCGACGATGACCGACATGTAGCGGCCCTCGGTGGAGATCGGCTTTTCGAGGATCAGGGGCACACCGTCGTCGTCGAGCGCGCTGAGCATTTCCTCGATGCGCTCGGCGCCGATTTCGCGGTGGGTGATTTCGCGGCCGCGGAATTGGACGGAAATTTTGACCTTGTCGCCAGCTGCGAGGAAGCGTGAGGCGCGGCGGCGCTTGGCGTCCATGTCGCTTTGGCCGATGTTGGGGCGCATTTTGATTTCGCGCAGGGAGGCACCCTTCTGGCGCTTGCGTCCCTCGCGTTCGCGCTTGGCCTGCTCGTACTTGAATTTGCCGTAGTCGAGCATGCGGACGACGGGCGGGCGGGCTTCGGCGGCAACCTCAACGAGGTCCAAGCCCTGCCCGCGCGCCAGGTCCAGCGCCTGCCCGGTCGGCATCACGCCGAGCTGCGCTCCATCACTGCCGATCACGCGCACCTGGGATACGCGGATCGCGTCGTTCACCCGCTGTTCTCGCGTCGCCAGAAGTGGCCTCCTCATCGCCGCCCGCCGCTCGGCGGCGAGGGCTGCTCGGTTGGTCCGCGATCCTACGCTGCCGCGCGGGCGCGTTGGGGGCACGTTAGCCGATCCAGGTTGGGCTTGCCTAGCGGGGTAGGGCGCGCCCCCTCTCTGTCTCCCCCCGCGACGGGGGAGAGGTGAGGAGGGTCTGAGCTGCGTTCGGGGCGCGGACCGACCCCCCAGTCCGCTGCGCGGACAGCCCCCCTGCATAGGGGGGCGATTTCAGAGAGACAGGCCCCCTGCGTGGTGGGTCAGTCGTCGTCAGCGCGGAGGACGAGGAGGAGATCACCCTGGTCTACGGTGTCGGTGGGGGATACGGCGAGCTCGGTGATGTTGCCGTCGGCGGGGGAGCGGATTTCGTTGTTCATTTTCATGGCGACGATGACCAGGAGGGGGTCGCCCTCGCGGACCTCGTCGCCGATGTTGACGAGCACTTCGGAGACCTGGCCAGTCATGGGGGCGGTGAGGCGGACGACGCCGGCGATGGCTGGGGCGAGGGTGTCGAAGGAGCCGGCGGCGGCGCGCTCGATTTCGGTGGCGTAGCGATCGGGGCCGATGAAGAGGTCGAGGGCGTAGCCCTCGCGCTTGATCGCGACGGGGGTGCGGCGGCCGTCGATGCGCAGGCGGAAGAGCGTGTTGTCGTCGAGCGATTCGAGCACGACGGAGTACTCTGCGTCGCCGAGGCGGGCGACGAAGCGGCCTTCGCCGTCGTCCTCGATGGCGACTTCGCGCAGTTCGCCGCCGACGTTCAGCCGGTAGTTCTTCGCCATCCCTGCTCCACTGGGTATCTGCGGCCGCGGGCGGAGACGGCCCACGGGTTTCGCACTGCGGGCGCGCCGCGCTCGGCTTCGGCGCGCTCGCCCTGGGTGTGGAAGAAGACGGCCGCGGCGATCGCGGCGCGGTTCGAGGTCTTCGGACGGTCGTCGGGGTTGAGCACCTGGTGCTCGTCGAGGAACGCGGTGTCGACCTGGCCGGCGAGGAAGCGGGGCTCTTCGAGCAGGGCCTGGTGGAAGGGTACGGAAGTGCTGACGCCGAGGATCAGGTACTCGCCGAGCGCGCGACGCATGCGGCGGATGCACTGGTCGCGGGTTTCGCCCCAGGTGATCAGCTTGCCGATCAGGGAGTCGTACCAGGGGCTGACGCCGACGCCGCGGGCGAGCATGCTGTCGAGCCGCACGCCGGGGCCGCCGGGTTCGCGGTACCAGGCGATGGGGCCGACTGAGGGAGTGAAGTCGCGGTAGGGGTCTTCGGCGGTGATGCGGCACTCCATGGCCCAGCCGCGGATGGGGCGCTCTTCGCGGGTGTAGCCGATCGGCATGCCACCGGCGATGCGCAGCTGGTCCTGGACGAGGTCGACGCCGCGCACCAGTTCGGTGACGGGGTGCTCGACCTGGAGACGGGTGTTCATCTCGAGGAAGGCGAACTCGTCGCCCCAGACGAGAAATTCGACGGTGCCGGTGCTGGTGTAGTCGCAGGCGGCGGCGGCCTGGAGGGCGGCTTCCTCCATGCGCAGGCGGAGTTCGGGCGAGACGCCGGGTGCGGGCGCTTCTTCGACGAGTTTCTGGCGGCGGCGCTGGATTGAGCACTCGCGCTCGCCGAGCGCGACCAAGTTGCCGGCGTGGTCGCCGACGACCTGGATTTCGATGTGGCGGGCGGGGCGGATCAGCTTCTCGACGAAGACTTCGTCGTTGCCGAAGGCGGTGCGGGCTTCGTCCTGCGCCTGGTCGATGGCGCGCTCGAACTGATCGGCGGAGTCGACGGCTCGGATGCCGCGCCCGCCGCCGCCGGCGGCGGCCTTGATCACGACGGGGTAGCCGATCTCGTCGGCGATCTTGCGGGCTTCGTTGGGGTCGCTGACGGGGTCGATGCTGCCGGGGATGATGGGGACGCCGGCGGCCTGCATGGTACGACGCGAGGCGATTTTGTCGCCCATCAGCTCGATCGCTTCGGGGGAGGGGCCGACGAATGTGATGCCGGCGTCGCGGCAGGCGCGGGCGAAGTCGGCGTTTTCGGAGAGGAAGCCGTAGCCGGGGTGGATGGCGTCGGCGCCGCTTTCGCGGGCGGCGCTGAGGATTGCTTCGATGTTCAGATAGCTCTGGGCGGGCTCAGCCGGGCCGATCAGCTGGGCGGCGTCGGAGAGACGGACATGGCGGGCGGTGCGGTCGGGTTCAGAGTAGACGGCGACGGTGCGGATGCCGAGGTCGCGCGCGCCGCGGATCACGCGGACGGCGATCTCGCCGCGGTTGGCGATCAGCAAGGTGCGGATCGTGGAGTTCTGCCCGTGCATCGCGCCGCCTTCGCTGCTGGGGTGACCAGAGGGGATCATACCTGCCTCGTGGGACAGGAGATACGGCACGGCGGTTGGGGATGTTGCGGGGCTCTCGTTTGAGCGGGGCTGGTTGCTTCCGTCGTTCCTGTAGACCTCTTTTCGTCATTCCTGCCTGCGCAGGCAGGAATGACGAAAGGGAGCATGCAGAAATGGCGGGAGGGTGATGGGGTGCGGGGTTGGCGCTGTTCACGTCGAGATACCCGCGGCAAGCGCGGGTATGACGGAGATCGGCAAGCGCGGGGAGGGTGGAGATCGGCAAGCGCGGACACGACAGGGCAGAGGACGGGGAATGGAGGGGAGCAGGCGCGTGCGAGGATGGGGCGGGGCGGGCGTCAGGCGGGAGCCTGGGAGCGGGCGGCGACTTGCTCGGCGAGCATGGCGCGGAAGTCGGCCAGGGGGATTGCGCCGAGGTCTTCGCCGTTGCGGACGCGGACGGCGACGGCGCCGGCTTCCGCTTCGCGGTCGCCGATGATCAGCAGGTAGGGGATTTTGGCCTGCTGGCCGGTGCGGATTTTGGCCTGCATGCGCTCGTTGCCGTCGTCGACGTCGGCCCGGATCCCGGCGGCGCGGAGTTGGGCGGCGGCCTGCTGCGCCCACTCGTTATGTCGGTCGGCGATGGGGATGCAGCGGGCCTGGACAGGCGCGAGCCAGGCCGGAAACGCCCCGGCGTAGTGCTCGATCAGGATGCCCAGGAAGCGCTCCAGCGAGCCGTGGATCGCGCGGTGAATCACGACCGGCGTGCGCCGCTCGCCGTCCTCGGCCACGTAGACGCAGCCCAGCCGCGCCGGCTGAATCAGATCCAACTGCACCGTCGAGAGCTGCCACTCGCGGCCCATCACGTCGCTGACGAAGAGATCGGCCTTCGGTCCGTAGAAGGCTGCCTCGCCTTCCTGCTCTACATAATCAACGCCGGCGGCGTCGAGCGCGCTGCGCAGCGCGTCGACGGCCGCGGACCAGGCCTCGGGATCGTCCACAAACTTGCCCTCGCCGCCGGGCAGCGAGAACTCGTAGCGGAAATCAGTCAGGCCATAGGTGGAGAGCAGCGTGCGCACCAGCTCGAGCACGCGCCCCACCTCGTCGGAGACCTGCTCCGGCGTGCAGAAGATGTGGCAATCGTCCTGCGTCAGCGAACGCACGCGAGTGAGGCCGCCGAGCTGGCCCGACTTCTCGTAGCGGTAGAGCGTGGCCTGCTCGGCGTAGCGCAGGGGCAGCTCGCGGTAGGAGTGCAGGCCGGTGTTGTAGAGCGTCATGTGGACGGGGCAGTTCATCGGCTTGAGGTAGTACTCCGTCTCGCCGTCGACCATCGCCGGATACATCACGTCGCGGTAGTTCTCGAGGTGACCGGAGCGCTCGAAGAGTTCGGAGCGGGCCAGGTGCCCCGTCCACACCTCGGTGTAGCCGCGCTCCAGCTGGAGCTCGCGGATCAGCCGTTCCATCTCATTGCGGATGATCGCGCCGTGCGGCAGCAGCAGTGGAATGCCCGCGCCGATCTCCTCGGCGAAGGTGAACAGACCGAGCTCGCGCCCGAGCCGGCGATGGTCGCGGCGCTGCGCCTCTTCGAGGCGCGCGAAGTGATCGTCGAGCTCTTCTTTTGTGGCGAAGAGCGCGCCGTAGACGCGCTGTAGCTGGGGGCGCGTCTCGTCGCCGCGCCAGTAGGCGCCGGCGACGTTGGTGAGGCGGAAGGGGCCGATCTGGCGGGTCGTCTGCACATGCCCGCCGCGGCAGAGGTCGGTGAACTCGGCGTGTGCGCAGAGGCCGACGCTGTCCGCGTCGGCGCTGAACTGCTCGATCAGCTCCAGCTTGTAGGGCTGGTCGGCGAAGCGCGCGCGCGCGTCGTCGAGATCCGTCTCGCTCCAGATGAAGCGGTGGTTGCGCTTCATCTCCTTGCGCATCCGCCGCTCGATTTCCTTGAGGTCGGCAGGCGTGAGCGGGCGGGGGAGGTCGAAGTCGTAGTAGAAGCCGTCGGCGATCGGCGGTCCAATCGCGATCTTGCCCTCCGGAAATAGCTGGAGCACGACCTGCGCGAGCACATGCGCGGCGGAGTGCCGCATCCGCCGCAGCCACTCTTCGGGATCGACCTCGTCGGAGGCGGCGATGGGCGCGACTGCGGGTTCGTCTGCGACCTCCTGCTGGGCCATCTGCGCCGCCTCTCCGGGGTGGGGTGGTGGGCGATACTGGACTTGAACCAGTGACCTCCGCGATGTCAACGCGGCGCTCTAGCCAACTGAGCTAACCGCCCCCGTGGTGGACAGTTTAGCGGATTGCTGCGGTGAGAGGGGAAGGGGGCGGGAAGGGGTTGTGCTGTGCTCGGGGCGCCGGACCGACCCCCCAGTCCGCTTGCGCGGACAGCCCCCCTGCGTAGGGGGGCGATTGCAGAGCGGAGCCTCTGCGTAGGAGCGATTGCAGAGTGGGGCCTCTGCGTGGGGGCGATTTGGGAGCGCGAGGTGGGGTGTGGAGTGTTAACACGTTGACGGAATGGTTTGGATTGGCTAGCGTTCCGCGCACGGCGTCGGTCAACTTGGGGGAGAGCAGATTGACGCAGCCAACCTCGATCCGCGGTGTACGCTGTTGCGGGACGCGCGTGGGCGCGCTCGCGCGGCGGCGTGCCGCGCTGCACAGCGATGGGCCGCTAGCTCAATTGGCAGAGCAGCTGACTCTTAATCAGCAGGTTCGGGGTTCGAGTCCCTGGCGGCTCACCAGCGCACCGCCCGTTTCGTTCGCCTCTGTCCGCCGTGGGCGGTGCCGCGCGCCGCTCGCGGAACCGCGGCAGATGCGCGCGCAGGGGGAAGTGTCGGAACTGGCAGACGAGCATGACTTAGAATCATGTGCCGAAAGGCGTAGGAGTTCGAGTCTCCTCTTCCCCACCACCCGCGCCCCGCGCGAGCGCGCCGCCCGAACCGTTCGGCGGCGCACCCACGAAGGAGTCCTCTGATGGCCGATCCGCTGTTGAGCGTCCAGGACCTCTCCACCCACTTCTTCACCTCCGAAGGCGTCGTCAAGGCCGTCAACGAGGTCTCCTACGACGTCGATCCGGGCCAGACGCTCGGACTCGTCGGCGAGTCCGGCTCCGGCAAGAGCGTCTCCGCGCTCTCGCTCCTCCGCCTGATTCCCAACCCGCCCGGCAAAATCGTCGAGGGCCAAGTCTGGTTCGACGGCGAAGAGCTGATGGGCGTCGACGACTCGCGGATGCGCGAAATTCGCGGCAACGATATCGCCATGGTCTTCCAGGAGCCCATGACCTCGCTCAACCCCGTGCTCACCATCGGCCGCCAGCTGACCGAGGCGATCGAGCTGCATATGGGGCTGCGTCGCAGCGAGGCCAACGAGCGCGCCATCGAACTCCTGCACATGGTCGGCATCCCCGCCGCCGAGCAGCGCCTGTTCGACTTCCCCCACCAGTTCTCCGGCGGCATGCGCCAGCGCGTGATGATCGCCATGGCCCTCTCCTGCGACCCCAAGTTGCTGCTGGCCGACGAACCGACGACCGCTCTTGACGTAACGATCCAGGCGCAGGTGCTGGAGGTCATGGCGCGCCTCAGCCGCGAGCTGGGCACCGCCGTGATCGTGATCACCCACAACCTCGGCGTCGTCGCCCGCTACGCAGACCGCGTCAACGTGATGTACGGCGGGCGGATCGTGGAGAGCGGCGACGCGGGCGAGATTTACGCCCACCCCAAGCACGCCTACACCCTCGGCCTGCTCGAATCAGTGCCGCGCCTCGACGCCCGCACCGGGCGGCTGATCCCGATTGAGGGAACGCCGCCGGACCTGACCAACCTGCCGGACGGCTGCGCGTTTGCGCCGCGCTGCCGCTTTGCCACCGACCAGTGCCGGGCCGAACGCCCGGAACTCGTCGAGTTCGCGCCGGGCCACCTCGTGGCCTGCTGGAACTCCGACGCCGTGCAGGACGAGGCTGACCGTATCCTGGCCAGCGCCCAGACCGACGAGGAGGCAACCGCCAATGGCTGAGAACGACCAGACCACCAACGGCGAAGAACAACAGGACGCGCCGGCCGCAACGGCCGGGGCGTTGAGCCCCGAAGCCAGCCAGGAGGCGGCCGTCGGGACGATGACCCCCGAGCAGATGCGCGAGGCGGCGGCCGCGAGCGTCAACCTCTCCGCTGCGGCAATCGCCGATGTCGGCGGCGGCGGACGCACCGAACCGCACGACAACACGCTGCTCGAGGTCCAGGACCTCAAGATGTACTTCCCGGTCACCGCCGGCCTCCTGCTCAAGCGCAAGGTCGCCGACATCAAGGCCGTGGACGGCATCACGTTCTCCGTGCGCGAGGGCGAGACGCTCGGTCTCGTCGGCGAGTCCGGCTGCGGCAAGTCCACTACCGGACGGGCGATCCTCCAGCTCTACCGCCCCACCGCCGGCAACGTGCTGCTCTCGCCGCCCCGCTACACCAGCCACATCGTCGCCCACCACGAGGACGCCGGCGAAGAGGCGGCCGAGCAGGCCGCGCTCGACGCCGATTCCTCCAACGGCGCGAGCGCTGGCGACGCGGTCGATCTGACCACGCTGTCGGGCCGCAACCTGCGCGCCTACCGGCGGCAGATGCAGATGATCTTCCAGGACCCCTACGCTTCGCTGAACCCGCGCATGAGCGTCGGCAGCATCGTCGCCGAGCCGATGGTGATCCACGGCCTCCAGCGCGGGCGCCGCAAGGAGCGCGTCCGCGAGCTGCTCGAGACGGTCGGCCTCAACCCCTACTTCGCCAGCCGCTACCCGCACGAATTCTCCGGCGGCCAGCGCCAGAGGATCGGTGTCGCCCGCGCGCTGGCGGTTGAGCCCGCCTTCATCGTCGCCGACGAGCCGGTCTCGGCGCTTGATGTGTCGATCCAGGCGCAGATCATCAACCTGCTCGAAGACCTCCAGGCCGACTTCGGCCTCACCTACCTGTTCATCGCCCACGACCTCTCCGTCGTGCGCCACATCAGCCACCGCATCGCGGTGATGTACCTCGGCAAAATCGTCGAGCTCGCGCCCGCGGACGAGCTCTACGAGAACCCGCTGCATCCCTACACGCAGGCGCTGATCTCGGCGGTGCCGATCCCCGACCCGGCGGTCGAGCGCCGCCGCGAGCGGCTGATCCTGACCGGCGATGTGCCCAACCCAATCGCGCCCCCGCCCGGCTGCAACTTCCACACGCGCTGCCCGATCGCAATCGACGTCTGCCGCGAGGAAGACCCCGAGTGGCGCGAGATCGGCACCGAGCACTACGTCCGCTGCCACCGCGTCTAGCGCGCGGCGCGGGATCGCTCTCCGCCCGATCGCGGCAGGGCCGCCTACAGAGTGGTGGTACCCTCCGATCGCATGTCCCCAACCCCGGTTCGCAACTTCTGCATCGTCGCGCATATCGACCACGGTAAGTCGACCCTTTCCGATCGCCTGCTCGAGACGACGGGCACGGTCGATCCGCGCAACATGTCGGACCAGCTGCTCGACAGCATGGCGCTGGAGCGCGAGAAGGGCATCACGATCAAGGCCCGGGCCGTGCGGATGGAGCACACCGCGCAGGACGGGCAGCGCTACAAGCTGCATCTGATCGACACACCGGGCCACGTCGACTTCTCCTACGAAGTCTCTCGCAGCCTGGCCGCCGCCGAGGGCGCGCTGCTGGTCGTCGACGCCGCCGAGGGCATCCAGGCCCAAACGCTCGCCAACGTCTACCTGGCGCTCGAACAGGACCTCACCCTGGTGCCGGTGATCAACAAGATCGATCTGGCGGTCGCGCGGCCTGAGGCGATCGCCGCCGAGCTGGCAGATGTGGTGGGCTTCTCGCTCGACGAGATGCTCTACGTCTCGGCCAAGACCGGCCAGGGCATCGACGAGCTGCTGCAAGCGATCGTCGAGCGCATCCCGCCGCCTGAGGGTGTCCGCGAGGACCCGCTGCGGGCCCTGATCTTCGACTCCGAGTACGACCCCTACAAGGGCGTCATCGCGCATGTGCGGGTGGTGGACGGCGAGGTGTCGGATCGCGCGCAGCTGCGGCTGACGGCGGCCGACCGCCGCTTCGAGGCGATGGAG
Source organism: Dehalococcoidia bacterium (assembly GCA_965243125.1). Lineage (GTDB taxonomy): Bacteria > Chloroflexota > Dehalococcoidia > Bin125 > Bin125 > CATQGW01. The sequence goes on along the minus strand of OZ251529.1, from coordinate 1,827,782 downwards.
GTGGGCAGCTTCGCGCCTGATCTCCAACCGCTCAAACTGCTGGGCGCCGGCGATGTCGGCTACGTGGCCACGGGCCTCAAAGAGGTCGGCGATGTGCGGGTGGGCGACACCATGACCGTCGCCGCCCGCCAGCGGCCCGAACCGCTGCCCGGCTACCGCGAACCCAAGGCGATGGTCTTCGCCGGCCTCTATCCCGCCAACAGCGCCGACTACCAGGACCTCTCCGACGCGCTGGACAAGCTGCGCTTGTCGGACTCCTCAATCCTCTACCAGGCCGAGTCCTCCGCTGCGCTCGGTTTCGGCTTCCGGATGGGCTTCCTCGGCCTGCTGCACATGGAAATCGTGCAGGAGCGGCTGGAGCGCGAATACGGCCTCGAACTGGTCTTCACCGCGCCCTCGGTGGAGTACGAGGTCGAGACGACCGACGGCCGGGTGGAGCGAATCGAAAACCCCTCGCTGCTCCCCGCGCCGCCGCGCATTGAGGAGATCCGCGAACCCTGGGTGCAGATTCACGTGATCACGCCGCAAACGTTCGTGGGCGCGGTGATGGAGGCGGTCACGAGCCGGCGCGGGCGCTTCGAGCGGATGGAGTATCTCCAGCGCAGCGGCGTCGGCGACAACGGCGGCGGCGGCGAGGCGCAAATCCGCGTGCTGCTCGAATATGCCATCCCGCTCTCCGAAATCCTGACCGACTTCTACGACGACCTCAAGTCGCGCACGCACGGCTACGCCAGCCTCGACTACACCTTCACCGGCTACCAGCCCGCCAAGCTGGTCAAGCTTGACCTGTTGATCAACGGCGAGCCGGTCGACGCGCTCTCCGCCATCGTCCACGCCGACCGCGCCGCCACCGACGGGCGGCGGCTGGCCGACCGCCTGCGCAAGCTGATCCCGCGCCAGCTCTTCGATGTCCCCATTCAGGCCGCCGTCGGCGGCCGCATCGTCGCCCGCGAAACCGTCCGCGCAATGCGCAAGAACGTCACCGCCAAGTGCTACGGCGGCGACATCACCCGCAAGCGCAAACTGCTCCAGCGCCAGGCCGAGGGCAAAAGGCGCCTCAAGCGCGTGGGCAACGTGGAAATCCCCCAGGAAGCCTTCCTGGCCGTCCTCCAAATCGGCAAGGACTGACCTCCCTCCGCACCCACCCGGTCCCTCTGCCATTCCTGCGCCCTTTTCCGTCATTCCAGCGCACGCTGGAATCCAAACCCAACCCACACAAACAGCACAACCTCCCGAGCAACCCTCCCAATTCCCTCCAACGCCCACCACTCCGTCATACCCGCGCCCTCCCGTCCTACCCGCGCCACAAGAAGATTCGTCGCACCCGCTCCCAAGATTCGTCACACCCACGCCCAAGATTCTTCATATCCGCGCCCTAAAGATCCGTCATACCCGCGCTTGTCGCGGGTATCTCGACGCAGCCGGCACCCAGCCTACACATTCCCCACCCCTCCGCCGGCGGGCGCGCTGGTGCCACAGCGTACCGCCGGCACCAAGCGCGGTGACGACCAGGTGGCCACGCGGTACGTCGGCGCTGGTCACAGCGAGATACCCGCGGCAAGCGCGGGTATGACGGAGTGGTGCGTGCAGGAGTACGGCGTGCAGCCGCGCCCTCAGCCGGGCTCGGACGCAGTCGCTGCCTCATCCGCCAGCGGCGTAGCCGCGCGACCATTCTCGCTGACCGACGCCGCCTCCGGCGCATCCTCCGCCTCAGGCTCCTCCACCTCCAGCACCCCCGCCGTCTCCCGGATGCTGGCCCGCAACTCCGCCAACACCTCCGGATCCGGATCCTCAATCGCGAAATTGACCAGATCGTGCAGCGCCGCCACCGGGATCAGCGCGTAGCCGAACGTCTCGCAGGCGTTCTCCAGCGGGCGCGTCCACGCCTGGCGGCGCATCTTTGGATCGAGGTCGCGCTGGCCGCTGACCACGATGATCCCCTTGGGCCGCTCCTTGCGGCGCAGGAAGTGCTCCTCGATCCGCGACTGGAGCGTGAGATAGACGCGCTCGTTGACCGCCTGCTCCGAAGCGGCCAGCTCCAGCAGCGCCGACCCCTCGTCGTCCTTGAGTTCGATGCCCGCCGCGCCTTCCACCACCTCATAGCCGAGCAGCCGGAAGGCGTCGGCTGTCAGCGCGTTGAACTTCGCGCCGTTGGGGCGCCAGAGCAGCTCCGAAAGCCGCGCCGCTTCGGCCAGCGCCGCGCGAGTCTCCGACTCGCGGCGCTGCGCCTCCTGCAGCTCAACCTCGGCGGCCGACAGCGCCTCGCGCGCCGCCGCGATCGCCTCCGTGTCGTAGCGCTGCACCCAGATCGGCTCGCGCCCGCCGCCGTCTCCGTCCACCAGCCGCGCCAGCAGTTCGAGCACGGCGGCGGTGAACCGCTTGCGGTCCGCCGTCGAGAGCGACCCCTGCGGCGGCGGCGCCATCACCAGCCGCCCCGCGTCGAGCTTGAACTCCACCGCCAGCGCCGCGCCGCCCACGCTGCGCGCCAGCACCTGCGCGCCCTTCGGGAAGTCGGGCGCGCGCTCCTCCCAGACCGCGCGGTAGCGCAGCCGACCGCTCAGCTCATCCAGATACTCCGCGAGCGGATGCTGCGGCGCGACGGGCCGCACCTCGCCGCCGTCGGCCGCCCGCAGCGTGGGCCGGCGCAGCGCCCCGGCGCCGGGCGAGGGAATCAGCGTGTAGCGCTCCAGCCCCGGCATCGCCGCAACCGACGGGTGCGCGATGTTGGGGTGCGCGAAGACCAGCAGCACGCCGCCGCGCTCAATCAACTGCTGTAGCTCGGCGCGTCGCTGCTCCAGCAGCTCGGCCAGGCCGAAGCTGAACGCCCCCGACGCACCCGCCTGCACCGGACGCCCGTCCGCCGAGCGCATCCCCGAGCCCCCCGCCGCCAGCCCCTCGATCTGCTCCGAAACCGCGTAGGGGTCGTAGACGCAGGCGTCGTAGTCGAAGAGCGAAGGCGCATTGGCGATGGAGTGATTGTCCACCATCGGGCTGGGCAGCGGGCAGCCGATCGAAACAACGCGCACAAGCCGCTCCCTCCACGCCCCCGACAGGCGGGCCTGCATCCAATCCTACTATGAGGGACGCTTTGGCAGATGAGGTCGGGCGATCAGCGTCAGCCGCCGACCGACGCCGCCTCCGCGCGGGCCGGAGCAGCCTGGCCGACCTCAATTTCCACGAAAGCGACCGTCACCTCCGTCGACGGCTCGGATTCGCGCTCACCGCCCACCAGCTCGCAGTGATACCGCATCGCGTCCTCAACCGACATGGTCGGCTCCGGCGCCTCTTCGCCGCGCTCCAGCATGAACCCGATGTGCGCGCCCAGCGCCTCGCGGATCATCGCCTGCATCTCGTCCCAGTCATCCCCGGCGCTGACGCAGCCCGGCACATCGGGGCAGTAGGCCGCATAATTCCGCGGCCCGCGTCAAACACGACGGCATACGTCCTGCGCATCAGCGCTCCTCCTCCAGTCCGGCCTGCTTGAGGTTACTCTTCCAGGTCCCGGTCGGCAGGTCCTTGCCGAGTCGGCCGGGAATCGTGACTGAACCGGGCTTGCTGGGATGCAGAAAGACGCGATGGCTGCCAGTGATGGGTGCGAGGCGCCAGCCATCACGCTCAACGCGCCGAATGGCCTGCCTCGCTGTAGTCACGCGCTGCCCTCCGCACCTTCGGTGAGGGGGTTTCGTTCCGATTCTCTGTGACGCGCTTCGCCGGGGACGAGCTACGCGCCACCCCCCTCTCAGTCTCCCCCCACGATGAGTTCGTTGCAAAAAGGCTGAAGATGGGAGATTCTGCGGCCTGACGGCTGAAGTGGGAGGAGTGCGCGATGCATCGGGAGCGTGAGCAGTTGAGTCTGGCGGACGCGCTGCGGCGGCGGCGGCCCGGGGGCAAGCGGGGGTTGGAGCAGATCGACGCGGCGCTCGACTGGAGCGGCCCAGCGCGGCTGCTGCGCGGGCGGCTGCACAACGGGCGGCGGGGGCGCCCGGCCTACGACCCGCTGGCGATGTTCACGATGTTCAAGGGCGCTGCTGCTGGGCGAGTTGCACGGGCTGTCGGACACGGCGCTGGAGGACGAGTTGTGGGATCGCGACTCGTTCCGCCGCTTCGCCGGCTTCCCGGCGGCCGAGCCGGTCCCCGATCACACCACGCTCAGCCGCTTCCGCAAGGCGCTGCGCGAGGCCCGGTCTGCACGACGCGCTGTTCGCCGAGTTGCAGCGCCGGTTGGCGGCGCGGGGGCTGTCGCTCAAGGAGGGCCGGGCGGCGCTGGACGCCACCCTGGTCGAGGCCCAGGCCGCGCGCCGGCGGGTCGGCTCGGCGCAGGGGCCGACCGACCCCGACGCCGCCTTCAGCGGCGCCCGCCGCGGCCATTACGGCTACAAGGCGCACGTCAACGTGGACCTCGACACGCAGCTGATCGCGGCCGCCGAACTGACCCCGGCCAACGTCAACGAGACCACGGTCGCCGACCGGCTGCTGACCGGGCGGGAGCGCTCGGTGCACGCCGACCGGGCCTACGACGCGGCCGCCCGCGAGGCGCTGTACGCCGAGCGGGGATCGAGTACGCGATCATGCGGCGCGGCAACAAGCATCATCCGCTGCCGGACGAGCAGCGCGAGCGCAACCGCCGGCTGAGCCGCGTGCGGATGCCGATGGAGGGCGTCTTCGGCGTGCTCAAACGCTGTTACGGCTACACCAAAGTGCGCTTCCTGGACCTCGAGCGCAACCGCTGCCAACTGCTGCTGCTCTGCTTCGCCTACAACCTGCGCCGCGCCGCGCAGTTGGCCGCCGCCTGAGCCCGCAGACCCGGGCCGCACTGCGCCCCACGCCCCCCGGCGGCCCCGCCGCGGCCCCGCCGGCCCCCTGTACAGCCCGCATACAGCCCGTCCGGCGGCCCGCCGCCGCCCCGAATCGCCCCCGCACAGGCGCACCCGGGGCCGCTCAACCGCCCCCATGCCCTAGCTCGCCCTTTTCGCACAGATCCCCAGGATGGGGGAGAGGCCGGAAGCCCTCCACGATGGAGGGAGAGGCGCATGCAGCGGGGCTACTGGCCCACGAAGAGGCCGCCGTCGGGGTGCAGGATTTGGCCGGTGATGTAGCTGGACTGGTCGCTGAGCAGGAAGAGGGCGGCTTCGGCGATGTCGGCGGGTTGGCCGATGCGCCCGAGCGGGGTGGTTTCGACGCGGCGCTGGAGGCGCTCTTCGTCGCTGGTCACGGCGAGCGTCATCGGGGTTTCGATCAGGCCGGGGGCGACCGTGTTGACGCGGATGCGGTTGGGCGCGAGTTCGAGCGCGAGGCAGCGGGTCAGCATCCAGACACCGGCTTTGGAGACGCAGTAGTCGCCCATACCGCGGATGGGCGCTTTGGCCGCGCCGGAGGAGATATTGACGATCGCCCCGCCCTGGTCGAGCGCGATCATGCGGCGGGCGACGGCGCGGTTGGTCAGCATCACGCCGGTGAGGTTCACGGCGAGCACCTTTTCCCAGTACTCGAGCGGCTTGTGGACGACATGGCGGTGGGCGCCTCCGAGCAGCGGCTCGCCCTCGGTGATTTCGCCGCTGACGTAGCCGGCGTGGGAGATGCCGGCGGCCGCGATGCAGTAGTCGAGCCGGCCGAAGGCGTCGACAGCGGCCTGGGCCATCGCGTCGCAGTCGGCCTCGCGGGTGACATCGGTGGGTGCGGCGAGAGCCCGCCCGCCCTCGGCCTCGATCAGGGCGACGGTTTCGGCGGCGCGCTCGTCGTCGGGCAGGGCGGCGACGACGACGGCCGCCCCCTCGCGCGCGAGCCGCAGCGCGCTCTCGCGCCCCATCCCGCTCGCCCCGCCGGTGACAAGGGCGACTTTGCCCTCAAAGCGGGGGATGCCCGGGCCCTGGGACTGGTCTGGCGCGGCGTCTGTCACGGCGGTGCTCCTTCAGTCGCGCTGTGCGCGTGTGCGGTCAGGCTTGCATCTTTTGATAACGCTGTTAACTTTGATAAAGTCTGACAAACTCTGTATAGTTCCGGCATGGATCGCGTTGCCAACCCCTACGCGCCGGGCGCGGGCAGCCCACCGCCCGAGCTGGCCGGCCGCGAGGCTGTGCTCGACGATGCACAGGTCGCCCTCGCGCGCCAGCGAATCGGGCGTCCCAGCAAGGGCATCATACTGATCGGCCTGCGCGGCGCGGGTAAGACCGTGCTGCTCAACCGCATCCAGGCCGATGCCGCGCGGAGCGGCATTGCGGCGATCGCCGTCGAATCGCCCGAGCAGCGCTCGTTGCCGTCCCTGCTCGCACCGGCGCTCCGCGTCGCATTGCTGCGCCTCTCGCGCAAAAGCGCGGCCCGCGCGGTCGCCAACCGCGCGCTGCGCGCCCTGTCGGGATTCGTCTCCGCGCTCAGAGTGCGCTACGACGACCTTGAGATCAGCCTGGACCTTGAAGCCGAACCGGGGCTGGCGGACCATGGCGATCTGGACGCGGACCTGCCTGACCTGCTGGAGGCGGTGGGGCATGCGGCGCAGGCCGCCGGGACATGCGCCGCGCTCTTTCTCGACGAGCTGCAATACGTGGATCAGCGCGAACTGGGGGCGCTGCTCACCGCGCTCCATCGCACCGCCCAGCAGAGTTTGCCGGTGGCGCTGATCGGCGCCGGACTGCCGCAGGCTCGCGCACAGGTCGGCCAGGCTCGAACGTACGCCGAGCGGCAGTTCGATTTCATAGAGATCGGGTCGCTGTCCACAGCCGCTGCTCGGGAAGCGATCGCCAAGCCCGCCGAGGCGGAAGGCGTGCGGATCGACGACAACGCGCTGGACGCAATCGTGGAGCAGACGCAAGGCTATCCCTACTTCCTCCAGGAGTGGGGCAAGCACGCATGGGATGTCTCCAAAGGACGACGGATCCGGCTCGCCGATGTCCGACAGGGCGCAGCGAGGGCGATTGAGGAGTTGGACCAGAGCTTTTTCCGCGTGCGCCTCGACCGCGTACCGCCCGGCGAGTACCGCTATATGCGTGCGATGGCCGAGCTCGGGCCAGGGCCGCATCGCTCCGGAGATATCGCCGTGGCAATGGGCCGCCAAGCGAGCGAGGTCGCCGCCGTCCGCAATCGGCTGATCAACAAGGGGATGGTCTGGAGCCCCAGCCACGGCGTAACGGCCTTCACGGTGCCGCTGTTCGACGAGTTCATGAAGCGCACGATGCCGGAGTGGGAGTGACCTGGCATGAGGCGATGTGAAGCGCGGTCAGCCGACGAAGAGGCCGCCGTCGGGGTGGATGATCTGGCCCGTCATGTAGTCGGACTGCGCGCTGAGCAGGAAGAGCGAGGCTTCGGCGATGTCCGCGGCTTCGCCGAGGCGGCCGAGCGGGATGGTGCGCTCGAGCTGCTGGCGGCGCGATTCGTCGCTGGAGACGGCGAGCGCCATGGGCGTGTCGATCACGCCGGGAGCGACGGTGTTGACGCGGATCTTGTGGGGCGCGAGTTCGAGCGCCAGGCAGCGGGTCAGCATCCAGACGCCGGCTTTGGAGACGGAGTATTCGGCGCTGCCGCGCATCGGGATTTTGGCCGCGCCGGAGGAGATATTGACGATTGCGCCGCCCGCGCCCTGGGCGATCAGGCGTTTGGCGACGGCGCGGTTGGTCAGCATCACGCCGGTCAGATTGACGGCGAGCACGCGCTCCCAGAATTCGAGCGGTTTGTTGGTGAGGTGGCCGGCGGAGCGGTCGGGGTTCTGGTCTTCGGGGGCGATTTCGCCGCTGACGTAGCGGGCGTGGAGGATGCCGGCGGCGGCGACGCAGTAGTCGAGCCGGCCGAACTGGTCGAGCGCGGCCTGGGCCATCGCGTCGCAATCGGCTTCGCGGGCGACATCGGCACCGACGTAGAGGGCGCGCCCGCCTTCGACTTCGATCAGCGCGACGGTTTCGGGGCCGCGCTCGTCGTCGGGCAGGCCGGCGACGACGACGGCCGCGCCCTCGCGAGCAAGCCGCAGGCTGGTTTCGCGTCCCATCCCGCTCGCCCCACCGGTGACGAGGGCGACGCGGTCTTCAAAGCGGCGGGGATTCCAGTCGGGCATGGTTGCTCCTCCTCCGTCGGCGACCCTGCGCGGCCAAGATAGCGTCTAGGTAGCGTCGGCGAGTGGGCAGCGGCGCTATGAGCCCCCATCACGATTGCCTGCGGCTTCGCCGTAGCAGGGCGAGGGCGAATACGGAGAGTGCCGCGCCGAGCGCCACGAGGCCGGCGCGTTGGGTCGATGCGCCGCGGCCAAGCAGCCCGCCGGAACCTGTTGCCGGGGCGGTGAACGTTGGCGGGCGCAGCCAGCTTCACGAGGCCATGATCAACGATGGCCGGGGCTGGAGCGATGAGCAAATTGCGCTGCTCGATCTGCGTGTGTTGGTGGCGCTGAGCTCGAATCACTACAGCCGGCCGCCGGCGCTGGTGCGACGGGGCTGGGCACGGCGGAGGAGGCGCTCGATTGGCCGTCCGAGCAGCTCGAGGGGCTGGACGCCTATCGCGATTTCCGCCTTCTGCTGGATCATCTACGCTGCGCGCTGCCGACGGGGTCGCGCAGCGGCTACAGCTGGTAGCCGTTGCGAGGGAGTGCGCTGCCCTCGCGGCGGGGGCGCGATGCGATCGAGTGCTGGGGAGGGAACAAGCAGGGCAGGCCGTCCGGCCTCTGCTTGCCCTAGCCCCGCGCCGGCTCTAGCTTGTGCGTGCCGAGCGCCAACCGAAAGAGCCGCCAATGCTCCGCACCGCCCGCAGCGTCGCCATCGCCGCGCTCGCGTGCAGCGTCGCCATCGCCGCGCTCGCGTGCAGCGGAGAGCCGCCAATGACCACCGCCGAGTACACCGAATGGTGCTTTGGGTGGACCAACGATATCCAAGCCGCCGAGCCCACCGCCGATGACGATCCCAGAGCGACAGTCGGGGACACCCTTGAGATTCTTGAAGAATGGTGGATCCCACCGCTTGATCGCGTCGCCGATCGTGTCCCTGAAGAAACGCGCGACGGCCACGAACGATTGCGGGAGTACGGAGCTGCGCTCATTGACCTCCTCGACGACTACGACCTCGACCTGATCGAAGACGACCTCTCTGACAGTGCCGACTACCACGCAGCCGTCGCCGCCATTGAGCAGGAGTACCTCCCTGACGTGCAGGAGCACCTCGACAAATGGTGTTGATGACGCCACCTGCCGCCGCCCAAGTCCGCGCCGCCCAAACTATCAGCGGATCTCAGACTGACAGTTGCGGCGAGTGCATTCCACTGGCGAATCCGCGAAGCCGTAGCCTGCGTAGGCCGCGTCGCAGTCGCCTGGGGGTGGTGGAGGGTGGGCGGTGGGCACGAGGCTCTGTGCTGTGCTCGGCGAGATATCCGCAGCAAGTCCCGGTATGACGAGAAAAGGAAGTGTGAACACCTCCTAAGCAAACCCGGGCTGTAGGCATTATCGATCATCTGACGCAGGTACCGCGGGCGGCTCAGTGTTGAAGCCAAGAGGTTTCTTCTGGGCAATGAGGGCGTCGAACGGTGTGTCGTCGAGAATTTTCACCTGCCCTAGACGGCGAGACATCTCAACGACGACCTCAAAGGGGACAGGAATGCTAGTCGGAACCGGCAAGCCAGCCTCTTCGATCTTCCTGGCGATGAACTTTGCGGCCATCTCGAAGTGTCGGTAGAGGACGGCATCACCACCTTCTACCGGTGCCATGCCGCGACTCGTTCGCCATTCGTTCAGAGACGCGATGTTGTTCACCCAAGGGAAGATGTCGGGGTTGTCCCGGTCGGGCGCATGCGAGAAGTCGTACACGTACACATCGTCACTGTTGAGGTCCGTCGTCATTTTCATCCTCCGTACCTGCGCCAACTCGATGGGCGCATCGTATGCGACCGTTGCGCAACACCCAGCTTGAGCTTAGACGCCGTTGACTACCTGGGGGTAGCGCCAGACGGATTGGGGCTGGACGGCGTCTTCGTCGAGCGTCCAGTGGGGGAGCGCCAGGCCGGGGGCGACGTCTTTGAAGACCATCCGCATGCGGCTGCCGATGCCGACCTGGCGGACCAGCTCGGGCGGCGCGAATTCGCCGTCGGGGGTGACGAGGTTGCCGGCGACGCGGAGCGCCTCGTGCTCGGTGGGCGTGCCGGCCTGGGTGTCGAGCTGCACGAGCAGGATCATGTAGGGGGCGCGCTCGCGCATCGCGGGCTGGATGGCGTGGTGGACTTCGCCGTAGGAGTGGACCTCGCCGCGGGCGTCAACGGGCGACCAGGTGAACTCGCGGTTGGAGCACCAGGGGCAGGCGGTGCCCGGCGGGTAGCGCAGCAGGTCGCAGGCGGTGCAGCGCTGGAGGTGGAAGTTGTGCTCCGCGCAGTGCTGGAAGTAGGCCTTGTTCTCGTTGTCGAGGTCCAGAACCGTCAGCGTCATCCCGAGGTATTCGCCCTGCGGCATCGTGTGCTCCGATCGTCTGCTCTGGTGGTTTGCGGTCTCCCGCTTCTAGTCCTTGTGTCGGCCCTCTGGCGTCAGCCCCCGCTGATCAGCCTTTGCGCATGATCAGCGAGGAGCCGGTGCCGGGCATGGCCCAGCCGAGGTTTTGGGTGATTTCGAGGTTGGGCACCTGACGGCAGCCGCCGCCCTCGGAGGGCTCGGCGTAGTTGTAGCTGTGCTGCCGGCGGCCGTTGGCGTCGACCGGGCAGTAGCAGTCGACCTCGCCGCGCAGCTGGCGGACATTTTCGATGATCATGTTCATCCCGTGGGTGTAGCCCTCGCAGAGGTGTCCGCCGCTGGTGTTGTTGGGGCGCTCGCCGCCCAGCCGCATGATGCCGCTGCTGACGTAGTCGCCGCCCTCGCCCTTTTTGCAGAAGCCGTAGTCCTCGAGCTGGAGCATCGAGGTGAAGGTGAAGGCGTCGTAGGCGCCGGTGCATTGGATGTCCTCGGGCCCGACGCCGGCGTTGCGGTAGATCAGGTCCTTGATGTAGTGGCCGGCGACGGTGGAGATGGGGCCGTGCTGGAAGTGCATGTCGATGCGCGGCTTGCAGACGCGCCCGGCGACGCCGAGGATGCGCGCGGGTGTCTGCGCGTAGTCGTAGGCGCGTTCGACGCCGGTCACGATCAGCGCGGTCGCGTTGTCGGTCTCCACGCAGCAGTCGAGCAGGTGGAGCGGCTTGCAGATCATGCGGCTGTTGACCACATCTTCGACGGTGACGCGCTGCTTGTAGTAGGCCTTGGGGTTGTTGGAGGCGTGCTCGGAGTGGATCACCTTGACCATCGCCACCTGCTCGGGGGTGGTGCCGTAGTCGTACATGTGGCGCATGAAGGTGGGCGAGAAGCTCTGGCCGGCGCTGAACCAGCCGTAGGCGGCGGTGTGCAGGGCGTCGCCGCCGACGGGCACGCTGGCGCGCGCGCCGGTGCCGCCGATCCGCACCTGCGAGTAGCCGTTCATCGAGCGGAAGATGACGACCGTCTCGCACATGCCGGCCTCGATCGCGCCGATCGCCAGGCCGATCAGCGCCTCGCTGCTGGAGCCGCCGCCCTGCACGTCCATGTAGAAGTTGAGCCGGATGCCGAGGTCGCCGGCGAGCATCGGGGAGGCGGTGGAGTCGTTGCCGGAGTAGGACATCATGCCATCGATTTCGGCGGCGGGGATGCCGGCGTCGTCCATCGCGTTCTTGATCGCCCAGGTGCCGAGCGCGCGGGTGGTCATGCCCGAGCCGCGGGTGTAGGTGGTCTCGCCGATGCCGATGATGGCGTATTTGTCGCGCAGGTACTTGTCGGCGGTGGTGTCGATCTCGGGCATGGCGGTGCTCCTCTCGCGGTGGCTGGCCACGCTCGCATTCTAGAGGGTGCAGGGATGGGGGCGCGCGGCGGCGGGGAGCGGCGGCCCTTAGTCGCGGTCGTGGCGGCGCTCGGTCTTCTCGCCGCCGTCGTCGGTGAAGACGACGCGGGATTTCTTGCCGCCGTGGATTTGGGGTTCGCGGGCGAGCTTGCGGCGGAGCAGGTCGATGGGGCCGTCGGGCTCGCAGAGGGCGGCGGGCAGGCCGAGGACATCGACGAGCAGGCGGCGGTCCAGCTCCGCGCGGGCCGGGTCTTCGTCGATCTGGTCGAACGGCAAGAAGCGTTCGCCGCGTAACGCGGCGAACGCTTCTTCCGCGAATTTTTTCTGACGGGCAGTCAGTTTCCGCACATCCAGCGTCGGGATGTTGAGGATGCCCGTAACCGACATCGAACCGCGTCCAGTCTGCGTCTTGTTGCTCACCCACCAGTGGAGCAACAACCCGAGGGTCGAGTTGCACCACAGCGCGAACACACACTCATCACGAGAGTTCTCGAAGATGATCGATGGCCACGCACGGCCGCCTATGCACCTCCGCTCGGTCGTTGCGACGATCAGCGACTGAGAGTTGAATTGCAGGCCCATGTTGTAGTGCGCACGCGTCGCGGTTGACGCGATGCGTTTGACCTTCTTGGCCACGGCATCTTGATCGGGCGGCCACTCCTTGACTTCCCCTTCGGAATCGAAATCCACCATCAACTGCCGCTGATGTACAGCGTCAATCGCCCACAACATTGGGTATGTCGGCTCGGGCATCGCGGGCGGCTTGACAACCTTGAACGGACCGCGAGGCGAGCCGTCCTGCTGATCGCCTTTGATGTCCAAGCTGTACGGGCCTACGGAGGCGATCTCTCCCGTCGCTACGACCGGGATGGGCACCGCGGCGGATTTCGGAGAACCGATCGGGGGCAGCATCGAGTTTTGAAGCTGGTGTGCGACTTGCGCGAGCGACGGATCCGCGATGCCGACCAACGGCCACACGATGTCAGAGTCGATCGGGCAGTCCATCAAGTAGCCGCAGCGCTCATCACCGACAATGACCGGCGTTCCGCCGTCGACTCCTTGATCCAGCCACCGAACCTCGCCATGGTCGATCAGGCTCGAGATCTCCGCCGCAAGGATCGAGCTATGCGTTGTTGATGTAGGTTGGCTGTTGAGCACCGCGAACGTGGCTCTCGGCTCGCGGCGCGACTTCGCACCAGCGGAACGCTGCGCGACGACCAAGCACTCGCGCATCCCGGTGTCAGCAGAGAACGAGCCCGGCGCGGTCACGACAATGATTCGGCGATAGCTGCGCCGCCAGAGCGCGCGGACGGTCTCCCACGACGCGCCACTCACTGCGCTCAGCGGCAGCACGAACGCCATCGCGCCCTCGCTGCGAAGCTTGCGATGGGCGAGGTCAACGAAATGCGACGCGAGCCCTGCATTGCCGGAGCCGATGCGTTCGTCTCCGGACGCGATTCGCAGGCGCTCTTGCATCCGGCTTTGGGTTTCACGAGTCGTTTGGAACGCCGCAAAGCCGGCATTGCCCACTCCAACCCGCTCACCCTCCTGGCCGCCTTGCCGCGTAAACGGCGGGTTCATGATCACCAGATCGAACTTGCCGTGACTCACGCGATTGACCAGGTCGCGGACATCTTCGGGGTTGCGGCCGCCGGCGGTGATCGCTGATGCGTGATCGATCATGTCGGTCTGCACGTGTTCCGCGAGCAGGTCCAGCGATCCGATCGCGACATCGCGCTTGCCCTCGCCCCAGCGGCCGTAGGGCATCGTCAGCAGACACTCGCCGTCGAACGGGACGTCGGGGTGGCTGCCGGCGAGGATCGCGGCGGTGAGATGCACGGAGATGTTCAGCACATCCAGACCGACCAGGCCGTTCTTCATCATCGGCGCGTGCAGCGCTTTGGGATCGCCGCCGTGGAGCTCGTGCAGGAGCGAGATGCGCTGGTAGGCGGCGCTGAGCAGCGTTCCCGTGCCGCAGGCGAAGTCGCCGACTTGCAGGGAGGCGATCGTCTCCTCGTCGCCCCACTCCGCGCCGCCCGGTGCCTGATCGGCGGGGATGGCGAGGCCGGCGAGCAGCGCCGCCGAGGCGGGACGGGTGTAGAAGGTGGCGAGGAATTTGCGGTCGGCGATCAGACGCTGGAAGATGACGCCGGTGAGGTCGTGCGACTTGGTCACGCCGCCGCTGATCAGCCGTCCGGCTGCCTGCCAGAGCGGAGCGAGGACCTCGTTGGCGGTGACGATCGGCATTCGATCAAGAATCTCCGCGGCAGTGGCGAAGATCGGCCAATAGTTGACGTCGAGAATGGCGCGCCATTCGTCGATGATGCGCTGCTGGTCGAAGCCTGAAGCGTCGGCGATGAAGTCGCGCACTCGGGAGACGCGGCGTTGGCCGCCGTCCACTTTGAACTCGGCCTGGGCGAGCGACTCGTGGAAGATCAGGGCATTGATCAGCACGGTCATCGCCATGCGGCGCGTCTGGCCGCCCTGGTCGTCGGACTGGCCGAGAATCTCGGCGATTTCAGGGCCGAGGTGGTCACCGGCGTGTTCGCGGTGCTTGCGCTCGAATGCGCCGTAGGCCGCACTGACGCCGTGTTCGAGCGTGTCGACGAGCCGCTCGATGCGCGGCGCAGGAATAGCGGCGCGTTGGGCGAGCATCGCCAAGTCGCGCACGTTGCCGCGCAGCCAGCCGGATTCGGGGAGGCGCTCGACAATGTCGCCGGAGGTGGCGGTGTAGAGGGCGTACTCAAGGGTGTCTGTGGCGTACAGGGCGGCACGGGTGGCTTTGCCGCCGGTTTGCTCGCGCACCTCGGCGGGATAGACCAGCGCGATGGCGCTCTCGATCGGGCGGCCCGTCTCGTTGACAACCACCCCGAGCCGCGCCCGCGCGTCGGTTTCGGCGCTCGCGTGGTTTTCGCGCTCGGCTTCGATCACGACGGGCCAGCCGGCGGGCTCTTCGATCAGGATGTCGGGGCGGGCGTTGGTGTTGCGCAGCGTGCGCTGGTGCTCGGCGAGCACGCGCCAGCTGGTCGGGCGGAGGTCTTGGAGGACCTCGCCGAGCTGGACGTTGATGGTGTCTTCGCGGGCCGGCATGGGGGGCAGGGTAGCCGCTGCCTGGGAGCGCTAGTTGGCTTGGGCGGGTTCGCGGGCGAAGACGGCTCCGTAGAGCCAGCGGCCGCGGCGGCCGACCAGCTCGGCCATTTGGCGGTAGGCGGCGCGGCGGTAGTTCCAACCGCCCGGCTGGTCGGAGGCGCTGCGCTCGACCTGTTCGAGCCAGTCGAAGAGGTGGACTTCGGCAAGGGCGCGGATTTCTTCGGCGCTCAGCGGAATATGGGCGCCCTCGCGGTCGTTGACGACGACGCTTTCCGCGCCGCCCAGCGCTTCGGCGACGGCGCGGTCGAAGGAGGCGCGGTCCATGACGCAGTTGACCCAGGCGGTGCGCTCGGCGCGCTCGCCGATCAGCTCGCGCACGCGGTCGCGCTCGGTGAGCGGGAGGCTGAAGCCCTGGAAGCGCTCGGTGCCGTAGATCGAGTGGAACATGCCGGCGGCGGCGACGCGGGCGTCGGCTCCGCGCGCGAGCAGCAGGTCGTGGACGGCGCAGAGGTGTTGGAGGAAGTCGCCGCCGGTGTGCTCGACATCGGCTGTGCCGAGCGATTCGAGGAATGCGACCATCTCCGCCCGCGATGCGACTTCCATGGGCTCCGCTCCCTTCGCCGCCGCTCTGTCCCCTTATCCTAGGCGCGCGGCAACCCCTGAGCGTGAGGAGCGGACGATGCCGGATGCACTGACTGAAGAGCAAATCGCGGCGGCGGCGGAGTTTCTGGATGCGGCGGTGGCCGCGGGCGGGCCGCTGCCGGCCATTCCGGAGGAGTGTCGCCCGCAGACGGCGGCGGACGGCGAGCGGGTGTTCGCCGCGCGCTGGGCGAAGACGGGCGAGGCGGCGATCGCGTGGAAAGCGGCGGCGGTCGGCGGCGCAATGGCGCTCGCGCCGTTTTTCGAGGAGATGGTGTTGGACAGTCCGGCGCGAATGCCCGGCGCGTCGTTCAATCACTGCGTGATTGAGGCGGAAGTGGCCTTCCGGATGGGGTCGGCGCTTGCGCCGCGCGAGAGCGGATACAGCGACGCTGAAGTGCAGGCGGCAGTGAGCGCGGCGCTGGGCGTGATCGAGGCACCCAACATCCGCTACGCCGACTTGCCGCCCAACTTCCCGGCGATGGCGGCCGACGGCATCGGCGCGCAGGCGCTGGTGCTCGGCCCGGAGATCACCGACTGGCGGGAGCGCGATCTGGACGCGATCGAGGTGGAGGTGCTGTTCGACGGCGAAAAAGTGGCCGAGGGGCGGGCGGAGCGCCCAAGTCCGCTGGGCATTCTGACGGCGGCCGTCAACGAGATCGGCGCGCGCGGCATGACGGTGGAAGCGGGGCAGGTGATCACGACGGGCGCGGCAGCACTGCACCAGCCCGCAGTGGCGGGTCAGACGGCGATGGTCCGCTTCCCGGGGGTTGGGGAGGTGGTGCTGGAGTTGGTCTAGAGCGGTCAGGCGTCGGGGTTAAAGTCGGCCAGCCAACGGATGTTGTCGGGGAAGTTGGGTTGAGCGGCGCGGAAGAAAGGGCCGTCGGCGGTCCAAAACTCACAATCTCGCGCCAGCGCCAACGCCAGGTAGTGTGAGTCGTACGACGAACCTCGCCCAAGCTGATAGGCCAACACGAGCGCGCGGTCGTGTAGATCATCCGTCGTGCGCAGTTGGATCTCGAACGGCGCGAGCGCGTGGAAGCGGCTGGCGGCCGTTGCCGGGGTGAGTGTTCCCGCAAGGACGCGCTGGTACAAGCCGTTGGTCATCTCGAACGGAAAGAAGGGTGGGGCGATGCGCTCCACGCCGTCGCGCGCCAGGGTGAACATCAGCATCGCTGCGGTGGCCGTGTGATCCTCGGGCAGAACGAGCTTGAAGGCGACGCTGGCGTCAATGACAGCTTCGTCGGGCACAGTTAGTCGCTGTAGCCGCGGATCTTGCGCAGGATCGGCACGGAGTCGGAGAGGACGCGGCCGCCAAGCACCTCATCGTTGAACGCGGCGATCTCTCTCAGTGCGTCGATCACCCGTTGGACTTCCGGTGGGCGCGGAGAGTCGTCGGCGAGTTCTCGCTGAAGCGCCGCTTCGCAGCGCACCTGTGTTGCGTCGTCGGTCGTGGCAGGCGCGGCTGCCGGTTGAACTGCGGTTTCGGCGCTCATTGTGCTGCTCCATGGCTTGGTCGGCCAGTCCCAGAATAGCGAGATGCGCGGTGGCCACGCATTTCCCGGATCATCGGGACAGAGTCCGGAAGGATGCGATCACCGAAGATCTCTTTGCGGAGCCGTTCCAAGTTCTCCAGCCAGGCGAGTTCTTCCTCATAGGTGAGCGCCTTGGGTTCGTCCTCCGCGACCGCTTGCTCCATCACCTGCTCGCAATATTCGCTGAGCGAGATGCCCTTGCGGCGCGCGACATCTTCGAGGCGGCAGCGCAGGGCGTCGCCCAGCTCGATGGTCAGTCGGACGCGCTCCTGCGTGGTCATGGCGATGCTCCATCACTGCCAAGCAGTATAGGCGAATGGGGGGCGGCGGAGCGTTCACGCCTCAAGGCGGCCGATGCCGTCTACTTTCCAGGCGTCGTCGACCTCCACCCAGTCGGTGTAGATGCCGCCTTCGCCGTCGTCGCCGCGGAAGCGGATGTGGTAGCGATTGCCCTCGGCGGCGGCGACCTCGTAGTCGTCCGAGCCTTCGGCGCTCTCCTCGCCGCCTTGCAGCGCGAGGGCCTGCATCAGGCCCTGCGGGGTGAACATCGGCATCATGCCCGCGATGTTGTTCGCGATCATGTCGCGCGCCAGCTGATCGACCGCCGCCGCCAATTCCGTCTGGTCCGCCACAAATCGCCTCCTTTACCGCATGCTGCCGCAGGCATTACGCCGCGTAGCGCATCGTTGGCATACGCTCACAGGGTACGCGAGCCAGCCGATCGGAGCTCTCATGGCCGAGCGCGAACCTCTCATCGCCGCCTCCGGCGCGCAGCACACGGACAACGGACGCGGGCCGATCATCGTCGCCTCGAACGTCCACAAGACCTACGCGGCGGAGGGGCAGCCGGTGCATGCGCTGCGCGGCGTCTCGCTCTCGGTTGAACGCGGCGAGATGGTCTCGATTATGGGGCCGTCGGGCTGCGGCAAGACGACGCTGCTCAACTGCCTCTCAGGCCTGGAGGTGATCGACGAAGGGGAGATCACGATCGAGGGCCTGCCGATTCAGACGATGCCGGACAACGTGCGGACGGACTATCGCGCGCGTCGGATGGGCTTCGTCTTCCAGTTCTACAACCTGCTGCCGGTGCTGACGGCGGTCGAGAATGTGGAGATGCCGCTGCTGCTGAGCGGGATGCGCCCCGGCGACGCGCGGCGGCGCTCAATGGAAGCGCTCGAGGCGCTCTCGCTGGGCGACTGGGCGCGGCACCGCCCGGCGCAGCTGTCGGGCGGACAGCGGCAGCGGGTGACGATCGCGCGGGCGCTGGTCAACAACCCGACGATCGTCTGGGGCGACGAGCCGACGGGTGATCTCGATTCGACCACGGCGGACCAGATTATGTCGCTGATGGAGCGGCTCAACGAGGAGCGCGGGCAGACGTTCATCATCGTGACGCACGATCAGGGTGTGGGAGCGCGAGCGCATCGGACGATCCATATGCGCGACGGGGAGATCGAAGACGAGACGATTCACCGCGCGTTCACGCCGCCGGCGGCGGAAGCCGTCGCCGGGTAGAGCGGGCCTGGAGCGAGCCAAAGCGAGCAGGGCGGCGCAGCGCGGAGGAGCGCGGTCATGAACAACATTTTCGGGGCGGACATCAACGACATCGCGCTGGGCGTGGGCATCGCGGTGGCGGTCGTGATGTCGGTGCTGGTCTTCTTCACCCTGCGGCGCCCGCTGGTGGTGAAGATGGGGCTGCGCAATATCCCGCGACGGCGGGCACAGACCGTGCTGATCGTGTTCGGGCTGACGCTGGCGACGATCATCGTGACGATGGCGTTCGTGACCGGCGACACGCTGGCGATCTCGGTGCGCGAGGCCGCGCTTGACGACCAGCGGCGGATCGATCACCGACTTGAGGTGAGTGAGGATTCCTCGTTCGCGCCCGACGCGAATCCGCTGGTGCAGCAGCAGGTGATCGACGACCTGCGCAGCACCTACGTCGACGATTCGCGCGTCGACGGCGTGTTCGGCGCGTTGATCGAGCCGGTCTCGGTGCGCAACCTCGATACGCGCCTCTCGGAGCCGACCTTCTGGCTGGTCGGCGTGAATCCTGCCGATGTCGACGCCGTGGGCGCGGTACCGGACCGCGAGGGGCGCGACTTCGCCATGTCGAGCGTCGGAGCGGACGAGATCGTGATCAACGAGTTCATTGCGGAGCAGATCGACGCCGAGCCGGGGCACACGCTCAGCCTCCAGGTGGGTCCGCGCAGCTACGAGCTGCGGGTGGCGGCGATCGCGGCCGATTCGCTGATCACGGGCTCGGTATTCGAACAGGGCGGCGGCGTGGCGCGGATCGAGACGGCCCGGCAGGTGCTGGGCGAGCCGCCGAACACCGACGGCTGGACGTTCGTCGCGGTCGCCTCCGGCGGCAGCGTGCGCGGCGGACTCGAACTCTCGGATGAGCTCGAGTCCTCACTCAATCGCTTCCTTTTGGACCGCGAGCAGGCAGAGAGAGCGGGCGGGGCGCTCGACGATCCCGTTTACCTCGACGGGGCCTCCGAGCGGCTACAGGTGGAGCCGGCCAAGAAGGACGCCGTGGACGGGGCGGAGCTGCTGGGCGCGGTGCTGGTGCTGCTCTTCCTCTTCATGGGTTCGTTCTCTGTCGCCGCCGGGGTGCTGCTGATCTTCCTGATCTTCGCGATGCTGGCCGAGGAGCGGCGCTCGGAGATGGGCATGTCGCGGGCGATCGGGATGCAGCGCGACCACCTGATTCAGATGTTCATGTCGGAGGGCATGGTCTACAACCTGGGCGCGGCGGTGGTCGGCGTGGCGCTGGGCTTGGTGATCACGCTGGGGATGGTCTCGTTCCTCAACTCAGCGCTCGACGCCTTCGGCTTCACCTTCAGCTGGAGTGTGACCTGGCAGGCGATGATCATCTCCGGCGGGATTGGATTGGTGATCACCTTCATCACGATGACGGTGTCGTCGTTCCGCGCGAGCGTGCTGAACATCGTGGCGGCGATTCGGGATCTGCCGGATACCTCGCTGAGTCGGCGGCGGCGGATTTCGATCCCCGGCATCTTCACGACGCCGCTCGGTATCGTGCTGCTGCCGACCACGCTGATCACCTTCCCGCTCGGCTCGCTGTTCGTCGCGTTCGCGGGTGCGACGGGCGGGCTGCGCGCCTCGGTGGTGCCCTGGCTGCTCGCGCCGGCCTGGCAGCTGATGACCTGGCGGGCGGAGTGGTGGCCGCTGATGCTGGGCGGCGGCCTGCTGCTGACCTGGTTCGGCTTGGACCGCGAGACGCTGCTCTACTACACGATCGGCGGCTCGATCGCGCCGCTCGGGCTGGTGATGCTGCTGACCCGCGTCGGCCTGCCGGGGCGGCCGCTCTGGACGCTCGGCTCCGCATTCGTGCTGTTCTTCTGGCTCTCGCCGAACGGCTGGCACGAGGATGTGTTCGGCGTCGATCTCAACGGCGGCGCGGAACTGTTCGTCGTCAGCGGGCTGATGATGACCGCCGCGGGCGCGCTGCTGCTGGTCTTCAACCTCGAATCGCTGGTGCGGGTGTTCAGCGTGGCGATGTCGCGCGCCGGCAAGTACGCGCCCGTGCTACGCGCCGCCGCCGCCTACCCCGCCGCGTCGCGCTATCGCACGGGGATGACGATCGCGATGATCGCGCTGATCATGTTCGCGCTGGTCAACTTCACCGTCGTGAACTCCTCGTTCACGCGCTCGACGGGCACCGAAGACCAGCTGGCCGGCTACGAAATCCAGGCCGAATCGACGAACCTCGAGGACATCGACGACATTCGCGTAGCGCTGGCCGAGGCGGGCGACGACGCGACGCTCGCGCGGATCAGCAGCGTCGGCGCGCTGACGGCGGGACCGTTCAGCGGCACGCCGGTGCAGACACTCCGCAGCGAGCGTTGGGACGACAATCTGGAGCAGCCGATTACGCGCGCCGGCACGGCGATTGTGGACGACCTGAGCGAAGACGGCGCCGAAGCGGGCGATGTGGTGCTGGTCGCGGGCGACGCCGGCTTCTACGACGGCAACCAAATCACGCTCCAGGCGCGCACCGCCGCCTACGCGAGCGATACGGAGGTCTGGGCGGCGCTGAAGCGCGGTGAACCGGTCGCCGTGATCACCCGCGCCACGGTTGAAGGCGGCGGCTTCGCCGGCGGCGGCGACAGCTGGCGCATGCCAGACCCGGTCGACCAGCGCGCCACCGCGCTGCCGCGCACCACGATCCAGATTGGCCGCGCCGACGCGCAGGTAGAGGTTGAAGTGATCGCGCTGACGCCGACGCTCTCGTTCGACGCCTTCACGCCGGAGGGCGAGCCCGGCGACCTACCTTCCGTGATCGTGCCGCGCTCCGTCTGGGATCAGGTGGTAGGCGAGCCGGATGTAGTCCGCCACCTGGTCGCCGTGCGCGACGGCGAGGACTCGCTGGATGTCGCGCAGGCGATCGAGTCGACGCTGCTGATTGAGGTAGACGATCTGGCCGGCGAGCAGGAACGCAACTCGCGGCTGACCAATTCCTTCCTGCGCGCCTTCCAGGCCTTTATCGGCATCGGTCTGGCCGCGGGGCTGGCGGCGCTCGGCGTGATCGCCGTGCGCGCCGTGGTTGAGCGGCGCGGCCAGATCGGCGTGCTCCGCTCGCTCGGCTTCCGCTCGCAGATGGTCGGCGTCGGGATGCTGATCGAAATGGGCTTTATCGCCCTGCTCGGCGTCGTGCTGGGCACTGTGCTGGCGCTGGCGATGGCCTGGCGGTTGTTCGCCGAAAACACCTTCGGGCCGGATGTCAGCCTCTATATCCCGGCCGGCACCATCGTGATCTTCATGGTCATGGCGATGGCCGCATCGCTGGTGCTCACCTACCTGCCGGCGAGGCAGGCGGCGCGCACGACGATCGCGGAGGCGCTGCGCTATGAGTAGCCTGTCGGACATGCCCGACGCCGACCAGCTGCCCGACCTGCTGTTCGACCTCGCATTCAGCTACGACCGCGACCTGCCGCTGGAGGCGGAGCGTCGCACGGTGCGCGACGCTGAGACGCTCAGGGTTGAGCGCTTTGAGATCACGTCGCGCAACGACCAGCGCGTACTGGGGCTGCTGCTCTCGGATCCGCGCGCCGAGGGGCCGCGCCCGCTGGTGCTGGTGGGGCATCCCGGCACGCTGGACAAGGGCGCCGATTACGTGCTTTGGCCGGCCCAGCAGTGGGTCGCGCGGGGCGCAATCTGCGCCACGATCGACCAGGCGGGGCACGGCGAGCGGGCGCGCCGCCCGGTGACGATGGACGACTTCACGAACTGGCCGATGCGGCGGCTCGACCAGTCGCTGCAAACGGCGGTCGACTGGATGCGCGTGCTGGACTGGCTGGCGGCGCTGCCGGAGGTCGACGCGGAGCGGGTCGGCTTCGTGGGTTTCAGCATGGGCGGGATGCGCGGCGCGCCGTTCGTGGGCCTGGATTCGCGGGTGCGCGCCGCCTCGTTCTGCATCAGCGGCGCAACGACGCTGGGCGGCAACGATTCCCCGTCCGGCCGCCTCGCAGCGCGCCTGACGGACCCCGGCGTCTACGCGCCAATGATGGCGGGACGGCCGATACAGGTGGTGGCGGGCGAGCGCGATGATCTGGTGACGCCCGAAGCGACGCAGCGGTTCTACGACTTACTGGCAGAGCCGCGCGAGTTGGTCTGGCTGCCCTGCGGCCACTGGGATTTCATGCCGCAGGGCATCGAGCCCGTAGCCCCATTCCTGGAGCGCAGCCTCGCCTTCGGCGGCGGCTAGTCCCAGATGCGGGCCATGTCGACGACGAAGCCGGGCAGCACATCTTCACCGCTCAGCTGATCGGGCTTCGCCAGCTCTTCCGGCTCGTCATGGCCTTCTCGGTAGATCCAAACCTTCTCGCTGTAGGCGTCGATCAGCCAGCCGAGGCGCGCGCCGTAGGACATCCACTGCGCCATCTTCTCCTGCTGGCGTGCCACAGAGTCGCTGCGCGAGCGGATTTCGACGACAAAATCGGGGCAGACGGGAATCAGCGCGCCCTCGTAGTCTTCAGGGCGCTGTTCCATGCGCTCAGGGCTGATCCATGACACATCGGGCGCGCGCAACACGCCGTTGGGTAGGTGCGCCATACCGGCCTCGCCGCCGCTGCGTCCGCCTCCGCCCACCCGCTTCCACTGCACGAGATCCGCGCCGATCTCCTGCGCTCGCTCGCTGTTGTCCAGTCCGGTGCCGAGCATGATCACCAACTCTCCGTCCGCAGTCGTCTCGAATTCCCAGCCATCATTGAGCGCGCAGAGATCAAGGAAGATGTCCTCAGTCAGCCGCCACTCCGCGGGCAGGCGGAGTTGGACGCGCTCGAAGCCCCACTCATTGGAGAGCGGCGCGTCAAGGCTGATGTCTGGGATGGCTTCGGCGGTGACCATCGGCAGCTCCTCCCAGCATCACGTTAGGCCAGCACGCCGGCGGCGGTGAGCTCCGCGACCTCTTCGGAGGTGTAGCCCAAGATTTCGGTGGCGACGGCGTAGGTGTGCTCACCGAAGAGAGGGGCGGGGGACTCGAGATCGCCGGGCGTGTCATGCAGTTTGACGATGGGGCCGTCGTAGAGCGAAATTCCCGTTTCAGGGTGGTCGAGGTACTGGTAGTAGCGACGCTGTTTGAGGTGTTGGTCGTGCTCGCACATATCCTCGGCATCCTGCACGACGGCGGCGGGGATACCGGCGGACTGTAACGTTTCGGCCAGATCGACAGCTTCCCGGGACGATGTCCACTCGCCGATCTGCTGATTGAGCGCGTCCTCGTGCTCGCGGCGTCCCAGTAACGTGGCGAAGCGCTCGTCCTGCGTGAAGAGTACGTCGGCGGCAATGTTGCAGAAGGCGTTCCACTCGGCGTCGCTGCGGACGGCGATCGCGACCCAGCGCTCGCGGGCGGTTGAGCCGTCGGGGTGGGGCGCGCCGCGCGCGGCGTCGCGGCAGCGGTAGATCGCGTGCGGAGTCATCCAGGATGAACGGTTGCCCTTGCGCGTCTGGTTGCGGTCGTTGGCGGTGTAGTCGAGCAGCGCAGGGCCCATCGCAGCGGCTACCGATTCCAGCTGCGCGAGTTCGATCCGCTGCCCTTGTCCGGTGCGGCGGCGGTGGCGCAGCGCGGCGAGGATCGCGATTACGGTATGACCGGGGTTGATCGCGTAGTCGGGATAGTTGGTACCGACGCCGACGGGCTTGCGCTCCGGGTCGCCGGACAGGTGCGAGATGCCCGTAACGGGCGTGAGCACCGCACCGAAGCCCAGGAAGTCGCGGTGCGGTCCGAACGTACCCTGCATCGGTTGGTAGGCGGCGATGATTGCGGGGTTAACCTCGCGCAGCTCGTCGTAAGTCAGCCCCCAGCGCTCAATCACGCGCGGTGTGAGGTTGGAAAGGAAGACATCGGAGCGCTCGATCAGCCGCAGCGCGACATCGCGCGCGCCCTCTGATCCCATATTGAGTAGCAGCGAGGCTTTGTCGGCGTTGTAGTTGTTGAAGTAGGCGCAGACGTTGTAACCGGTTTTCCCGGGCTTCTGCGGCTGTCCGAGGCGCAGGCCGTCGACGCGCGCCTCGCTTTCGACGCGGATCACCTCCGCGCCGAAATCGGCGAGGGTGCGGCCGGCGATCGGACCCGCGCCGAACCAGGAGAAGTCGGCGACGCGCACGCCGTCCAGCGGCCGTGTTCCGTTCTCAGTCGTCATATCGCGCCCTCTCCTGCATAGACGGCGAGGTCCTCAAAGGGAACGCCGACCTCGTCGACCCAGATTTCGCGGTTGTGTTCGCCGATTGTCGGCGCGCCGCGGCGAATAGCCGCCGGCGTTTCCGACAGGCGGTAGGGCGGCCCGGGCAGCCGCAGCGATACCGGTTCGGCGCCGAGCGAGCGCGGCTGCTCGATTTCGACCCACCACTCGCGGGCGGCGAGGTGGGCGTCGTCGCCGATATCGGCGGGCGACGCGACCATTCCGATCAGCAACCGCCGCGCCTGGCCCTGCTCGTAGACCTCCATCGAGGTTTTGCTCGCATAGAACGCGGTCAGGACTTCCTGCGCGCGCTTGAGCGTCGGCGCGAGCGCCGCCAGCTGCGCGGGGTCGCCCAGCGAGCGCATGTCGAAGGCGGCGAACGTCTCTGCGAACTGCGGCTCGGTCAGCTCAGCCGCCTGGCCCTCGTCGGCCATCCAGGCGATCAGCTCGGTCCAGGGCGCGCCGAAGCCGGGGATGCCCACCGCGCTGTAGATGTAGCCGTCGCGCGTTTGGTAGGTGCCGATGCCGGGCATGCGGTGCTGCTCGCCGATCCGCTCGCGCGACCAGCGCTGGAAGTCCCAGCCCAGATGCGCCGTCTCCTGGCAGATCGAGAGCGCCTCCTGGATTGCGGTTTCGACCAGCTGCCCTTCGCCCGTCGCCTCGGCGTGGAGCAGCGCGAGCAGCGCGCCCTGCGCGGCGGAGATGCCGGCGACAATGTAGGCCTGATTGCCGGCGATCCGCTGCGGCGGGCCGTCGGGGTAGCCGGCCAGCACGGCGATGCCCGACACAGCCTGGGCCACAATGTCGGTCACCTCCCAACCGGCGTGGGGGCCGTCCAGCCCGAAGCCGGTGATGGAGGTCCAGACCAGCGCGGGGTTTCGCTCGCGCAGCGCCGCGACATCCACGCCCAACGCCCCAAGCTCGCCCGGCTTGTGGGATTCGATCACGATGTCGGCCGTGTCGACCAGCCGCCCGAAGAGATGGCGTCCATCGTGCTGCGCCAGATCGACCGTCGCCGAGCGTTTGTTGGCGTTGAAGTACCAGAAACGGAGCGAGGTTTCGCGCCCCGGCTGGTCGGCGTGGAAGGGCGGGAGGCCGCGTCCGGGGTCGCCGCCCGGCGGCTCAACCTTGATCACGTCCGCGCCGAGGTCCGCCAGCAGCTTGCCGGCGTACCAGCCCATTTCGGAGGTGAGGTCGAGAATGCGGACATCGTGGAGTGCGGTGGGGGTAGTCATGGTGGTAAGGGTAGCGGAGAGGTGGGCGGCGGTCTGCGAGAGGATTCTTGGGCTAGACTGAGTTTGGGTGGGCGGCTCTGAGGTTGTGATGATGCTGCGGATGGCGCTCGCGCCGGTTGCGGTGCTTTTGTCGATCGCTTTGATCGCGGCGGCAGGCTGCCGGTCGGCGGCTGAGCGGTTGCCCGCCGCTGCGGACGGCGCGGCGCAGACAGTGTCTGAGGCGGAGCGGCCGGAGGCGGAACGGAGCTCCGCCAAGGCCGGGAACATGGCGGGGGATCAGGCGGTCTCGGCGGCCGGATCGGCTGCGGCGAGCGACGGGAATGCGGCGCGGTCTCGCGCGGTTTCTGCGGGTGCGCGGCCGTCTGCCGAGGCCGATCGGGCTTCCGCAGCAGCTGAGGTGGACGAGGACCTGGGGCCTCGGCTTGTTGCGCTGACGGTGGGGGTTGGGGGGATGTTGCAGCCGCTTTGGCCGGCGTTTGAAGGGGAACCGGGTCTGTACACGGCGGTGGTCGGGAACGAGGCGGCGCAGGCGACGATCGGGGCGGCGGCGGAGCGCAGCGCGAAGCTGGTCTGGCGGAACAGCGACGGCTCGCCGCTCGTGGATGCGGACCTGGAGGCCGCGGGACTACAGGTCGATTTGTCTGAGCCGGGCGCGCGGTTGGTCAAGGTTTCGGCGGCGCGCGGAACTGATGCGAGCAGCTATTCGTTGTTGCTGGTCCGCGAGGCGGCGCTCGGCGGGGAGGCGCCGTGCGCGGCGGGATCGCCGCGAGGGCCGCAACCTGCGCCGCGCGTGGTGGAAGTTGAGCGGACGCCGATCGTGGTCGACTCAGCCGTGGGCGACTATTTCGTGCTCTATGTGCGCGGCGAAACAGCCGACGGCGCGATCTTGGAAACGCCGGCGGCGGTGCGCCTGGGCGAAGCCGGGACGACGGTACTGACAGAGCATCTGGCG
Source organism: Dehalococcoidia bacterium (assembly GCA_965243125.1). Taxonomy (GTDB): domain Bacteria; phylum Chloroflexota; class Dehalococcoidia; order Bin125; family Bin125; genus CATQGW01. Next base: position 1,800,833 of record OZ251529.1, on the reverse strand, counting down.
GCGCTGCCGGTCGAGCGGTACCGCGTGGAGCGCTACCAGGTCGCGGCGCCGGCTGATGTGGACGGCGACTGCATCGACGATATCGTCGAGCTGGCCAACCCGCTGAGCATGAATCCGCTGAACCCGGCGCCGCGGCTCGAACACGCGGACGGCGCGTTGATGATCTCCGACCTGGCCGCGTTTGCGGCGCTCTCGTACAAGCAGGAGGGCGCGCCGGCGGGGTTCGAGTCGGTCAAGTTCGTGCTGCTGGGGATGGACACGGACCGGCCGCGGGTAGTGTTCATGAACAGCGGCAGGTACCGCTACCACGAGGATTTCCGCGCGGCGTTCGGGCTGGCCGAAGATTCACCGGGGATGATCTCCGGGACGATCATCCGACACCCGAACGTGCAGGCGGCGAACGGCGACGCGGCCGATTACCACTACGAGTTCTGGCCCTACAGCGCGTATCCGTTCGCGCTGGTCGAGCGCGCCCAGACGGTGCTGGCCGCGAGCATGCCGCTGCTGCACGACAATCTGGCCTACTACGCGCCGCCGGCGGCGATTTCGGCCTATCGACGGGAGCAGGCGCGTTACGACGCCTCGCGGGTGGACATTCTGTTCGACGAGCAGCTGACGCCGGAGAGCGGTTATATCGCGCTGAACGCGGCAGTCGGTTACGGGCTGCTGCGGGCGATGGAGCCGGGCGAGCGGCCCAATCCGCGCGATGTAGTGATCTACGAGACGCTGCCCAACGAGCTTTCGCGACTCGCGGGGATCATCAGCAACACACCGCAGACGCCGCTGTCGCACGTGAATCTGCGCGCGATTTCGGACGGCGCGCCCAATGCGTTCATCCGCGGCGCGCTCGATCAGCCCGAAATTCGAGAGTTGGTCGGCGGCTACGTTCGCTACGCAGTGACTACGGAGGGCTGGAGCATCCGCGCGGCGACCGTCGAGGAAGTGGAGACGCACTACGCATCGTCGCGGCCGGCGCAGGTGCAGACGCCGCAGCGCGACCTTTCGGTGCGGTCGATCACGCCGCTCGGACAGATCGCGTTTGAGGATTGGACGGCGTTCGGCGTGAAGGCGGCGAATCTGGCGGTGCTGGGGCGTCTCGGTTTTCCGCCGGGCACGGTACCGGACGGGTTTGCAGTGCCGTTCTACTTCTACGACGAGTTCATGAAGCACAACGGGTTGTACGCGGCGGTTGAGGCGCTGCTGGCGGATTCGGCGTTTCGGGAGAAGCTCGATGTGCAGGCCGACGCGCTGCGGCAGCTACGCCGGGAGATTCGGGCTGCGTCGATGCCGCAGTGGATGATGGACGCGCTGGCGGGCTTGCAGGAGTCGTTTCCGATGGGCGCATCGATCCGCTGCCGCTCCAGCACCAACAACGAGGACCTGCCGGGCTTCAGCGGGGCGGGCCTGTACGACTCGCGGACGCAGCATCCGGACGAAGGTCACATGGCGAAGTGCATCAAGCAGGTCTATGCGAGCCTGTGGAACTTCCGCGCCTTCGCGGAGCGCGAATTCCAACGGATCGATCATCTGGCAACGGCGATGGCGGTGCTGACGCATCCCAACTATTCGGACGAACAGGCCAACGGCGTGGCGGTGACGTACGACCCGATCTACGGCAGCGACGCGGCGTACTACGTGAACACCCAGCTCGGGGAAGATCTGGTGACCAATCCCGAAGCGCTGTCGATCCCCGAGGAAGTGCTGCTCAGGGAGGACGGCGAGTACACGGTCGTCGCGGCGTCCAATCAGGCTCCACCGGGGCGGTTGCTGCTGGGCGACGAGCAATTCGCGCAATTGCGGGCGCACCTGGAAGTTGTGCATGAGCGTTTCGCGGCGCTCTACGAGATCGGGCCGGGTGCGCGGTTTGCGATGGAGGTGGAGTTCAAGATCACGAGCGAGGGGTCGCTGGCGATTAAGCAGGCGCGGCCGTGGATCTTTGGGGGGTGAGGGATGATGGGGTGCGGGTGGGGCGGTTCGGAGGCGGTGGCGGCTAGAGGGAAGTTGGGCCGTGTTGGCGGGTTTCGCGGGCGATGGTGAGGCGGAGAAGTTCGGTGGGGCCTTCGGCGATGCGCAGGGAGCGGGCGATGCGGAGGAGGCGTTCGAGGGGGTGGCCGCGCAGAAGGGCTTGCGCGCCGTGCAACTGGATGGCGCGGTCGACGACGCGGCCGAGCGTTTCAGTGGCGGCGGACTTGGCGATGGCGACCTGCATTGCGGCGTCGGGCGCGCCGCGTTCGAGCGCGGCGGCGGCGCGGTAGAGCGCGGCGCGCGCCTGGTAGGTCTCGGCGACGGCGTCGGCGAAGATGGCTTGCACCTGCTCGCGCTCGGCGAGCGGCGTCCCCGACCGATGCGGCGCTTCGATCCGCTCCAGCGTGGCGCGATTGGTCCAGCGGGCCAGGCCGACGGCTTCGGCGGCGACGCGGAGGCGCATCCGGTCGATGTTGGCGAGGGCGCGGGGCAGGCCGTCGCCGATTTTGCCGAGCAGCCGCGACTGGGGGACGGGCGTTTCGCTGAAGGTGAAGGCGCAGTGGGTCGCGCCGTCGATGCTGGCGCCGACTTCGCCCTGCTCGACGCCGGGCGCGGCGCGGTCGACGACGAGCAAGGCAGTGCCGCCCTCCGGAGCGTCCGGGTGGCTTTGCGGGGGTACATTGGCGACGACCGCGATCCAGTCGGCCTGGTCGCCGCCGGTGACGAACGCTTTCTTGCCGGTGACCGCAAAGCCGGGTTGTCCGTCGCTGAGCGTTTGGGGGACGGCCTGGGTGCGCTGCGCGCCGGGGGCTTCGGTGAAGCCGAAGGCGGCGCTGCGTTGGCCGGCCAGGACGGGGGCGTAGAGTTCGGCTCGCTGGGCGTCGTTGTCGGCGAGGCGCATGATGCCGGGGCCGCGGGCGAGCGCGAGGTGGGCGAAGGGGTTGCCGGAGCAGGCGAGGGCTTCGCGCGCGGCGGTGAGTTGGAGCGGCCCGGCGCCGAGTCCGCCGTCGGCGGCGGGCAGCGAGAGTCGGTAGAAGCCGGCCTGCTCGCTGCGGCGGGCGATTTCGCGGCGCAGTTCGGCGGGCGGGGACTCGGGGTCGACTCCGCGTGTGAGCGGGTCGAGCTGCTCGGCGGCGAAGGCGAGGATGCGCTGCTGTAGGTCGGCCAGTTCGGGGCTCAGGTCGTCGGCCATGTGGTTTCTCCGGCTGGGGGTGTTGCGTTGAGGCTACTTGAGGCTTGTGGGGGGCGGGGCGGAGTCGGTGGTGTGCTCGGGGCGCCGGGCCGACCCCCCAGTCGCTGCGCGACAGCCCCCCTGCGTAGGGGGGCGATTCCAGAGGGTGGAGCGACAGGGGCGCTCGGGGGTGGGTGTCAGCTGCGCTCTTCGCGGGCGGATTCGCGGGCGGACTCGAAGTCTTTGGCGCGGCGGTCGCTGGCGTGAGTCAGCGCGAGGCCGAGCAATGGGGCGGTTCCGCGCAGGGCGGCGGCGGTCTGCGCCGTTTCGAGGCCGGACGGGTCGAAGTCGTCGCGGGCGGCCAGCACGACGCGGTCGGCGGCGGCGGCGGCTTCGCGGCTGCGGGGGTCGGCGGCGATGGAGCCGACGACGAGGATGATCGCGTCGAAGCGTTGGGCGTTTGCGGCGATCAGCCGGCGAATCCGCTCGCCTCGGGAGGGGAGCGGGACGCCCTGCAACCAGCGCGGCGCGCCTTCGGGGTCGGACAATTGCAGGGGCGCGGGCAGGGCGCGCGAGTCGTTGGGCAGCGCGAGCAGGACGGGCCGCCGGGGGCGGGCGTCGAGCCAGAGCACCGCGAGGTCGCGGCCGGCCAGCGCGCGGGCGGCCTGGAGCGCGGCGAGGGCGGCATCACCGTCTTCGTGCAGTGGGGCGAACGCCGTCGTCGCCCTACCTGACACATGGCCCGACTCATTGGCCGCCGACTGTTCGCCCGCCGCAACGGTCTGCTCGGCGAGCAGCGCGTCGGCCAATTGGGCGGCGGAGGGCGGCGGCTCGCCTGTTCCGCTGGGATCACGCTCGCCGAGCACGGCGAGCGGGCGCCAGCCGCGGCGTCCGAGCAGCGCGAGCGGCGAGGGGGGCTGGGGTTGATCGCGGCGGGTCAGGGCGGCGGCGAGCGCGATGCCGCCGAGCAGCCCGCCGAGGCCGGCGAGGGAGGCTTTGCCCGCGGTTCGCGGGGCGATTTGGCGCGCGCCCGGCCAGGAGGTTCCGAGCGCCTCGGCGTGGCTCGGTCCGGGGTTGCGCATGTGGCACTCTTCAACGACTACGGTCGCCAGCACGTCGGCCAACCCTTCGGCCTCGCCGGGGCTGTCCGCGGCGACGCGGATCATGAACAGCCGCTGATTGCGGACCAGCTCGACGGCGTCCGCGAGCTCAGCGGCGCTCATGTCGGAGCCGCTCCATTGGAGCGTGGTTTCAAGCACCATCGGGTCCGTAAAGAGCGACTCGACGTCCTTCATCGCGAGCCGGTCGTCGCGAATCCAGACGCGGGACTCGGCGGCCCAGACCGCCTCGGCGGAGCCGACGACGAGGAAGGTGAGCAGGGCGGCGATCAGGGCGGCCGCGGGCGGCAGCCACCAGGGGAATCCGCGAAAGGGGCGGGAGGGATACACTAATCCAGCGTACGACAACCCAACCGCAACGGCGCGGTCGGGCGCTGGCGATGTTGGGCGGAATGTTGGGCGGCATGTCAACTCCGACAATCCGGATGCGCCTGATTCTGCTCGCTGTAGCGACGGCGCTCTCGGCGACGGCGTGGGCGAGTTGCGCGGTCGGGGCGCTGGCCAACGAGCCGGCGGCGGCCGACGAGCGGATACATGTCGAGCTGCGGATCGCGGAGGGCGGCGCGGGACTGTCGGACCTGGCGGCGCTCAGTGCGCTCGGCTTCGAGCCGGAGTTGACGTTTCCGGATCTCGGGCGTGCGCAGGGTTGGATCGCCGCGTCGCAGCTGGAGGCGCTGCGCGGCGCGGCCGGGGTACGGGATGTGGCCACGCCGAACTATGCGGTCTACGCGCGCGGCTCGGCGGTCTCGGAGGGCGATGCGGCGTTGGGCGCGGAGGCGGCGCGGGAGCGTTTCGGGATCGACGGCGCGGGCGTGCGGGTGGCGGTGATCTCGGACGGCATCCGCGGTCTGGCGGCGGCGCAGGAGCGGGGCGACGCGCCGGCGCTGGTGGAGGCGGTGGGGTTCGGCTCGGGCTGGCTGGAGCGGGGCTCCGAGGGCACGGCGATGATCGAGTTGGTGCATGACCTCGCACCGGGCGCGGAGATCTCCTTCGGCGCGGTCACGACCGATCTCGACATGATCGCGGCGGTGCGGCACTTCGCCGAGCGAGTCGACGTGATCGTCGACGATGTGGGCTTCCTCTACCCGGACGACCAGCAGAGCGACGTGTCGCGCAACACGGAAGCGGCGCTGGCCAATCCGGATTGGCCGCTGCGGGCCTACATCACGGCGGCGGGCAACTGGGCGCAGACACACTGGGCGGGGCAGTTCACGCGCAGCACCGCCCTCTCGCTGCCCCGCCTGCCCTCGCCGGGGGTGCTGCACGACTGGTCGCCGGGCAATCCGATCAACCGCTTCCGGCTCGCCCAGGGCGCGCGGGTCCTGGTCTGCCTGCACTGGGACGAACCATGGGGGCGGTCGGTACACGATTACGACCTCTACCTGGTCAACCAGGCGGGCACGGTGATGGCGTCCAGTACGCAGCGGCAGGCGATCGACACGCTGAACCCGCGGGAGGTGCTGACCTATACGAACGAGCGGTCGGACGGACTTTTCGGGATCGTGGTGCAGAACTGGCGCGGGGCGGCGGCGGCGCTGAAGCTCGAGCTGTTCGTGCTGGGCAGCACCGACCAGTCGTCGATGGAGACGCTCCAGATCTCGACCGCGGAAAGCAGCCTGTTGGCGCAGTCGGACGCGGGCGGGGGTGTGATCACGGTTGCGGCGATCACGCCGAGCGACAACGGGTTGGAGGAAACGGCGGCGTACAGCAGCCAGGGACCGACCAACAACGGAGCGCCGAAACCGGACATCGCAGCGATTGACGGGGTGCGGATTTCGGGCGCGACCGATTTCGGCTCGCGTTTCTACGGGACATCGGCCGCCGCGCCGCATGTGGCGGCGGTGGCCGCGCTGATCTTGCAGGCGCAGCCGTCTCTGCTGGCGGCGGACGGCGGGACGCCGGCAATCGAGCGGCAGATTCTGCACGACCTGCTGCTGCAAACGGCGATCGACATCGGGCCGAAGGGGCGCGACAACCTGTCGGGCGCGGGGCGGGTGAACGCGGAGCAGGCGATCGTCGCGGCGCGCGGTCGGGTGGCGCTCGTGACGTCGGCCGCCGACCGCGGGGCGGGCAGCCTGCGGGAGGCGATTGAGCGGGTCAACGGGGGGCAGGCGCTGTACATCGCGTTCGACACGCCGGCGGAAGGGCAGCAGCCGGTGATCACGCTCGATTCGCCGCTGCCGCCGCTGCTGCGGGACGGCGCGCGGCTCGACGGGGCGGGCTGGCGGCTCGACGCGCGCAGCGCCGCGGTGGGGATCACGGTCGCAGGGAAGGGCGCGGCGCTGACGGGGATCGAGGTGGTGGGCGCGGCGGACGCCGGGATCGCGGTGACGGGCGAGGGTGCGCGGCTGATCGATGTGCGCGCGGCGCGGAACGGTCGGGGGCTGCTGATCGACGCGCCGGAGGTCGAGCTGGAGCGCGTCGCCGCGGTCGGCAACCGCAACGCCGGGATCGCCGTGGCGGCCGGCGGCTCGGGGCAGATCACGCGCAGCTGGATCGGGGTGGAGGCGAACGGCGAAGCGAACGGCAACGGCAGCGCCGGAATTCTGCTGCAGGAGGGAGCGGGGGCGCTGGTGGTCGGGGCCGCGGAGGGGCTGCCTCCCGCCGCGGCGGATGCGCCGCCGATCGCGCCGCTGCGGATTCGGGAGTTGGAACCGCGTTCGGGCCGTGTGCATGTGCTGCGCGGGGTGCTGCTGATCGACGGCTTGCCGGCGGAGCCCGGAACGACGGTCGAGCTGTGGCTGGACCGCCGCTCGGTGGGGACGGCGGTGGTCGACGAGGCGGCCGCTTTCAACGCGGCGATCGCCGGACCGGGATCGCTGATTCGGTTCTCGGTCGACGGCGCGCCGCTCAGCGAGCGGATCACGTTTGAACCGGGCGGCGTCTCGCGCCCGCTGTTGCGGTTGTCGACCGCAGGGGGCGCAGCCGAACTGGATCTGGGCAATCAGATCGCCTACAACTCCGGCCCGGCGGTGGTGACGGCGACGCCGACGGCGAACGCGACGCTGCGCGGCAACCTGATCTGGTCCAACGGGGCGGCTTGGATTGCGCGAGCGAACGCGCCCGACGAAATCCCGCGGATCGTCAGCCTGACGTTCCAGCGCAACGCGGTGAGTCTGGTGGGCGGCGCGCGCGGCGCGGTCAGCGTCGATCTCTACGCGGGGCGGGGTGAGGAGCCGCCGCGCTATCTGGCCAGCGCGCCGATCAGCCAGTGGCGCTTCCGCTTCGACCAAATCAACGCGGGAGACGCGGATCGCTTCTGGGTGGTCTCGCACGGCCCGGACGGCGGCGCGCTGGGGGTGAGCGCGGGCTGGGCGGCGGCCGCGCCGCCGCAGATTCTCGGCGTCTCGCCGAACGTGGGCGGCTACATCGGCGGGCAGCTGGTCACGATCGGCGGGCAACGCTTCCGGGTGGACGATGAGGCGCCGCGGGTATTCATCGGCGGCGCGGAGGCGTCGGTGCGCTTCGCGGACAACGAGCGGATCGTGGTCGCGGCGCCGTCGACCAATTGGCGCGGGGCGACCGATGTGGCGGTGCTGCGCTCGGACGGACGGGCGTCGTCGATCGCCGGCATCTACGTGTACGACGAGACGCGCCGGCTGCCGCTGCAGGACGGCTGGAACGCGGCGACCTGGCTGGGTCCGTCGACGCGGATCACGGCGGCGATCGCGCCGATTGCGCGCCAGGCGGTGCGCGTCCACGCCTGGGATTCGGAAGCGCAGCGCTGGCTGGGCTTTTCGCCTGAGGTCCCGTCGGCGCTAAACACGCTCCGACAACTGCGCACAGGCGATGTGGTCTGGATTCTGATCGATTCGGAGCAGGAAGTAGTGTGGGAGCAGCCGCTCACCCTGCGCTGAAGCCTCCATTCAGAAACGCCCCCACGCAGGGAGCCTGTCCGTCCCGAATCGCCCCCCTATGCAGGGGGCTGTCGCGCAGCGACTGGGGGGTCGGCCGCCCCGAACCCCCGCCAACACCGCAGACTTCCCAAACTGCAACCCAAACAACACCCCAAGCCCGCCGTCGCCTGGACCCTCCAGCCCCGGCACACCACAGAATCGCGACTCCGACCCCGATGGGGAGGCGTCGCCGTACCCGCGCCGGACCGACCCCCCAGTCCGCTTACGCGGACAGCCCCCTGCGTAAGAGGGGCGATTGCGGAGGGGCGTATTATTCAACGGCGTGGCTGCGCAGGGTTGCGCAGCCGCCGCACAGCGAGGATGGAGGACCGAGATGACGCAGATCACCAAGTACGACGAGCCCCAAGCGGGCGTGGATCTGGGCGAGGCCGAGATCGTGATCGATGAGACGGCGCTCAACGACTACTACGAGGGGCTGGATCTGGAGCGCCCCAGTGACGCGAGCGTGCCCTCGATGGTGGCGGCCAACGCCGATCTCTCGACGCGGATGCATTTCGCCAACGATTTCGGCAACCTGTGGCTGCGGCAGGAGTGGGATTTCCGCGCGCCGCTCACGGCGGGCGGGCGCTACGTGGCCAGCGCCAAATCGCTCGACATCTACGAGCGGCGCGACCGCACGGTGATTCTGACGGAGACCGAGCTGCGCGATCCGGCGGGCGATGTGGTGGTCGTGCAGCGGCACCATCAGTCGTTCGTGCTCAACCAGAGCGAGGGCGAGGTGACGCTGCGGGATCCGGCCAAGAAGGAGGGCGCGCGCAAGTTCGATGTGCCGGCAGGCGAGGAGTTCGGGCCGCTGGAGCGGGAGATCACGCTGGAGATGTGCGGCGCGTTCTTCCACGGCAACCGCAACTACCACACCGACAAGCAGGCCTCGGCGGAGCTGGGCTTCACCGATGTGGTGGTGGGCGGCAAGATGACGATGTCGCTGCTGGGCGAGCTGCTGGATCAGCGCTTCGGCGCGGCCTGGGCCTCGAGCGGCAAGCTGCTGGTGAAGTTCGCCAACATCGTCTGGCCGAACGAGACGGTGCGGGTGCGCGGCGTGCTGCAGGGCGCGAACGCGGAGGATCCGAGCCGGCGCGACCTGTTCTGCTGGGTAGAGAAGGAGGACGGCGTGGTCGCGGTCGTCGCGGAGGGCAGCATTGCGCTCTAGCGGGGCGCAATGCCGCCTGCGATAGCGGCGAGGAGGCGGGCGATGCCCAACGACGCGGCGGCGGACGTGACGGTGTTCATCCCGCCGGCGATGCGCAGCCTCTGCGCCGGGGCGCGCTCCGTCTGCGCGGCCGGGCGCACGGTGCGTCAGGTCGTTGACGATCTCGAAACCCGCTGGCCCGGATTCCGTGAAACGCTGATCGAGGACGATCGACTGCGGCCCGGCCTCTGGGTCGCGGTGAACAGCGAGCAACAGCCGCTCGGCCTGCTGGCCAACGTGCCGGCCGGCGCGGAGGTACACATCCTGCCCGCGATGAGCGGGGGAGCAAGGAGCGAACGATGACGACCGAACAGGCAGCCGAGCAGGCAACCGCGCAGACAGGGCAGACGGGCCGCGAATACTCGGTGGTGGGCACACGGCCGATTCGGCCCGACGGCGTGGACAAGGTGACGGGGCGGGCGCGCTACGGCGCGGACATCTACCTGCCCGGGATGCTCTACGGACGGATCAAGCGCAGCCCGCACGCGCACGCGCGGATCGTGAGCATCGACACCTCGAAAGCGGAGGCGCTGCCCGGCGTGCGCTGCGTGGTGACGCACAACGACCTGCCCGGCGCAGTGGATGCGATCGTCGATCTGGGCGAGACCGTCGCGCCCTACAAGTGGGTGCTCGACAACACGCTGGCATCCGACAAGGCGCTCTACCAGGGGCACGCAGTGGCGGCGGTCTGCGCGACGGATCCGCACATCGCGGAGGACGCGCTGGAGCTGATCGAGGTGGAGTATGAGCCGCTGCCGCCGGTGCTGAACGTCCACGACGCGATGGCGGAGGCCGCGCCGCTGCTGCACGAGGGCATGCGGACGGTCGAGATGGTGGCGCGCTTCGTGCCCGGCGAGGGGCGCGGCGAGCGCTTCACCAACATCGCCAGCCAGCTCGAGTTTGAGCAGGGCGATCCGGGCGCCGCGTTCGAGGACGCGGAGATCATCGTCGAGGGCGAATTCGAGACGGCCGCCGCGCACCAGGGCTACATCGAGCCGCAGAACGGCGCGGCGCAGTGGAACGCCGACGGCACGTTGACCGTCTGGGTGTCGACGCAGGGGCCGTTCGTGGCGCGCGCGACGCTGGCGCGGATGCTGGATATCCCGCTTTCGCAGGTCAAAGTGGTGCCGATGGAGATCGGCGGCGGCTTCGGCGGCAAGCTGCCGGCCTACATGGAGCCGCTCGCGGCGCTGATGTCGCGGATCACGGGCCGCCCGGTGAAGATGTACATGAACCGCGAAGAGGTGCTGATCGGCACCGGGCCGACCTCCTCGACCTACGTGCGCTGCAAGCTGGGCGCGAAGGCGGACGGCACACTGGTCGCGGCGGAGGCGACGCTGGCCTACGAAGCGGGCGCCTACCCCGGCTCGCCGGTGGGGGCGGGCGCGACCTGCATGTTCTCCTCCTACGACATCGCCAACCTCTACACCAACGCGCTGGATGTGGTGACCAACAAGCCCAAGTGCCAGGCCTACCGCGCGCCCGGCTCGCCGCAGGGCACGTTCGCGGTCGAGAGCCTGATGGACGAGCTGGCCGAGCGGCTGGGGCGCGACCCGATGGAGTTGCGCGCGCAGAACGCGGCGCGCGAGGGCACGCGCCGCGCCGACGGCGTGGTGCTGCCGCAGATCGGCGCGCAGGAGACGATGCAGGCGGCGGTCGACAGCCCGCACTACCGCTCCGAACTGGAGGGCGAATACGTGGGGCGCGGCGTCTCGATGGGCTACTGGGGCAACGCGGGGATGGAATCGGCGGCCTACGCCTCGCTGAACTCCGACGGCAGCGTCAATCTCTCCGTCGGCTCCGTCGATATCGGCGGGCAGCGCGCCGGGCTGGCGATGCAGTTCGCCGAGACGCTGGGTATCAACTACGAACAGGTGCGCCCGCAGGTGGTCGACACCGACTCGATCGGCTACACGCACGTGACGGGTGGCAGCCGCGTCTCCTACGCGACCGGCATCGCGGTGCATGAGGCGGCGCTCGATATCCGCCGCCAGATGGAGGCGCGCGCGGCGCTGATCTGGGAGACCGACGCCGAGCAGGTGAGCTACGGCGACGACGGCGTGATCCGCGGCCCGGACGGCAAGGAGATCACGTTCACCGAGCTGTGCGGCAAGATGCAGGGCAGCGGCGGGATGATCCAGGGCCAGGCCGATGTGCTGCCCAACCGCCCCGGGCCGGCCTACGGCTGCCACATCGTCGATGTCGCGGTGGACAAGGACACCGGCAAGGTGGACATTCTGCGCTACACCGCGGTGCAGGATGTAGGCACCGCGATTCACCCGTCCTACGTGGAGGGCCAGGTGCAGGGCGGCGCGGCGCAGGGCGCGGGCATGGCGCTGACCGAGGAGTACCTCTACGGCGACGACGGTCGGATGCAGAACGCGAGTCTGCTCGACTACCGGATGCCGACGGCGCTGGATCTGCCGGACATCGAGACGATTCTGGTGGAGGTGCCGAATCCGTCGCACCCCTACGGGGTGCGGGGTGTGGGTGAGGTGCCGATTGTGCCGCCGCTGGCGGCGATCGCGAATGCGATTCACGATGCGACGGGCATCCGGATGCGGCGTCTGCCGGCGTCGCCGACGCGCGTGCTGGACGCGCTGCTGGATGGGGAGGGGTAGGGGGCGATGGCGAGTCGGCCAAAGCGCAGACGCGGGCGACTGCCGCCCATCCCGCGTGATTACCCGAATCACGATGTCCTTCGGGCTGCGCTTCGGGAGTACGCCGACTGCCGGACCTACTGGTATGTACCCAAGGTCCGAACGCTCAATGCCAACAACATTCAGATCTGCGCGCGCACGCTCGCCGTCATCAGTGACGAGTTCAGCGATGCCATCTGGAACCGTGAAACGCAGGACGCGCTCCTCGATCGTCTCACGGCGGAGGGATTGCTCTCTCCGACAAAGCCGAACTCCAAGCAAGGCGACCGCACTGCACTCGTCCGCATCAACAAAGATTTATACCAAACGCTGGGTTTGCTCTGGATCGCTGACGACCAGACTCCAGTCGTCACTGGTGCGGGCTCGCAACTCGTCAACGCAATCGACGACCCGGACGCCGCGAGCCGTGTGATCGCACGCCAGATTTCAAAGCTTCAGTACCCAAACCCGGCGATGACCGAGAAGTACCGAGGGGGCTTTGGTGGATTGCTTCCCCACCTGTTCCTACTCGACGTACTGGAATGGATGGGGGGCGCAATCACGGTCGATGAGTACGACCTCTTCGTCAACCTGGCAACATCGCAAGACGATGTCGAGCGGATCTGCAACTACATCAGTGCATGGCGATCGCTGAGCGATTCGCAGCGCGACAAGCTGCTTAGCCGATTCGGCACGATCCCGATGTGGAGCGCCAAGCCACCCAGCGCAAAAGCATCGACGCGATCGGTCCGGATCAGCCGCACATCCTCATACCAGCGCTCTTTCTTCTGTTTCCCGCGCTACCTCGAGACCGACGATTCCCGTGGAGAGATCCGATGTGTGGACGTCGCGCTGGCGAGGACGATCCTCGAAAGCCGGCACAGGGGCACGAAAATCACAGCGTTTCGGCATCGCGAGGACTGGTTTGCATACTTCGGCGATCCAGCGCAGGAACCGTCGTGGTTCACCTACGTCGCTCACCACGTCATGAACGCGGAGACGCCGACCGACGCAGATGCGGCGATCAGCGAGCATCAGGAGAAACTGAGCGGCGATGAGCGGCGCGAAGTGCGGCGTCTCCAGATTGAGCGCGCGATCGAGCACTCCTACGCGACTCAGCCCGACCTCTTGCACACACTGGAGCCATCGCTCCAGTTCGAGGACCGGCAAGCCAAGACGCCGATCGGTCAAATGGACTTGCTCTGCCGTGGGGCGGACGGCAAGTACGTCGTGATCGAGGTCAAGGCGCGGCCCGCCGACGATGCTGTGTTCGGTCAGATACTCCGCTACATGGGCTGGATCCACCGCAACTATAAGGACGGCGAGCACAATGTGCGCGGCATCATCCTCGCCAACGAGTTCTCCGACAAGGCGCAGTACTCGCGGATCGGCTTGATGCGCGACGACGCCGGCGATCACCTCAAGTTTCGGCGGCACGCCTTTGCTGTGGAGGAGGCGTAGCGATGGAGTACCGCATCCCCGATCCGGGCAACTGGCCGGCTGAACATGTCGATCGCATTGTGCAGGGGGACTGCCTGGAGCGGCTGGGGGAGTTGCCCGATGAGTGCGTGGCGCTGGCGGTGACCAGCCCGCCTTACTGGAACGTCGTCGACTACGGGGTTGAGGGGCAGATTGGGCACACGTCGTATGAGCGCTATATCGACGAGCTCGTCGAGGTCTGGCGCGAGACGGCGCGGGTGCTGATTCCCAACGGCAAGCTGGCGGTCGTGACGCCGGTGATGCCGATTCCCAAGTCGGAGATCGACGCCCAGCACACGCGGCACCTCAAGAACATCGCGGCGGATATCGAGGCCTCGATCCTGCGCGACGTGCCCGGGCTGCACCGCTTCAGCCTGTTCGTCTGGAAGAAGCAGACCACGACCAAAATGTTCGGCAGCTACCCGTTCCCGCCGAACATCTATGAGGACAACACGATCGAGTTCATTAACGTCTACGTCAAAGACGGAGCGCCGCCGCGCATCTCGAAGGCGGCGAAAGAGCCGAGCAAACTGTCGCAGGCGGAGTGGCTCGACCTGTCGAAGCAGATCTGGCCGATCTACCCGCAGGATGTGAAGCGGGCGGGCGGGCATCCCGCGCCGTTTCCGACGGTGCTGCCGCAGCGGTTGATCATGATGTACACCTTCCAGGCGGCGCCCGAGGCCGGCTTCGCGGGCGACATCGTGCTCGATATGTTCAACGGCTCCGGGGCGACGACGCTCGCCGCCAAGGCGACGGGCCGGCGCTGGATCGGCATCGACCTGCACCCCGAATACTGCGCCTACGCCGAGCGCCGGCTGCGCGAAGAGCGCGTCGGCGCGCACAACATCATCATCGACGACGACCGCGTCCGCGCCGCGGTCGACAGCCGCCAGATGGAGATGTTCGGCGGCGCTGAATCCGATGCGCCGCCCGAAGCGGCCTCGCTAGACTGAGGTCCAGCGGCGCGACATCGATCGGGCGGCTGCAACCGAACGGCGGTTTCCGATGGCCGGCGAGCGCGATTCCGCGAGCGTGCTGAAGACGAAGCTGGGCGAGATCACCTGCGGCGACTCGCTGGAGGTGCTGGCCGGCTATGCGGACGCTTCGGTGGACTGCATTATGACGAGTCCGCCGTTCGGGCTGGTGCGTAAGAAGGAGTACGGGAACGTCGACGCCGACGACTACCTCGAATGGTTCGCGCTGTTCGCGGCAGAGTTTCACCGCGTGCTCAAGGACAGCGGCAGTCTGGTGATCGACATCGGCGGTTCGTGGAACCGCGGCACGCCGACGCGCTCGCTCTATCACTTCAAGCTGGTCGTGATGCTCTGCGAGCAGTTCGGCTTTCACCTCGCGCAGGAGCTGTACTGGTGGAACCCGTCGAAGCTGCCCAGCCCGGCCGAGTGGGTCACCGTCAGGCGCATCCGCGTCAAGGACGCGATCAACACCGTTTGGTGGCTTTCCAAAACGCCCTGGCCGAAAGCGAGCAACCGGCGCGTGTTGCAGCCCTACAGCGACAGCATGCAAACGCTGCTTGCGGACGGCTACAAGCCGATGCGCCGCCCGTCGGGGCACGACATCAGCGACAAATTCTCCGCCGACAACGGCGCGGCGATCCCGCCGAACCTGATCGCGCTGCCGAACACGGAGAGCAACGGCGCGTATCAGCGGTACTGCAAGGGAAACGATCTCACTCCGCATCCTGCGCGCTTCCCCGCCCGCCTGCCCGAATACTTTGTTCGGATGTTGACCGATCCCGGCGATCTGGTGATCGACCCGTTCGCGGGCAGCTGCGTCACGGGCGAGGTATGCGAGCGCCTTGAGCGCCGCTGGCACTGCATCGAGCTGAACCGTGAGTACTGCGACGGCGCAATCGGACGCTTCCAGGGCCAGCAGGCGCAGCCCGGGATGGGCGCGGGCAAGAGTAAGGCCGCCGCCGATCACTATCAGGTGCCCAGCCCCGGCCTGCTTTGGTCCGAGTTCGACGCGGAGCCGCTGCCGCAGGACGGCGGCAAGGCTCGCCCGCGGCGGGCGCACGCCGACTGAGGCGTTACTCGCCGTATTCGCGCGCGAGGTTGTCGAGTAGGTCGATCAGCAGCTGGGGGTTGCTGAAGAATGGGGAGTGGTCGGTGGGCCATTCGGCGACGCGGTCGGCGCGGCGGGCGAGTTCGCGCTGGCCGGGGGCGAGCAGCGCCTGGTCTTCGGTGCAGACGACGTAGGTCGTGGCGATGGTGCGCCAGGCCGCCTCACGCGGGGCGTCGAAGGGGGCTGGCGCCTCGTCGCGCACCAGCTCGCCCATCGCGCGCTCCACATCGGCGTCGGAGCACTGGTGGTAGAAGGCTTGCCGGATCAGGTCGGCCTGCACCGTCGTCGAGCCGTCGTCGCCGGCCTGGACGGCGCCCGCCAGATCGGGGTTAACGAAGTTGTCGGGCACGGCTCCATCGGTGTCGGGCATCATCGCGGTGAGGTAGACGAGGTGCTTGACGCTGTCGTTGCCGAGCGGCGCGGTGGTGATCACCGTGCCGCCGAAGGAGTGGCCGAGCAGCACGATCGGCCCCTCGATTTCGTCCAGCGCCGCGCGCACGATCCGCTCGTTTTCGGCCGAGTCGACCACGCCACGCAGTTCGCCGTTGGGCCCGCTGGGGCGGCGGCGGTCGATGGCGGCGACGGGCACGCCGCGCGCCTCCAAGCCTTCAACGACGCGGTCGAAGCACCACGGCCCGTGCCATGCACCATGCACGAGCGCGACGGTGGCGGGAGCGGTTGCGGTGGTCATGGGGTTCCTCCAGGTTGGTCAGCCGGCGGGTCAGGCGGGGAAGCGGTCGGTGGTTTCGAGCTCGAACTGGACGCCGAAGCTGTTCAGCGCCATCGAGACGATGTGGTACTGGCCGACGGTGAAGACGGCGTCCATCAGCTGCTGCGTGGCGTAGCGCTCGGCCAGCGCCGCCCAGGTGTCGTCGGAGATGAAGGCGTCGTCGTGCAGTTCGTCGGCGGCGCGGAGCAGGGCGGCGTCAAATGGGTCCCAGCCTTCGGCGTCGGGACCGGCGGCGACGCGGCGGATTTCCGCGTCGCTCAGCCCGACGGAGCGCCCGAAGCGACTGTGCTGGGCAAACTCGTACTCGGATCGGCAGTTCCAGCCGGTGCGGAGGATCAGCAGTTCGCGCTCGCGCGGCGGCAGGCTCGATTCGCCCATGATGTGGCGGGTGAAGGACTGACGGGCGCGAGCGAGGTCGGGGTGCTGCGCGATGGTGCGCTGCACGTTGAGCGGCGGCCGGCCGCGCGCGACGGCGGCGAGCAGCTCGCGCTGCTCCTCGCTCGCCTCATCGTCCTGCAGCGGAGGAATGCGCGGTTCCGAAAGTCGCATCGGCGTCGCCCGTCGGATGGCGGAGAATGGTCGGAGCGGCCGGATTTGAACCGGCGACCTCTTGACCCCCAGTCAAGTGCGCTACCAAGCTGCGCCACGCTCCGACGCCCCCCAGCAGCGCCAAGGGGCACTGGCAGGGTATCACTCAGATAGTCTGCCCGCGCGCGTGAGGGGTTATGCTGCGGTCATGACGCTGAACAGACTTCGCTTCCACAACATTCTGGTGCGCGAGATGGGCGCACCGAGCGAGGCCGCCGAGGAGCTCGCCAATGTCGTCGCGGACGCATCCGACAACCTCGTGACCAAGCACGAGCACGCCGCGGCGGAAGCTCGCATTCGCGAGCAGATCTGGCGCGCAACGCTCGTGGTGATCACCGTGATGGGCGCGTTGGGCGCGACGATCATCGGACTGTTGATCGCGCTGCTCACCCGCGGCGGCCTCTGAAACGGTCTACGCCTCGCTCGGCCGCCGCAGCATGAGCGCGGGGCGGCGGGCGCGGCAGACCAGCTCGCCACGCTGGTTGTGGGCTCGGTGCTCGAAGGTGATGATGCCGCGATCGGGGCGCGACTTGCTGGCGCGCGCGGCGACGACCTCCGTCTCCGCAGTCAGCGTGTCACCCACGAAGACGGGCGCGGGGAAGACCGTCTCGTCGAAGCCGAGGTTGCCGATCGTGGTGCCCAGCGTGGTGTCGGAGACCGACAGGCCGACGACCAGCGCGAGCGTGTAGAGGCTGTTGACGATGATCCGGCCGTGCTGCGTGCCGGCGGCGAACTCGGCGTCGAGATGCAGCGGCTGGGTGTTGTGGGTGAGCGTGGTGAAGAGCAGGTTGTCGGTCTCGGTCACCGTGCGCGACGGCTGGTGGGTGAACACCGCGCCGACTTCCAGCTCCTCGAAGTACTTGCCGGGCATGGCGCCGCTCTCCGGTCTCGCCGGCTACTCGAAGCGCGCCATGTCGTCGGCGGCGTAACGCGCGACGGCGTTGTCGGCGGCAGCGGTCGCGGCGAGGCGATCGAGCAGGTCGGGCAGTTGGCCGGCGGGGATCGCGCAGGTCATCTCGGCGTTGGGCATGCCGGTGCGGACGCGGCTCAGCTGGCAACCGACCGAGGCGGCCATCTCGCCCTGCTCCTTGGCGATGGCGACGATGTGGCACTGCGGCTTGCCCTCGATGCGGAGACCGGGGAAGGCGTCGTGCAGCACCATCAACTGGCGGCCGGTGATGCGGAGGAGGATCACGTCGGGGTCGCCCGGCGTCTCCGACAGGGGGCCGTAGACGACCGCGGCGGGCGTCTCGCTGACGACCGGGATCTGCATTGCGGTTTCGGCGTCGACCCAGCCGGATTCGAGCAGCGCGCCGACATCGCCGTTCTCCAGCACATCGCCCAGCTCGAGGAAGCCGTGGGTGACGCTGCCGACGCTGCAATTGGCGTGGTCGGCGGCGACGGTGGAGAAGGTGCGGTCGGCCGACTTGACCCAGAACACGCAGCCGGCCGGCACGCGCCCGGTGCGTCCGTCGTCGGCCGGTGAGGGCATCGGATCGTCGAACGCGGGCACACCGGCGGGCGCGTCGGCGGCGAAGGAGATCGCCAGCGGCGCGTTGGCCAGGCCGAGCGCGCGCTCGAGCTGGTCGGCCAGATCGCTCCAGTCAGTCGTCGTTGTGGTCATGGGGTGTGGTCGTTTCCAGCTGCGGCGGGCGCGTTCGCGGGCGGCTCGCGAAAATGGAACGCCTCGCGCAGTACAGGCGGGATGCTACGCCAGTGCTGCGCCAGCATCAACGCCGTCAGCGCGAGGTAGATCACCCCGAACACAATCCGGGGCGTGTTGTCCTCCTGGAAGAAGAACTGGGTGAGCAGCTGGGCGAGGAACAGCCCGAGCAGCGCGAAGCCGGCTCGGGCGGTGAGGCGACGATCGATGATCAGCATCACGCCGAAGGCGGACTGGGCGGCGGTGATGAAGACTTCGGCCTGCTGCACATCGTCGGAGACGATGCCGCTAAGCGCGCCGCCGCCGGCGATGTAGGCGACGGGGATGGAGCCGATCAACAGCGTCCACTGGTTGACTTTGCTGGAGATCAGCATGTTGACGCCGAGTCCGGCGGAGCCGCGCCAGACCAGATAGAGCGCGGCGAGGAATTCGGGCGATTCCGAGGCGAGCGGGGCGATCCACTGGATGACGAAGAACTCGCCGATGCCGATGTCGCGTCCGACCTGCTCCAGGCCATGCACGAACGGCTCGGCGGAGAGGCCGATCACGATCGCGGAGTAGGCGATCACGAACGCCACCACGACGCGTCGCTGCGCGGTCGGCAGCGCACCGATCTTCGCGGCCGGACCCTCCAGTTCCGGCTCGTGGACGGGCGAGCGGGTGAGTCGGATGACGTACCAGAGGAAGAGCAGGCCGAGGATGATCGTGTCTTCGATCGCGATGCGGCCCTTGACGACGATCAGGAAGGAGTAGAGGGTGGCGACGGCGAGGATGCCGATTTCGAGGCCGACGCCGCCGGGCAGGTTGAGCTCGGGCTCGTCGGGATCAGCGGACTGTCGGCGCAGGCCGCGCCAGGCGCTGCGCACAGCGGTGGTCACCAGGCGGCGCGGTCCGCCGGCCTTCCAGGCGAAGAGGAAGATCACGGTCGCCCAGCCGACGCCGAGCAGCAGGCGGTTGGCGCCGGTCATGTTGGCCAGCGCCAGGCCGCTCTTGCAGGCCTCGCCGACGCTCGGGCCGCAGTTGACGCCGGGGATGTCGTCGGCTGCTTCAAAGGCGAGCAGGAGATCAACCGCGTATTCGGGCAGCACGGCGATAAAGGCGACGACCGCGACGGAGAGCGCGGCGGGGATGTCGTGCTGCGCGGCTTCGGCGCCCGTGGAGATCAGGAAGGCGGCGGAGAGGATGCCCATCCCGAAGATGGCGACTTCGAGGCCGGTGACGACGTGGATGCCGGCGAGCCGGAAGACCAGCGCAGGCACGCCGATGGCGGCGGCAAGCACGATCAGGGTCCAGGCGGAGCGAAGCTTCATTGGTGGCAGCGTAGGCGGGCGAGGGCTAACGGTCGCGGGGCCGGCGGCGGTGGTACGGTTCGGGCATTGGAGCGTGACATGGCATCGGACGTCCACTTCCGCGAGCAGATCGACCGCGGCGGCTTGCCGCCGGCGCTCGTCGCGGCGTTGACCGGGATCGATGCGGAGCAGCTCGCCGCATGGCGCGTGTCCGGCGTCGCGCCGGCGACGGCCGACACGGGCGGCGACGCATCGGCAGCGCTGTACGGCGGGACGACTACACGCGCGTCCGCGCCGCGGCGGCGCTGCTCGATCGGGGCCTGTCGTCGTCGGAAGCGGCGGCGACGCTGGCCAGGCTCGACGACGCCTGCCTCGACTGGCATGAGCTGCCGCACACTGCGAGACGCGACGCGCCGATCGGGAACCAGTACCGCCAGCGCGCAGCGGCAGCGCTCGACGCCGCCCTGCCGGGGCCGATGACTTGGGACGAGTTGCGCACAGCGCTTGAGCGCGAGGGCGCGCTGGGCAAGCTCTGCCGCTTTGCGGAGTGGATCGATATGGACCCCGCCGTGCAGGACGGCCTGCCGACAATTCGCGGGCGCAGACTCAACACGTGGGTGATCGCCGACAACCGCGCTGCCGGTGTGGACGATGCGGAGATCGCGCGGCAGTACGGCATCACCGTCAAGCAGGTGCGCCGTGCGGCGGCGTTCGAGCGAGCGCTGAGCGAGCGCCCGGGCGGAGCCTATGCGGCTTCTGCTTGACGAAAACATGGCGCTTGATGTGACCCAGGGCCTGCGCAGCCACGGCTGGGACGCGGATCATGTTCTGGACCTCAAAATGGCCAGCGCCGGCGACGAAACAGTGCTGGCATACGCGCTGTGGGAGGGGTATGACGCGGTCGTCACGCTCGATATGTACGGACAGCGCAGAGCGCGGCTCGCGGCGCTGGAGGCGATGAGCGCCGGCTTGCGGGTCATCCAGCTGCGCTTCCGCAGCGGCGAGAACACACCGAAGCTGCAACTGGCGGCGGTGGTTGACCACGCCGAGGAGACCGCGGCATGCGTGAGCGCCGACTCAGATGTGCGACGGCTGTTGATCAACGGCAGCTCGGGCGATCTGACGCGGCAATCCCTGGCATTGGTGCAGGCGAACTTGCTGCGTCTGCGGCAACGCGGCCGGCGATAGCGGCGCGACCATCCTGGGCCGAAGCGAAAGGCGCTGCGGTTTGCCTGCGGCGTCACCCGCGCACCCCGCTCCGTCATACCCGCGCTTGCCGCGGGGTATCTCGCCGTACACAGCGCAGCCTGCACAGGGACGCCCTAACGAGCGCGCCTCGTCATTCCGATTGCGCTTCTTGCTCTCCGACGCGATCGTCGGCCGACTTGGCGTCTGCGGCGCTATCCGCCTGATCCAGCTGCTCGTTCATGTGCTGGAGCGCGGCGTGATCGAGAGTGCCGGAGTGCGCTCGTTCAAGACTCGCGCGATCAACGGCTGAACGTAGAGATCGGGCAGACCAGCCAGTTCAGCGATCCGAATCAGCAGCAGCTCCGCCTCGCGGCGCACCGCTTCACCCAAGTAGCCGTCGCGCCACAGTCTCTCGGTGGCTCATCCAGTCTCGATACGTCAATTTGGACGGTGATCGACATTGTGCAACCGTCAGACGCTGGCGACTCGCGCCGCGACCACGCGCGCCGCTTCCACTCCGATGCCGCGCAGGCGGACCAGACGGTTGGCGCTGTCGGGGTCGCCCAGCACCACAACCTCATCGCTCTCGTCAAGCGCGGAAACGATGTCGCAGCCGTCCAGCGCGTCATACGTGGATGCCGCACAGCGCAGATCCTCGGCGCCGGTGGTCACACCGACGGCCGATCGACCCGCGACGACCAGCAGCGCCAACTCGCGCGTCGCTTTCGTGCGCTCGGCCGCCTGCCTGCCGCCCGGGGCGTGCAGTACCGGCGCCGAACACGTCACGTCATAGAGACACAACGTCTGTTCAACGTCGATCTTGAGGTAGTCGGCGATGGCCCAGGCTCGCTGCTCCGGCGTCGCCAGCGAAACGTCGATCGAGTCCGGCTCAGGCTCACGCTCCTGCACATCGACATCGTCGACTTCGATCGGCTCCGTCTCCAGATCATCAACGCCAGCACCGGCGACTTCGACTTCACCGAACGGCGAAGTCGGGCCGCCGTCGCGCAGCATCGCTTCGAGGACCAGCTTGAACGCCGCTTCGCGCGTCGACGGGCCCACCTTGTCGGCGACCACATCAGTCGCGGCCCACGCTTCCGCAACCAGGGCACGGAGGCCCTCGGCGGGGCCAGCCATAACTTGCGGGTGGGCGTCTCGAATCGTCATTTCGTCTGCTCCGCCCGCCGCAACGGTACTATGAATCGCCGCCGGCGCGGACGGCCAGCGCGGCCAGTGCTTCCAGTAGGGGGGCGCTCCAGTTGGGGCGGCGCAGCGCCTGGGCGAGGGGCTGCGCGGCGGGCGGGCGGTAGCGCAGACGGCGGCGGCCGATCTCGATGCCCGCGGGGACGGGCAGCCGACGCTGCGCCTCGCTGAACTCCAGGCCGTCGGCCAGACGCACCAGCACGCTGTGGTCCTGGTGCTGCACGGAAACTGCGCCGATCCGCGCGGCGGCACAGCGCAGCCGCACGCTATCGAGCAGGTGCTCGGCGGCGGGCGGCGGCGGGCCGAAACGATCGCGCAGATCGTCGGCGATCTCCTCGACCCGGCCGATGTCCTCGACCTCGGAGAGGCGTTGGTAGAAGCCGACGCGCACCGCGAGGTCGTCGATGTAGGCGTTGGGCAGGAGACGGGGCAGCGGCAGATCGACGCTGACGATCGGCCCGCGGCGCGACGCGGGCGGGCGCTCACCGCTGCGCTCGGCTTTGACCTGTTGCACCGCCGCAGCCAGCAGTTGGGTGAAGAGCGTGAAGCCGACGGCGCCGATATGCCCGCTCTGTTCGGCGCCGAGCAGGTTGCCTGCGCCGCGAATTTCGAGGTCGCGCATCGCCACCTGGAAGCCGGCGCCGAGGTCGGTCGCATCGAGGATGGTTGAGAGGCGCTTCTGGGCGACCTCCGAGAGGCTGCGCCAGGGGTCGTAGAGCAGGTAGGCGAAGGCGCGCACGGCGGCGCGCCCAACGCGCCCGCGCAGCTGGTAGAGCTGGGCCAGCCCGAGGCGATCGGCGCGGTTGATGATGATCGTGTTGACGCGCGGGATGTCAAGCCCCGACTCGATGATCGTGCTGCAAACCAGCACATCGGCTTCGTGGGCGACGAAGCGCCGCATCGTGTCGGCCAGCACGGCGGCGGGCATCTGGCCGTGGGCGAACAGGAAGCGGGCCTCCGGGACCAGCGCGCGCAGCTCCGCCGTCTCGCGCTCAATGCTGCGCACCTCGTTATGCAGGAAATACACCTGCCCTTCGCGCTCCAACTCGCGCAGGATCGCTTCGCGGATCACGCTGTCGTCGCGCTCCAGCAAATGCGTGGTGATCGGCAGCCGTTCTTCCGGCGGCGTGGTGATTGAGGACATATCGCGGATGCCGGTCAGCGCCTGGTGCAGGCTGCGCGGAATCGGCGTGGCGGAGAGGGTCAGCACATCCACTTCGCGGCGCAGCGACTTGAGCCGCTCCTTGTGCTCCACTCCGAAGCGTTGCTCTTCATCGATCACCACCAGCCCCAGATTGCGAAAGTTCACATCTTCCTGGAGCAGCCGATGAGTGCCGATCACGATATCGATCTGGCCCGACTTGAGCCGCCCCACCACGTTCCGCTGCTCCGCCCCGCTGCGCAGCCGCGAAAGCGCCTCGATCGTCACCGGCATCGCCGCCAGCCGCTCGGCGAACGTCTCCGCGTGCTGCTGCGCCAGCACCGTCGTGGGCACCAGCACGGCGGCCTGATAGCCGTTGGTCACCGCTTTGAAGGCGGCCCGCACGGCGACTTCGGTTTTGCCGTAGCCGACATCGCCGATGATGATCCGGTCCATAGGGCCGGCGGACTCCTGATCACGCCGCACCTGCTCGATCGCGGCGTGCTGCTCGGGCGTTTCGACGTAGGGGAAGCTGGCCTCCAGCTCGACCTGCCAGGGCGTGTCGGGGCCCATCGCGATGCCGGGCAGGGCGTCGCGTTGGGCGTGCAGCGCCAGCAGTTGTTCGGCGATCTCGCGCACGGCGCCCTGCACGCGGCGCTTCGCGCGGCGCCACTGCTGCGTCCCCAACCGGGTCAGCGCCGGGCGCTGATCCGACGCGCCGATGTAGGGCTGCACGCGGTGCAGCTGATCAGCCGGCACAAGCAGCCGATCGTTCTGCGCGTAGCGCAGTTCGAGATACTCGCCTTCGCGGTCGCCGACCCGCTCACTCACCAACCCGGCGAAGCGCGCGATGCCATGCTCGACATGCACCACATAGTCGCCAGGCGAAATGCGGTCCAGCAGGTGTTCGTCCTGCTCTTGCGCGGTAACGCGGCGTGGCGCGCGCTGCGGGCGCTGCTTGGCGAAGCCGAAAATCTCGGTGTCGGAGATGACGGCGGCGAGCGGCTGATCGGTCGCGGCGTCGCGCAGCTGCCAGCCCTCGGGCAGCGAGGCGCGCGCGAGGCTGATCACGCGCTCGTCCGGCGGGAGCGAATCTCCTTCCTCCAGGGTGGAGGCCGGCAGCCCGTAATCGCTGATCAGCTCAGTCAGCCGCGCCGCCTGCAGGCTGACCACCACCCGGCGGCCCAGCTGCGGCGTGCGCAGACTGTCGACCAGCTCGGTCAGCTTGCCGGCCAGCCGATCAACGGGGCGAAAGGGCAGGCGAACGTGATGCGGCGGTCCGACCAGACGCGAGATATCAACCCGCCGCGCGACGCGCTCCAGCGAATCCTCCAGCTCTTCTGCGCTGCGCCAGGGCGGCGGCATTCCTTGTGGAATGCGCTGTGCGCGCTCCAACTCGGCGCGCGCCTCTGCGGCGCGCTCATCGCGCTGGCGGCTGCGCTCCAGCAGATCGGCGGGCTCGTCCACGATGAGCAGCGCGTCGCCCGGCAGATGCGCGAAGAAGTCGCCGGCGGCGATGAACGGCGTCCAGAAGTCGGCCCGCTCGGGATGCCGGCCGGCAGCGATCTCGCCCAGCGCCTCCATCAGGTCGTCGGCTTCGCTGTCGGTGTCGGCGCAGGGCACCTCTGAAAGCAGATCGGCGGCGCGGTCGCGGGACTCGGGCGTGATCTCGCGCGCCGCCTGGAGCGTCAGTTCCTCCACGGCCTCACTAGAGCGCTGGCTGGCCGGATCGAAGCGGCGCAGGCTCTCGATCTCGTCTCCGAACAGCTCGACCCGCAGCGGCGCGTCGTCGCCGGGCGGCCAGAGGTCGACGATGCCGCCGCGCACGGCGTAGCTCGTCGGCTGCACGACCAGCGTCGCACGTTCGTAGCCGCTCGCTTCCAGGGCGGCGATCAGTCGTTCGCGGGGCGCCCGCTCACCGACCGTGACACGCACCCGCTCGATTGAGGCGGGCAGCGACTTTTGGACGACGGCGTCGGCGTCGGTGATCAGGATCGGCGAGCGACGCGCCAGCGCGTCGAACGCGGCAAGCCGCGCTTCGCGGACGTCGGGATCGGGCGGCTGGCGCTCGTAGGGCACGGTTTCCCGCGCGGGCAGCTGCAGCAGTCGCCCGGCATGCTCCTGCGGCAGCCAGATTGGCAGGAGATCAAGCAGTTCGGCCGAGTGGCGCGGCGTGGCGGTCAGGATGACCAGCGCACCGTCGTGCTGCGCGGCGAGCGCAGCGAGCACGGCGGGTTTGGCCGCGTCGGGCACGCCGATCGTCCCGGCCTGGCCGGGCGGGGGCATCTGAGCGGCGACCGCCGGCAGCAGCGGCGCAAGCAGCGACTCGTTCGCCATGGGTGTACCGCTGAGTGTATGCGGAAGCGCCGATGTCTGGTTTACGCTCGCAACATGATCACGCCCGCCGAGCTGCTCGACGCCGCCCGCGACGGCCTCTCCAACGGAGTAGCGCCGTCCGAAGACGGCGGCGACTGTGCGGCGCGCGTCTCGCTCTGGCGCGGCGGACAACGGCTCGCCGAAGCGGAAGCCTCAGCAGACGATGCGGCGTCGGTGGTGCGAGTCGCCGCCGCTGCGCTGCGCGACGCAGATCCGGAGGGTGCATCGCTCTTCGCTGAGGCGGCGACGGACGAGCAGGCGCTGGAGGTTGAGGGGCTGGGCGGGCTACTGGCGCTGGAGCCGGACGGTTCGGGGCTGCTGCTGCGCGACGGCGATCGGGAGGCGCGCGGCTGGCCGTTCGACGCGCTGCGCGCGGAGGGGCGGCGCGCGGGCTGGGTGAAGCGACTCAACCGTGAGGCGCGCCCGCCGGGGACGCGGCTGGCGGCGTCCACCTCGGTCGCCCGCTTCGCCACCGTTGAGGCAGCTGGGTCGGTTGAGCCGCAGGATGACACCTACATCGCCCCCCGCTGCGGCGGCTTTCGCGTGGTGCAGGCTGAGGAAGTGCTGCCGGACCGCCTGACCGGCGCGGCGCTGCAAGCGGCGGCCTGGCTGCTACGCCACCAGCGCGCCGACGGACTGTTCGCGTATGAGTTCTCGCCGCAGACGCAAAGCTGGTCTGCGGCGGACTCGATTGTGCGGCAGGCGGGCTGCGCCTGGGCGATCGCCTCGGTCGGTCGGGCGCGACGCGATCGCGCGGTCTCCCGCGCCGCCGGGGCGGCAATCGACGGTCTGCTGCGGGCGACGCTGCGGCGCGACGGGCCGGGGCGGCTGTACTATCTCGCCGCCGCGGGCGAGCCGCCGCGGCTGGGGGCGATTCCGCTGCTGCTGTTGGCAATGCTCGAAGCGCCGCCGTCGGACGGCGCGACGCGCGAAACGGTCGAGCGGCTCGCCGCCACGCTGCTGGCAGTTCAAGAGCCGTCGGGCAAACTCGGCGTTACGGCGCGCGGGCTGGAGCTGGAGGGTTCGGAAACGTATTACGCGGGGCAGGTGGTCCTCGCGCTGGCGCGGCTGCACGGCGCGCGGCGGCGCGATCGCTACGCCCGCGCCATCGCCAACGCGATTGACCACTACCACGCTCGCTGGGCCGACGAGGACGAGCGCGATCTGTCGTTCACGACCTGGATGCTGCAAGCCTGCGATGTGCGGCATCAGCTGGACGGCGGCGACGAAACCGTCGAGTACGGCTTTGCGATGGCCGATTGGGCGCTGGAATCGCAGCATGGCGCGGATCATCCGCACCCGCTCTGGCTCGGTGCGTTTCAGAACACGCCGGGCATCGGCACGGCGGCCTACGCGGAGGGGATCGCCTCGGCGCTGGCGCTGGCGCAGCGGGTAGGCGATGCGGAACGCGAAGCGCGGTATCGGGCGTCGCTGCTCGGCGCGATGCGATTCCTGTTGCAGCTGACCGTTGAGGCGTCGGACGCGCCGCTTGTCGGCGGCGACGAACAGATCGGCGCGCTGCGCAGCGCGCTGCACCGGCCCGGTCTGCGCTGCGACAACGCGCAGCATTTCATCATGTCGGCGCTGCGCGCGCGCGCGCTGGCGTTCGCGCAGGATTCGTAACAGATGGCGCGGCGAATCAAGCTGCCCAAACTGCGCAACCGCGGCTTTGCGCCGCTGCGCGATGCGCGCCTGATCGTCGGACTGGGCAACCCCGGCCCGGAGTACGTGCAGCACCGCCATAACGCCGGGCTGCGCGCCGCCGAGCACGCCCGCACGATGCTGGGCTTGCCGCAGCCGCAGCGCGAGCGGCTGTTTCGGATCGCGCAGGGCGAAACGGAGTACGGGCCGGTCGCGGTTGCGCTGCCGCGCACCTGGATGAATGAGAGCGGGCGAGCGGTGCAGGCGCTACTGACGCTGTATCGGGCGCAGCCGCAGCAACTGATCCTGTTGGTCGACGAACTCGATCTTCCGCCCGGCCGCATCCGCATACGCCCGAGCGGCTCCGACGCGGGCCAGCGCGGGATGCGCTCGATCCGCGAGGTGATCGGCGCGCTGGAGTTTCCGCGGGTGCGGATCGGCGTGGGGCGGCCGATGCTGGATGGCCGCCCATCGCACGATCCGGAGGATGTGGCGGCGCATTTGCTGGCGGATCCGGGTAGGGCTGAGCGGGAGCTGCTGCACCCCGCCGAACAGCGCGCCGCGGAAGCAGTGGTGCATCTGCTCGCGCACGAGCCTGAGGAGACGATGAACCTGTTCAACTGAGGCTGCTATCATCGTCGCATGACGATGCCCAGTCGCGCCGAAATTCGTCCTGTCTTGCTGCGAGTACTGCACAAGCTTGGCGGGCAAGCGCGCCGGCGCGACGCGGTGCCGGCCGTCATCGCCGAGTTTCCAGAGATCACCGATCAGGAGCTCGCCGAGCCGCAGGCCAGCGGCCGAGGGAACAAACTCGATAATCGTATCGCTTTTGCCCGCCAGGACCTGCTGATCAGCGGCCACATCGGCCGTTCGGAGCGCGGTGTGTGGAAGCTGACGCCGAAAGGCGCGGCGGCCGCGGCGGAGGGCGCTCCTCTCCCAGTTCCGAATCCTCCAGATGGAACCGACGAGACGGAGCCGGCGCCACCCGATCCGCCGGTCGTCGCCATCGTGCCCAACGACTTTGAGCGGAGCGCCGTCGAGTTGCTGGAGGCGGGCACCGATTCCGCGCATCCCGACCGGCTGGAGCAGAGCGTCGCGGCGGCGTTGGCGCTGCTGGGGTTCGAGACCGAGGTCATCGGCGGATCCGGTAACACGGACGTGCTGGCGATCGCGCCGCTCGGCGTCGACCGCTACACGATGGTCGTGGACGCCAAGTCAACGTCGGGCGGGAGGGTTTCGGAGCACCAGATCAACTGGGTTTCGCTGCGAGATCACCGTGAGGCAAATGGGGCCGACTTCGTTGTGGTGGTCGGTCCCGACTTTTCGTCCGGCCAACTGCGCGACCGCGCGACGGACTTCAGCGTCTGCCTGCTCACGACCACCGAGCTTGCCGAGCTGGTGCGCCGGCAGGCGGAGACGCCGGTCTCGCTGACGGAGCTGCGTCCGCTGTTCGCCGCCTCGCCGCTGGCGCGCGCCGCGCTTGAAGTGGTCGACGCTGCCGCAGAGCGGCGCACCCGACGGATGCGTCTGATCGAGCGCATTCTGCATACCATCGGCGATTACAATCGGCTCAAGCCCGATCTGGTGCTGGCCACGCCGGAAACGCTGTTCGGCCTGATGCTGAGGGACCTCGACGAAAACATCAGTATCGAGGAGATTCAGCAGGCGTTCGCACTGCTGCTGGCGCTGGGCATCGTGCGGCGGGAAGGGAACGGCTACGTCTCGTCAACCTCGTTGAGCGGGGCGCAGCAGATGCTCAACGCGCTCGGTCGTCTCAGCCTCGCGCCGGAGCGGGAGGAAGAGCGTCTCGTCGCGGAGGACAAGCCGGTCGATCTCAGTTCCTGATCGTCCGGGATCCGCACATACGGTTAATCCTGATGGCGACAGCGCGATCCGGCGTGCGAAACCGGCTAGACTTGCATGTGGAGGGTGATCATGACGACGCGCGCGGAGGAGCTCAAGGCCATTGTGGACGACGCTTGGGCGGCTACTGAGACGCTCGGCGACTCGCCAGAGACTCGGGCCGATGCGTTCAAGCTGGTCCTCGAAGCCGCGTTGGCCAACGGCGGCGCGACGGCGCAGCCGACCGATGGGGCCGCGCCGATCGCACCATCAGGCTGCGATACACCCGACGAGCGCACCGCTGCGCTGGCCACCGTGCTCGCGGTCAAGCGCGAACAGCTGGGCGACCTCTTCGATGTGCGGCGCGCGGAGCCTGCGCTGACTCCGTTCGCTGTGCGGCAGCTGCCCGATGACTGCGCGTCGGCGACGCGCGAAATCACGCTGCTCGTGAGCGTTGCGCGGAACGCTCTGGGGCTGACCACCGGTACGTGGCTGCTCAGGGACCTCGCCGGTACCTATGAGCGGCTTGACCTGCGACGCTTTCAGTCCACGCTCGACGCGATGGAAGAGATCTTTGTGCGAGGCGAGCCCGGAGATGAGGATCGCGGCATCACGCTGCGATCGCTCGGCATCGAGGCCGCCCAGGCGATCGCGCAGCGCATCCTCGCCTGATGCGAGACCGATACCAGCAGTCGCTCGACAGCCTGCACGCCGAAACGCGCCCAGCGCATGAGCTGTTCCTGGCCAGATTCTTCACCGAAGCTGTAAGACTCGCGGCCCAGCGCTACGTCAACCGCGTGGCCGACATGATCGGTCCCGAAGAACTCGAACGCCGAGGCCAACCGTCCGACCTGACCGGGACGCGCCTGATCGACCTCGCATTCGGCGGAAACGATCCTGTCATCCGGCTCGGCGGTCGAGCCACGCGCAGCAAACGGAGCGAGCGCGACGGTTATCATCAGCTCGCGCGCGGCCTCACGCTGGCGCTACGAAACGTGCTGAGTCACGACGACGAGTACGCCTTCGATGAAGCCGAGGCCTTGGAATGGCTCGCATTCATCAGCGCGATGCATCGGCGGCTTGACCGCACTGAGCGGTTGGAGCGCCTCCGAGATGCCGATCCGGTAGCCGACGACGCCACCTCCTAGTATGCCTCCGTGTGCTCGAAGAGGGTGCGCGGGTTGCCGACCAGCATTGTTTCGATCTGGGCGTCCGTGACGCCCTGCTCTTGCAGCGCGGGGACCACGTCGTCGGGGATGTGGTTGAAGTGCCAGTTGGGTACCTGCTCCTGCATGAGCTGCATATCGGGAATCCAGTCGAGGCAGCAGCTGGCGTCGTGGGCGAGCAGGATGCGCTCCGCGTAGCCGTCCTTGCAGAGCGACGCGACGGTGCCCACCCGCTTCTCGAAGGGCAGGATCGTGTCCAGACCGAAGCGGTCCATACCGATGTAGGAGCCGGCGTCCATCAGCGACTTGAGGTAGTCGGTATCGTCGGTATCGCCGACGTGGCCGATCACGATGCGGTTGAGGTCGCAGCCCTCCTCGCGGAAGACGCGCTGCTGCTCCGCGCCGAGCGTGGGCGGGCCGTTGTGGGTGGCGATCGGTACGCCCGTCTCGCGGTGCGCGCGCGCGCCGGCCCGCAGGCACTTTTCGTTGTACGAGTCCACGCCGCCGCCCTGCTCGTCGGAGGCGAGTTTGATGATCCCCGACTTGATCTCGGTGCCGGCGATGCCCTCGGTGATGTCCTTGACGAACACCCGCGTCAGTTCTTCCTGCGGACGCCCGCGCCAGTACATCGAGCGAATCCAGTAGATGCCGGTGCAGAGGATGATGTTGATGCTGGTCACATCGGCGACCTTCTGCAGGTAGCCGATGTCGCGCCCCAGGTCGGCGGTCGAGAGGTCGACCACGGTGCCCACACCGCGCTGCGCCAGCGCAGTCAGCTTCTCCTCCGCCGTCTGCACGCAGGCCGTCTCGTCCCACAGTTCGGGCCAGTTTTCGGCGATGCCGGGCGAGCGGATGCCGATGTGCTCGTGGATCAGCGTGCGCCCCAGCTCGCCGGTGTCCAGCGGCCCGCGCAGGGTGTTGATGACGGCCATGATGCGCTCCTCGCAGCGACGGCGGCCCGGCTCCCGATGCCGCCTCAATGCCGATCTGTGGCGCGAATGCTAGCGCCTGCGGGCGCGCAACGCCGCGCCGCGCTAGCGTCGCACTCAGGAGGCCGACGATGACGCTGGATCCGACCAACGAGATGACCGATGCGGAACGCGAATTGCTGGCGCAGGTGCGCGAACTGGCGCGCGGGCCGTTCCGCGAGCGCGCGCCCGAAGGCGACGCCTCGGGGCAGTTCGGCCAGGCCAACGCCGACGCGCTGCGCGAGCTCGGCGTGCCGGGGATGCTGCTGCCCGAATCCTCGGGCGGGCTGGGCGCGGGCGGCGCGGCTATGGTGCGGATGATCGAGGAGCTCGCCTGGGGCGACCCCTCGACCGCCGTCGCGGTGAATATGCACCTGCTGGTCACCGCGCTGCTCAACGTGGTCCCGCCCTTCGAGCGGCGCAACGCGGCGCTCAAGGCCGTCGCCGAAGAGGGCGCCTGGTGCTGCGCGCCCGGCTCGATCCCGCTGCGCCAACTGGACAACCGCACGGCCGGCTACGAAGCGGTGGAAGAAGGCGCGGAGCTGGTCTGGAACGGACGCGCCGGGTTCGCCTCGATGAGCGACGCCGCGCGCTTCGCCCTGCTCGGCGGGCGGATCGACCGCGGGGAGGATCGCGATCCGGATGTGGCGATCACGGTCGCGGATTTGGACGCGAAGTGTCTCACCAATCACGGCAACTGGGACGGGATGGGGCTGCGCGCCACGGCCTCGCACGACATCTCGCTGGACAATCTGCGGATGCCGCGGAGCGACGCGCTGATTGTGCCGCTCGCGCTGCTGCGCGCCGCCGAGCAGATGCAGACGCAGCAGCAGTGGCAGCGCCGCGCCTATCCGGCGCTGGGCATCCTCGCCATCTGGCTGGGCAACGCGCAGGCGCTCTTCGACGAGGTGATCGCCTACGTGCAAAAGCGCTACGGCTACCTCGCCGCCGACGGCGCGGTGGGCGCGCCGACCGGCCTGCGTTCGGAGCAGCCCTGGGCGCAAATGGCGCTGGGGAATATGGAGCACTGGCTGGGCACGGGGCGCTCGCTGCTCTACGACGCGCTGCGCCAGGTCGAGCAGCCTTTCCCCGACCGGCAGAGCTTCGTGCGCTTCCAGGTGCGGACCACGTATCACCTGCGGCGCATGGCCGAGGAGGTGGCGCAGGGCGCGATTTCGGTGGCCGGCGCCCACGGCTACGTGCGGGGCAGCGACATCGACCGGCTCTACCGCGACCTCACCGGCGGCATCGTGATGGCCTGGAAGACGGAGGAGTTGCGGCATTCGCTGGGGCTGTCGGCGCTGGGGCAGGAGATCACCATTGTTGGTCCTGCGGGGACGTAGCGCGGCGTTTGCGACGCGCGGCTGCGCTCGTGGGCGGCGCTGTAACTCGCGGCCAGCTCCGCGAGCTCCTCTAGGGCGGCCAATGGCGGCATCCGCGCTCACTCTCTCCGGCGGGGCCGGGTCCTGGGGCTGCTACGGGGCCGGGGCGTTGGTCACCACCCCAAACCTATCATTGCCCCAACACTCGATCGCGCCGCGCTCGGGGATCGCGCAGGTGTGAGCTTGCCCGACGCTGACGGCGGTAAAGCGGCCTGCCGGCGCGTCGGTCTGCCCTCTGCTGTTGCTGCCCCAACACTCGATCGCGCCGGTGTCGCGGATCGCGCAGCTGTGGCCGTTGCCGGCACTCACTGCGCTAAAGCTCCCTGTCGGCGCGGCGGCCTGCCCGTTGTCGTTCCAGCCCCAACACTCGATCGCGCCGGTGTCGCGGATCGCGCACGTGTGCCCGCTGCCGGCGCTCACTGCGCTAAAGCTCCCTGTGGGCGGGTCGGCCTGCCCTCTGTCGTTGCTGCCCCAACACACGATCGCGCCGGTGTCGTGCAATCCGCACGCGTGGTATCTGCCGACACTGACGGCGGTAAAGCGGCCTGCGGGCGCGGCGGTCTGCCCCTCGTCGTCGTTGCCCCAACACACGATCGCGCCGGTGTCGTGCAATCCGCACGCGTGGTATGTGCTGGTGCTGACGGCGGTAAAGCGGCCTGCCGGCGCGTCGGTCGGCGCTGCGACCTCCCCTCTGCTGTTGCTGCCCCAACACTCGATCGCGCCGGTGTCGCGGATCGCGCACGTGTGGTTTTCGCTGGCGGCGACGGCGGTAAAGCGGCGGCCTGTGGGGGGGGTGCCCTGCCCGTAGCGGTTCTCGCCCCAACACTCGATCGCGCCGCTCTCGCGCAATCCGCACGTGTGCCAGCTGCCGGCGCTCACTGCGCTAAAGCTCCCTGCGGGCGGGTCGGCCTGCGCGTAGCGGTTCCTGCCCCAACACACGATCGCGCTGTCGCTCAATCCGCAACTGTGGAATGCGCCGACACTGACGGCGGTAAAGCTCCCTGCGGGTGGGCTGCTCTCTCCGTATGTGTTCCTGCCCCAACACTCGATCGCTCCGCTCTCGTGCAATCCGCACGTGTGCAATGCGCCGGCGCTCACTGGGGTAAGGGCGCTGCTGCTCACTGGGGGGATGGGTTCGTCGATCTGGGTTCGAGTCTGGATCGTGCTGCTGCGCAGCCAGCGTCCGCGCGTCGCGTTGGCCGAGAAGTAGCGCGCCGGCGGCAGGATGCGCTCTCCGTTGATCGGCGTGAATCCGAATTCGATCCGGCCTACTGCCAGTCGCCGCGCGTTGATCTGGCCGATCGTCTCTCCCGCTACCTCTACGGGGCTGCTGTTCAGCCAACGGTCGATCGGCGCGTTCGGCGGCATAAAGCGGGCGCTGGGCAAGACTCGCGGGCCGATCGCCTCTCCGCTCGCGGTCGTCGGCTGCCATCCGAACTCGATCTGATCGCCGGCGGTGCGGCGGGCGGTGATCTTGCCGTAGTGCGGCGCGTCGCTCTGCATCGTGACGGTGTCCTGCGCGGCGGCGCTCGGTAGGTCAAGCGCGACTGCGGCGGCCACGATCGCGGCTGCGAGTAGGGCTAGGGCAACGATCCGGCGGGTGGGGTTCGGCATGATGTCGGTCTACCTTTCGTGGCGGCGCTTCAAGCAGGGCGGCTGGTGCGTCGCGCGGACTCAGCCGCCTGCTACGACGGAGCGGTAGAGGTAGTCGAATGGGTTGATTGCGCCGGTGGCGCCGCAGGCCAGCCAAGGCACGCTGCCGCGGCGCACCTCGACATGGACGTGTTCGCGCTCGTTTGGATTGCTGCTCAGGCCGGCATTGCCCTGGATGCCGAGCCGGTCACCGACTCTGATCACTTGATCAACGCGAACATCCACCCGGCGGGCGTGAGCGTAGAGAGTCGTGACGCGCTCGTCGGCGTCGTAGACCGCAATGACGTTGTGGCCGCCGCCGGCCCGAATGACGACGCCGTTGGTCAGGGAGAAAAACGGTTCGTCGGCAGTGGCGCTGTAGGCAACGGAGACGGTTTGCGCGTCCCAGCCGGAGTGTCCGCCGTCGTAGCCGCGGCAGCCGCCCGCCCAGCCCGGTACCTGTGCGCCGTAGGAGTTGTAGTCGTGGTAGGTCGGCTTGCCGGGGCCGAACAGGGCGCGGGCGAGCCGCGCACGCACGACGTTGAGGTCCGCTGGCACCGTGATGCTAGCCGCCGTTGGTGAGGCAGCGAGCCAGAGCTGGTAGTCGCCGGTACCAGAGTCGGATTTGGTCGCCTCAATACGGTAATCACCCGCGGGCAGCGTGCGGCTCATGGCCGCCGATTGTGCGCCCTTGATGCCGACCGCGGAGGCGATACGGGCGCTGCCGTCGGCCCGGGCGAGGATCAGCAGCGGCGTGCGATCCGCTGAGCTCAGTTCAATCTCGACCTGCGATTCCCGATCGAGTCGGAAGGTGTAGTGATCGGCCCACAATGTGCGTCCGATTCGGTTCGGAGCGCAGTCGCTACGGCTCCACGAGCCGCTGCGCGTAATCCCGCTCTGGCTGACTTGCAGCTGGCGCTCCGCGCAGCCGCTCGATTGCGCGTCGGCGACTTGTCCCGTCAGCCCCCACGCCAGTGCCGTGAGCAGGACGGCTACCAGCGTTAGAACAAGGGTTTTACCCCCCCCCCCGTACCTGAACTAGTGTTCTAAACATGCGGAACGCTCCGTTTCGAGAGCCGACCAGCGCGGCCGGCTCGGTTCGCCATGGGTTGCGATGCTAGGCACAGGGCGGCGGTTGGGTCAAGCGCGGCTACGCGCCGGCGGCGCGCCAGATTTCGGAGAGGTTTACGACCAGGCCGGGGAGCACATCTTCGCCGGAGAGGGTTGCGGGGCGCGGCAGCTGCTCGTGCGAACCGTCTTCGCGGTAGATGTCGGCGACGGCCTCGAAGGGGTCGATCAGCCAGGCCAGGCGCACGCCGTTGGCCATCCAGATCTGCATCTTTGCTTCCTGTTGGCTGCGCCGATCCGGTTGCGAGACGACCTCCACCACGAAATCGGGGGGCACGCGCCCGCGGCCTTCATCGCCGGGTTCGATCAGCGCGGCCCGCTCGGGCGAGAGCCAGGCGGCGTCCGGCGCGCGGCGGCCGAGGCCCCTGATTTCGAAGAACCCGCCCTCGCCGCTGACGATGCCGCCGCCGACGGCCTGCACCCAGGCGTAGAGCTGGCCGATGATGCGAACGGCGCGCGCGCTGCTGAAGAGTCCGCCGCTGCCCATGACGATCAGCCTTCCCGTTTCGTCCAGCTCGAAGCGCAGCTCGGGGTTGAGGTCGAAGAGCGCGTCGAACGCGGCGTCGGAGACGACCCACTCCGGCGGCAGGCAGAGTTCGAGCAGCGCCTCAAGCGATGTTTGGCGGGCGACGGACGCGACGGGGTGCTTCGGTTCGGCTGCGGTGACCACAATGCGCCCAGTGTAGGCGGCTACGCGCCGTCGGCGCGCCAGATTTCGGAGATGTCTACGACCAGGCCGGAGAGTACGTCCTCGCCGGAGAGGGTGGCGGGGCGTGCTCGCTGCTCGTGCGAGCCGTCTGCGCGGTAGATGTCGGCGACGGCCTCGAACGGGTCGATCAGCCAGGCCAGGCGCACTCCGTGCTCGATCCACATCTGCATTTTCGCTTCCTGTTGCGGGCGGCGGTCGGACGGCGAGACGACTTCAACGACGAAATCGGGGCAGAAGGGCAGCGGGCCTTCGTGTCCGGGGGGCAGCTGGGCAGCGCGCTCCGGCGACAGCCAGGCTGCGTCCGGGATTCGGCGCCCCAGATCGCCAACCTGAACTTCGGCATCCGTTCCAGCGACGACACCGCCATACGCGAGCGCCCAGACCTTCATCTGGGAACCAACGCTCATCGAGCGACTGCTGCTCATCCAGCCGGGGAATCCCATGACGATCAGCCTTCCCGTTTCGTCCAGCTCGAAGCGCAGCTCGGGGTTGAGGTCGAAGAGCGCGTCGAACGCGGCGTCGGACACGACCCACTCCGGCGGCAGGCAGAGTTCGAGCGGCGCCTCAAGCGATGTTTGGCGGGCGACGGACGCGACGGGATGCTTCGGTTCGGCTGCGGTGACCACAATGCGCCCAGTGTAGGCGGGACGGCTGTAGAATGCGCGAACGACGACGACGCGCCTGCTGAAGGGAACTTCCATGACCTCTCCGCTGAAAACCGAACTGTGCGACATGCTCGGCATCGAGCTGCCGATCATGCTGGCCGGGATGGGCGGCGCGGCCGGGCCGACGCTGGCCGCCGCCGTCTCCGAAGCCGGCGGGCTGGGCGTGGTCGGCGCGACCGGCTACACGCCCGACGAACTCGCCGAGATGATCGCCAAGGTCCGCTCGCTGACCGACAAGCCGTTCGGCGTGGACCTGCTGCTGCCCTCCTCGATTGCCGACTCCGGCAACCGCGAGGATCTGGAGATCGAGATCACCGCCGAGCACCGGATGTACGTGGACAATCTCAAGCGCGAGTTCGAGATTCCCGAGCCCTCGGCGCTGCCCGACCGTCCGCCGCTGACGCAGGACTACTTCCGCAAGCAGGTCGAGGTGATTCTCGACGAGAACGTGCCCGTCTTCGCCTCGGGGCTGGGCAATCCGGGCTGGATGGTGCCCGACGCGCACGCGCAGGGGATGAAGGTGATCGGGTTGGTGGGCAACACGCGCAACGCGCGGCGGGTGGCGGCGGCGAACGTGGACGCGGTGGTGGCGCAGGGCACGGAGGCGGGCGGGCACACGGGGCGGATCGGCACGCTGGCGCTGGTGCCGCAGGTGGCGGACGCGATCGCGCCGACGAAGACCATCGCCGCGGGCGGGATCGTGGACGGGCGCGGGCTGGTCGCGGCGCTGGCGCTGGGCGCGGAGGCGATCTGGTGCGGCACGGCGTTCCTGGCGACGCCCGAGGCCTACCAGGACGCGGAGGAGCGCGGCGAAACCGACGCCTGGACGCGCAAGGTGCAGCACGACAAGCTGGTCGCCGCGGTGGACGAGGACACGCGGATCGGGCGGATGTACTCGGGCAAGACGATGCGCCACATGTACAACGCCTGGACGGAGGCCTGGGAGCGCCCCGAAGCGCCGGCGACGCTGCCGATGCCGCTCCAGGGGCTGCTGGTCGGCGAGGCGCTGCGCGGGGCGCGCGAGGCGCACATCGAGGAGCTGATCGGCGGTCCGGCCGGCAACGGCGCGGGGCTGATCAAGGCGATCCGGCCGGCCACCGAGGTGGTCGAATCGATGGCCTCGGTGGCGGAGGAGATTTTCGAGCGCTTCGGGCTTGAGCCGGTCACGGCCTAGGGACCGTTCGCGTATGCGGCACGCTCCTGACGCATGCGAGACGCTCCGTCATTCCTGCGCAGGCAGGAATCCAGACGATCGACCGCGTTGCGAATGCGCCTGGCCACTCCCGCCGGTCCGTCGCAGTAGCGCTGAGGCGCGTGGATTCCTGCCTGCGCAGGAATGACGAGGACGCACGATGAAAATCTGCCGATCGTGCCACCGCGAGACGTTTGACGGGCGGGCCGCCTGCCACCATTGCGGCGCGGACGTGGCGGAGACGCTGCCGATCGCGCTGCCCAGCCGCGACGCCGCCACCTGGGTGCGCGCGGGGCCCTTTATGTCGCGGATCGGCGACCTCGCGCTGGGCATCGACGGGCTCACCTTCTACGCCGAAGACGGACGCCCGCTGCTGGAGGTGCCCACCCGCCAGATCCGCAGCGTGCGCGGCGCGCAGGGGCGCGACATGATCGTGGAGTGGGAGGACGAGCGCGGAGGCCGCCACAGCGCCCGGATGCGCGTCCGCTGGGCGCCGCAGGCCGACCGCACGCTGCGACGCGACTACTACATCAACGCGCGCGGCTGGCGGGCCGGCGCGGCCTACGGCGCGCGCAACCCCTATCGGCGCGGACGCCGCACGCGGCGCGACTACGCCGCCGTGCGCGACCGCTGGCTCTCGGGGCTGGGGATGCTGCTCTCAGCGGATCGCTACGCGACCGATCGCCGACCGATCGAGGAGCGCGAGGGCTGGCGCGGACGCCTCCGCGCGCGCCTGCGGCAGGCGGGCTGAGCAATGCCGCGCCGCAACCGTAAGGGCCGCCGCCCCGGCCAGCGCCCGCGCCTCTTCCATCCCGAAAGCCGCCGCGAGGCGCGGCGCAATCAGCGCGAGCTCGAGCGGTTGCTGAGCGGTCCGCCGCCTGAGCTGTCGGAGCCGCCCGCGCCGCCGCCGCTGGCCCGCGAGTGCGGCAACTGCGTTGAGTGGATCGCGCCGGCCGGCGGTCTGCCGGAGGCGTTGTCCGCTCGCGAGCGCTGCATCCACCCGGCCTCCGGGGTGCTCGCGCCGCCCGCCGACATGCCGGCCTGCGCGCAGTTCACGCCGCGTCGGTGAGCGCCCGGTAGTGTGTAATGGTGTACACTCCTGATCACTATGGGCACGGAAACGAAGCCGAGGTTCTTGGCTGTCGACTTCTATTGCGGAGCTGGCGGCACCACGCGCGGCCTGCTCGATGCCGGCGGCTACGTGATCGCGGGCGTCGACAACGATGAGGCATGCCGGGTGACCTACGAGCAGAACAACGTCAACGACGCGCTCGACCAGTGCGGCCCTGCGTTCCTCGGCTATGACATGTTCCCGGAATCGCCCGACTACCCCGCCGGGCAGCAGGGGCAGGTCTTCGAGGAGCTACGCGCGCTCATTCCGCAGCACCGCACAAAGGCTGCCGATGTCCCTCTGATGTTCGCCATCTGCGCGCCGTGCCAGGCGTTCACCAAGTTCGCGCAGCGCCACCTGACACTTACACGGGAGGAGTCACGGAAGCGCGATCGCGATCTGCTCTCGCAGACGCTCGGCTTCATAGACGAGTTCCAGCCTGAGCTCATCCTTTGCGAGAACGTCATGAGCATTCGTCGCCCCGGATCCCGGGCAATCTGGGAGGGATTCATCAACGACCTGCGCGCCAGCGGCTACGCAGTTGACGATGCCGATGTCTGCGCGTCAAACTTCGGCGTACCGCAGTACCGGCGACGCTCGTTCCTGATGGGGCTGAGGACGCCGTCACCCGTGCTGACCACTCCTGTGACCGTGCCCACGAGCGGAGGCGATGGGAAGCTGATCTCGGTCAAGGAAGCGATCGGCGACTTGCCGGAGCTCGAAGCTGGCCAAGCGCATGGCGACGATCGGAATCACGTCTGCCGCAACCTGAGCGACACCAACCGTCGCCGGCTTGAGTACCTCAAGCCGGGCGAACCCAACTTCGGGCTTGCCGATGCTCCGACAGGCGATCTGTCGCTCGCCTGTCACCGCCGCCTGGAGGGGACGGGCAAACGCGGCTTCGGCGATGTCTACACGCGGATGCGCCCGGACAAGCCGTCGCCGA
Source organism: Dehalococcoidia bacterium (assembly GCA_965243125.1). Classification (GTDB taxonomy): domain Bacteria; phylum Chloroflexota; class Dehalococcoidia; order Bin125; family Bin125; genus CATQGW01. The sequence goes on along the minus strand of OZ251529.1, from coordinate 1,760,713 downwards.
CCATCACGACTCGATTCGTGAGCGTCTCGAACGGCCGCTTCGGGCACTTCGACCAGAAGCAGGTCCGCGGCATCTCGGTTCGCGAGGGAGCGACTCTCCAGTCGTTCCCGCCGAAATACCGCTTCTACGGCAACGGGATCGACGCCAATGCGAAGATGATCGGCAATGCGGTGCCGCCCAAGCTGGCGGCATACATGGCTGATCATCTGGTCTCCACGTGGCTGTCGCTGCCGGAGCGCGAGGCGGTGAATCGTGGATAGCGCCGACCTCTGCTTCGCGTTTCTCCGCGCCGAGTCCGAAGCTGCCGTCACGCAGATCATCGAGAGCGAGTTGCCGCTCTTCGCCGGCACTGCGTGGCGTGAGATCGATCAACGCGACACGAACTCGAACACGATCAACAACCAGGCGTCGACCGGCAGCAAGGCACTTACGGAGCTTTGCACGAACATGGTCGACGCCGTCCTCATGAAGCGCGCATACGAGCACGGGATTAGTGACCTCACGGGGCCCGCCGCGCCCCAGAGCGTCACCGAGGCAGTCCGCACGCTTATCGGCTTCACTGGCGATCGCACGGGCGTCCTTGCTGAAATCGAGGATGACGCCGACCTGCGCAAGTTTGCGGATGAAAATCTCGTGATCGGTGTCACGGGCGGCCGTCGCACAGGCGACGCGATTTGTTTCACGTTCGCCGACAACGGGGAGGGACAGCACCCTCGCGATTTCGAGGACACATTCTTGTCCCTCAGCACGCGGAACAAGTCCGACATTCCCTTTGTCCAGGGAAAGTGGAACATGGGCGGCTCAGGCGTCCTTGGCTACTGCGGCCTGCGCTGGTACAAGCTGATCATCTCCAGACGGTACGACCTTACCGGGCCTTGGGGATGGACATTGATCCGTCAACGCCCTGATGCAGAACTGCCGGTTGCCGAATACCTAACGATCGACGGCAGTATCCCGAGCTTCGAGCGTGATCAGATCTTCCCTGCAACGCTCGGTTCAGGCGCAGTTGACGAACAACTCAGCCGGCTCAGCGGCACCATCATCAAGCTCTACGACTACACGCTGGAGGCGCGTGCGAGCACGAGCTTCGACGGAATCCGAGAGGCGATCAACGCCGGCTTGGTGTCCACGATCTTGCCGTTCCAGCTGTACAACTATCGAGCTACGCCGTCATCGCGATCGCGGGGGCAACGGCGCGCCGAAGGTGTAGACGAACGACGGCTGAACGGAATGGAATTCCAACTCCGCCGCCCTCCTAGGGGCGAGGTGCGCGAGGGGCACCGGGCGCGCGAGCGTCATCACGTCGAAACCGTGAAACACCCTGACTTGGGTGAGGTCACGATCACTGCCATCGTCCTGCCAGAGGACCGACCGACTTGGCTCAAATCCAACATCGGCCGCATATTTCACGCCGTCAACGGGCAAGTCCAACACACACAAACGCGGGGCTACCTTTCGCAGCGCTGTGGATTCCCTGGGTTGATGGACCGCGTCGTTCTCATCGTCGACGCAACCAACCTAGAAACGGCCGCGCACAATCTCGTCTGGAAGAGCGACCGCGAGCATGTCCGAGAGACCTCGATCGGTCAGATCTACCTTGAGCAAGTACGTAAGAAGATCTCCGACTCTGAGTTCCTCAAGGAACTCCAGCAGGAATTCGCCGCTGAAGTCCTTGAGGCTAAGACGTCAACCGCTCAGGTGAACTTGTTCCAATCACTGATCGACAGCGATCGGAACTTGGCTCAGCTGCTTCCCCAAGGCACTCTCGTTCGTCGCCGTGGACGCCGGCGACGAGGGAAAGCCGACACCGAATGGAGCGGCAAGCGCTCACCGACTTATGTCCGCTTGCTCCCTCGCCAACTTCGCGAAGAAGGCGTGGACATCGCTGCCGGCAGCGAACGCCGTATCCCCTTCGAGACCGATGTCGAGAACGGCTGGCTATCGCGCGATGAAAACCCGGGCCAAGTTCGTATTCGCGGAGTGGGGACTGAGCACATGGTCGTGGCGTCAAGCATCCGCGACGGACGTCTCTCACTCCGCCTGACTCCCATTCCGTCGCGTATCGCCGTCGGAAGCGAGATCGAGTGCGTCGTGTCGTTGAGTGACGATGAGATGGCAATTCCTGTCGAATGTGAGATGAGGCTCAACGTCGTACAGGACCGGCCTGTCTCACCATCAGGTCGGCGACAGCCGAAGCAGACAGGAACCGACGACGAAGGTGGCGAACTTCAAGAGGGATTCGGCATCCCGCAAGCGGAGTGGCTCACAGAAGACGGCCGCTTGATCATGGGCGACAAACCGACCGAACGTTGGCCGTCAGGATACACCGAACAGGATGGCGGTCGAATCGATGACCGTGGGAACGACGTCAAGGTCTATTGGATCAACTACGACAACGCCCACTTCCAGTCGTTCTTGCGGCGAGCACGAACCGACAGCGAGCGCCAGATCATCACGACGCAGTACCAGCTGGGAATGCTCGTCTCGATGATGGGCATAGAGGACGCTTTCGCTCGACTAGAGGACGACGAGGAAAAGGAGCGTCTTGTCGACGTCTTGAACGAGATCCGACGGCTGAGCGCTCGTGCGAGCGCCACAGTCGTGATGTCTATCGCCCAGACGATCGCGACGATGGTGAATCCGGAAGCTGTCAGTACCGACGGCGACGAATGATCACCACGCCTGCCCGATCAGCGCTGATGTCGCGCGTGCGAACGAGCGGCAGCGCGCCCGAACGCGCCGTCTGCTCCGCCATCTGGCGTGCGGGATTCCGATACCGGCTCAACGTCAAACGCTTGCCGGGTAAGCCCGACATCGTCCTCCCGCGCTACCGGATGGCTGTGTTCGTCAACGGCTGCTTCTGGCACAACCACTCGTGCCGAAAAGGTCGGCGCCCTACGACGAACCGGGACTTTTGGGACCCGAAGCTCGATCGCAACGTCGCGCGGGATGCGGCCAACCGCCGCAAGCTCCGCAAAGCCGGCTGGCGCGTCTATACCGTGTGGGAGTGCCGACTCGAGCAGGGTACGCGGCGCGTGCTGAGCCGTCTGGAACAGCTTCGAAACGCAGAGACGTAGGCCCGGCGGCAAGCCGGCGCGTCAGGATGTCTTCGTGTTGGGCACCAGGCGATGCGGGCCGATGAAGCCGATGTGGACTTTGCCCGTGTCGCCCTTAGCGTCGTCGTAGAAGTAGATGCGCGGGATGTTCTGTCCACCGCCTTCGGCGACTTTGAGATGGGCGTGCATCACCAGTCGGCCGCTGCTCTGGAGCTCGGTCGAGACTTCAAACTCGCGAGTGCGGCTGAGATCGCGCGAATGCTTCACGGCGTCCGACTCTTTCAGGGCCAGCTTCTTCTGGGAGGCGGGCCAGCGATGCTGCGCATCGCCGTGATTGCACCACTCCCAGAAGCCGCCGGAGAAATCGCCCACGTTGCGCGCATACTCGTCGAGCGCGCGCAGCCCCAGCCAAGCGTCCTGCGCCCAGAATCCAGCCTCCAGTGCCTGGTCGAGCGCGTCGAGCTCGCGCTCCGCCGACGCCGGCAATTCGATGTGGTCAAGATGTTCGCGCGCCGCCTCAACCAGCGCCGCGAACGTCTCAACGGTGTCCGGGGCCTTGGTCGAACCGTCCGATTCGGCATTGATTTTCCCGCTAAAGTGGGTGAGAAACTCGTTGGACTGCGCTTCCAGATTCTGTTGGGCGATCAGGCGCTCGGCCTCAGCCGATTGCACCTTCGCCTGGGCTCGGTCGAGCTGCTCTTGCAGCGTCTCCGCTTCCTTAGACAGGCGCTCGCTCTTTTCGACCGCTTTGTCTCGCTCGGTCGTCAAGCGCTGTGCCTCGTCTTCGAGAGCCGACACTCGTTGCTTGAGCTTGACCTTGTCGGCGTTTGCTCGCTTGAGCTGCTCTTCGAGCGCTTCTTCCTCGGACCGCTGCGCGAACCCGCGCTCGCTCAGATCCGCCACCTGCCCATCGAGCCGTGTTCCGAGCGCCGCCAGCTCGTCGATTCGGCGCTCAAGCTCCTGGCGTTGCTCTTCCGAGCGCTTCGCGCGGTCATCCGCCTGGACCCAGCTGGCGCTCAGATCCTCAAGGTCGGATCGGAGGCTGGATTCAGCGGCTTGCAGCGCCTTGATCTGCTGCCGGATCGGTTCCTCGCGCTCCACGATGCCCCGCACATCCCGCCGTAAGTCGGCGGCGCTCTGAGACAGTTCGGAGAGCTGCCGCCGGCGTTCCGAATCCTGATCGCTCAGTTCGCGAATCCGCTCCTCCATATGAGATTTCCAGGCAGCCTCGTCGCCCGAGCGGCGGCGCAGGAACAGCACGGCAACGGCGGTCGTCCCTGCGGCGGCGGCCGTCAGCGCCCAGAGTTGCGTTCGCCGGGTCATCGTCATTGCTCGTCCTCTCTGCTGCGAGCCTCCAGCCAGGTCAGGCAGCGAGCGTAATCGGCCTCGGTAATCAGCTTGCGGCTGAGCAGGTAGTTGAGCAAGCGGTCGAGCGTGAGGAGGCTGTGGACATTGACGCCCTCACGGCGCAGCGACTGCGCGCCGCCCGCGCCGCGGTCGATCAGCACGAAGGCATCGCGCACCAGCAGGCCGGCCTCGCGCATCTGCTCCGCCGCGTCGCGCAGGCTCGCGCCGCCGGTCATCAGGTCGTCGACCAGCAGCACGGTCTGGCCGGGCACGTAGGAGCCTTCGATCTCCTCATCCTCGATGTGCCGCGCCTGGCTGTGGGGGTGGGCGTAGATCAGCGGCAGATTGGCGGCCAGCGAAAACGCCGTGGCGAGGTGCAGCCCGCCCATCGGCACGCCGGCGATCAGCTCGAACGGCGCGATGTGCGGACGCAGCATCCCGCCGAGGGTGCGCGTTTCATCGGTCAGCAGCTCGCCGATGCGGCGCAGCGCCCAGGGGTTGCCGATGAGCCGCCGCACGTTGATGTAGACGGGCGAGTCGCGCGTGGCGCCGATGTCGAAGCGTCCGAACGAGACGGCGCCCGAGTCCCACAGCGCGTGGGCCAGCCAGAGATTGCCCGGTTCGGGCTGCTGGGGCGTCCAGGCCGGACGGTGCGGTTGCGAATCGCTCATCTACGCTGCCTCGCCTTTGTCTCGCTCAGTTGACCCGGTGCGGCAGCGGCTCGCCGGCGAGCGCCGCGCGCAGGTTGGCCACCGCGATATCGGCCATTTTGGCCCGCGTCGCCAGGCTGGCCGAGCCGATGTGCGGCAGCACGATCACGTTGTCCATCGTCAGCAGTGGGCTGGCCGGATCGATCGGCTCGACCTCCGTGACGTCGAGTCCGGCTGCGGCGATTTGGCCGTCGCGGAGGGCGTCGGTGAGCGCCTGCTCGTCCACGACGGGGCCGCGCGCGGTGTTGATCAGGATTGCGCTCGGCTGCATCTTGGCCAGCGCTTCGGCGTCGATCAGGTGATGCGTGTCCTCGGTCAGCGCGACATTGAGCGAGACGAAATCGGACTCAGAGAGCAGCTGGTCGAGGCTGCGCAGCTGTGCGCCGAGCTCGGCCGCCCGCTCGGGGCGCGGCGTGCGGTTCCAGTAGAGCGTGCGCATCCCGAAGCCCTGCGCGCGGCGAGCGACGGCCTGGCCGATCGCGCCGAAGCCCACGATGCCCAGCGTGCGGTCGTGGACGTCGACGCCCGCCATCAGCAGCGGGCCCCAGGTTTGCCAGTCGCCGCGCTTGACGAACTCGGCCGACTCCACCACGCGCCGCGCCGTCGCCAGAATCAGCGCCCAGGCGATGTCGGCGGTCGTCTCCGTGAGCACGCCCGGCGTGTTGCCCACGGGGATGCCGCGCTCGGTGCAGGCCGCGACATCGACGTTGTCGACGCCGACTGCCATCTGCGAGACGACGCGCAGCTGCGGGCCGGCGGCGTCCAGCACTTCCGCATCGATCCGATCGGTGATCAGGCAGACGATCCCGTCCACACCGCGCGCGTGGGCGAGCAGCTCTTCGCGCGGCGGCGGGAAATCGCCGGGCCAGATATCGAGCTCGAAATCGGGGTCGGCGCGGAGCGCGGCGAACCGCTCGCCCGGCAGTTCGCGGGTCACGAAGACGCGGGGCATGAGCAGCTCCTCCGGGCTGTCGCCCTGACCATCGCTTTGGCCGTCGCTTTGACCGACGTCCGGAGGATAGAGGGCAGCCTGCGGAGCACCGCGTCAGTCGGATTTTGCTCCACGCGCCGCGACCTGTTCGATCCGCATGCGGCGCTGATTCGGCTCGACGCCGCTCTGGAAATTGGGCTGGTAGTCGGACCGGCGGCCCTCGATCTGGGCGGTGTGCTGGCGGTCGTGGCGGTAGAACGAGCGCAGCCACTGCATCACGGTCAGTTGCCCGAAGGCGGGGTTCGATGCGGTGCGATGGAATTGCTCGAGCGACAGCCCGGCGATGAATTCGTTGGTCGCCGCGCGCTCCGCGATCAGCGCGTTGAGCAGCTCGCGCACCGAGTGATCCGACGCGTCCTCGATCGGGATGTCCACCGGATCGCCGCGCACGCCGCTGACATCGACGCCGTCTACTTCCAACGCCGCGCGGCACCAGGCGACGTAGGACTTTTCCATCTCCCAGAGATGCGCCAGCTGCTCCTTCGCCGTCCACTGCTCTTCGCCCACGGCGTCTACCGGCACGCGGTCCGCGTCGTCGCCGCGCAGCCCCTCGGCGGCGGCAATCAGCTTGCCGCGCTCCTCCGCCATCTTCGCCGTCAGCGCGGCCACATCGTCCTGCGTGTACTCCGGCATCACCGACCTCCCACCGCGCATCCACGCGCCCCCGCAGGATACCGACTCAGAGGAGCACCGCGATCAGGATGCCCGCCTGAAGTGCGATTGCGCCGATCATCACACCGCCGAAGAACACAGCTTCACCCGAAATGCGTCGCCGTCGCCACACCGTTCCTGACGAACACATTGCGAATGCGGAGCTTGTCGAGCATCACCATAATGCACTCTCCGATGCCAAATGTACCTGATTGACTGCGCGGACCGCGCGCAGCGTACGATCAGCGGCGAGGAGGGAAACTGCCGATGTCCAATCACTGGGAAACGATTCGGGTGGAGCGCGAGGGGCGGGTGGCGCGGATTGCGCTCAATCGCCCGGAGAAGCTGAACGCGATCTCGCGGGCGATGCAGCGCGAGCTGATTGAGGCGCTGACGGAGGCGGAGCGCGACGACGGCGTCCATGTGGCGCTGCTGAACGGGGCGGGGCGGGCGTTCAGCGCGGGCTACGACCTTCAGGGCGGCGGCGGTGTGGCAGCGGAGCAGGCGTCGGCGATCTCGCGGGACCGCGACGGGCTGGAGGAGCTGCTGCGCAACTGGCTGCGCATCTGGGACTTGCGGCTGCCGGTGATCGCCAAAGTCCACGGGCACTGCCTGGCGGGCGGCACACAGTTGGCGACGATCTGCGATGTGACGTTCGTGGCGGACGACGCGCGGGTGGGCGCGCCGCAGCTGCCGCTGGGGGCGGGCTTTGTGGCCTCGTTCTGGGCCTGGCAGGTGGGCGCGAAGCGGGCGAAGGAGTTTTTCTTTCCGGTCGGCTCGATGATTTCGGGCGCGGAGGCGGCGGAGATCGGGCTGTTCAACCGCAGTTTGCCGGCCGATCAGCTGGACGAATTCGTGGAGGAGTACGCGCAGCGGGCGGCGCGGACGCCGAAAGAGATTCTGGTGCTGCAGAAGAAGGCGATCAACCGCACGCAGGAGGTGCAAGGCTTCCGCGAGGCGCTGCTGGGCGGGGTGGAAATCGATGCGATCGCGCACTTCTCGGAGCCGGTGCTGGCGATGAATCGGAGCATCCGCGAGCGGGGGCTGCGAGCAACGCTTGACGAGTTTCAGCGCGGCGAGCGGTGAGGGCGACGACGCTGGAGGAGGCGAATCTGTCGGCGGAGCGGGCGGCGTTGCTGCTGGCGGTGGCGGATGGGGTGCGGCGCATCGGTGCGGCGCGGACGGGCGTCGAGTCGGGGCAGTTCTCGATCTTCAATTTTCTGCTGCGCTGCGCGGAGGAACCGGAGCGGCGCGACGAGGCAGAGCGCGCTGCGTTTGCGCTGATGATGCAGGCGGGGATTGTGCGTCGGCGGGCGTGGTACTGCCGTTTCTGGCTGCCTGAGGAGGAGGATGCGCTGCGGCTGGAGCTGCCGGCGCCGCTGCCGCGCGGCTGGGAGTGGTGGACGGATATAGAGGAGATTGCGCGGCGGCTGGGTCCGGCGGCGGCGTGGGCGGAGGTGGTGGGGGAGTCGCTGGAGGGGCGGACGGGGTATTTCCGCGAGGCGTTGGGGGACGCGGTGGTGGAGCGGGAGGCGCGCTAACGGGACGCGGGCCGCCGAGCTAGTTGTTGACGATGGCGGGCTGGGCGAAGTTGACGAGGCGCATCCAAGTGGCGCCGTTCCAGCGGTAGATGGCCGAGTTCTGGGTGTCGAGGTAGAAGTCGCCGTTGCGGGGGGCGGGGTCGAGCGTGAGGCCGCCGGGCGCGGTGGGCGAGGCGACGCCGTGGTACCAGCGGGTGCCTGTTTCGCCCTGCGGACCTTGTTGGCCCTGAGGTCCCTGCGGGCCGGTTGCACCGGGCGGGCCCTGGTCGCCCTGATCGCCTTTCTCGCCCTGCTCACCCTGTAGCCCCTGGGGTCCGGTTGCCCCCGTTGCGCCGGTGTCGCCCGTGTCGCCCTTCGGTCCCTGCGGTCCCGCCGGACCCTGACGCAGGTTGACCAACTGCGACCAGGAACTGCCGCCGTACCAGTGCAGATCGCCGCTGCTGGTGTCGATGAACAGGTCGCCCTGTAGCAGGGCGGGGTTGCCGTAGGTGGTCCAGTAGGCGTCGCTCGTCAAAGGCGGGGCGGTGTTGTGCTGATAGATGCGGTTGCCCGCGTCGCCTTTGGGGCCTGTGGCGCCCGTCGCTCCGGTTGCGCCCGTCGCGCCCTGCTCACCCTGTAGCCCCTGGGGTCCGGTTGCCCCCGTTGCGCCGGTGTCGCCTGTGTCGCCTTTCGGTCCCTGCGCGCCCTGCGGTCCGGCCGGGCCCTGGCGCAGGTTGACCAACTGCGACCAGGAACTGCCGCCGTACCAGTGCAGATCACCTGTACTGGTGTCGATCAGCAGATCGCCCAGTAGCAAGGCCGGGTTGCCGTAGGCGCTCCAGTAAGCGTCGCTTGCGGCCGGCGGGGCGGCGTTGTGGTGGTAGATGCGGTTGCCGGCATCGCCCTTCGGACCGGTTGCGCCTGCGGCTCCGGTTGCGCCGGTCGCGCCCTGTAGACCTTGTTGGCCCTGCGGTCCCGCCGGGCCAGTCGCGCCCGTCGCGCCGGTGTCGCCTTTCGGCCCTTGCTCGCCTTGCGGTCCGACCGAGCCCTGCCGCAGGTTGACCAACTGCGACCAGGAACTGCCGCCGTACCAGTGCAGATCACCGTTACTGGTGTCGATAAACAGATCGCCCTGCTGGGGGGTGGGATTGCCGTAGGTGGTCCAGTAGGGGTCGCCGGAAGACGGCGGGGCGGTGTTGTTTTGGTAGATGCGGTTGCCCGGATCGCCTTTCGATCCTTGCGCACCCGTCGCTCCGGTTGCGCCCGTCGCGCCGGCCGGTCCGGTTGGTCCTGCAGGTCCGGCCGGACCCGAGAGCGTAGCCAGCAGTCCCCATGCGTTGCTCGAGTAGGAGTAAATCCGCGCCGTGCCGCTGTCGAAGAAGAAGTCGCCGCTGCGCAGGGCGACGTTCGTCCAGCTGTTGGCAGACGGCGCGTTGGACGCGGTGTACCAGCGGTTGCCCGGATCGCCCTGCGGTCCTTGTGCGCCCGCCGCGCCGTCGGCGCCGGCCGGACCTACGGGACCGGGCAGGCCGCGCGGACCGGCTGGGCCGGTCGCGCCGTCGGCGCCATCTGCACCGGCCGCGCCGGCCGGTCCTGTAGGGCCGGGCAGTCCGCGCTGGCCTTGCGGTCCCGCCGCACCGATAGGTCCGGCCGGCCCACGCTCGCCGCGCGGGCCCACTGCGCCGTCCGCTCCGTCCGCTCCGGCTGCGCCTGCCGGGCCGGGCAGGCCGCGCTCGCCACGTGGGCCGACTGGACCATCTGCGCCGTCTGTTCCGTTTGCACCGGCTGGTCCACGCTCGCCGGGTGGGCCAACCGCGCCGTCTGTGCCTGCCGCACCAGCTGGTCCTGCCGGACCAGGCAAGCCGCGCTCACCGCGCGGGCCGACCGCGCCAGCTGCGCCGTCCGCTCCGTCTGCGCCTGCTGCTCCTGATGGGCCGGCCGGTCCTGCGGGACCGGGGAGGCCGCGTTCGCCGCGCGGGCCTCGATCGCCGGCCGGGCCGGAGAGCGTGGTGAGCAGCCCCCAGACGCCGCTGTCGTAGGAGTAAATCTGCGCCTCGGCGCTGTCGAAGAAGAAGTCGCCGCTGCGCGGTGTGACGCTCGTCCAGCTGTTGGTCGAGGGCGCGTTGGCGGCGGTGTACCAGCGGTTGCCCGGATCGCCCTGCGAACCTTGCGGTCCCTGCGGGCCTGTTGCGCCTGCGGCTCCGGTCGCGCCGGTTTCTCCCTGCGGTCCCGCCGGGCCTGTCGAGCCCTGGCGCAGATTGACGAGCAGCGCCCACGAGCTGCCGCCATACCAGTGCAGATTGCCGCTGCTGGTGTCGATCAGGAGGTCGCCGCGTTGCAGCGTCGGGTTGCCGTAGGCACTCCAGTAGGCGTGGCCCGCGGCCGGCGGGGCGGCGTTGTGTTGGTAGATGCGGTTGCCTGGCTCGCCTTGCGGTCCCTGCGCTCCGGTCGCGCCAGTGGCTCCTGTCGCGCCTGCCGGTCCGGCCACTCCGGGCAGGCCGCGTAAGCCTTGCGGTCCCTGAGGTCCCGCGGGTCCCGGATAGCCCGTCGCTCCCATCGGTCCGCGCGGTCCCACCGGCCCGGTTTCGCCGCGCTCGCCTTGCGGTCCTTGAGGGCCAACGGGACCGGCCGGTCCGCGCTCTGCGGCCGCGCCCGCACGTGAGGTATCGCGGCCTCCTCCGGGTGCGATACTCACGGTGGCGGCCGGGCCTGGTGGGCCGGGCGGACCTTGTTCGCCGCGCTCGCCCTGTTCGCCGCGCTCGCCTTGCGGACCCGCCGGCCCTTGAGGGCCGGTTGCGCCCGTCGCGCCGCGTTCGCCTTGCGGACCTTGAGGGCCTGCGGGGCCGATGGGGCCGGCCGGTCCGCGCTCGCCAGCCGCGCCAGTCGTACCCGCCGTGCCTGCTGAGCCCGTCGCGCCAGCGGCGCCCGCCATACCTGCGGCGCCCTCGGAACCCGTCGCACCTGCCGCACCTGCGGGGCTTGTGGCACCTGTGGCGCCGTCTGCTCCCGGGGAGCCTTGCGCGGCGTCCATCGGGACGCCGACCAGCGGCGTGGGATCCGCAGGCTCGCCGGTTGGGCGGTAGTTGACGAGGGTGCCGACGGGCTCTTCGCTCCAGCCCGCTTCCTCGCGCAGGTAGACCGCGCCGCTGGCGGGATCGAGATAGAACTCGACCTCTTTCTCGTCTTGCGCCTGCAGATCGGCCAGCCGCCCAGTTGTTCGGGACTCGATCATCCCTTGCGGGAGTTCGTCGGTTCCGGCCACCTCGCCGACGACTCGATAGGTGAGGAATCCGATGGTCAAGACGATCAGGGGGATCAGAGCCAGAAACAGGTTGCGGGGCAGCAGGCGCGGCATTGATCTCACCGCCTCTCCAGGCTCACCGAGAGGTGCGGAGCGAACACTAATGGGGGATATGGTTTCAGGCAGTCAGCATCCGGTTAAACGTGTATCGCGGTTTGCAGTGCCAGTGTCCGTCGTTGTTCTTGCTGCTCATCCTTTCGTCGTTCCCGCGCAAGCGGGAACCCAAACCACGCCAACAGCGCAACGCGCCGAGCCGATGCCGATCTGCGCACATCCGCAGTAGGTGACTTGGACCCTCGGCGCTGCGAGCAACGTTGGGCTTGGGTTAGCGCTTGCGCGGGAACGACGGATCCTGAGGGCGAGTGCGGGAATGGCGGATCTTTGGAGTGGGGTGGGGCGGAGCGGGGCGCGTTCGGCGGCGGACGCGCCCCGCTCCGCGGGGACCGGTCAGGGCTGGGCGGTGACGACGAGGCTGAGGACTTGCGTCCAGGCGGAGCCGTCGTGGCTCCAGATGCGGTGGTTGGAGGTGTCGAGGTACATGTCGCCGGCGCGGAAGCCGCCGGCGCGCGCGGTGGGCGGGTTGCTCGTCGGCTCGCCGGCTCCGTGGTACCACTGGTTGCCCGGCGCGCCTGCGGGGCCGGTCGCGCCCGTCGCTCCTGTTGTGCCTGCTGCACCCTGTGGACCGATCTCGCCCTGTGGACCTTGCGGCCCGGCCTCGCCCTGCGGTCCGCGCAGCGATGTCACCCGATTCCAGCTCGTGCCCGTGCCCGGGGCCGAGCGGTAGGCGTAAACGTCGAAGCTCTGGTAGTTGAAGTAGAGGTCGCCGGCGACCGGACCGACGGGCGCCGGCACGTCATCGGTGCCGAAGTGCCAGCCCATCCCGCGCGCGCCCTGCGGACCGGTCGCGCCCTGGTCGCCCTGCGGGCCGGTCGGACCGGCGGGTCCCTGCGGACCCTGGCGGAGGTTGACGAGCAGCGACCAGGCGCTGCCGCCGTACCAGTGCAGGTCGCCGTTGCCGGTGTTGATCAGCAGGTCGCCGCGTTGGAGCGTGGGGTTGCCGTAGGCGCTCCAGTAGGCGTCGCCGGCGGCGGGTGGGGCGGCGGTGTGGTGATAGATGCGGTTGCCCGCTTCGCCCTGCGGACCTACCGCGCCGGTCGGACCGGCGGCGCCGATGTTTCCTTGCGGGCCTTGCTCGCCTTGGGGACCGGTCGCTCCCTGCGGGCCTTGCGGACCGACCGCGCCCTGCGGCCCCTGCAATCCCCGGATGCCGGTCAGCGTGCCGACCAGCGCCCAGGCTGCGCCGTCGTAGTTGAAGACCTGCGAGTTGGCGGTGTTCATGAACATGTCGCCGGATTGCAGGGCGATGCCCGTCCAGCTGTAGGAGGCGTGGCCGCCGGCGTGGGTGAACCAGCGGCTGCCGCGCTGTCCGGCGGGGCCGCGTTCGCCCGTCGCGCCCTGGGGGCCGGGTATCCCGGTGTCGCCCTGCAGACCGCGCAGGCCTTGCGGGCCGCGCGGTCCCTGCGGACCTTGGGGACCGACCGCGCCAGTGGCTCCTCGTGGGCCGCCGGCGGGTCCAGGCGGTCCCTGGATACCCTGCGGTCCGGCGGGGCCGCGCTCGCCCTGCGGTCCTTGGATGCCCTGCGGACCGGGCGGGCCGTCATCGCCTTGAGGTCCGGCCGGACCGATTGCGCCTTGCGGCCCCGGGGGACCGCCGGCCGGTCCGGCGGGTCCCTGTAGGCCTTGCTCGCCGCGCTCGCCCTGGGAGCCGGGAGGTCCGGGGATGCCTTGCAAGCCCCGCGGACCGACGGGGCCGACAGGACCCTGCGGACCGATTGCGCCGACTGCACCGGTCGGGCCGGGTTCGCCCTGCTCGCCTTGCAGCCCTTGCGGGCCGATTGCGCCAGCGGGACCGAGCTCGCCACGCTCGCCCGGTTCACCTTGCAGCCCTTGCGGGCCGACTGCGCCGGCGGGACCGGGCTCGCCCGGTGCGCCTTGCAGCCCTTGCGGGCCGATTGCACCGGCGGGGCCGGGTTCGCCCTGCTCGCCTTGCAATCCTTGCGGGCCGGTGGGTCCGATCAGGCCGCGGGGACCGCGTTCGCCTTCGGATCCTTGCAGTCCTGTTTCGCCGCGCGGACCGGGCGGTCCGGCTGGTCCTGGAGCGCCCGATGCGCTGTAGTCGGCGGAAGAATTGTCGGTTTTACCCCCCCCCCCCCCGACGATTGACGCTCGATTCACCTGCGCGGCGGCGGGCTGCTCGAGGATGATCGGCTGAGCGGCGCTGCCCAGACTGCCGACGGGATCGTCGCTCCAACCGTCTTCGAGCCGCAGGTAGATGTCGCCGTTGTCGGTGTTGATGTAGAGGTTGCCGGGCTGGAGTTCGCCGTCTCGCGCGGCGGCGGCTTCCGCATCGGGCGGACCGCCGCCCCAGTGCCAGTCGGCCGTCGCGCCGGAGGCCAGCAAGGCCTCGGTCAGCGCCCCGTTTTGAGCGTCGGGCGCTCGCACGATGCTGTTGTAGACGGTGATGGCTGCGACGAGGAGCAGCAGGAAGCTGGCGCCGATCGCGGCGGCGCTGAAGATGCGTGGGTGGTGCTGGGGGGAGTCGGCGATGAGCGGCACGATGTGGGGGCGGTGTCGTAAGGCTTCGCTGACGGCGTGCGGCAGGTGCGGTCGCTCGTGCATGAGCGGCGGCGGCAGATGGACCATGTGCTCCCCCTTCCCACCCCCGCGCATGCGGGCGGCCGACTGTTCGGCGGCTTCGGGGCGGAGATGAGGACCGGTGGGGGAAGGGTGGCAGATTTGCGCGTAGGATGTCAATAGTGTTCACTGAAAGGTTTGTCTGATGATGAGTCAGCGCGGCTCATGCGCGTGGGTGAGGGTCGGAGGAGGGGGTGCGGCGTTGGCGCTGTTCACGTCGAGATACCCCCGTTCAGGCCGGGGGCAGGCTCCGCGGCAAGCGCGGGTATGACGGAGATGTGCGCGGGGATGGCGGAGGTCAGGGATGGTGGGTTAGTGGGGTGGGGCGTTGGGCGGTCCTGCGTGCGGGCGTTGGGGGGCGGGTCGGGGCTCTGGCGCGTGAAGAGAGTTGGGTTTGGGCCCCAGATCAAGTCTGGGGCGACGGAGTGGGGGAGTGGTGTAGCGCGACGTTGGAGGGGGACTCGGGGCCGATTCCCGCTCGGGGGCGGGAATGACGAGGAAAAGGGGGCGGGGGTATGACGGGGAAAGGGGGCGGGAATGACGAGGAAAGGGGGGCGGGTATGACGAGGAAAAGGGGGCGGGTATGACGGGGAAAGGGGGGCGGGGGTATGGCGGGTTGGTGGACGGGGCTTAGATGAGGGAGGGCTGGGCGGGCATTTCGGAGGCGAGGGGGATGCCTTCGGGGCGGGCGGCGGTGATGCCGGCGGCTTCGAGGGCGGACTGCTCTTCGGCGCTGAGGCCGAGCAGGCCGCCGAGGATTTCGTCGTTGTGTTGGCCGAAATCCGGGGCGGGGGCGAGCACGCAGGGGCCTGCGCCGGCGGTGCGCCAGAGCCAGCCGTGGACGTTCCAGATGCCGACTTCGGGGTGGCGGAGCGGCTCGTAGTAGCCGCGGGCCTTGAGGTGCGGGTCGCGGATCACTTCAAGCGTCTTCCAGACGGGCGAGGAGGGGATGCGCTCCGCCCGCAGGGACTCGAACAGCTCGGCTTTGCTGCGCGTTGAGGTCCATTCTGCGACTGCCCGGTCGAGCTGTTCGCGGTGCTCCCAGCGGAGGATTTGGTCTGAGTATTCCTCGCCGTCCGCCCAGGCGGGGGCGCCCATCACGCGCTTGAGATCGTCCCATTCGGCGTCGGTGCGGACGCAGATGGCGATCCACTCCTCCTCGCCGGCGCAGGGGTAGATGTTGTGCGGGGCCATCCAGTCGTGCCCGTTGCCCTGATGCTCGGGCAGCCGGCGGTTCATCGACCAGTCCATATAGAACTCGCCGAGCATCGTGGACATGGCTTCGCGCTGGGAAAGGTCGATGTATTGGCCGCGTCCGGTGCGGCGGCGGTGGATGAGGGCGGTGGCGACGGCGGCGGCGGCGGTGACGCCGGCGATGGGGTCGCCGTAGGAGATGCCGCTCTTGTAGGGCATGCCGTCGTCGCCGTAGCCGCTGGTGGAGGTGAGGCCGGACATCATCTCGATGATCGGCCCGTAGCCGACGGCGTTGCGCTCGGGGCCGGTTTTGCCGAAGCCGGCCATGCCGACGACGATGATGTCCTCGCGCTGTTGGCACAGCCAGTCGTAGCTGAGGCCGAGGTTGTCCATCACGTCGGTGCGGTAGTTCTCGATCACCACGTCGCACTCGGCGACGAGGCGGGCGAAGATTTCCTTGCCGCGGGGCGCGGCGAGGTCGAGGCTGAGCGACTTTTTGTTGCGGCTGTACTCGTGGAAGTAGAAGTTGGTGTTCCACCAGCGCTCGCCGGGCGCAGTGGGCGGCGGGAGCAGGGTGCGGATGTTGTCCCAGGCGCGGGGGGATTCGATTTTGATCACTTCGGCACCCTGGTCGGCGAGGATTTTGGTGGCGTAGGGGCCGGCCCAGATCATCGTGAGGTCGGCGACGCGGACGCCGCTGAGGGGTCGGCCGGGGTCGGGCATGGGGTAGCGCTCCCTAGATAGCGTCGAGCTCACGCAGACGGACGAGGTCTTCGAGGTCGTAGCCGAGCTCCTGGTGGAGGACGGCGACGTTATGTTCGCCGAGCTCGGGGGCGCGCTCGCTGCGCCAGTCGTGCTCGCTGCTGGTCCAGAGGCGGCCGGGGAAGCTGAGCGCGCCGGCGCGGGGGTGGTCCTGTTGGATGAAGAATTCGCGCTGTTTGAGGTGTTCGGATTCGACGAGGTCGGCGATCGAGGCGACGTAGCCGAAGGGGACGCGGTGGCGCAGGCCGAGTTCGGTCAGATCCTCGCGGGTGCGCTGGGCGAACCAGCCGTAGAGCAGGGCGATCAGCTCGTCGTTATGTTCGAGCCGGCCGGCGGGCTCGGCGAAGCGGGGATCGCGGATTTCCTCCATGTCGAGCGCTTCGACGAGGCCGGGGAAGTTGCGCGGGAGGGCGCAGACGCCGCCGTAGCCGTCGGCGGTGGGGTAGATGCCCCAGAGGGCGTTGAGGTTGTTGCCGGAGCGCATCGTCTCGATGCCGAGCTGCGAGGCGCGGGTCATGAAGGCTTCGGCCATGGCGGCGTAGGTTTCCTGCATGGCCAGGTCGATGTGCGCGCCCTGTCCGTGGGCAAGAGCGCCGTAGTAGGCGGCGGTCACGGCGGCGAGGGCGTTGAGGCCGGCCTGGTAGGAGGGCTGCGAGCCGCCGTTTTTGAGCGGGCTGCGGGCCGGGTCGCCGGTCAGCCAGAGTTGGCCGCAGGCGGCGAAGAGGGTGAGTTCGGTGGCGGGCAGGTCGGCGTTAGGGCCTGTCCGGCCGAAGGGAGTGATTGAGATCATCACCAGTTGGGGGCGCTGTGCGGAAAGCGCGTCGTAGTCCAGGCCGCGCTCGGCCAGGTAGCCGGGCGCGAACGATTCGATCACGATTTCGGCGTCGGCGACCAGCTCTTCGAGGATCGCGCGCCCGTCGGAGGTGTCGAGGTTGAGCGTGACGCTCCGCTTGCCGCCGTTGAGGTAGAGGTGGAGGCCGCTGGTTTCGTCGTCGGGGAGGTCGTCGGGCCAGGGGCCGAAGGCGCGGGAGGGGTCGCCGGTGGTGCGCTCGATTTTGACGACGTCAGCGCCGAGCGCGGCGAGCCAGCGCCCGGCGAAGGGACCGGAGATGCCCTCGGCGAGCTCGAGCACGCGGACGCCGTCAAAGGGGGGGGCGATGTCCTGGGGGTCGTTGGTGTCAGTCACGCTGGGGCTGAGTCTAGCGCGGGCGCCGCTACTATCACGAGAGCAGGGCGTGCGTGTCGAACATTGTCATGGGGGGAACTTTCGGTTCATCGACCGCTCGGCTTCCGCGGCCATCTCGTCGCGTAGCTCGCGGACCGCCGTGACGAGGTCGCCGTTGTCGATCCCGGAGTTGCGATGCATCCCGTCCCAGAAGTAGCGGATGAGCATGGCGTCGGGGCCGTTGCGATTCCGGACCAGCACGCGCCAGTCGTTGGCGGCGGCCTGCTCGACCAGGTCGGGCGATTGCGCTTGCAGCTCCGCCACCTTGACGGACCGATGGATGGTCTCGACAACCTCGCGGTAGACGCGCTCGGATGCGCCGCCGCCTTCAGGCGACGGGCGCACGTAGAAGGGCCGCGGCGGCGGTTCGTAGCGCTCCAGATAGGCGATGGGGCGGCCGTCGCCGGTGAGCACGAGTCGGTCCTCGCTGCTCACTGCCTCGTCCACGAGTTCCTGGCAGCGCACCGCCAGTTCCGTGGCGTCCAGCACCGTCAAGCCTTCGAGGGCTGTGTCCTCCGCCATCACCATGGTTGGCTCCGATCCGTTGCCAGCGTACCGAGCTTTTCATGGCAGCGGCTATCGCCGAGCATCGATTCGCTGAAGCGAGCCATCCCAATCCAGGATTTCGCGATCGGTGGTCAGGAGTTGATGGTCGTTGAGGGCGGTCGCGACGATGATGCGATCCGCAGGGTCGCCATGGAAGTTGGCGAGGTAGGCCGCGCGGAGGCCGATTCCGCCATCGACGGGTATCTCCGCAAGCCCTTCGTTGAGCAGATCCAGCCGCCATTGGTCGGCGTTGACAGGAAGCGACAGCCGCCCCTTCGACTCGAGCATCCCGATTTCCCAGAATGAGATTGCAGAGGCCGCCAGGTTGCGTGCGTCCCACGCCGCATCAAGCACCGCGAGCGCGTTCGTACCAAGACGCCCACGATCCTCGCGCCACCAGTAGAGTGTCTGCGTGTCGGACAGAATCACGGCGACTCGCCCGCCGGCGGACCGTCGAGGGTGGCGTTCCACACTTCGCCGACATCCCAGTCAATATCGCTGACCGCGGTGGCGGGCGAGGTCTGACGGCCGCGCCAGGCGTAGTGGGTGAGCATCGCATCGGGGCCGTTGCGATTCCGGACCAGCACGCGCCAGTCGTTGGCGGCGGCCTGCTCGACCAGGTCGGGCGATTGCGCTTGCAGCTCCGCCACCTTGACGGACCGGTGGATGGTCTCGACGACCTCGCGGTAGACGCGCTCGGATGCGCCGCCGCCTTCAGGCGACGGGCGCACGTAGAAGGGCCGCGGCGGCGGTTCGTAGCGCTCCAGATAGGCGATGGGGCGGCCGTCGCTGGTGAGCACGAGTCGGTCGTCGCTGCGCACAGCCTGATCCACGATTTCCTGGCAGCGCACCGCCAGTTCCGCGGCGTCCAGCACCGTCAAGCCTTCCAGGGCTGTGTCCTCCGCCATCACCATGCTCGGCTCCGATCCGCCGTCAGCGTACCAATAGCTGGCAGGCCTTTAGGAGGATGGGCGCGGGCGTCGGCGGCCGCTCAGTCGTAGGCGTAGACGCGATCGAGCTGTCCACCCCAGCGCATAATCCGCTCGTCGGAGGTCACCAGCGTTTCGGCGCGAAACGCGGTCGCCACGATGATCCGATCGCCGGGATCGCCGTGCATGCCAGTGATCCGGCCCGCCGCGATCGCGATCTCATCATCCACGGGAATCTCGATCAGCCCGTCTTTGAGCAGATCGTTCCGCCACACTCGGATGTCGGGAATTCTGCGGAAATCCCGAGCGCCGTGGTTCATCGTGATTTCCCAGAACGAGAGCGCGGAGACAGCGACTTCCCTCTGCCGCCAGTGCCGCTCGATCATGGCCCGCGTACGTGGACCGAGGCGGCGGTCGGCCTGGTCGTGCCAGCCCAATGTCTGCGTGTCGAGGAGGATCAACTCCCATCTCCTGACGCCGCAGCCCTTGCCTCTTGCTCAGCGTCCATGCGTTCGTTATGTTCGTTGAGGAACTGCTGCTTCCTGAGCGAACGTCCGAACCATGACGGCCGGTAGGGCGTCAACTCCGCCACCCGCTCGTCGCCTGATTTGATCAGCGCACCGCCGGCGTTGGCCTCCAGATCATCGGCGAGCGCGTCGAACTTCGCCGCCAGATCGCCGAGCTGCACGATGCGCCCGAACGCACTCTCCCGCCAGTCGTGGGTGTATTCCACCCATTCGCCTTCGTCGTTCTGTTTCCAGTTGTGAATCGGGGTCTGCTCGTAGCCCCAGAGGGTGACAGCGGGTTTGCCGTTGCGCATGATCGTGATCCGATCGTCGAAGCTCTCCAGCTGCGCCACAAGCGCGGCCGGGTCGGCGCGCAGCTCCGACGCGTCGACTGTCTTCAGCAACTCATGGGCGATTTGCCTCATCCTCACCATCGTGGGCCTCGCTGTCGTTGTCCTGTTCGCAGCCTACCAATCGCCGGGTGGCTGTCGCTTGGGTGGGGGTGGGGCGTAGACTGCGCATCGGTGAGGCTGTTGGCATGACGAACGCTCCGAAACCGACGCTGCTGGACGGGCTGCGCGTGGTAGAGCTGGCCACCGAGGTGGCCGCGCCGTTTGCCGGCAAGCTGCTGGCTGACGCGGGGGCGGAGACGATCAAGGTGGAGCCGCCGGGCGGGGATCCGGCGCGGCGGATGGCTCCGTTCGCGGGCGCCGGGCCGGGGCGCGAGACTTCGACCGTCTTCCTGCACTACAACACCTCGAAGCGCAGCGTGTCGCTCGATCTGCTCACCGTCGCCGGGAAACGGGTGCTGCAAGGGCTGCTGCGCGACGCCGATGTGCTGGTGACCGACTGGCCGCCCAGCTGCCTGGAAGAGGCGGGGCTGGCGCCGGAGGCGCTGCGCGAGGCGCATCCGCGGCTGATCATCGCAGCGCTCACCCCGTGGGGGCTGGACGGACCCGCCGCCGAATGGCCATCGAGCGCGCTGACGCGGGCGCACGCCTCGGGCGCGGCGGCGGGCGTGCGGCGCAACCTGGGCGCGGACGGCGGCTCGCCGATTATGGCCGGCGCGCGCGTCCACGAGGCAGACGCGGGACTGGCGCTCGCGCTGGCGGTCTGGGCCGCGCTGCTCGCGCGCGATCGCACGGGCGAGGGGCAGATTGTGGATGTGGCGGCGACGGAGGCGATGATGACGATTGATCGGGTGGACATCTCAATCGCCGCCAACGACGGCGGCCCGCCGCCGATTATGCGCAGCGGGCGTACCTCGTTCGGCGGGCGGATGGACTGCGCCGACGGGCACGTGATCACAGTGACGCCGCAGCCGCACCAGTGGCGCGGGCTGCTGAGCGCAATGGGCGATCCACCCTGGGCCTACGACGAAGAGGGCAAGCTGCGCGACCGACTGGAAATGGCGGATACGGCGCAGGAAGCGATCGACGAGTGGGCGGGCGCGCGAACGCGCGACGAGGTCTACCGCCTGTTGCAGGCCGAAAGCGCCCCGGCCGGGCCAGTGCTGCGCCCCTCGGAGGTGATGGTCTCCGAGCAGGAACAGCTGCGCGGTTTTTTCGAGACGCTTGAGCATCCAGCGGTCGGTCCGGCGTCCTACGCGCAGTTCGCGGCGGAGTGGACGGAGACGCCGAGGGCGGCGCGCGCGCCCGCTCCGCAACTCGGCGAAGCGACCAACGAGCTGGCCGCGCCGCAGCTCGCGCCCTGGACGCCGGCGCAGGCGCGGCGGGCGGGAGTGATCGCATGAGCAGCAACGGAGCCAACGGCCAGTTCCCGCTCGCGTCGATCGCGCATCGCGGCCCGCTGGCGGGGCGGCGGATCATCGACTTCACCTGGGCCTGGGCCGGACCGTACGGCGCGATGCTGCTGGCGCTGCTCGGTGCGGAGGTGATCAAGGTCGAGTCGCGCACGCGGATCGACCACAGTCGCCAGCGCTCGCTGGCGATGGGCGCGTTCCGCGGCGGCGTCAACCAGGCGCCGATGTTCAACGAACTTAACCTCAACAAGCTCTCCATTCAGCTCAATCTCAAAGAGGATGGCGCGAAGCAGGTGGTGCGCGATCTGGCGGCGACGGCGGACGGCGCGATCGACAACTTCCGCCCGGGCACGCTGGACAAGCTGGGGCTGGGCTACGAGTCGCTGCGCGAGCAGCGCGAAGACATCGTGCTGGTCTCCGCCAGCGCGCTGGGCGCATCGGGGCCGGAGCGCAACTACACCGGCTACGCGCCGACCTTCGCCGCGCTGGCCGGGCTCGCCTACCTCTCCGGCGCGCCCGACGAGCCGCCGCTCACGATGGGCGGCTCGATCGATCTGCGAGCGGGCACCGCGGCCGCCTTCGCAATGCTCGCCGGTCTGCACTACCGCGACCGCACCGGACTGGGGCAGTTTGTGGATGCCTCCTCGCGCGAGGCGATCGCGATGCATATGGGCGAGGAGTTCCTGCGCGTCTCGCTGCTGGGCGACGACGGCGAGCGGCTGGGCAACGGCCACCGCGCCTGGGCGCCGCACGATGTCTACCGCTGCGCCGCAATGCGCGAGCCCAACGGCGCGTCTGGCTCCGATGATGGCAGCGACGGAGCGTGGCTGGCGATCGCCTGCCGCAACGACGCCGAGTGGGAGAGTCTGTGCGACGCGGCGGGGTTGGATCACCTGCGCGCCGATCCGCGCTTCCGCACCGGTCTGCGGCGCTGGAAGCACCGCGAAGAGCTGCGCGCGCCGATTGAGGCGTGGACGAGCGAGCAGTCGGCGCTGGCCGCGTCGGAAACGCTGCGTGAAGCGGGCGTGCCGGCCAGCCCCTCGATGTGGGGCGCGGACATCCACGCCTCGGAGCAGTTTCAGGCGCGCGGCGCCGGCGTGCCGATCCGCCCGCCGGAGACGCGCCAGCGCACCGTGCTCGCGCCGCCCTGGCGCTTCTCGGAGACGCCCGCCGAGATCGTCTCGCCCTCGCCGCGGTTGGGCGAAGACACCCATTTCGTGCTCAGCCGCATGCTCGGCTACGATCAGGAGCGAATCGACGCGCTGACCGCCGAAGGCGCGCTGGAGTAAGCGCGGACGATCTTGAGGGAGGAGCGGCCGTGATGAGAATTCGGACGATGTTCGCAGCAGCTGCGCGGCGCGTGGCGCTGACGCTCGCCGCTGCGGCGGTGATGATCGTCGCGCTGGGCGCGCTGGCGGCCGGCGATGCGCTGGCGGCCGACGCGCCGCCGGCCGGACCGACGGCGGAGCTCGCACTCCAGGCCGCGCCCGACGAGGGCGGGACCGGCGTCAACAACTTCGATCGCGAGGAGTGGTTCGAGTTCTCGATCATGCTCGCACCGTTCCTGGTGCTCGTCACCTTCATCCTGATCCTGATCTTCAAGTGGGACTCGCACGCCGGCATCGGCGAGGACGAGGACTGATCCGATGGCCGAAGCGCTGGCGCAAACCATTGTCGACACGCTGACCGAGCGGGGGCTGACCCTGGCCACCGCCGAGACCGACACGGGCGGCCTGATCGGGCACTGGATCACCGACATCCCCGGTTGCAGCCGCGCCTGGATCGGCGGCGCGTCGCCCTATCACAATCATCCGAAGATCAACCTGATCGGCGTCGATCGCGAGCTGCTGCGCGAACACGGCTCGGTCTCCGAAGAGGCGGCGGTGGCGATGGCGCGCGGCGTGCGCGACACGCTCAACGCCGATATCGGCGTGGCGGAGACGGGCATCACCGGACCGACCGGCGGCAACGAGGAGCGTCCCGTCGGCACCGTCTGGATCGCGGCGGTCGGTCCGGGCGACCGCATCGCGGCGGAGCGGCATGTCTGGGCGGAAGACCGCGAGGGCAACAAGCGGTTGACCGCGATCCGCGCGCTCGAAATGGTGCTCGCCGCCGCCCAGGCGGACTGAGCGGCGCTCGCTTGATGCCGTTTCTGCGCTGCAACGAGATCGACCTCTGGTACGAATGCCACGGCGCGAAGGACGCGCCGGCGCTGGTGCTCGCGCACGGCGCGGGCGGCAACCACCTCGTCTGGTGGCAGCAGGTACCCGCGTTCGCGGAGCACTACCGCGTCGTGACGTTCGATCACCGCAGTTTCGGTTTGAGCCGCGATGTGCCCGGCGGACCCGGCCGACGCGCCTTCCCCTACGACCTGCACGCGCTGCTCGATCAGCTCGGCATTGAGGACTTTGCAATGATCGCGCACTCAATGGGCGGGCGTACCGCCACCCCGTTTGCGATGCTCTTCCCGGGACGCATCCGCGCCTTAATCCTCTCCGGCACGCTGGCGGGGCTGGTCAACGACGAGGTGCGGGCCATTCAGGCTCGCCACTACGAGGAAGTGCGCGGCCAGACGCTGCGCCAGCGCGCGCTGGCGCCGGCGACCGAGCGCGAGCGCCCCGAACTAACCTGGCTCTACCGCCGCATGAATGGCTGGAATCCGCCGCGCCCCGGCACGTTCCTCGCGCCCACGCCCGGGCTCGCCACCTGGCGCGGCTCCACGATGCCGATGATGCGGCAGCTCGGCATGCCGCTGCTGTTCATCATCGGCGAGCACGACCGAATCGTGCCGGCGACAGCGATGGAGGCGTCGCACCGCGCGATGCAGGGCAGCGAGTACGTCTGCGTGCCCGATGCGGGACACTCCGTCTACTTCGAGCAGCCGCAGCACTTCAACGCCGTCGTGCTCGACTTTCTGGGGCGGCGCTGGTCGGCGGCGGTATGATCGCGGGCGGAAGGGGCACATCATGACGCAGCCGTCGCCGCTGGTGCGGGAACTGATCGAAGCCATCGGCGAGGAGGCGGTCGCCTGGCAGCCCGAAGATCTGCTGGTTTACGAATACGACGCGACGATCGACCGTGGGAAGCCGGAAGCGATCGCGCTGCCCGCCTCAACCGAGGACGTCGTCGCGCTGATGCGCATCTGCAACCGGCACGGCGTGCCGATCACGCCGCGCGGCGCGGGCACCGGACTGAGCGGCGGCGCGCTCGCCACCCAGGGCGGCGTCGTCTTCGGGATGAACCGCATGCGCCGCATCTTGACGATCGACGCGGAGAACCAGACCGCGCGCGTCCAGCCGGGCGTGGTCAACCTCGATCTCGGCGCGGCGGCCGCGCCCTACGGGCTGGCCTACGCGCCCGATCCCAGCAGCCAGCGCGCCTGCACGATCGGCGGCAACGTCGCCGAGAACGCGGGCGGCCCGCACACGCTGGCCTGGGGCACAACGACCAACCATGTGCTGGAACTGGTGCTGGTCACGCCCGACGGCGAGGTGCAGCGGATCGGCCACGCGACGCGCGACCAGCCGGGCTACGACCTGGTCGGCTGCGTGGTGGGCAGCGAGGGCACGGTCGGCATCGTCACCGAAGCGCTGGTACGGCTGGTGCCCGCGCCGACCTCGGTGCGCACGCTGCTGGCGATCTACGACTCCGTGCGCGAAGCCAGCAACGCGGTCGGCGCCGTGGTCGCATCGGGCGTCGTCCCCGCGGCGCTGGAAATGATCGACAAGACGACGATCGCCGCGGTTGAGCCCGTCCTGCACACCGGCTTCCCGCTGGACGCAGAGGCGGTGCTGCTGGTCGAGGTGGACGGACCGGAGTCGCAGGTCGCCGCCGAGGGCGGGATCGTGGAGTCGATTCTGCGCCGCTTCGAGCCGCGCGAGATTCGCTCCGCGACCGATCCGGAGGAGCGCGAGCGTCTCTGGGCCGGGCGCAAGGGGGCAATCGGCGCGCTGGGCCAGATTATGCCCAACTACTACCTGCTCGACGGCGTCGTGCCGCGCACCAAACTGCCCGATGTACTCGACGCGGTCTACGAAATCGCCGACCGCTACGGGCTGCCCGTCGCCAACATGTTCCACGCCGGCGACGGCAATCTGCACCCCTGCCTGCTGTTCGACGAGCGCGAGCCGGGCGCGACGGAGCGCGTGCTCGAAGCGGGCGGCGAGATCATGCGCGTCTGCGTCGACGCCGGCGGCGCGATCACCGGCGAGCACGGAGTGGGCTACGAAAAGCGCGACTACCTGCCGTGGATTTTCACGGAGGACGACATGGCCGCGATGCAGGGTCTGCGCGGCGCGTTCGGCGCGACGGAGAATTTCAACCCCTGCAAGATCTTCCCGGCCAGCCACGGCTGCGGCGAGGCGGGCGGCCCCCACGCGCAGCAGACAATCGCCAAATTCGGCCCAAAGGCGTTCGTCTAGCCGCAACCACCCGGCGTAAACCTACGCGGTATGATGGAGCCCGGAACGAGAGGGGCGGTCAATGGACGTCAAGGAAGCGGTCCGCACCGCCAAGTCCCACATCGCCGACATTTTCGAAGACGAACAGATCACCCGCGTCGGGCTTGAGGAGGTCGAGTTCGATTCCGTGAATGCCGAGTGGCGAGTGACGATCGGCTTCAATCGCGCCTGGGACGCCAACAACCCGCTTGCATCCGCGCTCACCTCTCAGTTGTACCGCAACCGCTCGTTTAAGGTCGTTCGAATCAAGGACGGCAGCGGTCAAGTGAGCGCGATCGCCGATCGGCTGCTCTCCACCCCTGCCTGAGCCGATGCCGCAAGAAGGCTTCTTCGTCGACGCCTGCCTGCTTGTCCTGCTCGTCGTCGGTGCGACTGATCAGAGGATCATCACCAAGCACAAACGACTCGACGGGTACTCGTCGGATGACTTCGATCTCCTCAGAGAAGTCATTGAGCTGGGCGGCGGGCGCGTGTACGTGACGCCCAACACGCTCACCGAGGCGTCAAGCTTGCTGCGCCAGCACGGCGAGCCGGAACGCACCGCGCTCGTCGAGAAGCTGGCCGATCTGATCGAGCACAGCGAGGAGGTCGTCGTCGTCAGCGCTCAGGCCTCGCAAAACGACCACTTCCTCCGCCTCGGACTGACCGACGCAGCACTGTTGGAGACGATTTCGGCTGACCGGCCGTTGTTGACGGTGGATCTGGACCTGTATCTGGCGGCCTTGCAAGTCGCTGAGGGAGCAGCTCAGAACTTCCACCACTTCAGAGACTAGGCTCGCCAGGCGGCACGATGTCGTTGGTTAACTGCCCCCTTCCACCACTGCGCGGTTCCTCCTCCTACGTAGACCTATGCGTCATCCTCCGATTCCGTCATTGCCGCGCCCTGTCGCGGCAATCTCGCCGAGGTCTGCGCACGGCTCGGCGAGATACCCGCGGCAAGCACGGGTATGACGGAAAGGCGAGCGCGGTAGACTGCGGTTTGCGAATTCACATGGCCGCAGAGCAATCCCCGACCGCCGACCTCTCCGTCAACCTTGCGCCGCGGGCGAAGCGCGAGCTGATCCTGCGTAACCCGGTGATGACCGCCTCCGGCACGTTCTCCAACGGGCTGGAGTTCGCGCGGGTGCTCGATTACGCGCGGCTGGGCGGGATCGTCTCCAAGGGCGTCACGCTCAAGCCGCGCCGCGGCAACCCCAACCCGCGCATCGTCGAGACGCCGGCGGGGATGCTCAACAGCATCGGCTTCCAGAACATCGGCGTCGCGCGGCTGCTGCATGATGTCGCGCCCGTCTGGGAGACCTGGGACACGCCGGTCGTGGTCAACATGCTCGGCGACACGGTGGGCGAGTTCGCGCGGCTGGCGGAGGCGCTCGACGGCGCGGCGGGCGTGGCCGGGCTGGAGGTCAACATCTCCTGCCCCAACCTCGACGTGGGCGGCATCGAGTTCGGGCGCGACCCCCGCGCGGCGGCGGCGGTGACCGAGGCCGTGCGCGCCTCCACCAGCCTGCCCGTGATCGTCAAGCTCACGCCTGGCGTGACCGATATCGCGGCCATCGCCTGCGCCGTGGAGCAGGCCGGCGCGGACGCGCTCTGCGTCGCCAACTCGTTCGTGGGGATGGCGATCGATGTGCAGAAGCGCCGCCCGCGCACCAACCGCGCGGTGGCCGGACTGACCGGCCCGGCGATCAAGCCGCTGGCGCTGCGGCTCACCTGGGAGACGGCGCGCGCAGTGACCATCCCCGTGATCGGCTGCGGCGGCATTATGTGCGGGCGTGACGCGCTCGAATTCCTGTTGGCCGGTGCCAGCGCCGTGCAGGTCGGCACCGCGCTCTTCCGCGACCCCTGGGCCGCAGTGCGGGTGGTCGACGAAATCGAGGAGTGGTGCGCGCAGGAGGGCGTGCGGGAGTTGTCGGAGATTGTCGGTCAATTGCGCGTCGATTGACGTGTAGCGTGAATGCGAGCGGGGTGTAGCTCAGCCTGGCAGAGCGCGCGGTTTGGGGCCGCGAGGCCGGCGGTTCGAATCCGCCCACCCCGACCAGCAGCATCAGTGAAAGGCAGCGTCATGCGGCACCTGACCACCGGACGGAGCGCACTGTTCGCGTTCGCAGGAGCACTGGCGCTCATCGCCAGCATCACCGGGATGGGCAACGCGGGAGCTGACGAGCACGATCGCAACACCAACCGCGTGCGCATCGTGGCGCAACGCATCGACGACGGGCGCATCGAGTTTGCGCTGTTGCAAGCAACAGCGCAGTGGCAGGCAGCGCAGCTCGAACTGAACTGGAGCGGCAGCCGAATCTTGCCTGCGAAACGCTTCTTCCCAGCTGAGCCAGCGCACAATGGCTGGCATCGCGCGTCGTGGCAGACCCTCACATCGGGAGACGGAACCGAGTTTGTGGTGCGCATCGTCGCCCGTCGTCTCGATGCGGCCATCATCGAGTTCGGCCTGCAAGCAAATGGGCAAACCGCGCCCTACCTGCCCGACTCGCGCTTCTTCCCCGCCAACACAGCGGTGGGACGCTGGCTGCGCTCTTCCGAAATCAACCTGAACAACGTCAGGGACCCTGTTCCCGCAAATGTACCAGTGCGGACAGGTGAAGTCGTCCTGCGCAGCGGAAACTTGGACGGCTACACATGGAACGGCCTCGAACCAACGCTCTACTACGGCACTGAGGACGATCCGCTCGACGACACGCTGTTCACGGGGGTTGTAGCGCGCGCCAAAACTGATGACGATCTGTACGACACGATCCGTCTCCAAGCGGCCTGCTTCCCAAGCGGTGAGTACGGCGTTCAATTCTGGGAGGACGGCCTGCCTTACGATGGCGGCGATCCTGTCTCCGTGCGGTACCGCATCGATAACGGCGAGGTCGTCGCAGAAAGCTGGTGGGCATCCCGCGACGGCGACGCTGTATTCACCAGCGCCGATTTTGAGCGAGCCGTCGCCGGAGCCGACAAGCTCGTCGTGCGAATGTCATTCTACTCGCGCACACTGACGGCGACATTCACCGGGTTGCGTGCGATGTGGAACACACCAGTGCAGCCGAACCTCGACTACTGTGGGCGATACTAGTCCGCGCACAGCACGGGCGGCCAGCGCGCCGTCGCCGATGAAGGGACGGACTGATGACGACGAAATGGGCGGGCTGGGTCGTTGCGACGCTGGCGCTGGCGGCGCTTGCAGCAGGGGCAGTGTACGCCGCCAGCCATTCGACAGAGGTACGCATCACGGCGCGGCAGCTCGAGGACGGGCGCGTGGAGTTTGCGCTCCAGCAGCGCGTAGACGGCGAGTGGGGCGAGCGCATCCTGCCGCGTTCGCGCTACTTCCCCACCGATGCGCAGGTTGGACGGTGGCTGAACTCGACGCCGCTGATGGTGCAGGTGGCGGAGGAAGCCGAGTCGACGATGCAAAGTGATGCCGCCGCAGACACGCTGGCGACAATCCCAGCGGATTGCGACGACGCCGTTGAGTGGTGCTGGATCTCCGACCCCGATACACCATCCGGGCGTTTCACAAGTCTGACGCGCTGGGGTGGCGCCCAGCACTCGACGTATGATAGGGGAGGGGCGTTGTTTATCTGTAGGCACGACAACGCTGAGCCATTCGTCTACCTCGCCGTGAATGCTGGAACATTCATCGGCAGCGAATGGCACGAGATGAGCGTGTCCAGCCGCTCTGCGGCCAGAGCTTCGGCCAGGTTCGGAACACCGGCGGACGGCGTGTGGCTCGACGAATCGTCGATCCAGGTTGACGGCAACGCCAACCATGTCTTCTTCACCGACCCGCGTATTTGGGAGTTGGCGAAGCAGAATCGGTGGCTCAGCGTATTGCTCCCCCGGTACGACGACACCTCTGTGTTGGCTTTCTTCGATCTGACCGGCATCACCGACACACCCGTCTCGCGCCATCTCGACGCCTGTGGCAGCCAGCCCAGCACCACGGGCGAGGGCGGGCTGTGAGACGGACCGGGGAAAGAACAGAACGATGGAACCTACCATCATCAGCCGCGAAGAGTTTGAGGAGCGCAACCTCCACGTGTACGCAGATCGCGTGTGGTCATTCCGTTGGGCGCTCACAACGTTTCGACGACTGATCGTCGGGAATTTCGACAAAAGTCTCGACGATTGGTGGACGGAGTACCGCCGCGAACACTGCGAAGGAGCAACGGACGAGCAGGTCGGTAGCGCTCAGCGGGAGTTCGTCTGGCAAACCCTGAGGCTGCGGAAGCTGGTTTATCGCGGCGCACTCGTGCTGGAGTTTTCGGCGGTCGCGGCATTGGTCCTGTTCCCACTGCCGATCTGGGGGTTCGACAGCCCTCCACTTTGGCCGCTCTCACTCTCAACTGCTACTGCGTTCGTTGCCGACCATCTGCGGAGCAAAAACAAGTTCTGGCTTGCGCGTGATGCCGATGGTGGTGCGGCTAGTACGTACGCGATCTGGGGTGGTGTTGTTGTGTATACAACACGCGACCTGAAAGATGTGCTCTAGCCAAGCAGCAGCACAGTGGCGACCTCCCGAGTGCGGTCCGTCCAGGCGTCTCACAGGTCGGTGATCGCCGCATCAGATCCGCGGCGTATCCAGACTCGGCGGCTCGTCCCAGATCGCATCGGCGGCGCGCAGCGCCGCCAGCTCATCCGCGCTCAGGGAGGCTACGCCGATGAGCACCTCGTTGTTATGTTCACCGAGCAGGGGAGGGGCGAGGCGATAGCTCGCAGGAGTGCGGCTGAGGCGGACGGGGCAGCCGGGGTAGCGCAGCCTGCCCGCATCGGCCTGGCCGAGCAGCGCCCAGAACTCGCGCTGCGCGAGATGTTCGTTCTCCAGCAGATCGCGCGCGTCGCAGGCCACGCCCGCGATCACGCCGGCCGACTGCAAGCGCCGCGCGGCGCGCCAGGGTGTCTCGCTGCGCGTCCAGCCCGAAATCGCGGCGTCGATCTCGTCGTGGCGGGATTCGCGCTCGACCGACGCCATCCCTTGCCAGCCCGCATCCAGGCCCCCGACCTCGCACAACGCGCGCCATTCGTCGTCGCTGGTGATCGAAATCGCGAGCCAGCGGTCCGCGCCGGCGCAGCGGTAGACGCCCTGCGGGGCGACGCCGGGCTCGCGGTTGCCGCGCCGCGGCGGCGGTCCGCCGTTGACCTGGGCTGAGAGCAGCTCGTCGCCGGCGAAGGTGCCCATCGACTCGATCATCGCCGTTTCGACGCGCTGCCCGCGCCCCTCGGCGGCGGCGCGGCGCCAGAGCGCGGTTAGCGTGCCCGCCACGGCGCTCAGCCCCGAGACCGGATCCGGCCAGGCCACGCCGGAGCGGTAGGGGCCGGTGTCGGCGTAACCCGACATCATCGTCATCCCCGTCGCCGCCTCGATCACCGGCCCCAGCGCGACGCGGTTCGCGCCCGGGCCCTGCGCGCCGTAACCGGGCATCGAGGTGTGGACGATCGACGAGTTGAGCGCCAGCAGCGAATCGAAATCCAGCCCCCACTGCGGCATCACGCGCGGGCTGTAGTTCTCCAGAATCACATCGGACGCCGCGATCAGGCGGCGAAACAGGGCGAGTCCGTCCGCGCCGCCGAGATTGAGCGAGACGCTGCGCTTGTTGCGCGCCAGCTTGTTGAAGCCGCCGTTGCGGTTCCAGTGCCGCTCGCCCAGCTCGTTGTCGGGGAAGAGATGGGTGATCTCGGCCAGTCCGGGCGGCGCATCTTTCGGCCCGCGATTCCAGGGCGATTCGATGTGGATCACGTCCGCGCCGAGGTCGCCCAGCAGGCGGCCGGCGATCGGCCCGGCCCAGACGCGCGTCAGATCCAGCACCCGCACGCCGCTCAGCGGTCCGTCCGGCAGCTCCTCAACCTGGGCCGGCGGCTGCCAGGGCGGATCGGCGGTGAACGCCTCAAGCTCCGCCTCAGTCAGGCGCGTGGGCGGGCGCGGTGTCGGCTCGCTGCCGAAGATGCGGAACGGACCGCGCGGAATGACGAACTCCCCTCGCTCGGCGTCGAGCGGCAGGAAGAACTCGCGCTCTGCCAGATGCGGATCGGCGAGGAACTGGTGCGTGTCCCAGACCGGCCCCAGCGGCGAGAAGGTCGCCTCGCCCAACTCGCAGATTTCCTCCACCGTGTGCGACATCAGCCAGGGGCGCAGCGCCGCGTCGAACTCCGCCTTGTGCGCGCCGCGCGACACATCGTCGGCGAAGCGCGGATCGTCGAACAGCTGCCCCAGCCCCGCCGCCTGCACGAACGGGATCAGCTTCGCGCCGCCCGCGTGGCAGAGGAAGACGTAGCCGTCCCGGCACTCGTAGACGCCGGCCGGATGCCACATGCCCGGCTGGGTGTTGCCCTCGCGGCGCAGCACATGGCCGGCGTGCGTCCACATCGTGGTCGTGTGCTGATGCATCGCCGCCATGCACTCGAGGTGGGCGATCTCAACGGTCTGGCCGCGCCCGATTCGCTCGCGCGCGAGCAGCGCGGCCATCGCGCCGATGAAGCCGTGCATCGCGGCGGCATACTCGGTGTGTCGCCCGTGGCGGCGGAACGGCTCGCGCTCCGGCTCGCCGTTCAGATAGAGATGACCGCCCAGCGCGTCGTCGGTGAAGACGTTGGAGCGCCAGTCGGCCAGCGGTCCCGCCAGGCCGAGCGGCGAGATGTAGAGCTTGATCGCCCGCTCGTCCGAGCGCCCGGCGCTGATCGGCGTGAGCGGATCGGGCGCGCTGCTCTCGATGATCACGTCGGCCGCATCAAGCAGGCGCTCCAGCGCCGCGCCGTCGTCCAGCTCCGCGAGCTGCTTGCCGGTGTTGCAGAACGCCCAGATCGAGCCGATCTGGTCGTCGCCGAGCGCGTGGCGGGGCAGGATCGCGCCGTCGCCGCGCAGCGGATCGCCGCCGGGCGGCTCGACTTTCACGACCCGCGCCCCATTGTCGGCGAACATCTTGGCGGCGAACGCGCCCGCATGCGAGCCGGCGATCTCAACGATGCGGAGGGACTCGAAGGGCTGCGTCATGCCCGCAGACTACAGCGGCGCGGGTGCGATACACTGCGTCTGCGCGTAGGGACGCGCCAGAGCAGGCAACGACGACAGAGGGAGCCGCAGTTTATGGCCGTTGACCACTTCCCGATCGAGGCGGGGCACATCATGCTGTTCGCGCGGTCGATCGGCGACAAGAACCCGATCTACTACGACGCCGACGCGGCGGCCGGGACGGAGCCGGGGCACATCATCCCGCCGCCGACCTTCGTGCAGGCCAGCTCGCAGTTCACCGACCGCCACCCGCTGCGGCCCGAGCCGGGCGAGCCGTGGTTCGGCTCCGGCAAGGAGCCGACCGGCGTGCAGCGCGAGTCGAGCGGCGACGGTGAGGGCAGCGGCGGTACCGGCTTCCACGCCGAGCAGCACTACGAGTACCACGCGCCGATCCGGCCCGGCGATGTGCTCCACACCGTGGAGAAGCAGGGCAAGGCGTGGGAGCGCGAAGGCCGCCGCGGCGGCACCCTGAAATTCAGCGAGAGCATCACCGAGTACTACAACCAGGACGACGTGCTGGTCGTGACCGCCCGCTCGGTGGGCGTGCAGACCTCGCGGGTCGTGGAATAGAGGAGGCCGACATGGCGCTGTCCAGGAGCGAAATCAACTTGGGCGACACGCACGAGGAAGTCGTGGTCGACAACCTCACGCGGACGCAGATCATCCAGTACGCGGGCACATCGGGCGACTACAACCCGCTGCACACCGACGAGATCTTCACGACGAAGGTGGCCGGCTACCCGACGGTCTTCGCGCACGGGATGCTCTCGATGGGCATGACCGGCAAGATGCTGACCAACCTGGTCGGCGACGGGCGCCTCACCAACTACGGCGTGCGCTTCGTCGCCCAGGTCTGGCCCGGCGACACGCTCACCGCCAAAGCGACGGTTGAGGCGATCCGCGAGGAGGACGGCGTGTCGCTGGTAGACTTGGCGGTCTCAACGGTGAACCAGGACGGCGCGGAGGTGGTCAAGGGTTCGGCGACGGCGCGGATCGACGCCTAGAGGGCGGGCCTCTTCCTGCGCTCGGTGCGTCGGGCCGACCCCCAGTTTGCTTACGCGGACAGCCCCCCTGCGTAGGAGGGCGATTCCGAAGGACCCCTGCGGGGACTCCTCAGTCGCGGAGCATTTGGTAGCGCTTGCCTTCGGTTTTGATGGCGGGGGCTACTACCATCTCGGTGCTGTGGAGGTCGCGGATGACTTCTGCGCCGACGCTGCCCATGCAGGTGCGCAGCGCGCCGATCAGATTTTCGGTGCCGTCGGTGCGCGAGGTGGGGCCGAAGAGCAGGCGGTCGAGGGTGGTGTGGCGGCCCACATGGACGCGGACGCCGCGGGGGAGTTCGGCGTGCGGCGTGGCCATGCCCCAGTGGAAGCCGCGCCCGGGCGCTTCCATTGTGCCGGCGAAGGGCGAGCCGATCATCACGGCGTCGGCGCCGGCGACGAACGACTTGCAGAAATCGCCGCCGGTGCGGATGCCGCCGTCGGTGATGATCGGCACGTAGCGCCCGGTGCGGGCGAGGTAGGCGTCGCGCGCGTGGGCGCACTCGATCGTGGCGGAGACCTGCGGCACGCCGATGCCCAGCACCTCGCGGCTGGTGCAGGCTGCGCCCGGCCCCACCCCAACCAGCAGCGCCGCGATGCCCTCTTCCATCAGCTCGATTGATGCGCCGAAGCCGACCGTGTTGCCGACGATGGTGGGGATGCCGATTTCGCGGATCAGCTCGTGCAGGATTAAGCCGCGCTCGGAGCGCGAGAGGTGGCGGGCGGTAGTGACGGTGGACTGCACGACGAAGACATCGGCCTGCGCCTCGCGGACGATGCCGGCCAGCCGCTTGGCGTTGGGCGGTGTGACGGAGACGGCGGCAGCCGCGCCGCCGGCCTTGATTTCGGCGATGCGGCGGCCGATCAGCTCGTCGCGGATCGGCGCGGTGTAGGCGCGCTGGAGGATTTCGGTTGCGCCGTCGGTGTCGCTCGCGGCGACCTCGGCGAGGATCGCTTCGGGCTGCTCGAAGCGGCACTGCAAGCCTTCGAGGTTGAGCACCGCTAGTCCGCCGCGCTGGCCGACGTCGATGGCGAACTGCGGGTCGACCACGGCGTCCATCGCCGCGGCCAGGATCGGAATCTCAAGCGTCTGACCGGCGATCTCGCTGCGCACGTCGGTCAGTTCGGGGTTGATCGTCAGCGCGCCGGGCACGATCGCCACATCGTCGAAGCCGTAGGCCTCGTGCAGCTGCTTGCGCAGCGGCGGCGGAGCGGAGGCGCGTTCGCCGCTGAGCGTCTCGGCCATCGTGCCCGTCCTGCTCGGTTCGGTCAACGTGGTCATGGCTCCTCCTCCGCGCGTCGCGCCGCAGACCGCGCGTTAACGCAACAGCGCGGCATGACGCCGCGCTGCACAGTGATGACCGGTTGGGCCCGCAAGTCGGCCCAAGAGCGGCCCAGGGGCGGGATGGATCGTGGCACGCCAGCTTGCACGCTCGCCTCCGATTGCGCGATATGGTAGCGCGATTGCGGAAGTCGTTCCCGACTCGGATTATGGCGCGCCCGTTGCGCAGGCAACAAACTAGCCTGATCCTGGCCCGATCCCGGCTCAACCTGATCCCGCTCGATTCGGTTCGGTCTGGGTGCGGCGCGTATTCTGATGCTGTGCCGGATTTGCCCAGCCCAGGCGTCCCTCCAGGCGTCTCTCCAGGCGCACTGTTCGTCGTCGCCACCCCGATCGGCAATCTGGAGGACATCACCCTGCGCGCGCTGCGGGTGCTGCGCGAGGTTGACCTGATCGCGGCGGAGAACACGCCCACGGCGGCCAAGCTGCTCTCGCACTATGAGATCGAGACGCCGGTCACGCACTACAACGACCAGAACCGCGAGCGCACCGGGCCGGGCCTGCTGGCGCGTCTGGAGCGCGGCGAGGAGCTGGCGCTGGTCTGCGACGCTGGCACGCCGGGCGTCTCGGATCCGGGCCGCGCGCTGGTCGCGGAGGCCGCAGCACGGGGCATTCGCGTCGTGCCAATCCCCGGCCCCGCCGCGCCGATCGCGCTCTGGTCCGCCGCCGGCACGCGCGGAGCGGAAGTGCGGCTGAGCGGCTTCCTGCCGCGCCGCAGCGCCGCGCGGCGGCGCGCCCTGCTCGCCTTCGCCGAAGCTGGGCTGCCCACCACGATGTTCGAATCGCCCCATCGCATCAAGGGAACTCTGCGCGAGCTCGCCGAACTGCTGCCCGACGCCGAGCTGATCATCGGCCGCGAGCTGACCAAGCTGCACGAACAAATCTGGCGCGGCGCTCCCGCCGAGGCGGTCGAGGCGTTCGCCGAGCCGCGCGGCGAGTTCACGATTCTGCTGATCCCGCCCGAGCCGCCCGAGCAGTCCTGGAGCGACGACGCGGTGCGTGAGGCGCTGGCTGCGGCCGCGGCCGGGGGTGCGAGCCGCGCAAACGCCAGCCGCGAAATCGCCCAACGCTCCGGCCGCCCCCGCCGCGAGGTCTACGCCCTCTGGCCGCCCTAGCAGTCCGCAATCCGCCCCACACCAATGCCTCCAATCCCGTCGCGCCCGCACCCCCAATCCCGTCATACCCGCGCTTGCCGCGGGTATCTCGACGCAAACAGCGCCAACGCCGCTTCTGCCTCCCCCGCGCCGCCCGTTTGACCGCCTGTGCGGAGCGTGCGACGCTTTACAATCGCTTGAGGCGCAGCTGCGCGCCTGTTGCCGGGAGCGGCCTGTTGTGACCGACAAGATCCTCGTCTGCGTCGCCTGGCCCTACGCCAACGGGCCGATCCACCACGGACAGCTGGGCGGCGCCTATCTGCCCGCCGACATCTTCGCCCGCTACCACCGCATCCGCGGCAACCGCGTGGCGATGGTCTCCGGCTCCGACACGCACGGCACGCCGATCACGGTGCGGGCCGACGAAGAGGGGCGCGCGCCGGAACAGGTCGTCGCCGAATTTCACCAGTCGATCCTCGACACCTGGCAGGGCATGGGCATCTCGTTCGACACCTTCACGACGACGATGACCGACAACCACCGCGACGTGACGCACGATCTGTTCAACCGGCTGCTGGAGAACGGCCACCTGTTCAAGGCGACGCAGGAGTTGTTCTACGACGCGGAGGCGCGCCGCTTTCTGCCCGATCGCTACATCGAGGGCACCTGCCCGCACTGCCAGGATCCGGGCGCGCGGGGCGATCAGTGCGACGCCTGCGGACGGCAACTGGACGCCGTGGACCTGCTCGAGCCGCGCTCGCGCGCGACCGGCGCGACGCCCGAGCT
Source organism: Dehalococcoidia bacterium (assembly GCA_965243125.1). GTDB lineage: Bacteria > Chloroflexota > Dehalococcoidia > Bin125 > Bin125 > CATQGW01. Next base: position 1,723,794 of record OZ251529.1, on the reverse strand, counting down.
GCGCAGCTCGGAGCACTACTTCCTGCGACTGACTGCGTTCGAGCAGCCGCTGAGCGAGTGGCTGGCCGAGGGCAAGGAGCACTGGCGTGCGCACGTGCTCAACTTCACCCGCGGGATGCTGCGCGAGGGGCTGCAGGATCGCGCCATCACCCGCGATATCGCCTGGGGCGTGCCGGTGCCGCTCGACGGCTGGGAGGAGAAGCGCATCTACGTCTGGTTCGAGGCCGTGATCGGCTACCTCTCGGCGACGGTCGAGTGGGCGCAGACGCGCGGCGAGCCGGAAGCGTGGCGCGATTTCTGGCAGTCGTCCGACGCGCGCATCTACAACTTCATCGGCAAGGACAATGTGCCCTTCCACACCGTCATCTGGCCCGCCATCCTGCTCGGCGCGGGCGGCTACAACCTGCCCTACGATGTGCCCGCCAATCAGTACATCACCATGTCCGGTAGCAAGGCCAGCACCAGTAAGCGCTGGGCCGTCTGGGTCAACGACTACCTCAGCCGCTACGACCCCGATCCGCTGCGCTACGCGCTGGCCGCGCAGATGCCGGAAACGTCGGACAGCGATTTCTCCTGGGGCGAATTCCTGCGGCGCAACAACGACGAGCTGGTCGCCACCTGGGGCAACCTGGTCAACCGCGTGCTCTCACTGGTCAACCGTCATTTCGACGCGCGCGTGCCGGAGCCGGGCCCGCTGGACCGGGATTCGACGCGGCTCTTGGACCAGGCGCAGTCGACGCTGGAGCAGGTCGGCGCCTCGATTGAGGCGGTACATCTGCGCCAGGGACTCCAGCAGGCGTTCGCGCTGGCGCAGCAGACCAACCGCTACCTCGACCAGACCGCGCCGTGGCAGGCGGTCAAAGAGGATCGCGAAGCGGCGGCGCGCTCGCTCTACACGGCGCTGAATGTGATCGCCGCGCTGCGCACCGCGCTCGCTCCGTACCTACCGTTCAGCTGCCAAACGCTGCACGGGCTGCTCGGCGCGGAGGGCGGCGTGGAGTCGCTCGGCTGGCAGCTGCACGCGCTGCGCCCGGGCGCGCAGCTGCAACAGCCCGTCCCCCTGTTCCGCAAGCTCGACCCCTCAATCGTCGAAGAAGAGGAAGCGAGGCTGGGCACATGAGCGACGCCGACAACAACGCAACGATCCGCCTCTTCGACACCCACGCGCACCTGCACGATCCGGCGCTGCTGAGCGAGATCGACGCCGTGCTCGAACGCGCCCGCGAGGCGGGCGTCGAGCGCTGCGTCACCGTCGGCACCGACCTCGAGACCAGCCGCGCCGCCGTGCGCCTGGCCGAAGCGCAGGACGGCGTCTACGCCTCGGTCGGGCTGCATCCGCACGACGCCAAAGACTGGTCGGCGGAAGCATCGCGCGAGCTGCGCGCACTGGCGGCGAGCGAGTCGGTCGTCGCGATCGGCGAGATCGGCCTCGATTTCTACCGCAACCTCTCGCCGCGCGAGGCGCAGTTTCGCGCCTTCCGCGAGCAGCTCGAGCTGGCGGAGGAGCTCGACCTGCCGGTGATCATCCACTCCCGCGACGCGCACGACGAAACATGGGATGTGCTCGCGCCGTGGGGCGCGAGCTGCCGCCGCGGCGCGCCCGTCGGCGTCATCCACTGCTTCTCGGGCCACGACACGCTGGCCCTGGCCTACGCCGAAATGGGCTTCCTGATCTCGTTCGCCGGCCCGGTCACCTACCCGAAAAACGACGAGTTGCGCAGCGCCGCCAAAGCCCTGCGCGAGGACGCAATCGTCGTAGAAACAGATTGCCCCTACCTCTCGCCCCAGGCCCGCCGCGGCCGCCGCAACGAGCCCGCCTACGTAGCCGAAACAGCGCAGCGGATCGCCGAGCTGCGCGAAACGCCGTTAGATCTCTTCGCCGCCCAGACCGTCGCCAACGCCGCCCGCCTCTTCCGCGTCTAGCTCGGCGACAATCTCTTGCAGGTGCGGATCGAGGACGCTCTTCAGCACTACGACTGTGTCGAGCATCCATTTCCGAACTTCGTCCTGTCGCTCCGGCGGATCGTCGAGAGAACCGGTGCCGAAGATTAGGATGCCCTGCGAGCGTCCCCGATTCGGTTTGTCCCAATCGATCTCAAAGTCCAGACCTGCTTCGATTTCGGGTTGGCGATCTCGGAGTCGATCGAGAATTTGCCTGTTCCACTCCGCGGGGGGTGTTTGCCTGTTCCACCCCGTGTCGGACGCACGAATGTCCAGCGCCACGCTGACTTGATTCTTGCTCCTGCTGCGAAGTTGGACGACGTACTGAATATCGCCGTCTGCTGCACTCTCAGCGATGTGCTGATAGGAGACTCCCGTTGCGTTGCGCCTATCTGTCAGACCGAGTTCGTGCGCCCGATCAACCAGTGGCTGGTAGAAGACGCGGTACCGTTCTCTGTTCTCAGATGGAGCGCTCTTCGTTCTGCTGCTGGCCCCGCGCGACCAACTGTTCGGAAATGCCACAGCGCGGAACTCCGGCGCTGGCAACGAGTCGCCGATTCGGATAACCCGGACCTCTACGCCGTAGACCTCGATCTCCTCCGGGGTCCAGTGGTTGAGCCAGTCGAGGGCGGCGCGGTGCTCGTCGCGGAAGTCGGGGGTGATCCAGATCAGGACGCGTGCGTCGCGACCGGCGGCGTAGGTGAGCAGTTGGCCCAGGTGGGTGTGGTCGGTCTTCTCGAGCTGGTTTTCGATGACGACGATGCCGCTGTCGGTGTCGGCGACGACATCGACGGAGAATGTTCCGACCTGGCCTTCGGCTTCCACGAGGGTCAGGTCGAGATGCAAAGCTTCGCCGAGCAGGTTGAGGTGCTCGGCCAGCCACGGGGTGAAGTCGCCCGCTTCGTTTTGCCAGATGTTGCGCAGGTCGACTTCTTCGATGCGGCCCAGCTGCGTGTCGGTCATGGCGGCTCTCCTGTGCGCATTCAGCTTAGCCGAGGCTGGGACCGCCGACCCCCAGGCCGCCGCGTGGACAGCCGCTCTGCGGCAGTGGCGATAGGCTGAGGGTCATGACTTCTGTCGGCCATCTCTACGCGGTCGTGGCGGACGACCTCGCGCTTGTGGAGGACACCCTCTCGCTCGTCGCGCGCTCCGACTTCGCGCCGCTCGAGACGATGCTCACCCAAGTGCTCTCGCGCGGCGGCAAGCGGCTGCGGCCCGCCATCTCGCTGCTCGCCGGCGGCTTCGGCGACTACGACGCCGACAACCAGATCCCGCTCGCCGCCTCGATCGAGCTGCTGCACACCGCGACGCTCGTCCACGACGACGTGATCGACGCCTCGGACACCCGCCGCGGCGAGGCCACCGCCAACGCCAGCTTCGGCAACCCCGCCTCCGTGATGCTCGGCGACTACATGTTCGCCCACGCCGCCGAACTGGTCGCGCGCACCGGCCACATCGGCGTGATCCGGCTCTTCGCCGAAACGCTGATGGTGATGGCCAAGGGCGAGCTGGCGCAGGACGTCAGCGCCTACGACTCGGCGTCGGGCACGATGCGCGACTACTACGTGCGCATTCACGGCAAGACCGCCTCGCTCTTCGCCACCGCCGGCGCGGGCGGCGCGATGATGAGCGGCTGCCGCGCGGAGACGGTGGAGGCCCTGCGCGAATACGGGCGCAGCGTGGGGATGGCGTTCCAGATCGTCGACGACATCCTCGATTTCTGCGGCACCGAGGAGCAGCTGGGCAAACCCGTCGGCGGCGACCTCAGCGCCGGCACACTCACCCTCCCCGCCATCGTCCTGATGGAACGCGAGCCCGACGCCAACCCGGTCGCCCGCTTCCTGGCGGCGCAGAGCGAGGCGGAGCGCTCGCGCTGGCTGGCGGCCTCGCTGGAAGCGCTCCGCGCCGACCCGATCATCGACCAGTGCATGCAAGTCGCCTGGGAGTGGCGCGACCGCGCCATCGCCGCCCTGCACAACGCCGCCGCCGAAGGCCCACAAGCGGAGCTCACCGCCATCGCCGAGTTCATCACCCAACGCGACTTCTGACGCACACTCCAGGCTCCGCCATTCCCGCCCCCGAGCGGGAACCTGCCCCGCCTGATTGACCCGCGCCCGCCGCGCGGGGAACAACCGCGAGGAGCCCGTCGTCTAGCCTCACACACACCCGCCGACGACGAGGGAAATCCGATGCCGAACCGCGCCCGCCGTTCCGTCGCTCTTGCCCTCGCCGCCCTCCTGGCCGTGGCCGCGATCATTGCCCTCGACATGCCGGACGCCGCAGCGCAGCGCAGCGAGCGGGCGGTCGCGATCACGGTCGGTTGGGAGCACGCCTGCGCATTGCTCGACTCGGGCGCAATCGAGTGCTGGGGAAGCAGCTTCTCCGGTCAGACGGACGCGCCCAGCGGGTCGTTCAACGCAGTCAGCGCAGGCCGACACCACGCCTGCGGGCTGCGCGTGAGCGGCGCAGTCGAGTGCTGGGGGCGCAACGATTACGGCCAAGCGAACGCGCCGCGCGGATCGTTCAGCGCGATCAGCGCAGGCGGGTTGCACACCTGCGGGCTGCGTCTGAGCGGCGCGGCCGAGTGCTGGGGATACAGCGAATACAGCCGGACGAACGCGCCGGGCGGATCGTTCAGCGCGATCAGCGCTGGCGGATCGCACACCTGTGGGCTGCGCGCGAACGGCGCGGTCGAGTGCTGGGGAGGCAATGAGTTCGGCTGGCCGGAGGCGCCGGGCGGGTTGTTCAGCGCCGTCAGCGCGGGCAACTCGGACACCTGCGGATTGCGTCCGAGCGGCGCGATCGAGTGCTGGGATGAGGAGGGTCAGTGGGAGGAAGGGCCAGGCGGATCGTTCAGCGCGGTCAGCCCGGGCCAGTTGCACACCTGCGGGCTACGTCCGAGCGGCGCGGTCGTGTGCTGGGACTTCTACGGCGAAGCCGACGTGCCGGGCGGGTCGTTCAGCGCCGTCAACGCGGGCTTTTCGTTCACCTGCGGGCTCCGCATGAGCGGCGCGGTCGAATGCTGGGACAGATACAGTGAGTACGAGTACGGTCAGGCCGACGCGCCGGGCGGGTCGTTTAGCGTCATCAACGCTGGTGTAATCCACACCTGCGGGCTGCGCACGAGCGGCGCGGTCGAATGCTGGGGAAACGACGGGTGGGGCCAGGCCAACGCGCCGGACGGGTCGCTCCGTGCGGTCAGCGCGGGCAAGGGCCACACCTGCGGGCTGCGCCCAAGCGGCGCGGTCGAGTGCTGGGGAGACAACGACGACGGCCAGACCGACGCGCCGAGCGGGTCGTTCAAAGCCGTCAGCACGGGCTGGCAGCATACCTGCGGGCTGCGCACGAGCGGCGCGATCGAATGTTGGGGAGACAACCACAACGGGCAGGCGGATGTGCCGAACGGGTCGTTCAATGCCGTCAGCGTGGGCAATGGCCATAGCTGCGGGCTGCGCCCGAGTAGCGCGGTCGAGTGCTGGGGATGGAACTACCACGGTCAGACGGACGCGCCGAGCAGGTCGTTCCGCGCGGTCAGCGCGGGCTGGCTGCACACCTGCGGGCTGCGCATCGGCGGCGCGGTCGTGTGCTGGGGAGGCAACCAGTTCGGCCAAACGGACGCGCCGGGCGGAGTGTTCAGAGCCGTCAGCGCGGGCCGCTACCACACCTGCGGACTGCGCACGAGCGGCGCGGTCGTGTGCTGGGGATACACGTTCGATGGCCAGGCACAGCCGCCGGCGGGCAAACACACCGCGATCAGCTCCGGCGATTACCACGCCTGCGCGCTGAGCGAGGACGGGATCGTCTCCTGCTGGATGATCTACAGCGGCATCGCCGATGTCCCTGCCTGGCTGCGCGAGCCGAGCGCTCCGACCAGCGGGTGGATCACCGCCCGCCGCCTGGCCGACGGGCGCACCGAGTTCGGCTGGCTGCTCAGCGACGGCGAGCGCGTGCTGCCGCGCGCGCGGTACTTCCCAACCGGCGCGACCGTCGACCGCTGGCGGCGCTCAACGCCCGTGGAGGTCGGCGGCGTGGAAATCGGCCGGATCAGCGCGCGGCTGCTCGCCGACGGCCGGATCGAGTTCGCCTTCACACCGACGGGCGGTGAGCGCATCCTGCCGCCATTGCGGTATGTCCCGGTGGACGCAGCGGCCAATCGCTGGCTGCGCAGCACCGAAATCGAGCTCAGCGGCGGCTAGGACCTGTTCGCACTCCCGCCATACCTACCCCACGCTCCCCGTCATACCCGCGCTTGACGCGGAGCCTGCCCCCGGCCCGAACGGGGGTATCTCGACGTCAACAGCACCCAACCTCGTCTCCCGTCATTCCAGCGCACGCTGGAATCCATACGGCTGTTGTTGGCAGCACAGCGCATCGAACAACCCTGCCCACACCAGTCAGCCGCTACCCGGCCCACTGCGCTGCGAACAACGTTGGGTTTGGGCCCCAGATCAAGTCTGGGGCGACGGATATCGACGGCGCGAGCGTCCGGGGCGACCTCGGGGCCGATTCCCGCTCGGGGGCGGGAATGACGGGAAAGGAGGGCGGTGAATGGTGTCGGTGCGAGAAGGGCAGTGCGTTTGCCCGAACCGGCGCAGTGGTCGCGGGTCAGCCGCGCGGCTGGGGCGGAGCCAACGGCTTCGAGGGCGTGCCCTTGCGCGCCATCCGGTCGTTCTTCAACTCCCGCTCCTTGCGCCGATCCTCTCGCGCCAGACGGCGCTCCGCGATCTTCTGATCGACCAGATCCGTGTAGTCCTGCGCGCCGAGCGGCTCCTTCTCCCGCTTCTTCGTCACCTGCGGGTGCTCGTAGGGGCGCGCCTTCTTCGGCAGATAGGTGACCTCCTGGCCGAGGTGCCAGTAGTTGCCCCGATCCGGAATGCGGCGCGGATAGCCCTGCCGCATCACGAACGCGGCGAACGAGGAGGGCATCACCCGCTCGCACTCGGCGTCGCATTCCGGGCAGGGCTGCGGCTCGGGCGCTTCGCGGATCGGGCGCACGACCTCGAAGATGCCCTCGCAGTCTTCGCAAAGGTACTCATACAGCGGCATGGTCGGTCTCCTTCGTCACTCTCGCTCCGCGCCCGGCGCCCTCCAGCGCCCGCGCGAACGACGAACTGCGCAGCCGCCCGTCGAGCGCGTGCTCAACGAGCGCCGACAGGTGCCGGTCGACCTCCGCAGCGGCGGCGGGGCTGAGCCGCACCTGCGCCGTGAGGTCGAACGACGAGCGTCGCATGTAGCGTAGCAATTTGAACGCTGTGCTCGACAGCGGCGCGCCCGCGCCGGCCCGATGGCAGTCGGGGCAAACGACGCCGCCCTCCAGAGCGGCCAGCCCGTTGCCCTCCGGCTCGAGCGCCGCGCGGCAGCGCACACAGTCGTTGAGCTCCGGCTGGTAGCCCTGTTGATCGAGCCAGCGCAGACGAAACCAGCGCGCCGCGGCGGCCGGCTCCTTCGCTTCCGCGATGCGCGACAGCGTCTCGCGCGTCAGCTCGTAGAGCGCGCGGCTGCCGAGATCGGCGACGGCGGTGCGATCGATCAGCTCCGCCGTGCTCACCGCCAGGCTGAGGCGATCGATGTCGTCGTGCAGCCCCGGCCAGGCGTCGAGCGTCTGCGCCTGGGTGACGATGTACATCGAACGCCCCTGCGCCAGCTGAAACGAGCCGCGGCTGAGCGCTTCGACATGGCCGGCCAGGCGGCTGGTCGTCTTGCGCACCCCGCGCGCGACGGCTTCGATCCGGCCGTGGGCGGGCGAGAGCAACACGCAAACCTTGTCGGCATCGCCGATCGGGCGCTGCCGCAGCACGATCGCCTCGCTGCGCAGCGGGCGGGTGCGCGGCATTATGTCGCCCCGTCGTTGCTGATGCCCTCATCGGCGTCGCCGTCCATCCGCACGCGGTGGGTGAGCGCTTCGCGCAGCGTGCGCTCGTCGGCGTACTCCACATCCGCGCCGACCGGCAGCCCGTGCGCGATCCGCGTGAGCCGCACGCCCATCGCGCCGATCACGCGCGAGAGGTAGCCAGCGGTGGCCTCGCCCTCAAGGTTGGGGTTGGTCGCCAGAATCACTTCCTGCACCGTGCGATCGCCGAGTCGCTCAAGCAGTTCGCGCACCTTGAGGTCTTCCGGACCGACGCCGTCCATCGGGCTGATCGCGCCGTGCAGCACGTGATAGCGCCCGCGGTGGACGCCGGTCCGCTCAATCGCCACGATGTCCAGCGGCTCCTCGACCACGCAGATTGTGTCGGCGGCGCGGTTGGGATCGCTGCACACCGCGCAGGGATCGGCATCGGTGATGTTTTGGCAGACACCGCAGAGTCGGGTGCGGTCTTTCACCTCCAGCAGCGCGTCCGCCAGCGCTTCCGCTTCGGAGCGCGGGGCGCGCAGGATGTGATACGCGAGCCGCTGCGCGCTCTTGGGACCGATGCCCGGCAGCCGATGAAAGGCGTCGATCAGCCGCGCGAGCGTCGGCGCGGTGACGGGCGATCGCTGCATCGCGCCGCCCTACGTCAGCCCGGGGACCTGTAGCCCCTCGGTCAGCCCCGCGAGCCGCTGCTCGCGCAGCGCCTCCATCTGGTCCTGCGCCTCGTTCACCGCCGCCATCAGCAGATCCTGGAGCATCTCCGTGTCGTCCGGATCGACTACATCGGGGTCGATGGTGACGGAGCGCAGCTTGTGGTCGCCGCCGAGGGTGACGCTGACGATGCCGCCGCCGGCCGTCGCGGTGACGGTCGCGTCCTGCAGCTCATCCTGCGCCTGCGCCATCTGCTCCTGGAGTTCCTGCGCGCGGCGGATCATCTCCGGGTTGAAGCCGCCGGCGCCGGCCGCGCCCTGCCCGCGCGCGGCGCGCCGCGACTGACGAAACATCCCGCCTTTTTTCGCCATCGTTCGCTCCGTTCGCTCAGGATTCGACGATCCGCGCGCCGAAACGCTCAAGCGCGTCCTCTACCAGTGGACTATACGACGGCTGGGCAGGCGCTTCAGCGACGGTGGCCGACGGGGGTTCGGGCGCGGCCGACGGCTGTGCGGGCGCGGGGTTGGACGGGGGGTTGGCTGCGGCGGGCGATGCGCTCGGCGCGGCTGATGCGGCGCGGGGCGGAGCGGCGTTGGCATCGTCGATCGGCACGCATTCAACGGCCACGGCGCGGCCCAGCACGGCGGAAGCGGCGGCGGCGACCTTGTCGACAGCCTCGCGGACCTTTTCCATGTGGACATTCTGGTAGTTGGGCAGGAAGCCGAGCACGAGCTTGTTCTCGGTCTGCTCAACGATCCGGCAGGATTGATTGAGCAGTGTGGCGAGCAGTCCCTCGCGCTGTTCGCGCAGTTGGTCGCGGATCTGATCAATCAGTTGATCGGCGGGCGCTCGGGCGGGGCGAGCGGATGAGTCGCGCGCGGGCCGCTGTCCCTGCGGCGGGGCCTGCGCGGGCTGGGCGGGTTGAGCGGATTGCTGCGATTGGGAGGCGCGGCGTTGGCCGCCCTGCTGGCCCCGTTGTTGGCTGCCCTGTTGGCTGCGCTGCTGCCTCCGCTGCCCCTGACCGCGCGACGGCGCTTGCGACTGGCGGCTGCGCCGCTCGGGCGCAGCGGCGGGCGCCGCTTCCACAACCTGCTTCGGCGGCTCATAGACGAGAGCCGCCAGCGCCAGCTCCAGCGGCAGCGGCGAGTAGGGATCGGAGCGCACATCGGCGTCGGCGAAGGCGCGCAGCGCGGCCACGGCGACGCCGGCTTCCACGCCCTTGCCCGTCTCGCGCAGCTGCTCCTGCTCGGGCTGGCTGAGCGAGAGCGAGCCCTCCGCGCCGGTCAGCAGCAGCAGAATGTGCCGCAGATGCGTCACCACCTGCTTTTTGAAGCGCAGGAAATCGAGCGCGTCGGATTGCACCGCGCCCAGCACCGCCAGCCCGCCGCTCAAATCCTTGCGCAGCGCCGCCGCGACCAACTCCAACGCGCGCGCGTCGGGGCTGAGGCCCAGCGCCTCCTGCGCCGCTTCCAGCGACACATCGTCCCCGCAGGTCGTCCACAGCTGGTCGAGCAGATTCACCGCGTCGCGCAGCGAGCCGGTCGACTCCCGCGCGATCAGCCGCAGCGCGTCGTCGCCGATCGCGATCTGCTCCGCGTCGGCGATCGTCCGCAGCCGCCCCACGATGTCGTCCACCGCCACGCGGCGGAAGTCGTAGCGCTGGCAGCGGCTGAGGATCGTCGGCTTGAGCGCCTCCGGATCCGTCGTGGCCAGGATGAAGACCACATGCGGCGGCGGCTCTTCGAGCGTTTTCAGCAGCGCGTCGGCGGCCGCCCCGGTCAGCTGATGCACCTCGTCGATCAGATAGACCTTGAAGCGGGCCGAGCCAGGCTGGTAGTTGGCCCGCTCGCGCAGGTCGCGGATGTCGTCGATCCCGCGGTTGCTGGCCGCGTCGATCTCCACCAGGTCGAAGCCGAGCGCGTCGTTGCCGCCGTCCAGCGCGCCCGCGCTGGGCGCAACTCCGTTGATCGCCCGCGCCAGAATCCGCGCCGTAGTCGTCTTGCCCGTGCCGCGCGGCCCGCAGAACAGATAGGCGTGGGCGATCTTGTCCTGCTCGACGGCGTTGCGCAGCGTGCGCACAACCGGCTCCTGCCCGGCCACGCCGTCGAAATCGTCGGGACGCCACTTGCGGTAAAGAACAGTGCTGCGCACCCCCCCAGTCTACGCCCTCCCCAGCAATGCTCTCCCCCCAGCGAAGGAAGAGGCCGCCCACCCCAATTTTCTCCCCCCTCCGGGGAAATGCCGCTCACCCCAATTTCTCCCCCTCCGGGGGGAGATGCCGCAGGCAGAGGGGGGACGCCCGCCACACAAGACAGCCGCTAGCCGCCGCCCCTCAGCACGGGCGACTTTGATACCGCTAGCCCCGATCGTGTCGGCGTTGCGCCAACGCCCACAGCATCCACAGCACCGTTGAGGCGCACAGCAAGGCGAGGGTGATCAGCTCGACCGGCAAAGCGCCGCCGTCGCGAGTGAGCAAGCCGCCTGTGCCCGTGCTCGGGAGCCCGCCGCCGCGCAGCCAGGCGGGGACATCGCCCGCGTTGCTGTTTCCCCAGCACTCGACCGCGCCGCTCGCGCGCAGCCCGCAGGTGTGCCGGTAGCCCGCGCTGATAGCGCTGAACGTCCCGCCCGGCGCGTTAGACTGGCCGAAGTGCTCGGATCCCCAGCACACAACCGCTCCGCTCGCACGCAGCCCGCAGGTGTGGAATTGGCCGGCGCTGACCGCGCTGAACGACCCGCCCGGCGCGTCGGCCTGGCCGAAGCGGTTGGATCCCCAGCACATGACCGCACCGCTCGCACGCAGCCCGCAGGTGTGGCCCCCGGCGCTGACCGCGCTGAACGACCCGCCCGGCGCGTCGGCCTGGCCGAAGCGGTTGTATCCCCAGCACATGACCGCACCGCTCGCACGCAGCCCGCAGGTGTGGCCCCCGGCGCTGACCGCGCTGAACGACCCGCCCGGCGCGCCCGCTCGGCCGTCGTCGTTGTCTCCCCAACACTCGACCTTTCCGTTCGTGCGCAGCCCACAGGTGTGAATCGCGCCCGCGCTGACCGCGCTGAACGACCCGCCCGGTGCATCCGCTCGGCCGTCGTCGTTGTCTCCCCAGCACGCGACCGCGCCGCTCGCGCGCAGCCCGCAAGTGTGGCCCGCGCCCGCGCTGATAGCGCTGAACGACCCGCCCGGCGCGTCGGCCTGGCCGAAGTGCTTGGATCCCCAACACGCGATCACGCCGTTCGTGCGCAGCCCGCAGGTGTGGCTCCCGCCCGCGCTGACCGCGCTGAACGACCCGCTTGGCGCGTCCGCTCGGCCGTCGTCGTTGCCTCCCCAGCACGCGACCGCGCCGCTCGCGCGCAGCCCGCAGGTACGGTCCCTGCCCGCGCTGACGGCGCTGAACGACCCGCCCGGCGCATCCGCTTGGCCGTCGTCGTTGTCTCCCCAGCACGCGATCGCGCCGTTCGCGCGCAGCCCGCAAGTGTGGTCCCCGCCCGCGCTGATAGCGCTGAATGTCCCGCTCGGCGCATCCGCTCGGCCGTCGTAGTTGTATCCCCAACACTCGACCGCGCCGCTTGCACGCAGCCCGCAGGTGTGGTCCCCGCCCGCGCTGATAGCGCTGAATGGCCCGCCCGGCGCGTCGGCCTGGCCGGAGATGTTGTATCCCCAACACTCGACCCTTCCGCTCAGGCGCAGCCCGCAGGTGTGGTCCCCGCCCGCGCTGACCGCGTTGAACGCCCCGCCAGGCGCATCTGCCTGACCCCGCCCGTCGTTCCCCCAGCACTCGACTTCGCCTTCCGCTCGTCGCCCGCAGGTGTGCGAATAGCTCGCGCTGACCGCGCTGAAGCGACCGCTCGGCGCATCGGCTTGACCGTACTCGTTGTTTCCCCAGCACTCGATCGCATCGTTCGCGCGCAGCCCGCAGGTGTAGAACCTGCCTGCGCTGATCGCGCTGAACGCTCCGTCCGGCGCGTCCGTCTGGCCGTAGAAGTTGCGTCCCCAGCACTCAATCGCGCCCGAGTCGAGCAGCGCACAGGCGTGCTCCCAACCGACCGTGATCGCGACCGCCCGCTCCCCGCGCTGCGCGGCGGCGCCCGGCGCATCGAGGGCAATGATCACGGCGACGGCCAGGAGGGCTGCGAGAGCAAGGCCGGCGGAACGGCGCGCATAGTCAGGCATCGGGTCCCTTTCGCCGTAGTCGGACATATGAGGTGAGGCTAGACGACGGCCGCCCGCAGTTATTCCCCGCGCCCCGAAATCCGCGGAGCGCCAACCCAAATTTTCTCCCCCACGGGGGAGAGGCCGCAGGCAGAAGGGGGCGCCCGCCAAGGCGGAAACACCAGCACGAACCACGCCCCAGCCCCACCACCTACCGCACCACCTGCGAACCACCGATCCGCGCCGGCATCGGCGGGCAGCGCGATACGCTGCAACAGCCAACCGGAGGAGGCAAAGCCGATGGCGGACCAGGACCAGTCCGCGCCGGAGATCGCCGCCGATCTGGTCTTGCGCGCAAACGGCGAGGTGGCGCTGCGCGAAACGGACGGCACGGAGATCGTGCTGCGGCCGACCGGCGAGGTGAGAGAGCGCAACACCGACAGCAGCGAATCCGTGCTGCGCCCCAACGGAGAGATTACCGCCCGCGACGCGGACGGCGGCGAGACGGTGTGGTACTCAAACGGCGACCTGAGAGAGCGCGACACCGCAGGCAATGAATACACGCTGCGCGCAAGCGGCGAGGTGCTGCTGCGCGACGCGGACGACGCGAGGACGGATGAGGTTGTGGTGGCGCTGATGCGGGCCAGCGATCGTTTGAGCGAGGAACGCGCGCGGCTCCGCAGGGAAGGAGAGTACCTCCAGGAACTCGCCGACTATGTGATTGGAGAGGTCGCGCGGCGCGCGGCAGCCGTCGAAAACCGCAGCGCGGGCAACTGAGCATCCCCCGGATATCGCGCTATGATGCATGGTGAACAGGGCAAAATACGTCAATCGCCTCGCCTATGCGCGAGAGGAGGCAAAGCCGATGTCAGACCACGAGACAGCCGCTCAATCTGAGAACCCACTGGAGCGCGATCTGGCCGCCGTCCGCGCTGAAATCCGCGAGGCGCTGCGCAAAGGCGGACCCGCTGCCGCCCGCGAAACCCGCCGCGCCGATCGCGAGTTCATGCGCGAGTCACGGCGGCAATTGACGCGCGATGTCGCCGAGTTGCGCGCCCTCCGAGCGGCGGCAGACAGCAGCGCTGAACCCGAGGGCTAGCCCCGCCGCGCCGCCTGCGGACGCCCGACCCGCGTCAGCGCGGCGCACTCCAGCCCGCGCATAGCCGCGTCCTCCGCTGGCGTCTCGTGGTCATAGCCGAGCAGGTGGAGGACGCTGTGGACGGCCAGCAGCAGTAATTCAGCGGTCAACGCTGCGACCCGTCGCTGGTGGATGTGGACGCCCGTGAGTAGCCTGCGCGGCACATCCGGCGGCGGGAGCAGACGATGGCACGGAGCAATTGGGATGGGCTCGATGCCGAGGAGTGGTCGGAACTGTTTGGCGTGGATTACGTCCAGTCGGATGCGCCGTCGGAGCCGACATCCTCAAACGTGAAGGAGATGCCCCTTGGGGCGACGGGCTACTGGGATTCCTTGAACATCTGGCAACGCAGCGTCTATCTCGCAGAAGCGCGGGACGCGGCAGTCGGCGAAGCTCCACCACTGTCAACATCCGAGATTGCCCAAACTGCGATCCTCTTCGCTTGGCAAGACGCGCCCCAGAGCATCACCGACAATCTACCCGCGCCAGAGCCGCCCGCTCGTCGCACCCTTGCCGGAGACGCAACGGAGTCGCCGCCTCTTGCGGCAGTGCGCAACTGGGAATCACTCACCGACCGACAGCGCAGCGTCTATCTCGCCGAAGCGCAAGATGCGGGAGCCAGCGAAGATCCGCCACTGTCGACGGATGAGATTGCCCAAACCGCGATCCTCTTTGCTTGGCGAGATACGCTGATCGCCGCACGCAACAACCCGCCGAACCGCCCTATCAGTACAGATCACTCATCGTCCAAAACGAACGAGCTAAAGGGCCAAGAAGCCGCGCCGCACGGCCTAGGTGCAGATCCCTCACAGCCCAAAGCGAACGAGCCAAAGGCGGCACGCCCGCTAGGCACCACGACCCTTGCAGATCGCTTGCCGCCCAGAGCAAACGAGTCAAAAGGAGGTGAGACCTGGCTTTGGGCGCTGGCGTTGCTGGGGTTGGCGGTCATCGTGTTTCTCGTCCTGCCGCTCGTGGCAGGCGATGAGGATTCACACGAGTCGTCCACACCTACGTCGTCCACCGCGCTAGTGGAGCGGCGAACGAACGCCGCGAACGCATGGGCGTCTACGCCATTGCCGCCGTCCGTGAGCGTCAAGGTCAATGCGGGCTATCGCGCGGTGAGCCAGGCGACGGCGGATCGGGCGCTGAGGCGAGTCGTGGGTTGGTATCGCAATGTCTGGGGCTTGGAAGCCCAGCGGCCAGTAGAGGTGCGATTGGAGCCAACCTGCGTAGCGCCGTTCGTTGGCGAGGTTGACGGCTACGCGCAGCTCGAGTTTGAGGGGCAGGTGGTGATCTGTGTGCGGCTTGATGCGAACGCGCCCGCCGCATTGCAAGGCTCGGAATTCCGAGATGTGCTGGCGCACGAGTACTATCACGCCATCCAATACAATGCGCCGTGGTCGAGCGTGGATGCGTTGGCGGAGTGCCCGCGTTTCCTTACCGAGGGGGCGGCGAGCTTCTTCGGGCAGCTGTACGCGAGCGGCGCGGTTGACGAAGTGGGACTGGGGGATGTGCTGGATGTGTTCTTTGACACCGATCGCTGGTGGCACTATGAAGAAGGGGCGCGGGCGTTTGAGGCACTGGTCAATCGCTTCGGCGATGCCGCGGTGCGCTTCTGGCAGAGAGACGAGCGGTCGTGCTCGGATGCGTTCCTGAGGGCGTTCGGCATATCTCCGACGCGCTGGGAGGAAGACTGGCGCAACTGGTAATCACCGCCTCGCCTATGGGCGAGAGGAGCAAAGTCGATGGCCGACCACGAGACAGCCGCTCAATCTGAGCACTCACCGGAGCGCGATCTGGCCGCCGTTCGCGCCGAAATCCGCGAGGCGCTGCGCACAGGCGGCCCCGCCGCCGCCCGCGAAACCCGCCGCGCCGGTCGCGAGTTCCTGCGCGAGTCACGGCGGCAATTGACGCGCGACGTCGCCAAGTTGCGCGCCCTCCGAGCGGCGACAGACAGCAGCGCCGAACCCGAAGGCTAGCCCTACCGCGCCGCCTGCGGACACCCAGCCCGCGCCAGCGCCGCGCGCTCCAGCTCGCGCATCACCGCGTCCTCCGCCGGCGTCTCGTGGTCATAGCCGAGCAGATGCAGAGCGCCATGCACCGTAAGCAGCGCCAGCTCGTCGGCGAGTTCGACTTGCCGCTCCCGCGCGCCGCGCGCGGCCACGGGCAGCGCGATCACTAGCTCGCCCAACTCCTGCGCGCCGTCGGGACGCGCCAGCCCCGGGAAGTCGGTGTTGAACGAGAGCACGTCGGTCGGCTCGTCCAGCCCGCGCCAGCGGCGGTTGAGCCGCCGCACGCGGCGCGTGTCGGTGACCGCGACGCCCACGATCCGCGGCGTGCGCAGCCGACGCGAGGCGAGCGTCTCGCGCACGCAGGCGTCAAGCAGCGCGGCGTTGACGCGCTGCGCGTAGGCGGAATCAATCGAGACATTGACGATATGGCGCGCCGCAGCCGTCACGCGCTCAGGAGAGGATCGCCGACACAGCCTGCTCGGCGACATCGATCACCAGCGAGGGCACCAGGCCGATGATCAGGATGCCGACGCTGGCCAGGCTGAGCGTGGTCAGCACGCCGCGCGAGGTCGGCGCGACGGGCGCGGGCGGCTCGTCCTCCTCGGTCTCCGGCTGATCGACGAACATCGCCTTGACCGGCCGTAGGTAGTAGGCGGCGCTGATCACGGTGTTGATCGTGCCGATTACCGCCAGCCAGCCCAGCCCGCTCTGCACCGCCGTGTCAAACAGGTAGATCTTGCCGAAGAAGATCGCCGTCGGCGGCAGGCCGATTAGCGAGATCAACGCGAAGGCGAGAATGCCCGACAGCCACGGCGCGCGCCGCCCCAGACCGGCGTAGTCGGCGATGCTGTAAGTGCCGCGCTGGTTGGCGATGATGATGATCACCACGAACGCGGCTAGGTTGGTCACGGTATAACCGGCGAGGTAGAAGAGGATGCCGCTCGCGCCGAGCAGCTCGCTGCGGTCCGCCGAGATCGCCGCCAGACCGATCAGCAGCGTGCCCGCCTGCGCGACCGACGAGTAGGCCAGCATCCGCTTGATGTTGTCCTGCCGCAGCGCGAAGACGTTGCCCACGAACATCGAAATCGTCGCCAGCACCGCGAACACCGTCTTCCAGTGCTCGGCCAGCAGATCGTCGCCCAGCGCCTCAAAGAACACGCGGATCAGGATCGCGAACGCGGCCGCCTTGGACGCCACCGAGAGGTAGGCGGCGATCGGCGTGGGCGCGCCGGTGTAGGCGTCGGGCGCCCACATCTGGAACGGCGCGACGGCGGCCTTGAAGCCGAAGCCGGCGATCATGAACACCGCCGCCAGAATCAGCGCCTCCTCGCGCCCCGCGCCCTCCTGCGCGATATAGCGCGAGATATCGGCCAGGTTGGTCGAGCCGGTCAGCCCCAGCAGGATCGCCATCCCGTAGAGCAGCACGGCCGAGGCGATCGCCCCGGTCAGCAGGTACTTCAGCCCCGCCTCGCTGCCCCAGCGGTCCTTATGGAAACCGACCAGCACGTACTGCGCGATCGAGGTCAGCTCCAGCGCGATGAAGATGCCGATCAGGTCGCGCGTCCCCGCCAGCAGCTGGAGGCCGGCGGTGCTGAACAGGATCAGCGCCAGATACTCGCCGCGCCGCGAGGGCAGCCGCGCCAGCGTCGGCTGCGAGACCAACACCGCCGCCAGCGCCGCGCCGATCAACAGCACCTGGAAGAACACCGCGAAATGGTCGAAGACCAGAATGCCGTTGAAGGCCTCGCTGGTCACGAAGCCCTCCGACAGCAGCGCGGTCGTGTAGAGCAGCGAGCCGAGCAGCCCGGCCACCGTCACGCCCACCAGCACGCGGCGATGCTTGATGAACAGGTCGGCGATCAGCAGGAAGCCGCCGATCACCATCAGCACCAGTTCGGGGCCGAGCAGATTGACATCGCTGAGCATCAGCCGCCCCCTCCGCGCAGCGCCGCGACCGCTTCGAGCTGCTCGATGATCGGCTCAACGCCCTGCACCAGCAGATCCATCACCAGCCGCGGGTAGACGCCGAGCAGCACGATCAGCGCCGCCAGCGCGCCGATCGCCGCGAACTCGGTCCAGTGGTTGGAGTCCTTCAGGTGCGCCCACTTGTCGTCGCGTGGGCCGAAGAACGAGCGTTGCAGCGCCCAGAGAATGTAGCCCGCCGCCAGCAGCACGCCCAGCAGCGAGACCAGCACCGGCCACTCATGCTGCCCGAACGCGCCGAGGAAGATCGTAATCTCGGCGACGAAGCCGGCCAGCGCCGGTAAGCCCAGCCCGGCCAGTCCCGCGAAGACCATCCCCGCGCCGAGCAGCGGCATGTGGTGGATCAAGCCGCGCATCTCGCCGATCTGCCGCGTGTGCGTGCGGTCGTAGACCAGCCCCACCATCACGAACAGCATCCCCGTGATCAGCCCGTGCGTGACCAGCTGCAGCGCCGCGCCGCTCATCCCCTCGACGCCCAGCGCCGAGACGCCCAGCAGCACGAAGCCCATATGCGAGACGGATGAGTAGGCGATCAGCCGCTTCAAATCGGTTTGGCGAATCGTGATGATCGCCCCGTAGACGATCGACACCGCCCCGATGATCGCCAGCGCCAGATCGGCGTCCGCGCCCACCTCCGGCATCAGCGTGAAGAGCAGCCGCAGAATGCCGTAGCCGCCCATCTTGAGCAGCACGCCGGCCAGCAGCACCGAGACCGCCGTGGGCGCGTCGGTATGCGCGTCCGGCAGCCAGGTATGCAGCGGCGCCACCGGCAGCTTGATCGCGAACGCGATCAGGATGAAGGAGAAGATCGCCTGCGCCGGCAGGATCGCCGCCGAGAGGTCGGCGGTGCGCAGCTCGCGGATGTCGAACGTGTCGGCCGCCGAGCCCAACACCAGGAAGCCCGCCAGCATGAACGCCGAGCCGAAGATCGTGTAGAGCACGAACTTCAGCGCCGAGTAGTTGCGGTTGCCGCTGCCCCAGGTCGAGATCAGCAGGAACATCGGAATCAGCTCGAGCTCCCAGAAGAGGAAGAAGAAGATCAGATCCAGCGCCGTGAAGACGCCGAAAACCGAGGTCTGGAGCACCAGCAGCCAGACGAAGTACTCCTTGGGCCGCAGCTCGATGTTCCAGGAAACCAGCACCGCGACGGTGCTGAGCACCGCGGTCAGCAGCACCAGCGGCATCGAGAGACCGTCCACGCCGAAGGCGTAGCCGATGTTGAAGCCGACCGACTGCGCGTCGACCCAGGCGAACTCGTCGACGAACTGGAAGCCGTCCGCGTTGCGGTCGAAGATGATGAACATCACCAGCGCGATAATCAGCGCCGCCAGCGAGGTGCCCAGCGCGATCCAGCGCGCCTGCTGCTGCACCGTGCCCGGCGTGTTCTGCCAGAAGGCGTGCGTGGGCGTGTGCCTGCCCGGCAGCAGCGCGATCAACAGCGCGCCGCCCAGCGGCAGGAAGATCAGGAGCGAGAGGACGGGGAATGACGGATCCATGGCGCTCCTCTAGAACAGCACGACGGCGGCCCAGATGATCACGCCGCCAATCACAATGGCCATCGTGCCGACCTGCACCCAGCCGTTCTGCGCGTAGCGCGAGAGGCCGGCCGCGCTCAGCGCCTCGCGCCACACGCGGTTCACCACGCCGTCCACAATCCGCGCGTCGAACTCGTGCGCCGCGCGCGCGATGCCGCGGTAGAAGACGCGGCGCGCGAGCAGCGTCTCGCCCAGCGCATCGAGGTAGAAGAGCCGCTCCGCGAACGCCCGCGCCTCCGGCAGCGGCCAGATCTCGCCCAGCTTCAGCTCGCGGATCCGCTCGCGGTGACGCATGAACGCCCAGGCTGCGCCGCCGCTGGCCAGCGCCAGCGCCAGCGAACCGAGCGCGATGCCCGTGTTCCAGTGAAACTTGCCCGCGTGCGGCTCCGGCAGCGCGCCGTAGACCCAGGTCTGAAACTCGCCGCCGAAGGTCAGGAAGCCGGTCACGACGGCCAGCGCGGCGAGAATGATCAACGGCGTGGTCATGCTGCGCGGCGACTCGTGCGGATGCGCCGGATCACCCCCGTGCTCGCCGGGCTCCGGCTCCTCGCCGCCGCGGTACTTGCCCAGGAACGTCATGTACACGGCGCGCACCATGTAGGCCGCCGTCAGACCGGCCGCCAGCAGCCCCAGCACGAACACGCCCTTGTTGTGATCCCAGGCCTCGATCAGGATCTCGTCCTTCGACCAGAAGCCGGAGAACGGGATGATCCCGGCCAGCGCCAGCGTGCCGATCCCGAAGCTGATGAACGTGATCGGCATCACCAGCCGCAGGCCGCCCATCTTGCGCATGTCGAACGTGTTCGTGGCGTGATTGACCGAGCCGGAGCCGAGGAAGAGCAGCGCCTTGAAGAAGGCGTGCGTCATCAGGTGGAAGACTGCCGCCGCGTAGCCGCCCACGCCGATCGCGAACATCATGTAGGCCAGCTGCGAGATCGTCGAATAGGCCAGCACCCGCTTGATGTCCGTCTGCACCATCGCCAGCAGCGCCGCCCCGAACGCCGTGCCCGCGCCGATCCAGGCGATCGTGTCGCTCGCCGCCGCCGAAGCCTCGATCACCGGGAAGAAGCGCGCCAGCAGGTAGACGCCGGCCGCGACCATCGTGGCCGAGTGAACCAGCGCCGAGACCGGCGTCGGCCCCTCCATCGCGTCGGGCAGCCAGATGTGCAGCGGGAACTGCGCGCTCTTGCCGATCGCGCCGGCGATCAGCCCCAGCCCGAACAGTGTGATCACCGTCTGCGTGATCATCACCCCGTGAATCGCCAGCAGCCCCGCGCCCTCGTTGATCTCCGCGATGTTCAGCGTGCCCGTCTTGCTCCAGATCAGGATCATCGCCGCCAGCATCCCCAAGTCGCCCAGGCGGGTGACCAGGAATGCCTTCTTCGCCGCCGCCGCGGCCGAGGGCTTGTGGAACCAGAAGCCGATCAGGAAGTAGGAGGTCGCGCCGACCAGCTCCCAGAAGACGAACAGCATCAGCAGGTTGTCGGCCAGCACCAGCCCCAGCATCGCCGTCGTGAACAGCGCCATGTACATGAAGTAGCGGCGGTAGCCGTGATCGCCGTCCATGTAGCCGGTCGAGTAAATCTGCACCAGCAGCGAGACGCCGGTCACCACCACCAGCATCACCGCCGTCAGCCCGTCGAAGCGGATGCCCAGCTCCACGTTGAGTTCGCCCGCCGAGAAGAGCGTGTGCGGCGCATAGCCCAGCGGCGTGCCGTCGACGCCGATCGATTCGACCAGCGCCCAGACGGAGAGCAGGAAGGCGACAAACAGCGCGATGATCAGCGGCGTCGAGGCCAGCCGCGGCCCGCAGAACAGATCGGCGATCGGCTTCCAGGAGCGCGGATAGGCCGGATCCCATTCCGGCACGGCGCGGGGCAAGCGCGGGTTGAGCGTGAACCAGCCGGCCACCGCGAACGCGGTCAGCGGCAGAATCAGAATCACCCAGAAGACGGTTTCGGGCACGCCGCTACACCTTCCGCAGAATTTCCCGCGCCACGTGCGTCTTCGAGTCCGGCACGTAGAGCATCACGGGCGCGAAATCACCCTCGTCGGCCCGCTCCGGATCCACCACGATCCGCACCGAGACACCCTCGGCGTAGAGCAGCTCGCGCCACGTCTCGGCGATGTAACGGTTCGGCGCGCGCAGAAATTCAGCCCACATCCGCTCAGCCCTTCAGCAGCGTCGTGCGATCAACGTTGATCGTCTGGCGGTTGCGGTAGACGACCAGAATCAGCGCCAGGCCCACCGCCACCTCGGCGGCAGCCACGGCGATGATGAAGACCACGAAGACCTGCGCCGAGAGCGTCACATCCGCCGTCGAAAAGCGGCTGAACGCGACCAGTGTCAGATTCACCGCGTTGAGCATCAGCTCCACGCCCATCAGCACCCCTATCGCGTTCTTTTTCGAGATCGCGATGTAGAAGCCGATGCTGAACAGCAGCGCCCCCAGCGCCAGGTATTCCTCGAGTCCGATCGTCATCAGCCGCCGCCTCCCGCAGGAGTCTCGCCCTGGTTGCTCGCGTCGTTCTTGTCCACCTCCAGCTCGACCAGCGGCGGATCCGTCAGCGCCGCCAGATCGGCGGCTGTGCCGTCGGCCTCCGCCTGGAGACTCTGCGCGTGAATTGCGGCGTCCTCGTCGTCCTGGCGCGCCAGCGCAATCGCTCCCACCAGCGCCGCCGTCAGCAGCACCGCGCCGATCTCAAAGGGCAGCACGTACTCGCGGATCAGGCTCTGACCGATCAGCCGCGCCTGGTCCGCCAGCGCCGCCTGCCGCACCGCGCCCCAGTCCGTGTCCAGCGCCACGAACACCGTCGCCGTCAGCAGCAGGATCATCACCGCCGCCGCCGGCAGCTTGAGCGAGGTCTCGTCGTTGTTCCGCTCCGCCCGCGGCGTCAGCATGATCGCGAACAGCATCAGCACCGCAATCGCGCCCACGTAGATCAGCACCTGCACCACCGCGATGAAGTCGGCGGAGAGCGTCAGGTACAGCCCGGCCACTCCCAGCATCGCGATCACCAGATAGATCACCGCGTGAATCAGGTTGCGGCTGACGATGATCATCGACGCGCCGCCGATCGTCATCGCGGCCAGCAGCCAGAACGCCAGGTGGAAGCCGAAACTGCTCATCGCGTTAGTCCCCGCCCCCCGGCTGGCCGGCCTGCGCCGCGACCTCGCGCGCCGCCGCCAGACCGCCCACCCGATCGCGCACCAGCGTCGTCCGCGCCGGACGCCGCAGCCGCGCCGGACGCGCCACGCGCGCGAACAGCGCGATCGCGCCCAACGTCAGCGCGATGTTGATCACCGCCATGATCGGCAGCGCCACGGTCGTGTCCCAGCCCTGGGTGACGAGCAGCGTCCGCTCCACCGCCGCGATCGCGACGAAGATCAGCGTCGCCGGCACCAGCGCCTTCCAGCAGAAGCTCATCAGCTGGTCGATCCGCAGCCGCGGCAGCGTGCCGCGCGTCCAGATCAACAGGAAGTAGACCGCGCCCGTCTTGGCCAGCAGGATGATCCAGCTCGGCACCCACTGATCCAGCCCCCACAGCCACCAGCCGCCCAGGAAGAAGGTGGCGATGAAGGCCGAGACGACCAGCGTGTTGCCCAGCTCGACGGCGTAGAACAGACCGAAGCGCATCCCCGAGTACTCGGTGTGGTAGCCCGCCACGATCTCCGACTCCGCCTCCGAGATGTCCGCCGGCGTGCGGTTCAGCTCAGCCGAAGCCGCGAAGAAGAACGCGATCGCCGACAGCGGGAAGAGCAGGATGAAGATCACGTCCTCCTGCTGCTGCCACTCGACAATCCCGTTGATGCTCATCGTGCCGCTGAACATCACCAGGGTCAGCAGCGCCAGCACCATCGGCACCTCGTAGGAGATCGACATCGCCACCGCGCGCATCGCGCCGAACAGCGCGTACTTGTTGTTCGACGACCAGCCGGCCATGAAGATCACCAGCACGGTGGTGCCCGAGACGGCGAGCAGGAAGAGCACGCCGACGTTGAGGTCGGCCACGGACATCCGCGGCCCGAACGGCAGCACGCCCCAGATCAGCACGCCGGGCACGAAGATCAGTACCGGCGGCAGGAAGAAGATCAGCTTGTCCGCCGCCCGCGGCGCGAGCTGCTCCTTGAGAATCAGCTTGATCGCGTCCGCGACCGGCTGGAGCAGCCCCTTCGGACCCACCCGGTTCGGCCCGTAGCGCTGCTGGAAGCGCGCGATCACCTTCCGCTCCACCCAGATCAGCACCAGCAGCGTCGGGCCGATCACCGCCAGCACGCCCAGCGAGCCCAGCAGCCCGGTCACGATCGAGGCCAGCCAGTCCGGACCCCAGCCCGCGATCCACTCGGTGATCAACCGCGAGAGGTTGTTCAGGTCGCGGAAGTCGTACCACGCGCCCAGCACCACGGCGAGATTTGGATCGATCATCGGTCGATCTCCCCCACCACGATGTCGATCGAGCCCAGCGTCACGATCGCGTCGGCCAGCGTGCCGCCGACCGACATCTCCTTCAGCGCGGACAAGTTAATCAGGCTCGGCGGCCGGCAGTGGAAGCGGTAGGGCGCCGGGCTGCCGTCGCTGACCAGATAGAAGCCCAGCTCGCCGCGCGGTGACTCGACCCGCGCGTAGGCCTCGCCCGCATCCGGCCGGGCGTGCAGCGGCACATCCGCCAGCCACGGACCCTCGGGAATGTTGTCCACCACCTGGTTGAGGATGCGCAGGCTCTGCTTCACCTCCGCCATCCGCACCAGGAAGCGGTCGAAGCAGTCGCCCTGCTCCCCGACCGGAATGTCGAACTCGTAGTCTTGGTAGCCGCAGTAGGGGTTCGCCTTGCGCAGATCCCACGGCACGCCCGTCGCCCGAAGCACCGGTCCGCTGATCGACGAGTTGATCGCCATCTCCGCGGAAATCACGCCCACTCCCCGCGCCCGCGCGTGCAGGATCTCGTTCTCCATCAGCAGCGCCTCGTAGTCCGCGATCCGATCCGGCATCTCGTCCAGGAACGCCCGCAGCGTCGGCAGCAGCTCGTCGGGCAGATCGAACGCCACGCCGCCGATCCGCATGTAGTTCGTCGTCAGCCGCGCGCCGCAGGTCATCTCGAACATGTCCAGTACCCGCTCGCGATCGCGGAACATGTGGAACAATGGCGTGTGCCACGCCCCGCAGTCGTTGATGAACGTGCCGTTGGCCATCGCATGCGACGCCACCCGCTGCAACTCCGCGAAGAGCACCCGAATCGCCTGCCCGCGCGGCGGCACCTCCACGCCCAGCAGCTCCTCCGCCGCCAGGCAGTAGGCCAGGTTGTTCGACATCGCCGCCAGATAGTCGATCCGGTCGGTGAAGGGGATGTTCTGCGTGTAGGTGCGCTCCTCCGCGAGCTTCTCCATCGAGCGGTGCAGATAGCCGATCCGCATCTCCGCGTCCTGCACGATCTCCCCGTCCAGCGTCACCTTTAGCCGGAACACGCCGTGCGTCGAGGGATGCTGCGGACCCAGATTGACGACAACCGGCTCCGAGCCGTCGCCGGTCAGCGTCTCGATCGTCCCCGAAAGGGCGCTGCGCGTGTCGTCGACGGTGGTCATGCCTCGGCCTCCGTCGGTCCGTCCTCGCTCACCGCGACCGCCGTCTCCTGCGGATCGTTGGGGTGCAGCGGGCGCTGCGGCACGCTGCCCGGCACCGGCCAGGCATTCTCCTCGCTCTCGTGCGGGAAGCCGGGCAGCCCCGCGCGGATCTGGCCGGGCATCTGGAGGAAGTCCTTACGCAGCGGGTAGCCCGGGAAGCCGTCCCAGAGGAACAGCCGCCGCAGATCGGGGTGTCCGTCGAAGCGAATGCCGAACAGATCGAAGACCTCGCGCTCCTGTAGGTGCGCGCCGTGGAAAACGCCCGTCAGCGAGGGCACCGCCGGATCCTCGCGGTCCGCCGCGATCACCTTCAGCTGCGCGATGTGGTTCAGGTCCAGCGACTGGAGGTGGTAGACCAGCTCGAAGTGCCGCTCGCGGTCCACCGCCGTCAGGTTGCAGAGGAAGATCAGGTCGGTCGTTTCGTCGTCGCGCAGCGCTTCAACCGCCGCCACCAGGTGCTCGGCCTCGATCAGCAGCGAGCCGTCCGCCGCGCGGGCCGCGTCGGCTTGACGCGCGTTGACCACCTCGGCCGCCTGTTGGAGATCGAGTTGCGCGGTCATCTCAGCGCCACTCCAGCGCCTGGCGGCGCCACTCGTAGACCAGCCCCAAGGCCAGAATGCCGATGAAGATCAGCGACGCGACCAGCCCGAACACGGCCAGCGAGTCCAGCGCCACCGCCAGCGGGAAGAGGAAGATCACCTCCACATCGAACAGCACGAAGATCAGCGCCACCAGGTAGTAGCGGAAGTTGAACTGCACCCAGGTCGGCCCCTCCGTCTCCACCCCGCACTCGTAGGTGTCGCCCTTGACCGCGTTGGGCAGCTTCGGGCGCAGGCCGAACTTGAAGATCGCCCATGACGCGACCAGCGGGATCGACGGGAACAGCACTGCGAAGAGCAGCAGAATCCCCAAGTGGCTGTACTGCTCGAGAACCACCCACGACTCCCCTTCCGCACGCAGTCTCGCGCGGTGCGTAGGGATGATACCAATGCCCCCCTACTCACTCAACGAAACGGACCGCAAGCCCGCCGATCCCGTCCGCCGATGCCGATGCCCGATGCCGGCATCCTGCGCGCCCGGCGCCGCGCCGCGTCCGCGGGATGACGGTGGGTGATAGACTGACGCAGCGCACCGACAGCGCCACAGGAGTCTCCATGCTGATCGATCTGCACAACCACACGTGGCCCCGCTCGCACGACTCCGTGCTTGACCCGCGCGACCTCGTTGAGCGCGCCAAGGCCGCCGGGCTCGACGGCCTCTCGCTGACCGAGCACGACGCGCTCTGGCCCGAAGAAGAAGCCGCCGCGCTGGCCGAGGAGTTCGGCATCGCGGTGATCCCGGGCTGCGAGGTCAGCACCGACGAGGGGCATGTCCTGACCTGGGGCATGGAGAAGTACGTCTTCGGCATGCACCGCACGCCGCGCCTCGCCGAGCACGTCAACGAGCGCGGCGGCGCGATGGTGCTTGCTCACCCCTACCGACGCCAGATCGCCTGGAAGGACGACCCGGAGGAGTGGGAGACGGCGATCGTCCGCGCGCTCAAGAACCTCGCGATGCCCCACTGCGTCGCGCTTGAGGTGCTCAACGGGCGCGGCAAGGAGCGCGAAAACCGCTTCAGTCTCGACCTCGCCGCCGCCGCCGAAATGCCCGGCACCGCCGGCACCGACTCCCACGCCGTCCACGACATCGGCAAGGTCGCCACCTGGTTCGAGACGGACAGCATCACCACTTGGCAGGAACTCGTCTACCACCTCAAGCAGGGCAACTTCTGCGCGGTGGACATGGCCACGAAAGAGGAAATCTGGGTGCCCGCGCGGCCCCGCAAGTTCGCCCTGGTCGGCGCCGCGGCGGCCGGCAGCTGAGCGCGCGGAGGGCGCCGCGACGCGGATCTGTTGATCTGCGGGCCGTGCGCGCCTATCTTCCCCACACAGACGACCCAACGGAATCGGAAGGAACGCGATGGCAGACGAAGCACAGTTCGAGTCGGCGATCACCGATGAGATGCGCGACCAGATCGGCGTCGAAGGCGCGGAAACCGTCAGCGAGCTGACGACCACCAGCGTGCGCATGTTCGCCCGCTCCGTCGGCTACGTGGATCCCGTCTTCTACGACACCGACCTCGCCGCCGAGCGCGGCTACCGCGGGCTGCCCGCCCCTCCGGGCTACCTCGGCACGCCGATCTTCAACCCCGCCGAGTCCGACCCCACCTTCGGCGGACGGCGCGGCGGCGGCGGCTTTCGCTCGCCCTACCCGCTGGTGCTCAACGGCGGCACCGACATCGAGTACTTCGACGAGCAGATCTGCTCCGGCGATGTGCTGAGGTCGCGCTCGAAGCTGGAGAGCCTCAGCGAGCGCTGGAGCGGCGCGCTCGGCGTCCCCATGATGATCGCCGTCACCGCCACCACCTACACCAACCAGGACGGCCGGGTCGTTGCGATCTCGCGCGGCACCGGCATCTCCTACCCTCGCCCCGGCGAGTAACCCGGACGGCAGACACGACCGCAAGCAAAACGGCAGGCACGACCGCCAGAAAGGACCGCAGCATGGCCGACCAGCACTATTTCGAGGACTTCGAGGAGGGGGACAGCATCCCCACGCTGGAGAAGAACCCGACCAGCCAGCAGCTCGTGCAGTGGGCCGCCGGCTCCGGCGACTTCTACCAGATCCACTACGACACGAAGTACGCGCAGGACACCGGGCTCGACGACATCATCGTCCACGGCGCGCTGAAGCACGCCTTTCTCGGTGAGCTGCTCTGGCGCTTCGCCGGCCCCGAGGGCCAGGTCAAGCGCGTGCAGTGCTCCTACCGCGGCATGGACCCGGCGGTGCAGGGCAAGGACGACCTGGTCGACCAAAAGTTCACGCTCGAGGGCACGGTGACGCGCAAGTACACCGAGGGCGAGAAGAACTACGTCGAGCTGGCCATCCAGGGCGTGCGCGCCGACGGCAGCATCTCCACCCCCGGCGTCGGCACCGTCATCCTCCCCAGCCGCGGCTAGCCCGGGCCTGATCGGGGGCGCCGGGCCGACCCCCAGTCGCTCCGCGACAGCCCCCCTGCACTGCATCTGCATAGAGGGGCGATTCCCGAAGGACGCCCCCCGCATGCGGGGGCGCTCCGGGAGTGCGCTTGACGCCGGGTGATTAGCGGTCTCGCGGAATGCCGCGCAGCTGGTACTGCCGCTCCCAGAGCCACTCGCGGCGCACCTCCATGATGTGGAAGCGCTGGTGCCCCCGGCGCGCGCGCCCGCAATCCTTGAAGCCTGCGGCGCGGAAGGCCTTCTGGGCGCGCACGTTCCAGTCAAGCGTGTGTAGGTAGACGCGACGGAAGGCCGTGGTGGTGAAGACGAAATCAATGAGCAGCGAAACGGCCTCGCGGCCGTAGCCGCCGCCCCAGTAGTCGCGGTCGCCGATCAGGACGCCCAGCTCGGCTTCCTGCGACTGACGATCGATGTTGTAGTACATCACGTTGCCGATGTGGCGTCCCTCAAGGTCCTCAATCGCGAAGGTTGAGCGGTAGATCTCGTTGCGCTGCAGCTGCCAGAGGTACTGGTTGCGAAACTGCTCGAAGGAGAGGGTCGTGGTGCGGGTTGCGTCCAGCGAGGCGAGATCGACATCGCGCCGCCAGGTCCAGTCGAGGTAGGCGTCGTGCGGGCGTTTGCGGCGCAAGCGCACCAGCTCGCCATCGGCGATCACGTCGTGATCAACGGTCGTCACGCCGGTCGCCGTCCCTCCGCCATACCTGCCGCCATACCCGCGCCGCCCGCCCTCACGCCGTGCCCTGATCGTTGAGCAGCAGTTCTGCGGCGTCTTCGAGAATCGAGACGGTGTTGCGGTAGCTGACGGTGCGGAGCGCGTCGCCGAGCGGGAACCAGCGGACATCGATGTGCTCGTCGTCGTGGTCTTCGAGCGCGCCGCCGGTGGGCTTCATCAGCCAGAAGTGAACCGCCTTGTCGATCCGCGCGTCGTCGCCGGGAAACGTGTAGCGCATCACGCCGATTTTGCGGTCGAGCGCGACCGTCAGGCCGGTTTCTTCGGAGACCTCGCGGAGCGCGGTGTCGGGCAGCCGCTCGCCGTTGTTGGGCTTGCCTTTGGGCAGGCCCCAGCGCTGGGCGGGCGTCTGGACGAGCACGACTTCCACCCGGTCATCCTCGTTGTCCGCCGGCCGCCAGACCACGCCCCCTGCGCTGACCGCGAGCCGCTTCGACTTCTTCTTGCCTCGCTTGTTACCGTGCTTGTTGCCGTGCTTGCGCGATGCGCCCAAGAGCGCCCTCCGTCCGCCGATTCGCGGGAGATCTGAGGTTAGCACCACTCCCGATTCGGCAGCAGCGATTGATCGGTCTCTCCGTCCACTGCGCCGAGCTGCGCGGCGTCAAACCCGGCGTCGACGTCGCCTTCGAGCAGGGCGGCTTCCTCGATCGCTTCGTGCGCGGCGTCGCGCAGCTGCTCGTCGGGGTGGGTGCGCAGCTCGGCCAGCCGCCCCATCGCCTCTTCGCCGCCGATCGCGCCCAGCGCGCGCACGGCGGTGATCATTACGTCAAGATCGGCCAGATCTTCGTCGAGCAGATCGAGCAGCGGCGGCGCGCCGTCTTCGAGACCGAGCTCGCCCATCGCCGCGGCTGCGGCGCTGCGTTCGTCGGCCTCGTCGGCGAACAGCGAGGCTTCGAGCGACGGCAGCCAGATCGGATCGGCGTTGCGGCCCATCGCCTGAACTGCGCCGAGCCGCAGCGCGGGATCCTCGCTGCCGTAGGCATCGTCGATCAGCGCAGGCACCCAGTCTTCGTGCGCGACCGCGGCGGCGGCGATCGCGGCGGCGCGCAGCGGCGGCTCTTCGCGGAGGTCTTCGGCAATCTCGCGCAGCGCGCCGACCACCTCGCCGGCCTCTTCCGCGCCGGCCCAGCCAAGTTCGACGCGGAGCGCGACCTCGCCGAGCGCGGCGACGGCCTCCGCGCGCACCGTGTCGTCTTCCTGCGAGGAGCGCGCGGAGCCGAGCAGCGCGGCGGTCGCTTCCGGCGTTTCGCAGCCGGCCAGCCCAGCGGCGGCCAGACCGCGCACAGGAAGATCGTCGTCCTGTAGGCAGACGGTAAAGACGGCGGTGAATTCGAGACCGCCGCCGTCGGCCATGGCTTCCTGCAGCTCGCCGAGCAGCGCGAACCGGCCCGACTCGTCGAGCGCGTTGAGGCCGGCGCGCACCTGCTCGCCCAGGCCGGCGCGCAGGCGGCTGACCGCGTACAGGTCTTCGTGCTCGAGTGGGAGGCGCTGCCGGGCGACGGCGTCGATCAGGCGCGTCAGCGCGTCGAGCGGATCGCTGATGTCCTGCGCCACGATCGCTCCTACTCAGTGTGCTTCGGTCGAGCTTACGCCTCATCCTGCGGCGCGCGCTGCATCAGCAGCGGCGCGGCGTCCTGCGGAGCGAGGCCGTCGAAGAGCACGCGCCCAACCAGCGCGGTGACAGGCATGGATACGGCGGCGCGCTCGGCCAGCGCGAGCGCGGCGCGGGTAGTTTCGACGCCTTCGATCACGTGCGGGGTTTCGGCCTGCGCCGCCTCCAGCGTCAGGCCCGCGCCGATCCGCTCGCCGAGCGTGCGATTGCGCGACTGCGGGCTGATCGCCGTCGCCAGCAGGTCGCCGAGCCCGGCGAGTCCGGCGAATGTCGCCGCGGAGCCTCCGAGCGCCGCGCCCAGCCGGGCGATCTCGGCCAGCCCGCGCGTGATCAGCGCGGCGCGCGCGTTGTCGCCGGAGCGCAGCGCGACGGCGATGCCCACGGCGATCGCGATCACGTTCTTCAGCGCGCCGCCGAGTTCGACGCCGATCACGTCGTCGTTGGTGTAGACGCGGAAGCTGGGCGAGTTGAAAAGATCGCGCAGCGTGGCGCGCGCCTGCGCGTCGGCTGAGGCCGCGACCGTCGCCGCCGGCAGCCCCCGTGCGATCTCGCGCGCGAGGTTGGGGCCGGACAACGCAGCGACAGGAGTGTCGACGGCGGCAGCTGTCAGTTCCTGCGCCAGTACCTCGCTCATCCGCAGCAGCGAGTCCTGCTCCAGACCCTTCGCGGCGCTGGCGTGCAGCGTCGAGTGCGGAAGCAACGGGAGCAGGGCGCGGGCGTTCTCGCGCAGGCGCTGCGATGGAGTGGCCCAAACGATCGCGTCGGTGGGCAGGTCGGTGGGCAGGTCGGCGGGTGCGATGAAGCGGATCTCGAGCGGCAGCGCGACGCCGGGTAGCAGCCGGCGCAGTTCACGGCGCTCGCGCAGCTCGCTCGCTTCAGCCTCGCTGCGGCAGAGCACGGTCGCAGCGTTGCCGGCGCGGACGGCGGTGAGCGCCAGCGTGCAGCCCCAAGAAGTTGCGCCCACGATCACGGCGTGCCGCGCCATCTCACGAACCCGCGCCGCGCGAGCGCGTCAGCACGCGCTCCGTGCCGTTCAGAATCCGCTCAATGTTGTCCCGATGCCCCCAGACGATTAAGCCCCACGCGCCGGCGGCGAAGCCGATGTAGGCGTTGGGGCTGTCGCTGAACCAGGCGAGCAGGGCAATCGCGGCGGCGGCGGCGGTCGCGCCGAGCAGCACCGAGAGCGACATCACGCGCGAGACCGCCAGCACCGGCAGCGCGGTGAGCAGCGCGAACGCCAGCCCCACGGGCACGATCGCCAGCGACGCGCCCATCGCGGTCGCCGCGCCCCGACCACCCTTGAAGCCCGCGTAGAGCGGGAATTGGTGACCGAAGATCGCGGCGAGCCCGGCCAGCACGTCGCCGGTGGGGCTGTCCCAGATCGCCGTCACGATCAGGATCGGGACCGCGCCCTTGAGCGCGTCGAGCAGCAGCACGGCGACGGACCAACGCAGACCGAGACTGCGGAAGGTGTTCGTCGCCCCGGTGCGTCCACTGCCGCTGGTGCGGATATCCACGCCGCCGCGCCAGCGCCCCAGCCACAGCCCGGTCGGGATCGAGCCCAACAGATAGCCGAGCAGCAGGCCGACGACCCAAGCCTCAATCATGCCGGGCCCCGATCACGATCGCCTGCCGTTCGCGTCGCCGCCGCGCGCGCGGAAGCGGCAGCGGATCGCCGCGCCGCTGAAGCCGAATGTCTCGCGGATTTTGCGGATCAGATAGCGCTCGTAGGAGAAGTGAAGCCCTTCCGGGTAGTTGAGGAAGAACAGAAATGTGGGCGGCTCGATCTCGGTCTGGGTGGCGTAGAAGAACTTGATCGGGCGTCCGCGCAGGGTGGCGGGCGGGCGGGCGATCGTCGCCTGGCGCAGCATCGCGTTGAGTCGCGGCGTGGGCACCCGGATGCGGCGCTGCTCCGCCACATGCAGCGCGGCGGCCACCACCGAGTCAATGCTCTCGCTGGTCAACGCCGAGACCCAGACGATCGGGGCCCAGGGGACGAAGCGCGCGCGTCCCGCGAGTTGGCGTTCGCGGCTGCCGCGCAGGCCGTCCTCGTCGCTGAGCAGATCGAGTTTGTTCATCACCAAAACAAGGCCTGCGCCCTCATCGAGCGCCATGCCGATAATGTGCTGATCCTGAGAAGTGATGCCCTCGTGCGCGTCGATCACCACGGCCGCCACATCGGCGCGGCGCAGCGCGGCCGCGGCGCGGCGCACGGAAGCCCGCTCCACGCCCGGCTCGACGCGCCCGCGACGGCGGATGCCGGCCGTGTCGACCAGCACGACCGACTGATCTTCAAAGGTCAGCGCGGTGTCCACGGCGTCGCGGGTGGTGCCGGGCGCCTCGCTGACGATCATCCGCTGATCGCGGACGATCGCATTGACCAGCGACGACTTGCCGACATTGGGGCGGCCGATGATCGCCAGCCGGCAGCCGGCGCCGTCCTGCGCCGCAACCGGCGGAGCCTGCTGCGGCAGGTCGGCGATCACGCGGTCCAGCAGGTCGTCGACGTAGCGCCCGTGGTGAGCGCTGATCGGGACCGGCTCCCCGAGCCCAAGCGCGAAAAATTCGTCGGCGTTCTGCCGCTGGGCGGCGTTATCGGCCTTGTTGGCGCAGAGCGTCACGGGCTGCTCAACGCGGCGCAGCAGCTCGGCCACTTCGAGGTCGGCGGGGAGCGAACCGGCCTGCACATCCACGACCAGCACGATCGCGTCGGCCTCGCTGACGGCCTGCGCGACCTGATCGGCGACGGAGTCGGCGTAGGGGCCGATCAGCTGCTCGCCGAGCAGGCCGCCGGTGTCGATCACCGTGAAGTGCCGCCCGCGCCACTCGGCGTCGCCGTAGTTGCGGTCCCGCGTGGTGCCGGGCTCGTCGCGCACGATCGCCTGCCGACGCCGCACCAGCCGGTTGAAGAGAGTCGATTTGCCGACATTGGGGCGGCCGACGATCGCCACGCAAGGCAGGTCGGTTGGCGCGGGTCGGATATCGGCGTCGCGCGGTTCGCTTTCGCTGGCGGTGGGTTCACTCATCGCTGTTGTCGGCCTCGCTATCGCTTTCGGGCGGCAGCTGCCGCATCAGGACGACGGTGACGCGCCGCGGCAGCAGGCCGATCACCGTCAGGCCGTCCGGGGACTCGGCCGTGACCTCTACGGTATGCCGACCGGGGCCGAGATCGGAAACGTCGACGATCGCGTCGTTGAGCGGACCTTCGAATCGGGCGATCTCCTCGGCCGGGCCGCGCAGCTCAATCTGGACCAGATCGGGGGAAATGATGACCAGATCCAGCCCCTCCCCGACATTTTCAGCGCGCACGGCGGCGGAGAGCCGCACAGTCGACTCGATCGGCTCGATCACCACGGTCACCAGCACTTCGGTAGGGCCGGCCGGCGCGGAGTCGCCCAGCGCGAGCGGGAACAGACGGCGGACAGTGGTGCGGCGGTCTTCGATGTCGACCAGCTCGGTGGAGATCGCGTCGTCGACGGTTGCGCCGAGCGGCACGAACAGCTCGACGGTGGCCGGCTCAACAGTGATTTCGACCACTCGGTAGCCGGCCCGAGGGACGCCCTGGACATCGGCGTTGACAATCACTGCGCGGCGAAAGACCTCCTGCGAGATCGGCACGGCGACGCGGGCGAAGCGCGGCTGCACCTCGATGCCGGAGATGGCCGCCCCGCCGCTGCTGCGCGCTTCGAGCTGGACATCGCCCTCAAGTGAGACGGTCGCGCCGCCGAGGTCCAGGCGGGCGACGACCGCGTCAACCTGCTCGACATCGCGGGCGATGCCGGTCACGACGGCGCGCGTCGGCGCAACTTCGGGCTGCCCGACGCTGAAACCGAGCGGCGGCGGGTTGATCGTCTCGGCGCGGACGGGGACTTCGCGGCGCACGAGCTCCTGCAGGGTCAGAACGGCGGTTTCGGGCTGCACGGCGCGCACCCGCACATCTTCGATCAGCGACTCCGCGCGCACGGGCAGGCTGTGTTGTCCGGCGGCCCGCCCCTGCGCGTCGATCGTGGCGGAAAAGTCGTCGGGCGAAACGGCGTCGAGCGAGCTGCGCTTGCCGATCACCGTGAGCGAGACGGGCAATGCGTCGCCGGCCACGGCGAGGTTGGCGGGCAGGTTGATCACGCTGACCGGCAGGCTGAAGCCGAGCGGCTGCTCGATCTCGCGGTTCTGAACGTCGGTGATCACGAACCAGATCGCAAGCGCGAGCACCAGCACGGTGGCCACCAGCGTGGCCTCCTGAGCGACGCGGCCGAATCTGCCGCGCTGCATCAGGAGCCGGCCGGGGCGGCGCCTCCGCTGCGATCGGCGGCGCTGCGCCGGGGCGCCCAAAAGCCGCCGCCGCCGCTGCGCGACGCGCGCAGCAGCTGCGCCAGCGACTGCTCAAGCGAGGCGGGGTCCACGCCCTGCCGCATCTCTCCGCTTTCGACCAGCGAAATCAGGCCCGTTTCCTCGGAAACAACGACGGCGATCGCGTCGGTCTGCTCGGTGACGCTGATCGCGGCGCGATGGCGCGTGCCGTAGTGCAGATGCTCGACGCCGGGCGAGCGCCCGCTGTCGGCGTGTCCGCCGGCGGCGGTGGGCAAAATGCAGGCGGCGGCGAGCACCTCGCCCGGGCGCAGCAGCACTGCGCCGTCGTGCAGCGCGGAACCCGGCTGAAAAATGCTGCCGAGCAGATCGGCGGAAGGCAGCGCGCCGACCCGCACGCCGCTATCGGCCAGCTCTTCGAGGCCGGTCTGACGCTCAAAGACGATCAGCGCGCCGATCCGCTCGCGCGAGAGACGGCCGGCGACGGCGGCGACGATCGGGATCAGGTCGCGGTAAGGCTGCCGCGCCCCGATCGGGGCGCGGACGCCGCGCGCGCGCCCGACATGTTCGAGTGCGCGGCGCAGTTCGGGCTGGAAGACGACGAGCACGACGATCAGCAGCACCTGGAGCGCGTTGTCGAACATCCAGTTGAGCACAGCGGAGTCGACGATGCGGGCGAGCACGGCGGCGATCAGCAAGATGATCACCATCCCGCGCACGACGCTCATCGCGGTCGTGCCGCGCAGGAGGCGCAGGGTCAGATAGAGGACGAGCGCGATCGCCGCGACCTCGAAGATGCTGGTCCAGCCGAAGTCGCTGAACGCCGCCTGGACATCGTCGATCAGACCACCCACGCCGCGAACCTTCCGCACGCCTCACGCCGGAGGCGGGATGCCGCCGAGATCTCGCTCAGATCGCCTGCCAACCCAAAGAGTAACGCCAACGCCGCTCCTTTCGTCACACCCCGCCGTCCCCGTTCCGTCATACCCGCGCTTGCCGCGGGTATCTCGCCGGGCAGAGCACAAAGGTTGACGCCGCACTCGGCGAGATTGCCGCGGCGGAGCGCGGCAATGACGGAATCGGTGGATCCCGCCGGGGTTTCAGGATGCGCGAACCACCGCTAGCCCAAGAGCCGCCAGAGCAGCGCCTGCTGCGCGTGCAAGCGATTTTCCGCCTGGTCGAAGACGACCGACTGCCCGCTCTCCAGCGCCGCATCGCTGATCTCTTCGCCGCGATGGGCCGGCAGACAGTGCATCACGAGCGCCTCCGGACGCGCCAACGCGAGCAGCTCCGCGTTGACCTGAAAGCCCTCAAAGGCCTCAACCCGCGCCTTGGCTTCGGCCTCCTGCCCCATGCTGGTCCAGGTATCGGTGTAGACCACATCCGCGCCGTCCGCGGCGGCGCCGGGGTCGCCGCCGACCTGCACGCCGCCGCCGCTTGCCGCGGCGCGGGCTTCGGCAATTTCGATCGACGCCGCGTCAAGCTCGTAGCCGGGCGGAGAGGCGATGCGGACCTGCATCCCCTCGCCCGCCGCGCAGATCATCAGGCTGCGCGCCACGTTGTTGCCGTCGCCGACGTAGGCCAGCGTGCGCCCCACCGCCGCCCCATCTTCGCTGTCGTGTTCGCGAATCGTCAGCAGATCAGCCAACGCCTGGCAGGGATGCTCCCAGTCGCTGAGCGCGTTGACGATCGGGATCGCCGCGTGCTGCGCGAGCTCGTCGAGCTGCTGCTGCTCGAAGGTGCGGCAGATGATCACGTCACCGAAGCGATCGAGCACGCGGGCGACATCCCTGGCCGGCTCGCGCTCGCCCAACCCGACTTCGGGCGGCGACAGATAGAGCGGCTCGCCGCCGAGCCGGCGAACGGCCAGTTCAAACGAAACGCGGGTGCGCAGCGACGGTTTCTGGAAGACCAGAAAGGCGGTTTTGCCGCTCCAGGAACGGGTATGCGCGCCGCCGGGGTCGGCCTTCTGCGCCTGCGCGGCATCCAACACCGCCGAGATTTCGGCGGCGCTGAGGTCGGCGACCCGCAGAAACGACCGCGCCATTCCCGCCACCTCTTCGCTGCATCCCGCTTCGCGCAAGTGGAGCTGCGCCTACATTGCCCGCGTGTCGAACGCCGTTTCACCGTACCACCGAACGCGGACGATGCTGCAAATGATGCTGCAAGGAACGCTGCGCTGGGCGCCGGCCGGCGTGTTCGGCGCGCTGCTCGCCGCCGGGCTAGTGCTGCTGGCAATCGTGCGCGGGGGCGGCCCGCCACCGCCGATCATCGAGCCGCTGCCGTCGCTCAGCGGCGTCGCCGCCGAGGTCGGCGCGCCGACGCGAGTGGATCTGAACTACGCGGCGCGCGCGGAGCTTGAAGCGCTGCCGACGATCGGGGCCACGACCGCGGCGGCGATCATCGAACGGCGCTCGGCGGCCCCGATCGTCTCTCTTGACGAGCTGGCCAATGCCGGCATCCTGACGGCGCGGCAACGCGCGGCGATCGCCGAACTGGTCACGCTGAGCGTGCGCGAGACGCCGCCGTGAGCCGTCTCTATCAGGCTCCGCTGACGCTCTGGGCGGCGGCGTTCGTCGCCGGCGTCGCGCTCGGCGGCGCGGGCGCGGTCTGGTTGGCGGTGGGGCTGTTTACGGCGGCGGCGGTCGGCGCGCTGGCTGCGTCGCAGCTGTGGTTTGAGCGTCCGGAAGCGCGGCTGAGCTTCGCCCTGCTGCTGCTCACACCGCTGGCGCTGGCCGCGGGCGTCTGGCGGGCCGACGCGGAGGACGACGGATTCGCGCAGCTCGATCTGCAACAGCCCGCGCTCGTCGAGCAGCCGCTGACGGTCGTCGGAGTGGTGGTCGAGCGTCCGCGCCGCAGCTGGCAGCGGATCGAGCTGCGAGTGCGCGCGGAGCGGGTGCAGCTTGCGGATGAGCAGCTTGAGGTCAACGGAGATCTCATCGCCCGCGCGCCGCTCTCGACCGCCGCGATCCTCGGCGACCGCGTCGAACTGCGCGGGTTTCGGCTGTTGACCGACGAGTTGGGCGACTCGAACTGGAGCGACTATGCGGCGCGCCTTCGCGCAGCGGCGGTCGGCGAGGTCGACTCGGTATCGGTGCTGGAACACGTCGGCGTCGGCTGGGCGCGGCGCGCGCTTGATGACGCGCGAGACGCGATGAATCGCAGCCTCGCGGCGGCGCTGCCGCCGCCGCTGGCCGGCGTCGCGCAGGGCATGGTCACGGGCAGCCGCGACTCGCTGGATCGCAGCCTGCGCGACGACTTCAACGCGGCGGGGCTGTCGCATCTGATCGTGATCTCGGGTAGCAACGTGACGCTGCTGGCGGCGCTGGTGATCTCGGCCTCGGCCTGGCTAATCGGCCGGCGCGGCGCGGGAATACTGGCGATCGTCGCGGCGATCGGCTACTGCCTGTTCGTCGGCGCCGACGCGCCGGTGCTGCGCGCCACGGTGATGGCGGTGGTATTCGCCGCCGCGCACGCGCTGGGGCGTCCGGCCGGCGCGCCGCACGCGCTCGTACTCGCGGCGGCGGTGATGACCGCGGCGACGCCGTCAATTCTCTCGGATCTGTCGTTCCAACTGTCGTTCGCCGGGGCGCTGGCGATCGCCGCGCTTGCGCCGACGCTCTCACAGCGATTCCTGAGCGGCGATCGCGGGCTGCGCGGGACGCTGCTCGACCTAGCGATGATCAACGCGATCGCGCTGGCCGCCACGATGCCGTTGATCGCGCTGCACTTCGAGCGCGTCTCGCTCGTCGCCCTGCCGGCCAATCTGCTCACCACGCCGCTCTTCGCCTGGATGTTCCTGGGCGGCGCGTCGGTCGGCGTGCTCGGGCTGATCAGCGAACAACTCGCCGCGGCGGCGACCTGGCCGCTCGCCTGGCTGCCGCTGCGCTGGTTCGCGCTAATCGCTGAGAGCTTCGCCGGCTGGCCGGGCGCGGAGCGCACCGTGGCGGGCTTCACGGCCGGCCACGCCGCGCTGATCTACGCGGCGATGGCGATCATCGCGGTGCGGCCTTACGGCGAGCATCTGCGCCCGCGAGGGATCCGCTCGCGGCTCCCGGCGCAGGCCGCGCCGACCCTGGCGGCCGCGGTGCTGGCGGCTGCCGCCGCGGCTGTCTGGCTCGCGGCGTTCGAGCGGGACGACGCGCTGCAAATTCACTTCCTCGACGTCGGGCAGGGCGACGCAACCCTGATCCGCACGCCGGCCGGCCAAACGGTGCTGATCGACGGCGGGGAAGACGCCGACGACCTGCTCGCGCAGTTGCGCGACGCGCTGCCGAGCGGGCACGCACGGCTGGACCTGCTGATCGTCACCCACCCGCAGATCGACCATATCGGCGGCTTCATCGACCTCTTCGGGCGCTATGCGATCGGGCAAATCGTGGTGTCGCCGCTGAACAGCCGCGCCGCGCTGGGCCGTCGGCTGGAGCAGCTGGCGGCGGAGCACGAGGTAGCGGTAGCGGTCGGGCAAGCGGGGACGCGGATCACCCTGCCCGATCGCGGCGGCCGCCCGCCGCTGGTGCTCGAGCTGCTCTGGCCGACGGGCGCACCGCCCAGTTCGGACTCACCGGCGGATGCGCCCGATTTCAACGCCGAGAGCATCGTGCTGCGGCTGACCTACGGGCATCTGCGGGCGCTGTTCACCGGCGACATCGGCGCAGCCCAGGAATTGGCGCTGGCGCGCCGCTTGTGCGGCTCCGCGCCGTGCGATCTGACGGCGCAGCTGCTCAAAGTGCCGCATCACGGCAGCGGCGGTTCGACCACCGATCTGTTGCTGCGCCGCGTACGACCGAGTCTGGCGATCATCAGCGTCGGCGCAGGCAACCCGCACGGCCACCCGCATCCCGACGTCCTCGCGCTGCTGGAACGCGAAGGCGCAATAGCACTCCGCACCGACGAGCGCGGCCGAATCACGGTAACGACGGACGGCACAGCGATCGCCTGGGAGTCGGAGCGGTAAGGGGAAGAGACACTCCCTCCACCAAGAGGCCCCTCTTCCGCCTCTCTCTTCAACTTGGTCCCAGTGCGTAATCCGCCAAAGGCCTCCAGCCGCTCCCTCGGTCATTCCCACCACTCCCTCCGTCATTCCTGCCAACCCCGTCCGTCATTCCTGCGTAGGCAGGAATCCAGGCGACCACCGCCGTCCGTTCACGCCACGGACGCTCAATGGCCCACAAACGCCGCTTTGGGAGGCCATCGAAGCGCCGCAGACGACTTGCAGCCACGAGATCGCCTGGATTCCTGCCTACGCAGGAATGACGGATCCAACCGACCTCGCCCCCAACCAGCATTTCGCAATGGACCCTGCAAAGGGAGGGCGATTCCGATCCGAGCCGATCGTCGGCTATCGTCTAACAAGCCCATGCGCCCCGCCGGGATGGCGAAACTGGTAGACGCGGTGGACTTAAAATCCGCTGGCTGTTGAAGCCGTGGGGGTTCGAGTCCCTCTCCCGGCACCACCGCTTCGAGGGCGCGATGCACGGTGGGCCGCGACTCGGCTAGACTGCGCGCGCAACGTTTCGAGCGCAGGCCGCGCGGCCTCGCGCCGACTGGAAGGGATTTCGCCATGACCGCCATGAAAGCCGCTGTGTTCCACGGGGCGCACCAGGACCTCACCATCGAAAGCATCGATGTTGACGACCCCGGCCCGCGCGAGGTGCTGGTCAAGACCGCCGCCTCCGGCGTCTGCCACTCCGACCTCCACTTCGTCGACGGCTTCTACCCCTTCCAGTCGCCCGGCATTCTGGGACACGAAGCCGCGGGCGTCGTCGCCGAGGTCGGCTCGCTGGTGCAGGACTTCCGCCCCGGCGACCACGTGATCATGTGCCTCTCCGTCTTCTGCGGCAACTGCGAATACTGCCTCAGCGGGCGCCCCAATCTCTGCCGCAGCCCCGAGGTGCAGCGCCGCCCCGACGAAAACCCCCGCCTCTCCTGGAACGGCGAGCCCGTTGCCCAGTTCGCCAACCTCTCCACCTACGCCGAGTACACGCTCGTCCACGAAAACGCGCTCGTCCACGTACGCGACGACATGCCGCTCGACAAGGCCGCGCTGATCGGCTGCGGCGTGATGACCGGCGCGGGCGCGGCGCTCAACACCGCCGCCGTCAAGCCTGGCACGACGGTCGCCGTCTACGGCGCGGGCGGCGTCGGCCTCTCCGCCATTCAGGGCGCGCGGATCGCCGGCGCGCGCCAGATCATCGCCGTCGACACCGTCGAGCACAAGCTCGCCCTCGCCCGTGAGCTCGGCGCGACCCACTCTGTCGACGCCTCAGCCGGCGACCCGGTCGACCAGATCAGGGACATGACTGGCGGCGAAGGCGTGGACTACTCATTCGAGGCGATCGGCCTCAAGAGCGCCTCCGAGCAGGCCTTCTACTCGATCAAGCGCGGCGGTGTCGCCACCATCATCGGGATGGTGCCGATCGGCCAGAAGTTGGAGATCGACGGCTTCGAGTTCCTCAGCGAAAAGGTGCTCCAAGGCTCCAGCATGGGCTCCAACCGCTTCCGCGTCGACATGCCGCGGCTGGTCGACTTCTACATGCAGGGCCGGCTGAAGCTTGACGAGATGGTCACCCGCACCGGCGCGCTGGAGGATGTCAACGAGGCCTTCCGCGCGATGAAGGCCGGCGAGGTCGCCCGCACGGTGCTGACCAGCTTCTAGCCGGCGGCGGCGCCCCTCTGCGTGCGACGCGGTACGCTGATCGCACAGCGGAGGGGTGGCCGAGTGGTTGAAGGCGGCGGTCTTGAAAACCGCTAGGCGCGCAAGTGTCTCGGGGGTTCGAATCCCTCCCCCTCCGCCAGCTCCTTATTCCGCCAGGGCGCGGGCGACGGTGAGCACGGCCTCTACCGCGGTGGGATCCGGTTCCTTGCGAGCGGTCTGATGCACCGCGACACGCAGCACCTGCGCCGCAGGCGCGATCTCAAAGAACATCGTTGACGGCTCGCGCAGCACGCCGATCACGCGGCGCTGGATGCGCTCGTTGTCCGCCAACCGCTCGGCGGCCGCGACCGTGCCCGCGTCCGATGCGTCCGACGCCTGCCAGCGGAAATCGCGCGGCGGCCCCACCCCGCCGGGCGGATCCAGCGGCTGCGCGCGGACGGGCAGCCGCCAATCGCTCGGCCAGTCTGGGCCCAGCGCGTTGCGGCGCACAAGCAAATGGACGCCGATCACTGACAGCTGCGAGCCGTGGCCCGCCGCGCCGCGGATTTCCGTCAGCAGCAGATGGGTGAGTGGATCGGCGTCTTCAAGTTCCAGCACGACGTTGCTTCGAGTGCCCGGCGGCATGCTGAGCGCGCGCGCGACTTCCCGCCAATGCTCCGGCTGGCGGGCGGCGACGCTGCGCTGCGCCAGGATCTCGATCAGCCGGGCGGTCAGCTTCGCGTCGGTGCCGCGTCGAAAGAGGCGTCGCAGGATCATGCGCGGAACGTAGCATGTCGCAGGAGGGAGGTCGCCATGCTCTACGTACTCCGACGCTTTTGGATCCGCCCCGGCTCGTTCGACGAGTTCGAGCGGCTCTCGCGGGAGGAGATTTGGCCGCCGATTGAGGCGACCGGCGCGCGGGTTCAGGGCCTCTACCGCGCGGCCGAGCCACACCCGCACGCGGAGGTGAACGAGTCGTGCGAGATGGCGGTGCTGATCACCGGCTACACGGATATGGCGCACTGGCGCTCCACCCGCGCGCGCGAGGACAGCTGGCGCGGCCCCGAAGATGTGCGCCGCAAGCTGGCCGCCGGCGCGCTCGCCCGCCACCAGCTCGTGATCCACACCGAACACACCTACATGGAAGCCGCCCATGTCCCAATCGGCGGGCCCTTCCGCACCTGGCCCGACGAGTAGGCGGCGGCGAAACCGCGCGGATGCTGCTCCTCTGAATCACCTTCCCCACGCAGGGACCTTTGCCTCAGAAATCGCCCCCCTACGCAGGGGGGCTGTCCGCGCAAGCGGACTGGGGGTCGGTCCGACGCACCGAACACAGCACAGACTCCGTCTCGACCCCCGCCGCTAGAAGCGGCGCCCCCTGCATAGGGGGCAATTCCAGAGGCGACGCTCCAAGGGGGGCGATCCGAAAAGCGGGCAGCCTACTTGACCGCGCGGATGGTGTAGGCGAGGGGGATGAGGTTGTCGGGGATGCGCCAGATGCCTCGCTCTGTCTCTGTCATTCCCGGCAACGGTTGGTAGGTCGTCCAGTCGTGCTCGCGGAGCGATTCGATCGTCAGGCCGGCCTGGATTAGCGAGGTGACGATTTCGCCGAGGCTGTGCGACCACTCGTAGGTGTCGGTGTGCTCAAATGTGGAGCCTTGCGATGCGTAGTCTTCGGTGCCGGCGTAGTGCTGCGGCTCCGGGCGGTCAAAGTAGGGGTAGCGCACCGTCAGCGGGTCGCTGGTTTCGAGATCGAGCGTCTGCGTAAACGGGTGGATTTCGTGGATGTAGAAGAGTCCGCCGGGGCGGAGGAAGTGGGCGACGACGCGCGCCCAGCCGGGGATGTCGGGCAGCCAGATCAGCGCGCCGATGTTGACGTAGACGATGTCGAACTGCTCGTTGAGCGCGTTGGGCGAATCGTAGAGTTCGGCCTCCACGAAACGGGCGCGTTCGGTCAGGCCGGCCTGCTCGGCCAGCTCGCGCGCCTTGGCGACCGCGGCTGAGGAGAAGTCGACGCCGACGACCGACGCGCCCTCACGCGCCCAGGAGAGGGTGTCCATGCCGAAGTGGCACTGGAGGTGGAGCAGCGTCTTGCCTTCGACGGAGCCGACCGACTCGCGGTCGAGGTCGAGCAGCGTCGATTCGCCGGCCAGGAAGCGGTCGACGCCGTAGAACTCGGAAGCGGCGTGGACGGCGACAGCCTCATCCCAGCGGTTGCGGTTGGCGGTGCGGTATTCGTCCAGTGGCGTGTCGGGCGGCTCTTGGGTTGGCATGGCGCTACTCCGGAGGCTCGATCACGCCGAAGCCGGCGCGCTCGCGGATGATGTCGGGCAGGATCACGGAGCCGTCTTGCTGCTGTCCGTGTTCGAGCAGGGCGGCGATCGTGCGCGGCAGGGCGAGGCCGCTGCCGTTGAGGGTGTGGACGAAGCGCGCGCCTTTACGGTCGGGCGGGCGGTAGCGGACATTGGCGCGGCGGGCCTGGAAGTCGGTGCAGTTGGAAACGCTGCTGACTTCGAGCCACTCCTGCGCCCCGGGCGCCCAGACTTCGAGGTCGTAGGAGACGGCGGCGTTGAAGCCGAGGTCGCCGCTACAAATTTGCAGCACGCGGTAGTGCAGGCCGAGGCGTTGCAGCAGCGCTTCG
The DNA here is from genome assembly GCA_965243125.1 of Dehalococcoidia bacterium. Lineage (GTDB taxonomy): Bacteria > Chloroflexota > Dehalococcoidia > Bin125 > Bin125 > CATQGW01. The sequence goes on along the minus strand of OZ251529.1, from coordinate 1,679,956 downwards.
GCCTGCCCCAGCATTTCGGCCAGCGCGGCGGCCGAGTCTTCGGGCTCGGTGAACTGGTACATCTCGACTTTCTCGAACTGGTGAACACGCTTGATTCCGCGCACATCGCGGCCCGCGCTGGCCTTTTCGCGGCGGAAGCAGGGCGTATGCGCCGCGTAGCGCAGCGGCAGCGCGTCGGCCTCGAGGATCTGATCGGCGTGGAGGTTGGTCAGCGGCACCTCGGCGGTGGGGACGAACCAGTAGTCCTCTTCGTCGTCGCGGTAGAGGTTGTCGCGGAACTTGGGCAGCTGCCCGGAGGCGCGCATGGCGTCCTCGCGCACCATCGCGGGGACGTAGCACTCCTCGTAGCCGTCGGCGATATGACTGTCGAGGAACCAGCCGATCAGGGCGCGCTGGAGGCGGGCGCCGGCGCCGCGCAGCAGGTACATGCGCGAGCCGCTCATCGCGGCGGCGCGCTCGGTGTCGATGATGCCCAGCCGCTCGCCCAACTCCCAGTGGGGCAGCGGCTCGAAATCAAAGCCGCGCGGCTCGCCGAGCGTGCGCACGACGGGGTTGGCGTGTTCGTCGTCGCCGTCGGGCGTCTCGTCGCCGACCAGGTTGGGGATTTCGCCGAGCGTGGCGTCGAGCGCGGCTTCGGCCTCGCGCAGGGAGGCTTCGAGCGCATCGATCCGCTGGGCCGATTCGCGCTGTTCGGCGATCAGGCGCCGGCGCTCTTCGTCGTTTTGGGCGCGGCCGATTTGGCGTCCGGCGCTATTGCGGGCGGCGCGGAGGTCCTCGAGTTCGGCGAGGATTTCGCGGCGCGCGCGTTCCTGCTTGACGGCGAGGTCGAGCGGCGCGTCGGCGCGTCGGCGTGCCAGCGAGCGGCGCAGCTCATCGGGGTGTTCGCGGACGAGCTGGGCGGAGATCATCGCTCCACCTCCAGCGCGGCGATGTGATCGATCGCGGCGAGGCCGAGCACGCGCACATCCTCCGACACATCGGCAGAGATGGCGGCGCGCTCACCTTCTACGACGATTGGCGCGTTGCGCTCCAGTTGGTCGCGGCTGATCCAGCGCCAGCCCGCCGGAGGTTCGCTGGTTTCCGATTCGAGCGGGCGGGTGAAGTAGATCAGGTCGATGTGCTGGTGGGCCCGCTCGCCGCCGAAGGCGCGGATCGGCTCGATCATGATCGTGGCGGGCGCGGGCAGCTGCGGCGGATCGCCGTAACCGAACGGAGCGGAGGTGGGGGCGATTTCGACGGCCATGCCGGTTTCCTCCATCACCTCGCGCAGGGCGGCCTCGACGGGGTCTTCGCCCGCCTCGATGTGGCCGCCGGGCGGCAGCCAGAGGCCGACCTTGCGGTGCCAGTGCAGCAGCGTCGCCCCGTTGCGCGAGACGAACGCGGTGACCGTGAAATGCCTCTGACGCGCCACAAGCATCTACTGTACCGCGCAGGGAGCGGAAGGGACGCCCGCGTGGAGCTGATTTCCTCGGCCAACGGCATGTCGCCCGCCTGGTCGCCCGACGGCGGGCGGATCGCGTTTCTCTCGAACCGCGCGGAGGGCTGGGATCTGTACGTGGTGGAGAGCGCCGGGGGCGAGCCGCGGCGGCTGACGTCGGGCGCGACGGCGGATGATCCGGCCTGGCATCCGGACGGGCACGGGATCGCTGTGGAGCGTCGCGGCGGCATCGAGCTGGTGGGCGCGGACGGCGGTGGGCGCGACGTCATTGTGGAGCGCGGTTCGCAGCCGGCCTGGGCGAGCGACGGGCGGCTGGCGTTCGTGCGCGGCGGCGATCTGTGGCTGCACTCGGTGGAGGGCGAGGAGTCGCTCTTGCAGGTGGATGCAACGCGCCCGGCGTGGTCGCCGGATAGCGAGCGGATCGCGGTCGCGCGGCTGCGAGGGCTCGCGGTGCTGGATCTTGACGGCGGCGGGTTGCGCGAGTTGAACGGTCAATCCGGCGATGATGCGCCGGCATGGCATCCGCAGGGGGGACGGATCGCGTTCGTCCGTCGCGGGCGGCTGTGGGAGGCGGAGTTCGGCGGCGGAGAGCGGCCGATCGCCGGTCTGCCGTCGCCCGCCGGCGCGCCCGCCTGGTCGCCCAATGGAGAGCGGCTGGCGTTCCATGTGCATCGGGGCGGGAACTGGGATGCGGCGGTGGCGGATCTGGCGGCGGGAACGCTGCGGCTGCTGACGGAGGCGAGCTGGGTCTCGTGGAACGCGCGCGGCTAGCCGCCAGCGCCTATTCTGCGAGGGGAGGGCGAACGCCGTGGGACTCTTCCTGACTCCGTTGCTTAAGCACGCCGTGGTGAAGACTGCGGGTTCCGCGGCGACGGCAAAGCTGGTCAGTCAGTTGTCGCAGCAGGCGTCGGAGCTGGCGGGCGGCGGCGGACCTTCGGCGGAGGATCGCACGCGCTTCCTGGTCTGGCTGCGGGGCGGCTTCCGCAAGCAACAGCCCGACGCGTTCGCGCGCATTTGGGCGGAAATCCAGCGCCGCGAGCAATGGCGCGACTCCGGCGGCGCGTTCGCCGAGCACGATCTGGCCGAGACGCTTGCGGCGCTGACCGCGATCTGGCTCCAGCTGCAGGAGCGACCGTCCGTCTGCGAGGAGTGGTTCCACGATCTGGGCGAGGCCGAGCCCGACGATTTCGCCACGCTGATCGAGGCTGCGCGGCCGCGTCCGTCGGAGATGCAGCAGCGGGCGTCATCGCTGCTCAACGCCGCGACGGAGAAAGCGCGCGAGACGGCGAAAGATTTCGACCCGACCACGGAGCGCGGCAGGCAGCGGGCCGAAGAGCGGGCGGATAAAGTCCGCTCAGCGAGCAAGTCGCTCAGCCGGTCGCTGTTCGGGCGCCGCGCCAAACGCTGAGCGGATCGCAGGAGGGCTTCCGATGGCAGAGTTTCCGACCGAGATCACCGACGAGCAGGCTGACCTGATCGAGTCGTCGCGCGTCTTTTTCATCGCCTCCGCCGCGCCGGACCTCAGCCAGGGGCCGAGCGGAGAGGGCGCGGTGAATCTGTCGCCGAAGGGGGCGGCGGATCTGCATGTGCTGGACCGCAACACGGTCGCCTATTTCGACTATCGCGGCAGCGGCAACGAGACGGCGCGGCACGCCGCAGCCGGCGGGCCGGTCACGGTGATGGTGACCTCGTTCGACGAGGACGCGGCGATTGTGCGGCTCTACGGCCGGGCGCGAGCGATGCCGCTCGACGAGTCGCGGCTCGCGGACCAGGCGGAGCAGCTGCGCGCGGTGGACATTCCAACGGCGGAGCGGCAGGTGGTCGAGATCACGGTCGAGCGGACGCAGACATCATGCGGCTACGGCGTGCCGCTCTACGAGTATCGCGGCGAGCGGTCGCGCGAACAGCGCGGGCGGCGCTACAAGTAGCCGCCGCCCGCGCTGGCGCATCGGCGCGCCCCGTATGCTCTCAACCCATGACGACGCGCGTCGACTACCACACCGAAACCGCGACCGAGTTTCTGGCCAAGGCGCACAGCTACCTCGCAGAAGGCGACCTGCTGCAAGCGTCGGAAAAGGGTTGGGGCGCAACCGCGCACATGGTGAAAGCGGTCGCGGAGGATCGCGGTTGGCGGCATGCGTCGCACCGCGACCTCTACCAGGTGATCGGCCGTCTGGTGGAGGAGACCTCGGACGAGCAGTTGCGAATTCTCTTCCGCTCAGCCAGCGCGCTGCACCAGAACTTCTACGAAGGCCGGATGGACGACGGTGATGTAGCCGATGGCCTGGCAGATGTTGAAGAGATCGTGCGGCGGCTCTCGGCTGTGATCAACTGAACGTAGGCCGCCCGCCGATCCTGGGCCGCGACGCTCAGGTATGCTCAAGCCATGATGACGCGCATTGACCACCGCACCGAGGCCGCGACCGAGTTTCTCGTCCAGGCCCACGCCTGCCTCGCGGAGGGCGACTTGCTGCAAGCATCAAAGCAGGGCTGGAACGCCGTGGAGCGAGTGGTAGAGGCTGTTGCCGAGGCCCGCGGCTGGCGTCACGCATCGCCCGACGATCTCTATCGAGTGATCAGCCGTCTGGCGGGTGAGACCTCCGACGAGCAGCTACGAAGGCTCTTCCGCTCCGCCAATGCCTTGCACTGGAACGCCTACGAAGGTTGGTTCACGACGGACTTCGTCGCCGACGGCCTGAAGGATGCCGAGGAGATCACGAAGCGGCTCTCGGCTGCGCTCGGCTGAGCGCTCAGCGGCTGCCAGCTTCGGTGTCCCCGTATGCTCAACCCATGACGACGCGCGTTGACCACCACACCGAGACCGCGACCGAGTTTCTCGCCCAAGCCCACGCCTGCCTCGCGGAGGGCGACTTGCTGCAAGCATCAAAGCAGGGCTGGAACGCCGTGGAGCGAATGGTGGAGGCGGTCGCCGAAGACCGTGGCTGGCGCCACGCGACACCCGGCGACCTCTACCGAGTGATCAGCTGTCTGGCTGATGAGACCTCCGACGAACAGCTGCGAACACTCTTCAGTTCCGCCAATGCCTTGCACTGGAACGCCTACGAAGGCTGGTTCACGACGGACTTCGTCGCCGGCGGCCTGAAGGATGCCGAGGAGATCACAGAGCGGCTCTCCGCCGCGCTCGGCTGAGCTCCCGCCGGCGGCCGGCCCCGCGTCGATCAGGAACCGATCAGTTTGGCCAGGCGGTCCAGTTCGGGGATGACCGTTTCCGCGCCCTCGGCGGGGAGGCGGAAGACGACGCGGTCCACGCCCATCTGCTCGTACTCCTCCAGCGCGTCTTCCTGCGCGCCGAAGACATTGATCTCGATGCTGTCGAAATCGCGGCCGGCTTCGTCGGCGCGGGACTGGATGTCCTGGATGCCGCGCTCCACGAAGCGCGGCGCGGGGATGTTCGGCAGCCAACCGTCGGCCCAGTCGACGACCCGCTGGCGCGCCCACTTCGAGCCGGCCCCGATCAGAATCGGCGGGTGCGGCTCCTGCACCGGCTTGGGGATCACGTAGGTCTTGGGGATGTCGACGAATGGGCTGTGGTACTCGGCCTCATCCTTGGTCCACATCACCTTCATCGCCTCGATCCGCTGCTCGGTCACCTTCCAGCGGTCGGCGAAGCGCACGCCCAGCGGCTCCATCTCCTCGGCCAGCCAGCCCGCGCCGATGCCGAAGAGAAAGCGCCCGCCGGAGATCATGTCCAGGCTGGCGACCTGTTTGGCCAGGGCGATCGGCTCGTGCTCGGTCACGAGACAGATGCCGGTGCCCAGCTTGAGCTCGCTCGTCGCGCCGGCCGCCGCGCCGAGCCAGACGAACGGGTCGTGAATGCGGCGGTACTCGTCGGGCAGCGAGCCGTCGGGCGTGCCGGGGAACCTGGTCTCGCGGTCAACGGGCATATGCACATGCTCCGGCGCGAAGAGCGAGTCGAAGCCGCGCTCTTCGGCGGCCTTCGCCAGCGTGACCGGATCCACGGCCAGATCCGTCGCGAAAATGAACACGCCGTGCTTCATCGGGATTCCTCCTCGTGGAACGTCATCGCAGTGCCGTAAGGGTACGATCAATGCGGGAGGTGTGCGAGATGCCGGAGGCGAACGCAGCCCTGCTGGACGACGCCGAGCGGCTGGCGCGGCTCTCGCCGCCGCCCGGGCGCATCCGGATGGTGCTGGACACCGACACGGCGAACGAGATCGACGATCAGTTTGCGGTGGTCCATGCGCTGCTGTCGGGCGAGCGGCTGGCGCTGGAGGCGATCTACGCAGCGCCGTTCGTCGGTCGGGGCGCTACGACGGCTGCGGAGGGCGTGGCGGCCGGCGAAGCGGAGATTCTGCGCCTGCTGGAACGGCTGGAGCTGGACCCCGAGGACCGCGTGCTGCGCGGCGCAACGCGATTCCTGCCCGACGTGGAGACGCCGGTGCTCAATCCGGCCTCGGAAGACCTGATCGAGCGGGCGCGGGCAACGCCGGAGGGCGAAGTCCTTTATGTCGTCGCGATCGGCGCGATCACCAACGTTGCAGCGGCGATCCTGCTCGAACCGGCGATCATCGAGCGGATCGCGGTCGTTTGGCTAGGCGGACAACCGCTGTACGCGCCGAGCGCCGACGAGTACAACCTGCGCGGCGATCCCGACGCGGTGCGCGTGGCGCTGGCCAGCGGCGCGCCGCTGCTCTACATCCCCTGCTACGGCGCGGCCTCGCATTTGCTCACGACGACCGCGGAGCTGGACCGCCATGTGCGCCCCCAAGGTGAGATCGGCGCGTATCTGGCGGACATTTTCGAGGCGCACGACCGGCAGTATCCGGGTGCGGCAAAGGAGGTCTGGGATCTGGCCGCGATCGGCGCGCTGCTGGATCCGTCGTGGACGCCGTGGCAGAGCGCGCCCGCGCCGGGGTTGGCGGACGACCTGACCTGGATCCTCGGCGCGCACGAGCACGCGATCGGCGCGGTCAACCATGTGCGGCGCAATCCGATCTTCGCCGACCTGTTCAACAAGCTGGCGGAGTTCGCGCGAGGCGAGCGCCGGGCAACCTGGGCGCCTTGAGGCGATACGGAGGAGGCAGTTATGGCAAGCGAAATTCGGGCGAGCGACGCCGCTTACGAGCTGCTGGCGGGCGCAATTGATGTGCATGTCCACGCCGGACCGGATCCGTACACCGAGCGGCGGATGGATGCGCGCGAACTCGCGCAGGCGGCGCTTGCGCGTCGAATGGGCGGGCTGGTGCTGAAGAGCCACGAATACGGCACCCAGCCGCTGGCTTGGGCGCTGCAACGCGAGTTCCCCGGGTTGCGCCTCTATGGCGGCATCGCGCTGGACCACGGCGTGGGCGGCCTGAACCCGGAGGCGCTGCGGATCGCCCTGAAGCTGGGGACAAAAGTCGTCTGGATGCCGACCTTCGACGCGGCGCACTGGCGCGCGCACAGCCCGGGCCGCTTCTTCGCCGCCGCAGAGCCCATTCGGGCGATCGATGAGAGCGGGCGGCTGCTCGACATCTGCCACGAACTACTGGATCTAATCGCAGAACACGACGCGGTGCTGGCAAGCGGCCACCTGAGCGTGGAGGAAAGTCTGCCGCTGGTGCGGGCCGCCCGCGAGCGGGGGATTCGCTGCGTCATCACGCACGCATCGTTCTGGTGGCCAATTGAGGCGCAGCGGGAAGTCGCGGCGCTGGGCGGCTGGCTGGAGCAGTGCGCAATCGCGACCTATCACGAAGGCGGCGAGTCGGCGTTCGAGCAGATCGCCGCGCAGGTGCGCGCAGTGGGGCCGCAGCACACAATCCTGGCTACGGATCTGGGCCAGGCGGCCAATCCCGATCCGCCCGAAGGCTTTGCCCTCTGGATCGACCGCGTCCTACAGGCAGGCTTCCGCTCCGACGACGTCAGGCGGATGGTGCGGGAAAATCCGCTCGAGCTATTGGGCTGAATCCGTCATTCCCACGCACGGGACCGCCCTTCGAGTCACCCCCTACGCAGGGAGCTGTCCGCGTATGCGGACTGGGGATCGACACAGCGTTTCGGGCAGAGCACGGAGTCCGTCCCGACCCCCCGCCGCTAGAAGCGGCAGCCCCTGCATAGGGGCGGTTGGGCGGGGCGCCGCCGGATATCAGGAGAGCGGCACGGTGACGGGCCGCGTCATCCCGCCGAATGTCGGCATCCAGCACGAATGCTTGCCGGGGCCGCCGGCGACGATGAGGTGGATTTCCTCGGGGCGATCGGTGATCGGCAGCAGGTCGTCCGCGCCGTGCCTGGGCAGCGAGCCGCCGGCCATCCGATCGTTGACTGCGCTGAGGAACTCCGGCGAGAGCCGCGACGCGGGGAAGCGCGCGTTCTCCCAGAGGTACTCTTGCACTTCGGCGCGCGACCAGCCGCCCTCGGCGACGGTCGCCGCGTGCTCGGGGCCGAACGCCAGCACCGGCTCGCCCTTGCCGAGAATGTTGTTACTGCCGGCCTGCCCCATCGCGCCGGCGATGGTCTGCAAAATGCCCTCGGCGGTGTTACTGCCGTGGTCCTGAATGTTATGGGGTCCCTCGCAGGCCCAGACGGTGACGGCGCTCTGCTCCGGCTCGAGAGCGCGCGTGGTCTGGAAGGGCGGCCAGGGTGAGGCGTCCTCGCGCTCGGCGGCGCAGAAGGCGAACTTGGCCGGCGTGCCCTGCGTGGCGCGGTCGCCACGCCCCGGCGTCGCGCCGGCGACATTCAGCTGCACCAGCCGCACCGCGCGGCCGATCGTCGCGTTGGCCGGAAAGGTAGGACCGAAGCAGCCCGCGCCGCCATGCACGCCGGCCGCCCGCGCAGCGGGTCCGCTGACCAGCACAAACACCGCGCAGGGATGCGTGGTGGCGTTGATCCCGTCAAGGTTGAACGGCGGCTGTGCAATCGCTTCAACCGCCGAGAGCACGACGGGGAACTGCTGCGGGCGGCAGCCCGCCATCACGGCGTTGATCGCGACGACTTGCACGGTCGCCTCGCCCTGGCGCGGCGAGAGGACGCCGAGGATCTCGAGCGGATCGCGCTCAACAGCGTCAAGCATCTCAAAGACGCGGTCGGGCGTCGGTGGAATCAGCGGCAGCCCATCGGACCACCCGCGCCGGATGCACTCCTGCGAAAACGCCGCCGCATCAGCCGGCAGCGTGAACGCTTCGGCCGCACGGCCGACCTGTGATGTGGTCATCGGAGCGTCCCTTCCGCAAAAGTGTTGCCGGCTCGAATGGTTACTCTGACCTCAGGCACGAGAGGCTCCCAATGGACCGCAACGCAGAGCTGCGACGCGAATTCGAGCGCATGCTGGCGGCCTGCGCCGACGGACAGGCGACCAGCCGCGACTTTCTCGCCTTCGCGGTTCCCTACGCGCTTGAAGACTGGGTTGAACCGACGCTGCGCAGCGAGCTCGATCAGCTCTCGCTGGCCGCCGACGAGGTGGGGCTGGGCGACGTCGGCGAAGAGGCGTTCCTCGAAGCGGCGCGCGCGGCCATCCGCAGCCGATCGCCCGACTACCGCCCGGCGTTGCAGGATGTCGCCGACTGAGCGCCCCCGTCGACATCACGCCGTCAGCGCCGCCACAAGCTGGTCGACGACCGCGTCATCCACCTTGCGCTGCACGGCCTCCGGCTTGAGGCCGCCGATTGGGTGCGGCACGATCACGCGGTCCAGATCCGCCAAGCCGCGCTGCTCGGCCTCCAGCTGGAGCAGGTCGGTGAAGGCGCTGGTGCCGACGGTCACGGTCGGGATGCCGAGTTCTTCAAAGAGGACGGCGGCGTGGACACTCCACGTCGTGCAGGAGCCTCAATCACAGGAGCCGATCAGCAGGAAATCGGCTCCGTTGCGCAGCGCCTCAATGGTCGAGTCGGAGGGCGGTCCGGCGACGGGCTTGCTGCCCACAGTCAGCTCGCCGAGCTCGACGCGCCCGCGCAGACCATCGACCATCGCCTCCATCAGCGTCCGCGCGTTGGCTTTGCGGTTCTCGAGGATGCCGGGCCGCAGCCCGGCCAGCGACGCCGGGCGCACGGCCGCCGACGCTTCGCGTACGGCCACATGCGCCACCGGGCTCAGCACTTGCACGGTCTCGGTCATGATCTTCCTCCTTGCCCGCGTTTCTGCTGGCGGCACGACCGCCTCAGTCGAGGTAGGCGTAGATGGTTTCCTTGAGCTCGTCGAGATCGGGGAAACGCCCCATCGCCGCCTTGCTGAAGACGAGTTGGCCGTTGACGCTCCACTCGAAGACGCCGCGCGTGCCGGGCACCAGCTTGACATCGCTGACGAGGTGCTGGATGTCGGTCATGATCTCGCCGAGCATCCAGCTGGTGCGCGGCCAGTAGCCGCAGTCGGCGCAGTATTCGACTTCCAGTTGCAGTTGCGCGTCGGCCATCGGACCGCTCCCGCTCAGCCGAGGTACTGTTCAAGCCGCGCGCCGACCTCGGCAGTGCTGCCTTCGGGCATCGGCACCATCTGCACCTCTGCGCCGAGCTCGGAGCGCTCTTTGAGCTGCTCCTGCACCGACCCGATCGGGCCGATCACCTGGATGTCGCGCACCATCTGTTCGGAGATCGCCATCAGCGCTCCCTCGGCGTCGCGTTCGGCCCAGGCCGCGCGGGAGGCCGACACCTCGGACTCGAAGCCCGAGCGGGAGAGCATCTGGTAGTAGAAGACGCCCATCCGGTTGGTGTAGTGGAAGAGCGGCTGGCGGGCGCGCCGCCAGGTTTCCTCATCGTCGCCCTCGCCGAGTACGTAGACATTGGTGAAGGGCGCAATGGTCACCGAGTCTTCGGGCCGGCCGGCGTCGCGCGACGCGCCGGAGAGCTGCGCGCGCAGTCCCTGGAAGGCGCGCTTCGGCCAGTGAATCGGGTAGATGCCGTCGGCCACCTCGCCCGTCTGCTGGATCGAGCGCGGCGTGATCGCCGCGATGTAGACGGGCACATCCTCGCGCTGCGCGTCGTAGTCGATCCGGAAGCCGCGCTGGAGCGTGTAAATCTCGCCCTCGTAGCTGAGCCGCTGCCCGGAGAGCAGCATCTTGATGATCTCGGTGTACTCGCGCAGCCGCCGCAGCGGGCGGTCGAACTGCACGCCGTGGAAGCCCTCGATCACCAGCTGCCCCGACGAACCGAGCCCGCAGACCATCCGCCCGCCGGAGATCATCTCCAGCGTGGCGAACTCCTGCGCGATCACGGCGGGTGAGCGCGAGTAGCAGTTGAGGATGCCGGTGCCGATCTGGATCTTCTCGGTCTGGGCTGCGATCACGGTCAGCCAGGGCAGCACCGAGGGGCCCCAGGCCTCGCCGGTCGAGACCAGCTCGTAGCCCAGGTCCTCCGCGATTTTGACCTTCTCCAGAGTGTCCCGCCAATCGCCGGAAAATCCGGCCAACACGCCAAGCCGCATGCGCTTGCTCCTCCGCTAGCTGCTCGTTCCAGGCGCAGTCTACGCCCGCCGGCGCCAAGCCGCCGAGGTGGTACCGTTGAGGGTGAGGGGAGGCAACGTCATGCAACGCTCCACGCAACGTCCCGTGCAGCGCTCCATGCAGCACCTCGTGCAGCGTAAGGTCAGCCGCCGATCGCTTCTCGCCAAGTCGCTCTTCGCAGGCGTCGGCGCAGCCGGGCTGGCGCTGGTCGGCTGCGGCGAGGACGAGTCCGATTCGCCGCAGCGGCAGCCCTCCGCCCGCGCCGACGACGAGCAGCCGCAGCCCGCGCAGCAGAGCGCCGTCGCCCGGTCCGACCCACAGCCGGAGCCGGCCGAAGCTGAGCAACGCACGACGGGCGCTCAGAGCGCGGCCGGCGCGTTGGCGCAGCCTCCTGTCGCCACGTTGGTCGACCCGCTGGAGTGGCGCGAGCGCTTTCACTGGCGCAAGCTGCGCGACGCGCCCGGCCGTCCCGCCCAGCCGCAACGCGGCGGCGAGCTGGCTGTGTATGCTCTCGCGCCGTACGACGGCAACTGGAGTCCGCTACCGCAGTCCCACCACTCGGCGAAAACGAGCCTCCTGCCGCTCTTCTACAGCCAGCTGGTCGAGCTGGCCGCCGACGATCACATTCATGCGCACCGCAACACGATCGCCGGCGATCTCGCCGAGGCCTGGGAAACGCCGGACGCGCAGACGATCAGCTTCACGATCCGGCCCGATGCGGTCTGGCCCGCACTCGAGCCGCTCGAAGCGCGCAAACTCACCGTCGAAGATGTCCGCGCCACGCACGAGGTCTACCGCACCACCCATGCCGACTTCACCCAGGGCCTGCCCCAAGGCTCGCCGTACCGGGATGTCGAGCGGATCGAACTGGATGCCGACCGCCGCAGCGTGATCTTCCGGCTCGCCGGGCCCAACGCCGCGCTGCCCAGCCAGATGACCTCGCCATTGCAGGTCATCCTGCGCGAGGAGATCGTCTCCGACCGCGCGAGGTGGGATCTGGCGGCGACGCCGGCCGGCACCGGCCCGTTCGTGCTGACGAGTTCGCCCGGATCGTTCGGCCTCGTCAGCTGGGAAGCGGAGCGCAACCCAACCTACTTCAAGCGCGACGAACGCGGCGTTCAGCTGCCCTATCTCGACTCCCTGCGCGGCCGGTCCGACGGCGCCGTCCGCAGCGCGGTCGATTCCGAGGAGTGGTTGCTGCACGGCTGGGAATACGACAGCGGCCTGGACCAGCTGAGTCTCCCCACGCCGGAACTCTGGCGTCCGGCGCTCGACGCCCAACCCGGGTCGGTTACCCAGGTCTCGCCGCCGACGCCCGGCGCTGCGCCGTCCCTGTATTTCAAGTCGCTTCGCGAGCCGCCCTTTGACGATGTCCGGGTGCGGACGGCGATCTCGCGCTCAATCGACCGCGAGCTGCTCGCGCATTGGGTCTACGACGGGCTGGCTGCGCCCGACTGCGATCAAAACTGGACGTTCGTCGCCGACCCGTCGTCGGAATGGGGCTTCCGCGAATGGCCCTGGAGCCTCGACGAACTCGGCGAGTCATTCCTGCCAGACGCGCAGGCCGCGCGCCAGTTGCTGGCGGCCGCCGGCTACACGGCGGAGCAGCCGTTGTCGATTCGCCTCGACGCTCCGCCCGATGTGGAGGACGCGCCACGGTTCGCCGTCCCCGAACACGAATCCATCATTGAAGCGGTTGAACGCGGCCTGCGCGACTCGTTGGGCGACGCGGTTGATGTCCAGCGTGCGCCACGCGCCGTCACCAGCGAGAAGCAGGGAGAAATCACCAGCTACCGCGTCGAGCCCGACGCGAACGCCAACATCATGTTCTCCGCCAGTTGGCTGTTCGGCTACAACGTCGATCCGGATGACCTGGTCACGGGGCTGACGCGCTTCGTGGGCTGGAGCGACGCCGCCGGTATCGCCGACGCGGAGCTTGACGCGCTCGCGGAGGCGCAGCGGCGGGAGCTGGATCCGCTGGCGCGCTCGGCGTTGCTGGAGCAAATTCGGCGGCGCGAGGCGGAAGAGGTTTGGCGGCTGCACCTCGTCAATCCCTACGGCCTGAGCGTGCGGCGGGAGTACGTTTTCGACAAGGTCGATACGTATTTCGGCAAGTCGATCGAGCAGCGCCCGCGCCAGCTCGAGCGCGTCTGGCGCGCGGACGCCCCGGCGTAGCCGCGCCGCCGCGCTACTCGACCTCGACGATCATCTCGATCTCGACCGCCATCCCGGCCGGCAGCGCCTGCATACCGACCGCCGAGCGCGCGTGGCGTCCCGCCTCGCCGAAGATCTCGACCAACAGGTCCGACGCGCCGTTGGCGACGGCCGGGTGATCACCGAAGTCCGGCGTGCAGTTGACCATGCAGAGCAGCTTGACGATCCGCGAGACGCCGTCGAGCGTGCCCAGCTCGGCGCGCAGCGAGGCGAGCAGCTGCACGACGACGGCGCGCGCGGCCTCGCGTCCCGCGTCGACATCCAGATCCGCGCCCAGCTTGCCGCGAATCAGCTTGCCGTCCTGAAAGGGTCCGTGCCCGGAGAGGAAAACGAGGTTGCCGGTGCGCACGGCCGGCACATAGTTGGCCATCGGCGGGTTGGCGCTCAGGTCCAGTCCGAGTTCCGCGACTTTGGCCTCTGCGTTGTGGTTGGGCATCGTGTGGTCTCCGTTGGTTGGGGTGGAGGGTGTTGGCGCATCGTAGCTGTCGGAGCTTTTGGGGGCGGCGGAACCCCAATCGCTGCACGGCTCTTCTTCCGACTCCGTCATACCCGCGCTTGCCGTGGGTATCACGCCGAGCTGGGCACGGACGTCGGTGCGGCACTCGGCGAGATTGCCGCGGCGGAGCGCGGCAATGACGGAAGAGGGTGCGGCGGGTGGCAGAGGGGGCTAGCGGCTGGGGTAGGCGCGGAGTTCGATTTCGTTGCCGTCGGGATCGCGGATGTAGAGGCCGTCGGCGAGGCCGCGTGCGCCGTAGAGGGCGAAATCGGGGTCGCGCGCGATGTCGAACTCGCCCGATGCGCGGACGTGTTCCAAGTCCTCGGCGGAGACGACCAGGCAGAAGTGGTCGAGGTTGCGGCCGGCGGATTCGCCGTCGCTCCGCTCGATCAGATCGATGATCGTGTCGGCCGAGACGCGCACCGAGGGGAATGGCGCGTCGCCGGCGCGCCATTCGTCGGCGCGGACCGGCTCCAGGCCGAGCGCGCCGCAGTACCAGGACAGCGAACGCTCGACGTCGGCGACAGCCAGCACGATGTGATCCAACGCTTCGACGCGCACGGTCCACCCCCTTTCCCCGTTAGACACACTACGCCGTTTCTGAGACGGCGGTCGTTTCTAGAGTGGAAGCGCGTTGCCGCCGGCGGGAGGCATTGATGGCCGAGGTTGAGGTGCTGTTCGCGCGCTCGCTGCAATCGCAGGCGCGGCTGCCGGCTTCGTGCGGGACACAGGCCGCGACGGCGAACGAGGCGGTGCATGCGCTCGCGCAGCGCTACCCCCAGCTGCGGCGCTTTGTGCTCGACGACCAGCTGCGGCTGCGCCGGCACGTGAACATCTTCATCAACGACGCGCTGATCCGCGACCGCGTGAAGCTGTCCGATCGGCTTAGCGACGGCGACCGGCTGCACATTCTGGCCGCCGTCTCCGGCGGCGCGGGCGAACCTCATGAGGAGGCTGGAGATGAGTGAAACAGGACTGCTGGTGAGCACCCGCAAGGGGCTGTTGGTCGGACGCAGCAGCGGCGGGCGCTCGCAATGGGACTGGTCGCCGCTGGCCTTCGCGGGCTGGCTCTGCGACTACGCGACGCACGATCCGCGCGACGGTTCGCTCTGGGCGAGCGTGAGCCACGAGATGTGGGGGCCGCGCATTCACCGCTCGACCGACTGCGGCGAAACCTGGCAGGAGATGGCCACGCCGACGTTCGCCGAGGGCGAGAAGATCGAGGCCGACGGCGGCGGCGACACGGTGCGCACGATCTGGACGATCCAGCCCGGCGCGCGCGAGGGCGAGCTCTACGCAGGCGTGGATCCGGGCGCGCTGTTCATCAGCCGCGACGGCGGGGCGTCGTGGCAGCTGAGCGAAAGCCTGGCCCAGCACCCGACGCTCGGCACCTGGATGGCGGGCGCTGCGGGGCTGTCGATTCACAGCATCAGCATCGATCCGCGCGATCCCGATCGCATCCTGCTGGCCGGCTCGGCGACGGGCTGCTACCTCTCGCGCGACGGCGGCGAAACCTGGACGCCGCGCAACCTCGGTCTGCGCGCCCTGCATCTGCCGCCCGAGATGATGGATGCGTTCTCCGAAGAGGCGGCCGGCCACTGCATCCACTCGATGCACGCCCACCCGCTGCGCCCCGACCGCATCTGGCAGCAGAATCACTGGGGCCAGTATCGCTCCGACGACGGCGGCGAAACCTGGATCGACATCGGCGAGGGGCTGCCCGGCGAGTTCGGCTTCGCCACGGCAATTGACCCGCGCGACCCGGACACGGCCTGGTACGTGCCGCTCGATCAGGACCAGGCGCGGATGCCGCGCGGCGGCCAGCTGACGATCTTCCGCACCCGCAACGCCGGCGCCAGCTGGGAACCGCTGCGCGAGGGACTGCCGACCGGCGCGTTCCACCAGACGATCTACCGCCAGGCGCTGGGCGTGGACCAGGGCGATCCGATCGGCCTCTACATGGGCACCAGCGGCGGCGAGCTGCTGGCCGGCGCAGACGCCGGCGAGCGCTGGACGACGCTGCGGCGGCACCTCGCCGCTATCACGGCCGTCCGCGCCTGGACCATCACCTGAGGCCGCCTCAAACCCTCCCCGTTCCCCGAATCGTCCCCCTCCGAATCGCCCCCCTATGCAGGGGGGCTGTCCGCGTAAGCGGACTGGGGGGTCGGCCGCCCCCCACGAGACGCCCGCCGCTAGCCGCGCAAGCACGCATAGGGCGCATTGGTAATCCGTCAAAGACCACATCCATCCGCCCTTCCTGTCATCCCCACGCATGGGGCGATTCGGAAAACAGCCCTCTGCCCATGCAACACCCGAGCTGAATTGCAGATTTAGGGGGCTGCGGGAGTAAGATTCGGCGGATGTCGAGACAGGAGACGCCGCAGTCCGACGGCTCGCAGCCGGGCGTCTGGGTGGAACCGTCGCTTCAGGCGGATCTGCTGTCGTGGGGGCTGGCGGCGCTGTGGGGCGGCAGCCCGGCGGCGGTCAAGCTCAGCCTGGAACACATGCATCCGCTGCGGCTGGCGATGCTGCGGCTGCTCGTCGCCGCGGCCACGACGTTCATCGTCGCTCTGTTGCTGCGCGTGCAACTCCGACCGACGCGCCGCGAAGCGCCGTTTCTCGCCGCGCTGGGCCTGCTGCTCGCGGGGCATATCGCGGCCAGCTACTACGGCCACCACCACACCAGCGTCAGCCACGCCTCCGTGTTGTTGGGCGCCAACCCGATCTTCGCCATGCTGCTGGCCCACTTCTTCATTCCCGGCGACCCGCTGACCGGGCGCAGCGTGTTCGGCATGGCGATCGTCTACGCGGGGCTGATCATCCTCTTCTCCCAGCACTTCGGCGGCGAAGGAGAGACGCTGACCGGCGACCTGCTGATGATCGGGGCCTCGGCCTCGATCGCGATCCGCCAGGTCTCGGTCGCGCGGCTGACGCAGTGGATCCATCCGATCAAAGTCGTCTTCTGGGAGACGTTCATCGCCCTGCCGTTCTTCGTGATCGCCGTGCTGGTGGTGGAGACGGATCACTGGACCTGGCACTGGGAGCTGCTGATCGCGCTGATCTATCAGGGTTTCCTGATGTTCGGCCTGGGGCTGATCCTCAACACGCAGCTGTTGCAGCGCTACCTGCCGTCGCGCATCCTGGCGACGCAGATGATGATCCCGATCTTCGGCATACTGTTCGGCTGGGCGCTGTTCGGCGACGCGGTGGGCTGGGAGCTCTGGGCGGCGATCGTGCTGACCACGCTGGGCGCCGTCGTCTCGCCGCGCCGCCCGTTCGCAATGCCGACGAATCTCCCGGCCCTTCGCCGACGCGGCAACGGCGACGGCAACGAAGGCGGCAGGGGCGGATAGCCTGCGGTGGTGCCACCCGAGCCGCCGCAGCCCAGCACGCCGCCGGCCGATCCGCGCCGCCCGCTGACGCTGCGCGCCGGCGCGTTCGCGCTACTCCTGGCGATGCTCTGGGGCGGCAACCCGGTCGCGATCAAGGCCGGGCTGGACCACGCCGGCCCGCTGCGGCTGGGTGCGCTGCGGATGTTCCTCGGCGGCCTCGCGGTGCTGGCCTTTGCGCTGTTCGCCGGCGTTTCGCTGCGCCCGCAGCGCTCGGAGTGGACGCCGCTCGCCGGCCTGGCCGTACTCTTCACCGCGCAAACCGCGCTGATGTACTTCGGCGGCGACCACACCAGCGCGGGGCACGCAGCCGTGCTGATCTCCACCTTCCCGCTCTGGGCGGCGCTCTGCGCCCACTTCGTCGTGCCGGGCGACCGGATGACGGCGGGGCGTACCGTCGGCACGCTGATCGCCTATTCGGGCGTGGTGGTCGTCTTCTCCGGCGATCTGGCCGGCGGCGAGGGTTTGACCGGCGACCTGATGATGCTGTCCTCCGCGTTGTTGCTCGGCGTGCGCCAGATTTACCTCTCGCAGAGCTCGCAGGCGATCCCCGTCTCGCGGCTGCTGATGACCCAGGCCGTCTCCGCCGTGATCGTCTTCCTGCCGCTCAGCTTCTGGCTGGAGTCCGAGCCCTGGACCTATTCGGCGGGCTTTATCGGCGCGCTGCTCTACCAGGGGCTGGTGATCGCCGGCTTCGGCTTCCTCGGCAACACCTGGCTGCTCCAACACTTCCTGCCCTCGCGCGTCACCGCCACCCAGCTCACGACGCCGGTCTTCGGCGTGATTCTCAGCTGGCTCGTGCTGGGCGAGTCGGTCGGCCCTGAATTGGCCGCCGGCGTCGCGCTGCTCACCTTCGGCTCGGCCCTGGCGCAGCGCCGGCCGCAGACGAAGACGGACGGCTGAGGTGGCTACCAGTCGTCCAGACCGAGCAGCCGGCGTCCCAACGGCGTCAGCTCGGCCGGCGGCGACTGCTGCTCGCGGCGGCGCGGATCGCCCGGGAAGGCGCGCGGATTCTGGAAGGCGGGGTGCATCCGCTCGCGCCAGGACGCAACCCGCTGCTCGCGCAGCTCCGCGTTCTGCAACTGCGCGGGCGCCATCCGCACGTACTGCGCGAGGCGCGGCTTGTCGGAGCGGTTGCGGCTGTTGCCGTGCGGCAGCGCCGAGTGCCAGATAATGAAGTCGCCCGCGCCGGCCTCGATCTCCCGCGGCGCGCCGATTGCGTCGTGGCGCAGGTCCAGCCGCTGGTCGCGGATCTCCTCGTCCGGCCGCCCCTGCGCCCACTCCGACACCCAGCGATGCACGCCCGGCACGCACTGAAAACCGCCCTCCCCCTCGGCGGTGTCGACGAGGTAGAGCACGCCCTGCACCTCGTAGGGCAGCGGCGTCCGGCGCACATCGATGTCCCAGTGGATCATGCCCGGATGGTCGTATTCGGGCGCGTCGGGATTGGGCGGCGGCTTGAGGTTGGCGCGATCGAGGAAGACCCAGAGGTCCTCGCGATCGAAGAGATCGACGAACAGCTCGTAGACGCGCGGGTTCTGGCGCACATTCCAGAGCGCCTGGTGGTGGTACATCTCCACCATCCCGTTGGGGCGGTGCGGCTCGCGGTACCAGCCCGACGGATCGTCGCGGTCGAAATCGAGAAAGCCCCAGATCGCGTCCACCACGGCCTCGACCTGCTCGCGCGGAATCAGCTGCGGCACGACAAGGTAGCCGTGCTCGTCGAAGAAGCGGCGTTGTTCGTCGGTCAGCATGGGGCAACCTCAGTCTGCGATCGTCAGTCCGGGAACGGCGCGTCGACGCCGGGCGGCATATCGACGTCGAAGGTGTTCAGCGCGATCGAGACGAGCGCGTAGTAGCCCATCACCGAGGCGACCTCAAAGACGCCCCGCTCGCCCACCAGCTCCTTGAGCGCTGAGTAGCGCGCATCGGAGACACGCTTCGTCTCAATCAGCTCGCGTCCGAAGGCGTAGACGGTCTCGTGGCGCGGATCGTCGAACCGCGGGGTTTCGCCCTCGCGGATCGCGTCGATCGCGGCCTGCGGCACGCCCGCCGCCGCGCCCAGCCGGGCGTGCGCCCAAAACTCGAAGTTGGCGCGCCACTCGCCGCCGACGGTGAGGATCGCGACCTCCAGCAGGTCGGATGGCAGCGATGTCCCGTAGCGCAGGGCCGCCCCCAGCTGTTGCGCCGCGTCGCCGATTTCGGGCGACTGAAAGAGCGCGTTGAACGGCCCTATCAGCGCGCCGTCCTCCCCGGCCAGCCCGCCGTGGGGGCGGTCGGGGTTGGCGCGCGGCCCGGTGGTGATGTTCTCCCAGAGAACCCGTTGCTCATCGCTGAGGTCGTCGAATGTAATCGGCGCAAGGCGTCCCATTGTGCGGCTCCGTTCCAGTACGCCGCCATAGTACGCCGTCCCCGATCCAATCGCCCCCCTACACAGGGAGCTATCCGCAGGATCGGAATCACCTCTCTACACAGGGAGCTATCCGCTGGATCGGAATCGCCCCCCTACACAGGGAGCTATCCGCAGGATCGGAATCACCCCCCTCACAGGGAGCTATCCGCAGGATCGGAATCACCCCCCTACGCAGGGAGCTATCCGCAGGATCGGAATCGCCCCCCTATGCAGGGGGGCTGTCGCGCAAGCGACTGGGGGGTCGGCCGCCCCGAACTCTCGACACACCCAGAACGACCTGCCCACATCCAAAACCCCACGACCTCCGCCAGTCCCCTTTCCATCATGCCCGCAGCGGAGCGCGGCAATGACGGAATCGGAGAACGACGCGAAAATCCCCGAGCAGACGGCGTTTCCCGCTGCTGCATGTCGGAGCAGCAGGTAGAGACTATCCGCCGCCCTTCCGCACATGCGCCGGCAGCAAATGATCCGGATACGCCGTCCCAACCAGGCCTTTGCGCTCCAGCGCAGCCAGCTCTTTGGCGCTGTAGCCCAGCAGCTCGCGGTAAATCTCCTCGTTGTGCTCGCCCAGCCGCGGCGGCGGCGTGCGCAGCTGATTGGCCGTGCGCTGCATCCGAATCGTCAGCCCGGGATAGTCGTGCGTGCCCACGCCGGGGACCGTCTGCTGCTCGAAGAAGCCCACCTCCCGCAGATGCGGGTCGCGCAGCGCCTCCAGCGCGTCGAGCAGCGGCGCGGCGCAGACGCCCCCGTCCTGGAGCGCGTGAAACAGCTCATGCTTGTCCCAATCGGCGGTCGCCGCCCCAATCAGCTCGTCCAACGCTTCCACGTTACGCAGGCGTTGGACGGCTGTTGCGAAGCGCCCGTCGAGCGGCGCGTGGCCGATATCCGCCGCGTCCGCCCCGTCGTGCCCTCCGGAGAGCGCGTCGCACAGCGCCACGAATTCCGCGTCGCCCGCCACATCGATCGCGATCCACTGGTCGTCGCCCGCGCAGGGATAGACATTGTGCGGCGCGTGCCAGCGATGACGATTGGCCTGCGACGGCGGGTTCACGCCGTTCATCGTGTAGTCGAACAGATACTCGGCCAGCGTCGGGATGAAGCCCTCGTTGAGCGGCATCTCGATCATCTGCCCCTCGCCCGTCTGCTCGCGCCGGCGCAGCGCCATCAGCACCGCAACCGCCCCCTGCACGCCGGAGAGCCCGTCGCTGGCCAGCGTTTCGCCGATCCCGTCCGGACCGCGGTCCGGATAGCCGCGCAGGTGCGTGTGGCCGACCATCGCCTCCACATGCAGCCCGAACGCGCGGTAACTCCCGTAGGGACCTTCCAGCCCAAAAGCGGGCATCCGCAGCATGATCAGCCGCGGATTGACCTCGCGCAGCTCGTCCCAGCCGATCCCGGCGCGATCGATGGTCTGCGGCACGTTGTTCTCGACCAGCACATCGCAATGCTCAATCAGCTTCAGAAAGGCCTCGCGGCCTTCGGGCGACATGATGTCGCAGGTCATCGAGCGCTTGTTGCGCGCGTGCGAGTTAAAGGAAGCGAAGCGGTTCCACGGATCGTCGCCCAGCTCCATGTCCGGGTACTGCGGTTGCACGCCGCGCTCCACGCCGCGCTGCATCTGCTCCGGCGTGGGCGCGTTCTCCGCGCCGCGCGTGTGCGGCTGCATCCGGTTAATCGGCTCCACTTGAATCACGTCCGCGCCCCACTCGCCGAGCAGCTGCGTGACATGCGGACCCGCCCAGACGACGGTCACCGCCGCCACGCGCAGACCCTCCAACGGCAGCGGCAGCGAATCTGTCGGACCTTCCCTGGGCGGCACGGCGTCGAGCGGCGCGAGATCGAGCACCGCGCGGGCATGCTCGCCGAGGTGCGGCGCCCGGCGCGGCGGATCCGGCGGCGACTCGCTGAAGCGGAACGGGTGGCCGGGGTAAAGCAGCGGCTCCCCGTGCCAGTGCGTGATCTCGTGCCACCAGTCCCGCGCCCGCAACTGCGGATCGTCGAACAGGTCGGCCGCCGTCATCACCGCGCCAGCCAGCAGCCCGGACGCTTGCGCGTCGGCCACCACATCCAGCTTCCTCCGCTCGGACAGAAACTCGGTCACCGCCTGATCAACCTGATCGCCGAAGCCGCTGATCGGACCGTCGGCAGCGTTGATCGCTTCGAGCAGATCCGGCCGCCCGACCCATTCGAGCAGCCGCGGCAGGCGCACGCCCGCGCCCATGATGTTCACGAAGCCGTCGGCGCAGGGGTACACCCCGAAGCCGACCCAGCGGCTGCCCGGCCGCGCGCGGCCCGGCGCAACCCCGCTGTACGCGGCCGCGGTCAGCTGAATGGTGCGGCGATCGCGGCAGCCGACCTGACAGCGGTAGACGCTGATATCGATCCACTCGCCGGCGCTGCGATCGCGTTCCGCGCGGCGCAGCGCCAGCAGAATCGCCAGCGCCGCCGTCGCGCCCGCGTGATAGTGCGCGTAGTGCCCGGCCACTTTGAGCGGCTCGCGATCCGCCGCGCCGGTCGCGTGCAGCGGACCGCCGATCGCCTGCAAAGTCAGCTCCGAGCCGCGGTAATCGCGGTAGGGCCCGCTCTGCCCGAACGGCGTGATCGAGCAGAGCACCAGACGCGGGTTCAGCGCATGCAGCACATCCCAGCCCCAGCCGACCGCGGCGGCCTCGCCGGGCGCGCCGTCCTCAACCACCACGTCCACCTGCCGCGCGAGGCGCCGCACCGTGAGCGCGCCGTCGTCCGTGTGCGGATCGAGCACAATCGACTGCTTGTTCGTGTTGAGGTGCAGGAAGAGCCCGGAGGCCTCAATGTCCGGCTTGTCGCCGGGAAAGGGGCCGAACTGCCGCGAGGGATCGCCGCCGCGCGGTTCGACCTTGATCACGCGCGCACCAAAGTCGGCCAGCAGCTTGGTCGCATAGGGGCCCGCCACATTGCGCGACAGGTCGAGAATCCGAAGTCCGTCAAGCGGCCCGGCCATGGCGGCTCCCAGCAGCTCCACGCAGGTTCCAGTCAACCGGCCGGAGCGTTACGCACAATGCTAGCCCCACACACCTGAAAACTCTCTTCCGGAATCGCCCTCCCACACAGGGAAGCTGCCAGCCGTCCGAATCACCCCATGCAGAGAGGCTGTCCGTCATCCGAACCACCCCCATGCAGGGGGGCTGTCCGCCATCCGAACCACCCCCCCATACAGGGAGCTGTCCGCCATCCGAATCGCCCCCCTACGCAGGGGGGCTGTCCGCGCAAGCGGACTGGGGGGTCGGCCGCCCCAGGCACGGCACAAACCCCCTCAGCGGTACGGTGGCCCGGGCGGCGGCAGGCCGAGCATCGCCCGCGCCGCGCCGTCGAAATTCGGATCCAGCGCCGCCCCGTGCTGACGCGCCACCTGCAAGTCGCGGAAGCGCCGCTCCAGCGTCCAGCGGCGGTGAATCGCGTTGGTGCCCGCGGCCCGGAAGAGCTGCTCCACCGCCTCGGCCGCCTCATGCACGGCGTGGACATTGGCCAGCCGCCAGCGCCCCAGCAATGCGCGGTCCGGCGAGCCGGCGATGAGCGTCTCCCAGGCATCCGCGGCGGCCGCGCGGACGAAATCGCGCGCCGCCCAGACGCGCGCCTGCGCCCGCGCCAACGCGAGCCGGAACGCCTCGCGTTCCGCCAGCGGGCGCGCGTCCAGCGTGCTGGCAACCTTGACGCTCGCCGCCGCAACCTCGTCAATCGCTCCCTGCGCCGCGCCCAGCGCGTGCCCTGCGTTGCCGATCCAGGCCACGACCGAACGCTCCGGCGCGCGCCAGGCCGGGCCGGCCGCGCAGGGCTGATCGGACGGACGCCAGGTGTGCGCAGCCTGCACGTAGGCGTCGTCGAGCAGCCAGTCGTGGCTACCCGTGCCCCGCAGTCCCATCGTGTCCCAGGTGCGCTCAACGACGCCGGCGCGCTGCGGCAGCAGCGCCATCCGCACCTCGTTGTCCTGCTCGTCGCGGAAGGTCGCCACGACGAATTTGGCGTGCTCGATGCCGCTCACAAAGTTCAGCCGCCCCGAGAGCCGCCAGCCGGACTCCGCGCGATAGCCGCTCGCCAGCACGCGGCTGGAACCGACGATGCGGCAGCGCGGCCCGCCGGGTTCGTCGCCGCCGATCATCTGGCTCAGCACCGCGCCCGGCAGCCAGCCCGTCAGCAGCGAAACTTCGGTCGCGATCATCACCACCCAGGCGGTCGAGGCGTCGGCCGCCGCCAGCGCCTCGATCACGTGGAAGACGACCAGCGGGTCCGCCTCTTCGCCGTTGGCTTCGGAGGGGATGTTGAGCCGGAAGAGGCGGTCGTCGGTGAGCGCTTCGATCAATTCCGAAGGGATCGAGCCGGACGTCTCGATCTCGGCGGCGCAGGCGGCGATCTGCGGGGCCAATGCGCGCGCACGCTGCACCAGCTCGTGTTCGGCGGGGTCCGTACACATGACGCGCCGCATTGTACGACGCGGCGCGGTTTAGACTACGCCTGCACGCAATGATCGCACGATCGGATGTCACTTATGACGCACGCCGCCCCCGACGCCACGAACCGCTCCCACACGACCGACGCCGCTCTGCGCGAACGCGCCGCCGCCGTGATCCCCAACGGGATGTACGGCCACCAGAACGCCGCTCTGCTGCCCGACAACTTCCCCCAGTTCTTCAGCCGCGGCGACGGTGCCCGCATCTGGGACGTCGACGGCAACGAATACATCGACTACCTCTGCTCCTACGGCCCGATCCTGCTCGGCCACGCGCACCCCAGCGTCGATCGCGCCGCCGCGGCCGAGCTCGAGCGGAGCGACTGCCTCAACGGTCCGGGCGAGAAGATGGTCGAGCTCGCCGAGCTGCTCGTCGAAATCACCCCCTGGGCCGACTGGGCATGGTTCGCCAAGAACGGCACCGACGCGACCGTCTACGCGGCGACGGTGGCGCGCGCCGCGACGGGACGCGGCACGATCCTGCGCGCCAACGGCGCCTACCACGGCTCCGCGCCGACCTGGATGGGCATCGAGCGCGGCTCGCTCGCTGACGGCACGCTGGAGTACAAGTACAACGACCTCGCCTCCGTCCGCGCGGCGATCGACGCCGCCAACGGCGATTTTGCCGGGCTGATGGTCTCGGCCTTCCGCCACGATGTGTTCGTCGATCAGGAGATGCCCACGCAGGAGTTCGCGCAGGGTGTGCGCGACCTCTGCGACGCGCACGACGCGGTGCTGATTCTCGACGACGTGCGCGGCGGCTTCCGGCTCGACATTCGCGGCAGCTGGGCGCCGCTGGGCGTGGATCCGGACCTGAGCGCCTACTGCAAGGCGATCGGCAACGGCTATCCGATCTCGGCGCTGCTGGGGCGCGACAGCCTGGCGGAGACGATCGGGCGGGTGATGGCGACCGGCTCCTACTGGTACTCGAGCGGCCCGATGGCCGCCGCGATCACCACCATCACCACTCTGCAGGAGACGAGCGGCATCGCCCACATCCACGCGATGGGCGAGCGGCTGCGGGCCGGGTTGGCCGAGCGCGCCGAGGCGCACGGCGTCGGCATCCGCCAGACGGGGCCGGTCGAGATGCCGCTGATGATCTTCGAGGGCGACAAGATCGAGCCGGGCGCGGACCTCTTCACCAGCCTCAAGAAGCTCCGCAGCACCACCTTCAGCGCCGAACTGGCCGAGCGCGGCGTCTACATGCACCCGTTCCACAACGGCTTCCTCAGCGCGGCGCTGACGGAGGACGACATAGACGAGACAGTGGCGGCTAGCGACGAGGCGTTCGCCGCCGTCCGCGCGGAGTTCGGCGAGGCGTAATCCACTCCGCCGCGCGCCGCGCGGCCGTCCACTGGCCGCCCGGTCGGCCGTTGCCCGCCCTGTTGCTTGACCAGGCGTAGGAGAGCGCGATGCCGAGGCTCGCCCCCACAAAGGCAGCCGCCGCGACTCCCCGGCCGCTCGGCGCCCACTGCGCGGCGCGCGGCTGAGCGCCGTTGGGCATCGGCCCGGCACCGTTGGGAACGGGGACGGGTACCTCGAGCTGAGCAGGCGCGGGCGGCGCGATCGGCTCCTCGATCACGACGGGCGGTGGGACGGGGACGGGCTCAACCGCCGCGCCGTTCGCAATGGGCTGCGGCGCGGGCTCAACCGCCACGCCGTTCGCCGACGGCTCTAGTGGGGCAACCTCGATGGGCGGCGTAGGCAACGGCTCCTCAGATGACCGCGCTGCCGCCGCGATGCGGCCTTCCTCGCCGGTGCGCAGCGGCACCTCACGCATCCGCAAAATCACCAGCACCGCGAAGCCCAGAATGCCCAGCACCATCAGGAAATTGTCCGTGATCGCGCCCGCCACCACGCCCTGCACCGCCGGCTCCACCGTCTCCCACAGCGTCGCCCCGATCGAGGCGATCATGTCGGAGCGAAAATCGGGATCCACCAGCTTCTCCGGCAGCACCACATCGACCAGATCGGCCGGCAGCGCCGCCTGCAACCCGTCCGACAGCCGCGCGTTGAACAGCGCGCCGATGATCCCGATTCCGACCGCGCCGCCCGTCAGCTGGAAAAACTGCGTGAAGCCCGAAATGCGGCCCAGATAGCGCTGCGGCGCGGCGTTCTGCGCCGCCAGCGACAGCACCGGCATCATCATCCCCATCCCCACCCCGAACACGAACAGCCGCGGCAGCACCCCGCTGAACACCGGCGTCTCGCGCGTCATTGTCGCCAGCAGCGCCATCCCCGCCACCATCAGCAGCGAACCCGTCACCGCCAGAAACTTGTAGCGCCCCGTGCGCGACATGATCTGTCCGCAGACCACCGCGAACACCATCCCCGTCACGATCATCGGGATCATCATCATCCCCGCGGTCGTCGGCGGCGCGCCCAGCCCCACCTGCAGGAAGACCTGCAAGTAGACCATTGCGCCCATCATCCCCACGCCGATCACGAACATCGCAATCGCCACGCTCGCCACCGTGTTGATCCGGAACAGGTGCAGCGGCACGATCGGCGCAGCCGCGCGCCGCTCGGCGGCGATGAACAGCACCAGCGAGACGCCCGCCACCGCGAACAGCGCCAGCACCAGCGGGCTCGTCCAGCCGCTCGAGCCGGTCAGGCTGAACGCCATCGTCAGGCCGATCAGCATCGGCAGCAGCGCCGCCATCCCCAGCCAGTCGAACTGCAGCGGTCCCTGCCGCTGCGGCCGCAGCCAGGGCATCTTCCAGGCGATCACCAGCAGCGCCGGCGGCCCCACCACGAACATCGCCCAGAACACCCAGCGCCAGGACAGCTGCTCGGTCAGCACCCCGCCCAGCGGCGCGCCGATCACGCTCGAGAGCGCGAACACCGCCGCGAACAGCCCCATAAACTTGCCCCGCTCCGAGGGCGGGAAGAGGTCGCCGATCACCGAGAACGTCGCCATCATCAGCACGCCCGCGCCGACGCCCTGCAACGCGCGGAAGGCGATCAGCATGTAGATATCGTTGGCCGCCCCGCAGCCCGCGCTGCCGCCCAGGAAGATCAGCAGCCCCGCCAGCAGCAGCGGCTTGCGCCCCAGCGAGTCGCTCAGCGCGCCCGCCGCCGGAATCGCCGTGATCTGCGCGATCACGAACCCCTGCACCAGCCACGGATACAGCTCCAGCCCGCCCAACTCCGAGACGATCCGCGGCATCGCCGGATTGACAATGCTCTGCTCCAGCGCCGCCAGAAACATCGCCAGCGCCGAGCCCGCCATCACCAGCGCCTTGACGCGGCGCGGCAAATCCATCCCCAGCGGGCGCTCCTCGTCGATCTCCGCCGCCCCCGGCGCGCTGGACGGAGCGTCTGTCTCGGCTGCGGCAACGTGGCTCATCGGGCGTCCGGCAATGCTTCGAGATGCTGAACTAACGGCAGCGTAGCGCATCTTGAGGGGAGACACCCTCCGAGGTGCGCCTCTCTCCGGCGTGTTCACGCTTTCGTGGTTCCCGCCCAAAATTCCGTCGTTCCCGCGAACGCGGGAACGACGGAATTTTGGGGTGAACCTTGGAGTGTATGCAGAGGCTTGAGGCGGCACGAGGCCGATTCCCGCTCGGGGGCGGGAATGACGGAAGTGGGGACGGGAATGACGGAAGTTGGGGCGGGCATGACGGAGGGGGAGAGAGGGGCGGGCATGACAGAGGTGGGGAGAGGGGCGGGCATGACGGAGGGGGAGAGAGGGGCGGGCATGACAGAGGTGGGGAGAGGGGCGGGCATGACGGAGGTGGGGAGAGGGGCGGGTATGACGAAGGGGGCGCGGGAGACGGAAGTGTGAACACGCTCTATTGGTCGGAGCTGAAGGTGAGCAGGCGGATGCGGCCGCCTTCCCAGCTGAGGATCGGCGCCGATCCGCGCATCACAATGCGCATGATCGCCTCCGGCACATCGACCAACACCTTGCCGATCGTGCTGTTGAGTAGAAACGCGGCGCTGTCCTCGCGCCAGAGCGGCGACCCGGAGCTGCCCACGGGCAGAATCTTCACCAGGCCGTCGGCGCGGCGCAGGATGGTCTGGACCGTGCCGGTGGTCACGCCCCAGCGGCGATTGGGCGACAGCGGATTGCCCTCGGCGTACGCAAGCGGCAGCTCGGCATAGTCCACCAGACGCTCAAACGCCGGACTGCCGCCGCGCGCGTCGATCGACCAGATGGCGTAGGTATTGGACGGCTGGCTCTCAAGGGCGGCGACCCAGCGGCCCGACGGGGAGGCGAGCAGGGAGAATGCAAGGCCGCGATCCTCAAGCAGCAGCTCGTCATGCCGGCGCACGCCGTCCGCCGCCACACGGAATGCGCCGGCGGCATCGGGGTAGCCCTCGGTGCGCATCGGCTGCACGATCTCGCCGGGCAGCGCGATCAGGCGGTCGCCATCCGGGGTGCGGAAGACAAGCGCGTCGGGCCGCGAAGCATAGTCAAACCAGCCTACAGGCGCCGGCGCGATTTCGTAGAGCGCGCCGTCGGAGGGGGCGCCTGCCACGACTACGCGCCCCGCCGCCGTGTATGCGAGGAAGATGAGCAACTCGGGGCGGCGCGTCCAGCCGATCAGGCCGTAGCGATCCGCGGGCCACTCATGCAACAGCGCACCGCCGCCGTCGTGTAGATGGATGAAGCCTGGAAGGGGGGCGAGGGTGATGTCGCTTACGACATTGAGGCCGATTGCGGTCGTCGGTGCGGCGCGATCTCGCGTGTCGTCGTACACCCCGGGGATCGCGGCAAGCGCAAACCCCAGGATCAAACCGATGATGAAGGTGATCATTTGCGCACAGCGACGAAATGCAGCGTCGCCAGCGCCGAGCCCGCCATCACCAGCGCCTTGACGCGCCGCGGTAGATCCATCCCCAGCGGGCGCTCTTCGTCGATCTCCGCCGCCCCCGGCGCGCTGGGCGGAGCGTCGATCTCGGCTGCGGCGGCGTGGCTCATGGGGCGCCCGGCAATGCTTCGAGATGGTGAACTAACGGCAGCCTAGCGCATCCCGCGCGGTCCCTTGCCAGAAGTGCTATCTTTGCCGCATTGACGGCAGGCGGCCCGCGCGCCGCCGCGAACGAATCGAGGTTCCCCAATGGCCGAGATGATCTGCGACCGGATCAAAGTGATCGACTCCGACACCCACGTCTCCGAACCCGAAGACCTCTGGATCAACCGCATCTCCACCAAGAAGTGGGGCGATCTCGTGCCCCATGTCGTCTTCGACGACGAGATCAACGAGGACCGCTGGGTGATGGGCGGCAAGAAGTTCATGCCCACCGCCGGCGCCGCGATGGCCGGCTGGAAGTCCCCGCCGCCCGACCACCCGCCCAGCCTGCAAGAGGCCGACCACGGCTCCTGGGAGATCCGCGAGCGGCTCGAGCGGATGGACGAATACGGCATGTACGCCCAGGTCGTCTACCCCAATGTCGGCGGCTTCGGCAGCGGCAACTTCCTCACCCTCACCGACGAAGAACTGCGGCTCGACTGCGTGCGCGCCTACAACGACTTCCTCGTCGAGTGGACCAGCGTCGACCGCGACCGCTTCATCCCGATCATGGCCATGCCCTTCTGGGATGTGCAGGCCTGCGTCGACGAAATGCAGCGCGCCCACGGCCTCGGCCACAAGGGCGTCCTGATGACCAACCAGCCGCATGTCTTCGGCATGCCCCGCCTGACCGAGTCCCACTGGGACCCGCTCTGGCACCAGGCCCAGGACCTCGGCCTCTCGATCAACTTCCACATCGGCTCCGGCGACCTCACCCAACTGCGCGACATCACCGTCGACAACGGACGCCAGGCCGCCTACGCCAAGAGCACCGTCAAGCTCTTCCTCGACAACTCCAACGCGATCCTCGACGTGATCCTCTCCGGCATGTGCCACCGCTTCCCCGGCGTCAACTTCGTCTCCGTCGAATCCGGCGTCGGCTGGATCCCCTACCTGCTCGAGGCGATGGACTGGCAGTGGCTGAACAGCGGCTGCCGCGAAGAGCACCCCGAGATGGACCTGCTGCCCAGCGAGTACTTCCGCCGCCAGTGCTACGGCTGCTTCTGGTTCGAGGAAGCCAGCGCGCTCAAGGCGATCGACCAGTGGGGCTCGGAGAACTTCCTCTTCGAGACCGACTTCCCCCACCCCACCAGCATCTCGCCGGGCCCCAACTCCATCGCCCGCAACCCCAAGCAGCATGTCGAAGAGGTGCTCAGCGCCCTTCCCGAAGAAGACCTGCTCAACGTCCTCCAGCGCAACGCCGCCCGCATCTACCACCACGAGGTGTAGCTGCGACATGTCCGACAAGGAGGCGTACAACGCATTCCTCAAGCCGCTGATGGACGATCTGCGGCGTGGCGGTTTCCCAGAGCGGGCAGGCAAACCGTACGAAAACGACCGTGTCTTCGAAAGCCCCGACTTCCCGTACCTGTCGTACCGTTTCGGCTTCTGGCCAGATAACAGGTCCTTAGCCAGCGTGTACCTGTGGATCCACGCGCCACGGGACAAACGTCGCAATCAGCACATCTACCGCCAGCTGCGCGCTTCCAAAGCCGAGATCGACGCCGAGATGGGCGATGGTGAACCGCTGACGAACGCGCACTGGAACCCGGACACCTGGCAAGCCAGGGATTGGGGTTACGCGGCTGTCGGGGTCACCACACCCGGTGGCATCTATAGCCCGCCCGAGCGGCTTCAAGAGATCCGCGAGTGGGTGCTTGAATACCTCCCGCGTATTAAGGAGGTCTTGGACCCTCGCCTCAAGGAAATCCTGCGCACACTACCTTGACGCGAAGACCCCGCAGGCCCGTCATTCCTGCGCACGCAGGAATCCAGCTGCCCTCGTCCCGCTGGCGATGCGCCGAGCCAGTGTTGGCGGAAGATCGTCAGCTCAAGTTCTGACTCGCGCCGTCCGACTGCTCATCGCTGCTTCCGCAGGTGAACTCCGCCACCCACCACACCGTGGGAGCCTGGTAGCGCACATCCTGCACCAAGAACCCATAGCTCCTCGCCGGCGCCTTGGCGCGCAGGGATGCCCGCTGTTCCTCATCGGCGCGAATCATGATCCACTCGTCACCGCCGTGTTGGCGCTCGGTCCAGAGGGTCGATCTCACATTGTGAGTGAGATGCGGATACCCCTCCCATTCGGACAGGCTGTATCCGATGAGTACGCCAGGCATCTCACTCAGCAGGTCTACTGAGGACAAATCGCACACCTCGGCCACATCAACCGGCGTTCTGTAGAGGGGATCCCACGACCCCGCAGCAGCCGCCCGAGTGCTCGCGGCCCTGACAAGCTCCGCGGGCGTGATCGACGCGGTGGTCGACACCGGCGAACTGCGCAGCCAATCGCCCTGCCTGTCGCGGATCAGCTGCGGCGTGAGGTAGCGCGCCTCCGGCTGGATGTGCTCGCCGTTGTGCTCGATCGCGAACTCAACCCGCCCATCGGCAAGCGGCTGCGCGGCGACGCGCACCACTTCCACCGCACGGCCGAAGCCGCGCGTCTCCCACAGGTCGTCGACATCGCGGTACAGGACTTCGTCGGCATTAGGGCCGGCGCTGAGCGCCGCTGGCGCCAGCGAATCGCCGACAACCTCGACAGGCGTGCTGCTCAACCACTGACCACGCCGCTGCCGGATTAGCCGCGGCGTGAGATATCGCACCGTCGGCAGGATCTGCTCTCCGAGATATTCGATGCCGAACTCGATCTGCCCGTCCTCAAGCGGTTGCGCAATCACGCGCAGTTCGAGCTGTGAGCCGCCGCCATCATCCTGCGCTGAAGCAGGAGCACTCGCCGCAATCAGGGCCGCGAGCGCGAGCGCCCCAAGCGTCGCGATTCCGATCATCATGATGTAGCGCATGCGCTCTTCCTTGATCTGCAAACAGCGTCGCTTGCGCGAACCAGCACCTCGGCGAGCAAGGCGAGGATATGCCACAGCGATCCTTGTCGCCACTCGCAACCGCGGGCGCGAGGTGTAAGCTAGCCAGAGGAGTCGAAGAACGTGACCGAGTCACGAAAGCAGCCACGACAGCAGTGGGCGTTCGCTGGAGGCAGGCCGCCTCCGCGGCATCTCAGTCCTGAAGAAGCCGCCGAAGAGCGGCGGAAGAAGCTGTGCGCGAAATACGAGGCGTTCTTCGCGCCAATCATGGAGCAACTGCGGGCAGGCGGCGAAAGCGGCAGGCTCCTGAAGGTGATGCAAGCGGCAGACTGCAATGACCGCGGCTTCGAGTCGCGGTTCCCGCCGCTTTGCTTCAACTTCGGCTTCTGGGGTCCCACCGGAGGGGACCGCCATCGCCCCTATGTCTACCTCTACATCCGCGAGCCTGACCGGGCGCGCGCGGTTCGGATTTTTGAACTGCTGCATCTGCGCAAGGACCAACTGACGGCGACGTTGCAGCAGATCGATCCAACGTTCGAGCTGAACCAGTGGAGCGAACGCACCGCATCGCCGAACCCGATGGCCGACTACTGCACGGTAGGTATGCAGATCGACGGCACGATTGACGACCCGCGCGAGCGGCTTGACGAAATCCGCGACTGGATGCTCGCGTTCTACCCAGCGCTCAAGGACGCGATGGATCCTCATCTTGAGGAGATCGTTCACGAGCTCGGCTGACGCCCCTTCCGTCATTCCTGCGCAGGCAGGAATCCAGGCGAACCGTCGCCGCTCGTCCGCACCCCGGACGCTCAACGGCCCTCAAACGCTGCTCAGCGGGGCCGCCAGCGTGTCGAGCCCCCCCACACCCACGGGACTGTCTGGATTCCCGCCTGCGCAGGAATGACGGAAGAGCACACAGGGCGCCCAACACCGCCTCGGCCACCCTGACTATTCTGGACAAAACCTGACACCGCCGACCACTTCCGACCAGAAACGCCGCCCCCAAACAGCGCCCCTGCGTAGAGCGCGTTGCGCAACCCACCCAAGCGCCGAGCGGCTAATCCGACCTCTCCCCCCGTCGCGGGGGGAGATTGAGAGGGGGGCTGCCGCGCGCTCGCAGACCCCCGTAGCCCTCCACGATGGGGGGCGGTCTGATGGACGCCGCGCACGGACGCGAATGATCCGCTATCCTGTGCGCGACGCACATTCAGGCGGCGCGCGCAGCGCCGCCGTGAGAGGAACAACACGATGGAACTCCAGAACGTAGTGATCGTCGACGGCGTGCGCTCGGCCTTCGCCCGCGGCGGACGCGGCGCCTTCACCGCCACCCGCCTCGACGACATCGGCGTCCAGGTCCTGCAGGAACTGCTCAGCCGCTACCCCCAGGTCGCCCCCGAAGACATCGAAGACGTCGGCATGGGCTGCGTCGGCGGCGTCGCCGAACTCGCCGGCATCGGCGCCAACCACATCGTCCGCCTCGCCGGACTGCCCGAATCCGTCTGCACCTTCGACTCCAACCGACAGTGCGGCTCCTCCATGGAGACACTCCACCGCGTCACCCAGGAAATCATGGTCGGCGCCATCGACGTCGGCGTCGCCCTCGGCGTCGAGCGCATGGGCCGCCAACTCGGCGGCGGCGGCGGCGCCGAACCCACCCGCATCACCGAATTCAACCAGGCCCGCCACGACCAGAACGACATGCAGCGCAACCTCGCGCGCGACCACGACGACTACTTCTCCGTCCCCATCCCCGACGCCATCCTCGACTCCTCGCCCGTCTGCTCCATGCTCCAGACCGCGCAGAACGTCGCCGAGATGTACGACATCAGCCGCGAAACGCTCGACGAATTCGCCGTCGAAAGCCACCGCAAGTACGGCGAAGCCCTCGCCGCCGGCTTCTACAAGGACGAAATCGTCCCCGTCGAGGTCGAACTGCCCGTCTTCGACGACGAAGGCAACCTGCTGCTCGACCAGCGCGGCGACAAAAAGGTCGTCGACGTCGACGAAGGCTTCCGCCCCGGCACCAACTTTGAGGGCCTCAGCCAGCTGCGCACCGTGCGCGGCACCGTCTCCCATCAGGAGCAGGAAATCCGCATCACCGCCGGCAACTCCTGCCCCACCAACGACGGCTTCACCGCCGCCCTGCTGATGAGCGAGCGCCGCGCCGACGAACTCGGCCTCGAGCCGCTCGCCCGCATCGTCGGCTTCGGCGTCGGCGGCGTCAAGCCGCAGGTCATGGGCCTCGGCCCCATCCCCGCCACCCGCAAGGCGCTCAACCACGCCGGCATCGACGCCTCCGAAATCGACCGCGTCGAGTTCAACGAAGCCTTCGCCGCCCAGGTCATCCCCTCCGTGCAGGAGCTCGGCATCCCCATGGACCGGGTCAACGTCAACGGCGGCAGCCTCGCCATCGGCCACCCGCTCGGCGCCACCGGCACCCGCCTGGTCACCACCGTCGCCCGCGAGCTGCGCAACAGCGGCACCCGCTACGGCCTCGCCACCCAGTGCATCGGCGCCGGCATGGGCATCAGCACCATCCTCGAAGCCGTCTAGCAGCGGCGAGCCAACCACGGCGCACCACGGAGGGGGCGGCCCACCCGGGCCGCCCTCTCTCCATATGTCAATGTTCGGCTTGGGGCTTGCGGCTCCATGGATCGAGTTGCATGATGACCCGTCACCAACTAGCCTGTGGTGACGGAGTAGGACATATGCCCCAATTCACGCTCGCCCGAATGCCTAAACCCTTGCAGGATCAGCTCCGCTTCGTCGGCACGGGGCCGTCTGAGCCTACGGACGACGATCTGCCGGTTGACGCGATCTACCACGGAGACGCACGGACCGTCCTTCACCACATCGCGGCGAACAGCATCGCCCTCAGCATCTGGTCCCCACCGTACTTTGTCGGGAAGTCGTACGAAGCGTCGTGGTCCTACGAAGACTGGGAAGGCCTGCTGCGCGAAGTGATCGAGGCGCACTGGCACATCGTCACTCCCGGTGGCTTTCTCGCAATCAACATCGCCGACATCCTCTGCTTCCGAGATCCGGAGATGCCGCGAGTGTCCGCCGAAACGCATTCCGCTCGTCGCAGCCCAGTGACACGTGAAGCTGTGCTAGAGGCGATGGATCAACATCCCGACATGAACCGTCACCAGATCGCCGCGCTGCTCGGATGCAGCGAGCAGACAGTGGATCGACGACTCAACGGCAACAACGTTCGGGGCGGCAAATACGAGCCTCAGACGCGAGTGAAGATCGTTGGAGGACTGATCGAAGACTGGGCGACAGCCGCAGGGTTCTTCCCCTACGACCGCCGGGTCTGGGTCAAGGACCCATGCTGGGCGAACAGCCGATGGGCAAGCGTGTCCTACCGTGCCGTCGACGAGTTCGAGTACATCTACGTCTTCTGGAAGCCCGGCGTGACGAAAGTCGATCGCGCCCGCCTTACCGCCGACGAATGGCGAGATTGGGGATCGCGCGGTGTGTGGAATTTCCCATCCGTGCGACAAAACGATGAGCACGAGGCGATGTTCCCGGTAGAGCTGCCCGAGCGCCTCATCCGGCTCCTGAGCGAGCCGGGAGACACGATCCTCGATTGCTTCGTCGGCAGTGGCACAACGGCGGTCGCCGCCACCCGACTAGGCCGTCACTACATCGGCGTCGACATTGACGAGCACGCCGTCGCTGTCGCGCGCGAACGCGTGGCTCGCGGTCATCAGCAGGTACTCCAATGCTGATTGATCCTGCCGATCTGGAGTCGAACCTCGATGTGCTGGAGGACATCGAGAAAGCGTCTACACGACTCGTTACGCAGGCGATCCTCGACTTCCGCGAGGATGCTGCTGCGATCTTCGGAAGCGAGCGCGATCTGCCCCAGGACTTCGCGGAGGACATCACGCGCGAGGCGCTCGATCAGATGGGTGTGTCGCGAATCCTGCAACGGCTGTACGGCAAGATCGACTACAAACGCGCGCGGTACGTGTTCCACCCGGACTACACGCTGCGACAAGCGTTGTTCGTCGACTCGAAAGCAGAGAAGACCAGCGGCGCGTCCACCGCCACCCTGCAAACGGCGCAGACCTCCATGACCATCATGCACGTTCGGAGCGGAGCGCCAGTGGAGGTCCAAGGAACCTTGGAACCGATCATCTGGTCAGAAATTGGCAACTTCCTGTCTACAACGATCTTCGTGAAGTACAACTACGAAGAAGACGATGGCGGTGCCAACACGCTCGAATCCATCACCGTCGCGTGCGTCCCGCATGCGTTCCTTCAAGACCGATACAACCCAAACGCCAACGACACATTCTGGCGCGCCGGCCGAAACGCGCCATCACTCGGCGAAGCTTTTCGTGTCCGGCTGGTGTTCCGCCTACTCGAGGAGAGGGCGTTGTGGCGAGTGCAGCGCATCCCGATGGCACCGACAGCATTTCGATGGAACGGTTGACTAGGCGATGGCACTGCGATCGCCACCGTTACGGGTCGGGTGATCGTTGGCAGTCGTCAAGCTTGCGATGCAGCAGCGAAATCAGCGAAAGGAAGTCCGCGGCGTTCTCTTCGCCTTCCCAGTGAATGCGTGGTTCATGCGCAAGTGGATTGCGAATCGCGGCAAAGCACCCTTTCAAGAGCGCGGTAAACCCTCGATGTTCGCTCCACTCAGTCTTGGTACGTAGGGCGTTGAACCTCAGAGTTGGGTTCTCGCCAGCAAACGCGCGATCCACCAACTCGGCACCATCACCATCCGACCCCGACATCTCGCGGATGCGGTAAGCGAGACCTTTAGCCGCTTCTAGCACCGCGTGGAAGTAGTTGTTGGCCATCAATTCCGCTGTACAGTACTTCCACACTTCTGGGTGGATGTTGCGGCCCGAGAACTTGTTCTGTATCGCCCGTGACCTGCCTGCCGCATCATCCACTGTCTCAGCGGCCGGAATCCGCTTGAACCCGCCATTGTCCAGGTACTCGACGCCGGCAAATCGGAGAACCACATTCACATCGCGGCGGGCAGCGTGAAACTGCTGCGGCACTTGTACGAACAAGACGGGGCTCAAGAATGATTGTACGGCACGTAGCGCAACACCGGCATCGCCATCGTTCGCTTGCCGCTCCTCGAATGCCCACGCCAAGCGTCGCCACTTTGTCGATTGGCCCGACCCGTCCAAAATTCCAGCCCTTTCGAAGTGCTCAGTGATCTGACCTCCAGTCACGACATCGCCCAGCAGCTTCGCCAGTGCTTCCAGCGTCTCCAGACTCATCATCACTCTGGGAACCTCAGTCGCCATGCTGTGATCACTTCCCGATTTTGGGCAGCGAGTGTCAAGCCCGTCGCCACAGCATAGAGCATCAAGCTGCCTCTGCCCTCAGTTCTGCCCCCCACCCTCTAACCCCACTCTCCGTCAGGAAATTTGAGTGCTCCCTCCACGCGCTAGCCTGGCCTGGCAGACGACGCAGCGCAAGGAGCGGAACACGTGGCAAGCGAGCGACGCCGCTGGACGCGAGACGAGCTGCTAGTCGCGCTTGGCCTCTACCTACGGCTGCCGTTCGGCCAGCTCCATCAGCGCCACCCCGAGATCATCGCCTGCGCAGAGCAACTGGGCCGCACCCCCTCGGCGCTGGCGATGAAGCTGACCAACCTAGCCAGCTTGGACGACTCACTGGATCGCGCAGGATTGGCCAACGCCTCGAACGCAGATCGCGAGATCTGGGCCGAAATGCAGGGCGACTGGGACGCAACTTCGGAAGCGATCGCCGATGCGGAGGTGCGCTTCGGCGTCGCCCCCTCGCTCGAAACTGATGACGACGAGTCATTCCCCATCGGCGAAGATGTCCCCACGATGTCCAAGCGGCGTCGCGGCCACGACTCGTTTCGTCGGTCCGTGCTGGTCGCCTATGACTTTCGCTGCTGCATCACCGGACTATCGGAGCGACGATTGCTACGGGTAAGCCATATCGCGCCGTGGCGAGAAGATCAGCCGAACCGCGCCAACCCGCGCAACGGGCTTTGTCTGTCGGCGCTCCACGACGAGGCATTCGACCGCGGGCTAATCACGCTGGACGCTGATTTCCACGTGCTCCTGTCGCCGCTGATCGAGGCCAGCACCGACGAATTCGTCGAGGTCGCGTTCCACGCCTACTCCGGCCAGCCGATCTCTTTGCCCGACCGATTTAGGCCCGATCCCGAACTTCTCGCCTACCATCGCGAGCACATCTTCCTCACCTCTACCTAGGGCGCGATTGAGACGCGCCGAGAGAACGCCATGCCCGACACGCTCGTCACCGTCATGATCATCGTGATCATCACCGAGCTCATCTGCCTCGGCGTCTTCTGGAAAGCCAACCTGATCCCCGACTTCGATCTGGAGGTCTACATCCCGCTGCCCGGCGGCTCCGGCCTCACCACGACCGCCCGCAAGATCACGCTCACCGCCATCGCCGCCGTGATCGCCGTCTCCGCCGTCGTCCTGCTCATCGCCGCGCTGACCTAGCCGACTACCGCCCCCCGTTCCGCTACCCTGCCCTCAACACCGTCTGGAGGTCCCCATGGTCACCGAAATCAAGCCCGACGCCCCCGCCCTGCTCGCCCACCCCCTCGACCCGCTCTCCACCGAGGAAATCGAGCGCGCCTCCGCGCTCGCCAAAGCCCGCGCCGGCGGCGCAGACTCCATCCGCTTCCCGCTCGTCGCCCTCGCCGAGCCCGACAAGCGCGCCGTGCGCAGCTTCACCGCCGGCGACGCCATCGAGCGGCGCGCGCTCGCCATCGTCTTCGACGCTGCCAACGGCGAAACCGCCGAAGCCGTCATCGACCTCAACGCCGACGCCGTGATCTCCTGGGTGCCGCGCGACGATGTGCAGCCCTTCCCCCTGATGGAGGAGTTCGGCCGCGCGCAGGAAACGATCAAGAACGACCCCGAATGGCGCGCCGCCATGGCCCGCAAGGGCGTCACCGAAGAGCAGCTCAAGACGATCCAGATCGACCCCTGGCCGGCCGGCAACTTCGGCAGCAAGTGGGAGACCGGACACCGCATCCTCAAGGGCATCGCCTACCTGCGCGACACCGAGAGCGACAACGGCTACGGCCGCCCCGTCGACGGCGTGATGGCCGTAGTCGATCTCGTCGAAAACCGCGTGCTGGAGGTGGTCGAAGAGGACGCCCCGCCGCCGCCCGGCTCGGCCCTGCGCTTCGACGGCGAGCACGCCGCCGCCCACCCCCGCCAGGACCTCAAACAGCTCGACATCGTGCAGCCCGAAGGCGTCTCCTTCACGCTCGACGGACACCTGCTCAAGTGGCAGAAATGGCAAATGCGCGTCTCCCTGCACCCCCGCGAGGGACTCGTCCTGCACCAGATCGCCTACGAAGACGACGGCCGCCTGCGCCCCATCTGCTACCGCGCCTCGATGGCCGAAATGGTCGTCCCCTACGGCGACCCCTCAATCACCCAGTCCTTCAAAAACGCCTTCGACAGCGGCGAGGTCGGCGGACTCGGCCGGCTGACCAACTCGCTCGAACTGGGCTGCGACTGCCTCGGCGAAATCGTCTACATGGACGGCCACGTGACCGATGAGCGCGGCGGCGCGCGCACCATCAAAAACGCCGTCTGCATCCACGAAGAGGACTTCGGCATCCTCTGGAAGCACACCTACGCCGACGAAAACGGCCAGCAGTCCTGGGTGCGCCGCTCCCGCCGCCTCGTCGTCTCCGCCATCGCCACCGTCGGCAACTACGACTACGGCTTCTACTGGTACTTCTATCAGGACGGCTCCTGGGAACAGGAAGTCAAAGCGACCGGCATCGTGCAAACCATCTCGATGGCCGACGACGACCCGCAGATCACCCGCCACCGCATCGCGCCCGGTCTGGGCGGCACCATCCACCAGCACTTCCTCTGCTTCCGGCTCGACATGGAGGTCGACGGCGCGGCCAACAGCGTCTACGAGATCGACACCGTGCCGCTGCCGCGCAGCGCCGAGTACCCGCTCGGCAACGCCTTCACCGCCCGCGCCACGCTGCTCGGGCGCGAGTCCGAAGCCGCGCGCTCGGTCAACTCCGCCTCCGCCCGCCACTGGCGCATCGCCAACGACGCCGCCCGCAACCCGCTGGGCGAGCCGCCCGCCTACATCCTCGCGCCCGGCGAGACGGTCGGCATGATGGCCGATGAGCAGTCCGCCGTCGGCCAACGCGCCGTCTTCGCCCGCAACCAGCTGCACGTCACCCCCTACGACGCCGCCGAGTTCTACCCCGCCGGCGACTACCCCAACCAGAGCGAGCCTGGCCAGGGCATCCCCGCTTGGATGGCCGCCGACCGCGCCCTGCAGGACGAGGACCTGGTCGTCTGGTACACGATCGGGATGAACCACCTGGTCTGCCCCGAGGACTGGCCCGTCGCCCCCGTCCACCGCGCCGGCTTCAACCTCAAGCCCTGGGGCTTCTTCGACCGCAACCCGGCGCTCGACGTCCCGATGCCCGACCACTGCGCGCACGACGAGGAGTCGCATGCCCACGACAACCACTCCCGCAACGGCCACAGCTGAAGCTGAGGTGCCGGCAGCGGCCGCGCCGCACCCGCTCGATCCGCTCTCGGCCGACGAGATCATCCGCGCCTCCGCGATCGCCGCCCGGCACTACGGTGCCCCGCCGTCGCTGCGCTTCCTGCTCGTCGCCGCGCTCGAGCCGCCCAAGGGCGCGCTCCACGACGCGCCGCGCTCCGCCGAACTGCTCTGTCTGGACGCCGAAGCAGGGCTGACCACCGAGGTCGTCGTCAACCTCGAAGCCGACAGCGTCGTCTCCGCGCTGCCGCGCCCCGGCGTGCAGCCGTTCGCCCTCTTCGAGGAGTACGAGCGCGCCGAAGCCGCCATCCGCGCCGACGCCGGCTGGCGCGCCGCGATGGCCGCCCGCGGCTTCGGCGAGCGTCAAATCGAGCTCGCCTTCCTCCACCTCTGGCCCACCGGCAACTTCGGCCACAAGTGGGAGACCGAGCACCGCATCCTCAAGGGCATCGCCTACCTGCGCGACGAACCCGACGACAACGCCTACGGCCGCCCCGTCGAGGGCCTCGTCGCCGTCGTCGATCTCGTCGAAAACCGCGTGCTGGAGGTGCTCGACGAACCATCGCCGCCGCCCGCGCCCACCGCCCTGCGCTTTGACCACGAGCACGGCGGCGAGCCGCGCCGGGACCTCAAACCGCTCGACATCACGCAGCCCGACGGCCCGTCGTTCACACTCGACGGCCGCCTGCTCAAGTGGCAGAAGTGGCAGCTGCGCGTCTCCCTCCACCCCCGCGAGGGCTTGGTGCTGCACCAAATCGGCTACGAGGACGACGGCCGCCTGCGCCCCATCTGCTATCGCGCCTCGATGGCCGAAATGGTCGTGCCCTACGGCGACCCCTCGGTCGGCCACTACTTCAAAAACGCCTTCGACTCCGGCGAGTGCGGCCTGGGCCGGATGACCAACTCGCTCGAACTCGGCTGCGACTGCCTCGGCGAAATCGCCTACCTCGACGCCGCCGTCACCGACGAGCGCGGCGGCGCGCGCACGATCAAAAACGCCGTCTGCATCCACGAGGAGGATGTCGGCATCCTCTGGAAACACACCTACGAAAAGGGCGACGGAACCGAATCGGCCGTCCGCCGCTCGCGCCGGCTGGTCGTCTCCAGCATCGCCACCATCGACAACTACGACTACGGCTTCTACTGGTACTTCTACCAGGACGGCTCCTGGGAGCACGAGGTCAAGGCGACCGGCATCGTCCAGACCATGGCGATCACGGACGACGATCCGCAGATCACGCGCCACAAAATCGGCCCGCAGCTGGGCGCCGTGCATCACCAGCACTTCCTCAGCTTCCGCCTCGACATGGAGATCGACGGCGGCCCAAACACCGTCTACGAGGTCGACACCGTCCCGCTGCCGCGCAGCGCCGAGCATCCGCTCGGCAACGCCTTCACCGCCCGCGCCGAGCCGATCACCGACGAGTCGCAGAGCGCGCGCAGCGTCAACGCCGCCGCCGCCCGCCACTGGCGCATCGCCAACGACGACGCCTCCAACCCGCTCGGACAGCCGCCCGCCTACATCCTCATGCCCGGCCAAACCGTCGCCATGATGGCCGACGAACAGTCGGCCATCGGCCGGCGCGCCGCCTTCGCCCGCAACCAACTCTGGGTCACCGCCTACGACCCGGCC
Source organism: Dehalococcoidia bacterium (assembly GCA_965243125.1). Classification (GTDB taxonomy): domain Bacteria; phylum Chloroflexota; class Dehalococcoidia; order Bin125; family Bin125; genus CATQGW01. The sequence goes on along the minus strand of OZ251529.1, from coordinate 1,638,121 downwards.
CAGCGCTACCCCGCCGGCGACTACCCCGCGCAGAGCGAGCCGGGCCAGGGCATGCCCCAGTGGATCGCCGCCCGACGCACGCTCGAGCAGGCCGACGTCGTGCTCTGGTACACCGTCGGCGTCAACCACATCGTGCGCCCCGAAGACTGGCCCGTCGCCCCCGTCCACCGCGCCGGCTTCGCGCTCAAGCCCTGGGGCTTCTTCGACCGCAACCCCGCGCTCGACCTGCCCATGCCCGACCACTGCGCGCACGACGAAGAGGCGCACGACCACGACCGCCACGCAGACAACGGGCGCAGCTGAGGGCTACGGCGGTGGCGGCGCGGCGCGCACGCGACAATAACCGCGCAATCAGGCATAGTGGAGAGCGTGGCGCGGGCGGGGCCGTCGGAATCGAGGCCGGGAAATGGTGATGGCCGTGTCCGCTGATGTCTTCGCCGAACTGGAATCCGAAGTCCGCTCCTACTGCCGCGCCTGGCCCACCGTCTTCACCCGCGCCCAGGGCGCGCGAATCGAGGACGAATCCGGCCGCTCCTACATTGACTTCTTCGCCGGCGCCGGCGCGCTCAACTACGGACACAACCCGCCCCAGCTGATCGCCGCCCTGATCGACTACCTGCAATCCGGCGGCATTCTCCACAGCCTCGACATGTCCACCGCCGCCAAGCGCGACTTCCTGCTGCGCTTCGACGAGCTCATCCTCGCCCCGCGCGGCATGCGCTACCGCGTCCAGTTCCCCGGCCCCACCGGCGCAAACGCCGTCGAAGCCGCGCTCAAGCTCGCCCGCAAGGTCACCGGACGCCGCACCGTCGTCTCCTTCACCAACGCCTTCCACGGCATGACGCTCGGCGCACTCGCCGTCAGCGCCAACCCCTTCAAACGCGAGGGCGCTGGCGTCCCGCTCGAATACACCGCCACCGCCCCCTACGACGGCCAACTCGGTGAGGCGGACACCATCGAAACGCTCGACGCGATGCTGACCGACGACCCGGCCGCCGCCGTGATCGTGGAGACCGTGCAGGGCGAGGGCGGGCTGCACGTCGCGAGCAACGGCTGGCTGCAACGACTCGAAGAGTGCTGCCGACGCCACGGCGCGCTGCTGATCGTTGACGACATCCAGGCCGGCTGCGGGCGCACCGGCTCGTTCTTCTCTTTCGAGCCGGCCGGCATCTCGCCCGACATCATCACCCTCTCCAAATCAATCAGCGGCCTCGGCCTGCCGCTGGCGCTGACCCTGATCCGCCCTGAGCTGGACATCTGGAAACCCGGCGAGCACAACGGCACCTTCCGCGGCAACAACGCCGCCTTCGTCACCGCAACCGCCGCGCTGGAGCACTGGCGCGACGACGCCCTCACGCGGGCCCTCACACAGACAGTGGAGCGCAAAGCCACCCGCATCCGCGCCGAGCTCGAAGCCATCTGCGCCGAACAGGAACAACTGCGCGCCACCCCCCGCGGCCGCGGCCTCCTGCAAGGCCTGCACACGCCCATCCCCAACCTCGCCAACCAAATCGCCGCGCAAGCCTTCACCCACGGCCTGCTGGTCGAAACCTCCGGCGCAGACGCCGATGTCGTCAAACTCATGCCCCCACTAACGATCGAAGATGCAGATCTGGAGCAGGGCCTGAACATCCTGCGAACCTCGGTCGCCGCCTCGCTCAGCTAAGAATCGCCCCCATCACGGGGCTTTCTAGCCGCCCTTCATCGGGGGGCTACGGGGGGCTGTCCGTAGATCCGAATCGCCCCCCTATGCAGGGGGGCTGTCCGCGTAAGCGGACTGGGGGGTCGGCCGCCCGACTACCGCCCCTTCCAGTTGGGGGTGCGCTTCTCGGCGAACGCGCGCGGGCCTTCGATCAGGTCCTCGGACTGCGACATCAGGCGCTGCTGGTGGAAGCTGTGCGTGAGCGCAGCGGGCAGGGGGAGTTCGAGGCCCTTGTAGGCCGATTCCTTGCTGGCGCGGATCGAGATCGGCGCGCAGAGCAGGATCTCCTCCGCCCAGCGGCGGGCGGCGGACATCAGCTCCTCGGCCGGGACGACCTCGTTAACCAGCCCCCAGCGATGCGCTTCGGCGGCCGGCACGTGCTTGCCGGTGAGCATGTAGCCCATCGCGATCTTGAGCGGGATGTGGCGGGGCATCCGGTGGACGCCGCCCGCGCCGGCCATCAGGCCGACCTTGGGTTCGGGCAGGCCGAGCACGGCGTGTTCGGCGGCGACGATGATGTCGCAGGCCATCGCCATCTCGCAGCCGCCGCCGAGCGCGAAGCCGTTGACCGCGGCGATCATCGGCTTCGGGCAGTCGAACTCGGCGGTGATCCCGCCGAAGCCGCCGGCCACCGGGGCGAAGCGCGGCGGGTTGGCCTCGCGCGACATCTCGGCGGTGTACTTGAGGTCGTTGCCGGCCGAGAACGCCCGCGTGCCCGCGCCCGTGAGGATCGCGATCCAGGCGTCGTCGTCGTTGGCGAACGTGTTCCAGGCATCCGCCAGCTCGGCCGTGGTCGGCGGATGAATCGAGTTCATCCGCTCCGGGCGGTTGATCGTGATCGTCACGATCCGCTCGTCCTGCTCGTAGGTGATGAATTCGTAGGCCATGCGAGTCTCCCTCGTTGTCTCGTCGCGCTGCGCGGCGGTCCGGCGCGCGCTTAGTGCTGCACGCAGGTGCCGCCGTCCACATTGTAGGACTGCCCGGTGATCCACTCACCCTGCTCGGAGCAGAGGAAGGTGGTGATGTGCGCGATGTCCTCGCCCTCGCCGGCGCGCCCGATCGGGATGCGGGTGCGGATCATGCCCTCCCAGGTCTCGCCGCGGCCCAAGTCGTCCATCCGCGAGGTGTCGATGATGCCCGGGCAGATCGCGTTGACACGTACGCCGTGGCTGCCGATCTCCTGCGCCATCGAGGCGGTCAGCGCCTGCAAACCGGCTTTGGAGGCGGCGTAGGCGGCGGTGTTGGGGCCGAGCATTTTGCCGGCGATCGAGGAGATGTTGATGATCGCGCCGCCCTCGCCCTGCTCGATCAGCCGCCGCCCGAAGATCTGGCTCATGTAGAACGCGCCGGTCAGATTGACATCGATCACCACGCGCCAGAGTTCGGGGTCGATTTCGACGACGGGCACGCGGTCCGCCCCGCGCGCGGCGCCGGCGTTGTTGATCACGAAGTCGACGCGCCCGAATTCGTCGATCGTCTGCTGGAGCAGCGCTTCGACGGCGGCGTAGTCAGCGACATCGGAAACGACGGCGAGCGCGCGGCGGCCGGCCGCTTCGACCTCTTCGGCGACGGAGTGGATATCGCGCCAGCCGGCGGCCTTCTCGTCATCGGGGTAGTGTTCGGGCGCGCGCCCGGTGCCGGTCAGCACGATGTCGCAGCCCGCCTCGGCCAGTTCAACGGCGATTGGGCGTCCGATGCTGCGCATCCGCCCTGCGCCGGTGACGACGGCGACTTTGTTTTCGAGACCGGTGAGTTGCATGGCGTTCTCCCTTTCTGGCGATCATGTGGGCGATCATCTGGGCGGTCAGGCGGGTTCGTGGTCTTCGGGCTCGTCGTCGTCCTCATCGTCCTGGTAGAACTCGTCGGACTCGGCGAGTTGGCGGATGTCGTCGAGGATGCGTTCGAGGTGCGGCCCGTTGCCGCGCCCGCGGAGCAGGCGGATCAGCCCGCCGACGGCGCCGGAGAAGTCGAGCTCGACCTCGACGCGGGTCAGCGTCGCGCCGAGCCGCTCGAAGCGGAAGTCGTAGCGCGAGCCGCTGAGCCGCGTCTGCCAGGCGATGGAGTAGCGGTGCGCTTCTTCGTCGAGGACGACCTGGAATGCGCCGCGGGTGGTGGCGTCTTCGAGCACCTCGCAGGCGGCCTCGTAGGCGTCGATCGGCTCGGCGTTGATCTGGACGTCGCGGACGGTCATGGGGTACTCGCGTCGCCGGACAACTCAGAGTCGTCGGACTCGTCGATCTCCCGCCAGCCAGCCAGCCCGGAGCCAGAACGACCGGCGACGATCGCCTCAGCCGCGGACGGCGATTTGACGGTGAAGTTCTTCGTGAAGCGGTACTTCTGGCCTTGCCGAACGACAGCATCAGACGCCAAAACTTGGTCTCGAAGTCGGCGATAGCCTTTGAACTCCGGCCTGTTTAGGAATGCCGGTCCTGCAACGACGAGCGCCTCAGAGCCTTCGAGAATCTCGAATTCACGTTCCGACCACCGGTAGGCCCGGGCCTCGATCGACACTCCGTTGCGAGTGACGCGGAGGACACGGACCGGGACTGTCTCTTCCGATTCTTCATCGTCACGCATCACAACCAGTTCCTCGGGCTTCTCGAACTCGTAGAAGCCCAAGGCGCTCAGGCATGGCACGGCATCTTCGAGGTAGCCTTCAGCCGATGCCTCTTTGTCGGCCTCAAGCATGCCTGCTGGGTCTGGTCGGTCCTTATTGTCAAGGAAGCACCATCCTCCGGCGTCCGCAAGTTCTATCAGCCGTGCCTCGAGGTAGAGAGCATCCGCCCTGTCCAGACTGTCACCAGTGCGGGTGATGACGACTGCATGAGCCCAGAACTCCTTCTTCCGCGCGTGATCTTCCAATCGCGCCGCGAGAGTTGAGCTCTGACCAACGTAGATGCGAATCCCATCAATGTCGTTGGGATCGCCCTCAGGGCCGCGCAGCACGTAGACGCCGATCGTGCTCAGCTCATCGCGCACCAGGACTTCGTCCAGCTGGTCTCGTTGAAAGGCGATCAATCGGCCCGACCAGTTGTCCTTCTTCACGATCTTGAGGCCATCGGGATCGCCCGACGGGAAGAACATGTGCAGAGAGAACGCGCCTTTGTGGTGCATGTAGGCATAGTACATTCCTGGCGTGGAAGCGGCGATGGATTCACTTGACACCATCCCGGACCTGGACGCAGCGGACGCCGAGGCGCACGCGCTCGGCCTTGCTGTGCGACAGGCTGCGGAGCGACGCGAGGACGGCTGGGTGCGGCTGGTGACCGAGACGGCGCTGACCGCCGCGCACGGCTTTCCGCGCGGGGAGGCGCGGATTGCGTTGCAACTCGCGCCGGCGGCGGAGGCGGTGGCGGCGCTGATTCCGGCGCTGCTCTCGGAGCATCGGCGGACGCGGCGGCGGGCGATGACGCTGCTGCCGCGTCTGAATCCGGACGAGGTCTGCCGACAGCTGGGCGCGGCGCTGAGCGACGCCCCGCAACCGTCGCGGCGGGCGGCCTGCGTGGCGCTGGCAGCGGTCGGCTCGGAGGCGCTGCCGCTGCTGTACAGACTGGCGGAGGATGCCGACGAGTCGGTGCGCGGGCGGGCGCAGCGGGCGATCGAGACGATCGAGGCGCGCGAGCCGGACGCGAGCGACCGCGCGCTGTCGTCGGTGCGCCCGTTCGGGCTTGCGCCGCCGGCGGGCGGGAGGCCGGCGCGGGAGCGCTCGTTCGCCGTCGCGGCGTTCAACTTTTCCTACGGCGTCAATCTGGGCGCGCTGATTCGCAGCGCGGAGGCCGCGGGCGCGGAGGCGGTCTGGATCGTGGGCCGCGATTTCTACTATCGCCCTTCCACAAAAGGGGCCGACTGGTGGCTGCCGGTGGAGGTGCTGGCGACGCCGCGCGAGTGCATTGAGCGGGCGAAAGCGGAGGGCTACGAGATCGCGGCGCTCCAGCAGGGCGGACAGGCGCAGCCTGTCTGGTCGGCGGAGTGGCCGCAGCGCCCGTTGATCGTCGCGGGCAACGAGGGCGACGGGCTGCCGCAGGCGTTCCTCGACGCGGCGGCGCTCCAGGTGGAGCTACCGGTCTACGGCGAGATCGACAGCCTCAACGTGGCGGTGGCCGCGTCGGTGGCGATGTACGCCTGGCGCGGTTGGCGCGAGCGGCAGGCAGCGTTATGACGCGCCGCATCAGCCGCCGCGCCTTGCTCCGCGCCGTGGCGGGCGGCGCGGTGTTGCTCGCTATCGGCGCAGCCGCGCCGCCGCGGATCGTCGCCAGAGAGACGCGGGCGATTGAGCTGGTGGCGGGTTGGAATTCGGCGACCTGGTGCGGTCCGGATACGCCGATCGCGGATGCCTTGGCCGGCCTCCCGCTGCGCGCCGCCTGGGGCTGGGAAGTCGCGGAGCTGCGCTGGCTGGGCTGGGCGCCCGGGCTGCCCGGCCCGACGCTGACCGAGCTGCGCCACGGACAGCCGCTCTGGTTCGAGCTGACCGACGCGGCGGTCTGGCGGCAGCCGACGGCAGCGGGCGCGTTCCCGCCGCCGATCGAGCTGCCGGTCGGCTGGTCCTATCTGGGCTGGTCCGGGCTGCACGAGCCGGTCTGGACCGCGTTCGGCGAGGATCCGTGGGGGCCGGTGGTGGAGGCGCGGCGCTGGTGGCCGGAGGATCAGCGCTGGTACGCCTATCAGCCCGGCGAGAGCGCGCAGCAGCTGTTCGCCGTGCTGCATCCCGGCGACGCGGTCTGGGTGCGCACGCGGGTGGCGGGCGCGACCTGGAATCCGGCCTCGGGCGTGCAGCCGGGCGATCTGGCCTCGCGCGTGGTGCCGGGCGAGATCACCTACTACCACCCCTCGTTGGCGGGCGGGCCGATGTACTGCCCGCCCTGGAATCCCTACGACCCGCAGGACCCGCAGATCGCCGCCGCCGTGACCTGGCCCTGCGGTACGCGCCTGCGCCTCTGGCGCGGCGAGCGCTCGGTGGACGTGATCGTGCAGGACACGGGGCTGCTCGGCGTCAACCACGTAGACCTCTCAGAGGCCGCATTCCAGCGCCTCGCCACCCTCCCCGAAGGCCGCGTCCAAATCCTGATCGAGGTCCTCGCCGGCCCTGAGTAGCAGCGGAGCCCCCTACGACGGCGCAAGCCGCAGCTCCGACTCCCCATTCGCCTCAATGTCCCCCCACTCCACGTAGAGCGGGAAATACTCCACATCACGCCAGCGCTCCAGGTGATCGCGGTAGTGCGGCGAACCCGGCCGCCCCGAGTTGCCCGGCGGAATGCAGACCCGCGCCCCGTTGAGATTTTGCAGATCGAAAATCTGCCGGTACGACGTGCCGTGATCACCGGGCCGGCCGTAGATCGTTCCTGCGTTATTGGGCGTGTGGTCGTCGCCGCCCGTCTCGATCTCGCCCACGTTGAACATCGCCGCGCCCTCGGCGTCGCGGCCCAGATTGTGCTTCCACAGAATCTTGTGCGCGTCGCCGTAGCGCCAGCCGCTTGGATCCGCGCCGTGCCGCTCGCGCAGCACGCGGCCCGTTTCAGCCAGCGCCTCAACGAGCACATCGTCCCAGCGCTGCCCGTCGGGCAGCGTCAGCGCGGAGTTGCGCTTCAGCTGCTCATGCACGATCCGCCGTTCATCGGCCATCCCCGGCACGACACGCATCGGATCGTCGAAGAAGCGCCGCACCGTGCGACGCGCGACCTGCTCGCAGAGCTCGTGATAGACCAGCCCCGCCGCCGAATCGCGCGACAGCCGCGCGTCCCAGCCGCCCAGCAGCGCCTGCAGCTCGCGCACCGCCGGATCGTCGCTCGCCGCCGCCGCCGCCCGCGTCGCCAGCTGGCGCGCGTGCAGGCTGGTTTGGTCGGACTGCACCGCGATCATCGCCTCCGCCGTCCAGTCGTCCCGACCGCTCAGCAACTCCCGCAGCCGGTCGGCGCGGAACGGCGTCTGACTCCAGCTCAGATAGTGCGGATAATCGGGCGTCGTCGTGCGGTTGTTGGCCGTGATGATCACCCCGCTCTCGGGATTCGTCTCTTGCGGCAGCTCATCGGCCGGCACTTCGCCGTCCCACTCGTGCGCGCCGTCCCAGCCCGGCACGGGCGCGAGCGCCGCCGGACGCCTGGGCGTCCGCCCCGTGTACTGGTAGCCGATCTCCCCCTCGCGATCAGCGAACGCGAAGTTGCCCGAAATCGAGTCGTAGCGCCGGAAGCCGGCGCGCGCCTCCGCAATCGTCGACGAACGGAAGATCGGCAGCATCCCGTCGAAATCATGGCACGGCTCCGCCAGCGCGAAGCGCGCCGCCAGCACCTCGTCGTCCGTCGTCGGATCGCCCTGCACCACTGGCCCGTGCTCGGTCGACCAGACCGTCTCCGTCACCGCCTCGCTCCCGCGCACCTCGATCACTTCGTCGCGCCGCTGGAGCGGACGCTGCTCGCCGCGAAACTCCGCGCTCGGTTCTCCGTTGCGCGTGATCCGCTCGCGGTACACATCCCAGCGATCGCCCTGCGCGTGCGTCATCGTCCACGCCACGCGACCGTTATGTCCGTAGTAGACCGGTCCCGGATAGCCCGGACTGCACGGTCCCGCCACGCTGAACTCGTCGCACTCGATGTGCATCAGGTACCACTGCGCCGGCACCGACAGCGACAGATGCGGATCTCCCACCACCAGCGGCGCGCCCGACGCCGTGTGCGCCCCGTCGATCACCCAGCAGTTCGAGCCGTCCGCCCCGCCCCGCCGCATGCCCGGCTCCTCCGCCAGCGCGCGCAGCTCGTCCTCCCAGGCATGCTGGCCATTCGCCCAAGTCGCGCCGGCCGGCGTGATCATTGCGCCCCCGTCGGGCACGTCGGGAATCAATGCCGTCGCCGCCTCCACGCCCAACTGCGCCGCCAGACGCGCATTGCTGATCTTCAGCGACCAATGCACATTGGCCGACACCATCTTCAGAATCGCCAGCGAATCGACCGGCGACCAGGGCGGCATCTCGTGCCCCAGCCGATGAAACTCCAGCGGCCTCGGCCCCGCCGCAATCGCCGCGTTCACCCCGTCCGCGTAGGCCTGGAGGATCATCCGCGCGTCGTCCGACTGTTCCTCCCACTCCGCCGCCGCGTCGCGCCCGTAGCCCATCCGACGGTTGAGCCGATCAATCCGCAGCAGCCCCTCGTTGAGCAGCGCCGCCGCCCGACCGTGCGCCATCTGCCGGTACAGCTCGAGCTGCCAAGTGCGCTCCTGCCCCAGACAGAACCCCTGCGCGAAAAACGCATCCCGCGCGCTCCCCGCCCGCGCATGCGGCACGCCCCAGCGGTCGCGCACAATCCGTACATCCCCCTCCAACCCCGCCGCCCGCAGCTCCCCCTCCACCTGCGGCAGACAGTCCTCCGCTCCGACCTTCGCGCCGTTCGTCGCAACCATCGCGCACCTCCATTCCCCCGCAGTATCGCGCACCGCGCCCCTTCCGACCTCTCCCCCCATCCTGGGGCATCACCCTCCGGCCTCTCCCCCCATCCTGGGGGGAGATTGAGAGGGGGGGCTCCGGAATCACCCCCCGAAACAGGAAACAATCCCCCAACACCCGCTACCGTGCCCCGCAGAGGAGAAGCCGACACAATGCGCTACATCATCTACGGCGCGGGCGGCATCGGCGGCGGCATCGGGGCCCTGCTCACCCAGGCCGGACGCGAGGCCGTGCTGATCGCCAGAGGCGAGCACCTCACCGCCATGCGCGAACAGGGCCTCACCGTCCGCCGCCCCCACAGCGTCGAGCGCGTCGCCGTCCAGACCGCCGCCCACCCGAGCGAAATCGACTTCCGCGACGACGACATCGTCCTGCTCACCATGAAAGGCCAGGACACCCACGCCGCGCTCGACGACCTCGAAGCCGCAGCGGGTCCCGACATCCCCGTGATCTGCGCCCAGAACGGCGTCGCCAACGAGCGCGCCGCCGCCCGACGCTTCACCCACGTCTACGCCATGCTGATCGTGATGCCCGCCACCTTCCTCACCCCCGGCGAAGTCGCCCTCCACGCCGAGCCGCTCGCCGGCCTGCTCGACTGCGGGCGCTTCCCCCGCGGAACCGACGACCGCATCGCGGCAGTCTGCGCCGACCTCACCGCCGCCGGCTTCAGCGCAACCCCCGACGACCACGCCATGCGGCTCAAATACGGCAAGCTGCTCACCAACCTGCGCAACGCGCTCCAGGCCCTCTGCGGCGTCCGCGAAGAACGCGCCGGCCCCGAGCTCCGCGCCTTCGTCGACCGCCTGCGCGACGAAGCGCTCGCCTGCTACGCCGCCGCCGGCATCGCCTACGCCCCGCTCGACGAAATCAACCGACGCCGCGCCGCCGTCTTCACCTCCGAACAGGTCGAAGGCGTCGAACGCGGCGGCGGCTCCACCTGGCAATCCTTCCGCCGCGGCCTGCCCGCCATCGAAACCGACTACCTCAACGGCGAAATCGTCCTGCTCGGCATCCAACACAACATCCCCACCCCCGCCAACCGCGCCCTCCAACTCCTCTCCAAAACCGCCCTCCAACATTCCCGCCAACCAGGCCAAACCCCCCTCGAAGAAATCCTCGCCCTCGAACAATCCCTCCCGCCCCCTCCATCCATCGCAGGAAGAGACTAAATTCCGCCCTCTCCCCCCGCCGCGCGGGAGTCCCCGCCGCCCTCTCCCCCCGTCGCGCGGGAGTCCCTTCCACCCTCTCCCCCCGTCGCGGGGGGAGATTGAGAGGGGGGATCCCCCGCCCGCCCGAACCCCTCCAAAATCACCCCCACGCAGGGGTTCCCCTCCGGAATCGCCCCCCTATGCAGGGGGGCTGTCCGCTTCCAGCGGACTGGGGGGTCGGCTCGGCGCACCGAGCACAGCAGTGAGTCCGCACCGCCCCCCGTCGCGCGGGAGTCCCCGCCGCCCTCTCCCCCCGTCGCGGGGGGAGATTGAGAGGGGGGTTCCCTTCCGGAATCGCCCCCCTATGCAGGGGGGCGATTGGAAGGGGGCGATTCGAGGGGCCGGCGGCACCCCAAGCCGGCTTATGGTAGAGTGCTTGGCGCAATCGCCCTCGGGGCACCAGACGCAGCGCAAGCACGGAACGGCAGACCATGGCACAACGTAACCTCATCGCTTACGTCCTGAAGGGGGGGGGGGTAAGGTCGTGGGTCGCCGCGCTGACTGCTCTGGCACTGACCGCGGGCGCGCTCCTCGCCCTCGCGCCGGCCACCGCGCAGGATCCCGTCGGCGTGCCGCCGGGACTCGAATTCCAGCTGCAACTGGTGGACGACTCGGACAACATCGTGCAGGCCGACTCGACCATCTCCGTCAGCGGGCGGCTGCGGCTTGAACCGGGGACAAACCTGCTGCGCATCGCCGAGGGCGCATTGCAGCTCTCCGGCGCGCACGACTGGGAAGCCAGCGGCCGCTCCCGCCTCGCCCTGCCCGACCCACAGAACCTGCTGCCGGCCCTGGAGCAGGGTGACGAAATCACCGCCAACGTAGTACAGCCACCGGCAGACGTGGGGAATCCGCTGGGCAACAACGAAATGCTGCGGGTGCTGGCCTGGGACGGCGACACCATCATCGGGCGCGCCGGGCCGGGGAACACGGGCGGCGGGGACGACAACACCATCTACGTGTTCAGGGCCTCGACGGGCGAGCAGGTGGGGGGGCTCTATGCAAACATAGCGGGGCCGGCTACGACTGGTAGAGCTACCCTGTGCGCGTTCGGTACTTTCTGCTCGACCGACGCTAACCGGGTCTGGGGCTGGGGGCGAGCGAACGACGACAACACCGGCAGCGCGGTCGCGGTCTGGCAGGAGGACGAGGACACGGCCTGGCTGTTCGTGGGTCAGCACTACATCAGCTGGTACGACAACAGCTATGTCTATCAGAAGGTGGGCGCGCTGTACATCTACGAGATCGACTACGGCGCCGACCCGGTCGCGATCACCCAGCGGCGCGAAGTCCGTGTATCGGGGCCCAACGAGCCGCGTTCCAAGGGAACCTACAACGGAGTCGGACAGGACTACATGACCCATTACGGCGCGGCGGTGGCGATTTCGGCCGACGGCTCGACGCTGGCGGTGGGCGCGCCCCGCATGCACGATGTGGGCGCGGTCTACGTCTACACGCGCCCGACGGGCGGCTGGGGCGCGGCGCTGGGTTGGAACGACGCGGTGCGGGTCAGCCCGGTGGTGATCCCCGCCTGGGGCGACGCCGCCAACGAGCGGCCGTTCGAGCCGCAATCGAGCACCGACGGACCCGGCGGGGGCGAGTGCGACGCCTACTGCCGGTCGGTCAGCTCCTACGTCGGCGATGTCGACGACCGGGGCACGGCCGGGCACGCCGATTTCGGCGCCTACGTGGCGCTGTCGGCGGACGGCGGGGTGCTGGCGGTGTCGGCGCCCGCGAAGCGCTTCGCCTCGGACCGGGCGGCCGGCACGGGCAGCTTCCGCGGAGGCCTCACCATGTCCCGCCACGGCGAGCTGCTGGTCTTCCTCGAGCCGGCCGGCGGCTGGAGCTCGGTGCCCAACTACAAGACGGAGACGGACCCGGACCGGACCGAAATTGCGTGGAACGCCAGCGCGGCGAACTTCGACGAGACCATGCATTACGGGACCGGCCCGGACAAGCGCGTGAACGCGCCGGACTGGAAATTCTCGTTCGACTGGAGCGACGTCCAGAACCACTGGCTGGGCGAGCGTCTGGCGCTGTCGCAGGACGGGACGACGCTGGCGGCCAGCGATCGTCACAACGACGCGGTGCAGATGTTCCAGGTGTCGTCGCCGAGCGGCTGGGCGGCGGGTCCGACCGCGCCGAGCGCGCAGATCACCGGCGTAGAGGACGGGGGCCGCTGGGGCGGCTTCGGCTTCAACGTCGACGGCGCCCGCTTCGCGCTGGGCGACCCGACGTACGACAGCCCAGCCGGCGTCAGCAATCAGGGGCGGGTGCTGATCTTCCGCCGCCCCGCGGACGGGAGCTGGGCCGACGCGGCCGCGGCCGACGCGGGTGAGCTGCTGCCGCCGACGACGCCGACCAACCGCCAGATCAACAACGAGCGCTACGGCCGGAGCCTGGCCTGGAATTTGCACGACCGCGCCGCGCTGGCGGTCGGGGCCGGCGAAGTCACCAACGTGGTGGGCGGCGGCGGCGCTGTCGGCCCGGGCCGGCTCTGGACGCTGACCATCCTGCCCGGCTGCGACGCGGAGGAGGCGCGGAGCGTGATCGACGGCGTCACCCACTGCCACTTGGACCTGAGTCTGGGCGATACCTCGATCGTGATTCCGCCCGGCTCGCGGGACGGCACGTTCACGATCAGCGGCACCGCGACCGTGGTCTACGGCGCGGACGCGGAGGGCCAGCCGCTGAGCGCGGTGCGCCGCGCCGATCTGGAGCTGCGAATCGGCGAGGTCGACGAGGTGACCGAGCTGAAGCTGGGCCGCGCGACCGACGACCGGGGCACGGCGGACCCGGCGGACGACGGTCCGTACCCGGCGGCGATCGCGGACGGGGAGACGACCACGCTGCTGGTGCAGGTGCTGAACGAGAACGGCGCGGCGTCGGCCGCCAACAGCGTCAGTCTGGTCAGCCTGCGGACGCCGGTCGGCGAGCTGAGCACGGAGGTCGGCGGCGGCTGTCGGGGCGGCAACGGCGGGCTCAGCTGCATCATCGAAGGCTCCGCGCTGACGGCCAACAACTCGGACAAAATCCTGGTCACGCTGCGGCACGCCGGGACGCCGGGCGCGGCCGAGCTGACGGCGGCCGTCTACACCCCCACGGGCGAGCAGCTGAACGCGGAGCCGCTGAGCATCTCGCTGACCGGCGCGCCGACCGCGCTGGCGATCGCCCAGCCTCCGACCGGGCTGCTGGGCATCGACACGCCCGACGAGGGCGACGAGCTGGAGACGGTCGACAACCGCGATCTGCTGACGCTGTCGGTCTCGGCGGCGGACGCCAACGGGGCGTGGGTGGCCGTGCCGGGGTCGGCGCCGTTCGCCAGCCTGACGGGTCCGGACGGCTCGCGGGTGACGCGCGGCGTGGCGCTGGACTGGCCGCTGCTGGACGACGCGGGCGAAGTCGCGCTCGACTCGGAGCGCAACCGGCAGGTGCGGATCAACGTCAACCGCGGCGCGGGCGATCCGCTGGCCAACGGCGAGTACACCCTGAGCGTGCGCTCCGGCGGCCTGACCGCGACGCAGACGTTCAGCGTCAGCGGCGGCGCGGCGCGGGTGGAGCTGAGCGAGCCCAGCGCGGCGCCGGCGATCGGCGAGCAGTTCACGATCACGGCGACGATCCGCGACGCGGAAGGCGCGGCGGTGCCCAACGGCACCCGCGTGCGCTGGGAGGGCAACGCGGTCGGCGAGACGCCGGTGCTGGTACAGATCGGCGCGGAGATCGTGACGACCGACGGCCAGGCGTCGTCGACCTGGCTGGGCGTGGACACGGGTCGCGCGCACATCCGGGCGACGGCGGATTCGGTGACCGAGGTGCAGCTGCTCAACATCGCGGCGTCGCAGTCGGCGCCCGCCGCCGCAACGACGCCGAGGCGGCTCGCGGACTCGCTGAGCGCGCCGACGCCGGGCGCGCTGGTCTCCTGGCTGGGCGCAGCGGGCACGACGGCCTCGGCGCTGCTGGCGGATCTGGACAACGTGAGCGCGATCCTGGGCTGGCGCAACGGCGCGTGGCTGAGCTACAGCGTGTCGGGCGGCCGCCCGATCCCCGGCTCCACCGATTTCGCCATCCGCCTGGGGGATGTGCTGTGGTTGGGGGACTGAGGGCGGCGCGGAGCGCTCTTCCGAATCGCCCCCCTGCGCAGGGGGATTCCCCTCCGGCCTCTCCCCCCCTACGCAGGGGGATTCCCCTCCGGCCTCTCCCCCCATCCTGGGGGGAGATTGAGAGGGGGGCGGCCTGCGCCCGCCCCCCCATAGCCCCCCCCCACAATGGGGGGGCGGTTCGGAGCGCCCCCCTCCCGTCATTCCACCGCCAACCCCTCCACCACCCGTGCCCCCGGCAGCCGCGCCAAATCCTCCGCCGCCACGCCCACCTTCAACGACCGACTCCCACCCCCCAACCACACCACCCCATCGCCCCGAATCCGCCCGTCAATCAGCACCGGCAACTCCGGCGGCAGCGCGAACGGCGTCACACCGCCGGAGAGCATCCCCGTCACCCGCTCCGTCTCTTCGAACGAGGCGAACGAGGCCTTGCGCACGCCCATTTCCTTGCGCACCGCGCGGTTCACGTCCAGCCGCGTCGTGGCCAGCACCAGGCAGGCCGCGTAGACCTTCGGCTCCTTCTTCGAGGCCACCACAATCGTGTTGACCGACGCCTCCGGCGCGATCCCGAACGCCTCGCAGAAGACCGCCGTGTCGGCCTGATCGGGGCGGCAGACGATCGTCTCGTAGGCGATCGCCAGCCGCGCCAGCTCGGCGCGCACGCGCTCCTCGATCGCCGCTCCGTCGGCGGGTTTGACATCGCTCACGGCACGCTCCCTCCGAAAGCGCTATCTTACGCGCCACGCGCAGGAGCGCCCCCGGTACACGACCGGGCGGCGGCGCGCAGGAGACCAATCAGGAGAGTGGACCATGACCGAGAGCACCTACTGGACCCGCATGCGACGCCGCACGATGAGCCGCCGCGCCGTGCTCGGCGCGTCCGCCCGCGCCGGCGTCGGCGCTGCCGGCCTCGCGCTGGTCGGCTGCGGCGACGACGACGATGACCAGTCCGTCGCGCAGAGCCAGCAGACCCAGCAACAGCAGGTCGCGCAGGCCCAGGCCGACGCGCAGGCCCAGCAGACAGCGACGCAGCAGGCGCAGACCACGCAGGAGGCGATGGAGGAGCAGTCGGTCGGCCTGCTGCCGGGCGAGCTCTCCGCCGAAGACGAAGCCCGCTCGCTGACCGCCGAAGAGGAATGGCGGCTGCGCTTCCACTGGAGCAAGCTGCAAAACCTCCCCGGCCAGGCCGACGGGCCCAAGAACGGCGGCACCTGGCGGCTCGCCCACGCCGCGCCCGCCAACTGGAACGTGCTCGGCCCCAACGCCAGCCTGATGGCCGCCTTTGCGCCCATGTTCTACAGCCAGCTGGTCGTCTTCCCCATGGACGACTTCTCCAACGCGCACTACTACCTCAACGAGGGCGACCTCGCCGAGGGCTGGGAAATCCCCGATCCGACCACCGTCGTCTTCCAGCTGCGCCCGGGCATCAAGTGGCAGAACAAGCCGCCCGTCGACGGGCGCGACATGACCGCCGAGGACGTGAAGATCGCCTACGACGCGCTGCGCGAGCCCGAGCGCGTGCAGGCCTCGTCCTACACCGCGGTCAAGGACATCGCGTTCGACAACGCCAGCAACACCGTGCGCTTCAACCTGACCGAGCCGGCCGCCTACCTGCTCAACAACATGATGAACCCCTTCCACGTGGTCGTCGCGCCGGAGTTCGTCGAAGAGCCGAGCATGCTCGACCTCTCGGAGAACCAGGTCGGCACCGGGCCGTTCACACTCGACAGCGCGACGACCGGCTCGGAGTGGCGCGGCAGCGCCCACCCCGAGTACTTCAAGAAAGATCCGCGCACCGGGATGCAGCTGCCCTACCTCGAGGCGATCCACGGCCTCGACTTCGTCGCCCAGCGCGAGTCCGAATGGGCCGCCTGGGAGACCGGCGAGACCGACTGGATTCGCTTGCAGGACATCACGGAGTACGAGCGGGCGATCGAGTCCTACCCCGACATGGTCGTGCAGGTCACCGCGCCGCCGCCGGGCTGGCAGCCGCACATGACCTTCAAGGACCTCAACGAAGCGCCGTTCAACGACCCGCGGGTGCGCCAGGCGCTCTCGCTGGGCATGAACCGCGAGGAGCAGGCCGCAGGCGTCTACTACGGCCTCGCCGCCGGCGGCTACGGCCAGAACTGGACGTTCTTCAAGGACGAGAACTCGCCCTGGGGCTTCCGCGAGTGGCCCTGGACGTTCGAGGAGCTGGGCGACTTCCACGTCTTCAACGCCGCCGAGGGCCGCGCGCTGCTTGACGCCGCGGGCTTCAACGAGGACAACCCGCTCTCCTTCCAGGCCGCCTTCCACACCGTGCCCGGCTTCTACCTCGACCACTTCCTGCTGATCGTCGACCAGTGGCAGCGCAACCTCGGCGCGCAGGTCGAGCACGAGCAGATCGAGTGGGAGTCCTGGCTGGCGCTGCTCTTCACCAAGGAGTACAGCGGCACGCTGTTCACCTGGCTGGTCGGCAGCGAGATGGACGCCGACGGCCTCGCCTACGGGCGGATGAACTCCGAAAGCCCCGGCAACATCTACGGGATCAACGACCCCGACATCGATGTCTGGACGCAGGAGCAGCGCCAGGAGCTCGATGTCGAGAAGCGCTCCGACATCCTGGAGAAGATCCGCATCCGCGAGCTGGAGAACATGTGGCGCATCTTCGCGGTCAACCCCTACCGCATGGCGGCGCGGCGCTCCTACCTGTTCAACCAGATGGACACCTACAACGCCTGGAACCCCGGCTGGGGCGCCACCAACACCGAGCGCATCTGGAAGAACCTGTAGCCGCAGGCGTGCGCCTGCGCGTCCGAGGGGCGACAGGAACTACGGGATCATCCTGGGGATGAGCGATATGGCCAGGCTGCTCAGCACGAGGTACAGCTTCCGCGCCCACACGGTTGCCCGCACGGCTGAATGTCTGCACGCGCGGGCGATCAACCGATGACCGGCTATCTGGTCCGTCGGCTGATCGGGGCGGTCGTCGTCCTCTTCATGCTCTCGTTCATCGTGTTCATGCTGGTGAACGCGGTGCCGGGCAACACGCTGACGCGGCTGCTCAATCAGAGCCCGCAGGGCGCGAACCTCACGCCGGCCCAGATCGAGCAGTACGAGCGCGACCTCGGCCTCGATCGGCCGGTGCTGGAGCGCTACGGCAACTGGCTCTGGTCCACCCTGCAGGGTGACCTCGGCGAGTCGTTCGCCACCCGCCTGCCGGTCTGGCAGGAAATCCAGGATCGGCTGCCCAAGAGCATCGAGCTGGTCATTTTGGCCACCCTGATCTCCACGCTGCTGGCGATCCCGATCGGCGTCTTCTCCGCCGTGCGGCAGGGAGGAATCGGCGACTACGCCTCTCGGATCTTTGCGATCCTCGGCCTCGCCGTGCCCAATTTCTTCCTCGCCGTGCTGGTCGTCACCTACGCGGCGGCCTGGGGGGGCGTCTCGCTCTCCACGCTCGATCCGCCCTACATCTGGGACGGCGTGTGGGACAACCTGGCGGGCATGATCGCGCCCTCGCTGGTGCTCTCCGCGTCGCTGATGGCGACGGTGATGCGGATGCAGCGTTCCACCGTGCTTGAGGTGGTCAACGAGGACTACGTGCGCACCGCCCGCGCCAAGGGCCTGGGCGAGCGCGTCGTGATCCTGCGCCACGTGCTGCGCAACTCGCTGATCCCCGTGATCACCATCTTCGCCAATCAGTTCGCCTTCCTGATCAGTGGCGCGGTGATCGTTGAGTTCATCTTCCGCATCGACGGAATCGGCGCGCTCGCCGTGCGGGCGATCCGACAGGTTGATTTCACGCTGGTGCTGGGCATCTCGCTGGTCGTCGGCTTCGGCGTGGTGTTCATCAACATTCTGGTCGACGTCAGCTATGCGTGGCTCGACCCGCGCATCCGCTACTCCTGATCCGAGGCGCCCATGACAGCCCAGCCCGCCACGCTCGACGAAGCCGCCGCCGTCCCGCTCGCGCCGTCCCCGCGCTGGTGGACGGTCTGGGGCCGCCACGCGCGCAACAAACCGCTCGGCGCGCTCGGTGGGCTGTTCATCTTCGTCCTGATCGTCGCCGCCATCTTCGGCCAGGACCTCAATATCGGCGGCACCACAATCATCCCCGGCTTCTCGCCCTTCCCCGCCCAGGAGACGAACATCCTCAACAAGCTCGGCGCGCCCTCCTGGACCCACATCGCCGGCAACGACTCGCTCGGCCGCGACATGTTCAGCCGCATCATCTACGGCGCGCGGCCGGCGATCATCATCGGCATCGCCGCGACCGGGCTGGGCATCCTGATCGGCACGCTGATCGGGATGGTCTCCGCCTACGCCGGCAACGTCACCGACCTGCTGCTGCAACGAATTTCCGACTCGTTCCAGGCTCTGCCGCCGCTGCTGCTGATGATGACGCTCGTCACCGTGCTGACCCCCAGCATGACCACGGTCATTCTGGTGATCGTGATCTTCTTAGTCCCGGGAACCCAGAGAGTAGTGCGCGGCACCGTGCTCTCGGCGATGGAGAACACCTACATCGAGGCGGCGCGGACGATCGGCGCGGGCCCGATTCGGGTGATCTTCCGCCATATCCTGCCCAACATCATGGCCCCGATTCTGGTGATCGCCTCGGTCACGATCGGCGGCACGATCCTCGCCGAAGCCGCGCTGTCGTTCCTCGGCCTGGGCGCGAACTCGGCGGCGAACCCGACCTGGGGTTTCATCCTCTTCGAGGCGACCCAGCGCGGCAATCTGGACCGCTGGCCGTGGCTGGCGCTCGCGCCCGGCGTCGCGATCACCCTGATCGTGCTCTCCTTCAACCTCTTGGGCGACGCCCTCCGCGACATTCTCGACCCGCGCCTGCGCGGCACCGGCGCCGGGGCCTGACCGAACCGCACAGTGGAACCTTTTCGGGATCCCCGTCGTCAGGACGGGTGGAGGGCCCGTGACGCCCGGCGGCGCAACTCACCCCGCCCGCTCGTCGGCGCAGCCTAAGCGCCGACGCAACCCCCGCCGAGCAGCCCTCCACCCCCACGGGCGCCGCGCCCCGTCGAGGCGCGGCGCCCGTTGCTTGTTTCTTCCGCCAAGCGCAGTGGCTGCATTTCCAAAATCGCCACCCTACGCAGAATGCCCGCTCTGAAATCGCCCCCCTATGCAGGGGGGCTGTCTGCGAAGCAGACTGGGGGGTCGGCGCGGCGTACCGAGCACAGCACAACGCCCGGTCCCGACTCCCCGCCGCTGGAAGCGGCTCCCCCTGCATAGGAGGGCGCTGAAGGATCCCATTCCTCCCCCATCCTGGGGGAGGTGGCGCGCAGCGCCGGAGGGGGCTCTGTATCTCCCCCCACGATCGGGGGAGAATGAAAGGGTCAGACGCCGAGGCGGTTGAGCAGGTCCCGCGTGTCCACCACATGCCGCGTCAGCCCCAGATCCTCCGGCGGCAGGCCCATCGCCAGGCCGAGCAGCTGCGGCACATGCAGAATCGGCAGATTGAGCCGCTGGTCGATCACCTTCTCCGCGTCGGGCTGCTGCGCGTCGAGGTTGAGATGGCAGAGCGGGCAGGGCGTGACCAGCGCATCCGCGCCCTTGCCGCGCGCCTCGGCCAGGTGCGTGCCGGCCATCGTCAGCGAGTTCTTCTTGTTGGTCGTCAGAATCGGGAAGCCGCAGCACTTGGTCATCCCGTCGTAGGTGACCGTGGTCGCGCCGAGCATCGCGATCAGCCGCTCCAGACTGTCGCGCCGCTGGGGGTACTCCTCGAAATCGAGCGTGCGCTCCGGGCGGATGATGTAGCAGCCGTAGAACGGGCCGAGATTGAGTTCGTTCAGCGGGCGCTGGATCAGCGAGTTGATCCGATCCTCGCCGATGTCCTCCAGCAGAATCCAGAGCAGGTGGCGCGGATCGGCGGAGCCGCGGTACTCCAGCCCTTCCGGCGCGAGGTGGTGGTTGATGCGGATGCGGTAATCCACATCGCGCAGCTTTTCGGCGGCCAGCCGGTGGACGCCCACGCAGGTCGAGCAGATATCCATCAGCGGCAGCTGCATCTGCTCCGAGATCGCCATCGTGCGCGCGTTGAGCACATCCTGTAGGTAGGGCTCGCCGTCGGAAATGATGCCCGCCCCGGTGCAGGCGGCGGCCTCCAGCTCGACGAGGTCCATGCCGAGGTGCTTGGCCACGGCGATCGTGGAGGTGTACAGCTCCGGCGCCGCGCCGCGCGCCACGCAACCCGGCCAGAATGCGTATTTCATGCGATGCCCTCTCTGCCCGTTCGTCGGCCCGGCAGCCCGTCGGCGCTAGCCGCTGCCCAGCGCGGTCTCGAACTCCGCGCCGAACGCCTCGGCGTCGACGTCGTGGTGGTGCTTCTCGGCTTCGACTTCCTCGAAGATGCGCTGAATCTGCTCGCGCCCGTCTTCGCTCGCGCCGTGACGCTTCGCCGCCTCGAGCAGCTTGCGCGACTTGAGCAGCCGAATCGCGCCCGGCGTGTAGCCCAGCATCTCCTTGTGCGCGTCGATGTTCAGCGTCAGCAGCCGCCCGATGCCGACCGACTGAATCGGCAGCGACGCCTCATCGAGCCGGCCGCGCTTGCGCACGCCCGAGGCGAAGCCCTTGTGGTGCCGCGCGCCGTGATTGTTCGTGTAGCCGGCCTCGATCGAGAGCGTGCGCAGCTCCATGATCGCGTCCATCGGCAGCACATCCTTGGGGCAAGCCTGCACGCACATGTAGCAGCGCGTGCAATCCCAGATGCCGCCCTCCGTTTCGGCCAGAAACTTGAGCCGCTCCTCGCGCCGCGAGTCGCGGCTGTCCATCACGAAGCGGTAGGCCTTGGCCAGCGCCGCCGGCCCCAGGAACTTCTCATCCACTGCCGCCACCGTGCAATCCGAGTAGCACGCCCCGCAGTGGATGCAGGTCGAGGCGTGCGACCAGTGGTCGAAATCCTCCACCGTCTGGCGGTACTCGCGCTGCGGCGGCTCCTGATCCTCGTAGGGCTCCAGCCAGGTCTCCGCCCGCTCGAACTGCGCGACGAACTTCTCGGTGTCGACCACCAGGTCCTTGATCACCGTCTGGTTGCCCATCGGGCCGACCTGAATCGGCTCACCCTCCGCGGCCAGCTCCTGCGCCTCGGTCACCTGCGTCTGGCAGGCCAGCATCGAGCGACCGTTGACCTTCATCGCGCACGAGCCGCAGATCGCGTGCCGGCACGACATCCGGAACGAGAGCGTGCCGTCCTGCTCCCACTTGATCGCGTTCAGGCAGTCCAACACCGTCTGACCCGGCTGCACATCCAGCGAGAACTCCTCGCTGTAGCTCTGCTCGGTGTCCGGGTCGTAGCGCTGGATCACGAAACTCTGCTCGGACATGGCGCGCTCCTTTCCGTGGTTCGCGGTGTCGGCGTTAGTAGGTGCGCTCCTGCAGCGGGAACGCCTCGCGGTGCTGCGGCGTCATGTTCACGTCGCAGTATTCGAGGCGCGGCCCGTCCTCCTCGCGGTAGGCGAGCGTGTGCTTGAACCAGTTGTCGTCGTCGCGCTCCGGGAAGTCGCGCCGCGCGTGCCCGCCGCGACTCTCCTGCCGCGCGATCGCCCCGCTCACGATCACCTCGGAGTATTCGAGCATGTGGCCCAGCTCGATCGCGTCCAGCAGGTCGGTATTGAAGGTCTGGCCGTGATCGTCGATCGAGGCCCGCTCGTAGCGCTCCTGGTACGACTTCACATCGGCCAGCGCCTCGTGAAGCTGCTCGTCGGTGCGGAACACGCCGCACTTGTCCATCATCGTGTCGCGCAGCTCGGCCCGAATCCGGCCGATCTTCTCCGGTCCGTCCGCCCGCATCAGCGTGTCCACCTCGCCGACCGCCCGCGCCAGATCGCCCTCGTCGATCGAGGTCGGCTCCAAATCCTTGACCACATCGAGGATGCCCCGCCCGGACCGCCGCCCGAAGACGACCGCCTCCAGCAGCGAGTTGGTGCCCAGCCGGTTCGCGCCATGCACCGAGACGCACGACGCCTCGCCCGCCGCGAAAAAGCCCACAATCGGCGCGTCGTCCTGATCCTTCAGCCGCACCTGCCCGTTCACGTCGCAGGGAATCCCGCCCATCGAGTAGTGCGCCGTGGGCTGAATCGGCACCGGAGCCTCCAGCGGGTCGATGCCCGCGAAATCGCGCGCCAGATGCAGCACCGAGGGCAGCGCGTAGCGAATCCGCTCCTCCCCGATCGGGCGCAGGTCCATGAACACCGAGTCCTGCAACTCCGTCACCCCGCGCCCCGCCTCGATCTCGCTCTGCTCCGCCCGCGCCACGATGTCGCGCGGCGCAAGCTCCATCCGACCCGGCGCGTAGTTCTCCATGAAGCGGAAGCCGTCGGAGTTGACGATGTGCGCCCCCTCGCCGCGCGCCGCCTCGCTCAGCAGAATGCCCGAACCCTGCAAACCCGTCGGGTGGAACTGCACGAACTCCATATCCTCCAGCGGCACCCCCGAGCGGTAGGCCATCACCACCCCGTCGCCCGTCGACGCGAAGGCGTTGGTCGTCACCCGGAACGCGCGACCGTAGCCGCCCGTGCCGAACATCACCGCCTTCGCCGCAATCGCCTCGATCTGCCCCGTCAGAATGTCGTAGGCCGCGATGCCCTGGCAGACCCGGTCCCGCACGATCAGGTCCAGCGCGTACCACTCGCTGTAGACCTTCACCCCGCGCCGCAGCAGCTGCTCGAACAGCACCGTCAGCACCGCGTGTCCCGTGCGGTCCGCCGCGTAGCAGGCGCGCGGCGCGGTGTGCCCACCGAAGCGCCGCTGCGCCACCCGCCCCTGCTCATCGCGCGAGAACGCGCAGCCCATGTGCTCCAGCTCGAAAATGTTCTCCGGCCCCTCCCGCGCCAGCAGCTCCGCCGCGTTCTGGTCGACCAGAAAGTCGCCGCCCTTCACCGTGTCGAACATGTGCAGGTCCCACGAGTCCTCCGCCGAGTTGCCCAGCGAGGCCGCAATCCCCCCCTGCGCCGCGCCCGAATGCGAGCGCAGCGGATGCACCTTCGACAGAATCGCCACATCCAGCGAGGGATCCTCGCTCACCTCCAGCGCGGCCCGCATCCCCGCCAGACCCGACCCGACGATCAGAACATCGTGCTGCAACATCAGAGACCTCCGGCGCTCATCCCGCGCACACCCCCGATTGTCGCACCATTCGCAACCACGCGGTAGTGAGCGCGCCTCACACCCGCAAGATAATTTCCCAAAGCCCCCTCCCCGCCGCGGGGGAGAGGTAGAAGGGGCCGCCTCCGAAATCGCCCCCTACGCAGAGGGCTCCGCCTCCGAAATCGCCCCCCCACGCAGGGAGCTCCGCCTCCGAAATCGCCCCCCTACGCAGGGAGCTCCGCCTCCGAAATCGCCCCCTTATGCAGGGGGGCCGCCGCGCCGCGCCGCGCGGCGGTCGGCGCGGAGTCTGTCTTGTGCTCGGTACGCCGGACCGACCCCCCAGTCCGCTTACGCGGACAGCCCCCCTGCATAGGGGGGCGATTCCAGAGGGGCGATTCTCGCCCTACTCCACCAACCACAGCACCGCGCCGGGCTGCGCGACGAAGTCGTAGGACCCGGGCACCACCCGCCCTCCCGACACGCTGTAGCTGAGCCAGCGGCCGTATTGCCAGAGCAGAATGCTGTTCACGCCGTCGAGAGCGTTGAGCAGGGCGGAGGCGGTCACGCTCGCGGTACCCAGCCAAGAGGTCGGCGCGCCCGGCGTCGTGCCGCTCAGCTGGTCGGCGATGCCGGCCGGCTGCGCGGCGGCCGCCGCGGCGGCCGGATCGGCGACGGCGATGCGGATCACGTTGGAGACGCCGCCGCTCACGCCGCCCGCGCTCGTGCGCATTCCGTCGGCGGTGACCGTGACCACCGCCGTGCCCGCGCCCACGACCAGATAGCTGGCCTCCGCCGTGCCGTCGGTCGTCGTGGTCTGCTGGCTGGTTTGCACCAGCATCGTCGTCTCGTCGCCGATCGTGCGCTCGTCCCAGTGGACGCTGGTGCCGTTGGGCACCGACGCGCCGGCGGCGTCAACCACCGTTGCGACGACCGTGAACGACTGCTGGACGGCCGGCGCGGGGCTGGGCTCGCTCAGCTCGACCGTCGCCGCCGCGCCGCTGACCACGATCGTCCGCTCGGCGGTCAAGTTGCCCGCGCGGACGGTGAGCGTGTACTCCCCGTTGCCCAGCGCCTGCGCCGCCGCTCGGTTGACGTTGACCCGCACCTGGCGGTTGCGCTCCGAGTCGAGCAGCGGCTCGCCCTCGCTGTCCAGCAGCGGGTAGGCGATCGCCACGCCCTCCGCTACCCGCGCCCCGTCCGGCCCGGTCAGCCAGGCGCGTTGCGAGCCGCCGCTGGGCACGGCGACCTTTGCCCCGCGCTCGTCCGTCGCCGTGACCGCCAGCGTCAGCTGATCGCGGTTGTCGACGTCGCGCTCATCCACATCGGCTGCGGCGTCGGTCGTGTCGACGCCGAGCAGGCCGGAGCCGGGCGCAGCGATGCTGAGCGCCGTGGGCGCGCCGGTCAGGGTGATCGTCAGCGGGCCGGCCGCGGCCTGCTCGCCCTGCTTCGAGATCGCGCGCGCGGTCACGCTCGCCGTGCCGGCCGTGCCCGCGTGCCGCAGCGTGACCAGAATCTTGTCCGAATTCGTGGCGGTCAGCGACGATCCCTCGATGATGCAGCTCTTCGTCCCGTTGCCCCCACGACAACTGCCGCCGATCGCGGTGCTCAGCTCGCCGACATTGGTCTGCACGCTGACCAGATTGACGCTGTTGGTGGCGGCGGCCTTGCCGTTCTCGTTCAGCACCTGGATGAGCAGCGTGGTCGTCTCGCCGCGCGCCACCTGGTCCGGGAAGAGCGCATCGTCGCCCGTGTCGGCCGTGCCACGGTCGTCGGTCGCCCGATCGAATTTGAGCTCGGCCACCTCGACGACCTCGCCGATCGTGATCACCAGCGGCTCGGCGTTCGCGGTCGTCTCGCTGCCCGCCGCGCCGGTCCTGGCGACCGTGGCCGCGCCCGAAACCGTCAGCGTCCCGTCCTCGCCCGGCGGGATCACTACCGTACCGCTGCCGATCAGGCATTCCACGCCGGGCTCGCCGTTCAGCGTCACGGGCACGCAGTTGTGGCCGTCGCTGACGAAAAAGCCGGGCGGCGACGCGCCGCTCGCCAGCGGCCAGGAGACCGCCCAGCGCGCGAAGCTTAGGCCCCAGAACGGCCGCACGCCGAAAAAGCTGTCGGCCACGTCGACCGTCGGCCTCAACACATCGGCGAAGTTTCGGTGGCCCACCGTGCCCCAATTGCCGTCCCCGCCCCGGTGCCAGAAATAGACGCCGCCGACGAGGTTGGGATGCGGAGGGGGAGACCCAAAGAACTGATAGCGGTAGGGGTCGGAGATCAGCAGCTGGCTGGCGTCCTGGTTGAAGGCCACGCCCCCGTTACCCGTCCGGCGGTCCGACTGCGCGCGGTCGTAGCTTGGGTAATTTCCCTCCGCAACCAATACGCCGCTCCAGTCCGACAGGGCGTTCCGCTTGATCACATAGACGCTGCCCGGGGCATAAGCCTCCGAGAGCGCGATGGTCAGGCCGTCCTCCGACAGATCGAGCGTCTGGCCGAAATGATCTTGATGGGCGTAGGTACGTCTCACTCTGGCCGAGGCGGCGCTCACCCGGCGCAGCGGGCCCGGCGCGTAGTGCGTGTCCGGATCGAATCCGGTCGCGTCCTCGCCGGCCTCGACCAGCGTCTTGGGGGCGCCGTCGGCGGCGGCGTTGGCCAGGGGCGCGGCTTGCCAGCCGCCCTCCGGCGCGACGAACACCCAGGCCTGGCCCTGGTCGACGTGGTTATACGATGCCGTGGCGCAGTGCCTGATCACGCCGGCCGACGCGTCGGGATTCAGCTGGCACGCCCTGTGGGCGCTGACCAGCAGCACCCCGCCGTCGCCCGAGAGCGCCAGGTCCGGGAAGGCGAAGCGGGGCTCGTGAGCAAGAAACAGCATGAGGACGCGCCTGCACCACAGGTCGCAGCTGCCGGTCCGGCTGAAGGGCCGCGTGCTCGCGTCGCCCGGGTCGCCCCAGGCGGGCGTGGGCTGAACGGTCAATTTGACGCCGTCGGCGTACTCCAGGCTGCCCCAACTTCGGCCCTCGCCCTCGGGCCGGGAGTAGACGTAGACCGCGCCCATGTGGTTCATCCGCTGCGCGCCCACCGCCAGCGTCGAGCCGTCGCCGGACATGGTGATCGAGGAGCCGTAGCGCGTCGCCAGGCCGGTGTGGAAGACATTGGAGAACTCGCTGCGCGGCGGCGCGAGCCGCTTGACCAGCGTCACGCCGGCGGGCTGCGTGCTCCAGTCGACCTTGTAGATGTAGACGCTGCCGACATCGGTGAAGCCGCCGATGTCGTCGTCCGGCGAGGCGATGAACAGCCAGGCGGTGTCGGGCGATTCCTGCCAGACGGCTGCGCCGGAGGCGACGGGGTACTCGTTGAAGTCGGTGTCGGTGCGGCCGAAGGTGGCTGGGTCGTCGACGCTGGCGGGGGCGCGGATCAGCGCGACCTGACGCCTGGTCCAGGCGTCGAACAGGTAGGCCTCTCCGAGCACGGAAGTGCCCAGCAAGGTGCGCAGGTGCAGCGCGGCGGCGACCGGGCGGGCGCTGCTGTCGACCGGCGTCCCGTCGGCGCGGGTCGGCGTGATCAGGTCGGAGAGGCGCCCGGCGCTGGGATTCGGGGGCGGCGACGTGTCGAAGTCGGCCGACGAGAGCCGGCGGCTGGTCGAATCACCCCAGTCGTAGAAGCCGGACAGGGTCAGCGCGGCGTCGGACAGCTCGTGGACCTGGTCGCCGCCCAGCGTGCCGCTGAAGCGCAGCCTGCCCTCAATCGTGACTTCGCTGCCGGGCGGGACGATGCCGTCGGAGTCGTCGACCAGCGTCAGCGTGAGCGTCGGCCCGTGCCCGTCGGCGTGCGCGGGGGTGAGCGAGAGCAGCGCCCCGGAGAGCAGGGCGGCGAGCGCGATCAGCGCGGTCAGCGCCGCAATCACTGGGCGTACCCCCCCCCCCCTCAAGACGTAACCGCGAACGCTGTTCGGTGACATATCGCCGCTCCTGACCCGCGCAGCCGCCGCTGCCTAAACGGAGAATTCCCAGCCACAGGCTATCACGCGCCGCGCGCAATCGCCCCCTATGCAAAGGCCGCCCCTCCGGAATCGCCCCCACGCAGCAGGCTCCGCCCGGAATCGCCCCCCTATGCAGGGGGGCTGTCTGCGCAGCAGACTGGGGGGTCGGTCCGGCGCACCGAGCACAAGACAGACTCCGAGCCGACCCCTCGTCGCAGAGGAGTCCCCTCCGGCCTCTCCCCCCATCCTGGGGGGAGATTGAGAGGGGGGCTGCGATCAGTCTGCGGGATCAACCACGCTAATCCGCTCCCCCAGCCCATGCGCGACAAGCGCGGTGTGCAGGCGCCGATACTCCGGCAGGCCGTCCAGCTCGATGCCGCCGTTGATCTGCAGAAACTCCACACCCACGATGCCGCCGTCGGCGTCGTAGTCGACCAGCCGGAAGTCCCCGAACGTGCGCGTCCGATGCACGGCGGACTGGTTCAGGCGCACATAGAGCGAGCCCGCTTCGCTGTCGACCTGCACATGGCCATTGGCGCTCATTGGGTCGCTCCTCTTCGTCGGCGCTCACTCCGAGCGCCACATCGCCGTGGCGACGACGGGCGGCGTCGTGCCGGTTCGGACGTAGACCTTGCAGATCCGTCCGTCGATCTCGCGCTCATAGATCGTGCAGGGCGGATTCGGCGGCCGTTCAATTGCCGGCCGGATCCTGTCCGGCTGATCCAGCGTTTGCCGCACATCGGCGTCTATGACATTTCGCTCGCTCATTCGGTCGAGCGCATGCTGCTCATAGATGATCATAGTCGGTCATTCTGGCTGGTCGCCCCTTCCGACCTCTCCCCCCGTCGCGGGGGGAGATTGAGAGGGGGCTCCGGGAATCGCCCCCCTATGCAGGGGGCTGTCTGCGCAAGCAGACTGGGGGGTCGGCCCGGCGCACCGAGCACAAGACAGACTCCGAGCCGACCCCCCGCCGCGCGGCGCGGCGGCCCCCCTGCATAGGGGGGCGATTCCGGAGAGGCGATTCCAGCCCCCAGGATCACCCCCGAAAGTGCCGCACAACCTTCCGACCCAGCGGCCCCACCGCCTCCAGCGCCTGCGCCTGCAACAGGATCTGGCTCTTCGCATCCACGATCTCCCCCTGCTCGAGCGCCTCCATCGCCTCCCCCAACGTCAGCCACTCCACGATCAGCTCCTCATCCTCGTCGGGCGGCAGCGGGGCGGGGGCGCAGTCGCGGGCGATGAAGCCGTAGAGGTACTCCGTCGCCCAGCCGGGCGCGACGTAGAACTCGCGGACGGGCTCGAGCGCGCCGGGATTGAGGCCCACCTCCTCGCGCAGCTCGCGGCGCGCGGCCTGCTCGGGCGTCTCGCCCGGATCGATCCGGCCGGCGGGGAGCTCGAGCAGCGGCCGCTCGACGGGCGCGCGCCACTGCCGCACGAACGCGATCAGCCCCTCGTCGTCGTAGGCCAGCACCACCACCGCGTCGGGGTGCTCGACGATTTCGCGGGCGGCGCGGCGTCCGTCGGCCATCTCCATCCGGTCGACGCGCAGCGAGAGCCGCGAGCCTTCGTAGACCCGCTCGCTGGACAGCAGCGTTTCGCGCAGGCGGTCGTCGGCGCTCATCTCTGCGTTCATGTCAGTGCTCATGTCGGTGCTCAGGCGCGCCGCTTCGCGATGCGGTCGCGCAGGTCGATGGTGACGGCGATCTCGTCGCAGTTGTCGTATTTCGGACAGCGGAAGCACTCGTTCCAGACCTTGCGCGGGAAGGCGCTCACCCCCGCGACGCGGAAGCCGAGCCGCTCGAAGAAGGCGGGCGTGGTGGTCAGGGCGAACACCGTTTTGAGGCCGAGTTCGACGGCTTCATCGAGGCAGGCCTCGACCACGATCCGCCCCAGTCCCTTGCCCTGCGCTCTGGGATCGACCACGAGTGACTTAATCTCGGCCAGATCGCGCCACTCCACGTGCAGCGCGCCCGCGGCGAGCAAGCCGTTGCCGGCAGCGGCATCGGGGCGGGCGGGCACGACGACGAAATCGCGGATCGTTTCGTAGATTTCGCCCTCGGTGCGGGGCAACACATCGCCGGTCTCCTCCGCCCAATAGCTGATCAGGCGCTGGATTTCGCGGGCGTCGTTGACCGAGGCGCGCTGCGCAACGGGAGTTGGGGGGGCGGTCATGCGCCGACTCCCGCGCCGGCGCGGAGCAGGTCGCGCGCGCTGCTGCGGTTCGCCTTGCTGTCCGCGCCGAGCATCTCGGCCAGCTCACCCAGCCGCTGTTCGGCGTCCAGCGACTCCACCTCCACCAGACTCCCAACCTTGCGATTTATGTCGCCGCGCAGCTTGCGCACCCGCACGTGCGCGCCGGCGTAGGAGGCCACCTGCGGCAGGTGGGTGATGCAGAGCACCTGGTGCGAGCGCCCCAGCCGCGCCAGCCGCTCGCCGACCGCCGCGCCGCTGCGCCCGCCCAGCCCCGCGTCGATCTCGTCGAAGAGCAGCACCGGCACCGCGTCGCGGTCGCCCAGCACCGCCTTCACCGCCAGCGTCAGCCGCGCGGTCTCGCCGCCGCTGGCGACCCGCCGCAGCGGTCGCGGCGGCGCATCGGGGTTGAACGAAACCAGCAGATCGACGCGGTCCGCGCCCGTCTGGTCGAAGCCGATCCGATCGCCGCCGGCAATCGGCTCGAACGCGATCTCAATGACCGCGCCCTCCAGATGCAGCGGCCCGCACTCCGCGCGGATTGCGGCGGCGAAGCGCTGCGCGGCCTCGCGGCGCGCGCCGGAGAGCCGCTCGGCGGCGGTTTCGATCTCGCCGAGCAGCGCGGCGGCTTCGCTTTGCATCCCCGCCAGATCGGCCTCCTCGCTCTCAAGCTGCTCGGCCTCCTGCGCCGCGCGCTCACCGTAGGCGATCACGTCGGCGATCGTGTCGCCCCAGCGGCGCTCCAGCTCCGCGATCAGCGAGAGGCGCGCTTCCACCTCGGCGAGGCGGGCCGGATCGACCACGATCGTCTCCGCGTAGGCGCGCAGTTCGCGCGCCGCGTCGGCCGCGTGCTCGGCGGCCGACTCCAGCGAGGCGGCGACCGCGGCGGCCTGCCCGTCCACTTCCACCAGCCGTCGCGCGGCCGCCACGGCGTCGGCGAGCGTGTCGGATTCGAGCGCGTCGCGGGCGGCTTGCGAGTCCTCCATCAACCGCGCGGCGTGTTGCAGCCGCGAGTGCTCGGCGCGCAGCTCCTCTTCCTCGCCGACGCACAGCCCGGCGGCGGCGATCTCCGCCGACTCGTGCTGCAACAGCGCAGCGCGGCGCGCGCGATCACGCTGATCGCCCGAGATCGAGCCGATCCGCCGCTCCAGCGCGTGCAGCCGGCGCGCCATCCCGGCGAACTCCCCGCGCGCCTCCGTCAGCCCTGCAAACCGGTCCAGCAGCGTTAGCACCTGTCCGGGGCGGAGCAGCGAGAGGTGCTCGCGCTGCCCGTGGATGTCGGCCAGCCAGGGCGCGAGCGTGCGGACGGTCTCCAACGTGGCGGTGCGATCGTTGATCCGCAGCCGCCCCGAGAGCCGCGCGCGCTGCGCGTCGAGCGCCAGCCAGCGGCGCAGCACCAGCTCGCCGTCGAACGGCAGATCCAGCTGCTCCAGCGCGCCGGCAACCGCATCACGCGAGGGGCTGTCGCGCAGGTCGAAGACGGCCTCCACCTCCGCGCGTTCCGCGCCGGGGCGGATTAAGGCGGCGTCGGCCGGGCCGCCGAGCGCGAAGCGCAGCGCCTCAAACAGCACGCTCTTGCCCGCCCCGGTTTCGCCCGTGATCACCGTGAAGCCGGGCGCGAGCTCCAGCTCGGCCTGCTCGGTCAGCGCGAAATCCCGCAGGCGCAGCGCGCTCAGCATGTCGCAGCGACTCCGTCACCGCCGCGTCCCGCCGCCCTCCGGCGCTCGGCGCCGCGACGCCTCTTATGGTACCCGACAGCCAGACATCGGCGACGGTCGGAAGTGGTTGGGTTTGTTCAGGTTTGGTAGGAAGTGGTGGGGGCTTGGTAGGGGATGTTCAGCCCGGTTCGGCCTCGTCGGCGTCGAACGGGGCGACGCCGGTGCGCCGGACGGCGCGCAGCCGCCGCTCGTCGAGCCAGGCGAGGCGCTTGCCCAGCTGGGCGAAGAAGGGGCGCGCGCCGAAGCGAATCAGCCGGGCGACGGACTCGCTGCGGCGCACTTCGACGCCGCCGCCGGGCGCGACGCTGTAGGGCCGCTGCCCGTCGACGGAAAGCATTCCGGCGTGTTCGCGTCCGAGCTGGAGATTGATCACGGCGTCGGCGGGCAGCACGAGCGGGGCGGCCGCGGCCAGATGCGGCGCGACGGGGGTGAGCACGACACTGCGCGCGCGCGGGTGCAGGATCGGGCCGCCGGCGGAGAGCGAGTAGCCGGTGCTGCCGGTGGCGCTGGCGACGACGATCGCATCGGCGCGGACCACGCCGATCGGGTCGCCGTTGACGTGAACGGCGAGGTAGGCGGGCTGGCCGAGGCTGCCGCGGCCGAGCATCACGTCGTTGAGCGCGGGCATTGCGGTTGGAGCGCCAGCGGCGTCCTGCGGGCGGGCGTCGAGCATCGAGCGCTCTTCCACGCCGTAGTCGCCGGCCAGCAGCGCCGGCAGGTGCGCGTCCAGCTGCTCCGGCGTGAGCTCGGTCAGGAACGCCTGGCGCCCCATGTCAACGCCGAGGATTTGCACGTCGTGATGGGAGGCGGCGCGCGCCGCGCGGAGCACGGTGCCGTCGCCGCCGATGCAGATCAGCAGATCGGTGCGGGGCAGATGGCGCTCCGACTGTTCGGCGTCCCAGGGTTCGGAGATCCAGACCTGCGGCACCTGGCCGCGCAGCTGTTCGGCGGCGCGCTCGGCGAATTCTTTCGCCTCGGGCAGGCGCGGGTGGTAGTAGAAGCCGATGCAGCTCACGTCGGTCATCGCGCGCCTCCGGTTACTCCGCTCGGCGTGCGCAGCCAGACGAACCACTCGAGGTTGCCCTTGGGACCGCGCAGCGGCGAGCGGAGTACGCCGCCGACGCGCCAGCGGCGCGTCAGCGCCCAAGTCAGCACGGCGGTCACCGCGCCGGCCTGCGCAAGCCGATCGCGGACGACGCCGTCCGCGTCCACCCGCTCGCGCGGCGCTTCAAACTGGGGTTTGACCAGCGCAACAACATCCGCGCCGCCGGCAGCGACCTCGGCGACGCGAGGCAGTACGGCGCTGAGGCCAATAAAGGACAGGTCAATCGTGACGAGATCAGGCGGCGGCTCGATGCGCGGCATCTCGCGGGCATTGACGCGCTCCAGCGAGCGGACGCGGAGATCGGCGCGCAGCGAATCCGCCAGCTGGCCGTAGCCGCTGTCCACGGCGCGCACCTGCGCCGCGCCGCGTTGGAGCAGACAATCAGTGAAGCCGCCGGTGGACGCGCCGAGATCGAGGCAGACGCGGTCGGCGACGGCGATCGGCCAAGTATCGAGCGCGGCGGCCAGCTTGTCGCCGCCGCGCGAAACGTAGCGGGCGGGGGATGCAACCTCCAGCTCGGCGTCGGCATCGAGCAGCAGGCCGGCCTGGCTGAGGCGCTTGCCGCGTCCGTGAACGCGGCCGGCCAGCGCGAGCGCAGCCGCTTCGCGGGAGTCGGCGGCGAGGCCGCGCGCTACGAGCAGATCGTCGAGTCGGCGCCGGCCCGAGCGAATGGGGCGGCGCGGAACGGCGGCCGAGGCCGCGGGCATCAGGCGCTTTCCTGCTGCGCCGCCTCGTCGCCTCGACCGCGAATTGCCTGGTACTCGACCGCGCGGCCCTGCTCGTTGAGCAGCAGCGGGCGTTCGAGCCGTTTGATCGTGTCGGCGTTGACCACGCACTTTTTCACGTCGGGCCGGCTGGGCACCTCGAACATCACATCGAGCAGCAGGTCTTCGACGACGGTGCGCAGGCCGCGCGCGCCGGTGCCTTCCTTGAGCGCGTCGGCGGCGATTGCGTCCAGCGCCTCGGGGGTGAAGGTCAGCTCGACGCCGTCCATGGCGAAGAACTGCTCGAACTGGCGCACCAGCGCGTTCTTGGGTTCGGTGAGGATCTGCACCAGCGAGGCTTGATCGAGCGGATTGAGCGAGACAACGACGGGCAGGCGTCCGACGAATTCGGGGATCAGGCCGTATTTCTGGAGGTCGTCGTGGCTGAGCTGATGGAGCAGCGCGGCGTCGGCCTCTTTGGTGCGCGCCTCCGCGCCGAAGCCGATGCTGCGCACCCCGCTGGCGACGCGCCGATCGATGATCGGCCCCAATCCCTCGAACGCGCCGCCGCAGATAAACAACACCTTGCTGGTGTCGATCTGCAGGAATTCCTGATGCGGATGCTTGCGTCCGCCCTGCGGCGGGACGGAGGCGACGGTGCCCTCGATGATCTTGAGCAGCGCCTGCTGGACGCCCTCGCCGGAGACATCGCGGGTGATTGAGGGGTTGTCCGCCTTGCGCGTGATTTTGTCGATTTCGTCGATGTAAATGATCCCTCGCTCCGCGCGGGCGATGTCGAAATCCGCCGCCTGAATCAGGTGCAGCAGGATGTTTTCGACATCCTCGCCGACGTAGCCGGCCTCGGTGAGGGCGGTGGCGTCGGCAATCGAGAAGGGAACGTCGAGGATGCGGGCGAGGGTGGAGGCAAGCAGCGTCTTGCCCACGCCGGTGGGACCGACGAGCAGGATGTTGCTCTTCTCGAGCTCAACCCCGTTAGTGGCCTCGATCTTGCTGGTGATCCGCTTGTAGTGGTTGTAGACGGCGACGGCGAGGACGCGCTTGGCGTCTTCCTGGCCGACGACGTGGTCGCAGAGGCGCTCGTAGATGGCCTGCGGCGGCAGCACTTCGGTGGCTTCGGGTTGCGGCTGCGCGTCGGGCTGCTGCTCTTCGACGGGGCCGGCTTCCTCGCGGATCACGTCGCGGCAGGCCTCGACGCATTCGTTGCAGATGTAGACCCCGCCGGGGCCAGCGACCAGCCGCCGCACATGGCTCTGGTCCTTGGCGCAGAACGAGCAGTGATACTGCGAGTGGCCGCCGCCGCCGCCGCGAGACATCGTCATCCGAACCGTCCTCTCCGCGTCGCGGCGGTTGCGCCGCCGCCTTCCGGTCCGAGCGCGCCGCTAGGCGCCGGCCGCCGCTGCGGCGTCGCCGTCCGCATTCGCATGCAGCACATCGTCGACGAGGCCGTATTCCTTTGCCTGATCCGCGTCCAGGTAGAAGTCGCGGTCGGTATCGGCCTTGATCCGGTCCAGGGGCTGACCAGTGTGCTGGGCGAGGATACCGCGAATGATCTCGTTGTTGCGCAGCAGTTCGCGGGCGGCGATTTCGATGTCGGAGGCCTGGCCGCGCGCGCCGCCCAACGCCTGGTGCATGTGGATCGTGGCGTGCGGCAGGGCGAAGCGCTTGCCGGCGGTGCCGGCCGAGAGCAGCACGGTGCCCATCGAGGCCGACATGCCGACGCAGATCGTCGACACATCGGCGTTGATCAGCTGAATCGTGTCGTAGATCGCCAGCCCGGCCGTGATCACGCCGCCCGGCGAGTTGACGTAGATCTGGATGTCGCGGTCGGGATCCTCGCGGTCCAGGTAGAGCAGCTGGGCGACGATCACGTTGGCGACCTGGTCGTCGATCGGCGTGCCGAGGAAGATGATCCGCTCGCGCAGCAGCAGCGAGTAGATGTCGTAGGCGCGCTCGCCGCGGTTCGTGCTCTCGACCACCATCGGAATGATGTCGCTGGGGCGACTCAGGGTCATGTGGGCCTCCTCAAACGTCGTCTGCCCATCCTGTGTGTCTCGTCAGTGTACCCGCGATCCCGCTATGCGCGGCGCAGCTGCGCCGCAGCCGCGACGGAAGCAGCCGTTACGCCTCTTCCGACGCCTCAGTCTGGTCGGGGTCGCTCTCAGCTTCGGCCTCGGGCGCGGCCGCTTCTGCCGCGCCCTCATCCGGCGCTTCGTCGTCGGACGCTTCCTCTTCCGCGTCATCGCCATCGTCGCCGCCGAGACCGGCCGCGTGATTGGCCAGCGCGATCTGTTCGAGCCGCTCAACGGTGCGGTTGCGCATCATCGAGCCGCGGATGTTCTCGCGCAGCTGGTCGCGGACGGCCTCGTTGGGCGTTTCGGCTTCGGCGACGCCGCTCAGCATCTGCTCCAATTCCGCTTCGATCTCCTCGTCGGTCACCGTGATCTGCTCGGCCTCGGTCACGTGCTGCAGGACGAGCGTGTTGATCACGCGCTCGTGGGCCTGCGAACGGAAGGTCGCCAGCAGCTGCTCGCCCTGCTCGCTCTCGTCGCGCAGGAAAGTGGCCGGATCCTGGCCCATCTGGCGGGCGAAATCCTGGCGCATGTGCTCGACCTCGTGTTCGACGAGGGCGGGCGGGTACTCGAGCGTCGCTCTGGCGATGGCGGCTTGCAGCACCGCGCTGCGCAACTGCTGCTGCACCTGCTGGTCGGCCCGCTCGCGCAGCTGCTCGGCGATCCGCCCCCGCAGGTCGGCGAACGTCTCGAACTCCTCCGACACCTCCATCGCGAAATCGTCGTCCGGATCCGGCAGTTCTTCCTCTTTCACCTCGTGGATCGTCACCTCGAACGCGACCGTCTTGCCTGCCACCTCGTCGTCGTCCCAGTCCTCATCGACATCGACATCGATCTGGTGCTGCACGCCGACCTCGATGCCGACCAGCCGCTCGATCAGGCCCGGTACGCCGATGTGTTCGCCTTCGCGCAGCGGGAACTCGGCGGCCGTTTCATTCAGAATCTCTTCCTCGTCGACCACGGCGCGGATATCGGCAGTGAGCCGATCGTCCAGCTGCGGCGGGCGCTCGACCGGCTGGAGCACGGCGTAGTTGCGGCGCATGTTGAGGATCCGCTCCTCGACCGCCTCCTCGCTGTACTCGCTCTCGGGGCGCTCGACCGCAATGCTGCGGTAGTCGCCTAGCTCCACCGTCGGCGGCAGCGGCACGGTCGCGCGCAGCGTGACCGGCCCGCGGCTGGTGATCTCGACCTGCGGCGGCGCGACCGGCTCCAACCCCTCGCTCTCCACCGCCTCCTGCACCGCCTGCGGCACCATCCGCTCCGCCGCCTCTTCGAACACCGCGTCGACGCTCAGCGCCAGCTCGACGACCGGCCGCGGCGCTTTGCCCTGGCGGAAGCCCGGAATGCGGTAGCGCTGCGAGAGCCGCCGCGCCGCCTGATTCAGCGAGCGCTCAACCCGCTCGTCGTCCAACTCGATGTCCAGCACCACCTGAGCTTCAGGGATGCGTTCTGCAGTGACTTTCATTCGCCCACGACCCGTTCCCGAAACGCCCACACGGCGTTGCTGCGCGCGCCAAAGCGCGCATCGTTACACGTAGAGCGAGCATATCAGCGCACCGCCTTAGCCCCGCCACCTCCCATCATTCCTGCGCAGGCAGAAACCCACACACCCACCACCGCTCCGAAAGTCTCCCCCCATCCTGGGGGGAGATTTAGAGGGGGGCGCGTCCGCCGCTCCGCAATCGCCCCCCTACACAGTGGGACTGTCCGCCGCTCCGCAATCGCCCCCCTATGTGTCGTAGTTGCGGACATGTGGGACGGAACGGGGAGTGGAAGCCGCCTGCGAGACTGGGGGTGCAAGCCATGCCCAATCACGCAGGAGGTTCCGATGACAGAGGCTAACGGCGGACGGCTGCGGATGCGCTACTCGTGGGAGTCGCGGCTGCGCGCGGTGCGGCTGGTGGTGGAGGGCGGGCTGAGCGTGACGGCGGCGGCGGCCGGCCAGGGCGTCGCCCGCTCCACGCTCTACCGCTGGTTGCAGCGCTACCGGGCCGAAGGGGAGGCGGGGCTGCGGGATCGCTCCTCGCGCCCCCGGCGCAGCCCGCGGCGCACGCCGGCGGCGCTCGAGCGGCGCATCCTGGCGCTGCGCGCAGAGACCCGCGCCGGCCCACTGACGGTCGGCCGGGTGGTCGGCGTCGCGCCCTCGACGGTCGGCAATGTGCTGCGCCGCCACGGCTGCTCGCGGCTGCCGCGCGAGCCGCGCCCGCCCGTTCAGCGCTACGAGCGCCCTTGCCCCGGCGACCTGCTGCACATCGATATCAAGCAGCTGACGCGCTTCGAGCGGCCCGGCTGGCGCGCGCTGGGCGACGGGCGCAAGCGCAGCCCCGGAGCCGGCGTCGAGTACGCCCACATCGCCGTCGACGACTACACCCGGCTGGCCTACGGCGAAGTGCTGCCGAGCAAGAACGGGCGCGACGCGGCGGCCTTCCTGGGCCGCGCGGCGGCCTGGTTCGCCACGCTCGACATCAGCCTGCGCGAGGTGCTGACCGACAACGGCGGCTGCTACCGCACCCGCGGCTGGGCCGCGCAGTGCGCCGCGCTCGGCCTGCGCCGGTTGTACACCCGCCCCTACCGCCCGCAGACCAACGGCAAGGCCGAGCGCTTCATCCAGACCCTGACCCGCGGCTGGGCGCACGGCTGGGCCTACCCACACAGCGCCGCCCGCAACCAGGCCCTGCCCAGCTGGCTGCACTGGTACAACCACCACCGCCCACACGCCGCCCTCGGCGGCTTCCCTCCCATTCTCCGCGTCCCGCAGGTCTTGGGCTATGACACCTATGCAGGGGGGCTGTCCGCTTCTAGCGGACTGGGGGGGCGGCGCGGAGCCCCGAGCACAGCGCCAACCCTCCCCCACCGATCACCGCCCCCGCGGGTTAAGCACATCGTTGATCGCGTCCCCCAGCAGGTTGAACGACAGCATCAGCACCAGAATGAAGAACATCGGCACCAGCAGCATCTGCGGATACATCAGCAGCGACTTCCAGCCGCCTGCGTCGGCCACCATCAGCCCGAATGACGCAGTGGGCGGCGCGATCCCGATACCCAACCAGGTCAGAACGACCTCCGCGCCCGCCATCTCACCCAACGACGCGCTGAGGCCGACCACAATCCACGGCAGGATGGCAGGGAAGAGGTGCCAGGTCAGAATGCGCGGCGTGCTCGCCCCGCTGGCTTCGGCCGCCAGCACGAAATCCGCCTCCCGGGTCGCGAGCGTCTGCGCGCGGATGAAGCGCGCCGTACCGCCCCAGCCGACGAACGACATGGCGAAGACAATCAGCGAATAGCTGTGGACGCCCTGATCGATCAGCAGGTCGGTGCCCAGCCAGTTCTGGATGTCGCGCACAACCTCGCCCCACGGCTCGCCGAAGGCCGAGACGATCACCAGCAGGATCACGAGCCCCGGCAAGGCGAGCACGAAATCGGCCGCGCGCATGATCACGCTGTCGACCAACCCGCCCCGATAGCCCGCCAGCAGCCCCAGACCCCAGCCCAGGAAAATGTTGCCCACCAGCACGGCGAGCACGCTGACGATCAGGGTGGTGCGCAGCGCGAACAGCGCGCGGGAGAACAGATCGCGCCCCAGACGATCAGTGCCCAGCAAGTGATCCCAGGAGGGCCCCTGCAACTCCTCGCCGCCGCGCAGAATGAGCTGCGTGCCGGGCCGCAGCGCCAGATCGGCGCTGAACGCGCCGTGCTCGGCAACCAGATCG
This sequence comes from Dehalococcoidia bacterium, assembly GCA_965243125.1. GTDB lineage: Bacteria > Chloroflexota > Dehalococcoidia > Bin125 > Bin125 > CATQGW01. Next base: position 1,599,102 of record OZ251529.1, on the reverse strand, counting down.
GGGTTGAGCGCGGGCAGCGCCGCCAGCTCCACGCCCTGCCGCTCCGCGAACGCGCCCAGCGACTCGCCTTCGCCGCTCTCCGTGGCCCGAATCGGGCGGCGTTCCTGCAGGTTCGTAGCGTTGGGATCCTGTAGCCCCGTATCCACGCCGAACACGTCGAGCAACGTGTAGAAGCCCGCGCCGTAGAGGATCGTGATCAGCACGATGCAGGTCATCGCCACGCGCTTGCGGCGAATCGCGCGGATCGCCCGCCGCCAGGGAGCTTCCGAGCGCGACGGGCGGCTCCACAGCTCCTCGTCCCTCGCCGCCGCCGCCGCGCGGCTCACGCAAACCTCGCCGTGTAGCGGATGCGCGGATCGATGAACATGTAGATGATGTCGATCACCCCATTGACCACGATGAACAGCGTCGCGGTCAGCAGCGTGAAGCCCAGCACCACGTTGAAGTCGCGCTGATTGATCGAATCGAAGAGAAACGCGCCGACGCCCGGCACGCCGTAGCGCGTCTCGATGATGATCGAGCCGGTGATCACGCCGACGATCGACAGTCCGATCACCGTGCTCAGCGGCAGCAGCGCGTTGCGCAGCACATGCCCATAAAGCACGCGGCGTTCCGTCAGCCCTTTGGCCTGCGCCGTGCGGACGTAGTCGTCATCCAGCGTGGTGAGCAGGCTGACCCGCACGAACCGCGCCGTCCCTCCCAGCGCCGGCACGCTGAGTGAGATCACAGGGACAAGAAAAGAAGCGGGATCACCCGGCGTCCAGGCCGCCGGCACGTTGAACCCGAAGGCGTTGAAGACGGGCGCCAGGCCTTCCACCAGCAGCAACGCGACCAGCACGATGAAGATCGGCGCGGGAATCGAATCGAAGATCTTCCAGAAGGCGATCGTGGCGGGGTCTTTCCAGGTGCCGCGGCGGGTGCCGGCGTAGACGCCGAGCGGTATGCCCAGTCCGAAGACGAGCGCCAGCACGATCAGGTTGATCTGCGTCGAGACCCAGATGCGTTCGCCCAGCAGCTCCTGCACCGAGCGCGTCGGCGAGCGGTAGTAGTAGGACGGGCCGAGGTCGCCGCGCGTGATCAACCCCACGAAATAGTTGCCGAAGCGCTCCGCAAAATTGCCGTCCAGCCCGTATTCCTCGCGAATCTGCTGCGCCTGCTCGGGCTCGATCTGCCGCTGCCCGGCGATGATCCGCACCGGATCGCCCGGCGCGATCTGCGTGATCGCGTAAGTGAAGACGAGCACCGCGAAGACCAGCACCGGCATCAGCGCCAGGCGGCGCAGCAGCAGCGGGACGGCCCCCGAAATCCCCATCGTGCGATCGCGCCTCCGTCGCCGGCCGACGCTGAACTACTGCGTCAGCTGCACATACCGTAGCTGCGGCACCACCATCCGCGTCGGCGCGTAGCCCTCCACGTAGGGCTTCACCACTTCGTGCGCCTGCGAATGGTAGAGCGGAATCCAGATCGCCTCGCCCACCAGCCGACTCTCGACCTCGCGATAGAGCTCAACCCGACGCGCCGAATCGAACTCCCCCCGCGCCTCCTCCAGCAGCCCGTCGATCTCCCGATCGTCCAGCGCCACATCGTTGCCCAGCGAGCGGCTGTAGAACTTGTAGTCGAGCACGTTCTGCGGATCCGGGAAATCGAGACTCCAGCCCAGGCTGAACATCGGGTACAGCCCGCGATCCAGCTCGCTGATGAAGGTCGCGAACTCGATCTGCTGAATCTCGACATCCAGCCCCAGGTGCTCCAGCCACATCGCCTGAATCGCCTCAATGCTCGGACCCGAGGTCGCGCCCTGGCCCGGCACCGTCAGCCGGATCGTGTCCAGAATCGGCGAGTCGGCGTAGTTCGATTGCGCCAGCAACTCCTGCGCCAACTCCGGATCGAACGGCAGCCCCAGGTAGTCCGGGTCGTGCGCAGCCAGACCCGGCGGGATGATTCCGCGCGCCTCGCGCACCAGATCCTGCAGCACCGTCTCCACAATCGTCGTCTTGTCGATCGCATGCGCCAGCGCCCGCCGCACCAGCGGATCGTCGAACGGCGGCGACGAGGTGTTGAACGCGATGTAGAAGATCGACAGCGCGTTGCGCGTCACGTAGAGCTGGTTCAGATCCGAGGCCGGATCGCGCACCCGCTCGATGTCGTTGATCCCCACACCGGAGACATCGATCTCGTCGTTCTCGAACTGCTCCACGCCGCCGCCGAAGCGGATGTTGACCGTCTGCACACCCGCCGGGCCGAGGTGGTAGTCGTCGAAGCGCTCCAGCACGATGCTCTCGCCCAGCGTCCACTCCGCCAGCTTGAACGGACCGCTCCCGTTCGGTTCCAGCGCCCAGCGCTCCGGATCCGCCTCCACCTGCGCCCGGTCCACCACGAACGCCGTCGGGAAGGTCAGCAGGTAGAGGAAGTACGGCTTGGCGGAGTCGATCGTGATGTCTAGCGTGAGCTCGTCGATCACCTGAATGCCCACGATCTCGTCGGTCCGCCCGCGCGTGTACTCCCGCGCGCCCACGATGTCGCCCAGGAAGTCCGGCGCGGTCGGCGACAGCGTTTCCGGCGCCGCGTGGCGCTCCAGGCTCCACTTCACGTCCTCCGCCGAAATCCGCTTGCCGTCGTGGAAACTCGCGTTGCTGCGCAGCGTGAAGCGGTAGGTCACCGTCCCGTCCGAGTTGACCGTCGGCCCCGGCACCGACTCGGCCAGATCCGGCGCAATCCGCAAGTCCTGATCCAGCGTCAGCAAGCCGCCGAAAATCTCGACCACGTAGACCGCCGAGTCGACATCGGTAACCTGCGCCGGATCGAGGTTCAGCGGGCTGCTGCGCGCGATTCGCAGCGTCGCGTCGGGCCGCGCCGCCCGCTGCGGTTCGGCCGTGCGCGTGGGCGCCTGCTCCTGCTGCGCGCCCTGCTCATCTGCATCCTGCTCGCCGTTCGGGCGCTCCTGGCGGTCGTCGGGCGCCGCTTGCTGTTGCTGCCGATCCTCGCGATCGCCGCTCGCGGTCGACTGCTGCTCGGAGTCGTCCCCGCCGCAGGCGGCGAACAGCGCCGCCGCCAGCGCGATCAGCAGCGCAACCGCCCAGATCGTCGTCATTCGTGCCCAAGCCCGCGTCTGACGCATCCGCGCCCTCCTCACATCACGTCGCGTTCACTGACTTGCGAGATTATCACCGCGCCCGCCTCCCGCAGCCCCGCGCAGGCGGCGCTAACCCTCTGCGATCGGAGTTCTGACATTCAGATGCAGTTCCGCCAGCTGCTCGGCGCTGAGCGGCTGCGGCGCGCCGGTCAGCGGATCCGAGGCCGACTGCGTCTTGGGGAAGGCGATCACCTCGCGGATGTTCTCGCGCCCCGCCAGCAGCATCGCCACCCGGTCGATCCCGAAGGCGAAGCCGCCGTGCGGCGGCGCGCCGTACTCGAACGCCTCGAGCAGATGCCCGAAGCGCTCGCGCGCCTCCTCGCGGCCGATGCCGAGCAGCTCGAAGACCCGCTCCTGCACCTCGCGCTCGTGAATCCGAATCGAGCCCGAACCCAGCTCGAAGCCGTTGGCGATCGTGTCGTAGGCCCGCGCCCGCACCGCACCCGGATCCGAATCGAGCAGCGCCCGGTCCGCCTCCTGCGGCGCGGTGAAGGGGTGGTGCAGCGCGTTCCAGCGCCCGCCCTCCGCGTCCCACTCCACCAGCGGGAAGTCGGTGATGAAGCCGTACTGGAGGACATTGGGGTCGGCCAGCTCGAGCCGTCGCGCCAGTTCGCGTCGAATCCCGTCGAGCACGGTGGCGACCATCCCCGCCTCGCCGGCCGCGAGCAGCACCAGATCGCCCGCCGCCGCCCCGCAGCGCTCGCCGATCGCCCGCGCATCCTCCGCGCCGATGTGGCGCAGCACCGGCGAGCGCATGTCGTCCTCCGTCGCCTCCGACGGCGCGGCGGAAAACTGAATCGAGACCAGCCCCGGCGCGCCCATCGTGCGCGCCAGGTCGGTGAAGCCGTCCACCTCGCGCCGCGACAGCGACGCCCCGCTGGGCATCACGATCCCCCGCACCCGCCCGCCGTCGGCCACGGCCTTGCTGAACACCCCGAACGCCGATCGCGCGGCGATCTCTGAGCAGTCGCTCAGCTCCAGCCCGTAGCGCAGATCCGGCTTGTCCGAGCCGAACCGCTCCATCGCCTCCTGCCAGGTCAGCCGCGGGAACGGACGCGGCACTGTCAGATCGGGACGCAGCGCATCCGTCACATCCACGAACAACTGCTCAAGCAGCCCGAGCACATCCTCTTCCTCGCAGAACGACCACTCCAGATCGAGCTGCGTGAACTCCGGCTGCCGGTCGGCGCGCAGGTCCTCGTCGCGGAAGCAGCGCGCGATCTGGAAATAGCGCTCCACGCCCGCCACCATCAGCAGCTGCTTGAGCTGCTGGGGCGCCTGCGGCAGCGCGTAGAACCCGCCAGGCTGGAGGCGGCTCGGCACCACGTAGTCGCGCGCCCCCTCCGGCGTGGCGGCGACCATGATCGGCGTCTCCACCTCCAGAAAGCCGCGCCCGGCCATGAAATCGCGGATGCGCTGGTTCAGCCGGTGCCGCAGCTCCAGCGCCGCCAGCATCTGCGGACGCCGAATGTCGATGTAGCGGTAGCGCATCCGCACCAGCTCATCGACGTCGACCGTCTCTTCGTTGACCGCGAACGGCGGCGTCTTGGCCGCGTTGAGCACCTCAACCTGCTCGGCTAGCACCTCGATCTCGCCGGTCGGCAGGTTGGGATTGACCGTCGCCTCGCTGCGCGCCGCCACCTCGCCCGTCACCCGCAGGACGTACTCGTTGCGCGCCTCGTTGGCCGCCGCGTAGGCGCGGTCGTCCCCGTCGCCGGGCCGCACCACGACCTGCACGACGCCGTCGCGGTCCCGCAGGTCGAGAAAGATCAGCCGCCCGTGATCGCGCCGCCGATGCACCCAGCCGGCCAGCGTCACGCGCTCGCCGACCTGCGCGCTGCGCAGCGCCCCGCAACCGTGTGATTTCAGCATTCGCGCCCCCGAAACTGTCCGTCGTGTGAGTGTGTCACGCGCCCCCCAAGCGGGCAACGCGCGGGCAGTGCCCGCGCGTCGCGGCGCATACACTCGCCTAATGCCAATGACTGTGGAGCCGCCGCTCTCGCTCTACATCCATGTACCGTTCTGCACGGTCAAGTGCGCCTACTGCGACTTCAACTCCTACGCCGCGCTGGAGCATCTGACGGGCGACTGGCTGGCCGCGCTGCTGCGCGAGCTCGAGCTCTGGTCCGAGCGCGCCGCCGACCGCCGAATTGCGACCGTCTTCATCGGCGGCGGCACGCCCAGCCTGCTGGAGGGCGAGCAGATCGCGCGCCTGCTGGACACCGCGCGGCGCTGCTTCGACATCGCCGCCGACGCCGAAATCACGCTCGAAGCGAACCCCGAAAGCGTCCGCGTAGAGCGGATGCGCAGCTACCGCGCCGCAGGCGTCAACCGCGTCTCGATGGGCGTCCAATCGCTTGACGCCGACGAACTGCGCTTCCTCGACCGCCTGCACAGCGCCGAGCGCGCCGAGCAGGCTCTGTCCGAAATCCGCAGCGCCGGCTTCGAGAACGTCAACCTCGACCTGATCTACGGCCTGCCCAAGCAACGCTTCGAGACCTGGCGAACCACGCTGGAGCAGGTCGCCGCCTGGCGGCCCGAACACCTTTCCTGCTACGCGCTGACCGTGGAGGACGGCACTCCTCTCGCGGCGCGCGTCGCGGCCGGCGCGGTCGTGGAGGCGGACCCCGATGTCGTCGCCGAAATCTCGACCTGGACGGCCGCGCGTCTGGCGGAGGCGGGCTACGAGCACTACGAGACCAGCAACTACGCGCTGCCCGGGCGCGAGTGCCGACACAATCTCAACTACTGGCGCTGCGGCGACTACATCGGCGTCGGACCCGGCGCGCACGGCTGCTTTGACGGCCGGCGCTACAGCGTCGTACGCCGCCCTGCCGCCTACATCCGCGCACTCGCAACCCAGACGGCGGGACCCGAGGGCCTGCCCAGCCCCGCGATCGAGGAGGTTGAGGCGATTACCGATCACGACGCGGTGGTCGACACCCTGACGCTCGGCCTGCGGCTGCGCGAGGGCATCGACGAGCAAGAACTAAAGCAGCGCCGCCCCCGCACCTACGCACAAGTCGAAGCCGCAATCAATTGGGCATTGGAAGCAGCGCTCTGCGAGCGAAGCGGCAACCGCCTGCGCCTCACAAAACGCGGCCACGCTGTAGCCAACGAAATATTCGTCCGCCTGCTCGACCCATCCCTCATCTAGCGCTCAACCCCGACCTATTGCTCACACCACCCCTCCCCCCGTCGCGGGTTCCCTTCCGGCCTCTCCCTCCATCGCGGGTTCCCTTCCGGCCTCTCCCCCCGTCGCGGGTTCCCTTCCGGCCTCTCCCCCCGTCGCGGGGGGAGATTGAGAGGGGGGCTCACCCCTCCACAATCGCCCCCCTACGCAGGGAACCTGTCTGCGCCCCGCACCCGCCCCAGCCGCCCCCCTCACGCATCCAGACAATCCAACAAAATCTTCCCAAAGTTGCGGTTCTCCCCCATGTATTGGTGCGCCGCCGCCGCCTCGCGCAGCGGGAAGACCGAATCGATCACCGGCCGCATCTGCCCCGCCACGATCGCCGGCTCCAGGTGCTCCCGGTAGTCGCGCGTGATCGCCGCCCGATCGATCAGCGGGCGCGCCCGCATCACCGTGCCGTACACCCGCAGCCGCTTCGCCATCAGCTGGCCCAGATTGGTCTCCGCGACCGCGCCGCCCATCAGACCGACCAACACCAGCCGCCCCGCCGTCGCCAGCGAGCGCAGGTTCGCCTCCCAGTAATCGCGCCCGATCACATCCAGAATCACGTCGACGCCGCCGCCGTTGGTGCGCTCCTGCACCACCTCGGCGAACGACTCCTCGCGGTAGTTGATCGCGACCTCCGCGCCCAGCTCCGTGGCCCGCTCACACTTCTCCGCGCTGCCCGCCGTCGTCCACACCTCCGCGCCGATCAGCCGCCCGATCTGAATCGCCGCGATCCCCACCCCGCTGCCCCCGGCATGCACGAGCAGCCGCTCGCCCGGCTGCGTTGCGCCCAGCGTGCGCACCGCCGTGTTTGCGGTGAAAAACACTTCCGGAATCGAGGCCGCCTCGTGGTAGCTCAGACTCTCCGGAATCGGCATCGCCAGCGACTCGTGCAGCGTCGCCAGCTCCGCGTACCCGCCGCCCCCGCTCAGGCCGTAGACGCGATCCCCCACCGCCAGCGAGCGCACCCGCGCCCCGACCTCAACCACCTCGCCCGCCAGCTCCAGCCCCAAAATCTCCGACGCCCCGTGCTGCGCCGGATAGCCGCCCATCCGCTGCATGATGTCCGCCCGGTTCAGCGCCGTCGCATGCACCCGCAGCAGCACCTCCTCATCGCCCGCGACGGGGTCCGCGACCTCCGCCAGCCGCAGCGAATCCGCCGTCTTCCCGTCCCCGTCCACGACAATCGCCTTCATCCGAACCTCCTCACGCGCAAACCGTCTCCGCAGCCTATCCGCTGCACACACCGCCGTCCCCTGGAACCAACCCGGCCCGCCAGCCACCCAAAATCGCGCCCGATTAGGCTGCGCCCATGTTCGTCATCGGCACCGCGGGACACGTCGACCACGGCAAAAGCACCCTCGTGCAGGCCCTCAGCGGCATCGACCCCGACCGCTGGGAAGAGGAAAAAGCGCGCGGCCTCACCATCGACCTCGGTTTCGCCTGGACCACCCTGCCCAGCGGACGCGAGGTGAGCATCGTCGACGTGCCCGGCCACGAGCGCTTCATCAAAAACATGCTCGCCGGCGTCGGCGGCATCAACCTCGCACTGCTCGTCGTCGCCGCCGACGAAGGCGTCATGCCCCAAACCCGCGAGCACCTCGACATCCTCGACCTGCTCGACCTCCAACACGGCGTCGTCGCCCTGACCAAATCCGACCTCGTCGACGAAGAGTGGCTCGAACTGGTCGAGGAAGATGTCCGCGAGCTGCTGGCCGAAACGACGCTCGCCGACGCCCCCATCATCCCCTGCTCCGGCCTCAGCGGCGACGGACTCGACCGCCTCCGCGCGACGCTCGACGCCGCCATCGCCTCGCTCGGCGAGGTGCGCAACATCGACCGTCCGCGCCTGCCGATCGACCGCGCCTTCTCCATCTCCGGCTTCGGCACCGTGGTGACCGGCACGCTGATCGATGGCCCGCTCCGCGTCGGCGACTCGGTCGTGGTGGAGCCGGCCAGCCTGAGCGGCCGCATCCGCGGTCTGCAAAGCCACGAGCAGAGCATCGAGACCGCCGAGCCCGGCGCGCGCACCGCCGTCAACCTCGGCGGCCTCGCCGCCGCCCAACTGCGCCGCGGCATGGTGCTCACCGCGCCCGGCTGGCTGCACGCCGCCGAAACCGTCGATGTCCGCCTGCGCGTGGTCAAACGCCTGCCGCGCGCCCTGCGCCACAACACCACCCTCACCCTCCATGTCGGCGCGGCCGAGGTCGAAGCGCGCGTGCGCCTGCTCGAGGGCGACACGCTCGAACCGGGCGCGCGCAGCTGGGCCCAGCTGCGCCTGGCCGAGCCGATCGCCGCCGCACGCGGCGACCACTTCGTCCTGCGCAGCGGCGACGCCACCCTCGCCGGCGGACGCATCGTCGACACTCGCCCGCGGCGCCACCACCGCAACGACGCCTCCACCCTCGAAGCGCTCCAACGCCTGCTCGACGGCTCGCCCGACGACACCCTGCTCACCATGTTGCAGCGCCACGAGCCGATCGCCTGGTCCGCCCTGCGCGACCGCCTCCAACTCGCCGACGCCGCCGCGGAGGCCGCCCTGCAACGCCAGCTTGAGGCCGGCGCAGCAATCGCGCTCGACGACGCCGAGCGCAGCGACTCCACCACGCTCGCCAGCGACGCCGGCTACGCCGCGCTTCAGCAGCGCAGCCGCCGAATCGTCGCCGACGCCGTCGAGCGCCAGCCGCTCAGCGGCGGCATTCCCCGCGAAGACCTGCGCAGCCGCCTCAACCTCCCGCCCCGCGCCTTCGCCGTGCTCGAACGCCGACTGCTGGAGTCCGAAACGCTCGCTTCATCCGACGGTATGCTCGACCTGCCCGGCCGCACGCCTGAACTCTCCGACGCGCACAGCGCCCAAATCGAGTCCCTGCTCGCCCGCCTGCGCGAGCAGGGCGTGCGCCCCGACGTCGCCCCCGACATCGACCCCGCGCTGCTCCAGTACCTCGAAGCGCGCGGCGAAATCACACGCCTCAACCAGGGCGTCGTCCTGTTGCGCAGCGTCTACGAGCAGATGGTCGAAGAAACGCGCGCACTACTCGCCGAAACCGAGCGCGCCACCCTCGCCGAAATCCGCGACCGCATCGGCACCAGCCGCAAAATCGCCCAGGCCTTCCTCGAAGACACCGACCGCCGCCGCATCACCCGCCGCATCGGCGACCACCGCATCCTCCGCAACGCCTAACGGCAATTCCAGATCGAAATCGCCCCCTACGCATGGGCCGCCCCCCTCCGAATCGCCCCCCTATGCAGGGGGGCTGTCGCGTAGCGACTGGGGGGGTCGGCCCGGCGTACCGAGCACAAAACAGAGCCCGCACCGCCCCCCCGCCGCGCCGGCCTCCCCCCTTCCGTCACCCCTGCCACCCTTCCGTCATTCCTGCGTAGGCAGGAATGACGAAAGAGGCCGAAATCGCCCCTCCGACCTCTCCCCCCATCCTGGGGGGAGATTGAGAGGGGGGGCGGCCGCCACGCACACCCCCCCGTAGCCCCCCACGATGGGGGGCAGTTTGATGAGTAACCCCACGACAGCCCCCCCTCCGACCTCTCCCCCCATCCTGGGGGGAGATTGAGAGGGGGGCCGGCCGCACCCCAACCCTCAATCACCCAACCACAGAATCGCCCCCGCCGTCACCACGAAATCAATCGACCCCGGAATCACCCGCCCCTCGCTCCGCCCGTAGCGCAGCCAGCGACCGTACTGCCACAGCAAAATCGAGTCGACCCCCTCCAGCCCGTCCAGCAGCGCCGACGCCGACGTCCGACCCTCCCCCAGCCACGCCGTCAACGAACCCGGCTCTCGCTCCGACAGCCCCTCCGTCGGCGTCAGCGCCGCCATGGCCGACACCGACGCCGCCGATGCCGCGGCAACCTCAACCAGCGCCACCTCCCGCGCGTCGCCCGCCGTCGCCGCCACCACCGCCGAGCCGCTCGACACCGGCAGATACGACGCCGTCGCCTTCCCGTTCGTCGTCCTCGTCTCCGCCGAAGCCTGCACCAGCACTGTGCGCCGCGCCGCCTGCGCCTCTTCGCTCCACCGCACCCGCGTGCCGTCCGGCACGGGCGACCCGTCGGCGTCCCGCACCGTCGCCGTGAACGACGCAACCTCGCTGATCTGCAGCGCCCCCTCCGGCCCGCTCAGCGCAATCGCCGCCGCCGGGCCCACCACCGTGAACGTCCGCCGCGCCCGCTGCCCGGCCGTGCGCAACTCCAGCGTGTACTCCCCCGCCGCCAGCGGCGCGCCCGGCTCCGCCGTCGCCCGAATCGTCGCCACCACCGCCCGCGCCGCGTTGCGCGTAAACCGGTCGTGCTCATCGCCCTCGTCGTCGCCGTCCTCCGTCCACACGACCGAGAAACCGCTCGACACCGTCGCGCCCGCCGCGTTGCGAATCATCGCGTGGGGCGAGCGGTAGGGAACCGCCACCGCGTTGCCCCCCTCGTCCGCCGCGCTGACCGTCAGCTGCAGCACATCGCGGTCGTCGTCTTCGCCCGTCGCCGCGTTCAGCAGACTCGTCGCCGGCTCGCTGATCGCCAGCGACGCCGCCGCGCCGACCAGCGACGCGCCCACGCTCGGCAGCGAGAACATCTCCCCATCGATCGCAATCAGCGTCGCCTCAACCTGCGCCTCCCCGCCCTGATAGGAACCGCCCTCCCCCGCGCCGGGATGCGTCAGCGTCACATCGATCTTGTCCGCGTTCGACGCGGTCACCGCGGCAATCGGAATCCGGCAGATCAGGCCGCCGCCGCCCTCGCAGCCGCCCCCGATCGTCGTGCTCAGCGAGCCCGCCGAGGTCCGGAACAAAATCGAAGCGATGCTGCCGGCCGCCGACGCCGCGCCCCGCTCGTTCAGCGCCGTCAGCCGCAACCTCGTGCTCTCCCCCGCCGCAATCGTCGAGGGATACGGCTCGCCCCGGTTCGCCCCACGCTCCCGCGGCGCGAAACCGAACCGCACCTCCGCCACCTCGTCGATCGAGCCCGGCTCCACCACCGTCACATCCAGCGTGTCGCGGTACTCGCGCCCGTTCACGCTCAGCACCACCGAGATCGTGTAGACCCCCGCCTCCGTGCCGGGCGGAATCACGATCGCGGCCCCATCGCCGAAATCAAGCGCGCAGGTCCACTCCGTCTCCCCCTCGTCCGAAAAGCCCTTGCACTGGCCTTCCGCCGCCCCGCCTTGCACGCCCAAGCCAACGCGGCCGCCATGCCAAGCCGCCAGATGCTCACGCAGTACGGTGCGGCGGGTCAGGGCCGACTGCCCGGGCGCCGCCAGCGAGCCGCCGCCCGACTCCCACTCGAGCCCCTGAGTCACGCGCAGCGTGCCCTCGGTGACGTGCAGCGCCTGATCGAGCTCGCCGTAGCCGCTGTAGGTCAGCTCCGCGCCCACCCGCAGCGTGGCACCGATCGGCACCACGGCGTCCGAGTCGTCCAGCAGGCGCAGCCGCAGCGCGAGGTCCTCGGGCGGCGGGCGGTAATCGCCGACGTTGAACGAGATGACGTCAAGCAGATACCGCTCTGAGCCGCCCGATAGCTCGTACGCCCCGACCCAGACAACACCTGCATGGTTCGCGGTGAATGTCACCGAAGACACGCCATCAGCCGTCGGCACATTGCTCTGGCCGCCGGTTGTCGTGTGTACGAACACATCTTCCCGCCCGAGTTCCAGTGCGCGTCCCTCCTCACGCCAACGCCACAGAACCGTCTCGCCGTCCTGCACGAGATCGCCGTTCAGATCGGTCAGTGTGGCGCGCAGCGTCACCGATTCTCCGACTGCGATCGACGCCCAGCGCGGTGGATGCTCAGTGATCTCGATCACCGCCGGCTTCGGAGCAGCTTGCAGCGTGCGATTGGCCTCCGTGACCACGGCGCCGACGGCCGTGCCGGCGCGGGCGACTACCAGCACCGGGTTGGTGTTGATTCCGGTGACGCTCGCCTTGCGCCAGGTGCCTGTGGCAGCTCCGTTCGTGGTCGTTCGATCCACCGAGATCGGAACCCAGAACCGCCCTTCCTCGTCCACCGGCGACGGCCTATCTTGGAATCTCCACGTTTCCCACTCAACCGGCGTGCCGTCCGGCACCGTCGCTCCGTTGGCATCGGTCACCAGCGCCGTCACAGTGACTTGATTCGGATTGTCGCTTGCCAGACGCGAGGTGAACGGGGACGCGAGCATGATCGCGTTGGGCTCCGGCGGGCGTGAGTCGACCGGCTGGCCGAGCTGGAGCGTGATGCTTCCGCTCACCCCGGCGACGGTTGCGGTGATCGTCAGCTCACCCGCCCTAACCACCTTGTAGGTAGCGTAGGCTTGCCCTTCGCGGACGCCAAGCCCGCCTATGAGATAGGCCGCCCTCGACGTATCACCCGATGGGCTCCAGGCAGGCGCACCGACGCTGGGAAGGGGCTGCCCTCTATGGTCGACACCTTGGACTGGATCGCCGTTGGCGTCCCGCACTCGGGCCCGGATCAAGAAATAGCTGCGCACCTCAAGCGAGCCCAGGATGTCGGACTCATCGATAGTGACGGACGCGGGGATGCCCGCCATCTGTGCCTGGGACGGCCCAAGCTCAACCGCCAGAGCTGAGACCACAGCCAGCAGCACAAGCGCAAGCAGCGCCAGCCGTCTCGGCGTACCCCCCCCCCCACCGCTTCGGATTCGGGCACGCGCCGCCCGCGCGCCGAGGTCGTGTCGTTCGGTCATTACCCGCACGCTAGGCGCTGCGCCCCCTGCGGGCAACCGCCGCCGCAACAATAGGGGGCAGCTCCGACCTCTCCCCCCGTCGCGGGGCGATCCCCTTCCGACCTCTCCCCCACCGCGGGCAAGTCCCCTTCCGGCCTCTCCCCCCACCGCGGGCAAGCCCCTTCCGGCCTCTCCCCCCGTCGCGGGGGGAGATTGAGAGGGGGGCTCCCCCGCCGCGAACACACACCCGCAGAACCCCCCCGTAGCCCCCCCACAATGGGGGGGCAGCCAGAAATCCCCACACATGGAACTCCGCTCCGAAATCGCCCCCCATCGCGGGCAAAGCCCCCTTCCGGCCTCTCCCCCCACCGCGGGCGAAGTCCCCTTCCGGCCTCTCCCCCCGTCGCGGGGGGAGATTGAGAGGGGGGCTCCCCCGCCGCGAACACGCACCCGCAGAACCCCCCCGTAGCCCCCCCACAATGGGGGGGCAGCCAGAAGCCCCCACACATGGAACTCCGCTCCGAAATCGCCCCCCATCGCGGGCAAAGCCCCCTTCCGGCCTCTCCCCCCACCGCGGGCGAAGTCCCCTTCCGGCCTCTCCCCCCGTCGCGGGGGGAGATTGAGAGGGGGGCTCCCCCGCCGCGAACACGCACCCGCAGAACCCCCCGTAGCCCCCCCACAATGGGGGGGCAGCCAGAAATCCCCACACATGGAACTCCGCTCCGAAATCGCCCCCCATCGCGGGCAAAGCCCCCTTCCGGCCTCTCCCCCCACCGCGGGCAAGCCCCTTCCGGCCTCTCCCCCCGTCGCGGGGGGAGATTGAGAGGGGGGCTCCCCCGCCGCGAACACGCACCCGCAGAACCCCCCGTAGCCCCCCCACAATGGGGGGGCAGCCAGAAATCCCCACACATGGAACTCCGCTCCGAAATCGCCCCCCATCGCGGGCAAAGCCCCCTTCCGGCCTCTCCCCCCACCGCGGGCAAGCCCCTTCCGGCCTCTCCCCCCGTCGCGGGGGGAGATTGAGAGGGGGGCTCCCCCGCCGCGAACACGCACCCGCAGAACCCCCCCGTAGCCCCCCCACAATGGGGGGGCAGCCAGAAATCCCCACACATGGAACTCCGCTCCGAAATCGCCCCCCATCGCGGGCAAAGCCCCCTTCCGGCCTCTCCCCCCACCGCGGGCAAGCCCCTTCCGGCCTCTCCCCCCGTCGCGGGGGGAGATTGAGAGGGGGGCTCCCCCGCCGCGAACACGCACCCGCAGAACCCCCCCGTAGCCCCCCCACAATGGGGGGGCAGCCAGAAATCCCCACGCAGAGGGCTCCGCTCCGAAATCGCCCCCCATCGCGGGCGAAGCCCCCTTCCGGCCTCTCCCTCCACCGCGGGGGGAGATTGAGAGGGGGGCTCCCCCGCCGCGAACACGCACCCGCAGAACCCCCCCGTAGCCCCCCCACAATGGGGGGGCAGCCAGAAATCCCCACGCAGAGGGCTCCGCTCCGAAATCGCCCCCCACCGCGGGCGAAGTCCCCTTCCGGCCTCTCCCCCCGTCGCGGGGGGAGATTGAGAGGGGGGCTCCCCCGCCGCGAACACGCACCCGCAGAACCCCCCCGTAGCCCCCCCCACAATGGGGGGGCAGCCAGAAATCCCCACGCAGAGGGCTCCGCTCCGAAATCGCCCCCCACCGCGGGCGAAGTCCCCTTCCGGCCTCTCCCCCCGTCGCGGGGGGAGATTGAGAGGGGGGCTCCCCCGCCGCGAACACGCACCCGCAGAACCCCCCCGTAGCCCCCCCCACAATGGGGGGGCAGCCAGAAATCCCCACGCAGAGGGCTCCGCTCCGAAATCGCCCCCCTATGCAGGGGGGCTGTCTGCGCAAGCAGACTGGGGGTCGGTCCGGCGCACCGAGCACAGCACGACCGCCGCACCGACCCCCGCCGCGAAGCGCGGCGCCCCCCTGCATAGGGGGGCGATTCCGGAGGGGCGGCTTCGCCGCCTGGCGGGCGACAGCCCGCTAGGCCCGCCGCGCCCGCGAGCGCACCGCCCGACGCTCGCCGCCCAGCCGCAGCCAACGCGGCAGCGTCCCGTCCTGCCACAGCACCAGCAACTGGCTGGCCACGGCAATCGACGAATACGTGCCCGCCACCGTGCCGATCAGCAGCACGATCACGAACGGACGCACCGTCACCCCGCCGATCAGGAAGAGCGCCAGCAGCGCCAGCACCACCGTGATCGAAGTGTTCAGCGAGCGCCCCAGCGACTGCGTGATCGCCGCGTTGACCACATGCCGGAAATCCTCGCGCGGATCCAGCAGCAGATTCTCACGGATGCGGTCGAACACCACGATCGTGTCGTTCACGCTGTAGCCGATGATCGCCAGCAGCGCCGTGACGAACATCGCGTTCACCTCCAGCCCCGCCAGCTGCCCGCCGATCGCGAACGCGCCCGCCACCAGCGTGATGTCGTGCAGCAGCGCCACAATCGCCGCCGAGCCGTAGAGCACCGGATTCGGCAGCCGCCGGAAGGCGAGCGAGATGTAGACCAGAATCGCGGCGGCGGCCACGGCCAGCGCAATCCCCGCGTCCTGCGCGATTTCGGCCGAGAGCACGCCCGAAACGGATGACGACTGGAGGACCACGATCGGCCCGATTTCGGCGCGCAGCGAGTCGTTGATCCGCGTGCGCAGCCCCTCCAGATCGCCGTCTTCCGGCTGCTCCACGCGAATCCGGAAGGAGTCGGCGCCCGTGGCCTGGATGCGGGCTGCGCCGAGGTCGACCGACTCTAGCGCGGCGCGCACCTCGTCCTGCGTCGTCGGCTCCGCGAACCAGATTTCGTAGCGCGCGCCCTCTTCGTTGACGAACCCGTCGTCCAGATCGGTCACCCCCAGCGCCGCCGTGATCGCATTCAGCAGCTCACCGCTGGTCTCCTGCGACGCCTCGCCGTCGGCCGCCGCCAGCGTCAGATCGACGATGAACTCCCCGTCGTCGCCCACGCTGACGGCGGTCGTCGCGCCCTCCGGCAGCGCCACGCCCGCGATCGCCTCCTCCACCTCGCCCACTTCCACATCGCGCAGGAAGCGCACCTCCGACTCCAGCCCGCCCGCGAAGTCGAGCCCCGGTTCGAACTGCCAGATCGCCAGACCGATCAGCGCCGGAATCAGCATCAGCGTGGAGAGCGCCGCGTAAATCCGCCGCCGCCCGATGAAATCAATCATTGCCGTCCGCCCCTCCCGCCGCTGCGCGCCCCGAGCCGGATGGCCGGCGCGGCTCCTCCAGCACCACCAACTCGCGCACTCCGAACATCCGCGAACTCGTCACCAGGCGCGAGCTGACCAGCAGATTCATGAACGTCCGCGTCACGGTCATCACCGTCACGAAGCTGAACCCGGTGCCGACCAGCAGCGCCAGCGCGAACGACTTGATCAGGTTCTGGTTCAGCGCGTCCGCGAACAGCCAGAGGATCGCCACCGTGATGATCGTCGAGATGTTGGCGTCGCGGATCGCCGGCCAGGCCCGCGCCCAGGCGGTCTCGACCGCCCCGTTGAGGCTGCGCCCCAGCCGCAACTCCTCCTTGAGCCGCTCGAAGATCAGCACATTGCCGTCCACCGCGAAGCCGATCGAGAGCACCAGCCCCGCAATCCCCGCCAGCGTCAGCGTGATCGGCACCAGCTTGAACGTCGCCATCACGCCCGCCGCATAGACGATCAGCGCCAGCGCCGCCAGCACGCCCGGCGCGCGGTAGTAGATGATCATGAAGACCACGATCGCCAGAAAAGCGATCGCCCCCGCCTGCACCGTGTCCACCACCGAGTCCGCGCCCAGCGTCGCGGCCACTTCGGTGTTCTGCAGCACCCGCAGGTTGATCGGCAGCGCGCCCGCCCGCAGCTGCCGCCGCAGCGTCACCGCTTCCTCTTCGCTCAGCCCGTTGATGATCCCGGAGTCGGCGATCACCGCGTTCACCCGCGGGCTGCTGACCAGCTCGCGATCCACGAAAATCCCCAGCGGCTCCTGACTCGGCGAGAGCCGCCGCGTGATCTGCTCCATCAGCCGCGCGCCCTCGTCGTCGAACTCGAACGCCAGCGCCGGCTCGCCCCCTTCGTCGAGCGTCCGCGTGATCGAATTCGCGATCAGGTTGCGCCCGGTCAGCTGAATCGTCTCGCCCGCCTCGGTGATCCCCAGCGCCGGAATCCAGCGCAGCCCCTCGATCACGATCACGTCCTCATCCTCTTCGGGGATGAAGTACGGCTGCGCGCGCAGGCCGAACTGATCGGGATCCGCACGCACCGCCGGCATCCAGACATCGTCGATCGCGGCGCGGATGTCCAGCGCCGTCGGCTCCGGCGGCACGAACCGCTGCACCGGATCGATCTCGCGGAACTCCAGCCGCGCCGTCGAACCGACCAGGCCCGACGCCTCGTCGGCGTCGACGCCGGGAATCTGCGCGTTGATCCGATCCTCGCCGACCACCGTGACCTCGGCCTCGGAGACGCCGAAGCCGTTCACCCGCTCCTCGATGATCCGCCGCGCCTCTTCCACCGATTCCGAAAGCTGCGCCTCGTCCACATCCAGCGGCAGGACGATCGTCTCGATCTCCGCCGACAGCGGCTGATCGTCGTCCGCCGGATCAAGATCGCGCAGCGACGGGTTCAGTTCGATGACGGCCTCGCGCGTCACCCCCTCGCGCGCCAGGAAGCCGCTGAGCGATTCGCCGCGCCGCACCGACGCCGCTTCGCCCGCCACTTCCAGCGTGACGGAGACGCCGCCGGCGAGGTCCAGCCCAAGCCGGAACTCGTCGCGCACCCAGTCGCCGACCTGCACCCCGCCGCCCGACGGCCAGGGCACGAAATCGGGCAGATAGCGCTCCGGCGCGCGCGGCCACGACGCCGCGATCGCAAAGCCCGCCAGGATCAGAATCACGGCGCAGATATAGGCGTCGCGGAAGCGGAAGCGTCTCACTCTGGCAGAGTACGCAGCGAGCTACTTATGATCACCGCGCCGCCCCGTCGATCTTGTCGGTTTGGTCGGTTTCCACCGTTTCGCGCTCAAAGTCGTCGTCTTCGGGCGTGGACAGCCGCTCGGCGATAGCCGCTGTGCGCGCCCTGACCTCCACTCCTTCAGCGAGGCGGAGCAGGACGATCATCGGCCCGTCCTCCGGCGTCTCGACGCCCGCCACCTCGGCGATCAGCCCGCCCCGCGTCAGCACCGTGTCGCCCACCCGCAAATCGTTCAGATCGCGCTGCCGCCGCCGCTCTTCGCTGCGCGTCGGGCGGATGAAGAACAGGTAGAACGCAGCCACCACCAGCACGGTGATCAGAATCACTTCAGTCACGGCCCACGCTCCTCTCGGCCTCCGGCGCCCGACCGCCCGGCTGAACCGACCAGCTGCACCGCCAGCGCCCGCGCACCCGCCGCGGTCGTAATCTCGCCCACCGCGGCGGCCTCGTCGAGCGCCGCCAGAATCGCGCCGACGCGCGGTCCGGGCGGGAGACCCGTCGCCTGCATAATCGCGTGTCCGTCCAGTATGCGCCCGTCGCCCCGTCCGAACTCGCTCTCGGTCCGCTGCCGCCGGCGATCGCGCCAGCCCAGAATCCGCAACACATGCGCCGCGTAGGCCGGCCAGCGCGGCGCAAGCGCCTCTCCCCCCACGGTAGCCAGACTGTCGGCCAGAAACAGCCAACAAAGCGGCGCTGCCAGCTCGCCCAGCGCCTTGTGGAAGCGATAGAGCGCGCGATCGCTCGGCGCTTGCCCCGCCGCGGCGACCTGTCCTGGGCGCAGGTGATGCAGGATCAGCGTCTGCACGGGCGCGGCGATCGCCGACGGCGCGCGCAGCGCGCGCAGCCGCTCCTGCGCCAACTCCGCGCCCAACTCCGAATGCCCGAAGAAGCGCGTCCGCCCGTCGGCCTCCACGCGCCGCGTACCCGGCTTGCCGATGTCGTGCAGCAGCGTCGCCAGCCGCAACACCGTCCGACCATCCCACAGCTGCCCGCGCAGGGCGTCGACATCCTCAAATGTGTCGGCTGCCCAGAGTTCGCGCCAAAGCGTCTCGGCGAGGGGCTCGCCGGGCAGTTCGCCGGGCGGCTCGGGCGCGATCAGGACATCGAGCCACTCCACCGCGTCGAGCTGGTGGCCGAGCACATCGCGCCGATGCACCGGCCGCTGATCGACGCCGCGGCACTGCGCCAACTCCGGGATGATCGCGTCCAACGCGCCGAGCGACTCCAGCCGCCGCACGGCATCGGAACAGTGGTCGTGCGACAGGATTCGATCCAGCTCGGCCCAGACTCGCTCGCTGGCGGCGCTGCCGAGCGCCGGGGCGGCGCGCCGCGCCGCGTTCTCCGTCGCCGCGTCCATCCACAGTCCGTGCGTCGCTTCCAGACGGACGCCGCGCAGAATGCGCACGGGATCGGCGTCGAGCGCCTGCGGCGACGCCAGCCGCAGCCGCCGGTCCGCGAGATCGTCGCGCCCGCCCAGCGGATCGATCAGGCGCTCCGCGATGTTGCCCTCCAGCACGGCGGCTGGCGGCGCGGCCAGCGCGTTGACGGTGAAATCGCGCCGTCGCAGGTCTGCTTCCAGATCTTGTTCCAGGTCCGTCACATCCAGCCAGCCGTCGTCGCACGCCAGACGCCAGACGAACGGTCCGCGCCCGATCTGCGCGGCGCGCACGCCCAGCACGGCGGCTGCTCGCTCCGCCCAGCGCGCAGCGTCGGCGACGACGATGTCCAGCTCGCTCGCCGAGCGTTCCAGCAGCGCGTCGCGCAGCGCGCCGCCGACCACATACGGCTCGCCGCCGATATTCGCCGCGACAATCCGCTCCAGCGCGGCCCTAGCCGTCGTCGTCATCATCGTCTGCGCCGTCTTCCGGCTCGCGCAGCGGCCAGAGCAGTTGAGGGTCCGCAACGTGGTCGATGTAGACGCGCCCGTTGATGTGATCGATCTCGTGCTCGATCGCCTGCGCCAGCAGATCGCCTTCCGCCCGGATCCGAATTTCGCGCCCCTCCAGATCCTGCGCCTTGGCCAGCACTCGCTGCGAGCGCACCACCTCCCCGCGCCAGCCGGGCACGCTCAGGCAGCCCTCGGTCAGCGTGCGCTCGCCCGAGCGCTTCACCACCTCCGGATTGACCATCACGAATGGGCGCTCCCCGGGCATCCCGATCACCACCACGCGCAGCGAAACGCCGATCTGCGGCGCGGCGACGCCGACGCCGCTCGCCGCATACATCGAGTCGATCATGTCGGCTGCGAGCTCGCGCAGACTCGCGTCAAACGCGCGCACCCGCTTCGCGGGCGCGCGCAGCACCGCCGCGTCGGCCGGCAGCGTGGTGATCGGTCGGACCGCCATCGCGCGCTCAGCCCTCCAACGACGGGTGCGGCGCCTCAAGCGCCTCGCGCGCCCGCGCCTCGCGGTAGGCCGCGACCCGCGCCGCGACCGCGTCGTCGCCCAGCGCCAGAATCCGCGCCGCCAGCAGCGCGGAGTTGACCGCCCCCGCGCGGCCGATCGCGACCGTCGCCACCGGCACGCCGCGCGGCATCTGCGCCATCGAGAGCAGCGAATCAAGACCGTCCGTCGCCCAGCCCTTCATTGGCGCCCCGATCACCGGCAGGTCCGTCTTGGCGGCGACCGCGCCCGGCAGCGCCGCCGCACCGCCCGCCGCCGCGATCAGCACGCGGATGCCGCGTCCCGCCGCCTCTGCGGCGTAGGCCGCCGTCTCGTCCGGCGTGCGGTGCGCCGAGAGCACCCGCGCCTCCCAGGCGATGCCCAACTCCTCCAGCGTCGACGCCGCATGGCGCATCGTCTCCCAGTCCGAATGCGAACCCATCATCACCCCCACCTGCACTGCGTCGGACACAACACGCTCCTTCCCTGTTGAACCTTCGGCGCGGCTGTCCGAGCAGGATACCTGCGTATACTCAATCGCAACCCCTCATTGGGTTGGCCGAACAGCCGCAGAAGTAATCCACGCGACCGCGCCGATGCCCGACACACCGTCTCCGTCCGCCTACGACCCCGCCGAGATCGAGCCGCGCTGGCGGCGCCGCTGGGCGATCGACGGCCTCTACCGCACGCCCGACGAGGACGCGCGCGAGCCCTACTTCTTCCTCACCATGCTGCCCTACACCAGCGGCGACCTGCACATCGGCCACTGGTACGCGATGGCCCCCAGCGACGCCGCCGCCCGCTGGAAGCGGATGCAGGGCTACAACGTGCTCTTCCCGCTCGGCTTCGACGCCTTCGGCCTGCCCGCCGAAAACGCCGCCATCCAGAACAACACGCACCCCAAAGAGTGGACCTACCGCAACGTCGAGACGATGCGCCGCCAGCTCCAGCAGATGGGCGCGTGCTTCGACTGGGACCGCGAGTTCGCCACCTCCGACCCGGAGTATTACCGCTGGACCCAGTGGTGGTTCCTCCAGCTCTACGAGCACGGCCTGGCCTACCGCGACCGCGCCGCCGCCAACTGGTGCCCCTCCTGCAGCACCGTGCTGGCCAACGAACAGGTGCTGCGCGACGACCTCGGCAACGGCAACTGCGAGCGCTGCGCCGCGGTCGTCGAGACCCGCGACCTCGAGCAGTGGTTCTTCCGCATCACCAACTACGCCGACGAGCTGCTCGACTTCTCCACGATCGACTGGCCCGAGCCGATCCAAATGATGCAGCGCAACTGGATCGGCCGCTCCGAAGGCGCGGAGATCTCCTTCCCGCTCGACCAGCCGCTCGACGACACCCACCGCATCACCGTCTTCACCACCCGCCCCGATACCGTCTTCGGCGTCAGCTACCTCGTGCTCGCGCCCGAACACCCGCTGATCGATCAGCTGACAACCGACGAGCAACGCGAAGCGGTCGACGCTTATGTCGCGCAGACCCGCCGTCAGTCGGAAATCGAGCGCCAGTCCACCGAACTCGAAAAGACCGGCGTCTTCACCGGCGCATACGTCCGCCACCCGCTCACCGATCAGCCCGTGCCGATCTGGATCGCCGACTACGTGCTGCTCAGCTACGGCACCGGCGCGGTGATGGGCGTGCCCGCCCACGACGAGCGCGACTTCGCCTTCGCCGACAAATACGACCTGCCGATCCCCGTCGTGATCGCGCCGCCCGACTGGGACGGCCAACCGCTCGCCGAGGCCTACGTCGGCGACGGCCCGATGGTCAACTCGCAGGAGTTCGACGGCACACCGGCCGAGCAGGGCAAGCGCGCCGTCGCCGCAGCGCTGGCCGAGCGCGAGCTGGGCGGACCGGCCGTCTCCTACCGCCTGCGCGACTGGCTGATCAGCCGCCAGCGCTACTGGGGCGCGCCGATCCCGATGGTCTACTGCGACGACTGCGGCATCGTCCCGATCCCCGAATCCGAGCTGCCCGTCCTGCTGCCCGACGACGCCGAATTCCTGCCCACCGGCGCATCGCCGCTCGAACGCCACGCCGGCTTCCTGCACACCGCCTGCCCCGAATGCGGCGCGGACGCACGGCGCGAAACCGACACCATGGACACCTTCATGTGCTCCAACTGGTACATGTACCGCTACGTCGATCCGCACAACCACCACGCGCCGATCGACGCCGAACTGGCCAAGCGCTGGCTGCCCATCGACCAGTACACCGGCGGCGCGGAACACGCCGTAATGCACCTGCTCTACGCCCGCTTCTTCGCCAAGGCCGCCCGCGACATGGGCCACCTGCCGATCGGTGAGCCCTTCACCCGCCTCTTCAACCAGGGCACGATCACCAAAGACGGACACAAAATGTCCAAAAGCCGCGGCAATGTCGTCAACCCCGACGAGTGGGTCGCCCGCTTCGGCGCCGACACCGTCCGCCTCTACCTGATGTTCCTCGGCCCCTGGGAGGCCGGCGGCGACTGGGACGACAGCGGCATCCAGGGCCAGTGGCGCTGGCTCAACCGCGTCTGGCAGCTCGCCCTCGGCGACGCCTCGTTCGCCGACGGCGCAAACGAGGCCGACATCCGCCGTGAAACCCACGCCATGATCCGCAAGGTCAGCCAGGACATCGAGCGCTTCCGCTTCAACACGATGATCGCCGCGATGATGGAGTTCACCAACGCGCTCGGACGCCTGCGCGACGGCGGCCCGGTCGATCCGCAGGCCTGGAACGAAGCGCTCGACGCGCTGACGCTATGCCTCGCACCCTCCGCGCCGCACATCAGCGAGGAAATCTGGCGCCGCCGCGGGCGCGGGGGCTCCGTCCACGAGCAGCGCTGGCCCGAGTGGGACGAAGCGCTGGCCGCCGACGAGACGATCACCGTCGTCGTCCAGATCAACGGCAAAGTCCGCGAGAAGCTCGCCCTGCCGCCCGGCGTCCCGCAGGCCGACGCCGAAGCCGCCGCCCGCGCCTCCGAGCGCGTCGCCGCACAACTCGAGGGCAAAACCCTCCGACGCACCATCTGGGTGCCCGACCGCCTGCTCAACTTCGTCGCCAACTGACCGAACCGGGAGCGCCCCGCGTGGTACAGCTGCAGCTGCCCAGCTACGAAGGCCCCCTCCAACTGCTGCTCGAACTGATCGAGCGCCGCAGACTCGACATCAGCGAGCTCTCGCTCGCCCAGGTCGCCGACCAGTACCTCGAACAAATCGCCGACCTCTCCCCGCGCGTCGAAGCGCTCGCCGAATTCATCGAAATCGGCGGACGCCTCGTCCTGCTCAAGGCCCGCCAGATCGTCCCCCCGCCCGCCGACGAAACGCCCACCGAAGCCGACGAAGCAGCCAGCGAACTGGTCGAAATGGTCCGCGAATACGCCCGCTACCGCGACGCCGTCGCCGCGCTCAGCGAGCGCGACCGCGCCCAAACCCGCGCCTACGCGCCGCTCTCGCGCCCCGACACGGCGCGCCCGCAAATCCTGGGCCTGCCCGACTCCGTCACCCTCGCCCTGCTCAGCCGCATCGCCCAGGAGGCGATCGCCGCCGCCAAAGACCGCCAACGCCAGCGCGCCCAGGCCGCCGACGCCGCCATCGAACGCGAGCCGATCACCGTCCGCGACCGCGTCGCCGACCTCCGCAACCGCCTCAGCGCCGGCAAACCCGTCTCCTTCCGCCGCTGGATCGCCGACGCCGCCTCCCGCCGCTTCGTGATCGTCTCCTTCCTCGCCCTGCTCGAACTGCACAAGGCCCGCGCCGTCGAACTCCGCCAGGACGCCGCCTGGGACGACATCGAGGTCACCGCAGCAGCAGCGCCCCCGCAGGGCGCATGGAGCGTCGGCGGCGGCGCGTTCGAGCAACACGACCGGCCGGCGCCGCAACTCCGAGAGGCCGGCTGATGGTCACCGCACTCGCGCGCGAAGAACTGCGCCGCGCCGCACTTAACCGACCCACCGCCCTCACCATCGGCATCTTCGACGGCGTCCACCGCGGCCACCAGGCCGTCGTCCGCGAAGTCATCGCCCGCGCCCGCGCCCACGGACTCGCCGCCGGCGCGATCACCTTCCATCCCCACCCCCGCGAAGTCCTGCGCCGCGACCTGACCATCGAATACGTCACCAGCCTCGAAGATCGCCTCGCCCTGCTGCTCGACACCGGCCTCGACACTGTCGCCACCGTCAGCTTCACCTCCGAATTCGCCCAGACCGAAGCCGGCGCGTTCGTCCGCATGCTCGTCGAAGAACTCAACCTCAAACGCCTGATCATCGGCGAAGACTTCGCCCTCGGACGCCAGCGCGGCGGCGACCCCGAAACGCTCGCCCAACTCGGCCAAGAGCTCGGCTTCGAGGTTGACGTGATCGACCTCGTGCCCGACAACGGCGAGCAAGCCGAAAAAATCTCCTCCACCGAAATCCGCGCCGCACTCAACGAGGGAGCGGTCGAGCGCGTCGCCGCCCTGCTCGGACGCCGCTTCTCCGTCCACGGCCCCGTCGTGCTCGGCTTCGAGCGCGGACGCACCATCGGCTTCCCTACCGCCAACGTCGCCGTCGGCGCCGACCGCGCCATCCCCGGCCCCGGCGTCTACGCCACCCTCGCCCATCTACCCGAGGGAGTCCGCCCTTCGGTCACCAACATCGGCGTGCGGCCCACGTTCGAAGACGGCGGCGGACTCTCTATCGAGTGCCACATCTTCGACTTCCAAAGCGACATCTACGACACCGACCTGCGCGTCGAATTCGTACAGCGCCTGCGCGGAGAGC
Organism: Dehalococcoidia bacterium; assembly: GCA_965243125.1. GTDB lineage: Bacteria > Chloroflexota > Dehalococcoidia > Bin125 > Bin125 > CATQGW01. The sequence continues at coordinate 1,574,010 of OZ251529.1, read as the reverse complement.
GTAAATTCGACGGCGTAGAGCAGCTGACCGCGCAAATCGCCCGCGACTGCGACGCCGCCCGCCGCTTGCTCGCCGAGGAGCACAACCAATGACCGAGCGTCAACCCATCGACCCCGCCGTCGCCGCCGAAGCCGACCGACAACATCGCCTGATCATGCGCGGCACCGCCTACGGCGACGACCAAACCCGCCGCGTCATGTCCGACGAACTCCGCCAACGACTGATCAACTCGATCAGCATTGGCGACCCCCTCCGCGTCTACCTCGGCGTCGACCCCACCTCCCCCGACCTCCACATCGGACACTGCGTCACCCTCCGCAAACTCCAACTCTTCCAACAACTCGGACACCAGGCCATCCTCCTGATCGGCGACTTCACCGGCCTCGTCGGCGACCCCTCCGACAAATCCAGCGCCCGCCCCATGCAATCGCCCGAAACCCTCGAACGCAACGCCCGCACCTACCGCGAACAGGCCTACAAACTGCTCGACCCCGAGCGCACCGAAATCCGCCGCAACAGCGAATGGCTCGCCGGCATGAACTTCGCCGACGTCATCCGCCTCGCCGCCAACTTCACCGTCAGCCAATTCGCCGAGCGCGACACCTTCGCCCGACGCCTCGACGCCGGCGACCCCGTCTACGTCCACGAATTCATGTACGGCCTCATGCAGGGCTACGACGCCGTCGCCCTCGACGCCGACGTCCAACTCGGCGGCACCGACCAAACCTTCAACATCTTCTGCGGACGCACCCTCCAGGAACGCGCCGCACACCCACCCCAAATCGCCGTCCTCACCCCCATCCTGATCGGCACCGACGGCAAGCAGCGCATGTCCAAAAGCACCGGCAACTACATCGGCATCGACGAACCACCGCTCGACCAGTACGGCAAAGCCATGTCGATCCCCGACCACGCCATCCCCGAATTCCTGACCCACGGCGCAAACCTCGAACCCGCCGAAACCGACCAACTCATCGCCGACCTCCAAAACGCCGCCATCCCCCCCATGGACGCCAAGCGCCGCCTCGCCCGCGCCGTCGTCGCCGAATGGCACGGCCAATCCGAAGCCGAAGCAGCCGAAACCGAATGGACCCGCGTCCACTCCCGGCGCGAAGCCCCCGCCGAAATCCCCGAGCTCAAACTCGACTTCGCCGGCGCCGAAACAATAACAACCCCGCTCGCCCCCCTAATCGCCGAAGCCGGCGCAGCCCCCAGCCGCGCCGAAGCCAAACGTCTCATCCGCCAGGGCGCCGTCAAACTCAACAACAATAAAGCCGACGAAACCCCCCAAACCCTCACCGAAGGCGACACCCTCCAAATCGGCCGCCGCACCTGGCTCCGCATCACCCGCAAATAGCCGCCCTCCCGAGGGATCCCCCCTTTCCGCCCCCCGTCGGGGCCCTCCGGCCTCTCCCCCCATCGCGGGTCAGTTCCGGCCTCTCCCCCCATCCTGGGGGGAGATTGAGAGGGGGGCCGCCGCCGCATCTACCCAGCACCCCCCCTTCCGTCATTCCTGCGTAGGCAGGAATCCACGCGACCAACCGCCGTTCGTTCCCGCCACGAACCCCCAACGGCCCTCCAGCGCTGCTTTGGGGAAGCCGTCGAACCGCCCAAAGACGCCCCAACACCACGAGCTCACCTGGATTCCTGCCTACGCAGGAATGACGGATCCCCCAGCCTCGCGCCCCATCCTAGGGGTCCCCTCCGGCCTCTCCCACCCATCACGGGCCATTCCAACCTCTCCCCCCATCCTGGGGGGAGATTGAGAGGGGGCCCCCCGCCGCATCTACCCAGCACCCCCCCTTCCGTCATTCCTGCGTAGGCAGGAATCCACGCGACCAACCGCCGTTCGTTCCCGCCACGAACCCCCAACGGCCCTCCAGCGCTGCTTTTGGGAAAGCCGCCGAACCGCCCAAAGACGCCCCAACACCACGAGCTCACCTGGATTCCTGCCTACGCAGGAATGACGGATCCCCCAGCCTCGCGCCCCATCCTAGGGGGGGCCTCCGACCTCTCCCCCCATCCTGGGGGGAGATTGAGAGGGGGGCCGCCCCCCTACCGCAAATCCACCCACAGCAGCGCCCCCGGACGCACCGCAAAATCCTCCCCTACCGCGCCCGCCGCCGTCGCACGGTAATACCGCCAATCCCCGTCCAGCCAGACCGCCAGCGTGTTCGGACCGTCCAGACGCTCCAGCAGCGCCGACGCCGTCGTCTCGCCCACCCCCAGCCACACGCTGAACCCCTCCGGGTTCCGGTTCGTCAGATCAACCGTCGGATCCTCCGACGGCTGCCGCGGCGCCGGCTGCAACTCCACCCGCCGCGCCGCCGACGCCGGAGCCGCATGCACCTTAATCACGATCACCCCCGCGTCCACCACCAGGTACTCCGCCGTCACCTTCCCCTCCTTCGTCCGCGTCGTCGCCGACGTCTGCACCGCCAGCGCGCCCTCCGCCAGCACCGTCCGACGCTCCTCCTCCAGCGGCTCCCACTCCACCACCGTCCCGTCGGGCACCGGGTTCCCCTCCGCGTCCTCCACCATCACCGTTACCGAGAACGTGTCCCCCACCACCGGCGAACCCGGATCGCTGATCGACATCCCGTCCGACGCCGGACCGCCCGTCACCGTGAACGCCTGCGTCGCCGTCTTGCCGCCCGCATACACCGTCAGCGTGTACTCCCCCGGCCGCAGCGGATCCGCCGCGCCGCGGTTCACTTCAATCGACGCCTGCACATTGCGCGCCAGATCCAGAATCGCCGGATTCGTCTCCGCATCGACCGGCTCCGCCGCGTTCTCGCGGTGCGGGAACGTCGCCGTGACGCCGTTCGTCACGCGCTTCCCGTCCGCGTCCGTCACCGTCGCCCGACGACCGCTCGTCGGCACATCCACGCCCACCCCGGCCGCATCCACCGCGGTCACCGCCAGCACCAGCTGATCCCGCGTGTCCGTCGTGTCGTCGAACGTCTCATCGTCCACCGTCGAGCCCGCGTCCACATTCAGCACCGCACGCGTCGGCTCCGCAATCGCAATGCTCGCCGCCGCACCCGCCAGCGTGATCTCCACCGGCTCCGTCTCGTAGCTGTTGCCCGCCGCGCTGAACACCGTCGCATTCACCGTCGCCGCCGTCGCCCGACCGGCATGCGTCAGCGTGAACACCAGCCGATCCGAATTCGCCGCCGTCACCCGGCTCACGTCCAGCTGGCACGACAACCCCTGGCAGTTGCTCGACAGACTGCTGTCCAACAGCCCCAACTCCCCCGCGTCCGTCGTCACCAACACCGACGACACGCTCCCCTGCGCCGACGCCGTCCCGTTCGCGTTCAGCACCGACAGCAGCAACCGCGTCGAATCGCCCTTCCGCTTCAGCGTCGACGGATACGGACGGTCGTCGCTCGAAATCGTCGGATCCGCCAAATCCGTCGCCACACCCAGCGACACCGACGCCACCTCGTCCACCGTCCCGATCGTCACCTCCAGCGCGCCCCGCAGCGTCGTCGGGTCGACGTCGCTGCCGCCCGGCTTCACCTGAACCTCACCGGAAATCGTGAACGACCCCTCCGAGGTGCCCGGAGGGAGCACAACCTGCCCGTTAGCGATCGCCAGCGCGCAGTTAATCGACGTCACCTCGTCCAGTGTGCGCCCCGTGCAACCGCCGGCCGCATCGCCCATGATCCAGACCCGACCCGGGTGCCCGCCGGGGTGGCGGTCGCCGGGCGCCGAGATCGCCAGCCGCTGCCCATCCAGGTCGTAGAGCGGCGCGCCGAACCAGGTCTCCTGATTGGTCGGCGTCGCGCGGCCCTGCGGCGGACTCAGCTGCCAGCGCGTGCTCGTCGCTTCGATCTCGTCGGCGTTCGCGCCGGCCCCCAGCGGCAGCTCCCAGTCGCTCCAGCCCGAACCCTTCTTGATCACCACCGTCCGGCCCGTGTCGTCGCTCCAGACGCGCTGCCCGAACAGCAGTGTCTCGCCGTCCGGGTGCAGGTCGAAGCCCCACGCCGCCCAGCCCCGCCGGTCCCCCAGCGTGAATGTCGCCGCCGGCATCGTGCTGCTGCGCCAGCCGCTGCCCGAACGCTCGAAAATGTACGCAGCGGGAGCATCGGACCAACTATCAAACCACAAGTTCAGCTCCCCCGAAGAGCCGGAGGCCACAGCGACCACGCCGCCGTCCGCGGAAACATCGACGTGCGTGCCGAAATTCTCCGCCGTACCCGTCCACGACGAGGTCGGGCGCAGCGTCGCCGTGGGCGAAACAACCCGCTTGGCCGGACCGGGCGAGTAGTTGTCGCCGGGGTTGAAGCCGCTCGCGTCCGCGTTGGTCGCGATCTGCGTTCGCCCGGCGGTGTAGTCGCGCACGCTGCTCCAGCCCCCCGCGGGCGCCTCGAAGACGTAGACCTCGCCCTGATCGACGCCGCCGCTGAAGCCGCCGCCGGCCGTGCTGGCCGGGAATTGCTTGCCCGGCGCGCCAATCGCGATCACCCGCCCGTCGGCCGAGATTCCCATCTGGCCGATCCCGAACTCCACCCCCTCCTGTAGGTCGTGGTGCGAACCGTTGCGGGTGATCTGGGCCGTGACCTGCCTGCAGTAGCTGTCGCAGTCGGCGGGATCGCTCGAATCGAATGGACGGAAGTTGGCGTTGTTGCTGGGTCCCCAGGACGGAATCGCCACCACGGAGATCTTGACGCCGCCGTCGTAGAAAGCGCGTTCGGTGACGCCGTCGCCGACATCGCCCCACCCCGCGGCAGGGCGGGTGTAGACGTAGGCCGCGCCTACATGGTTCATCACGCGGGCGGAGACGAGAAGCGTGGAGCCGTCGGCGGAGATCGCCACGCTGGAACCGTAGCGCGCGGCGTGCTGGAAGTTGCCGCTGTTGGGCTGAAACCGGTTCTGGCGTTCGGCCTGAGTCGGTCGCAGGACTGCGTTCCACGACGATCCCGTTCCGACGGTAAGGCCGCCGGCGGCGTCGTATTCAAGCTTGTAGATGTAGAGCGCCCCGGCCGCCTCTTCGCCGGATGCGCCGTTCGCCAGCGTTCCCTCCGCGCCCACGAACAGCCAGGCCGTGTCGTCGTCCTCGTGCCAGACAGCGACCGAGGAGAAACCCGGCGTGAGCGAAGCCTCGTCAAAGCCGAGGCCGAAGCGGTGCCAGGAACTCCGCCGGTTCGTTTCTTGAGAGCCAAGCAGCGCTTTCCAGGTCGGCGGCGTCGTGGAGGTGTCGATGATCTGGAGCACGCGGTCGTTGACGGTGCTGTCGACGCCCCAGGAACGCCCGATCATCGTCCGCCCGTCCCAGGCGACCGCTTGGAAAATCCCGCGGTCGGTCGTCGCCAGATCAGGGTTGTTCGCCGCCGGGCTCTTGCCCGTGATCGCATCGTCCACCGATCGAAACTGGCCGCCGTTGCCGACCGCGCTGACGGGCAGCGCCAAATGCCCGCTGCCGTTCGCTTCCCAATCGAACGCCCCCGAGAGCCGCAGCCCGGCGCTGACGACATCAAGGTCGACCCGCTGGTCGTAGGGCGCCGCCAGGTCCAGGTTGTATTCGCCCGTCAGCGTCAGCCGCGCCGCCGCCGTCAGCGAGCCGCCCGGAGGCACAATGTTGTCCGAGTCCGCAACCAGGTTGATCAGCAGATCCAGCCCGGGCGGCAGCTCCGGCGCATCCGTCTCAGGCGATTGCGCCCCGACCGGCGTCAGCGCCAGCGCCGCCGCCGCAACCAACGCCGCCAGCGACCCAAGCCCAACCACCCCCAACCGCCGGCCGGCCAAAGCGCCGGCAGCCGCCCCCGCCCATCGGCGAGCAAACACATGAGCCAGCAGCGCCGCGCCGCGGCGAGCGAGAGCATCGGTAAGAGGCATGGCGCAGTCTCCCGTAGGATCACAGCGCGCACCCGCGCGCCATCAGGTCAACAGACACCTCACACCATAGCGCACCCCCCACTTACACCAACCCCCGCCCCGCCCCCCGCCCCGCCGACCCCCACCGGCCTCTCCCCCTTCGCAGCGCCCCCCTTCCGACCTCTCCCCCCCTCGCAGCGCCCCCCTTCCGACCTCTCCCCCCCTCGCAGCGCCCCCCTTCCGACCTCTCCCCCTTCGCAGCGCCCCCCTTCCGACCTCTCCCCCTTCGCAGCGCCCCCCTTCCGACCTCTCCCCCTTCGCAGCGCCCCCCTTCCGACCTCTCCCCCCTCGCGCCGCCTCCCTTCCGAGCTCTCCCCCCCTCGCAGCGCCCCCCTTCCGACCTCTCCCCCCGTCGCGGCGGATCCCTTCCGACCTCTCCCCCCGTCGCGGGGGGAGATTGAGAGGGGGGCTCCGCAATCGCCCCCTACGCAGAAACCATATGTGTAATCCACCAAAAGCCTCCGCGCGCCCCTCTCGCCATCCCCGCGCCCCCCTTTCCACCATCCCGCCCCCCCTTTCCACCATCCCGCCCCCCCTTTCCGTCATCCCCCTGCGCCCCCTTTCCGTCATTCCTGCGCAGGCAGGAATCCAGGCGACCCACCGCCCTCCGTTCACGCCTCGGACCCTCAACGGCCCTCGGACGCCGCTTTGGAGGGCCGCCTGAAAGCAACAACCGCCCCGCCCCCCTAGCCCATGTAGGAAGCCACCAGCCCGATCAGCGTCAGAATCAGAACGAACAGAATCCCAAACATCCAGCGCTGCTCAATCCGCAGACTCCGCCCCATGTCGGTGATCTCCGAGCGCAGCCGCTGCTCCATCTCCGCCATCTCCCCGCGCAGACGCTGCTCCATCTCCGCCATCTCGCCTCGCAGCGTCTGACCCAGCTCCGCCATCTCCGCGCGCAGGTTCCGCTCCAGCTCCGCCATCTCCCCGCGCAGCGCCACCCCAAGATCGTTGATCTCCGTGCGCAGGTTCCTCTCGATCTCGTGCATCTCCCCACGCAGGTTCTTCTCGATCTCGTGCATCTCCCCGCGCAGACCCTGCCCCATCTCCGCTATCTCCCCCCGCAAACCCTTCTCCATCTCGCCCATGTCCAGGCGCAGCGTGCCCAGATCGTCGCGCAGCGCGCCCAGACCGGCGCGCAACGTACCCAGATCGTCTCGCAGCTCCTTGAGGTCCGAGCGGATCCGAAGCACCTCGCGCTCCAACGTGGTCTCAACCTGGCCGATGCGCTGCCCCAGCGTCGTCTCCACCTGGCCGATGCGCTGCTCCAGCGTGGCGTCGCCTTGAGCAATGCGCTGATCCAGCGTCGCGTCAACGTGAGCAATGCGCTGATCCAGCGCGGTCTCGACCTGGGCAATGCGCTGATCCAGCGCAGTTTCGACTTGGCCGAGACGCTGATCGAGCAGCTCGAAAGCGCTCTTCACTTCCGTGCGCAGCACCTCTTTGCCGGCGTCGATGTCCGACTTGACTTCGAGCCGCAAAAACGCGAGCGCGGCGTCCAGATCCGTTCTGTGCAGGTAGTCGGAGCGATCGCGCTCCAGCAGATCCGCCACCCACGCGGCGACATCCTCATCGACGCCGGCTTCGTGCAGCGCCTCAAACGCCCGATCCCTGCCCATCACCATGCCGCAATCATAGCGCAACCGCGCCCCCGCCTCTCCCCCCGTCGCAGCGGCTCCCCCTTCCGACCTCTCCCTCCGTCGCGGCGGCTCCCCCTCCGACCTCTCCCCCCATCCTGGGGGGAGATTGAGAGGGGGGGTCTCCCCCCCCCCCCCGCCGCGCATCCAACCCCCCCGCTACCCTACCCACGTGCCCGACAACACACCGCTGTTCGTCGACGCCGCAGTCTCCCCCGGCAGCCCGACGATCCGCACCTTCACCTGGCGCATCCCCCCCGGCCTCGATGTCCGGCGCGGCTCCGCCCTCGCCCTGCCCTGGCGCGACGCCGTCACGCTCGGCATCGCCCTGCGCGTCACCCGCGAAACCGAAGTCGCCAACCCCCGCGACGCGCTCGCCGTCCTCCGGCCCAACCCGCTGCTCTCCCGCGAGCAAATCGCCCTGGCCGAATGGATCGCCGAGCGCTACCTCGCCCCCCTGTTCAGCGCCCTCGCCCTCTTCCTCCCTCCCCACACGCGCCCCCATCCCTTCACGCCTACGGTATCGGAAGAGGGGCAGCCCGCCTCCTTGCTCCCGCCCGCCCCCGCGACGCCCCAGATCCTCACGCTCGCCGACCCCGCCGCGCTCGACGCCCTGCCGGCCAGCCGACCCTCCCGCCCCGCCAACCTGCTCGAACGCCTCGCCGAGGGCCCCGTCGAAACCGCCGAAGCCCGCCGCATCCTCGGCGGCAAAGACGCACTCGAGCGCTGGCTCGCCCAAACCTCGCTCGCCCATCTGACCAACGCCCTGACAAGCGACGCGGCAGAGGACGAAGCAGCGATGGTGCAGGCGGTGCAAGCCGCAATCCCCCCCGCAGAAGCCCGCGCCGCCGCCCGGGCCCTCCGTCGCACCGCCGCCGAGCGCCGCCAACTCGCCCTCCTCCGCCTCCTCGCCGAAGGCGACCAGGAAGCGCGCAGCGCAAAACGCGCCACCGGCGCAACCCCAGCCGACCTCAAAACCCTCCAAACCCAGGGCTGGATAAGTTTCTCCCCCATCCCGGCGGAGATGCCGCCGCAAAAAAGTTTCTCCCCCATCCCGGCGGAGATGCCGCCGCAAAAAAGTTTCTCCCCCATCCCGGCGGAGATGCCGCCGCAAAAAAGTTTCTCCCCCATCCTGGGGGAGATGTCGCCGCAGAAAAGTTTCTCCCCCATCCTGGGGGAGATGTCGCGGAGCGACAGAGGGGGCCCGCCCCAGCCCCCCCACGCAGGAAGCTCCGCTCCGGAATCGCCCCCCTACGCAGGGGGGCTGTCTGCGCAGCAGACTGGGGGGTCGGTCCGCCGCCCCGAGCACAGCACACCCCCCCCGCCAACCCTCACCCCCAACCAACAACACGCCGCCGACGCCATCCGCGCAGCCATGGCCGACGCCCGCCACGCCCGCCTCCAACCCCGTCGCGACGACGCCCTCGCCCGCTCCTTCCTCCTCCACGGCGTCACCGGCAGCGGCAAAACCGAGGTCTACCTCAACGCCGCCGACGACGCCCTCGCCCACGGCGAATCCGTCATCGCCCTCGTCCCCGAAATCGCCCTCGCCCCGCAGACCGTTGCCCGCTTCGAAGCCCGCTTCCCCGGCCGCGTCGCCGTCCGCCACTCCGCCCTGCGACCGGCCGCCGCCCGCGAGCAATGGCGGCAACTCTGGACGGGCGAGCGCCGGATCGTCGTCGGCCCCCGCTCCGCGCTCTTCGCCCCGCTCCGCAACCTCGGCCTGATCATCCTCGACGAAGAACACGAGTGGACCTACAAACAGTCCGAGCCGCACCCTCGCTACCACGCCCGCGACGCCGCCGAGCACCTCGCCGCCCGCTCCGACGCCGTGCTGCTGCTCGGCTCCGCCACCCCCGACATCACCACAATGTGGCGCGCCCAGTCTGGTACCCACCATCTGCTCGAGCTCCCCACCCGCGTCGAATCGCCCCCCTACGCAGGGGGGCTGTCTGCGCAGCAGACTGGGGGGTCGGCCGCCCCCCCCCCCGAAACACCCCTCCCCGACGTCGAAATCATCGACCTCCGCGACGAGCTCCGCCGCGGCAACCGCTCCGTCTTCAGCCGCGCCCTCTCCGACGCCCTCACAGCCGCCCTCAACGCCGGCGAACAGGCCCTCCTCTTCCTCAACCGACGCGGACTCGCCGCCTACGTCTGCCGCGCCTGCGGCGCAGCCGTCGAGTGCGCCGCTTGCCAACTCCCGCTCACCCTGCACCGCGCCGGACCGGTGCTCCAGTGCCACGAATGCGGACGCCGCGAGCGCGCCGCCGCCGCCTGCCCCGTCTGCGGCGACGAGCGCCTGCGCCCCATGAGCTTCGGCCTCCAACGCATCGAGGACGAACTCCGCGCCCAATTCGGCGATGTCCCGATCTCCCGTTGGGACCGCGACAGCCTCCGCGCCGCCGGCGGACACGCCGCCATCCTCGACGAGTTCGCCTCCGGCCGCAGCCGCGTGCTGATCGGCACCCAGATGATCGCCAAAGGCCTTGATGTGCCCGCCGTCACCGTCGCCGGCGTGCTCAACGCCGACCTCTCGCTGCGCATGCCCGACTACACTGCACCCGAGCGCACCTTTCAGCTGCTCACCCAGGTCGCCGGCCGCGCCGGCCGCGGCGGCGCGCCCGGGCGCGTGATCATCCAGACCTACTCGCCCGATCACTACGCCGTCCAATCCGCCGCCGCCCACGACTACGCCGGCTTCTACGCAGCCGAAATGCGCCTCCGCGCGCCGCTGGACTATCCGCCCTACGGACGCCTCGCCCGCATCCTCTGCTCCGCCCGCACCGTCGCCGCTGCCGACGAGCTGGCGGAAACGGTCCGCGATCGCCTGACCCGCGCAGCGGCGGCCTCCATCGAGCCGCCGCCCGAAATCATCGGGCCCTCCGAGCCCTGGCCCGCCCGCCTGCGCGGCCGCTGGCGGCGCCAAATCGTCCTGCGCGGGCCTGATCCGGCCCCGCTGCTCCGCGCGATCAAACTGCCGCGCGGCTGCACGGTCGAAATCGATCCGACGAGTTTGCTTTGATGCTCAGAACGCCTGCCAGCCCGTGAACACGGCGACCGCGATCATCGCCGCCGCCAGCAGCCGCGTCAGCCCCCGCTCGTTGGCCAGCGCCGCGAAGCGCAGCCCCAGCGGATTGGCCAGCAGCGCCCCGACCAACAGCGGCGGCACATCCGCCAGCGGATCACCCCAGCGCTGATTGGCCAGATGAAAGATCACCACCACCACCGCGATCGTCGCCACGATCCCGTGCGAGGCCGGCACCGCCAGCCAGACCGGCATCCGCATGATCCGCACCGCGATCAGGCTGAAAAACGGCCCGCCCCCAATCCCCGCCAGCGCCGTCATCGCCCCCACCGCGCCCGTCGCCGCCAGCGTGCGCCGCACCGGAATCCAGTAGAGATAGCGGTCGCCCTCGCGGTCCTGCAGCATCCGCCGCCAGCCGCGCCGACCCAGCGCCCCTGCGTCGCCGCTCGGACGCCAGATCAGATACACCGCCAGCCCCGCCAGCAGCACCGCAAAACCGGCCGCGAAGACATCGCGCGGCAGACTCGCAGTGCCGAACGCCCCAAGCAGCGCCGCCGGAACCCCCACCGCCGCCGCCAGCCCCACCGCGCCGAAATCCACCCGCTGCGCGCGCGTCAGCCGCACCGTCGAAAGCCCGCTCGACGCCAGTACCAGACACATCGAAGCCAGCGCAATCTGCGCCGGCTCCGCATCCTCATGCCGCCACAACAACAGCGGCGCAAACAAAAACCCTCCGCCCGCCCCAATCGCGGTCGCATACACGCCGATCGCCGCCCCAACCGCAATCAAAGCGGCAATTTCCAGAGGACCCATAAGCCAAGGCTACCCCGCCCCCGCCCCCGTCGACGCCTCCACCCTCTCCCCCCATCCTGGGGGGAGATACAGAGGGGGGCGCTGTCCGCCTTCCGAAATCGCCCCCCTATGCAGGGGGGCTGTCCGCGCAAGCGGACTGGGGGGTCGGCCGCCCCAGCCCCTAGTTCGACTTCGGCAGCTGCGGAACCAACCACGACAGGAAAGCATCCTGCGACCGCGTCTGCATGTAGAAGCGCCCCGGCCCCGTCAGCTTGCAGACCAGACCCTCCCCGCTCAGCAGCGTCGTCTTCCAGCCGCCCGAACGGCCCACGCTGTAGCGCACCGAATCGTCGAACGCCACCATGTGCCCCGTGTCCACCGTGTAGTCCTGCCCCTGATCGAGATCGATCGCGTGAATCGCCCCGTAGGAGGAGACGAAGATCGTCCCGTAACCCGTGCATTTCAGCAGGAACAATCCCTCGCCCGAGAAGAACGTGCGCCCGCCGCCCCACTTCGTATCCACCTCGACATCCGGCGTCGCCGCCAGGAACGAGCCCGACTGCACCAGCAGCGTCTCGCCGTTCAGGTTCAGGGCCTCAATGTCGCCCGGCAATCCGGGCGCGATCGTCACCTCGCCCGTCTGCTCGGCGGTGAAGGTGTTGATGAAGAAGCTCTCGCCGCCCAGCACCGCCCGCTTCAGACCGCTCATCAGTCCGCCGCGCACGCCCGTGTCGAGCTTGATCGTGTCCGACATGCTGACCATCGCGCCGGCTTCGGCCTGCAACTGCTCGCCCGAGGCGAGCACGATGCGCGCCAGCGCATAGGACGGACGGTGAAGGATCTCATGCTGCATCGGGCGGTCTCTCTCTCATCGGGTTCGTTCGTGGTTCGTCGCATCGTTCGCTGCGCGGCGCGCGGCGATCAGTTGGAATGCTCGCGCAGAAAGGCGCGAATCGAGTCGAGCGTAGCAGTCAGGTTCGCCTCCGCCCGCGCGTCCACCCCCAGGCAGTGCGCCCGCGGCGCTTCGTTGCAGATCCGCTCGCCGATCCCCGTCGGGTGGAACGGATCCGAGCCCGGCAGCACCAGCATCGGCGCGTAGCTCCGCTGCACCGCCACCTCGTTGACCGCGAAATACGGCTCCACGTTCGGCCACATCCCGTCGCGGAACTCCACCACCAGCGCGATATAGCCCTCGCGCCGCATCGTCCGCAGCGCCTCGGCGAAGAGCGGCTCGTCGTGGATGCGCTGCGCGAACGGCCCCGCCTCGTTGTTCTGCATGAAGATCGGATCCCGCTGCGCCGACTCGATCACCGCCTCCAGCCCCTCCGCCCGCGCCAGCCGGATCGTCGGGTTGAACATCGCGTAGAAGGTCTCCGGCGAGTTGGTGTGATCCAGCCCGACCGGATCCTGCATCACCGCCCCGGCAATCCGCGCCGGAGCCTGGTCGGCCAGCCGCAGCGCGTAGGCGCAGCCGATGCAGCCCCCCATCACGTGCGCCCGCGCGATGCCCAGATCGTTCAGCACCGCCACCTGATCCTGCATCGCGTCGTCATAGGAAAACGCAACCAGCCCCGTCTTGCTCTGCCCGCAGTGCCGCTGATCCATCCCGATCACCATGAACTCGTCGGCGAACGACTCGATCGGGTTGATGATGCTGCGCTGCCAGAACTCGATCTGCGAGTTGACCCCGCCGGGCGCGAGCAGCAGCAGCGGAAAACCGCTGCCGAAAACCTCGTAGTGGATCGTCGTCCCGTCAGGCCGCATCACATCGGGCATCGTCGACTCCCTCCGGCGCGCCGCCGCAGGCGATACGCGGCGCGCGCGGCGATTCTATCGCCTCTCGGCGATCAGTCGCCCGACGCGCCTACCGCGGGGACCGAGGCGGCGGGCAGCGCCTGCTTCTCGCGCAGCGCCTCCTCCATCCGCGCCCGCTCGGCCGACTCGTCCGCGCCCGAGAAGCGCACCGCCAGCGCCAGCGGCGCCAGACAGGCCACGATCACGCCCAGCCAGAAGAACGTGTCCGCCAGCGTCAGCCCGGAGTCGCGCAGCAGGAAACCCGCCGCCACCGCTCCCGCATTGCCGCCCGCGCCCACGATCCCCGCCACCGCGCCCAGCGCCTTGCGATTGACGAACGGCACGATCCCGTAGGTCGCGCCCTCCGTCATCTGCACGCAGATGCTGAAGACGATCAGCATCGGCAGCGCCAGCAGCAGCACATCGAAGCGCGAGAAGGCGATCAGCGCCAGACCCTCCAGGCAGAGCACCGCGCCCATGAACCAGGTGCGACCGCGCAGCCCCCAGCGGATGCCGAAGCGGTCCGAAAAAACGCCGCCCAGCGAGCGCGCGAAGAGGTTCATCAGCCCGAAGATCGAGGCCATCGCCCCCGCCAGCACGACCGACAGCCCGAATGTGTCGTGGAAATACGTCGCCAGAATCCCGTTCATCGTCAGCTCGATCCCGAAGCAGCCGCCGTAGATCACGAACAACACCCAGACCCGCGGATCCCGCGCCGCCCGCGCGAACGCCCCGGCCTCGTTCTGTTGCGTCACCCGCCCCTGCGCGCGCAGGTCCTTGAAATCGCCCTCCGGCGCGTCCTGCGTGAAGCGGTAGTAGACCACGCCCATCAGCATCAGCGCGACGCCCGGCACAACCATCGCTACGCGCCAGCCCAGCTGGTCGTTAGCCGCGAAGAACAGCACAGCCGTCATCACCAGCGGCATCACCAGCTGCGTCACGCCGCCGCCCAGGTTGCCCCAGCCCGCCGTCGTCGCGTTCGCCGTGCCCACCACGTTGGGCGCGAACATGATCGAGGTGTGGTACTGCGTGATCACAAACGACGCGCCGATGATCCCGATCAGCAGCCGAAAGATCAGAAACGTCTCGAAATTCTGCGAGAGGCCGATCAGCATCACCGGAATCGCACCGAAGATCAGCAGCGCCGTATAGGCGCGGCGCGGCCCCACTCGGTCCAGCACCCAGCCGATCGCGATCCGCGCCACGATCGTGATCGCCACCGAGGCGATCACCGAGGTCAGCAGCTGCTCGTTCGTCAGCCCCAGATCCTCGCGCACGACCGGCAGCAGCGGCGCGATCCCGAACCAGCCGAAAAAGCAGAGGAAAAACGCCAGCCAGGTCAGGTGAAAGGTCCGCATCTGCGGCGCGCGGAAGCTGAACAGCCGAATCGCCGTCGCTTTCCCCACAAGTTCATTGGTGTTCACGATCACCCTCCAAACGATTTCGCAGGCGCGCCGCAGCCGGCCCCTGCGTTCGACAAACTCAACCTATGCAGAGACGCCCCGCGCATGGTTGCGCTGAGGTATCGCCGATATGACAATCGTGTTACGCCGTAACACCGACAACAAAGCCGCCCCTCCCCAATCGCCGCCCCGCCGCAAGGGCTGTCCGCCTTCCGAAATCGCCCCCCTACGCAGGGGGGCTGTCCGCGCAAGCGGACTGGGGGGTCGGTCCGCCGCCCCGAACACAGCACAACATCCGCCCCCAGCCCAACACAACGACCTACCCCACAGGCTCCACACGAACAGCCGCAAACTTCAGCTCCGGCTCTTTCGAGCGCGCGTCGAACGCCTCGGCCGCCGCCAGATTCGGCGTGCTCTCAGCCGACCACAGCTGCCCCCAGTGAAACGGCGCAAACAGCGCCCCCGGCGCAATCGCGTCGGTCACCCGCGCCGGCGCCGTGAACGCGCCCCGCCGCGAGACCACCCGCACCGCCTGCCCGTCGCGCACCGCCAGCGTCCGCGCGTCCTGCGGATGCACCTCCACGAACGGATGCGGTTCGCCCTTGTTCAGCTTCGCCACCTTGCCCGTGCGCGTCCGCGTGTGCCACTGATCCTTGACCCGACCCGTCAGCAGCGCCAGCGGATACGCATCGGTCAACTCTTCGGCGTTCGGCTCCTGGCGTACCGCGTGAAAGCGCGCCTTCCCGTCGGGCGTGCTGAAGCGCCCGTCCACGAACAGCCGCGCCGTCGACGCCGGCGCAGCCTCCGACGCCGGCCACTGCACGCCCTCGGCGGACGCCCGCAGCCGCTCGTAAGTCAACCCCGTCATATCCAGGTCGCGCCCCCGCGTCAGCTCGCGGTACTCGGCGAAGATCGCCTCCTCGTCGGCGTAAGCGAACGCGCCGCCGTAGCCCAGCGCCTGCGCGACGCGGCAGATGATCTGCCAGTCCGGCAGCGCCTCGCCCGGCGGCTCGCCGATCCGCTCCAGCAGGCAGATGCGCCGCTCGCTGTTGGTCATCGTCCCACCCCGCTCCGACCACTGCGCCGCGGGCAGCACCAGATTCGCCGCCGCCGTCGTCTCCGTCGGGTGATAGGCGTCCTGCACCGCCACGAAATCGGCCCGCGCCACGGCCCGCTTGACCCGCCCCGTATTGGGCAGCGACGCCAACGGATTGGTGCCTGCCACCCAGAGCACTTTCACCGCTCCCTCTTCCAGCGCCTCCACCATCTCCATCGCCGTCAGGCCGGGCGTCGCGGAAATCGCGCCCGGCTCGACGCCCCAGGCCGCCTCCATCTCCGCGCGATGCTCCGCGTTGGCCACCATCCGGTGGCCGGGCAGCGCCGTCGCCAGGCCGCCCGCCTCCCGCCCGCCCATCGCGTTGGGCTGGCCGGTCAGCGAGAACGGACCCGCGCCCGGCTTCCCGATGTTCCCCGTCGCCAGCGCCAGATTGATGATCGCCAGGTTGTTGTCCACCCCGCGCGTGCTCTGGTTCAGTCCCATCGCCCAGAGCGAGAGCGCCGGCCCGTTGCGCGCGTAGATGCGCGCCGCATCCACCACATCCTGCGCGGGCACGCCCGTCAGCTCGAACGCCCGCTCCGCCTGATAGTCGCCCAGCGCCCGCCGCAACTCATCCCAGCCCGTCGTGTGCGCGTCGATGAACGCCTGATCGCCCCCGTCTGCCAGCAGCGCCTCATAGAGCAGCGAGTTGAGCAGCGCGACATCCGTCCCCGGCCGCGGTCGCAGATGGAGATCGGCGATCTCGGCCGTGCGCGTGCGACGCGGATCCACCACGATTACCCGCACATCCTTGTCCGCCCGTTTGCGCGCCTTGATCCGGTTGAACAGGATCGGGTGGCACGCCTCGGTGTTCGCGCCCACAATCAGAAACGTCTTCGCCGCCTCAATGTCCGCATACGAACAGGGCGGCGAATCGGAGCCGACCGCGAGGTTGTAGGCCACCACCGCGCTGGCCATGCAGAGCCGCGAGTTGGTGTCTTGGTTGTTGGTCCGCAGGAAGCCCTTGGCGATCTTGCCGAACAGGTAGTAATCCTCCGTGACCAGCTGCCCGGAGCCGTAGAGCATCACGGAGTGCGGCCCATACTCGGCCTGCGCCGCGCGAATCGCCGCCGCGAAACGCTCAACCGCGGCCGGCCAGGAGACCCGCTGAAAGTCCCCCACGCGCCGCTCGCGCAGCAGCGGAAACAGCAGCCGGTCGGCGGTCCGCACCATCGGCGCGAGCAGCGCGCCCTTGGCGCACAGCTTGCCGCGGTTGACCGGATGCTCAGGATCCCCGCGCACCTCCGAAACCGCGCCGCCCTTCGCCCGCGCCAGCACCCCGCAGCCGGTCCCGCAGTAGGGGCAGATCGAGCGTTTCCACTCCCCGCCGCGCCGCGCGCGCAGGTTGCGCAGTGTGCGCAGCGCGCGCACATTACGCCATGCGCTTTGGCTGAGCAGCGGCAGCCGCGAGCTCATCCGGCTGCCGCCGCCGGATCGGACGCCGCGCTGTCGAACGCCGCGTTGCGAGGCCGAATCGCATCGGGACCCAGCGTCTCGACGATCTGCGCCGCGACCAGCTCCGGCAGCTCCACCGTCGGCGTCTTCGGCAAACACGACTCGCCCAGCCGCGCCTCGTCGCCCAGTCGCCCGCCCTGCACGACCGACGCCGCCGCGACGATCTCATCCTCGATCCGCACCCGCGCCCCTTCCAGCCCGATATCCGCGACCTTCTGCTGCGCGCAGGCGTGCGGACAGCCCGACCAGTTGATCCGTACCCGCCGCCGCGCCTCGTAGCGCTCGTCCAGCGCGCGCGCCAGCCTCAGCGCCTCCTCTTTCGTGTCGATCAGGCTGAAATGGCAGTAGTCCATCCCCGTGCAAGCGACCAGCCCGCGCAGAAAGCCCGACGGCTCCGGCGAGTACTTGGCCAGCAGCGGCTCCGCGAACAGCTCCGAGAGACGCGCCGGATCAACGTGCGGGATCATCACGTTCTGCTGCACCGTCAGCCGAACTTCCGCCTGCCCGTAGACCCGCGCCAGACGGCTGAACTCGATCAGATCGTCGCCCGACGCGCGTCCCACCGGGACCAGCATCCCCACCGAGACCAGCTCGGAGTCGCGTTGCGGAGTGACGCCCAGATGATCGCCGCCCTCCAGCGGCGCGGCCGGCTCTCCCGCCCGCGGCAGCCCCCGCCCCAGCGCCAACTCCAGCGCCGCGCGGAAGCGCTCCACGCCCCACTCGCGCAGCAGCACCTTCAGCCGCGCCTGCTTGCGGCTCGCGCGCGGCCCGTGGTCGCGGAACACCGTCAACACCGCCTGCGCAACATCCACCACATCGTCCGGCCCAACCCAGGCGTCCAGCGGCACGGCCAGAAACGGATCCCGACCGCCCATCGCGCCGCCCACCAACACGTTGAAACCCACCTCGCCGCCGCGACGCGCCGGCGTAAACGAGAGATCGTGCGTCTGCGCGTGCGTGCAGTCGTCCGGACAGCCCGTAATGCTCAGGTTGAACTTGCGCGGCAGATTGCTGAACCGCCCCCGCCGACCGATGATCATCTGTTGAATCCGCCGCGTCAGCGGCGAGGCGTCGATCAGCTCGCCCGCGTGGATGCCCGCCAACGGACAACCCACGATGTTCCGCACATTGTCCATCCCCGACTGCTGCGAGGTGAGATTCACCGCGCTCAGCCGCTGGAGGATGTCCGGCGCGTCCGAAATGCGAATCCAGCGCAGCTGGATGTTCTGCCGCGTCGTGATGTCCGCCTTGCCTCGCCCGTAGTCGTTCGACAGATCGCCGATCGCCGCCAGCTGCTCCGTCGTCAGCATCCCGTTGGGGATGCGCAGCCGCAGCATGAAGTAGCCCGGCGTCGCCTTGCGGTGGAACAGCCCGTACCACTTCAGACGCTCCAGATCGCCCTCTTCGTAGACGGGCTCCTCCTGCTGCGCGTAGCGGTGCAGGTCGGGCAGCACATCCAGCCCGTCCTTGGCCGCCTTGATCGCCTCAATCGGGTTCGCCATCGGTCTCCCTCGCCGTCCGATCCGTAGCGTCGCCGCCTGCGCCAATTGTTGCGCGCCCCGAACCGCCTGTGGGTTGCGCGCAGGTGTCCGCTGTGTGTCAACCATGTTTCGCGCCAACCCCGCCCCAACCTCCCAAAACCGTGCTACCGTTGCCTCACCGAAAGAACGAAAGTGCGAAATCGCTCCCATGCCGAACCCGCCTCGCTCCACCGCCCCGGCGCCCGCAACGACCCCCGAACAACTCGTCGTTCCTACCCTGCCAAACCCTTCCACAACCTGCCAAATCCTGCCAAATCCTTCCGAATTTCACCGTCCGAAACCGCCCCGACCAGATAGGACCCGAGCCGAAACGCACACCGACAGCCGCCGCCGACCTTTCCACCTTCCAGGCCGCCGCGGCGCACTGTGCAAAGTCCCGCCCCAGCGCCTACTATGCGCCCCATCGGACACCCGCCAGCGCAGGGAGATGACGCAATGGTCACCGCAGAAGCCCCCCGACTGACCGTCGACGCCGTCGACATCACCGACGCCGATCGCTACCGCGACTACGGCTACCCGTGGGCGGAGTGGGATGTGCTGCGCCGCGAGGCGCCCGTCTACTGGTACCAGCGGCCCGGCTTCGAGCCTTTCTGGGCGATCACCAGGCACGCCGACATCCGCTACATCAGCAGCCACCCCGAGCTCTTCTCCAACGCCCAGATGCTGCGCCTCAACACCGCCCGCAAGCTCGGCAACGCCCAGAAGCAGCGCACCGAACAGTCCAACTTCACCGGCGGCAACCCCGCCGACCCGCCCGACTTCATCTACATGGACCCGCCCGAGCACCGCATGCACCGCGGCCTCGTCGCCCGCCACTTCACCCCCCGCATGATGAAGATGCTCGAAGACCACTTCGCCGAAATGGCCGAAAACTACGTCTCGAACTTCGCCGACAAGATCATCGCCGACTTCGCCGCGCGCGGCGAGCGCTCCGCCGTCGACCTCGTCCACGAACTCTCCGCCAAACTGCCCGTCGCCGCGATCTGCGACATGGGCGGCGTCCCCGAGGAGGACTGGGACAAGATCTTCGAGTGGACCGAGGTGCTCGTCGGCGCCGACGACCCCGAATTCCGCCTGCCCGGCGAGACCCCCAGCCAGGCCAGCCGCCGCATCAGCACCGAGTGGTTCCACTACAACAACGACCTGATCCAGCAACGCCGGCGCGAGGGCCTCGGCGACGACCTGCTCTCCGACCTCCTGCGCGCCGAGGTGGACGGCCGCAAGCTCTCGCCGGCCGAAATCCACGGCTACTTCGTGCTGCTCCTCGCCGCCGGCAACGAGACCACCCGCAACTCGATCTCCGGCGGCGTCAAAGCCTTGATCGACCACCCCGACCAGCTCAACGACCTCGTCGCTCACCCCGAACTCGTGCCCTCCGCCGTCGAGGAAATCCTGCGCTGGACCTCCATCGTGATCCAGTTCCAGCGCACCGCCGTTGAAGACGTCGAGCTGCGCGGACAAACCATCCGCAAGGGCGAGTCCGTCGTGCTCTGGTACCCCTCCGCCAACCGCGACGAAGAGGTCTTCGAAGACCCCTACCGCTTCGACATCCGCCGCGAGCCCAATGACCACTTCGCCTTCGGCGGCTACGGCGAGCACTTCTGCCTCGGCGCAAACCTCGCTCGCTGGGAGATGCGCTCTATCTTCCACGCCCTGCTGCCGATCCTCCCCAACCTCGAGCTTGCCGCCGACCCCGAATACGTCATCGGCTTCCTCCACGTCGGCGGCATCAAGCGCCAAATGCTCCGCCACCGCCCCCAATAACCCTCACTTTGGAGGGGTCAATTCCCCTCTCCCCCATCCTGCGGAGAACCATTTTCCCTCTCCCCCCATCCTGCGGAGAACCATTTTCCCTCTCCCCCCATCCTGGGGGGAGACACAGAGGGGGGGCTCCGCCGCCCCTCCGGAATCGCCCCCCTATGCAGGGGGGCTGTCCGCGCAGCGGACTGGGGGGTCGGCCTCCCCAAACCTCACACCAATCACCCCAACCCTCGAGTCGCCCGGCGGTCGGTACACTGCCGGCAAGCGTGGACTGATCGCGGAGCAGCGAACCAATGCCGAAGCAGCCCAAGCTCAAGCAGTTCGAGTTCAACGCCGAGAAATTCAAGGAGCTGATCGTCTACGTCGCCGCCAAGGCGCAGGACGACCCCGCGTTCGGAGCGATCAAGCTCAACAAAATCCTCTACTACGCCGACTTCGCCGCCTACCGCCAGCTGGGCGCCCCAATCACCGGCGCGGCCTACTTCAAGCTGCGGGAAGGCCCGGCGCCGCGGCAGCTCTTGGCCGCCCGCGACGAACTGATCGACGAAGGGCGTCTAGAGATCGAAGAGCGCCGCCACTTCACTTACCTGCAAAAGCGGCTCGCCCCGAGCCCCGGCTGCGCTCCGGACCCCGAATTCCTGCGCCCCGAAGAGCAGGCGCTCGTTGACCAGGTCATCGAATTCTTCTGGGGCAAATCCGCCCGAGAAGTCTCGGACTACTCCCACCGCGAGCCCGGCTGGATCCTCGCTGAGGACCGCACCGAGATCCCCTACGAGTCGGCCTGGCTCAGCGCCGACCCGATCGATCAGGAGACGGAAGAAGCGGCGCGAAGGATCGGGGCGAAGCTGCTCGAGAATCGGAGGCAATGAGGCTCAATGGCCTATGGGAGTGGGTGGGAACTCGAAGAGCCGCCGGCGTTCTGGGCAAGGGTTGACGACTACAGCCGCGATGACCCACGGCTGGAGGAAATGATTGAGGGTCTCTCCTGGGCGCTGCTCACCAGCCCAACCGATCTGCCTAACGGGCGGCAACTCGCAGGCACGTTCTGGTACGCAACGCTCGGGATGCCGCCCGCCTACCTGGTGTTCTACGAAGTCGATGAGGCGGCGCAGAGAATCACCTACAGCATGATCGAACGCGCGCCCTGACGGTCGCTCGGCAACCGCCGTTCAGCAAGCCGACGCCCAAAGTCGCTATCCTCCCCTCATCAAACAAGGAGGCGCCCAATGGTCACCGCTGAAGCTCCCCAACTCACGCTCGACACGCTCGACATCACCAACACCGAGCTCTACGTCCAACACGGCTACCCGTGGGAAGCTTGGGACCTGCTCCGACACGAGGCGCCGGTCTACTGGTACCAGCGGCCCCGCTTCGAGCCCTTCTGGGCGATCACCAGGCACGCCGACATCCGCTTCATCTCCTCACACCCCGAGCTCTTCTCCAACACCCAGATTCTGCGCATGAACGACACGGAGTCGATCGGCATCCTCGAGCGCACCCGCGAGGTGAAGGCCAACCGCTACGGCGGCCACCCCTCCGAACCGCCCGACTTCATCTTCATGGACCCGCCCGAGCATCGGCAGCACCGCGGACTCGTCGCGCGGCACTTCACCCCCCGCATGATGAAGCGGCTCGAAGACCACTTCGGCGAGATGGCCGAGAACTACGTCAGCAGCTTCGCCGAAAAGCTCGTCGCCGACTTCGCCTCACGCGCCGACCGCTCCGCCGTCGATGTCGTGCATGAGCTCTCCGCCAAGCTGCCCGTCGCCGCGATCTGCGACATGGGCGGCGTACCCGAGGAAGACTGGGACCAAATCTTCCACTGGACCGAAGCCTCCGCCGGCGCGGCGGACCCCGAATTCCGTCTGCCCGGCGAGAGCCGCGAGCAGACCATCCGCCGGATCGACCTCGAATACAGCCTCTACAACGAGGACCTGGTGCGCGAGCGGCAGCGCAACGGGCTCGGCGACGACCTGCTCTCCGATCTCCTGAAGGCGGAGGTCGACGGCGAGCCGCTCACCCCGCGTGAGATCTCGGGCTACTTCCGGCTGCTGATCGGCGCGGGCAACGAGACCACCCGCAACTCAATCACCGGCGGCGTCAAGGCCCTGCTTGATCACCCCGACCAACTCGACGACCTGGTCGCCCACCCCGAACTCGTGCCCTCCGCCGTTGAGGAGATTCTGCGCTGGACCTCGATCGTGATCCAGTTCCAGCGCACCGCGACGCAGGACATCGAGCTGCGCGGCAAGACGATCCGCAAGGGCGACTCGATCGTGATGTGGTACCCCTCGGCCAACCGCGACGAAGAGGTCTTCGAAGACCCCTACCGCTTCGACATTCGCCGCGAGCCCAACGACCACTTCGCCTTCGGCGGCTACGGCGAGCACTTCTGCCTCGGCGCAAACCTCGCCCGCTGGGAGATGCGCGCCATCTTCCACGCCCTGCTGCCCATCCTCCCCCAACTCGAACTCGCCGGCGAACCCCAAATGGTCCCCCGCAGCCTCCACGTAGGCGGCATCAAGCGCCAACTGGTCCGCCACCGCCCCCAATAGCCCCCATCATCCCTCTCCCCCCATCCTGGGGGGAGACACAGAGGGGGTTCCGCCCTCCGGAATCGCCCCCCTGCGCAGGAGGACCTTCCGGAATCGCCCCCCTACGCAGGGGGGCTGTCCGCTTCCAGCGGACTGGGGGGTCGGCCCGCCGTCGCCCCCAGCGCCCCCTACTCCTCCACCGAGATCGCCGCCCGCGGACATGTCCGCACCGCCCGCATCACCCGTTCCCGCTCGGCTTCCGGAATCTCCTCCACCAACAGGTGCGACAGGTCGTCGTCGCGCACCTCAAAGACCGCCGGCGCGGCCTCCATGCACTTCGCGTGACCCTCGCAGAGCGTCGTGTCGATCTTCGCCTTCATCGCGCGCCTCCTCGCCCTTCGCTGCGCAGTCTACTCCGCGCGGAGCCGCGGAATCACCTCCCGCGCAAAACGCTCCATCGACTCCCGCGCCAACTCCCGCGGCGCGCCCGGCGGCGCGCCCATCGAGATCACGTGCTGCGCCGGAATCCACTCCAGTGTCCGCGCAATCGACTCCGCCACCTGCTCGGCCGAACCCGCCACAAAGCGCTCCCGCAGATCCTCATCCGTCTGCCCGATCATCCGCCCCAGCGGGTCGTCCGGCCCCAGATCCGCCGCCTCGCTGTACCACTTGCCGTAGGTGTCGCGCAGGTATTGCTGGTGCGGACGCAGCCGCTTCCACAGCCCCTCCGGATCGTCGGTCACGAACCCGCCCGCCGAGAGCAGCACCTCAAAATCGGCGGGATCGTCCCCCTGCGCCGCCAGCTGCTCCGCCCACGCCTCATAGACCGGGCGGTCGGCCACGATCATCAGGTTCGCGCGGAAGCGCGCCGCCCGCCGCGCCGCCGGCACGCTCCGCGCCCCTACCCAGAGCGGAAACGGACGCTGCACCGGCGGCGGCGTCACCGTCACGTTCTTCACCTGATAATGCTCCCCCTCCAGCGTGACCGTCTCCCCGTTCAGCGTGCGCGTCAGAATTTCCAGCGACTCATCCATGATCGCCCCGCGCTTCCGCCGATCCACGCCGAAGCCCTCAAACTCCTCGATCCGGTACCCCAGCCCCACCCCCAGGTCGAGGCGCCCGTTGCTGAGAATGTCCACCGTCGCCGCGTCCTCCGCCACCCGCACCGCGTTGTGCAGCGGCAGCAGCAGCACCCACGTCCCGATCCGCACCCGCGAGGTCAGCCGCGCCACGGCAGCCGCAATCGGCAGCACCGACGGCGTGTAGCCGTCCTCGATGAAATGGTGCTCCGTAATCCAGACGTGGTCGTAGCCCAGCCGCTCCGCCAGCTGCACCTCATCGAGCATCTCGTCGTAGAACTCCACCCACGGACGCCGCCACTGCGGCGGATTGCGAAAGTCGTAGATCAGGCCGAACTGCGGACCGGTTGGCATGTCGCGTCCCCGTCACCTACTTGTCGCTCGCGGAGCTCCGATGGTAAGCGGAGCGAGTGCCGCACTGCTACACTTAGTGTCAGTCGGACACCAAGAGCAGAGGAACCGATGGAACTACGCGAGCGCGCACATGGCATGATGGTCGGCCTCGCCGTCGGCAACCTGCTCGGCCTGCCCTTCGAATTCGGCTGGTCCGTCGCCCAACTACGCGAGACCTATCCCGACGGCGTCCGCGAAATCGAGGTTCGACCCGGCGCGCACGACGACGACGATCTGGCACAGGCGATCGTGCTGGCCGAGGCCTCTGCCGAATTTGACGCGCTCGACGCGGAGGATCTCAAGCGCCGCCTCCAACACTGGGCACGGACCAACGGCGCGGGAATGGGGAACCTGACCAGCGAGGTGATCTGGCGGTACGAGCACGCGGGAGCGTTTGAGGCGGCGCGCGGCGCATGGGAAGACTCCGGGCGCGATGCCGCCGGCAACGGCTCCGTCATGCGCTGCGGCCCCGTCGCAATGCGCTGGCTCGGCGACGATACCGCGCTGGCGCGCAACAGCGTCGTTTCGGCGGCCGTCACCCACTGGGACCCGCGCTGCGTTTGGTCCACTCTGTTGGCCGACTTCGCCATCGCCGCCTGCCTGCGCGGCGAGCCAGTGGAAGCGGAGCCGCTGCTGTCGCGGGCGACGGACGCGCTAGCCGCCTGCGGCGATCAGCTCGCAACCTTCGAGTTGCCCGAGCAGCCGCCCGCGCCGGTGCTCGACGCAGTGGCGACCGCGCTCGCGCCCGACGCCCAGGTCGCCGACCTGCAACTCGATTCCGGCGGCGTCGGCTACGCGCCCAAAACCCTCGCCGCAACCCTCTGGGCCGCGCATCACGCAGAGGACGTAGAAGAAGGCCTCAGCGCCATCGTCAGCGCCGGCGGCGACACCGACACCAACGCCGCCCCCGCCGGCGCAGCCCTCGGCGCGCTTCGGCCTCACCGCCATCCCAAACCGCTGGCGCAACGCCGTAGCCGAGCTCCGCCAAAACCGCACCCCCCTCGAGCACTACGCCGACCAGCTGGTTAAGTAACGCCCCCCACCTTGGGCTTCACTTCTGATCGCCCCTCATCGTGAGGGCCACCTCTGACCGCCCCCCATCGTGAGGGTGCCCCTACCGCCACAACTCCACCCGACCGCCCAGCGGGACATCGAGCAACTCCGTGCGCGGGGCGATGTGGTTTAACTCGTTGACCACCGGCGCCAGCGCGTCCGCCGAGGTCATATCCCGCGTCATCGGCGGCATCCAGTCGTCGTGATGACCCAGCACCACCCGCCGCGCCCGCAACATGTCGCTCATCCGCCCCACGAATTGCGCCAGCGACCCCTGAATCGGCTCCCCGTCGATATTCGGACGCCCCGCCATCGCCACGATGCCCAGATCGGGCCGCAGATTCTGCACCACGCCCGTCCAGCAGCCCGACGTGTCGTGGTAGAAAATCGAGCCGTAGGGCGTATCGATCAGGTACGCCAGCGCCCCGCCCGTGTCGTTGCTGCCCAGGCACGACGCCACGTGATCCAGCATCTGCGCGCGCTGCGCCGGATCCTGCTCCGCGCCGCGCTCGCCCAGCGAGCCGCCCACATCCAGCACCCCGCGACCGCCCCAGCGCTCCTCCTCCGTCAGTCCGTACTGCCCCAACACCACCTTGCCCGGCTCCCACGAACCCTGCGTCCAGATGCAGGAGTGCAGGCTGGGGAAGACCTCCACCGTGATCCCCTCCGCAATCCGGTGCCGCTCCCCGCCCTGCGAGCGCAGCAGCCGCGACTCCTCCACCCCCGCCTCCAGCAGCACCCGCGCCGACTCATTCGAGCCGATCACCACCGCCTCCGTATTCGCCGCGATCACCTCCGCCCCCGCGATGTGGTCGAAATGCGAATGCCCCACCAGCACCGCATCCGCCCGCGTCACATCCGCCGCCGAAAGCCCCACATCGGGCGCAGACGGCACCCGGTCAATGTAGGCGTCGAGAAAGATCACCGTCTCGTCGATCGCCAGCCGAAACGTCGCGCACCCAAGCCAGTCCAGCGTGATCGCCATTCGAGCACCCTCCTGCTTCCAGCCCAAGAATGGATTCTCCCCCATCCTGGGGGAGATGTCGCGGAGCGACAGAGGGGGCCTGTCCGAATCTGAATCGCCCCCCTACGCAGGGGGGCTGTCCGCGCAGCGGACTGGGGGGTCGGCCGCCCTCTCTGGTAGCGTCGCATCCCATGACCACCCAACCCTTCCACGGCATCCGCGTCATCGAGTTCGGACAATTCGTCGCCGTCCCCTTCTGCGGCCAACTGCTCGCCGAAGGCGGCGCCGACGTGATCAAAATCGAGTCTCTCGAAGGCGACCCCACCCGCCGGCTCGGCCAGCTGGCCGACATGGAAACCCGCATCTTCATCTCCCGCAACCGCGGCAAACGCTCCCTGCCCCTGCACCTGCGCCACCCCGACGCGCCGCAGGTGATCGACGCCCTGCTGCGCAGCGCCGATGTCGCCCTGATGAACTTCCGCCCCGGCCTCGCCGAGCAACTCGGGCTCGACGCCGACACCCTCCGCGCCCGCTACCCAACCCTGATCACCGCCGCCGTCACCCCCTTCGGGCGGCGCGGGCCCGACGCCGCGCTCGCCGGCATGGACATCGTCGTCCAGGCCCGCAGCGGCCTGATGGTCGCCAACGGGCGCGCCGCCGAAGGACGCCCCGCCTCCGGCGACCCCGTCGCCGCCGACTACATGTGCGCCATGACGCTCGCCTTCGGCGTCGCCTCCGCGCTGCTCCGCCGCGCCAACACCGGCGACGGCGCAGCCGTCCACGCCTCCCTCATGCAAGCCGCCATGACGCTCAACAACAACCAGATGATGCGCGTGGAGTCGGTCGACGGCCCCATCCACGCCGCAGCCGCAGCCGAACTCGCGCGGCTGCGCGCCGCGGGCGCTGACTACCCAACTCAGCGCGCCGCCCTTCCCTACGCACGCGCTCGCTCGATGGCCGACATCTACTTCCGCACCTACGACACCGCCGACGGCTGGCTCGCCGTCGCCTGCGGCAGCCGCCGCCTGCGCCAGCGCTTTATCGAGGCCATCGGACTCGAAGACCCGCACGCCGGCGACGAAGGCGCGGGCCGCGAGCAGTACTACGACGACCTGCGCATCGCCGCCGAAGCGCGCCTGCGCGAGCGTCCCACCGCCGACTGGGAGCGCACGCTCGCCGAGGCCGGCGTGCCCGCCTCCCGCGTGCTCACCCCGATGGAACTGCTCGACGATCCCCAAACCGAAGCCAATGCAATGCTGCACGACCTGGAGCACCCGCAAATCGGCCCCATCCGCCTGCTCTCCCCGCCCCTCGCCCTCGATGGCGACGGCTTCCGCCCGCAGAAAGCCGCCGCCCCGTTCGCCAGCCAAACCCGCGCAATCCTCCGCGAACTCGGCTTCGAGCCGCCCCAGATCGACGCACTCATCGCCGCCGGAGCCACAAAAGAGGCGTAAGCCAATGGCCGCGCACGACCAGGAAGAGTTGCTGAACGGCAAGCTGGCGGATCTGCTCCGCGAGCAGGGGCTCGACGCCCGCCCCGAACGGCGCGAGGCAGTCAAGGATGCCGATGCGCGGCCCGTGCTGAGGGCCGCCCCCCAGGAAAGGACCGAACGATGACGGACTGGGACAACCTCACTGAGCTGTATGAGAGGGTGCGCCCCGGCTACAAGGACGGACGGTCCGGCGTCACCGATTCGGAAGCCCTTGATGAAGTCAGAGGAGACGATGCCTTGGGGCGGCCGACCGCCGACCCGGAGCTGCTGCTGATGCGCGCCGTCGGCGTCTACTCGCAGGCTGTGGATATGGATCCGTCGGTGCTTTACGACCAGACGTTCACCCTCCGCGACTGCCTAGACGCGGTGATCGCTGCCAACGCCGCCGCAGTGGAGCGCTGGCGCGCAGGGAAGGACTGAACAATGCCCAAACCTCCCTCTCACCCCCGGCCAGGCCCCCATCCTCTCTACCCTCTCGACCACGAAAGGACCGACTGATGGAAGACCAGAACGACTACGGGCGGCACATCCTCGCCAACCGGATCCTCGAGCTCTGGAGCGACTTGCAGGAGCTTCGGAATGCTACAGGACAGGTGTCCCACCACCTGACGCTGAACGCGCGCCACAAGAGCTGGGGCGTAGCCGTGGGCGGCGCGGATGTGCGCGAAAAAATGCGCAAGGTGTGCGCCGAGCTCTACGCGATGACCGAAAGAGTGTCGCCGTGGAACACTGGGCTGTTGCTGAAGGATCAGTTGGGGTTTCGGCACGAATGGAAGGAGTGGCCGCCTGTCGAGGTCACTTGGGAATTCACAGAGCGAGAGGAGGATGACTGGAGCGGGTTTCGGGTAACGGTCACCCCTCCTTCGCAGAAGGCTGGGCAGGGCATAAAGCACCCCGGCGGCTGGCATCAAGAGCTTGTCTTCTGGCTTGATGAGCGCGACGCTGAGACCTCCGAATGACCCACCTCCGCACGGCCCAGGTAGCCGTCGCCGTCGCCAGCCTTGCGCTGCTCAGCTTCGACCTGGCGGGCTGGCTGAGGCCGGACAAGCCGGAGCGGGCGGTTGCCATCGCCGGCGGCGACACCGACACCAACGCCGCCCCCGCCGCGGCGCAGCCCTCGGCGCGCGCTTCGGCCCCACCGCCATCCCAAACCGCTGGCGCAACGCCGTAACCGAACTCCGCCAAAACCGCACCTCCCTCGAGCACTTCGCCGACCAGCTGGTCAAGTAACCGCCCCCTCCTCCCTCCCATCGCGGGGGTTCCGAAATCGCCCCCCTATGCAGGAGGCTGTCCGCGCAAGCGGACTGGGGGTCGGCCTGCCGCCAATCTCAAGACATCCAACGAACCCACTCTCTGCTAGCGTCGCACCATGCCACCCACCCACGACCAAGAGGAGTTGCTGAACGGCAAGCTCGCCGAGCTGCTGCGTGGGCAGGGGCTGGATGCGCGCGCCGAACGGCGCGAGAGCGGGCGGCGGATGGATGTGGTGGTCGACATCGGCGGCGCGCGGGTGGTGCTGGAGGCGGAAGCCGGCTTCAGCGCGGCCAAGCGGCGCGAAGCGGTCAAGGACGCCGACGCGCGGCTCAGGCAGGGATTGACCACTGTCGTCTTCGCCATCTGCTACCCCGACGGCGCGACCACCGAGACGCTGGCGCAGGCCAGGCCGATCTGGGCGGTACGCACACGCTCGGAGCTGCGCAGCCCCGCCCGCTGGTCGGAACAGGGCAGCGTGCCCGAACTCGCGGAAGCGGTGCGACAGGCAGGCGGCGCGGTGGGCGACGCTGACGGCGCGGCGCAAATTCTGTCGGAGGCGTTGGACGCCGCCGTCCAGCGGCTCTCCACCTCCGCGCGGCGGGCGCTCGCGCAGGAGATGGACCTGCCGCAAACCAAAGTCGGCAAGGGCGGGCGCGAAGACGGCTACTTCACCGCCGCCAAACGCGCGATGCTGGTCGTCGCCACCGCAATGCTCTTCCACCATCGCTTGCAGGAACACCTGCCGGCGCTGCGGCCCAGCGGCTACGAGGGCCAGTGGCCGCCGCTCAATTCGGGCCAGTGCGCGGCGGAACCGGAAAGCACGATCGGCGCACTGCTCGAAGCCTGGCGCGCGATCCTTACGGTCGATTATCGCCCCGTCTTCGAAACCGCTCGCGTCGCGCTGATGGCGCTCTCCCAAACGCCCGATATCGCGCAGGCCGTCTTCACTCTCGCCGGCGAGGTCGGCAAGATCGCGGGACTCGTCCACGGGCTGCGCCACGACCTGCTGGGCCGCATCTTCCACCGCGTGCTCGATACCGCGCGCTACGACGGGTCGTTCTATACCTCCACGCCCGCCGCGGTGTTACTGGCGGCGCTGGCGATCCGCGAGCAGGACTGCGACTGGTCGGACCCCAACGCGGTCGAGCGGCTGCGCATCTGCGATCCGGCCTGCGGCACCGGCACGCTGCTGATGGCGGCGGCGGAGCGCATCCGCGACCTGCGCCAGCGGGCGGGGCCGATCAACGCCGCCGACGAGGAGGCGTTGGCGCTCTGTCTCGTTGAAGATGTACTCTGGGGTTACGACATCAACCTCACCGCGACGCATATGGCGGCGTCGACGCTGGGCATGCTTTCGCCCAGTACCAAGTTCGGGCGGATGAACGTCCACCGCACGCTGCTCGGCGTCTACGAGGGCACGCCCTACCTCGGCTCGCTGGAGTTCCTCAGCGGTCAGCCGCGGCTGGCCGCCTGGCCCTCGATCTCGCAGCAGGTGGACGACGATCCGGGCGCGGAGCAGCCCGAACAGCCGCCGGCGATGGATCTGGTGATCATGAACCCGCCGTTCACGCGCGACAGTCTGCGTCACGATCAGTTCTCGCGCGGTGATGAGCTCGCGCTCAAGACAGCGGAACAAAAGCTTTTCGGCAGCCACGGACAAGATGCGACTCACCTGTCGGGATCGAGCACTGGATTCTGCGTTCTCGCGGACGGAATGCTGGGGAAAGATGCCGGAACCCTCGCGGCAGTACTACCCGGAACTGTTCTAACCGGTCCGTCCGGCTTTGGATTGCGGCAGTTTCTTGGCGATCGATTCTATGTGGACAGCATCATCACCTCGCACGATCCCGAACGCATCAACATGTCCGAAAACACATCGATCGGAGAAGCGCTAATCGTCTGCCGCCGCTGGCCGCACGATAGACCGAAGCCGCCAACGCGCGTGGTCAATCTGATCGAGAATCCGTCAGGGCCGATCGATGCGTTGTCCATTGCAGCTCAGATCGAGCACGACGGGCCGTTCGTCATCCAACACGTAGAGGCCGCGCGAATCGCAGACGGCGACTGGAACGCCGTGAACTTCTTGGCACCGCGTCTCGTGGGCGACGCGCAAACGCTATGGGACCGCGCCGCGCAAGACGACTCGACGTTCATCAGTATGTCCCGGATCGCTGAGGTCGGACCAGGCGGCCAACGGATCCGCGACGCTTACACGCGATCGCACAAGCCGACTACGTCGGGCCGTCGCGCGTTGTGGGATCACAAGACGGACGTGACTCAGTCGATGAGCGCGCGCACCGACTCATACATCGAGCCGAAGCCGTCGAAACGGCACCTTGCCGATAGGTACTGGGCACAGCGCAGCCGGATGTTGCTTGCACATCGGCTTTGGCTTCCGCTTGCTAAAGTACCGGCTGTCATCGTTGAGGCGTCTGTGCCAGGCTCTCGTTGGACGCCATGCCGCCCGCACGACGGCAATTTCGTTACGCAGGCCGCGCTCTGCGCGTACCTCAATTCGTCGGTCGGATTGCTGGCGATCCTCGGCGGGCGCGACAACCGCAAACCGTCGTACCCTCAATTCTCGCTCGATACCCTGCGCTCGATCCCCGTGCCCAACTTCCCCGCGCTCGGCGACGACGCCCGCGACGCACTCGCCGACGCTTACGAAACGCTCAAAAACGAAACACTGCTCCCCTTCCCCCAAATGAACGACGACCCGATCCGCAAGCAGCTCGACGACGCCGTAACCAACGCCCTCAACCTCGACCCCGAATGGGTTGCCCAAATCCGCCGCGCCCTCTCCGAAGAACCCTCCATCACCAACAAGCGCTACGCCCCGCCCAACGGCTGACGCCCTCCCGCGCCAAGCGCTACACTGACGTCGGAAGGCGAGGCGCCCAAATGGCCATCAGCAGACAACGGCTCACCGCGCCGCTCGTGCGCGGCAACGTGCCAGAAGAGCACGCCGCAGAGTTCAGCAACGGGCTCGTCGAAGAGGTCGAGCGGGAACTCGAGCCGCTGGCGACCAAGGTGGAAGTGAATGAGGCGATCGCCCAGGCGACCGAGCCGCTGGCGCGGGCCATCACCGAGATGGCGCAGGCGATCAGCGATCTCCGCAACGAGTTCCGTCTGGAGATGCGCGACCTCCGCAGCGAGATGCACGAGGAGCTCGGCAAGCTGCGCGCCGAAGCCGCTGAGCGGGAGGCGCGCACGAACGAGGAGCTCGGCAAGCTGCGCGTCGAAGCCGCTGAGCGGGAGGCGCGCACGAACGAGGAGCTCGGCAAGCTGCGCGTCGAAGCCGCTGAGCGGGAGGCGCGCATGGCCCGGATGGTGCTTACAATGACGGGCATCAACATCGGTGCAATCGCCACAGCCGTGGGCATCGTCCTCGGCTTCAACTGAGCGCCGCCCGCCCGCTCTACACTGCCGCCAGAGAGTGCGGGCAGCGCTGATGGCCATCAACAGACTGCGATTCCATGACATCCTCGTGCGCAGCGGGCTGACCGAGGCCCCGTCGATCGAGTTCACCGAGGCTCTACAGGACACCTTCGACGATCAGGTGTCCGGTCTGGCGACGAAAGACGATCTTGAGCGTCTGTGGGAGCGGATGGAGCGGGCGCTGCTTGCGCTAGAGACGCGCATGACGCGGCTGGTGCTCACCTTCGCGATCGGGATCATCGGGATCAACATCGCCGCAATCGCAACCGCCGTGGGCATCATCCTCGGCTTCAACTGAGCCGCTCCCCTCTGCGCTATCCTGACCTCAGGCGAGAGGAGCGGTGCGCAATGGCACTGATCGACAAGCTGCGGTTCCACAACATCCTGACCGGCGCGGGGCTGCCGGAAGCGCCGTCGATCGAGTTCGCCGACGCCCTACAGGACACCTTTGACGACCAACTCTCGCCGCTGGCAACGACCGCAGATGTCGAACGCACTGTTGAGCGCGTCGCCGAGCGACTGGAGCGACTCATTCTCGAAGTAGATGCCCGGCAATCCCGTGCCATGCTCACCTGGGTCGCAGTGATCATCGCCGCAATCGCCATCGCGACCGGACTGATCATCGCCCTGACCTGAGCCGCTCCAGCCGACGCAGCAGCGCGGACGCGCCTTCCACCTGCGCGCCCAGCGCGATGAGCCGCCCGCGCAGCTCCCGATCCGACGTGTAGACCAGACAGCCCTCACCCGACGCTTCGACCAGTTCGACGATCCGGTCGTCCGCCGCGTTGCGGCCCGAACGCCGCGACCACTCCACCGTTACGTAGCGCGGCTGCGCAGCGAGCCTGCGCGGCCGCCCGTCAAAGACAATGATCCACTCGCCGTCGCCTTTCGCCGCCAGCGCATCCACCTCGCGCGCCAACCGCGCCATCGCGCCGACGCGATCACGCCACCAGCCGTCGGCCCGCGCGCCGATCACATTCATCCCGTCAACGTAGACCCGCATCGGAGCGACTCCCGTCTACAATTGGTTCACTTCTGAGAGGGATGACATCACATGGTGATCAGCCGACAGCGCCTCACAGCCCCTCTGACCCGCGGCAACGTGCCCCAAGAACACGCCGCGGAGTTTTCCGACGCGCTCGCCGGCGAAGTGGAAGTGGAGATCGAGCGTGCCGTCGCGCCGTTTGTGCCGCGGACGGAGCTTGAGCAAGCAATCAGCCGCGCGATGGCTCCGCTCGTGAAGGCAGTGGAGGATCTGCAGAATGATGTCCGCGAACTGCGGACTGAGTTCACCGGTGTGAGAGCGGAAGTCGGCGACCTGCGGAGGGATGTCGCCGATCTGCGGGTGGAGATGGAAGCGCGCGAGACGCGGATGGGGCAACGGATGTTCAATTTCGCGTTCGCGAGCGTGGGCATCATCCTGGCTGCGATCGGCATTGCGACCGGCCTGATCGTCGCGCTCGGCTGACGCGCTCACTCCTCCGCGCGCATCTGCGGGAAGAGGATCACGTCCCGGATGCTTTGCTGATTGGTCAACAGCATCGCCAGGCGATCCATCCCCATCCCCAAGCCGCCCGTCGGCGGCATCCCGTGCTCCAGCGCCGTCAGGAAGTCCTCGTCGAGTAGTTCCGCTTCGTCGTCGCCCGCGTCGCGCAGCGCCAACTGACGCTCGAAGCGCTCGCGCTGATCGACCGGATCGTTCAGCTCCGTATACGAGTTCGCCAGCTCCCAGCCACCCACGAACAGCTCGAAGCGCTCGACCAGACGTGGATCTTCCGCCGTCCGCTTCGCCAGCGGCGAGATCGCCACCGGGTAATCGAGCAGGAAGGTCGGCTGTTGCAGGTGCGGCTCGACCAACACCGACACCAGCTCGTCGAACAGCTTGCCCCAGCCGGCGTCGGGCGGAACGGGTATGCTCTTCTCTCGTAACAGTTCAGTCATCGCCTCCACGCTGTCGTACTCGCGAAAATCGACGCCGGCGTGCTCCCGCACCGCGTCGACCATCGTGATCCGCGCGAACGGCGGCGTGAAATCGAGTTCGCCCTCGCGCCAGGGGACGCGCGTTCCGCCCGTCGCTTCGGTCGCCGTATACGCCAGCATGCCCTCCACCATCTCCGCAACATGGCGGTAGTCGACGTACGCCTCGTACGATTCGAGCATCGTAAATTCGGGGTTCCAGCGGTTGCCGAATCCCTCGTTGCGGAAGACCCGCCCGATTTCGTACACCCTGTCGAAGCCGCCGATGATCAGCCGCTTCAGATGCAGTTCCAGCGCGATCCGCAGCGCGCGCGGCTCGTCGAGCGCGTTCAGGTGTGTCAGAAACGGACGCGCCGCCGCGCCGCCGGCTTCGCTCTGCAGCACCGGCGTTTCGACCTCGATGAAGCCGCGCCCGTCCATAAAGCGCCGCACCGCCGCGATCACCCGCGAGCGGGCGCGCAGCGTCTCCTTGGCTCCCGCGTTCGCCATCAGATCGAGATAGCGCCGCCGATAGCGCAACTCCTGATCCTGTAGCCCGTGATACTTCTCCGGCGGCGGGCGCAGCGCCTTGGCCAGCGGGCGCAGTGCGTCGGCCTGGAGTGAGACCTCGCCGCGCCGCGAGCGGATCATCAGCCCTTCCGCCTCCACAAAGTCGCCCAGATCGAGACTGTCGATCACCTCCCAGCCGTCGCCCAGCGCGCGTCGGCTGATCAGGATCTGCAGCGCGTCGGAGTCGTCCTCGATGTCGATGAACGCGATCCGCCCCATATTGCGGATCGCGTGCGCGCGCCCGGCGATCGTGACCCGCTCGCTCGGCGTGGAATCGCCGCCAGCCTCGCTCTCGACGAATAGCGCGCGCGTTTCCGCCAGGGTGTGCGTGCGGCTGGTGCGCGGCGGATACGGGTCCAGCCCCATCGCGCGCTGCCGCTCGGCGCGCTCGCGGCGCTCCGCAATAATCTCCAGCAGCCGACGGCTGTCCTTCGGCATTCACGTCTCCCCTCACGGCGGCCCGCAGCCGCGCCCTCCATCCGGCGGTATCTCGCACCAGGCGATCAAGACATGCGCGCTCGCTCCGTGGGCCCGCATCCCGCTTACTCGATCGCCCGCACCTTCAGCTTGAGCAAGCCCGCAGGCGCCTGCACCTCCACTGTGTCTCCCACCCGTTTGCCCAACAGCGCCTTCCCCATCGGCGACTCGTCGCTGACCCGCCCGCTCGACGGATCCACCTCCGTAGGCCCGACGATCATGTACGTCGTGTCCTTGCGCCGCCGCGCCCGGCGCACCGTCACCTTCGAGCCCAGGCGCACCACATCGGAGCGGTGCGCCTGCTCTTCGTCGATCAGTTCGGCGTTCGCGATCAACGTCTCCAGCTCACGGATGCGGCCCTCAATGAACGACTGCTCGGCGCGCGTCTCCAGCCCCTCGCCTTCTTCCTGCCCGCCCGCCGAGTCCTCGCGCGACTGCTGGATCCGCAGCGCCGCCTCCGGGCGCTGGCGCGTCTTCAGATCGATCAGCTCCGCCCGGAGCCGTTCCAGCCCCTCGCGAGTCACCGGGATCGTCCTGCGCAGCGCCACATCAACCTCCGGAGCGCGCACGCGGCCTCGCACGCTCTACGTATCCGCAACGCGGATATACTATCATATTGCGCCGCTCGGAGCGGCAGATCGGGGTGCCCACATGCGCAGCATCCGAAGCTTCCTACATGGCCCGATCGGCCGCGTTGCCCGCAACCTGTGGATCGCCGCATTCGTCGCCGGCGCAGCGGCCGGCGCAATCGTCGCCGTCCTGATCTCCACCCTCTCCGACGACTCCGGTCCAACGACGGCCGCGACGGAAGCCGCCGAAATCGAACGGATCGAGCGCGTGGTCCGCGAAATCCTCGCAGCCGAAGCCCGGAACGACCGCCTCACCGCCGATTCGCTCGTCGCCGAGGTGCTCGAGCGCGTCGACCCGCCGCTGCACGACCGCGTTGTCCAGGCCTACGAGCGCGTCGCCCCATCAATCGTCCTGATCAGCGCCGAGGGCGGCGAGGAAACCCGCGACGACGGCATTGTCTACGCCCCTGTCGCGCTCGCCACCGGCATCGTGCTCGACGACCGGGGCGCCATCCTCACCGCCGCACACGTGATCGAAGACAAGCTGAGCATCGAAATCATCCTCGCCGACGGCGAGCGCGGCCCCGCCCAACTGATCAGCAGCGACGCGCCGTTCAGCGATGTCGCCGTCCTCCGCGTGAACGCCGACGAGCTCAACAGCCTTCGCCCCGCCGTCTTCGGCGCCTCCCACTCGCTCACCACCGGCGAGCCGGTGCTCGCCGTCGGCAATGTCCTGCTCGGCGAAGAAATCGCCATGACGCTCGGCGTGGTCAGCCGTCCCGACACCGAATTCCCCCGCGAGCGCTACATCCAGGACGACCTGATCCAGACCGACGCCGCGCTCAACTTCGGCAACAGCGGCGGCGCGCTCGTCAACCTCGACGGCGAAGTCGTCGGCCTCACTACAGTGATCGCCAGGGAAACCCGCGACGGCGACTTCGTCGACGGCGTCGGCTTCGCAATCCAGATCGACCCCGTGCTCGAGGTCGCGCGGGCAATCGCCCAAGACGGCTACTACCCACGCCCCACCTTCGGCGTCGTCAACGAGCGGCTGCTCACGCCCGCCGCCGCAACCCAACTCGGACTCTCCGTCACGGAAGGATCATTCCTGCTCGAACTCAAGCGCAGCGGCGTGTTCGCGCGCGCCGGCATCCGCCCCGGCGACGTGATCCGCGAAGTGGACCAGATGACGATCAACACCGACACGCCCTTCATCAACGCCCTCTCTCACCTGCGGCCCGGCGTTGAGGTGCAGGTGATCGTCCACCGCGACGGGCGCGATTTCGACGTGACCATCGCGCCCGAACTGCGACTCCCGTGAGCGACGGACCGTTCGGCGGCGGCGCATCAGGCGCGGGCGACGGCCCCTTCACCCAGCGGCCCGTGCGTCGCGTCGGCGAGGCGCCGCCCCCCTCGACTCCCCAAACCCCGTTCGGCGACCGACCGAGCCCGACCCCGCAACCGCCCCAACTATCGCTCCAACGGCAACCCTCCGCCGGCGGCGCGGGCGGGGACACGGGCGGCCGGCGCAGCGGCTTCTGGATCGTCCTGCTGATCATCGGCCTCCTCGCCGGCCTGATCGTCGTTCTCTTCTTTGAGCCGGGCTTCATCGACCAGATCAATCAGAGCGACGACGGCGACAGCGGCGCAACGACATCCCAGCTCACCACCCGCTTCGCCACCACGCTGCGCGAGAGCCTGCCCGAAGTGCCCGATGTGCTCGGCGCCGCCAGCCCCATCTTCAACCTCCGCGCGCCCGGCGGCGCCGTCGGCCCCTTCGAGCTCACCATTCGCCTCTCCACGCCCACCCAGGACGCCCGCAACCTCGGCGCCTACACCTGGGACGGCGGCGAGTGGGAACGGCTCGGACCCGCCGAACTCGCCAGCGACGGCGTCAGCGCCCGCGTCGCGCTCAACGAACTCCCCGACAACGTCATCATCCTCCGCCGCCTCCAGTTCCGCGATGTGCTCGCCGGCCGCGTCCCCCGCGGCGAAGAACCGTCCGCCGACGTCGTCGACTCGCTCACTATCGTCCACCTCGAAGGCTGGAACCCCACCCCCTCCGGCGCGCTCGTCGGCGGCATCCCCGCCGTACCCCGCAACATCACCCAGAGCATCTGGCCGACCATCTGGGCGGAACCCGAGCAAGCCGTCACCGTCAACGACATCCTCGCCTCCGACCAACTCCGCCAGGCTCACATCGGCTCGGTCCAGATCGCGATCCAGAACGGCCGGTTCGCCGGCGTCGACATCGACTACCGCGAGGTCAGCCCCGCCCTGCGCGGCCAATTCTCTTCCTTCATCACCGAACTCGCCGACCAGCTGCACCGCGACGGACGCGGCATCAGCGTCCACATCCCGCTGACTACCAGCGGCGGAGTCGGCGAAGGCGCCTACGACCTCACCGTGCTCGGCGCAGCCGCCGACTTCATCATCGCCGAACCCCCGCTCGACCCCACCATTCACCAGGCCGCGATCGACGCCTCAATGCCCACCCTGCTCTCCCGCATCCCCCGCGAAAAAGTGCTGCTCGCCGTCTCCTCCGACGCCGTCGTGCGCAGCGGCGGGCTGCTCACCACCACCACCCAGCGCGCCGCGCTCGGCGTCGCCAGCATGGTCAGCATCCGCGAAACCGGCCCCTACGTCGCCGGCGAGCGCGTCACCCTCCAGGGCGCCAGCATCCAGCGCGACAGCGCCGCCAGCGGACTGCGCTGGGACGAAGCCACCCGCACCGTCTCGTTCTCCTACCCCGACCTCAGCGGCAACCAGGTCACCGTCTGGATCGAAAACCGCTTCAGCGCCTCCTTCAAGCTCCGCACCGTCGAAGAAATGCAACTCGGCGGCGTCTACCTCAGCAACGTCTCCGCCGACCGCGCCAACGCCAACCTCTGGCCCGCCGTCGCCGCCTTCCTCGAAACCGGCGAGGTCGACCTGCGCCTGCCCAACCCCATCCTCTTCGCGCCCGTCTTCAGCGTCGCCGCCGGCGCCCTCAGCGGCGCAAGCGGCGCCGGCTGGCAGGTCTGGGAACTGCCCCCCGAACCCGGCGACTACGAAGCTCAACTCATCATCAGCGACGGCGATGTCCGCGTCGGCACCGCGATCGTCGTCCCCGTCGTGGAGTAGCCGCCATGCCTCGAACCGCCGCCCGCGTCGTGGGCGGCGAGCTGCGCGGACGCCGCCTGCGCTCTCCCGCCGCCGGCGCCCGACCGGCCACCGCCGCCATCCGCCAGTCGATCTTTGGGCGCGCCGAAGTCCGCGGCGCGCTCGCCCAGGCCAACGTGCTCGACCTCTACGCCGGCGCCGGCTACCTCGGCATCGAAGCGCTCAGCCACGGCGCGGCCTGGGTCGACTTCGTCGAGCGCGCCGCCCCTGCCTGCGCCGTAATCCGACGCAACCTCGCCGACCTCGGCGTCCAACACCGCGCCGGCGTCCGGCACCTCCCTGCCGAGCGCTGCTGGACGCGCGTCGCCGCACCGCTCGGGCTGGCCTTCATCGACCCTCCCTACGGCGTCGACGCACTGCCCGTCGTCGAACAGCTCGACGCCTCGGGGCTGCTCGCGCCCGACGCGCTCGTGCTCTGGCGGCGCCCCGTCGCCGCCGCAGGACGACCGCCCGCCCCCCAACACATCGGCGGGCTAGTCCGCATAGATCAGCGGCGGTATGGTGATGGCGTTCTCGAGACGTATCGAGCGGAGGCGGCGCAATGACCATCGCCCTCTATCCCGGCGGATTCGACCCCATCACCAACGGCCACCTGGACATCGTCCAGCGCGCCGCCAGCCTCTTCGACGAAGTCGTCATGGGTGTCTACGGGCGCGACCGCCAGCTCTTCACCGTAGACGAACGACTCGAGCTAATCCGCGACGCCACCGCCCACTGCCCCAATGTCCGCGCCGCCGCCTTCGAGGGCCTCGTCGTCAACTACGCCGCCGCGGTTGGCGCAAAAGTGCTCGTCCGCGGCATCCGAGCCGTTACCGGCTTCGAGACCGAATTCGATATGGCCCTGATGAACAAAAAGATGGCCCCCCAGATCGAATCCGTCTTCCTGATGGCCGGCCATCGCCACCTCTTCATCTCCGCCAGCCGCATCCGCGAACTCGCCGCCCTCCACCACCCCGTCGACGACCTCGTGCCGCCCAATGTCGCCGCCGCGCTCGAGGCCAAATTCGGCCCGCCCCAACGCGGCCCCGCGCAGCAGAACCAGTAGGGAAACTCCCATCGACCTCCTCGAACTCATCGATCAGCTGGAAGACGCCGTACTCGCCGGCCGCAGCGGCCGTTTGGGCGGCGGCTGGGTTGTCGACCGCGAGCGCCTGCTTGACTTGATCGACCGCCTCCGCGCCGCCGCGCCCGCCTCGCTCGAACAGGCCGGCAAACTGATCGCCGAGCGCGACACCGTGCTCGAACAGGCCCGCGAGGAAGCCCAAATCATCGTCAACCGCGCCCAGCAGGAAGCCGAAGCGCAGGTCGACGCGCACGAACTCGTGATCGCCGCCCAGCAGCGCGCCGACGAAATCCTCGAACGCGCCGGGCAGTCCTCGAGCGAAGCCATCGAGCACGCCCGCGCCGAAGCCGCCGGCATCCGCGGCGCCGCCGCCACCGACGCCGTCAACCAGGCCCTTGAAGCCGACCGCTACTCGCTCGAAATGCTCCGCCGCCTCGCCGACCAACTCAACGGCCTCGAACAGAGCGTCAACAACTCCGTCACCGCCCTCGAACTCAAACTCTCCCAGGCCGAAGAAGCCCGCGAGCTGGACGCCCGCGACGCCGAAAACCCACCCCGCCCCATCACCTGACCCACCATTACCTTCCCCATCCGAGGGCATCCTCCCTCCCCATCGTGAGGAATCCCATTCCCCTCTCCCCCCATCGTGGGGGGAGATACAGAGGGGGGCTCCGAAATCGCCCCCCTACGCAGGGGGGCTGTCCGCGCAGCGGACTGGGGGGTCGGCCCGGCGCACCGAGTCCGCCCCTCTCCGCAGCAGCGCCCTTAGCCTCCAGCGACGGCCAGCGCGGTGATCGGCTGCGCCGCCAGCGGACGGCCCACGGCCTCCCCGACCCGCTCCAGCGACTCCATCAGCTCCGCGAAGTTCTCGAACGTCAGCGACTGCGGACCGTCCGACAGCGCGTGATCGGGCGACGGATGCACCTCAACCATCAGACCGTCCGCACCCACCGCCATCGAGGCTCGGGCCATCGGCTCCACCAGGTACCAGTGCCCCGTGCCGTGCGACGGATCGCTGATCACCGGCAGGTGGCTGAGCCGCTTCACCACCGGAATCGCCGACAGATCGAGCGTGTTGCGCGTCGCCGTCTCGAACGTGCGGATACCGCGCTCGCAGAGAATCACGTCGCGGTTGCCCTTCGCCATGATGTACTCCGCCGCCAGCAGCCACTCGTCGATCGTCGCCGTCAGCCCCCGCTTCAGCATCACCGGCTTGCGGGTCAGCCCAACCTCGTCGAGCAGTGTGAAGTTCTGCATGTTGCGCGTGCCGATCTGCAGCACATCGGCGTGGCGCGCCACGACCTCCACATCGCGCTCCGACATCACCTCGGTGATCACCGGTAGCCCCGTCTCCTCGCGCGCCGTCGCCAGATGCCGCAGGCCTTCTTCGCCCAGCCCGCGGAAGGCGTAGGGCGAGGTGCGCGGCTTGAACGCGCCGCCGCGCAGCACCTGCGCGCCGGCGTCGCGCACCGCCCGCGCCGTCTCCACCATGTGCTCCTCGTTCTCGATGCTGCACGGGCCGGCCATCACCGTCAGCGTCCCGTCGCCGATCTTCACCCCGCCGAGGTCGATCACCGTGTCCTCGGGCTGGAACTCACGCCCCGTCAGCTTGTAGGGGCGCGAGATCGCGATCACCTCTTCCACGCCGGCCATCCGGCTCACCGCCGGGCGAATGTCGGGATCGCTGATCACCCCGACCGCGCCGATTACGACGCGTTCTTCGCCGGGCGAGAGGTGGCCTTCGAGGTTGGCATCCTTGAGGCGTGCGAGCACGCCCTTGACCTCTTCGTCAGTTGCGTCCTGTTTCATCACCACGAGCATGTTCGGTTCTCCTTCGTTGCGCGGCGCTCAGTCGCCGCTTTTGGGGTCGGTTGCGACCCGATCGGGGCGCAGCACCGTCGCGCCGCGCAGATACACGTGTTCGATCTCGTCCTGCCGCCGCCGGGTGTTGACGTGCAGCAGGATGCGCAGACAGCCCGGCAGCGCACCCGGCACATCCATCTCGTGCCCGCACATCAGCGCTGCGTCGTGCCAGGCGAAATCGCGCCGCGCCACGACCGCCGGGAACTCCGCGTTGAGGTCCGCGGTGGTCGTGAACCAGGCCGACGCGACATCCTCGCCCTCAACGCTGTTGCGCGCGATCATCTCCGCCAGCAGCTCGTGCGTGGCGTCGAGGATCGCCGCACGCGTGTTGGCAGACACGGTCGTCGCGCCGCGGATACCGCGCATTCGCCACGGAGAATCGAAGGAATCGCCCATATCGGCAGTCGGGTTCGGTGTGCGCGCCGGTTGTGCAGTTTGGCGTGGGCGGCGCGGCCGTTACGGCTGTTGCGTCTGAAGCGAGCGGCGCGGAGGCGCTGCTCTAGCGACCGACGCCAAAAGCGCCGGCCGCGGAGGCATAGCCGGGGTATCCGAACGCAGGCAGCCCGGCCCGCAGCGCGGCGAGCCGCGGCTCGGCAATTCGCTGCTTGGAGCGGGGCTGCATCATCCCGACTCGTTTCTCCGGCGGCCGGTGACCACCTCAAGGTATCGCTCGACCGCCTGGACGCGGCCGCTCGGCGGCGCATCGGCGATCGTCGTCGTCAACGCACTGCCGATAACGGCAGCTTCACACAATCGGCCGATAGCTTCAACCTGCGCGCGGTTGCGCACCCCGAACCCGACGGCGAGCGGCAGGGTCGTGTGTTCGCGGACACGCCGGACGAATTCGCGCAGATCGGGGGCGATCTGATCGCGGGCGCCGGTCACACCGGTCACGCTGACCA
The DNA here is from genome assembly GCA_965243125.1 of Dehalococcoidia bacterium. Lineage (GTDB taxonomy): Bacteria > Chloroflexota > Dehalococcoidia > Bin125 > Bin125 > CATQGW01. Next base: position 1,530,850 of record OZ251529.1, on the reverse strand, counting down.
GATAGATAAAGCCCGCTGCGCGCTCGGCGACGGCGGCGATCCGCTGCGGCGTGCTGGTCGGCGCGAGCAGAAAGACCAGGTCGATGCCGTGCGCGGCGAGTGTTTCGCGGGCCGGATCGGATTCGTCGACGGGCAGGTCGACGAGGATGATTCCGTCGACGCCGGCGTCGCTCGCGGCGGCAGCCAGCGGTTCGAGCGGCCGCCCCACCTCGGCGGCCGGGCTATGCGCGCCGCCCGCCTGACGCCCGTCGCCGCGGTAGGCGAGGAACGGATTGAGGTAACCCATCAGCGTGATCGGCGCGTCGGAGCCCGCCGCGCGCACGGCCCGCGCCGCGTCGAGCGCCGTTTCCACCGTCGCGCCGGCCGCCAGCGCGGCGGTGTTGGCGCGCTGGATTGTCGGGCCGTCGGCCAGCGGGTCCGAGAACGCGACGCCGATCTCCAGCCCGGCCGCGCCGCCGCGAATCGCGGCCAGCGTCAACTCGTTGGTTTCCGTCGGCGTCGGAAAGCCGGCCGTGAGATACGGGAAGACCAGCGGGCGCTCGGCGGCGGGCGTCTCGGCGAAGGCGGTGGCGTAGCGGTTCATCGGTCCCCCACGATAGCGGTCATCCTCCGCTCAGCCGATCCCGTCGCGCACCATCGTCGCCGTGAAGCCGATGATGTTGAAGATCAGATGCGCGATGGTCGGCGCGGTGAGGCTCTCCGAGCGCAGGTAGGCGAAGCCGAAAATCAGGCCGATGAGCGCGAACGGGATCATGCTGCCGAGGTCGGCGTGCAGCACGGAGAACAGCGCCGCGCTGAGCAGCAGCGCGGGCCACATCCCCCAGGCGGCGCGCAGGCCGCCCAGCAGAAAGCGGCGGAAGAGAAACTCCTCGGCGAACGGCGCGACGCCGATCACCAGCACGCCGGTCACTGCCGCGACCAGCGCCGTCTGGCGGAAGTCGTCGTTCTCGATCGTCGATTGCGGCACAAGGTCGTCGGCGCCGATCGCCTCCACGATCACGATGTAGATCAGCAGCGCGCCGTAGCTGGCGATCAGGATCAGCGCGGCCAGCCCGATATCGCTCGCTGTCGGTCGCGTCCATCCGGGCGGCCGGATCGCCCGGCGGCGCAGCGCCAGCGCCGGCACGACGATGAACCCAACGACGGTGGCGGCGATGCCGCCGATGATCAGCCGAACCAGCAGCGCGCCCTGCGATTCATCCTCGCCAGTAATCGCGCCAGCGAGAACGGCAAAGAGGAAGTAGGCGACGAGCGCGGCCAGCGTCCAGCCGAGCACCGGCCAGGCGCTCGGTTTGGTCGGCGGCTCGCCGTCTAGCTCCGGTTCCGGTCGCTCAACGACGCTCATATCACGCCCCAGATCCACAACGCGACGATAAACCCGACGGCGTTGTGGCCGCAGTGGGCGAGCGTCGGCGCGGTCAGGTTGCCCGTGCGGATGAAGAGCAAGCCGAAGAGCAAGCCGCTCACGGCGATCGGGATCATCACCGGCACGTAGAAGTGCGCCGCTGCGAACAGCGCAGCAACGACCGGCAGCGCGATGCGGCGTCCCCACGCGCCGCTGCGGGCGCGCCGCAGACCGCCCAGCAGGAAGCCGCGAAAGAACGCCTCCTCGCCGAGTGGCGCTGCGATCACCGTCAGAAAGGCGTAGAACGCCAGCCACTCATTGCTCAGCTGCAAGCTGGGGAAGCGAATGATCGGATCGGGCCGCAGAATGTCGGGGGCGAGTTCGCCGGCGATCAGGTGGTAAAGCAGCAGCGCGCCCCAGCTAACGCCGGCCGCGGCGACGGCCCAAACGATGTCGGCGCGCTGCGGCCTGCGCCAACGGAGCAGGTCCTGCGACCGACGACGGCGCAGGAAGAAGAGCGGCAGGCCGACAAACGCGGCGGCGTAGAGGACGATGGCAGTGGCGAAACCGATCCGCTCCAGCCACTCCGGGCTGACGTAGAACGCTACGGTGTCGTCGTCCGACAGCCCTTCAACCACGCCGGCGGGCAGCAGGATCAGCAAGCCGGCAAACAGAGCGAGGACGGTGACGAGCACGATCCAGAGCAGCCCAAAGGGCCGCTGCGGCGCGGGCGCTATGAAGCCCTCGAGGCGATTTGTCGGCAGCGGGCGCAGGAGCGGGGGCGGCGCTTTGAGGGGCGGCGGGGGAAGCCGCTGGCCGGCCATGCGGCCGGCGAGCCGAACGTTCTCCGTCGGTTCGGAGCTGCTCACCGGGCGGCGGCGTCCAGCGTTTGGCCGCGTTGGGCCAGCGCCTCCCGCACGATCTCCACGTCCTTGTCGCCGCGCCCCGACAACCCGATCAGGATCGACTGATCCGCGCCCATCGTGGGCGCAAGTTTGGCCGCCCAGGCCACCGCGTGCGCCGTCTCCAGCGCGGGGATGATGCCCTCCGTCTCGGAGAGCAGCCGCAGCGCGTCGAGCGCTTCTTCATCGGTCACCGAGACGTACTCCGCGCGCTCGCTGAGCATCAGCCAGGCGTGCTCCGGGCCGACGCCCGGGTAATCGAGCCCCGCCGAAATGCTGTGCGCTTCGGTGATCTGCCCGTGCTCGTCCTGCAGGACGTAGGTGCGCGTGCCGTGCAGCACGCCGGGCGAGCCGCCGCTGAGCGTCGCCGCATGACGGCGATCCAGCCCCTCACCGGCCGCCTCCACGCCGATCAGCCGCACCGGATCGTCGATCAGCGGGTGAAACAGCCCGATCGCGTTGCTGCCGCCCCCCACGCAGGCGATCGCCGCGTCGGGCAGCCGCCCCGTCGCCGCGCGCATTTGCTCGCGCGACTCGCGGCCGATCACCGCTTGCAGCTCGCGCACGATCAGCGGGTAGGGGTGCGGCCCGATCGCGCTGCCGATCAGGTAATACGTCGTGCGCACGTTGGTCACCCAGTCGCGGATCGCCTCGTTGATCGCGTCCTTCAGCGTGCGCGCGCCCGAATCGACCGGAATCACCTCCGCGCCCAACAGTCGCATCCGAAAGACATTGAGCGCCTGCCGCCGCACATCCTCCGTGCCCATGTAGACGACGCACTCCAGCCCGAAGCGGGCGCAGGCCGTAGCGGTCGCCACGCCGTGCTGACCGGCGCCGGTCTCGGCGATGATCCGCGCTTTGCCCATCCGCCGCGCGAGCAGCGCCTGGCCCAGCGCGTTGTTGATCTTGTGCGCCCCGGTGTGCGCCAGGTCCTCGCGCTTGAGGTAGATCTGCGCGCCGCCTAGCCGCTCCGAGAGCCGCTCCGCATGCGTGACGGGCGTTTCGCGGCCCACGTAGTCGCGCAGCATCTGCGCCAGCTCGGCGCGGAACCTGTCGTCGGCCTGCGCCGCGTCCCACGCTTCGCGCAGCTCGGCCAGCGCGGGCATCAGCGTCTCCGGGACGAACTGGCCGCCGAACGGTCCGAATGCGCCGGTCTCGTCGGTCATGCGCGCGCCTCCGCTCGCTGCTGCGATTTCGCCGCGCCGATGAACGCGCGGATTTTCTCTTCCGATTTCACGCCGTCGATTTCAACGCCCGACGACACATCCACCGCCCACGGCTGCACGCGCGCGACGGCTTCGGTGACATTATCGGGCGCGAGTCCGCCGGCGAGGATGATGGGGCGCTGCCGCGCGACGGCGCTTGCCAGCGACCAGTCGAAGCGCTCGCCCATCCCGCCGCCCTGCCGCGAGGCGGCGTCCAGCAGCGTGATCGTCCGCGGTTCGCGCCGCGCGTCGCGCAACAGCGACTCCGCAGTTGCGCCGTCGGCGACATGCGTCGCGCGGATCACGGCGCGCGGAATGCGCCCCGCCAGCGCGGGGTGCTCGCCGCCGCTCAGCTGCACCAGATCGAGCTCAACGCGATCGAGGATGCGCAGGATTTCGTCGGGCGTCTGGCGGGCGAAAACGCCGACCAGCAGCGGGCGGCCCGCTTGCGCGCGGGCCTGCTCCACCGCCTCGGTCGTGGAGTCGGTGATTTCGGCGCGCGGCCCGAGCTCGCGGCGGATCGCGCGTGCGGCGGCGAGCTCAACGCGGCGGCGCGCGTCGGCGAAGATCATCCCGATCAGGTCCGCGCCGGCGTCGCGTGCGGCGGCGGCGTGGGCGGCCTCGCGGACGCCGCAGATCTTGACCAGCGGCAGCGGTTGTGTAGGGGCGCTCATTGTCCGGTCAGCTCCCGCAGCTTGGCGGCGGGATCGGCGGCGCTGGAGAGCGCCTCGCCGATCAGCACCGCGTTCACCTCGCAGGCCACCATCCGCCGCATATCCTCGCGCGTGCGCACGCCGCTGGCGGCGACGACGGGGATCTGCGGCGGCGCGAGCGGGCGCAGCCGCTCGGTCGTGCCCAGGTCCTCCTTGAACGTGTGCAGGTCGCGGTTGTTGATCCCGATCGCGGGCGCGCCCGCGGCCAGCGCCGCATCAAGCTCGGCTTCGTCGGTGATTTCTACGAACGCTGCGATCCCGAACTCCCGCCCGGCCTCGATCAGCGCGCGCAGCTCCGCAATGTCGGACGACTTGGCGATGATCAGAAACGCATCCGCGCCCAGCATGCGCGCCTCTGCTACTTGGTACGGATCGACATGAAACTCCTTGCGCAGCAGCGGCGTATCGGTGCCGCGCAGCGCCTCGGATGCCGCGCGCAAGTCGTCGTCGGAGGCGAAGAAGTCGGGCGCGGTGAGCACCGAGACGGCCGCCGCGCCGATCGTGTTGAACGTGGCGGCCAGCGCCGCGGGATCGATGTCGGGCGCGAACAGACCTTTGGATGGCGAGCCGCGCTTGATCTCAGCGATCACGCCGACGCCTGGTGCGCGTGGTGCGCGCAGCGCGGCGACGAAATCGCGGGCGGGCGGGCAGCTGCGGGCCTGCGCGGAGACAGTCTCGAAGGGGAGCGACCGCTTGCGCTCGGCGACGCGCGCCCGCGTGTCGGCGACGATCCGTTCCAGCACCGAGCCGGTCTGCGCGGGCGGCATTACGTCGCCTCCTGCGCAAGCGCCTGCGAACGCTCGACGAACAGTTCGAGCTTGCGCAGGGCGCGTTGGTCGTCGAGGCACTCAGCGGCGCGGCTGACGCCTTCGGCGAATGTGGGAACCTCCTCGGCTGCGAACAGCGCGGCTGCGGCGTTGAGCGTGACGAAGCCGGTCAGCGCCGAGGTCTTGCCACCCAGCACCTCGCGCATCCGCGCGGCGGACTCGACGGCATCGCCGCCGCGCACCGCGTCGAGCGGCACGGGACGAATTTGGAAGTCCTGGGGACGCACGCTGAACTCCGTCACGCCGCCGCCGTCCACTTGCCAGATGCGCGTCTCGCCGGTCGGCGAAACCTCGTCCAGCCCCTCCACACCATGCACGACGAGACCGCGCCGCACACCGAGTCGTTGCAGCGCCTCCGCCATCAGCGGACCGAGTTCGGGGCGAGCGACGCCGATCAGCTGGTGCGTCGCCCGAGCCGGATTAGTCAGCGGGCCGAGCATGTTGAAGACGGTGCGGATGCCGATCCCGCGCCGGATCGGCGCGATGTGGCGCATCGCGGGGTGGTAGGTCTGCGCAAAGAGGAAACCGAAACCGACCTCGCGGATGCAGGCCGCCGCCTGCGTCGGTCCGAGCACAATGCAACCACCCAGCGCTTCGAGCACATCGGCGCTGCCGCAACTGGAGGACATCGCGCGGTTGCCATGCTTGGCGACGGATACGCCGCAGCCGGCCAGTACGAAGGCGGCGGCGGTGCTGGCGTTGAACGTGTGCTGGCCGTCGCCGCCGGTGCCCGCCGTGTCCGCCACGCGCGGCAGGTCGGCCAGATCGACAGCCAGCGCGTGCTCGCGCATCGCCCGCGCCAGCCCGACCACCTCGTCAACCGTTTCGCCCTTAAGTCGCAGCGCGGCCAGCAGCGCCGACGCCTGATGCGGATCCGCCTCGCCGGACATCAGCGCGTCCATCGCCGCCGACGCCTCGGCATCGGAGAGGCTGCGCCGCTCCTCGATCAGGGCACCCAGCGCCGCCGTCAGGTCTCCCTCAGCCGGCACGGACGCCCTCGGTCGGCTTGAGGAAGTTGCGCAGCAGGTCGTGGCCGGCCTTGGTCATGATCGATTCGGGGTGGAACTGCACGCCTTCAACGGCGTACTCGCGGTGGCGCAGGCCCATCAGCACCTTGCCCTGTCCGTCCTCGCGCTCGGCCCAGGCGGTCGGCTCGAGCTCGTCGGGCATCGTCTGCGGTTCGACGATCAGCGAGTGATAGCGGGTCGCCTCGAAGTCCTGCTCGACCCCCTCGAAGACGCCGCGCCCATCGTGCGCGATCGCCGACATCTTGCCGTGTCGAATTTCGCCCGCCGGGCCGACCGTCGCGCCGAAGGCCGCGCCGATGCACTGGTGGCCGAGGCAGACACCCAAAATCGGCCGCCGCCCCGCGAACGACCGAATCACCGGCACCGAAACGCCGGCTTCTTTGGGCGTCTTGGGGCCGGGTGAGATCACGATCCGCTGCGGGTCCAGCGCCTCGATCTCCTCAAGCGTGATCTGGTCGTTGCGATGCACCTCCACCTCCGCGCCGAGCTCGCAGAGGTACTGGTAGAGGTTGTAGGTGAACGAGTCGTAGTTGTCGATCAGCAGAACGTCAGTCACCATCGCCCTCCCGTTCGCGCAGGATGCGGCGCAGCGCGCGGTAGCCCTCGACGGCGCGGGGGAAGCCGCAGCAGTAGGCGGCTGTGGCCATCACGCCCTCCAGCTCGGTCGCCGTGACACCGTGATTGAGCGCGCCGGGGATGTGGAACTGCAGCTCTTCCACCTTGTTCAGTGCGACGAGGATGCTGACCACGACCAGTGAGCGGTCGCGGCGCGAGAGTTGGCCGCGGGACCACAGATCGCCGAAGGCGAACTCGAAGGCCAGCTTACCGACGGGACCGATCCGCTCCATCCCGGCCAGCGCCTCGGCGGGGTCCTGCGCCTCGGCCTGCGCGTTGAGCGTGCGCATCACGTCGACCGCGTCGCGGTGGCGCTGCTCGTCGTCCTTGTGCGCGGCCGGCGGGATGACGTAGGGCTCGCCGTCCTGCTCGCTCCACATCTGGTGCAGCACATCGATCATCGCGTTGCCGGCGGGGAAGCCGGAGTAGCCGGCGATCTGTAGCGCGATCTCCGCGATCTGCTCGCGTTCGAGTCCGTTAGCCGCACCGAAGCTCGCGTGAAAGCGCACGGCGTCGAACCGTTCGAGCGCGCCGAGCATCGCCAGCGAAGCCAGATTGCGGTCGCGCCGACTCAGCTCGTCGCCCTGCCAGATTTGGCCGAACACGTAGTCCAGCACGAAGCTGCCGAATGCGCCGGTGCGCGCTTCGATTCCCTCGAAGGCCGGCGCTGGATTGCCGGTCATCTCGCTCAGCGTGCGGATGCCCGCCGCGCGTCGTTCTGCGTGAGTCGCCATGGTTGAAGTCTCCGTCCCGTCTGTCATTCTATGAGCCGCCGCAGCGCCGACGCGCCCGCCTCGGCGCGGTGGACGCCGGCGAACACGGCGACCAGCGGCATGAGGCCGTCCAGCTCCGCCGCCGAGACGCCGCTGTTGAGCGCATGCGCGACCTGCGCATCGGTCCGCTCGCCGACGCCGAGCGCGAGGACGGCCATCAGCGAGACGATCGCGCGCTCACGGGCCGGCAGCTGCGGGCGCGACCAGACTTCGCCGCGCGCCCAGGCGAGCGATGTGCGCTCCAGCTCGTCGCGGCCGTCCGGCGCGTCCGCCGGCGGAGCGCCGGACGGCGCGGGAGCGAAACGCCCAGATTCCAGCACCCAGAGACGCCCCAGCTCGGCGAGCGATTCGTTGGCGTAGGGGAAGCCCGCATCGGCGGCGAGTTGGAGGCAGATTTCCCCGATTTCGTCGCGCGACAGCCCGTTGGCCTCGGCGATGCGGACATTGAAGTGCAGCGCGTCCCAGAGCCGCAGCGAGGCGCAGAGGGCGACAGCGGCGATGCTGCGGTCGCGCTGCGAGGGATGCTCAGTCTGCCAGACCTCGCCCCAGACATGCTCAACCAGCCAGTTGCCGAACGCGCCGAGCTCGCCGAAGTCGGGAACGGCGTCCAGCACCTCGCCCAGGATTGCCTCGCCGCGATCGCGCCGCACCTCGCGCGTCGGCTCTACCCGCAGCGTCGGCGGCTCGGCGAACAGCGCGTCGGGGTCCTTGGGCGGCTCCGGCGCAATGCCCGCCTCATCCAGCTCAATCGCCGCCCGCAGCAGCGCCGCCTGTTCCGACGGCAACTCCGCCAGTGCCTCTTCGCGCGTGAACCACTGCGCGGCGTCGAACGGATTCGTTTCGTCGTCCGGCTGCGGCTCCAACGCACCGCGCAGCGTGACCAGATAGCCATTGTGGACGGCGTGCCGCCCGCTCTGCGGCTCCTCGCCGAAGACCGTCTCCACGTAGCCCGCCGACACATCCTGGCGCAGCAGGTGCGCAAAGACGCGCGGCACGGTCGCGTCCGGCTCTTCGGTGAGCGGCGTGGCGTCGCCGGGCAGCCACCAACGATCCGACCAGGGCGGACGATCCGCGCGGCGGTGCAGCAGCAGCACCCGGCCCTCGTCGTCGAAGCGCACGCCGTAGCCGATGATCAGCGCGTCGGCCATCGTCGCAGCCTCAGTATCCGCGCGAGCCGCCGCCGGACGCCCCGCTGCGGCTGCGCTCTTCGGCGAGATCGAGCGCCGTGAACATCCCCATCGCCTTGTTCACCGTCTCCTCGAACTCGAACTGCGGTGTGCTGTCGAACACGATCCCGCCGCCGGCCTGCACCGACGCCACGCCGTCCTGCATCAGGATCGTGCGGATCGTGATCGCCGTCTCCATATTCCCGCCGAAGCCGAAATAGCCCAGCGCGCCGGCGTAGGGGCCGCGCTGATCCTCCTCCAGCTCGGAGATGATCTCCATCGCGCGAATCTTCGGCGCGCCCGAGACCGTGCCGGCGGGGAAGGTCGCCCGCACGGCGTCGAACGCGGTGCAGTCCTCACGCATCTCCGCCTCTACGTGCGAGACCAGATGCATCACGTGGCTGTAGCGCTCCACATCCAGCTCCTGCGTGACGCGCACCGTGCCCGGCTTCGCCACTCGCCCCACATCGTTGCGCCCCAAATCGAGCAGCATCACGTGCTCCGCGATCTCCTTCTCGTCGTTGCGCAACTCCGCCTCCAGCGCCGCATCTTCCGCCTCGCTCTGACCGCGCCGCCTCGTGCCGGCGATCGGATGCGTCGCCACCTTGCCGTCTTCGACGATCACCAACAGCTCGGGCGATGTCCCCACGATCTGGTGGTCGCCCATCTCCAGGTAGTAGGTGTACGGCGACGGATTCACCGTGCGCAGCGTGCGGTAGACGTTGAACGGATGCACAAATGTCTCGCGCGAGAAGCGCTGCGAGTAGACGCACTGGATGATGTCGCCCTCGATGATGTAATCGACGATCCGCTTCACGTCGGAAAAGTAGGCCTCGCGCTCCATATTGGAGCGGATCGCGGCCTGGTGATCGGGCGGTTCGGGCGCGTCGGTCGGCGGCACGGGCTGGCCGTCCTGCAAGCGTTCGACCAGTTCGTCGATCCGGAACTGCGCCTGCCGGTAGGCCGACCCCACATCGCCGTCGAGCCGCGCGTGGCTAACCACGCGGATTACGTGCTTGAGGTGGTCGAAGACCAGCACGGTATCCACAAACTGGAAGAGCGCCTCCGGCAACCCGTGCGGATCGTGCGGCGCGGGCTGCACGCGCGGCTCGAAGTGGCGGATCGCCTCGTAGGCCAGATAGCCCACCGCGCCGCCGCAGAACGGCGGCAGGTCGGAGTTGGCGACCAGCCGGAAGCGGTCCAACTCCTGCTCAACAAGCCGTAGCGGATCCTCGCCGCCGCCCGACGGCGCGCGCAGCACGCGGTAGGGCTCGGTGCCGATGAACGAGTAGCGGCCCGGCCGCTCGCCGCCCTCGACCGATTCGAGCAGGAACGAGTAGAGGCCGCGTTTGACCTTGAGGAAGGCGGAAACGGGCGTTTCGAGGTCGGCCAAAACCTCGCGGTAGATCGGCGCGAAGTTGCCGTCGCCGCGGGCGGCGATGGCTTTGAATTCGTCAAGCGAGGGGCGGTGGTCGCCGGTCGGGGGCATAATGCGTGCTCCGGGGAACAAGACGGCGCTGCGGCGCGCCGCGGGCGTCAGCGTCTACGGACGGACGCGCCGCCAACCCCCTTCACCCCCGGATGTGCGATGCCGCGCCAACAGCCGCCGGCTCGGATCAACGCGCGCAGAAGAGTCGCTGCCAACGGTCATCGCGTCTCCACCACCGCAGCCTACCTGCTCCGCCTCAACTGTCAATCCACCCCGCCGCAGCCGCGAGACAGGAGGTGGGCGACACCAGCTCAACGGACCTGCTCAACCTCGGCGGCGCGCAGCCAGGCCGGGACATCGGCCGCGCCGTTGAAGATCAGCCAGCAGGAGGCGGTTCCATCATCGCGCAGGACGCAGGCGTGGAAACCGCCGGCCTGGATCGCCCGATGCGGGCCCAGGGGCGGCTGCGACTGTCCGTCGAACCGATAGCCCCAGCACGCCAACTCGCCCGACTCACGCAGTCCGCAACTGTGATGCCAACCCACGCTGAGCGCGCGAAAGCCACCAGCGGGCGCGTCGATTTCGCCATGTTGGTTGTCGCCCCAACACACGACCTCGCCCGACTCCCGCAATCCGCAACTGTGGATCGCTCCGACACGAACAGTACGGAAGCGGCCGGCAGGCGCGGACGCTTGCCCTTCGTACCCCCAACACGCGACCTCGCCCGACTCTCGCAGCCCGCAACTGTGATACAGGCTGGCGCTCACCACGCGAAAACGACCGGACGGCGCATCCGCTTGCCCGTAGCCGTTCGCGCCCCAACACGCCAACTCCCTGGACTCGCGCAACCCGCAGCTGTGATATCTGCCGGCGCTCACTGCGCGAAAATGACCGGGCGGCGCATCCGTTTCGCCGTGGTCGTTGCCTCCCCAGCACGCCAACTCGCCAGACTCCCGCAGCCCGCAACTGTGATATCCGCCGGCGCTCACTGCGCGAAAATGACCGGGCGGCGCATCTGCTTGCCCATAGCCGTTCGCGCCCCAACACGCCAACTCCCCGGACTCCCGCAGCCCGCAACTGTGACCGTAGTAGCCCGGGCTGACCGCCCTGAACCGACCGGGAGGCGCGTTCGTCCCGCCGCTCCAGTCGCTTCCCCAGCAGATTGCCTCGCCGGACTCCCGCAACCCGCAACTGCCGTACCCGCGTCCACTGATTGCGTGGAAGCGGCCGGAGGGCGTACTCGATTGATCGTAGAAGTCGCGCCCCCAGCACACAACCCCGCCCGATTCCCGCAATCCGCAACTGTGATACCGGCCCACACTGACCGCGCGAAAACGACCGGACGGCGCATCCACCAGGCCGCGCCGGTCGCTCCCCCAGCACGCCAACTCACCAGACTCGCGCAACCCGCAACCGTGAGACAGCCCTATGCTAATCGCCCGAAAGCGACCGGACGGTGCGTCCGGCCAGTCGCGGCCCCAGCACGCCAACTCGCCAGACTCCCGCAGCCCACAACTGCGCTCATCGCCCGCGCTGACCGCCCGGAAACGCCCAGGCGGCGCATCCGTTTCGCCGTGGTCGTTGCCTCCCCAGCACGCCAACTCGCCAGACTCCCGCAGCCCGCAACCGTGCTCGTCGCCCGCGCTGACTGCTCGGAAACGCCCAGGCGGCGCATCCGTTTCGCCGTGGTTGTTGCCTCCCCAGCACACCACTTCTCTCGAGTCTCGCAGCCCGCAACTGTTGTGCCCGTTGCCCGTGCTGACCGCCCGGAAACGCCCAGGCGGCGCATCCGTTTCGCCGAACCAGTCGCGCCCCCAGCACTCGATCTCGCCCTGCGGCCGCAACCCGCAACTGTGATACCCACCCACGCTCACTGCGACGAAGCGACCCGCGGGCGCGTCCGCTCTGCCGTAGTCGTTGCCTCCCCAGCACTCCAGCTCGCCTGAGTCGAGCAGCGCGCAAGCATGCGACGTGCCAACGCTGATCGCTGTCGCGCCGTGGTCATCCTGTGCGGCAGCATGCGGCCAATCGCCGGCGGCACCGAGCGCGGCTGCCACGAGCAGCAGCGCCGCGGCGAGCCCCAGGCCGGCACGCATGCCGCATCGTCGCGCAGTCGTGACAAGCACCAGGCCGCTCTCGCTCTCGGGCGTGCGCCTGGCGACGGGGCACAGCAACGCGCCAAGACGTGAGCAGACTAGGGCAGTGCCTCTCGTTCCGTCATTCCTGCCTGCGCAGGAACGACGGAACGAGAGGTATGCGTGAACACGGTCCCGAGCGGAGCGACCGCGCGTTTGTAGGGGGTTAGTGGACGCGAGATACGATCGCGCGGCGCGCAGCGCGGATCTGCGCGAGCAGCGACTCCGCCGCAGCCTGCTGCTTGCCCTCTTCGTTGACCACGATGTGATCAAACCAGTCCGACTCGGCCATTTCGGCGTCGGCTTCGGCGAGGCGGCGCTGCATATCTGCTTCGCTATCGGTGCCGCGCGACTCCATCCGCCGACGCAGCTGCGCGCGGTCGGCGACGGTGACAAACACCAACAAGCAGCCCGGTAGCCGCTCGCGCAGCGTCCGCGCACCCTGGATATCAGTGCGGATGATCACCGACTTGCCGGCCGCCAGTAGCTCTTCCACAGCCTGGCGGGGCACGCCGCTGCGATGGCCGTAGACCGTTGCGTGCTCTAGAAACGCATCATCGGCCAGCCACTGGTCAAACTCGGCCTCGCTGAGAAAGACGTGATGCACCCCGTGCTCTTCGCCCGGGCGCGGCGCGCGCGTTTTCGCGGTAGCCACCGTCGCCAGCGAGTCATCCAGGCTCAGCGCGAGCCGCAGCACGGTGTCCTTGCCCGCCCCGGAGGGGCCGGAGAGCACGACGACGATCGGCGGATCTTCAATCGCCATTGCTGAACCGTTCCAGATCGCGCCAGAACTCGGGATACGAGATCGCAACCGACTCAGCGCCGCGCAGCTCCGTCTCGCCTTCGGCGATCATCGACGCGACCGCCGCCGCCATTGCGATGCGGTGATCGCCGCGCGACTCGACGCCACCGCCGCGCAGCATCGCGCCGCCCGCGATCTGCATCCCGTCGGGACGCTCTTCCACTTCCGCGCCGAGCGCCCGTAGCATCGCGGCGCTGGCGGCGATGCGGTCGGATTCCTTAACGCGCAGCTCCTCCGCATCGCGGATTTCGGTCGGCCCCTCCGCGACGGCGGCCGCTACCGCGATCACCGGCCACTCATCCAACGCCCGCACGACCAGATCGCCGCCGGCCTCAATGCCGCGCAGCGAGGCGTACCGCACGCGGATGTCCGCGACCGGCTCGCCGGAGACCTCGCGCTCGCGCTCAAGCGTGATGTCCGCGCCCATCGCACGAAGAGCGTCGACCACGCCGGCACGGGTGGGATTGATCCCCACAGCGGGCAGCGTGAGCTCCGAGTCGGGCACGATCGCGGCGGCGACGATCCAGAACGCCGCCGCGCTGATATCGCCGGGTACCTGGAGATCCCGCGGGCGCAGCGGCGTGCCGGGGCGCACGCTGATCATCGCGCCGGATGTCGAAATGTCCGCGCCCATCGCCCGCAGCATCCGCTCGGTGTGGTCGCGGCTGGGGCCGACCTCTTCGATCTCGCTCTCGCCGCCGGCGCGGAGCGCGGCGAAGATCAGCGCGCTCTTCAGCTGCCCGCTGGCGACGGACATTCTCCCGCGAAACGGCAACAGCCCGCCGGCCCGACCGGCAACGCTGATCGGCGCATACTTGCCAGACATGCCGCCGTCGCGCCCCCCGGTCAACGCGCCCATCTCCGCCAGCGGCTCCAGCACGCGATCCATCGGACGCCGGCGCAGCGACTCGTCGCCGTCGAGCGTCGACGCGAACGGCAGCGTCGCGCCGATCCCTGCGAGCAGACGCATCGTCGTACCGCTGTTGCCGCAATCGAGCAGCTCGGGAGGCTCCTCGAAGCCGTCGAGCCCAGGGCTGCGCACGATCAGCGCATCGCCGTCGCGCTCGAACTCAACACCCCAACGCTTCAGACAGGCGATCGTGCTGCGGCAGTCGGCGCTTTCGAGCAGATTCTCGATCCGCGCATCGCCCCGCGCCAGCGCATTGCAGATCAGCGCGCGATGCGAGATCGACTTGTCGCCGGGCACAGTCAACGAGCCGCGCAGCGGGCCGATCGGACTCAGGCGCAGCGTGTCCGACGCGAGCGCAGCCATCAGCGACGCGCGCGTCCCTGGCGCTCACGATCCTCCTGCCGCTTGCTCATCTCGCGCACGCGGTCATAGAGCCGCTGCGAGACCAGCAGCGCGGCCATCTGCGAGCGGCTGTCGGGAATGTCCGGCGCTTCCTGCCCGCGATCCAGATCGTCGCCGTGCTGGAAACGCGCGTAGTTCATCTGCGCGTTGGCGAACTCCTCGAAAACCGCCTCCTCCTCGCCGTCAAGCACATCGCGCAGACGATGCAGCTCGACCACCAAACGGTCGATCCAGTGCTGCACCTGCTCGCGGTTGGTGACCATAATCTCGGTGGTCAGGCTGGGATCGCCGGCGTTGTAGCCGGCCATCGTCTGGAACGTGTCCCCCGCGCCGCGCCCGAAGTCCGTCCACCCCTCACTCCCGCGCAGCACCGTGAACAGCGCCGTCGAGACCAGCAGCGGCAGGTGGCTCACCGCCGCCATCAGGTAGTCGTGCTCGTCATCGTTGAGGAAGTGCGGCTCCGCTCCCAGCTCGCGGATCATCCCCAGCACGGAGCGCACCGAAGCATCAGTCGCGCTCGGCGTACTGCACACGAACCAGCGCGTCCCCTGGAACAGATCGGCCTTCGCATTTTCGATGCCGAAGGTCGCAGCGCTGCCGGCCATCGGATGCCCGCCGACGAACGAGACACCGCGCGGCAGATGATCCGCCGCCGCGGCGTGGATCACCCGCTTCGACGCCGCCACATCGGTCACCGCCGCCCCGCGCCCCAGATGCGGCGCCATCTCCTCGAACATCTCCTCCGCCGCAGCCGGCGGCGTCGCCACGATCACCAGCCCGGCGCCCTCCACGGCCTCGCGCACACTGCCGAAGGCGGTGTCCACCGCCTTCTCTTTTTCCGCCGTCTTGCGCGCCCGCCGCCAGTCGTCGTAGCCGACGATCTCCGTGTTCTTCAGCCGAGCCTTCTTCAGCCCCAGGCCGATCGACCCGCCGATGTACCCCAGACCTAGGATCGCAATCCGCGCCACGCCGACCCTCCCCACAAGATCGCCCTGATCACCGTCAGCCTAACAGCGGATGCGATCGGCGTTCACTGGCTCTGCCTCCGTCCGCGCCGCGAGCCGTGCTACAGTCGAAACCGCGTGCTGCGGCAGGGCGCGACTACCAACACGACGTGCAGCTTCCAACCGCACCGCTGATCGCGCCCGCGTTGGCGCTCCTGACCCTGCTCGCGCTCTCGCTCGCCGCCTGCGGCGCCGAACAGCCCTCTCCGGCCGCCCCGCGCCTGCTCGCCTCCGCCTACGAGCCGACCCGCTCCCGGCTGGTCCTGATCGACCCCGAAAACCTCAATGCTGCGCCGATCGAGCTCGCCGTCATCAACCACGCCGACGGTTGGGATCTGGAAGGCGTTGTCGCACCATCCGCCGCTGCCGCCGCCGTCCTCGCCGTCCCGCCCGGGCGCAGCCGCCCGCGCGAGGACGCCGCCCTCTGGCTCGTCGACGCCCGTGGCAAGCGACTGCTCGCCGAGAACCTCGACCTCTACACCGGCCTCGCATTCGCCGCCGACGGCGCGCGCATCGCCGTCGCCCGCAACCACCAGACCGGCAGCCGACTCGACGTGCTCGACACCCGCGACGGCGCGCGCATCGCCGCCTACCAGCCCGATCAACCGCTCGCTCTCTATCCGCTCGAGATCCGCGGCGGCCACCTCTGGGCGGCCGCGCTCGAGCCCGACGGCTGGGCGCTCTGGCGGCTGGCGATTGACGTCGAGGGCGTGATCACCCGCGAGCAACGCTGGCCGCTCGGCCGCGACAGCATGCGCCGCTGGACACTCTCCCCCGACGCCGACGCCGTCGCCATGGAAGTCCGCAGCGGCGCGGAGTTCTGGGTCGCCGTCCACCAACTCACGGAGCGGGATGCCGTGCCCGGCGTATCCGAAACTCAGGACTGGCAGCGCCGGAACCTCCACCCGCTCACACCCCAGGTTGAAGGCCTCACGCGCCGCATCCCCGCCGCCGCCGCGCCCACCTGGCGGCCCGACGGCGAGCTCACCGTCGGACGCTGGAACGGCGACGGATTCACCCTCCCCATCGCCTGGGACCGCAACGGGCGCTGGCTAGCCGTCGCCGCCTACGACGGAGATGGTCCCACCAACCCCGGCCAGGCCTGGACCGGCCTCGTCCGCGCCGATCGCGGCCTGGAACGAATCGAGAACGCCGATATCTACGCTCTCGGCTGGTGGCGCGGATGAGGCGCGCAACATGAGGCGGGCGCTCGCGGCGCTGGCCGCCGCCGTGTTCCTGGCCGCGTCGATCCTGCTATCCGACTCCTCGCCCAGCGTCTCCGCACCCGAAGCCTGCCCCTACTCCGGCGGCGGTCCCGCCTACCGCATTCAATCCTGGGAGGCCGATCGCGATCGCGCCCTCTATCTCGACGCCCAGCGCCTCGCCGCCCGTAACCTGCTCTTCCCCGACGACGAAGACTTCGCCTTGCCGCCCCTCAAAGTCGGCCTCGAGCGCATCGAGGACCCGAACGCCGTCATTCCGGCCCACATCCTCTACGCGATCGGCTGGATCGAAAGCACCACCAACCAGACCGCCGCCGATGTCCCCTACGGTTCGATCGGCCCGGCGCTCGTCTCCTTCGACTGCGGCTACGGGATCATGCAGGTCACCAGCTCAATCAGCAACGAGGGCGATCTTCCATCGCGCTACGAGGCGCTTGTCGGCGCGCACTTCGCCTACAACATCGCCGCCGGCGCGCGCATCCTCGCCGAAAAGTGGAACGACGAATTCTTCCCTCAGGTCGGCGCCCACGATCCCGCCCTGATCGAATCTTGGTACTACGCCCTCTGGGGCTACAACGGCTGGGCGCTCTCCAACCACCCCGCCGGCCCCGAAGTCGATCCCTTCCGCGCCCCCGAATACAGCTGCGACGGGCGCCGCAACGGCTATCCCTACCAGGAACTCGTGCTGGGCTGCGTCGCCAACCCGCCGCTGGTGGACGACCGCCCTCTCTGGGACGCGGTCCCCGTCGCACTTCCCGACCTCGCCATCCTCGCCTCGCCCGGCTGGCCGCTGGACCCCGACATCTACTACGCCGCCTGGACCGAAATCCGCAACCAGGCCGGCGGCGGCCCGAACTCCCCCTTCCAAACGATGTACATGCCGCTCTCCGATTACGCCGCCCCCTACGACGCCCAACCGATGAGCGACGCCGAGGTCCAACAGCTCCGCCGCCGCATCCTCGGCGAACCGCGCCTGCGGCTGGACGACGCCGAACTCGACCTCTCGTCCAGCGACGGCGCAGCGTCCAGCGCGTCGTTGATCATCGCCAACGACGGCTCCGGCCTGCTCGCCTGGCGTATCGCCGACGCGCCCTCCTGGATCGATGTCGACATTCAAGCCGGCGTCGCCGTCGGTCCCGGCGGCGCATTCCCCGACACCGACCCTTCGACTGTCACCATCCGCGCCGCCGCCGGCGGCGTGCCGGAGGGCGAGCACATCGGCCAGATCCGCCTGGAAGCAATGCTGCCCGACGGCTCCACGATCGCCCGCAGCATCGCCGTATCCTTGAACAAGCTGGGCGCGGCCTTCTACGAGGCCGGCAACCCGCAGAGCTGAGCCCCTGTAGCTCAACGGACAGAGCGGCGGACTTCTAATCCGCAGGCTGGAGGTTCGATTCCTCCCAGGGGCGCCAGCGCCGCATCTTGAGTTCAGTCTGGATGCGCGGGGCGCGGCGCGTGAACAGGCCGAAGCTTTCCAGGAGGAGATCTGCGTGGATATCCGGTTCCGAACACGCGAGCTGCGACGCTGCTTTGAGCAGAAAAACCGCGCCCAGCGCCGCTGGGGTGTCGCAGTGGGGACGCAGTATCGGCAGCGCCTTGCCCACATTGAGGCGCAACCAACCTGGGACGACCTCTATCGTCTGCGTATGCTGGGACTGCATCCGCTACGTGGTGATCGTGCCGGCCAGTTTGCGATTCGCCTGACCGGCGCGGTACGTCTGATCGTTGAGCGCGGTGCAACGACGGCGCAAATCGTCGTCGTTGATGTGGAGGACTACCATGGCTGAGTTCAAACCGAACATCCTGCCGGATGTGGCGGACCACCCCGGTGGGTTCCTGCTCGAGGAGCTCGAAGCGCGCGGCATCTCCCCTAGCGAGCTCGCCGCGATGATGCAGCGCCCAGCCGACGATGTCTACGCGGTCGTCAACGAGCAGGCGATGATTACCGAGGACTTCGCCCGCGACTTGGAGAGGGTCCTCGACACGTCGGCGCAGGGCTGGCTCAACCTCTGCACGATCTATCGGCTCGTGCTCGAAAACGGCGGCAGGCGCGCCTCCGAGCTCGCGGCCGACCTGTCAGCCGAACATGCCGCTCAGTAGGACCACAGGAGTAAATCTCCCCGGTCCACCTCCGTCGCGCCACACGGCCCAGCAGCGCGCGTGGGTTGACAGCCGTTGGCCGGGCAGTGATCATCCCATTGACGGCCAACGGAGGCAACCGATGAAGTGGGCAGAGAGGCCACAGGCGTGGAGCTCATCTTCCGCGCTCGCAGCCTACAGCGCTGTTTCGCAGATTCGTCGCGGGCGGAAGCTGAATGGGGGCGCGCCGTCGCCCGACAGTATCGGCACATGCTCACCCGCATCGCAGCAGTTGAGCACTGGGGCGATCTTCGCCGACTTCCGGATTTCCGCTCGCGCCGCTTCAAACGCCTTGAAGGCGACCGGCGGGACGACTACTCGATCCGGCTAACGAGAAGCTGGCGGCTGATCGTCCGACCCGCCGCCGCAACACGTGAAATCGAGATTCGCAGCGTGGAGAATCACTATGGCGACTGAGTTCAAACCGAACATCCTGCCGGATGTGGCGGACCACCCCGGCGAGTTTCTGCGCGATGATCTGGCGGCCCTGGCGATGACGCCGGCCGAGCTTGCGCGCCGCATCGGGCAGACCGAGGCAGCGATCAACGACATCCTCGAAGGGCGGGCGATGATCAGCGAGCAGATCGCTCAGGATCTTGAGCGTGAGCTGGGAACGCCCGCCCAGTCCTGGCTCAACCTCTGCACGATCTACCGGCTCGTGCTCGAGAACGGCGGCAGGCGAGCTTCCGATGCAGCGCCGATCGAGAGCGCGTCTCAGTAGTAGATGCCCCGCCCCACGCCGCCGCCGGCGGCGATCGTGTCGCCCGTGATCGCCACTGAGAGCGGCGACGCTAGAAACGCGACGATAGCGGCGATGTCCTCCGACGTGATGATCCGCTGCACCGAGTTGCCCGCCGCCATCCGCGCCTTCGCCTCGGCCTCCGTGATGCCCGCCGACTCGGCCAGCTGCGCGATCCGCGCCGGCGTCGCCTCCGTCTCCGTCAGCCCCGGATGCACCACCGTCACGTTGATCCCGTCCGGGCCCAGCTCGTCCGCCAGATTCTTGGTCATCGCCGCCACCGACACGTTGCGGATGCTGCCCACCGTGTTCCCGCTGCCGCGCGCCGCCAGCCCCGAAATGTTGATGATCCGCCCCCAGCCGGCCCGCTGCATGTGCGGCGCGGCCTCCCGCGAGCAGCGCAGATAGCCCATCACCTTCACGTTGATGTCCGCCAGCACCACCTCGTCGGTCAGCTCCGCCAGCGGCTTCGGTCCGTGGACGCTGCCCGGCGAGGCCGCGTTGTTCACCAGAATGTCCAACCCGCCCATCGCCTGCGCCGCTGCCGCGACCATCGTCCGCACCGAGGCGTCGTCCGACATCTCCACCGTCAGCGCGGTGATCTCCCGCCCCGCCGCCGCGCTAATCTCCGCCGCGGCCGCGGCCAGCCGCGCCTCATCGCGCGCTGCGATCGTCACCTCGCAGCCCTCGCGCGCCAGCTCCAGCGCGATCGCCTTGCCGATCCCGCGGCTGCCGCCCGTCACCAGCGCCCGCTTGCCGTCCAGTTGCAGATCCATGTTCTATCCTCTCGCGTATCCGACTTGGAGAACGAGGCGGCTCAGGCTGCGCCGTTCGGAACGTTTCGCTGATCGGGCGGCTTCAGGAACTCCGCCGCGCTCAGCGGCTGTCCGCACAGCGCCGCCTCGGCCACCCGCCCGTCCTCGATCACCACCCGCTGCGGACGGCCCGGATTGCGCTGCCCCGGCGTCGGCCCCAGCGCGAAAATCTCCGCCTCGACCCGCCCTCGCTCAATCGTCAACCGCCCCATCGTGCCCAGTCGCGTCGAAAGATGATGCGGCAGCGAGGGCGAGCCGGAGTTGATCAGCAGCACGCCGTCGCGGTACTCCAGCCGCTCCACATGCGTATCGCCGCCGATCAGCACATCCACCCGCTCGCCGCCCAGCGACGAATCCAGAATCTCCGCGATCGGGCGCGACTCCGGGCGCAGTTCGTGCGCCATCCCCACCCGCACGCCCTCCACCTCGAGCAGCTGCACTTCCGCCAGCCGCGCGTCCTCGAAAATGTCGTTGTTGCCCCGCGCCGCCAGCACCGGCGCAAACTGCTCGCACCAGTCCAGCACCCCCGCCACCGTCACGTCGCCGCCGTGCAGAATCAGGTCCACGCCGACCAGCGCCTCGCCGATCTGCGGCCCCAGCTCGTCGAGCGAACGCAGCAGCTGCGGCAGGTGCGTATCCGAGATCAGGCCGATCTGCATCGACTCAGACTACGCGCGCACTAGAATGAGGCGCAATCGCGCAGACCGCGCGCGACGCCGACCGAGGGAGGACCCAATGGCGCAGGAACGAGTCGCAGCGATCGCCGGCATCCACGAATACCCGCTCCGCGTTGCGCCGGGCGTCTCATCGATGCAGATCAAGGCCGAATCGATGAAACGCGCGCTCGACGACGCCGGGCTCAGCTGGAGCGACGTCGACGGCCTCTACGACGCGCTCGACGGCGAGGGCGGCGGCGGCCTCGGCCTGGCCGCCTACCTCGGCATTCAGCCGCGCATGATCGACACCACACAGGTCGGCGGCTCCTCCTACGAGTTCCACGCCTCCCACGCCCTGCGCGACATCGCCGCCGGGCGCGTCAACGTCGCCGTCACCACCTACGGCTCGACCGCCGCTTCAATGCGCGTGCCGATCGGCACCGGCGGACTCGGGCGCGGCGGCGCATCCTGGCAGCAGAACATGGAAGCGCCCTACGGCTCCACCCTGATCTCCAACTACGCGATGGTCGCCCACCGCCACATGCACGACTACGGCACCACCACCGAGCAACTCGCCCAAGTCTCCGTCGCCACCCGCAAGCACGCCATGCGCAACCCCGAAGCGGTCAAGGCGATGACCGACCTCCAGTTCGTCAAGGTCGACGAAATCAGCGTCGAGGATGTGCTCGAATCGCGGATCGTCGCCGACCCGCTGCACCTGCTCGAATGCTGCATGATCTCCGACGGCGGCGGCGCGGCCGTCTTCGTCTCCGCCGATGTCGCGCGCGGCATCAAGAAAAAGCCCGTCTGGATCATCGGCGCCGGCGAGGCCACCAAGTACCGCGAGAACGACGGCGACATCACCACCAGCGCCGGCGCCCAGAGCGCCCCCGCCGCGTTCGGACAGGCCGGCGTGACGCCCGACGAGATCGACATCGCCATGATCTACGACTCGTTCAGCATCACCGTGGCCGTCTGCCTCGAAGATCTCGGCTTCTGCGGCAAGGGCGAAATCGGCCCCTGGATCGAGGACGGACACCTCACCTTCGACAGGCCCGGACTCACCCTCAACACCGACGGCGGCGGCCTCTCCTCCAACCACCCGGGCATGCGCGGCCTCTTCCTGCTGCTCGAATCGGTCCGCCAGCTGCGCGGCGAATCCACCTCGCAGGTGGAGGGCGCGAAACTCGCAGTCGCCCACGGCAACGGCGGACTGCTCGGCGGCACCCACACCGGCGGCACCGTAATCCTCGCCGCTGACTGAGCCGAACAAACCCAACCACACCCGAACAAATCGAAACAGATCCGAACAGGCTCCACCCGCAACCGGAAAGGCGATCCCAATGGCCAACCGCCCGCAACCCAGCTTCCCCGAACCCGACACGCAGCACTTCTGGGAAGGCTGCAAAGCCGGCGAACTGCGCTACCAGAAGGACGACGCCGGCAATGTCGTCTTCTATCCCCGCGCGCACTCCACCGCCGACGGCGGCTCCGACCTCACCTGGCACGTCTCCGAGGGACTCGGCAGCGTCTACACCTACTCCGTCGTGCGCCAGAACCGCATGCCCGGCTTCCAGGAGCTCGGCGCGTACGCCGTCGCCTACGTCGACCTCGACGAAGGCTTCCGCATCCTCACCAACATCGTCGGCGTCGCAGACCCGACCAAAGATGTCCACATCGGCCAGCGCGTCCAGGTCGAGTTCGAGGAGCAGGACGGCGACGACGCCTACCCCATCCCCGTTTTCCGCCCCGTCTAGCCCTCGCCTGCGCTCCACAACCCCGCACCGCCGCTCCGAAATCGCCTCCCCTACGCAGGGGGACTGTCCCTCCCGAATCGCCCCCCTACGCAGGGGGGCTGTCGCGCAGCGACTGGGGGGTCGGCCGCCCCAACCCTCAAACTGCAACCCAAACCACACCACAAGCCCGCCCAAGACTTGCAATCAGAACACCCGTACACATACCATCGCTCCCATGCTCCCCACCGACCACGAACACCTCCTCTGGCTCTACGAGCGAGGCCGCATCCTCAACCACGCCCCGCCCGCCGACGAGGACCTCGGCGACCCCGCCGACTTCGAACCGATCTACCTCAGCACCCTCGAACAGGTCGCCGAGCAGGCCGACTCCGACCAGGATCGCCTCTCCGCCCTCTTCCTGCTGGCCCAGTACCGGGGCTACGACTCATCGCTCAAAGACCGGCTCTTCCAGCTCACCGACATCAGCAAGTCCGAGCGCGTCAAACTGACCGCCCTGCACCTGCTGGGCTGCGCCATCGGCCTGTTCAAGCGCATCATCCGCATCCCCCGCAGCTTCGCACCCCGAGCACCGAGCATCCCCCTGCCCACTCCCCGCGCCCCGCGCGCGCCCGGACTGCCCGTCCCCGCCCTCCCCTGGCCGCGGCTCCCCTACCCCCGCCGTCGCGCCAGGAAACAGCCCAAACCCGCCGCCAAACCCCAAGCTCAAACCCCGGCCACCCCCGCCGAACCACCCCCTCTCCCGATCTCCGTTCCCCCCATCCCGTCGAAGACCTGTTCCCCGCTCCCGCCGCCGTCCCGACGGCAGCCTCGCTCCCTCTCTCCCCCGCCGCGGCGGAAGACCATTTCCCCTTCTCCCCCATCGCAGCGGGAGGCTTTTCTCCTTCTCCCCCCATCGCGACGGGAGTCCCATTCCCCTCTCCCTCCATCCTGGCGGGAGTCCGCTCCCTTTCTCCCCCCATCCTGGGGGGAGACACAGAGGGGGGCGCTCCGCCGCTCCCCCTCCGCCTCACACCCCGCATCGCCAACCTCACCCACCAGCCCAAACCCAACCGACGCGAGCGCCGCCGCAACCGACGCAAACGCCGCCGCGCCCCACCCCAACCCGCCGTCGCCTGAGACCCTCCCAACCCCATCACACCACAGAATCGCAACGCCGACCCCGACGGGGGAGGCGTCGCCGTGCCCGCGCATGACGCGCTCCGGCGGCCGACTCATACACGGATCATATGTATGCCAGAACACTAGTACACATCCACCGCACGCGCTAAGATTTTCCCAATGTCTTCCGCACCCGACCTCGCCCGTCCCGCCCGGCAGCACAGCGCAGACGCCGAAATTGCCATCCGGGCCAACGGCCTGACCAAGCACTTCGGCGACATCCACGCCGTCAACGGCATCGACCTGCGCGTCCCGCAGGGCCAGGTCTTCGGCTTCCTCGGCCAGAACGGCTCCGGCAAGTCGACCACCGTGCGGATGCTCACCACGCTGCTGCGCCCGACTGAAGGCGACGCCTGGGTCGGCGGCCTCGATGTGCGCAAGCAGCCCAACGCGGTGCGGCAGTCGATCGGCGTCGCGCTGCAGGAGGCGGGGCTGGACCTGCTCCAGACCGGCCGCGAGCTGCTGCGGCTCTCCGCGCGGCTTTACAACGTGCCGCGCGGCGACATCGAGCAGCGCATCTCCTACCTGCTAGAGGTCGTGGATTTGGCCGGCGACGCCGACCGCCGAATCGGCGAATACTCCGGCGGCATGCAGCGCCGCCTCGACCTCGCCTCCGCGCTCGTCCACAGCCCCTCGATCATCTTCCTCGACGAGCCGACCACCGGCCTCGACCCCGTTTCGCGCCAGTACCTCTGGGAATACATCGAGCGGCTCAACAAGAACGATGGCGTGACCTTCTTCCTGACCACCCAGTATTTGGAAGAAGCCGACCAACTCGCCGACGAGATCGCGATCCTCGACGCGGGCCGGATCGTGGTGCAGGGCACGCCCAAGGCACTCAAGGCGACCGTCTCGGACGACGTGATCAGCTTCGAGCTGAGCGACGGCGACCTGGACCGCCGCCTGGCGATCGACGCCGTCTCGCGGCTGCCGCTGGTCGACAGCGCGCGCGACGACGGCGCGAACGGCGTCGCCGTCTACACCAAGAGCGGCACCGCCGTCTTCCCCACCGTGGTCCGCGCGCTGGACGAGGCCGGCCTCACCTTCAACAACCTGCGCCTGGCCAACGCCACTCTCGACGATGTCTTCCTCCAGGCCACGGGCTACCGCATGGAGCCGCCGAGCGCCGCCGAGGGCGCGGAAGGGGCGGGCGCCTGATGGCCGCTACCGCACCGGCCGCCGCCGCGGTCACCGCCCGCAGCGGGCGGCTGCATGTGCTCACGCACGCACGCTTCCTGGCCGGGCGCACCCTGCGCGAGGCGCGGCGGCAGCCCGGCGTCGAAATCACCAACATCTTCATCCCGCTGTTCTTCCTCGCCGTCTCCACCGCCGCGATCGGCGAGGTCGCCGGCGGCGCGTTCCAGGTCGACAACTACCTCGGCTTTCAGCTGCCCGTCGCTGTGCTCCAGGCCGTGGCCGGCTCCTCCAGCGCCTCCGGCATCGCCATCGTCACCGATATGGAGCGCGGCTACTTCGACAAGCTGCTGCTCACGCCCGCCTCGCGCTGGTCGTTGATCATCGGGCGCGTCGCCGCCGACGCCGTGCGCGCGATGTTCTTCAGCCTGATCATGCTCGCCGCCGCGCTGATTTTCGGCTCCGGCATGATGGCCGGTGTGGGCGGCTTCTTCGTGATCCTGCTGATGGCCGGCATCTTCGGCGCGGCCTACTCCGGGATCGGCATCTTCGTGGCGATGCGCACCGGCAACGCGCAGGCAGCCCAGGCCAGCTTCCTGCTCTTCTTCCCCCTGCTCTTTATGGCCCCGGCCTTCGCCCCGATCGAGATCTTCGCCGACTGGCTGCGCTGGATCGCCACCGCCAACCCCGTCACCTACATGATGGAAGGCATCCGCGAGCTGGTGATCGGCGACACCGACGCGCTGCGCGAGCTGACCCGCGAGCTCGCCGCGCGCGGCGCCAGCCCCACGCCGGCGCAGATCAAGGACGCGCTGGGCAACGGCTGGGACGCCGAGCGGATGCTCTGGGCGTTCGTCTCGCTGATCGGCTTCGGGGTCGTCACGATGACGATGGCCGTCGTCGCCCTGCGCCGCCGCGCCGCCTCCGGCTGAGTGGGGCGGTTGCTCCTGCGGTTGACCGCACGCGCTGCGCGTCGCTACCCTCAGATCGCTGAAACACCCCACACCAACGAGGAGCTGCCCGTGCGCTGGTTTACGCCCAAGAAGACCGTCTCCGCTCACTGCGACCTGCCCTGCGGCGTCTACGACCCCGCGCAGGCCAAAATCGAGGCCATGTCCGTGCTCAAGTCGATGGAGAAGTACCACGACTCCGACGACCACGACTTCAGGGCCCGCTGCCTTCAGATCAAGGAGGAGCGCGCCGACGAGGTGAAGCATCACCTCTGGGTGCTGTGGACCGACTTCTTCAAGCCGCACCACCTGGAGGCCGACGGCGGCATCCACGAGCTGATCTGGAACGCCACCAAGGCCGCCGGCGAGGCCAAGAAGACCACCGACCCGGCCAAGGGCCAGGAGCTGATCGACCTGATCGACCAGATCAGCGAAAAGTTCTGGGCCACCGCCGAGGGCCCCGGCGCCGGCGTCTACGCCCCCTAGGCGCTTTGGGCTTTCCCCGCCGTCCCGCCTCTCTTCGCCGTCATTCCCGCCCCCGAGCGGAGCTTGCCCCAGACTTGATCTGGGGCCCAAACCCAACGCCTTTCGCAGCGCAAGCGTCCCGGGGTGTCCTGCCAACGCTGTCCGCAGGAACTCCGGGGCTTGGTCCCGTCAACAACCGCTGTGTGGATTCCAGCGTGCGCTGGAATGACGGAAAAGACGTTGGAATGACGGGAGAAGGGAAAGTGGGTGTGAACGCGCTCTAGGTGGCCTGCGCGGCTTTGACGAGGTTACGCATCAGGCGGATCGCCTCGTCGTGCGGTGCCCGCCCGCACCCACAGGACGACGACACCAACAGCCGCTCCGCCGGGAGCACCTCCAGCAACGCCTCGATCTTCTCCCGCAGCGCCGCCACGCTTGCCGGCCGCGACTTCACGTCCGCGATCCCCGCAATCACCTCGATCGAATCCGGCACCTCCGCCAGCAGCGCCCGATCCTCCCACTGGCCGGAGTACGAGCACTCCACATGTACCCGCTCCACCTGCCCCTCGAGCGCCGCAATCAACGGCAGCAGCGTGCGTAGATTCTGCACCTCGATCGACGGCTTCCGCGCAATGTCGCCGAGGCAGAAGTGGACGGTGCGGCGGATGCCGGCGGCCGGCGCGAGCGGCTCTACAACCAGCGGAACCAGTTCCGCAACGTCGCGCGCGCCCGATACCAGGCCGATCGCCTCGGCCGGCGCGTCCAGCTGAATCTCCGCCAGCCCGGCTGCGACCATATCGGCGATCTCGTCTTGCACGATCGCGATGAGATCGGCGAGGTGCGCCGACGGGTCATCGGCGCGAAAACCGCCGCCGATGGTGAGCGGCGAGGGGACGGAGGCCTTGTCGAGCGACGGCTCGATCTCGCGCTCGCGCCGCCAGGCTTTGGCGTGCCCGGTCCCGCGCGGCGCGGTGACCGTGCCGGCGACCGCGTAGACGCCGACGCCCTGCTGACCTTTCGTCGTCTCGCGCGGCTGGAGCGTGCGCAGCCCGCCGAGGCGCGGCGGGATGTGATGCAGGAAGTCGGGCGCGAAGACCTCGCCGCCCATGATCTGATCGAGGCCGCAGGCGAGCTGCTCGTCCATTGCGATCCGCGCCGCGGTTTGCAACAGGTCGTACGCCTGCTCGTCGCTGTACTCGCCGGCGTAGTAGCGCTTCAGCTCGAGCCGCTGGCCGAACGGAATCGGCCACGATCCCACCACCGTCGTGCGAATCGCCATCTCCGTACTCCTCACTCCGCGTCCGCATACACGCGGAACCCGTAGTCGTTGTAGCGGTAACTCGGCGCCAAACTCGAGCGTGCCGAGACCCGCGTAAACGGAATCCGATGCCGCCACGATCCGCCCCGGCTGACCCGCCGACGCCCCTCCGGCGGGCCGACGGGCGCAACCGACGGCGATCTGTCGTACCACAAACGGTCGTACCAGTCCGAGCACCACTCATGCACGTTGTCCGCCATGCAGTACAGCCCGAAACCGTTCGCGCAGACTTCCTCCGGCGGATGCGGTGCGTCTGCCTCGGCGACGAACCGGCGAGCCGCCGCTTTCGGCCAATCGTCGTCCGGCGACGGCCAACGCGCATCCGCAATCCCGCCGCGCGCCGCGTACTCCCGCTCCGCCTCCGTCGGCAACCGCACGCCAACCTTGCTTTCCGCGCTCCACCACTCGCAGAACACCGCCGCGTCGTGCCACGACACCCCAACCACCGGCAGCGCGTCGCCCGAAAACCCGTCACGCTCCCAAAACGGCGGCGGCGGCGCGCCGGCCTGCTCCACGAACAGCCCGTACTGCCGATTCGTTATCGGTTCGCGCGCCGCCCAGAACGCCGCCACCTCAACCTCGTGCGCCGGCCGCTCATCCCGACGCGCGCAGTCCGACCCCATCGTGAATCGCCCACCGGCAAGGCGCACCAGTTCAATCCCCATCGCATCCATGCCGAAATGATAGCGGCCGCGCAACTTCGACGCCGGATCTGCGGCTCGCCTGCTACGGCGGACCTTCCCAGACAGAGCCTCTGATCAGCGCAACCGGCAGCTCAACCACGATCGGAGGCGCTTCCTGATCGCGCACGATCAGCACTCGCTCGCCCCAGCGCAGCGGCCGATGCGCCTCGGGATCGGCGACGGCGACGAAATCCCAATACCGACTCGGCTCCTCTTGCACGCCGACGCCGATCACCGACGCGTCGACCGCCGCCGCAAACGCCGACGGAGTCAGCGGCGCCGCGCCATCGAACCACACCGGCGTCACGCCGCCCCACAGCTTGACCTTCTGGAGCGGCAGCGCCGCAAGCGCCACCACCGCCGGCGCCTTGACGCGCAAGCGCACCGCACCGTCAATCATTTCGTGCTCCACCCGCCGCCAGGCCCCGTTGACCAGATCGAAAACCACGACCGCGAGCGGAGCATCTGCGACAGGCTGCGGCAGGTCAACCGTCAACGTCGCGTTTCCGTTCAACGGAACGCCGTCCATGTCGCTCAGATCGATGCGCCACGCCGCCAGCACGTGAGGCCGCTCATCGTCTGCTTCCCAGACCATAGTCGTCGGCCCGCCCAACATCGCGCCCAGCAATGCGCGATACCCCACTCGCCGCACCTCAAGCCGCGCCTCATCGACATTCCCCGGCACATCGAGCCGCTCCAGCATGAACGCCGGCGCGCCGGACTCGTGCGCCGCGCGATCCCAGCGCCGGCGGCTCGCATCCACGACTGCGTGGACGCCGCCGCGGTACGCCAGTTCCCGCGCCAACTCTCGCCGCAGAGCGGCCTCGAACGACGCTGCTCCTCCTGCTCGCGCTCGTGTCTCGGCAGCCGCGACTCGCCCTTCCAGCGTCTCCGCCAACGACGTTCGATTCGCGACCTCGATCGCGAACGATTCCAACCGCAGGCCGTCGCTGTCCCGTACCCCATCATCGGAACGCGCCACGTAGCTGAGCGTTACGACTTCTCGAGTCGTGACCGCCCGCTCCAGGGTCAGAACGACGCGATACTCTTCCCAGACCAGTCGCGCAATGCCGACCGCGCGATGATCTGCCCTCACCGCGAACCAGCCCGCTTTTGCGGCGCCCGAAGTCACCGGCTCGCTGAACTGCACCGTCAGCTGCGGGCCGTCAGCGACCGCTTGCACAACTTGCGGACGCAGTTGCGTGTAGTTCGTCGGCAGCACGTGAAATGCGGGCACACGATGCCCCGCCGCACCGCGCAACGATCTACTTCCCTGATCCCTTGGACCGTACGCGACCGACACTTCCTGGTCGCTCTCCGGCAGGCCCGGCGGCTTGACGATCAGCGTCACCGCCCCGCCGGAACCAACGCTTGTCGCCACGACCGGAATGCGATCCGGGGCAAAGACATACCACCACGACAACGGCGGCACATGCCGGGGCGACAACGGACCGTTGAAGTTGATCACGATCGCCTGATCATCTGCGATGCCCTCCACCGCCACCGGCGCAGATCCGCGATCCGCTACGGGAACAGTAAAGTCGGGGGCGAGATTCCGCTGCGCATCGCGCAACCCGCTACTGCCCCTGGGGCGGTACGTCAGTCGGATCCGCGAGTCCGGCCCGGCGCCCGGTGCGGCCAGCCGCAGCCGCAGCACTGCCCCGTCGATCTCGATCACCTCGACCACATCCGGCGCGCGTGTGATTGAGAAGTCCCTCGCAGCCGGAGGCGACCCTGGGTCCAACGGCTCGTTGAACGTCACGACCAGCTCGGTCAACCGCGCCTCCACCGATACGACCTGCGGACCTTCGCGAGTCGCGTTCGTCACCTGTGCGTCAAACGACGCAACGGCATTTCCGGTCGCGTCGGAGAGCCCGCCGTTGGACGGCGCGTCATAGGCCACGCGAACCGTCGAGCCCTCCGCGACATCATCTGCGAGTGTCAGCGTCGCCACCGCCGCCGCTACGGCAACGTTCGCAACGCTTGCGGCAGCGCCATTCTCCGTCACACGGAACGCACCCGCGGCGGAGCCGGTCAACGGTTGATCAAAGGTCAGCGTCAGCGTCCCTCCGACAACCGAAGCCCGCAGCAGCACCGGCGCCGTGTCTGTGGTGTTCTGGACCGCCGTCGAAAACGCGCGGACCGCGCGGCTCTGGGCATCGGTCAATCCCGCAACGCCCGACATCGCCGTCGGCGGCGTATACGCAACCGTGACCGATGCGCCCTCCGCAACTGCCGCGCCCAGCGTCAAGCTCAACGTGGAGCCGGAAACCGACGCCGACGACGGCGCGACGGCGACGTCGTCCACTTCGACCGCAAACGCGGCCGTCCCCGGCGCCGTGGCGCTCAGCGCCGCATCAAACACCACGAGCAGCGTCGCGCCGTCAATCGTCGCCGACACCGGCGTCGCCGCGGTAACGTTCATCACTGTCTGCGGATCGAACGACAGCACCCGGTTAGGCTCATCCGACTGATCGGCGAGTGGAGATATCTGCTGTTCTTGATATTGCAGCGTCACCGTGTCGGTCGACGCGACCGGGGATGCGAGGCGAACCAACACTCGCTTTTGATCGATCTCGACTCGCTGGAACGGTCGATGCGCCCCGCCGACGTTGATGCGGAAGGCATTGAGCCGCTGGCCGATCTCATTCAGATAGGGAGGTCCGACTGTGCCCGCCAACGGCTGGTCGAAGACGATCGTGATAACCGCGCCGTCTACCGACATGCTCCGCACAACAGGCGGCGTGTCGGTGTCGTTTGTGACGGCGATCTGGAAGTCCGCCACGGCCATCGCGCCTTGATCGGCATCGAGCAGCCGGACCGCACCGGAGGCGGGTGCGTACTCCAGCGTGATCGTCTCCAGCTCATGCACCTCGTGTCCTGAGGAAAATGTGAGCGTCGCCACTGCGTCGCTCACGGCGACGGACGCGATCTGCGCAACGCTCCCATCAAGCGTGAACGCATCCTTGAGCGCCCCGGTGCCGGTTCCCTCCTTCACTGCCTCGTTCAGCGTCAGTTTCAGCGACGCGCCAGTTGTGTCGGTTACCGCCGATTGCGGCGTCGGCGCAGTGTCCGTGACGTTGTCCACATCAACCGAGAACGCCGCGGCGTTGTTGTCCGTCAGGTCTCGCACACGGTTGCCCGTGCCTGGGCTGTACGACAGCCGCAGCGAGTCGCCGTCGGCGACAGCGGCCGTCAGAGTCAAGCTGAGCTCGGCGCCGGTGATCGAGACGCTGTCCACCACACGCCCGCCGCTGACGGAGAACGCGCTCGCCGGAGGTATGGAGTCGGCATCCAGCGCCTGATCGAACAGGACAGTGAGCGCGGCGCCGTCTACTGTGGCGCTGCTCACGACCGGCGCAGTATCGGTCAGATTCGTCAACGCGAAGTTGCTGAGCGAGGCGGCGTTACGCTGCTGGTCGCGGAGATACTTCAGGCCCGGCATGTTGCTGAGCTCGAGCGCCGTGGGCGCGGCATACGTCAGCGCTATCGTTGCGCCCTCAGCCGCCGCCGTGCTCAACGTTAGCTCCAGCGATCCCGTCTTCGCGGCATCGTCGTTGCGCAGACGCACCATCGAAACCGTCGCAGTCACACCCGACAAAGAGAACTTCGATGTCGCCGGTTCGCTCATGAGATCCAGCGGTTGATCAAACGAGACGAGGACCGTGACGCCGTCGACCGAACCGCTTACAGGCAGCGGCGCCGTATCGGTGGTATTCTCAGCCACCTTCGAGAACGCGGCGGCGGCATTGCCCTCCGGGTCCAGGAAGCCGGCGGCGCCTGTCGCCGGTTGGTACGTAATCGTGATTTCAGCGCCTTCACGGACAGCGCCGCTGAGTGTCAGTTGCGCCTCTCCGAGACCCGACACCGCGCCGTTCCGAACGTTCACTGTCGCAACCGTCCGTGTCGTCCCGGCGAGCGTGAAGCGGGCTTTGGCCGGCGTTGACGATGTGTCGAGATCTTGGTCGAATGTGATCGTCGCCCGATCGCCGTTCACCACCGCGGTCGCGACGACGGGCGCCGTGTCCGTCTGATTCTCCACGGTTGCGCCGTTAAATGCCGCCACGAACGCGCCATTTGCGCCTTTGAGTCGGTTCGAAGCCACGCTCGGCTGAGCGTAGAACACAGTGGGGCTCGCTGTTTCATGGACTGCGGCGGCGAGGCGCAGCGTCACTGTGCTGCCGCTGACGCTCACGCTCGATACCGTTGCGAAATTGACGGTGAACGCGGAGCTCGGCGGCGAAAACGCAGTGTCCAGCGCCGCGTTGAACGTCAGCACGATCGTTTGTCCGTCGGCGGTAGCCGACGCCAGCGCCGGCGGCGTGCTGTTCGTCGCCGTGAGCGGTCCGAACGACGAGGCGGCCAGGTTCGAGGGATCGCGTATGCCGCCGGTCGCCGGCGCGGTGTAGGAGACGACCACTGTTTGCGCCGCAGTGGCCGCCGCGCCGAGCGTAAGCGTCACTCGCTTTCCTGAGACTGCGACTGCCGTCACCGTGGCGGTAGAGCCCGCGACAGTCACCGCAAACGACGTCTTGAGCGGCACGGAGCCGGTGTCAAGCGCCTGGTCGAACGTGATCGACAATGTCGCGCCGGTAACTGCGGCGCTCGACGCCGTCGGCGCGTAGTCGACCTGGTTCTCAGCCGTCATCGAGAAGGCGGCGACGGCCAGCGCGCCCTGATCGGCGTCGCGCAACAGCTTCGTTCCGGTCGCAGCGTAGGAAACGCCGATCGCGGCGCCCTCCGCGACGGAGGCTGAGAGCGTCAGTGTGACAGTTGTCCCGCTCACTGCGACGGCATTGATCGATGACGTTGTGCCGGTCAAGCTGAACTGACTCGTCGGCGGCGCGTCCGCAGCCGCTTCGCTTAGCGCCTCCGAGAACGTGATCCGCAGCGTGACGCCGTCCGATGCGACCGTGGCTCCAGTCGCTGACGGTGCGTTGTCGGTACCGTTGGTCGGCTCCGTCGTGAAAGAAGCGACGGCATTTCCAGTCGGATCCTGCAGTCCGCCGCTTGCGGGGGCCGAATACACCACCTCGATCGTCGCGCCCTCCGCGACTACCTCGCTTAACGTGATCGTCACGACCTTGCCGCTGATCGCCACATTCGTGGCGGTGGCGCCGGTGATCGTGAATTGCGCCGCCGCGGGCTTGCTGGTCGTATTGAGCGTCTGGTCGAAGGTGAGGGTCAGTGTTGCGCCGTTCACCGCGCTCGCTGTCAGCACCGGCGTGGTGTCAGTCTGGTTATCCAGATCCACAGTGAACTGCGCGACCTGGTTCGCGGTTCCATCTTGTAGCGCGTTCGAGGCCGGCGGCATGTACGCGAGTGTGTGCGATGCTCCTTCCACGACCGCCTGGGCAAGGGTCAGCGTCAGCACACTGCCGCTGATTTGGGCGCTCCCGACGCCAACGGCGGTCGGCCCAATGGCGAACGCCGACGCAGCCGGCACGTTGCCCGTGTCCAGTGCCTGATCAAAGGTTACCTGTACCTGCGTCAGATTGACAGACGCGGCAGCGACCACAGGCGCCGTATCTGTAACGTTGTCGACATCGCGCTCTGAGATCGCCGGGGAGCGCACGCCGTTCGTACCCTCGATGCCCTTCGTCGCATCGGACGGCGGCGTGTACGCCAGACGGATAGCAGCCCCTTCGGCCACGGCGGCGCTCAGTGTGATCGTGACCGCGCTTCCGCTCACGGCAACCGCGCTCGCTGTGGCGCCGGTCAGCATAAAGTCGCCTGTGTCGGGCTTGACTGTCGTGTTCAGCGATGTATCGAACTCGAGCGTCAGCGTTGAGCCGTCAACGGTCGCCGAGGTCAGGAGCGGCGGGCTGTTGTTCGTCACGGCCTGTTCCGAGAACGGCGCGACCACCGCACCGTTTGTCCCGCTGAGCGGGTTCGATGTGGGCAGTGCATAGCTGAGCGTGACGGTTTGATCCCCCGGTACCGAGGAGTCCAGATCGAGCACTACGTTGCTCCCGGAGATCGCCACGCTGGAAACACCGATCGATTGGGTCCCCGCCTTGACGGTGAATGTCGAAGCCGCTGGCTTCGACATTGTGTCGAGCGTTGCGCTGAACGTCGCCCGAAGTTCGTCGCCGACGACTGAGGCAGACGACAGCGACGGACCTTGCCTTGAGCGGTTCGTCACGCTGATCGTGAAGTTTGACACCGAGTTGCCGGTCGGATCCTGTAGGGGTTTGGCGCTGTCGGCCGTGTAGGCCAGCTGCAGCGCCGCACCAGGCAAGATGCAGCAGGCAACCGCGAGTGTGACGGTCTTTCCTGAAATCGACACGCCTGTCACCGTCGGGCCGCCGCTGCCCAGGCTGAACGCCGTCTTGGGCGGCGTCGACGTTGTTTTGAGATTCTGATCGAACACGACGGCGATCGAACGTTCGGTCGCCGTCGCCGACGACGCGGCAGGCGTGGTGTCGGTGTTGTTGGTTGCGCTCACGGAGAACGCGGCGACCGCCAGCCCGTGCTCGTCGAGCAGCTTCGCCGTTGACGACGGCGTATAGGCCACGGTGACCGAGGCGCTTTCCGCGACAGCGGACGCCGCCGTGAGGGCGAGTTTCCCGTTACTCACTGCGGCGCTCGTCACAGCCGAGCCGTTGATCGTAAATGCCGCAACCGCCGTCGTGGATTCCGATGACAGCGATCGGTTGAACGAAACGTTGATCGCAGATCCGCTGGCCGTCGCCGAACCGACCGTCGGCGCCGCCGGCGTGTTGTTGGTCGCGTCGAGCGTGAACGCCGGGACAGCTCGACTATTCGAGTCCATCAGTGGATTGGTCATTGGCGGCGTGTATGCCACTCGCACGGCAGCCGTTCGGCTGACCGCCGCAGCGAGGCGCAGCGAGAGCGTCGAGCCGCTTGCCGACAGACTGTCGATCGTCAGGCTGTCGGCGCCGCTGGTCGCCGAAAACGCCGATTTGTCGGGCAGCGAATCGGTGTCCAGCGAGCCGCTGAACACTACTGCGAGCGTCCAGCCGGTCACCGTGGTGGATGATGCCCGCGCAGGTGTCGTATTGGTCAGCGTTTGGAAGTCGAACGACGGCGCCTGGTTGGCCGGTGTCGATGTGTCCTGCAAGGGCTTGTTCGTCTGCAGCTGGTATTGCACTTTCACGACATCCGAGGGCGCGACCGCCGCCAGGAGTGTGATCGTGACCGTGGAGCCGCTGGCGCTGGTTGCGCTGTAGCGCACGCGCAGATCGTTCACCGTCACGCGGAAGGCACTGCTCGTGCTGAGGCCCTGGGTGACGACCGGCGGTACGGACGCGGCGTCGAGGTTCTGATCGAACGTCAGCGTGATCGCCGCGCCATTGACGCTCCCGCTCACGTAGGCGGGGGCGCTGTCGGTCTCGTTCGTAACGCCGAGCGAGCTGAACGAGGCCACCGCAGAGCCGCCCGCGCCTTCGAGTGCTCCGCTCCCGGCCAGCGCGGCATCATATGAGACGGTGATCGTCGCGCCTTCGTTCACCGCCGGCGTGAGCGACAACCCGACGCTGCGTGTTCCCACAGTCGGCGTGGCGACAGTGCGGCCGGCGACGGTGAACGCGGCGGCGAGCGGTGTGTTGGCCGTATCGAGGTCGGCGTTGAACGTGATCGTCAGCAGAGCGCCATTAACAGTCGCAGACGCCGGAGTCGGAGCTGTCGCGTTCGCAGCGGTCAGCGGCCCGAACGACGCAGTCCGATTCGACGTTGAGTCGCGCAGACCGCCGGCGGTCGGCTGCGTATAGGAGACGGTCACCGCATCGTCCGCATCGACCGCGCTTGCGAGGGTCAGCGACGCCGTCGAACCGGCGAGCGCGACGGCGCTGACCGTCGCCGTCGCAGCGTTGACCGAGACTGCGAAGTCGGAAGCGGCGGGGACTGATGCGGTATCGAGCGCCTGATCGAACGTGATCGACAACTCCGCAGCGTTGACCGAAGTCGAAGCCGGGGCCGGCGCGGTGTCGGTATTGTTCGTCACGCTTGACGTGAACGTCGCCACTGCAACGCCGTTCGCGCCCTGTAGTTTGGTCGTCCCGGTCGCGGTGTACTCAACGGAGACCGCCGCGCCTTCGGCTATGGCGCTGGCGAGCGTGAGCGTGACTTGCGAACCGCTGATCGCGACGGCCGACGCCGCCGTCCCGTTGACCTCGAACGTACTGGCTGTCGGGACCGCCGTACCGTCCAGCGCGCTGTCGAACGTGAGCACGACAGTGGCGCCGTCGGCCGCCCCGGACGAGAGCGTGGGCGCGGCTGTGGAGGGCAGCACGATGCGATGATTTTCGATGGCGCGCACCTCCGTGCGGGAGCCGCTGCTCCCGCGCAGGCGCGTTCCGCTGTAGCGCAGCCAGACCGTTGTGCCGGCAACCAGAGCCGTTGACGGAAACGTCACGGTCACGACTTTGCCGCTGATCTCGATATTCGTCGCGTCGGTGCAGGACGAATCGGAGGTCGTCTCCTCGGCGCAGATTTTGAACTGGTCGAGGGACGGTTCGCGGTTCTCGTCGATATCCACGCGGAACGTCAGAGCAACCGCCGCCCCATCGACCGCCAGGTCCGATACCACGAGTTTGCCGTTGTTCACGGAAATCGATCTTCTGTCGAACGCGGCGACATACGCCGACGGCGCCGGCGTGCGCAGGCTGTTGGTGGAGGGCGGCGTGTAGGTCAGGCTCAGGCTGAGGCTGTCCGCATGCTGCCAGCGCGGCACCGGCGGGACGACGTGCAGAG
Organism: Dehalococcoidia bacterium; assembly: GCA_965243125.1. Classification (GTDB taxonomy): domain Bacteria; phylum Chloroflexota; class Dehalococcoidia; order Bin125; family Bin125; genus CATQGW01. Next base: position 1,493,842 of record OZ251529.1, on the reverse strand, counting down.
TCACTTTGCGCGACGCGATCACCACTTTGCGCACCGTCGTGGTGAAGCCGTTCACCGTGAATGCCGAGGTCGCCGGGACGGTGGACGCATCAAGCGCGCGATCAAAGTCGATGGCGATGGTGTACGCAACAGCCGTTACACCGCTGACTTTCGGCGCGGGGCCGGGCGTCGTGATCGGCGTCAGCGCGCCGTATGAAGTGAACGTACGCGCGCCGTCCTGCGAACGAATCGCGCCGCCGCAGTTGGAGCCGCTCGCGCAGTACTCGACCGTGGCCGCGTCGGACCGATCAACGAAGGTATTGATCTCGAACGTGACGCTCGAGCCGCTGATCGATACATTTGAGATGCGGCGCACCCTCGATGAGCCGTGGGTGCGTACCTTGAACGCCGATGTCGACGGAACCGATGTTGCGTCGAGCGCCTCGCTGAATGTCAGCGTGACGGCGTCCCCGACAACCGTGCCGCTCACAAACGTGAGCGGATCCGCTTGCGCCGAGCTGGAGTAAGCGCCGCCCAAGCCCAACACCAGGGTAAGAGCGATCAGCGAGGCCCGAAGCCACCGCGCCGGCGGCACCAACGACACCGGCGCATCGCTACAGCGCGGCGAGTTCTTCACGCAGATCGCGGTCGTCGACGATGTTGCCCGTGTAGCTCGGCGGCTGGCCGGCGATCCAGACCGAGGCGCGCGCCATCCATTCGGCTTCCTCGAACTCAGTCTGAGGATTGTCGGGCGTGGTCAGCGCGTACCAGTGGCCGGGCGTCTTGATCAGGTAGCGCAGCGTGAGCACGTTGCAGGCGATCTGGTACTGCTGCAACTCCATCGCCATCCCCTGGGTGATCCGCTCAAGGCCGGCCTTTACCATTCCGTAGAACTGCCCGCCTTCGCGCGGATCGTCGTAGGGCCCCGGCCCCGGCGAATCGGCGGCGCCTGAGGAGATATTGATGATATCTCCGCCGCCGGACTTCATATGCTCCAGCGCGGCCTTGCAAAGCAGCACCGGACCGCGCAAATCGAGCTGCCAGATCAGGTCGATGTGCCGATCCTGCACGGATTCCAGCGTGCCCGGCACCAGCACCGCCGCGTTATTGACCAGGATGTCGATACCGCCCAGTTCCGCGACCGTTTGCTCGACCGCCTGCTCAATCGACTCCGGGCTGCGCACATCCAGCGGGATTGGCGCAGCCGCGCCGCCCGCGTCGTTGATCTCGGCCGCCACGGTCCGAATGGTGCCCGGCAGGCGCGGATCCGGCGAGGCCTCGTCCGAACGCGCCGCCACCGCCACGGCTGCTCCGTGCGCCGCCAATTCCCTGGCGATATCCGCCCCGATCCCTCGGCTCGCCCCCGTCACCAGCGCCTTCCGTCCGTCGAGCAAACCCATTGGAGACTCCCTTCGCACCCTCATCGGTGAGTGCGCCGCGAGTCTAGAACCTGCTCGCCGAACACAACCGCGCCGTTATGTATGCCGATTGCTTGCAAGGGACGATCCGCCCGCCCTGCGTCGCGGCTGCCCCGCTGCTCGCCTACACTCCGCCTATGGAACGCTCAGCGCTGCTCGCTTTGAATGACCGCGTCGCCGGCTGTCATGCCTGCCGGCTCAGCGAAGGGCGTACCCGAACCGTGCCCGGCGACGGCGACCCCAACGCCGAGCTGATGTTCATCGGCGAGGGGCCCGGCTTCCACGAAGACCAGCAGGGACGACCGTTTGTCGGACAGGCCGGCAAACTGCTCGACGATCTGCTGGCCAGCATCGGCCTGACCCGCGCCGAGGTCTTCGTGGCCAATGTGGTCAAGTGCCGCCCGCCGCAGAACCGCGACCCGCAGCCCGACGAAATCGCGGCCTGCGAGCCCTACCTCAGCGAGCAGATCGCCGGCATTCGGCCCAAGCTGATTGTCCCACTCGGGCGCTTCGCTACCCAGTACTTCATTCCCCGCGCGACCATCGGCCGCGCGCGCGGCGTCCTGACCGAAGCCGGCGACTGGCGCATCTATCCCGTCTATCACCCTGCCGCAGCGCTGCGGCAGTCCTCGCTGCTGCAGGTGCTGCGCGACGACTTCGCCCGCATCCCGCAGCTGCTCGCGGAGTCGGAGCGCCCCGGCGAAACCGCTCGCCCCGCCCTCAACGAGCCCGCCGGCACGCAAATGGGCCTGCTCTAGACGCCGTCGTCCTGGTTGTCCCTCCGCGCGGGAAAGGCGTCCTCCCGTCTTCGTGTTTGAGCTTGGGCGGGCCGCGGCGGTGGTTGGAAGGTGGAAGGGGGCGATGGCCGTTCGCGGCAGTTTGGGTGTGGGTCCTATCTGGTCGAGGCGGTTTTGGGCGGTTGATCCAGGAAGAGTTTGGAAGGTTTTGGCAGGTTGTGTGAGGGTCTTTTCGGGGAAGCTGCGATTGTCCGGGCGCCGGGGCTGGGTAGGTTCGGGGTGGGTGTGGGGGGTTGGCATTGCCGTACTTCAGTTCTGTTTGTGAGGTGATGGTAGCACGGTTTGGGGAAGTTGGGGTAGCGGTGGGGGGAGGAGTTGGTGCTGTATTCGCAGCGCCGGCCCGCCCCCCCAGTCCGCTAGAAGCGGACAGCCCCCCTGCATAGGGGGGCGATTCCGGAGGGGCGGGGATGCGCAGGGACCCCCTCTCAATCTCCCCCCGCAACGGGGGGAGAGGCCGGAAGCGGACAGCCCCCCTGCATAGGGGGGCGATTGCGGAGGCGGAGCCCCCTCTCAGTCTCCCCCCGTCGCGGGGGGAGAGGCCGGAAAGGGAGCTTCGCAAGGGACTCCCCCCCGTTGGCGGGCGTGATTGGGGAGCCTCCCAGGGAAGGCTGGATTAGTCGAGGACGGCGGCTTCTGCGCGCTGGAGGACCTGGCGGGAGGGGCCGCCTTCGGAGGGGGCGACGATGCCGGCTTGTTCGAGCTGGTCGATCAGTCGCTCGGCGCGGGGCAGGCCGATGCGCATGCGGCGTTGGAGGAGGGAGGCGGAAACGCGCTGGTGTTCGGCGGCGAGGGCGGCGGCCTCTTCGAAGCGGGTGTCGCCGGCAGCCGCGGCAGCCGCGACGGTCGCAGGGCTGTCGGCGGCCGCTCCGATCGGCGCAGAATGGCCTGCTGATCCGCTGTCTCGCGCGCCGTTCGGCACCGTTGGGCTTGCTGGTTCACCGCCGTGCGCTCCGTTCGCGGTTGCGGCGCCGGTGATGGGGAATTCGGATGGGCGAAGCTCGCGAAGCGCCTCCGTGGGTGGATTCTGGGCGAGCTCCGGCGGCGGCTTGATGTCGGCGATGTCCGGTTCGTCCTCGGGTTCCGATTCCGCTTCGGCTTCTTCGGCGGCCATGGCGGTGCGGAGGGTGTCGCGCAGGGCGCTGTCTTTCCTGTTCGCCTCAAGGGCGGCGCGGGTTTCCGGTTCGGCGTCGTCATCGAGGACGATGTCCTCGATCATTTCGTCGATCGTTGAGCGCTCGGCGCTGGGTTGGTTGGGCGCCGTCCAGGCCTCGATCATGCGGTCGATCTCCTCGTCGGAGACGTATGCGCCCTGGACGCGGCGCGGCTTGATGGTGTCGGAGCTCATGTAGAGCATGTCGCCGCGTCCGAGCAGTTTCTCGGCGCCGGTCTGGTCCATGATCACGCGGGCGTCGGTCTGCGAGGTGGTGGCGAAGGCGATGCGGGTGGGGAAGTTGGCCTTGATCAGGCCGGTGACGACATCGACGGAGGGGCGCTGGGTGGCGACGACGAGGTGGATGCCGATGGCGCGCGCGAGCTGGGCGAGGCGCACCAGTTGCTGTTCCACCTCGACCGGCGCGGCCATCATCATGTCGGCCAGCTCGTCGAGCACCACGACCCAGTAGGGCAGCGGGTTGTCAGCGCCGACCTGTTTGTTGTAGGAGGCGATATTGCGGGCGCCGGACTTCTCCAGCAGCCGATAACGCCGATCCATCTCCGCGACGACGATGCCAAGCACACGCACGACCTCATCCGCTTCGGTCACGACGTGCGACATTGCGAGGTGCGGGACGGAGCCGTAGCCGGTCAGTTCGACGCGCTTGGGGTCGACCAGGACGAGGCGCAGTTGCAGCGGCGACTGGTACATCAACAACGAAGCGATAATCGTGTTGATGCAGACGCTCTTGCCGGAGCCGGTCGCGCCGGCGATCAGTACGTGGGGCATTTTGGCGAGGTCGGCGACGACGGCGCGGCCGCGCACATCGCGGCCGAGCGCGATGGGCAGGCCGCCGCGCTCGAGCGACTTGCGGTACTCGTCGGACTCCAGCAGGCCGCGCAGGGAGACGATGCTGGTTTCGGCGTTGGGCACCTCAATGCCGATCACGGGGCGTCCGGGAACGGGCGCTTCGACGCGGATGGAGGGCGCGGAGAGAGCGAGGGCGAGGTCGTTGGCGAGGCGGGTGATGCGGTTGACGCGGACGCGGGTGCGTCCGATTTCCTCGGCTTTGGTGACCGGCTGGCCGTCGTCGTCGAGCAGCGGTTTGCCGTCTGCGCCACGCAGCGCGACCTGGCGAGTCTTGATTTCCCAGCCGGGCTCGATGCCGAACTGGGTGACGCTGGGGCCGCGGTTGATTTCGGCGACGCGGGCGTCGACGCCGAAGGAGGCGAGGGTGTCGACGATGATCTGCGCGCTCTCGTCGGCGCTGGCGGAAGAGACGGCGACGCCGTCGGGATCCAGCAGTTCGATCGGCGGCAGCCGCCAGCCGTCGGTCGCCTGGCGCTTGAGCGTGCGTTTGGCGGGCGGCGGTTCCGGTTCGGGCGCGGGTTCGGGATTGGGCGGCGCAGGCGCCGGGGGTGCGGGCGGCGCAGCGGCGAGAGGGGGCGGCGCGGGCGCGGCTGGCGCTGTTGCGAGCGCTGGCTGCATCGTCCACTGCGGGGGGGCGGCGGCGAGCTCGGCGGCGTGTTCGGCCGCGAGGCGGGCGCGTTCGGCGGCGGCGCGTCGCTCTTCGAGCGCCGCCCGCAGCGACGCCGCGCAGTCGCGGGCGGCCTGGGCGAGCACGCGCGAGAGCCAGCAGGCGGCCGCCCAGGAAGCGGAGCCGAGCGCGGCGGCTAGGCCGGGCGCGCGGGCGGCGGCTTCCTGCGCGCCGCGTTGGAGTTGCAGGCCCAGCCAGCGGGCGGCCGCCGAGGACTGGGTGGGGGCGATCAGGAACGCACCGCCGAGGATGAGCAGGACGGTGAGGATCGCGCCGCGCTCGCTGGCGAGGGCAGCGCCGACGGCGCCGCCCAGCGAGTGCTCGGCCAGCGAGACGCCGCCCAGCGCGGCCTGCGGGCTGAATGCGCCGGCGATGCCCCAGAGGGCGACGGCCAGAGCGGCGATGCCGGCGGCGCGGCGGGTCTGGATGCGATCAGGCTGACGGAGCCGCAACAGCACGAAGACGCCGCCCAGCGCGACGACCAGGGCGACCAGGTAGAGGCCGCCGCCGAGCGCGGCGACGAGGGCGCGGCGCTGGTCGGGCAGCGGCGCGCCGGCCATTGAGGCCCAGCCGGCGAGGATTACGGCGGCGGCGATGATCGCGCCGCCGAGCAGCTGCCGGCGGTGGCCGGTGATCCAAAGTGAGATGCGGTCGGGCAGCGCCGCCGAGCGGCTGGCACGTTTCTGCGCCATGTCTACGTTCTCCCGGCCCATGCAGGCCGGAGTCGCCCTGCTGCGCGCCCGACGAGACGGAGGGGGCGCGTCAGACTTCCACCGCCACTGGAATCACCATAGGGCGTTGACGCGCCTCGCGGTACAGGAAGGTGGAGAGTTGCCGCTTGAGGCCGTTTTCAAGCGCGCTCCACTCGACGGGGTGGTCATCGCGCCGAAGCCGCTCGGCTACGTGTTGGATTGCGTCGTCGCGCAAGGTGGGCGAGTTGTCGAGCTCGACGAAGCCCTTGGCGACGAGGTCGATCTCGCCGGCGAGCTGGCCGGTCTGGTGGTCGATGGGGACGACGACCACGACCACGCCGTCGCTGGCCAGCTTGCGGCGGTCGCGCAGGACGGTGTGGTCGACGCCGCCGACATTGACGCCGTCGACGTAGACGTAGGAGGCGGGGACGCGGTCGACGACTTCGGACTGGTCTTCGGTGAGTTCGAGCGCGTCGCCGTCGAGCAGGATGTGGCAGTCGTCCTGTTCAACGCCCATCGACATGGCGAGGCGGGCGTGGATGGCGAGGTGGCGGTATTCGCCGTGGATCGGCATGAAGGCGCGGGGGCGGGTGAGGCCGATGACGGTTTTGAGCTCTTCCTGGCCGGCGTGGCCGCGCACGTGAACGTGCTCGTGGCCGCCGCCGGAGTACATCACGTCGACGCCGCGGCGGAAGAGGTTGTCGATGGTGCGGTTGACAGCGGCCTCGTTGCCGGGGATCGGCGTGGAGGAGAGCACCACGGTGTCGCCTTCTTTGAGCGAGACATCGCGGTGGTCGCCGGTGGCCATGCGCGAGAGGGCGGACATCGGCTCGCCCTGCGCGCCGGTGCAGATGATCACGGCGTTCTCGTCGTGGACATGCTTGTGCTCGGTGATGTCGCGGATGCGGCGCTCATCGGCGGAGAGGTATTCGAGCTCGCGGGCCATGCCGATGTTCTTCTCCATCGAGCGGCCGGTGGGGAAGACGATGCGCCCGGCCTCATTGGCGCCGTCAATGATCTGCTGGATGCGGGCGATCTGGGAGGCGAAGGTGGCGATGATCACGCGGCCGGGGGCGGTGAGCAGGATCTGTTCGAGCGCGTCGCCCACGACGATTTCGGACATCGTGTGGCCGGGGCGGTCGGCGTAGGTGGAGTCGCTGCAGAGCAGGCGCACGCCCTCCTGGCCGTAGCGGGCGAGCGCGTTGAGGTCGGTCGGCGCGCTCATCACGGGGGTGTGGTCGATTTTGAAGTCGCCGGTGTGGACGACGAGGCCGGCGGGGGTGCGCAGGGCGATGCCGAAGGCGTCGGGGATCGAGTGGGCGACGGGGAAGAATTCGGCGGAGATTTGGCCGAAGTTGATCACGGAGCCGGCGCTGATCGCGATCTGCTCGGCGTCGAGCAAGCCGGACTCTTCGAGGCGCAGGCGGATCAGGCCCTGCGGCAGGCGGGCGGCGTAGATCGGCGCGGGCAGGCGGGCGAGCAGGAAGCGCAGGCCGCCGATGTGGTCTTCGTGGCCGTGGGTGATCAGCCAGCCGCGCAGCTTGCTGCGGCGCTCTTCGAGGTAGCTGATGTCGGGGATGATGTAGTCGACGCCGTGCATTTCCTCGGAGGGGAACATGAGGCCGGCGTCGACGACGACCATGTCGTCGTCGGTTTCGTAGACCATCATGTTGCGGCCGATATCGCCGAGTCCGCCGAGCGGGACGACGCGCAGGGAGCCGCGCCGCACGGCGCTCACGCGCGGCCTCCGCTCTTGCCGGTTTGGTCGGGGTGGTTCACGGCTTTGCTGCCCCAGGTTCTGTGGGACAGGGTAGGGGTGCGCCTGCTTGCAGTCGCGGTCGGAGGTGGTCGGGATTGGTCAGGGACGGCAGGTGTAGGAGATGTCGGCGACGCGGACGGCGGCGAGGGCGACGCGGTGGAGGGCCCAGATCACCTGGTCGTCGTCGGTGCAGCGGGCGATGAGCTCCACACCCTCGCCCTCCAGGAAGAGCGAGCGGCGCACCTCATCGATCAGCGCCATCTGCCCTTCGGTCAGGTCGTGGAAGCAGCGCGCGCGGCGCAACCAGCCGGAGCCCTCTCCGTGGTCGGTCACGAGGCGATCGCCGTCTCGCTCCAGCACCCAGACCTGCACCTCTTCCCCATCCGGATAGAGCAGTGGCGTGTTGAAGCAAACTTCATCGTGCGAGAAGGGGAAGAACTCGAACTGGGCGGCGGCGTCGCGGCGCAGCAGCTCGCTCAGCGCATCGATCAGGGCGGGCTTGGTGACCATCAGGCGTTCCTTTCCGGCTCTTGCAGGGTACCGCGATGGATGACGTTCAGCTCTGCGCAGAACTGCCGCCAGACGCCGACCGGCTCGTCCCACTCCATCGTGATGTCCGACGGAACGTAGATACGCCTGTCGGCAAACTGCTCGGTCCAGCGATGCTTGTGCGTGCCGCGCGGACAGTCGCAGCGGCGCTTGACCGCTCGCGTGGCGTGGCACTCGGGCTGATGATGAAACACCCTGGCGCCCATGCAGAGGCCGAGGATGCGTCCGACATCGTCGTAGAGCACGGTGTAGGACAAGTACTTGGTGGGCAAGCTCCACCACGCCTCGATCCGCAGCGGCCAGCTGGGGCGGGAGCGGACGCGCGCCGTGAACACCTGCGCTCCGGGGTGCGACGGGCTGGCCGCCCAATCGATGTCGCCGACGATCTCCTTGGTCGGGTCGGCCAGCAGTTCGGCGAACTCTTGGTCAGTGAGCATTGGGCAGGCTCAGCACGTTGGCTGCGGCCAGACGAGCGCAGCTTGCTCGATCATCGCCTTGGTGAACGCGCTCACGAGGCTGGCGAGCCTTTGCTGCGGAAGGTGTAGGAGATGTCGGCGACGCGGACGATTGCTTCCGCCAGATAGAGCACCGCGAAGATCACCATCTCGGCCTCCGGGCGGCGCGTCGTCAGCACGTAGCCGTCGCGTTCCACGCCCAGATGCCGACAGACCTCGTCGATCAGCGACTCCTGGCGCGGCGTGAACTCCCGCTCCCACATGTTCTGGCGCAGCCAGGCGGTCGCCTCGCCGTAGTCGGTGAGCACGTATTCGCCGTCCTGCTCCGTGACCCAGACCTGCACTTCGCCGCCGTCGGGGTAGAGCAGCGATGTGTTCACGCGCACCGCGCCGTGCGGCGCGGGCGCGCACTCGAACAGATGCGGCGCGCCGTTGCACAGCAGGTCCGAGATTCGGCTGGTCGTGTCCGGTGCGGTGACCACGGTTCCTCCTACCGTTCGGGCTCCCTCAGGGTACCCCGATGCGTGACATTGATCAGGTCGCAGAACTGCCGCCAGGCGGCGACGGGCTCGTCCCAGGATGCGGTGATCTCGGGCGCGGCGTAGGCCCACGCCATGCCGTCCGCCTCGCTCCAGCGCTGGATGTGCGTCCCGCGTGGACAGGGGCAGCGGCTCCTCGTCGATCGCCCCGGCCGGCAGTCAGGGTTGTGGTGCGGCGTGATGGGATCGACATCCAAGCCGACGATGCGCCCTACGTCCTCGTGGATGAGCGCGTACGAGAGCTTTTCCGCTCCCGGATTCCACCACGCTTCGATCTTCAGGGGCCATCCGGTCTCTGACTGCACAGGGATGGTGAACCGCTGGGCGGGTTCGCGGCCGGCAATCGGCACCCATGGGATATCGCCGACAATCTCTTTCGTCGGGTCGGCCAGCAGGCCGGCAAATTCTTGGTCTGTAATCATACGTAAAATCCTTTACAAAACTGTCTGAGGCTGACGGGGTTGATGGACTCGGCTTTGGCGAACCTCCTCTCTCTATGGGCATCTCGCCTAGTTGAGACCAAGCTATCACCTCAATCAAGAGCCGGCGGCAGGCGAAAATGTAAAATTCCCGTCACCTCTGTGGGGCTTGGATGCGCGATCCCTGCTGCGTCAGCAAGACGCATCCGGCGCGACAGTGATGGCGTCGTGCAGCCCACCGAGTAGTTGTCGCACGACTTGACGCGCTTCTTCATCATCCGCGAGGAGCTTGAGCACCGTCTGCTCGTAGGCGCGTCGATCCGGGAATCCGAGGGCCTTTGCTATTCGAGGTAGGACAGCCGTGTTCTTGATCGGGTATCGCCGGATCAAGGTTGCGATATCGCGGTCTGCAACAGCGCGGTTCACACGTTGGATCTCTTCAGCGAGGATGACCGGGGCATCGAGCGAGATGCAAACTGGCGCGTCAAACGAGAAGTCCCGCCTCTTTGGCAGAGAACTCAGGTGCTCGTCTCGAAGACGACGCTGTGCAGCGCGCTTGGCCAGGTCCTTAGCCACGCTGTCGCCAAGCGCGTCGATAGCGGCGTCTCGCGCACGCTCGATCTTCTCGTCCGCGTCGTCGCCATCGACAGATGCCAGCCGCTTCGCAACCATGGCCTGTAGCGAGGGATCGTAGTAGATCGATTCGACCGTGTAGGCGTCTATCGCGTAGATTCCACCTGAATTCAGGTGCTCAACGTCATGTGGATCGCGCCCGTCGTTGTCGACGAGGCCGAATGCGCGCACCCAGTGCAGCGAGTCAGCCTGTCGCAGGCTCTTGACGGCATGCTCGACCTCACGGCAGTTGCCCTTGCTGATCACGGACACGCCGGGCAAGACGAGGCTGTACAGCGGTTTGTCGAGACTCTCGTCGCTGCCCTCAACGAAGAGAACGTCGCGCCGCGATCCGAAGATGTCGCGCTTTAGGGCGTCGTCAATGGCATCCGCCGTCTGCGCTTCGACATAGTCAGCATCCCAGAACCGCACTGACTGACCGCCATAATGGCAGCTCCGAACAAGGAGAATCTTGGCTGCTGGATTGTCGAGAGCGAGGCCAACGTCGTGAGTAGAAAGCACAAAGGTGCAGTCAGATCGTTCGGCGAACAACTCGGTCAGAAGCGGCGAGATGATCGACCTGTGCAGGTGGCGCTCTGGCTCGTCAATCAGGATCAGCGTTCCCGCCGGCGCTGTCAGGACTTCCGCGGCGAGGAGCAGAACGTTGCGTTCACCGTCGGATAGTTCGGCAATGCTGTACGGGGTGTTCCCAGGGCGCGTGGCAGTGAGCTCTTCGTCATCTCGTGCGGAGATAGTGATCGGCAGTCCGGCATGGGCCAGCAGTCGATTCAGAGTCTCAATGGGATCTTGATGATCTTGAGCCAGCGCGGTTGCCTGGCTTGTATCCCCTGATCGAACTGCGCTCGCGATGTCGCGATTCTGATTGTTGCGCTGTTGGATGATGTTGTAGATCGCGATACTGGCCCGAGTCGGGCCATATTCGTCGCGCCATCGAGACTGCGGCTGTGCATCGGTGCTGCGAATGTTCCGCTCAGCAGATCGCTTTGCTTCTGATGTCAAGTCGAGTCGGCTTGACTGGAGCCAGCTTTGGCGGTGGGCGGATATTCGACGCGCCGTGGATGAGTGCTCCGCGTAGATGCGTTGCACGAGGCCAGACTTGCCTGTGCCGTTGGCACCGAGCATGAAGAGGACCTCCCCCGATTCGAGAGGGATCTGCAGCGGCTGGGGCTCGCGGGGGACCGTGATGTTGAACATTACCTGGAGGTTCTGCTGACCATGCGTGTCCTGCATGCGAACATCATAGCGGATGAGCTGCGATGAGTCTAGGCAACAGTGCATCGCGGGTGGCGGCGAGCGTGCGGGCCTCTAGGCGGGCGCGGAGTGCGTCGTTGAACAGCGCGGCAGAGGTCGCGCCGAGGAGCGCCAGCACATCGGGCGGCGGCACGACGACCTGCGCATCGGAGAGGTGGTGCCGCTTGATGTGGCCCATCGTCGTCGCCTTGTCGGCGGCGATCTGGCGGAACTCGGGCAGGTGCTGCTCCACCCAGTGATAGACGAACCACTGGGGCAGGTCGAGCGGATCGACCTTGAACAGATGCTGGTTGAGCGCGCCCTTGCCCGCAGCCCAGACGACCAGCTCGAGGCTGCCCGACCACGAGAACAGGATGTCGCCGTCGTTCACGTGGAACTGAGACGGAATGTCGGGACTGACGGGGTCCGCCCTGTCCGTGTGGCCCGCGCGCAACTGCGCGATCTTGATCGCGGGGATGCTCTCCGCCCCCTGCGCAGGGAACTTCTGGAGCGCGAGTCCGTTCAGGAAAGTCGCGATTTCGTCCAGCGCGGCCACGCGCCAGCCGGCGGGGATCGGGCCGAGCGCCGACCCCTCCAGACGCTCGGGGAACGCCTCGTAGAGCTGCGCGGGCAGCCCCGGCAGCGACTCCCCCGAGCGCCAGCGGCCCTCCTGCTTCGCCCGCACCGGCTCGAAATCCACAAACCACGAGCGAAACAGCGCCCGCGCCATCTCTTCCAGCGTCCCCGCCATCCGACGGTTCAACTCAATCTTGTCATCCAGGCACCCCAACACCCCCGCAATCCGCCGCTGTTCCCCCATCGGAGGCAAGCGCAACTCCAGTTGCTCAAGGTCGGCGGGACGGATCGACGGGTACGCCGACGTACTGTGCTCAGCGATGGTATGCAGCTGCTCAACGATATGATCCTGCGCGAGGTACCAGTACAGAAAGCCGGTATCGGCGATGCCGTCCCTGCCGCGCACAACGGCGAAGCCCGTAGACGCCAGAAAGTTCTCCGGCGGCTCCTTGATGATCCCGAAGTGGCGCTGGTTGGGGCGGACCATCGAATACACGATGTCGCCGGCCCGCACCTTGCGCCGCGCTCGGCTGGGCACCTTGTCGACCGCCGCGTCGAGCTGCTGGATCTCCGCGATCCGGTTCATCGTGATGTTGCCTGTATCGAGGTAGTTGACGAACGGCCACGCCTCTTTCGGCGAGTACGTATCGTCGTTGACGACGACGCAATCCCCCAGCCGGACCGTGGGCCAATCATCCGTCACTTGAACTCCTCGCGGTCGGGCGTGCGCATGAGGGAGAGGATGTTGGCTCGTTGGGTTGGCCGGCGTGCGGTGCTCCGCTGGATTCCCGCTCGGGGGCGGGAATGACGGAAAGGGGAGCGGGAATAGCGAGAGGGGGGGCGGGAATGACGAGAGAGTAGGTGGGAGTGACGGGAGGGTAGGCGGGGGCGGCGCGTTTCGGAGACGATGTTGGTGTCGAGCAGATACATGGTTAGTCGTCGAATCGCGGCGGCTGTCGCCTGCGGTAAGCGGCGCTTTGCGGGGCGAGATCGTCGGCGCACGGTTGAGGCGCGAGCAGCGAATCCTTCAACCGAGGGTAGAACGGCGTCCTGCTCTCTTCGACGGCGCGCCGGAAGTAGGGGTTGCGGAACTCTTTGTCGAAGACCAGATCGACGGGGCGGCCGAGCAGTCGTTCGAGTTCGTCGTGGAGTTCGACGTAGCGGCAGACCCACGGGCCGAGGTCGGCGTCGGGCTGGTAGGTGACGAGGAAGTCGATGTCGCTGGTGTCGGGGTTGAATTCGCCGTTGGCGGCGGATCCGAACACGTCGAGCTTGCGCACCTGGTAGCGGCGGCAGAGCTCGGCGATCTCGTCGGCGTGTTCGGTGATCAGGGGGATGATCATGGCCGTTCCGCTCCTCTCGGGCAAGTGTATGCCGCCGCGGGGCGGGAGGCCGCGCCTAGAGCAGGCCGAGTTGGGTGCCGCCGGGGTCGTCCTCGGTTGCGACGGTGGCGATGGGGGGGCGCTCGGAGGCGGCGAGCAGTTGGGGGATGTGGGCGAAGTCGTCGCGCAGCACTTGCAGGAGGGCGGCCTGGCGGAGGGCGGCGGCGGGATGGTAGACGGGGTAGATGAGCCACCGGCCGGCTCTGGCGGGGACGCCGCGCGAGCGGCCCATGGCGGCGCCGGGGATGAAGTACTGGGTGGCGAAGCGTCCGAGGGGGACGATCAGTTTGGGGCGGATGCCGTTGATTTGCTCGCTGAGGTAGGGCTCGCAGGCGTTGATTTCGTCGGGCTGCGGGTCGCGGTTTTGGGGCGGGCGGCACTTGACGACGTTGGCGACGAAGACATCGGCGCGGGTGAGGTTGATGCCGGCGAGCAGGTCGTCGAGCAGTTGGCCGGCGCGTCCGACGAAGGGGCGGCCCTGTTGGTCTTCGTGGTAGCCGGGGCCTTCGCCGATGAACATGAGCTCGGCGTTGGGGTCGCCGTCGCCGGGCACGGTGCGGGTGCGCCCCTCGCTGAGGCGGCAGGCGTGGCAGGCGGCGACGCGGTTGTTGAGGCTCTGGAGGTCGGCGGCGTCCATCGCTTCAGTCTATGCGCGGGGCATGGCGGGTTGGCTGCCTGCCTGGCCGGCTGCTATGTCGCGCGCCGGCGGTTAGTCCTCGTCCGGCTCGGGGTCGGCTTCGACGACGGGGATGATGGCGTGGCGCTCGACGAGGCGGACGAGCAGGACGCCGAGGCCGAAGAGGCCGAGCGCGGGGACGGCGACGAAGGTCTGGGTGACGGGGTCGATGGAGGGGGTGATCAGGGCGGCGAGCAGGAACGCGCCGATGATGGCCCAGCGCCACATGCCGAGCAGTTTGCGGTGGGTGACGAGTCCGAGCGCGCCGAGGCCCATCAGGAAGAGGGGGATTTCGAAGACGATGCCGGTCCAGAAGACGAAGCGGATCAGCATGTCGATGTAGTTGTTGATGCGCACCTGGGGTTCGGCGATTTCGTCGCCGAAGTTGAGCAGGAAGTCGAGCGCGGGGGGCCAGCCGATGTAGTAGGCGAAGGCGCCGCCGCAGGCGAAGGCGATGGTGGCGACGGCGACGATGGGGAGGAGCCAGCGGCGCTCGGCGCGGGTCAGGCCGGGGTGGATGAAGGCGTAGGCCTGGTAGATGAGGATCGGCATGGCGCCGGCGATGCCGAGCATGAGGGAGATTTTGATGTAGGCGCCGATGAAGCCGAGCAGTTCGGTGAAGATGGGGCGGAATTCGGGGTAGGCGTCGCGGCCCGGCTGGAGCAGGTAATCGAGGATGGTCTGGGCGAAGACGAGCGCGACGACGGTGGTGAGGACGATGCTGAGGGTGGAGATGGTGAGGCGCTGGCGGATTTCGGAGAGGTGTTCGCCAAGGGTGAGTTGCGCGCCGCCCTCCTCGGGCGGGGGTTCCGCGACCAGCTCGGGCGGGGCCGGCGGCTCGTCGGGCGGCTCATTGGGCGGTTCGGCGGCGGTCGGTTGGCTGACCATGAGCTATCGGGGACTATCGGGCGTCGCGCCGGCGGCGGTTGAGGGAGATGACGTTGGAGGGGCGGGCGGGCGCTTCCGCCGCGGCCTGCTGTCGGCGGCGGACGACGGGTCGGCGGCGGACGCGGCGCTGTTCGGGCGCGGGTTCCGCCGTTGCGGTCGCGGCCGGCGCTGTTTGGGCGAGCGGCGCGGCGGCTGCGCCGTCGTCGTCGCGGGCGGCGGCGACGGCTTCCTCGGTGGCGGCCTCGGCGTCGCGGGCGACGGAGCGGATGTCGGCTTCGGCGGCGGCGAGGTCGGCGCGGATGCCCTGGTCGGTCTCGGCCAGCTCGTGGCGGACTTCGATGTATTCCTCGCGCATTTCCTCGAAGTCGACGAGGTATTCGTCACGGAAGTCGCGGGCATACTCGCGCAGTTCGCGGATGGCGCGTCCGAATTGTCCGGCGAATTCGGGCAGTCGGCCGGGACCGAAGATCACGGCGGCGAGGAGCAGGACGACGAGGATTTCGGGGATGCCGACGCCGAAGATGTTCATGCGGACCTCGGCGCGGCGGACGTCCTCGCTCAGACGCGCTCTTGCGCCGTGTTTAGCTTATCTGATCGGGGGTGGGGTTTGGGGAGGCCGACCCCCCAGTCCGCTTGCGCGGACAGCCCCCCTGCATAGGGGGGCGATTCCGGAGCGGACAGGCCGCCTGCGTCGGGGGCGGTTCCGGAGCGGACGGGGTCCCCTGCGTCGGGGGCGCTAGCCTTCGGGGACGCCTTTGCCGATGAGGAAGTCGACGGCGTCGCGGACGGTGGCGATGCCTTCGGCGTCTTCGTCGGAGATTTCGAGGTCGGGGACCTCGTCGCGGAACTCTTCCTCGAAGGACATGATCAGCTCGACGAGGTCGAGCGAGTCTGCGCCGAGGTCGTCGATGAACGACGCGTCGAGCGTGATCTCGTCGGCCTCGACGCTCAGCTGCTCTTCGATGATGCCCTGAATGCGTTCGAACAGTGCCACAGCCGGTGCCTCCTCCGCCGGCTCCGCGAGCCGGGTTCGCCGTATGGTACCCAACACGCCGCTGACCAGCCGCCGGCTGCCGTCGCTGCCGTAGCGCTTGGCCAACTCGACCGCCGCGTTTGCCGCGGCGGCTGCGCGCACCGCCTCAGTATTGAAGAGCAATTCGTACAGCGCAATCCGTAGGACGGTGAGATCGACGAGCGCCATCTGGATCAGCGGGCGCTGGGTGGCGGTCTGCTCGATGATCGCGTCGATTTCGTCCAGCCGCTCGGCGACGCCGGCGGCCAATGTTTCAGCGTAGGCGTGTTCCGCATCGTCGAGCGGTTCTTCTGTCTGGCGGCGGGCGATCGCGGCCAGCGCGTCGGCGCGCTCGAATTCTGCTTCGAACAGCGCCTCGAAGGCCCGCGTGCGTCCCGCGGTGCGGCGGCTCAAGTCGAATCTCCGGCGATGCCGGCGTGATCGTTGAGATTGATCAGCGTCGGCTTTGCGGGGCGCAGGGTGGTCCGCACCAGGCCCGTCAGCACGGTGCCCGGGCCGATTTCCACGAACGTCTCCACGCCCATTTCGCGCATTGCCAGCACGGTATCGCGCCAGCGGACGGGGCGGCGGATTTGCGCTTTCAGGTCTTCGCGCACCGCCGCCGCCGTGGTCAGCGGCGCGGCGTCGACGTTGCCGATCACGGGGACCTGGGGATCGGCGATTTCGGCGGCGTCGAGCACGGGCGCCATTTGCTCGGCGGCGGGCTGCATCAGCGAGGTGTGGAATGCGCCGCCGACATTGAGCCGGATTACGCGGCGCGCGCCGGCCGCTTCGGCGGCGGCGGCGGCGCGGTCCACGGCCTCCGGTGTCCCGCCGACTACGATCTGGCCGGTGGCATTGAGGTTGCAGAGTTCGGCGCCGGTCTCGGCGCAGAGCGCTGCAACCGCGTCCTCATCGAGGCCAAGCACGGCGGCGAGCGTGCCGGGCTGGGCTTCGCCTGCGGCCTGCATCTCCTCGCCGCGCCGCTGCACGAGGCGCACCGCTTCGCTCACGGTGAGCGATCCCGCCGCGACCAACGCGCTGTACTCGCCCAGGCTGTGGCCGGCCATACAGAGCGGCTGCGCGGCGAGAGCGGGATGCTGCGCGGCCCGCGCCGCGCTCCAGGCAGCCAGACTGGCGACCAGAATTGCGGGCTGGGTGTTGACGGTCCGCCGCAGTTCGTCGTCCGGACCGTCGAAAATGATGCGCGAGAGGTCGCGGCCGATGGCGGCGTCGGCTTCGTCGAAGACGGCGGCGGCTTCGGGGTAGGCCTCGTAGAGGTCGCGGCCCATGCCGACCTGCTGCGCGCCCTGGCCGGGGAAGAGCCAGGCCGATCGGTCTGCGGGTTCAGCGGGCACTCGTTAGTCCTCGAGGTCGATCACGGCGTTGCCGCGGTAGGAGCCGCAGGCCCAGCAGATGTGGTGAGCCTGGTGGATGGCGTTGCAGTTGGCGCAGGTGACCAGCTTTCGCCGCTGCACGCGGTGGTGCTGGCGGCGCAGGCGCTGGCGGGTTTTGGCGTACTTGCGCTTGGGAAGTGGCGGCATGGCGGTCGTCCTTCTTTGCTCGCCTCTCAGCGTATCCACTTAGCTTATTAGAAACTCCCTTGCGCGTTGGGGCGGCCGACCCCCCAGTCTGCTTCGCAGACAGCCCCCCTGCGTAGGGGGGCGATTGCGGAGCCCCCCTCTCAATCTCCCCCCAGGACGGGGGGAGAGGTCGGAAGGGGGTCTCCCCCGCGATGGGGGAGAGGTCGGGAGGTGCTCCCTCAAGGTGGGGGAGAGGTCGGATCCGCGGTCTTGCTTTGCGGAGGGGGGGTGTCGCGCAGCTTGGTCAGGGCTGCCCAGCGGGCGTCGATTGGCTGCTCGGGGTCTTGTCCGCCTCTGGCCGCGGGGGCTGCGCCCGGGCACTCTGGGCCGCAGCGGGGGCTCATCGGGCGCGCCATCTCGGCGTACTGACGCACTGCTTCGCTGAGATCGATCTGCCCGTCAACGACCGCGAAGCCGTCGGGATCCGCGAACGGGTCCTGCAGCTGCGCGCCGCCGCCAGGGCGGAACTCTTCATCGAATTCGATTCGCAGTTCCAGCGCGATTGCCACGAGGCACGCGCCGCACATGTCCTCGGTTGAGGTGCGCAAGCTGCCGCTGACGAGCACCGTTTGGTCGGTGCGCAGGAGCCGGACTGCCCCTGCGATTGGGCGGTCCGCTCCGTCGTAGCGGAACTCGCCGTCGGCGAGCTCGTACTCCCGCACCGCTCCGACCGGCTCCTGGAGGAGCGTGGAGACATTGATCAGCAGCGAATCGATTCGCCGCCGTGCGCCCAAGCTGGAGCTCAGCACCATCGCACCACACTACCAACGCCGCGCCAACCTGACGCTATGCCAGCCGCGCCAGTTCTTCCCGGGCTACGGCGCGGTCGTCCCAGGGTTCCGTGCGGTCGGCGAAGATCAGCGTCGGTTCCGCGCCTTTGCCTGCGATCAGGACCAGATCGCCCGCTTGCGCTTCGGCCAGCGCAGCGCGGATCGCGGCGCGGCGATCGGGCTGCTCGGTCAGCCGCTCGGCTGCTCCTGCGGCGCGCATTGCGGCGGCGATGTCGGCGACGATTCGGGCGGGGTCTTCGGAGCGCGGGTTCTCGCTGGTGATCCAGGAATGATCGGCCAGCTCGGCGGCGACGGCGCCCATCGTCGTGCGGCGCGCCGGGTCGCGCTCGCCGGCGACGCCGAAGACCAGCAGCAGGCGGCCATCCACATGCGGGCGCAGCGCCTCGAGCGCGGCGCGGAGGGCGGGGCCGGTCGCGGCGGCGTCGACGATTACGGCGAAGGGTTGGTTGCCCTCGATCGCCTCCATTCGCCCGGGTACGGGGCGCGCTTCGGCGAAGCCGCGTTGGAGGGCGACCGGTCCCGCGCCCAGCCCCCAGGCGACGCCGACGGCGAGCGCGGCGTTGCCGAGGTTGTAGGCGCCGGGCAGGCGCAGCCGCGCGGCGAGCGCGCCGGACGGCGTGACGACGCGCAGCTGCGCGCCGGTCGCATCCTGCGAGAGCGGCTGCGCGGTCACGGCCGCGTCGGCGGGCGTTTGGCCGTCGCTGGCCAGAATGGTGCGCTGCGAGTGCGCGGCGGCAATCGTCTCGCGCAGCGGATCCTCGGCCCGCACGACCGCGAACCGCTCGCGCCCGGCCGATGACTCGGCGCTGAGCGCTTCGAAGAGCGAGAGTTTGGCGGCGAGATAGCGCTCGCGCGTTTGGTGGAAGTCGAGGTGATCGTCGGACAGCCCGGTGAAGACGCCGACATCGAAATCGCAGCCGCGCACACGCTGTAGCTCGAGCGCGTGCGAGCTGGTCTCGATCACCGCGTGCGTCTGTCCTGCGGCGACCAGCTCCGCGAGCAGCGGCTGGATGATGTCGGCTTCCGGCGTCGTCTCGCCCGTTTCGTTGGCGCGGGCTTGCCCGGCCACGTTGAATTCCACGCCGTTGATCAGGCCGCAGTCGCGGCCCGCGGCGTTGAGCAGCGCGTGGGTGAGGTGGGTCGTGGTCGTCTTGCCGTCGGTGCCGGTGACGCCGATCACGGTGAGCTTGCGCGCGGGGAAGTCGTGCCGTGCGGCTGCGAGATCGGCGAGCGCGATTCTGGAGTCTTTGACCTCGATCGCGGCGATGTCGGCGTCGGCCAGCGCGTTTTCCCAGACCTGGCGGCGGTCGGCCTGCACGACCAGCGCCGATGCGCCGGCGGCGATCGCCTGCGCCAGGTAGTTGTGGCCGTCCACGGAGAAGCCGGGCACGGCGACAAAGCAATCGCCGGCGGCGATTGCGCGGGAGTCCTGTCGGACTGCGACGACGGCGGCGATGGTGGGATCGCCGGCGACGACGCGATGCGGGGTGTGCGCGAGCAGTTGGGCGAGTGATTTGGTCGGCGGCGTGTCGGTAGGCATCGGTGTTGCTCCTGCTCGGCATTGGGCGAACAAAGGGTTGCACGCAACTTACATTGCGGGGGCCGAGTGGTAGGGGGGCAGTCTGTGGGTTGGGGGCGGCCGACCCCCCAGTCCGCTAGAAGCGGACAGCCCCCCTGCATAGGGGGGCGATTGCGGAAGGGCGGCCCCTCTCAATCTCCTACATTGCGGGGGCCGAGTGGTAGGGGGACAGTCTGTGGGTTGGGGGCGGCCGACCCCCCAGTCCGCTAGAAGCGGACAGCCCCCCTGCATAGGGGGGCAATTGCGGAGGGGCGGCCCCCCTCTCAATCTCCTACATTGCGGGGGCCGAGTGGTAGGGGGACAGTCTGTGGGTTGGGGGCGGCCGACCCCCCAGTCCGCTAGAAGCGGACAGCCCCCCTGCATAGGGGGGCGATTGCGGAGGGACGCCCCCCTCTCAATCTCCCCCCAGGATGGGGGGAGAGGCCTCTGAATGCCCCCATCGTGGGGGGCTGCGGGTGCGCGGGAATGGGGAGCGCCAGGCCGCCTGTAAGCCGGGTTCTGTCTCCGCCCGCGGGCGGCGGCGGCCATCCATCTGACGCGGCGGTTGCCCGCGGCGTTCGAGCGACCTACCCGGAGGCGGCGCGGGACGCGCCTGCGCCGCGCCGAAACGCGCCGCGGCCCCTCTATTTGGTCTTGCTCCGGGCGGGGCTTGCCTAGCCGGCCGGTCGCCCGACCGCTGGTGCGCTCTTACCGCACCATTTCACCCTTACCGCGCAGGCCGAGGCCGGAGCGGCGGTATGTTTCTGTGGCGCTATCCGTCAGGTCGCCCTGCCTGGGAGTTACCCAGCGCCCTGTCCCGTGGAGCCCGGACTTTCCTCGAGGCGCGTGGTGGAGGCGCCCCGCGGCCGCCCGGCGGCCTGGCTGTGCCAGTCTACTCCCCCGCCTCGATCTCTGAACTCCTCCACCATCAGTCATTCGGCGCACCTGTCGGGAATTCGTGAACGCGGGCTAGCCATGTCCACTGCTGCGGCGTCGCGCCAACGCCGACAGCGCCAGCAGCGCCGCCGAGGCAGCCAGCGAGACCAGCGCGATCATCCCGATCGGCAGAGCGCCGCCGCGATTGAGCAGGCCGCCCGTACCAGTGCTCGGGAGGCCGCCGATGCGCAGCCAGGCGGGGACATCGGCCGCGCCGTTGTAGATCATCCAGCAGGAGACGGTCCCGTCCTCGCTCAGCGCGCAGGCATGCCAATCGCCGGAGCTGATCGCAGTATGCTTGCCCGCGGGCAGCTGCGTTTGGCTGTGCGGCTGCGCTTGGCCGTCGAACGTGTATCCCCAGCACTCGACCGCGCCGCTCGCGCGCAGCCCGCAAGTGTGGCTCTCGCCCGCGCTGACGGCGCTGAACGACCCGCCCGGCGCGTCCGTCTGGCCAAGGTCGTTGTAGCCCCAGCACTCGATCGCGCCGCTCGGACGCAGCCCGCAGGTGTGGTCGATGCCCGCGCTGACGGCGCTGAACGACCCGCCCGGCGCGTCCGTCTGGCCAAGGTCGTTGTAGCCCCAGCACTCGATCGCGCCGCTCGGACGCAGCCCGCAGGTGTGGTCGATGCCCGCGCTGGCCGCGCTAAATGCTCCGTCCGGCGCGTCCGCCTGGCCCGCCCAGTTGTCTCCCCAGCACTCGATCGCGCCGCTCGGGCGCAGCCCGCAGGTGTGGTACCAGCCCGCGCTGACGGCGCTGAACGACCCGCTCGGCGCGGCCGTTTGGCCCGAACTGTTGTCTCCCCAACACTCGATCGCGCCGCTCGGGCGCAGCCCGCAGGTGTGGCTATGGCCCGCGCTGACGGCGCTGAAGCTCCCGTCCGGGGTGTTCGCCTGGCCGTAGCCGTTGTGTCCCCAGCACTCGATCTTGCCCGAGTCCAGCAGCGCGCAGGCGTGCTTGCTGCCGCCCGTGATCGCGACCGCCCGTTCGCCGCGCTGCGCCCCCGCGTCGTCCCAACCGACGCCGAGCGCGGCGACGACGATCAGCAGCAGCGCAATGAGCGCGACGGATGCGAACGCGGTTCGATGGGGGCACACGAGCGGCAGCGGCATAGGCTGATCTCGCTCTCTGGGGCCGCGACCGCGGGCAACGGTGCAAGGCAAGCTATGGCCGCCCCATAGGCATGTCAATTGAGCGGAGCGTGTTCGCGCAAGTCCGCGCGCCGTTGGCGCGTGTGCTGTTTTCGTTGTTCCCGAGTCGCGGGGCTTGCTTCCGGCTCGAACGGGGGAGGGTGCTCCGCTCGGGGGCGATTCGCTAAGTTCAGGGGCGAACTGGGACAGCAGTTGGAGGTGCGGTCATGGGACGGGTTTACGGCCAGCTCAGTTGGGAGGAGCGCTGCGCGATCGCCCGACTCCGGGGCGAAGGCTGCTCGGCGCGGCAGATCGCAGCGGCTCTGGCTCGCTCGCCGTCGACGATCGCGGCGGAGTTGAAGCGCAACGCGGGGGCGGACGGCGGCTACGACCCGGACGCGGCCCAGTCCCGCAGCCGGGCGCGGCGCAAGCGCGGCCTGAAGCTGGAGCGCGACGACGCGCTGCGCGAGCGGGTGCTGGAGCTGCTCGACCAGGAGCTCTCGCCGCAGCAGGTCGCGGGCCGGCTGCGCCGCGAAGCGGGCCGCACGGTGATCTCCCACGAAGCGATCTACGAGTTCATCTACGCCCAGATCAAACGCACCAAGGACTACCGCTGGCGGCGGCTGTTGCCGCAGGGGCGCAGCCGCCGGCGGCGCCGCGGCGCGCGGGCCCGGCGCAGCTCGGCCGACTACATCAAGCTGCGCCGCCCGCTCGCCGAGCGCCCCGCCGAGGCCGCCGCGCGCAGTGAGCCCGGCCACTGGGAGGCGGACCTGATGCAGTTCGGCCGCGGCGGTCCCGCGCTGCTCGTGCTGCAGGACCGCTGCACCCGCGCGCTGCTCGCCGCGGCCCTGCCGAGCAAGGCCGCCGACCCGCTGATCCGCGCCCTGCGCCGGCTGCTCGCCGCCCTGCCGCCGAGCCTGCGCCGCAGCGTCTGCTTCGACAACGGCTCCGAGTTCGTGCGCCATTACGAACTGCACGCGCTCGGCGTCGACACGTTCTTCTGCGACCCCCACGCGCCCTGGCAGAAGGGCGGCGTGGAAAACGCGATCGGCCGGCTGCGCGGCCCGCTGCCCCGCTCCACCGACCTCGCCGCGCTCTCCCGCCGCGCGCTCAACCGGACGCTCGCCCGCTTCAACAACACCCCCCGCAAATGCCTCGACTTCCAAACCCCAGCCGAACTGCTCCAGGCCCAACTGTCCAGCTTGCAGACTGAACCCACATTCCCGCTCGGGGGCGGGAATGACGGAAGGGCGCTAGATGCGGTCGTCGAGGGCGGCGTTGGCGAGGGCGTCGGCTTCGGCGTTTTGGGCACGGGGGACGTGGCGGATTGAGAATGCGGGGATGCGCTCGCTGAGGGTTTTGAGCTCGGCGTGGAGCGGTTTCAGGGCGGCGTTTTTGACCTTGTAGCGGCCCTGGATCTGGCGCACGATCAGCTCGCTGTCGAGGCGCAGCTCGACATCTGAAGCTTGGTGTCGCAGAGCGGCTTCCAATGCGGCGATTGCGCCGCGGTATTCGGCGACGTTGTTGGTGGCGCGTCCGATTGCTTCGCCGGCGGCTTCGAGCTCGTTGCCGGCGGCGTCGGTGAGGAGGTAGCCGTAGGCGGCGGGTCCGGGGTTGCCGCGGGATGCGCCGTCGGCGTAGGCGATGATTTTGTTTGGCATGGGGGGAGGGTATTGGAGGTGGGGGGTTGGGGCGGCCGACCCCCCAGTCCGCTTGCGCGGACAGCCCCCCTGCGTAGGGGGGCGATTGGGAGGGACAGCCCCCCTGCGTAGGGGGAGAAGGTGGGCGGGGTCAGGCGCGGAGGATTGTTTGGATGGCGTCGTCGTGGACTACCACGCGCTCGATCAGGTCGGCGAGAAGGGCGCGCTGCTCTTCGAAGCTGAGGGTTTCCCAGCCGTCGCGCACCTGGGCCAGCAGTTGGTCGCGGCGGCGGCGGCGTTGGGCGTCGGTGGTGTGCGCGGCGAGGCGGGCCTGGAGACGCTCCGCATCGGCTTCGGCGCGCTCGTACTCCTCGACGATCTGGGCCGACTCTTCGCGGAAGCCCTGCATTGATGCGCCGCCGACGCTGACGGCGTCGAGCGACTGACCCAGGCGGCGGTCCAGCGCGCGCAAGCGGGACTGCGCGCGCGAGAGGTTGGCGGTGGCCTCGGCGACTACGGCGTTGGCGTCGCCGGCCAGCGCCAGGGCGGGAGTGGGATCGCTGCGGCGCTCGCCGCGCAGATGCGCCAGCACTTCGTCTTCCAGTTCATCGGCGCGACGGGTGTGGTACTCGCCGACCGACTGATTGGTGCGCGCGCCGCTCTGGTAGTAGCGGTAGATGCCGCTGGAGGTCTCGCCGTCGGCGCGGTTCCAGCGCTGGCGGCGGGTGACGCCGATCATCCGTGCGCCGCTTTCGCCGCACCAGACCAGTCCGGAGAGCAGGAAGCGTCCGCCGCGCGAGGTGCCGGGCGCGGTGCGGCGGTCGGCCATTTTCTGCTCGACGGCCTGGAAGTCGGCCTGTGAGATCAGCGGCTCGTGGTTGTTGGGCACGCTCACGCCGAAGCGGCTGTAGGTGCCGAGATAGACGCGGTTGCGGAGTAGATCGCGGATCGTGACCATGCTCCAGTTGCCGCCGCGGCGAGTGCGGAAGCCCTCGGCGTTGAGCCGCTGCGCGATCCGGCGGATGCCCAGCCCGTCGTTGAGATACATGCGCACGATGTAGCGCACTACGTCGGCTTCGACCGGCACGACCTCAAAGCGGCCGTCGTCGCCGACGCAGTAGCCGTAGGGGGGGCGGCCCATGGCCTGGCCGCGCACGGCGCGGCGGCGCATGGCGTCGCGCACCTGGCGCCCGCGTTCGCGCGGCTGGCGGCGCTCCCAGAGCTCGAGCACGGTGTGATCGTCGAGCGCGCCCTCCTCGAGCGACATGACCTGCGCGCCGCGCGAGCGCAGCTGGACGACCGCGCGAGCGGCCTGGTTGGCGTCGGCTCCGAGCCTGGCGAAGGCGGGGATCACGACGACGGTGAAGCCGGCGCGCTGTTCGGCGAGATGATCGAGCAGTTGGGCGAAGCCCTGGCGGCGCTCGTCGCAGATGGCGTCGAGGAAGGTCGCGGTCGGCTCGTAGGCGTGTTGGTTGCAGAACTCGAGGAATGCAGCGTTCTGTTCGGCGAGGCCGGGCGGCGCCCCGTCGGTGTCGTCGCCGCACCGACTGAGGTAGCCAATTGCACGCACGGTCAGGCCACTTTCACCAGACATCCGCAGGAGGGGCATTCGATCGGCGCGCCGCCGCGGCGGGCGCGGGTGATCACCATCGTGGGGAGCGCCAGTCGGCACTCTTCGCAGACTCCGCCGGCGACGCCGGCGACGACGCGCGGGCGGCGGCGGCGGTACTCGTCGTAAACCGCGAGGTCCGCGGCGTTGAGTCGGGTGCGCGCGGCGTCGACGCGCTCGGTGAGCTGATCGACGCGAGTCTGGACGGTGTCGCGCTGCGTCTTGAGTTCGGACTGGCGGGCGCCCCAGATTTCGAGCGACTTGTCGCGCAGGTCGCGCAGCCAGCGCTCGGCGGACGCGGCCTCTTCCGACTCGCGCTCGACGGTGCGCGCCACGCCCTGCAGGTCGATCAGGTTGCGCCGCTGGGCGTAGAGGTCGCGCTGGATTTCGGAGAGCGTGCGGGGGTTGGTGACGGAGCCGCCGTAGAGTCGCTCGTCGGCTGCCTGGATGCGGCGCTCGGCCGTTTCCACGGTGGCGGCCGCCTCGCGGGTCATGCCGGCCGCCTGGCCGACGATCAGGGCCTGCGCTTCGATTTCCTGGTCAAGCGCGGCCGTGAACGGAGGGTCGGTGATTTGATCGAGGATCGCCTGTAGGGCGCGGAGCGCCTCGTCGCGCAGGAGGTCGATCTCCTGCAGTTCCTGCATTTCTTCGAGGTCCATGCCCATCGCTTCTGTTGGAGCGCCCGCTGCTGTTGCACAGTCTATGGCGCGCGCGGCCCGCTGCCAACCGAGGGGTTCAACGCGCTGCTGCCGGGGACGGCGTTTGTCTTGCGCTCGGGGCGCTGCGCCGACCCCCCAGTCCGCTAGAAGCGGACAGCCCCCCTGCATAGGGGGGCGATTCCAGAAGGGCGGGCGGGCCTGTGTGTAGGGGTGCGGTTGGGGAGGGGCGGTGGGTGTGGGTGAGCCCCCCTTGTATGTTGCGGCGGCCTTGGGGAGTGGTTCCCGAGGGCGTAGTCGGGGTGCGGCGGACCGATCCCCCCCAGGTCTTCGAGACCGTTTGAGAGCGTGGGTCGCCGCACCCCGTCCGCAGCAGAGCCCGAACGGTTGCCGGGGCCCGCGTACGGAGCCCGCATTGCACAAGGACGGGCCGCTTGCAGGATAGGAGCATCGACATGACGGACAGGACGGAGCGGCGAACCTACGTCGGCATCGACGTCTCGCGCGACTGGCTGGACCTCGCCGCGCGCCCCGCCGGGCGGGTCTGGCGGCGGCCCAACGACCCGGCCGGGGCGGCCCAGGCGGCCGACGACCTGGCCGCGCTGCAGCCGGCCGGCGCGGCGCTGGAGGCGAGCGGCGGACTGGAGCGGCTGGTCGTCGCCGCGCTGGCCGAGGCCGGCCGGGTCGTTGGGCCGCCGCCGTGGTCAACCCCCGCCAGGTGCGCGACTTCGCCCGCGCCGCCGGGCGGCTGGCCAAAACCGACGCGCTCGACGCCGCCGCGCCGGCCCACTTCGCCGAAGCCCTGCAACCCGCCCCCCGCCCGCCGCCCTCGCCCGCCGAGCGGGAACTGCAGGAACTGCTCGCCCGCCGACGCCAACTGGTCGAACTGCGCGTCGCCGAACAGCAGCGCCGGCGCGCGGCCGCGTCGCCCGCCCGGCGGGCCGAACTCGATGAACACATCGAGTGGCTCGAAGCCGCCCAACAGCGGATCGAGCGGCGGCTGCGCGAAGCCTTGCAGGCCGAACCCGAATGGCGCGAGCGCGCCGCGCTGCTCGGCAGCGTGCCCGGCGTCGGCGAAACGCTGACCTGGACGCTGCTCGCCGAACTGCCCGAACTGGGCCGGCTCGAACGCCGCCCGCTCGCCGCGCTGGTCGGCCTCGCCCCCTTCAACCAGGACAGCGGGCGCCGCCGCGGGACGCGACGCATCCGCGGCGGACGCGGGCGGGTGCGCCGCACGCTCTACATGGCCGCGCTCAGCGCGACCAGATGGAACCCCGCCATCCGCGCCTGCGACCAGCGCCTGCTCGCCGCCGGCAAGCCCAAAAAGGTCGCGCTCGTCGCCTGCATGCGCAAGCTGCTCGGCATCCTCAACGCAATCATCAAGCATCGCCGACCCTGGCAGCAGCCCGCCGCCGCTTGACCCCCAACACGGTTGCTCTCAATCTCCCCCCGCAACGGGGGGAGAGGCCGGAGGGTCGGACCGTGTAGGGGCGTGAGGGCATAGGATGCAGGAGTGCGCCAGCGCGCAGGAGGTTGAGCATGGACGACGCCCGCTACCGATCGCTTGTGGAAGACGACCTGGACCACTGGGTGCATCCGCTGTTTCACCCGTCGGGGCACCAGGCGCCGGTGCTGATTGAGCGCGGCGAGGGGATTTACGTGTTCGGAGCGGACGGGACGCGCTACATCGACGGTCTGGCGGCGCTCTGGAACGTGGCGGTGGGGCACGGGCGGGCGGAGCTGGGCGAGGCGGCGGCACAGCAGATGTCGACGCTGGCGTTCAACAACTCCTACGAGGGCTACAGCAACGAACCGGCGATTCGGCTGGCGAAGAAGGTGGTCAGGCTGGCCTACCCGAACATGCAGGCGCTCTATTTCACCAACTCGGGCTCGGAATCGAACGAGACCAACTTCAAGGCGGCGCGGTTCTACTGGAGCCGGCTGGGGAAGCCGGAGAAGCACAAGATCATCTCGCGCGTCGAGGCCTACCACGGCAACACGATCGCGACGACCGCGGCGACGGGGATGAAAGTCTTCCACGGCAACTTCGGGCCGAAGGTGTCGAACATCATCAACGCCGACACGCCCGACGCGGCGCCATCGGGCGGCGGGCGAATCGACGCGGGGAACGTGCAGATCGACAACATCGTGGCGACGATCGAGCGGGAGGGGCCGGACAGCGTCGCGGCGGTGATCGCGGAGCCGGTGCAGGGCGCGGGCGGGGTGTATCCGCCGCCGGCGGATTACTTCCCGCGGCTGCGGGAGGTCTGCGACCGCTACGACATCCTGCTGATCGCCGACGAGGTGATCACCGGCTTCGGGCGGACCGGCAAGTGGTTCGCGCTGGAGCATTTCGACGTGCAGCCGGACATGATGTCGATCGCCAAGGCGATCACCAGCGGCTACGTGCCGATGGGGGCGGCGATCTTCTCGAAGAAGGTGCATGACGTGATCACGGGGGACGAGGGCGGGCAGAAGTTCATGCACGCCTACACCAACTCGGGGCACGCGACGGCGGCGGCGGTGGGGCTGCGCAACTTGCAGATCTTCGAGGACGAGCGGCTGGTGGAGAACGCGGCGGCGCGCGGCGCGCAGCTGCTGAGCGGGCTCCAGCGGCTCACGGAGCACCCGCATGTGGGCAACGTGCGCGGCTTGGGCTTTATGTGCGGTTTCGACCTGCTGGAGGATCCGGAAACGGACACGCCGTTCCCGCTGGAGGCGGGGATGGGGGCGAAGCTGCTCAAGGCCTGCCAGTCGCGCGGACTGATCTCGCGGGTGCGGGGGGATGCGTATCTGCTGGCCCCGCCGCTGGTGGCGACGCGGGAGCAGGTGGACGACATCCTGACGATCGTGGAGGATGCGGTGCGAGAGGTGGCGGGGTAGGGGTGGGGGCGGCCGACCCCCCAGTCCGCTAGAAGCGGACAGTCCCCCTGCGTAGGGGGGCGATTCCAGAGCGGACAAGCACCCTGCGTGGGGGGGCGATTCCAGAGCGGACAAGCATCCTGCGTGGGGAGGCGATTCCAGAGCGGACAAGCACCCTGCGTGGGGGGGCGATTCCAGAGCGGACAAGCATCCTGCGTGGGGAGGCGATTCCAGAGCGGACAAGCATCCTGCGTGGGGGGGCGATTCCGGAGCGGACAAGCACCCTGCGTGGGGGGCGATTCCGGAGCGGACAAGCATCCTGCGTGGGGGGCGATTTCAGGCGGCACGGCGACCGTTTGCTGCATTGTGGGTGCGGGTGTGGTAGGGTGCGGAGCAGGAAAGGAGGTGATGCACGTTGGGACATAGTCAACTTTCGCCCAGCGGACCGGATCGAAGCGCAGCGGGGGTGAGCGCCTCCTAACGCATACGTTCGCCCGGCCGACTGGGCAGAAGTGCAACGACCTCGGGGCGCTCACCCCGGGGTCGTTCCCGTTTCAGTAGATTGCGCCAGGGAACGCTCCCCACAGTGTGCGGTTGCGCGCAGGCCCGAATGATGCCCGAAGACTCCGATCCGCTGCCGCGGCAGCGCCGACTCCAGCCCGAGCAGGTCGCGGCGACGCTGCGCACGCGGGCGATTGGGCGCGAATTCCACTATCTGCAGGTGACCGATTCGACGATGGTCGATGCGCGGCGGCTGGCGGAGGAGGGCTGCGCGCACGGGGCGGTCGCAGTCGCCGACGAGCAGACGGCGGGGCGCGGCACGAAGGGTCGGTCGTGGATTTCGCAGGTGGGGCGGAACGTTCTCGCGACGCTGGTGGTGCGCCCGAGCGCGGAGCAGATGAAGCGGCTGAGCATTGTGACGCCGGCGGCGGTTGCGGAGGCGGTGGAACGGACGACGGGGCTGTCGCCGCGGATCAAGTGGCCGAACGATCTTGAGCTTGAGGGGCGGAAGTTCGCCGGCATCTTGATCGAGGGCGAGTGGCGCGCGGACGGCCCGGCCTGGGCGCTGGTGGGGATTGGAGTGAACGTCAATTTCGATCCCGCGCCGCACGCGGCGCAGATTGAGCGTCCGGCGACCAGTCTGATGCTGGAGTTGGGGCGGGAAGTGTCGCGGGAGGCGGTGTTGGCTGCGCTGTGCAATGCGTTTGAGTCGGCGTATGAGGACGCGGCGTCGGAACGGGTCTTCGAGGCGTGGCGGGGGCGTCTGGACACATTGGGGCGAGAGGTGGCAATTGTCGGCTCCGACGGGCGCCGCGTGGTGGAGGGCCGAGCGGAGGACGCGACGCGCGAGGGGGCGCTGATCGTGCGGGACGCGGCGGGCGCGGCGCATACGGTGACGGCGGGGGAGGTTTCGCTGCGACACGGGTAGGGGCGCAGGAAGAGTGGAAGAGTGGGCGCTTTGACTCGCCGGCTGCCCGATTGATAGTGTCGCCTTTGATGTGGGGGCGAGTTCTTTCGTCGGATTATGTCGGAGCGGAGCGCGCCCGTGACGGGTGAGCGAACGATCCGCTGCGCGCGCTGCAACTGCTCACCCATCGCCCCGGCGGTGGGTGATTGTTTTCTGCGCGGTATGTTGAGCACGCAGCGGGCTCGCCGGGCAGCGGGCGAGCATGCGGAAGGCGTAACTCGGTGGTGATGGATCCGATCCCCGAGCGGAGGCGCGGCGGCGCATCGGACCGAGCGGGCGATGCGCCGCCGTCCTGGCTGGGCGGCGAAAGCCGCGCGGCGGAGGAGCGTCGCTGCGCATTTTGCGGCGAGACGGCGCCGCCGGCGTCGTCCTTCTGCCCGAACTGCGGTCGGGCGCTGACGGCCGCGCTGTTGCCGCCGCACGGCGAGGCGCTCTCGGTGGTGTTCACGGACATCGAAGACTCGACACAGTTGACGGAGCGGCTGGGGGACCAGAATTGGGAAGCGATCATCGACGAGCACAACGACATCGTGCGCGAAGAGCTGCACCGGCACCGCGGCTTTGAGGTGAAGCTGACCGGCGACGGTTTTCTGATCGTGTTCGCGGATGCGATGAACGCGCTGCGCTGCGCGTCGCGGATTCAGGCGCGGGTGACGGTGCGGGCTGCGCACCGCGGGTCGGGCTGGCCGGTGCGGGTGCGGATGGGCATCCACCTGGGCGATGTGATTCTGCGGCCGGGCGGCGACATTCTGGGGCGCACGGTGAACATGGCGAGCCGCATCCTGGCGAAGGGGGACGGGGGAATGATTTTGGGATCCTCGGATTTCGTCGCGGGGGTGGAGGGCGATGTGCCGGCGGATTTCTGGGTGGATATGGGCGCGCGCCGGATTCGGGGGCTGTCGCGGCGCGAGCGGTTGTACCGCTTCGACTGGGCGGAGTTTCTGCGCGCGGAAGCGGCGCCGGGGCCGGATGCGGCCGACGAAGACGAGATGTTTGATCCGTTCGACCCGGTGTTGATGCCGGTGCGCTGATTTGGGTAGCGCCGGCTTGTCATCCCGCTGCGTGCGGCGCTCACGGCGGGGCGCGGGGCGGGGCGGGGAGGTTTCCGTTGAGCGCGGCGAGGGCGTGCGCGGAGCGGAGCTCGGGCGGGTTGGGGCCGCAGAGGCGGTCGAGGAAGGCGTCGAACGGCGAGCGGTCTTCTTGCCCGGATTGAGCGGCATCCCTATCTGGTCGGGGCGGTTGGGGGTGGTTGGGAGTGGTTGGGTTTGGAACATGTTGGTAGGGATTGTCAGGGGCCTGTTCGCGCAGGAGTTGGTGGAGCAGCTCGTTGGGGACTTCGATCAGATGGACGGGGGGAGCCGAGGCGTCGGGCGATGGAAGGGTGTAATGTTTGGGGGCGTTGCGGGGGCCGGGTTGGCTGAGGTCCGTATCTGGTCGGGGCGGTTGGGGCCGGTTGAGGGTGGTTGGGTTTGGAACATCCTGGTAGGGGTTGTCAGGAGCGGGGCGCTCGGCGTCGGTGAGTTCGTCGAGGGGGAAGGGGGGCTGGTTCTCGGACCAGTCGGCAGGGTCGTTGGGGGCTGTTGCGTCGACGTTGAGTTGCGCGACAGCCTGGAGCAGTTGTGCGGCGGTGTTGCGGAGGGCGCGATTGTGGAGCTCGTGGAGGCGGATGCGGTGGTCGGGGGAGAGGCTGTTGATGCGGGCGGGGTGGTGGTTGAAGGGGCCGAGCGGGCCCTCGCGGGCGAGCGTCTCGAGGCGATGCCGGCAGAGCTGGACGAGCTGCAGGATGAGTTCGTGGGCGGCGGCGCGGGCGATGTCGGGCCAGTCGGTTTCGAGCGCGAGCAGGTCGCGGCGGGCGGTGGAGTGGGAGATGTCGAGGTGGTCGGCGATTTGGCGGAGGGGGAGTCCTTCGTTGCGGAGTTGGTGGGCGCGGAGGGCGCGGCGGCGTTGGCGGGGGGAGAGGGGCATTGTTGCGCACTCCTGTTCTGTTGTGAGTGTACAGGAGGTTTGGGGGGGCGGCGTGGCCGGGGGCGGCCGACCCCCCAGTCGCTGCGCGACAGCCCCCCTGCGTAGGGGGGCGATTTCGGAGGGGAAGGGGGGTCAGGCGGTGGCGGGTTCTTTGCGGCGTTTGGGGCGGCGGCGGCGTCCGTAGGCCTGGTCTACCCAGGGCTCGAGTTGTTCGGGGGTGTCCGCCTGTTCGCGGCGGAGTTCGACGATTTGGTCGCGCAGCGCGGCTGCCTTTTCGAACTCGAGGTCGCGGGCGGCCTGCTTCATGCGCGATTCGAGTTCGCGGATCAGGCGCGCGATCTGGTCGGGGGAGGCGTCCTGCGGGATCGTCGCGCCCTCGACTTCGTAGGCGGGGGCGTCTTCGGCGACCTCGCGCACCTGATCGGTGATGTCGCGGATTTCCTTGACGATTGAGGCCGGGGCGATGCCGTGGCGGGTGTTGTATTCGGCCTGCACCTGGCGGCGGCGGTGCGTCTCGTCGATCGCCTGGCGCATCGAGTCGGTGATGCGGTCGGCGTAGAGGATGGCGTGGGCGTTGACGTGGCGGGCGGCGCGACCGATCGTCTGCACCATGCTGCGCTCGTTGCGCAGAAAGCCTTCCTTGTCGGCATCGAGCACCGCGACCAGGCTGACCTCGGGCAGGTCCAGCCCCTCGCGCAGCAGGTTGATGCCGACCACGCAGTCGAACACGCCCAGCCGCAGGTCGCGCAGCACTTCGACGCGCTGGAAGGCGTCCTGTTCGCTGTGCAGGTAGTAGGTCTTGATTCCCACCTCGCGCAGATAGTCGGCCAGGTCCTCCGACATTTTCTTGGTCAGCGTGGTGACCAACGTGCGTTCGCCGCGCTCGGCGCGGGCGCGAATTTCGGAGACGAGATCGTCGATCTGGCCGTCGGTGCCGCGCACCTCCACCTGCGGATCGAGCAGTCCGGTGGGGCGGATCAGCTGCTCGACGATCTGCTCGGAGTGGTTGCGCTCGTACTCGGCCGGGGTGGCGGAGACGAAGACAGCCTGGTTGATGTGGCGCTCGAATTCCTCGAAGTTGAGCGGGCGGTTGTCGATCGCCGAGGGGAGGCGGAAGCCGAAATCGACCAGCGTCTGCTTGCGGCTGGTGTCGCCGCCGTACATGCCGCGCACCTGCGGCAGTGTCATGTGGCTCTCGTCGATGAACAGCAGCCAGTCCTTGGGGAAGTAGTCAAGCAGCGTCCAGGGCGTGCTGCCGGCGGCGCGGCGGGCGAGATGGCGGGAGTAGTTCTCGATGCCCGGGCAATAGCCGGTCTCGCGCAGGGTTTCGAGGTCGTACTTGGTGCGTTCTTCGAGCCGCGCGGCCTCGAGGATGCGATCTTCCTTGCGCAAGTCCTCGAGGCGCTGCTCGAGCTCCGACTCGATGTCCTTGACTGCGGCATCCATCCGCTCGTCGGTGGTGACGAAGTGCTTGGCGGGGTAGATATCGACGCGGTCGCGGTCGGCCAGAATCTCGCCGGTGAGCGGGTCGAGTTCGACGATTCGCTCCACCTCGTCGTCCCAGAACTCCACGCGCACGGCGAGGTCTTCGTAGGAGGGCTGGATCGTGAGGGTGTCGCCGCGGATGCGGAAGCGTCCGCGCTGGAGCGTGAGTTCGTCGCGCTCGTACTGCTGGTCGATCAGGCGCCGCAGGACGAGGTTGCGGGAGGCGCGTTTGCCCTTTTCGAGGGTCAGCACCATGCCCTGGTAGTCCTCCGGCTCGCCGAGGCCGTAGATGCAGGAGACGGAGGCGACGATCACGACATCGCGGCGCTCGAAGAGCGCACGGGTGGCGGCGTGGCGAAGCTTGTCGATCTCGTCGTTGATGTCCGATTCCTTGGCGATGTAGGTGTCGGAGCGCGGAATGTAGGCCTCGGGCTGGTAGTAGTCGTAGTAGGAGACGAAATATTCGACGGCGTTGTTGGGGAAGAAGTCGCGGAACTCGGTGCAGAGCTGGGCGGCGAGGGTCTTGTTGTGGGCCAGCACCAGCGTCGGCCGGTGCAATTGCGCGATCACGTTGGCCATCGTGAAGGTCTTGCCCGACCCCGTCACGCCGAGCAGCGTCTGCGCGCGGTTCCCGGCCCGCACGCCGTCGACAAGCTCGCGGATGGCCTGCGGCTGGTCGCCCGTCGGCTGGTAGTCGGCGACAAGCTCAAACTGGTCGGACACGCGGGGACCTCCTCTGCCCGTTCAGATTACCGCGCGAGTTGAGTCGGCGCAGCGCGGAGGCCGGCGCGATCAGGTGAAGGCGATGATGATCCCGGCGGCGAGCGCCATCGCCGCGATGATGATCGCGGAGGCGGTGAAGATCGTGCGCACCATGCGCGCTTCGCGCTCGGCGGCGTCCCGCTTGATCTCCAGGACGGCGTTAGCGATGGCCTGCTGCATTTCGTTCCGGGTCGCCAGCGGCGAGATGTGCTCATCAAAAGTCTCGTCCAGCGCCTCGGTGAACTCGATCGAGTGCGCCTCCGGCAGCCCCGCGACGGTCAGGATGTTGTGGAAGCGGAGTTTGTCGATCAGTGCCACTGCGCGCTGCTCCTCTCGCCTGGAGCCAGCATAACGCGGGGACGGGCCGGATCAGGTGAAGGCGATGATGATCCCGGTCGCGGCTGAGACGATCGCGACGGTCACGGCGATCACTCCAACGGCGACGACGAGCAGCCGATGGTCCTGGCGCGCTTCGCGCTCCGCCGCGTCTCGCTTCAGATCCGCGACCGCGATGTGAAACGCGGTTTCGAGCCGGAGCACGGCTCTTTCAACTTCGGAAGCCAGCGCAAGAGGCTCAATCTGATCGTCGAAGGTGTCTTGCAGCGCCTCGGCGAACTCGATCGAGGGCGCCTCCGGCAGCCCCGCGCCAGTCAGGATGTTGTGGAAGCGGAGTTTGTCGATCAGCGCCATTGCGCGCTGCTCCTCTCGCCTGAGGTCAGGATAGCGCGGGCGACGGAGCGGGTCAGGCGTCGGCGAGGGAGCGGAGGATGACGCGGAGCAGGGTTTCGGTGGTGATCGGCTCCTCCTCGCCGCTGAGGTCGGCAGCGGCAACCCACTGCTCGGCTTCGCGGCGGGTGTAGCCGAGGCCGGTGAGCGCGGCGACGGCGTCGGCGACGATGCGCTCCATTTCGCGGGTCGGCGGCGGCGGCGCGCCGTCGTAGCCCTCGTCGCGCAGGTGCATCTCCTCCACTACTTTGCCGCGCAGCTCGGCGATGATCTTGTCCGCCTGGCGGGGGCCGATGCCGGGCAACCCGCTGAGCGAGCGGCGGTCCTCGGCCTCGATCCAGTGGGCGATCGTCGAGACGGAGGCGGCGAGCGCGCGCTGGGATTTGGTGACGCCCATATTGGAGACGGTGATCAGCTTGCGGAAAAAATCGCGCTCGGCCGGGCGCTGGAAGCCGATCAGGACGGGGATCGGCGCGCGGTCGGGCACGTGGTAGTGGGTGTAAAGCGACACCTCTTCGGGGCGCTCGGCTTCGAGCGCGCGCCAGCAGGCGGTCGGCAGGCGCACCTCGTAGACGAGGCCGGGTAAGATTTCGACCTCGACGCTTTGCGCGTCGTCGTGCCAGGCGACGGCCTTGCCGCGCACGCGGGAGATCATCGCGCAACCAGGTCCACGGCGGCGAACGGTTCGGACATCAGCGCGTGGCAGTAGGCGACGGCGAGCGCGTCGGCGGCGTCGGAGGAGGCTTTCAGTTCGCCCAACTGGAGGCGAGCCACGAGCGCGTCGGCGACGGCGCGCTTGTCGGCTGCGCCGTCGCCGGCGACGGCTTCGCGGACGGCGCGGGGCGGATACTCGGCGACATCGAGACCGGCTCGGCTGGCGGCCATCATTGCGGCGGCCTGGGCCTGGCCGAGCGCGACGGCGGTGCGGACGTTATGGCGGACGAAGGGGCGCTCGACGGCGGCCGAGGCGGGGCAGTGGCGTTCAATCACCTGGGCGATGCCGTCCTGGATTTGCACCAGTCGCTCGGCAAGCGACTCGGCGGTGGGGCGGACGACGCCCCAGGCGAGCTGGGCTGCGCCGTCGGGCGCGATGGCGATTATGCCCCAGCCGGTGGCGCGGAGTCCGGGATCCACTCCGAGCACGCCGCCCGCCACAGCCATCGCTCAGGCCTCCACCAGGACGGCGTCGGGGATGTCGGCGTTGGTGAAGACGCGCTGCACATCGTCGAGCTCTTCGAGCGATTCAATCAGGCGGAGCAGTGAGCGGGCTTGGGAGCCTTCGATTTCGACAGTGTTGTTGGGGCGCATCACGACTTCGGCGGAAGCGACGGCGACGCCGGCTTGCTCGACCGAGGTTCGCGCCTGCTCCAGATCACCGGGCGCGGTGATCACCTCAACCAAATCAGGTTCGACGGCGACATCTTCCGCGCCGCCGTCGATCGCGGCGAGCGCAACTTCGTCGGCGTTGACGCCACCCTCGAGGTCGACGCCGATCACGCCTTTCTGCTCGAAAATCCAGGCCACCGCGCCCGACTCGGCCATATTCGCGCCGGCGCGGGTGAGCGTGTGGCGGACTTCGGCGACGGTGCGGTTGCGGTTGTCGGTCAGCGAGTCGATCAGCAGCGCGGCGCCGCCGGGGCCGTAGGCCTCGTAGCGGACCTCTTCCAGCTGGTCGGCGTCGGCGGCGTTGGCGGCGCGCTCGATGGCGCGCTGGATGTTGTCCTTGGGCATGTTGTTCTGGCGAGCGCGCTCGATCGCCAGGCGGAGCGAGGGGTTTTCGTCGGGGTTGGGGCCGCCCTGCCGCGTGGCGACGGCCAGCTCGCGGCCCAGCTTGGTGAAGAGCTGGCCGCGCTTGGCGTCGGTGACGCCTTTCTTGCGCTTGATCTGCGCCCATTTGGAGTGTCCAGCCATAGCTGCGCCTCCGACCGGATGGGGTGTATCGGGAAGCGAGGGTATCACCACGGCCGCGGCGCTTGCGGCGGTCAGAGCAGCTCGAGGTCGTCGAACGCGCTGCGCAGCGCGGGCAGCGCGGCGTGGTTGGTGAGATCGTTGTGCAAGGGGGTGATCGAGACCGCGTTGCGGACGAGGGCGGCGATGTCGCTGCCGTCGGGCAGCGAGACGCCTTCTTTGGGCACAAGTTGGCGGCGGATCGTGCCGTCGGGATTGCGGAAGTCGACGAGGCGGGCGAAGGAATCGTCGGCGGTATGGGTGACCTCCGCGCCGGTCAGGTCGGCGCGGGCGCAGTTGGGCGCGTTGACGTTGAGCAGTTCGACCGCGCCGCGGCGCAGCAGCCAGCCTGCCACCTCCGCGCCGACATGCGCGGCGGTATCAAGGTGCTCGCCGACGCTGCCGGAGGAGACGGCGACGGAGGGCAGACCGCGCACGTAGCCCTGCATGGCGGCCATGACGGTGCCGGAGTGGATGATGTCGCGTCCGACATTGGAGCCGGGATTGACGCCGGAGACGATCATGGCGACGCGGCGCGGCGCGTGCCGGCGCAGACCGATGCCGACGGCGTCGACCGGCGTGCCGTTGACCTGCCAGGCGTCGACGCCGTCGAGCCGGGAGTGGGCGCGCTCGGATTCGAGGTCGCGGTGCAGCGTGAGGCCGGCGCTGGTCCCCGACTGGTTGAAGGCGGGGGCGACGACCATGATCTCGCCGTGGGCGCGCAGTGCCCCGGCCAGCAGCCAGAGCCCCTCGGCGTCGATGCCGTCGTCGTTGCAGACCAGAATCAGCGGTCGCTCGGTCATGCCCAGAGGATACCCTCACGCCTGCTTGAATCACTTGAAAGAGAGTAGTGAGAGTAGGTTGAGGGTGCGCGCCCGCACTTCCGCCCCACCGTTCCCGGCGCCGGAATGCGCCGCGGATGGAACCCTCACACACGCTTGAACTACTTGAAAGAGAGTATTGAGAGTAGGTTGAGAGCAGCGCATCCGGCTTCATTCGTCGGCATCGACAGTCCAGTAGGCCTGCGGGTCCGTGGCGCTGAGCCCCACCCAGCGGATCAGGCCGTGGTCGCGGAGCGCATGCAGGTGTCTCAGCACGGTCGGGCGCGACACGCCGGTCAGCTCGACCAGCTCCCCGGTGCGCATGCGGCCGGCGCGCTCGATGCGGTCGAACAGATCCTGCGCGAACTGCGGCAGGCCGCGCAGGACGGCCGGATCGTCGGGGGCGTTGAAGAGCGTCAGGGCGACGCCGCCGGCCGTCTCTCTGAGCGTCGGCGGGCGCAAGCGCATCGACTCCATCGTCTCAACCATCCGCCGCAGCCCTTCACCCATTTCTTCTCCGTAGGCGAGGTCTTTCATCACGCGGGCGATCCGCGGGTTGCGGGCGAAGCGCGGAACGTTCGAGAGATCGTCGGGCCGATTGACGCCGGGAAAGCGTCCGGGGCTGAACACCTCAATTCGGTCGTCGAACACGGAAATGCGGATGTGGTCGCCGAAGTTGCTGTAGGCGCGGTGAATGACCGCGTTGACCAGCGCCTCCATCCAGGCGCGCTCCGGGATCAGATCGAACCAGTCGAAGCGTCCGTCGGGGCCGAGCGCCTTGCGGCGCGGCAGGAGCTCGCGCAGCGCGGACGCGGCGTCGTCGATCTGCTCGGGCAACGTGCCCTCGCAGCGCACATCGCGGAGCAGGTTCTGATCCTCGCCGGTGAGGCGTTCAGCGCCGCGGTAGCGGAGCACGCGCACCCAGGCGGCGGGGAACCCGCGCTGCGGCTCCGCGCCGAAGAGCAGCGCCGCGGCGGTGCGCACGGCCCCGTCGGCGTCGACCAGGTCGCGCGCCTGAAGCAGCCGTTGCGGGTCGGGATGGCCGATCTGCTCGGTGTAGGCGGCGATCTTCGCCGCATCGAGCGCGCCGTGCGCCGCTTCTCGCACCGGCGTGAGCTCGAACGTCGTGTCGCCGCGGTCGTAGCGCAGATCGATCCGCTGCTCGAACGACAGCTTGCGGTTCTCATCGCCCACGCGCAGGAAGACTTCATCCCGGACCGTGGCATGCACCTGTTCACTCGGCTGCACCGACAGCGCGAAGAGGTGGTCGGGCTCGCCGGAGCGATTGACGCAGTTCAGCAGCGCGATGTTGAACCGCACGGGCGGATCGGTGAAGTCGTGCCCTGTCTGACGCCAGCTGTTCTGCGCCGCTTCGGCCTGGTCGACGCCTTCGCAAGCGCCGTCGCGGAAGCCGATCACCAGCAGGCCGCCCTCGGCGTTGGCCATGGCGACGAGCGATTCTGCGAGCTTGCGCGGCTGGATCCGGGCGCTCTTGCGATCGAACCACTGGCCCTCAGGCTCGGTGCGCAGCAGCTCGGTGATTTCGTCGGGCGGAAGAGTCGCCAGATGTTCAACGGACGGCAGCATGCCGGTACTCTAGCGCACTATGAAAATTTGAGAGTAGGTGATGGTAGGCGCGTCAATGCGCCTCACCCCGCCGCATCCGCTATCGCGGGAATGCCGGCGAGCGAAGCCGCATGCCGCACGCTGCGGAGGGTTGCTTCGGCCACCGCATCGGCGGCCAGAACGCCGAGCAGCGTAAGCAAGGCGGGGGCGGGCGAGATGTCGATCTCGCCGGTGGCGAGCGTGAAGATCGAGTCGCCGTCGCCGGGCGTAAAGACGGGGTCGATGGTGCGCGCCAGACTTGCGCCGGCCATGATCGCGAGGCGCTTGGCCATGCCCTTGTGCAGGCGGGCGTTGGTGGCGACGACGGCCAGCGTGGTGTTCGCCCCCGCCTGCGCTGCGTCGTCGCCGCCCTGCGCCTCGGCCACGTATTCGGCGTAGGGCTTGGCGCGCAGGAGTTCCGCGCCGCGCGTCATTGCGCCGTCGGGGCCGGCGCGGACGCCAGCGACGAGGCGGCCGTCGGACGGATCGACGATGTCGCCGACGGAGTTGGTCGCCACGACCGCGCCGACGACCAGCCCGGACTCGTGGTGCGTGGCGGCGGTACCGAAGCCGCCCTTGACCGCCAGCTGGCGGGCGCCGGCCTTGGCTACGGTGCAGCCTATCCCGACGCCCACCGAGCCCTGCGCAACCGCGCCGGCGCGGGCCGCTTTGGCGGCGCGGTAGCCGGCGTCGCGATCGGGGTGCCTGGGCTGGCCGATCGGCAGATCGAAGACCACCGCCCCGCTCACAATCGGGATCGGCGGCAGACCGGGCGCGAGACGCTCACCGACGCCCTGCTCGACGAGGTAGCGCTTGACGCCGGCGGCGGCTTCGAGGCCGAACAGGCTGCCGCCGGTGAGCAAGATGGCGTGAACTTTCTGCACGGCGTTTTCGGCGCGCATCAGGTCCGTATCAAGCGTGCCGGGCGCGCCGCCGGGACCGAAGTAGGCGGGCACTGCACCCTGTGCGCAGGTGATCACCGTGCAGCCCGTCGCCCAGCGGCGGTTGGTCCAATGGCCGAGCGCAATGCCGGGCACCGCGGTGATCGCTTCCTCGCGCGGAGCGGTCGCGTCAGTCGGCATCGGACCGGTCCTGCGAGTCCGGAGCGTCGGCGTGGATCACGAGCGGGCTGCGCGGCGTGCGGTTCCAGTGCAGCTGGAAGACGTCGGGGCGGCTGTAGTGCCCCACGCTGTCGACCCAGCGTTTGGATTCGATGGTGGCGGCGGGGTCGATTTCGGCGTAGAGGATCGTCTCCTCGCCCGTGACGGGGCCGGCCAGGTACTTGCCGCCGGGCGCGATGATCGCACTGCCGCCGTCGGCTTCCCAGAACGGCTCCTCGGCGAGCGGCGTACCGGGCGGCAGTCGGTCGGCCGACATCACCTCCCGCGCGACGATCACGAAGCAGGCGTTTTCGTAGGCCAGCTGGCGGGTGGCGGCGTCGACGACGGGGTGCAACGTCTCCCAGCCGGGCCAGACGGAAGCGTGGATTTGGACACCCAGCCCGGCCAGGGCGTAGCGCGCGGGCGCCATGTGGTGCTCGTAGCAGATTAGACCGCCGAGGCGTCCCTGCGGCGTGTCGTAGACATCAAGGTCGGAGCCGTCGCCGTAGCCCCAGATCAGCCGCTCCGAGAGCGTCGGCACCAGCTTACGGTGCGCGCCGAGCAGCGCGCCGTCCGCGCCGATGTAGGCGAGCGTGTTGTAGAGCGTGCCGCCGCGCGGCTCGCGCTCGTTGAGACCGATCACCACCGTCGCGCCCGCCGCTTGCGCGGCCGATGCGATCCGCCGCCACTCCGCGCCGCCGATCACGATGCTCTGCTCGAAGTGATGTTGGTAGAGGCGGGCGAACGCCGTCCGGTTCGCGGCCTGCGAGTGGAAGTAGGGGTAGGCCGGGATCCAGGTTTCGGGGAAGACGATCAGCGATGCGCCGGCGGCGGAGGCCTCGGCGATGGCCGCCTCGGCGCGCTCCACGCCCGCCTCCAGCGTGAGGCCGGGCGCCCACTGCACGGCGGCGACGGTGAACGGTTCGGGCATGGCGTCTTTCCTCGCTCGCTTCGGCGTAGCCTACCCTCCGGGCAAACACGGGCGGAACAGACAACGGGGGCGCAGAATGCGGCGGCAACTGGTCGCAGGCGGCCTGGTGGTTGGCGCATTGGCTGCGCTGGCCATGGCGCTGATGGGCGGCGCGGCGGCGCAACGCAGCGAGCGGGCTATGACGATCTCCGTCGGCACGGATCACGCATGCGCCGTGCTCGACTCGGGCCGCATCGAATGCTGGGGAGATCCGGTCCACAGCAGAGCAGCGTCGATACCGGAGGGCAAGTTCAGCGCCGTGAGCGTGGGCGCGAGCCACAGTTGCGGGCTGCGCGAGAGCGGCGTCATCGAATGTTGGGGAAACCAGATCGATACGCCGCCGGCCGGAGCGTTCAGCACGGTAAGCGCAGCCAGCCTTCACAGTTGCGGCGTGCGCGAAAGCGGCGTGGTCGAGTTCTGGGGTTCCAGTAACTACCGCCGGACGAATGCGCCGCTCGGCGTGTTCAGCCAGGTAAGCGCGGGCGGATATCACAACTGCGGACTGCGCGAGGACGGCGCAGTGGAGTGCTGGGGCTACACGTTCGATGGGCAGTCCCAGCCGCCGATGGGTAAGCAAATCGCCATCAGTGCGGGATACGACTACGCCTGCGCACTGAGCGAAGCAGGGACGATCACGTGCTGGACGATCTACGGTGGCGCGGCCGATATACCGTCCTGGCTGCGCGCGCCGGCCGCCCCAACGTCGACGACTACGACAGGTTGCTGGGGGACGAGATGAGCGGGCGAGACATTGCACCGGCATTGGGCGCAGGTGCGGCGAAGGCGGGGTGCGGTGTGAGGCGGCAACTGGTCGCGGGCGGCCTGGCAATCGGCCTGTTGGTCGCGCTGGCTGTTGCGCTGATCAGCGGCGCAGCGGCGCAGCGCGACGAACGGGCGGTGGCGATTTCGGTCGGCGACGAGCACGCATGCGCGCTGTTGGACTCCGGCGCGATTGAGTGCTGGGGGAACAACGCTTGGGGCCAGACGGATGCGCCGAGTGGCACGTTCCGTGCAGTGAGCGCAGGCGGAGGAGGCTG
Organism: Dehalococcoidia bacterium; assembly: GCA_965243125.1. Lineage (GTDB taxonomy): Bacteria > Chloroflexota > Dehalococcoidia > Bin125 > Bin125 > CATQGW01. The sequence goes on along the minus strand of OZ251529.1, from coordinate 1,451,499 downwards.
GTTGGATGACGGGCACAGCTGCGGAGTGCGCAAAAACGGAACGATTGAGTGCTGGGGCTCCAACGAGTACGGGCAATCTAACGCCCCAGAGGGCGTGTTCAACACTGTGAGCGCGGGCTGGTTACACAGCTGCGGGCTGCATGAGAACGGCGCGGTGGAGTGTTGGGGCGACAACCGCTATGGCCAGGCAGATGCGCCGGACGGTGTGTTCAGCGCCGTCAGCGCCAGTGTGCAGCATAGCTGCGGGCTCCGCCGGAATGGTACGGTTAAATGCTGGGGCGACCGGACCGGTGCGTCGAGCAGCGTATTCGCTACGGTGAGCGCCGGCCGGTGGTACAACTGCGGATTGCGAGAAAACGGCGCGGTCGAGTGCTGGGGAGGCTACTCCGACGACGAAACGCCGGCGCCGGCCGGCCGGTTCATTGCTGTGAGCGTCGGCTCGAGTGATAGCTGCGGGCTGCGCGAAGGCGGCGCTCTCGAGTGTTGGAGCGACGAGGAATTTCGCCGACCGAATACGCCGCCGGGATCGTTTATCGCCGTGAGCGTGGGTCGGGGAGCAACCAGCTGCGGGGTGCGGAAGAGCGGCGAGGTGGCCTGCTGGCAAAGCGGTTACGACGGCCAAGATGGCTACCAAGCAAAGCCGCCCGACGGCGCGTTCGCAGCAGTGAGCGCCGGCGGTTGGCAAAGCTGCGGACTGCGATCCGACGGCGAGGTGTATTGCTGGGGCGACGACTGGTCCCGTGCGGGATACGGTGGATACGATCCATCTCCTTGGCCATCTGACCCCGACCTCAGCAGCCTGGAGGCCGAACCGACAGGGGCATTCCGCACGATCAGCGCCGGCGCCCGCCACAGCTGCGGCCTGCGCGAGAACGGTACGGTGCAGTGCTGGGGATTGGAGTACTGGGAGATACTGGGCGCGCCGGGCGGCACATTCCGCGCCATCAGCCTGGGTGGAAGGCATACATGCGGGCTGCGCGATAGCGGCGCGGTGGCGTGCTGGGGAGACAACCGCTCCGGCCAAACGGATGCGCCGAGCGGGGTGTTCAGCGCCGTCAGCGCCGGCGAGTTGCATAGCTGCGCGCTCCGGACCGACGGCGCTGTGCAGTGCTGGGGCGACAACGGCGCCGGTCAGACGGATGCGCCCGACGGAGCGTTCCGCGCGGTCAGCGCCGGCGGCGGCCACAGCTGCGCGCTGCGCGAAGACGGCGCGATCCGGTGCTGGGGAGAGGACCGCTCCGGACAGGCGGATCCGCCGAACGGGGAGTTTCGCGTCGTCAGCGCCGGCGCGCATCACAGCTGCGGTGTGCGGACGAGCGGGGCAGTCGAATGCTGGGGCCGGCACGACAGCGGTCGGGCCGGCGCGCCGGGCGGCGTGTTCGTTACGGTGGATGCCGGCTGGGGCCACAGTTGTGGGCTGCGTGAAAGCGGCGCCGTCGAGTGCTGGGGCTACGACACCGCAAAACGGACGGACGCGCCGGCCGGAACGTTCATCGCGGTGAGCGCGGGCGACCGTCACAGTTGCGGGCTGCTGAACAGCGGCGCGCTCGTATGCTGGAGCCCACGCGCTTTCGGCCAACAGAATTCGCCAGGCGGCGCATTCGCCTCCGTCAGCGCAGGCGGATACCAGACATGCGGACGGCGCGAAAACGGGCTGGTCGATTGCTGGGGAGGGGACATCACCGGGTCGCAGATCGTGCCGCTCGGCGAGTTCACGACGGTGAGCGCAGGCTGGTTGCACAGTTGCGCCATACGCCGGAGCGGAGCGGTCGCCTGTTGGGGAGACCTCCGCGCCTACGGCGAAGCCAACGCTCCCGAAGGAACGTTCCGCGCAGTCAGCGCCGGCGGGCAGCTCGGGAATTCCGGCCATAGTTGCGGGCGGCGGGAGGACGGGTCGGTCGAGTGTTGGGGAAGCGACTGGTTCGGCCAAACGGACGCGCCGACCGGCGCGTTTCAAACAGTCGACGCGGGCGGCTTCCACAGTTGCGGGCTGCGCGAGAACGGCGCGGCGGAATGCTGGGGCGACAACCGCTACGAGCAGGCGGATGCGCCGGACGGCGCGTTCCGCGCAGTCAGCGCGGGCGGGGTGCATAGTTGCGGCCTGCGCGAAAACGGCGCGGTCGAGTGCTGGGGCTACACGTTCGACGGGCAGGAACAGCCACCGACGGGCAAGCAAATCGCCGTCAGCGCCGGCAGGCATCACGCCTGCGCTCTGAGCGAGGCGGGAACGATTGCGTGTTGGACGATCTACCGCGGCATAGCCGATGTGCCGTCCTGGTTGCGCGAGCCGGCTATCGGCATGCCGACCACCGGCACGGGCGGACTGCTTAGTGGTGGGGTTGGTGTGCGGGATGTTGCTCTTGCGGCGATGGGGGCGGCTGTGCTGCTGGCTATGTTTATCCTCCGCCGGGTGCGCGGGGCTGGGTAGGGGGATGCGATGTCTGTGCTGCTCACGGCGAGATACCCGCGGCAAGCGCGGGTATGACGGAAGTGGGGGCGCGGGTATGACGGAAGTGGGTGTGGCGGGGCGGTGGGGTGGATTCGCACTTCGTGGATTCCTGCCTGCGCAGGAATGACGGTAAAGAGGAGGTGCGGCGGTGGGGAGGTGGGGCGGTTAGCTCGGCGGGGGGTCGAGGGACCAGAGGCCGTAGCCGCCGGTGACGGGCAGCACGGCGCCGGTGATGTAGCTGGCGGCGTCGGAGAGCAGGAAGGCGACCGCGCCGGCCACCTCGTCGTCCGCGCCCAGGCGGCGCATCGCGGTGTGCTCGGTGACTCGATCGCGGTACCAGCCGGGCATCGGCTCGGTCAGCGGCGTGTCGATGAAGGCGGGCGCGACGCAGTTGACGCGGATCGGCGCGGGCAGCGCGTGGGCCCACTCGGCCGCGAACGTGCGCGTCATCGCCTCGACGGCGGCGCGGGTCATCGCGTAGGGCGCCTGGCGCGGCAGGCCGTACTGCGCGCCGACCGAGGAGATCGTGACCACGCTCCCGCCGCGCCCGGCCTCAATCCAGCGCGCCGCGGCGTTGCGGGTGAGGAAGAACGTGCCGCGCTGGTTGATGTTCATGATCTGGTCGTACTCGTCGGCGGTCACCCGCTCGCCGCGCTGGAGAATGGGGCTGATGCCGGCCACGTTGACCAGTCCCGTCAGCGCGCCGCAGGTCTGCTCCACATCGTCGAGCAGGCTTTCGTGGTCGTCGATCGCGGCGATGTCGGCGCGGAAGGCGTGGGCGTCGCCGCCGTCCTCGCGGATGCCCTCGGCGACCTCCTCGATCTGGGCGACGGTGCGCGCGGTCAGCGCCACGCTCGCGCCCATCTGCGCGATCAGCTGCGCGGCGGCCTTGCCGATCCCGCGGCCCGCGCCGGAGACGAGCACCACGTGGCCCTCGAGCGAAAACGGCGATGCGGTCATGCCCGCTCCTCACGCTGCCTGTCTTGCTGCCTGTCCTACTGCGTAGTCCGCTGCATGTCCTGGAGCGCCATTGTGTCGCGCATGTGCAGATAAAGCCAGATCAGGTCGCGCGCCGCGGCGGTGATTTTGTCGATCGCGTCGATGAACACCTCGAGTTGCGGCTCGTGGATGGCGAGCGCGTGGGTGAGCACGACGCGGCGGCGCTGTTCGAGCACGACCAGCGCGACCTGATCGGGGTTCATCCGACGCTCCGGCAGCCAGTCGAGCTTGTGCGTCAGCGTGGCCGAGGAGCGCAGGCCGTCGGCCAGCTCCAGCAGCACGCCCTGGTCGACGCGCTGCACGCGCTCGATGCCGTGCGCGACGGCGGAGACGGCCGCGGCGAAGGCGCGGTAGTCCTGCTTGGGGATCTCGCCGCGCGCGGCCTCCACATCGGCCAGCGTGGGCAGCTGGAGGTCGCGCAGCAGCTCGGTCGAGCTGCGGCCGAGGGTGAGCGCGCGGAAGGCGGCGACGGAGGGCGCGGCCAGTTCGAAGTTCATAAAGGTGGTCAGCAGCGGCTGCTCGCGCCGTCGGCGCATCGCCAGATAGAGCGCCATCAGCTCCTGCGCGGCGCTCAGGTACTCCTCGACGATCCGCATCCCGATCACCTTGCGGTCGTCGGGGTCGGCCAGCGCCTGCGAGCGGAAGAGCGCCTCGGCGACGGTGCGGTGCGCCTTCGCGCCGAACCTGGCGTAGTTTTCGAGGAAGGCGATTTCGACGGCGTGCAGCGAGCGGTCGAAGCAGGGCGCGCAGACGCGGGCGCGCGGATCGGCGGCGGCGAGGTCGAATTCGCCGCCGCAGTCCTCGCAGGTGGCGATGGCGAGGCGGCGCTCGCGGTCCGCGCTGTTCGGCGCAAACGGCGTGCGCGGGTGGGCCTCAGTAGGTCGCCGAGCGGACATCGCGCCGCCTCCGAGGGGAGGGTAGCAGCCGGTGCGCCGGACCGACCCCCCAGTCCGCTAGAAGCGGACAGCCCCCCTGCATAGGGGGGCGATTCCGGAGGAGAGCCTCTCCTGCGTAGGGGGCGATTTCGGAGGCAGCACCCTGCGGTGGGCACGTGATAGCTTATGTGCGGAACTCTCCCTTTCTCCACCGACGGCAGCGCGAGCGAGGAGCGGCGACATGACACTGAACAGCGTTCGCGGTTACGTCTTGAGGGGGGGGGGGGTACGCCCAGTGATCGCGGCGCTGACCGCGCTGATTGCGCTCGCCGCACTGCTCGCGGGCGCGCTGCTCTCGCTTGCGCCGGCCGCCGCCGACGGGCATGATCCGCAGCCGACGCTGACGCTCTCCCTGCTTGACGACTCCGACAACATCGTGCCCGCCGGCAGCGAAGTCGGGATCGAGGCCAGGCTGCGCTTCAGCGGCACGCTCGGCGGCGACCAGGTCCACGAGCTGTCCAACATCGCGCTGACCCTGTCCGGCTTCTACGACTGGAACGATTCGACCAGCCGCCGGCTCAAGCCGGCCGACTTCAACACGGGGCCGACCGAGAATCCCACCGCCGGGCGCACCGCGCTGGAGCTGCTCTCGCCGACCCGGGCCAACGGGCAGCCGGTCGGCTCGGCCGGCCTGGTGGTCGCGGCGGCGCTGCACTCGCGCACCCTGCTGGCCACCTCCGTGCTCGGCGAGGCATACCTCTTCGACACCTGGAACAGGCGCCAGGCGGCGGTGATCAGCGCGCCCGGCATGGTCGACTCGACCAGCACATTCGGCCGCACCGACAGCAGCCTGAGCAACCAACCCGTCGCCTCCGGGGCCGCGGTCTGGCAGGAATCCGAGAACACCGCATGGCTGTTCATCGCCTCGCCCGACGACGACATCGACGGCGCCGCCAATGTCGGCAGCGTCTACATCTACAAGGTCAACTGGGGCGCGTCGCCGGTCGAGGTGACGATGGTCAAGCGGCTGGTCCCGCCCCGCAGCGAGTTCAGCAATATCAAAGACACCTGGGGCATCCTGGATGAGCCGCGCTACGGCTCTTCAATCACGATCTCCGGCGACGGCACGACGCTGGCGGTGGGCGCGCAGCGGATGAACCACATCGGCGCGGTCTACGTCTACACCCGGCCCGACGCCGCAGGCCAAAGCTGGGGCGACCTCGAGTACGCCGACGGGACCAAAGTCACGACCGCGCCCACGCCGCCCTGGGGCGACCCGTCCGACGCCAGCACGCGGCCCTTCGACCACACCGACGCGAACAACTGCGACTGGTGGTGCCGGAAGGCCACCATGATGTTCCAAGGCCGCTCCGAAGTACCCGGCCCGTTTAAGTTCGCCTTCCCGGACCTGGCGATCTCGCGCGACGGCAGGGTGCTCGTGGTCCCACATTACGAGCAGTGTCACACGGTACCCAGCAGAACGGTCGCCCAGGGGATCGGATGCGCGGGGCCCTACAACGCGGATGTGCGAAACCAGGGCCTGGTCTATGTGTTCGTAGCGCCGGAGGGCGGTTGGGCCGCTGCGGATCTGGCAAGCGCGGGTGGGAAGACGCTGATCGCGGCGGGCGCGAACGCCAACGGCTTCAATCCGGCCAACCACTACGCGCCGGGCCCGGCCCGGCGGGTCACCACGGAGAATGCACGACTGCGGGGCTCCTACTCCTTCACCGCAAACCAGTATTTCGGTCAGACGGTCGCTGTTTCGAACGATGGTCTGGCGATTGCGGTTACTTCGCGGGACGAAGATGGCCAGATCCATATGTTCCAGCAGAACTCCGTGTCGGGATGGACCGGCACGCACCAGGTGGGGAGGCAGTTCGGTCATAATATAACGTCCATCGTGGGTCTGGGCCGGGCTGGCTTGGCCTTCAACCGGGACAACAGCGTGCTGCTGATCGGCTACGTCACTGCGGCGCCCAACAACTCGGGGGACGTACATTTCTGGAACCGGGCGGCGAACGGGCAGTGGACCGCCATGACTGCTTACACCCTCCCCGATCGCCTGGAGCCGCCGAGCGACGCGAACCAGGGCTATTTCGGCGCGCGCCCGATCTGGGGGTTGGGCTTCCAGCGCTGGGCCGTCTCCTGGCCGCAGGCCCCCACGCCCGGATTCTTCCTCAGCGAGGGCCACGCCTGCGCGACGCAGACGATTGACGGCGCGCCCTTCGTCAGCTGCCCGGTCGGCAGCGGCACGGTGGATATCGCGCCCGGCACTGAGGACGGCGCATTCACGGTTGCGGGCGCGCTGACGTTCAGCGTGGAGGGCGAGGCCGACAGCGAGATGTCGGTGCGCGCCGAGCCGCTGGTGATCACGATCGGCGAGGTCGTCGAGGTCGCCGAACTCAAGCTGGAGCGGGCAACAGACGACCGCGGCACGACCGACACGGGCGACGATGCGCTTTTCCCGGACCAGGTGGCGCGCGGCGAGACGACCACGCTACGCATCCAGGTGCTGAACGAGAACGGCAAAGCCGCCGCCACCAACAGCATCAACCTGGTCAGCGTGCAGACCAAAGTCGGCGAGCTGAGCACCGCGATCGGCGGCAGCTGCCGCGGCGGCAACGGCACGAAGAGCTGCATCATCGATGGTTCGGCGCTGACTGCGAGCAACTCGGACAAGATCCTGGTTACGCTGCGCCACGCCGGCACGGCCGGCGCGGCGAGCGTGACCGCGCGCGCGATCTCGAAGCAGGGCGAGCAGGCTACCGCCGGCCCGCTGGCGATCGCGCTGACCGGCGCGCCCGCTTCGCTCAGCATTTCGGAGCCGACGACCGGCGTGCTGGGCTACGACACGCCCGACGCCGGCGCGGATGTGGACGCGCGCGACATGCTGAGGCTGGCGGTGACGGCGGCCGACAAGGACGGGGCAGCGGTGACGGTGCCCTCGATCAGCGACTTTGTCCGGGGCACGGCCGACGGAGGCAGTCGGCTGACCGCCTACCGCTGGTGGCGCACGAGCGCGGGCGAGACGTACATTAACGACGAGGTTTCCGCCGAGTACCTGAGCGGAGGAATCAATGTTTCCGGACAGCTCGGGGGCAGATACGATCGCAACCCGCGGGTGCGGGTGACGGGGCCCGACGGGCAGCCGGTGCCGATCAGTTGGTACATGACGACGGACGCTGCGCAGGACAACGTGGCGGTCGTGCTTGATGTGGACACGGACCCGGCCGCACCGCTGGCGAACGGGGAATACACGCTTCAGGTGCGGGCCGGCGGTCTGACGGGCGAGCAGACGTTCGCCGTGGTGGGCGGCGCGGCGAGCGTGGAGCTCAGCGAGCCCAGCCCCGCGCCGGCGCGCGGCGGCGAGTTCACGATCGTCGCGACGGTGACCGACGCGGACGGCGTGTCGGTACCCAACGGCACGCCCATCCATTGGGACGACCGCACGATCGGCGACGAGACGACGATGCTGGTGCAAACCAGCGGGCAGGCGACGACGACCGACGGCAGGGCTGAGGCGCGCTATCTAATCGTGGCTGCGGGCAGCGCGGTGATCACGGTCACCGCCGACGGGACGCGCACCGGCGCGGGCGGCGTCTCGGGCGGGGTTTCCAACGTGGCGCGCGTCGCCGCCGCCGAGCCGGCGACAGCCGCCCAGCCGAACAGCATCGCCGACCAACTGAGCGCCACGACCCCCGGTGCGCCAACCTCCTGGCTGGGCGAGTCGAGCGTCACCGCCTCCGCGCTGCTCAACGCCCTCGACGGCGTCGACGGCATCCTGCTGTGGCAATACGGCCGCTGGCTCAGCTACGCGGTGGTGGACGGTCGGGAGGTTCCCGGCTCCTACGACTTCGTCGCGCAGCCCGGGGCGGTGCTGTGGCTGGCGGAGTAGGGGTTCCGGATCGGAACCTCTCCCCCGCAAGGGGGAGGTGGCGCGGAGCGTCGGAGGGGGTCGGTGCGGCGGTTGTGCTGTGCTCGGTGCGCCGGGCCGACCCCCCAGTCTGCTGCGCAGACAGCCCCCCTGCGTAGGGGGGCGATTCGGAGGGGGCGATTTCGGAGGGGCTAGGGGCGGCGGCGGGGGTTGCGCGGGGGGAGTTTGCGGGTTTTTTGGCGAGGGTGTTGGCATTTGGGGCACCAGTGGGTGGCGCGGCCGCCGACGATGGTGCGGCGGATGGGGGTGTCGCACTCGTCGCAGGGGTCGTTGGTGCGGCGGAAGACGCGCACGTAGTACTGCTGCTCGCCCTCTTCGCCGGCGGCGTCGGTGTAGTCGCGGAAGGATGCGCCGCCGTGCTGGACGCCCTCTTCGAGCACGGTGCGGATGGCGGCGTGGAGGGCGTCGCGCTCTTTGGGGCGGAGCGCGCCGGCGGGGACTTCGGGGTGCAGGCGGGCGAGGAAGAGCGCTTCATCGGCGTAGATGTTGCCGATGCCGGCGATGTTTTTCTGGTCGAGCAGGGCGGATTTGAGCGCGACGGCGCGCCCGCGCAGCGCGTCGCGCAGGGCGGCGGGGTCGAACTCGTCGCTGAGCGGCTCGGGGCCGAGTTTGGGCAGCGCGTCGGCCATCGCGTCGACGACGTCGAGCGTGCCGAATTTGCGGATGTCGACGAAGCGCAGTTGCCAGCCGTCGGCCAGGGTGAAGGCGGCGCGGGTAAAGGGCTCGTCGGGGTGGTCGGGCGGGCGGAAATGCAGACCGCCGGTCATGCGCAGGTGGACGACGCAGCAGCGGCCGTCGTCGAGTTGCAGGCCGAGGTACTTGCCGCGCCGGTCAACGCGCTTGAAGGCGCGCCCGCGCAGCTGGGCGCGGATGTCGTCGGCGGACGCGCCGCGCAGCAGGCGCTCCGCGCCGGGCAAGAGCGCGAAATCCGCAATTCGGCGGCCGCGGATCAGCGGTTCAAGTTGGCGGCGGACCGTCTCGACTTCGGGCAGCTCAGGCATGGTTTGGCAGAGATCGCTGGTCAGGCATTCGGGTTGTGCTGCCAGGCGTCGCGCAGGAGGGCGGCGTCGAACCATTCGCTGCCCTTGCCCTCGGAGACCCACTCGTAGAGCGCGGCCTTGAAGATGCCCTCCATCGCTGCGACGGCGGCGACCGCGAGGCCGACCAGGACGACGCCGACGACGATGGCGGCGGGGATCGGCGCGACCAGGCCGAGCACGAGCGCGGGAACGGCGGCGACCAGGGCGGCGACGAGGTAGAGCAGTCCGAAGGAGAAGTTGGCGGTGAGCTGCTCGCCCCAGCTGGACTTGAGCAGGCGTGAGGAGCGGCGGATTGCCTCGATCGGGCCGATCCGCTCGACGACCAGGACGGGGATCACGAAGAAGGTGATGTAGGCCCAGATCGCGCCGACGATGGCGATCAGGATTTGGCCGACGATGCGCATGACGGCGTTTTCCTGGTTCTGCGCGGCGGCCTGGAGCGCTTGCAGAATGAGGCCGACGGTGCCGGTGATCAGCGTCCAGCCGAGGATTGCGAGCCACATGGGTCGGACGGCGCGGAAGCCGGAGGCGACGTTGGGGTCGCCGCCTTCGAGTCGCTCCCGCGCGGCGGCGACGAGCGCGGCGTTGCAGAAGATGATCAGGTAGAGGGCGGCGAAGTAGGCGACGAGGGTGATGATCACGTCGACGGCGGTGAAGTTGCCTTCGGCGGCGGCGCCGAAGCGGTCCAGCGCGCCGAAGAGGCCGCCCAGGATGCCGGCGACCACGGCCGCGCCGAGCGCGCCGAGGATCGGGAAGACGATCAGCTCGCGGTCCAGCTGGAGCACGCGCCAGGAGAGTTTGATGATCTGCCAGGTGTTGCCGATCGTTCGGAAGATTCCGCCCATCTGGATGTCCTCCTCTGGTGATAGTACTGCGGTTGGGGGCTATGCGTAGCGCAGGGCGGACGCCCCTCTTGCTATCCCCACCCTCTTCTCCCGTCATACCACCCCTTTCCCCGTCATTCCCGCCCCCCCCCTTTTCCGTCATTCCCGCCTCCCTTTTCCGTCATTCCCGCCCCCTCTTTTCCGTCATTCCCGCCCCCGAGCGGGAATCTCCCCCGAGCCGCCTCCGACGCTGCGTTCCGCTGCCCGCCAAGCTGTTCGGGGTTGTTCGGGCCTGTTCAGGTTTGGTCGGCTCTGTTCGGAGTGTTCGGGGCCGGTACTGGGCTGTTCCCTATCTGGTCGAGGCGATTTCGCGTGGTCGGGCCTTGGTCGGGGTTGTTCAGGGTTGTTCGGCTCTGTTCGGAGTGTTCGGGGCCGGTACTGGGCTGTTCCCTATCTGGTCGGGGCGATTTCGCGTGGTCGGGCCTTGGTCGGGGTTGTTCAGGGTTGTTCGGCTCTGTTCGGAGTGTTCGGGGTGGACGGAGGCGAGCATCGGCAGGTTCCGTGTGCTGTTGTGAGGGAGCGACGGTATCACGGCGTGGGGTGGGATGGGGCGCGGCACGGCGTCGGGGGCGGTTCGGGGGAGATTCCCGCTCGGGGGCGGGAATGACGGAGAGAGAAGGGCGGGGGTGGCGGAGGGACAGGGGCGAGTATGACGGTGGAAGGCGGGAATGGCGGGAAGGTGGTGCCAGATGCAACGGTGGTGCTGTTCGCGGCGAGATACCCGCGGCAAGCGCGGGTATGACGGATCTAGGGTGCAGGTATGACGGAGTGGAGGCGCGGGTGTGACGGTGGTGGGGGCGTGGTATGACGGAGTGGAGGCGCGGGTGTGACGGTGGTGGGGGCGTGGTATGACGGAGTGGAGGCGCGGGTGTGACGGTGGTGGGGGCGTGGGATGACGGAGTGGGGCGGGCCCTAAGCGACGGGCGTGAGGTCGCGCCAGTTTGCGCCGGTTTTGATGTCGATCGAGAGCGGCACCACCATATCGATGGCGGTGGGCATCACGTCCTGGAGCAGGGCGATCAGGACGGGCGTTTCGGCGGCGGGCAGTTCGAAGATCAGCTCATCGTGGACCTGGAGCAGCATGCGGGCGCGGAGTTCGCGGTCCGCGAGGCCGTCGGCGAGCCGCAGCATGGCGCGCTTCATCACGTCGGCGGCGGTGCCCTGGACGGGCATGTTGAGCGCCATTCGCTCGGCGGCGCTGCGGGCCTGGAAGTTGGCGGAGTTGATCGCGGGCAGGTAGCGGCGGCGTCCGAGCAGGGTTTCGGCGTAGCCGCGCTGGCGGGTGGTTTCCTTGATCTCCTCGCCCCACTCGGCGACACGGGGGAAGCGCCCGAAGTAGGCGTCGATGAAGGCCTGAGCGTCGCGCCGCTCCATCCCGGTGCGCTGGGCGAGTCCGTGGGCGCTGATGCCGTAGATGACGCCGAAGTTCATCATTTTGGCGGTGTCGCGCATCTGCGGCTGGACATCGGCGATTTCGACGCCGTAGGCGCCGGCGGCGGTGGCGGCGTGGATGTCTTCGCCGTGCCGGAAGGCCTCGATCAGGCCGGCGTCTTCGGCGAGGTGAGCGAGCACGCGCAGCTCGATTTGGGAGTAGTCGGCGCTGACGAAGCAGACGTCATCGGACGGCGCGCGGCCGCCGTTGGGCGCGTCCCAGACGCGGGGCACGAACGCGGCGCGGACCTGCGCGCCGAGCTCGGTGCGGACGGGGATGTTCTGCAGGTTGGGGTGTTCGGAGGAGAGTCTGCCGGTGGCGGCGACGGTCTGGTTGTAATCGGTGTGGATGCGGCGGGTGCTGGCGCTGACCAGCGGCGGGAGCGATTCGACGTAGGTGGAGCGGAGCTTGGTCAGTTCGCGCCACTGAAGGACGCGGTTGACGATCGGGTGGCTTTCGGCCAGCCGCTCGAGTTGCTGGGCGTCGGTGGAGAAACCCTGGGAGGTCTTGCGCGTCTTGGGCAGGCCGAGCTCCTCGAAGAGCACGACGCTGAGTTGCTTGGGCGAGGCGATGCTGAATTCGTGGCCGACATCCTCGTAGATCTGCTGGGTGGCGATCTCGATTTCCTGATCGAGGCGGGCGTCGAGCTCCTGGAGTTGGGCGGTATCGAGCGAGACGCCGGCCAACTCCATCTCGACCAGCACCTCGATCAGCGGCAGTTCGAGCTCGCGGTAGAGCGCGGCCAGCGCGTCGTCCTCTTCGAGTTCGGGGATCAGGACGGCAGCCAGACGCAGGGTCATGTCGGCGTCGGCGGCGGCGTAGGGGCCGGCTTCGGCGGCGGGCACGTCGAGCATTGATTTCTGCTTGCGACCCTTGCCGATCAGCGCCTCGATCGGGGTCATTTCGACGCCGAGCCGGGAGGAGGCGAGCGCCTTGAGGCCGATCTGCGGTTCACTGAGCAGGTAGGCGACGAGCATCGTGTCGTGGGTCAGCCCGCGCAGGCGGATGCCGTGGCGGGCGAGCACCTTGATGTCGAATTTGGCGTTGTGCAGCACCTTGGGCACGGACGGGTCTTCGAGCACCGGGCGGAGCGCGTCGCGCACGAGCTCGGGAGCGAGCTGCTCGGCGGTGTCTTCGAGCGAGGGTCGGTGTCCGACGGGGATGTAGGCGGCGCGGCCTTCGGCGTCGGCGAGCGCGTAGCCGGCGATTTCGCAGTCGATCGGATCGAGTGCGGAGGTTTCGAGGTCCACGGCGAGCAGCGGCGCTGCGGCGGCGCGCTCGACCCACTCCTGCAGCGCGGCCTCGTCGCGCACGATGTCGTAGTCGACGTCCTGCTGCGGCGCGGGCGCGGCGTCAAGTGCGCCTGAGCCCCATTCGGGGTCCGAGACGCGCTCGAGGATCGAGCGGAACTCCAGCTCGCGGAAGATCGCGATCACGTCCTCGCGGTCGTAGACCCCGACTTCGGCCTGCGCGAGGTCCAGCTCGACGGGCGCATCGTGGACGATGGTGGCGAGTTTCTTGGAGAGGAAGGCTTCGTCGCGCTGTTCGCGCAGCTTCTTCTGGGTGGCGGGCGGCTTGACCTCGTCGAGGTGCTCGTAAATCTCCTCCAGGCTGCGCCAGGTGTTGAGCAGCTTGACCGCGCCTTTGTCGCCCAGGCCTTTGATGCCGGGGATGTTGTCGGACTTGTCGCCGACGATCGCCTTGTAGTCGATGATCTGGATCGGATCCACGCCGTAGCGGTCGCGCACCCGCTCATCGGAGTCGTAGCGCACCACATCGCGCTGGAAGGGGCGGAACATGTAGATAGAGACGCCGTCGCGGACAAGTTGGACGAGGTCGCTGTCGAGCGTGGCGATCCAGGTCTCGACGCCCTGCGCGGCGGCCTGGTCGGCGAGCGTGGCGAGCACATCGTCGGCCTCGTAGCCGGGCGCTTCGAAGATCGGCAGGCCGAAGGCGGAGGCGACTTGGCGGCAGCGCTCGATCTGGGGCGGCATGTCTTCCGGCATCGCGTCGCGGTGCGCCTTGTAGTTGGGATCGAGGTCGCGCCGAAAGGTGGTGCCGTCGTCGACGTCGAGCGCGAGCGCGATGTGGGTGGGCTGGAGGTCGTCGAGCACGGCGAGCAGGGTGTTGGCGAAGCCGTAGACGGCGCTGACGACCTCGCCGGTTGACTTCACAGTCAGCGGCTCGCGCATCGCGTAGTAGGCGCGGAAGATGATCGCGTGGCCGTCGAGGATGACGAGCCGTGGCGGCGGCGTGTCGGCTGCGTCGTCGGTCATGGCCTGAGTATACGAATGCGGGTGAAGCCGGCGGGGCGCGCGGCGCGCGGTTTGTGGACTGCTTGGAGGAGCAGGCGACGGGTTTGGTACGCTGGGTTCCCCCGCTCGCGCTGATGTGCTGATTCCGGAGATGACTGTGCCGACGGACAAGATCGTGGTCAAGGGCGCGCGCGAGCACAACCTCAAGGACATCGACGTCACAATCCCGCGCGACCAGCTGGTGGTGATCACGGGGCTGTCGGGGTCGGGCAAGTCGTCGCTGGCGTTCGACACGATCTACGCGGAGGGGCAGCGGCGTTACGTCGAGTCGTTGTCCGCCTACGCGCGGCAGTTCCTGGGGCGGATGGAGAAGCCCGATGTGGACTACATCGAGGGGCTCTCGCCGGCGATTTCGATTGATCAGAAGACCGGCTCGCGCAATCCGCGCTCAACCGTGGGCACGGTGACGGAGATCTACGACTACCTGCGGCTGCTGTTCGCGCGCGCGGGGCGTCCGCACTGCCCGATCTGCGGGGACCCGATTGCGCAGCAGACGGTGCAGCAGATGGTGGACAGCGTGCTGGCGTTGCCAGCGGAGGCGCGGCTGCTGGTGCTGGCGCCGGTGGTGCGGGATCGCAAGGGCGAGCATCAGCAGGTGCTCGACGACGCGCGCTCGCGGGGCTTCGTGCGGGCCCGGATCGACGGGGAGGTGCTGTCGCTGGACGAGGAGATCGCGCTGGAGAAGAACAAGCGGCACTCGATCGATGTGGTGGTGGACCGGATCGCGCTGCCGGAAAGCGACGCCGATGAGGACGAGCGGCAATCACTGGCGGGGCGGCTGGCGGAGAGCATCGAACAGGCGCTCCAGCTGGGCGACGGAATTGTGCGGATTCGGGCGCTGGACGAAGAGGACGACCGCATCTATTCGGAGCAACTGGCCTGCCCGCGCGACATGTTCGCACTGGGCGAGATCGAGCCGCGCAGCTTTTCGTTCAACAGCCCGCACGGGGCCTGCCCGGACTGCACGGGGCTGGGCAGCACGATGGAGGTGGATCCAGCGTTGGTGATCCCTGATCGGAGCAAATCGCTGCGGCAGGGGGCGATTGCGCCGTGGTCACGGTCGTCGTCGCACTCGGGCTGGCAGTCGCGCATTCTGGAGGCAGTGTTCGAGCGTTTCGGAGAGGATGCGGACACGCCGTTCGCCGAGCTTTCGGAGGGACTGGTTGAGGCGGTGCTCCACGGGCTGGACGAGCCGATCGTGATCGAGTGGGAAAATCACCGCGGGCGCAAACGCACCTACGAAACCCAGTTCGAGGGCGTGGTCAACAATCTCGCGCGCCGCCACCGGGAGACGGACTCCGACTGGTCGCGCAGCGAGATCGAGCGCTACATGACGGCGGTGCCCTGCACGGACTGCCAGGGCGCGCGGCTGAAGCCGGAATCGCTGGCCGTGCGGGTGGACGAGCACAGCATCGTCGACGTGACGCGGATGGCGGTAGCAGTGGCGGCGGAGTGGGCAAAGGGTCTGGCCGGCAAGAAGTCGCCGCTCTCGGCGCGGGAACGGACGATTGCGGCGCAAATTCTGAAGGAGATCCGCGAGCGGCTGACCTTTCTGGTGGATGTGGGACTGGATTATCTGACCCTGGATCGCGCGGCGGCGACGCTGAGCGGCGGGGAGGCGCAGCGCATTCGGTTGGCGACGCAGATCGGTTCCTCGCTGATGGGGGTGCTGTACGTCTGCGACGAGCCGTCGATCGGGCTGCATCCGCTGGACGACGAGCGGCTGATTCGAACGCTGAAACGGCTGCGGGACCTGGGCAACACGGTGCTGATCGTGGAGCACGACGAGGCGACGATGCGGGCGGCGGACTGGATTGTGGACATGGGTCCGGGCGCGGGCGAGGCGGGCGGGAAGATCGTGGCGGCGGGCTCGCCGCAGCAGGTGATGAAGCACCGCACATCGATGACGGGCGCGTATCTGAGCGGGCGGCGCACGATTCCGATGCCCGCGGGGCGGCGTCCGGGCAGCGGGGAGACGCTGCGGGTGGTCGGGGCGACGGAGCACAATCTCAAGCAGATCGATGTCGCGTTCCCGCTGGGCACGTTCATCTGCGTGACGGGCGTGAGCGGCTCGGGCAAGAGCACGCTGGTCAACGATTTGCTGCACGCGGGCGCGGCGCAGCGGCTGCACGGCGCGCGGCGGCGTCCCGGCAAGATGGCGCGGCTGGAGGGGCTGGAAGCGATCGACAAGGTGATCGACATCGATCAGTCGCCGATCGGGCGCACGCCGCGCTCCAATCCCGCCACCTACACGGGGCTGTTCACGCCGGTGCGGGAGCTGTTCGCGTCGGTGCCCGAGGCGCGGATGCGGGGCTACAAGCCGGGGCGCTTCTCGTTCAATGTGAAGGGCGGGCGCTGCGAGGCGTGCCGGGGGGACGGCTACAACACGATCGAGATGCAGTTTCTGCCGGACGTGACGGTGCCGTGCGAGGTCTGCGGCGGCGCGCGCTACAACCGCGAGGCGCTGGAGATTCACTACAAGGGCTTCACGATCGCGGATGTGCTGAACAAGACGGTGGACGAGGCGGTGGAGATTTTCGACGCGCACCCGACGATTCGGCGCAAGCTGGAGACGCTCCAGGCGGTGGGGCTTGGCTACATCAAGCTGGGGCAGCCGGCGACGACGCTGTCGGGCGGCGAGGCGCAGCGGGTGAAGTTGAGCACGGAGCTCTCGAAGCGCTCCACGGGGCGCACGCTCTATCTGCTCGACGAGCCGACGACGGGGCTTTCCTTTCAGGATGTGGAGGCGCTGCTCAGCGTGCTGCAGACGCTGGTCGACCAGGGCAACACGGTGGTGGTGATCGAGCACCATCTGGACGTGATCAAGAACGCGGACTGGATCATCGATCTGGGTCCGCTGGGCGGCGATCGGGGGGGCGAGTTGGTGGCGGCGGGCGCGCCGGAGGCGATCGCGGAGGTGACGGCGAGTCACACGGGGCGCTTTCTGCGCGACGCGCTGCCCTCGCTCAACGGGACGGCGAGCAAGAACGGCAAGAGCGGCGGGCGCAAGACGGCGGGCAAGCAGCGCGCCGGGCGGGGCGGGGCCGCCGCGGCGAACGGGGCGGGCGAGGGCGCGCAACAGCCCAAGAAGCGCGCCGCAAGACGCTCCGCAAAACAGTCCGCAGTGCGCTCACGCGGGGCGGCGGCGGCGGGCGGATGAGCGGATCTTTGCGCGGGGGTGTTGCCTACGCGCGCCATCAGCCCTATAACGGTAGGTAGGAGCGCGCCAGACCGGCTGCACGCAGCCTTGACGAGAGGACGGCCATCAGCATGACCTACGTGATCACCGAACCCTGCATTGACGTCAAGGATCAGTCCTGCGTCGAAGTCTGCCCGGTGGACTGCATCCACGCGGACGACGAGGATCGGATGCTCTACATCAGCCCGGACGAGTGCATCGACTGCGGCGCCTGCGAGCCGGCCTGCCCGGTCACGGCGATCTTCGCAGAGGACGATGTGCCCGACGAGTGGCAGGCGTTCGCCGAGGTGAACTCGGAGTGGTTCGAGGACAAGGACAGCGCACGGGCGAAGGTGGCTGAGCTCGCGCCATAAGTCGGCGCCGGGTTTCGAGCACGGCGCACGGGGCGGACCGACCCCGCCGCCGCTCGAAGCGGCGTCTCCCCTGCGTAGGGGGCGATTCGGAGCGGACTGGGGCAGCCCGCCGCGGCGAGTCAGAAGCCCAGGCGGGCGCGCAGCTCGTCCGTTAGCGCGGCGATCGGGACGCGGTCTTGCTGCTGGGTGTCGCGATCGCGGATCGTGACGGCGTCATCCTCCAGCGAGTCGAAGTCAACCGTGACGCAGTAGGGCGTGCCGATTTCGTCCTGGCGGCGGTAGCGGCGGCCGATGCTCTGCGTGTCGTCGTATTGGGTGGTCCACCAGGGTCGGAGTTGGTCCCAGACGCTGCGGGCGAGGTCGGCGACGGGCTCTTTGCGGCTGAGCGGCAGCACGGCCACGGTGACCGGCGCGATGCGCGGGGCAAACGCCAGCACCACCCGCTCGTCGCCCTTCTCGTCGGGCACGACGCGGTAGGCGTCGCAGAGCAGCGCCAGCATGATCCGATCCACGCCGGCGGCGGGCTCGATCACGTGCGGCACGATGTGGCGCTGCTCGGCCTGGTCGAAGTATTCGAGCCGCTTGCCCGAGGACCGGCCGTGCTGGGTGAGGTCGAAGTCGGTGCGGTTGGCGATGCCCTCCAGCTCGTCCCAGCCCCAGGGGAAGCGGTACTGGATGTCGGTGGTGCCGGCCGAGTAGTGCGAGAGCGATTCTTGCGGGTGGACATCGCGGCGCAGGTTGTCGGGGTTGACGCCGAGGTCGTGGTACCAGGCCTCGCGCAGGTCGATCCAGCGGGCGTACCACTCGCCGGAGTCCTCGGGGGCGACGAAGAATTCCATCTCCATCTGCTCAAACTCGCGGGTGCGGAAGATGAAGTTGCCCAGCGTGATTTCGTTGCGGAACGACTTGCCCTGCTGGGCGATGCCGAAGGGCAGGCGGCGGCGGGTGGCGGTGAGCACGTTGTCGAAGTTGACGAAGATGCCCTGCGCGGTCTCCGGCCGCAGGTAGGCGGCGGCGGCGTCCTCCTCGACGGGGCCCACGTGGGTGCGGAACATCAGGTTGAACTCGCGGGCCTCGGTGAAGGAGTCGGTTGCGCCGCAGGTGGGGCAGACGGGGCCGTCGAGGTGGTCGGCGCGGAAGCGGCCCTTGCACTCCAGGCAGTCGACCATCGGATCGTGGAAGTTCTGCACGTGGCCGCTGGCCTCCCAGACCAACGGCGACTGGATGATCGCGGTGTCGATGCCCACCACATCGGAGCGCTCGCGCACCATCGCGCGCCACCAGGCGTCCTTGATGTTGCGCTTGAGTTCGACGCCGAGAGGGCCGTAGTCGTAGGTGGAGCCGAAGCCGCCGTAGATCTCGCTGGCGGGGAAGACAAAGCCGCGCTGCTTGCAGAGGGAGACGAGCGTCTCCATCGAGACGGCGGGCTGGTCGGTGGTGGCGTCGGTCGTCATCGGCGGCTCCGTAGGTAAGGCGGCGGTAAGGCGGGTTCCATCTCACGCTATTGTGGGCTTGGGCTGGCGACAAACGCAGGAGGGCGCGATGCGATTTCTGCTAGGTCTGGTGATCGGGCTGACGGTGGGCGCTCTGCTGGCGGTGCTGGCGACGGGCAACGCCGGCCGCGCCGTTAGCGCGCAGCTGCGCGAGCGCGCGGGGCGAGAGGCGGAACAGCCGCAGGCCGGCGCGAACGCGCGCTAGAGGAAGAGCGGGCCGAACACCACGGCGACGATCGACATCAGCTTGAGCAGGATGTTGAGCGAGGGGCCGGAGGTGTCCTTGAAGGGGTCGCCGACGGTGTCGCCGACGACGGCGGAGGCGTGGGCGTCGGAGCCTTTGCCGCCGAAGTTGCCCTCTTCGATGTACTTTTTGGCGTTGTCCCAGGCGCCGCCGGCGTTGGCCATCATGATCGCCAGCATCGAGCCGGCGGCGATCGAGCCGATCAGCAGGCCGCCCAGCGACTCCGCGCCGATCACCGCGCCGACGAAGATCGGCACGATCACCGCGATCAGCCCGGGGATGACCATCTCGCGCAGCGCGCCGTCAGTGGAGATCGAGATGGCGCGCTCGTAGTCGGGATCTTCAGTGCCGTCCATGATGCCCGGCTTCTCGCGGAACTGGCGGCGGACCTCCTGGACCATCGCCTCGGCCGCTCGCCCCACGGCGCCCATCGAGAGAGCGGAGAAGATGAAGGGCATCAGCGCGCCGATCAGGATGCCGATCAGCACCTGGTACTCAAGCAGGTTGATGCCATTGTCGATCAGTCCGGTGGTGATGGCGTAGGTGGCGAGCAGGGCGAGCGAGGTGAGAGCGGCGGAGCCGATCGCGAAGCCTTTGCCGGTCGCGGCGGTGGTGTTGCCGAGCTGGTCGAGCGCGTCGGTGCGCTCGCGCACTTCCGGATCGAGGCCGGCTTGCTCGGCGATCCCGCCGGCGTTGTCGGCGACGGGGCCGTAGGCATCGGTGGCGAGCGTCACGCCGAGCGGCGCGAGCATGCCCACAGCGGCGAGCGCGATGCCGTAGTAGTCGGCAAGTTCAAAGGCGAGCACGATGCCGACCACGATCGTGATCAGGGGGATGACGGTGGACATCATGCCCAGCGAGAGGCCGCCGATGATGATCGGGCCGGTGCCGGACTGGGCCTGGCCGGAAAGGTTGACGGTGGGCGAATAGCGGCGTCCGCCGAGCGTGAAGCCTTCGGACGAGGTGAAGCCTTCGGTGACGGTGCCGATGATCTGGCCGGCGATCAGGCCGACGAGGATGGCGAGGAAGAGGTTGGCGTCGAGTCCCATCACGGCGACCGCGATGCCTGCGCCGAGCAGCACGAGGCCGGAGGCTCCGAACACGCCGGCGCGGAGGGCCCAAAGGAGGCGGCCCTGGTCGGCCCGCTCACCGGTGCGAACGAAGAAGGTGCCGATCACGGCGGAGATGATGCCGATCGCGGCGACGAGCATGGGAAGAACGAGGGCGTCGGCTTTCCAGCCGCCGATTTCGCCGCCGAACAGCGCGGCGGTGCCGGCGGCGGTGGTGAGCGCCATGGTGGCGACGATTGAGCCGACATAGGATTCGAACAGGTCGGCTCCCATGCCGGCCACATCGCCCACATTGTCGCCCACGTTGTCGGCGATCGTGGCGGGGTTGCGCGGGTCGTCTTCGGGGATGCCGGCCTCGACTTTGCCGACCAGGTCCGCGCCGACATCGGCGGCTTTGGTGTAGATGCCGCCGCCGACGCGGGCGAAGAGGGCGATTGAGGACGCGCCGAAGGCGAAGCCCGCGAGCGGGCGGAAGTCCTGCCAGATCAGGTACATGATCACGAGGCCGAGCAGGCCGAGGCCGACGACGGTCATGCCCATCACGGTGCCGGAGTTGAAGGCGGTGCGCAGCGCGGGGTTGAGACCTTGCTGCGCCTTGGCGGCGGTGCGCACATTGGCGCGGACGGCGATCAGCATCCCGGCGTAGCCGGCCGAGGCGGAGAGGATCGCGCCGATCAGGTAGGAGACCGATGTCCAGCGGTGGTCGGTGCCGTCGAACTTGTCGAGCACGTCGAGGTCGATGAAGATCAGCAGGACCACGAAGACGACGCCGACGAAGGCGGCGAGGAAGGTGTACTCACGCTTGAGGAAGGTGGCCGCGCCGAGCTGGATCGCGCGGCCGATGCGCCGCATCACGTCGTTGCCCTCGTCCTCGGCGAGGACATCGCGCACGCGCAGGCCGGCGAACGCCAGCGCGACCAGCGCCGTGATCAGCGCGAAGATCAGGATTTCCATCGTCTTCCCCCAAGCCGCGCAGCCGCCGGTCGGCGGGCGGATTCTGCGCCAGACAGATCGGGCCGGCCCGCCGTGCGGCGACAGGCAAGCCGCAGGCAATGTATCGAGCGATGATCAGTGGGGCAATCGCAGGCGTTGCACCGCGCGGCGGCTATGTCAAAGGCTGACGCCCGTCGGCATGTTGGAGAAGTGCAGCTCGGTCGGCAGCCGGTAGGCCAGAGTGAGCGCGCCGGCGCCCAGCAAGTCGCGCCCCAGCAGGCTGGGCGTGTGCATCGGCAGCCGACCAAGCGGCGCGTCGGTCATTTCGGGAATCAGGATGGGCGCGGTGATGTGGTGCGCCGGACCGGCTTCAGTCCGAAAGATCAGTTCCACACCCCGCACCACGCAACGGACCAAGCCGCCTATGCCTCCGATGTCGACTCGCAGCGGATCACGGTCAAAATCCAGGAAGAAGTACTCGTCGCCCAGAAACTCCAGCGCTTCCGAGGCACCGATCGTCGTGCGGCTCGCACCGGTGTCAACCAGGAAACCGCCGAACCAGCGCTTCTCTCCCAAGACGACTGTGAGATCCACGAACGCCTTGCCGCCGACGGGCCATCGGGGTTCGGCGGCGGAGCGGAGCGGTTGATCGATGCGGACCGGGATTCGAGGCGTGGGCGGCATCAGAGCCAGACGCTCCGACCTTCCAGAGGCTCTGCGAGATGTTGCGAGAACGCGGTGGACAAGTCCTCCGGTGCGACCTTGCGCCACATCTCCCGAACATCGTCGCCGATCAGGATCTTGTCATCGTCGTAGACGATCACGTACTTGCCGTAGTGGTCGCGGAAGAGTTCCTCGCGGCGGCTGTAGAAGTGGTCGCGGTTGCGGTCATACTGCTCGAAGCCGCGCATGATCTCGGCGGCTTCAACAGGATCCTCGATCGGTCGGAGCACTCCAAGCGGCTGAGCATCGGCGCGGGGACGGGTCGGCGTTGCCATGGCGGGGATCCTCCACCGTCAGGGTAGCGGAGGCGGCAGGCTGCTGAAGTGGAGCTGCACGGGCAGTTGCCAGGCCAGTGTGAGCGCGCCGCGCCCCAGAATGTCGCGCCCAAGCAGGCTCGGCGAGGCGGGCTGGCGGCGGCCTGCGGGCGTGTGGGTGATCTCCGGAATCAGGACCGGCGCGATGAGCTCGAAGCGGCTGTTGTCTTCAACGCGGAAAGAGAGCAGCGCGTCGCGTTCGACACAGCGCAGTGCGCCAGCGACGCCATAGACGACCGTCCGCGCGGGATCTGCGGCGAAGTCGATCTCCTGGTAGATGTCGCCGAGCAGATCGAGCGTGTCGGCCGCGCCCAATGAGGTGCGCGCGGCTCCCGTGTCTATCTCAAAGGCAGTTGAGATTCTTTGCCCTTTGTACCCGAGGAACGCGTCGACGAACGCCCGTCCGCCCACTTCGATCCGGCCGGTGTCGACATGGCGATACGGCGTGTCGAGCCAGACCGGAATGACGACGGCGGGCGGTCTCACGGCCGATATCAGCCGGTGCCGCGAATCGCGTCGGGCGCATCGTCGAGCAGCCAGATAAAAGCGGAGCGCCGTTCAATGTCGCCCGGGATGTTGCTGCGGATGCCCTCACGGTCCTCACTGAGGACCAGGTGGCAGCCGCCGTAGGCGGCCGCCCACATGCCGCGGTGGTCGCGGATTAACTCATCCCACCTGCTGAAGAGATACTCGCGGTTGCGCGAGAACAGCGTCATGACGCGGTCAAACTCAGCTTCGTCGACCGGACTGCTGCGCAGGAAGATGTCCAGCGGCAGACCATCTGGTTCGCGGGCTGGGGTGGCCATCGGCGATGCTCCTGACGGCAGTGTAATCGGCGCAGCGGGCGTCAGAGGTCCTTGACGGGGGCGGGGAGTTCGCCGTCGCGGGCCGCGTCGATCATCTGCTTCGCCTCTGCGGGCATCTCAACGCCCATCTCCTCGAAGCGCTGCTCGGCCCAGCGGCCGATCTGGCGCGGGTCCTTGTAGGCGTCGGGGCCTGCGCCGGCAGCCGGCGAGCCGTACTGCTCCAGCACCTGCGCCTCCGTCTTGGGCGTGGCGAAGCGCGAGGCGACGCGCCTGAGGCCATCCGCGCCGCATTGCTCGCAGGACGGCGCGCCCGCGTTTTCCAGCGAGCGGTGAAACGCCTCGGTGATCGCGCGGCAGCTGGGGCAGCGGTATTCGTAGATCGGCATCGTGAACCTCGCCCTGTCAGCCTACAGAGTCAGCCTACAGATCAGCGGGCAGCTCATCGGGCGCGCCGGCCGACTTACGCCAGGCGGCGACCGACTCAGGATCGTTCTCGTCGACGTCATCCATCGTGTCGAAGCCGGGGAACGAAAGCTCGGTGCGGGATGCGAAACGCGAGAAGCGGGGCTGGAGAGCGTCGGCCCCGCACTCCGGGCAGGGCGGCGGAGCGTCGCCTGTAGAGCGCGCGCGGCGCTGGAAGACCTCAACGGCGCGGCGGCAGCCGGCGCAGTGGAACTCATAGATCGGCATGGCCGCAGGATACGCGCGCTTATGCATCCTCCACGGCGTTGCGAATGTGCGAATGCACGCGCAGAACTCCATGTTGGTCGGCGACGACGGCGATCACATCGATCCGGATGTTGATGTGGCGGTTGCGCTCGGCCAACAGCCCTTGGGCGAGTCGGCGCAGCTGGCGCTGTTTGCGCCAGTCAACCGATTCGAGCAGCTCCAGCCGCCGCCGGGCGTCGCTGCGGCTACGCACCTCCACGATCACCGTCGTTCCGTCGCGGTCGCGCGCGACGATGTCCGCCTCGCCCCAGGGGCGCGTGTAGTTGCGCTCGAGGATCCGGTAGCCGCGTGCGCGCAACCATTGCGCGGCGAACTCTTCAGCCTGGCGTCCGAGCGCCTTTTTGCCGCGGTCAGCCGCCCGCCGTCGGGAGTTCGGCGAATTGGGCCGCCTGGGCGACGGGGCGGAAGCTGCTCCGGTGCTCGGGGCAGGGCGGGTGGGTTTCGAGCGCGGCGCGGTGCTCGGGCGCGCCGTAGCCCTTATGACGCGCAAAACCGAACTGCGGAAATTGCGCGTCAAGCGCCGCCATGTAGTCGTCACGAGCCACCTTCGCGATGATCGAAGCCGCCGCGATCGAGGCGACGCGGGCATCGCCGCGCACGACCATCTCCGTCGGCCAGGGCAGCTTGAGCCGGTCCGAGCCGTCGGCCAGCACGATATCGGGCGGGTGCGAGAGTCCCTCGATCGCGCGGCGGTAGGCGAGCCGCAGCGCAGCCGCGAGGCCGAGCGCATCAATTTCGGCGGCGGCAACCCAGCCGAGCGCGGCGTCCTGCGCTTCGTCGTGGATGCGCGGGGCGAGCGCCTGGCGGGCGGCGGCGCTCAGCGCCTTGCTGTCGCGCAGCAACGGCAACCAGGCGGGCCGCCGCTCGGGCGGCAGCACGACCGCGCCGACGACCAGCGGTCCGGCCCATGGTCCGCGCCCCACTTCGTCAGCCCCCGCGACGATCGAGGCGCCGGCGCGCCAGTGGCGCAGCTCAAGCCGGCGGGTGGGTTTCGGGGCGGGCATGGCGCGCAAGGTAGCGGGGGCACTGGGTTTTCAATCGCCCCTGCGCAGGGGGCGTCTGCGCAAGGGCCGGCGGGGCGGGAGTTCGCCTCACACGAGTTCATTGGGAGACTCCGTTGTGGGCGTAGTCGTCGAATCCGCCATTCCCGCTCGGATCCGTCATTCCTGCGCAGGCAGGAATCCAAGCGGTCTCGTGATCCCGAAGCGTCAGCGGCGCTCCGACAGTCTCCCCAAGCGGCGTTTGAGGGCCGTTGAGCGTCCGTGGCGTGAACGAACGGCTGCGGTTCGCCTGGATTCCTGCCTACGCAGGAATGACGGAAGGGCGCAGTTAGGAATGACGGGAGAAGTGAGCGGGAATGGCGGGAAGAGGGAATGGGATAACAGGGGTGTGGTGTGAAGCGCAACGATGGCGCTGTTCACGTCGAGATACCCGCGGCAAGCGCGGGTATGACGGAGAGAGGGGCGCAAGTGGGACGGAGAGAGGCGCGAGGGACGGTGGGAGCGGCGGATGTGTGGGCGCGCCTGGAGGATCGAATGCTCACGTCAACGCCGTGATCGGATTCCGTGAAGCGAATGTGAGCGGAGCGCAACGCGGCGCACGGAAGGCCCGCGGCTGCGGTATGCTCAGTCGGACGGTTCAACCGCGCGGCCGATTGCGCGCGGCGGCGGGAGGCGCAGGTCATGGGCGGCAGGTTCGGGCGCAACTTCCTGGTCTACGGGCTCATTCTGGTCGTCCTGATCGTGGTGATCTACGCCCTGCTGGGGCGCGGCGGCGGCAGTTCGCAGACGGTGGCGCTGGCCGGCGGGGGCGAGGATCTGCTCAGCCGGATCGAGCGCGATCTCGGCCAGATTCAGACGATCCGCGTGGACGACAACAAGGTCACGCTCGACTACCGCGACGGGGCCAGCTCGATTTCGGCGAACACCCCCTCGCAGCCGTGGGATGTCTTCGACTTCTTCAATCGCCAGGGGATCGACATCACCGCGCCGGGCTTCCCGGAGGTGGAGGTGCGCGGATCGGGCGGTTTCGGCAGCGTGATCGGCGGGCTGCTGATCAACTTCCTGCCGATCCTGCTGATCTTCGGCCTGATCTTCTTCTTCCTGTTCCGCCACGCGCAGGGGCAGGGCAGCCAGGCGATGTCGTTCGGCAAAAGCAAGGCGCGGTTGGTCACCGCCAACCGCCCCACGGTCACCTTCAACGATGTGGCGGGGGCCGACGAGGCCAAGGAGGAGCTGCAGGAGGTCGTGGAGTTCCTCAAGTTCCCGGAGCGCTTCGCCTCGCTGGGCGCACGCATCCCGCGCGGCGTGCTGCTGGTCGGGCCGCCGGGCACCGGCAAGACATTGCTCGCGCGCGCGGTGGCGGGCGAAGCGGGCGTGCCGTTCTTCAGCATCTCCGGCTCCGAATTTGTGGAGATGTTCGTGGGCGTCGGCGCGAGTCGGGTGCGAGACCTGTTCGAGCAGGCCAAGCGCAACGCGCCCTGCATCGTGTTCGTCGACGAGATCGACGCGGTCGGGCGGCAGCGCGGCGCCGGCGTGGGCGGCAGCCACGACGAGCGCGAGCAGACGCTCAATCAGATCCTGGTGGAGATGGACGGCTTCGACACGAATACCAACGTGATCGTGGTCGCTGCAACCAACCGCCCCGACATCCTCGACCCGGCGCTGCTGCGGCCGGGCCGCTTCGATCGCCGCGTGATTCTCGACGCGCCCGACGTGAAGGGCCGCGAGGAGATCCTGGCCGTGCATGTGCGCGGCAAGCCGCTGGCGGAAGAGGTGAACCTGCGCACGATCGCCAAGGAGACGCCCGGCTTCTCCGGTGCGGAACTGGCGAATCTGCTCAACGAGGCGGCGATCCTGGCCGCGCGGCGCAGCAAGAAGCGCGTCACCCAGGCGGAGGTTGAGGAGGCGGTGGATCGGGTGATGGCCGGTCCGGAGCGCAAGAGCCGCCTGCTGATCGGGCGCGAGCGCGAGGTGGTGGCGTTCCACGAGGCGGGGCATGCGCTGGTCGCCGCGCACATTCCCGGGCACGACCCCGTCCACAAGGTGACGATCGTCCCACGCGGGATGGCCGGCGGCTACACCCGCTACCTGCCGGAGTCGGAGCATCGGCTGGCGGGCAAGAGCTACTACGAGGGCTTTATGTCGTCTGCGCTGGGCGGCCACGCGGCCGAGGAGATCGTGTTCGGCGAGATGACCACCGGCGCGCACGACGACCTCTCGAAGGTGACACAGATCGCGCGGGCGATGATCACGCAGTGGGGAATGAGCGAGCGGCTCGGCGCGCGCACCTTCGGGAAGAAAGAGTCGATGGTCTTCCTGGGCCGAGACATCTCGGAGCAGCGCGACTATTCGGAGACGATCGCAGAGCAGATCGACGAAGAGTTGCGGGAGATCATCGACCGCGCGCGTGATCGCGCGCGCACGATTCTGCGCCGCAACCGCGAGCAGCTTGAGCTGCTGGCGACGCGGCTGATGGACACGGAGACGCTGGAGGGTGACGAGCTGCGGGCGATTCTGGCCTGGCAGCCGGGCGACCCGGAGCCGGAGCGCACGCCCGAACCGCCGCCCGAGCCGCAGCCGCCCGCCGCTCCGCCGGAGCCCGACGGCGAAGAGGCGGAGCGCGAGCCGCTGCTGCCGCCGAAGCCCGGCCTGGCCTGGGGCGGCAGCTCCAACCGCTACCAGTCGGGCGACGGTCCGACCGAGGTCTGAGGCCCGCGCCGCTTGACCTACCCGCAGCGCGCCTTACGCTTGGAGGGGCGCGAAGCAAGCCAGCCTCGCAAGTCAGCCTCCAGGCGCCATCAGGAACGCAACCCATGAGCAGCGATGTCTACGCCGTGATCCGCACTGGCGGCAAGCAGTATCGAGTGACGCCCGGCCAGCGGCTCGTGGTGGAGCGGCTGGACGGCGAGCGCGGCGACGAAGTCGCGTTCGATGATGTGCTGCTGGTGCGCGGCGACGACGGTGCGGTGGCGGTCGGCGCGCCGACGCTGGACGACGCATCGGTCAAGGCCGAGATCGCCGAGCAGAAGCGGGCGCGGAAAATTCCGGTCTTCAAGTACAAGAGCAAGACGCGCTATCGGCGCCTGCGCGGGCACCGCCAGCAAGAGACGCACCTGCGTATTTCGGAGATCGCGCTGGGCGATCGCTCATGGACCTGGACACCGCCGGCGCCGGCGCCCGATGTCGAGCCGGACGAGGATGCGGAAGCGGAGGCCGGGGCGACTGAGGATCCGATTGCGAGCGCGGCGGACAACGCTGCCGAAATCGAGGCGGCAGAGGCCGAGGTTCCCGCCGACGATGCGGCTGAGGACGCGCCCGCAGGCGAGGGCGCGACGGACGACGCAACGGACAGCGCGACAGAGGAGGAGAAGTAGCGATGGCACACAAGAAAGGCGTGGGTTCCTCGCGCAACGGGCGCGACAGCAACGCAAAGCGGTTGGGCGTGAAGCTCTTCGACGGGCAGGTGGTGCGCACCGGGGGGATCATCGTGCGTCAGCGCGGCACCCGCATCCACCCCGGTGACAATGTGGGCGTGGGCCGCGACCACACGCTGTTCGCGCTGACCGACGGCACGATCAAGTTTTCGCCCTACGCCCGCGGGCGGCGCAAGAAGGTCAGCGTGCTGCCCGTCGGCGCGGGCGCGGAGAGCGCGTCATGAGGGCCGAGATTCACCCTGAGTATCAGACCGCGACGGTGCGCTGCGGCTGCGGCGAAACTTGGGAAACCCGCTCGACCAAGGCTGAAATCCGCATCGAGGTGTGCAGCACCTGCCACCCCTTCTACACCGGCGAGCAGCGGATTGTGGACACGGCGGGCCGTGTCGAACGCTTCCGCCGCCGCTACGGGATCAGCGCCGAAATCGAGTAGCGCGCCCCGCCGCGCAGCTCCCGAACGGCCCACGATGTCCAGCGAACCCCCGCTCACCCGGCAGCAGCCGAGCCGCCGCGGAACCGTGGGCTACGGCGGGCAGGCCGTCACCGAAGGCGTGATGATCCGCAGCCCGCATCATGTCGTGGTCGTCTGCCGACGGTCCGACGGCACGCTGGCGCAGAGTTCAAGGCAGCTGGGCGCGACGGCTGCGCGGCGGGTGCGCCGCATTCCGCTGCTGCGCGGCGCGATCACGCTGGCCGAGACGCTCTGGATCGGCTGGTGGGCGCTGCGCTTCGCGCAGCGCGTCTCGATGCGCCAGGAGCTGGTCGAGTACGGGCGGCTGACTGATGCGGTGACCATCATTTCGATGGCGTTTGCGATGAGCATCGCGGTCGGCGGCTTCTTTCTCGCGCCGGTCTTCGCCACACGCTGGATTGCCGATACGGCTGCGGAGCCGATCTGGGCGATCGTGGCCGAGGGCTTCCTGCGGGTGCTGATGCTGCTCGCCTGGCTCTCGTTGATGGGCCGCCTGCCCGATGTGCGCCGCGTGTTCCAGTTCCACGGCGCGGAGCACAAGGCGATCGCGGCCTGGGAGGCTGGCGACGAGCTGACGCCGGAGCGGGTCGCGCGCTACAGCCGCGCGCATCCGCGCTGCGGGACCTCGTTCACGCTGGTGGTGGCGCTGATCGCGATCCCGATCTTCGTCGCGCTGGGCAACCCGCCGCTCTGGTGGCACCTGCTCAGCCGGATCATTCTGCTGCCGCTGCTGACGGCGCTGGCCTACGAGGTGATCCGTTTCGGCGGGATGCACCGCGGCAACCGGCTGGTCATGACGCTCTTTGCGCCGAACCTCTGGCTGCAAGCGCTCACCACGCGGGAGCCCGACCGCGAGCAGCTCGGCGTCGCGATCGCGGCGATGAAGGCGGCGCTCACGCTGGAGGATGAGGAACCTCAGCGCGCGTGAACGCCTCAAGTGCGGAATGCCGCCCACCGACACCTCTCTGCAAGGGAGAGTGGAGGAGTGCGCGCCGGCTCAATCGCTGTCAGTAGCCGTCAGTAGTTGCGCCCCGCCATTGTGCGCCTCGCTCTCCGCGCCGCCTGTTTCGGCGTGGGCAGGGGGGATCGGGAATTGGGCAAGGGTTTGCGCAGGAGGATGGTTGGGATGCGGGGCATGAGGCGTTGAGCCAAGACGGCATCCCTTGCTCCCTCACGTGCCCTGCCGAACGCCCTACACCGGCTCGAGCGCCGCTCGGTTACCCGCCGACTGCGCCCGTCGCGAGGAGATTCACATGCCGCAAACTCGCGCGCCCAACCGGAATTGGGGGGGGGGGGGGGGATGAAATCCCCGTCTAGAGCGCTGCTGGCGGCGCTCCTGGTCGTCGCGGCTGCGATGGTTGCTCTGACGCTCTCCGCCGGCGCGCAGACGCCGGGCGGCGAATCGGGTTCCGCGGAGACGGCGCAGGGCCGTATCATTGCCCGTGTCCAGGATCGGACCGGCGAGGACGGCGTCGACGACTACCGGATCGAGTTCGGCTTCTTCCCTGAATGGGCGCTGGATGAAGCGGAATCGTGGCCCGAGGCGATCGCATCCCGGTCCGACTGGCTGCCGAGCTCCCGATTTCTGACCAAGAGCCGGATCGACGCCCGCGCGGCCGCGGACAACCGCGGCTGGCTGCGCAGCTCGCTGATCAGCGTCCCCGCCCAGTCGACGCAGTCGCCCGGCGGCGACGAGATCACCGGCCGCGTGATCGCGCGCTACAACCCCGACTCCGAGGGGCGCTTGCGCGTGGAATTTGGTTTCGTGCCCACATGGGCCTTCACCGACATGTCGAGCACGGCGGAGGCGGTTGAGCGGTTGGGCGCCGACGGCCTGTCTCGCGCCCGCTACCTCCGCGTCGCCACGATCGACGCCCGCCGCGGTGTCTGGCTGCGCAGCTCGGTGATTGAGGTGCCGCTGCGCGCGCCGGTAGTCGTGATCGAACAGCCGCAGCCGCCCGTGATCGACAGCGTCAGCTGCACCCCTTCCTCCCCAGAGGTGGACGAGTCCGTGACCTGCACGGCGACGCTCAGCGGCGGCGCGCCCGACTCCCATACCTGGAGCGGTGGCGGCTCCAGCGGCTCAAGCGAGCGCTACTCCACCAGCTTCAGCAAGGCGGGTGAGTACACCGTCTCGCTCACCGTGTCCAACAGCGCCGGCAGCGACAGCGATTCGGTTGCGCTGACCGTGGTCGCCGCCTCCACCGGCGAGGACCTGCAACCCCCGGTGATCGACAGCATTACGTGTTCGCCGGAGTCTCCGACTACTGAGGACGAGTTCGTCGAATGCACGGCAAACCTGAGCGGCGGCGCGCCCGATTCCTGGGCCTGGAGCGGCGGCGGCGGCAGCGGCTCAAGTGAGCGCTACTCCACCAGTTTCAGCAAGGCGGGGGAGTACACGGTCTCGCTCACCGTGTCCAACTCCAGCGGCAGCCACACCAACTCCATCGCGATTAATGTGGAGGAACCGGCGGAGGAGTCGGCGGTGCAGGCGCCCGTGATCGACGGCATCACATGTTCGCCGTCGTCGCCGACCGTGGGTGAAGAAACCATCTGCATCGCCGAGCTCAGCAGCGGCGCGCCGGATTCCTGGGCCTGGAGCGGCGGCGGCGACAATGGCGACAGCGGCAGCTACAGGATCAGCTTCTACACGGCGGACGAGTACACCGTCTCGCTCACCGTGTCCAACGCCGCCGGCAGCGACAGCGACTCCATCATGATCAACGTGGAGGAGCCGGCGGATCAGTCGGAAGTGCGGACCCCGGTGATCGACGCTATCAACTGCTCCCCGTCCGCGCCGGAGGTAGGTGAAGAGACCGTTTGCGCCGCCGACTTCAGCGGTCACGGTCCGGTTTCCTGGGCCTGGAGCGGCGGCGCGTCCAACGGCAGCACTCCAACCTACACAACCAGCTTCAGCGAGGCGGGCGAGCACACCGTCTCGCTGATCGTGACCAACAGCGGCGGCAGCGACACCGACTCCATCACGATCAACGTGGAGGAGACGGCGGAGCAGTCGACCGTGCAGGCCCCGGTGATCGACAGCATCGACTGCACGAGGTCCCGCGTGGCGGTCAACCCCTCCGGCTACACGGACTGCACTGCCAGTCTCAGCGGCGGCGCGCCGGCTTCCTGGGCCTGGAGCGGCGGCGACCCGTCTCCGCCTTATGTGCATAGGAGCACCGACCGCAGCATCTACGGGGCTTACTTCAGCGCGCCGGACGGCCGCACGATCGAGCGCACGATTTCGCTGACCGTTGAGAACGCGGGCGGCAGCGACACCGCGTCGATCACGATAACTGTCGTACCGGCCGAGCAGGCCCTCAGCATCAGCTGTTCGCCTACGACGGTTGTCGTCGGCGAGACTGTCACCTGCCAAATTGACAGCAGGCACGGCGACGGGATCCGGGGCTACTACTGGTCTACCCTCGCAGGCTCCGGATCGGTCTCGCCGGTCAACAGCGTCACCTCAACCTACAGCCCCAGCTTCAGCAGGACCGGTGTGAAGACCATCAGGCTCAGCGTCACTCGACGATGGCTCAACCGCGACGCCAACGTCGCAACAACCACGGTCACCGTCAACCTCCCGAGCGGGCTGCCGCGGATCGACCGTAACAGTTTCAGCTGTTCGCCGTCGTCGCCCACCGTGGGCGACGACGTGACCTGCACGGCGGAGGTGAACGGCGGCGAGCCGGATTCCTGGGCCTGGAGTGTGCGACCGAGCCGCGTCGCCGACAACGCGAGCGGTTCGAGCGAGCGCTTCACAACCAGCTTCAACAGGCCGGGCGTTTGGGATGTCCGGCTCGTTGTGCGCAATGACGTCGGCGGCGACAGCTACGAATTCCTCCTGGAGATTGCGCCGCCG
Organism: Dehalococcoidia bacterium; assembly: GCA_965243125.1. Classification (GTDB taxonomy): domain Bacteria; phylum Chloroflexota; class Dehalococcoidia; order Bin125; family Bin125; genus CATQGW01. The sequence continues at coordinate 1,418,938 of OZ251529.1, read as the reverse complement.
TCTCCGGTGATCGACAGCATTACGTGTTCGCCGTCGTCGCCGACCGTGAATGAGTCCGTCGCCTGCACGGCGGAGTTGGGCGGCGACATGCACGATGCCTGGGTGTCCTGGGCCTGGAGCGGCGGCGCCGGCAACGGCGACAGCGCCGCCTATAATACCAGTTTCGGCTCGGCCGGCTCCGGGACCGTCTCGCTCACCGTGACCAACAGCGCGGGCAGCAACACCGACAGCCTCACCCTGACCGCTCTGCCTCCGCCTCCGGTCATCAACAGCATTACGTGTTCGCCCGCATCGCCCACTGTGGACCAGTCCGTCACCTGCACGGCGACGCTGAGCGGCGGCGCGCCCGACTCTTACGCCTGGAGCGGCGGCGCATCCAGCGGCAGCGGCGCAACCTACACGACCAGCTTCGGCGCGACGGGCGAAACCGCCGTCTCGCTCACCGTGACCAACAGCGGCGGCCGCGACACGGAGTCGACGACTGTGTCCGTTGCAGAACCGCTGCAAGCGCCGGTGATCGACGGCATTACGTGTTCCCCCTCCTCGACGAACGTAGGCCGGGAATTCATCTGCACGGCGACGCTCAGCGGTGGCGCGCCCGACTCTTACGCCTGGAGCGGCGCAGCAAACGGCAACAAAGCCGTGTATCAAGCGTTCTTCAGATCGGCCGGCTCCAAGACTATCTCGCTCACCGTGACCAACAGCGCCGGCAGCGACACGGACTCGACCACCGTATCCGTTGTCGTGGTGCAAGCACCGGTGATCTACAGTGTCGACTGTTCGCCCGAGTCGCCGACGGTGGGCGAGTCCGTGACTTGTACGGCGACGCTCAGCGGCGATGCGCCGGATACCTACTACTGGATCGGCGGCGCTTCAAGCGGCAGCAGCGCCGAGTACAGGACGAGCTTCAGCTCGGCCGGTTCCAAGACCGTCGGACTCCAAGTGACCAACGTCACCGGCTCCAGCCTCCGCCTCGTCGGCCTGACCGTTCTGCCTCCACCTCCGGCGATCAACGGCATCACTTGTTCGCCGTTGTCGCCGACGGTGGACGAGTCCGTCACCTGCACGGCGACGCTGAGCGGCGGCGCGCCGACTTCCTACGCCTGGAGTGGCGGCGCTTCAAGCAGCAGCGCTGCAACCTACACGACCAGCTTCGCCACGGCGGGCGAGCACACCGTCTTGCTCACCGCGACGAACAGCGTCGGCAGCGACAGCTCGTCGCGCACGCTCACCGTTCCTCCCGCGTCGCCATGACCTGCACAGCCGGACTCAGCGGCAGCGGTTCAAGCGAGCGCTCCACGACCGACTTCAGCACGGCTGCCTCGCCAGCCGTCTCGCTCACGGCGTGGAACGGCATCGGCGGCGACATCTATGCGGCCAGCCGAACCGTCGTCACCGCCTCCGGCAACCAGCGGCCTCAACAGCCTGCCCATGGGAGCTTCGCTGCCGGCCTCCAGCCCCCCTTCGCTGCGCGACATCTTCCCCTGGGGGAGGAAAAGGCGGTGATGCGCTATTCTTTCAATTGACGCAGAGGCGGCGCATAGCGCACGGGTGCAGGCGTTGCGCACCCAATCGACGGGAGGCGACGGTGGCCGACGGCGGCATCCCGAACAAGCATCGGGCCGACAGCGCGCTGACCATCTACCGCGACGCGATGCGGCAATACATCGCGCCAATCATCGAGCGCGAGCACGGGCCGAACTGGATCCGCTCGCAGGTGCTCAACGAGCAGGCGCGCGAGCGCAACGAGCGCAGCTATGATCGGCGGCTGCAATCGCTCGAGTCCGGCTCGCCGCCCCACCGCCTGATCGACCTCGCCGATATCCCCTTCGTGATCGAGGACAGCCACAGGGCATTTCCAATGCTGAGCGACATAGATGTCCACCTGATGCACACCATCCGCAAACTGCACAACGATATCTACCGCCCCTACCACGAGGGCTATTGCACACGTGGAGAAGCCGACGCGGTTGCGAGTTTGTGCGTCCTCGCCCTGGAGCGCTGTGGGCTTTCCGAGGCAGCGGAGAACATCCGCAGTCTCTCGTCGGCAAACCCCGCGTCGGCGGCCCCTGAAGCGGATCTGCAGAAAGAGCGTGCCCGTCGCGAGTGGGACAAGGAACGCCAACGCCTCAATGACATCGCATGGGAGGAAGAGTGGGAACGTCGGGAGCGAGAGCGGCTCGATCGCAAGGGACGAGAACGCCGAGCGCTGGAATTAGGCGGAAAGCTGAGTGCAGGTGGATTTCACAGTCTGGGCCTGTGCGAGGACGATACTGTCGTCAGCTGGGGAGACAATGGCTTCGGCCAGCACGACGCGCCGGCAGGGAAGTTCGTGGCCGTGAGCGCTGGTGGATTTCACAGTTTGGGCCTGCGCGAGGATGGGACTGTTGTCAGCTGGGAGGCCAATGGCTTCGGCCAGCGTGACGCACCGGCAGGGAAGTTCGTGGCTGTGAGCGCTGGTGGATTTCACAGTTTGGGCCTGCGCGAGAACGGTACTGTTGTCAGATGGGAGGCCAATGGCTTCAACTGGTACGACGCGCCGGTGGGAAAGTTCGTAGCTGTGAGTGCCGGTGGAAGTCACAGTCTCGGGTTACGCGAGGATAGTGCCGTCGTCGGCTGGGGTAACGACGACGACGGTCAGTGCGATACGCCGGCAGGGAAGTTCGCAGCGGTCAGTGCCGGCGACTCTCACAGTCTTGGGTTGTGTGAGGACGGGACTGTCGTCGGCTGGGGTAACGACGACGACGGTCAGTGCGACGCGCCGGCGGGGAAGTTCGTAGCGGTCAGTGCCGGCGACTCTCACAGTCTTGGGTTGTGTGAGGACGGGACTGTCGTCGGCTGGGGTAACGACGATTACGGCCAGTGCGACGCGCCGGAAGGGCAGTTCGTAGCTGTGAGCGCTGGTGGGGCTCATAGTCTTGGACTGCGCAAGGACGGGACTGTCGTCGGCTGGGGGTGGGACGACTGTGGCCAGTGCGACGCACCCTCTGATCTGCGAATCCGCTGAGCGCTCGGCGCGAAGCGCAGCGCTACTCGAGAAGCGTGATCTGACGGCACAGGAGCATGGCGATGCCTGTGTCACCGCCGCAGGGAGCGGCGCACGCGGCGCACCGCGGCGCGGCGCACCGTTGCGCGCATGCCCTGGGCGCGGCGCAGATCCGCCGCGGCCTCCGGCAGCAGCGACGGATCGCCCACTACCAGCGAGTCCGACCAGTTGCGCAGCGTCTGGTTAGTCACCGGCCCGTGCAAATCCTGCCCGAACCGCGTAAAGCGCCGCCAGTCGGGCCCGCGCGCGGCGCGCGTGAAGACCGCCCGCCCGGCCTCGATGCAGAGCGCCACGCCGCCCGCCACATCCCAAATCTTCGCGCCCTCGAAGACGGCCATCTGCACGCTGCCCTCGGCCGCCAGCGCCAACTCGACGGCGCAGCTGCCCAGCGTGCGCACCACGCCGAAGCGCCGCCCGGTCGGGCCGGTCACGCCGCCGGTCCCGCTCGGTACCGTGCTGAGCCGGCTCGAAGACGGCATCGGCGGCAGCGCAGTATCGACCGGCGCGCCGTCGAAGCGCAGCCCCGAGCCGCGGTGCGCGTGATAGACGCCCGGCCGCATGTGGCGATTGGTCGGCAGGAAGATCGCGCCCGCGACCGGCGCGCCGCGCTCCAGCACGCCGATTGAACAGGCGAACATGCCCAGCCCGTTGATGAAATTCGAGGTGCCGTCGAGCGGGTCGATTACCCAGACCACATCGGCCTGTTCCGGCCCCGCGTCCTCGCGCTCCTCGCCCACCACGCCGTGTTCGGGAAAGCGCTCGCCCACCTCCGCGCGCACCATGTCCTCAATCGCCCGGTCCACCTCGGTCACCGGATCGTGCGCGTTGTCGTCCTTGTACTGCACGTTGAGCGCCGACTGGAAGCGGTCGAGCAGAATCTCGCCGCCGCGCGCCGCCAGCGCGCGCGCCGTCTGGTCGAGCTCCGTCAGCTGCGTCGGGGTGAGCGCGGACATAGGGCGATGGTACCCCGCCCGCCGCGTTCGCCCACCTCCGCCGCGTTGCGGCGCGTACACTGGCAACACACGGGGGCGCTGCCACGGGGGAGGAGCGGACGATGACCAGTCAACCGACTAGCCAACCGACCAGTCAGGCCGACGGAGGAGCGGAGACGGTGCGAGCGATGGGCGGGCCGGGCGTCGCGCATGTGCGGGCCGGCGCGGCGGCCTCGGCCGCCAGCATCGCCACCGATGTGGATTGGGAGAGCGCGGTTGAGCGGGTGCTGCCCGAGCTGGCCGCCGTTGAGGCGCCCGACCTGCTGCTCGTCTTCATCGACTCCGCTTTCGCCGACCACTACCAGCAGATCATCGACCGCCTGCGCGCAGCGACCGGCGCGCGGCATCTGATCGGCGCGAGCGGGCAGAGCGTGATCGGCTCCTCGCTGGAAGCCGAAGACGGCCATGCCGTCGCCGCGCTGGCGATGCGCCTGCCCGACGCCGAGCTCACGCCGCTGCCGATCGACCCGCAGCAGATCGACGACGACACGTTCACGCCGCTCGAACGCGGCCCCGACGTCTGGCTGATGTTCACCAACCCGTTCACGATCGTGACCGACCGTCTCGTCGCCCATCTCCAGCAGGCGAAGCCCGGCCTGGTGCTGCTGGGCGGGATGGCGTCGTCGCACCGCCAGGCTGAGGGCGCGGCGGTGTTCATCGACGACCGCGTGCTGCGCAGCGGCGGCGCGATGCTCGGTCTCTCCGGCGTGCGCGTGCGCCCCGTCGTCGCGCAGGGCGCGGAGCCGCTCGGTCAGCCTTGGATCGTGACCGAATGCACGGCCAACATGGTGCAGACGCTCGGCTCGCGCCCGGCGCTGGAAGTGCTGACCGAAACGCTCTCTGAGCTGGACGAGACAACCCGCGAGCGCGCCGCGCGCAACCTGCTCGTCGGCCTGGCGATGGACGAGTACAAAGACACCCACGAGCGCGGCGACTTCCTGGTCCGCAACGTGATGGGCGCGGACCGCGAGTCGGGCGCGCTGGCGATCAACGAAGCGCCGCGCGTCGGCCAAACCTTCCAGTTCCAATTCCGCGACGCCGGCGCAGCCGACGACGACCTGCGCGCCCGCCTCAACTCGGTGCGCGACGCGCTGGGCGAGGGCGAGGAAGTGCTCGGCGCGTTGCTCTGCTCATGCAACGGACGCGGGCGCGGCCTCTTCGGCGAGCCCGATCACGACGCCACGGCGCTGGAGCAGGCGTTCGGCCCGCTGCCGACGGCGGGCTTCTTCTGCAACGGCGAAATCGGCCCCGTAGGCGGCGTCAACCACCTGCACGGTTTCACCGCCTCCATCGCGCTGCTCACCACTGGCGCCGAGGCGCCCAACGCCGGAAGCTAAAGCTGCGGGGCTATGCGTACTCTCGTCATATTCAGGAGCCCAGGCATCGCAAACCCAAGAACATGCAGATCGCATTTTCCACGCGGACCATGTCCTCGTCGTTCAGCCGCCCAACCAGGCGACTGCCCGACACGACATCGGCCGACATAGTCGTGATGCGATCAGCCATCGCCCACGACACAGACCTATCAAGTCCATTTGTGCTGTTCGACTCGATCAGGACACGAATTGGCTCGGGGCCTTGTCCTTCTTGGGAAGTGATGGGACAGATAGTGACGGACGGCAGACTTTCGCCGACCAGCTCATCATCTTGCAAGATGATTACTGGCCTCCATTTGCCCCGTGGGATGTCCTTCGGATCCTCTCTGAGGTCCTTCTGTGGTTGGGGAGGAGGAGCCAACCAGATCTCGCCACGCTTCACTTTTCCCATCCCTCTTCAAAAAAGACTGACACGCTCTCGACCCATGCGATGTCCTCAGCCTCCTGCGGAGAGCGAGCGATCTCCTCCGCCGCGCGACGCCATTCCGCGACAACCTCCGGGGGGTACGTGGCTGCCGGCTTGCCCCCGCTCTGCGAGGACGATGCGGGCGCCATCAGGCCCATGTCCTCTTTCGCATGCGGGCTCTCGTTGATGGCGCGCACCTCGCGCCGGATCCGTTCCCGAAATTCCGGATCGCTCGTGTCCGGCAGCCACATCACATGCGGTCGCAGACCTTGATCCCACAAGCGCTGGTACTCCTCGCTGTCCGGATCCAGAGATGGACGGTGTTCAGGCGCTGCCGACATTGAGGAACCTCCACTTGTTGCTCAGGATAGCCGATCACGCTCCGCGTCGTTGTCGTCATCAAAGAGGACCGAGACAGACTCAAGGAAGTCCATGCTCTCGTCTTCGTGGATGCAGCGGGCGATCTCCTGTGCCTCGCGGCGCATTTTGGCGATGAACTTGGGGTCTTTCGTGTCAGGCACCCAGAACACGCGCGGGCGCAGCCCCTGCGCCCATAGGCGCTGGTACTCCTCGCTCTCCGGATCCAGAGACGGACGCGGCTCAGGCGCTGACGGCATCGCTCATCCTCCTGCCGACCCCAACATACCCCGTCAATCCGTGAACGGGCGCTGCCAGATCGCCACATCCCAGAACTGATCGAACTTGCGGCCCGCCTCCGGCAGCACGCCCACCCGCGCGAAGCCCAGCCGCTCGTGCAGACGCTCCGACGCATCGTTGGGCAGCGTGATCAGGGCGAACGCGCGATGCAGCCCCTCGTCCGCCAGCGCGTCGAACAACGCTTCGTATAACGCCCGTCCTACGCCGCGTCCTGTCTCGCCCGCCAGGCAGTACACGCTCGTCTCCACGCTCGTTCGGTACGCCGCCTTGCGATGCCACGGACCGCTGTACGTCATACCGACGATCCGCCCCGCATCTTCGGCCACGAGTACGCGGTACGGACCGCTCGGCGCGTAGTTGGCGAACCACTCCGCGCGACGACGCTCCACCGTCCACGGCTCAAGGTCGAACGTCGCGGACGACATTTCGATGTAGTGGTTATAGAGCGCCGTCAGCGCGGGGACATCGGCGTCAACGGCGGCGCGGATGTGCGGCGCCGGACGATCAGCCACTGGTTAGCCCACCGTGATCAGCCAACGCGCCGCTCGCCCAGCACGGCCGGTTTGAAGACCCGCTCGATCTCCTCCGCCGCGCGCTCCACATCCCAGCGCTCGGTGGCCGACAACTGCCGCTGCACCGCGTACTGCGTGTAGAGCGAAATGTCGTAGCCCATCGCGCCGATCACCTGTCCGTTGAGCCAGTCCGACGCCTCCGACGCCATGTAGACGATCGGCACCGCCACATTGGCCGGCGACATGCGCGGGTCGGCCTCCGTGCTCTCCGTCACCACGCCGCTGCGCCGCTCGTCGGGCACTGTGTCCGTCATGCGCGTCGCCGCGCCCGGCCCGATCGCGTTGGAGGTCACCCCGTAGCGCCCCAGCGCGTTCGCGCAGGAGTAAGTGAAGCCCACGATGCCCAGCTTCGCCGCCGCGTAGTTCGGCTGTCCCGGCGCGCCGAACAGGCCGGAACCCGACGTGAAGTTGATCAGCCGGTAGTGCCCCTCGCGCTGCTGCCGCCAGTAGATCGAGGCGTACTTCGTCGTGTTGAACGTGCCCTTCATATGCACATCCACCACCGCGTCCCACTCCGCTTCGGTCATGTTGAAGACCATCCGGTCGCGGAGGATGCCGGCCACGTTGACCAGAATGTCCAGCCGCCCGAACGAATCGAGCGCCTGCTGGATGATCCCCTCTGCCGCGTTGTAGTCGGCCACCGAGGCGTAGTTCGCCTCCGCCTGCCCGCCGGTGTCGTTGATCAGCGCGACCACCTCGTCTGCGGGGCCGGACGCCGCGCCCGTGCCGTCCACCGAGCCGCCCAGGTCGTTGACCACGACCTTCGCGCCCTGCGCCGCGAACAGCTTCGATATCTCCGCGCCGATCCCGCGGCCCGCGCCCGTCACGATCGCCACTCGGTCGTCAAGCATCCCCATGAGAATCGTCCTTCCTGTCTGTCGCTCGGTCCGCCGCGCGGCTAGCCGAAGAAGCCGCCGCCCGCGACGGCCGGCTTGAAGATCTCCTCAAACTGCGCCGCCGCGCCCTCGACGCTCCAGCGCTCCGTGCCGCGCATCTGCCGAATCACCGCCGGCTTGTTGAACAGTTGCAGGTCGTAGCCCGACGCGCCGATGATCTGCCCGTTCAGCCAGTCCGATTGCTCGGAGGCCATGTAGACGATCGGCACCGCCACGTTGGCCGGCGAGCGCCGCGGGTCCTCTTCGGTGGACTCCACCGAACCCTCGCGCCGCCGCTCCTCCGGCACCGTGTCGGTCATCCGCGTCGACGCCCCCGGCGAAATCGCGTTGGCCGTCGCGCCGTAGCGCCCCAGCGCGTTCGCGCAGGAGTAGGTGAAGCCGACCACGCCCATCTTGGCCGCCGCGTAGTTGGGCTGGCCGGGTGCGCCGAAGATGCCCGAGACCGACGAGAAGTTGATCAGCCGGTAGTGCCCCTTGCGCTCCGTGCGCCAGTGAATCGAGGCGTACTTTGTCGTGTTGAAGGTGCCCTTCAGATGCACGTCCAGCACCGCGTCCCATTCCGCCTCGGTCATGTTGAAGACCATCCGGTCGCGCAGGATGCCCGCCGTGTTGACCAGGATGTCGAGGTCGCCGAACATGTCGATCGCCTGCCGAATGATCCCCTCTGAAGCGTCGTAGTCCGCCACCGAGGAGTAGTTGGCCACGGCCTCGCCGCCGGTGTCGTTGATGAACGCCACCACCTCGTCGGCCGGCGCCGAGGCCGCCCCGCTGCCGTCCACCGAGCCGCCCAGGTCGTTGACCACGACCTTCGCGCCCTCGGCTGCGAACAGCTTCGAAATCTCCGCCCCGATCCCGCGTCCCGCGCCGGTCACCACCGCCACGCGGCCGTCAAGCATTCCCATGATCTGTCGTCCTTCCCGCGGCCAACTGGCCGAAACAACCCTCGTGCAGCCCTGCGAAGCCCAAGCCTCGCAGCGCAACCGCAGGTTACCACCGCCCGCCCCTAGCCGCCCTCTCCGAATCGTCCCTCCCCAATCGTCCTCACGCCGGGGGCGAGGTCGGATCTGTGGGCTGCGGTGGTCAGGCCGCCTCGGCGTGGACCACCGGCAGCACCTCGTCGAGGAGTTGCTGCGTCTGCCGCATCATGGCGGCGTCGCCGCGGGCCAGCGGACTGGCGATGAACTTGCTCACGCCGGCGGCGCGGTATTCGTCGATCCGCCGCTGGATGTCGGCGGCGTCGCCGACGGCGAAGAATTTGGCGGGGTCCACCTCGGGCAGGCGGCGGCGGAAGCCCTCGATGCGCGCCTGCACATCGGGGTCGTCCCAGCTGCCGAAGTGGTAGGCGAAGCCCGCGCCGAAGTGGTCGGGCTCGTAGTCGGTGCGGCCGGCTTCGGCGAGGGCGGCGCGAATCTGCTGGATGACGGGGCCGACCTCGTCGGCGCCCTGCACGCCGGCGACCCAGCCGGTGCCGATCTGGGCGGTGCGGCGGATGGCGGCCTTGCTCGCGCCGCCGATCCAGAGCGGCAGCGGCTGCTGCACGGGCTTGGGCTCCATCACGGCGTTGGTGTAGTGGAAGTGCTCGCCGTGGAAGGTGACCGACTCTTCGTTCCAGAGGCGCGACATCAGGGTGAGCGCTTCATCGGCGATGGGGCCGCGGCCCTTCATCGGACGGTCGGTGACGCGCCATTCGGGAGCGAACGCGCCGCCGACGCCGAAGGCGGGCAGCAGCCGTCCGTTGCTGAGGAAGTCGATGGTGGCGCACTGCTTGGCCAGCACCAGCGGGTCGCGGAAGCCGACGACGACCACGTTCATGCCGAACTTGAGCTTCTCGGTGCCGGCGGCGAGGGCGGCCATGAAGGTCATCGATTCGAGCATCGGCTGGTCGGAGATCAGGCGGTCGGTCTGCCAGATCGAGTCGACGCCGGCGTCCTCACAGAGGTCGATCCAGCGCCACATCGTCTTGACGTCGGAAAAGGGGAAGTTGGAAATGCCCATGCCGATGCGGTCGCTCATGCCCGGTCTCCTCGTCTTGCGCCCAGTTCTGCGCCGTGTCTGCGCCGTTGCGCGCGTCTGGCCTGAGGCTACCAAACGCGGCGGCCTAGTTGACCGATTCTCGGAACGGGCGCGGCGGTGGGGCTAGAATTCGCGCATCGGGCACAGGACAGGCCACGGGCAGGAGCGGCGCATGCGATTCTCGGGCAAGCTGGTGATCATCATCGCGCTGGCGGTCTCCGTGCTGCTGATCTCGAACACGTTCGCGGGCAAGCCGATCTACCTGTTCGATCTGGGCTTCGACTTCCTGGGCGGCAGCTGGGTGATCGTCTCGGTCTCGGTGATCTGCTTCCCGATCGGCTACATCATCAGCGATGTGCTGACGGAGGTCTACGGCTTCCGCGTGGCGCGCGGCGTGATCTGGCTGGGCTTCCTCTGCAACCTGCTGATGGTCTTCCTCTACTGGCTCGGCGGCGTCATTCCCGGCCCGGCGTTCTACGAGGGGCAGGACGCCTACGACGCGATTCTGGGCACGACGGGCTGGCTGCTGCTGGGCAGCTTCGCGGCCTACACGGTCGGCGAGTTCTCCAACGCGGCGGTGATGGTGGTGCTGAAAAACAAGACCGCGGGGCGGATGCTGTGGCTGCGCGCGGTGGTGTCGACGATCGTCGGGCAGGGCGTGGACTCCTGGATTTTCTACCTGATCGCGTTCGGCGCATCGGGCCTGTGGGGCTGGGAAGCCGCCGCGCAGGGGGCGATCTTCGGCTGGATCGTGAAGACGCTGTTCGAGGTGGTGGCTCTGCCGTTCACCTACGTGGTGGTGGGCTGGCTGAAGCGCACGGAGCAGATGGACGTCTACGACGCGCCGCACTCGCTGAACCCGTTCGGCATCTTCGGCGACGCCGGCGCCGAAAGCCGCAACGCAGCGGCGGAGTGAGGGGGTCCGCTAGCCTGTCCGCGGAGGGCGACGATGGCCTCGTACGACGAACGGGAGGAGCTGCGGAAGCGCGCGGAGCAGATCCTGGCCGGACTACGCGATGCGCCGCTTGAGCGCCCTGTGTTCGTCGAATTCGCGGGCACGCCGAAGAGCGGCAAGAGCACCTGTATTGAGATCATGCGGCATTTCTTCCGGCGGCTCGAATACAAGGTGTTGGCCCCGGCCGAGGGTGCGTCACGGCGAACGCCGTACTACCTCAAAGACGATCTAATCGCGTTCAACACGTGGTCCGCGTCCTACGCGCTGATGCATGTGCTCGAAGGACTGCACGGCTCAGACCGGTACGATCTGGCGATCCTGGATCGGGGCCTGTTTGATGCGCTGGCGTGGTTCGAGCTGCTTGCATCCCGCGGCGAGATCTCCGGCGGGGTACGCGATCAAGTACAGAGCTTCCTACAGATCGAGTACTGGCGTTCGACGATCGATGCGGTGTTGCTGTTCAGGACGGACGCGGAGACAGCGATGACTCGCGAGAACAGCGATAAGCTGATCAGCGAGCCAGGACAGGCGATGAATCCGTCGTTTCTGGCCGATCTGAACGGCGCATACGGCAGAGTAGAGACCAAGTACGCCGACCAGTTCTCGCGCTTCGAGAGCATCGACACCAGCGAAGCGGCTGGGACAAGCCCCGAGACGACGGCTGAGCATGTTGCACACATTATTTTGGATGTCTTTGAAAAAACGAGCGGTGCGCGTGGAGGGAAACGGTCATGAGTGAGCAGCAGGTGCTGTGTCTGGCGCGCCGATGTGTCGAAAACCGGCAGCGTTTTACGCCGTGGCGATCGGCAGACTGGCTGTTTCGGGCGGCGGAAGCGGGGATGCGTTGGCTGCCGCGCAGCGAAGCGGAGGCGTCGGACGAGTTCATCCAGCCCATTCCGTGCGCGCTGGTGCTCGGCGAAGACGACGGCTACTACGTGTTCCGGCGGGTCAAAGAGGGGCGGGCCGACCTGAGGGCGCGGCTGAGTCTGGTCGTGGGCGGTCACATCGACTGGGAAGCCGAAGCGTCGGAATTTCCGAACCTCGTGCGGTCCACCCTGACGCGCGAGATTTCTGAGGAACTGTGCGCCGAGGCGCCGACCTCGATCACACCGATCGGCCTGGTGGTCGACCACACCTCTGTGGAGTCGTCGCGCCACGTCGGCGTCGTGCATGAGGTCGTGATCGAGGGGCCGATCCGACCGCTGGCAACAGAGGAGTTCTCGGTCTGGTCGTCGTACATCGGGCGGCCATACAGCACATCGGAGCTGTCGGCGCACCGTGGAGAGCTCGACCCGTGGTCGGCGATCATCTTCGGCGACTATCTCGCGCCGTCCTACGCGCTGGACATCGGCGCGCAGCCGCGCCTGCTGTAGGCCCCCTTTGCGGACTACGCCCCCGACTTGGGACCGACGATGATCACGGTGCCGACTCCTCGGCGATTCGCTCGACACGCCAGACTCGAGCCGCGATCTGCTCGTAGAGCTCTTGGCGTTCATGAAGCTCCGAGCGGCCAAAGTGCTGGTACGGCTGTAGATCGAGCCCGTGATCTTGCGCAAACCGGCGGAGCTTTGGGTTGTGGGTGTAGGCCATCTCGTGGAGGCTCGCGGCGAGCCAGTTTTCCTTGAGGTAGTGCTCGCGTTTGGGCTCGTAGGCGAGAGCTCCGAAGCTGCGATTGACGCTGCTGGGAATCAGCAAAAGTCCGCCAATCCAGTTCCGCTCGGCGGTGAACTCCACCTCACTCGCAAACTCACTCGCGTAGCGCTCCGGCTTGTCCGCGACCACGTGTTCGATGTCGTAGCCGTCTCGACCGGTGGTGAGCAGATCGGCGTAAGCGACGCCGCTCGTGCGATCGCGCTCAACGAACGACGTTAGCCGGGCGAGCATGCGGCGCACGATGTTGGCGTTACGCTGGTTGCGCACGAACGGCCACTGTGGCGAGAAGCCGAGCTCATTGTCTTCGATCTCAGCGGTGAGAAGATCGACCAGCTGGTCAACCGAGTCTGTCGCACGGACCTTCTTCGCCAGATCGAAGAGCGGGAATCGCAGAGACGTCTGTCCGATCCGCATACTGTTCCACAGCCGTCGGTGGATCAGAATGTCGATGTACGCGGCGGTTGCACCAATCTTCCGCAGAGCGATGTCGTCGCTGTCACCGACATCCAGAGCCGCCAGCAAGAGCGAGTACTGTAGGGTGAACCCTTGGCTCGCGATGTACTCGACCGTCTCCAGACGGTCCGTCGTTGTTTCCGCGGATCGTCTCAGCCGCGCGTACCAGCCGACGTAGAAGTCGAAATCCTGGCGGATGAAATCCGCGAAGTCCGGGGAGTGACGAAGACCCAGGCGGACCTCTTCAACGTCCCGTACCCAGCGGTGAAACTCGTTGCCGATTCGCTCGTAGTCGCCGGGCTCCACACCGGACACGTAGCGGCTGGCGCTTTCGGCCCGCCGGCCCCGCAGCCACGCCTGGATCGCGTCGACGTCCTCTTCTTTGCCGAGTTCCGCAAGCTCAGCGACCCGCTGCTTCCACACGTCGCTCGCCTTAGAGCGCTCGGCTTCGTTCTCGATTCGCGAGAGCAGGTATCCGCGAAGCATCTCCGGTGACGTGAGGCGAAGGCCGCGGTCGTTCATTGTCTCGAAGATCGTGTAAGCGTCAGTCTCGGAGGTCGCGACCACAGCGACGACCATCACCCGGTACATGAGCCAGTCGGCGAAGAAGGGCAAGGCTGACGAATCCACGCCGCCGTCGAGTAGCTCCTCGATGTCCGCAAACCTGTCAAGGATGTTGCGAACAGATGGTTCTCGTGAATCGAGAATGTCGCGAACCGACGGGTCCTGTGAATCAGGATCAAGGGACTGTCCGGTGAACAGCGCCTCCATGCACGACGCACGCTCAGACACATCCAGGGTGAAGGTGCGCTGGCCCATCCTGGTGGTCACGACCAAGTTGGACAACGCGATGCGCTGATCCTCTTCCTCGATGCGACGACGGAGAGCGATAAGCAAGAGCATCAGAGTGGTGATGCGTTGCTGCCCATCGACGATGTCCGTGATGGACTCGCGACGATTGAGGATGACCGGCCCCAAGAAGTACTGGCCGTACCTTTCAACATCGGTCCGCAGGTGACCTTCCACGTAGGACTCGCCAAAGGCCCCGAAGAGGTCATCCAACAGTTGCGCCGCTTGTCGGCGCTCCCACCGGTACTCACGCTGGAAAAAGTCGATGTTGTAGCGCGTGTCGCCCAGCAGCTTGCTGATCGTCGGGGTGTCGGAAGTGATCTGCTCCATCTTCGACTCCAGTTGTTCTAGCCGCCGCTGATTTGGGGGACTATGGCGATTTCGGCGTCTTCCGGGACGGGGGTTACCAGGCCGGTGCTGACTACGTCGCCGTTGATGGCCAGCGTGAGACCGCGGCCGATGCGGCCGTTTTGGACCAGCCTTGCCGCCAGGTCGGGGTGGCGCTCGGCTACGTCGGCGATGACGCTGCGCAGATTATGGCCGGCGGCTTCGATTTCGGACTCGCCGTCGCTGAGCGTGCGGAGCGTAACCGGGATCAGGAGCTTAACCACGGCGATGCTCCGCCGCTCGACTGTGCGTCTCGACTGGCGTCGGCTCCGCTAGCTCTCGTCGGGCAGGGTGGCCTCGAGGATGGCGCGGGGCGACATCGGCAGCTGGTTCATGCGCAGGCCGACGGCGTCGGCGATGGCGGCCTGGATGGCCGGCGCGGGCGGGATGATCGGCACCTCGCCGACGCCGCGCACGCCGTAGGGGTGGCCCGGGTTGGGCACTTCGACGATGACCGGCTCGATCATCGGCAGGTCCAGCGCGGTGGGCATGCGGTAGTCGAGCAGGCTGGCGTTTTTGAGGTCGCCGGTTTCGTCGTAGTAGTACTCCTCGTTGAGCGCCATGCCGATGCCCTGCGTCGCGCCGCCCTGCATCTGGCCTTCGACGTAGGCGGGGTGGATGGCGGTGCCGGCGTCCTGCACGGCGGTGTAACGCAGCACTTCCACCTTGCCGGTGTCGGGGTCCACCTCGACATCGACGATGTGGGTGGCGAAGGCGGGGCCGGAAGAGGTTTTGTTGACGTCGGCGCGTCCCACGATGTGGCCGCCGCTGGCGGCGAGCTGGCCGGCCAGCTCCTTGAAGCTGAAGGAGCGCTCGTTGCCCTCGTCGTCTTTGGGGCCGCGGATTACGGCGTCGTCGCCGTATTCGACATCGGCGGCGTCGACCTCCCAGATTTGGGCGGCGCGCTCGGCCATCTGTCGGCGGATGTCCATCGCGCACTCGTAGGCGGCCCAGCCGCCGGCGAAGGTGGTGCGGCTGCCGCCGGTGACCTGCGTGTAGCCGACGCTGTTGGTGTCCACCACGTGCGGGCGCACCTCGTCGGCGCTGATGCCGAGCGTCTCGGCCAGCTGCATGGCGATCGAGGCGCGGGTGCCGCCGATGTCGGTGGAGCCGAGCACCAGCGGGACGGTGCCGTCGCCGTTGACCTGGGCGTAGGCGCTGGATTCGAAGCCGATGTTGAACCAGAAGCCCTGGGCGACGCCGCGGCCCTGGTTGGGGCCGCTGAGTTCGGAGTTCCAGTGCGGGCTGTCCTGCGCGGCCTGCATGCACTCGACGTTGCCGATCACGCCGTAGGTAAAGCCGTCGGCGCGGGATGCGCCCTCGACGCAGGCGTTCTTGAGCCGCATTTCGAGCGGGTCGATCTGGAGTTGCTCGGCGAGCTCGTTGATCACGGCTTCGGTGGCGAACTCCGACTGCGGCGCGCCGGGCGCACGGTAGGCGGCGGTCTTGGGCTTGTTGACGACCACATCGTAGCCGTCGATCAGCTGGTTGGGGATGTCGTAGGGAGCGAGCGCGCACATCGCGCCCGCGCCGACGGGCGAGCCGGGGTAGGCGCCCGCCTCAAAGGCCAGGTAAACCTCGCCGGCGGTCAGCGTGCCATCGCGCTTGGCGCCCATCTTGACGCGCATGTAGGTGCCGGAGGTGGGACCGGTGGCGAGCAGCACTTCCTCGCGGTTCATCGTCAGTTGGACGGGGCGGCCCGTCTCGCGCGAGAGGATCGCAGCGAGCGGCTCGAGGTAGACGGGGATTTTGCCGCCGAAGCCGCCGCCGATCTCCATCGGCGTGACCTTGACCTGCGAGGGAGAGAGTTGGACGAGCGGGGCGACGGAGTCGCGCACGACGAACGAGCCTTGGGTGCTGGTCCAGACGTCAAGCGTGCCGTCGGCGCGCCAGTAGGCGGTGCCGTTGTGCGGCTCGATGTAGCCCTGATGCGCCATCGAGGTTTCAAATTCGCGCTCGATCACCACATCGGCCTCGGCAAAGCCGGCATCCATGTCGCCCTTGGCGAAGCGCAGGTGGGAGGCGGTGTTGCTGGCGGCGTCGCTCGCTGAGCCGTCCATCTCCCGCGTGTGAATGTTGTCGCCGTGCAACTTGGGCGCGGTGTCGAGCATCGCGTCGCGCACATCGAGCACGGGCGGCAGCAGCTCGTATTCCACCTCGATCAGATCGATGGCGTCCTCGGCAATGTGGTAGTCGACGGCGGCGACGGCGGCGACGGCGTGGCCCTTGTAGAGCACCTTGTCGGAGGCGATCACGTTGTCGAGCAGCCAGTTGAGCTGCGCCGCGCCCTCGCCGGTGTCGATCACCTCGTCGCTTGCGCGGGGGAAGTCGGCGTTGGTGATCACCGCCTTGACGCCTTCAAGCGCCTCGGCCTTGCTGGTGTCGATGCCGACGATCCGCGCGTGCGCGTGGGGGCTGCGCAGCACGCGGCCGTAGAGCATGCCGGGCAGGGCGAGGTCCGCGCCGTACTGGGCGGCGCCGGTCACCTTGTCCACGCCGTCGTGGCGGATCGGGCGGGTGCCGATCACGTTGAACTTGCTGGCGACTTCGCTCTGCGGGGTGTCCTGTGCGGTGGTCATCGGGGCGTCCCTTCGCTGTGGGCGGGTTCGGTGCGGGCGCGTGGTGGGCTGGCTAGGCGCGGTCGGCGGCCAGCTGCACGGCGCGGATGATTTTGTCGTAGCCGGTGCAGCGGCAGAGGTTGCCGGCCAACCAGTAGCGGATTTCGTGCTCGGTAGGGTGCGGGTTCTGCTCGAGCAGGGCTTCGGCGGCGACGAGGAAGCCGGGGGTGCAGATGCCGCACTGGAGCGCGGCCTCCTCGAGGAAGGCGTTCTGCAGCGGCGAGAGCTGGTCGCCGTCGGCCAGACCCTCGACCGTGCGCACCTCGGCGCCCTCGACTTCGGCGGCCATCACCAGGCAGGAGTTGACGATCCGCCCATCGAGGTTGACGCAGCACGCGCCGCAGTTGCCGTTGTTGCAGCCCTCTTTGGCGCCGGTCAGGCCGATGCGGTCGCGCAGCGCTTCAAGCAGGCTGTCGCGCTCGTTGGCCAGAAAGACGGTCGGCTCGCCGTTGATGGTGGTATTGACGACGATGTGTTCGCTCACGATGCGGCCCTCCTCAGTGGGTCCTCGTCCTGCTGTCGGTGTCAGGCGGCGGCGCGCTCGGCGGCCTGGCGAATGGTGCGCTCGGTCAGCACACCGGCCAGATGCACGCGCTGGCGGATCGAGCCGCGCATGTCGTCGATCGGGTTGGCGGCGGCGCGGGAGGCCGCCGCCGCGGCGGCGATCGTGTCCTCGCTGAGCGGCTGCCCGACCAGCGCGGCGGCGGCGGCGGCGACCAGCAGCGGGGTCGGGGCGACCGCGCCGATCGCGACGCGCGCCCAGGCGACCGAGCCGTTTTCGATCCGCAGCTGCGTCGCCGCGTTGGTCACCGCGATGTCCATCTCGTTGCGGGGGATGAAGCGCAGGAAGCGCGCGCCGCTGCCGGCGGCCGGCGCGGGAAAGTTGAGCGAGACGACGAACTCGCCGGCGTCGAGCACGTTGCGCCCGGGCGCAGTGCAGAAGTCCTCCACGGCCACGCTGCGGCGTCCGTTGGGGCCGGCGATCTCGACGGTCGCCTCCAGCACGATCAGCGTCGGAATGCCGTCGGCGGCGGGCGAGGAGTTGCAGAGGTTCCCGCCCAGGCTGGCGCGGCCCTGGATGGCCGTGCCGCCGATCAGCGAGGTCGAGTCGACCAGCGACGGGTAGAGGTCGCGCACCGTCTCGTTGCCGTAGATCTCGTAGCACGGCGTGGCCGCGCCGATCGTCAGGCCGTCGGCGGCGTCGTAGGAGAGCGCCATCACCTCGGGGATGTGCTTGACATCGACGAACAGGTCGATGTCGCGGGTGCGTTCGCGGGCCTGGACGATCACATCGGTGCCGCCGGCCAGCACGCGAGCGCCCGCGCCGCCCTCCAGCAGCAGGCGCGACGCCTCTTCCACGCTGGCGGCGCGGACATATTTGACGGCTTGCACGGAATTCCGCCTCCTCGCAGATGTTCGGACTGCGCCTGAATTCGGCGCGCAGGCAGAGGATAGCGCATGGGGCGGTTGATGCTTGGGGGAGCTTGCCGTTCAGCCTGCGGCTGCGAGCGGCGGGCGCCGGGCGGACCAATCGCCGAGCTGCTCGAAGGCGTGGGCGGCGCGGAGGAGCAGGGGTTCCTGGTCGCGATTCGCGATCAGCTGTAGGCCGACGGGCATGCCCGCCTCTGCGAAGCCGCAGGGCAGCGAGATCGCCGGCAAACCCGCGATGTTGGCGGGGATCGTGTAGATGTCGTTGAGGTACATCTGGTACGGGTCGGTGATTTCGCCCTGTCGAAACGCCACCGTCGGCGTGGCCGGCGCGACGATCAGGTCCGCCTGCTCGAAGACGGCGTCGAACTCGCGGCGGATGATGGTGCGCACCTTCTGGGCCTGGAGGTAGTAGGCGTCGTAGTAGCCGGCGGAGAGCGCGTATGCGCCGAGCAGGATGCGGCGCTTCACCTCCGCGCCGAAGCCGTGCTGGCGGGTTGTTTCCATGTCGTCCCACATGCTCTCGCCGCCGCGGGCGGCGTAGCCGTACTTGACACCGTCGTAGCGGGCGAGGTTGGCGGAACACTCCGAGGGAGCGAGCACGTAATAGACGGGCAGCGAGTAGCCGACGGAGGGCAGCGACGCCCCGCGGTCAAGGCCCGCGCCCGCGCCCGCCAGCAGCTCCAGCGCCCGCTCCACCGCCGCTGCGACGCCCTCATCCATTCCGTGTCCGTCGTCATTGTGTCCGTCGTCATTGCGCTCGAAGAACTGGCGCGGCGCGGCGATCCGCAAGCCGTCCAAACCTTCGCCCAGCTGGGCGGCGAAATCCGGGGTCGGCTCATCGCTGCACGTCGAATCCAGCGGATCCGGCCCCGCGATCGCTTGCAGCAGTAGCGCGGCGTCTTCCACTGTGTGGGTAAAGGGGCCGATCTGGTCGAGCGAGCTGGCGAAGGCGATCAGGCCGTAGCGGCTGACACGGCCGTAGGTTGGCTTCAAGCCGACGACGCCGCAGAAGGCGGCGGGCTGGCGAATTGAGCCGCCCGTGTCGGAGCCCAGCGAGGCGACGCATTGGCCCGCGGCCACGGCGGCGGCGGAGCCGCCGGAGGAGCCGCCCGGGACGCGCGCCAGATCCCAGGGATTGGCGGTGGAGAACCAGGCGGAGTGCTCGGTCGACGAGCCCATGGCGAACTCGTCCATGTTGGTCTTGCCGACGGAGACCGCCCCCGCCGCCCGCAGCCGCGCGACGCTCGTTGCGTCGTAGGGCGGCGTCAGGTCGTCCAGCATCCGCGAGCCGGCCGTGGTGCGGACGCCTTCCGTCATGAGCACATCCTTGAGCGCGATCGGCACCCCGGTCAGCGGGCTGGGCGCGTCGCCCGCGCGGAGCAGATCGTCGGCCTGCGCGGCCACCTCTAGCGCCTGTTCCTCGGTCACGGTGATGAACGCGCGCACCTCCGCGTCGGTGGCGCGGATGCGCTCCAGGGCGGCGCGGGTGAGCTCGGTGGACGCGACCTCGCCGCTGCGCAGCCGTGCAGCCGCCTCGGCGATGGTCAGCCAGCCGTCGGGTTCGTTCGCGATCACGATGACTCGAGCACGGCCTGGACGCGAAAGTAGTCGGCCTCACGCTGCGGGGCGTTAGCCAACACTGCTTCCACGGGCAGCGAGGGGCGGGCGGCGTCTTCGGCCTGCACGTTGAGCAGGTCGGCTCCGTTGGCCGTGGGCGGCACGCCGTCGGTGTCGACGGCGGCCAGCGCCTGGATGTGGCTGAGGATGCTGTCCAGTTCGGCGCGGAACCCTTCAACCTCCTGCGTCGTCATGCCGATGCGAGCCAGCATCGCCAGGTGTTGCACCTGCTCGGCGGTGAACGCATCGGGGGCGTTGTTCGGGGAAGGCTGGGAGTCGGTCATGCTGCGTGGGACCTCACGGGAGGGAGTATATGCGGGTGACGGGGTGGGGGGAGGCCGACCCCCCAGTCCGCTTGCGCGGACAGCCCCCCTGCATAGGGGGGCGATTGCGGAGCGGACAGCCCTCATGCGTAGGGGGGCGATTGCGGAGCGGACAGCTCTCATGCGTAGGGGGGCGACTGCGGAGCGGACAGCCCTCATGCGTAGGGGGGCGACTGCGGAGCGGACAGCCCTCATGCGTAGGGGGGCGATTGCGGAGCGGACAGCCCTCATGCGTAGGGGGGCGACTGCGGAGCGGACAGCTCTCATGCGTAGGGGGGCGATCCCGGAGAGGGACGGTTGGGGTACGGTGGAGGCGGCGGCGGGAGCAGCTCGACGGGCGACATCGTGACTGACTGGAGCGGGGACTCCGCGCGGCGGGCGCGGCGGCGATTGGTGCTTGCGCGTCGGCGGCGGCGCGAGCAAAGCGTCCGACCGTCGGGGGCGCGGCCGTGGTTGTGGAGCGGCGCAGCGGCGATGCTGCTCGCCGCCCTGCTGATCGCCATCGGGGCCGGCGCGGCGTACAGCGTCTACCGCGGCTTCGCGGATGAGCTGGTCGAGCCGGACGCGATCGTGGATACGCAGCGCTCGCTCGGCACCAGCCGGATTTTCGACCGCAACGGGGCAGCCGGCGCGCTGCTCTTCGAGTTCGCGGACCCGCTCACTGGGCTGAGCGACCCCGTCCGCCTGCGGGAAGTCTCGCAGTACATGATCGACGCCACGGTGGCGACGGAGGACGCTTCGTTCTGGACGAACGAAGGCTTGAATCTGCGCGGCCTGGCGCGGGCGGCGTGGGAGAACTTCGGGGTGGGCAGCTCCGACTTTCTGGGCGGCTCGGGCGGCTCTTCGATCACGCAGCAGCTGGTCAAGAACGTGCTGATCCCGGTTGAGGAGCGGAGCGGGCGGACGATTCAGCGGGTGCGGGGCAAGATCAAGGAGACCATTCTGGCGACGGAGCTGACGGGCGAATACTCCAAGGAACAGATCCTGGAGTGGTACCTGAACAGCATTTTCTACGGCAATTTCTCGTACGGGATCGGCGCGGCGAGCCAGCGCTATTTCGGCAAGCCGCCGGCGGAGCTGTCGCTGGCCGAGGCGGCGATGCTGGCGGGGCTGCCGCAGGCGCCCTCGCTCTACAACCCGATTGAGCACTACGAGCGGGGCAAGCGGCGTCAGGCGGCGGTGCTCGATCTGATGGTGCGGCACGGCTACATCAGCCAGGCGGAGGCCGAGGCGGCCAAGTTCGCGCCGCTCGAATTCGACTCGAAGGAGTTTGAGATCGCCGCGCCGCATTTCGTGCTCTACGTGCAGGACGAGCTGTTGGCGCTGTGCGAACGCGGGCAGATACCGGTGCCGGACTCGGTGGCGGGCTGCGAGGGTCTGCTCTCGAGCGGCGGGCTGCGGATCACGACCGCGCTCGACATGGGGCTCCAGCGGCTGGCGGAGCGCGAGCTGGAGCGGGGGATCGCCGGATTTGAGGAAGCCACGGGCGCGCACAACGGATCGTTGGTGGCGCTGGATCCGGCCACGGGCGCAATCCGCGCGATGGTCGGCAGCCGCGACTTCTTCGCGGAGGAACTCGATGGGCAGGTCAACCTCGCCACCGCGCTGCATTCGCCCGGTTCCTCGATTAAGCCGCTCACCTATCTGGCCGCATTTCAGCTCGATCCGCGCACCTGGCACCCGGGCGCGGTGATCTGGGATGTGCCGACGCGCTGGGAGGAGTTCGACGGGACGGTCTTTGAACCGACCAACTTCGACGAGCGCTTCCGGGGGCCGGTCAGCCTGCGCAGCGCGCTCGCCAATTCGATGAACATTCCGGCCTTCCGGGTGGCGGCGCAGGTCGGCGTGCCGTATCTGCTGGACACGCTGCATCAGCTGGGCATCACGACGATGCACGATCCGGCCAACTACGGTCCCGCGATCACGCTGGGGGGCGGCGAGGTTTCGCTGCTGGATATGGCCTACGCCTATGCGGCGATCTCGCAGAACGGCGTGATGCGCGGGCAGCCCACGCTGCGCGACTTGCCCAACGACTACCGGGCGCTGGATCCGGTGGCGATTCTGGAGGTGCGCGACGCGCGGGGAGAGGTGGTCTACCGCTTCGAGCAGCCGGAGCAGCGCGCGGTCGCGCGCCCGCAGCAGAGCTACCAGATCACGCACATCCTGAGCGACAACCAGGCCCGCTCGCTGCTCTACGGCTTGCAGAGCAACCTCGTGCTGGACCGCCCCGCGGCGGCCAAAACCGGCACCGCCGGCGACCCCGGGCAGAATGATGTGCGGATCGATTACTGGACGATCGGCTACACGCCGCAGCTGACCGTGGGCGTGTGGGTCGGCAACGCGGACAACGAGCCGATGACCGGGGGCTCATCCTCGCGCACCGCCGGGTTGATCTGGCGCAACGTGATGCTGGCCGCCCACGCCGGCCTGGAAGCCGAGACGTTTGAAGCGCCCGCGGGGATGCACTTCGCCGAGGTCTACGTGCCGCAGATCCCGCTTTGGCGAGGCGAAGGCGAGCTGCGCGGCGGCTGCAACCGCGTCGTCGAAGAGGTCTTCATCAGCGTGCGCGTCGCTCCGCCGCTCGAAAACGGCGTCTGCGTGGAGGCGGAGCTGGACCGCCGCACGCTGCAGACGGCGACGGAGCAGACGCCCGCCGCGTTCGTGCAGGAGGGCTACTGGCTTCAGCCGCCCGACGACGATCCGGCCGCGGTCGCCTGGCTGCGCGAGAATTACGTCGCCTGGTTGCGGCCGGGCACGACGAACGAAACGAACGCTCCGCTGCGGCTCGATGCGCCGCTCGACGGGGCGGTCGTGGCGCGCGGGCCGCTGTTGGTCACGGGCCGGGCCGCGAGCGGCGAGCAGGAGCGCTGGACGCTCACGGCGATCCGGATCGCAGAGGGCGCGGAGCCGATCGTGATCGTGGAGCGTGAAGCACCGGTCGAATCCGGGGTTCTGGCCCGCTGGGACACATCCGGGCTTCCGTCCGGAGTGTATGCCCTGCGGCTCACTGTTGTCGATCGCTACCTCGGGCGGCTCGTGCAGGAGATTCACATCGCGCTGCCCGAGGCCGGTGCGCCGACGGTGGCGACGGCGGAGGTGGGGGATTTGGCGGAGGAGTGACGGGGACTGGGGCGGCCGCATCCCCAGTCCCTTAGAAGCGGACAGCCCCCTCCGCAAGGGCCTCCGCTTCCAAAATCGCCCCCTCCCTTCTCCCCCCGTCGCGGGGGGAGAAGGGAGGGGGGCCGCCCTCCCCCCACGCAGAGACCTGTCCCTCCGAAATCGCCCCCCTACGCAGGGATCTGTCCCTCCGAAACCGCCCCCCACGCAGGGGGCTCCGGAATCGCCCCCCTACGCAGGGGGGCTGTCGCGCAGCGACTGGGGGGTCGGCCGCCCCAACCCTCAAACTGCAACCCAAACAACACCACAAGCCCGCCCAAGACTTGCAATCAGAACACCCGTACACATACCATCGCACACATGCTCCCCACCGACCACGAACACCTCCTCTGGCTCTACGAGCGAGGCCGCATCCTCAACCACGCCCCGCCCGCCGACGAGGACCTCGGCGACCCCGCCGACTTCGAGCCCATCTACCTCAGCATCCTCGAACAGGTCGCCGAGCAGGCCGACTCCGACCAGGACCGCCTCTCCGCCCTCTTCCTGCTGGCCCAGTACCGGGGCTACGACTCATCGCTCAAAGACCGGCTCTTCCAGCTCACCGACATCAGCAAGTCCGAGCGGGTCAAACTGACCGCCCTGCACCTGCTGGGCTGCGCCATCGGCCTGTTCAAGCGCATCATCCGCATCCCCCGCAGCTTCGCACCCCGAGCCCCGAGCATCCCGCTGCCCACCCCGCGCGCCCCGCGCGCGCCCAGCCTGCCCGTCCCCGCCCTCCCCTGGCCGCGGCTCCCCTACCCCCGCCGTCGCGCCAGGAAACAGCCCAAACCCGCCGCCAAACCCCAAGCTCAAACCCCGGCCACCCCCGCCGAACCACCCCCTCTCCCGATCTCCGTTCCCCCCATCCCCGTCGAAGACCTGTTCCCCGCTCCCGCCGCCGTCCCGACGGCAGCCTCACTCCCTCTCTCCCCCGCCGCGGCGGGAGTCTTTCCCCCTTCTCCCCCCATCGCAGCGGAAGATCCTTTCCCTTCTCCCCCCATCGCAGCGGAAGACCATTTCCCTTCTCCTCCCATCGCAGCGGAAGGCCATTTCCCTTCTCCTCCCATTGCGGCGGGAGACCGTTCCCTTTCTCCCCCCATCCTGGGGGGAGACACAGAGGGGGGCGCGCTCTCCCTCCGCCGCCTCGCGCCCCGCATCGCCAACCTCACCCACCAGCCCAAACCCAACCGACGCGAGCGCCGCCGCAACCAACGCAAGCAGCGCCGCAAACGCCGCCGCGCCCCGCCCCAACCCGCCGTCGCCTAGTCCTACCCAGCCCCACCACACCACCGAATCGCAACGCCGACCCCGACGGGGGAGGCGTCGCCGTGTCCGCCGATGACGCGCTCCGGCGCCTCGGCGGCTTGCTCACTCATGCTCCGCGTCCAGCAGACCTTGAGCGATGGCGCGCAGGGGGGCGATGTTGAGCGGGACGGAGTAGGCTGGGGGTATGGCGGATACGACAGGCCCTCATGAGCGCGATGTGCTGATGTACACCACCGAGTGGTGCGGGGACAGTCGACGCGCGGTTCGCTTTCTCGATGAGCATGGGATTGCGTATCGGAGCGTTGACATTGATGAGGATGAGGAGGCGGCGCGGGCGGTGGAGGCGCTGAATCGGGGCAACCGCTCGACGCCGACGATTTTGATCAACGGCGAGCATGTCGCCACCGAGCCGAGCCGTGCGGAGCTCGCGGCGTTGTTCGGCGTTGAGCTTTCGGAGGAGCCGAGCCGAGGGCCGTCCCGGCGGCGGCGCTGAGGCTTGCACCGCGGCGCTTAGCCGCGGCGCGGCGGTCGGGCCGCGGCAGGTCAGGGCGCAGTAGGTCAGGGGGCGGGGCGCTCGACGCTGGGGATGACATGTACGG
The DNA here is from genome assembly GCA_965243125.1 of Dehalococcoidia bacterium. Taxonomy (GTDB): domain Bacteria; phylum Chloroflexota; class Dehalococcoidia; order Bin125; family Bin125; genus CATQGW01. The sequence continues at coordinate 1,393,673 of OZ251529.1, read as the reverse complement.
CGCTGGCCTTGAATGCGCCCTCGACTGTGTGTCCCTCGGCAAGACCCAGCTCGTCCCAGGAGATACGGGAGATGTCGGCGCTCAAGCGCGTTCCGTCCTGATCGAGATCGAGCGTGACGCGCATGAACGCGCCCTCGCTGTAGGCGGCGCTGATGCGGCCGACGGCGCGGTTGCGGGCGCTGGAGCGATCGGCGGCGCGGGTGTGGGGCGAGAGCGTGACCTGCTCGGGCCGCACGCAGACGAACGAGGCGTCGACGCCGTCGAGTGGGGCGGACTCGATCGTGAGCGGACCGGCGCGCCAGATCGCCAGGCCGTCGCGCAGCTCGAGGAGTCGGGCCGGCCAGACGTTTTCGACGCCGACGAACTCCGCCACCTGCTGGTCGGCGGGCGCGCTAAATACGTCCTGCGGCGCGCCCCACTGGCGCAGCCGACCGTCGATCAGCACGGCGACGCGGTCGGCGAGGCGCAGCGCTTCGCTGCGGTCGTGGGTGACGAGGATCGTAGTTGGGCGCGCCTCGGAGAGGATGCGGGCGAAGTCGTCGAGCAGCTGCGCGCGCGTGGGAGCGTCGAGGCCGGCGAACGGCTCGTCGAGCAGCAGCAGTTCGGGGCGGGCAGCGAAGGCGCGGGCGAGGCTGACGCGCTGCGCCTCGCCGCCGGACAGGGCCCGCGCCGGCCTGCGCGCCAGCAGGGCGACGCCGAAGCGCTCAAGCCACTGTTCGGCGGCGCGGCGGCGTTCGCCGCGCCCGACGCCGCGCAGGCGGAGGGGCAGCTCGACGTTTTCGCGCACGGACATGCTGAGCAGGAGCGGTTCCTGAAAGGCAGCGGCCATTCGGCGGCGGGCGGCGACGGGGTCGGCCGTGATCGGTTCGCCGTCCAGGAGCAATTCGCCCCGCTTGAGCGGCAGCAACAGCTGGAGAGCGGCGAGCAGGGTGCTTTTGCCGGCGCCGTTGGGTCCGATCACGGCGGTGACTTCGCGGCGGCCAAATTGCATTTGGGGCGCGGCGAGCACTTCGCGCCCGCCGCGTTCCACGACCAGATCGCGGATTTCGAGGTGCGGATCGGCGGGGGCGGGGGCGGACACGGCGGGCGGCTCAGGCGGGGCGACGCTGCTGGACGGTGGTCAGCACGAGGTTCACGAGGTAGGCCATCACGACGAGGATGAGGCTGAGGGCGATAGCGAGCTCGAAGTTGCCGCGGCTGGTTTCGAGCACGGTGGCGGTGGTCAGCACGCGGGTATCGCCGGCGAGGTTGCCGCCGACCTGCATGGACGCGCCGACTTCGGAGATGGCGGCGCCGAAGCCGGCCATCACGGCGGCGAGGATGCCGAGCCGGGTTTCGCGCATCATCAGCCAGAGCATCTGGGCGCGGTTCGCGCCCAGGGCGCGCATCTGGTCGAGCAGTTTGGCGGGCAGCGACTGAATGGCGGTGAGCGAGAAGCCGATCACGAGCGGGAGCGCGAGCAGGAACTGGGCGGCGACCATGGCGTAGGGGGTGTAGATCAGGTTGAGCTGCCCGAGCGGTCCGCTGCGCCAAAGGATCAGGACGATCAGCAGGCCGACGACGACGGGCGGCATGCCCAGGCCGGTGTTGACGGCGGCGACGAGCAGGCCGCGTCCGGGGAAGCGGCGGAGGGCCAGCAGCGCGCCGAACGGGACGCCGAGAACGAGAGCCAGGGCGGTCGCAGAGGCGGAGACGGCGAGGGTGCGCAGGGTGATTTCGATCACCTCTGCGTCGCCCTGCGCGAGCAGCCGCGCGGCCTCCCGTAAGCCGTCCCAGATCAGCTCCATTGCCCGGCCTCCCGCGCGAACCGGTCGCGCCGCCGTCCTGAGCGGAGGCTACTTGCGCGGCGCGCCGCCGCGCGCGGCGATCGCCTCTTCGCTATCGCCCGCAGCGGGGATGAACAGAGAGCGCCCGTACTCCGCGCGGCGGTATTCGCCGATCCGCTGCTGAATGTCGGCGCGCGCCAGAAAGGCGGCCCAGGCCGCCGCCGCTTCGGCGTTGATTCCGCCCTTGTCGGGCGAGACCGGCAGCACGCTGTAGTAGTTGAGCAGGCGCGCGTCGCCCTCGACCAGCACGACGAGTTGGAGCCGTCCGCCCAGCGCCAGAAAGGTGCCGCGGTCGGTCAGGGTGTAGGCGGCGCGTTGGTCGGCGACATTCAGCGTTGCGCCCATCCCCTGCCCGGTTTGCAGATACCACTCGCCGGATGGTTCAACACCGCCGGCCTGCCAGAGCGCGCGCTCTTTCTTGTGCGTGCCGCTGTCGTCGCCGCGGGAGGCGAAGGGCGCACTTGCCCCGCTGTCGGCCTCATTGGTCGCCGCCTCATTGCGCGCGCTGATCCGGGCCAGCGCGGCTGCGGCGTCGGTCATGCCGCGCACTCCGGCGGGGTCGGATGCGGGGCCGACGATTGCAAAATCGTTATAGGCGATCAGGATCCGATCGCTGACATCGCCGTTTTCGAGCAGGGCGCGCTCGGCGTCGGGCGCGTGGACGAGCAGGACATCGGCTTCGCCGCGCTCGCCCATGAGCAGGGCCGCGCCGGTGCCGACGGCGATGATTTTGACGTCGACTCCCTGCTCGGCCTCGAAGATCGGGGCTATCTCGTCGAGCAGGCCGCTGTCGTTGAGGCTGGTCGTGGTTGCGAGGATCAGCGTGTCGGGGTCTTGGGGCGCGGGCGGAGTCTGCTGGTCGGCGCAGGCGCTTGCCACGATCGCCAGTGCTGCGGTCAAGCAGGCAGCGATCGACGCGATCCGTGCAGCCCTCATTCGGCGCCTTCCACCATTCCCGCGCCAACAGTGGCGCGGGTCGCTTCGTCGATCAGGATGAACGCGCCGGTGGCGCGGCTCTGCGTGTAGGGATCGACGCAGAGAGGCGACATCAGGCGCAGGCGGACGCGGCCGATCTCGTTGAGTGAGAGCTGGCGCGCGGTGAGATCGTACTCCAGGGTGTTGACATCAAGCCGGGCGGTGATTTCGTCGACGAGCGCGCGGGTGGTTTGGGTGGTGTGCTTAATCAGCAGCCGCCCGCCCTGCTGCATCGCTGTCTCTCCGCTCATCCAACAGATGTGCGCCTCGATTGCGCCGGCTGCGACGGGCGGCGGGCCCGGGCCGTCGGCGGCGCAGATCATGGAGCCGCGCGCGACATCGAGATCATCGGCCAGACGGAGTGTGACGGCCATCGGGGGTTCGGCCTGCGCGACGGGGCCGTTGAAGGTGTCGATTGCGGTAATCGTGGTTTCATGTCCGGCCGGCAGGACGCGCACGGCGTCGCCGACGCGCAGCGCGCCGGCGGCGACGGCGCCGGCGTAACCGCGGTAGTCGGGAAAGTCGCTGCGCTGCGGGCGGATTATGTATTGCACTGGGAAGCGCCCGCCGACCGACGCCTCGCGCTCGGCCACATCCAGATTCTCGAGCAGCTCGAGCAGGGCCGGACCGTCGTACCAGTCGGCGCGGGCGGAGCGCTCGACGACGTTGTTTCCGTGCAGCGCGGAGATGGGGATGCTGCGGACATCGTCGACGCCCATCCGGCCGGCGAAGCGGGTCAGTTCTTCGACGATCGGCCCATACGCGCCGCGGTCCCAGTCGACGAGGTCCATTTTGTTGACGCAGAGCACAAAGTGGCGGATGCCGAGCAGGGCGGAGAGGTAGGCGTGGCGTCGGGTCTGCTCGACTACGCCGTTGCGGGCGTCGACCAGCAGCAGCGCGGCGTCGGCGGTTGATGCGCCGGTGACCATGTTGCGGGTGTACTGCACGTGGCCGGGCGTGTCGGCGAGGATGAACTTGCGGCGCGGGGTCTGGAAGTAGCGGTAGGCGACGTCGATCGTGATGCCCTGCTCGCGCTCGGAGCGCAGGCCGTCGGTGAGCAGCGCCAGGTCTACGTAGTCCGTGCCACGCGAGCGGCTGGTGCGCTCGATCGCCTCCATCTGGTCGATGAAGGTCTGCCGCGAGTCAAACAGCAGCCGGCCGATCAGGGTGCTTTTGCCGTCGTCCACGGAGCCGGCCGTGGCCAGGCGCAGCACGGTCGGAGTCGCTCCCTGCACGGTGGAGTCGGCGTGGGACGGCACGGCTTAGAAGTACCCCTCGCGCTTGCGATCTTCCATCGCAGCCTCGGAGAAGCGGTCGTCGGCGCGGGTTTCGCCGCGCTCGGTGATTCGCGTGGCGGCGATTTCGGCCACCACGGCCTCAATGGTGCTTGCGGTGGAGCGCACGCCGGCGGTGCAGGTCATGTCGCCGACGGTGCGGAAGCGCACCTGGGCGTGGAACGGCGCTTCATCGGGCAGCCGTTCGACGTAGGGGCTGACGGGGAAGAGCATGCCGTCGCGCTCGAACATCTCGCGCTCATGCGCGAAATAGATTGAGGGGATCTCGAGCGCTTCGTCGCGGATGTACTGCCAGACATCGAGTTCGGTCCAGTTGGAGAGGGGGAAGGCGCGGATGTGCTCGCCGGGGCGTAGGCTGCCGTTGTAGAGGTTCCAGAGTTCGGGGCGCTGGCGCTTGGGGTCCCACTGTCCGAAGGCGTCGCGGAAGGAGAAGATGCGCTCTTTAGCGCGGGCTTTTTCCTCGTCGCGGCGCGCGCCGCCGAACAGCGCGTCGAAGCGGTGTTCGGCGATGGCGTCGAGCAGGGTGACCGTCTGCAGGCGGTTGCGCGAGGCGCGCGGGCCCGTTTCCTCCACGACGCGGCCGGCGTCGATGCTGTCCTGCACGGAGGCGACGATCAGTTCGACCTCGAGCTCGGCCGCGCGGCGATCGCGAAACTCGATGGCTTCGGCGAAGTTGTGGCCGGTGTCGACATGCATGACGGGGAAGGGGATGCGGGCCGGCCAGAAGGCTTTCTCAGCGAGGCGCAGCATCACGATTGAGTCTTTGCCGCCGGAGAAGAGCAGGACGGGGCGCTCGCACTCGGCGGCGACCTCGCGGATGATGTGGATGCCCTCGGCCTCGAGCCAGGCGAGGGACTCGGCGCGCAGGTCGGGCTTGGGCGGCGCGAGCGTGCTGCTGACCATCGGCGCTTCCGGGCGGTTGGCGGCGGTCGGTGCGAATCTTGACTAATCGTACCAGATCGGTACAGATTGGCGATTGCGCTACCCTCGCCCGTGATCGCGCTCTGTAGCGCGGCATACGTTGCAGGACGGAGAGTGCGCGATGCAGGTGGGCCGAGTGACGGAAATCTGGCGGTACCCGGTGAAGTCGATGGGTGGGGAGCGCGTTGAGCGCTCGTTGCTCGACGCCAACGGAATTGTCGGTGATCGCGGCTGGGCGGTGCGAGACCGCGAGGCCGACGAGACGCGCAGCGCGCGGCAGATTCCGCGGTTGTTGCAGTGCGCGGCGCGCTACGCAGAGGAGCCGGCCGCCGACCGGCGCTCGCCGCGGGTTGAACTGAGCCTGCCGGACGGCGCAGCAGTGGGCAGCGACGCAGCCAACGCCGCCGAGCTGCTCTCCGCTGCGCTGGAGCGCGAGGTCGCGCTGACGCCGCTACACCCGGCCGACGATCTGGAGCACTACCGCCGCGCGCCGGGGGATCCAAATGTCGACCCGATCGCGGCGCTGCGGGAAGTGTTCGGCCTGCGCGAGGACGATCCGCTTCCCGACCTGAGCGGCCTGCCCGAGGACCTGGGGCGATTCTCGACGCCGCCCGGCACCTACTTCGACTGCTATCCGCTGCACGTGCTGAGCACGGCGTCGCTGGCGACCCTGAGCGGCTTTGGGGCGGGGGACGATGTGGATATCCGCCGCTTCCGGCCGAACATCCTGATCGACACGGGCGACGCGGAGGGTCTGCCGGAGGTGGAGTGGGCCGGTCGGCGACTGCGGATCGGGGCGGCGGAGATCGAGGTGAAGACGACCACGGTGCGCTGCTCGGTGCCCTCGCACCGGCAGCGCGGGCTGGAGCGCAGCGGGGCGGTCGGGCGGGCGCTGATCGAGCACACCAAGCAGCACCTTGGGGCGTACGCGAATGTGCTGAGCAGCGCGGAGGTGTCGGTGGGGGATGCGGTGGAGGTGGTTGAGTGAGGGGCGTCTCTTTCTTGCGGCGGTGAGGGGCGATCCCCCCTCTCAATCTCCCCCCAGGATGGGGGGAGAGGTCAGAAGGTGTCCCGCACGATGAGGGGGGGAGAGGGGCACAGCTTCTCGCAGGCTGGGGGCGACGGCAGACCGACCCCCTAGCCCCCCTGCGCGGACATCCCCCTGCATAGGGGGGCGATTCCGAACGGCCCTTTGCCTGGAAGGGCTAGTTGATTACGCCTTCGACTATGAGGGCGTCGAACTCGGTTTGGGAGAGGTTGAGGATTTGGCGGAGGGCGTATTCGCTGTGCTCGCCGAGCATGGGGGCGCGGGTGAGGATTCGGTCCTGCTCGTGGGCGAAGCGGATCGCCTCCGCGTCCACCGCGATCTTAAAGTCGGGGTCGGTGGGCTGATGCAGGTATTGGTAGTGACGTTTGAAGTGGTCGTCGAGTTCCATCATGTCGCGGAGGTCTTCGACGGGGCTGGCGGCGATGCCGGCGTTCTGTAGGAGCTCGGCGATTTGCCAGCGGTCGCGGGTTTTGGTCCATTCAATGATGAGCGCGTCGAGCTCGTCTTCGTTGGTTTTGCGTTGTTGGTGGGTTGCGAAGCGCGGATCGGCGGCAAAGTCGGGGCGGCCGATTGCGGTTGCGAAGGCGGACCACTGGCTGTCGCCGTCTACCGCGATCGCGACCCAGCGATCGTCGGCGTCGTGGTCGGGGGCGGTTTGGTAGATGCCGTGCGGGCACAGGTTGGGGTCGCGGTTGCCGGGGCGTTCGGGCAAGTTTCCGTCGTGTGCGTAGCGCATCCACTCTGCGCCGCAGAGGGCGACGGTGGCGGAGAGTTGGGAAAGTTCGATTTCGCGTCCGCGGCCGGTGCGTTCGCGGGCGCGGAGCGCAGCGAGCACGCTGACGGCGAGCAGGTGGGGCGAGGTGAAATCGGGGTATGCGACGCCGACACCGCGCGGCTCGCGGTCGGTGAAGCCCATCAGGAAGTTCATGCCGGAGGCGGCCATCAGGAGGTTGCCGAGGGTGGGCAGTTTGCGCCAGGGGCTGTCGCCGCCGACGCCGGGCAGGTGGAGTAACACCAGGCCGGAGTTGCGCTCGCGCAGCTGCGCGTAGGGCAGGCCCATACGCTCCATCGAGCCGGCGCTGTAGTTGTTGACGATGACATCGGCCGTGGCGGCGAGATCGCGGAAGAGTTCTTTGCCGCGCTCGGCGCTGAGGTCGAGCGTGACCGACTTTTTGTTGGTGTTGGCGTCGTTGAAGAGGTCGGGAAGGTTGACGTCGAAACGTCCGCCGGGAATTGGTTGGTTGCGGACGGGGTCGATGCGGGCCATCGACTCGATTTTGATCACTTCCGCGCCGAAGTTGGCGAGGATGCGGGCACCGAGCGGGCCGGCCGCGACCCAGGTGAGGTCGAGCACGCGGATGCCGGCGAGCGGTTGGAGCGGCATCGGCTGAGGGCTGGACGGTTGCGCGCCGTTATCGGCGGGCGGCGGTACGGGCGGCGCTGAGCCGAGTTTGGGCGCGGGCGCGATTGGCAGCGGGGACTGGACGGGATCGAGTGGGCTGCGACTGTAGCTCACCGTGTGTTGGAGGGCGGGGACGGCGATGTCGCGGAACTGTCCGGCGTGTTGGTAGTGTTCCGATTCGGCGAACTCGTCGAAGCTGTAGGTGGGCATGGCGGGGTGTCCGTCGGCCTGGAGCGCACGCAGGAAGTCGTCGCGGTTCATACGCGCGGCGAGTTGTTTGGCCAGGTCTTGGAGCGGGTTGTCGAGGTACTGCCAGGCGGCGCGGTCGCCGGCGTGGAGCACGAGCCAGTCGTCGGGCGTGAGGCCGTGTTCGATGCCCACGGCGTCGAGCAGCGGGAGGAAGGTATCGAGGCCGTCGCCGCGAATGTTACAGGCGGCCCACTTGCCGTCCATGCAGCGGATCGTTTGGCTGAGCGCGGGGCGCACGGGGCGTTCTTTGCGCCAGAGCCAGACGTTGGGGTTGGAGGTTTGGACGAGCTGGAACGATGTCGCTTCCTGCATTGAGATATCGATGTGTGCGCCGGGGCGCGCGGGAGAGCGATCGCGCCCGTGCAGACAAATCATCGCGGCGGTGGCGGCGGTGAGGCCGGTCATCGTGTGCGTGGTGTGAGCGGGTCCGCGCGTGGGCGGGTCGTCGGGGTGGCCGGAAACATGCAGCAGGCCGGCGGCGGCCTGGGTGGTGAGGTCGGTGGCGCGCCGGTTGCGGTTGGGGCCGCGTTGGCCGTAGGGAGTGGCGGAGATGTAGATCAGGTGCGGGTTGACGGCGCGGAGATCGTCGTAACCGAGTCCGAGCGCGGTCAGCTCGCCGGGTTGGCGGGTTTCGATCAGGATGTCGGCGGCGCGGGCGAGTTGGCGGAGTTGAGTTACTCCGCTCTGCGTTTGGAGATCGACGACGAGAGAATGTTTGTTGGCATTGAAGTACAGGTGCTGATACGAACGCTCCGATCCAGGCTGGTCGTCAACGAACGGCGCTTGCCGCCGTGTATTCACGCCGCCGGGCGGCTCGATCAGCGTGACTTCCGCGCCGAGGTCGGCGAGCAGTCGTCCGGCGAGCGCTGCGCGATTGTCGGCGAGGTCGAGTACGCGGACGCCGTCGAGCGGGAGTGGATTGTCGGGAGGCATGATGTGCTCCTTGCCGCGCGCGGCGGCGCTACCAAGTATCGATGTTGGGGCGGCGGCCGCGGCGGATGGGGTGGGGATTTTCGCAGGCCATGAGGCCGCGGACGATCCAGCGGCGGGTGTCGGCGGGGTCGATCACGCCGTCATTTTCGTGGACAGCGGCGGCGTTGACGCCGCGGCCGCGGCGGTAGGCTTCGGCGACCAGTTCTTCGTAGCGGGCGGCGCGTTGGTCGACGTCCTGGATGGCGGCGAGCTCGGCGCGCTGTCCGAGGCGGACGGCGGCTTCGAGGTTCATGCCGCCCAGCTCGGCGGTGGGCCAGGCGAGGGCGAAGAGCGGGGCGCGGGAGCTGCCGGTCATCATCGCCTGGGCGGCGAGGCCGTAGGATTTGCGGAGGATGATGGTGAAGCGGGGGGACTGGGCGTTGGCCAGCGTGACGAACACGTTATTGCATTTGCGGGCGAGTCCGGTGCGTTCGACGTCGGGGCCGACCATCATGCCGGTGGTATCGACGAGTACGACGATGGGGATGTTGAAGCAGTCGCAGAGTTGGGCGAAGCGGCAGAGTTTGTCTGCGCCGGGGCTGTCGACCGCGCCGCCGAGGTGTTCGTTGTTGTTGGCGATCAGGCCGATGGGGTGGCCTTCGATGCGGATCAGGGAGGTGATGATGCCGACGCCGAATTCGGCTCGGAGTTCGAGCACGGAGCCGGTATCGGCCAGTTGCTCGATTACGTTGCGGACGCTGAAGGGGCGCTTGCGGTTTTCGGGGATGGCGTGTCGGAGCAGGCGTTGGTCGACGCAGTCCCAATCGGGGATCGGGCCCTGGAAGTAGGAGAGGTATTGTTTGGCGGCGTCGATGGCTTCGTACTCGTCGTTGACGAGGATATCGACGCTGCCGGCGGGTCCGAGGTCGGACATGGGGCCGATTTCTTCGGGGGTGAAGAGGCCGAGGCCGCCGCCTTCGATGGTGGCGGGTCCGCCCATGCCGATGTTGGCGTCGCGGGTGGCGATGATGCAGTCGGTGATACCGAGGATTGAGGCGTTGCCGGCGAAGGTGCGGCCGGCAGTGATGCCGATCATCGGGACGGTGCCGCTGATGCGAGCCATCATGTCGTAGGTGGGCACCCACTGTCCGGCGGCGGAGATATCGGAGAAGTCGGTATCGCCGGAACGTCCGCCGGCGCCCTCGGCCCAGACGATCAGCGGGGTGGCCTGTTCGTCGGCAAACTTGATGATGCGGTCGGTTTTCTGGTGACCCATCATGCCCTGGGTGCCGGCCCAGACGGTTTCGTCGTACATGGCGACGAGGGTGGTTGCGCGGTCTTCGGGAAAGAGGTCGCCGTTGACGGTACCGAGGCCGGTGATCATGCCGTCGGCGGGGGCGCGGCGTCGCATTTCGTCGTCGGACATGATGCGATGGCGGGCGGGGAGTACGAGCGCGCCAAACTCGACCCAGCTGCCGGGATCGACGAGGTCGGCGAGGCTTTCGCGCTGGGTGCGCTTGCCCTTGGCATGGCGCTGCTCAACCCATTCGGGGCGGTTTTCGTCTTCGCCGAGGGCGAGGATGTCGAGGAGTTCCCGGAGGTCGGGGCGGATGTAATCGAGATCGATTTGCTCATCGACGTCCTCGATGGCGTCGCCGACTTCGGCCGGTTCGACGAAGGCCAGGGGATGGCCTTCGTAGACGACATCGCCCTGGGAGACGGTGAGCTGGCGCAGGTAGCCGGCGATGTCGGACTTAATGACGTGCTCCATTTTCATCGAGTCCATGACGAACAGTTGCTGGCCCCGGCGCACGGCGTCGCCCTCGGCGACGACGATTTCGATGATGGTGCCCTGTAGCGGGGAGCGGACGGGTTCGGTGTTGGGCGGTCCGACGATATCGGCGACCGGGTGGGCGCCGGGCGCGACGGCGGCAACGGCGCTTTGGGTGCGCGTGCCGCCGCCTTCGCGGAAGTAGTTGAGTCCGGCGAGCGGGTCGCGGGTGTCGAGCTGCGCGCCGGCCAGTCCGGCGGCGTCGCGCGGTCGTTCCTCAGCTACCGCCGGCGCGGCGAGATCGGCGCTGTGGTCGTCTACCCAGCGTGTGTAGATGGTTCCGTTTGCGAAGTCGTCGTGGGCGAGCGCGCGGTCGAGGAAGCCGAGGTTGGTTTCGACGCCGTCGATGCGGAATTCGGCGAGCGCGCGGCGGGCGCGGGCGACGGCGTCGGCGAAGTCGGGGGTTGAGGAGTGGACGATCAGCTTGGCAAGGAGGGAGTCGAAGTTTGGGTTGGAGGCGTAGCCGGGGTAGCCGTAGCCGTCGATGCGGACGCCAGGGCCGGCGGGCGGCTCGTAGGCAGTGAGCATGCCGCCGGCGGGGCGGACCTCGCCGTCGGCCTCGATTCGCTCCATGTTGACGCGGGTCTGGATTGCGTAGCCGCGCGGGGCGGGGATGTCGGTTTGGGTGAGGCCGAGATCGGCGAGCAATTGTCCGGCGGCGATGCGGAGTTGGGCGCGGACGAGGTCAATGCCGACGACTTCTTCGGTGACAGTGTGCTCAACCTGGAGGCGGGGGTTGGTTTCGATAAAGGCGAAGTCGCGCTCGTCGTCTGCGTCGACGAGGAACTCGAAGGTGGCGAGGCTGCGATAGCTGACGGTGGCGGCGATGCGGGCGGCGGCGGCGGTGAGGCGCGCTCGGGCGTCGGGACTGAGGGATGGGCTGGGCGCCCATTCGACGACTTTCTGGTGGCGGCGCTGGAGGCTGCATTCGCGTTCGCCGAGGTGGGCGACGGCGCCGCTTCCGTCGCCGATGACCTGCACCTCGATGTGGCGCGCGCGTGGGAGCAGACGTTCGACGATGACGGCGGGGTCGCCAAAGGATGCGGCGGCTTCGGATTGGCAGCGGGCGTAGGCTTCTTCGAGCTGGTCGGAGGCGGTGACGACGCGCATGCCGCGTCCGCCGCCGCCGGCGACGGCCTTGATCATCATTGCGCCGCCGTTGAGCGATGCGAAGAAGGCCTGCGCTTCGCTGAGGCTGACGGGGGCGGCGCTGCCGGGCAGGACAGGGACGCCGTGCTCGTCGGCGAGGGCGCGGGAGCGGGCTTTGTCGCCGAAGAGTTGGAGCGCTTCGACGGAGGGGCCGACAAAGGCGATGCCTTCTTCGGCGCAGCGGCGGGCGAGTTGGGCGCTTTCGGCGAGGAAGCCGTAGCCGGGATGGAGGGCGTCGCAGTCGGTCGTTTTGGCGGCGGCGATGATGGCTTCGATGTCGAGGTAGGCGCGTGCGCCGACGGCGTCGAGGGGGTGCGCTTCGTCGGCGCGGCGCACATGCAGGGAGGCGGCGTCGTCCTGGGAGTGGACGGCGATGGCGGGGATGCCCAGTTCGCGCGCGGCGCGGATGATTCGGATGGCGATTTCGCCGCGGTTGGCGATGAGGAGTTTGTTGATGGGCATGTGTGTCCTTCCGCACGTGGACAGGATAGGGGTGCGGTGAAAGTGGTTCTCGCTCGGGAGCGGGAATGACGGGAGATGGGGGGTGTGAGGGTGGTGCTGTTCTCGTCGAGATACCCGCGGCAAGCGCGGGTATGACGAATCCCTGGGGCGCGGGTATGACGAATCTGGGGGTGGGTATGGTGGAAAAGGCGCGGGAATGGCGGGGGCATCAGGGGAGGTAGGGGATGCGGGTAGTGGGGCCGAGTTGGGCGGCGATGTGGGGTTGGGCGTCGCGGACGAAGTCGACGAGCAATGGGCGGGTTTCGCGGGGGTTGATGATGTCTTCGATGCCGAAGGCGTGGGCGGTGCGGAGGGGGGAGCGGATTTCGTTGAGGCGCTCTTCGATTTCGAGGCGCTTTGCTTCGGGGTCGGGGGCATCGCGGATCTCACGTCGGTAAGCGGCGGAGACGCCGCCTTCGATGTGCATGGAGCCCCACTGGGCGGAGGGCCAGGCGTAGCGGCGGTAGAGGGCGTTGCCGCGTCGGTACTGGAGGCCGCCGGCGACGCCGTAGGCCTGGCGGGTGATGAAGACGAGGTAGGGCATTTGGGAGAGGCGGGTGAGGAGCATGAGGCGCGCGCCGGTGCGGATCAGGCCGGTGCGTTCGTCGGCGGGGCCGACGGAGAAGCCGGGTTCGTCGCAGAAGTAGACGAGCGGGAGGTGGAAGGTGTCGCAGAGTTGGACGAGGCGGCTGATTTTTTCGGCGGCCTGCTTGTTGGTGGAGCCGCCGTTTTCGCGGGGGTTGTTGATCATGACGCCGACGGGGTAGCCGTCGACGCGGGCGAGGCCAGTGATTCGGGATTTGCCCCAGTGGGGCTGGATTTCGAAGAAGGAATCGCGGTCGAGGGTGAGGTCGAGGATTGTGTGCGGGTTGTAGATGCGGCGACGGTTGCGGGGGATGAGGGAAAGGAGGGCTTGTTCGCGGCGTTCGGGGTCGTCGGCGGGTTCGGCGCGCGGGGGCGCTTCCCAGACGTTTTGGGGGAGGTAGCTGAGGAAGCGGCGGGTTTGCTGCATGGCGTCGGCTTCGCTTTCGGCGAGGTTTTGGACGACGCCGGTTTCGTAGATGTGGACCTGTTCGCCGCCGAGTTCTTCTTTGCTGATTTCGAGTCCACGTCCGGCTTTAACGACGGGCGGGCCGCCGATGAAGAGTTGGCTGGTGTTTTGGACCATCACGTTGAAGTGGCAGTCGGCGGCGATCACAGCGGGGCCACCGGCGACGGAGCCGAGCACGACGGAGACAACGGGGGAGCGCCAGAGGAGGTCGTCGACGCCCGTGCCGCCGCCGATTTCGGGGCCGACGACGTAGGTGCGGCCGAGTTCTTCGAAGTGCCGGACGCTGCCGCCAGTGGCGTCGAGCAGGCGGACGAAGGGGATGCGGTTCATGTAGGCGTGGCGGACGGCCCAGCTGCCTTTTTCGCCGACGAAGCCGTCGGCGGAGCCGCCGCGGATGGTGAAGTCGTCGCCCTGCACGGCGACTTTGCGCCCGTTGATTTGGGCGACGCCGACGACGCTGTTGGCGGGTGTGAGGGCGGCGAGGTTGTTGCCGTCCCACTGCGGTTTGCCGGCGAGGACGCCGGTCTCGGCGAAGCCGTCGGGGTCGACGAGGAGGTCGATGCGTTCGCGGACGGTGAGCTTGCCGCGGCCCTTATGGAAGGCGACGTTGTCGGGTCCGCCCATCTGGCGGGCGAGTTCGGCGCGGCGCTCGATTTCGTCCAGTTCGCGTTGCCAGGACATGATTCGCTCCGTGGTTGACGCGCGCTCACTCGGTGTTGCGCAGCGTGGGGTCGAGGAAGTCGCGCAGCCAGTCGCCGAAGACGTTGACGACGAGCGAGACGATGATGATGGCGATACCGGGCACGGTGACCAGCCACCAGGCGATGCTGATCACGTCGCGGCCCTGGGAGATCATGATGCCCCAGGAGATGGAGTCCTGGGGGATGCCGACGCCGAGGAAGCTGAGGCCGGCCTCGGCGATGATCACGGTGGCGACGTTGAGGGTGGCGAGGATCACGATTGAGTTGACCAGGCTGGGGAGTACGTGGCGGAGCATGATGCGCAGGTCGGTGGCGCCGATGGTGCGTGCGGCGATCACGAATTCGCGCTCCTTGAGCCCAAGCGTTTCGCCGCGCACCAGGCGGGCAAAGGTGGCCCAGAGGGCGAAGACGAGGACGACAACGACATTGCGCAGGCTGGGTTCCCAGATGGCGCGGAGGAAGACGGCGATCAGGATGGCGGGCATCGCCAATTGGAGGTCAACGAGGGCCATGATTACGCGGCTGGTCCAGCCGCCGAACCAGCCGGCGAGGAGTCCCAGCAGAGAGCCGATCACGGTGGCCAGGGGGATCACCATGGCGATGGCGAGGAGAGAGATGCGAGCGCCGTGGATCAGGCGGCTGAGGGTGTCGCGGCCGAGATCGTCGGTGCCGAGCGGGTGTTCGAGACTGCCTTCGGCCTGGAAGAAGGGGGGTTGCAGGCGTCCGACGAGGTCGAGTCGGAACGGGTCTTCGGGCGCGATTTGGGGACCGAAGATGCCGAGGACAAGGAAGAGCAGGAGGATGGTGAGGGTGACGACAAGGGTCTTGGGCGAACGGATGCGCCAGCCGCGGCGGCGGGCGGCAAAAGGCGGCTCGACCGCCGGCGGCTGGAGTTGCGTTTCCGCCACGGTTCAGACCGCTCCTGTCCGGATGCGCGGATCGATGAACGTGTAGGAGACGTCGACGACGAAGTTGACGAAGACGATCCAGACTGAGGTGAGCAGCACGGAGGCCTGGACGACGGGGTAATCGGTGGCGACGATCGACTGGATGATCAGCTGTCCGAGGCCGGGCCAGGCGAAGACGGTTTCGACGATGATGGCGCCGGAGAGGATGTTGCCGACCTGGAGGCCGAGCAGGGTGACAACGGCGAGCATGGAGTTGCGCAGGGCGTGCTTGAAGAGCACGGCGCGCTCGTTGAGCCCCTTTGCGCGGGCGGTGCGGATGTAGTCCTGCTGGAGCGTGTCGAGCATGGCCGAGCGGGTGAAGCGCATGACGGCGGCGGCGGGGAACGAGCCGAGCGTGATGGCGGGCAGGATGATGCTCTGGGGGCTGGTGCGCGAGCCGGTGGGGAACCAGTCGATGTTGAGCGCGATGAACAGGATCAGCATCAGGCCGAGCCAGAAGTTGGGCACGGCCTGGCCGAACAGAGCGAGCAATCTGCTGAAGATGTCGGTCGCGCCGCCGCGTCGCACCGCGGCGACGATGCCGAGCGGAATGCCGATAGCGAAGGCGACGAAGAGTCCAGCCGCGCCGAGTTGGACGGTGGCGACGACTCGCTCGCCGACGACGTCGGTGGCGGGGCGGGTGGCGCGGAAGGATTGACCGAAGTCGAGCTGGACGATGTCGATCAGGAAGCGGCCGTATTGCTCGATGAGCGGGTCGTTGAGGCCGTATCTGGTTTTCGCGGCGTCGATTTCGGCCTGGGTGGAGTCGATCGGCGCGAGCAGGGAGACGGGGTCGCCGACGGCGCGGCTCAGGAAGAAGACGATGGTGACGACGCCGAAGACGACGGCGATCGAGCGCAGGAGGCGGCCGACGGCGGCGGTACCGAGTTCGCTGCGCATGTTGCGTTCGATCCCTCGACGCCGGGCGCGCTTCGCCGATGCTGCGATGCGCCGATCCCACCGCGGCCGGCCGCGGCCGCGGCGGGATCGGCGCGGCGGCTAGGCCGACTTGACCTTCTGCGCGTAGATCGGGTTCAGGCCGGTGGAGGTGTCGTAGTACTCGTTGTAGAAGATGTCCGGCGTGGCGGCGTAGAGGTGCGGCAGGCCGAACAACGGCACCTGGAAGGCGTTCTCGTAGGAGATGACGGCGGCCTGGTGGTAGAGGTCGTTGGCACGCTCGAAGTCGAACTCGGCGTTGGCCTCGTCGATCAGCTGCTGGAATTCGGTGAACTCCGGCAGGAAGTCGTCGCTCTCCTGGGCGTGCGAGTAGGGCGCGCCGACCGTCGTGACCAGGCGGTAGGCGAAGGCCGGTCCGAGCGGAGCGCCGGAACTGACGCCAGCCTGGTTGAAGATGAACGGGTGGGACAGTTCGTTGTTGCGGATCAGGGAGAGGGCGTTGCCGAAGTCGGCGTAGTCGATTTCGACCTTGAAGCCGACGTCGTTGAGCATCTGCTGGACGGCGGGCATCCAGATGCGGTCGGCGGTCCAGAGGCCGGTGGGCAGGGTGATGGTGAAGGCGAAACCGACCTGGCCGGCTTCTTCGAGCAGGGCGCGGGCGCGATCGGGGTCGTAGTAGTACTGGCGCTCGAGCGAGCCGAGCGGCGGCGGCTTGCCGGCCGGGAACGGGGTGTAGGCGCGCTCCTCATTGCCGGTGAGCAGGTTGTCGATGATCGCCTGTGCGTCGATCGCGTAGTTGGCGGCCTGGCGGACGCGCTTGTCGCGCCAGGGGTTTTCCTCGCCGGTGATTGGATCGAGCGACTGGTTGACGGGCAGTTCGATCGCCATGACGCGCACATCGGGCAGCACGATCACCTTGAAGTCGTCGCGGTCCTCGAACTGGCTGGCGACGTCGGGGCTGATGCGGTAGGCGATGTCGATTTCGCCGGCTTCGAGGGCGGCGGCGCGGGCCTGTTCCTCCGGGAAGTAGCGGCCGGTGATGTACTTGGCCCAGCCGGCTTTCCACTGGTGGGGGGCGTCGTGGGGGAAGGCGAACTCGTCGAACCGCTCGCTGCGAATTTCCTGATCGGGGACCCAGGAGACGAACTTGTATGCGCCGCAGCCGATGGGGTTGTTGGCGAAGTGATCGTCGCCGTTGTCGATGATGTACTGCATGGGCAGGAGGCCGAAGTTGATCCCGCCGGACTGTTCGGGGGCGTCGACGAAGGGCGTGTCCATGGCGATTTCGACGGTGTGGTCGTCGACCACGGTGATGTCGGCCATCCAGCCGGCGCGGGCGCGGAGACTGGACTGGAAGTCGGGGTTGTATTCGGCGCGGCCGAGGATTCGCTCCCAGTAGAACTTGAGGGCTTCGGCGTTGAGCGGCTCGCCATTATGGAAGGTGACGCCCTGCTTGACGCGCCAGCGGAAGACGGAGTTGTTTTCGGCGAACTCCCAGTCGCCGAAGCCGCCGGTGGGCTGGAGTTGGCGTCCGGAGTTGTAGGCGCCGAGAGCGGCGAAGTGCAGGTTGTTGTTGGCGCCCTGACCGCCGCCGCCGCCGGCGGTGGTGATGTCGAGCGTGGGTGGGAACGCGCCGTAGCCGACGACGATCTCGGCGTCCATGTCGACTTCGCTGACGGCGGCTTCCTGGCGGGCGGTGTCTTCGGCCGGCTCGTCGGGCTCGTCCTGCTCTTGCTGCTGCTGGATCGCCGCTTGCTGATCAGCCTGGTCTTCCGCCTGTTGCGTCTGCTGGCGTGCGGCGGGTTGGGCCTGCTGTTGCTGCGGCTGGTCTTCGGCCTGCGCGACCGCCTGCGGTTGGGCGTCGTCGTCATCGTCGTCGTCGCCGCAACCAACCAGCGCCAGGCCGGCCGCGCCGACGCCGGCGCGCGCCGAGGCGCGCAACAGCGCCCGCCGGCTCAGGCTTTGCCTGCGCATCCGCGCCCAGTAGTTCTTCGACATGATCGCCCCTCGCGTTCCAGCTGCGCGTTCTATCTCGCATCTGCGAAATCTACGCGGATGCGAAGCACCCTAACGGATCCGCGGGCGCTTGTGCAGGGCCGCCACTGTCCGTCAGTCGAGGGCGCTGGGGTTGATGATGGCGGGCGGAGTTTGGCCGGCGACGACGGCGGCGACGTTTTGGCAGGCGAGTTTGCGCATGGCGTAGCGGGTTTCCTCGGTGGCGGTGCCGATGTGGGGGAAGCTGATCACGTTGGGGAGGGCGACGATCGGCTCGTCGGACTGGGGCGGCTCCTGTTCGAGCACGTCGAGGCCGGCGCCGGCGATTTGGTCGGCTTCGAGGGCGCTTTGGAGGGCGCGCTGGTCGACGGTGCCGCCGCGGGAGGTGTTGATCAGGTAGGCGGTGGTCTTCATCAGGCTGAGTTCGCGCTCGCTTATGACGTGGCGGGAGCTGTCGTTGAGGTCTGTGTGGACGGAGACGAAGTCGGACTCGCGGAGGAGGTCGTCGAGTTCGCGGCGCTGCGCGGACGGGGCGTCGGCGGGCGCGTCGTCGAAGATGTCGTACCAGAGCACCTGCATGCCGAAGGCATTCATGCGGCGGGCGACTTCGCGGCCGATGCGTCCGAAGCCGATCACGCCGAAGGTTTTGCCCTGCGGGTCGTGGGCGAGGGCGGGCTGGCGCTCGCGGCGTCCCCAAGCGCCGCTGCGGTTGTAGGCCTCGAAGCCCATCAGTCCGCGCGAGAGCATCAGCATGAAGGCGGTGGTGAGGTCGGCGACGGCGTCGTTGAGCACGCCGGGCGTGTTGCAGAGGGCGACGCCGTGGGCGGTGAGCAGGTCGACATCGAAGGCGTCGTAGCCGACGGAGGTGGTGGCGACGACCTTGAGGTCGGGCGCGGCGGCGAGCAGTTCGTCGTCGACGCGGATCAGGGGGTTGAGCAGGATCCCGTCGGCGCCGGTTGCGGCGGCGATGAAGTCGGGGCGGTCGGTTCCGGGCGGGACGATGGTCACGTCACCGGCGGCGGCGAGGATGTCGTGGAGTTCGTCTTCGACGGGCACAGCCTGGATGAGCTTGGGCACGGACAATGGTCCTTTCGGGAAGCGGGTCAACTTGGCGCGCGTCTGATAATGGTAGGGGCTGCGGTTCACAGTTCCCGATCGGGAGGGATCGGCATGGCGTCGAGGGGCTATTGGGAGCGGATGCACCGCACGCGGCTGAGCCGGCGAGCGCTGCTGCGCGGGGCGGCGCGAGCGGGCATCGGCGCGGCGGGGCTAGCGCTGGTGGGCTGCGGCGAGGACGAGCCGAGCGCCGCCACTGCGCGGCGCGGCGGTAGGGCCCGGGGCGCGCAGATCGAAGAGATGATCGGCAACTTCGGGATGGATCCGCATACCTCGCTTGAGCAGTCGGGGCTGTGGCGAATGATCTTCGACCCGCTGATCGCGACTGCGCCGGATGGGGTGATCGATCAGGCCGCGTCGCTGGCGGAGCGGCACGAGTTCGCCGACGAGACGACGATCATCTTCCGTCTGCGCGAGGGGGTGCGCTTTCACGACGGGACGGAGTTCGACGGCGAGGCGGTGCGCTACAACCTGACGCGGGCGGTGGATCCGGCGCTGGCGGGCGGCGGGGTCTACGCGGCGGCCTTTGGGCAGATCGAGCGGATCGATGTGCATGATCGGCGCATGGTGGGGTTCGATCTGGCGGCCCCCAATGCGGCGCTGCTGACGAATCTGCAGGAGCGCGGCGGGCTGATGCTGTCGCCGAGCCACGCGGAAGCGAACGACGCGGAGACGTTGCGGACCTCGCCGGTCGGCACGGGTCCATACCGCCTGAGTCGGTGGATCGCGGGAGAGACGACGCGGCTCGAGGCGTTTGAGCAGTACTGGCGGCGGCGCTCCGACGGCGGGCGATATGCGCTGTTGGACGAGTTCGCGCTGGTACCGATTGCGGATCCGGACGAGCGGGCGGCGGCGGTGCGGAACGGCGATGTGGAATTCGCGATCATGCCGGAAGATCGCGCGGTCGATGAGCTGCTGGAGGCGGACGATCTGGAGGTATCGACGCGCTCGGGCTACGGGCATGTTTCGTGGTACGTCAATCATGCGCTGCCGCCGGCCGACAACGTCGATTTCCGCCGCGCGCTGCTCTACGGCTGGGACAAGCGGGGCATCAGCGAGCGCTTTTTCGGCGGACGGGCTGAACCGGCGGCGTCGCTGTTCACTCCGGCGTCGTGGGCCTACCGCCCTGCGGCGGGGTATCCCACGGAGTACGACCGTGCGAAGGCCCAGGAATTGATGGCGCGATCGGGCGTGGCGGAAGAGGATCGCGTGCTGGAGATCGCGCCAGTCGACGAGGTGATGGGGCGCTGGCTAGCGGCGATGGCGGAGGACTGGGGGGCGTTGGGCGTGCGCACGGTGATCGCGCCGGTCACGGACGCGACGGTCCGGCCGTGGAAGAATCTGGGGCAGCCGGGCGATCTGCACCTGCTGGCGATCGGCGGGCACCGCGGCGAGCCGGACACGACGGCGCGGCTGGCGCTGACGCAGAGCGGCGCCTGGAACCTCGGCGCGGCACCGACTCCGGAGCTAGAGGCGCTCGTCGATCAGGCGATCCGTAGCTATGACCGCGAAGAGCGGCGCGAGATCTACGGGCGCATCCAGGATCTGCACGCGGAGCAGCTGTACAGCGTGCTGCCCGGGCTCTACATCGCAAGCTACGGCGTGAGCCGCGCCGGCGTGACCGGACTCGGCTGGGATTTGAACGGGATTGAGTCGTATACGGAGTTGGGTCGGCGGGGCTGAGGGAGGGAGTGGTGAGTGCGATGATGGTGCTGTTTACGTCGAGATACCCGCGGCAAGCGCGGGTATGACGGGGAGTGGAGGGGGTATGACGGGGGTGTGGACTGGGCCCAAGCGGCGGATCAATCGAGCGGCACGTTGAAGACGATCACGGGGCGGCGCGGATCGGCGAACTTGCTTGGGTAGTCGCCTTCGCCTACGTAGGTCACGTTGTCGATGCCGAATCTGGCCATGTCTTCGATTCGGAATGTCCAGCCGTAGGCGCCTGAGGCCGCCCAGCGGTCGTAGCGGCCGGGCATCTGGCCGTAGACCAACGCTTCGACGGAAACGCCGATGCGGTCGAGGAATTCCTGCTCGGCTCTAATGCCGCTAGTTATTCGACGCATCGTGTCGCGCATTGACGGCCGCATCCTGGCTCGTTCGTCTTCCTCGATCTCGCGGGCCTCGATCTGTTCCCGCTGATCGAGCATCGCTTCGACTTCTTCGTCGATGAGTTCATCCAGCGTGATGCCGCGGCTCTCGGCAAGGTATTGGTACTGCTGGTCGGAGCCGTGCCAGCCGACGAGGGCATCGGCGCGGATGATCTTGCGCGGCGCGGCAGTGAAGACGTAGTTCGCGCTGGAGGAGAAGCACAAGTGATTGACGACGACCGTGATGCCGTGCTCATACACCCAGTCGCCGATGCGGCGGCCTGAAGTCGTGACGCCGCCAGCTGAGTTGATGATCAGCGTGTCGATCTGATCTCGGCGAGGTCCCAGTTCGCGGAAGAAGCGCTCAACTGAGGCCGGATTCAGCACGCCCGCGAAGCGCGCGACCGAGCCGTCAATCGCAATCCTGGCGTCGTCGCGGAGCACGGTGGCGAGGCGTCGCGCACGGGTTTCGGGGTCTTCCGGGATCACGAGAGCGGGGCGAGGGGACGCGGTGGGAATCGGATCTGCGCAGGCGACGAGGGCCATCGCGAGCAGCAGCAGTGCGGCGAGCAGAGCGGACCGAGAGTGGGGTCTGTGTAGTGTGCGGTGCATCGCTGTCTCCCCGTCCAAAGTTTCGCAGAAACGCGCTTCTGCCGTCGTCCGCGAGTGCGGCGCGGGTGCGGCGATTAGCTCGGCGGCACGTCGTAGACGATCACGGGGCGGGCGGGGCTGCGGAGGTCGCGGGCGTATTCGCCGGGACCTTCGTAGGCGACGTTGTCGATGCCGAGCCTGGCCATGCCTTCGAGGGTGAATGTCCAGCCGTCTACGGGGGCCGCGACGGTGCGGTCGTAGCGGCCGGGCATGAAGCCGTAGACGAGCGCATCGACCGGGACGCCGATCAGATCAAGGAACGCCTGCTCGGCTCTGGTGTCGTAAAACAGCGCGGTAAATGAGCTGTGGAGTCGCGCGCATTAGCTCGGGGCGCGCCTCGCCGCCGGCGGCTTCTTCGTCTTTTATGGCCTGGTCGAGATTCTGCTCAACCAGATCGTCGATCAATTCCCGAATGGTCAGTCCGCGGGCTTGAGCGATGTACACATGCGACTGCTCAGAGCCGTGCCAGCCGACGATTGCGCCGCTGCGGATGATTTTGCGCGGGGCGGCGGTGAAGATGTAGTTGGCGCAGGCGACGATCAGCGCGAGGAAGAGCAGCGCGACGGCGGCGAACAGCGGACGAAGTGATGGTGCGCGGCGCATTGTGCGGCCCTTTCGCACTCACCATTAGTGTAGCTCGGTTTAGTCTGCGTGGAGCGCCGGCGGCGGGCGTCCGGCGCGGGGCATTACGAGGAGGATGGCTATGCGCGGCGTGGGCGTGATGGAGTTCGGCGGGCCGGATGCGTTGGAGGTGGTGGAGCTGCCGGAGGCGCATGCGGGGCCGGGCGAGGTGCGGTTGCGGGTGTATGCGGCGACGGTGAATCCGACGGACACGTTCGTGCGCGCGGGCGCGCGGGCGGACGCGCTGCGAGCGTCGGGGCCGCCGCCTTATATCCCGGGGATGGACGCAGCGGGCGTGGTGGACGAGGTTGGGGAGGGGACGGAGACGGACTTGGCGGTGGGCGACGCGGTGATGGCGATGGTGATTCCGAGCGGGTCGCACGGGGCGTACCGCGAGAGCATCGTGCTGCAGGCGGACGCGGTCTGCCGCGCGCCGGCGGGGGCGAGCCACGCGGAAGCGTCGACGCTGCCGATGAACGCGCTGACGGCGCGGCTCTCGCTGGATCAGCTGGCGTTGTCGCCGGGTCAGACGCTTGCGGTGACAGGCGCGGCGGGCTGCTACGGCGGCTACATGGTGCAGCTGGCCAAGGCGGACGGGCTGCGGGTGATCGGCGACGCCTCGGAGAAGGATGAGCAGCTGGTGTCGGAACTGGGCGCGGACATCGTGGTGCCGCGCGGCGACGACATTTCGGATCAGATTCGGCAGGTGATGCCGGAGGGGGTGGACGCGCTGGCGGACGGGGCGGTGCAGAACGAGTTGGCGGTGGGCGCGGTGCGGGACGGCGGCGGGTTCGCCAGCGTGCGCGGCTGGCGGGGCAACGGCGAGCGCGACATTCAGTTTCACGTGACCTGGGTGTTCGAGTACGACCGGCGGGCGGATCTGCTGGATCGCCTGCGAGAGCAGGTGGAGGAGGGGGCGGTGACGCTGCGGGTGGCGGCGACGTATCCGGCCGAGCAGGCGTCGGAGACGCACCGTCGGCTGAAGCAGGGCGGCACGCGGGGGCGGTTCGTGATCACGTTCTAGCGGACGCGCGCAGCAGGCCGGGCGGCGAGGGAGGAACGGCGATGCCTGAGATTATGGAGGGCGTGCGGATCCTCGATTTCACGCAGGAGATTCAGGGTCCGTGGGGGACGGCGATCCTAGCGGATATGGGCGCGGAGGTGATCAAGATCGAGCGGCGAGAGACGGGCGAGCTCTCACGCGGCGCGGTCGCGCCCAATCCGGAGCTACAGGGGTTGAGTCCGTACTTCACGGTGCATAACCGAGGCAAGAAGAGCGTGACGCTCGATCTGAAGCGGCCGGAGGCGGTGCGGATCGTGCATGAGATCGCGGCGACGAGTGATGTGGTGGTGAACAACTGGCGGCCGAACGTGCTGGAGCGGTTGGGCTTCGGCTATCGGCAGCTGCAGGAGACGAAGCCGGACATCGTTTTCGTGACGGCGTCGGCGTTCGGCGCGCGGGGGCCGTGGGCGGAGCGTCCGGGGCGGGACATTCTGGGGCAGTCGATGGGCGGGATCGTGAGCGTGACGGGGAGCGCGTCGGAGCCGCATCCGGCGGGCGCGGCGGTGGCAGATCACACGGCGGGGATGGTCGAGGCGCTGGCGATTCTGGCGGCGCTGCGCTACCGCGACGTAACGGGCGAGGGGCAGCAGGTGGATCTGTCGCTGTACGGGACGGTGATTGCGATGCAGGCGTGGGAGATCACGCATCACGCGCTGACGGGCGCGCCGCCGCCGAGCGCGGGGCGCGGGCACACGTTGATTCAGGTGGGCACGTGGGGCGTGTTTCCGACGGCGGACGGGCATCTGAGTTTGGCGGGAGTGCTGCCGGATCGGTGGGCGGAGTTCTGCGATTTGCTCGGCGCGCCGGAGTTGGGCGCGGATGAGCGTTTTACGACGCTGGAGGGGCTGGTGGAGCACGCGGAGCCGCTGCGGGCGGCGCTGGACGAGATTTTTGCTCGGCGTTCGACGCAGGAATGGCTCGATGTGCTGGAGTCAGCGGACATTCTGGTCGCGCCGGTGCATGGCTACGCGGATGTGGTGGGGAGCGAGCAGGCGCGGGCTAACGGGTACATCCAGACGGTGGAGCATCCGTCGTTGGGCGAGCTGCCAGTGGTGGGCGCGCCGATTGAGATGTCGGATGCGCGGATCGAGCCGCGGGGGCCAGCGCCGGAGCTAGGGCAGCACACGGAGGAGGTGCTGCTGGAGTTGGGTTACGGCTGGGAGGAGATTACGCGGCTGCGGGATGACGAGGTGATTTGAGGGGGGGGGGGAGGCGGCCAGGATGTGTTCATGCATGCCCTCCTTCTCCGTCATTCCCGCCTCCGAGCGGGAACCTATGCGGCGGCTGTCGGCAGCACCGGCGTATCGAGACGACCTGCGAACGGGCGTTGGCGGGCGACCCGCGGCTCTTGCGCGGCGAACAAGGTTGGGTTTGGGCCCCAGATCAAGTCTGGGGCGACGGATCCTGGGTGCGGGCGTTGGGAGTACGTAGGGGCTTCGAAGGCCGTTCGGGGTAGATTCCCGCTCGGGGGCGGGAATGACGGAGAGATGGGGGCGGGGAATGGTGGAGAGATGGGGGCGGGAATGGTGGGGGGAGGTTGTGCGGGGATTTGTGCTGCGCTCGGCGAGATACCCGCGGCAAGCGCGGGTATGACGGAGCTCTTTTGCGCTGGTATGGCCAGAGCGGAATTGCGAAGATGATGCCCTAGCGGTCAACGGGCTGGGCACCGAAGAGGCGGTGGGGGCCGTCGTCGAGGTCGTAGAGGATGATGGGCGGCAGGCCGGAGTGATGGGGGGCGGGGTATTCGTCGCCTTCGTAGGTGACGTTGTCGATGCCGAATTGGGCCATGTGCTGGATGCTGAAGCTCCAGCCGGCGACGCCGGCGGAGGTGTAGTGCTCGCAGCGTTCGGGCATCAGGCCGTAAAGGAGGGCGTCGGCAGATACGCCGATCTGCTCGAGGAACGCTTCTTCATCGGCGGTGTCGAGGCCGGGTCCGATCATGGAGATTTCCTCATCGGTTCGGCAACCGCCGCGCTCGGTGATTTCGCCGTTCACGACGATTAGCGGAGTGACGTAGCGATGCTGCTGCTCGGAGCCGTGCCAGCCGACGTATGCGCCGTCGCGGATGATTTTCTTTGGGGCGGCGGTGAAGATGTAGTTGGCGCAGGAGGAGAAGCAGAGGTGCGCGACGATGACGGTGACGCCATGTTCGTGGATCCAGCGTCCGATGCGGCGGGCGGAGGTGGTGACGCCGCCGCCGGAGTTGATGATCAGGGTGTCGATCTCGGTTTCGGCGTCGCGCACGATGCTGAGGAAATTGTGTGCGGAACCGATGTTGATCACACCGGTGTAGTAGACGGCGGATCCCTCGATGCTGATCTCGGCGCGTTCCGTATCCAACGCGCGGATACGATCTTCGATCGTTTCTTCGGGTTGGCCCTCGAGCGGCGCGCTGATCAGTTCGGGCGGCGCTTCGGGGATTGGATCGGTGCAGGCTGCGGCGAGGATGGCGAGGAGCAGCAACGGGAAAAGGGCGACGACGCGGATCATTCGGTGGCTTTCAGAATGCGCGGCGGCGCGCCACCGAGATCGTAGACGACGAGTGGAACGAAGACATGGCGATCGGGCGGCGGCGGTTGAGGGTATTCGCCATCGCCTTCATAGACGACGTTGTTGATGCCGAAGCTGGCCATGTCGTCAATGCTGAACGTCCAGCCGGCCACCTCGCCGGCCGCCCCCATGCTTAGGTAGCTCTCGCACCGTTCGGGCATGATTCCGTAGAGCAGTGCGTCGACCATGACGCCTACCGAGGCTAACAGAGTCGCCTCGTCGATCACGTCGGACTCTTGTCGAATCATCCTGCCGTCCGAGCCGATCCAGTATCCGCCTGGCTCGGGCGGAGCCGTGACCCGATCTCCCGGCGCGACGCATTCACCGGTGGGATGAACGTACTGCCAAGTCTGTTCAGAGCCGTGCCAGCCGACGTATGCGCCGTCGCGGATGATCTTTTTCGGGGCGGCGGTGAAGATGTAGTTGGCACAGGAGGAGAAGCAGAACTCATCGACTACGACGGTGATTCCCTGGTCGCGCACCCATTGGCCGAGCTGGCGGCCGGTAGTGGTAGAGCCGCCCGACGAATTGATCACGAGCGTGTCGACAGGCGCATCTGTTTCGGCTGCGAGCTCGAACAGCCGGTGCGCGGACCACTCGGTGATCACTCCGGTGTAGTAAGCGGTAGAGCCATCGATGTAGACATCGCCGTGCCGGGAGGGGTTCGGCGGTGTGATGTCGGCCAGCGTCGCCGTCTGCTCTTGTTCTGCGGGCTCCTCTATGACAGGCGACATCGGGGGCGGCTGTGCCGGACGCTCAACGGACGGCTCGTCGTCTGTCGGTCCGACAGGCGTCGGTGCGGTGGGGTCCGCGCAAGCTACGGCGAGGGCGGTGAAGAGCAGGGAGGCCAAGGCGAGGCGGAGATGGCGCATGGCTGCTGCTCCTCGTTGGGCACAGCAAGGCGACGAAAACAGACTGTGAGCCGATGCTACTCTTTGCCGTCAGCCGCGTCAATCATTTGCCAGATTGGTGTGAAGTCGACCTCGAATGCGGGAAGCAGCGGGGCGCCGCTTACGCTCGTGGGGCGTTTGAGGTCCTCGACCTCCGTGTCGGGGCGGTAGACCGACACGGTCCGCGCTTCGGGATCGACGAGCCAGCCGAGCTGCGCGCCGAAGTAGAGCCAGCCTTCCAGCTTGCGCCGCTGCTCCGGGCGCGAGTCGCGCGGTGATACCACCTCTACGACGAACGCGGGGCAGAGATTCCAGAATCCGGAGGCCGGCGGATGGCGCCCCGCCGCTTCAAACTGCGCTTCGCTGATCCAGGATGCGTCGGGCTCCCATTCGGGGGTGCGGCCTTCGCCGTCGTCGAGGTTGAAGCCTGCGCTGGAGTCCTGCACGAACCCGCCGCCGCCAGCGTGCGACCAGAGATGCAGTTGCGCGCAGATCCAGGAGCAGATGTTGGGACTCCAGCCGGTCGCGCCCATGTTGATCACCAGTTCGCCGCGGTAGCCGCGTTCGATGCGCCAGCCGGGGTTGAGCTGGTCGAGTTGTTCGAGGGCGTCGTCATCCAGCAGCCACTCCGCAGGCAGCCGCAGCGCCGCGAAGGCGCTGGGTTGCAGCGGCGCGGCTCGCGTCGGACGCGCCGGAGCGAGAGTCTCGGGCATCGGCGGGGCCGTTCCTCCCGCCCCTCTGGGCTAGGCCCTAGGGAGGCCGAGGCCGCGGGTGGCGATGATGTTGCGCTGGATTTCGTTGGTGCCGGAGTAGATCGTGCTGGGCACGGCGAGCAGGTACTGCTCGGGCATGTCGCCGCCCCAGGGGGCGGTCGACTCTTCGGGGACCAGCTGGCCGCCGAGGCCGAGCATGGCGATGCCGTAGTTGTAGATCTTCTGGCCGAGTTCGGACTGGAAGATCTTGATCACGGAGGCCTCGTAGTTGGGCACCTGGCCGGAGGCCTGGATGTGGCCGATGCGGTAGCCGAGGTACTTGGCGACGTTGTTGGCGACGATCAGGTCGGCGAGGCCGAGGCGGTAATCCTCGCGCTTGTGCGAGCCGCCGTTCTGCAGGTGCTCGGTCATCTGCTCGAGGGTGCGGCGCTGGCCGGCGGTGGTGCCGATGCCGGAGCGCTCGAAGTCGAGCAAGGTCATGCCGACGTACCAGCCGCGGTTTTCCTCGCCGATCAGGTTGCGGGCGGGGACGCGGACGTCCTCGAAGAAGACCTCGTTGAAGTGGTGGCGTCCGGCCATGTTGACCAACGGGCGGACGGAGAGGCCGGGGGTGTTCTTGATGTCGTCGATCAGCAGGAAGGAGATGCCCTTGTGCTTGGGGGCGTCGGGGTCGGTGCGGACGAGGGCGAACATCTGGTTGGCGCGGTGGCCGCCGGAGGTCCAGATTTTCTGGCCGTTGATCACGTAGTCGTCGCCGTCGCGGACGGCGCGGGTCTGGAGCGAGGCGAGGTCGGAGCCGCTGCCGGGTTCGGAGTAGCCCTGGCACCAGATGTGCTCGCCGGAGGTGATTTTGGGCAGGTACTCGGCCTTCTGCTCGTCGTTGCCGTGGATGATCAGGGTGGGGCCGATCATGCCGACGCCGAAGCCGCGGGTGCCGGTGTCGGGCGCGCCGTGGTAGCCGAACTCTTCGTTGAAGACCATTTGCTGGGTGATCGAGGCGCCGAGGCCGCCGTATTCGGTGGGCCAGGCGGGGGCGATCCAGCCGCGCTCGGCGAGCTTGGCGTTGAAGGCCTTGGATTTCTCGAAGTCGTCGGAGGAGCTTTCGCCGGAGCCGCCGGGTCCGGCAGGGCCGTCGAGTTCGGGGATGTTGTCGATCAGGAAGCTGCGGACTTCGCCGCGCAGCTGTTCTTCGGCTTCGGTGAATCGGAGTTCCATGGCGCTCTCCCTGGTGCGATCTGCGGACTGGTTGGGCTGGAGCGGGAGACGGGACTCGAACCCGCGACCCTCTGCTTGGGAAGCAGATGCTCTACCACTGAGCTACTCCCGCCCGTTGCTCGCTCCAGTCTACCGCGTCTGACGCGATGGGGAAGAGCAGGCGGGGCGGCTGCGGGGTAGGCTGGGCGGAACGGAGAGCAGGAGGCGGGCGATGGACTGGGACGAGCGGATCGAGCTGAACCCGGAGATTCTGGTGGGGAAGCCGGTAGTCAGGGGCACGCAGATTTCGGTGCAGCTCGTCATTGAGCGTCTCGCGGACGGCTGGACGGTGGAGGAGCTCGTCGAGCAGTATCCGCGGCTGACGCGAGAGGATGTGCCGGCCTGCCTGCGGTATGCAAGCAAGTGCGTCCAAGCGGCAAGCGAGCGCGAACGAGGTCTAGCGGAAGACGTGACCGGGCAAGAAAAGCGGCTCGAACGCAACCCGGCGGTGCTGGTCGGCAAGCCTGTCATCAAGGGAACGCGCCTTTCCGTGGAGTTCATTCTCGATCGTCTCGCCGACAACTGGACGACGGTGGAGCTGGTCGGGAAGTATCCCAACCTCACAGCGGCGGATGTGTTCGCTTGTCTCCGCTACGCGAGCGGACTGCTCCAAGCGGAACAGGCGAAGCGGCTCGTGAGCGCCTGATCCATCCGTGCGCTTCCTGGCCGCCGAGAACATTGACCCGGTCACCGTTGACGCCCTGCGCGACTCGGGCCACGATGTCGCGTGGATCATGACGGACGCGCCGGGATCGCCCGACGAGGGCATCTTGACGCGGGCCGGCCTCGAGGATCGCATCCTGCTTACCTATGACAAGGACTTTGGCGAACTGGTCTTCCACCGCGGGATGGCTGCCAACAGCGGCGTGATCCTGTTGCGCACCACCGAACCACCGGAGGCGCAGACCAAGGTCTGCCTCGATGCGATTCATGAGCGCAGCGATTGGTCGGGCTTATTCGTTGTGATCGAGAACGACGACACCCGAATCAGGGGCGTGCCCTCGGCCGACAGCGAGCCGGATTGACGGCGCTACCAGGGCTGGAGGCGGTAGATGCGCTGGGCTGTGTCGTGGAACAGCTGGCTCCGCTCATCCGCCGGGAAGTCCTGGGTGAGCTTGATGAACTGGTTCCAGAGGACGGTGTAGCCGCAGGAGAGCTTGTCGACGGGGAAGTTGCTCTCGAACATGCAGCGGGAGGGGGCGAAGCACTCGATGGTGTGCTCGTACCAGGGGCGGTTGGCTTCAAGCAGGTCGTCGGAGGTTGGCGCGGTTTCGCGCTCGTGCCAGCCGAAGCCGTTGATCACCATCTGGATGCCGCCGACTTTGGCGACGACGTTGGGGCAGGCGGCCAGCTCGGCGATGGACTCGCGCCACTCGGCGAAGACCTCGTCGCGGCGCCCGGCGTAGGGGCCGACGCCCAGCGGGCCGCCGAGGTGGTTGAGGATGATCGTGGTGTCGGGGAAGGCGCGGGCGAGGTCGGTGAGCTCGGGGATTTGGGGGTGGTAGAGCCAGCCCTCGAAGCTGAGGTTGCGCTTGCCCAGCTCGGCGAAACCCTCGCGGAATGTGTCGTTGAGGAAGAGCTGCGGGCCGGGTTCGATGCGCGAGTTGGGCACGTCGGGGCTGGGGTCCCAGCTGGCGTGGTGACGGATGCCGCGGAAGCGGGGGCTCATTTCCAGATGGGCGTCGAGCGCTTCGCCGACGGCTGCGCCGAGCGTGAGGTCGGCGTGGCCGACGATGCCGGTGCAGGCGCGCAGCTGGCCGTGCTCATCGTCGTAGAGTCCGCTGGCGCTCTGGGCGGCGACGCCGGCGACGAACTCCGTCTCACCGACAGGGCGCAGCGGCTTCGGGCCGTCGGCGCGGTACATCGCGCTGCACTCGATGAAGACGGTCTGGCGAACGTTGAGGTCGTCGGTGTCGGCGAGCAGCTCGTCGAGGAAGTAGCGGGCGCGGGGGCCGTCGGGGCGGGCGTCCCAGAGGTGGTGGTGGGGATCGATGATGGGCAGGTCGGGATCGAGGGTGGGCTCGATCGTGGTCGCCAGCCAGTCTGCGTTGTCCATGACCATGTTGTGCTCCTCATTCGGTGCGCTGCACTGCGACACTGTGCATCGCGCCCGCGATTTGACAGCTGTGTATCTCCACCATAGTCTAAGCGCAAGCGGATGCTCGCTCATGCGGGCTCCGTACCTCAGTGTCAGATCCGCCTGTCACTGGCAGTGACCTTCCAAGATGAGGGATCGATGGGCTGCTGTCTTTCCTTTCTTGCCGTCTTTTTCGGCATCGTGTTCGGGCTGCCCGCTGTTCTCTCAGACCACGTTGGGTTCTTGGGCTATGGCGGCGCGTTTCTGATCATCAACGCTCCACTGGCATGGCTAGTATGGGCTCTGTGGAGATCGGATGATCCTGCACCCTCATCTGGGGGATACTCCTCCGGGAACCGGAATCAGAGAATCGCCGAGGCGCGAATCGACCGCGATATCAAGACGGCAACTGCAATCGACCTGGATCGAATTGCAGAGCGAGAAGGGCGCACACTGCTACTCTTCTTCGACAGCCCTGAACAATCGGCAGCGAATAGAGCACGCAGCGAAGCTGAGTCTGCCAATAGGCGACTTCTCGATCTCATCGAGGACGACTAGGCTTGAATCAACGTCGCAGTGAGGCATGCCAACCTGCGACACTGTTCGCACAGATCTCATCTACCACTTGGAAGGCGGGTGATTAGCAGCAAAGCGGTGTCCGTGAGTCTATGCTATTGTTCGTCTCACGAGATCGAACTTGGAGGCACCTGATGGCAGTCGAGTTTTGGACGATGGGCGCGGGGCGTCCGACGAGCGACGATCCGTCGGTGTTCGACGGGGTGCAGCAGGCGGTGCGGGCAGAGGAGATCGGCTACGACGGGATCGTCTACGTCGATAGCCAGAATCTGGTCGCGGACTGCTACGTCTCGATGGCGCTAGCTGCGCACGCGACCTCGCGGATTCAGCTGGGGACGGGGGTGACCAACTCCTACACGCGGCATCCGGCGATCACGGCGTCGGCGATTGGGGCGATTCAGGCGGAGAGCCGCGGGCGGGCGCATCTGGGGATCGGGCGTGGGGATTCGGCGCTGGCGCATCTGGGGCTCGCGCCGCACGCTGTGGATCCGTTCGAGCGCTACCTGGCGGAGCTGCAGGGCTACCTGCGCGGCGAGGAGGTGGGCTTCGAGGGCGGCGATGTGGAGGCGCTGGGGCTGGCAGACACGCCGGCGGCGAGCCGCATTTTCTACATGGGGGCGATGGGGCCGAAGGTGCCGGTGGATGTGGCGGCGACCGGTCCGCGGGTGATTGAGGCAGCGGCGCGGCACGCGGATCGGGTGTCGCTGAATGTGGGCTGCGATGTGGAGCGGACGCGCTGGGGGATGGATGTGGCGCGGCGTGCGCGGGAGGCGGCGGGGCTGCCGCCGGAGATGCCGTTTGCGGCGTATCTGCCGCTGGTGGTGCATGACGATCCGGAAGAGGCGATGCGGATTGGGGCAGGGCAGGTGTCGCTGTTCGCGCGGTTCTCGAACATGTACGGGGAGGTGGTGGGGCCGGCGAGTGAGGATCAGCGCTCGGTGCTCGGCGCGATCCACGATGCCTACGACATGCATGGGCACGGTCGGCCGGGGAGCGCGCAGGCAGGGGTAATTCCGGCGGAGTTTGAGCGGTCGTTCGGGGTATTCGGGCCGCCGGATTACTGCGTGCAGCGGCTGGGGGAGTTGGTGGAGCTGGGGATTGATCGCTTCATCCTGCGCGGCTCGCCGCTGGATCCGGCGGATCCGGACTCCAGGGTCAGCGAGCGCTTTGCGCGGGAGGTGGTTCCGCAGCTGCGGGAGTGACGGGGATCGCTGCGCAACGGCCGACCCGCGTTGATGCCCGGGGCTCTCATACGGAGGCTGTGCTGTTCACGTCGAGATACCCGCGGCAAGCGCGGGTATGACGGGTGTAGAGGGCGCGGGTATGACGGTGTAGGAGCGCGGGCGTGACGATGAAAAGGGACGGGCATAATGGGAGAGGCGACGGCGTTGGGGCAAGTGTGGGTAGGGGCTAAACGGTCTCGGACCAGGGGTTGATGACGACTTTTACGCCTTGTGCGGTGAAGGCGGTTTGGAACGCTGTTGCGGCGTCGTTGATGTGGTAGCGGTGGGTGATGAGGCGCTCAACGGGGAGTCCGCGTTGGACGAGATCGATGAGCTCGAGGTATTGATCGGGCGTCACGTTCCAGCTGCCGATCAGGGTGAGTTCTTTGGGCAACAGGTGACCGCCGACGGTGACAGGCGTCGGGCGGGGGACGGGACCGTCGGGGGTTTCGTCGTACTTGAGGCCGAGGAAACCGACGGAGCCGCCGCTGCGGGCGGCGTCGAGGCAGAGCAGTTGCGGCTCGGTGAGGCCGGTGAAGTCCAGGGCGACATCGACGCCGCGGTTGTCGGTGAGTTGCATGATCCGCGCGAGGGCGTCTTCGCGCTGCGGATCGATTGCGTGATCGACGCCGAAGTCGGCGGCGCGCCCGCGGCGGTACTCGCCGACCTCGCTGGCGATGATCCGCGCGCCGAGCGCGCGGCAGAGGATCGCCGCCGCCGCGCCGAGCGGGCCGAGGCCGGTGATCAGCACGGTGTCGAAGGCGTCGACGCCGAGGCGACGGATGCCGCGGTAGGGCGTGCCGACGCAATCAACGAGGGTTGCGCCGATCTCGAACGGGATGTCGTCCGGCAGGGCGAGGCAGTGTTCTTCGGCGCGGAGGATGAACTGGGCGTGAGCGCCGTGCCAGTCGTCGAAGGTGGGGCGAGGGTTGAGGCAGCGCAGCCAGACGCCGCGGTAGCAGTTGACGCAGCGTCCGCAGCGCTGAGCGAGGTCGGGGTGGATGGCGACGCGGGCGCCCTCGGCGATGCGCGCGCCGGGAGCGGTCTTCCAGACGATCCCGGCCGCTTCGTGGCCGGAGTTGCGGTCACTCGACCCGCGCTCGTTGCCGAACTGGTAGCTGCGGGCTTCGGTGCCGCAGATCGTGCTCGCCATCACTTTGATCACGACGAGGTCGTCGCGGGGCGTCGGTTCGGGCGCGTCGACGACATCGACGCGACGGTCGCCGAGTTGTTCGACGATTTTCATGTTATGGGGACCTTCGCGCGATCAGGCGTTGAACTGGGGGATCAGGTAATCGTGATCCTTGGTGTAGACCTGCACGCGGCCACGCGCGCCGTCGACGACGGCGATGCGGTCCTGGCCGTCGATGGCGATGCCGCGAGGGCGGTCGAACTTGCCGAGGTTGATCAGCTCGTAGGGGTTGACGCGGTGAAAGGCGCGCGTGTAGTCGGCGTTGACGTCCATTACGGCCTGAGCAGACTTGGAGAAGACGCGGGCGTCGCCGTAGAGGCCGCAGATGATGTCGCCGTCGGGGTAGTAGATTTGGACGCGGTTGTTGCCCCAGTCGGCGACGTAGACATCGCCCTCGCTGTCGACGGCGACATCAGCGGGGCGGTTGAGCGCGCCGCCGTCGTCGACATCGTCGAACCGCGAGCCGAAGCGGACGAGGAACTCGCCGTCGGGCGCAAATTTCTGCACACGGTCGTTGCGCCAGTCGGCGATGTAGACGGCGCCTTCCTGGTCGATCGTCATGCCCCAGGGCTGGCTGAGTTGGCCCTCGTCGCAGCCCTCGTCGCCCCAGCTACCGAGGTACTGCCCGTCCTTGGTGTAGCGCTGGACGCGGTGATTGAGGCTGTCGACGACGAAGGCGGTGTCGTCGGCGTCGAAGGCGATGCCGGAGGGTCGGTTGAACTGGCCTTCGCCGGAGCCGTGCTCGCCCCAGCGGCCGATTTCGTTGCCCTCGCGGTCGTAGCCGACGACGAAGTGCTGGTAGGCGTCGGTACACCAGATGTTGCCGTCCTGGCAGAGGGCGAGGCCTTCGG
Source organism: Dehalococcoidia bacterium (assembly GCA_965243125.1). Classification (GTDB taxonomy): domain Bacteria; phylum Chloroflexota; class Dehalococcoidia; order Bin125; family Bin125; genus CATQGW01. Next base: position 1,359,106 of record OZ251529.1, on the reverse strand, counting down.
GCCAGACGGTGACGCCGCGGCCCATTTCGGCGAGAAACTCGTCTTCGATTCGCAGGCGGCGGATTACGGTGCCGAGCGTGCCGACGCTGCCGTACTCGGCAAGACCGGTGTCGGCGACGTAGATGATGCCGTCGCGCGTGGCGGCGATCGGCGTGGAGTGGGTAAAGCCCTCGGGGCCGACGAAGTGGCCGATCGAGTGGCTGTAGTGCCAAGTGCGCCCGGCGACGGATTTCGTCAGCATGGCCGACCTCCCGCTTGTTTCGAGTGTTTTAGGCCGCGCCGACCAGCGGGTCGACGAAGCTGAGTTTCTCGAACTGGCCGTCGACGATCGGCACAGGGTCGAGGCCGAGCCAGTCCTGTAGCAGGGTGGAGTAGACACCGCGGAAGTCGTGGTTGGGGACGAGGTCGCCCTGGTCGAGGTCCTTGGGGTTGATGCTGGGGTACTCGCCGTGCATGCCGCCGCGGACGTTGGGGCCGATCACGAAGCAGCCGCCGCCGGCGCCATGGTCCGAGCCGGAGCCGTTGTCGCGCACACGCCGGCCGAACTCGGTGAAGAGCAGCATTGTGACGTTGTCATCGGCCTCGTGGGCGCGGAGGTCGTCCCAGAAGTCGGCGATGGCGCGGGAGAGGTCGGTCCAGAGCTTGTCGAAGACGGGCTGCTGGTTGGCGTGGGTGTCGAAGCCGATCAGTTGGGTGTAGAAGAGGCGGGTGCCGAGGTCGGCGCAGTGGATGGTGGCGATGTCGCGCAGGCTGCGGGAGATCTGTTCGGTGCCGTATTCGACATCGGAGCTGTAGCGGCCGAGGCCTTCTTTGAGGATGTCGGCGCCCTTGAGCGCGTCGAGTCCGGTGCGTCCGAGGTATTCCTGGACGGGGCCGGTACCGATGGCGCGGCCATACATGTTGACGAAGCGTTCGAGCATTTTGTCGCGCTGCTGCTCCTGCTCGATGCCGGTCAGCAGTCCGTAGGTGGAGAGGTCGGCGACAGAAGCGACGGGGACGCCGGGCACGACCAGCGCACGTGGCAGGCCCTGGCCGATGTAGACGCCGGTGACGGGGTTTTCGCCGGCCGGATCGAGGTCGCGAATGGCGCGGCCGGCCCAGCCCTCGGTGCCGACCTTGTTGGGCTCGCAGGTGTGCCAGATGTCCATTGAGCGGAAGTGCGAGCGGGGCGAGTTGGGGTAGCCGACGCCGTGGATGAGGGCCATGTCGCCCTGGTCGTAGAGCTCCTTGAGTGGGGCTATGGTGGGGTGCAAGCCGAACCGGTCGTCGATCTTGAGCACCTCGTCTTCGTCGATGCACAACGCGCCGTTGCGCGCGTCGCGGTAGTGGCCGTCGGCGTAGGGCACGACGCTGTTCATGTAGTCGTTGCCTCCGGTCAGTTGGACGACGACCAGGACGGGGTCTTTAGTGGCGGTGGTCATGGCGCGAGCCTCCGTGGGTTGTGTCTGCTCTGTTTGCTGGGGTTAGCCGAACTGGTACTCGGTAGTGGCGGCGATCAGGGCGAGCATTTCGCCAACGCGCTCGGAGGAGCGCTGGTGAGCGTCGCCGCCGACCCAGGAGAGCTCGCCCTCCTCGGCGGCGTGGTTGATCAGCTCGAGTCGCGTGCGCTCAGAGACGTCGAGCGGACCGATCAGGTCGACGCACTGGTCGACGAGTTGGTCGGGCGACATTTCGCTGCCGTTGGAGGCGGCGACGCGCTCAATGATGCGCTGCACGCCGGGCAGATCGGTGTTGCTGACACGGTCGGCGACGAAGTTGATTCTGCCGACGACGGCGCCGCTGTTGATCCAGTCGCGGCCGGTCTGCCAGCCCTCGACGCTGGGCGGGTTGTGCAGGCTCTGGCCCATGTGCGCCGATTCCTGACCGACGGCGGGCAGTTCGGGCTGCGGTCCCTGTAGGTCTTTGGTCAGGCGGAGCGTGCCGACGACGACCTCGACGGGGCTTTTGACCTTCTCGAACATCGCCTCCTTGAAGAAGTCGGCGTTGAAGAGCACGCGCAGGACGGGCTTGAGCTCGAAGCCGGAGTCGACGAAGACGCCGGCGAGCTCTTCGATGGCCTCCGGGTCGCGCGGCGGTTCGATGTTCCAGGCGGGGACCTGGGTTTCGTCGGCGACGAAGAAGTTGTAGAGGTGTCGGCAGATGAAGCGCGGGCAGGCGGGCTGTTCGAGGATGATGTCGATGATGTCGAGGCCGTCGAAGTTGCCGGTGCGGCCGAGGAAGGTCTTCTCGCCGTAGTCGTGCTCTTCGGGGCGGAACTCGTACTGGAAGAAGAAGCGGTGGTTGGGGACGCGCGGCATTTTGGGGCCGATTGTCCAGCCGGTGAAGGCGCGGGCGCACTCGAAGACATCTTTTTCGGTGTAGTGGCCGACGCCGAGGGAGAACAGTTCGAGTAGCTCGCGGCCCCAGTTTTCGTTGGGCGCGCGCTTGTGGTTTTCGTGGTTGTCGAGCCAGTAGATCATGGCCGGGTTCTGGGCGAGCATGATCAGCAGGTCGCGGTAGTTGCCGGTGCCGTGATCGCGCCACATGTCGATCTGGGCGATCAGGTGGTTGTCGTTGTCAACCTTGGAGTTGCCGGTGGCGAAGACATGGTGCCAGAAGAGCGCCATTTTCTCTTCCAGCGGGCGCTGGGTGTTGACCATGTGGAAGAGCCAATTGGCCGCGCCGGGCGTGGTGACCGGCCCGCCGGAGGCGAGCGAGGGCATGTAGCGAAAGAGCTCGTCGATGTCGGCGCGCGGCACATTGTCGGGCGGGTCAACGAGTTCTTCGACGACGGCTTCGTAGCCCTGGGCGACGCGGCGTTCGAGTTCGTCGCGGTCCGCGCCGAAGCCGGCGCGGCGCATCAGGTGCGCCATCAGCGCGATGTCTTGTTGGTCGGCCATACTGCCGCCTCCGAAATCCTGCGGCCGCGCACGCGGCCGCCGCCTTTGCGCGCAATGTACAGAATTCCGAGCGCGCGTGTGGGGGCGCTAGACGCGGCGGCGGCGGACGGGGTCAAGGCGCTCGGTGAGGACGTCGCTGAGGAAGTTGAGGGAGGTGAGCATCAGAGCGAGGATCACGACGGGGCCGATCACGAAGTGCGGGGCGTCGCGCATGAAAGGGCGGCCCTCCTGCATGATCGCGCCGAGGGTGGGATCGGGCAATTCCGCGCCGAGCCCGAGGAAGTTGAGAGCGGCCATAATCAGCACGGAGGCGACGATCGCCAGGGGGACCTGGACGGTGAACGCGCCGAAGGTGTTGGGCGCGACATGGCGGAGCAGGATGCGCGCGCCGGAGAGTCCGAGGCAGCGTCCGGCGAGGACGTAGTCGCGCTCGCGCTCGCGCAGTACGCCAGCGCGCGCCAGCCGGGCGGAGCCGGGAATGTTGAAGAAGGCGATGGCGACGGCGACGCTGAAGATGCCGGAGCCGAGGATGGTGATCAGCAGGATGGCGAAGATGATGCCGGGGAAGGCGAGCAGGACATCGACGCCGCGCATGATCAGGGTGTCGGTTGCGCCTCCTTTCCAGCCGGCGGTGTAGCCGATCACGATGCCGACCAGCCAGCCGACGAGGACGGCGGCGAAGCCGTGCTTGATGGTGCGACCGAGGCCGATCGAGTTGCGCGCCAGCAGATCGCGCGAGAGGTGGTCGGTGCCCATCGGGTTGTCCCAGCTGATGTCGCCGTTTTTGGGGCCATCGCCGGGGCGGTTGGGGTCGGTGGGGTCGAGCAGGGGGAAGATGAAGGCGAAGAAGAGGAGCAGGAGCAGGACGGAGACGGCGAGCGCGCCGCGCGGCTCGCGCATGATCGCGCGGAACTCGGTCCAGGCGGAGCGGAGGAAGCGGTAGCGCTCGACATCGCCGAGCTGCGGCGCCTCGACCTGGCCGGCGGGGGTTGCGCTGCTCATCAGCGGGACTCCGAGCCGCCACCGATGCGGATGCGCGGATCCAGTCCGACGTAGGCGAGATCAACCAGCAGGTTGACGACGACGAAGACGAACACGAGCAGCAGAGTGGTGGCCTGGATCACGGTGTAATCACGGTTGTTGACGGCGTTGATCAGGGCGCGTCCGAGTCCGGGCCAGGTGAAGACGGTTTCGATGACGAGGGTGCCGCTGAGGATGGAGGCGAGCTCGAGGCCCATGATGGTGACGACGGGGATCATGCTGGGGCGCAGCGCGTGGCGGGCGATCACGGCGGTGGAGGTGAGGCCCTTGGCGCGGGCGGTGCGGATGTAGTCCTCGGTCATGGTGTCGAGCAGCGACTGGCGGGTGAAGCGGGAGATGTTGGCGGCGACGATTCCGCCCAGGGCAAGGCCGGGCAGGGCGAGGTGTTTGAGCGCCTCAATTGGGTCTTCGGTGAGGGGGACACGGCCGGAGACGGGGAAGAGATCGAACCAGACGGCGAAGACGATCAGATAGACGAGGCCGGCGATGAAGGAGGGGACGCCGATGTTCCAGCCGGTCCAGCCGGCGGCGAACCAGTCGAGCGGTCCGCCACGATTGACGGCGGCGGCGATGCCGAGCAGCAGTCCGAGGGTGAAGCCGAGGATTATGGCTACGCCAGCCAGCTCGACCGAGGCGGGGATCGCGTTCCAGAGGATCTCGGTGACCGGCAGGCCGGTCAGGGAGTCGCCGAAGTCGAGCGTGAGGACATCGCCGATCCAGATCCAGTACTGCTCGTAGATCGGGCGGGTGAGGCCGAGTTCCTCGCGGAGGCGGTCGTAGGTGTCGGCGTCGACGCCGCCCATGGCGTCGCCGATTGCGGCGGCGACGGGGTCGCCGGGGATCAGGCGCACGGAGACGAAGATCAGGATCGAGGCGACGAAGAGGACGGGGATCAGCTGGGTGATCAGCCGCCGCAGAACGTAAGCCATGACCGTTCAACGCCTTTAGCTGCGCGGCACTGCCTGTCGTGGGCTGACGTGGCCCGACGTGATGCGCGGAGAGGCTGGCGGGCCGGGGCCGCGCACCGGTGATCGGCGCGCGGCCCCGGCGGCGCTACGCGTTCTCGAGCCAGATCGTTTGCGGGTTGGGGCTGGTCGGCCCCGGATCGGGCACGTGGACCCGATTGGTATAGAACTCCGCGCCGCGCTGGCGGGCGATCGCCTGAGCGAACATCACCTCGTGGAACCGTTCGTTGAACGAGCGCCAGTAGGTCTCGCTGTCGTCGTGGTTGCCCTGCTGGACATCGGCGATCATGTCCAGCCAGTCGAAGTAGTTGTCCATGTAGGGGCGCTCACGGACGGGGATCGGGTTGGTGGCGTTGCCGCCGCGTTTGGCGTTGCCCTCGCCGTGCAGGGCGTCCTGCATGACCATGGCGAGCGCCGCGCTCTCGGGGCGGATCCAGTTGCCGAAACCGATCAGGAAGTTGCCGAAGTCGCCGGCCTGCTGCTTCTCGATCATCACGTTGTACTCGGTCGGGTCGAGTTCGAGTTCGATCTCGCGCTCGGCGAGTTCGGCCTGGAGCAGCTGGGCGAGCGCGGGCGCGTAGGGGCGGATCGGCAGGGTGCTGGCGGTCAGCACGGTGCCCGGCCCGAGCCCTGCGGCGTCGAGCAGCTTGTTGCCCTCGGCCGGGTCGTAGTTGGGGCGGTCGAGGTCTTCGATGTAGCCCTGCGAGCCGCGCTGGAAGAAGAGCCGCCCGGCGTCGTCGTAGGGGCCGAAGTAGTCGCGCACCACGCGCTCCTGGTCAACGAAGCGCCAGACGCCCTGGCGTGCGCGGGGGTCGGTGGTGGGCTCGACGTCGATCGCGAAGCGGAAGATTTGGCCGCCGAGGCTGGTGCCGGCCCAGCCCCAGTGCTCGTCGCTGGCGATCAGGCGGTCGATCGTCTCCGGGTTGTTGAAGGGGATGCCGTTGTGGGAGTCGATGTCGCCTGCTTCGAGGGCGATGCCGATGGCGTCGGCGTCGGAGAAGATGGTGTAGTTGATCTCCTCCATGTTGGGAGCGCCCATGTGGCTCTCGGCGAAGGGCAGGAGCCGCCAACCGGTGTTGGGGTCGTAGCTGTCGGTGTCGAAGCGCCAGGGGCCGGTGCCGATCAGCACGGCTTCCTCGTTGCGGGCGATGCCGTTGGCCGGGGCGGTCACGGAGCCGGTGGTGTCGGGGTCGCCCATGCGCACGTAGGCGGTGAGGGCGCCGACGAAGCCGCGCGGTTCGCCGAGGTTGAGGCGGAAGGAGAGGTCGTCGATCGCCTCGGTGCCGTCGATCACCTTGCCCAGGTTGTAGGCCGGCGAGCCGCCGCCAGAGACGCCCTGATCGCGGATCGCCTCGTAGCTGTGGGCCGCGTGGGCGGCAATGAAGTCCTTGCCGTCGTGGAACTTCACGTCGGGGCGGATGTTGAAGACCCAGGTGAGGTTGTCGGGGGTTTCCCAGGTGTCGGCGACATCGGAGCGGATTTCCCACTCGGGGCTGGTGTACTCCCAGAAGTTGTTGGCGAGCTCGTTGAGGGAGACGCCGCCGTACTGGGTGAGGCAGTTGTACATGTAGCCGGTGGGGTCAATGGTGCCGTTGTTGCCGGCGCTGTTCCAGGGGAAGCGGATCAGCGTGAGCTGGGAGGCGGCGGCGCGCTCGAAGACGCCGCCCTTCTGGATGGTGTTGCCCTGGCTGTCGACCTCGGCGTCGTCGGCCACGGCGACGGCGGCCTGCTGCTGTTGGTCCTGCTGTTGCGGTTGCTGGGCGGGAGCTTCCTGCTGCTCCTGCTGCTGAGCGGTCGTGTCGGCCGCCGCGGGGGTCGGCTGTTGGGCGGCGTCGTCATCGTCGTCGCCGCAGCCGACCAGCGCCAGACCGGCTGCGCCGACGCCTGCGCGGGCGCTGGCCCGGAGCATCGTGCGCCGCGAGATTCGGCGGCTGCGCATCCGCGTCCAATAGTTGGTCTCCATCGAGTCGTCCTCCTGTGTTCGCTCGCTCGCGAGCTGATCGGGCACGCCCACGCGGACGGCCCGAGCTGCCCGCCAAGTGCTTAGGCTAGCAGGAACAGTTGATGCGCGCCTACCAGCATGTCGCCGCTGCGTTAATCAGCGCTCACTGAGCGCTCGTTTGGGCGCTCACCGAACGCTTATTGGGCGCTCACCTGGGCGACCACAGCCTCCGCCTCAGCCTGCGTCCACACGCCGCCGCGGCCCCGTCCGCTCCAGAAGGTGATCCCTGCGCAGTCGCCTTGCGGCGCGCGGCTGTGCCAGATGACGCACTCCTGGTCGGGGCCGAACTGGAACGGTTCGGCGCGATCGGGGTTCTGGACAGCGGTGAGGAAGACGTAACAGCGGGTCTCCGGCACCAGCGCGACGATGTCGGCGCGCCCGCGTTCGTTGAAGGTCTCGGCGTTGACCGTCAACGAGAGCGAATCGATCCCGTGACAGCCGGGCGCGTCGGCGCCGAGCGCAGGCGTCCGCGAGATGATGACGCCGCGATCGGTGTCCAGCCAGTCGCAATCTCCCTCGTATGCACCCAAAATCGACGGGGGGCGCCCCTCGTCGCCCGCGGCGTGCAACTCGGCAGCGCGATCGGCTTGCAGAACCGACGGGAGCGGGCCCTGGTAGATGATCGTGCAGCTGGTGTTCGGATTTGGATCGCCGTTGAGCGTCAGGGTGAGCGTGACGGTGCATTCTCTCGACGGCGAGGTGATCACCCGAACGAGGCGCTCATCGTCGGTGAACGACTGGGGAGTGACAACGATGGTCTGCGTGGGCAGCCCATCGCAGTGCTCGGCCGGATCGCCGCTGATCGGCGTCGCCCGGACGCTCTGCGCCAGCGCGGGCTGTTCCGCGGCCTGCTGGGATTGGGCCTCGGCCGTCTGCTGCGGCTCTGCTTGCGCGACGCGCTCCGACGCTTCCGGGGGATCGTCGGAGCAGGCCACGACCAGCAGCGCGCAGAACGCGGCCAGCATCATCAGCGCCCACTGTCGTCTCGTCCTCATGCGCCCAAGCATACACCCCCCCGACAGACGCAACACGCGCGCGTTGCGGCGATGATCGGGCGGGGCGAGGGCTTAGGTTGCGGGCTCGTGGAGCTCGAAGTGCTCGCGCCAGGGGGATGCGAGCAGCGCGTCGGCGCGCTGGCGGAGGATTGGGGTGTGGCGATCCTGGGCGAGCACGAAGAAGGCGCGCGCCGTGCCACGCCGATAGCGCAGCGCGAAGATGTCGGCAGGGTTGAACTCCTGCTGTAGCCGGTCGAACCAGCGGGCGATCTGGTCGGCGTTGGTTCCGTTGCGACTGAGGTGGTGGTAGATGACGAGCGACTGGCCGCGCTCGATCAGCGGCGTCACCTCTTCGAGGTAGGCGTATTTGACCGCCGCTTTATGCCTGATTGCAGCCGACGGCGGTTCGAGCCCGTTGTCGGGGTCGAGGAAGACGATCTCGCAGCTCTCCGTTGCGCGCAGGGCTTTCTTCGTCCAAGCCCGACGCGGAACGGCGCGAGCCTCGCCTCGGGCATTCGGTGCGGGGCCGGGGGCGTAGGCGTCGTAGAACACGGCGTCGGGGCCCAACACGCCGGACTGTTCGACTTTCTTGACCCGTCGATCGCCGCACTGCATCACGATTTTGTGCAGCGCGTCGTACAGCACGGGATCGCAGGGCCGAAACCGCGGGGCCTGTTCCGAGTGCAGGAACGCGATGAACTTACCGTCGTTGCGTGGGTCCGACTTCACGGTCTCAGGATCGGGCCGATACCAGACGACGCCGAGGCGAAGTTGTTTGCCACCGCCACGCAGGCCGCAGAATTGGCGGAGGAGGCCGTACTTGCCGTAGTCGCCGATGTCGCCTGTGTAGCGGTCCTGCATGTGGACAGAGTACCGGGCGGATTTAGATGGCACTATCGGCTGGTGAACATTGGGCTGCTGTTTGCCGCTTGTCGTTCCTGCGGAGGCACTTGCTGAGCGGCTGTTCGGCTGGAACCGATCTGTGTTGATGCTTGCGTTTCGCAGCGGCCTTACGCAAAGGCTGTGCTGTTCACGGCGAGATACCCGCGGCAAGCGCGGGTATGACGGAGAGGGGGCGGCGGGTATGACGGAGAAGGACGGGAGCGGTTGGCGGGTGTTTGGGGTGGGATGGGGCCGATTCCCGCTCGGAGGCGGGAATGACGGATAGGTGGGCGGCGGGAATGACGGGAGAGACGGGGTGAGAATGACGCTTTATGCACCGTGGCAACGTTTGTATTTTTTGCCGGAGCCGCAGGGGCAGGGCTGGTTGCGGCCGACCGCGGGGGTGTTGACGTCGATCAGCCCTGCGCCGATCAGGGTGGGGAGGTCGCGTTGGATGATTTCGGTCAGGTGCTCTGCGCCGCGCAGGTTGTGCTCGGCGTCGACCGCGTTGATGATCTCGCTCAGCGGCGCGCGCCCGTCCATTTTGCCGATGCAGGCGGCCATCACGGCGGTGATTGGGTAGCCGTCGGATTGGCCGCCTTCGACGACGAGCCGGAAGGCCTGTTTGTAGCCCGAGGTAGAGAGGTTTCGGGACTGGGCGAGGCGCACGCGGGGCGCGAGGGCGGGGGCGGCGCGAAGCAGAGCGTCCGGATCGGCGGTGGCGGACTCGGCGGCGGTCTGGCGCTCGCGGACGCGTCGGTCGCGCCGTTCGACCTCTTCGGCGATTTCGGGCGGGAGTTCGCCGTGCTCGATCACGGCGCGCTCGTAGCCGTGCGGGGGCTGTCCGCCAACGACCCGGACGAATGCTTCGCGCGGTGTGGCGTCGCCCAGATCGCCCGCGAAGAGGCGGCGCGCCTCCCAGAAGTACGAATCGGCGGTGCGGTTGGTGCCGTAGAAGAGTTGGGCGGTGAGGTGGAAGTAGTCGTACTGCTTCTCGTAGGCGGCCTGATAGGCGGCGGCCGCCTCGCGGCGGTGGGACGGATCGTTGAGCGCGGTGGCGACGTAGCTCGCGGCGAGCGCGGCGCTGCCCAGCGCGAGGTGGACGCCGGAGGAGAAGAGCGGATCGACGAAGCAGGCGGCGTCGCCGACCAGTACGTAGCCGTCGCCAGCGAAGGAGGAGGAGCGGTAGGACCAGTCGCGCTCGACCTGCGGCTCGCCGACCAGTTGGGCGTCCTGCAGCAGCGCGCGGGTGTGGGGAGCGAGCGCGATCTGCGCGGCGAGGAAGCCGCTTGCGCCCTGCTCGCGCAGGCCGGCCTGTCCGATCTCTTTGTCGACTACGGCGCCGACGCTGGTGACACCGGTGTGGAGGGGGATTTTCCAGAGCCAGCCGTGTTTGTAGGACTCGATGAAGATGTTGCCGTCGTTGGGCGGCTCGAGGTGTTTTGCGCCGCGGTAGTAGCCGTAGACGGCGAGGTTTTGGAAGAAAGAGTCCCACTGCTGGAGTTGCAGCTTGCGGCTGAGCAGCGCGGCCTGGCCGCTGGCGTCGACTACAAAGCGCGGCTCGATTCGGCCCTCTTTGCCTTCGTGCAGGTAGCGCACCATCTTCGGGTGCTCGGTTTCGAATTCGACGTCGATCACCTGATGGCGTTCGCGCACATCGACGCCATGGGCGCGGGCGTTGTCGAGCAGGATTTTGTCGAACTCGGAGCGGACGACCTGGAACGAGGTGGGGCGTTGCTCGGGGTCGTCGGCGAAGTACCAGCTCCACGGATCGGGGTCTTTGCCCCAGACGAGGGTTGCGCCACGCTTGGCGACGAAGCCGGCGGCCTCGATGGCGGGCATCGCGCCGAGTTGTTCGAGCACGGGGATGCTGGCGGGGAGGAGGGACTCGCCGACATGCTCGCGGGGGAAGGCGGCGCGTTCGAGCAACGCGACGGCGAAGCCGCGGTCGGCGAGCAGGGTGGCGCAGGTGCTCCCGCCGGGGCCGCCGCCGATGACGAGGACATCGCAGGTTTCGGGCATTGCGGGGGCTTACTTGCCTTCAAGGAGGGACTGGAGGCCCTGGCCGAGTTGGGCGTAGCCGGCCTGGAGGAGGAAGCGGTCCCAGCCGATGCAGAAGTGGCGGACGCCCATGTCGATATAGCGCTGGGCCTGCTCGACGGCGCCGATTTCGATGCGGGGGGCGACGCCGTACTCGAGCGACTTTTGGATGACGAGCTCTTCGTTGGCGCGGATTTCGTCGGGCTCGGCCGGGCGGCCGAGCGAGAAGCCGAAGTCGCTGGGGCCCCATTGGGTCATGTCGATGCGGAGGTCGCGGGCTTTGGCGAGGATGGCGTCGATGTCGTCGACGGCGACTTTCTTTTCGATCATGATCACGGTGACGATCGAGTCGAGGTCTTCGGCGTAGCCGCCGGCCTGGTAGCCGGCGAGGGCGGGGCGGCGGGTTTTGACGCCCATGCGCCCCTGACGCTGCGGGTTGTCGGGGCGGACGGCCTGGTGGATGCGCTCGACGTCGTCGGGGGTGCGGATGTCGGTGAAGAGGACGGCTTTGAAGCCTGCGCCGAGGGCGGCCTGGGCCCAGAAGGTCTCGTTGGCCTGGTCGAGCTTGATCATCAGCGGCAGGTTGCCGCACTGCCCGGCGCGGGCGAGGTGGTAGAGCAGGCGCATGTCGAACGTTGAGTACTCCGCCACGTATTCGGCGTAGTCGAAGACGCCGGCGTCGCCGATGATTTCGGGGATGTCGGGGTCGTTGAAGAGGAAGTGGGTGCCGATCGTGGGTTTGCCGGCGTCGAGCTTCTCTCGCAGCGTGTTGGGCATCACGGCCATAGGTCATCCTCCCTGAGCATCTCTGCGCAACCTTGGGCGCAGCCGCCAGACTAGAGCACGCCCTCGCCTGCGGCAGCGATGGGCCGCAGGCGGTTGGGATAGGATGATGGCATGACGACCCGCGCCAGCTACCACGTTGAGACTGCGAACACGTTCCTCGCGCATGCTCACGCCTCTCTCAGGGAGGGCGACCTCCTACAGGCGTCGGAGAAGGGCTGGGGTGCGACGTCGCGGATGGTCAAGGCGGTCGCGGAAACGCGCGGTTGGCGGAACAGCACGCACGGGCATCTGTATGATGTCATCAACCGGCTGGCGGAGGAATTGGGCGACGACCGGGTCCAGATCCTCTTCCGCTCGGCCAGTGCGCTGCACCAGAACTTCTACGAGGGATACATGCCCGAGGGGACCGTCGCCACCGCTCTCAACGACGTTGAGGAGATCACCGGTCTTTTGGCGACGTTCGTCGACTGAGCGGCGGGAACGCCGCGCGCGGCGCTTCGGCTAGTACCACTTGCGCTTGTCGACGACGTTCAGGAACTCGCGGCCGTCCAGCAGTCGGCGGGCGTTTTCGAGGATGAGCTCGTAGCGGCGCGCGGGGAGGTCGGCGGCGTCGGCAACGGCGATGTGGGGGGTGATGAGAACATTTTCCATGTGCCAGAGCGGGTGGTTCTCCGGCAGCGGCTCCTGCTCGAAGACATCGAGGGCCGCGCCGGCGATTTCGCCTTGCTCCAGGGCGGCGACGAGGTCGTCGAGCCGCGCGGTCAGGCCGCGCCCGATGTTGATGAAGCAGGCGGTGGGCTTCATTGCGCGGAAGCGGGCGGCGTTCCACATGAACTCCGTTTCGGGCGTGTGGGGGACGGTGGTGACGACGAAGTCGGCTTCGGGCAGGCGCGCGTCGAGCTGGGTGGGCGGAATGAGCTCGGCGGGCGCGTCGTGTTCGGGGCGCGGGTCGACGCCGATGACGCGAGCGCCGAAGGCGGCGCAGAGGCGGGCGGTTTCGGCGCCGATGCCGCCGACGCCGTTGATCAGGACGGTGGCCTCGGCGAGGTTGACGTAGCCGCGTTTGCGGGCGTGTTTGTCCCAGCGGCGCTCGGCCTGGGCGGCGCTCCAGTAGGGCAGGCCGCGGGCGAGGGCGAGCATGAACATCATGATGTGCTGGGCGATGTGGTCTGAGTAGATGCCGCGGGGGTTGCTGACAACGACGGGGTGCTCGGCGAGTTCGGGGTGGTAGTAGCCCACGGGCGGCCCGGCGAAGGGGTTTTGGAGGAGGCGGAGGCGCTCGACGGTCGGCAGCAGATCGGGACCGACGCCGCCGTACGCGGCGTCGGCGTCGACCAGCTCGCGCGCGGCTGTTTCGTCGTCTTCGGCGATGACGACTTCAAGGTCGGGCAGTTCGCCCGCCATTGCGCGCGCCCAGCTGCGGATGTCGTCGTCGATGGGCGGGAGGAAGACGTATTTGGTCATTGCGCGCCTCCCGCGGCCTCGAGGAACTCCAGCAGATGAGCCGCGACGACCTGGGGCTGCTCTTGTTGGACCCAGTGGCCTGCGCCTTCGACGAGGTGGCGGGCGAGCATTTGGGAGCAGCCGTGCCGGGGCATGCGGTCGAACGCGCCGGGGGACTGGTGGACGCCCCAGTCGCTCGCGCCGCCGATGAAGCAGGCGGGGACATCGATTTTGCGTCCGGCGAAGACCTGGAGTTGGGCGATGGAGCGGGGTTCGCGTGCGGCGCGGTACCACTGGAGGCCGCCCTGGAAGCCGTTGCGGGCGAACTCCGCGGCGTAGACGGCGAGCTCGGCGTCGGGGAGCCACTGGCAGGCGGCGATCGCTTCCGCGCTCGGCATCTCACGGGCGACGGTGGCGGGCATGTCGTCGTCCAGTTGCATGACGTAGTAGTTGGGCAGTTTGGCGAGTTCGTCGGCGCTCCATTCGGCGAGGGGATGCGGCTTGTTGGGGGTCCAGTCGGCGCTCTTCATGTGGTAGTAGCCGCGCAGGAAGTCGTGGACGCCCTGGGGGGCGTTGCGCATGTCAGCGTCGGCGGGGCGGGTGCAGTAGTAGGACTGGTAGTGCTTGCGGGGTTGGTCGAGGGCGGCGAGTTGGTCGGCGACGGCGGGCGAGCCGGCTGCGCCGGAGCCGCGGTATTCGCCGGCGGGCAGGGCGGGCGGGCCGACGAAGGGGCCGCTCATCATCACGGCGGAGCGGAAGATGTCGGGGCGGATCAGGGCGGACCAGGCGGCGACGGGGGAGCCGAAGTCGTGGCCGATCACGGAGGCAGCGGAGTCGCGTCCGAGGGCGGCGACGAGGCCGATGGTGTCGCGGACGAGGTTGAACATGCCGTAGGGGAGGAGGTCGGCGTCGTAGTCGGCGTCTCCGCCGGTGGTGCGTCCGTAGCCGCGCTGGTCGGGGGCGACGATGTGGTAGCCGGCGTCGGCGAGCGCGGGGATGACGCTGCGCCAGCTGTAGGCGAGTTCGGGGAAGCCGTGGAGGAGCAGGAGGAGGGGGTGTTGGGGGTCGCCGGCTTCGAGGATGTGGAGGCTGAGGCCGTTGATGTTTTCGAGGAAGCGGGAGCGGATGGCGGGGTGGAGGGTGTCGGCGCCGTAGGCGACGTTGGGGTTGGTCATGGGGGTTCCGGTCGTTGGCGTTGGTGTGGGGCAATGGTAGGGGCGCTTCGGAGATGCAGGGGGAGAGGCGGGCGCGGGTATGACGGTGGTGACGGGAGGGGGTGCGGGGGTGGACGGGGAGTAGGGGCGGTTTGGAAGGGAAGCGTTGCCCTCTGCTAGCGTCGCAGGACCATGCCGCCCACCCACGACCAGGAAGAACTGCTGAACGGCAAGCTTGCGGAGCTGCTGCGCGAGCAGGGCCTGGATGCGCGCGCCGAGCGGCGCGAGGGTGGGCGGCGGATGGATGTCGTCGTCGATGTGGGCGGCGCGCGGGTGGTGCTCGAAGCCGAAACCGGCGTCAGTACTGCCAAGCGCAAAGAAGCCGTCGGCGACGCCGACCGACGCCTCAGACAAGGGCTGACCACCGTCGTCTTCGCCCTTTGCTACCCAAACGACTCGACCACCGACAGCCTCCCGGACGCGAAGCTGATCTGGGCGGTTCGCACCCGCTCCGAGCTCCGGCGACCCGCCCGCTGGTCCGAACCCGGCGATGTGCCCGAACTCGCTGAAGCCGTCCGCCAGGCCGCCGCCACAGTCGGCGACGCCGACGGCGCCGCGCAAATCCTCTCCGAAGCCCTCGACGCCGCCGTTCAGCGCTTCTCCACCGTCACCCGGAAACAGATCGCCAAGGCACTCGATCTGCGCGCCGAGAACGCAAAAGATCGGAAGCTCCTTGCGCCGCACCAGCGCGAAACCGACGGCTACTTCGTCGCCACGAAACGAGGCATGCTCGTCGTCGCCACCGCGATGTTGTTTCACCACCGCCTACAGGAACACCTCCCGCCGCTTCATCCGAGCGGCTATGAGGGTGTTTGGCCGCCGCTCAACCCCTCCCAGTGCGCCGCCGAACCGGAAAGCACCATCCGCGACTTCCTCGAGGCTTGGCGCGCGATCCTCGCCGTCGATTACCGTCCCGTCTTCGAAACCGCCCGCGTCGCACTGATGGCCCTACCTCACACCCCTGACGTCGCTCAGGCCGTCTTCACCCTCGCCGGCGAAGTGGCCAAGATCGCCGGGCTGATGCATGGGCTGCGACACGACCTGCTGGGCCGCATCTTCCACCGCGTGCTCGATACTGCGCGATACGACGGTTCCTTCTACACCTCTGCCGCCGCTGCCACGTTGCTCGCGGGCCTCGCGATCCGGGCAGAAGATCACGACTGGTCGAGCGCCGACGCCATCGCGCAGCTCCGCATCTGCGACCCGGCCTGCGGCACGGGAACGCTGCTGATCGCCGCCGCCGCGCGGATCGAAGTCCTGAGACGGCAAGCGGGACCGATCGATGCAGACGACGAGGAGGCGCTGGCGCTCTGCCTCGTCGAAGATGTGCTCTGGGGCTACGACATCAACCTCACCGCAACGCATATCGCAGCGACCGCCCTGGGCATGCTCTCGCCCACGACCAAGTTCGAGCGGTTGCGCATCTACCGCTCATTGCTGGGCTTCTACGAAGGCAAGGCCTACACGGGCTCAATGGAGATACTGTCGCCCGAAAAACGAATGCAGATCGTGCCTTGGCCCGCTCCGCTCGGACAGATGGACACCGGGGCACCCGATGATCCGGAGCCGATGGACCTCGTCATCATGAACCCCCCGTTCACTCGCGACAGCTTGAAGTACGACCAGTTCTCCGCCGCCGAACACCAACGCCTCAAGGATCGCGACAAGGAGATCGTCGGCGCACTCCCCGACTCCGCTGCTGCGCGGCTTTCGGGCACAGCCAACGGCTTCGTCGTGCTGGCCGAACGACTGGCGTCCAACCGCAACTCCGCGGTTGCATGCGTCTTGCCAACAGTGATGGCCACGAACCCAGCGGCGCTGGCGACGCGAAAGTTCTTGGCGCGAAAGTTCCACATTGAAACGATCGTCAGCTCGCATGACCCCGAGCGTTTTCTGATGTCCGAGAACACGACGATCAGCGAAATGCTGGTCGTCTGTCGCCGCCATCCCGACAATGAACCCAAGCCGCCGACGCGCGTCGTCAACCTGATCGAGAATCCGCCAACGTCGCTCGCCGCGGGAGCTGTCGGCGCACAGATCCAAACCGGCGACGGTCCCTTCATCACTCAACACGTTGATGCAGAGCAAATCGGGCGCGGCGACTGGTATGCGGTCAACTTCCCGTCGCCGTTCCTCGTCAACGAGGCGCGGAGATTGCGAGCTGACGCCGCCGGCGCCCAGCAGCAATTCGTCGGCCTGTCGAAGATCGCTGAAGTCGGACCGGAAGGACGCCGCATCCGCGACTCATACAAGCGGCACGATAAGCCAACTGCGTCCGGACGTCGCGCTCTGTGGTTCCACAAGACTGATGTGACTCAGTCGATGAGCGCGCGCACCGACTCGTTCGTTGAACCGAAACCTCCCAAACGAGCACTCGCCGACAAATACTGGGACCAGCGCAGTGAATTACTCCTGACGCACCGCCTCTGGCTGCCTCTGGCCCAAGTATGCGCAGTGAGGCTGGACGATCCTGCTGTCGGATCGATGTGGACGCCATGCCGGCCGCACGATGACGATCCTGCTACGCGGGCCGCACTCTGCGTGTACCTCAATTCGTCAATCGGATTGCTCGCAGTGCTCGGTGGGCGCGACAACAAGAAGCCATCGTACCCGCAATTCTCGCTCGATACGCTGCGCTCGATCCCCGTGCCCAACTTCCCCGCGCTCGGCGACGACGTCCGCGATGCACTCGCCGACGCTTACGAAGCGCTCAAAAATGAAGTGCTGCTGCCCTTCCCGCAGATGGATGAGGACCCGATCCGCAGGCAACTGGATGACGCTGTCGTCGATGCGCTCGATCTGGATCCTGAGTGGGTTGCCCAAATCCGACGGGCGCTTTCGGAGGAGCCGTCGGTCACGAATAAGCGGTATGCAGGGTCGGGGGGGTGATGGGCGGCCGACCCCCCAGTCCGCTTGCGCGGACAGCCCCCCTGCATAGGGGGGCGATTTCGGAGGGGACAGCTTCGCTGCTTGGGGCGATTCAATCTTCCTTCGTTGCCGTTGTGGTGCGCATGGGGAGGGGCCAGCGCGGGGAGACGGCGACGCCGATTGCGACGAGCACGACCGTGACGGCGAGTTCCCAGCCGATCGGCTCGTTGAAGAACGCCCAGCCGCAGATCACGCCGAAGACGGGGATCACCATCTGCGTGGCCAGAATCCGCGAGGGGATGTAGCGGCGCAGCAGCATGGTGTTGAGGATGATGCCCAGCCCGAAGAGCACGAAGCCGGGGTAGGCGAGCGCGATCAGCAGCTCCCAGTGCCAGCGCCAGGTGTCGTTCTCGACCAGCAGCACGGCGGCGACGAAGAAGGGGATCGCGACCAGCGTTTCCCAGAAGACGATCCGCACCGGCTCGGTGCGTTGGACGAGGCGCGCCACGGCGATCTGCCGCGCGGCCAGCGTGAACGATGACACGGCCATCAGCAGGTCGCCGGTGAGCGTCTCGCCCTCGCCCGCGAAGTGCTGTGAGAACAGGACGAGCACGCCGGCGTAGACGATCGCCATGCCGAGCGCGCCGCGCGGGTGCAAGCGGTCGCCGGGAATGAAGAAATGGGCGAGCAGCATGGCGAAGATCGGGTTCGCGCCGAACAGCGCGGAGGCGTGGCCGACGCTGGTGTGGTGATGTCCGTAGTAGCCGGAGGCGGTGTGCGCGGCCATCAGCAGCCCGACCGCGATCAGGAACAGAGCCTCGCGGCGGTGCGCGGGCAGCAGGCGCACCTTGAACAAGAACGCGGCGACGGTCATCGTGGCGACGGCGATCAGCAGTCGCAGCAGCGCCAGCCGCAGCGGGTGCGCGTATTCCAGACTCAGCTTGATCGCCGCTGGATTGCCGCCCCACAGCGCCGCCAGCAGCCAGGAGAGCAGATCGGCGCGCGCCGTCGGGGCGACCCAGACATCCGGCTCGGAGCCGTCGGGCGCGTGCTGCGCAGGGTGGGGCTCCGGGGTCCCCGTCGGCTGGTTTGTGGTCTGCTCCGACATTGGAGAGAGTTTATCGCCAGATTCGCTCCGCTCCCCTGCGGCGGGGAGGAGTTGGATTGGGCACTCGCCGCCGCCCAAGTAACCTAGGCCAATGGCTTCCCCCGACAACGACGCCCCGCCCGATCGCGCCGAGCTGGAGCGCGAGCTGGAACGGCTGCGCCGCGAGCGCGAGCGCACCCGCAAGATGCAGGAGCGCATCGAGCGGATGGAGCGCTTCAACGAGCGCCTTGAACGCTGGCACAGCCGCATCCCGGAGTACGACCGCTGGGTCGGCGTCAGCATCCTGCCCGCCGTCGTCTGGGTGATCGCGCTCGAGCTGTTCGGCACGCGGCCGGCGATCGGCGCGGCGTTCGGCACGGCGGCGATCGTGTTCTTCGTGCAGCGGCGCATGCAGCCGGGGCGCGGGGCGATCTTCTGGCTGGCAGTGCTCGGACTGCTGATCTCCGCCGGCGGCACCATCGTCGGGCTGATCTTCGACAGCGACCGGGCGTTTCTGGCGGCCGACGGGCCGATCAGCGATTTCGTGATCGCGGCGATCTTCACGATCAGTCTGCTGATGCGAAAGCCGCTGCTGGGGATGGCGATCCGCGAGGTCTTTCCGCGAGTGCGGCGCGGCTTACCACCGCATCACCGCGTGCTGTTCATCGTCACCGCGATTTTCGTGGCGGAGAACCTGGTGATGGGCGTGATCCGGCTGTGGCTGCTGGACCAGGTCTCGCCCTCCTACTACCCGCTGATCTCGCGTGGGATCGGCATTCCGCTGCGGCTGCTGCTGGTCTGGTGGTCCTTCCGGCTGGTGCAGGACGAGCTGAAGCGGCGTCTCACAGCCGGTCTCTGGGTGGACGAGCCGCGGCCCGAGTCGGCGCTGCTGGCCGCGGGACGACGGGAGAGTCAGGAGCTTCGGGAGCGCCTGGGGATGCCGCCGCGCCCAGAGAGTCAGGAACGCCCGGATCGCCAAGAGCCTCAGGAGCGTCAGGCGAAGTGATCGGGTAGGCCGAGCTCCGCCAGCGTCGCCTGGAACCACCCGATCACCTCGGGGTGGTAGGGGATGCCACGCTCGCGGCGCTCGATCTCTTCCTCGTGCTCTTCAAGGCCGGCATAGAGCACCCGCTCCTCGCCGGGCGCGGGCGGCGTCTCGCGCAGCGCCTTGAGGTAGGCGTCCATGTGCTCCTTGAACTCGTCTACATCGGTGAAGGCGGCGATGTTGAACACCGTGAAGTGGTGCCCGACGCCGTTGAAGCGCTGGAGCGCCGAGCCCGCGTTGGCCATGATCCCGGCCAGGATGTCGATTGAGGCGGCGAGGCTGTAGCCCTTGTGCGAGCCGATCTCGCGCGTGCCGCCCAGCGGCAGCATCAGAAATTCGTCGGGCGCCTGCTGCGCCTCCATGATCGGCGTGCCCTCGGCGTCCGCCACCCAGCCGGGCAGCAGATCCTCGCCCAGCCGCTGCGCGAGCCGCACCTTGTTCCCCGCCACGCTCGACATCGAGGCGTCGAAGATGAACGGCGCTTCCGCGCCGGCCGGCGCGGCGATCGAGAGCGGGTTCAGGCCGACCATCGCCTTCGAGCCGTGGGTCGGCGCAACCAGCAGCCCGCCGACGGTCATCGAGATCCCGATCATGTCGTGCTCAAGCGCCAGCTGCGCGTGATAGGCGGCCGCGCCGAAGTGCGCGCCGTTGTTGGCCACGACGGTGGCCACGCCGGTCTGCCTGGCCTTGTCAATGGCCAACTCCATCGCCTGCGGACCGACCGTCAGCCCCAGCCCGTGATCGCAGTCGATCGTCGCCGCAGCCGGAGCGTCGCGCTCCAGTGTCCACTGCGGCGTCGGATTGATGTCGCCGCTCTGTAGGCCGGCCACGTAGTAGCGCATCATGTTCGAGACGCCGTGCGAGTCGATCCCGCGCAGGTCCGCGTAGAGCAGCGTGTCGGTCGAGCGTCGCGCGTCGCCCTCCGGCATGCCGAGCCGGGCGAAAATGTCGTGGACAGCCGCGCGCATCGCGTCGCCGGGAACGCGAACGGCGACATCGTCGGAAACCCTGAACTGTTTGAGCATTGAAATCCCACCTCCCACTTTCTGCGCGCTGTGTGTCGTCGTTTGCGGAGATGCTAACCGCCCGTGCCTGCGGTCGATGCACGCGGCCTGATCTGCGGTGCTGTGTGGCGCGGGTTGCAATTCGTATCCACGGTCCTGCATACGGTGAAACCGGCGGCCATCCCCAGCCGCGCGAGCGAGTCGAGCGAGAGGACCGCCCCCTATGCAGGATCTGATGATCAGCCCCGCCATTGTTCAGTTCCGCGCGCAGTACCAGGCCGCCGAGCTGGAGCGCGGCTGGAAGCACCGGCGCGACATTGCGCAGCCGAACGGCCGCCGGCTGCCGACGATCGACTGGCCGGCGTTCGGCGCGATCGTGAAGGCGTGGCTCTTCCCTGCGCCGACCTTCGGCGCGGGCCGGCCGCTCGGAGCCGAAGGCGTGCCCTACCGTCTGCGCTAGCCGCCGCGCCGTTAGCTGCGGCGAGGGCGGTCGAGGTCTGCGGAGTCGATGGCGATGGTGAAGGGGCCGTCGTTGATCAGCTCGACCTCCATCATTGCGCCGAAGACGCCGCGGGCGACTTGCAGGTCCGCCGCTTCCAGCTGCTGAGCGAAGCGCTCGACGAACGGCTCGGCCTGTTCGGGGCGGGCCGCGCCGGTGAAGCTCGGGCGGCGGCCTTTCCGCACATCCGAAATCAGCGTGAACTGGCTGACCACCAGGACGCCGCCGCCAATCTCGGCGACGCTCTCGTTGAAGCGGCCGTCGGCGTCGGCGAAGATGCGCAACCCCGCGACTTTGGCCGCAACTTTGTCGACCGTCTCGGCGTCGTCGCCTTCGGCCACGCCGACCAGCGCGAGCAGGCCCGGGCCGATCTGGCCAACCACCTCGCCATTGACGCGCACGGCGGCGCAGCTGACGCGCTGTAGAACGACGCGCATCCGCAGGCGGCGCGATCAGTCGGTCGCGGCGGCGACTTTGTCGGACTTGTCGGAGCGCGAGGGCGTGTCGGACTCGGCTGAATCGCCGGAGCCGCCCTCTCCGTCCGACTCGCCGCCCTCTCCGCCTTCGCGGTCTTCGTCGGCGCGCGTCTTCCAGGAAGACTTGCGGTTGTCGGTCGAGTACCAGCCCTTGCCCTTAAAGACGATGGCCGGCGCGCTGGGGATGCGCTGCAACTGCTCGGGGCACTCCGGACAGGGCTGCTGCGCCGGAGCGTCCCAGCCCTCCAGCTTCTCGACCGTGTGACCGCACTCGAAGCATTCGTAGGCGTATCGGGGCACGAACGTTCCTCACCCTCGGAGCGCTGCGGCGGCCCGCAGCGCACGCAATGGGTGAAATTTACCACGAACTGCAAGTCGCGCGACTCGCGCTGGCGCAGGCGGCGGCGCTGCGTATGTCGCGTGAGCGCGATGGCGTGCGTATACTCGCGGCAACGCGCCCTTCGGCGGGCGTCGCATGGCTGCGTCTGATCCGACCCGCCCCACCGCACAGGAGCACGATGACGACCCAACTCTCGATGCGAGATCTGCTTGAAGCCGGCGTCCATTTCGGTCATCAGACCGGCCGTTGGAACCCGAAGATGGCACCGTTCATCTACGGCGCGCGCAACGGCGTCCACATTCTCGATCTGGCGCAGACGGTTGAGCGGCTGCGCGAGGCGACGGTGTTCGTGCGGGACACCACTGCGGGCGGGCAGCAGGTGCTGTTCGTGGGCACGAAGCGGCAGGCGCAGGACGTGATCCGCAACGAGGCCGACCGTGCGGCGATGCCGCATGTGGTGACGCGCTGGCTGGGCGGCACGCTGACTAATTTCGACACGATCCGCAGCCGCGTCGACTACATGATCGAGCTGGAGCGCCGCGAGGAAATGGGCCAGCTGGACCTGCTGCCCAAAAAGGAAGCCCTGCGCCTGCGCGACAAGCTGACCCGCCTGCACCGCTACCTGCGCGGGCTGCGCGACATGACCACGCTGCCCGGCGCGATCTTTGTGGTCGATGTGCCCCGCGAACACATCGCCGTCGCCGAGGCGCGCCGGCTCGGCATCCCAATCGTCGCCGTCTGCGACA
Source organism: Dehalococcoidia bacterium (assembly GCA_965243125.1). GTDB lineage: Bacteria > Chloroflexota > Dehalococcoidia > Bin125 > Bin125 > CATQGW01. The sequence continues at coordinate 1,336,794 of OZ251529.1, read as the reverse complement.
CCAACTGCGACCCGCGCCCGATCGACTACCCAATTCCCTCCAACGACGACGCAATCCGCGCCGTGCGGCTGCTGGCCGGGCAGATCGCCGACGCCGCATCGGAGGGCACCATGCTGCGCCAGAGCGCCATCCGCGACGCCCAGCTGGAGGACGGTCAAACACTCGAGCCGGCCGCCGCGCCCGCCGGCGGCTGAACAAACTGAGCAAGCCGAACAAACTGAGCAGGGCGCCGAAACGCAGACAACAATCCACAAACAAGTCGCCGAGGCGGTCGAGCCGACGCGCCAACCTGAAACGGAGCATCCACCGTGGCCGTGAGCATCGACCAGATCAAAGCCCTGCGCGAAGAGACGGGCGCGGGGGTGATGGATTGCCGCAGCGCTCTTGAGGAGACGGGCGGCGATGTGGGCGCGGCGCGGGAGATTCTGCGCGAGAAGGGCTTGGCGACCGCGGCCAAGCGGGCGGATCGCACGGCGGGTCAGGGGCTGATCGAGTCCTACATCCACAGCGGGCGGATCGGCGTGCTGGTCGACCTGCGCTGCGAGACGGACTTCGTGGCGCGCACCGAGCCGTTCAAGGAGCTCGCCCATGACATCGCAATGCAGGTGGCCTCAATGCAACCCGCGGCCGTCTCGGCCGACCAGCTCGACGACAGCGATGAAGAAGCGGTCGCACTGCTCGACCAACCGTTCATCCGCGACGCCAACCAGACCATCGCCGACCGAATCAACGACGTGATCGCCTCCGTCGGCGAGAAGATCGAAGTGGCGCGCTTCATCCGCTACGAAGTCGGCGAGTAGCTCGGCGATGACCGCTGCGGCGGGGCGCGTGCTGCTCAAGGTTAGCGGCGAGGCATTGCAGGGCGAGCTGTCGACCGGCCTCGACCCCGCCGCCGTCCGCCGCATCTCCACGCAACTGGTCGAATGCGCGCGCGCGGATGCCCAGGTCGCCGTGGTCGTCGGCGGCGGCAACATCGTGCGCGGGCGAGTCGCCGCAGCCGCGGGGATGACGCGGATGACCGCCGACTACGCCGGCATGCTGGGCACGATCATCAACGGCCTCGCGCTGCAGGACGCGATCGAGGCGGAAGGCGTGCAGGTGCGCACCATGTCGGCGATCAACGTGCCCACGGTGGCCGAGCCCTACATCCCCCGCCGTGCGCGCCGGCACCTGGACAAGGGACGAGTAGTGCTGCTCGTCGCCGGCACGGGGCAGCCGTTCGTCACCACCGACACCGCAGCCGCGCAGTTCGGAGTCGCGATCGGAGCCCGTCAACTGCTGATGGGCAAACGCGGCACGGACGGCGTGTACACAGCCGACCCCGCCATCGATCCGGCAGCCCAGCGCTACGAGGCGCTCAACTACCGCGACGCAATCCACCAAAACCTGGGTGTGTTAATGGACACCGCGGCGCTCTCGCTCTGCGAGGAAAACAACCTGCCGATCCTCGTCTTCGACGTAGAAGCCCCCAACGCCATCATCCACGCCATCCGCGACGGCACAGCCGGCACCACCGTCCACGCCGGCACCACCCACCTCGCCTGACCGCGCCCACCTCGCCTGGCCACACCTCTTCCCCGCCATACCCACTCCCTCTCCCACTCCGCCATACCCGCCCCTCTCCCCACCTCCCGTCATACCCGCGCTTGCCGCGGAGCCTGCCCCCGGCCCGAACGGGGGTATCTCGACGTGTGCGGCACCCAACCCCACCCCCAGGATCCGTCGTTCCAGACTTGATCTGGAACCCAAACCCAACGCCGTGCGCGGTGCAAGAGCCCCGAACGACCTCTCGACGTCGTTCGCGGGCCACTCGGGGCGTCGTCCCGCCAACGACCGCCGTATGGGCCCCAGATCAAGTCTGGGGCGACGGAACGGGGGGGGGCGAGCGGCGTTGGGAGGATGGCCCGGGGCGTCGGTGCTGGCCACGTCGAGATACCCGCGGCAAGCGCGGGTATGACGGAGTGGAGAGAGGCGCGGGTATGACGGAGTAGAGGGCGTGGGGAGACGGAGGGGCGGCGCGGGAGACGGAAGCGCGAACGCGCCCTAGTCCCAAATGCGGGCCATATCGACGACGAGACCTGGCAGCACATCCTCGCCGTTCAGCTCGGCGGGTTTATCCAGCTCTTCCGGCTCGTCCTGGCCCTCGCGGTAGATCCAGACCTTCTCGTTGTAGGCATCGATCAGCCAGCCCAGCCGCGCGCCGTAAGCCATCCACTGCTTCATCTTTTCCTGCTGGCGCTCAACGGAGTCGCTGCGCGAACGAATCTCGACCACGAAGTCGGGACAGACGGGAATCAGCACACCGTCGTAATCGTCGGGGCGCTCGCGCATGCGCTCCGGGCTGATCCACGACACATCGGGAGCGCGCAACACGCCGTAGGGCAGATGCGCCATGCCCGCTTCGCCGCCGATCCGCCCAACGCCGTCGGCGAGGAGCCAATTGACCACCTGCGCTCCGATGAACATCGCCCGCTCGCTGTTGTCCAGTCCGGTGCCGGGCATGATCACCAACTCCCCGTCCGCAGTCGTCTCGAACTCCCAGCCTTCATTGAGCTCGCACAGCTCGAGGAACACCTCCTCGGTCAGCCGCCACTCTGCGGGCAGACGCAGCGCGACGCACTCGAAGCCGAACTCGTTCGGCAGCGGCGCATCAAGATTGACTTCAGGGACAGCTTCGGCGGTGACCATTGGCGGCTCCTAGTCCCAGATGCGGGACATGTCTACGACCAGGCCGGGCAGCACATCTTCGCCGCTCAGCTCGGCGGGTTTATCCAGCTCCTCCGGCTCGTCCTGGCCCTCGCGGTACACCCAGACCTTCTCGTTGTAGGCGTCGATCAACCAACCGAGCCGCACGCCGTAGGCCATCCACTGCTCCATCTTTTTCTGTTGGCGCTCAACGGAGTCGCTGCGCGAGCGAATCTCAACCACGAAATCGGGGCAGACGGGGATCAGGACGCCGTCGTAGCCCTCCTGGCGTCGGTTGACGCGCTCGGGGCTGATCCAGGCCACGTCGGGCGAGCGCATTGAGCCGTCGGGATGGCGCACCATCCCGTCGCCGGGGTGACATTCACCGTCCCTGCCGTCGCGATTCCAGACGCCCACATCAGTCAAAATCTCGGCTGCCCGCCTGCTGTTCTTACGTCCGGCCCCGGGCATGATCACCAACTCCCCGTCCGCAGTCGTCTCGAACTCCCAGCCCTCATTGAGCTCGCACAGCTTGAGGAACGCCTCCTCAGTCAGCCGCCACTCTGCGGGCAGACGCAGCACGATGCACTCGAAGCCGAACTCGTTCGGCAGCGGCGCATCAAGGTTGACTTCGGGGACGGCTTCGGCGGTGACCATCTCGCGGCTCCTGTCGGCGCGGCGTCAATCTGCGGTCAGCATAGGGCGCGCGGCTGAGGCGGAAGCGGCGGCGCTGCTATCTTGAGGAAGCCATGGCCGACGACGAACTGCTGGAACTCGCCTTCTCCGACGCCGACGACCGCATGCGCGGCGCGGTGAGCGCGCTGGAGCGCGAGCTCCAGTCGATCCGCACCGGGCGGGCGCATCCGGGACTGGTGGACCACATCCGCGTCGACTACTACGGCACGAACATGGCGCTGAATCAGATGGCGACGATCTCCGTGCCGGAGGCGCGGCTGATCGCGATCCAACCCTGGGACAAGAACGCCTTCGACCCGATCACCAAGGCGCTCCAGCAGTCGGACCTGGGCATCAATCCGCAGAGCGACGGGATCGTGATTCGGCTGGCGCTGCCGGAGCTGACGGAGGAGCGCCGCCGCGATCTGGCCAGGGTGGTGTCGCAGAAGGTGGAGGGCGCGCGGGTGGCGGTGCGCAACATCCGGCGGCACGTGCATGACGATCTACGCGGGATGCAGCGCGACGGCGACCTCTCGCAGGACGAGGAGCACCGCGCGGAGGCGCGGCTGGACAAACTCACAACCGACTTCATCGCTATCGTGGACAAGGCGGGTGAGGAAAAGGAGCAAGAGCTCCTGGAGGTCTGAGCCGTGACACGCTGGTCGACCGCTCCCCGCCCGATTGAGACGCTGCCGCCCGCCGAGCCGCACTCGCTGCGCGAGCCGACTGGCCCGCTGCCGCGGCATGTGGCCGTGATCATGGACGGCAACGGGCGCTGGGCGGCGCAGCGCGGGCTGCGCCCGACCGACGGCCACCGCGCCGGCACCGAGAACATCCGCGCCGTAATCGAGGCGTTCGCCGAGCGCGGCATCCGCTACCTGACGCTGTTCGCCTTCTCGACCGAAAATTGGAGCCGCCCGCGGCCCGAGGTGCGGGGGTTGATGCGCATCCTCTCCAGCACGATTGAGCGCGAGGTGCAGCCGCTGCACGAGGCGGGCGTGCAACTGCGCTACATCGGCCGACTCGACGCGCTCGCCGCCCAGCTGCAACGCAAGATCGACGAGGCCGTCGCGCTCACCCGCCGCAACTCGCGGATGACCGTCTGCGTCGCCTTCAACTACGGCGGACGGACGGAGCTGGTGGACGCGGTGCGGCGAATCGCGGAAGACGGCATCGAACCGCAGCGGATCGATGAGGCGCTGATCAACCGCTACCTCTACACCGGCGACATGCCGGACCCGGACCTGATCATCCGCACGGGCGGCGATCAGCGCATCTCAAACTTTCTGATCTGGCAGGCGGCCTACGCGGAGTACATCTTCACGCCGACCTGGTGGCCCGACTTCGGAGCGGACGATGTGGACGCGGCGCTGGAGGCCTACGCCGGGCGCTGCCGCAACTTCGGCGGACGCAACGGCGCTGCTCCAGCTCACGGTGATGCCGGACGCAATGGGCGCTAGGGTGCGGCGGCTGTTGGCCGGCCTGCTCGCCGGCCAGCTGGCGCTGCGGCTGGCCAGCGCAGCGGTGGGCATGCCGATCATCGTCGCCGCGATCCTCGTCGGCGGTCCGTTCTTCACGGCGCTGCTGGGGCTGGCGATGCTGATCGCGCTGGGCGAGATCGCGGCAATCTGCGGCGTGCGCCGCGCGTCGCCGGCCTTTCTGCTCGCCGCCGCCGGGCTCGGCGCGGTGCTCGGCGTCGCCCTGACCGATGCCGCGCCGCTGCACTGGGCGCTGCTGATCGCCGCGCTGGCCGTCTTCGGAGCGACGACGCTGGAGGCGACGCTGCGCGAGCAAGCGCCGCAGGCCGAACCGCTGCGCGGTTACCTGTCCGCCGCCGCCGTGATGACCACCGCGCTGCTCTATCTGGCGCTGCCGGCGGCGGCGTTCGTGCTGATCCGCCAATCCGTGGGCGGCGACGACGGCGCGGAGTGGATGCTGCTGGGCGTGCTGGCGGTGATGAGCACCGACGCCGCGGCCTACGCCGGCGGCCGCACGCTCGGCAGACGACAACTCGCGCCCGCGATCAGCCCGAACAAGACAGTCGAGGGCGCGATCTTCGGCTGGCTGGGCGGCGCGGGCGCGGTGCTCGCGCTGGACCAAATTTTCGGCCTTGAGGCCGGTATCTGGCCGCTGATTCTGCTCGCGCTCGCGCTGCCCGTCGCCGCCCAACTCGGCGACCTCGCCGAGTCCCTGTTCAAGCGCGCCCAGGGCGTGAAAGACTCCTCAAACCTGATTCCCGGCCACGGCGGCGTGCTGGACCGCCTCGACAGTCTGCTGTTCGGGCTGCCGACCATATACTTTTTTCTGGTCTGGACGTGAGATGACCGACGCTACGACCCTGGTTCTGATCGGCTCAACGGGCAGCATCGGCACGCAGACGCTCGATGTGGTGCGCTCGATGCCGCAGCGCTACCGCGTGCTCGGCTTGGCGGCGGGCCGCAATCTGGACGCGCTGGAGGCGCAGGCGCGGGAGTTCCGCCCGCGCTACCTGTGGGCCGCAGACGACGGCGAGGTGAAAGCAGGGCGTCTGCAAGCGATCGCGGAGGATGTCGGCGCGAGCATCGCGCCGATGGAGGCGATGGCGGCCGATCCGGACGGCGATGTGCTGGTCGTGGGTACGGCCGGCCGGGCCGGGCTGGAGCCGACGCTGACGGCGCTGGAGCGCGGCGCCGATGTGGCGCTGGCGAACAAGGAGGTGGTGGTGATGGCGGGCGCGCTCGTGCGGGCGGCGGCCGACGCGGGCGGCGGACAGTTGCGCCCGATCGACTCCGAGCACAGCGCGATCTGGCAGTGCCTCTGGGGCGAAGAGGGGAACGAAATCAGGCGGATCATCCTGACCGCCTCCGGCGGCGCGCTGCGCGACCTGCCCGCCGAGCAGCTGCCGCAGGTCACGCCCGAGCAGGCGCTTAACCATCCCACCTGGAAGATGGGCGCGAAGATCACGATCGACAGCGCGACGCTGATGAACAAGGGGATGGAGACGATCGAGGCGCGCTGGTTGTTCGATGTGCCCTACGAGCGGGTTGAGGTGATTCAACACGCGGAGTCGATCGTGCATTCGCTGGTGGAGTTCGGCGACGGCTCGGTCAAAGCGCAGCTGGGCTACCCGGATATGCGGCTGCCAATCCAGCTGGCGCTGTCCTGGCCGCTGCGGCTGCGTCCGACGACCGCGCCGCTCGACCTGGCCGCCGTGGGCAGCCTCAACTTTGCCGCGCCCGACCTGGATCGCTACCCCTGCCTGCGGCTGGCGATGCGCGCCGGGCTGGCCGGCGGCACCTTCCCCGCGGTGATGGCGGCGGCGGATGAGGTCGCGGTGGAGGCGTTCCTCAACCGCGCAATCCGCTTCGACCAAATTCCGGCGCTGGTGGAAGCGGCGCTGGACGCGCACGAGGGTTGCGCCGAGCCGTCGCTGGAGCAGATCGACGAGGCCGACGCCTGGGCGCGCCGCCTCACCCGCAAGCGGATCGGCGCAGAGGACTAATCTCAGATCATGTTCGTGCTCACCACCATTCTGCCGTTTGTGGGGATTCTGCTGGCGCTGGTGATCCTGCACGAGTTGGGGCACTACTTCACCGCGAAGCTGGCCGGCGTGCGGGTGGAGGAGTTCGGGATCGGGCTGCCGCCGCGAATTCGCGGCAAGCGCTTCGGCGAGACGCTCTACTCGATCAACTGGCTGCCGATCGGCGGCTTCGTGCGGCTCACCGGCGAGGAATCCAGCGGCTTGCTGATCGAGCGGCTCAACCGCGCCAACCCAAAGCTCGAAGGCCTGGAACCCGGCGACCGGATCACCCACATCAACGGCAAGCGCGTCCACAGCCCGCAGCAGTTCGCCGATCGGCTGGTGGAAGGAATCAACAACCGCGATGTCGAGATGATCGTCACCCGCACGGAGGCCGACGGCAACGAGGGTCGCTGGAGCTACTCGCTGAAGGCCGCCGAAGAACAAGACGCCGACGCACCGGACACATCACAGCCGCTGCTCGATCCCGACGCCTATCGCAACCCCGGCGGCCGCGAGCCCTCCCAGGTCACCGTCTTCGGGATCACCATTGGCATCGATCCGCGCTCGCTGGGCTCGCAGTCGCGGCTCACGCGAATCGGCATCCTCGCCGCCGGCGCCGCCGTCAACGCGATCCTGCCAATCTTCCTCTTCGCCATCGCCGCGATGATCCCGGACAATGTCGCGGCCGGCCCCGCCGTCGTGACCTCGGTTATCCAGGGCGCGCCCGCCCAGCGCGCCGGGATCGAGCCGGGCGACCGAATCATCGCCGCCAACGACGACCAGATCATCAACGCCCTCGACCTAACCCGCGCGGTGCAGCTGAACCTCGGCGAAACAATGCGGTTCACGGTCGAACGCGAGACGGTGACCGACGCGATCAGCGGCGCAACCAGCACCGAGCGTTTCGAGGTCGACGTCCACGCCCGCCTCGCGCCGCAGCCGCTGACGCACACTGTGCAGGAGAGCGAGTCGATCGATCAGATCGCGGAGCGCTTGGGCGTACCGGCGCTGCACGTGATCAGCGCCTGGGGCGCGGAGACGGAGGAGATCGCGGCAGGCACGCGCCTCGAACTGCCCGGCGGGCAGGTCTATGTGACGCAGCCCGAGGACACGATGCTCAGCATCGCCGCCGACCAGAGCGTGCGAATCGACGCGCTCTACGCCGCGCTGGGACTCAACCCGCGCTACCCGCCGGCCGGCACGCCGATCGAGGTACCGCAGGGCGCGACGGGCATCAGCGTCGCCAACGGCACGACGCGGATCATCTCGCAGGGCTACAGCTTCTGGGAGGCGATCCCGCGCGGCTTCGAGCAGGTCGGCGCGACATTCGTGCTGGTGCGCAACCGGATCCGCTCCTGGATCGCGGGCGGCGAGCCGATCGATCTGTCCGGGCCGGTCGGCATCGCGCGGGTCACGGGCGAGGTAGTCGAGCAGGTCGGCTGGGTGCGGCTGATCGAGCTGGCGGCGCTGCTCAGTCTGAACCTCGCGATCATCAACATCTTGCCGCTGCCGATGCTCGACGGCGGGCGCATTTTCTTCATCCTGATCGAGATCGCGCGGCGCGGCAAGCGAATCTCGCCCGAGAAGGAGGGCCTGGTCCACATGGCAGGCTTTGCGATGCTGCTGCTCTTCATCGTGGTGATCTCCTACTTCGACATCGCCCGCGCGATCGAGGGCGAGTCGCTGCTGCGCTAGCCCGCCCCCCTTCCCGTCATTCCCGCCCCCGAGCGGGAATCAGCCTCATCTCACCCCAACCTCTCACAAACACCCCAACGCACGCCCCCACGATCCGTCGCCCCAGACTTGATCTGGGGCCCAAACCCAACCCTGTTCGCAGCGCCGGGGTCCAGGCTTACTCGCCAACACCCGTTCGCAGACCATCCAGATACGCTGTCCACCGACAGCCGTCATATGGATTCGCCAAGTTCAGGGGCGAGAACGACGGGGAGACAGGGGGCAGGCTCCGTGGCAAGCGCAGGAACGACGGAGTAGCTGCACTAGCCCGCGGCGAAACGTGTAGCCTGCGCAACAACGCGCACGCCATCCACACCGGGGAGGAACCATGGCATTCACCACCTTTATCGACGCCGACACCCACATCACCGAGCCGGCCGACCTCTGGACCAGCCGCGTCTCGCAGAAATGGGGCGACCGCGTCCTGCACGTGAAGCAGGACGACAAGGGCGTCAACGCCTGGTTCGTGGCCGACGAAAAGGTCGCCAACGCGCCGTCGGGCGTGTTCGCCGGCTGGAAGGGTAAGTTCCCCAGCTCGCCGCCGACCTACGAAGAGGCGAACCCCGCCTCGTTCGACGTACACGAGCGGCTGAAGCTGATGGACGAGACCGGCGTCTACGCGCAGGTGCTCTACCCCAACGTGGCCGGTTTCGCCTCGCAGCGCTTCCTCCAGCTCAAGGAGCCCGAGCTGATGCTGGAGTGCGTGCGCGCCTGGAACGACTTCCAGATCGACTGGATTTCGGCCGCGCCGGAGCGCTTTGTGGCCAACGCCTCGATCCCGTTCTGGGACGTGGAAGCGTCGGTCAAAGAGATCGAGCGGGTCGCGCAGCAGGGAATCAAGGGCATCCTCTTCACCGGCGACCCGCAGTCGCACGGCGAGCCGTTCCTGGGCGACAAGCACTGGGACCCGCTCTGGAACATCGCCACCGACACGGGGCTGCCGATCTCCTTCCACATCGGCTCGGGCGACTTCACCGACGGCTTCACGCCGGAGCGGCTGGCGGTGGACGGCCCGGAGGTGACCTACGCGCGCACCTCGACCGTGCTGTTCCTCTCCAACGGCTTGCAGATGACCGACCTGCTGCTCTCGGGCGTGCTGCCGCGCTTCCCGGAGCTCAAGTTCATCTCGGTCGAGAGCGGCATCGGCTGGGTGCCCTTCTGCCTCGAGTCGTGCGATTACCACTTCCTGGCCGCGGACATCCGCAAGGCGCGCCCGGAGTTCGAGATGATGCCCTCCGACTACTTCCGCCGGCAGGTCTACGCCTGCTACTGGTTCGAGCAGGTCGCGCCGCGCAAACTGATCGACGACATCGGTGAGGACAACATCCTCTTCGAGACCGATTTCCCGCACCCGACCTGCCTCTACGGCAACGTGCAGGAGACGATCGAGGCGGGGCTGGCGGGCCAGCCGGAGTCGCGGCGGCGCAAGATCCTCTGGGAGAACGCCGCGAAGCTCTACAAGATCGAGACGCCGGCTGAAATGCCGGCCGGTCTGGCCGCGGCGGGCGGCGGCGGCGCATAGCGCGGGCATTTTCGCGCCGACGATCCGCGCAGCGCGGGCGGAATGGCCGCCTTCGGCGGCCATTCCGTCATGCGCGTGAGTTCGGCGCGCAGTGAAAGCGGGTGAAGCGATGGAGATTGCGGGCAAGGTCGCGGTAGTGACCGGATCGTCGTCGGGCGTGGGGCGCGCGACGGCGGAGCTGCTGGCGGCGCTGGGCGCGGCGGTCGTGGTCAACTACAACCGCGGCGCGGAAGCAGCCGACGAGGTGGTAGCCGGCATCCGCTCGCGCGGCGGCCAGGCGATCGCCGTGCAAGCCGATGTGCGGCAAGACGCCGACTGCCGGCGGTTAATCCAGTCGGCGGTCGACGAGTTCGGCGCGCTGCACATTCTGGTCAATAACGCGGGGATGACGCACTTCATCGCGCACGATGATCTGGAAGCCGTAACCGACGAGGTGTGGGACGACATCATCGGCGCAAATCTGCGCGGAGTGTTCAACTGTAGCCGCGCCGCGGCGACGCACATGCGCGCGGCGGGCGAGGGCGCAATTGTGAATGTGTCGTCGGTAGCGGGCGCGGGCGGCGGCGGCTCGAGCATCCCCTACGCGGCGAGCAAGGCGGGCGTGAACGTGATCACCAAATCGCTGGCGCGCGTGCTGGGCCCGGAGATCCGGATCAACACCATCGCCCCCGGCTTCATCGAAGGCCGTTGGCTGCGCGGCGGCCTGGGCGAGCAGACCTACGAAGCGGGCCGCAAGCGCCTGAGCGAAACAGCCCCCCTGCGCGGCGTCGCCACCCCCGAAACCTGCGCAGACGCCATCATCGCCCTCATCGAGCGCAACGTGTTCGTGACCGGCCAGACGATCACCGTCGACGGTGGCGCGACGCTGTAGAGGCAGGAGCATCCACGAGCAATCGCGATTGAACAGGTCGGCTAGTCGTCCGTCAACGACTCACGCAGCTCAACGTCAAGAGCAAACCAATCGGTCCATGAGCTCCACTCTCCGTTGACGTGGACACGAAGCGATATCTCCAGCGCTGACGGCACCCGCGTGCGCAGTTCCGCCGTGTATGCGGTTCGCTGCTCACTTTCCGGTGCGCGACGGGCGGGTACAACCGAGTAGGTGGCGGTGTATCCGGGGTGTCGCGCCCGCCAGAGGACCTGATAGCGCTCGGCGCCATCGATACCGAACCACTCGGCCGTGACAAGCCACTTGGAAACCGCCCCGACCGAAGGCTCGATCGTGATCGCAGATGCGGACAACTGGCGGCTATGCATCTCAGGCGCTTCAACGGCGATTTCGTCGGACCACTGCCCACCGCGGAAGCCGCCGTCGGCCAAGAACTCCCACCCCAAAACGCGGAAGTAGTGCGTCTCCGTGGGGAGCCCCTGCAACGTCTTGCGCGGCACTCGCGTATACCAGCAGCCTCCCTCCGGACGCGTTTGGCAGAGCGCATAAGCGCCCGCGCCGGGCAGAGCATCCCAATCGAAACGAAGCTGGCTGCCGTTGAAGCGAACGCGGAAGCCCTGTGGGCCGGGCAGCGTGCCCAAGTCGTTCGGTTCCGGACGCCAAACGTAAAACGGATCAGGCTCGTCGATAAACGCCCACTCCGGCAGCCCGCGATCCGGCATCGTAATGAACGTCCACGGCGACCAGTCTGAGGTCCAGACGCCTGACTCGCGCACCATCACCTGATACTCCCCAGGTCGCGCGTTGGGGATGCGCAGCTTCGTCTCGGTCACGCGGGCGAACGAAGAGTCGGAACAGCCGCCGTACTCGCGCATCCAACAGACCTCAAAGCCTGTGGCGCCATCGGGTCGAAACCATGAGAGCATCAGGTCCGCGCCATCGACAATCGCCTGGGGCGGCGCTGGCGTATCGCGTACATGGTGGCGAATCATCGGACTCCACTCGCTGTTACCGCTTGCGTTGCGCGCGCGCACGGCGAAGTCGTACACGCCGGGCTCGGGGTACCACAGCCAATAGTCGCGGTAGGAGGTCACGATTGTCGTCGACTCCACTCCTTCCCAGTCTTCGCGCGGCACGACGACGCGCTCTTCGTGGCCGCCTCGGACCCACCGGACCTCGTACTCATCCGCGTCAGCGACGACATCCCACTCGATGATGATTGCGATGCCGTTGCTGGGCGGCCAAGGGTTCGCCCGTGTCGGTCGAGCATGTTGCGGAGTCTCGGGCGGACTCTGCGCGGCAGCGTTGGCGAACAGGATGCCGAACGCCGCGACAGCCGCGACAATGCCGATGGGCAAGCAGATCAAGCGCCCAACCCGCGACATCACCACCTCCGGCTCCGCTGAACGGGTGAGATCGACTGCCTCACGTCAACCGCAGCGTGCATGCCAAGTCTATTGGATCGGCAGCGCCGTGGCGGCGCACATGCGGAGGGAGGCGGCACCGAGACCTGCGGATGCCATCGTGGCGTTGATCGAGCGCAGCGCGTTCGTGACAAGCTGACAGAAAAGAGGCCCCGCCATCCGGTGCGCTAAGTCGGAGGACGGGAGAGTGGCGCGTCCGCCTTGCACGGCCTGTTGGGCTCTCTGCCGGCTTGCCCTCATCCGCAGCGCGCGGCTCTGTCCCAGCAGCTTCCGGCGGCGCTGGGGCGGGGCCTGTTCGCACAAGTTCACCTGCCGCTGGCGCGCACCCGGCTTCCGTCACTCCCGATTTGATCGAGGGGCAGACGCAGCCGCCGTTCGCGGGCGGGAACGACTGGGGGAGAGGGGTGAGCCGTAGGGAAGCGGCGAGGTGAGGAGGCGGGAGGTGGGGCGGCAAGAAGCGGGGTAGCGAGCTTTGCGGCAGGCTGCGTCAGGCGGGAGCGTGCATGAAGAAGTCGGGGTCGAGCGAGACGCGGAGGTCGTTGTGTTGGTTGTGAGAAATCAGCTTCTCGAACTGGAGGCGGCCGACGACGATGCCGGGGTGGATGCCGACGGCGTCGGCGAAAGCGGTGATGGTTTGCTCGGTGATCTGTTCTTCGCCGGAGAACGTTTGCCAGGCGTCGGGGGGGATCAAGGTATCGGCGGCGAACTGGTCGGCGGCGCGTTCGGCTTCGTTGTCGCGGGGCATGTCGTCGAGTTCGATGAGGGCGTCGCGGCGGTAGCCTTCGAGCAGGTGGGCGGCTTCGTGGAAGAAGGTGAACCAGAAGATGTCGGCGCGCTTGTTGCGCAGGCTGAGCTGGATGACCGGTCGGTCGCGCCCCAGCCAGTAGGCGACGCCGTTGGCGCCCGACTTGGGCAGGGCGGGCACGATGACGACGGCGACGCCGGCCTCGGCGCAGCGATCTTGCAGGGCCGGCCAAGGTGTTGCCGTGCGAGTGAGGGGCCGCAGTTCCGGCAGCAGGCGCGAGAAGGCGTCGTGGTCGAACGGCGCGGGCAGTTCCAGCTGCTCTGCGATGAGTTCGCCGCCGCGCATCCAGGCGGCGAGCCGCCAGGGCTCGACCTTTGCGCCCGGGGTGACGCGGAAGGCGGCGGCGGTCTGCGTGCGCTCGATCGACTGGAAGGATCGTGCGCCGAAGAACGCAAGCACCTCGTAGGCCTGCGCACCAAGCGTCTCACGCTTCTCGATCCAACCCCGCTTGATCAGTTCCGCAACGTTCAGACGTTTGGTGAGCAGGTGTTCGAGATCAGCGGTTTCGCTGGCGATGCGCTGTTCGTCCTGCAGGCGCGCGCGGGTGAGTTCGTAGCTGGACTGAAGATTCAGCCAGACATAAGCCGGCGTGCCCAACACGATTTCGAGATCGCGGGCTGTCTGCGCCGAAATGCCTTTCTTCTCGCGGACGATGTCGTTGACGACCTGAACGGGGCGCGCCATGCGGGCCGCCAGGTCGACCTGCGTCATGCGACGCGCCTCGAGCTCGTCGCGCAGGATCTCGCCGGGATGCACGGCGCGGTAGAGCCGCAGCGTCGGTGTGGTCTCATCGCTCATAGTGCTTGCTCACTTCCTCGACGACGATCATGTCGCCACGCTCTGCAACCCGGAACAGCAGCCGCCACTGGTGGTTGATGCGGATCGACCAGATTCCCTCCTGCTTCGGGTTGAGCAACTTGAGCCGAAGCCCGCGGTAGGGGAAGAGGTCCTCCAAGCGATCCGCACCCATCAGCTGCAGGAGCTTCTTGGGCAGCTGTCTTGCGACATCCTCTCCGCATCGTCTCTTCACCTGTTCCTCGCTCTCGACGAAACGTCGAAGGCGCTCGTCGCGAAAGCGAATCTCCAACGGGACACTCCCTCCGCGACAGGACGGTTGCTCGGCGCGATGCCGAGGCACAGCATACAGCACCGTTCAGCTCTTCAGTGAAAGGGTGAATATGTTCGGCGTCACAGATGGGCGAGGGTGTCGCACGAGTCGTCGATTCGGTGGGCGGCAGCGAGTGGTTGCGCCGTATCTCGCTGACCGCTCTATACTGCGGGGGTGATGTGGATGCGAACGACGACCAGGGGGATGTTGCCGCGGGCTGATGCTGCCCGCGGGTTGCTCCTGCCGTGATGCGGGGGCGTTGCGCTGTCTGCGCCGCTCCGCCGTGTTCCTTTTCCCCGACCAGCCCTCTCACATTTCTGGAGCTGACCCATCATGGCTGACCGAGTCCGAATCTTCGACACCACCCTGCGCGACGGCGAACAGGCCGCCGGGGTGTCTTTCTCCGCCGACGAAAAATTGCAGATCGCCCGCCTGCTGGAGCGGATGGGCGTGGACTGCATCGAGGCCGGCTTCGCGGCGGCGAGCCCGGCCGATTTCGACGCCGTCCACCGGATCGCGCGCGAGGTGCGCGGGACGCAGATCGCGACGCTGTGCCGCGCCGTGCCGAACGACGTCGACCAGGGCTGGGAGGCGATCCGCGATGCGGAAGCGCCGCGACTGCATGTGTTCCTCTCGAGCAGCGACATTCACATTGCGCACCAGCTGCGCAAGGATCGCGAGTCGGTGCTGGAGCAGGCGCGGGCGATGGTCGCGCAAGCGAAGCGGCACGTGGACGATGTCGAGTTCAGCCCGATGGACGCGACGCGCGCGGATGTGGACTTCGTGCGGCGGATGCTGGCGGAGGTGATCGAGGCGGGTGCGACGACGATCAACATCCCGGACACGGTGGGGTACGCGATTCCGGACGAGTTCGAGGCGTTCATCCGCGGCATTCTGGAGGATGTGCCGGGCGCCGACAATGTCATCGTGTCGGTGCATTGCCACAACGATCTGGGGCTGAGCACGGCGAACAGTCTGGCGGCGGTGCGGGCCGGGGCGCGGCAGGTGGAATGCACGATCAACGGTCTCGGCGAGCGGGCGGGCAACGCTTCGCTGGAGGAGACGGTGATGTCGATCCGCACACGCTCCGACCATCTCGGCGTGGAGATCGGGGTGCAGCCGCAGTTCCTGGTGCCGGCCTCGCGGATGGTGCAGGATTTCGCGGGGATGCACGTGCAGCCGAACAAGGCGATCGTGGGGCTGAACGCGTTCCGGCATCAGTCAGGCATTCACCAGGACGGCGTGGTGAAGCTGCGCGAGACCTACGAGATCATGGATCCGAAGGAGGTCGGCTGGGTGGAGGGCAGCCAGTTCGTGCTGAGCAAGCTCTCGGGGCGGGCCGGGTTCCGCTCGCGGCTAGAGGATCTGGGCTACGAGCTGGACGCGGACGATTTCAACACCGCGTTCGACCGGTTCCAATCGCTGGCCGACACGAAGACGGTGGTGGACGACCGGGACCTGGAGGCGATCGTGCTGGATCGTCTGGGACAGGTGGAGGAGGCGTGGGAGCTGGCGGCGATCTCGATTGCGACCGGCAACGCGGAGATGCCGACGGCGCGGATCACGCTGCGCTCGCCGGAGGGCGAGGAGCTCTCGGCCTCGGAGAGCGGCTCGGGGCCGGTGGACGCGATCTACCGCACGCTGCGGGCGATTATCGGGATCGAGGACACGCTGGAGGAGTACAGCGTGAAGTCGATCACGGAGGGTCTGGACGCGCAGGGCGACGTGACGATCCGGATTCGGGTGGACGACACGATTCACACGGGGCGCTCGGCGGATCAGGACATCCTGGTGGCCAGCGCGCGTGCGTACCTGAACGCGATCAACCGCCATGTGGCGGGCAAGGTCGGCGCGGCAGCGTCGGTCACGCAGGAGCGCCGCGAGTCGCCGTAGGGCGGCGCGCGGTTCGCGCCGCGCGGCCGTCGGCGCAGGGTGTTGCAGACGCTCAGCACGCTCAGAGGGAGGAGTTTGTGATGGCTGGACGGACCGTTGCGCAGAAAATCTGGGACTCGCACCTCGTGCGGCAGGCGGAGGGGGAGCCGGATCTGCTCTACATCGATCTGCACCTGGTGCATGAGGTGACGTCGCCGCAGGCGTTTGAGGGGCTGCGGCTCTCGGGGCGGCGGGTGCGGCGTCCGGAGCTGACGATTGCGACGCAGGATCACAACGTACCGACGGACACGCGGGTGGAGCCGTTTGCGGATCCGCTTTCGCAGCAGCAGGTGGAGGCGCTGCGGACGAATTGCGCGGAGTTCGGCGTGCCGCTCTACGACACGCTGGATCCGCGCCAGGGGATTGTCCACATCATCGGTCCGGAGCAGGGGCTGACGCAGCCGGGGATCACGATCGTCTGCGGCGACAGCCATACCTCGACGCACGGGGCGCTGGGCGCGCTGGCGTTCGGGATCGGCACATCGGAGGTGGAGCATGTGCTGGCGACGCAGACGCTGCCGCAGGCGCCGCTGAAGCAGATGTCGGTGGAGGTGACGGGCGCGCTGCCGCAGGGCTGCTCGGCGAAGGACGTGATTCTGACGATTCTGAACACGATCGGCACCGGCGGCGGGGTGGGGCACGTGATTGAGTACCGCGGCGATGTGATCCGCGGGCTCTCGATGGAAGGCCGGATGACGGTCTGCAACATGACGATTGAGGGCGGCGCGCGGGCGGGGCTGGTTGCGCCGGACGAGACGACGATCGAGTACCTGCGGGGGCGTCCGCATGCGCCGTCGGGCGAGGAGTGGGATGCGGCGGTTGCGCGTTGGTCGGAGTTGCGGAGCGACGACGACGCGGTGTTCGACAGCGAGGTGGTGATTGACGGGTCGGAGATCGCGCCGTTCGTGACGTGGGGGACGAATCCGGCGCAGAGCGCGCCGGTGACGGGGGCGATTCCGATTCCCGAGCAGCTGGATACGGCGTCGGCGCGGGAGTCGGCGGAGCGGGCGCTGGTCTACCAGGGGCTGGAGGCGGGGACGCCGATCGCGGACATTGCGATTGACCGGGTGTTCATCGGCTCCTGCACGAACGGTCGGATTGAGGATCTGCGGGCGGCGGCGGCGGTGATCGGCGGGGGGCGTGTGGCGGAGGGGGTGCATGCGATGGTGGTGCCGGGTTCCGGGCTGGTGAAGCAGCAGGCGGAGGCGGAAGGTCTGGCGGATCGGTTCCGCGAGGCGGGCTTCGACTGGCGCGATGCGGGCTGCTCGATGTGTCTGGGGATGAATCCGGACATTCTGTCGCCGGGGGAGCGGTGCGCGTCGACGAGCAACCGGAATTTCGAGGGTCGTCAGGGTCCGGGCGGGCGGACGCATCTGGTCAGCCCGGCGATGGCGGCGGCGGCGGCGATGGCGGGGCATTTCGTGGATGTGCGCGGGATCTGAGGCATCGGGGTACGCTCGGACTCTGCACGGAGGGACTGCAATGGACGATGTCTTCATCTACTGGGACAACTCGAACATCTTTCACGAAGCGCAGCGCCTTGCGGAGGAGCGCGACGGCACACCGGACGCACGGTATCTGGTCCGAATCCAGTTTGAGCGGATGATGGACCTCGCTCGCGCAGAGCGCACTGTCCGAAGCGCCGTCGCGGCAGGCTCCGTACCACCGGAAATGCGCCAGCTCTGGAACCGGCTCGAGTACAGCGATGTGGAAGTGCATCTCTACGATCGGGGCGACCCAAGCCGCCGTGAGCAGGATATGCCCGACCGCGTGCTTCAGCTGCGGATGCTAGAGGATGCGCT
Organism: Dehalococcoidia bacterium; assembly: GCA_965243125.1. Classification (GTDB taxonomy): domain Bacteria; phylum Chloroflexota; class Dehalococcoidia; order Bin125; family Bin125; genus CATQGW01. The sequence continues at coordinate 1,318,716 of OZ251529.1, read as the reverse complement.
CGATTACAACGGGGATCCGGGCATCGTCGTGCGACTCACGGGCGACGGCGCCGGTTACTCAGAAGGGGTCGGATTCCACGCAACGCTGGAGCGAATGCACAAGCGGGGCTGGCGAATTGAGATCCTTTCCTGGACGCATTCCTGCAACCAGCGGATGCGTCGCTGGGCAGAGGAGAACGGCGTGTTCGTCGCGCTCGACGACTTCTACGATTCGATCACGTTCCGCGAACCGTCCCGTCCTGGGCACAAGCTGGCGCCGGGACGCGAGGCGGCACCGCTTGATCTTGCGCGGCGCCCGATGGCCTGACCTGAGACGAAGCTCCCGTGGTTTGCAGTGGTGTGCCTTGGTGTCGGCCAATACAAGATCCAGAGCGCCACCGCTAATCCGGGGCGTTGTCGGCGAAGACAGAGCGGAGAGACTTTGCGTTGACGGTGCGGGCGAATGCAGCCAGCGGGTGGCTCGTGCCGTCGTAGTTGGCGTGGCGCAGATCGCCGCCGTCAAGCAGAAAGTGGCCGTCGCCGCCGCCTTTGATCCAGTAGACATCGATCTCCGGGTCGTGATGTAGCAGAAGCACGACCTGCTCGTCATCCACAAGCAGCCGCGCGTCCACGATCTTCAGCGTCTCAAGCCCGATCGTGCCGCCGGTCTGGCGAACCTTGATCCGCTTCGCCTCCGGATCGGCCAGTACCCCGTAGAGCACCTGGTCAACGAGGACGAGGCGATCTGTGAACAGCACTCCGTCACCGATTCGTTCGGTGGCGTAGGCGCTGGTCACCCTGCCGACGATCGCGACCGTATCGTCCAAGGCGAGCATTTCCACCAGCGAGTCGTATTTGTTTTCGTAGAGGGATTCGGCAACTTGCACCAGAGGCGGCGTTGCATCGTCGCCTCGACTGAGCAGCAGGCCGAGAGCGAGGCCGATGCCGCCGAGCGACACGCAGACGATCAACAGGATTCGCTTGTGCATACCCTCGCCTGCTCCTCGTCTGTCTCCCACGATATGCTCGTTGTCAACCGGGCAACTATCTCGGCGGAGTTGGCGCATGGTGGCCCAACCGACAATGCCCCGTCGCCCTTCGATGCGCCGGTTCATCGGTCTGGCGGCGGCCGTGCTAGCGGGCGCGTGTCTGGTCGCCTGTGGTGGTGGATTGCCGGAGGAAGACTCAACAGTCTCTCCGCTGACCGAGCAGGCCAGCGACGCCGAGGCGGAACTCTGCGTTGAGACAGCGACTAACGTTCCGGCGATTGCGGAGTGGTCGCCGATCGTGGATGTCGTGCCCGGGGAGCCGCTGCCCGGCTCGTTGATCGAGTCGCTGGCGCGCGTGCGTCTGACCCGCCGCTGGTTGGATTTGCCAGAGTTGCCGCTGCTGCTGGGCGACTTCGAGAACATGGCCGTGGGTGATTATGAAGAATCCCTGAGGAGTGACTCCCCTGATCCGGGCGACGCTTATGACTTGGTCCTACGCTCCGCTGACGGGATCAGCGGCGTCCCGGGCTCTCGAAACGCCGTTGTTTACGTGGCGCATCTCCGGCCGGAGGATGAGCCGGAGTCGTGGTACGTCTACGACTGGCGCTATGAGCTGCCCTGTCCGCCGGAGGACTCGTGACGGGCGGGGCTGCTTAGGCGGCTGGGGGCGGGCTGTTCGACTTACTCCAGGAGGTCGGTGGTCCAGATTGAGCGCTCGGGTTCGCGGTCTTCGCGGATGGTTTTGACGTCGGGGCCGAAGACCATGGTGTAGCGCTGGTCGGCGCGGTACTGGGGCCAGCCGGGGAGCGCGCCGGTGCCGGGGTTGCCGGTGCGGGCGAAGTTGAGCCAGGCGTCCATGGTGAAACCGGTGAGTTGGTCGGTTTGGGGGTCGTCGCCGACGAAGGGGCGCATGCCGTCGCAGGTGCCGAAGACGAAGGGGATGTCGATGGCGTGGGGCGCGCGGAGACGTCCGTCCATTGCGGGGGACTGCTGGTTGAAGAGGTAGGCGTAGGTTTTTCCCGCGCCGTCGAGCGCGCTGTGGGCGTCGAGCAGTCGGTCGGAGGGGATGCGGAAGACGTAGTCGGTCATTACGGAGTCGAAGACGGTGAGCGGGTCGGCGCCTGCGCCGCGTTCGGCGCGGGCGTCGCGGTAGTGGTCGTAGAGGCTGTCGGCGGTTTGGGGGTCGCCGGCGATGACGGTCAGCGCACCGCGCGCGCCCGTTTCGTCGAGCTCGTTGACGCCCTGGATGGCGGCGAGCAGCGTCCACTCGTCTTCGATGGTGCCGCAGAGCAGGTCGACGTTTTTGCTGCGTCCGTTGCGGACGGCTTCGACGGGCAGCGTTTCGAGGAAGCCGCCTTCGACGGCCGGGGCGAAGCCCATCAGGTAGCGGCCGGTGAGGGCAGCGGTTTCGGGCTGGGCCATGAGCGCGTTTTGGGCGTCGAGCACATCCTGGGCGGGGATGCCGCGCAGGGTTTGGGCGTCTTCGGGGTTGACTTCGAGCACGGCGCAGAGGCGGCGTCCGACCTCGGTGGCGATGTCGACGGGGAGCGCATGGTGGCCGGCGCCGGACTGGGGGATGGCGCGGTGGAAGAGGCCTTCGGCCTCGGCAGCGCCGAGTAGGACGCCGACGCTCATGCCGCCGGCGGATTCGCCGAAAATGGTGACGTTGTTGGGGTCGCCGCCGAAGCCGGCGATGTTGTTGCGCACCCAGCGCAGGGCGGCGACCTGGTCGCGCATGCCGTAGTTGCCGCTGTGCGGGTCGTCGCCGTCGGTCAGCGCGGGGTTGTAGAAGAAGCCGAGTGCGCCGAGGCGGTAGTTGATGGTGACGACGACGACATCGCCGCGACGGGCGAGGTGTTGGCCGTCGTAGATCGGCGTAGTGCCGGAGCCGGCGGCGAAGCCGCCGCCGTGGATCCAGACCATCACGGGGCGTGCCGCGTCGTCGAGGCCGGGCGTCCAGATGTTGAGAGTGAGGCAGTCTTCATCGACGGGCTGTTCCCAGGCGCCGAGCAGTTCGAGGCCTTCGATGAATGTCTGCATGGAGCCGGGGCCGAACTCGTTTGCTTCGCGCACTCCGCTCCAGGCTTCCGGTTCGCGGGGCGCGCGCCAGCGCAGGTCGCCCTGCGGGGGCGCGGCGTAGGGGATGCCGCGGAAGACGGCAAGGTCGTCTTCCTGCTGTCCGGCGAGTTGTCCGTACCTGGTGGCGACGGTCGGCGGCATGGCGAGCTCCTGACTGTGAGGCGGTGCGATGATCGGCGCGGCTAGCCTGCGCTCATCCGAATGGTAGTGGGCGCGCGGCGCAGAGAGGGAGGACTCGATGCAGATCGAGCAGGTTGGGCAGGTCGGGCTGGGGCTCGATTTTTCGCTGGGGCTGACGTTCGAGGATCAGCAGACGCTGGCGCGGGAGGCGGCGTCGCTGGGCTACGCGAGTCTGTGGACGCCGGAGGGTGCGGGGCTGGACAGCTTTCAGCTGTGCGCGCTGCGCTGGCGGGCGAGCGCGGAGGTGGTGGAGGGCGGGCTGGGCACCGGGATTGGGGTGTGCCCGATTGCGTACCGGACGCCGATGGCCTTCGCGATGAGCGCGGGGACAGTGAGCGCGCAGAGCGGCGGACGCTTTGCGCTGGGGATCGGCTCGGGCGGCATCTATCGGGCGGATGCGCGGCGTCAGCTGGGGCTGCCGCGCCGCTCGACGCTGGGCGTGATGCGGGAGTACGTGTCGGCGGTGCGGGGGCTGCTGGCCGGGGAGTCAGTGACGCTACAAGGTGAGGCGGTGCGATACGAGGGTGCGCAGCTTGGTTTCCGTCCACCGCCGACGCCGGTGCTGGTGGGCGCGCTGGGGCCGGAGATGATTCGGCTGGGCGGGGAGGCGGGCGATGGGGCGGTGCTGAACTGGTGCGATCCGGAGCGGGTGGGCTGGAGCCGCGAGCGGCTCAACGAGGGGGCGGCGCGGGCGGGCAAGTCGCCCGACGATGTGCGGCTGGTGGAGTACATCCGGATTTGCGTGGATGAGGACACCGATGTTGCGCGGCAGTCGTACGCGCAGTCGTTGATGGGCTACGCGCTGGGCGCGAGCGTGCCGAGCGAGCGTCTGCGGCGCTTCGCGTATCGGGCGCATTTCGAGCGGATGGGTTTCACGGAAGCGCTGGCGGGGCTGGATCGGATGCGCGAGCGCGGCGCGCCGGCGGCGGAGGTGGCGGCGGCGATGCCGGAGGAGCTGCTGACGCGGGTGGGGTATTACGGTCCGGCGTCGCGCGCGCGAGCGGCGTTTGAGACGCTCGCGGAGGGACTGGATACGGCGATCGTGCGGGTGGTGGCGGCGCGTCCCGGTCTGGAGTCGGTGCGTGCGGTGATGGCGGCGTGCGCGCCGGGAGGGTAGGCGGGGCCAGGCGGCGAAGAGGGAGCGCTGGTGGGTGCGGTCGGCGTCGCTCAGCCGTTGTCGTAACTGAACTCCGGATCACCCTGGATGCTCAGCACGGTCACTACGGGAACGCTAGCTACATCGTGCAGTGCGGAGATGGCGGCATCTGAGAAACTGGCCGCCTCGCGGCTGAACCAGATGCTCTGCACACCGGCTGTCTGTCCGATCGTCGAATCGTCAAGACCAGCTTCGTACAGCTCTTCGAACAGATCGAAGTCGTCGAAATCGAGGCCTTCCACGATGAATGCGAATTCCCAATAGGTCATACACTCACGCTATGCGCGCTGTTGCGCCGTGTCAACGCTCGTGAAGGCGTCGGTGAGGATGTCGATGGCGCGGTCGATCTGGGCTTCGGTGGTGGTGGCGGGCGGGACGAAGCGGAGGACGGAGCCCCCGCGGCGGACGCTGAAGATGAGGCCTTGGTTGAGGGCGTGGGCGGCGATTTGCGGGCCGGCTTCGGTGGCGGGTTCTTTGGTTTCGCGGGAGCGGACGAGTTCGACGCCCTGCAGGAGGCCGCGGCCACGCACATCGCCGATGATTTCGAAGCGGTCGGCGAGGGCGAGCAGTTTGGATTTGAGGTAGCCGCCCAGTTTGCGCGCTTTTTCGGGGACGCGATCCTGTTCGACGACATCAAGGCTGGCGAGGCCGGCTGCGCAGGCGAGCGGATCGTTGCTATGGCTGTGGGTGACGATGAACTCTTCGGCAGTGGCGCGCGCTTCGATCTCGGCGGAGGTGACAACGGCGGAGATGCAGACGCCGCCGCCGAAGTGTTTGGCGAGGGTGACGATGTCCGGTATGACTCCTTCGGACTCGAAGGCGAACATGTCGCCGAGCTTGCCGAGTCCGGTCTGCTCTTCGTCGAGGATGAGCAGCATTCCGCGTTCTTCGCAGCGGCGTTTCAGATCGGCCAGCCAGCCTTGCGGCGGTTCGATCACGCCGCCGGCGCTGAACAGCGGCTCTGTGAGGACAGCGGCGGGGCGGCTGGTGGTTTGGGCGTCGATCAGTTCGAAGCTGGTATCGAGGCAGGCGTACTCGCAATCGGGGAAGGTTTGGGCGAGCGGGCAGCGGTAGCAGTAGGGAGCGACCATCGCCATCGCACCCGGCGCGGGCGGGCCGTAGCCGGCGTGCCAGCCGGCAAAGGTGAGCGCGCGGGTGGCGTCGGACATCCCGTGGAAACTGACGTGCGGGCTGGCGACCTCGAAGCCGCCGGTGTACTTGCGCGCGATGTTGACCGCGGCTTCGTTGGCGTCGGCGCCGGATTGCAGGAACATGCTCTTTTTGAGCGGCTCGGGCATCAGGGATGCCAGGCGCTCGGCGAGTTCGATTTCTTTGACATTGAAGAAGCTGCTGTGGGCGTGAATCAGGGTGTCGCAGGCGTCGTTAACGGCGGCGGTGATGGTGGGGTGGTTGTGTCCGAGCGCGGCGCACATCTGGCCGGAGTTGAAGTCGAGGTAGCGCTTGCCGTTGACGTCTTCGACTTCGGAGCCGCGGCCGCGGACGAAGATGGGGCCGCCGCCGGACTTGTCCATGCGTCCGCCGAAGGAGTACTTGCGGGCGGCTTCCAGCAGTTCGGTTTCGGTTCGCGCCATAGATGTTTCCGTGCTGCGTTTAGGCGCAGGCGGGGTCGTCGGCGTCCCAGCGGTTGTAGTTGGGGTCGGGTTGGGCGGCTAGGCGGTCGCGGGCTGCGCGCCACATTTCGTTCCAAGCGTGGGGGTCGCGCAGCTCGGTTTGGGGGTTGCTGCGGCTGCGGGCGACGAAGCCGGGGAAGGATGCGCGGCCGGTGGGTTGGCCGATCGGCTGGTAGCGCAGATCGAAGCTCCAGCGGATGCGCTCGCTCACGTTGGGCAGGGCGGCGTGAACGGTCTTGCGATGGAGGAAGAGCGCGCCGCCGGCGGGCAGCGGGACGGCGCGGGCCTGCTCTTCGGCGAGCATCGCGCCGGGGATGGCCAGCCCCTGGACGCCGGAGCAGTGCGTGAGCACCTCGCCGCGATGGCTGCCGGGCAGCACCTGGAGGCAGCCGTTTTCGGCGTCGGTATCCATCAGCGGAAACCAGACGGTGAGCATGTCGGTGTCGTCGGCCTCGGCGTTGACCACGCCGGAGTCCTGATGCCAGGGGGTTGCGCCGTAGATCACGTTACCGTCGGCGTCGCGCGGGGCGATGGATTCGGGCACCTTGACGCGCACATGCTGGACGGGGTTGGAGTAGATCTCGGGGCCGACGATCCGCTCCACGACATCAAGCAGCTGCGGGTTGGTGAGCGCGGCGAACACGGCGGGGCCGGCCCAGTAGGGCGTGTCGTGTTGGATGTTCTTCTGCGGCAGGGAGAAGTCGAAGTACTGCGCGTAGACCTTTTGGGTCTCGACGTAGACGCGCGAGACGCGCTCACCGAACGGGAGCTCCGCGTAGTTTTCGGCGAGCGCGCCTGTTTCCACCAGCTCGTCGCAGAGACGATCGAGCACCTCGCAGTACTCGTCGATCACCGGCGCGATCACTTCTTCGGGATCGAAGACCTCGTCGACGGCGAGGAAGCCGAAGGTGTCGAGATGGTCGAGCTGCTCGTTGGTCAGGGTGGTCATCGCGCCGATCTCTCCCTGCGCTTGCGGCGTCAGGCCGTGCGGAGTTTCTGGATTGCGGAGAGGGTGCCCTCGCCGCGCAGTTCGGCGCCGCCGACCGGCCAGTTGATGTTGGCCGCGATCACCGACGCCGACTTGACCTCGGTGAGGAAGACCCACGAGTAGTTGTCGTAGAAGGTGATGTAGAACTCCTCGAGCAGGTCGGCGCGCTCGTTGGGGTCGAGCGCCTGGTTCTGCGCGATGTAGAGCTCCTGGATGTTGGACTCGGGGTAGACGGAGACGGCATAGAAGCCCTCTTCGTTGATGCCGGAGCCGATCACGGTCTCGGGCTCGGCGATGGTGTTGGTGAAGAACCAGAAGAGGCCGGGCTTCTCGAAGGTGCGGACGGTGCGGAAGTACTCGGAGCTAAGGTACTCGACGATCGTGGTGCGGATGCCGACGGCTTCCAGGTCCTGCTGCGCGACCAGCGCCATCGTGGGGACGATCGGCTGGAAGTCGGTCACGATGTGCAGGTCGATGTCGATCCCATCGGCGTAGCCGGCCTCGGCGAGCAGTTGCCTGGCGCGCTCGGGGTCGTAGCCGTGATAGCGGGATTCGAGCGGCTCGCCGGGGTAGCCGATCGTGCCGGAGTAGGGGCCGTAGTTGGGCTTTTCGGTGCCGGTCAGCAGGCCTTCGATGATGGCCTCGCGGTTGATCGCCAGGTTGGCGGCCTCGCGCACACGGATGTCGAGGAAGGGGTTGGGCTCGCCGTTCCACTCCTGGAGGTGCGTGTTGGGCATGATGTAGTGGTTGGGGTTGCTGGCGGGCCCGTAGAGCACCTTGAAGCGGTCGTCGCCGTCGTAGGGCGCGGCGATATCGGTCGGCACGTTGAACGTGGCGTCGATCTCGCCCGCTTCGATGCCGGCGAGCTGCGTCAGCGGCTCGGGGCGGATTTCCACGTTGAGCGTCTTGTACCAAGCCAGCCGCGGGTTGGTCAGGCCGTCGCGCGGCTTGTGGTAGTCCTCGTAGCGCTCGTAGGTGAAGCCGACATCAGGCACGTGCTCGAGGAAGCGGAAGGGGCCGGTGCCGACGGACTGGACGGTGTCGACGAACTCGTCGCCGTTGGCCTCAACGAACGCCTTGGACATGTGGCGGACGGCGCCGGACATGATCGAGCCGGCCAGCGAGGCGTTGGGGCTGGGGGTTTCGACTGCGAACGTGTAGTCGTCGACCACGCTATAGCTGGCGAAGTTGCCGGTGCCGAAGGTGCCGCGGGCGGTTGCCCACTGGTTGGGGTGGTCGCTGGCCTCGCCGCCCTGGTGGTAGGCGGCGACGCCAGCGACGCGCTCGAAGTTGAACTGGAGGTCTTCGGCGGTGTAGGGCGTGCCGCTGTGGAACATGATGCCCTGAGCGACATTCATGATCAGGTTGGTCGGATCGACGATTTCGATGCTCGCGACCAGGTTGGGTTCGAGCGCGGCGGTTTCGGGGTGGTTGGACATGCCGGAGTCGAAGGCGCAAGCGCCGTTGACGTAGTTGGTCTGCGAGCCGGAGCGCTGCGGGTCGAGGCCGGCGGTGTAGCGGCCGATCGCCAGGTTGACCGTCGCGTCGAGGTCCACCTCGGGCTCGGCGGCCTCTTCGTCCTCGTCGCGCTCGGGCTGGACCGGCGTAGTCGCGGTGGACTGCTGCTGTTCTTCCTGCTGCATGACCTGCTGGGCCTGCTGCTCGGCCTGTTGCTGCATCACCTGCTGTTGCTGCTGCTGGGCGGCGGGCTGGGGCTGCGGCTGGTCCTGCTGCAGGGCTGCAACGACAGTCTGCTGATCGTCGTCATCGTCGTCGCCGCAGCCGACCAAGGCGAGGCCGGCAGCGCCGACGCCGGCGCGGGAGCTGGCGGCCAAGAGAGTGCGGCGCGACATCCGGCGGCGTCGCATGCGGGTCCAGTAGTTCTGCTCTGACATTCGGTCTGCCTCCTGAGGCGCGCGGGCGATTCGCGCCCGCGCTTCATTTGGGCATACTACGCGATCTCGAAAGATCGCGCTGAGGCCGCCTGACGCTCCATTGACGTGAGGCGACATGATGTGATTCAGCCGAGGTTGCGGAGGCGCGGATCGAGCAGGTCGCGCAGCCAGTCGCCGACCAGGTTGCCGCAGAGGGCGACGAGCATCAGGGCGATGCCGGGCATCCACATCACCCACCAGGCTTGGGTGAGGTAGTTGCGGGCCTCGGTGATCATCCGGCCCCAGGTGGCCTGCTCGACGGGTGCGCCGACGCTGAGGAAGGAGAGGGAGGCTTCGGCGACGATCACGATGGGGATTTCGAGGGTCATGATCACGACGACGGTGTTGAAGACGTTGGGCAGCAGCTGCTTGCGCATGATCCAGAAGTTGCTCGCGCCGGCGGCCATTGAGGCGAGCACGAACTCGCGCTCCTTGAGCGAGAGCACTTCGGCGCGAATGAGCCGCGCGTAGGCGGTCCAGGTCCAGACCAGGAGAATGATGATCACGTTGGTCAGCGATGCGCCGAGCGCAGCGCCGAGCAGGACCGCGAAGAGGATCGCGGGCATCGCCAGTTGGACATCGACGTAGCGCATCAGCAGTTGACTCAGGAAGCCGCTGCTCCAGCCGGCGATCAGACCGATCGCGGTGCCGAAGATCGCGGCGCCGGGCACGACGACGGCGACGACGATCAGTGAGACGCGCGCGCCGTGGACGATGCGGGTCCAGATGTCGCGGCCGACGTGGTCGGTACCGAGCGGATGCTCGCTCAGGCCACCGCTGAATGCGGGCGGTTCGAGGCGGGCCAGGACGTTGGTGTGGCCGGGATCGCCGGGCGCGATGATGTCGGCGAAGATTCCGAAGACGACGAAGGTCAGCATGACGGTCAGGGGCGGGGCGACGAACAGCCAGCGCTGCCAACGTCGCGGAACCTGTAGGCGTCGGCGGGTAGCGGCGGCAAGCACCGCCTCCGACATTTGCGCGTGCTCGGACATCAGAGCGCCGCCGTCCGAATGCGCGGGTCGATGTAGCGGTAGGAGATGTCGACGAGCAGGTTGCCGAGCGCGATCGAGCCGGCGATCACGGCGACGCCCGCCTGCACGGTGGGATAGTCGGACTGGAAGATCGACTCGATCATCAGTCGCCCGATGCCTGGCCAGGAGAAGACGACCTCGATGATCACGGAGCCGGCGATCAGGCGTCCGAGTTCGAGGCCGAGGATCGTCATGACCGGGATCAGGGCGTGGCGCAGGCCGTGACGGAAGATGACGGCGCGTTCGCTGAGGCCTTTGGCGCGGGCGGTGCGAATGAAGTCGGTGTTCATTACGTCAATCATGCCGGAGCGGGTGAGGCGCATGAAGCCGGCGGCAGAGAGCAGGCCGAGGGCGACGGCGGGCAAGACGAGCGAGCGGAAGCCTTCCGCGCCGGCGGTGGGGAACCAGGAGATTTCGACGGCGAGGAAGAAGATCAACATCAGGCCGAGCCAGAAGCTAGGGGTGGCCTGACCGAAGACGGCGATCACGCGGGCGAGCCAATCGATCAGGGAGCCGCGCCGTAGGGCGGCCAGGATGCCGAGCGGCAGGCCGAGCACGACGGCGAAGACGAGCCCGGCTGCGGTCAGGCGGACGGTGTTGAGCGCCTTGGAGCCGACCTGATCGAGCGCCGCGCCGGTGCGGTGGTAGGAGTAGCCGAAGTCGAGCTGCGCGGCGTCGACGATGAAGCGTCCGTATTGCTCGATGAGGGGATCGTTCAGCCCGAGCGTCTCGCGCAGGACTTCCTGTTCCTCGTTGGTCGCGTCGAGTGGCAGCAGGGACTGAACGGGGTCGCCGACGATGCGGGAGACGATGAAGACGATGCTGACGACGATCCAGATGACGAGGATGGTCTGGAGCAGGCGGAGCAGGAGCAGGTTGAGGAACTGCATGGCGGGCAGTCTACATTTTGGCGCGGGCTAAACGTCTGAGCGAGAGCCGAGGAGGGGAGGTCGCCGAGGGCGACGGCGAGTAGGTGGGTGGTGGGAGCGTGGGGATTCGGGTGTGACAGGGGGTAGTGGGCGTGGCGTTGGTGCTGTTCACGTCGAGATACCCGCGGCAAGCGCGGGTATGACGGAGAAAGGGGCACGGGTATGACGGAGAGAAGGGCGCGGGTATGACGGCGGGAGCGTGGGTGTGGCAGAGCAGAGTGGTGGGTGGGGCAACGGCGCCTGGGGTAGGCGCGGGCTACCAGCTGTCGATGTAGGGGCGGCGGCCTTCGCGGATGGGGGCGCTGTTGGGGGCGGCGTCGAGCAGGTGGACGATCCAGCGGCGGGTGTCGGCGGGGTCGATCACGTCGTCGAGTTCGAGCACGGCGGCGGCGTTGAGGGCGGAGCCGCGCTCGTAGGCGTCGGCGACCATCTGCTCGTAGACGCGGGAGCGTTCTTCGAGGTCTTCGATCTGTTCGAGTTGGGCGCGGGCGCCGAGCTTGATGCCGGCTTCGAGGTTCATGCCGCCGTATTCGCCGGTGGGCCAGGCGACGTTGAAGAGGGAGGCTTCGGTGCTGCCGGCCAGCATCGCCAGGCCGCCCAGGCCGTAGCACTTGCGCACGGTGAGGGTGAGTTTCGGCGTGGAGAGGTTGGCGAGCGAGACGAAGACGCGGTGGCAGTGGCGGACGAGGGCGGTTTTTTCGACTTCGGGGCCGACCATCATGCCGGGGGTGTCGACGAGGGTGATCACGGGGATGTTCCAGCAGTCGCAGATTTGGGCGAAGCGGGCGAGCTTGTCGGAGCCGTCGCTGTCGACCGCGCCGCCGAGGTGCATGTTGTTGTTGGCGATGACGCCGAGCGGGCGGCCTTCGACGCGGATCAGCGCGGTGACCATGCCGATGCCGAATTCGGGGCGCAGCTCGAGCACGGAGTCGTCGTCGGCGAGCAGCTCGATCACCTTGCGGATGTCGTAGGTGCGGAGGCGGTTTTCGGGGATCGCGTGGCGCAGCAGGCGCTGGTCCTGGCAGGTCCAGTCGTCGATGGGGCCCTGGAAGTAGGAGATGTATTGCTTGGCGGCGGTCATCGCCGCTTCTTCGTCGGGGACGAAGATGTCGACGACGCCGTTGGGGACCTGCTGGGACATGGGCCCCAGCTCTTCGGGGAGGAAGAGTCCGAGTCCGCCGCCCTCGATCACGGCGGGGCCGCCCATAGCGATGTTGGAGCCTTCGGTGGCGATGATGATGTCGCACATGCCGAGCATGGAAGCGTTGCCGGCGAAGCAGCGCCCGGCGGTGATCGAGACCATCGGGACGCGGCCGGAGAGTTCGGCGAGGCGCTCGAAAGTGCGGACATTGCGGGCGGCGACGCGGGTGTATTGCCAGTCGGTGTCGCCGGAGCGTCCGCCGGCGCCTTCGGCGATGAAGATCAGCGGTGTGAGCAGGCGGTGGGCGGTCTCGACCATGCGGTCGGTCTTTTCGTGGCCGCGGATGCCCTGCGTGCCGGCCCAGACGGTTTCGTCGTAGCTGATGATCGCGGTGGACGCGGTCTGAGAGTCGAAGAGGTCGCCGTTGACGGAGCCGAGGCCGCAGATCAGGCCATCGGCGGGTGATTTCTCGCGCAGTTCCTCCCAGCTGAAGGTGCGGCGCTGGCCGGCGACGCCGAGCGGCATGTATTCGTCCCAGCGGCTCCAGGGCTGACCGTCGTCGACCAGTTGGGCGATGTTTTCGCGCGCGGTGCGCTTGCCCTTGTCGTGCCGCCGCGCGACGGCGGCGGGGCGGCGGTGGTCGAGGATGATGTCGTGGCGCTCGTTGGCGAGCGCGAGGTCGGGGCGGATTTCGTCGAGGTCGATCTCATCGCCGCTGCCGTCCCGGGCGGGTCCGACATCGGCCGGCTCGATAAAGGCGAGGGGGTGGCTCTCCCAGATGATGTCGCCGACGGCGACGGTGACTTCGCGGACGATGCCGCCGAACTCGGCCTGGAGGACATGCTCCATCTTCATGGCGTTCATGATGATCACGTCCTGGCCGGCGGCGACGCTGTCGCCCTCGGCGACGAGGATTTCGACGATCGTGCCCTGGATGGGGGCGCGCAGCGCCTCCGTGCCGGGCGGGCCGATGATCTCGGGCGCATGGCCGACGGATTGGTCGGTTTCGAGGCCGCGGTTGACATCGAGCGAGGCCGCGCCGGCGCCCTGGCGGAAGAAGTCGAGCGCGGCGAGCGGGTCCTGGGCCTGGTTGGCGACCTTTGCGCCGGCCCAGGCCTGATCGGCTCCGTCGGCCGCCGCTCCGTTGTCGGATCTGGCGGCCAGCTCGCCGATCCGCTCGTCGATCCAGCGGGTGTGTACGTCGCCGGAGCGGAACTCGGGGTGGGCGAGAATGTTGCGCAGGAAGTCGAGGTTGGACTCCGCGCCTTGCAGTTCGAACTCGTTGAGGGCGCGTTGGGCGCGGCGGACGGCGTCGCTGAAGTCATTGCTCGCGCTGCGCGCGACGACTTTGGCGATCAGCGAGTCGAAGTTGGGGTTGGCGGCGTAGCCGGCATAGCCGTAGGTATCGACGCGGACGCCCGGGCCGGCGGGCGGGCGGAAGCTGCGCAGCGCGCCGGCGGCGGGGCGGACATCGCCGTCTTCGCGCATCCGCTCGAGGTTGACGCGGGCCTGGATGGCGAAACCGCGGCGCGGGGGCGGCTCGGCGAGGCCCAGCTCGGCGAGCGTCGCGCCCTCGGCGATGCGCAGCTGGCACTGCACGAGGTCGAGCCCGGTGACCTCTTCGGTGACGGTGTGCTCGACCTGGAGGCGGGCGTTAGCCTCGATAAAGGCGAATTCGCCTTCAGACTCGTCGTCGACGAGGAACTCGAAGGTGCCGAGGTTGGAGTAGCCGCCGGCGGCGGCGAGTTCGACGGCGTGGGCGCTGATTCGCTCGCGGAGATCGCCGCTGAGCGTCGGGCTGGGGGCGATTTCGATCAGCTTCTGGTAGCGGCGCTGGATGGTGCATTCGCGCTCGCCGATGTGGCTTACCGCGCCGTGTTGGTCGGCGGCGATCTGCACCTCGATGTGGCGGGCGCGGGGGATGAAACGCTCGACGAACAGCGCGCCGTTGCCGAAGGCGGCCTGGGCTTCGCGGGCGCAGCGCTCGAAGGCGTCGGCGATCTGGTCCGCGTCGGCGACGGCGCGCATGCCGCGTCCGCCGCCGCCGGCGACGGCTTTGATCACCATCGGGCGGCCGCCCAGCTGGTCGAAGAAGGCGCGCGCGCCGTCGAGGTCGACGGCGTGGTCGCTGCCGGTCAGAATCGGCGCGCCGCGGGCGGCGGCGAGGGTGCGGGCGCGGGCTTTGTCGCCGAACAGGGCGAGGGCGGCGGGCGAAGGACCGACGAAGGTGATGCCGGCCTCTTCGCAGGCGCGGGCGAAGTCGGCGTTTTCGGCGAGGAAGCCGTAGCCGGGGTGGATGGCGTCGCAGTCGTGCTCTCGGGCGCGCTCGACGATCTGGGCGATGTCGAGGTAGGCGGCGGGACCGATTCCGTCGAGCGGGAGTTGGAGGTCGGCGTGTTGGATGTGTTGGGAGGCTGCGTCGTCGTTGGAGTGGACGGCGGCGGTGGCGATCTCCAGTTCGGCTGCGGTGCGGAGGATGCGGACGGCGATTTCGCCGCGGTTGGCGACGAGCAGGCGTTGGATGTGGTGTTGGTTTGGCATGGCGGCAGTCTAGGGCCAATCCTCGCGCGGTTCGCCAGCCGCGATCACGCCGAGCCGATCGGCCGCGGCCCTCAGCTGTCGGTCGTACGTCTGGAGCTCATCGACATTGGCATGGACGGCGGTCGCCAGATGGATCGCGTCGGCAGGCTTGAGGCTTGCTCCGGCGGCCATGCCCGCTCTGACCAGGGCCTGCGCATTCAACGCGATCCTGTTGTCGAAGGAGATCATTTCGACGAGCCGCGGATCCAGAAGCACCTCCAGAATCCTGCTCCTGACGGACGGATCGAGCGTCCGGGCCTCGCGCTCATCGGCGCTGAACGCAACCTCAGCGATCGTGACATTCGAGGTGACGATTCGCAGATCACCCGCTGCGGAACGCACAAGATAGCTTTCGAGCAGTTCGGCATATCCGGCGGCGGCGTTGAGCCAATAGATGAAGTTGTTCGCGTCCCAGTAGGCTCGGGGAAAGTCAGGCGCCACTGGAGGTCCCTTGCGCCTCACCGACGCCCGCAGGCGACAGTCCGAGCTCCGCCCGGCGCGCCTCCATCCGCGCGAGCGTCTCCGGGCTGCCATGGATGTCAAACACATCCGTTGGGCGTACGGCGATCTGCGTCGCGCAGTCCGGCTCAAGCGTCAGCGGCCCTGATGCGCAAACCCGTTGATTCACGCTGCTACGCGCTTCGGGCAGCTGTGCGGCGGAGAGATAACAGCGGTAGCTGCGCCCGCCGCCAGTGCGCACGACGGCGTACGGCTCCGCGCACTCGACGACTTCCGATACTTTCCCCGACATCAGGGCGCGAACATCGCTCAGGTTCACGACGGAGTCACTACTCGATCCGTTGGCCGCCACGATCGGAATATCGATCCACAGGCTCGACCGCTGGTTAAACCGGAGCGTTCCGCCGACGGGACAGGCGGCGATGGCTGCATCCAGGGCCTGTGAGATCGGGTCGGGATACATCGGCTTTGCTTCAGTGGCCAACGCGATCGCGGTCTGTAGATAGGCGTCGCCAACGCGCCCGGGCGCCTGGTCGTCTTCCTCCGACAGCAGATCAATCTGGATGTGCAGATCGCACTCGTCTGCCACGAGTTTCCAGATACTCCAGCGCAGATCGGAATCCGGGGCGTGTTCGTCTGCGAGCGCGGTGAGCAGCTGGTCCAGCGCCGTCAGCGACGCGCCCAGTGACCGTATGGTGTGATCGGCTGCGACCCCGAAACAGACCGTGTCTGTCGCCATGACGCACCCCGCGCTCGCTCGTAATCGCCGTCTCGCCAGTGTAGCCGTGGGCGGATCAGTCCTGGGCGATGCGGTCGGCGATCATTTGGCCGAGAGCTTCGGTGCCGAGGGGTTGCGCGTCGGCGGGGGCGAGGTCGGCGGGGAGGTTGCCGGCTTCGAGGACCTGGGAGACGGCGGTTTCGACGACGGCGGCTTCGGCTTCGAGGTTGAGCGAGTAGCGGAGCATCAGGGCGGCGCTGAGGATCATCGCGGCGGGGTTGGCGATGCCCCGGCCGGCGATGTCGGGGGCGGTGCCGTGGATCGGCTCGTACATGCCGACGCTGTCGGGCGCGCCGAGCGAGGCGCTGGGCAGCATGCCCATCGAGCCGGCCAGCATCGAGGCTTCGTCGGTGAGGATGTCGCCGAACATGTTCTCGGTGACGATGACGTCAAACGCCGCGGGATGGCGGATCAGGTCCATGGCGCAGGCGTCGACGAGGCGGTGCTCGAGCGTGACATCGGGGTAGTCGGGCGCGAGTTCTTCGGCGATTTCGCGCCACATGCGGGAGGTGTCGAGGATGTTGGCCTTGTCGACGGAGGTGAGCAGGCCGCGGCGAGCGCGGGCGGTCTCGAAGCCGAGGCGGACGATCCGCTCGACCTCCTCCTCGCTGTAGGCGAGGGTGTCCACCGCGTGCCGCTGTCCGTCCTCTTGCCAGCGGCGCTGCGGCTGGCCGAAGTAGATGCCGCCGGTGAGTTCGCGCAGCACGACCATGTCGATCTGTTCGACGGTTTCGCGCTTGAGCGGGGTGCTGTCGGCGAGGAAGGGGAGCATCTTCACCGGGCGGATGTTGGCGAAGAGGCCGAGGCCTTTGCGGAGGCCGAGGATGGCCTGTTCGGGGCGCACGGTTGCGGCCGGGTCGTCCCATTTGGGGCCGCCGACGGCGCCGAAGAGGACGGCGTCCTGGGCGCGGCACATGTCGAGGGTTTCCTCGCGCAGGGCGACGCCGTGGGCGTCGATTGCGGCGCCGCCGACGGTGTCTTCGCTGTATTCGAAGGAGTGGTCGAAGCGCCCGCCGACGGCGGCCAGCACGCGCACCGCTTCGCCGATCACTTCGGCTCCGATTCCGTCGCCCGGCAGCAGCGCGATGCGGAAGTGCGCCATTTGGTCAGTCCTCCGTGTGGTCGTGGATGTGGTCGTCCGGCGCGCCCTCCCGGAGCGCGCGTTCGCGGCTCACTCAACAGCCGGGGTCGCCGTAGTTGCCGCAGCAGTCGTCGCGGCGCTTGAGCTTGAGCCAGGTGTTGGCGGCCATGCCGCGCAGAGCGGCGAGGGGTGAGTCTGCGCCGCGCAGGTTGGCCCAGACATCGGCGCCGGAGGGTTTGATGCGATCGCCCATGGGTGGCAAGGGTAGCGCAGGGCGCGGCTGCGCTCCGTCGCCGTTAAAGGGCGAAGGCGGGCCGTAGCCCGCCCTGCAACGTGGTGCATATCGCCCCGAGGGGCTCGCTTGTTGTTGGCGCGCCCGAAGGCTACCGCCAACCATTCCCTGAGCGGTCAGCATACCGTTTGCTAGGCTGCGCGTCAATCGCACGGATATTCCGCATTGAGGAGGCGGCAGTGCTGCGACTTGGACTGGATCTGGGGACGAACAGCATCGGCTGGGCGCTTTACCGGCTGGACGGGGACGGGGAGCCGGTCGAGCTGATCGACGGCGGCGTGATGATCCATCAGGACGGGCGCAATCCGCAGAAGCGCCGCGCCTCGAACGCGGCCGAGCGGCGGGCGAAGCGGGGGATGCGGCGCAACCGGGACCGGATGCTGCGCCGGCGGCGACGCGTCGCACATCTGCTGCACGACCTCAATCTGTTGCCCGAGAACGAGGATGAGCGCGCCGCGCTGCGCAACCTCGATCCGATGCGGTTGCGGGCGGAGGCGCTGGATCGTCCGCTCGCGCCCCACGAGCTGGGTCGGGCGCTGCTGTCGTTCGCCGACCGCCGAGGCTTCAAGAGCAACCGCAAGGCGGACGGCGGGGAGGACGGCAAGATTCGCCAGGATGTAGACGAGCTGAGCAGGCGGATGATGCAGTCGGGCGTGCGCACGCTGGGGGAGTATCTGTGGCGGCGGCGGGCGAAGGGCAAGACGATCCGCGCCCGGCTGGGCAACGGTCTCTATCCGGACCGCGCGATGGTGGCGGACGAGCTCAACGAGATCCGCAAGGCGCAAGCGCCGCATCATCCGCAGATCACGGACTACGACTGGGCCGACGACGAGAACGGGATCATTCCCACACTGCTCTACCAGCGCGAACTGCGCCCGGTTGAGCGTGGCTTCTGCACGCTGATTCCGTCCGAGCGGCGCGCCTACAAGGCGTATCCGGTCTTTCAGGAGTTCCGCATCTGGCAGGAGGTGCTGAATCTGGAAGCGGCGCGGCCGGGCACGGGTTTCCAGCCGCTCGGGCCGGAAGACCGGCAGCGGATCGCGGACAAGCTGAAGAGCGTCAAGTCGCAGCGCTTCGATCAGCTGCTGCCCGACGCGCGCGTCAACCTGGCGACGGCGGCGCGAACGGGGCTCGACGGTGATCAGACGGCTGCCGTGCTCGGCGCATCCAAGCGCTTCGGCAAGAGTGCCTGGGCAAGGCTCGGCATTGAGCGCCAGCAGGAGATCGTTGAGCGGCTGCTCGAAGCGGAAGACCACGGCGAAACGGTCGGCTGGCTGAAGGAAGAGTTCGGGCTGGATGAGCAGGCGGCCGACGCTGCGGCGTCGGCGCCGCTGCCGGCCGGCACATCGCATCTCTCGAAGGCCGCGATCGAACGGCTGCTGCCGTACATGCGCGAGGAGGGCTTGCCGTATCACGAGGCGGTGCAGGAGGCTGGGCTCGGCCACCACTCCGATCGGCGCGACGACGGGAAGGCAGATCGCCTGCCCTACTACGGCGCGGTGCTGGAGCGCGATGTGGTCGGCGGGCGCGAGGACGGGCGCAACGAGGTTGAGCGCTACGGGCGGATCGCCAATCCGACCGTGCATATCGCGCTGGGGCAGGTGCGGCGTTTGTTCAACGCGATCGCCGATCAGCACGGCAAGCCGGATGAGGTGGTCGTTGAGCTGGCCCGCGATCTGAAGCAGAGCCGGCTTGACCGCGAACGCGATCTCAAAGAGAACGCCCGCAACCGCGAGCGCAACGAGCAGCTGATCGAGATCGCCCGGAGCGTACTTGGCGACGCCGAGCCGACCGCGCATCAGATGCGCAAACTGCGCCTCTGGCACGAGCAAGGGGCGCCCAACGCGCGGGTGTGCCCGTTTACGGGTGTGACATTGTCGATCGAGCGCGTGCTTTCGGAGCAGACGGAGATCGAGCACATCCTGCCCTACAGCAAAAGCCTCGACGACAGCATGGCCAACACGGTGCTGGCAATGCGGTCGGCCAACCGCGAAAAGGGGCGCAGGACTCCCTACGAAGCTTGGGGAACGACAGATCCGGAACGCTACATGCAAATCTTGGCCCGCGCCGCCGCGCTGCCGGCCAACAAGCAGTGGCGCTTCCAGGAGAACGCGATGGAGCGACTGCAAGAGCAGGGCGGCTTTGAGGCGCGGCAGCTGAACGACACCCGCTACCTCTCGCGCGTTACGCGCATCTACCTACAGGCCGCCGTGCATCCCGATCGCGTCCGGGTGACGCCGGGGCGGCTGACGGCGATGCTGCGGCGGGCCTGGGGGCTGAATTCGCTGCTCGGCGACAGGGAACAGAAAGAGCGCGACGATCACCGGCACCATCTGATCGACGCCGCCGTCGTGGGCTTGACGT
The DNA here is from genome assembly GCA_965243125.1 of Dehalococcoidia bacterium. GTDB lineage: Bacteria > Chloroflexota > Dehalococcoidia > Bin125 > Bin125 > CATQGW01. The sequence goes on along the minus strand of OZ251529.1, from coordinate 1,299,125 downwards.
CGCAATCGCTGCTGCAACGGGTGGCGACCGAAAGCGCCCACGCGGTGGACGATCTGGGCGGGCGCGTGACCGACGCGGTGGACGATCCATGGGAGACGTTCCGCCAGGATCTGAAGGAGCTTGTGGGACGGGTGGTGGTGCGACACCGGCCGGATCATTTCAAGCTCAAGCCCGGGAGCACCAGCGGCGGGCTGCACAATGAGACGGCCTACGGGATCGTCGGCGGGCCGGATGAGCGGGGGATGATGACGCTAGTCGAAACTAAGGCGCTCTCTACGCTCGAGCCGGGTAGTGGTCCCGGCATGCTAAAGAACATCCGCGACTGCACGCTGCGCGAGCGCCTGCTCAACCTATGGGAGCGCACCGACGCCGAGGGAGGCAAGCCGGGCGAAAAGTGGGGGCGCTTCGTGGAGCGGGCGCGGGAGCGCCACCGGGTGCGGCGGGTGCGGGTGCTGACCACGATGAGCGAGGACAGCCTGGCCTGCATCCGCGACAAGTCGGGAAAGGTCTACAAGGCCTACAAGACGGACGGCAACGCCTTTATGGACATTTGGCTGCTGCCTAACGGCAAGACAGTCGGCGAGACGGTTACCCGCTTCAACGCTCACCAGCCCGACTTCCACTCGAAGGTCAAAGCGGAGCACCCCACGGCGAAGAAGCTGATGCGCCTGCACATCAACGACATGATCGCCGTTGGCGAGAGCGAGGAGCGGCGCATCATGCGGGTGCTGAAGCTGTCCGGCCAGCGAATCGAAGCAGTGGACCACACCGCGGGCGGCAAAGCCGAAAATCTGTCGGTCTATCGAAAATCGGCCGGACAGGTGCTCCAGGTTGGCCTGCGCAAGGTGTCGGTTGACGTATTGGGCCGGGTGCGCGACGGTGGACCATGGATGGCGGACGGGCGCGGCCGAGGCTGAGCCATGGAACGTCGAGTGGTGGATATCGCGGAGGGGCGTCGGCGTCTCTCGAAGCGGCGCGGCGCGCTGGTGGTGGAGCGCGATCCCGGGCGCCCCAGCGCGGCGGAGACGCTGGTGCCCTTCGACGAGATCGAGTCGGTGATCGTCCACACGCCGCAGGCGACCTACTCGAACGCGGCGCTGGTCGAGCTGGCGCAGCGGCTGATTCCGGTGGTGTGCTGCGACGAGACGCACTCGCCGGTGGCGTGGCTGTGGCCGGCCGCGGCGAACTTTGAGCAGAGTCGGCGGATGGCGGCGCAGGCGACGATGAGCGACGAGTTGCGCGCGTCGCTCTGGGCCCGGATTGTGCGCGCGAAGATTGCGGCGCAGGCGGCGGTGCTGCGGGAGGCGGAGTGCGAGATTGGGCCGCTGCCAGGGTTCGCGGAGTCGGTGCGTCCAGGCGATCCGCGCAATGTGGAGGCGCAGGCGGCGCGGCACTACTGGAAGCAGATTTTCGATCCGTCGTTCCGTCGCTCGCCGGAGGGGGCGGCGCCGAACGGGCTGCTGAACTACGGCTACGCGATTTTGCGGGCCGGCGTGGCGCGCCAGATTTGCGCGGCGGGGCTGCATCCCTCGCTGGGCCTGCACCACCACAACCGCTTCAACGCCTTCTGCCTGGCGGACGATCTGATGGAGCCGTTCCGCCCGGCGGTTGATCGGGCGGTGCTGGAGTTGTGGCGCGAGGGGCTGGACGAGGTGACGGCGGAGACGAAGCCGGAGGTGGCGGCGGTGCTGGCGGAGGCGTTGCAGACTGATCGGGGCGTTGCGCCGCTGAGCCGCTGCCTGGAGTGGGCGGCGCAGTCGCTGGCGCAATCGCTGGTGGAGGGGGCGGACAAGCTGCGGCTGCCGATTTCCACCGCGACGGCGGCGTGAGCGGCTACACGGGGTATCGTTTCATGTGGATGGTGGTGATGTTCGACCTGCCGGTGCTGACCAAACCGCAGCGCAAGCGCGCGGCGCGGTTTCGCCACGAGTTACTGGACCTGGGCTTCCAGATGGCGCAGTATTCGGTCTACATGAAGTTCTGCGGGCAGCGCCCGGCGGCGGACGCGCTGGCGCGGCGGGTGGAGCAGCTCATGCCGGATCAGGGGCGGGTGAGCATTCTGACGGTGACGGACAAGCAATACGGGCGGATGCGGGTCTTCAGCGGCGCGGTCGCGCAGCCGCAGCAGAGCGAGCGGGGACAGCTTGTCCTGCTCTAGCGCCGCGCGGGCGCGGTGGGGCCGGGTGTCCCGGCTCTGGGGCGGCCCCGCTATCTAAGTTTAGCGGGTCAGGGAATGGTCGGCCGCCAAAACGCGCTTTTGATTACGCATCGGTTCCTCCCGAGTTTAGCGGGTCAGGGAATGGTCGGCCGCCAAAACGGGCTTCAGTTCATCGAGCCACTCCAAAAAAGTTTAGCGGGTCAGGGAATGGTCGGCCGCCAAAACACGCTCTACGAGATTCTGGCCGACCGCTTCAGTTTAGCGGGTCAGGGAATGGTCGGCCGCCAAAACTTTCTGCGGCTCCGGCTTCGGTACCCAAAAAGTTTAGCGGGTCAGGGAATGGTCGGCCGCCAAAACCAAATGAGGTCCACCCCGCGCAGCTTCTCGAAGTTTAGCGGGTCAGGGAATGGTCGGCCGCCAAAACAGCACGCTCATCGCGCGCAGCTCAGCGTCAAGTTTAGCGGGTCAGGGAATGGTCGGCCGCCAAAACTCTCCGACGAAGAGGCGCTGAACCGCGCCGAGTTTAGCGGGTCAGGGAATGGTCGGCCGCCAAAACTCGCCGTCGGCGACGCCGCCGACATCCAGCAGTTTAGCGGGTCAGGGAATGGTCGGCCGCCAAAACGCCAGCTGGAAGCGATCGGGGGGGTGTACTAGTTTAGCGGGTCAGGGAATGGTCGGCCGCCAAAACCTGGGCGTTGAGGGCCTGCTGCTCGGTGTAGTTTAGCGGGTCAGGGAATGGTCGGCCGCCAAAACCTAACCTGCAAGCGATGGTGAACCTGGCTCAGTTTAGCGGGTCAGGGAATGGTCGGCCGCCAAAACAAGCTCCTGGCGCACCGCTCCGAAGATCAAAGTTTAGCGGGTCAGGGAATGGTCGGCCGCCAAAACTCAACGCCTTCTTCTTCGAGTGGCGCTCCCAGTTTAGCGGGTCAGGGAATGGTCGGCCGCCAAAACGCTCGGAGTCGGACACGCGTCACGGATGAAGTTTAGCGGGTCAGGGAATGGTCGGCCGCCAAAACTCAAGGTGCTCGACGTCGTAGTCGTTCTGCAGTTTAGCGGGTCAGGGAATGGTCGGCCGCCAAAACCGATCAGGGACGGAACAGCCCGCATCGCCAAGTTTAGCGGGTCAGGGAATGGTCGGCCGCCAAAACCGATGGGGCGGATTATGCCGTGGTCGGCAGTTCGGGGGGGCGGGCGGACTCGAAGGCGGCGATTTCTTCGGCGTGGGTGAGGGTCATGGAGATGTCGTCGAGGCCGTTGAGCAGGCGGTGTTTGACGAAGGGGGCGATTTCGAAGTTGCGGCTCCAGCCGCCGGGGGCGCTGACGGTCTGGGCTTCGAGGTCCACGGTGATCGCGGCGCTCGGCTCGCCCTCTACGAGGCGCATCAGGTGGGCGACGTCCTCCGGCGCGAGCGCGACGGTGAGCAGGCCCATTTTGGCGGAGTTGTTGCGGAAGATGTCGCCGAAGGAGGGGGCGATGACGGCGCCGACACCCATTTGCTGGATGGCCCAGACGGCGTGCTCGCGGGAGGAGCCGCAGCCGAAGTTTTGGCCGGCGAGCAGGACGGATGCGCCCTGGTACTGGGGCTGGTTGACGACGAATTCGGGGTCTTTGCGCCAGGCTTCGAAGCAGAAGGGGCCGTAGCCGGTGCGCTCGATGCGCTTGAGGTATTTGGCGGGGATGATTTGGTCGGTGTCCACATCGGCGCGGTCGAGCGGGATGGCTGTGCCCCGGATTGTCGTCACTGCGTCCATTGGCCGCTCCTTTGCCGTGTTTGGTGCGGGCTTCAGCGTAGCTCAGTCGGTGAATTGGTCGGCGAGTCAGTCGGTGAGTCAGCTGGTGAAGAACTCGCGCAGGGCGCGTTCGCACTCTTCGGGGGCTTCCTCGGGGATGAAGTGGCCGCAGGGCATGGCCTCGCCCTGGATGTCGTCGGCCCAGCGCCGCCAGGTGGCCATGAAGCGTCCGCGTCGGCTGGGGCCGCGGCCGGCGCCCCAGAGGACGAGCAGGGGACAGCCGATGCGGTTGCCCGCGCTGCGGTCGCTGCGATCGAGGTTGAGGTCGAAGCGGGCGCCGGAGCGGTAGTCGTCGCACCAGCTGCGGACGGTTTCGGGGTCGTGGGCGGCGGCGCGGTATTCGGCCATTGCGGCCTCGCTGAAGACGGTGTCGTCGGCGGCCCAGGCGCCGAGCATGCGCTCGAGGAAGAGGTCGGGTTCGCCGGAGATGAGGCGTTCGGGCAGCGGGGCGGGCTGGGCGAGGAAGTACCAGTGGAAGCCGCCGAGCCCGCCGGGGATGCCCATCTGCTCGAACTGTTCGACGGTGGGCACGATGTCGAGCAGGGCGAGGCGCTCGACGCGCTGCGGGTGGTCGAGGGCGAGGCGGTAGGAGACGCGCCCGCCGCGGTCGTGGCCGGCGAGGCGGAAGGTGTCGTGGCCGAGGTCGGCCATGAGGTCGACCATGTGGCGGGCCATGGCGCGTTTGGAGTAGGTTTCGGCGCCGCCGTCGCCGGGCGGGCTGTCGCTGTCGCCGTAGCCGAGCAGGTCGGCGACGACGACGGTGAACTGCTCGGCCAGGCCGGCGGAGACTTTGTGCCACATTGCGCCGGTCTGGGGGAAGCCGTGGAGCAGGAGCAGGGGCGGTCCCGCGCCGCCGACGCGGGCGAAGATGGGGCCTGCGCGGTGCTCGCGGAAGCCGGGGAAGAGGGTTGCGGTTTGGGGCATGGCGTCGCCTTCCTCGCGGGCAATCTAGCGCCGCCGGCGCATCAGCGCAAAGCGGGCGGCGCGTCGGAGCCTCCGCTGGCTGAGTACTGGCGGCGGCGTTAGACGGCGATGGTGCCGGTGAGGGCGGACTGGTTGGGGTCGCAGATGTAGCGGATTTTGGGGAGGGTGATGTTGGCGGTGGTGTAGGAGGCGACGATGGGGTAGACGGGGGCGACGGTGGCGGCGCGCCAGAAGTTGGGGTGGAAGGCGTCGATGCGGGCCTGGCCGCGGTCGGCGCGGCTGACCTGGAATTCGGGGTCTACCTGGACGAGCCAGGGTTTGGTTTCGCCGTCGCGCTCGACGTTGGCGAGGTGCATGCCGGCGGTGTACTGGAGGTCGCCGTTGCCGATGGGGATGGGGTCGATCATTTGGGCGGCGAGGACGGTTTCGGCGCCGGCGGCGGCGGCGATTTCGACGCGGTCGTAGCGTTCGCGGAGGCGCGCTTCGCCGGGCGTGACGGGGAAGCCCCAGCGGGTCGCCAGGGCTTCGGCGGCTGCGTCGCCGCTGACGACGACGCGGGTGGGGAGTCCGCGCGGGCGGACGGCGGCGCGGCAGCCGATTCGCACCATGGCGAGGGTGAAGGGGCCGAGCGGTCCGTCGGCGGCGCGCATGCCGATGCAGTGGACGGTGGGGGGGATGGTGGGGTGTAGGGCGGGCGGGATCTGACCGGCCATGTCGGCGTCGTCGATTTCGTAGATGACCTGGAGGACGCGCACGTTGGGGAGTTCGAGAGGCTCGGTATCGAGCGAGGGCATGTCGGCTGCGAACTCCAGCCAGGGCGCGACGTCGGCGGTACCGGTGATGGGCATGGGTGGTCCTCCCTCAGTCGCCGCTGCCGGCGGGGGCGCCGGCCAGCTCGCGCTCGGCGGGGGCGGGGGCGGCGCTGTCGTCTGTGAAGTGGGGCATCACTTCTTCGCCGAAGAGGCGGAGGCTGGCGAGGACCTCTTCCTGGGGGATGGTTTCGAGGGCGTTGAGCAGGAAGTTGATCTGATCGACGCCGCAGGCTTCCCACTTTTTGATCTCTTCGATCAGGCGGTCGGGGTTGCCGATGCAGACGCCTTCGGGCGCGCCGCCGGCTTCGCCGGGGTTGGCGGCCTGCTGGCGGGAGGCGGCGAGCAGGCCGGGGTTGGGGTAGGAGCGGGTGGGGTGTACTTCGCGGACCGGGAGCAGCTGAGCGGCGAGATAGCCGAAGGAGCCGGTCAGGCGGCTGCCGGTTTTGACGCCGGTCGCGTTGTCGGGGTGGCAGTAGAGGAAGTTGACGGTGGCGACCTTCTCGTTGACGAACGCGCCGGCGGGTTCGCAGTCCTGAATGCGGCGGCGGTACTGCTTGACCTTTTCCTCCTGCTCGGCGAAGCCGCCGAAGGTGAGGCCGAGCGAGCCGAGGCCGCGTTCGGCGGCATCGATTTCGGTGCCGGGGCTGGAGACGGCGACCCACATCGGCGGGTGGGGCTTCTGGTAAGGCTTGGGCAGGACGGCGCGGGAGGGCATGCGGAAGGCGCGGCCCTCATAGCCCCAGCGCTCGTTGGTCCACATCTGGGGGATGGTGCGGACGTATTCGTCCCAGGTTTCTTTGGTTTCGTCGGGGTTGGCGTCCATGCCGCCGAGTTCGGTCCAGGTAGCGGAGCGGCCGGTGCCGAATTCGAGGCGTCCGTCGCTGAGGATGTCGAGCACGGCGGCGCGCTCGGCGACGCGGATGGGGTGGTTGAACTGAGGCACGCAGACGACGATGCCGTGTCCGACGCGGATCTGCTTGGTCTGCATGGCGCAGGCGGTGAGGAAGAGTTCGGGCGCTGAGCAGTGGGAGTATTCCTCGAGGAAGTGGTGCTCGACGGCCCAGACGGAGTGGAAGCCGAGTTCGTCGGCGGTGCGGACCTGTTCGAGGCAGCGGTGGTAGACGGTGTGCTCGATGTCGTTCTCCCAGGGGCGGGGGACGGAGATTTCGTAGAAGATGCCGAAGCGCATGGCGGGCGTCCAATCTGTGGGGGCGAGTTGGTTGCGATGCTAGCTGATTGGCGCTGTGCCGCCGCTCAGCGGAGATCGGTCAGCCAGAGCCAGTCGCCGGCGCTGATCGCGACGTCGGCGGCGCCGGGCAGGGGCGCGCCGCGATGCTCGGCGTAGCCGCGCCAGGCTGCGCCGTCCCAGCGGAGGACGGCTTGCAGATCGAGCCGCTTGAAAAGCTCGGATGCAGTGGTGGGACCGGCGCTGTAGACCCAAACGCTGTTGAGCGGATAGAGGCCGAAGAAGAGGGCGTATTCGAGCAGCGCTGTGCGCGCGCCGGCCACCTCGCCGGAGAGCTTCACCGTGTAGACGCCCGCGCCGTAGTCGCGCAGGACGGAGGAAAGGTCGGCGCGGATGTCGAATGTCGTCTCCCCGCCGTTCCAGCGTTCGGCGACGATGATCGGGAGATTAATCCAACTGCCGTCGGAGCGCTGTCCGCCCAGTCCCGGCTCGACGCAGTTGGGCGTGGTGCTGCGATAGCTCCAGTTGGCATGCGGCACGACGGCGGCGACGGGATGGCCGCCGCAGTAGGCGTCGGTGGCGGCGAGCGAAAGGCGCGATTGCGGTTGCGGCGGCGGGTCGTGGTAGACGAGCAGGCCGGTCGCCAACGACGCTCCGCTAGCGACGCGGCCGGAGAGAGTGAGGACGCCGCCGGTGAGCGAAATGGGCGAGTCGAGGCGCGCGTAATCGCCCTCGAAATGCTGCACGGCGCGGAAGACGTAAGCGTCGGCGCCGCCGCGCCAGGCGATGCCGACATTGACCAGGCGGTGGGAGGGGTCGAGCAGGTTACGGCGGTGGCCCGGGCTGTTAAGCCAGCCGGTCATTGCGTCGCGCACGAGCTGCTCCAGATCTGGCGCTTCTGTGGATGCGGGCACGGCGCAGGGGTGCGAGCCGGGCCGCCAGCGGTCTTGCTGCGCCGCGTTTTCGGCGTTGCTCTGATAGCCGCCGAGCAGCGAGTAGCGCATGTAGGGCTTGAGGCCGTCTAGGCCCCAGTGGGAGTGGAAGCAGCCGTCGACCATCTGCTCGGCGTGCTGTTGTGCGGCGGCGTTGGTTCCGAGCCGCACATCGGGCGCGCCCGCCGCGCGGCGGGCGTCGTTGATCAGCTCGAGCATCAGCTGTTTCAGCTCGAGGTGGCGCTGGGCGGGCTCCTGCGCTTCAGCCGAAGCCGCCAAGGCGAACAGCGCAGCGGCAGCAATGCAGAGAACGGCGCAAAGCGCCGGTAGCCAGCGGATCAGCACAGCATCAATGCTGCTGTGCGGGCGGTTCGAGGTAGACGAGGTCGCTGACCAAAAGAGGGCGGCCGGTGGGGAAGAAGGCCCTCCCCAAGTGAGGGTTCCAAGCCTCCAGCAGCGCTACGGCCTCGTCGGCGCCCAGGTCCGGCAACTCGCGGTTCGCCAGCGTCTCGAAGGTGTCGCCCTCGCGCGGGCGCGCGACGCGGCGCACGGGAGGTAAACCGGGGTGATCCGCATGGCTCATGTTCGCTAGGATATCGGATGTGCGCGCTGCGATCGCACGCTCCTGCGCAGGGGGCGAGATCGCCTGGAATTGAGTCGACGATGGACACGCTGGACATGATGGACCTGGTCATCCGCAACGCCTACATCTACGACGGATCGGGGATGCCCGGCTATCGGGGGGAGATCGGCATCCGCGGCGGGCGGATCGCCCGCGTGGGCCGCGTGCCCGAACGGGGCGAGAGAGAGATCGACGCCGCCGGCTTCGCCGCGGCGCCGGGCTTCATCGACCCGCACACGCACTACGACGCGCAGCTCTGCTGGGACGGGCAGGCGCGCCCGTCGCTGGAGCACGGGGTAACGACGGTGGTGACGGGCAACTGCTCGCTGACGCTTGCGCCGCTGCGCGAGCAGCAGCGCGATCGGCTCTGCCGCATGTTCCGCCAGATCGAGGACCTGCCGATGGCGGCGTTTGAGGACGGGATCGACTGGACGTGGGAGACGTTTGAGGACTACCTGCGGGCGCTGGAGCCGGGGCTGAGCATCAATGTGGCGCCGTTGGTGGGGCACAGCGCGATCCGGATGTGGGTGATGGGCGAGGAGGCGTTTAAGCGGGAGGCGACGGAGACGGAGATCGTGGAGATGCAGCGCATCCTGGCGGAGTGCCTGGAGGCGGGTGCGAGCGGGCTGAGCACCTCCTACGTGGATGTGGACGACAGCTGGAAGCCGGTGCCGAGCCGCTTCGCGGGGCACGAGGAGATTCGGGCGCTCGCGCGCACGCTCGGCGATGTCGGGCACGGGGTGCTGCAGATCGTGCCGGAGTTCTACGACACGAGTCTGATGCTGAGCCGGGTGGACATGCTGGCGGAGCTGTCGCTGGAGTTCGGGATTCCGACGACGCTGTCGCCGCTGTTCGAGTCGGCGCAGACGCCGGAGTTGGTGGGGGCGGTGCTGGCGCGGGTGCGGGAGTGGTCGGAGCTCGGCGCGCGGGTCTGGCCGCAGGTGCAGACGCGGCCGATCGACATCAATTTCACGCTGCGCGAGCGCAATTTCATGCTGCTGGCGATGCCGACCTGGTTCGAGGTGCTGAACCTGCCGACGAAGGAGGAGAAGATCGCGCGCTACCGGGATCCGGCGACGCGGGAGCGGTTGATCGCGGAGGTCGCGCCGGCGGGGGCGAGCTATCTGGGCAACCGAGTGGCGGACGCGTTCGTGCGCGGGGTGGCGCTGGAGCGCAACAAGCCGCTGCTGGGGCGCTCGCTGCGCGAGATCGCGGAGGAGCGGGGCACGACGCCGGCGGAGGCGATGATCGATCTGGCGCTGGAGGAGGATCTGGAGACCGAGTTCAAGAACGGCGGGCTGATGCACACGGATCCGGAGATCGTGGGCGAGATGCTGGCCAACGATTACGTGCTGATCGGCGCGTCGGACGCCGGGGCGCACGTGCAGGCGTTCGCCACCAACGGCGACACGGGCTACCTGTTCAGCAAGTTCGTGCGCGAGACGGGGGCGCTCTCGATGCCGACGGCGATCCGCAAGATCACGCACGACACGGCTTCGGCGTGGGGGTTGCGCGATCGTGGGCTGCTGCATCCGGGCTATGGCGCGGACGTGGTGCTGTTCGACCCACAGCGGATCGCGCGCGACGAGGAGATCGGCGTGCGCGATCTGCCGGGCGACGGCTACCGCTACATCCGGAAGGCGCTGGGCGTGGAGGCGGTGATCGTGAACGGGGAGGTGGCGTACACAGCGACCGATGGGTACACGGACGCGGCGTCGGGCGAGCTGGTCACCCTGCAAACGCCGAACGCTTCGTAACGCCTATCGCCACGGCGGCCGCGTCACTCCTGTTGGCCGAATTCGCGGGTGGTGTCGACGACGGCGATGGAGGCTACGTCGCCGTCGGTGACGTTCATCGTTTTGACGCCTTTGGTGGAGCGGCTGCACTGGCGGATTTGGCCGACTTCGGTGCGGAGGATTTTGCCCTCGGCGGAGATCAAGACGAGTTCTTCGTCGCCGCGGACGACGCACATGCCGACGACTTCGCGGGTTTCCTCGCTGATTTTGTGGCCGATCATGCCTTTGCCGGCGCGGCCTTTGGTGCTGTACTCGGTTTCCGGCGTGCGTTTGCCGAAGCCGGCGGCGGTGACGGTGAGGATTTCCTCCTGCACGGTGCGCAGCGCATCCTGCGGGGTGCGCAGCCGTTGGAGGCCGACCAGTTCCGAGTCGTCGGGCACGACGATGCCGCGCACGCCGCCGCTGGTGCGGGAGGCTTCGCGCAGGGAGTCGACGGCGAAGCGGATCGCCTGGCCGGCGCCGGTCATGACCAGTACGTCGTCGCCGGCGCGGGCGAAGGCGGCTTCGACGAGTTCGTCGCCTTCGGGCAGGTTGAAGGCGATGAGGCCGCTGCGGCGGACGTTGGCGAAGGCGGAGAGGGGGGTCTTCTTCACTTGGCCGCGACGGGTGCCGAGGATGATGAAGTCGTCGGCGAAGTCGGTGACGGGGACGACGGTGGTGACGCGCTCTTCAGGCTGGAGGTCGAGCAGGTTGCGGACGGGCAGACCGCGCCACTCGCGGGAGCGCTCGTCAACCTCGTGCGCCTGCATGCAGAAGACGCGGCCCTGGTCGGTGAAGAGCAGCAGCTGGTCGTGGGTGTCGCAGGCGATCATGCGAGCCGGGGCTTCGGGGTCCTGAGCCGCGCCGGTTCCGTTGCCGCGCTTGGAAACGCCCTTGACGCCCATGCCGCCGCGCCGCTGGGAGCGGAAGGCGTCAACGGCCTGGCGCTTGATGTAGCCGTGGCGGGTGAGGGTGACGACGGAGGCCTGATGGGGCACGAGGTCGGCTTCGCTGAACTCTTCCACGCTGCGAGAGATGATCTGCGTCTTGCGATCTGTGCCGTAAGTCTCGACCAGCTCATCGAGGTCGTCGGCGATCACGCCGTCGATCTTCTTGGGGTCGGCGAGCAGCGCTTCGAGGTACTCGATGGTCTCGGTCAGGTCCTGGTACTCCTCTTCGAGGCGGGTGCGCTCGAGGGCGGCGAGGCGGCGCAGCTGCATGTCGAGCACGGCCTGAGCCTGGCGCTCGGTGAGGTCGAAGGGGTCTTCCTGGAGGCGGTCGCGGGCGGCGTCGGCGGATTCGGCGGCGCGGATGGCGGCGATGATCTCATCGATCATGTCGATCGCCTTGAGCAGCCCCTCGACGATGTGATGGCGGTCGCGCGCCTTCTCAAGGTCGAACTCGGCGCGACGGCGGACGATCTCGCGGCGGTGGTCGATGAACGCGGTGATCAGCTGGAGCAGCGAGAAGGTACGCGGCCGGCCGCCGGTCAGCGCGACGAAGTTGGCGCTGTAGCGGATCTGCAGGTCGGTCGAGCGATAGAGGTGCGCGAGCACGGTTCGGACATTGGCGTCGCGCCCCAGCTCGATGACCAGGCGCATGCCGTGACGGTCGGACTCATCGCGCAGGTCGCGGATGCCGTCAATCCGCTTGTCGCGCACGTGCTGGGCGATCTGCTCGATGATCCGCACCTTGTTAGCCTGGTAGGGGATTTCAGTGAAGACGATCTGCACGCGGCTGCCAGCAGCCTCTTCGATGTGCTGCTTGCCGCGCAACGTGAAGCCGCCGCGACCGGTTGCGTAGACCTTCTTGAGGTCTTCGTGGTTTTCGCCTGCGAAGAGCAATCCCGAGCTGGGGAAATCGGGGCCTGCCAGCACGGTCATCAGGTCGCCGATGGAGGCGTCGGGGCGTTCGAGCACCATTTTGACGGCCGCCGCCACCTCGCCGAGGTTGTGCGGGGGCATGGTGCAGGCCATCGCAACGGCGATGCCCGCCGCGCCGTTGACCAGCAGGTTCGGCAGCCGCGCGGGCAATACCGTCGGTTCGTTGAGCGATTCGTCGAAGTTGGGCGCGAAGTCGACAGTGTTTTTGTCGAGGTCTGCGAGCATCTCTTCGCAGATGGGGCTGAGGCGAGCCTCGGTGTAACGCATCGCCGCGGGGGGGTCGTGATCGACGGAGCCGTAGTTGCCCTGTCCATCGATCAGCGGCACGCGCATGTTCCAGGGCTGGGCCATCCGCACCATCGCTTCGTAGACCGGCACATCGGAGTGGGGGTGATACTTGCCGAGCACTTCGCCGACGATGCGGGCGCTCTTGCGGTGGGCTTGATTGGCGCGCATGCCGAGGTCGTCCATCGCGTACAGAATGCGGCGCTGGACGGGCTTAAGGCCGTCGCGGACATCGGGCAGGGCGCGGGAGACGATCACGCTCATGGCGTAATCGAGATAGGACGACTGCATCTCGTCGACGAGCTGCTGAGAGCGGATATTGTCAGGCGCCGCGTCGGGCGTTTCGGTTACCACATTGCGCTCCAGATCGGCATCGAGTCCGCCGCTGCCAACCCGCTCTACCAGATAGTGAACAGATTATCAGATCGCGGGTGTTTCGGCTAGCGCCGGCATACACCGGCGTAACGTTTGTCCACATGAGTCAGGACAGGCGCTCCCAGCCTGCGGGGACGGGGTTGGGGGCCGCGGCGGCTTCGAGTTCCGCCGCCGAGATCGCGCTGAGGCGGGCGATGGCCCGCGCTTCGGCGTCCGCATCGCGGGCGTCGAACCACGCTGTGCTTGGGGCCGCGGTTGGAACGCCGCTGCTCTCACTCTGGCTGCTCAGCAGCACTGAGTCGAACCACCAGGCGTAAACCGCGGTCGGGCGGGGCAGGCTGTCCGCGGGAGCGACGGCGGAGGCCAACGGCGCGCCGCCGACCAGCGCGTAGCGCTGGCCTTCCGTCTCGCGCACTCGCGCCAGCTGGGCCTCGGTGAGCCACTGGAGCCAGGTGCGCTCGGCGTGTCCGGCGCGGCGAGCCGCGGTGACCGGGACGTAGCCCTTGCGCGAGCGGATCGGGCAGAACGCGACGCCGAGGTCGGCGGCGACAGCGGGCGCGACGACGATTCCCTGCTCGGCGCAGGGCAGCCCAGCGAACTTGTCGAAGAGCTGGCGGGGGTAGGCGTTGGAGCCGACGGCGAGCAGGGCGGCGCGGTCGGCGAAGCCGCCGCCGCGGGCAGCCAGCCAGGCGTCGAGCGCCGCATAGTCGAACGGGCCGCGCAGCTCGCGCCATTCCGCACTGACCAGGGCAAATGAGGTGCGCGCTGCAGGCGGGCGGGCGTCGGGGTAGCGGGCGGGCGCGTCGGTCAGCGAGGGCAGTTCGCGGACATCAAGAATCGGTCCGAAATCCACGCCGACCGCCTTCCGCGCGTGCAAGGGTGATCGCGGATAGGCTCGCACTCGGAGGCAACCCGCGCCAGAGATCCGCGAATGGAGCTTCGCATGATGCGTTACCGCCGCCTCGGCCGGACCGGGTTGGTCGTTTCGGAGGTCGGGTTGGGCGGCGGCGGGATCGGCCATGTGTGGGGCGAAACGACGGAGGAGGAGGTTGGAGAGACGATCGCGCTGGCGCTGCGCGAAGGGATCAACTTCTTCGATGTCGCGCCGTCTTACGGAATGGGCCGCGCGGAGGAGAATCTGGGACGGGCGCTGACGGCGGCGACGGAGTACCGCGACCGCGTGCTGGTGGCGACGAAGGTGTCGCTGGTGGAGGATGAGCTGGAGGACATGGCGGGCGCGGCGGAGCGCTCCCTGACGCGCAGTCTGGAGCTGCTGCGGCGCGACAGCGTCGATCTGTTCCAGCTGCACAACAGCATCGCCGGCGAGCGGGGGCGCTTTCGTCGCTCGCTGACGCCGCGGGATGCACTGGGCGCGGGGGGCGCGCTAGCGGCGCTGGAGCGGCTGCGCGAGATGGGGTTGACGCGCTTCATCGGGATCACCGGGCTGGGCGAGGCGGCGGCGGTGCGTCAGGTGGTGCGGGAGGGGGCGATCGACACGGTGCAGGTGTATTACAACCTGCTCAATCCGTCCGCCGCTCGCCCGCTGCCGGCGGGCTCGACGCTGCACGACCACGGGCAGCTGCTGGGGCTGGCCGCCGAGCTGGGGATCGGGGTGATCGGCATCCGCAGCCACGCGGGCGGGGCGCTGAGCGGACCGATTGACCGCGAGGTGGCGCCCGATTCGCTGGTGGCGCACGATGCGCAGCGCAGCCGACGGCTTGATTTTCTGACGGGGGACGCGCCGCTCGCCCAGGCGGCGACGCGCTACGTGCTGGAGCAGCCGGCGGTGGCGAGCGTGATCCCCGGCGTGAAGAACCGCGCGGAGCTTCAGGATGCGCTGGCGGCGATCGAGCCTCCGCCACTCAGCGAAGCTCAACATGCGCGGCTAGAGCGGGAGTTGGCCGACGACTTCGGCGTCGCGGAGCCCACAGACCACCTGCTCTAGCCGCCAGATCGCCAGCTCCCGCGCCAGTCAACCGGCTGGGCTGACCATAGGCCGCAGACGGCGTAGCTTCCGCTGCGTAGCGTTCTCTGCGCGGAAGGGCGGCGAGTGCCGGAGTCCACGGTTCCCAACATCGTCATTCGGCGCTTGCCGCTGTACATCCGTGAGCTCGGCCTGCTCGAGTCTGCGGGCCGCGCCTACATCTCCTCCAAAGAGCTCGGCGACCGCCTTGATGTCGCCCCTGCGCAGATCCGCAAGGATCTGTCCTACTTCGGGCGCTTCGGGAAGCAAGGGCGCGGATACGATGTGCGCGATCTGAGGCAGCGGCTGCGGCAGATTCTAGGGCTCGACGGGCGCGTGCAACGGATGGTGTTGGTCGGTGTGGGGCATCTCGGCCGCGCGGTGCTCGATTACCCCGGCTTCCCCGCCCAGGGCTTCCATGTGGTCCGCGCCTTCGACTCGGATCCGGAGGTGATCGGAGGCACGATCGCCGATGTGAAAATCGACGGGATCGCGGATTTGCCGTCGTACCTCGAGGCGAACCCCGTGCAGCTAGCCGTTGTGGCGGTGCCGGCCGAGGCCGCGAAGTCGGTCGTCGACACGCTCGTAGCGGGCGGGATCAACGCGATCCTCAGCTACGCGCCGATCGCGACAGCAGTGCCCAAGGGCGTTCAGCTGCGCCAGATCGACCCGGTGATGGAGCTGCAAAGCATGGCCTACTACATCTACCGGGACGAGGACGGCGACTGACGCCTCGGCCGCTGAGTCGGCGGCATCAAGCGCGCGAAAACCAGTCGCCGCTGGTCAGGGCACCTTCGGGCGTGATCAGATTCGGGCGCAGCAGATCGAGATTTTCCAGGGCGAACGCCGCGCCCATCGCGACGGCGGTGTGCGGATCGTCGGCAATGTGGACCGGAATTCCCACCTGGTCGCCCAGGTACTTGTCCAGCTCGCGCAGCAGCGCGCCGCCGCCGGTCAGCACCAGCCCGCGGTCGATCACATCCGCGGTCAGCTCGGGCGGGGTCCGCTCCAGCGTGATGCGAATGACTTCGACGATCGTCTCCAGCACCGACTGGATTGAAGGCACCAGCTCATTCGAGGTGAGCGCGACGGTGCGCGGCATGCCGGTCGCGCCGTCGCGGCCGCGCACCTGGCTGCGCAGCGAGCGTTCGAGCGGGATCGCCGTCCCGATCGCCTTCTTTACGTCGTCGGCGGTGCGATCGCCGATCAGCAGGTTGTGGCGCCGGCGCACGTAATCGACGATCGCGGTGCGGATCACGTCGCCGCCGACGCGCGCCGATTCCCAGACGACCACGCCATACATCGAGAGCACCGCGGCCTCGGAGCGGCCGGCGCCGAGATCCACGACGAGCGACCCCTGCGCATCGCCCATCGGCAAACCCGCGCCGATGGCGGCGGCGAGGGGGTTGGCGATCAGGTGGGCGGGGCGCCGCGCGCCGGCCTGCTCGGCGGCATCGCGCACCGCACGCTGCTCAACGTTGGTCACGCCCGCCGGCGTGGCGACCATCACCTCGGGGCGGACCAGATTCCAGCGCCCGCCGACTTCGGGGTCGGAAAGGTAGTAGCGCAGCAGAGCTTCGACGATCAGATAGTCGTCAATCACGCCCTCGCGCATCGGATGCACGATCTGCATGGTCTCCGGGGCGCGGCCGATCATCCGCGCTGCATCGTCGCCGGCGGCGATCACGGCGTTCTCGCGCGGATCGAGCGCTACGACGGCGGGCGCGTCGATCTTGATCCCCTTGTTGGGAATGGCGATGCGGATATGTGCGGTGCCGAGGTCGATTCCCAGCCGTTTGCCGCCGAACATCTGCCCCTGAGCCTCCCAACCGCGCCCCGCACGGCGCATCTAGTGTACTCGCCTCCTGCTTATCCGCAGGTCGGCTCAGCGGATCGCCTCAGCAGGCCGGCGGACGGCGTGCGGGTTCGCGCGTGATCTCCGCGCCCAGCGCGGCGAGCTTTTGCTCGAGCCGTTCGTAGCCGCGATCGAGATGGTGAATTCCCGACACTCTTGATTCGCCTTCGGCGGCCAACGCCGCGACGACCAGCGCCGCCACGGCGCGAATGTCGCCTCCCCGCACCGCCGCGCCTCTAAGCCGCGCGGGGCCGTCGACATGCAGCAGATCCAGGCCTTCGCGTTCGACATTCGCTCCCAGTTCGCGCAGAGCGTCTGCATGCTTCGCGCGGTCCTCGAAGATCCGCTCGCGAATGACGGATACGCCGTCGGCCTGGGTAAGCAGCGCGGTGATCGGCGCTTGCAGGTCGGTTGGGAAGCCGGGGTAGTGCCACGTATGCAGATTGACGGCGCACAGCGTTGCCGGCGACTGGGGCGCGCACACCGTGAGCGAGTCGTCCTGCGCATCGACCGAAACGCCCGCTTCTTTGAGTTTCTCGATCACGCTGACCATCGCCGCCGGATCCACCCCACGCAGCGTCGCCGAGCCGCCGCTGATCGCGGCCGCGATCGCCAACGTGCCCGCCTCGATGCGATCCGGGATCAGCCGCTGCCGCCCGCCGTGCAGCCGCTCGACGCCATCGATCACGATCGTCGCGGTACCCGCACCGGAGATGCATGCGCCCATATCGCGCAGCAGATCGGCCATGCAGACGACCTCCGGCTCGGGCGCGGCGTGGACGATCTCCGTGCGTCCTTCCGCCAGGACGGCGGCGAGCATCAGATTTTCAGTGGCCAGCACGCTCGGAAAGTCGAGAAAGAGCCTCGCGCCGCGCAACCGCTGCGGCGCCGTCGCGATGATCCGGCCGTCGGACGCCTCGTCAACGGTCGCGCCGAGCTTGCGGAAGCCGTTGAAGTGGATATCCAGCGGGCGCGCGCCGATGTCGTCTCCGCCCGGGGGAGCGCTTTCGACATGCTTGCGCCCCCGCCCCAGCAACGCCCCCACCAGCAGAATCGAAGCCCGCTGCTCCTTAACCAGATTGTCGGGAGCGGCTTTGTTCAGATGTTCGGCGAGGGCGCCAGCGACCCTGACGGAGCCTGTTTCGCGATCGTGCTCGGCGGACGCGCCGAGCGCGCGCAGCATCTCACAGAATCCGCGCACATCGGCGATGTCGGGCACGCGCTCAACGATCGAGACTTCGTCCGTCAGGAGCGCTGCTGCCAGGCACTTCATCGCCGCATTCTTCGCGCCGGCGATCTCCACTTCGCCGCTCAGAGGGCGTCCACCGACGATGCGCAGCGCAACGTCATCCGCTTCAGAAGCCATCGCCGTACCTCGACCAGTTCTACCCGCCCAGCCAGCTTACCGACTCAAAGAGGAATCGGATGAGTCCGGCGATGTCGTCGAAGGTTCTTCAAGCGGCTCGTTGACAGGGACGAGCGCAAATTCGCAGCCGATCTTTCACCGCCCTCGGTCCACGCCCAGCTGGGATGGAGGTGCGAGTGCTCGCTGACCTTGCGGGCCTCAACGGCCGATAGATCAGGGCCTCCGGCGCAACCGGTCGTTTCTGCACATGTCCAAACCGCTCGCGCAGGCGCACCGCAATCTTCCCGGCGTCATCCAAATGCGGAGCGTCGCTATCCAAATCCACGCAGAATGAGCCGCGCAGGCACCGGATGTAACGCGCTCCGGTGATCGGCGCTCTTAACCCGCCTGCTCGGCTCGGCTGGCGCTCGCCGGCACGCCGCGGGCGGTGAGCAGCTCCAGCCACTCGCGCTGGGTGTGGTGGCGGAAGGCCTCGCTGAGCACGCCGGAGAGCGCGTCGGCGTTGGTCAGGCGGGAGGCGTGATCGGCGAAACGCGGGTCATCGGTGATGTCCAGCTGGAACTCCGGCAGATAGTCGCCGGTGTCGGCGGGGTGGCGCTCATGGTGATCCCACTGGTGGTTGGCCAGCGCAAACTCACCTAATGCAGTGCGCAGGCGCTTCCAATCGGCTTCGCTCTCAATCTCCAGCTGCACCCAGCCGTCCGTCGCGCGGTAGCCCCGCTGCAGCGGATCCGATCTGCCGACCATGTCGAAGCCCTCTCCCGTGATGCGTGCTGTGCGCAGGCTATAGCCTCCGTCTCAAGCTGTTCTGAAAGGAGCCCCCGATGCGCGCAGTGGTGATGCGGAATTTCGAGCTGGTCGTGGACGATGTCCCACAACCGGAGCCGGCCGAGGGTGAAGCGCTGGTAAAAACGCTGGCCTGCGGCATCTGCGGCTCCGATCTGCACTTCCTCAAATTCGGCGAGGAGATGATCAGCGCGGCGCAGGCCGACGGCCGCACGCGCTTCGCGCCCGACCTGGGCCGCGATCTGGTGATGGGGCACGAATTCTGCTGCGAGGTGGTGGCCTACGGCCCGAACACACCGGCGACGGTGCCGGTGGGCGAGCGGTGCGTGTCGGTGCCGACTCGCGGGGCCTACTCCAACGACTACCCGGGCGGCTACGGCGAGTACATGCTGCTCGACGCCGCAATGCTGCTGCCCGTCGACGACGCGCTGGCGACGCAGCATGCCGCCACAACGGAGCCGATGGCGGTGGGCTTGCACGCAGTGCGGGCGGGCGCGTTCGTAGACGAGCCGGCGGTGATCTACGGCTGCGGACCGGTCGGGCTGGCGACGATCGCTGCGCTGAAGATCGACGGGGTTGGGCCGATCGTGGCGGCGGATTTCTCGCGGCGTCGGCGCGAACTGGCCGGGATCATGGGCGCCGACAACGTGGTCGATCCGCGCGAGCTTTCGCCGGTCACCGCGCTGGAGCGGATCGGCTCGTTTCCCGAGACGGTGCTGTTCGACGCGGTGGGCGTGCCCGGCATGCTGGCGCAGCTGACCCGCGAAGCGCCCGAGCGCGGGACGCGGATCGTCGTCGCGGGCGTCTGCATGCAACAGGACACGATTCAGCCGATGGCGGCGATCGAGAAGGAGCTCAGCTACAAGTTCGTGCTGGGCTACACGCCCGACGAATTCGAGGAGAGCCTGCGCGCGCTGGAGAACGGGCTGATCGACGCAGGTCCGATCGTCACCGGCGCGGTCGGTCTGGACGATGTCGGCGGCGCGTTCGAGACGCTGGCGGACCCCGAGGACCATTGCAAGATCATGGTCACGCCGCACGAAGCGAACGCGCTCTAGCGCCTGCTCGCGCAACGCGGCGCACGGCCGTCGTCTCAGGCGCGCCGACCCACGGCCGTACCGCGGCAACTCGCATGAACGGGCCTTACGCGAAGTAGCGGCCCTGGATGTTGCGGGCGATCACCATTCGCTGAATCTGGTTCGCGCCCTCGAAGATCTGGAAGATCTTCGCGTCGCGCATCCACTTCTCCAGCGGCATCTCGCGCATGAAGCCGACGCCGCCGCAGACCTGCACGGCGTCGGTCGTGACTTTCATCGCGGTGTCGGAGGCGAACGTCTTGGCCTTGCTCGCCTCCTCCAGCGCGAACGGCTGGCTCGAGGAAGCCTGCTCGCCGGCGCGCCAGGTGAGCAGCCGCGCAGCGTCGATCGCGATGTCCATGTCGGCCAGCATGAAACCGACGCCCTGATGCTCGATCAGCGGCCTGTTGAACGTCTTGCGCTCGCGGGCGTAGTCGGCGGCGTACTCGAACGCCGCGCGCGCCAGGCCGACGGCGAACGCGCCGATCCAAGGGCGCGTGGCGGCGAGCGTACCCAGCGCGCCCTTGCCGCCGCTGCGGAATTCGGGATCGGAGACGCCCAGCCGGTGATCGGCGGGGATGCGCACCTCGTCGAACGCCAGATCCGCCGTGTGGCTGGCGCGAATGCCCATCTTGTCCCAAACCTTGATCTGCGAGAAGCCCGGCGCGTCGTTGGGCACCACGAAGGCCGAGACATCGTTCCAGCCGCTGCCCTCGCCCTCGCGCGCGAAGACCACGGTGAGGTCGGCGATGCCGCCGCCCGTGATGAAGCGCTTCGTGCCGTTGATCACGTATTCGTCGCCGTCGCGCGCGGCGCGCGTCTGGATCGAGCCGGCGTCTGAGCCGGAGTCCGGCTCGGTCAGCGCCAGTGCGCCGAGCCGCAGCTTGCCGTCGTCGCTCGTACACAGCGGCAGGAAGCGCTCGCACTGCTCTTCGGTGCCGATCACCGAGATCGCGGTCGCCGCCAGGCCGCTGACCTGCGTGCCGACCGCGATCCCCGCGCAGCCCCAGGCCATCTCCTCGGCTGTGATCATCGAGGTGATGCCCGGGATCGCGGCCTGGCCGCCCAGCGCGCCGCCGGTCAGGCCGATCTCCGCGGCTTTAGCCGCCACATCCCAGGCGAACTCGTTGCGCTCGTCGTATTCCTGCGCGACGGGCCGCACCTCTTTGGCGGCGAACTCGTGCGCCGTTTGCTGCACCATGCGATCGGCTTCGGTGAGGGAAAAGTCGGTCATCGGATAACTCCGGGCTGGACGCGCTGGGAGAGGTTGCGTTGCCCACAGCATACGCGGGGGGCGGTGTGGGGCTATCAACGTTGCAACGGTGGCAGGCGCTCCAGCAGACGCTCCGTCGCCTGGGCGATCTCGCTAACTGCCTCGTCGAAGGCTTCGGCGTTGCGCTGCGACGGACGGCGCATGCCGGAGACCTTGCGCACGAATTGGAGCGCGGCCTCCTCCACCTCCTGCGGCGGCGTCTCGCCCTCGCGGGTGCGCAGGCGCTTGATGCTGCGGCACATTCGTCGGCTGCCTCTTCCCGCGGTGCGGTTTAGAAGCCGCTGAATTTGGGCTCGCGGCGCTCCACGAAGCTCTGCACGCCCTCGATCCGGTCGAACGACTCCTGCACGAGCGGCAGCACCGCGCCGGAAATCTCCAGCGCGCTCTCGTAGTCCAGATTGGCCGTACGGTAGGCCATCAGCTTGCCCACCTTCTGTCCGATCGGCGGCCCGGCCTCAACCTCCTCGGCGAATTCGAGCAGCTTCCGGTCGAAGTCCTCGGCCGGCACGAGGTAGTTGCTGACGCCCGCCGCGTGCCCCTCTTCGGCGCTCATGAAGCGGCCGGTGAACATCATCTCCATCGCCTTGCGCCAGCCGATGATCTTGGGGATCGCCCAGAAGCCGCCGAGATCGGCGTAGAGGCCGCGCTTGACATAGGCGACCTGGTAGCGGGCGTTGGTCGAGGCCACGGCGAGGTCGGCGAGGCAGGCCATGTCGAAGCCCGCGCCGACGCACGCGCCGTTGATCCCGGCGATCACCGGAATATCGAGCCGCCGCAGCTCGGCGAACGTCTTCGTTTCGTAGCGGAAGTTGAGCCGCCCGCCTTCGTTGTCGACATGCCCCTCGGGCGCGGGCGAGCCGACCAGCGGGTCGGGGTTGCGCTCCCAGAAGTCGGTCTGACCGCGCCCTGCGCCGGCGTGATCCATCCCCGCGCAGAAGCCGCGGCCCTTGCCGGTGATCACCAGCACGCGGGCGGTGCGATCCATCCGCAGCCGCGCCAGCGCGTCGTGCATCTCCTCCAGCAGCGGGAAGGTCAGCGCGTTGAGCTTCTCGGGGCGGTTGAACTCAAGCCAGGCGATGCCGCCCAGCTTTCCCTTGCGCTCCAGCGTGATCTGTTCGTAGCTCATCCAGGTCTCCGTTCTCGGTTCCTTCCGGCCATATGCCGGCTGCATGTGGGCGGCGTCAGGTCACTCTCGGCAGCACATCGTTGGTGAAGCGCACGAACGAGTCGTGCGAGAAGGGCGCGGCGATCAGGTAGTCGAGCGCGATCGTCTCGCGCAGCTCGGCGATCGTGTCGGCGACCTTGCTCGGCGAGCCGTGGATCACGACGTTGTTGACGTAGCGCTCGACCGGGTCGTCGCCGCGCCCGGCGTCGTCGCGCGGGGCGACACCGACTTTCCGCACCTTGCTGCCCGCGCCGTAGGACCCGACGGTCCACTGCGCGCCGTTGCGGGCGATCTCCTCCGCCTCCCGGTCGGTCTCGGCGACGGCGATCAGCCGCGCCATCGGCAGTGTGCGGTCCGCAAGCGAGTGCCCGCTGCGCTCCAACGCGCGGATGTAGCGCCCCCGCTTCTCGCCGATCTCGGCGTGGGCGGCGTGCGGGTCCATCAGGATCGAGTAGCCCTGCTCACCGGCCCAGTCGAGCGCGTCGTCGGAGCCGGCGGCGACCCAGAAGGGCGGCGTGGGCTGCTGCTGCGGCTTGGGCAGCACCTCGATCTCGTCGAAGTTGTAGTAGTCGCCGTGCCAGGTGATCCGCTCGTTGCGCCAGGCCTCAAGCACGATCTGGACGCTCTCGCGGAAGCGTGGGTAGGACTCCTCAACGGGCACATCGAAGGCGCGGAACTCGGTCTGGTCGAAGCCGCGCCCCGCGCCCCAGTTGACGCGCCCACCGGACAGCACATCAAGCAGCGCGACCTCCTCGGCGATCCGCAGCGGATGGTAGAACGAGGCCAGCGTGACGGCAGTGCCGATCCGGATGTTCTGCGTACGCCCCGCTACATGCATCCCCATCAGATGCACGGAAGGGCAGACGCTGTAGGTGTTGAAGTGGTGCTCGGCCAGCCAGACGCAGTCGTAGCCCGTCTCGTCCATCACGTCGATCCGCTGGAGGGCGCGCTCGTAGACGATGGGCAGCGGCACGCGCCGCCCCGGCCAGGAGAAGAATTGGAGCACGCCGTACTTGAGCGGCGGTCGGCCGTTGAGCGCAGTCACGCTCGTAGCCTAGCCGCCGCTACGCCGACGCGCCGCGCCGACGCACGGCGATCCCGCTCAGCGCTTCGAGCACGATGCGGTTGCCGAGCAGCGCCGTGACATCGGCGTGGTCGTAGCCGGGCGCGACTTCCACCACATCCACCCCCAGCAGCGGCGCCTCGATCGCGATCCGGCGCACCGCGTCGAGCAGCTGCCGCGAGGTCAGCCCACCCGATTCGGGCGTGCCGGTGCCCGGCGCCATGCCGGGATCGACCACATCCACATCCACCGAGAGAAAGACGCCGTCGCAGTCGTCGCCGGCTCGCTCCAGCGCCTCGCCGATGCAGACATCGAGGCCGCGCCGGACCACCTCGGTCATCTCGTACCAGCGCATCCGCTGTTCGGCCATCCACTCCAGGATCGGTGGATCGGGCCAGTAGCCGCGCAGCCCGATCTGGAAGAAGCGGTCGCCGCGCACCGCGCCGGAGACGATCAGCCGCCGCATCGGCGTGCCGTGGCCCCAGAGGCCGCCCTCCGAGTCGCCCGTGTCGGCGTGGGCGTCGAAGTGGATCAGCACCACGCGGCCCAGTCCGTGATGGCGGGCGACGCCCGAGGCGGTCGCGTAGGTGATGGTGTGGTCGCCGCCGAGCACGACGGGGATCGCGCCACCCGCGGCGACCTGTTGGCAGGCGTCCATCAATCGTTGCAGCCCGCCCTCGCTGTCCAACTGCGGCATGTAGATGTCGCCGACGTCGACCACGCCCAGCACATGCAGCGGATCGATGCCCAGCCCCAGATGCGGGCGGTAGCCCGTATGCGGGAGGTAGTCGGTCGAGCGAATAGCCTGCGGCCCGAAGCGCGCGCCGGGACGCCAGGTGGTGCCGGCGTCGAACGGCGCGCCGACGATCACCGCCTGCGCGCCGTCCCAGCTCTCCGCGTCGTCAAGCGATGCGCGCGGCACGCCGAGAAAGGTGTTCGACGGGGCGTAGCGGTTGAGCGGCTGCGCCCGAACGTGCGCTTCCTCGTAGGAGTTCGGAGGGCCGGCGTCGCTGTTCGGCATCGGTCAAACTCCCTTCCGCACGTAGAATGATACGGCGGAAAGCAGGGGCAACGTGGCCGATCAGAGCGTGAACTCGCCGGAGCAGGCACTGGATGCGGCGTTGGCCGCGCTGCCGCGCGAGCGGACGCAGACGCTGCCCGCCCTCCACATCCTGCACGAGCTTGAGGGCTACCTGTCCGCCGAGGCGATGGAGCGGGCCGCGCGCCGGCTGCACGTACCCAGGTCGGAGCTGTACGCCGTCGCCACCTCCTACACCGAGTTCCGCTTCGCGCCGCCGCCTACCGACGCAGTGCGCGTCTGCCGCGGCCTGACCTGCCGAATTGCCGGTAGCGAGCAGACCGCAGCGCAGCTCCGCGCCGCCGGCCGCGAGGTGGAGGAGCACGAGTGCATGTTCCTCTGCGCCGCCGCGCAGGACGCGCCGCTCACCGCCGAAGGGACCGGACCGCTCGAAGACGCGATCAGCGACGCCACGCACGCCGCCGCGCGGCGCAAACTGGAGGGCGGCGTAACGCGGGTCACCGCGCCGCGCACAGCCGACCCGCCGCGCTGGCGCGGCTGGGAGGCCGCCTCGCAACTCAGCCCCGCAGAGGCGCTGGAGCGGCTGGAGCAATCCGGCCTGCAGGGGCGCGGCGGCGCATACTTCCCCGTGCATGCCAAGTGGAGCGGCGCGATCGGGGCCGCGGCGTGGAACGGCGAGCCGCTGCTCGTCGCCAACGGCGAGGAAGGCGAGCCGGGCACGTTCAAGGATCGCTGGCTGATGGAGTCGGATTCACAGCGGATTCTGGAGGGCATCCGGATCGCCTGCCATGTGCTGGGCGCGTCGCAGGCCTACTGGTACATCAACGGCTTGGCCGACCGATCCGCAACAGCGGCGGCCGAGGCGATCGCCTCGGCCCGATCGGCGGGGCTGCTGGACGGTATGGCGGTCGAAATTCGACGCGGCGCTGGAGGTTATGTCTGCGGTGAGGAGTCGGTGATTCTGGAGTCGATCGAAGGCCGCCGCGCGGTGCCCCGGCTCAAGCCGCCCTATCCGACGGAGCGCGGGCTGTGGGGGCGTCCGACGGCGATCAACAGCGTCGAAACGCTGGCCAATCTGCCCGACATCTTCGAGTTCGGCTCCGCCTGGTTCCGCGAAATGGGGACGGAACGCGCGCCGGGCACGAAATTAGTCCAGCTGAGCGGCGCGTTCCGCAATCGCGGCGTGATCGAACTTCCGCTGGGCACGCCGGTCTCCGAGATCATCGAGCTCGCCCAGCCCAGCGAGACGCTGGCCGGGGTCACGATGGGCGGACCCTCAGGCGGCTTTCTCGCGCCGCAGCACTTCGACACGCCAATTGCGCCCGGCTCGATGGACGGGCACGGCGCGGTGCTGGGCGCGGGCGGGATCATCGGCATTCCGCAGTCGTTCGGCGTCGAGCGCGCATTGGCGCTCTGGACGGAATACAACGCCAACGAATCGTGCGGCAAATGCACCCCCTGTCGCGAGGGCTCGGGCCGGATGGCGGCGGCGCTGGCGAGCGGCAATTGGGCGGATGTCGAGGAGTTGATCCCGTTGATCGCCGCCGGTTCGCTCTGCGGTCTCGGCCAAATGGCGCCGAACCCAATCACCAGCGCCCGCCACCAGTTCGGCGGCTCGCTCGCGTGAGGGCTCCTTATGACGAACTTCAAAGCGAGTTCGTGATCTTCGCCGACGAAAGCGGCGACCACGGGCTGACAAGCGTCCGGTCGCATAGCCGTGCATTCGTCATCGCCTTTGCGATCTTCAGAAGGCGGGACTACGACGAGATTGTCGTGCCGGCGTTCAAGGCATACAAGCTGCGGTTCTTCGGCGACGAATCGGTTCCCCTGCACGAGCGGGACATCCGCCGCGGGGACGGAGCGTTTCGTCGCCTAGCCGGGCCGCAGGCGCGTGCCGAGGCCGAACAGCAGCTGCGAAACCTGCTGCGAGAGTTGCCGTTCTCGATCGTCGCTGTAGGTGTTCACAAAGATCAATTCATCGCTCTCTCCGCTCGTCCGGCGACACCGTACGAGCGATGGTTTGTTGAAGCGATCCTCGCCTACCTGTCTGCGATGCCCGGCGTCGGTGCGACGCTGCCGCCGACAGAGATCGTCGTTGACTCGCGAGGGGAGAAAGAGGATCGCCAACTGCGGAGCTTGGTCGATTCGCTCTCTCACGCTAACGCGCCCGCGATGGGATCTTTTCAGTTCCAGATCCGCTTCGCGAGGAAGGCAGACATCGAGATTGGCGTCGAAATCGCGGACCTGATCGCGAATCCGATTGCCAGACGGGTGCTCGAAGAGGAACACCCGATGATCCCATTCCAACTGCTCGAGCCGAAATTCCTGCGACGGCCCGACGATCCCTCACGGTTCGCCCTGATCATCCTCGAACGCGGATAAACCGAAGGCCCCGACTTGCGTCGAGGCCTTCAGCCGATCGGGGATGTGCCCCAGTCCACAATCAGGATAGCGCGGCGCGGGACGATCGGCAACGAGCCCGGCTCGGATAGCATCTGCACCAGGGAGGCAGCGATGACCGCAGACACCATCTCGATCACCATTGACGGCAGCCCCGTCGAAGCGCCGGCCGGATGCTCGGCGCTCGACGCCGTGCTGGCGGCCGGGATCGACCTCCCCCACCTCTGCAAGGACGACGACGGGCCGGCGTTGGGGGCGTGCCGCACCTGTCTGGTGGAGATCGACGGCGTGCGCGGGCTGCCCGCGGCCTGCCATACGCCGGTGGCGGACGGGCAGATCATTCGCACCAACTCGGAAACAGCGGCGGCTGCGCGGAAGGGCATCCTCGAACTGACCCTGGCAATGCGCGACGCCCCGGACGAGCGCGCCGACGCGCAGACTGAGCTCAACCGCCACGCAGCGGCGCATCAGGCCAGCCCGACGCGCTGGACGCCGCGCGTCCACGAGCACCTGGACGAGTCGAACCCGTTCTACCGCTTCGACGCGACCGACTGCATCCTCTGCGGACGCTGCGTCTCGGCCTGCACGGATCGCCAGCACATCGGCGCGATCGGCATCGCCGGCGCTGGCAAGTCGGCGCGGATCGCGGCGTTCAACGATGAGCCGCTGGGCGAATCGACCTGCACCTCCTGCGGCTCCTGCGTAGCAGCCTGCCCGACGGAGGCGCTGACGCCCAAGCGCGGCGCGGCCGGTGCGCGTACGGTCTCCACCGTCTGCCCCTACTGCGGCGTCGGCTGCGGCATCCGCGTCACCGCCGAGCAGGGCCAGCTGGTGCATGTGGACGACGACCCCGACAACCGCTCCTCGCAAGGGCTGCTCTGCGTCAAGGGACGTTTCGGCACCGCGTTTGTGAACCACTCGGACCGGCTGACTCGGCCGCTGATCCGCCGCCCGTCGGGGCGGCTGGAGCCGGCTTCCTGGGAAGAGGCGCTGGACCTGGCGGCCGAGAAGTTCTCCGAGCACCGCGGCGCGTTCGGCGCATTCTCCAGCGCCAAGGCGACCAACGAAGACAACTACATGCTGCAAAAGTTGGTGCGCGCCGTGATGGCGACCAACAACATTGATCACTGCACGCGGCTCTGCCACTCGCCCTCGGTGGAGGCGATGCTGGCCCAGCTGGGCAGCGGCGCAACCTCCAACTCCTACAGCGACTACGAAGCCGCCGACTGCCTGTTCGTAGTCGGCGCGGATCCGTCGTCGAACCATCCGGTGGCGGCGAGTCGAATGCGACGCGCGATCGACGAGCGGGGCGCGGCCCTGATCGTACTCAACCCCAAGCGGATCGAGCTCTGCGACCACACCGACCTCTGGCTGCGTCAATATCCCGGCACCGATGTGGCAGTGCTCAACGGGATGGCGCGGGTGATTCTCGACGAGGGATTGGCGGACGAGGCGTTCATCGCCGCCCGCACGGAAGGCTACGACGAGTGGCTCGCCGAACTCGACGAGTACACGCCCGAGCGGGTTGAGCAGCTGTCGGGCGTGCCGGCCGAGCTGCTGCGCCGCGCGGCGCGCGTCTATGCGCGGCCTCTAGGAGACATCGGCGGCGGCTCCTGTCTGATCTGGGGAATGGGCGTCACGCAGCACACCAACGGGACGGCCAACGCAACCGCGCTGCTCAATCTGGCGCTGCTGACCGGGCAGGTCGGGCGCGTCGGCAACGGCGTCTCGCCGCTGCGCGGGCAGAACAATGTGCAGGGAGCGGGCGACGCCGGCTGCATTCCCGACGCGCTGCCGGGCTACCAGCGCTTTGTCCCCGATGTGCTGGATCGCTTCGGCGCAGCCTGGGGCGCCGCGTTGCCCGCCGACGAGGGGCTGCGCGCGACCGACATGGTCGAATCGATCCTGCATGGCGGCATCCGCTGCATGTACATCGTGGGCGAAAATCCGCTGCTGACCGAGCCGAACCTGGCGCACGCCCGCGAAGCGCTGGAGCGGCTGGACTTCCTCGTCGTGCAGGACATCTTCCTGCACGAGACCGCTGAGCTCGCCGACATCGTGCTGCCCGCCGCCTCGTTTGCGGAGAAAGAGGGCACGTTCACCAACTCAGAGCGGCGCGTGCAGCGCGTGCGCAAGGTGATCGATCCGGTCGGCGAATCTCGCCCCGACTGGGAGATCGTGCAGCAGCTGGCGCGGCGCACAGCCGATCGGCTCGCGCTGTCCCCCGCCGGTTTCGACCATGCGAGCGCGACTTCGATCTTCGACGAGATGGCGGCGCTGACGCCGATGCTGGGCGGCCTCTCGCACGCGCGGCTCGACGCCGAAGGCGGCATTCAGTGGCCCTGCCCCGACGCCGACCATCCCGGCACGCCGCGGCTGTACGGCGAAGACTTCCCGCGCGGCAAGGGGCGCTTTATTCCCGTGCGCCAGACCGCGCCCAGCGAAGAGGCGCCCGACGAGCGCTACCCCTTCGTGCTCAACACCGGCCGCGTGCTCTATCACTGGCACGGCGGCACGATCACCCGCCGCGTGGAGGGCCTGGTCGACAGCTGGCCGGAGCTGCGCGTGGCGATTCACCCGCAGGACGCGGCGCGGATCGAGGTGCGGGACGGCGAGGCGGTGCAGGTCGCCTCGCGCCGCGGGCGACTGGAGGGCGTCGCCTTCGTCACCGACGATGTCGCTGCGGGTTCGATCTTCGTGCCATTCGTGCGTTTGCAGGAGAGCGCCGCCAACTGGCTGACCAACAACGTCTACGACGCCGAAGCCCGCATCCCCGAATACAAGGTCTGCGCCGTGTCCGTGGAGCGCGCCGCCGATGCGCAGGAATGGCGGCGCGACGGCAAGCGCGGCAAGCGTCGCCAGTACTGGTAGAGCTGGCTGGCAGGGCTAGCTGGGGCAGGGTCAGTGGCGGCTTATGTCGACGCGGTGGCTTGCAACGTCCCCACCACCACCAGCCGGTGCGAATAGGTGTGGGTGGTCGGGTCGAACGAGCCGGTGCAGGTGATCAGCGTGATGATCGGCTGATCGGACTCGCGCAGGTAGCGCAGCGAGTCGGGGTCCCTGGGATCGACGACCGCCGAGTCGGTGACTTCGTAGACCCATGCCAGGTTGCGCTCCGTGTCGCGGATCACCATCTGGTCGCCAAGCTCAACCCGATCCAGCTCCCAGCAGACACCCGCGCCGATGTTGCCGTCGATGTCCTCATAGTCGCGGTGACCGCCCAGAATCGAGTTGCCCACCTCGCCCGGCGGCACGCTGAGGTCGAACCAGCCCACCACGAACGGATTGTCGGTCGCCCCGATCAACCCGCCCGGCGTCCGCCCCACCGAGACGATTTCCGCGCGAATTCGCGCCGTCGGCAGCAGCAGTTCCCACGAGGTCTGATGGTCCGGTCCCGACGAAGGCACGATCCCGTTGGCGATCGGCAGAATCGCGCCCCGTTCCTCTTCCAGCCCGTAACGGAAGGATGACTCATCGATCGGGACTTTGAGCACATCGGGGAGCTCCGGCAGCGGCTCCGGTTCGGGCGACGCTTCGGCCGGCGGCGCAGCCTGCTGTCTCCCGCTCGACTCGCTGCTCTGCTCGCTCGCTGCCGGCTGGTCGGACCCGCCCGCCTGTTGCTCGGCTGCGCCGCCGCTCTGCGCCGCGGGCGTGGGCGCGTCGTCGCGCCCGCTCTGCACCTGCACCACCGTCGGCGCCGGCTGCTCCGTCTGTGCAGCCCGCGCGGCCGGCGCGACCGCCGCCGAGTCGCCGTCGCCGCCGGCCAGAAGCCAAACGGCCACGAAGACGATGCCGAACACGATCGGGGCGACCACCGCCGCCGCGACCGCGTAGGGGTTGTTCCACCAGAGTTCTCGCAACGCCGTCATGTTCGTTCCGCTTCCGCCACGGTTGAATGGGCAGCCCACCGCGGCTCAATGGCAGTCAGAATACTCAGAACCACTTCAACGGCGCGTTTAATGTCACGCTGGCGTAAAGCGCCCGAGCAGTGGCGCGAGCGGCCCGATCAGCCTACGCTGGTGGGCAGACGGCCAACCCGTGGGGCTGTAGCTCAGTTGGGAGAGCGTTTGACTGGCAGTCAAAAGGCCGGGGGTTCGAGTCCCCCCAGCTCCACCACCTCACTTAGGGCGTGTTCGCACTTCCGTCATTCCTGCCCCATCTCTCAGTCATTCCCGCCCCTGGACTTAGCGGATCCATACGGCGGCTGTCGGCGGCACGGCGTATCGAGCTGACCCGCGAACGGGCATTGGCGGACAGACTGAACCCTTGTGCCGTGAACGGCACTGAGTTTGGATTCACGCTTTCGCGGGAACGACGAAACTTGGATGTGCTCAA
This sequence comes from Dehalococcoidia bacterium, assembly GCA_965243125.1. Taxonomy (GTDB): domain Bacteria; phylum Chloroflexota; class Dehalococcoidia; order Bin125; family Bin125; genus CATQGW01. The sequence continues at coordinate 1,268,062 of OZ251529.1, read as the reverse complement.
TGATAAGCAGCTTATGTGAATACGCCCTAGCCGGCGACCACCTCTACATCCGGCTGCTCAAAGTAGAGCTCAATCGCCTCTCGGAGATTCCCCAGCGCCTCATCCGCCGACTTGCCCTGGCTCGCGACATCGACTTCCAAGGCCTGCGCCACGTACCACTCGCCCTCCTGCCAGACACTCGCCGTAAACGTGCGTTTCATCGTTGCGCCCTCTCAGCGAGGCCAGCCTACAGCCCGATGGCGCAGCCGTCGGCGCGGGGGTCGGAGCCCGCCCAGAGCACACCCGTCTGCGGGTCGCGGGCGATGATCTGCCCCTTCCCCACCGCGCCGCTGCGCAGCGCACCCGAGATCAGGCACTGCCGCGCTCGAGGAACCCCCGCACCCACGGTTCCAGGACCCGCTGCAAAGTGGGAATCGAACAGCTCAGCCAGTCGCGCGCTGCTTCCGCATCCGCGGGATCATCGATCGAGCCTGGGACGCTGACCCCAACGAGCCACCGGAAAATACCTGGCGGGGTAACGGGTTTGATCCGGAATCCGTTCGGCTGCCCTGCGCGGGCCAGATCCTCCTTGATGAGCGGCGCGTTGCGCTTGAAATGGGCGTGCAACTCGCGCCGCTCTGACTCTTGTCCACCGTGGTAGCCGTGGTGAAAGAGGTAGGCACGAATCTCCCCAGACATAACCGCCAGGTTGTAGGAGAAGGCGTCATCGCGATAGCCGCCGAAGAAAAACCGCTCCGAGGGGCCGGCCTTGGCGGGAACCCGCGTGGAGTTGGCAGGCGTGAACCCCTGAGATCCCAGTTGCGGCGTGAACTGGCGGGTGAAGCGGTCGTACTTGCTCTCGCGACGGCGCGGTGGCGATTTACCGAGCAGAGGCTCTTTCGAACGCGGAGCGGCGACGACAGTGAATTTCGCTGCCGGCTTTTTCCGCGTGGCGCGCGAGGGAACATCGAGTGCTACAGCGAAAGCCTCGCTGCCGTCGGCAGTCCGATTAAAGCTGTCAACGACGAGCAGATGTTCGGGCGCGAACTCCGATGCGATCCAGATCAGCTTTCGCGCGCCAAGCCCTGCGGCGTAGGTGAGGAGTTGACCCAAGTGGCTGTGGTCAGACTCCTTGATCTGATTCTCGATCACCACGGCATCCCCGCTCCCAGCGTCAACAGCGAAGATGTCCAGCGAGTAAGGCCCGACCGGGACCTCGCACCGCGGGCGTTCGAGTTGAAGATCGAGGACTTTGTTCAGCACATGCAGGTTCTGGGCGAGCCAGGGCGTGAAGTCGCCTGCCTCATCGGGCCAGACCCTGCGGATGCGTTCACTTCTGTCCGCCACTTTGCCACCCCTTCTACAGCCCGATCGCGCAGCCGTCGGCGCGCGGGTCGGAGCCTGCCCAGAGCACGCCCGTCTGCGGATCGCGGGCGATGATCTGCCCCTTCCCCACCGCGCCGCTGCGCAGCGCGCCCGAGGCTGGCCGCACCGGATGCCCCAGCTGCGCCAGCGCGCTGATCGTCTCCACCGGAACGCCGTCCTCCACCCAGATATCGCCGTTGGGCGGGTCGGCGATCATCGAGAAGCGCGGCTCGTCGATGGCGGCCTGCGGATCCATCCCCCGATCAACCAGGTTGATCACCACCTGCGTGTGGCCCTGCGGCTGGTTCCAGCCGCCCATCACGCCGAAGGCGGCGAAGAGCGAGCCGTCGGGCCGCGTCAGCATCGCCGGCATGATCGTGTGGTAGGGGCGCTTGCCGCCCTCAAGCACGTTGGGGTGGCCCGGCTCGAGCGCGAAGCCCGCGCCGCGGTTCTGCAGGCTGAAGCCGCAATCGCGCGGCACGATGCAAGAGCCGAAGCCCTCGTAGTTGCTGTTGATGAACGAGCAGGCGTTGCCCTCGCCGTCCACCGCGCAGAGGTAGACGGTGTCCGAGGCGCCGGGCAGCTCACCGGCCACCGCCAGTTCGATGGCCGCGTCGGCCTGGATCAGTTCGCGGCGCTGCGCGGCGTAGGCCTTGCTCAGCATCGCCTCGACGGGAACCTCGGCGCGGGCCGGATCGGCGACGTAGGCGCGGGCGTCGGCGAAGGCCAGGCGGATCGCCTCGATCGTCCGATGCAGCGCCTCGACCGAACGCGGCTGGCTCGCCGCGAGGTCGAACCCCTCAAGGATGTTCAGCGCCATCAACGCCGTAATGCCCTGTCCGTTGGGCGGGCATTCGTAGACGGTATGTCCGCGGTAGGTCGTCGAGACGGGCGACTCGAACGTGGAGCAATGCGCGCTGAGGTCGTCCAGCGTCATGCAGCCGCCGTGCAGTTCGAGCGCGCCGACGATCGCCCGCGCGGGCGCGCCGCGATAGAAGGCGTCCGGTCCGCCTTCTGCGACGGCGCGCATCACGCCGGCGATCTTCGGGTTGCGCCAGACCTCGCCGGGGCGCGGTCCGTCGTCGCCGAGCAGCAGATCGCGGCCGGCAGGTCCCTTCTCGCGCAGCAGCGCTTCCTGGCTGCGCCAGCCGCGGCTGATCACGGGCGTGACGGGGAAGCCGTCCTCGGCCAGCTCGATGGCGGGCACAAGAACATCGCCGAGCGGCATCCGTCCGAAGCGGCTGAGCGTGTCCGCCCAGCCCGCGATCGTGCCGGGCACGGTCACCGCGTGCGGGCCCTGCCGCTCGAAGCCGTCGCCGCCGCCGGCCAGCTCCAATGTGAGCGCCTGCGGGCTGCGTCCGCTGCCGTTGATCGCCTCCACCGCGCCGTCCGACGCGCGGTAGAAGAGGCAGAAACAGTCGCCGCCGATGCCCGTCGAGTTGGGCTCCACCACCGCCAGCGCCGCCGCCGCCGCCGCGGCTGCGTCGGCCGCGTTGCCGCCCGCCTGGAGCATCCGCACGCCGGCCAGCGTCGCCAGCGGCTGACTCGACGCCACCGCGCCGCGCGTGGAGAGCACCGGCGAACGGCGCGACTCCCAGCGGATGTCGTGTGCGAAGGCCGGGTTGGTCGACGGGTTGGTCGAGTGATCGGTCACCCGCGCAGTCTAGCCAGACCGGCCGGAGCATCGCCTACAATGCCCGTGCGCTGCGATGCCGACGTGAAGAGCCGCAAGGAGCCGCGAGGGAGCCCGAGATGACCACGACCGCCGTGAAGCCGCTGGTGACCCCTGAGCAGGTCGAGTTCTACCACGAGAACGGGTACCTGCTGCTCCCCAACCTGCTGCCCGACGACACGCTCCAGGCGCTGCGCGACGAGACCGACCGAATCGTCGCCGAGGCGGCCGGGCTGACCGAGCACGACGCGCGCTACGACCTCGAGGACTCGCACACGCCGGATAATCCCCGCGTGCGCCGGCTCAAGTCGCCCCACGCCCACTGGCCGTTCTTCCGCGAGCTCGCCCAGCACCCCGTGCTGATGGAGGTCGTCACCGCCCTGATCGGCCCCAACGTGCGGCTGCAGAACGACAAGCTGAACATGAAAGAGGCCGAATACGGCGCGCCCGTCGAGTGGCACCAGGACTGGCCCTTCTACCCCCACACCAACGACGACCTGCTCGCCGCCGGCATCCTGCTCGACGACTGCTACGAGGCCAACGGCCCGCTGCTGGTCGTGCCCGGCTCGCACAAGCGCGCCATCTACGACCACCACCACCCCGAGGGCCGCTACTTCACCGGCGCGGTCGAGCCGACGGAATTCGACTGGGACATGGAGCGCGACGTGGTCCCACTGGAAGGCCCGGCCGGCTCCGTCTCGTTCCATCACGTGCGGCTGATGCACGGCTCAGCGCTCAACCGCTCCGAGAACGCGCGCCGCCTGCTGCTCTTCGGCTACGCCGCCGCCGACGCCTGGCCGATCCAGGGCCTCGGCAAGATGAGCCTCGACTACTACCAGGGCCTGATGTGCGCCGGCGAGGACGTCGAGCAACCCCGCCAGACCGACGTCCCCGCCTACCTCCCGCTCCCGCCCGCCCCCAGCCAAGGCTCGATCTACGAGAACCAAAAAGCAGTCAAGAACCGCTTCTTCAAAACCTACGAGGACCGCTAGCCGCCCTCAGTCGTCCTCGAAATCGAACTCCAACGGAACGTCGCTGAGGCCTTTGGGGTGGTAGTCGACGACATACAGCAAGTTGACCGTGGCGTCCGTGGTCCGGCCGCTGCTACAGCATTGAAGGGCGCGCCGCTCTTGGTCGCCCATTGTGCGGCATTCACCGCAGATCCGGTAAAGCAGCCGCAGGCGGCGATCGATCCGGGCGCTGCGCAGACCGCCAAGGTCCGCGGTGAGACGCTCCGCCCGCGCGGCGCGATACGGATCAACGCCCAACATCTCCGCAACCCTGCGAACTCGCGCGATCAGCTGCGCAGAGTGCAGTTCCTGTAGCTGCGCGCTCAGCTGCAAGGCCCAGCGCACGCGGAAAGCCGAGTCGTCAGGCTTCGACATATCGCCCGGCCCGAAAGTCGTCCTCTGCTGCGCGAATACCGGCCATCGCGGCCGGATTGAGCATGATCGCGATTGTTTCGAGCCACGCAGCACCGACCCGGAAGCGCGATGTCGGTCTGCCCAACACGGGCCCGACCACGGCTTCGCCGAGGCCCGACTCTAAACCGGGAATACTCGGCTGCCCATTGGCGGGCGGGCCTGCGATCTCGTTCGCAGCGGCGACGATTGCGCGGGTGGACGGTTCGTTCCGCCAGCGCGCCGCAGTGTCGTCAAAGACGCGCCGCGTGGGGGCGTTCTCCTCGAGCGACAGCACTTCGTCGTACCAACTGGCCGCCAGGTCTCGCCCGTCGGGCGTGAGGAAGAATGCCTCCTCTTCGATCACCATCCCGCCCCGTTGCAACATCTCCCAGAGATCGAAGACTGCGTTGCAGACCGGCCCCAGCTTCCAGCGGGTGAAGGTCAGCCCGAGCGCGTCGATCTGCTTCGCCGCCAGCGCGTGATCGAACAGGAATGCCAACTTCATCAGCCGCAGCCGGTCGCCGAGCAGAGGCACCTTGCCGTCGGGCGCGGCCCGCGCCCACAGTGTGAGCAGCGTGCCTGCGTCACTGTAGAATTGGTCAACAGGATCGTCGAGCGGCATCGAACGGGCCATTCTTTGCGCGGCGAACGGTCCGGCGCCGCACCCTGAACGATACCGCGCCCTGCCCGTCTGCGGATGCGCTCTCGAATCCCTAGTCTGCGACGAAGGCCGTTCAGCGGAGAAGGGAGCGCAGCATGGCTACGGGGCGCGTCGTGGTGGTCAAGGAATACCGCGAGCCGTTCGTGATCGAAGAGTATCCGGTGCCCGAGCCGGAAGCGGGCGCGATCGTGCTGCGAATCACCCAGGCCGGGGTCTGCGGCTCCGACCTGCACACCTGGCGCGGCGACATGGCCGCCACGCCGCTGCCGCCGGGCGGGCGCGTGATGGGGCACGAGGGCACGGGCGTCATCCACTCGCTCGGCGAGGGCGTCGACTCCGACTCGCTGGGCAAGCCGCTGGCCGTGGGCGACCGGGTGATGTATTCGGCGATCACGCCCTGCGGGCGCTGCTACCAGTGCTCGCGCGGTGAGCCCAACTGGTGCTCGGACCGCAGCGCCTGGTCGCGCGAGGCCGGCCTGCCGCCCTACTTCACCGGCACCTACGCCGATTACTACTACCTGCGCCCCAATCATCCCGTCTTCAAAGTGCCCGACGACCTGCCGGATGAGATTCTCGGCTTCGTCAACTGCGCAATGGGCACCGTGACCGAGGGCCTGATGCGAGCCGGCTGCAAGGAGAACGACTTCGTCGTGATCCAGGGCGCGGGCGGACTGGGGCTCAACGCGACGGCGATGGCCAAGGACATGGGCGCGCACAAGGTGATCGTGCTCGACCGCCTTTCGCAGCGGCTGGCGCTGGCCGAGGAGTTCGGCGCGGACCACACGATCAACATCGAGGAGTTCAACACCCGCTCAACCCGCCGCCAGGCCGTCTGGGAGCTCACCGAGGGCCGTGGCGCGAACATCGTGATGGAGCTGGTCGGCCGCTCCGAGCTGCTCGCCGAGGGCATCGAGTACCTGGCCAACGGCGGGACCTTCGTGGAGATCGGCGACATCGTGCGCGGCAACACGGTCGAGATCGACCCCACGCTGCTGCTCAGCGGCAAGAAGATCATGGGCTCGGTGATGTACCGCCCGCACCTGCTGCCGCTGATGATGGACATGCTGCAAAAGAACCGGCGCGGCATCCCCTACGACAAAATCGTCTCCCACACCTACCCGCTGGCCGAGGTCAACCAGGCCTTCGAGGACAGCGAGTGGCACGAGCGGGAAACCAGCGTCTCCCGCTCAATGCTGATTCCGTAGGCGTCGTCACGGCCACCCGCCTTGACAGCCCTCGCACAACGGCGTAGCTTGGCGGCAGTGGATAGCGGAGTGTCGCTATCGGCGCCGGCGCCCTTGCGGTAGCCGGCGCTTTTAGTGTCCGGCCCATACTCGCTCGCGCCAGGCTCCGACTCGGTCTCGAACCCCGAGGTCGGGGAACACTGTCAGGCCGAACTCTCCGGAAGCGGCGCGGTCGCGCCGATACAGCTTGTCGCCGAAGATCGACCACCGCGGCGGTTCGGCAAGACAATCGCTCCGAATCCACTCAAACATGTCGCGCGCCAGCATGTCGCTGAGCTCGAGTGGATGCGAGCCGCCTTTCGGCATGAACGACACGCCGGGCTCCAGAAAGCGGCGAAAAGCGCTCTCCGACGTTCGACGGGTACCACCCAGCAACGTGTCCACGAAATCCCGCTGATGCTCCGCATCTTCGCGTGGACCCTGCGCTTCCCACACTACTCGGCCCACGGGTTCCGACGGCTCGGAGGCCAGAAAATCGACGTAAAGCTCCAGCAACAGGTGGATGGCGATCGCATAGATTCCGGACGGCAGGTAAGGATCCGAAGCAGATCCGCCGAGCTCGTCGCGTAGCGTCCGTTTCCGAATACCGACCGCGAACGCCGTGAACCTGCTCTCCGCAACAAGCTCGCGCACTGCCGCGTCAAAAGCTCGTCGGCGTCGTTCGTCGCCGTCAAAGCTGAAGTCTTGCCGATGACGCCGCATCAGCGGCTCGTGGAACGTCACGTCGATGCGCCCGAAGAATTCGAGCTTGAGACGATCCGCAGCGTCCCGGTACTGCGCGGCGTCTTCCTGCGTCATCGCCACACCGCCGAGCGCGAACCAGTCCCCTCCACCCGGCGCATCCTGTAGGTACGGCACACCGGATTCGTCCACACACAGGAGGTTGATCGGCCGGTCATCGCGCACCGGGTTACCGCTCCCGCTGCTGCGCTTGTATCGTCGCCGCCCTTCGACTCGGCCGGCCGCGCGGCGCGCTCCTCACGGACAATCCGATCCGCCAGATCGCGGGCGTTGGCCGCCAGCGGCGACGCGGCTCGGTCGAGCGCGCGGCTAAGCGCGGTCGCGACGCGCCCAGCCTCCGCGAGGAATCCCGCCCTACGACGGAAAACGCGGCGGCTTTCCGGATCGCCGCCCGGCATTGCCGCCCCCTACACCCAGGCCGGAGGCTCGCCCCAGCGGTCCTGGGAGACGATCTCCGCCAGCGGCTTGCGGTTGAGCGGCCCGAAGCGGCCCTTGGGGTAGCCCATGGGTACGCAGTAGACGACCTGAGCCAGCTCGGGAATGTTGAAGAGCGCTTTGACGCGGCCATCGACCGAAGGATGCAGGGTGGTGATGTTGCCGCCGATGCCGAGGGCGCGGGCGGCGAGCAGCAGGTTTTGGACGGAGGGGATGACCGAGGCGGCGGCGGCTTCGCCCTGCGCGGTGGCGCAGAGGAAGATCAGCAGCGGAGCGTCGCCGATCTCGTCGGCCAGCCGCCGCGCCGAGCGCATCACCGGGGTCTGTAGGCGCTCGTCGTCGGGGTCCGTAATCCCCGCGTCGGCGCGCTTGGCCCACCAGGCCTCACGGTAGAGCGGGGCGAAGCGGCGGATTTGGTCGGCGTTCTGCACGACGAGGAAGTGCCACGGCTGAGCATTGCCGCCGTTGGGCGCCTGGCGCGCGGCGTCGAGGATCAGCTCGATGTCCGCGTCGGCGATCGGGTCGGGACGCACGCGACGGATGGCGCGCATTGAGTAGATCGCCTCGGCCAGCGTCATCTCCAGCCGTTCGGGAGTTGCCATGGTCCGCTCCTGCCTACTGTGTCTTGGGGGGTGACGGCACGATACCGCGCGGCCGCCGGCGCGATGGGGGCGCTATCTTGAGCCGCAGCACGACGCAGGCAAGAGGCAGGACAGCGAAGGAGGCGCGCGTGGCGCTCGAACATCTCAAGGTGGAGGGGCTGGTCAACGCCCCCACGTTCTCGCAGGTCGTGGTCGCCGAAGGGCGGCGCACCGTCTACATCTCCGGCCAGGTGGCCTGGGACGCCGAAGGCGGCATCGTCGGACAGGGCGATTTCGCCGCGCAGGCCAGGAAGGCCTACGAGAACCTGGCCGTGGCGCTGGACGCAGCCGGCGCGACGATCGCCGATGTGGCCAAGACCAACGTCTACATCGTCAGCTACGACCCGAGCGTGGGGCGCGATCTGGGCGCCGCGCGGCGCGCAGTGTTCGGCGAGGGGCCGGCGCCAGCCAGCACCCTGATCGGCGTGCAGGCGCTGGCCCTGCCCGACCTGCTGATCGAGGTCGAAGCGATCGCCGTGCTCGACTGACCAGCCGACTAACCGAACGGAGCCGAAAATGTCCACCATCTCGCTCGAAGACCGCTTCGCGATCATCGATCTCTGCTCGGTCTACAACTACACCGTCGACCAGGCCGACGGCCCCGGCTGGGCGGACACCTTCACGCCCGACGGCGTGTTCAGCGGCCCGGCCGGGCACGCCGAAGGGCGCGATCAGCTGATCGCGTTCGCGCACGGCCTCGCCGAGCAGTTCCCCGGCGGCATGCACTTCACCGACAACCACCTCTTTGAGGTCGCCGGCGACGAGGTGCGCCACAAGTGCTTCCTCGACTTCAAGGTGCCGTCGCCCGATGGCGTGATCTCGATGCTGCTGGGCTACGAGGACGTGATCGTGCGGCACAAAGGGGAGTGGCGCTTCAAGCGCCGCGATGTGGTCAACGTCACCGGCTACGAGGGTTAGCGGCCGCTGCACTCCCTATTCCGCACCCCCCGCTGGCCCCGCCTCGATCGCGTCGACGATCATCTGCACGTAGAGCGCCAGTCCGTCGGGCCGCAGATGCGTCCCGTCGGTGGTCAGCTCATCCTCGCGTCCGTCGGTGATCTGGTTCCAGTCGATCATCGTGACCTTGTCGTACTTCGCCGATTCGCGGCGGATCAGCTCGTTGCCCTCGCGCTCCAGCCGAATCCACGGATCGCGCGGGGGGAACTGCCGCGTCAAGATGATCAGGTGGTCGACCTCCTCGACGATGCGCATCAGGCGGTCGAAATCTTCGGTATCGACGAAGTAGTAGCCGACGCCGTGAAAGACCACCACCTCGCGCGGGCCGGCCGCCAGATGTTCCTCCAGGGCCTTCATACTCTGGTACGCGGTGCGCCCACCGACGGCGTCGACGTCGAGGCCGCGCTCGCTGAGCATGCGCACGGCGTGCTTCATGACGGAGTCGCCGATTGCGAGGGGCGCGACGCCAAAGCGGGCGATGAGCCGGGCGAAGGCGGGGTCGCCGCCGGCGGCGAGGTTGGTCTCGGTGATCACGAACGTTTCGGATGCGACGTGCGCGTCGCCCCACTCCCAGACGGTGGAGGAGGCGAGCAAGCCGCTTTCGGCGGCGAAGGCGGCGGGCAGACCGACAAGAGCGCGGACGCCGCGGCAGGCGCGCGCTTCGCCGAGGGCGCTGCTCCAGCGGACGCAGCCCGCGCCGCGCATGGCGATCTCGACCACGGCGCAGGGCGCGCCGCCGGGGCAGGGGATGTGCAGGACATCGTCGACGTGGACGACTTCGAGAATCTGCTCGCCATTGAGTTCGACGAGCTCCGCGAGCTCGATGCCGAAGGTGTTGGCGACGGCGCGCGGGGAGTCGCCGGGCTGGACGATGTAGGCGAAGGCGGCGGGCAGGTGGGGCAGGGGCGGATTGAGGATCGGCTCGGCGACGGCGGAGCGGGGCGCCGGAGCATTGCCGGCGTCGGCCGGCACGGGGGCGCGGGGGCGGGAGACGACGATCTCGGTGGGGCGCTCCTGCTCGGCGGAGGCGTTGGCGTCGGAGATGATCAGCGGCGATTGGGGCGCATCAGATTCAGCGTCGGATTCGGCGTCCGCATCGCGAGTCGCTGCGGATCGGGCCGGCGCGCTGATGTCGTCGGTGTCATCTTCCTGCGGCGCGGCGGCGGGGACGAATGAGGCGGCGGTTTGCTGCTCGGTCTCGGGGAAGGCGGCGGAGTCTTCGGCGTTGATCAGGAAGAGGCCGAGGGCGGCGACGGCGAAAACGGAGGCGGCGGCGGCGTACCAGGCGCGGCGCGGGATGCGGGGCGGCTCGCGGCGCAGGGTTCGCCAGAACTCACGGCGTCGAATCGGCGTTTCGACGAAGCGGTAGCTGAGCTCGGCGAGCGCGGCGCTGAGGGCGGCGCCGGCAGCGAACAGCTGCCAGCCGCTGAGGGAAAGCTCGTAGCTGAGCGCGAGCAGCACGGGCCAGTGCCAGAGGTAGACGCCGTAGGAGCGGGTACCGAGCCAGCGCAGGGGCGGCAGGCTGAGCGCGCGCCCGGCCTCGGAGCGGCGGCGGGCAACGGCGGCGATCAGGACGGCAGCGGCGGCCGAGGCGGCGAGCAACCCCCACGGGTAGAGCCAGGCTTCACGCCAGTGGCCCTGCTGCATGATCAGGACCACGGCAGCGAGGCCGAGGACGCCCAGCGCGTCGAGCAGTCTTCCCAGCCTGGGACGCGCGTCGGGCCACTCCCAGCGCCAGGGACGCCAGACCAGTCCGAGCGCGACGCCGAGCAGGATGGTGAAGGCGCGGGGGTCGCTGCCGAAGTAGACGCGCGAAGGATCCTCGCCGGGTTGGTAGAGCTGCGTCATCCAGACCAGCGAGGCGGTCGCCAGCGCGAGCACGATGGCCAGCAGCGCGCGGCGGGAGACGAAGCGGGAGAGCGCGGCGAAGAGCAGCGGCCAGAGCAGGTAGAACTGCTCCTCGACAGCCAGGGACCAGAGATGGCGCAGCTGTGAGGGACGCTCAAACGCCTCGAAGTAGGAGATGTCGCGCAGGATCAGATCCCAGTTGGTGACGTAGGCGACGGCGGCGAGCACCTCGCGGAGGTGGGTGAGGAGCTGGTCGCCGAGCACGGCGACGGCGTAAATGGTGGTGACGGCGAGCACCAGCGCCAGCGCGGGCAGCAGCCGGCGCGCGCGGCGGGCCCAGAAAGCGCGCAGGTCCACACGACCGCTGCGCTCGCGCTCGCCGACCAGCAGCGCGGTAATCAGAAAGCCGCTGACGACGAAGAACACATCGACGCCGAGGAAGCCGCCCGTGAGCCAGGATTCGTTGGCGTGGAAGACGACGACGGCGAGCACGGCGAGGGCGCGGATGCCGTCGAGCGCCGGCAGGTAGGGCATGCGGGCGTTGGACGACTCGGGCACGGGGACTGCATCCGACACGGCGGCTACATCCGGAAGACGCCGAACTGGGAGTCGGGGATCGGAGCGTTGAGCGAGGCGGCGATGCCGACGCCGAGCGCGGTGCGGGTGTCAAGCGGGTCGAGGATGCCGTCGTCCCAGATGCGGGCGGTGCTGTACCAGGCCGCGCCCTCTTCCTCGTACTTTTCAAGCGTCGGAGCCATGAACTCCGCCTGCTCTTCCGCCGTCATGTCGCCGCCCCGCGCGCGCAGATTGTCCAGCCGAATCGTCAACAGCACGTTCGCCGCCTGCTCGCCGCCCATCACCGAGACGCGCGCGTTGGGCCAGCCCCAAAGCAGCCGCGGGCTGTAGGCCCGCCCGCACATCGCGTAGTTGCCCGCGCCGAACGAACCGCCCAGCACGACGGAAAACTTGGGCACCTGGGCGCAGGCGACGGCGGTGACCATCTTCGCGCCGTGCTTGGCGATGCCCTCGTGCTCATAGCGGCGGCCGACCATGAAGCCGGTGATGTTCTGGAGGAAGACGATCGGGATCTTGCGGCGGGCGCAGAGCTGGATGAAGTGCGCCCCCTTCAGCGCGCTCTCGGAAAACAGAATGCCGTTGTTGGCCACGATGCCGACCGGATAGCCCAGCACCCGCGCGAAGCCGCAGACCAGCGTCGCGCCCCAGGAGGGCTTGAACTCGTGCAGGCGCGAGCCGTCGACGAGCCGGGTGATCACCTCGCGCACATCGTAGGAGTGCCGCGTTGACTGCGGCACCACTCCGTACAGCTCCTCCGGATCGTGCAGCGGCGGCTCGATCGCCGCCCGCGTCCAGGGCGCCGCCGGCCGTTCCGCGCCGAGCGAGTCGACCGCCGCCCGCACCAGCTCCAGCGCGTGCTCGTCGTCGCTCGCCAGATGATCCGCCACCCCCGACACTTGGCTATGCACCACACCGCCGCCCAGGTCCTCCGCCGAAATCTCCTCGCCCGTCGCCGCCCGCACCAGCGGCGGGCCGCCCAAGAAGATCGTCCCTGTGCCGTCCACGATCACCGCCTCGTCGCTCATCGCCGGCACGTACGCCCCGCCCGCCGTGCAGGAACCCATCACCGCCGCAATCTGCGGAATCCCCTGCGCCGACATCCGCGCCTGGTTGAAGAAGATGCGCCCAAAATGATCCCGATCGGGAAACACCTCGGCCTGCATGGGCAGAAACGCGCCGCCGGAGTCGACCAGGTAGATGCAGGGCAGGCGGTTCTGCTCCGCGATCTCCTGCGCCCGCAGGTGCTTCTTCACCGTAATCGGGTAATACGAGCCGCCCTTCACCGTCGCGTCGTTGGCCACGATCGCCACTTCACGGCCCGCCACCCGCCCGATGCCCGTCACGATCCCCGCGCCGGGCGCTTCGTCGCTGTACATTCCCGTCGCGGCCAGCGGGCTGAGCTCGAGGAACGGCGACGCCGGATCGAGCAGGCGCTCGATCCGCTCCCGCGCCAGCAGCTTGCCGCGCGCGTGGTGCCGCTCCACCGCCCGTTCGCCGCCGGCCGCGCGCGCCGCTGCCTCACGCTCGCGCAGCTCGGTCACCAAGCCGCGCATCCACTCCGCGTTCGCCCGAAACTCCGGCGAACTGGGCTGCACCGCCGAGCCCAGCGGCGGGACCGCGTCGATCCGTTCGTGCAGTTCGTCGCTCGGCATGGCTCGCCTCCCGCGTTGCGCCCTGTATTGGGTAGGGTATGCGCCAACGGCGGCAAGTGGACATGATCGGGGTGCGCAAATGACGGCACGGCTCAGCGACGGCGACTTCAGCTACACGGCGCTCGACCTCTGGGAGCAGCTGCCCGACGGAGTGACGCTGGTCGAGTCGCCGGGCGTGGCGGTGGCGGCTGACGACACCGTCTACGTGCTCACCCGCAATGTCGAGCATCCCGTGATGGTCTTCGACGCCGACGGCGCCTGGCGCGGCTCCTGGGGCCAGGGCAACTTCACCGACCGCTCGCACGGCATCTGGATCGGTCCCGAGGGCGATGTCTGGGGCGCGGACGACGGCACCCACACGATCACCCGCTGGTCGCCCGATGGCGAGCTGCTGCAAACGCTCGGCGACCCTTACAACCCCGCGCCGGCCTGGGCCGGCAAACCCTTCAATCGCCCCACCCACGCCGCAGTCTCGCCGCGCACGGGCGACATCTTCGTGACCGACGGCTACGGCAACTCCTGCGTCCACCGCTTCGACGCCGACGGCGTTCACAAGCAAACCTGGGGCACGCCCGGCATCGACGCGGGGCAGTTCATCCGCCCGCACAACATCGCGATCGACGAGGACGGGCTGCTCTACATCGCCGACCGCGAGTGCCACCGGGTGCAGATCTTCTCCGAATCCGGCCAGTTCGTCACGATGTGGAACAACATCCACCGCCCCGACGGCCTCACGCTCGCGCCCGACGGCAACATCTACATCGGCGAGCTCAACGAGATGGGCGGCATGGCCGACGCGCCCGGCCTCGGGCACCGCGTCAGCATCTACTCGCGCGACGGAGAGCGCCTCGCAGTCCTCGGCGACCCCGACGAGGGCGAAGAGGCGGGCAAGTTCATCGCCCCGCACGGCATCGCCGTCGACTCCCGCGGCGATGTCTACGTCGGCGAGGTCTGCAACACCATCCGCGGCAAAGCCCTCGGCAAAGAACTCCACTCCCTCAAAAAGCTGGTCCGCGAGCGCTGAGGTAGAACGCGGTCTCCCTGTACGCCGGAGCGCTGCACAGCGGCTGGGCGTGGCGTGGGCTGCCCCAACCTCTCAGCCACTTCCCGAAAAACGGTAACGCAGAAACAGTTCGCCGGACTCGGTGTCGGCATGTTGATGCACCAGAGCGAGCGTTTGCAGACTGTTACGTTCGACGGCGTCGGCCCAGCGGACGGCGGGGAGCTGCTCCGGGCCGCCGACGATCTTTGGAGCCAGGGTGAGAAAGAACTCGTCGCACAGCCCCGCCCGGATGATTGCCCCATTCAGCGCCGCGCCGCCCTCCACCAGCACCCGTCGAGCGCCGAGCGACTCCCGCATGTGGCGGAACGCCGCGCGCGCCTCATCGCCCTCGGGGACCTCCACGATCGGCCGACCCAGCGCCCCCAGACGCGCCCGCGCGCCCGACGGCGCAACGGACGAGAGATAGATCACCGCCTCAAAGCCGTCGTCGGTGAAGAAGCGCCGCTCCGCCGGCAGATCACCGGAGCGCGTCAGCACCGCCGCAATAGGCGACGGAGTCATCCCCCGCTCCAGCCGCCACTGTTCGAGCTCGGCGCGGTTGAGGCGGGCGGATGTGCCGGAAGCACGGAAGGTGGCCGCGCCGTTGAGCACGACGTCGAAGTGGACGCGCAGCTCGCGCATCAGGCGCTGGTCGGTCGGCGAGCCGAGGCCGCGCTCGGAGCCATCAACGGTGGTGTGGCCGTCGGCGGACATGACCATGTTGATCGCCGTGTAGGGGCGATCGGGCGGCGGCTCGGGGAACTCCAGCGCGGTGTAGTCGATCACGCACCCATGCTAGGTTGCAGGCATGGCGGACGACGAACGCGTTGACGATGAGCCTGAGGACGAGGCGGACGAGCGCGATCCGCTGATCGGGCCGGAGGCGCGCTTCACGATCGGTGGCAAGCCGCTGCCGCTGGATGAGTTCATTACGTCAACGACAGGCGATCTGGCCGATCGCGAGCCGGCGACGGCGGAGCCGCAGCCGCCGAGGCAGCCCAAGCAGGTTATCTGGGCGTCGCGGCGTCCGCTTTAGGCCGCCCCACGCAGGCGGGAGGTTGGAGCCTCGCCTACTCCGCTCGCAGCGCCCGGTAGGTCTCCGCCTGCATTAAGCCCGCACCGAGCGGCTCCGACGGCTCAACGCTGATCAGCCAGCCGTTGTCGTAGGGCTGCTCGTTGACCAGCGTCGGCTGCGCCAGCGCCGCCTCGTTGCGCTCGCGGACGGCGCCGCTGAGCGGGCTGATCAGGTCGATCACCGCCTTGGCCGACTCGATCACCCCGAACGCTTCGCCCGTCGCGATCGGCGCGCCCGGCTCCGGCAGATCGAGGTAGACGACCTCGCCCAGCTGATCCTGCGCGTAGTCGGTGACGCCAACGCGACGCAGCGCGCCCTCCGACTCCACCCAAAGGTCGTCGTCCGAGTAGCGCAACTCCTCCGGCGCGTCCATCAGGAAGCCGGGGTGGACGCGCCGCTCGCTTGCCAGTCGGCCTCCCAAGTGATCTCGATCGCGTCCTTGACGCTTTCGTGGGCGGGGCAGCCGGCGGCGTGGAACTGCACCGCGCGCTCGGCGGCGGCGCGCTGCTCCTCGCTCACGCCGGGGATGTGGAAGACGACATGGATGCCGGTGATGCGGATGGTTTCCTTGCGCTCGCCGCGGATCGTGCCGAGCACATCGGCGCTGTAGGCGTCGGCGTCGAACTGGACTTTGCGCGCGTGCAACGCCCGCGCGAGAGTGCCGTACATTCAACCGCCGACCGCGGCCACGATGTGGTCCAGCGTGGCGGCGACGGGCGGCGCGTCGGCCGGTGCGCCGTAGTACTCCTTCAGTGCGCCCTGCACGCCGTAGACGATCGGCTCGGGGACATCACCCAGGGTGGCGTGGCGCATTCCATCCTTGAGCACCAGCCGGTTGCGCGAGATGTACTCGAAACTGTCGCTCATCGTTGGGTTCCTCTCTTGCCCTCGCAGGCTACCCCGACAACAGGCGCCGCATGCGGCTGACGCCATCGCGGATCTTCTCCAGGCCGGCCGCGTACGAGAACCGCAGATAGCCCTCGCCCAGATGCCCGAACGATGTCCCCGCGATCACCGCCAGGCCCGCCTCGTCGAGCAGCCGACGCTGGAGCGTGCGCGCGTCGATTCCGGTCCCCGCAATGTTTGGAAAGGCATAGAACGCGCCGGCCGGATCCACGCAGCTCACGCCCGGAACCTCGTTCAGCTCCGACACGATCACCTGCCGCCGTTCGTCGAAGGCTTCCACCATCCGCGCCACCGGCGATTGATCGCCCTCCAACGCCGCGACCGCCGCGTACTGCGTCGCCGCATTGGGGCAGGACCAGGCGTTGATCGCGATGCGCTCGGCGTGAGCGAAGAGGGCGGGCGGGAAGACGCCGTAGCCGAGCCGCCAGCCGGTCATCGCGTAGGTCTTGCTCCAGCCGTCGAGCAGCACCAGGCGGTCGCGCAATTCGGGGTAGCGCAGCATCGTCACGTGCTCGCGCCCGCCGTAGAGGATGTTCGAGTAAATCTCGTCGCTCAGCACCACGACATCCGGCCAGTTCGCCAGTCCCGCCGCCAGCCGATCCAGCTGCTCGGGCGTCGCCGCCCCGCCCGTCGGATTGGCCGGGCTGTTCACGATGATCAACCGCGTGCGTTCGTTGATCTGGCTCAGCACCTGCTCGGGATCGAACGTGAAACCGTCTTCCTCGCGCAACTCGATCGGCACCGGCGTCGCGCCCGAGTAGCGGATCAGCGACTCGTAGATCGGGAAGCCGGGATTGGGATACAGAATCTCCGCGCCGGGTTCGCCCATCAGCAGGATCGTGCAGAACATCACCGGCTTCGCGCCCGGCGTGATCAGCACGGCATCGGGATCAACCTGTTCGCCATGCCGCCGCTCCAGATCGCGGACGACCGCCTCGCGCAGTTCGGGGATGCCGGCAGCGGGGGTGTAGCCGTGGCGTCCGTCGCTCAGTGCTTCGCGCCCGGCTTCGACGATGTGCGGCGGCGTTTCGAAGTCGGGCTGCCCGATGCCGAGGTTGATGATGCTGCGCCCCTCCGCCGCCAGCTGGTTGGCGCGCGCCAGCACCTCGAACGCGGTCTCCGTGCCCATCCGCCCAACGGCCGCCACCGGCTCGATCATCGTCGTACCTCCGCGTCGCGCAGCCAGCCGCTGCGCAACGAGGGTATCGCTAGCCTGTGGGGCAATGCCAGAGCGAGCCGACGCGCCGAGCGAGACCAATGCGGGACCCGTGACGGGGTCGGCGCGGATCACCCACCTCGACATGCTGCGCGGCGTCGCCGTGCTCGGCATCCTGCTGATGAACGCCGTCTCCTACGGCCTGCCGCCCGCCGCCTACTTCAATCTCAGCGCCGAGGGGACCGAGACCTGGCTGGACTGGACGATCGGCGTCTTCGGCGAGGTGTTCGTCGACCAGAAGTTCATGGGCATCTTCTCGATTCTGTTCGGGGCCGGCATCGTACTGTTCGCCGACCGCGCCGCCGCCAAGGGCGTCCGCGCGAACTGGCTGTCGCTCTGGCGCAACCTGCTGCTGCTCGGCATCGGCGTGCTGCACACGCTGCTCTGGGACGGCGATGTCCTGGTGATATACGCGATTGCCGCGCCGATCCTGATCCTGGCGCGGAACGCGCCGGCGCGTGCGCTGCTGATCGCCGGCGCCGCCCTGATCCTGATCATCCCCTTGGCGGCCGTCGCGGCCCAGGCCGCGGTCGATCCCGACGGACGCCAGCTCGGCGAGTTGTGGCTGAGCGGCGGCAATGCCTCCGACGGCATCGGCGTCTACGTGTTCTTCGACTTTTTCGTGCGCGCGCTGGGCATGATGCTGATCGGCGTGGCGCTCTTCCGCGTGGGCGTGCTGAGCGGAGAGAAGCCGCCCGAGTTCTACCGTCGGATGGCCGCGTTCGGATTGGGCGTGGGGCTGCCGCTGGCCGCGCTCGGCGTGGGGATCGCGGCGCTCCACGACTTCGAACCGAAGATCGCGCTGCTCGCCGCGATCCCCAACACGGTGGGCACGATCCCCGCCTCGCTCGGCTTCATCGCCCTGATCATCCTCTGGAACATGCGCCCCGAGCGCCGCATCCACCGCGCGCTCCAGGCGACGGGGCGGATGGCGCTGACGAACTACCTCACGCAAACCATCATCGGCGTGCTCGTTCTCCGGGTACTGCTGGATGATGCCGATCTGACGCGCACCGCGATCCTCGGATTCGTGCTCGTCGTCTGGGCCTTGCAGCTGCTCTGGTCGCCAGCCTGGCTGAGCCGCTTCCGCTTCGGTCCGTTCGAGTGGGTCTGGCGCGTCGCCACCTACCGACGCATCCAACCGCTGCGGCGCTAGCGTCGTTGCCTCAAACGCGGAGCGATCCGTGCGCCGATTCCTCGTCCTGCTCGCGCTGACCGTCGCCCTCACGCTCTCCGCTGTCGGCTGTAGTCAGCCGGATCCCGCCGGCGACGGCGCGGGCGAGACGGCGGCGAGCGGCACGGACACGGAGCCGCTGAGCGGAGCGCAGCTATTCGCGGCGCGTTGCGCTGCATGCCACGGCGCACAAGGTCAGGGCACGGCGAACTGGAAGACTCGCGACGAGGACGGCCGCCTGCCGCCGCCGCCGCTCAACGGCGACGGCCATACCTGGCATCACGCGGACGGCGTGCTGTACCGAATCGTCCGCGACGGAGGGGCGGACTTCGGCGCAAGTGGGGGCGCCGGCAGCAATATGCCGTCGTTCGGCGAAACGCTGACGCCGCAGCAGATCATCGCCGTGCTGGAATACATCAAGACTCTGTGGGCCGGCAAGACGCAGGACGGGCTCTCGATCCGCGAAACCCAGCGGCAGATCAGCGAGGCCGATCCTTACCCCGCGGAGGGTTGACGCTCCTTGTTACCCGTCGGCCGGCGGCGCGCCGATCGCGCCCGCGGCCCGCAACCCGACAATCTCTTCCGCGCTGTAGCCGTGCTCCGCGAGCACCGCGTCGGTATCCGCGTCCAAGGCCGGCGACGCGCCCTGCGCCTCCAGCGGCGTCGCCGACATCGACCACGACGGCCCCACCATCGTCTCCGGCCCGGTCAGCGCGTGTTCCAGTTCGACCATCAGTCCAAGCGCTTCGACCTGTGGATCGTTGGTCATGTCCTCGGGCAGGTTGACCTGCGAGGCCGGCGCGCCGGCCTCGTCGAGCCGCGCGATCCAGTACTCGGTCGTGTTGCCGCGGAAGAGCTGGCTGATCCGCTGCCGCACGCCGTCCACGATCGCCGCCGACTGCGGATCCAGCGGATTGAAGTCCGCGTCCGTCGTCGGGTCGTGCCCCAGCTCCAGCGCGTCGCGCACCTGCTGTTGGTTCTGCGGCGTCACGCAGCCGAGCATGATCGCCCCGTCGCTGGTCTGGTAGCCGCCGTAGTAAAGCAGGAACGCGCCGCCGACAAGAGCGCGGAGGCCGCCGCGGGAGGCCTGCAACTCGCGCCAGCTCGCGCCCCGCCCGCGCGCCTCCGCGATCGCGGCCAGCATCGGATCCAGCAGCACCGCGTCGGAGACCGGCATCCGCGCCACGAAGGCGTTCTGGAGGGTGAGGGCGCCGGCCAGCAGCGAGGTCTGGATGCGCTGCCCCTCGCCCGCGCGCTCGCGGTGGAAGAGCGCCGCGCAGACGGCGATGGCGCTGGTGTACGCCGCCGAAAAGTCCGCCGGCGTCGTGGCCGTGATCAGATCCGGGCCGCCGTGCTCGTCGAACTTCTCGTCGCCCGCCATCAGCCCCGAGTAGGCCTGCGCGATGATGTCCGCGCCCGCGCGATGCGCGCTCGGACCCTCCGGCCCGTACGCCGTGTTGTCCAGGTAGATCAGATCCGGACGCTCCGCGCGCAGCGTCTCGTAGTCCAACCCCAAACGCTCCGGCACACCGGGGCGGGCGTTGATCAGGAAGACATCGAAGTCGCGGATGAGACGGCGGACGACAGCCTGCCCGTCGTCGGAGGCGAGGTTGAGCACGATGCCGCGCTTGCCGCGGTTGAAGACGTGAAAGCCCTTGCTCTCGCCGGGCGCGATCTGCCCCAGCAGGCGCATGCCGTCGCCCGCGGCCGACTCGACCTTCACGACATCCGCTCCCATGTCGGAGAGGAACACGCCGCACATCGGCCCCGCGATGATCTGCGAGACCTCCAACACTTTTACCCCAGCAAGCGCGCCGGCCATGATCGCCCCCGTTCATTCAGCCCTCACAGGCTACAAGCGCGGGCACGGCGACGCCTCCCCGTAGGGGTCGGCGTCGCGATTCTGGGGGTCTTAGGCGACGGCGGGTTGGGGCGGGGCGCGGCGGCGTTTGCGGCGCTGCTTGCGTTGGTTGCGGCGGCGCTCGCGCCGGTTGGATTTGGGCTGGTGGGAGTCGAGGTTGGCGATGCGGGGTGCGAGGCGGCGGCGGGAGAGCGCGCCCCCCTCTGTGTCTCCCCCCAGGATGGGGGGAGAAAAGGAATGGTCTCCCGCCAGGATGGAGGGAGAGGGGAATGGGACTCCCGTCGCGATGGGGGGAGAAGGGAAATGGTTTTCCGCTGCGATGGGGGGAGAAGGGGGAAAGGCTCCCGCTGCGGCGGGGGAGAGGGGGAGTGAGGCTGCCGTCGGGATGGCAGTAGGAGCGGGGAACAGGTCTTCGACGGGGATGGGGGGAACGGAGATCGGGGGAGGGGGTGGTTCGGCGGGGGTGGCCGGGGTTTGGACTTGCGGCTTGGCGGCGGGTTTGGGCTGTTTCTTTGCGCGACGGCGGGGGTAGGGGAGCCGCGGCCAGGGGAGGGCGGGGACAGGCAGTCCGGGCGTGCGCGGGGCACGCGGAGTGGGCAGCGGGATGCTCGGTGCTCGGGGTCCGAAGCTGCGGGGGACGCGGATGATGCGCTTGAACAGGCCGATGGCGCAGCCCAGCAGGTGCAGGGCGGTCAGTTTGACCCGCTCGGACTTGCTGGTGTCGGTGAGCTGGAAGAGCCGATCTTGGAGCGATGAGTCGTAGCCCCGGTACTGGGCCAGCAGGAAGAGGGCGGAGAGGCGGTCCTGGTCGGAGTCGGCCTGCTCGGCGACCTGTTCGAGGATGCTGAGGTAGATGGGCTCGAAGTCGGCGGGGTCGCCGAGGTCCTCGTCGGCGGGCGGGGCGTGCTTGAGGATGCGGCCGCGTTCGTAGAGCCAGAGGAGGTGTTCGTGGTCGGTGGGGAGCATGGGAGCGATGGTATGTGTACGGGTGTTCTGATTGCAAGTCTTGGGCGGGCTTGTGGTGTTGTTTGGGTTGCAGTTGCGGAGTTGGGGCGGCCGACCCCCCAGTCGCTGCGCGACAGCCCCCCTGCATAGGGGGGCGATTCCGGAGCCCCCTGCGTGGGGGGCGGTTTCGGAGCGGGCGGCCAGGGGTTGGCCTCTCGCAACCTCACACCACCCCGCCTGAATCACGCTCCGATGTTGGGCGAACATCCGCTACGTGCGCCAGGTGATTTGAGCGGGTTTGCGCGCAGGCGTGGGAATGCGCGCCGAATCGGGGGCGTAGCCGATGTAGAGGTAAGCGACGATCCGGTCGCTGTCGGCGACACCCAGCCAGCGTTTGGCGGCGAGCGACTCGGCGAGCGCGCCGGTGCTCCATTTCGTGGCCAGGCCGCGGGCGTGGGCGGCCAGCATCAGGTTTTGGACGGCGCAGCAGCAGGCCGCGTAATCCTCGAGATCACGCACCGGGTCGTCGGGCGACGCCGTCTGGGTGATCGCGATAAAGAGCGGCGCGCGCTTGAGCTTGGCGCGCGGATCCTTGGCGGGACTCGCTCCGTTCGCCTCCAACTCGGCCATCACCGCGCCCGCCAGGTCGTCGCGCGCATCGCCCGACACCACGTGGAAGCGCCACGGCTCGGTGTGTTTGTGGTTGGGCGCCCAGACCGCTGCTTCGATCAGCTCTTCGATCAGGTCGCGCTCGATGGGCTGCTCCGTGAAAGCGCCGACGGTGCGGCGCTCGCGGATGGCTTCCGCGACATCCATCTGTTGCCTCCCTCGAGGGCTGCGCCGGCGCAGCCCATAGGCTTAGGCGCATGCTACGGGCTGGAGTGCGCCAGACTTTCGCGGCCTTCTCGGTCGGGCGCTACCGCCTGCACTGGGCGCAGACGGTCGCCGCCTTCATCGCCTTCTCGATGTCGTTCACCGTCCAGAGCGTCGTCGCTTTCGATCTGACCGGCGAGAACGCGGCTGTTGGACTGGTCGGCGCGGGCAACGGCATCGCCTGGCTGATCATCGGCCCGCTGGCGGGCGCGCTCGCCGACCGCCTGCCCAAGCGCCGCCTGCTGGTGCTCGCGCAGAGCGTGATCGCCCTCGCCTTTCTGCTGCTCGCCATCCTGATCGTCACCGGTCAGATCGCCGTGATCTGGCTCGTCGTCACCAGCTTCCTGCTCGGCTCCTCGTTCGCTTTCACCGGTCCCACCCGCCGCGCCTACATCGGCGACATCGTGCCCGAGCGGCTGGTGGGCAACGGCGTCGCGCTGCTTCAGTCGGCGCTCTCGCTGCCGATGATGATCGGCCCCGCCATCGCCGCCGGCTTGCTCACCATCTCCTTCGTCGGTCCGGGCGGGGCGTATTTCGCCATGTTCGGGATGCTCGCCCTCACCATCCTCTCGCTCGGACTGATGCCCTCGGGCGCGCCCCGCGGCGCGCGGCGGGGCGGCATCTACCACGAGATCGTGCTCGGCGTGCGCTACGCCGCCGTTCAGCCGCGCCTGCGCCTGCTGCTCGTCTCGCTGCTGCTGATCTCCGTCTTCGGCCAGTCCTACCAGGTGCTGCTGCCCGGTCTGCTGGAGAACACGCTCGCCGAGCCTGCAGAGCGGATCGGCGTGCTACAGGGCGTCGGCGGCGCGGGCTCGCTGGTGATCGGCCTCGCCGTCGCCGGCGTCGTCGGCACGGCCTGGTCGGGGCGGGTGATGTACGGGATGGGCGTGCTGTTCGGCGTCGGCATCGCCCTGCTCGGGCTGACGCCCAACCTCTACGTCGCTTTCCCGTTCATGTTCATGATCGGTGCGGGCATCGCAGCCTTTCAGGCGGTCAACACCGCCGAGGTGCTCGTGCAGAGCGAACCGGAGTACCACGGACGCCTCACCGCGCTCACCTTTTTCCCGTTCGGCGTCTCGACGCTCGCCGGCCTGCTCTTCGGCGCCGTCGCCGACCTCAGCGGCGAGCGGATCGTGCTGCTCGTTATGGGACTCACGGTGGTCGCGATCGCCGCCCTCTCCGGCGTTCGCTACGACCGCATCCGCGCCGCGCCGCTGCGCCCGCAGCAGCTCGCCCGGGCCGTGCTCCGCCCCGTCGCCGCCGTGATGCGCGGGCAGAAGCGGCCGGAAGCAGGGGACGCGGGATGACGCGGCTCAGACGTATCGATCCATCCAGCCCACCAGACGGTCGTAGTACTCCTTGCGCAGCTTCGGATGTCCCGCCACGACAAACGGATGCGCGCAGCCCGGGAAGCGCACCAGCTCCACCCGCTTGCCCCGGTCGCGCAGCGCGACGAAGTACTCCTCGCTCTGCGAAATCGGGCAGCGGTGGTCCGCTTCTCCGTGCATCAGCAGCACCGGCGCGGTTACGTTCGGCGCGTGGGTCAGCGGCGAGCGCTCGCGGTACCACTCGCGGTTCTCCGCGGGACGCCCACCCCACTCCAGCCGCCCCCACGAGACGCCGATATCAGTCGTGCCGTACATCGACTCCAGGTTGATCACCGGCGCGCCGACCACCGCCGCCTTGAAGCGATCGGTGTGTCCGATCAGCCAGGATGTCATGTAGCCGCCGTAGGAGTAGCCATGCACGCCCAGGCGCTCCGCATCCACATACGGACGCTGGCAGACCGCGCCCAGCGCCGCCAGGAGGTCCAGTGAGTCCTCCCCGCCCCAGTCCTCGATCACGGCGTGCGTGAAATCGGGGCCGTAGGTGGAGGTGCCGCGCGGATTGACGAACAGCACCAGATAGCCCGCGCCGGCGATCGTCTGGTGCAGCGGGTGGAAGCTCTCCGTGAAGACGCCGTGAGGTCCGCCGTGGATGTCGAGCACCAGCGGGTAGCGCTGCTCTGGATCGAAGCCCGGCGGGAACATCAGCCCGAAGGGGATGGTCATCCCATTCCGCTCGATCTCCGACCACTCCACCCGCCCCGGTTCGCGCGCCGCCAGATACTCGGCGCTGACCGACGTGAGCGGTGCGGGTGATCCGCCCTCACCCTGCGCAATTTGCGCGACCAGATCCATCGGCTGCGCGTGCGATGTCGCGGCGACCACGATCCGCTTGCCGTCGGCGGAGATGTCGATGCCTCCAATCACCTCCGCGTTCTCGCGGATCGCCTCAGCTCCGCCTCGCCCGCTGGGATTCACGCGCCACACGCCCGAACGCCCGCGCGCATCCGCGGCGAACACAATCCCGTCCGCCGTCCAGCGGATTGGCGGCGGCGGCGTAAACGGATACCCGCCGCTCTGCGGCGTCAGCGCGCCGTCGGTCAGCCGCCGCCGCTTGCCGTCCCGCCGCGTAATCACGCAGAGGTAGGCCTGTTGAAATTCGTCCGGTTCGGTCACCGCCGCGGCCAGCCGCCGCCCATCGGGCGACCAGCCGGGCCGTCCCGCCGATTGCACGCCCGGCGTGAGCCGCTCGATCTCGCCGCCGCCGGCCGGCATCACGCACAGCTCGCTGCTGAACGGCCGCCGCCGCTTGCGCTGCGGTGAGCGATCCGAGCAGAACGCGATCCAGCGCCCGTTGGGCGAGACCACCGGGTGCGCGTGGTTGTACGCGCCGCGCGTCAGCTGCTCGGCCTCACCCGTCGCGGCGTCTACCCGAAAGAGGTGGTGCCAGGCGCCCACGCGGTAACCCAGAGCGTCGCCGCGGTAGTACAGGTCCCGCACGACGGTCGTGCGCGGCTGCCCGTCGTCCTCCGCCAGGCGCTCCGTATCCACGTCGACCACCGCGATCAGCGCGCCGCCGTCCGGCATCCAGACGCAGCTCTCGACGGCGTAGGGCAGATTGGTCAACCGCCGCGCTTCGCCGCCCGTCATGGGCAGCAGCCAGAGCTGGCGCGGCGCGTCGGCGTCGGCCGCGCGCAGGAACGCCAGCTGCGATCCGTCGGGCGACCAGACGGGCGAGCCATCCCGCGGCCCCGCCGTGAGCTGCCGATCGTCGCCGCCGCCGAACGGCACGGCGCGGATCTGCGTCTCGGCGCTCATCGTCTCGCGCGATGTGCGCGAGGCGGCGTAGGCCACGGTCTCGCCGTCGGGCGAGAGCGCGGGCGCGCCGACGCTCGGCAGGTCGAAAATCAGGTCGGACGTGATCGGGCTGCGGGCTGTGGTGCTCATGGGGGTCTCCAATCAGGCGCAGGCTACGCTCCCGGCGGCGCGCGGGCTGCCCTATCTTGGCAGTGCGCCGCAAGACGGCGCGCGAGGCGCGTGAGGGAGGTTCGGATGGCGACGATTGAGCGCGACGGGGTGCAGATTCACTACGAGGCGCAGGGCGACGGGCCGGCGGTGCTGCTGAGCCACGGCTACGGCGCGACTTCGCAGATGTGGGCGGGTCAGCTGCCCGCGCTGGCGGAGCGTTGGCGCGTGATCGCCTGGGACATGCGCGGGCACGGTCTGACCGACAGCCCCGAAGACCCGAGCGTCTACAACGAGGCCGAAACGGTCGCGGACATGACGGCGATCCTCGACGCCGAGGGCGCGGACGAGGCCGTGATCGGAGGGCTCTCGCTGGGCGGCTACATGTCGCTGGCATTCCACCTGACGCATCCGCAGCGCACTCGCGCGCTGATGCTGTTCGACACCGGCCCCGGCTACAACAACCCCAAGGGACGCGAGGGCTGGAACCAGAACTTCGCCTTTCCCCGCGCCGAAGCGCTCGAAGCACGTGGACTCGACGCGCTGGGCGGCTCGGAAGAGGTGCGCGTCTCGACTCACCGCTCTGCCGCCGGATTGGCCCGCGCCGCGCGCGGCATGCTCGCCCAGTTCGACAACCGCGTGATCCAGTCGCTGGTCGTCATCGAAAAGCCGACGCTCGTGCTGGTCGGCGAGAACGACGAGCCGTTTCTGGGCTCGACCGACTACATCCACAACAAGATCGCGGGCTCGACCAAGGTCGTGATCCCCAACGCCGGCCACGCGGCCAACATCGACAATCCGGCCGACTTCAACCGCGCGGTGCTGGACTTCCTCGGTACGCTGGAGTAACACGACAGGACACACAGCCGACGCACGAGCAGACCACGAGCAGACAAGGAGCGCATCATGCAGGTTTCTCTCTTCTTCCTCCCCTCGGTGGGGACGCGCGAGGACATCGAGCAGGGGATGGCCGGGCTGCGGCCCGAGCTGTACCAGGACATGCTGGCCGACCTGAGCGCGTTCGCCAAGGCCGGCGACGCGCTCGGTTACGACTCGATCGGTTTCACCGAGCACCACTTCCACATTGAGGGTTTCGAGCTCTCTCCCAACCCGATCATGCTCGACCTCTACCTGGCGATGCAGACCGAGCGCATCCGCGTCGGCCAGCTCGGCGTCGTGCTGCCCGCGCATAACCCGATTCGCGTCGCCGAGGACATCGCGATGCTCGACCATATGTCGGGCGGACGCGCGCTGGCCGGCTTTGCGCGCGGCTATCAGCGCCGCTGGGTCGACACCCTCGCGCAACAGATTCACGGCGTCCACGGTGCGCGGCCCGGTCAGCACGACGAGATCGACGCCGCGAACCGCGCCGCCTTCGAAGAGCACTTCAACATCATTCGCAAGTGCTGGACCGAGGACATGATCGAGTACAAGGGCGACGCCTGGCAAATCCCGCCCGACGGCACGCCCTGGGACATCGAGGCGACGCGGCTGTACGGCGCAGGGCTGGACGACGATAACATCGTGCGCCAGGTCGGCGTGGTGCCGAAGCCGCTGCAAAAGCCGCACCCGCCGATCTTCCAGCCCTTCGCCTCGTCGGAGCGCACGATCCGCTGGTGCGCCCGCGAGGGCATCACCGCCATCCTGCCGCCGATGTACCCCGAAATGCAGAACCGCCTCTACGAGGTCTACCAGGAAGAAGCCGCGGCCGCCGGGCGCGAGCTGAAACCGGGCGAGGGTCTCGGCGTCCTGCGCGACGTACTGATCACCGATAGCGACGAGCAGGCGATGGAAATCTGGTCGCGCACCGCGGCCTTTTGCGGCGCGGCCTGGTTCGCCCCCTTCGGCTTCGCCGACGCGCTCCGCCCGCCCGGCCGCGACTACGGCTTCTCCCCGCAGGAGATGATGGACAACGGCCTGCTCTTCGCCGGTACGGTGGACTCGGTCAAGCGGCAGGTGCAGAACATGCTCGATACGACGCCCGTCAGCTGGGTCTTCATGTGGCAGTACAACGGCCTGCTGAGCCAGGGACAGATCCTGCGCACGATCGAGGATTTCAGCGAGAAGGTGCTGCCTGATTTCGGCGGGCTGGGGAATGAGGTGTAGGATAGGGCCATGGCGAAGCGGAAACTGACCGTCCACGACCGCGTCCTGCTCGCGCTTGCACGCGCCGCGGGGAACACACAGGGGCCAGTTCCCTACGAGGACATCGTGATCGAGTCTTGGAAGTGCTTTCCGGAACGCTTCTCGCTCCGTAAGCATCCCGAGTTTCCCGACTCGAACGACCAGAACAAGAGCCTCTATGGGCCGCTCAAGAAGGACGGCTACGTCGTCGCATTGGGGGACATGGTCTTCCGCCTCACCGACGCAGGGATCGGAAGGGCCCAAGCGCTGGAGGGCATGCTCAACGGCGAACGCACAGCTAGCTCGAGCAGGCGGCTGAGCCGCGATCAGGAACGCTTGCTCAGAACTGCGAAAGCGTCCGAGGCCTATGTCAAGTGGGTTGACGGATGCGCCGATGAGATCGTTGACTTCGATGCCCGAGCCTTCTTCGGCATTACCGTCACGACGTCGGACGAGAACCGGCGCATCCGAGTGAAGGCGATGTGCGATGCGATCACCGCTGCTGTGGCGGCGAGATTGTCCGTAGCCGATCAGCTGCGGGGGCTCGCTGAGTTTCTCGTTGCGCAGTTTCCTACCGCAACAGGGTCCGACACGGCTGTGAAACGCTAGGGTCATGCCGCCTCAAAAACGCATTCCGACCACCATCTCACACGACGTTCTCGATCAGATAGGTCGAGACTTCAAGTTCAACCACGGCAAAGGTGTCGCTGAGTGGCTGAAGAACAGCCTTGACGCGTACCTTGTCCGTCGCCACCGAAGCCAATCTCTCGAACCGGAGAGCGGCGGCTGGCCCGTGCATCTGCACCTGTTGGATGGACCGCATCTTGCGGTCATGGATTTCGCAGGCGCAAAGCGCGATGAGCTTGAGGATTTCCTCCTCAACTGGTTCAGCACTACTGCCGCTGCGCGCGGCGGCCGCGTGGAGAGCGCCGCTCTGACTGGCGGCCACGGCAACGGCGGCAAATTTTACATGCGCGAGATGTGGCGCGGCAATGCGCGCTTCTGCACGTGGCTTGACGGACGCGCCAGCAGTCTCGTTGTGGACGACGCCAGCGACGGCACCTGCGGTTATTGGGAGCACGAAGATGTCGATCTCTCGTGGCGCGCTGCATTCGGTCTCGCCTTTGACGGGTCGGGGCTCTCCGCAGGGCAGGTCGAGGCCTTCATTTCGCAGACCGACCCCAAGATGCTGAATGATCTGGACGGCCGCCGCCGCGGGTTCACCGTCGTTCTTGGCCGCCGTGCGAAACAAGTCTTGAGCGCGAACGATGTCGTGACAGGCCGTCGGTGGGCCAGGGAAAAATTGCTCGAAGCCGTTCGCGCTGCCCCGGCTTCGCATCGCCCTCTGCACGAGCTGGCTGTCCGCGTCGCACACGGCGGCAACCTCGGCACGGAGCGTCTCGAACCAGAGCGCATCGAGGAGGACGCGAACTGGGAACTGCGACGGCGCGATTTGCCCGTGATACTGCCTCGCGCTGATGATGTCGGCTCGTCCGTCGCTCTGACGACGTCGCACACGGAACCAGCCGGCGAGCTGATCATCCGCAAAGCCAAATCGCCGCTCACCGGTCGCAAGCGGACGCGCAATCTGGTTCTCGTCTTTGACCCCCATGACAATCCGGTCGGCTCCTTTCCGATTCAGGATCTCCACGCGGGCAGCACGGACCACACGCGATTCCTGTTCTGCGAGTTGCGCCTGCGATTCGAGGAGATTGAGGAGCATGTCGAGAACGACAGAGAGTCGTTTCGGAACACGCCGCAGATCGACGCGCTCAAAGTTTGGCTCCGCCAGCAGCTCGGCGAGTGCGTTGAGCAACTTGACGCGGACCTCCGCGAGGTGCAACGGCGGCGCGAACTCGAAGCGGCGGCACGACTCAACACGATGCTCAACAGCTACGCACAGGGGTTTCTTCGCGAGTTGGAAACCGAGGTGTTTATCGACTGGCAGGATGAGGAAGGCGGCGGGGAGGGAGGCGACCGCGGTTCGGGTGAAGGTGGAGGCGGACGCGGCGAAGGGTCCGGCGGCGGAAGCGGCGATAGCGGCGGACGCAAGGACGAGCCCGGGGACACAAAGCGTGTTCGCCGCCCGCGGTTTCCCAGGATTTTGCTGAGCGGGTCCGATTCGGATCCTGCCGCTGACGACGGTTCGACACGTCTATTGCAGGCCGGTCACCCACCCATCTACCAGAACGAAACGGACCTGCTCCACAATGTGTGGTGGATCAACACCAGTCACCCCTACGCCGGCGAGGCTTTGACCCGGGGCGGTCCTCGGGGACACGCCTGGCGCGAGTACCACCTCTTCATGTTCCGCGATGTCGTCCAGATCGAGCACCTGCGAATGCTGCAACGACACGACGAGGAGATCGGGCTTGACCAACTCGAGAACGAGCTGCTTCAGCGTTCCAGCGACTTCCTCAGCCGTCTGACGCAGGCATTGGCGGAGGAGATTTTGGAGTGACGACGTGATGGAAGACGCATCCGCCCTTGTTGGGCAACGGCTCTGGGCGCTGGTTGAGCAACTGACACCCGCCGAGCGAGAACTGATCGAGCTCCGCTTCGGGCTGCTTGACGGTGTTGCGCGCGATGCCGCCGCTATCGCGCACGCAATGAAGATCGAACAGGCGGACGTCGAGACCCTCGCTGGACAAGCCTTCCGAACACTGCGGGCATACGAGTTCAGCCTGCGTTGGGAGATTGAAGATGCACTCGGGTCTCCGGACGAGGGCGCACAACCAGGCACACGGCGAGGTCTCCGAGAGGCGCTGGCTGTGTCCGAATCAACCAAGCGGCATGCTGGTGGCTGGTGGGCTCTGCTGACCGAGGTGTTTCCGGATGCGCTCGATTGGGTGAGTGAACCGGATGCAGCGAGTGGAGCCATCCGAATGCCGCCCTTCACGCGCACGCTGCTTGGCGTGTGGCATGCGCTCCCGGCTTATCACCGCCGCGCGATGTCCATCCGGTACGGCCTGGCAACTGGCACTCCTCGGCTCAATGAGAAGGTTGGATATGTGGTTGATGGCCGGGTCGCATGGATTTGGGAGCTTGACTCCGAATTCGCGCGCATCGCAGCCGCATATGACGCTGCCTGCCGTTGGGCGCTTGAGGCAACGCTCGGGCCGGCAGACGCGATGACTGTAGGGGACCGAGCTGCGCTGGTTCGGCTACTCTCAGCCCAATCCGAGACGGCCGCCCATCCAGAGCGTTGGCTCGATCTGTTCGCATCGGTGTGCCCGGCTGTGGCCGATCGGGTGGGCGCTGTCTCGCGGTCCGCGATCGCACCGCCGCCGAACTGGGCTTTGGGCGAACCGTTGGTCGTCGAGTTGTTCCACATGCTGTTGGGGCTGTCGGAGCGGGAACGCCAGGTCCTCGTGCTTCGCTACGGCTTGGACGGAACCGATTCGCCGGACGAAAAGACGACTGGCGGCGACAACGCGCGGAAGCCGCGGAAGCGACGTAATCGTCGTGCAGGAGGCACCGCGTTTCGGACGCTTGAGCAAGTGGGCAACGCACTCGAAGTGACTCGGGAGCGAATTCGTCAGATCGAAAAGAAGGCGCTCAGGAAGATCGAACACCCGCGACGGCTACGTGTCGTCAGGCGCGCCGTCGAGCGACAACTATCGCTCCACGATCTGACGACGCGCGACTATGCGCACGGAGATCTGGTCAAAGCGCTCAACCGATGGCCGGATGTGTTTCCTCATCCGGAACGCTGGCTCGCTCTTCTTGCGACGATCCTTCCGGATGTCAAGGCGCTACAGCCGATTGAGGTTGCGACTGCCGATGCGCGTCAGCACCTTGAGGCCCTGTTGCGGGAGCGCGACGGCTCAGTCGATCGATCAGAGTTCGAGGACTATCTGCGCGAACGTGGTTGCTCCTCGGCGGAAGCGTACGGAGCCTGGTCGATCTTGCGAGGAATGAACCTGGGCTATTTCTGGACTGATGATTCGGTGCTAGTTCCTCGGTACATCGAAATCGCGCGGTTCGTGCTCCGCGCGGACGGTGAGCCGCTGCATTGGCGGGACATTGCTGACCGCGCTCAAGCGCTCGGCCTCGACCGTGACATCAGCGTTGGTACGCTGTACAACGCGATCACGGCGAATCCAGAGATATTCGTCTATCGAGGTCCTGGAACCTACGGCCTTCGCGAGTGGGGGCTCGAGCGGCGCCGCTACCAGACCGAAGTGATCGTTGACTGGTTCCGGCGCACCGGGCGCAATGCACAAAGTGGCGAGATTGTGGCGGCCTTGCGTGGTACGGAGGACGAGATTGGTCTGCCGTCTGTTTCTTGGTATCTCCATGCCAACGCGCTGTTCTTCGAGGACATCGATGGCAACTATGGCCTCCGCGAGTGGCTGCCGCCGACGAACGAGCAGCGTCTAGATACCCCAAGACATCTGCGCGAGTCGAAACGGTCGCGCGAACAGCGAGGTTCGGAGTCCGGGCGTTAGGAGCTTAGCTGCTCCAGCACCAGGTGGAGGTTGGCGGGGCTTGGCTTCAGATTGCCTACTGGGAAGCTGCGCACTGCTTCGGCGATTGCGGCGTTGTGCGGTGTTGGGACTTCTACCGCCCTGCCTTGCTGCACTACCCAGCCGTTGAGGGCGTCGATCTCCGGGCGGCGACCGCGCAGCACATCTTGCAGCATGCTAGGGCGGCCTTCGCCCAGGGCTTGCGCGCCTGCGATCAGCTCGGCGTCCAACTCCGTCGGATCTCCGCCGTGCGCTACGTCGACGAAACGCTGGGCGTCTATGCCCCAGACTTGCTCGATGTTGTGCCCGTGCGCGCGGCCCACCTCGATCACCTCTGCGGCGATGCGGATGCAGAGCCGGCGCGTGTCGTCGCGCGAGCGCACCTCGCCGGAGCCGTAGCCGGTCAACCCCGCGACTGCGTTGGCCATGCAGTTCACCGCCAGCTTGCCCCAGCGCTCGCCCCACAGATTGTCGGTCGCTTCCGCGCCCGCCACCTGGTTGATGATCGCCGCGATCCGCGCGGCGCGTTCGCTCGGAACGCCGCTCAGCTCGCCC
Organism: Dehalococcoidia bacterium; assembly: GCA_965243125.1. Lineage (GTDB taxonomy): Bacteria > Chloroflexota > Dehalococcoidia > Bin125 > Bin125 > CATQGW01. The sequence continues at coordinate 1,235,358 of OZ251529.1, read as the reverse complement.
ACCTTGAAGCCGAGCGTGCGGGTGTCGGTGCGGATGCAGTGGCCCGGCTCGTAGAGGCCGCAGCCGATCGTGATCACGCAACCGAGCGTGCGCTCCCGCCCGACCACCGCCGCGACCCGCTCGTCGTTGATCCCGTTCTGGAAGTCGACGATCGCCCCATCCTCGCGCACCAGCGGCGAGAGCAGCGCGGCCGCCCACTCCGTGTCGTAGGACTTGACGGCGAGGAAGCCGAGGTCGAACGGCTCGTCGAGGGACTGCACCTCGTGGATGTGCCGCGCGTCCACCGGCACGCGGATGTCGCCGATCAGCGGGCCGCTGAGCCGCAGACCGCGCGCCTTCATCGCCTCGACGTGCTCCACCCAGTGGTCGATCAGCGTCACCTCGTGGCCCGCGCGGGTCAGCAACCCGCCGACCACGCCGCCGATCGCGCCGGCGCCGACGATGACAATTCGGTCAGGTCGGTCAGGCACGGCGCATTCCTCCAGCGCCCGGCGATGCTCCCGCGACGGGCGCGATGAGGCTACCAGACGGAGGCGGCGCGCTATTCGGGCTGACGGGCGCGGCTGCGCGGGCCGAACGGCTCGGGGCGGAAGGGATCGTCGCGCGCCTGGAGGAAGGCGCGGAAGCCGCCCTCGCGCCGCGCCTCGTCGAGATGCGCCACATCGGGGCCGTCGGCCGACGATTCCACCAGCGTCGAGAGCATCGAGCCCACGTTGAGCGCGTTGCGCAGGCCCATCGCCTCCAGCCCGCGCGCCGTGATCAGCTTGTTGTAGCGAATCGAGTCCGGCGGCACCAGCGCCAGCCGCTCGCCGAGCGTCTGCGCGCGCTCGAGCAGGTCTTCCGACGGCGCGACCTCGTTGATCACGCCGATTCGCAGCGCCTCCTGCGCGTCGAAATGGTCGCCCGTCAGCGCGTAGCGGTGCGCCACCTTCCAGCCTGCCAGAATGCCGAACAGCACCGAGCTGTTGGAGACCATCCGCACCTCCGGCTGCGCGAACACGGCGTTCTCGGCCGCAATCGTGATGTCCGCCGCCAGCGCGTACCAGAAGCCTCCGCCGATGCACCAGCCGTTGACCGCCGCGATGATCGGCTTCTCCAGTGTCATCAGGTGCATCATCATGTCCGGGTTGCGCGAGGAGAACTGGAACCAGCGGCGCAGGTGCGCGCTGACGGGCGTGCGCGAGCCGCCCACTTCGCTGTCGATCCCGCCGTCGATGTCGTAGCCCGCCGAGAAGGCGCGGCCGGCCCCGGTGAAGATGATCGCGCGCACTGCGTCGTCGGCGTTCGCCTCGTCCAGCGCTTCGTGGAATTCGCCCTCGAGCTGCGGCGTGATCGCGTTGAGCGCCTCCGGCCGATTCCAGGTGATCGTGGCGACCGGTCCGTCGATCTGGTAGCGGATTTGTTCATAGTCGGGCATGGCATGACTCCTCTGTGTCTCTGCAACGGTAGGATAAGGCTGCACCATTCGGCGTATGCTGGGGCAACGGAGGAGCCGTGATGCCGCTGCAGATCGATGCGCCGCGCGACGAGATCGCCGAGTTCTGCCGCCGCTGGGGCGTGACGGAATTCGCCTTCTTCGGCTCCGTGCTGCGCGACGACTTCGGGCCGCAGAGCGACATCGATGTGCTGGTGCGCCTACAGCCCGGCTCCGGCCACTCGATCTTCGACATCGTGCGGATGGAGCGGGAGCTGGCCGAGGCGTTCGGACGCGAAGTGGATCTGTCTACCTGGAGCAGCATCGAGGAAAGCGCCAACTACGTTCGCCGCAAAGCGATCCTGAGCACCGCCGAGACCGTCTATGCCGCCTGACGACGGCTATTTGGTCGACATGCTCGTCGCAGCCCGCAAGGCAGTCGCGTTCTCGGACGGTCTCACTTACGTCGAGTTCTTGGCGAGTGAGCTGCATCAGTCGGCAGTGAAGTATGAGGTGCAGGTCGTCGGGGAGGCTGCATCGCAGGTCAGCCGTGAAACGCGTGAGGCGAACCCTGAGATCTTGTGGTCAGATGTCATCGGCATGCGACAGCATCTGGTGCATGGTTACACTCAGGTCAATCTGGAGATCGTGTGGAACGCCGCGCGGAGGCACCTTCCGCCCCTGATTGCCCAGCTTGAGCGCATCGCGCCGCCGGACGAGGGGTAGCCTGCGCTCATGCCAGGCCCGCTCGACGGAATCCGCGTGCTCGAACTCGCCCAGATCATCGCCGGGCCCTACTGCGGCGTCGCGCTCGCCGACCTCGGCGCAGACGTGGTCAAACTCGAGCCGCCCGAGGGCGAGGGCGCGCGCCGCATCGCCCAGTTCGCGCCCGGCGAGAGCAAGCCCTTCCACGCGCTCAGTCGCGGCAAGCGCGGCATCGTTGTGGACCTACAAACCGAGCGCGGGCGCGAGGTCGTGCATCGCCTGATCCCCAAATTCGATGTCTTCCTCACCAACGTCCGCCCCGGCGTGCCAGAGCGCATCGGCGTGGACTATGAGACCCTCCGCCGCTTCCGCCCCGATCTCATCTACCTGCACAACACCGCCTTCGGCAAGCCCGAGGAGGTCGCTCCCGGCGCGCTCGATCCGGCCGCAGCCGAGCGCATCACCCGCCGCGCCGGCTCCGACATCATCGTGCAGGCCTACTCGGGGCTGATGGCCGGCGACGAAAAGGTCGACGAACGCGGCGCGCCGCAGCACATCACCGCGACCGCGCCCGCCGACTACGTCGCCGCCGTCGCCGGCGCGATGGGCGTCTGCGCCGCGCTCTACCACCGCCAACGGAGCGGCGAGGGGCAGTACCTCAGCACCTCGCTGCTGGCCGCCGCTTTCACTCTGCAGGCGACCTGGATTTCCGATATGCCGGTCTCCGACGCCATTCTGCTGCAACCGCTGCTGGACCGGATCGCCGAGCTGCGGGCGCAGGGCGCGAGCTACGCCGAGATCATCCAGGCCCGGCGGGACCAGCCGCGCCAGACAAAAGCCTTCCGCCTCTACTACGGCGGCTACCCCGTGCGGGACGGCGCGATCATCCTCGGCGCGCTCACCCCCGCCAACCGCGAGCAGATCCGCCGCGCGCTCGGCATCACCGACGATCCCACCGACGGCGACGATTTCAACGCGCTCGCGCCCGAGTCGGAGGCGGTGGTGGGGCGCCTGCGCGAGCAGATCAGCGCAACCCTGATGACGGGCACGATGGACGAGTGGATGGAGCGCCTCGACGCCGAGGGCGCGCCCGCCTCCCGCGTCAGCCTGCCGGAAGAGATCAACCGCGACCCGGAGATCGATGCGCTCGGCCTGCTCCAGGCGATTGAGCACCCGCTCACCGGCCCCGAACGCCATGTCGGCCCGCTGGTGCGCATGTCCGCGACGCCCACCGGCAGCGAGCGCGCCGCCCCGCCGCTCGACGCCGACACCGACGCCATCCTCCGCGAGCACGGCTTCTCCGAGCAGGAGATTGCCTCGCTGCGCAACGAGGGCGCGATCGGCGCGAAGCGCTAGCGCAGCAACTTCTACGCTCAACCCCAACCCGCTACAGCTTCAGCCCAACTCCTGCACGAAGTCGGCGATGACGACGGCGGCGCTGGCGAGGTTGTCTTGCTCCGTCAGGCCGGAGCGCTTGCGCGGGATGAGGCCGTGGTCGCCGTCGGGGATCCAGTGCAGGCGGATGTTGGGCGATAGTTGGTATTGCTCAACCTCCTCGCGGGAACCGTAGGGATCGCGCTCGCCCTGGACGATCAGGGTAGGCGTCTCCATCACGCGCAGGTGAGCGGTGCGCACGGGGGAATCGCGGTTGGGCGGATGGAAGGGATAGGAGACGCAGACGAGGCCGGCGACTTCGGCGGCGTCGGCGAGGATGCTGGCGACGCGCCCGCCGAGCGAGCGTCCGCCGATGACCAGTCGGCACGCCGGCGCGAGCTCGCGCAGCACCTCGACCCACGCGCCGACGAGTACGTCTTCGTCGTCGGGCGGCCAGGCGCGTCGGCCCGTCGCAGCGGCGCGGCGCATATAGGGGAAGTCGAAGCGGGCCACGCACACGCCGCGCTCGCCGATCAGCCGCGCCAGCTCGGCCATCGAGGGGTGGCTCGACGATGCGCCGGCACCGTGCGTGAGCACGAGGATTGTGTCGTGCGGTCCCGCCTCGGGCCCATCGAACGTCAGCGGCGCGCTCATGCGCGGGTCCTGCGCCGCCGGGCGCGGCGACGGGGCTGCGCGGCGTCCAGCGGGGCGATCATTTGCTCGTAGCGCGCGAGCAGGTGCTCGACGCGCTCGCGCTCCGAATCGAACCCCACCCGCGGGCGGTAGAGTCGATCGACGTAGCGGTCGAGCGCGGCGTGCGCGCGCCGCAGATCGGCCGGCATCACGTCCGGATCGTAGAGGTCGGCGAGCGTCGCGTCGGCGTGCGCCGCGCGGGCGTCAAGCACTGCCTGGGCAAGCACGGCCAACCGATCGCGCTGCCGCTTGGTCAGGTTCGGCACCGAGAAGGTGTTGTAAACCACGCCGATCGAGTAGCGATAGCGGCTTTCGAGCCGTCCGGCGACGGTGCGCATCCAGGCCATATGCATCGCCGAGGTGAGCAGAGCAAATGTCGGCAGCGACGCATTCTCCAGGACGAACAGCGCGTCACTCGGAATCGCCGGCGGCTCCAGCCATTCGATAGGCAGATAGTCGCGGCGCTCGGAGCTCGTCTTGGGGATCGCCAAAAACGGCGCTTCGGGAATGACGTTGACGTGATACAGCAGGGGCGTCTCGGAGAGGGCTTGTGTCGGCCTGCTTCGACTAGCAGAGCGGAATTCGCGGACCGCGCGCACGCGGTCGCGCAACTCATCGTTCGACCGGATCAGCACGGCGGGCGCACCCTCGAGTCGCAGAATCCAACGCTGCGACCCCTGTAGGAACTCGCGCGCGCCGACGAATGGGCGAACGTACGGTTCGACATCCGGCACATCGGACAGCAACGCCGCGCGCTCGTCGGCGTTGAGGATGTAGTGGCCATTGTCGATCGGCTTGGAGCCGATGATCAGCTGCGGCAGTCCGTTCAATGGGCGATACTGCTCGCGCACAACCAGGCGCGGGTCGCTGAGCTGTTCGCCGCTGACCAGCAGCGGCGTGATCAGCGCGTGTGCGCTCTCCTCGGGATCGCCCGTCGCCGTTTGGTAGGAGAACAGGCGCTTTTGCGCCGGCGCTTCCGCCGCCTTGTCGAGCCCGACGATCACGACATGCACGTGCGCCTTGCCGCGCGCCTCCGAGCCCCACTCGAACGTGCGGTGCGCGAACGTGATTTCCAGGTTGCAGCGGTCGTAGAGGATCGGCCACAGCTGGCCAACCTGCTCGCCCTGGCTGATTGAGTTGGTTGCGACGAACGCGATCTTCGCCGAACCGCGCTGCACATATTCGCCGGCGACGATAAACCACGCCGCCACGTAATCGAGCGTGCCGCCGCCCGTCAGCTCCGCCGCCCGCTGCACCTGCGCGCGCTGCAGCGGCGACTGCATTTTCGACCCGACGAACGGCGGATTGCCGTAGACGAACGTGCATTGCTGCGCGGGCAGCACATCGTCCCAGGCGATCTCGTGCGCGTCGGCGCAGCGGATTTGCGGCGAAGTGCGCAACGGAATGCGGGCGTAGTACTGCCCGAACGCCTCGCCGAGGCGGCGGTTCATGATGTGATCCATCATCCACAGCGCCGTCTCCGCGATCCGCGCCGGGAACTCCAGGATCTCAATTCCGTAGAACTGGTCCACGTTCATCGCCGAGAGCGTCGAGACATCCTGCACCGCCTGGCGCTCCCGGCCGTGAATCTCCAGCAGCACCTCGATTTCCAGTTCGCGCAGTTCCCGATAGGTGATGATCAGGAAGTTGCCGCAGCCGCAGGCCGGATCGAGGAAGCGCATTGTGCCCAAACGCTGTTGGAAGCGCAGCAGATTCGCGCGCCGCCTGCCGCCCCGCTGTGCGCGGATCCGCTCGAACTCGGCGCGCAGTTCGTCGAGGAAGAGCGGCTCGATCACTTTCAGGATGTTCTGCTCGGTCGTGTAGTGCGCGCCGACGGCGCGGCGGTGATCGGGGTCCATCACCGACTGAAACAGCGCACCGAAGATCGCGGGCGAGATTCGCGACCAGTCGAACTGCGCCGCCTCAATCAGCAGGCGGCGGAGCTTCGAATCGAAATCGGCCGTCGCGATCCGTCGGTCAAACAGATCACCGTCGACGAACGGAAACGCCGCCAGGTCCGGATCGAGATTTCGGCTGCGCTGACCTTCCGGCGTGTCCAACACCGTGAACAGATGATCAAGCAGCGGCCCGGCATTAACCCCGTCGGAACAGGTCCGATCTTCGAGAAACGAGAGAAAACTCTCGCGCTCGAAGATGCCGGTGTCGTCGGCGAACAGGCAGAACACGATCCGCACCAGAAAGCGGTCCAGGTCCTCGCCGGCGTAGCCCGAATCCCGCAGCTCGTCGTGGATCGCCCCGACCAGCTCCGAGGCCTGGACGTTGACCGGATCCTGGTCGCGGAAGGCGCGGCGATGCACGCCCATCATGAAGCCGAAGCGGTCGATCTGTTCCGGCAGCTCTTCGAGCCGGAAGCAGACCTCCTCGTCGAGATCGAGGTCGATCAGCTCCCAGGTTTGAAAGTCGCAGAGCAGCAGGTAGCGCGGCCGCTCGTGCTCCGCGAGCGCGTCGAAGTATTCGAGCGCCTGCGCCCGCGCCGCGCTCAGGCTGCGCCCGCGGCTCTTCTGCTCCACCAACAGCACCGACGGCCAGAACAGGTCGATGTAGCCGTCGCGATTGTCGAGCTTCTTCACGTGCTCTTCGTAGCGGGCGACGCTGCGACGCTTGATGTCGAAGATCGCGAAGAAGGCGTTGTAGAAATCCTGCGTATCGCCTTTTTCGTACGCCGCGTGCGCCCATTCGCGGGCGAAGTCGGCGGCGCGGGCGCGGAGTTCGTTCCAGGAGAGACGCAAGACGATTCGCGCTCAGCTCGTGCGGGCGATGACTTCGCGGGAGAAGTCTTCGATCAGTTCGCGGGCGCCCTGGGGGCTGTGGGCGGCGAGGGCGAGGTGATCGACGCCGCTCGTTTCGGCCTGCTCGATTTTGTCGATCAGCTCGGCCGGATGGCCGACGATGCCGTTGCCCATCGCGGCGATGTCGACGAATTGCTCTTCACCTTCTTTGAGGAAGGAGAAGTGGCCTTCGTGGACGTCGAGGTAGAGGCGGTCGGTGGGGCGTCCGCGGGCTTCGGCGTACTCGGTGATGTAGCGGTGGTAGCCGGCGGCGAGGTCGGCGTCGCGGATCGGCAGATTGGTTCCCCAGTGGCCCTGCGAGACCTCCCAGAGGGTGTGGGCGGTCAGCACGTCCCAGGGGCCGACGCGCTGGACGACGCGCTCGGAGGCGAGCGTTTCGCCCTCGCGCAGCACGCAGGAAGCGGTGAGCTGGACGGTGTAGGGCTTTTCGTAGGTCCGTCCGACGGCGGCTGCGCCCTGCTCGATCAGCGGGAAGGAGTTGGTCACGCCGGCGCCGTTACTGGTGGTGACCCAGCCGTCGCCCAGCTCGCCGACGACGCCGAGCGCTTTGGGACCGTTGGCGGCGAGGTAGAGCGGGATCGGGTCGGCGAGGTTGATGAAGTCTTCGTGGTCGGGGTGGATCAGGCGGATCCAGCGCTCCGCGCCGGTCACCTCGTCGGTGAAGAGGATGTCGTCGCCGTTGAGCAGGTCGCGCACCTGCTGGGAATATTCGCGGAAGCGGGCGACGGGGTAGGAGGGCAGGCCCATCGTGTTGCGCCCGGTGTAGCCGGTGCCGAGCGAGAGGATCACGCGGCCGGGCGCGAGCTTGTTGATCGTGGCCATCGCCGAGGCGGTGACGGGCGCGATGCGGTTGCTGGGGATCGAGACAAGCGTGCCCAGCTTGATGGTCGAGGTGCGCTCAGCAGCCAACGCCATGGCCGCGTAGGTGTCGGACCAGATCAGTTGGGAGTCGGGGAACCAGGCGTGGGTGAAGCCGGCCTGTTCGGCGGCCTGCACTTCGCGCCACATGTCGATGTAGGCGGGGACGCAGATTCCGTAATCCATTTCAGCCTCCAGTTATGCCGTCAGCGGCTGGATGACCTCGCGCGAGAAGTCCTCGATCAGCTCGCGCGCGCCGACGGGGTCGTTGGCGCAGAGCGCGATGTTGTCGACGCCCTCGGCTTCGAGGTGTTCGAGCTTGCCGATGATTTCGGGGCCAGAGCCGACCAACATGCGGGACATCAGGCCAGCGTCGACGAAGCGCTCTTCGCCCTCCTTGAGGTATACCATGTGGCCCTCGTGGACGTCAAGGTAGAGGCGGTCTTCGGGCGTGCCGCGCGCGGCGGCGTATTCGCGGATGTAGCTGTTGTACTCGCCGGCGAGGTCGGGGTTGTCCATCCCCAGGCTGGCGCCCGGGCCGTGCGCGGCTTCCCACATCGCGTGGACGCCGGGCACCATCGCCGGCCCGACGATCCGCATGACGCGCTCGGAGACGGCGGTTTCGCCCTCGCGCAGGACGAGGCCGGAGGCGAGGCCGACAGTGTAGGGCTTGTCGGCGGGGCGTCCGGCGGCTTCGGCGGCGGCGGCGATGATCGGGAAGCCCTGCTGCGCGTTGCCGCCCATGCCGGTGGTGACCCAGCCGTCACCGGCCTGGCCGACGACTTCCAGCGCGCGCGGGCCGTTGGCGGCGATGTAGACGGGGATCTGGTCGTCGAGGTTGAGGAACTCGTCGCGGTGGCCGTGGATCAGGCGGATCCAGCGTTCGTTGCCGGTCACCTCGTCGCGGTAGAGGATGTCCTCGCCGTCGAGCAGGCCGCGCAACTGCTGGGCGTATTCGCGGTAGCGGGCGATGGGGTAGGCGGGCAGGCCCATCGTGTTGCGCCCGGTGTAGCCGGTGCCGATGCCGAGGATCACGCGCCCGGGCGCGAGCTTGTTGATCGAGGCCGCGGCGGCGGCGGTGACCGGCGCGATGCGGTTGCTGGGGATGGCGACCAGCGTGCCCAGCTTGATCGTGGAGGTGTGATGAGCGGCGAGCGCCATCGTCGCCCAGACATCGGAGTAGATCAGCTGGGAGTCGTAGAACCAAGCGTGGGTGAAGCCGGCCGCTTCGGCGGCGACGACCTCTTTCCAGGCGTCGATCCAGGAGGGGATTCCGATTCCGAAGTGCATGGCGCGTCTCCATCAATGCTGCGTGGGTGTCGCCTCAGAGGGTAAGCGACGGGGAGAGGGTTGGCGATCAATGTCGCATCATTCATTCTTTGCATTCTGGCGATCCATTTCCGACCTCCACAGGTGAAATGGGAGCGAGAAAGGCTCGATTCGAGCCTTTCTGTGCCTTTCGCCGATGCCTTTCAACGGGCTGTGAGCCAAAGAATGTCGCATCATTCATTCTTTGCATTCCCGCGCTGCATTTCGCCGCACCGCGCCGCGTCGCTCAACCGGTCGCTCAGCACATAATGCGCGGCTCGGCCGCGGTCGCGCAGCTCGACCAGACCATCGCGGCGCAGCTCGGCCATCAGCTGGTGGACGCGGACGCGCGAGTAGCCGGTGATCCGCCTCAGGTCCGCGTTGGCCAGCGCGCTGTGCCCGGCGAGCGCATCGAGCACGCGGCGGCGCATCTGCTCGTTGTCCAACCAGAGCCGATCGCTCTCAATGTCCGGGGCGGAAACGAGGTGCGCCAGGCGATCGGCGAAGTGGTAGGCGGTCGTCCTGCCGCGCCCCTGGGCCGCGAGATAGCCGCGGCGGCGCAGCGAAACGAGCCGCTCGGCGGCCTCCTGCTCCGGGAGCTGGAGCAACTCGGCGGCCGCCCAACGATCGAGCATTCCCCGCCGCACGATGCCGCGCAGGACGATCAGGTCGTCGAGGCTGAGCCGCTCGCCGGCCCGGTTGGCTTCGTAGACGAAGCGGACAAAGTCGTCGTGCGTCGCGGTGGGCAAGACCAACGCGACCTGGGACTCATTGGCCTGATAGCTGGGCAGGTCCTTGCCCGATCGCAGCGTCTCCTCATAGATGCGGTCCACACCGAGGCCCGCACGGTTGACATAGCCCAACTGCTGAAAGACATCGGCCAAGAGCGGATTGCGGCGGACCGGTCCGTGGCGCAGGACATTCTCCGGCGTCACATCGCCGACGAACCCGCCCGGGCTGGTGATCTCGACGCGGCTCGGATACAGATCGACATGAATCGACTGGTGCAGGAAGTAGTCGCGGTGGACGAACGCATTGAGCAGCGCTTCGCGCGCGACCATCCGGCTGATGTCGAGGATTTCGAGTTCCTGGAAGCCGGGCGGTTGAACCGTCGTCAGACGGTTCGTCGACTCGAACAGCTGCTCCGTCTCGCTCAGCAGCGAGAGCAGCGGCAGCCGCAGGTCGCGGCGAAAGTCGTAGTCGGCTGAGTCGCGGCGGCGTAGGAAGATCACCTCGTGGTCCGGGACGCAGCGCACGAGCGCGGCGCGTGTGCCGACCAGCAGCACCGCCGCGAGCGTGACGTCGGCGCCCGACGTGAGCGCCAGCGCTTCCAGCAGCTGTTCGTCGCCGAGCTCGGCGAGGTCTCGCCGCCCGTCGTTTGCGGCGATCACCTCGCGGAGACGTTGGATCTCGCCCGGATCGAGATCGTCAAACCCAACCTGAGGCACAATCGCCGCCGTGCGATCGCGCCCGCCACGCCTGATCGCGAGGTCGACCAGCGCTTGTCCGGTCAGCGGCTTGCTCTCTTTGCCGATCCGGATCCTGGCGACTCCATCGCTGGTGGTGTGCGGGGGCACGCCGCGCGGCACGCGAATCGCCAGCACGCGGCCCTCAGGCTCCGCCAGCTCCTCGATTTCCACCAGCAGGTGCGGATCCGTGCCGTCGTAGATGTTGCGGCGCAGCAGATCGAGATCGATCGGCCCAACGCCGTGGATCGCGTCGGCGCGGGTGCGTTTGCGATCGGCCACGCCGAGCAGCAGATAGCCGCCCGAGGCGTTGGCAAAGGCGACGGCTGTCTCGCGGACCTCTTTGAGCTGCGATTTGTAGGCCGATCCCGAATCATCCCACGACTTGAACTCAACCGTGGCCGACTCGAGCGCGTCGGCCGGTTCGCCGTCCAGACGTTTGAGCAGGGCCCGGAGCTCGGCGGTGCTGTCCATGAATGATCCTGCATTCCCAGAATGTCGCATCATTCATTGTAATGCAATCACGCCGCATTCGGACGATTAATCGAGGGCCGTCACTCCGAATCGGCCGGCGTCCGCAGCCGGTAGGTCGGCGGCGTCTTCCACATCTCCGTCGGGGCGCTTTCCTGGCGGGCGATGGCGCGGCGCTGGTTTTCGCGCTCGTATCGCTTGGCCTTGCGGATCAGGGCGTTGCGCTCGCGCTGCTTGAGCCGCTCGCGCGCGGCTGATGTAGGGCTGGGCTTGCGGCGCTCCCCGCGCGAGCGGCTCACGACGCCCGATTTGACCATCGACTCCAGATGCGCCTGCACGTTGCCATCGGCGGCGCGGCGCAGGCGCTTGTCGATGCTGTCGCCGTAGATCGCCTCCATGATCTGCCAGGAGGTGCGCGGCTCGCCCGATTGCAGCTGCTCGAGAATCTGGTCCTCCCGCATCTGACGGTGGTTGACATAGAGCTCGAGCCGCTCGCGGGCGTCGTGGATGAGGGGGCCGTGTCCGGGGCAGAGGATGCGCAGGTTGGGCAGCTCGAGCAGGCGTTGCAGCGACGCACGGTAAGCGTTGATGTCACCCACGACGGTCGTGCCCACGCCCAGAATCGTGTCGCCCGTGAAGAGCACGCCGTCTTCCTCGATGTAGTAGCAGAGCGAGTCGACGCTGTGGCCGGGCGTGGTGAAGACCTGCACCTTGACGCCGTTGTCGAGGTCGATCGTGGCGCCGTCGTCGAGCGTGCGCACATCGTCCTCGCTCGGCAGCCGCCCGCGCAGCAGTTTGACGCCGTTGTCGGGCACGGCGATCTCCGCGCCGAGCAGCTCGTTGACATGCTTGAGATTGCCGGAGTGGTCGAAGTGGTGGTGGGTGATCGCGGCGAGGCCGATTTCGGCCTGCTCGATGGCGGCCAGATAGCCGCGCAGCATCCAGCGGAACTTGTCGATCGCCTCGCCGGAGTCGATGGTCAGCACCTGGCCTTCGCCGACGATGTAGATGTTCGTCGAGCTCGGCCGCATCGGCTCCTCTTCGGGCACCGCGACCATCCGCACCGCGTCGCTGACCTGCATTCGCCGCTCCTCTCCGCCGGCCGCTAGAAGCCGGGGCTCTGGATGCCCATCAAGGCGCGCATCGTGATCACGGAGCCGAGGTGCGTGTTCCGTGCGCGATGCAGGTCTGCATGATCTGCTGCGATTTGGCCAGATGGCCGAACTGCACGACGCGCACCGTGGAGGCCAGCTCGTCCTCGCCGGAGTCGCGCACGTAGGGCAGCACGTCGTCGTGGACATCGCGGGCGTACTGGAGCAGCGCGTCCACGCTCGGCACGCGCAGCGCCAGCGCCTCTTCGTTGGCCATATCGGTGCCCTGATCGACGCGCGGCAGCCCCCACGCCTCATCCAGCCCTTGCCGCAGCCAGACCGGCGGTTTCCGCTCCTGGCAGACGAAGTTGACGATGTTGTCCTTGGTGCGCACGTAGTGCCAGGTATGGAAAGCGATCGAGACGGTGTCGTCGGAGTGCCGCCAGTGCAGCTGCTCGTCGGTGAGCTCGGCGACGCAGCGGACGTAGGCATTGTGCAGCGTTTCGAGGAAGTGGGTGAGCAGTTCGGAGGGCTGCATCAGCTGTGGTCTCCAATCACAATGCCGGCGACCTGCGGCGCGACTTCCTCGGCCAGGAAGTGCGGCACATCGTCGCGCTCGAAGAGGAAGTGCTGGAACTGGATTTCGGACAATCCCGCCTCTCCGAGTTGGCCGATCGTGTCGACGATTTCGTCCGCGCCGCCGATCAGCGCGCCACGCTCGCGGAAGCCGTTGAGGAAGTCACCCAGCGGTTCGCCGGGCCGCCCGAAGAGCTGCTGGAGGAAGCGCCCGCCGGCCTCGCGCAGTTCGGCCGGGCCGACGGCGTGAAAGAGCATCATTGAGTGCTCGATTTCGTTCGGGTCGCGGCCGATCGCCTCGCAGGCGCGCGCCAGGACATCGCGCTTATGTTTGTAGACCTCGACGGTCATGGTGACGCCGTTCCACTCGTCGGCGTGGCGCGCCGCCAGCGGCAGGGTGCGTTTTTCGCCGCCGCCGCCGATCAGAATCGGCGGGCGTCCCGCCGGCGGTTTGGGCAGGCAGTCCGCGCCGTTGAGGCGGTAGTACGCGCCGTCGTAGGTTGACTCGCCCGGCGCCCAGAGCGCGCGCAGCATGTGGATGGCGTCCTCGAGCCGCTCGAAGCGCTCGCGGGTAGGCGGGAAAGGCAGGCCGTAGGCGTCGTGCTCGGCCTGGTTCCAGCCCGCGCCCAGGCCCATCACGAAGCGCCCACCGCTGAGCGCGTCCAGCTGCGCCGCCATCCGCCCCACATCCACCGGCCGACGAAAGGTGACCGGCGTGACCATCGGCCCGAAGCGGAGCTTGGCGGTCTCCGAGGCGGCGAGCACGAAGGAGAGGAAGGCGTCGAGCGAGTCCTGCTGCGTCGCGCCGGTGAAGTAGTGGTCCGAGCGGAACAACGAGGGGAATTCGAGTCGCTCGGCCAGCCCCAGAATGTGCCGCCAACGCTCCCAGGTCAGCCCGTTCTGCCCCTCCACCATCAGCCCAATGCGCATGTCGCTCACCTCACCCTCGCAGATTACTCCACATCGCATCGGCATCGCCCCAAGTGAGCGGCCTCCCGCCCGCCGCCCGTCTGTCGGATGTATTTGGCGTGGCACGGAGAGAGGAAGGGGGCGATCTGCGGCGGCGCGGGAATTCGCGGTATCTTCCAGGCGCGGGTCGGGAACGATTAAAGGAGGCGGCGATGCTGGATGCGCAGGCGTACACGACGATCGAGATCGAGAAGCGCGACGACGGAGTGGCGATCGCCACGCTGAATCGTCCGGAGAAGCTGAACGCGGTCAACGCGGCGATGCACCGCGAGCTGGCCGCGCTGCCGATTGACGCGAACCGCGATCCGGAGGTGCGGGTGCTGGTGCTGACCGGCGCGGGGCGGGCGTTCTGCGCGGGCGGCGATTTCAGCGCCGACCGCGACGCGCCGATGGGCGGCGGCTACCTCAACTCGCTCAACGAGGCGCGGCTGATCGTTGATAACTGGCTGGATATCGAGAAGCCGACGATCGCCGCGGTCAACGGCTACGCGCTGGGGCTCGGCGCGACCGTCGCGCTGCTGGCGGATGTCGTCTACGCGGGCAAGAGCGGGGTGCTGGGCGATACGCACGTCAACATGGGCATCGGCGCGGGCGACGGCGGCGGGGTGCTCTGGCCGATGCTGATCGGTCCTGCGCGCGCCAAGTACTACCTGATGACCGGCGAGCACATCCGGGCCGAAGCGGCGGCCGAGATGGGATTGATCCAGGCGGCCGTTGAGGACGATGAGCTGATGCCGACCGCGCTGGCGCTGGCGGAGCGGTTGACCAACGGCCCGCTGCGCGCGATCTCCGCCTCCAAGGTGCCGGTCAACAAGTGGATCAAGGCCGTCTCCAACCTGGTGCTGCCGGTCTCGCTGGCGATGGAGGGGATGACGATGATCGGCGACGAGGCGTCGGAGGCGCAGGCGGCGTTCCGCGAGAAGCGGCAGCCGAACTTCCCGCGCTAGGGCGGGTGGAGCGCAAAGACGGATGGGCCGGTAGCCTGCCCTTTAGCGGGCACGGGGGATAGGCTCGCATGATGAGTCGGCCTCGCAGGCTGTGGGTGCTGCTGTGTCTGTTGTCGCTGCCGTGCGCCGCCGCGCTCGCGACGGCTTGCTCGAACGACTCCGATTCCGAAGACGAACCGCCGATCACCGCGCAGGCGCAAGCGCAAGCCGACCAGGACGGCGGCGAACAGCAGGGAGCGCGGCCGGAGCCGCAGCAGCAGCAGGACGCCCCCGCCGACCAGGAGCAGTCGGGCGCGGCGGCTGACGCTGCGAAGGACTCGCCGGCGCGCGATTCCACGATGGAGCGCGGCGACGAACAGCCGGAGCCGCAGCAGCAGGACGCCTACGACGACCCCTACGCCAGCGACGCGGAGGCTCCGCCGGCGGACGCTGCGCCGCCGCGCGAGGCGCTCACCGACGGCTTCCCCCTGCACCCCAGCGCACCCGCCGCGCACGACGAATACGGCTGGTCGGCCGTCGTTGACGGGGACATCATGGCGGTCGGCGCGCCCTATCACGACGATGTGGCGGAGGACGCGGGCGCGGTCTTTGTGTTCGAGCGTCGCGGCGATGAGTGGGTGGAGACGGCCAAGCTGCTGCCGCCGTTCGGCGAGGCGGAGGGCTGGTTCGGGCGCTGGCTGGCGCTCGATGAGGGCCGCCTGGTGATCGGCGCGCCCTACGAAGATGTCGCGCCGCCGACCGGCGGCGACTGGATCATCGACGCCGGCGCCGTCTACGTCTACGAGCAGGTGGGCGGCGAGTGGCGGCGCACCGCCACGCTGTTGCCGGAAGCGCCCACGCCCGGCGCCTCGTTCGGCTGGTCCGTCGCCATCGACGGCGACCGCCTGGCCGCCTCCGCCTGGGCGGAGACGGTCGGCGACGAGCTGGCAGGCTCGGTCTACGTCTACCGACTACAGAAGGGGCTCTGGCAGCTCGAAGGCCGCGTGACGCCGCCGGAGCCGCAGCCTGTGCATCAGTTCGGACGCGACATCGAGCTGGAGGAGAACGTGCTCGTCGTCGGCGCGCCGGGCCACGACAGCGGCGAGGTAGAAGATGCGGGCGCGGTGTTCGTCTATCACCAGTACAACTTCGCCTGGAATTTCACCGGGGCGTTCGTCGCGCCGGACGGCGGCGAGGGCGACGGGCTGGGCACGCAGGTCGCGCTGAGCCTGCCCTGGTTCGCGGCAGGCGCGCACGGGCACAATGGCCACGCCTGGGATGCAGGGGCGGTCTACGTCTGGCGGCTCGGCGATTTCTGGTCGCTGCACAGCCAGATCGTTCCTTCCGACCTCGCGCTGGGCGACTGGTTCGGCTACGCGCCGGCGCTCGAGGGCGGGCGGCTGGTGGTGGGCTCGCCGCACCGAGCCGATCCGGAGACAGGCCTCTACCGCACCGGCGCGGCCTACCTGTTCGAGCTGGAGGGCGATCAGTGGGTGGAGCGCGGCGTGCTGGGGCCGGTCGATCCGGTGCTGGCCGGCGAGCAGGCGGAGTTCGGCTGGGTAACGGACATCGATGGCGACGTGATCGTGGTCGGCTCTTGGCTGGCGGACACCGACGCGGGCGAGGATGCGGGCGCGGCGGCGGCGTTTATTGTTGGCCGGTGAGGGGCGGGGAGCGGAGGCTTCAGGGCTGGGCGCCCCCCTCTCAATCTCCCCCCAGGATGGGGGGAGAGGTCGGAAAGGGGCGGTCGACCCCCAGTCCGCTGCGCGGACAGCCCCCCTGCATAGGGGGGCGATTCAGAGCGGACAGCCCCCCTGCATAGGGGGGCGATTCGGAGCGGATAGCCCCTCTGCGTAGGGGGGCGATTCGGAGCGGACAACCCCCTGCATAGGGGGGCGATTCGGAGCGGATAGCCCCTCTGCGTAGGGGGGCGATTCGGAGCGGACAACCCCCTGCATAGGGGGGCGATTCGGAGCGGATAGCCCCTCTGCGTAGGGGGCGATTCCGGAACACCTCATAGCGGGGAGAGGGGTTAGCGGGCTGGGCCGCGGATGGTGACGCCGCCGTCTACGGGGAGAATGACGCCGGTGATGTAGCGGGCTTCGTCGGAGGCGAGGAAGACGGCAGCCCAGCCGATGTCCCAGCCCTCGCCTTCGATTTTCAGCAGCGATGCCTCGCGGCGGCGCTCGCGCAGCTCGTCGCTCATGCCGGCGGCGTAGACCATCGGGGTATAGACGGGGCCGGGCATGATGCAGTTGGCGCGGATGCCGTCGGCGCCGTGGTCGACGGCGAGCGCCTGGGTGAGCGTGGCGACCGCGCCCTTGCTGACGCTGTAGGCGGTGAGGCCGCGCGGGCGCAGGGCGGCGATCGAGGAGACATTCACAATCGCGCCGCCGCCCGAGGCGCGCATCGCCGGCACGGCGTGTTTGGCGGTCAGCATCATGCTGGTCACGTTGACGCGCTGCACCAGTTCCCAGTCCTCCTCCGAAATCTCCTCAACGGTGCCGCGCCCGCCGATGCCGACGTTGTTATGCAGGATGTCGAGCCGGCCCCAGCGGTC
Source organism: Dehalococcoidia bacterium (assembly GCA_965243125.1). GTDB lineage: Bacteria > Chloroflexota > Dehalococcoidia > Bin125 > Bin125 > CATQGW01. The sequence continues at coordinate 1,218,137 of OZ251529.1, read as the reverse complement.
GACTGCCGCGCGGACCATCGCGCGGCAGTCTTCGCTGCTGGTGACGTCGGCGGCGTGGACGACGGCGTCGTTGCCCTCGGCGCGGATCATGTCCAGCGTGGCCTGCGCGGCCTGTTCGTCGCGGTCCACGAGCAGCAGCTTCGCGCCCTCGCGGGCGAAGAGGATCGCGGCGGCGCGTCCGTTGCCGACTCCGTCCGCGCGTGAGCCCGCGCCGGTGATGATCGCGACCTTGTCCTTGAGTCGGTTGGGCATCGAGTCCTCCTCTCGGCGAGTGTTTAGTTGATGTTGATCGGCGGCGCAGCGGGGGCGGACAGCGGCGGCGCGCTGTCTTGGGGGCCATGCTGCGGTTTGGCGACGGCGTCGCGGGCGGGGGCTTCGGCGCGCTGGCGGCGCGCTTCGCGGCGGTCGGCGCGGATCCAGAGCAGCGCGGCGATCGTCAGCAGCACTCCGAAGATCAGCGCCATCCCGGCGAACACGGTGGGCAGCGTGGTCAGGTCGAGCACGCGCCCCATCGTCGGTAGGAAGGCGAGCATGAAGAGCGCCCAGCCCATGTGATTGAGCGAAAGCATCGTGGCCCGCAGGTGCGAGGGGGTGCGGCGGTTGAGGTAGCCCTCCATCAGCGGCATCAGCGCGCCCCGCGCGAAGCCGATGATCAGGAACAGCGACAGCGCCGCGAGGTGGTCGAGCACGGCGATGCTGGCGTAGGCGACGACCACGCAGACGGGCATGGCGACGAGCGAGCGGATCACGCCGAAGCGGGAGGCCAGCCAGAACGCGCCGAAGGCGGCCAGCACTGTGGCGATTCGGGCGGGGGCCTGCAAGGCGGAGAAGAGCCAGCCGACCTCGATGCCCTGCTCGCGCAGGAACGGTTGCAACAGGTAGAACTCGGGCACCATCGAGGCCAGCAGCAGCGCGGTGAAGATCAGGGCGTAGCGCAGCGACGGCGTGCGCCGGCAGAGCCGCAGCGTGTCGCCCATCAGCTCGAGATAGCCGAGCTGGGGCGCAGCCGGCGCGGCCCCATTGACGGAGCGGAGCGCCGCCGCGCGCGGCGGCTCGCGGAAGCGCAGCGCGATCAACAGGGCGATGGCGCTGCCGATCGCGCCGCAGAGCACCGTCGCCTGCGAGCCGATCAGCCCGGCGATCGCGCCGCCGCCGAATGTCGCCAGCACCATCGCCAGGGAGCGCACCGCGAAGGCGCGCCCGGCCTGGCGCTCGAACTCCCGCGCGCGGCCCAGCGCCTGCAGCGAGTCGTGGAGGAACGCGCTGTCGGCCCCGGTGATCAGCACCATCGCCGTGCCCCAGAGCGACCAGGCGAGCACTGCCTGCAAGACGCCGCCGGCGAAGGCGAACCAGATCAGGAAGCCGATGAAGATGACGAGCGAGATGCGGATCACGGCGACCCGCCCGAAGCGGTCGGCCAGCGCGCCGGCCGGCGCCTGGCCGAACGAGGTAATGATGTAGAAAGCCGGCGCGATGAAGCCGAGCTCCGAAAAGCTGAGCCCGACATCCTCAGTGGCGAAGACGATCCAGATCGCCAGCCAGAACTGGAGGTCGTGGAAGAAGTAGAAGAAGGGGTAGAGGCGCAGGTTGCGCCGCCAGTGGCGTTGCTCGTCGCGCGCGGCGTCGGGGAGAGCGGACATATCCGTGCATCATCCCTGATTGCGCGCGGCTGCGCTTGGGGGCGGGTTCGATTCCGAGATTGCCGCGCTCCGCCGCGGCAATCTCGCCGGGGGCGGAGAGGATGCGCGCGGCCGCCCGGACGGCGTCTTCGGGGCTGGCGGGCGGCTAGTGGTTGGAAAGTTGTTGGAGGCGGTTCTGGTGTGGTTGGGCCGAGGTCCTATCTGGTCGGGGCGGTTGTGAGTGGTGCATTTCGGAAGGGTTTGGAAGGTTTTGTAGGGGGTGTGTAGTTGACCGGGCGGCGACGGGAGCGGCGGCGAGTCGGGCGAGGCACTGTTTCGCACTCCTGTTCTTTCTGTTGTTCTACCGTATCAGGGTGCGGAGGAGCTGGGGGGTGTTGTGTTGTCTGCGCGACGCCGAGCCGACCCCCCAGTCCGCTTGCGCGGACAGCCCCCCTGCATAGGGGGGCGATTCGGAGCGGCAGCCCCCCTCTCAATCTCCCCCCAGGATGGGGGGAGAGGGCGGAAGGGAACTCCAGGATGGGGGAGAGGGCGGAAGGGAACTCAGGATGGAGGGAGAGGTTGGATTCGGGGGCTTGCTGTCGGGCGGGAGGGGTTAGGCGGGGTCCGATTCGGTGACGATTTCGGTTTCGGGGTGGAAGGCCCACCAGGCGAACCAGAAGTGGTCGGAGGCGATGACGGGGTTGAGTTGAGCGCCTGCCAGCTCGCCGGCGGTCGCGCGGCCGAAGATGTCCCAGGTGCTGTTCGTCTGCTCGTCGATGAAGGTTTGGCCGCTTTCGTCGGCGGGGTTGAGCGCGAAGCTGAGCAGGCGGCCGTCGAGCTCGCGGGCGAAGACGGCGGTTGCGCCGATATCTTCGGAGTCGACGATGATGCCGCGGTCCAGGGCGGAGTTGGTGCCGGGCGTCCAGAAGATCACGACCGGCGTTTCGTCGTGGGTGTCGTAGACGATGCGCTGCTCGCTGACGAATTCCCACGGGTAGGCGATTGTGACGCCGGCGGGGGTCTCGACGGAGACGACGCGGGCTTTGGGCGGGAGGCGGTCGTCGAGTTCGCCGGCGTAGAGGAAGGGGCGCTGGTTGGGGGAATCGTAATCGACGTAGGGGTTCTGTCCGTAGGCGCGGGGCCAGCCGGTGTCGGGCGACATGATGATGCCGTCGGGGAAAGCCTCGCGGAACTGTCCGAAGGAGACGATGGTGGCGGGCACGCCGGTGAGCCGCGCGCCGACGAGGTTGCCGATGATCGCACGCCCGGTGGCCTGCTGCCAGAGCGTTTCGGTCTCGCGGTCGTACATCACGAGGTCGCTGTTGCGGAGCAGTCCGGAGACGGCGAACTGGAGGGTGCGCTCGCCGACCTGGCGTTCGTAGGCGATCGCGGTGTTGCAGAGCGGGCAGAAGGTGATTGTGACGGGGCGTCCGTTGATCGTGTCGTTGACGATTTCGTGCCAGATGAGGATGCCGAGCGGGTAGCCGCGCGCGTCGTCGCCGAGCCACACCTGCACGAGCGGGATTTTGGGGTCGTAGCGTTCCGAGGCTTCGGCCATGGTCAGGTAGACGGGATTGGTGACGGCGGGGATGGCGTCGCGGGGCGCGCCGACGCGCAGATCGTCGACGTCGATGATCCGAATGCCCCAGAGGGTGGTGAAGTAGCGCCCGATGTCGCTGGGGACGTAGTTGTCGCGGATGATCGGGATGCCGTCGTCGGTGTGGGTGGCGTCGCGGGGCAGGTAGGTGAGCAGCGCGGCGCCCTCTTCTTCGTCGCCCGGGTCCGCCTGCTGTGCGGGCGCGGCTTGCTGCTGCGCGGTCTGCATATCCGCCTGCGCGGCCTGGGTGGACTGCTCCGCAGCGTCGTCTCCGGCTTCCTGTGCGGCCTGCTGTTGCGGCTCGGCGGCGGGGGCGCGTTGCTGCTGTTGTTCGAGCAGGTCCTGCTGGGCCTGCGCCTCTTGCGTGTCGGCCTGCTGCGTCTGGGCCGGGGCTTGAGTCTGGGCGACGGATTGCGGGGCGGTTTGCGGCTCGTCGTCGGCTCCGCCGCAGGCGGCGAGCAGCAGCGCGCCGACGCCGATCGCAGCGCCCCTTAGAATTCGCGGGAGACGGGTGCAAGGCATGCGCGCAGCCTACCCCGCCTTCGCGGGACGGCGGCGCCGGCGGAGATGAGGCCGACGATTTCGACGCAACGGACCGACAGGGAGGCGGAGATGCAGGCCGACGGCAGCGCCGACCTGGAAGCGGTGTTGGCCGCCAACCGCGCCTTCTACGAGGCGTTCAACGCGCGCGATCAGGCGGCGATGGCGGCGCTCTGGTCGCGCGAGCTGGAGGTGACCTGCATTCACCCGCACCGCGCGATGCTGGTGGGGCGCGAGGATGTGCTGCGCTCCTGGCGGGCGATTCTGGGGCATCCCGATCAGCCCAAAATCGTCTTTGCGGCCGAGCCGCCGCGGATTGTCGGCGATCTCGGCGTCGTGGCGGGGCGCGAAGTGGTGGCCGCGGTGCCGATTGCGGCGACCAACATCTTCGTGCGCGAAGACGGCCAGTGGCGGATGATTCATCATCACGGCAGCCCCGTCATTCAGACGCAGGACCGCGCCGAGCGCTAAGCGCGCGACGCAACGCGACACAATACGACGCGACGCGCGGCGACGAACAGGAGAAGCAGATGCCCGTCACACTCGCCGCCAGGGACCCCGCCCCCGACTTCGCGCTGCCCGACCAGGACGGCGCGATACATAAGCTCGCCGACTACCGCGGGCGCACCGTCGTCCTCTACTTCTACCCGCGCGACGACACGCCGGGCTGCACGAAGCAGGCGTGCAGCTTGCGCGACACGCTGGGCGAGATCGGCGAGCATGACGCGGTGGTGCTGGGGGTGTCGGTGGACTCGGCGGAGTCGCACCGGGCGTTCCGCGAGAAGCACAGGCTCAACTTCCCGCTGCTGGTGGATGACGGCGCGGCGACGGCGACGGCCTACGGCGCGTGGGGGGAAAAGACTCTTTATGGTCGGACCTCTATCGGCATGACGCGGGCATCGTTTATCATTGGCCCGGACGGTCTGCTGACCAAGGTCTGGAAGCGCGCCCGCGCGGCCGACCACGGCCAGGCCGTGCTGAAGGCATTGCGCGCAGCCGGGTAGCCGGCACGCAACCAAGCGTGCCGTCGCCGAACAATCAGCGCGCCTAGAACCCCTTCCATCATGTCCCGATTTGTTCGCTCGGCGCTCTGCGCCGCCCTGGCCGCGCTGTGCGCGGCGCTGATCGCCGTCGCCTGTAGCGATTCCGACCAGGAAGCGCCGCAGGTCCGGGAGCAACCTCCGCCGCAGGAGCAGCAACAAGCTCAAGAGGAGGCGCAGCAGCCGCAGTCCCGCACCGAGCAGTCCCAGCGCGATGACCAGCAGCAGGCGCAGGGCGAGCCGCTGCGCGTCACTGTTTCCACGCAGGTAATCGCCGACTGGGTGCGGCAGATCGGCGGCGACCGCGTCGAGGTCGTCGCGCTGGTCCCGGCCGGCGCCGACGTCCACACGCTGGAGCTCAGCCCCGGCGACATCCGCGATGTCGCCGCGGCCGACCTGGTGATCATCAACGGCGCCACGCTCGAAGCCGCCTACGAAGACGTGATCATCGACAACGCCGACAACCTGCTCGTCCTGGCCGAGGCGATCGAGGCCGCCGGCCTTGAACTCCAGCCCTTCTCCGACCTCACCGCCGACCCGCACGCGGAAGACGAACACGGCCATGAGGACGATCACGACCAAGAGGGACACGAAGACGACGATGAAGGCCACGAGGACGATCACGACCAGGAAGGCCACGAAGACGACGATGAAGGCCACGAGGACGATCACGACCAGGAAGGCCACGAGCACGAGGAAGCACACGCCGCGCCGGCCGGCCGGCTGCTGATCAGCGACGCCGAGGCGGCCAGCGTCTCGGTGATCGACCTCGCCGCGGACTCGGTCAGCCCCGCGCTGTTCGATGTGGCCGCCCCCGGCGCGCGGCTCTACGCCAGCCCCAGCAACCGCTTCGGCTTCGCGCTCGCGCTCGGCCCCGAGGACGACGATGACCGTGTCCACATTTTCGACGGCGGCATCTTCCTCGTCGCCCACGGGGATCACTACGACCTGGTCGAGTCGCCGATCTCGCAGCTGCCGCTGGAATTGACCGACGAGCGCCCGATTCACTTCGTCAGCAGCCATGGCTGGACCGCGATCTTCGCCGACGGCACCGGCCGCGCGCTGCTGATCAACGAGGCCGAGCTGGCCAGCCTGGGCGCCGCCTACGAACCGATTGCGCTCGACGCGGGGCTTCAGCACGGCGCGGCCCTGGCCGTCAGCGAGGAGCACATCGTCGTTACTTCCAACAACCCCGATTACCCCGAGGACAGCCCCAGCAGCCTGCCGCTCGGCGTTGAGGTGCGGGACCTCGACAACCGCGTGATCTACGACGCCAGCAACCGCTCATGCCCCGCCATGCACGGCGAGTCCCACAACGAAGAGGGCGCGCTCTTCGGCTGCGGCGGCGGCGTGCTCTTCCTCCACACGCACGGCGGCGAGTACGACCACTGGTTCATCGAGAACCCGGCCGAGATGCGCGAGGGCGCGCGGATCGGCAGCGTCTACGGCCACCACGACAGCCCGAACTTCTTCGGTAGGGCCTCCTACCGCGACAGCGAAGGCTCCGCCGACGAGGGCATCTGGATGATCGACCCCGAGTCGGGCAGCGTCACCGCGGTGCTACCCACCGACGATCCGGCGAACCGCAGCGTGGGCGCGGCGTTCGGCCCGCACGGCGAGCGCTTCTACGTGCTTACGCACGACGGCCGGCTGCAGATCATCGATCCGCACGACGGCGACTTGCTCGTCGTCGCGGACCTGATCGATCCGATCGATCCCGAGGCGCCACCGGCTTTCACCATCGCCGGTGAAATGCTCTACCTGGCCGACCCGGTCGGCGCGCGGGTGATCGCCTACCACCTGGAAGATCTGGAGATCGAGGACGAGTGGGCGCTGCCCGGCCGCCCCAGCCGTATCACGTTCTTGGGCGTCGCCGATCCGGCCGGCGCCCCGGACCAGGGCCACGATGAGCACGACGAAGACGAGCACGCGCACGAAGAGGACGAGGAGCACGACGAGCACGAGGAAGGCGAAGAGCACGACGATCACGGGGACGAAGAGGATGAGCACGGCCACGGCCACGCGCATGGCTCCGAGGACCCGCACTTCTGGTTCGACGCCGACTTCGCGATCGCCTCGGTCGAAGCGATCGCCGACGCCCTGGACGCGCTCGCTCCCGCCGCCAACTTCGGCCAACGCGCCGATGCCTACATCGCCGAGATCAACGCGGCCGACGCCGAGGTCCGCCAGACGCTCGCCGGCCTGTCCGATTCGCAGCGGCTGCTCGTCACCTTCCACGACGCCTTCGGCTACTTCGCCCGCCGCTACGGCCTGACCGTCGCCGGCTTCGTCGTCGAGGGGCCCGAGCAGGGCATCAGCGCCACCGCCGTCGCCAACCTGATCGAGCTGATCGAGCACGAGGGCGTCGCGCGCATCTTCCGCGAGCCGCAATTCGAGTCGACGGCGATCCGCACCGTCGCCGACGAGAGCGGGGCCGAGCTAGGGGTCATCTGGTCTCAACCGCAGGGCGATGTCCTGACCTACGTCGACATGCTCCGCGCCAACGCCCGAGCCGTCGCGGGCGAGTAATCGCCCACACGGCTTGGTATCGTGGCTGCCGGAGGAGAGTGCGCATGGCAATCCCCTACTACCGGCTGAGCGACGGCACGGTGACCGAGAGCGCAGCGGAATTCCGGGAGAGCTGCATGCGGCTCGTTGATGAGCTGATCGCATGCGGCGGTGAGATCGCCGTGGAGAAGCGCGACGGGCAGACGTCGATCCTCTTGGCGTTTGAGGAACCTCCGCCCCAACCCTGGCCGGGGTTTGAGAACGTCAAAGTCGCCGGGGATGTCTTGTCCCCGGTCTTCACCGACGACGAGCTCGAGGAGTTCGCACAACGCAAGCTGCAAAACATCTACGGGGGCGGGACGGATCGCGCCGAGTGATTCTGCTCGACACCAATGTCGTGATCTGGCTGGTCACCGGAGATCCGCTGCTCGGTCCGCTGACCCGGGCAATGATCGAAGAGGCGCGACGCGCCGGCAACGCTGGCGTCTCGGTTATCTCACTCTGGGAGCTCGCGATGCTGCGCTGCAAGGATCGCTTGCCGCCTCAAGTCGATCCGACAAGTGTCTACGCGACATTTCGAGAGGAGGGCTATGAGTTTCTGACTCCGACGCCTGAAATCTGCATCCGCGCCGGCTTCTTGGAAGGTTTGCCTGGCGACCCTGCCGACCGACTGATCGTCGCCACTGCGATGGAAGGCCACCGGCTGGTCACGCGAGACCGTAAGATCCTCAACTGGTCCGGTCCGCTGCGAACCATCCCCGCGAATCGCTGAGCCGATGCCTCCTGCGCGCGACCACATGATCTGGATCGACCTCGAAATGACCGGGCTTGACCCCGATCGCGACGTCATCATCGAAGCCGCCGTGCTGATCACCGACAGCCAGCTGGAAATCGTCGCCCACGGCCCCGAAATCGCTATCAGCCGCACGGAAACCGAACTCAACCTGATGAACGCCTGGAATCGCCGCACCCACGGCAACTCCGGCCTCGCCCGGCGCGTCCGCGACTCCACGACCGACATCAAACAGGCCGAAGAAGAAATCCTCGAATTCCTCGCCGAGTGGACGCTGGAGCGCACATCCCCGCTCTGCGGCAACTCCGTCCACCAGGACCGCGCCTTCATCCGACGCCAAATGCCCCGCATCTACGACTGGCTGCACTACCGCATCGTCGATGTCAGCACCGTCAAAGAGCTGGCGCTGCGCTGGTACCCCGATCTCGAACCGTTCGCCAAGCACGAGCGGCATCGCGCCCTGGACGACATCCGCGAGAGCATCGACGAGTTGCGCTGGTACCGCCAACAGATCTTCCGCGCGCCGCCGCGCTGACCGCTCGCTAACCCGGCTCGTGATGCTCGCTCGGCATCCGCCGCTCGCGGCGCAGGCTGCGCAGCAGACCGCGCGGCGATACGACGAACGCCAGCGCCACCGTCACCACCGAGACCAGCACGATCGACGGCCCCGCCGCCAAATTCGCGTGGTACGACAGATACAGTCCAATTACCGTTGCGACGATTCCCGCCAGCCCCGTGAGCACCATCGAGCTGAGCAGCCGCCGCGTCAGCAGCGTCGCCGTCGTCGCCGGCGCCACCAGCACCGCCACGGCCAGCACGATCCCTACCAGCCGGAACGCGACCACCGCCGCCAGCGCTACCAGCACCAGCAGTCCGACCTGCACCGCCGTCACCGGCACGCCGCTCACCGACGCCATCTCCGGGTCGTAGGCCACAAACCGCAGTTCGTGAAAGAAGAGCGCGCCGAGCAGCACGATCACCCCGGCCAGCACGCCCATCGCGATCAGCTCGCTCGTTCCCGCGCCGAGGATGTTGCCCACCAGCAGCGAACCGAGGTCCAGCGCGAAGGTCCGCTGGCGGCTGATCAGCACCACCCCGAGCGCGAAGAAGCCCGCGAACATCAGCCCGATCGCCGTATCCGCGCGAATCCGCGCGCGCATCGTCAGCAGCGCCACGCCCAGCGCGGTCAGCACCGCCGCCACGCCCGCGCCGAATGTGATCATCAGCGCCCCGCCGCCCAGCACCAGCGCCACTGCTGCCCCCGCCAGCTGCGTATGCGCCACCGCGTCGCCCAGGAAGGCCAGCCCCTTGCGCACCACGAAGGGACCGACCACCGACGCGGCCACGCTGACGATCACGCCCGCCAGCAGCGCACGCCGCATGAACTCGAACTGCCACGGATCGGTGAGCCAGTCCATCAGCCGCGCCGGCGCACACGGCGCGGTGCGTCCGGACACGGACATCGCCCGGTTACCCTCAAGTCCCGCACCGACACATCCCCGCCAGTCTGGAGGTTGCACACATGGTACTTGAGGATCAGGTCGTGTTCATCACCGGCGCGTCGCGCGGCTTCGGCCTCGCCGCCGCCGAGGAGCTCATCGCCCGCGGGCACCGCGTCGCTGCGACGATGCGCAACCCCGATCGCGACGGCGCGGCGGTGCAGGCGCTGGACCCCGATCGCGTCGCCGTGCTGCGCTGCGATGTGACCGACCGCGCCTCGATCGACGCGGCGGCGCGGGGCGCGCGCGAGCGCTTCGGGCGGATCGACGCGCTCTTCAACAACGCCGGCTACGGCCTCTACGGGCCGATCGAGGACCTCAGCGAGGACGAAATCCTGCGCCAGATGGACACCAATTTCGTGGGGCAGATTCGGGTCGCGCAGGCGTTGCTGCCGACGATGCGCGAGCAGCGCGCGGGCAAGATCATCAATGTCTCCTCGCTGGCCGGGCGGATCGTCGGTCCGCTGATGGGGCTGTACGCGGCCAGCAAGTGGGCGGTGGAGGCGATGTCGGAGGCGCTGCGCTACGAGGTCTCGCGTTGGGGCGTGGATGTGACGATCCTCGAACCCGGGATGTACCGCAGCGACTGGCAGACCACCAACCTCGATGTGGCCGCCGCCGTCCGCGAGGGCCGCAGCGTCTACCAGCAGTCGGCCGAGCACGCGCTCGCCGAGTTCCGCAAGCGCGCCGCCACCCGCCCCGGCTCGCGCAGCGTTGCAACCGCCGTCGCCGACATTGTTGAGCTCGTCCAACAGCTGCCGATGCGCTGGCCCGTCGGCGAGGACACGGTGCAGACGATCCGCCTGCGCGAAGCGATGACCGACCTGGAATGGGAGGAGCGCCTGCGCGGCGACGCGAATCTCTACCGCGCGGCGTTTTTCAAGGGCGTAGAAGAGCCGCCGGCCAAACCGCGCTGACAGAGGGGGCGTTGGTGCGAGTTGGGGGGCGATTGCGAAAGCGGGAGCCCCCCTCTCAATCTCCCCCCGCAACGGGGGGAGAGGTCGGAAGGAGAGATCCCACGATGGGGGGAGAGGCCGGAGGGGGCGATTGCGGGAGGGGTTTGCTGTGCGGGGCTCAGTGGACGGCGGCGGCGCCGGCTACGTCTACTGTGCCGGCGCGGGCGCGGAGGAGGCGGTGTTCGGGGGCGCGGAGGTTGGGGTCGTCGTCGAGGATGCGGTTGGCCCAGTTGCGGGCGAGGTTGATGAGGCGGTGGTCGGTGAGTTTGGCGACGCGGAGGTCGGGGAGTCCGGCCTGGCGGGTGCCGAAGTATTCGCCGGGGCCGCGGGTTTCGAGGTCGACCTCGGCGAGCTCGAAGCCGTCGGCGGTGCGCTCCATGATGCGCAGGCGCTTCTGGGCTTCGGGCAGTTCGGTATCGGAGATGAGGAAGCAGGTCGAGGGGCGGTCGCTGCGGCCGACGCGGCCGCGCAGCTGGTGGAGTTGGGCAAGCCCAAAGCGGTCGGCGGCCTCGATCGCCATCACCGTTGCGTTGGGGAGATCGACGCCAACCTCGACGACGATCGTGGCGACGACGACGCTCGCCGCGCCGCTTGTGAGATCTTCCATCACCGTCTGCTTGTCCTGCGCGGAGAGTCGGCCGTGGAGGAGGCGCATGCGCGGCGCGAGGTCGGCCAGCGGACCACAGCAGAGGCGCTCGAACTCCTGGGTGGCGGAGGCAGCCTCCAGCTTTTCGGATTCTTCGACGAGCGGGCAGATAATGAAGGCCTGGTTGCCTTGGGCGACTTCGGCGCGGATGCGCTCGTAGACCTCGTCGCGTTGGTGCGGCTCGATCACGCGGGTGGCGACGCGCTGCCGGCCGGGGGGGAGTTCGTCGATCGTCGAGTTGTCGAGTTCGCCGTAGATGGTCAACGCGAGGGTGCGGGGAATGGGGGTGGCGGTCATCACCAGTAGGTGGGGCGAGCCCTTGCTGCGCAGCGCGTCGCGCTGGAGCACGCCGAAGCGGTGCTGTTCGTCGACGATCGCCAGGCCCAGATTGCGGAATGCGGTGCTCTCCTGGATCAGAGCGTGGGTGCCGACGACCAGGTCGAGCTCGCCGGACTGCATGCGCTCGCGCACCGCGCGCTTGTTGGCGTCGCTCATGCTGCCGGTGAGCAGGGCCATGCGCACGCGGCGCCCCAGCGCGGGCGTCACTTCGTAGTCGTAGAAGGCGGATTCGCCCTCGCCGACGAAGAGGCGCTCGAAGGTGCGATAGTGCTGTGAGGCGAGCACTTCGGTGGGGGCCATCAGTGCGGTTTGGCAGCCGGTCTTGACGGTGGCCAGCATCGCGGCGGCGGCGACGACGGTTTTGCCGGAGCCGACGTCGCCCTGGAGCAGACGAGCCATGGGTTCGGGGCGGGCGATGTCGTCGCGGATTTGGGTCAGCGCGCGCTGTTGAGCGCCGGTCAACTCGAACGGCAGCGCCTGGAGGAAGCTGTCGAGGAAGAGACCGTCCATGGGGATGGGCGGGGCGTCGGCGCGGCGGGCGGCTTCGCGCTTGCGGCTGAGCACGGCGAGTTGGATGGCCAGCAGTTCCTGGAAAGCGAGTCGCGCGCGCGCTCCTTCGACTTCGTTCTCCTGGTCGGGGAAGTGCATCAGGCGGATTGCGTCGCGTTCGGGCAGGTAGCCGGTCTGCTCCAGAATGCGCGGCGGCAGGGATTCGGCGAGCAGCGGTAGGTAGTCGCGCACCGCGCGCCAGGTGAGGCTGCGCAGCGCGCGGTCGGTCAGCCCTTTGGTGAGCGGGTAGGTGGGGACGAGCCGCCCGACATGCGGGCTGTCTTCGAGCGACTCGGAGTCGTCGGCAGCGTCGGGCAGGCGTTCCCAGCGGGGCGATTCGAACTGTAGGTGGCGTCCGCGCTGTCCGACCGTGCCGGAGATGGCGACGCGGAGGCCCGGCTCGAGCTGGCGGTGGAGGAATTTCTGTCCCCACCACCAGGCTCTGACGCTGCCGGTGGGGTCGGAGATCACGGCTTCGGCGGCGACGCGGCCCTTGCGCAGGCGGACGAGTTTGCTCGATTCGACGCGGCCGACGATGGTGGCGGGCTTGTCGAAGAGCAGGTCGGCGATGCGGCGCACGTTGCGGAAGTCTTCGTGGCGCGAGGGGAAGTGCCAGAGCAGGTCGTAGGCGGTACGGATGCCGAGCGTTTCGAGTCCGCGGCGGGCCTGGGATGAGACGCGCGCGAGCGCCGTGGCGGGCGTGGCGAGCTCATCGGTGATCCGGCCGTCGGTCGGGGGTGCGGGGCGGCGCGAGCGCGAGGCGCGAGCGCGTTTGGGCGGCGTCGGTTCGCGGTCGGCGCGCCTCTCAACAGGCGTGGGCGGGAGTGGACCGCCGGCGTTGAGCGCGCGTTCGACATGTTCGTGCCAGCCGCGCCGCTGGTCGGGGTCGAGCGAGGCGTAACCGCCGGCGGGCAGGCGGGCGACGAGCTGTTTCAGCCAGCGGCGCTGCGGGGCAGCGGCGGCTTCGCTGGAGAGCTCGCGTTTGAGGTAATCGTCGAGCGCGCGGGCGGCGGCGGGATGGTCGTAATCAAATTTGCGCTGCCGCTCGAGAATCCTGAGCAGCACATCGGTCACGGCGGGCGCGGGCGCGGAGCTCATCGGGCGACCGTGAGGCCGGGCGGGGGCGCTTCGGCGGGGAGCACGCCGACGCCGACGGTGCCGGGGCCGACATGCGCGCCGATGACGGGGCTGCCGAGCGAGACATCGATATCGAGGTGCGGCAAGGCGATGCGGAGGCGGGCGGCGAGCTCCTGTGCGTCGTCTGCGGCGTCGCCGTGCAGGATCGCCACCCGCTGGGGCGGTCCGTCGGCGACGATCTGCTCGAAGAGGCGCTCGAGCGCCTTGCGGCGGGTGCGGGGGCGCTCGATATCGATGATCACACCGTCGGTCAGTTCCAGCAGCGGGCGGACGCGGAGCACTTTGCCGGCGAGGTGGCGGGCGCGTCCGATTCGCCCGCCGCGCAGGAGGAAGTCGAGCGTCTCGACGAAGAGCATGATGCGGGTGCGTTGGGCGACGCGGCTCGCTTCGGCGACGGCGGCTTCCGCGCTGCCGCCGGCGGCGGCGACCAGGGCCGCGGCTTCCGCCGCCCAGGCCAGCCCAAACGAGGTGCTGCGGCTGTCGACGATGTGGATCGGCGGGCCGCCCTCAAGCAGCGCGGCGCCCTGGCGGGCGGATTCGAGCGTGCCGGAGAGGTCTGCGCTGATGTGCAGGGAGACGATCGCGTCGGCGTCGGCGTGCGCGGCGTAGACATCGCGGAACGCGCCGGCGGAGGGCTGGGAGGTGGTGGGCAGGTCGCGCGCGGCGGGCAGACACCGCCAGAAGTCCTCGTGGGTGAGGGTCACGCCGTCCTCGAAGACCTGATCGCCGAACTGCACATGCAGAGGGACGACGCTGATCGCGTCGCTGCCGCTGAGTCCGCTGGTGGAATCGGTGACGACGTGAACGGACATGCGTTCGGCTCCCGATACGGCGAAGGCTACTGAACGGTTGGCCGCCGGGCAAGCTGCCCACAGGCCGCCCACGGGCCGCCTCAAGGTTACTCGAGCGCCAGCAGCCACGGGTAGTGCGGTTGATCGCCCCAGACCAGATCGACCTCGATGTCGATGTCGGCGACGATCGCCTCGGCCAGCGCGTCGGCTTCGTCCTGCGAGGGCTCCTCGCCGGCGAAGATCGTGAGCAGCGAGGCGGCGGGCTGGCGCTCGGCCATGCGGCGGGCGAGGCGGCGCGCCGCTTCGCGGGTCGTTTCGCCCGCGGCGGCGATCCGGCCTTCCAGCAGACCGAAGGGCTGACCCTCGCGCAGCGGAATGTCGCCGGCGACGGCGCGGGCGGCGCGGCTGACCTCGCCGACCAGCACCGCATCGCGTCCCTCTTCCATTTCCGCCGCGATGTCTTCGGCGGGGATGCCGCCGACGCGGTTGACCAGCGCGGCGACGCCGGCGGCCTGGGTGTCGGTGGCGACGATGTGCAGCCGCGCGTGATCGGAGAGTTCGCGGGCGCGCTGCGCGGCGGGGATCACGTTGGCGTGGTTGGGTAGCACGATGACATCCCGGGCGTGGGTGGATTCGGCGGCGGAGAGGATCAGCTCGACGCTGGGATTGTCGGATGCGCCGCCGCTGAGCAGGGCGGTTGCGCCGAGTTCGCGGAAGACGCGGACGAAGCCCGCGCCCTGGACGACGGCGAGCACGGCCGGATCTGCTTCGTCCTCGTGGACGCGCGCGGCCTGGGAGCGCATATCGACGGCCCAGAAGGCGCGGAGCTCGCTTTGTGCGTCGAGCTGCGCGTAGGCCAGATCCGGTTCGGCGGTGTGCAGGTGGACGCGCAGGCGGTCGCCGTCGGGCGCGAGCATCACCGTTTCCTCTGCGCCGTCCTCGAGCGGTCCGGCGGCGATCTCGGTCAGCGCCGCCCGCAGAGCGTCGTCCGGCGCTGCGCCCTCCACGATCAGTTCGGTGCAGAAGCCGTCGAGGTCCGAAGCGTCGTCGAGTCGGCGGGAGAGCCAGGCGGGATCGATGCCGCCGAAGTCGGCGGCGGCGGGCGGCGGCGGATCGCCGCGCAGGCCGGCGAGCATGCCGCGCAGGGCGATCTCCAGCCCGCGCGCGCCGGCGTCGACCACGCCCGCATCGGCCAGCACGGGGTTGAGCTGGGGGGTGCGCTCGACCGCGGCGGCCAGCGCCTCGACCGCGTCAGCCAGCAGCTCGTCGACAGACTCGACGGACTGATTGGAGATGGCTTCGGCCAGCTCGCGGGCGGCGCTGATCATGGTGCCCTCGCGGGGCTCGGAGACGGCGGCGCGGGCGGTTTCGGACGCCGCAGCCAGCGCGACGCGCAGCAGGGGAGCGTCGATTCGCTCGCTCGCGCCGAGCGCCGCGCTGAAGCCACGCAGCCATTGCGAGGCGATCACGCCCGAGCTGCCGCGCGCGCCGAGCAGCGCCGCTTCCGACGCGGCTTGCGCGACCGCTTGCAGCGGCGCGTGGTCGTCCAGCGCGTTCGGCGCGGCGGCCGCAGCGGCCAGCGTGCGGGCCAGGTTTGCGCCGGTGTCGCCGTCGGGCACGGGGTAGACGTTGATCTTGTTGAGCGCGCCGCGGTGCAGGGCGACCCAGCCGGCCGCACCGGCCAGCATCCGCCGCCAGGCTGCGGCGTCGATCTCGCGCATTGGGGCGCGCATTGCGTCGTCCACTGCGGCATCCTCCGATCGGCTCATCTGCTGTCCAGCTGTCGCGCGGTTGTCAGGGAAGCGGTCGGCGGGCGCGCGCGCCATTGTGCAGCGCCGTCATGCTGGTATGGTACGGACAGCGACGAGCAACGTCCCCAGTCGCCGGGCGGCAGGGTGGGGTGGCGAGGACCGCAGCGATGGCCGGCAAATGCGACCTGTGCGACAAGCGCACGACCTTCGGGCGCAACATTCGGCACAAGCACTCGGGGCGCTGGAAGCGCAAGGCGCCGCGCACCTCGCGCACCTTCAAGCCGAATGTCCACCGACGCCGAATCACCATCGACGGCAAGAAGGTGCGGATGAATGTCTGCACCTCCTGCCTGCGCACCATGCTTAAACGGATCGCGGCCTGAGCGCACTGCTCGGGATTTGGAGAAGAGAGGGCGAGCGAGCAGAGATCACCGAGAGCGCGCGGGCGGATCGGGGGCGGCCAGCCTCAACGCCCAGCAGCCCGCGCAGAGACCGTTCCCCTGAGGCGACCGAATCAGAGACTGAAGCAGCACAGCGCTCCAGGACAAGGACCGAGACTGACAGCATGCGAATTTACGTGGGGAATCTCCCCTTCCGAACGACGGCCGAAGAACTGCGAGACCTGTTTGCCGGCTACGGCGAGGTCAACGACTGCGTGATCCCGCAGGATCGCGAGACGGGCCGCTCGCGCGGCTTCGGCTTCGTCGACATGGACGACGACGCCGGGCGCGGAGCGATCGAAGCGCTCGACGGCTGGGACATGGACGGGCGCCAGCTGCGCGTCAATGAGGCGCGCCCGCGCACGCCGGGCGGCGGGGGCGGCGGGGGCGGCGGCGGCGGTGGATACCGCGGCGGCGGGGGCGGCGGCGGCTACGACCGTGGCGGCGGAGGCGGCTACGACCGCGGCGACCGTGGGTACCGCGAGCCGCGCTACGACGACCGCGGCGGCTCCCGCTACGAAGATCGCGGCGGACGCGGCGGCGGTGGGGGCGGCGGCGGCGGTCGCTACGAGGACCGCGGCCGGCGCGGCCGCTGGGACTAGCCCCGCCGACCGGCGAACCGCCTCCGTCGGCGCTGCCGCCTTGCAGCACCAGAGCCAGGCAGTGAGGGCGGGCTCGTGAGCCTGCGGGTGCGCGAGCTCCCGCTGGGCAGCGGCGCGCAGCCGTTCGTTGACGTGCTCCGGCGCGTCTACGACGGCGATCCGACCTGGATTCCGCCGTTGCGGCGGGTGATGCGGGAGCGGTTTGACCCGCGGCGCACTCCGTTTCTGCGCTACGGCGAGGCGCAGCTGTTCCTCGCCGAGCGCGACGGGGTCGCGGTGGGGCGGATTTCGGCGCAGATCAATCCGCTGCACGATCGGAAGTGGGGCGAGCGGGCGGGCTTTTTCGGGTTTTTCGACTGCCTGGACGACTCCGAGGCGGCGGCGGCGCTGTTTGCGGCGGCGGAGGGCTGGCTGCGCGAGCGGGGGGCGGCGTTTGCGCGGGGGCCGATTTCGTTCTCGCTGAACGATGAGGCGGGCTGTCTGGTGGACGGCTTCGAGACGCCGCCGATGATCGCGATGCCGCACGGGCGGCGCTGGTTCCCCGAGCTGATCGAGGCAAACGGCTACGCGAAGGTCAAAGACCTGTGGGCGTACCGCTATCCGGTGGCGTCGGCGCTGGAGGAGCGTCGGCAGCGCGCTTACGACCGGATTCACGGGATGGAGCGGGTGCGGGTGCGCCCGTTTGAGAGGCGCCGCCTGCGGCGCGATGTGCGGCTGGCGGTGGAGATCTATAACGATGCGTGGCAGCGGAATTGGGGCGCGATTCCGATTACGGAGGAGGAGGCGGATCGGCTGGCCGGGGAGCTGGTGCTGTTCGCGGATCCGGCGCTGACGGCAATGGTGGAGATCGACGGGGAGCCGGCGGCGATGGTGATCGCGATTCCGAATCTGAATGAGTGCGCGCGGGATATCGACGGGCGGCTGTTGCCGTTCGGCTGGGCGAAAGTGTTATGGCGCTTGCGACGCGGCCCGCGCAGCGGGCGGGTGATGCTGCTGGGGGTGCGGGAGCGGTTTCGGACGCGGGAGTTCGCGCATCTGGGGGTGATGCTGACGGCGGAGATTCACGTGCGGGGGCGGGCGCGGGGTTACGACTGGGCGGAGTTGGGCTGGGTGCTGGAAGACAACGATTTGCTGAATTCGGCGCTGCGCCGGACGGAGGCGGAGGTGTACAAGACGTATCGGATTTATGAGAAGGGGTTGTGAGGGGCGGGGGTGTGACGGAGGTGGAAGCGGGGTTTGGGTGCTGCTCACGTCGAGATACCCGCGGCAAGCGCGGGTATGACGGAAGTGGGGCGCGGGTATGACGGAAGTGGGGTGGGGGAGTGACGGAGGGTTGGGGCGGGAATGAGGGAGGGGGAGGGTTGAGGGTGCGTGGGGGTGTTATGTCTGCGGGTGAGCGGCGGCGGCGCGGAGGCGGTGGATTGCGGCGGCTACGGGTTCGCGGGGGTTGAATACGGCGCTGCCGGCGACTAGCCAGGTTGCGCCGGCGGTTGCGATTTGGGCGATGGTGTGTTCGTTGACGCCGCCGTCTACGGCGACGAGGGCATCGGGGCGGCCGGCCCGATCGAGGCGGGCGCGGGCGTCGCGGATTCGGTCGAGCGATTCGGGGATGAACTGTTGGCCGCCCCAGCCGGGGTTGACGCTCATGATCTGGATGCGGTCGCACTCGCGCAGGAGCGGGTCGAGCGCTGCGATGGGGGTACCGGGGTTGAGGGTGAGGCCGGCCTGACAGCCGCGGTCGCGGATGCGCTGGAGGACGCGGTGGGGGTGACGGGTGGACTCGACGTGGATGGTGATGCAGTTTGCGCCGGCGTCGGCGAAGGCGTCGATCTGGCGCTCGGGCTGTTCGACCATCAGGTGGGCTTCGATGGGCAGGCCGGTGATCGGCCGGATGGCCTGGAGCATTTGCGCGCCGAAGGTGATGGGGGGGACGAACGCGCCGTCCATCACGTCGAGCGAGAGGGCGTCGGCGCCGGCGGCTTCGGCTTCGCGGACCTGCTCGCCGATGCGGGTCCAGTCGGCGGCGAGGATCGAGGGAGCGATCTCGATCTTGCGGGCGGGCATCATTCCGCTCCGGGTTCTCCCGGAAGGGGAACGAGGCTGAGCTCTTCTTTGAACTCTTTGAGCGCCTGGCGGACCTGGCGGGGGGCGGTGCCGCCGGGCACGTTGCGGGCGGCGAGGGCGTCACGCACGGTCATGCCGACGGCGTCGCGCCCGAAGGCGGGGTGGGCGGCGCGGAGGTCGTCGAGCGAGAGTTCGCGCAGGCCGCGTCCGCCCTGCTCGCAGTCGCGCACGAGTTGGCCGATGACGCGGTGCGCCTCGCGGAAGGGGACGCCGGCGCGGGCGAGGTAGTCGGCGTAGTCGGTGGCGAGGATGAAGGGGTCGTCGTCGACCATGGCGCGGGCGCGCTTGCCGTCGATGGTTGCGGTGAGCACGGCGCGGGAGAGGACGTGGAGGGTGCTGAGCAGGACGTGGGCGGTGTTGAAGAGGACGTCTTTGTCTTCCTGGAGATCGCGGTTGTAGGCGAGCGGGAGGCCTTTGAGGGTGGTGAGGATGGCGGTGAGGTTGCCGATCACGCGGCCGGTGCGGCCGCGGGCGAGTTCGACGACGTCGGGGTTGCGCTTCTGGGGCATGATCGAGGAGCCGGTGGAGAAGGCGTCGGCGAAGCGGAGGATGGCGAATTCGCTGCTGCTCCAGAGGATCAGGTCTTCGGAGAGGCGAGAGAGATTGACCATGCAGATGGCGGCGGCGGCGATGAATTCGGCGATGTAGTCGCGGGAGGAGACGGCGTCGATGCTGTTGCGGGAGATTTCCTCGAAGCGGAGTTCCTCGGCGACTGTCTCGCGATCGAGCGGATAAGCGGCGCCGGCGAGGGCGGCGGCGCCGAGCGGCATGATGTCGGCGCGGCCGAAGGCGTCGTGGAAGCGAGCGGTGTCGCGGTCGAGCATTTCGACGTAGGCCATCAGGTGGTGCGCGAGGAGGATGGGCTGGGCGCGCTGGAGATGGGTGTAGCCGGGCATGTAGATGTCAATGTTGCGCTCGGCGACATCGATCAGGGAGATTTGCAGTGCGCGGACAGCGCCGATGGTTTGGACGAGTGCGTCGCGCACGAACATGCGGGTGTCGAGGGCGACCTGGTCGTTGCGGGAGCGGGCGGTGTGGAGGCGTCCGGCGGCGGCGGGGCCGATGATTTCGGCGAGGCGGGCTTCGATATGGGTGTGGATGTCTTCGAGTTCGGGGCGCACCTCAAGGCGGTCGGTTTCGATCTCCTGCTCGATCTGGTCGAGGCCGGCGAGGATCTGCTCGACATCGGCCGGCTCGATAATGCCGCGCTTGCCGAGCATGCGGACGTG
This sequence comes from Dehalococcoidia bacterium, assembly GCA_965243125.1. Classification (GTDB taxonomy): domain Bacteria; phylum Chloroflexota; class Dehalococcoidia; order Bin125; family Bin125; genus CATQGW01. Next base: position 1,197,977 of record OZ251529.1, on the reverse strand, counting down.
AGCGCGGGAGCCCTGGAGGTCGTGCCAGAAGAGCAGGATGTCGGTTTCGATGGAGGCGGTGTAGTTCTGGACGAGCTCGTCCGGTTCGTCGTCAAAGCGGCCGCCCCAGAGGCGCTGGGGGTCGTCGGAGGCAGGGTCGGGAGAGTCGGTCATGGGGCGCGGCTAGTCATTGGACGGAGCGGGCAGCGTGGGCAGGCCGGCGGCCGCAATCGTCGCATCGATCAGCTCGTCGCTGAGCTCGCGGGCGCGGAGGGTGTAGATGGCGGGCGGCTCCGCGCCGCCGGCCATCGCGGCGGGATACCAGGCGTCGGCGATGGCGCGGAGCAGCATTTGGGCCTGGTCGTCGGAGAGTTCGCCGCAACGCGCTTCAAACGCCTGGCGGGCGTCAAGCGCGAGGTAGAGGGCGCACTCGAGCGTGGCGTGGCTCTCGCGGCGAATTTGGAAGTCCGCGGCGTCGGCGCCGTTGAGCTTGGGCACGGGTCCTTCGTACTCGATGATGATTTCGGCTGCGCCGGCGTCGGTGGTCATCCCGCGCTCACTCCACTGCTGCTCTGTTTGGTCGGCTCAGGCATCGGCCTGCTGGACGACGCCGCTGCTGACCTGATGCGGTCCGCCCGGCTGCTGCAGGAGCTGCTGCTGCGCCTGCACCCGCACGGGCAGCCCCCAGATATCGATGAAGCCGACCGCCGACTCCTGGTTGAAGGCGTCGCCCTCATCGTAGGTGGCGAGCGAATAGCGGTACAGGCTGTTGTCGCTCTGCACGCCGACCGGGGTGACCTGGCCCTTGAGCAGCTTGACCCGCACGGAGCCGGTCACGTGGCGCTGCATGGAGCGGGTCAGGGCGGCGAGGTCCTGGTGCATCGCGGTGTACCAGAGGCCGTCGTAGATCAGGTCCGCGTAGTCCTGCATCAGGCGGTGTTTGATGCGGATCTGCTGCTTGCTGAGGGTGAGCGATTCGAGCGCGATATGCGCGGCGTTGAGCACGGTGGCGGCGGGCGCTTCGTAGACCTCGCGGGATTTGATGCCGACCAGGCGGTCCTCGATCATGTCGATCCGCCCCACGCCGTGCGCGCCGCCCAGCCCGTGCAGACGGGTGACGAGGTCGACCGGGGACATCGCTTCGCCGTCGAGCGAGATCGGCTGGCCCCGCTCGAAGCCGATTTCGACATACTGCGGCTGATCAGGCGCGTCCTCGGGATTGATCGTCCACTCCCAGACATCGTTGCGCGGCTCGGCCCACGGGTCCTCCAGCGGGCCGGCTTCGACCGAGCGGCCCCAGAGGTTCTCGTCGACCGAGTACTGCTTCTCGGCGCTGACGGTGATGGGGATGTTGTGGGCGTTGGCGTAGACGATTTCGGACTGGCGGGTGGTCAGTTCCCACTCGCGTACCGGGGCGAGGATTTCGAGGTCGGGCGCGAGCGCCTGCACGGAGACGTCGAAGCGCACCTGATCGTTGCCTTTGCCGGTGCAGCCGTGGGCGACGGCGCCGGCTTCCTGCTCGCGGGCGACGTCGACGAGGGCCTTGGCGATCAGCGGGCGGGCGAGCGCGGTGGCGAGCGGGTAGCGGCCCTCGTAGAGCGCGCCGGCCATCAGCGCGGGGAAGCAGTAGGAGCGGGCGAATTCGTCGCGCAGATCGCGCATCTCGAAGCCCACTGCGCCGGCGGCGAGGGCGCGGGTCTCGAGCTCTTCGTCGGCTTCGAGGAAGCCCATGTCGACGGTGAGGCAGAAGACCTCCCAGCCGTGCTCGACCAGCCAGCGCGTGACGACGGAGGTGTCCAGACCGCCGGAATAGGCCAGCACTACCCGCTTGGATCGGTTGGGCACGACGACTCCTTCACGGTGAGCGCGTCAGGCGCTCACGCTGTCCAGCGCGGCATCAATGATACCCACCGCCTCGGTTAGCTCGTCGTCGCTGACGGTGAGCGGCGGCACGAGCCGCAGGGTGTTGGGCTTGACGACATTGCAGAGCATGCCGCGCTCGCGGATGGCGGCGACCAGCGCAGGACCGATGTCGGAGCTGAATTCGACGGCGACCAGCAGTCCCTGGCCGCGCACCTCGCTGATCACCGGGTGGCGGTCCTGGAGGGCGCGGAGGTCGTTCATCAGCCGCTCGCCCTTGGCGGCGGCCTGCGCGGGGATGTCTTCCCGGAGGATGTGGCGGACGGTGGCGTTGGCGACGGCGCAGGTGAAGGGCTGGCCGCCGAAGGTGGTGCCGTGGTCGCCGGGTTCGAGGATGTCGCCGCGCTCGTTGGCGACGATTGCGCCGATCGGGACACCGCTGCCGAGGCCCTTGGCCAGGGCCATCACGTCGGGCTGCACATCCTCGTGCTGCCAGGCGAACATTTTGCCGGTGCGGCCGATGCCGGTCTGGACTTCGTCGAGCATCAGCAGCAGGTTGTGTTCGTCGCAGATGTCGCGCAGGGCGCGCAAGTAGCCGTCGGCGGCGACGTTGACGCCGCCTTCGCCCTGGAGCGGTTCGACGAGGATGGCGGCGGTTTGGGGGCCGACGGCGGCGCGCACGGCGTCGAGGTCGTTGAAGGGCACGTGGCGAAAGCCGTCGACGGCGCGGAAGGGCTCGCTGTAGCGGGGGGTGCCGGTGGCGGAGACGGAGGCGAGGGTGCGCCCGTGGAAGGACTGCTCCATGGTGATGATTTCGTACGCGCCCTCTTTGCGGGTCATGCCCCACTTGCGGCCGATTTTGATCGCGCCCTCGGTGGCCTCGGCGCCGCTGTTGCAGAAGAAGATGCGGGACATGCCGCTGGCTTCGAGCACGGCGTCGGCCAGCTCGAGCTGGGGGAGGGTGTAGAAGTAGTTGGAGACGTGGAGCAGGGTTTCGCCCTGGGATTTGATGGCGTCGACGATGACGGGGTGGCAGTGGCCGAGGCTGTCGGAGGCGATGCCGGCGACGAAGTCGAGGTAGGCGTTGCCGTCGTCGTCCCAGACGCGGGTGCCCTCGCCGCGGACGAGAGTGACGGGGAGGCGTCCGGCGGACATCATGAAGACGGCGGCTTCGCGTTCGGCGGTGGTGGGCATGGGGCATCTCGGGGTTCGCCGCGCGGTGGGCGCGGTGCGGGTTTGGGCCAATCAAGCGTAGCCGAGCATCGGAGGTTGGTGGAATTGGGGACTTGCAAACGGCGCTATTCGGCGGCGGCGGCGAGTTGCTCGAGGATTGCGCCGAGGCGCTCGATGGCGTCGCCGTAGGCGGCGAAGTCGCCGTTGCGGAGGTGCTGCTGGGCTTCCTCGAAGACATCCTGCGCCTGCGCGGCCAGCTCGGCCGCGGTGCCCTCCACGACGATCGGCGGACGATCATCGCGCTCGGCCGGGGCCGCCGGCGCCGGCTCGCGGGCGGGCTCCGGCTCTGCGCCGCCACCGGTGAACGACAGACCGCGCGGCGTCTGGTTGCCCAGCGCCACCTGCACCGCGTCGGCGAACGTGTCCTCGAAGGCGATCGTGTTGCCGTTGACCACGATCACCGCCTTCAGCTGCGGGAAGCGCGCGTTGTCGGCCTGGAGGTAGATCGGCTCCACGTAGACGTAGGACTCGCCGACGGGGATGAAGAGCAGGTTGCCGCGAATCACCTCGCTGCCTTGCTGACCGAGCAGGGTGAACTGGCGCGAGATCGAGACATCCTGATCGATGCGGGCCTCGATCTGGGAGGGGCCGTCTACGTTCTTGTTGGCCGGGAAGCGGAAGGCGAAGAGTTTGCCGTAGTTGTCGCCGTCGCTGCGCCCGGCCAGCCAGGCGATGCTGTTGAGCCGGTTGCGCGGCGTGAAGGGCAGGATCAGCAGGAACTCGGGGCGCTCCTGATCGGGCAGCCGCAATGTGACGTAGTAGGGCTCGACCGGGATTTCCTGCTGGCGCAGCTTCTCCTGCGGGATCGCCCAGAGGTCTTCGCGGGTGAAGAGGCCGCGGGCCGACTCGATGTGGTAGGAGAGGTACTGGTCGGCCTGCACCTGGAAGTAGTCCTGCGGGTAGCGCCAGTGGCGCACCAGGTCCCCGGGGAACTCGGCGGTCGTCTTGAACAGCTCGGGGAAGATGTCGGCCCAGGCGCGAACGATCGGGTCCGAATCGTCCACGATGTAGAGGTCCACCGTGCCGTCGTAGGCGTCGATCACGGCCTTCACCGCGTTGCGCATGTAGTTGAAACCGACGCCGTGCGGCTGCGAGTAGGGGTAGCGGTCCGTGGCCGTGTAGGCGTCCTGGATCCAGTAGAGCCGCCCGTTGTCGCCGACCACGATGTAGGGGTCGGCGTCGAGCGCGAGGAACGGCGCGAGCGTGTTGACCCGCTCCTGAATCAGCCGGCGGAAGAGGATGCGGCTGTCGCCGGAGAGCGAACCGGAGATCAGGATGTTGGCGTCGGCGAAGGACCAGGCGAAGGCCAGGCGTCGGAAGAAGCCGCCCAGCTGCACGCCGCCCTCGCCCGAGTAGCGCGTCGTCGCCTGGCTCTCGTCCGAATCGCCGGCCGCCAGCTCCTCGCCGCTGAGCGGGTAGTCGAATTCTTCGGCGCTGGTGTTGGCGATGACGTAGGCGTCGGTGGCTTCGCCGTAGTAGATGCGGGGTTCGGCGACTTCCAGGTTGAGCGCGCCGCTGGTGGTTTGTTCGACGACTTCGGGAGGGATGTTGGAGATCCAGAATTCGGGCTCGCCTGAGACGGTGACTTCGTCGACGGGGGTCATGACGACGCCGAAGCCGTGGGTGAACTGGAGGCGTCGGTTGACCCAGGACTGCTGGGTGGGCTGGAGGTTGGCCTGGGAGAGTTCGCGGGCGGCGAGGAAGACCTGGTGCTCTTCGTCGCCCGTGACGTAGCGGTCCACATCGACATCGGGATAGACGTAGAGCGGGCGGATCGTCTGGATTGTGTTGAGCGTGTCGTTGAGCGGGCGGTGGTCCCAGAGGCGGACGTTGCTGAGCGCCTCCGGGTTGGAGGCGAGGTCCAGATCGGAGAGCTCGTCGTTGGCGGCGAACTCGCGCTCCTCGATGCCGTTCAGCGCGAATGCGGCGCGGGTGGCGGCGATGTTGCGCTCGATGTAGGGCGTCTCGCGCTCGAGCTCATTGGGTTCGACGGTGAAGCGCTGAATCACGCTGGGCAGGATCATCGCCCCCACGATGCTGATCGCGACCAGGGCCAGGATCGGAGCCACGGCGAAGCGCAGCCGCTCGTGGAACGGCCAGGAGAGTACGCCGGCGATCACGACGATGCCGGCCGCCATCAGCAGGTATTGCACCGGCGCGCGGATGTTGTCGTCGGTATAGGTCGCGCCGAAGACGAAACCGGCGGGGTTGACCGCCAGCTCGAAGCGGGCCAGCCAGTAACCCCAGACGAACATCGCCATGACGGCGGCGATCAGCAGCGCCAGATGCAGCCGCACCGCGAGCGTGGTGCGCGCCTGTCCGCGGTGCAGCAGCAGCCGCACGCCGTACATCGCGGTGGTCGTGAGCATCGCCATGATGCTCAGCCCGACGGCCCAGCCCTTGATGAATTGCAGCGCTTCGAGGTCAAAGACGTAGAAGCCGACATCACGCCCGAACTGCGGGTCGTTGACACCGAACGACTGGGCGTTGAGGAAGAGCAGGATCTGCTCCCAGCGTCCGGCGGCGATCGAGCCGAAGACGATCGAGAGCAGGATCGTGGCGACCACCGCGAGGATCATGACCAGCCGGCGGAAACCGGGATCGTCGATCGGGGGGCTGTCGGCGTCGAGCCGCATTCGCCAGGCGAGGGCGAGGCTGCCGCCGATCACCGCCGCCGCGACGCCGAAGCCGGCGAAGAAGAGCCAGATTTGGGTGCCGACGCGGGTGTCGAAGACGCCGCGGTAGCCGACGCCGTCGAACCAGAGGCGATCGACGTAGAGGTCGATGCCGATGTTAAGCAGGATCAGAAGGACGAGCAGGGCGGAGCCGAAGCCGACGATGCGGGACCACCAGCGGCGCGGCGGCGGCTGTTGTTGGCCGCCTTCGCCGGCGGTGTAGGGAGGCGGTTCGTCGTCGCCCGCGCCGCTGCCGCCGCCGAGGCTTTCGCGGAAGACGGGCGGCGGGGGGCCGAGCTGCCCGCTGCGGCCTTCGTCGGAGGGCGGCACTTCGCCCTGTCCGTTGTCGCCGTTGCGCCAGCCGCCGGAGACGCGCTGGATGAGGCGATCGAGCAGGCGATCGTGGGGGTTGAGCGGCAGCCAGCGACTGTTGGGGGTGATTGCGTGCATGGTCAGACCAGCGCCGTTCCAACTGATATGTCAAGCGGGTCGTGATTGTGGTCGAGGGCGCGGCGAACGACGCCCGGCTCGCGGCCGTCGACGATTCGCACTTGCGCGCCGGCTTGCCGGGCGGCGCGACCGGCGGCGAGCTTGGGCAGCATGCCGCCCTGGATTGCGCCCGCGGCGCGGAGGCGCTGTTCGGCGGCGGCGTCCAGTTGTGGGACGGGCCCGCCGTGTTGGTCGAGCACTGCTTCTACGTCGGTGAGGTAGAGCAGCGAATCCGCGCGCAAGGCCTGGGCGATTGCACCGGCGGCGGCGTCGGCGTTGATGTTGAGGGTTTGGGGCGGATCGTCGGTGGAGAGGCCGACGGGGGCGACGACGGGGAGGCGTCGGTCTTGCAGCAGGCTTTGGAGCAGGCCCGGATTGCAGCAGGGTGTCTCGCCGACCAGGCCGAGGCGCTCGCTCTTTGGGGAGCGCAGCGTGGCGCCGTCCACCCCGCTCACACCGACCGCGGGCACGTTGAACGCGATCAGCTGCTCGACCAGGCGCTTGTTGATTAACCCGGCCAGCACGGCGACGACAACCTCGAGCGACTCGGCGGTGGTGGTGCGGAGGCCGTCCACCCACTGGACGGTTGCGCCGAGGCGCTGCTGCCAATCGGTGACGGCTGCGCCGCCGCCGTGGACGACGACGACGGGGTATCCGTCGGCGTGCAGGGCGGCGCAGTCGCGCAGCGAGGTGTCGTGCTCGCCGAGCGTGCTGCCGCCGACTTTGACGACGAGGGGGGCAGGAGTGCTCACCCGTGCAGCCTACCCGACGCCCTTCACATAGGAGCCGCGGCGTGTTTACCGATTTGCCAGCCTGCGGGGGCGAGGTGGTCGGCGGCGAAGGCGATGGCGTCGTCCTCCAGGTCGTTGGCGAGCGTGTCGTTGAAGCGGTTGAGGAAGCCGAAGATTGAGATGACGGAGACGATCTCCACGATCTCGTTCTCGCCGTAGTGCTTGCGCAGCGCGGCGAAATGCTCGTCGGTCGCGCCGTTGGGGATTGTGCCGGCGGCTGCCGCCAGACGCAGCGCGGCGCGCTCCGCTTCGTCGTAGAGCGGCGACTGCTCGAACTCCCAGACCGCCTCGATTTTGTCCACCGCGACGCCAGCCAGGGTGTGCGCGAAGTGCCCAGTGTGCGCCTGGCAGTAGGCGCAGCCGGCGCTGCGTGAGACGATGTGCGCAATCAGCTGCTTGAGGCCGGGATCGACATCGCCCTCGCGCATGATTGAGGCGAAGAAGCCCTGGAACGCCTCCAGCGCGCGGGGGCGGCGGCCCAGTACGTGGAAGCTGGTGGGGATGGTTGCGCCCGACGCGGCGAAGGGCGCCAGGAAGGGCGCGGCGTCCAGCAGTTCGTCGGTGCTCAGCGGCGTCACGCGGTTCATGATGCGGTCCCTTCCCGTTGCCGATCGGTTCGCCAGCGGACGATGCCCTGCATCATCGCGCCGGGTGCGGCCAAATACCCGTCGTCGGTTTCCGTCAACAGCTCGTCGAGCTCGCGCCGGAGGGCGGGGAGCTTCGGCGAGCTGGGCTCGATCCACAAACGTCGGCGGGCGGCGGCCTCCGCCTCCTCGCGCGAGGCAAAGCTCCAGCTGCGCTGCTGCGAGCGTTGCACCGCGAGCTGCGCGCCGCGCGCTTCGAGCAGGGCGAGCAGCGCGTCGAGCCCGGGCAGGGCGATCTGCGGCTCGCCGTGGACGGCGGGCCAAAGCTCGCTGAAGAGTCCGCCGGGCGCGGATTCAAACAGCACGGCGACGCACTCGCGGGCGGCGGCGCGCTCCATCGTGTCCAGAAATTCGGCGATCGGCTCAATGTCGTAACCGACATGGGAGATCATCGCCACATCGCCGCGCGGCGGGTCGTCGGTCGGCCAGCGCTGGTCGAGCAGGCGCACGTTTTCGATGCCGTGCTCCGCGCGCAGCGCCTCGAACTCGGCGCGCATCCCCGCGCTGGGCTCAATCGCGATCACCTCGCGCACCGCGCCCGCCAGCGCGAGCGAGAAGCGGCCGGCGCCCGCGCCGACATCAATCCACACATCGTCGGGCCGGGTGAGCTCCCGCAGCGCGTTGAGCGTCGGGTCGTCGGTGCGGTGCGGATCGGCGCGGAAGACGGCGGCGATCGGCGCGTAGTGGTCGCCGCCGTCGGGCGCTTCGCGGAGGCGCTCGGCCTGCGCGCGGTTGCCCCGCACGGCTTCGGCCCAGGCCCGCGCGAGCGCTGCGCCGCCGTTGTCGGATGTCGAGTAGACTCGTTCTATGTCAGACACCACCGCACACCCCGATCTCTCCATCGAAGCCCTGCCGGATCTGCGCGACCCGATCCTGATCGTCGCCTGGGAGGGCTGGAACGACGCGGGGGAGTCCGCGTCGACGGCCGCGCACTTTCTGGCGCGGCAGTTGGGCGGGCGCCCGTTCGCGACGATCGACCCGGAGGAATTCTACGACTTCACGGAGGCGCGCCCGATGGCGCGCTACAAGGGCGGCGAGCGGGTGATCGTCTGGCCCGGCACCGATTTCCTCCAGCTGAGCGGGATGGACGCGCCCGGAGGGCACGATGTGGTGGTCGGAGTCGGAATCGAGCCGCACTACCGCTGGAAGCGCTACCTGCGGGCGATGACGGAGTTGGTTGAGGCGATCGACGCCAAGCTGGTGATCAGTCTCGGCGCGGTCGACTCCGGCACGCCGCATACCCAGCCCGTCTCGGTGACGGGGTCGGCGAACAGCCCGGCGCTGGCGGAGCGCTACAACATGCGCCCCTCGCGGTTCGAGGGACCTTCCGGCATCGTGGGGGTGTTCCACGATCACTGCCGGCGCAACAACATCGGCGGCGTCTCCCTCTGGGCCTCCGTGCCCCACTACCTGCCCGGCATCACCAACCCGGTCGGCGCACACGCGCTGCTCCGCGTCGTCGCCGACATGATCGATATCCCGGTCGACTTTGACCCGCTGGACGAGGCGATCGGCCACTTCCATCAACAGCTCGATGAGGCGCTGCGGGAGAACGAGGATCTGCGGGACTACGTGGAGCGGCTCGAACGCGCCGCGCCGCGCCCGGAAACGCCGGCCGAGTCGGAGCTGCCCTCGGCCGACGAACTGATCGAAGGGCTGGAGGACTTCCTCCGTCGGCGCCAGGATTCGGACAACTGACCATGACCGACGATCAAACCAGCGGGGCCGGCGACCGAGCCGAAGGCATGCCCGACGTGGAACAACCCAGCGACGCTGATCGAGACCAGGCGTCGCAGAAGAACCTGGACAAGATGTGGAAGTTCGTGCGCAACTTCGCGGAGAAGAGCGGCACGCATCTGCACCCGCAGGAAGAGATCACCGAGTTTCTGGTGATCGGGCTGGCGAAGCACATCGACGAGGTGGGGCGCCCGCTCTGCCCCTGCAACTTCTACGAGGACAAGGCGGAGGAGGCGAAGTCGTCCACCTGGATTTGTCCCTGCGAGGAGATGCAGCGCTGGAAGTACTGCCATTGACTGCTCTTCTGCGATGAGGAAGGTCTTCCCATCACAGAGCACCTGCCGGCGGACCACGAAGGCCGCACGGCCTACGGCATCCGGCCGGATCCGACGCCTGACAAGGGTCGGGCGCTGGGTCGCCTGGAGGAGCGCGAGGGGCGGAAAATCGAGAAGCGCAAAGCGTCGGACTGAGCTACGCTCAGAGGCAAGTCGTCCGCAGGAGCCGAATCGGCCGGGAGCAGCAGCACGTGGCACGTAAGAGCAACATCCACCGCGACCTGAAGCGGCGGGAGCAGTACGAGAAGTACAAGGAGCGCCGGGCGGAGCTCAAGAAGCAGATCAAGGCTTCGGAGGATCCGGCCGAGCGCCAGCGGCTGCACTGGCAGCTGCAGCAGCTGCCCCGCAACAGCAGCCCGACCCGGCTGAAGAACCGCTGCCAGGTGACGGGCCGCTCACGCGCCTACATGCGCAAGTTCGGCCTTTCGCGGATCACGTTCCGCGAGATGGCCTCGCTAGGGCTGCTGCCGGGCGTGCGCAAGTCGTCCTGGTAGCCCGCCGGCAAGCGCCGGACGGAGGCGCTGCTGAGGCAGCCCAGCTGGGTTACTTGCACAAAGTGAAAAAAACTGGCATGATCTTCTCAACCGCGAATTGCGGTGTGGAGAGGAACATCCATGAGGCACTCACTGAGGCGAACAGCCTGGGCCGTCGCCGCCCTGCTCCTGGCGGCGGCGCTGGCGCTGGCCGCGTGTTCGAGCGAATCGGATTCCGGCAGCGATGAGGCGGTGCTGGCTGCGGAGCGTGCCGCGGCGGCCGCGGAACGCGCCGCGCAAGCCGCCGAGCGCGCGGCCGATGCGTCGCAGGATGCGAGCAGCGCAGCCGCAGAGGCAGGCGATGCTGCGGCCAGCGGCTCAACGGACGGCGGCGACGCCGCGGCCGCGGCTGCGGAGCGGGCGGCCGACGCCGCCGAGCGCGCCGCGCAGGCCGCCGAACGCGCTGCCGAGTCGAGCGCAGCTTCTGAACCGGTCCCGCAGGACGATGATCCGGGCGAGCTGACGATCTACTCGGGGCGCGGTGAAAGCCTTGTCGGGGCGCTGCTCGATCGCTTCGAGGCGGAGACCGGCATCCGTGTGCGCGTGCGCTACGCCGGCACTGCCCAGCTGGCCGTCGCAATCCTGGAAGAGGGCGCCCGCAGCCCGGCCGATATCTACTACGCGCAGGACGCCGGCGCGCTCGGCGCGCTGGCCGACGCTGAGGCGTTGGCGGTGCTGCCCAGCTCGCTACTGGAGCGGGTCGATCCCAAATTCCGCGACTCGAACGGGCGCTGGGTGGGCACCTCAGGGCGCGCGCGCGTGCTGGTGATCTCGCCCGAGCGCGTGCCGAATCCGCCCGGCTCGATCTTCGAGCTGACCGAACCGGAGTGGCGCGGGCGGGTCGGCTGGGCACCGACCAATGGCTCCTTCCAGGCGTTCGTCACCGGCATGCGCCAAATCCATGGCGAGGAAGCGACGGAGGACTGGCTGCGCGGGATGCTGGCCAACGAGGTGCGCGAATACCCAAAGAATTCGCCGCAGGTGCAGGCCGTCCACGACGGCGAGCTGGATATCGGGCTGGTCAACCACTACTACCTCTACCGCTTTGTGGATGAGGACCCCAACTTCCGTGCGGCCAATCACTTCACGGACCCCGGCCAGGCCGGGGCCCTGATCAACATCGCGGGCGTCGGGATGCTCAGCGCGTCCGACAACCGCGACAATGCGCTGCGCTTCATCGAGTATCTGCTCGAGGCGCACGCGCAGGAATATTTCCGAGATCAGACGAGCGAGTACCCGCTGGCCGCGGGCATCGCCGCACGGCCCGAGCTGGCCCCTCTCGACCGGCTCGACCCGCCGTCGTTGGCCTTGACCTCGCTCGCTGACCTGGAGGGCACTCTCGAGCTGCTGCAGGAGGTCGGCGCGCTCCCCTAGGACTCCCGCCCCGTTGCCGGGGCCGGGCGTCTACGCTGACCGCAAACGCGCTGCGAATGCGCACCGAGCACGCTGTGCGAGAGCCCGACGGCGCGGCGACGGGATGACGGGACGGCACTGTTGAGTATCAGCAGCCTCCCGTTGTCCCGCCCGCCGCGTCTGCTCGTCAACCGCGCCCTGAACCGCGCCCGGAGGCGCGTCTCCGTCGTCTGGCTGCTCGCGCTGATCGTCGGCGCAGCCGCCTGTATCCCGCTGATCTACCTCGTCGTACGCGCCGCATCAGCCGACGCCGACGCTTGGTCCGATGCGTTCGGCGACGACACGCTGCGGCTGCTGCTCAACACGGCGGCGCTGGCCGTCGCGGTGACCGCCGGCTCCGCGCTGATCGCGCTGCCCTGCGCGTGGCTGACGGAGCGCAGCGATCTGCCCGGCGCGCGCTGGTGGCGGACGATCACGGTCGTTCCGCTGGCCGTGCCCTCCTACGTCGCCGGGCTGGCGGTGATCGCGGCGCTGGGGCCGTCCGGGTCGCTCCAGCAGCTGCTTGCGCCGCTGGGCGTCGACGCGCTGCCCGAGCTCTACGGCTTCGCGGGCGCCTGGCTGGTGCTGACGCTGTTCTCCTATCCCTACATGCTGTTGGTGCTGCGGGCCGGGCTGCGCGACCTCGATCCGGCGCTGGAGGAGGCCAGCCGCTCGCTCGGCAAGAGCGGCTGGCAGACCTTCCTGCGGGTGACGCTGCCGCAGCTGCGGGTGCCGCTGGCGGCCGGGGCGCTGCTGGTCGCGCTCTACGTGATCAGCGACTTCGGGGCGGTTTCGATGATGCGCTTCGACACGTTCACGCGCGCGATCTACGTGCGTTTCGGCACTACGTTCGACCGCTCTTCGCTGGCGGTGCTGAGCCTGGTGCTGGTCGGGCTGGTTGTGCTGGTGCTGGCCGTGGAAGCGTCGCAGCGGCGGCGCGGCGAGCGTTACCACCGGCTCGGCGGCGGCGCGGCGCGGTCGCCGCGGATCGCGCGTCTGCGCCGCCACCACTGGACCGCGCTCGCCTTTCTGTCGGCGCTGACGGTCGTCGCGCTGGTCATTCCGCTCGGCGTGCTGCTGCACTGGCTGGCGCGCGGGCTCAGCCAGGGCGAAAGCTTCAGCGGGCTCGGTTCCGCCGCGCTGCGCTCGCTTGAAGCCTCCAGCCTGGCCGGCGCGGTCGCCGTCGCCGCGGCGCTGCCGATCGCGATCGTCGTCGTGCGCCGCCCCGGCCGACTGGCCGGGCTGATCGATCGCGCTTCCTACAGCGGCTACGCGCTGCCCGGCGTGATCGTCGCCTTTGCGATGATCTTCTTCACGCTGCGGGTGACGCCCGGGCTGTATCAAACGTTGATCGTGCTGATCTTCACCTACGCGGTGCTCTTTCTGCCGCAGGCCGTGGGCGCGCTGCGCTCGGCGCTGGTGCGCGTGCCGCCGAGCGTGGAGGAAGCGGCGCGCAGCCTCGGGCGCAATCCGCGCCAGACGCTGTTGGCCGTGACGCTGCCGCTGATTCTGCCCGGCCTGATCAGCGGTTTCGCGCTGGTCTTTCTGACTACGATGAAAGAGTTGCCCGCGACGCTGCTGCTCGCGCCGACCGGCTTCGACACGCTCGCCACGCGCGTCTGGACCGACCAGAACGATGTCTATCTCGCGCGGGCGGCGGCGGCCGGGCTGCTGCTGGTGCTCTGCGCCGCCGCGCCGATGCTGCTGCTGTTTGGACGAATGAGGCTGCTCCGTGCCTGACTCATCGCCTGCCCCACCGGCCATCTCCGTCGCAGGGCTCACCAAACGTTTCGGTGATGTCGTCGCCGTGCGCTCCGCCGCGTTCGAGCTGCCCAACGGCGAGCTGCTGGGCGTGCTCGGCCCCAGCGGCTGTGGCAAAACCACGATGCTCCGGCTGTTGGCCGGCTTTGAGCGCCCCGACGCCGGCCTCGTGCAGATCGCGGGGCGGACCGTGGTCGGCGACGGCGTCTGGATCCCGCCGGAGCGGCGGCGGGTGGGAATCGTGACGCAGGATTTCGCGCTGTTTCCGCACCTTACCGTCGGCCAAAACGTCGCCTTCGGCCTCGATCGGCGCGCTACCTCTTTTGTCGCTTCCGTCGCCGCGCGCTGGCTCCGCCGCGCGGCGCTCCCCGCGCGGGCGCGCGAGATGCTCGAGCTGGTCGGCCTGTCCGACTTCGCCGAGCGCTACCCGCACGAGCTGTCGGGCGGCGAAGCGCAGCGCGTCGCGCTGGCCCGCGCGCTCGCGCCCGCGCCCGCCACCGTGCTGCTCGACGAGCCCTTCTCCAACCTCGACCAAAACCTCCGCGCCAGCCTGCGCCTCCAGCTGCGCGAAATCCTGCGCGCGGCGGAGACGGCGGCCGTGTTCGTCACACACGACCGAGAAGAGGCGCTCAGCCTCGCCGACCGCATCGCCGTGATGCAGGCGGGCGCGATCGAGCAGATCGCCGCTCCGCTCGAGCTGTACCACCGGCCGGCCAGCCGTTTCGTTGCGACATTTGTGGGCAACGCCAACATCCTGCGCGGCGAGCGCGACGACGACGGAGCAGACACGCCGATCGGCCGTCTGGCGATCGCCGGCGCAGGTCTCGAAGCCCCCCAGGGCGCGCCGCTCGACGTCTTGCTGCGCCCCGAGTGGATTTCGCTGCACGCCGGGCAGAGCGGCGCTGCGTCGCGGCAGGGCCGCATCCTGACCGGCGAGTATTACGGTCACGATCAGCTGGTTCGGGTAGCGCTGGACTCGGGCATCGAGTTGGAAGCCCGCCTGCACAGCGCGCACAACTGGCGCCCCGACGAGCCAGTCTCAGTCCAGGTAGAAGAACCAGCCCTCGCCTTCCCGCAAAAAGGCTAAGAAGAGCGAGCAGCGGCAGAGGAAGCGTCTGCGGCGTTACAGCCCAAGCTGGCGGGCGAGGTCGTGGAAGTCGGCGGCGACGATGTCGAAGGATGGATCCGGCGTCAGATCCGCCGGGTGGTTGGGGCCAGCCTCCTTGGGGCGGGGGACGAAGGCGGTGCGCATACCGGTCGCCGCCGCCGCCAGCAGGTCGCCCTGGTGGGCGGCGACCATCATCACCTGCGACGGCTCACCGCCGAGTAGCTCGGCGGCGCGTTGGTAGCAGCGCGGTTCGGGCTTGAACGCGCCGGTGAGCTCGGCGGAGAGGATGCAGTCCCAGGGCAGGCCGCCGAATTTGGCCATGTTGATGAGCAGTTCGACGTTGCCGTTGGAGAGGGTGGAGATCACGTAGCCGGCGCGTAGGCGGGCGAGGCCGGCGGCGGAGTCGGGCCATGGTTCGAGGCGATGCCAGACGCGGTTGAGGTCGGCGATCTCGTCCTCGTCCGCTTCCGCGCCCAGCTCGGCGAGCAGGATGTCGAGCATGCGGCGGTGCAGGGAGTCGGCGGTCTGGAAGGGCAACTCGCCGTCGCGCACGAGGCGCATGCCGCCCGCGTAGCCCTCGCGCCGCCAGCGATCGGCGAAGACGCCCCAATCGGTCTCCAGACTGTGGCGCGCGCCGAACGCTTCCAGCTCGCGGATCACGGAGGAGCGCCAGTCAACGACGGTGCCGAAGACATCGAAGGTGAGGGCGCGGACATTACTGAGGTCGGGGCTGCGATCGGCCATTGCGGCGCCTAGAGGATCTGGCTGAGGAAGAGCTTGGTGCGCTCTTCACGGGGGGTTTCGAAGAAGTGCTGGGGCGTGCCCTGCTCGATCAGCGCGCCCTCGTCGAAGAACACCAGCCGATCGGCGACCTCGCGCGCGAAGCCCATCTCGTGCGTCACGACGAGCATCGTCATGCCCGATTCGGCCAGCTCGCGCATTACGTCGAGTACTTCCTTGATCATCTCCGGGTCGAGCGCGGATGTGGGCTCGTCGAAGAGCATGATTTTGGGGCGCATCGCCAGGGCGCGGGCGATGGCGACGCGCTGCTGCTGGCCGCCGGAGAGCTGGGTGGGGTACTTGTCGGCCTGCTCGGGGATACCGACGCGCTCGAGCAGCTCCATCGCCAGCTGCTCGGCGTCGAGCTTGGGCATCCGCCGTACCTTCTGCGGACCGAGCGTGATGTTGTTCAACACCGAGAGATGCGGGAAGAGGTTGAACTGCTGGAAGACCATGCCGACCTCCTCGCGGATCGCGCGGAGGTTGCGGACATCCTCGTTGAGCTCGATGCCGTCGATCACGATCCGGCCGGAGTCGTGCTCTTCGAGGCGGTTGAGGCAGCGAATGAAGGTGGATTTGCCGGAGCCGGAGGGGCCCAGGATGACGACGATTTCGTGCTCTTTGACGGAGACGGTCACATCATCGAGCGCCTGGAAGTCGCCGAACCATTTGGAGACGCCCTCGGTCACGATGATGTCAGGCTGGTCGGCGAGGCGATCGCTGCGCGCGCCGTTTTCGGCCGGCTGCGCGCTGTGCTGCTCGGCCGCTTGCGCCGCCGCGATCGGTTCGGTTTCCGTCGTCATCAGCTCGCTCCTCTCACCGTTCCTTCATACAGATGCTAACGCTCGCCCAGGCCGAGCGAACGCTCGAGGCGCTGTGAGATGCGCGACATCATGAAGGCCACGATCCAGAACATCACGGCGGCGAAGGCGTAGACCTCGATTCGGTCGGGGATGAAGGCGGCCTGGGCGATGGCGGCGCGGGAGTTGCCGACCAGCTCGCGCAGCGGCAGGATGATCGAGATCAGCGCGGTGTCCTTCCAGAGGCCGATGGCCTGCCCGACGATCGGCGGGATCGAGACGCGCAGCGCCTGCGGCAGGACTACAGTCTGCATCGTCCGCCAGCGGCTCAGCCCGACGGCCTGCGCGGCCTCGGCCTGGCCGCGCGGCAGCGATTGCAAGCCGCCGCGGATGTACTCGGCGATGTAGGCGGCGGTGAAAACGGCGAGCACGACCATTGTGCGGACGATCAGCGGGCCGGAGATCAGGTCTTCGAGGATGAAGAGGGCGACGAAGAGCCAGCCGATCAGCGGCGCGCCTCTGATGATCTCGATGTAGGCGGTGCAGGTCCAGGAGACGGCGCGCAGCGAGGAGGCGCGCCCGAGCGCCAGCGGCACGGCGAGCAGCAGTCCACCGACGATGCCGACCGGCGCGAGGATCAGGTTGAGCATGAAGCCGCCGAACTCGCTCGCCCTCGCGCCGCCGCCGGCCATCAGGATCAGCAGCACGATCGGCAGCGCCAGCGCGATTAGCGTGGAGAGCGAGCGCACCGCGAGGGTGCGGCGCGGTCCCGTCTCGCGCGGGACGCGGCGGCAGACGAGGTAGCCGGCGAAGAACAGCGCCAGCGATGCGGTGAACCAGATCGAGGAGGTCGGCCCCGCGCCGCCGTGCGCCATCAGGTAGAAGAGGAAGGCGGCGGCGAGCACGATAAAGAGCAGGTCGCGCCGCCCCAGGTCGGCCCACATGCCGTATGCGCCGCCGATCAGCGGGAAGACGACGGCGACGCTGAGCCAGAGCCGCCAGGTCTGGTCGATGGGGAAGCCGCCGGCAAAGAGCAGCCAGCGGTTGACGGTGATCACCTCCCAGTTGGCCTCGAAGAAGACGAACCAGACGAGGCCGGCGACGATCAGGCCGACCAAGGCCAGGCTGGCGACGGTGAGCAGGGTTTGGCTCGCGGAGGCGAACAGGTTGCGGCGCACCCACTCGCGGGCGCGCACGGAGAGCGGGCGGTGGGCGCGCTCGCGGTGCGGGGGCAGCACGACTTTGCGCGGCGGGCGCGCGGGCGGCTGGCCGGCGGGCGGAATTGGCGGCTGCTCGGACATCGCGCGCTCCCCTCTAGACCGAATGCAGCGTGACGCGGCGGTTGATGTAGTTCATCAGCACCGAGATCAGGAACGACATCAGCATGTAGGTCACGATAATCAGCAGGAACACCTCGACCGCGTGGCCGATTTTGTTCTGGATGATGTTGGCGACGAAGAAGAGGTCGAAGTAGGAGACGCCGGAGGCGAGGCTCGAGTTCTTGCTGACGTTGAGGTACTGGTTGGTCATCGAGGGGATCATCTGGCGCAGCGCCTGCGGGAGGACGACCAGGGTGAGGCGTTGGTAGCCGGTCAGCCCGATGGCGCCGGCGGCCTCGGTCTGGCCGCGCGGCAGGGCCTGGATGCTGCCGCGCACGATTTCGGCGACGAACGCGGCGGTGTAGATCGTGAGGCCGAGCAGCAGGGCGGCGAATTCGGGGAAGATGCCCATGCCCTCGGCGTAGCTGGTGCCCTCGACGATCGGGCGGTCGATCGAGATCGGCATGCCCAGCAGCAGGAAGCTGATCAGCGCGAGGGCGGCGAACAGGCCGAGCGCCCAGCGATTGGGATGGCGCACCTCGCCGGTCTCGCGCTCGGCGGCCTGGCGATTGCGGCGCAGCCGCCAGGCCGCTGCGCCGGCGACGACCAGCGCGGCGACCCAGATTGCAACCAGCCAGTCGGGACCGCCCCAGAAGCCGCCGTCGGGCACGGGCCAGGGAATGGCGAAGCCGCGATTGGAGAGGAAGGCGAAATCGCCGATGTTGATCACGTTCTGGATAGTCGGCAGGCCGTAAAGGACGATCGCGTACCAGAGCACGATCTGAACGAAGAGCGGGGCGTTGCGGAAGATTTCGACGAACAGCATCGCCAGGCGCGAGACGAGCCAGTTGGAGGAGAGCCGCGCGACGCCGATCAGGATGCCCAGCACGGTCGACAGCGCCATCGCCAGCAGCACGACGCGGATCGTGGACCAGACGCCCACGAGGTACATCGTGAAGCGGGAGTTGGTCGTGCCGTCGATGTTGGTCAGCCACTGGTTGCCGACATCGAAGGCGGCGGGCTGATTGAGGAAGCCGAAACCGTACTCGCGCCCGCCGAGCTGGAGCACGACGTAGGCGATCACGAGCGCGGTGACGCCGACGTAGATCGCCTGAACGGCAAGGTTGCGGAAGCCGCGCTGGTAGCGCAGCGGCGTCTGCGGGGTGGGCGGCAGCGGCGCGGGCGGCTCCGGCGCGTGTGCGGTCATGCGGAGATGCTACCCGCGCCCACTGCCGCTGCCTGCCGCCGCATCCGTCCTAGCGGTAGGGCGGGGCGTAGAGGATGCCGCCCTCGGTGTAGAGCGCGTTGAGCGTGCCCTCGCGCTCGATCCCCAGCTGGCCGACCGTGCGCTCGTAGATCTCGCCGTAGTTGCCCACGGCGCGCAGCGCGCGCTGGACGAACTGTGGATCGACGGCGAAACCGAGGTCCGCGACCTCGCCGCCTTCGTAGGCGACACCCAGCAGCCGCGCCACGGCGGTGTTGGGCGGGGTCTCCGCCCAGGCGTTCACGTTGCCGGAGTTCAGCCCCAGTTCTTCGGCGTTGATCAGGCCGTAGACGACCCAGTTGACGACATCTTTCCAGTCGGAGTCGTAGTCGCGCACGCCGGGCGCGAGCGGCTCTTTGGAGATGGTCAGGGGCAGGAAGCGGTAGTCCTCGGGGTTGGGCAGCGCGGCGATGCGGGCGGCGAGGCCGGACTTGTCGCTGGTGAAGACATCGCAGCGGCGCGCCACGAACTGGTCCTGGGGCTCGGAGCCCTCGCCGGGCAGCGGCGTGTAGGTCAGCCCGCGCTCGTTGAAGAAGTCGTCGAGATTTTGCTCGGTGGTCGTGCCGGCGGCGACGCAGATCGTCGCGCCATCCATATCCTCCGCCGCATGGATCGCCGAGTCGTCGTGGACCACGAAGCCCTGCCCGTCGTAGAAGGTGGTCTGGGCGAAGTCGACGCCGCGCCCGCCGTCGCGCTCCGCGGTGATCGTGGTCACCCGCACCAGCACATCGACCTGGCCGGCGGCGAGCAGCTCGAAGCGCGCGGATGAGGAGGCGGCGACGTATTCGACCTTGTCCGGATCGTCAAGCACGGCGGCGGCGAGCGCCTTGCAGAATTCGACATCGAAGCCGGAGTAGCTGCCGTCGGGGTTGCGGAAGCCGAAGCCGGGCAGCGTGTCGGTCACGCCGCACTTGAGCATGTCGCGCTCCTGGATCAGCGCGACCGTATCGCCGCGGCTCTCGGCGCCGTCGGCGGCCTGCTGGTCGTCGCTGCTGCACGCAGCCAGCGCGAGCAGCGACAGCAACGCGGCCAGCGCGAGCATCCACAGTCGATTCATTCGCTTCATCTCGTCACGTCCTCGATTCGCGTCCGACTTGGTGGGCCAGGGGACCTGCTGTTGCTGCTGCCGCCCTTGCCAGGGCGGCGATTCGGCTGTGATTAGCGGTAGGGCAGCGCGTAGAGAATGCCGCCGCCGCCGGGCGGACAGTCGCGCTTGTCCTCGGACCAAAGGGCGTTGAGCGAGCAGGCGCGCGGGACTGCGTCGCCGACCGTGCGGTCGTAGATTTCCGCGTAGTTGCCGACCGCGGCGATGACGCGCTGGATGAACTGTGGGTCGATCGGGGTGGACTCGCTGCCGAAGCCGTGGTTGGCGATCTCGCCGCCGCCGAAGGAGACGCCCAGCAGGCGGGCGATCGTGGTGTTGGGCGGGTCCTCCGCCAGGGCGGCGACGTTGCCCTGCGTGATCCCCAGTTCCTCGGCCGCGATCACGCCATGCACGACCCAGTTGACGAGATCCTTCCAGTCGCTGTCGTAATCGCGCACGCCGGGCGCGAGCGGCTCCTTGGAGATCAGCTGGCTGAGGATGCGGAAGTCCTGCGGATTGGGCAGATTGGAGATGCTGGAGGCGAGATTGGACTGGTCGGCGGTCCAGACATCGCAGCGGCCGCTGACGAAGGCATCGAGCGTCTCAGCGTCGGTGCCGCCCAGCACCTCAAATTTGTAGCCCAGCTCGAGGAAGTGATCGGACAGGTTCTGCTCGGTGGTGGTGCCGCTCTGCACGCAGATCGTGGGGTTGTCGCTCATATCGGCCGAGGACACGTAGGGCAGGTCGGCCTGCACGGCGAAGGCCTGGCCGGTGTAGAAGGTGGTCTGGGCGAAATCGACGTGCAGGTCGGCGTCGCGCGATGAGGTCAGCGTGGTGGTGCGGATCAGGACATCGATCTGCTTGCTAGCGAGCAGGCTGAAGCGGGTTGAGCCGTCGGAGACGTCGACGTAGTTGACCTTGCCGGGGTCGCCGAGCACGGCGGCGGCGATCGCCTTGCAGAACTCGATGTCGAAGCCTTCGGGATCGTTTTCGCCGATCTTGAGGCCGAAGAGCGCCTGGGTCTGCTTGACGCCGCAATTGAGTTCGTCGCGGGCGACGATGTCGGCGAGCGTGTCCTCGCGCTGCGCCGCCCCGTCGCCGCCGCCGTCGGAACAGGCGGCGAACAGTGCCGGCGCCGCCAACAGCGCCAGCGCCAGGAATGCCATTACTGCGATACGTCGGCTCATATCGGTCCTCGTCTCCGCTCGCTAGCGCTCGCCGACGCCCAGCGTACGCTCCACGCGCTGTGAGATGCGCGACATCATGAAGGCGATTACCCAGAAGGCGACGGCGATGAAGATGAAGGCTTCGATGCGAGAGTCGATGAATTCGACCTGGCCGATGGCGGAGCGTCCGTTGCCGACCAGCTCGCGCAGCGGCAGGATGACGGAGATCAGCGCGGTGTCCTTCCAGAGGGCGATCGCCTGGCCGACGAGCGGGGGGATGGAGATGCGCAGCGCCTGGGGCAGGATGATCAGCTGCATGGCGCGCCAGCGGGGCAGGCCGACGGCCTGGGCGGCCTCGTACTGACCGCGCGGCAGCGCCTGGAGGCCGCCGCGGATGTACTCGGCCATGTAGCAGGAGGTGAAGACGGCGAGGGTGATCATGGTGCGGAGCAGGAGTTCGCCGCCGATCACGTCGTCGAGGATGAAGAGGGCGACGAAGAGCCAGCCGATCAGCGGGGCGCCGCGCACCATTTCGATAAAGGCGGTGCAGAGCCAGGAGACGAGCCGCAGGGAGGAGGCGCGCCCGACGGCGAGCGGGATGGCCAGGATGATGCCGCCGACGATGCCGACGGGGGCGAGCAGGAGGTTGAGCACGAAGCCGTCGAGCTCGCGGGTGCGCGCGCCGCCGAAGGCGAGCAGGATGATCAGGATGATCGGCAGCGAGAGCGCCATCACCGCGCCCAGCGATCGGGTGGCCAGCATGCGCACGCGGCGCGGATTGGTGAAGCCGTTGCGGAAGACCATCGCGCCGATGGGCGTCTGCTCGTCGTTGCCGCGGGGGACGAGTTGGCCGACGAGGTAGCCGGCGAAGAGGCAGACGATGCCGACGAGGAACCAGAGCGAGGACTCGGCGCTCGCGCCGCCGTGGGCCATGAGGAAGATGACGAATGCGCCGGCGAGCGCGATAAAGAGCAGGTCGCGGCGTCCGAAGGAGGCCCAGACGCCGTAGGCGGAGCCGATCAAGAGCAGGGTGAAGACCAGGCTGACCCAGAGCCGCCAAGCTTTTTCGTGGGGGAAGGAGCCGGCGAAGAGCAGCCAGCGGTTGGCGGTGACCACGCCCCAATCGGCCTCGAAGAAGACGAACCAGACGACGCCCGCGAGGATCAGACTGGCGAACGCGAGCCCGATGAGCGTGAGCGCCGTGGCGCCGCGCGAGTGGAAGAGGTTGTAGTGCGCCCAGTCGCGGATGCGCTGCGAGCGCGGACGGGCGGCGCGGACGCGATGGGGCGGCAGCACGATTTTGCGCTGGGCCGGCGGGGCCGGATCGGGCGGCGGCGGCGCGGGGGGCATTTCAGCCATGCGGCGCTCCGTTCACCGTTCGACCGCGGCGACGCGGCGGTTGAGGATGTTCATGAGCGCGGAGATGATCAGGGAGACCACCATGTAGGTGATGATGATCACGATGAACATTTCGAGGGCGCGGCCGACCTTGTTGTTGAAAATCTGGGCGACGGCGAAGAGGTCAGCGTAGAGCACGGCGAACGCGACGGAGGAGTTTTTCCAGACATTGAGGTACTGGTTGGTGATTGAGGGGATCATCTGGCGGAGCGCCTGGGGCAGGATAATCAGGGTGAGGCGCTGATAGGTGGAGAGGCCGACCGCGTTGGCGGCTTCGGTCTGGCCGCGGGGCAGGGCCTGGATCGAGGCGCGCACGATCTCGGCGTTGAACGCCGCGGTGTAGATGGTGAGGCCGAAGACCAGCGAGGCGAACTCGGGGCGGATCACCATGCCTTCGAGGTAGTCGTTGTCGCCGATGAACGGGCGGTCCATCGAGACGGGGCCGCCGAGCAGCAAGTAGCCGGCGAGCGCGCCGAAGGCGAAGAGCCCGAAGGCCCAGCGGTTGGCGTGCTGTGGGCGGCCGGTCTCGCGCTCGATCTGATGGCGGCGGGCGCGCAGCGCCATCGCCGCTACGCCCAGCGCGATCAGCAGCGCGACCCAGACGCCGACCAGCCAATCGCCCAGGTCCCACAGTCCGGAGCTGGGCACGGTCCAAGGGATCGCAATGCCGCGGTTGGAGATGAAGAACGAATCGATGATGCCGACGGCCTCGCCGATCTGCGGCAGGCCGAAGGTGATGATCGCGTACCAGATGATGATCTGGACGTAGAACGGGGTGTTGCGGAAGAGTTCGACGAAGAGCATCGCCAGCCGGGAGATGACCCAGTTGGTGGAGAGGCGGGCGACGCCGACGATCACGCCGATCACGGTGGAGGCGGCGATGCAGACGAGGACGACGCGCAAGGAGGACCAGACCGCGCCGAAGTAGACCGTCCAGCGGGACTCGATCGAGCCGTCGATATCGGTGAGCCACTGATTGCTGAGCTGGAAGCCGGCGGGGTCGTTCAGAAAGCCGAGCGTGAAATCGGCGATGTTGATGCGAACGAGGACGAAGGCGAGGGCGAGGGCGACGAAAGCGACAAAAGCGCCCTGCAGGAAGAAGCGTCGAATGCTCTCGCGGTAGATGAGCGGGACAGGCTCAACGACAGGTGGATTGGCCATTCCCTGCTCGTCCCTGCTCGCTCACCCGGTGCTAACGCACCGCGCGGGCGGTCGGCCGAAGCCGACGCGCCCGCGCGGGATGGTGTCCGTTGCCGCCGGCCGACCTAGCGGTAGGGCAGGGCGTAGAGGATGCCGCCCGTGCCCGGCGGGCAGTCGCGCTTGTCCTCGGACCAGAGGGCGTTGAGCGAGCAGGCGCGCGGCACGGCGTCGCCCACGGTGCGCTCGTAGATTTCGCCGTAGTTGCCCACCGCGGCGATGGCGCGCTGGATGAACTGCGGGTCGACCGGAGTGGAGTCGCTGCCGAAGCCGTGGTTGGAGATCTCGCCGCCGCCGAATGAGACGCCGAGCAGGCGGGCGATCGAGGTGTTCGGCGGGTTGGCCGCCATGGCCGCGACATTGCCCTGGGTGACGCCGGCTTCCTCAGCCGCGATCAGGCCGTGGACGATCCAGTTGACGAGGTCTTTGAAGTCGGAGTCGTAGTCGCGCACGCCGGGCGCCAGCGGCTCCTTGGAGATCAGCTGGCCGAGGATGCGGAAGTCGCCCGGGTTGGGCAGGTTCGAGATGCTGGAGGCGAGGTTGGACTGGTCGGCGGTCCAGACATCGCAGCGGCCGCTGGTGAAGGCGTCGAGGGTTTCGGCGTCGGAGCCGCCCAGCGCTTCGAAATCGAAGCCCAGCTCGAGGAAGTGGTCCGCGAGGTTCTGCTCGGTGGTCGTACCGGTCTGCACGCAGACCGTGGGGTTGTCGTCCATGTCAAAGGTCGAGTTGTAGTCGGAGTCGGCATGCACGGCGAAGCCCTGGCCGGTGTAGAAGGTGGTCTGGGCGAAGTCGACCTTGAGGTCCGAGTCGCGCGACGAGGTGATCGTGGTGGTGCGGATCAGCACATCGATCTCTTTGTCGGCGAGCAGGTTGAAGCGGGTTGAGGCGTCGGAGGCGTCGACGTAGTTGACCTTGCCAGCGTCGTTGAGCACTGCGGCGGCGATGGCCTTGCAGAACTCGATGTCGAAGCCTTCGGGGTCGCCGTCGCCGGTCTTGAGGCCGAAGAGGGCCTGGGTCTGCTTGACGCCGCAATTGAGTTCGTCGCGGTCCACGATTTCGGCGAGCGTGTCGCCCTGGGACAGTGCGCCGTCGTCGCCGTCGTCGCTCGAGCAGGCGACCAGGGCGAGGGCGGCGATGATGCCGGCCAGCCCCAGCAGCGCCGCGCGGCGCAGATACTTCATTCGCGTCATTCGGTTCCTCCGTGTTCGGGTTGGGCGCGCGCTCCCGCGACGCGCTGTATGGGTCCGCTCTGTTGTGTATCACTCTCAGCGTGTGAGTGCCAGCCGTCGGGCGGGCGGGCCGCCCGTTATGCGCTTAGCCGCGTCCGTTCGGGGCCTCGAAGCCGAAGATGCGCGCGCCGTTGAGGCCGAGGATCTTGGCCCGCTCTTGGTCGTCGAGGTCGCCCATCGAGCGCTCGATCGCCGCCGCCGAGTGCGGCCAGGAGCCCTCGTGATGGGGGTAGTCGTTGGCCCAGAGCAGGTTGTCGACCAGGTCGTACTTGCGGGCCAGGTCGATGCCCGGCGCGTCCTCCTGGAAGGAGCCGAAGCAGTGCGAGCGGTAGAACTCCGAGGGCAGCATTTCCAGCTTGGGGAAGGTCCACATGTGGTGCTTGTGGTAGGCCTCGTCCATCGCCGTCAGCGCCCAGGGGATCCAGCCGATGCCGGCCTCGATCGTGCCGGCGCTGAGCCGCGGGAAGCGCTGGAAGACGCCGGAGGCGCACATGTTGACGATCGGCTCCATCGTCATCGCCAGCGAGTGGAAGACGTAGTTGGTCACGGCGCCGCCGTTGCCCCGCGCGCCGCGCGGATCGCGCCCGGTCGAGACATGGAAGGTGATCGGCAGCCCGGTCTCCTCGACCGCCGCCCAGAGCTCGTCGAACTCGGGCAGGTTGTAGTTGCGCGTGTCCTCGCCGGTCGGTCCCCAGACCGGCTTGGCGGGGAAGGAGAAGCCGCGGAAGCCGCGCTCGGCGGAGCGGTAGACCTCGGCGACCGCGCCGGGGATGTCGCCGGTGGCAACGCAGGCCAGCGGCGAGGAGCGGTCGTAGGTCGGCCCGAAGGTGTCCCAGGCCCAGTCGTTCCAGGCGCGGCACATCGCGTTGCTGAACACCGCGTCGGGCGTGGCCCACATCGAGAGCCCCTTGTTGGGGAAGATGATCTCGCAGTCCACGCCATCCAGGTCCATGTCGTGCACGCGCTCGGCCGGGTCGGCGTTGCCGTGCTTGTCGCGCACGAGGTCCTCGCCGGCCAGCTTGAGGTCGCGGATTTTGGTCGGGCGGTGGCCCTCGGTGACCTGCCAGCGCACGCCGTCCTCATCGACCTCGATGCGCGGCAGGCGGTGGCGGTACTCGGCGTCCACGCGCTGCTCCCAGAGGTCCACGGGCTCGTGGACATGGCAGTCGGCGGAGACCATGAAGTATTTGTTGGGGTCGTCGGGCCGCGCGGTGCGCGGCCAGCCGGCCGCGCCCGGCGTCTCGGTGCGGTGCGCGGGGATTTCGTAGTCGGCCTTGGGTAGTTCGGTCGTGACCATTGTTCTCAGACATCCTCTCCCGACGCGCCCCATCACTAGGCGCGGCTGCATCTGCGCAGGCTAGCCGATCTGTCGTCCGGTCGTTAGGGGACGCCTGCACACATCTTCTTCCGTCATTCCTGCGCAGGCAGGAATGTGGATTCGAGTTGCAAGCCGGACAGTTGGGCGTGGAGCACTTCGGCTGGGGTTTGGAAGTCGAGGCACTTGCGGGGGGTGTTGTCGGCGGCGCGCAGGATCTCGTTGAGCAGCCGGCGGGGCAGCTCGGCGAGTTGCGCGCGGCGGGGCAGGACGCGGCGCAGCCACCCGATCGCGTTCTCCACGCCGCCCTTCTGCCAGGGCGCGTGGGGTTCGCAGCAGAACGTTTCGACGCCGAGCGCGTGCAGTTCGTAATGGCGGGCGAACTCGGCCCCGTTGTCGAAGGCGACGCTGCGGCGCAGCGGGGCGGGCAGGGCGGCGAGCAGCCCGCTCAGGGCCTCGCTCAGCGGAGCGGCGGCCTTGCTCGCCAGCGGCAGGACGAGCAGCGCGCGGCTGCGGCGCTCCTGCAGCACCAGCAGCGAGCGGCCGCCGCGTCCGAAGTGCATCAGATCCGCCTCCCAGTGGCCGGGTTGGGCTCGCGTCTGGGCCTCGTGCGGGCGCTCGGAGAGCGGGCGGCGTCGGCGGATCGCGCCGACCGCCCGCTCGTCGCGCGGGCGGCGCTGTCCGCGCGCGCGGCGGCGCCCGCGCCCGCTGGGCGGCAGCCGCGCCCAGGCGTAGTCCTTGGTGCGCCGCACCTGGGCGTAGATGAACTGGTAAATCGTCTCGTGGCAGACCAGCGTGCGGCCCGCTTCAAGCCGCAGCCAGCCCGCGGCCTGCTCCGGCGAGAGGCCCTGCGCGAGCAGCGCCGTGACCCGCTCGCGCAGCGCGTCGCCGCCGTCCAGCTTCGAGCCGCGGCAGCGCCGCGCCCAGGTCCGCTCCTGGGCGTAGACCGGGTCGTAGCCGCCGTCGCTGCGCGCGTTGCGCTTCAACTCCGCCGCAATCGTCGATGACGAGCGATCCGGAGCTGCTGCGATCTGCCGCGTCGAGCGGCCCGCGCCGTGTAGCTCGGCGATCCGCTCCCGCTCCCCCTCGGAGAGCTGACGGTACCGCTGTCCCATGCACCCACCTCCAACTGCCGTCCTGCTTCGGATTGGAACGTAGCGAATCCACGCGATCTCGTGGCCGCGAGCCGTCTACGGAGCTCCGACGGCCCTCCAAAGCGGCGTCTGAGGGCCGTTGAGCGTCTGCGGTGCGAACGAACGCTGGTGGTTCGCCTGGATTCCTGCCTCCGCAGGAATGACGGGATTGCGAACAGGCCCTAGCCGATCGGTTGGCGCGGCAGGCGCGAGTGCGGTCCGGGCTGTTCCAGGTCCAGCGCTGCGGTGTCGATCGCGTGCGCCTCAACGCCGGCCGGCAGCGGCACATCCACGTACTCCGGGTCCAGCCCTTCCGACGGCCAGAAGCGCAGACGCACTCCGGTTGCGTCCTGCGGGACGGCGTGCTCCGTGGCCGCTGCGCCGCGCGCCGAGTGGAACCAGTCGCCCTCCACGCCGTCCGCGCCGATCAGCCAGGAGCCGAACCAGGGCATGGGCTGCCCGAAGTCCGACATCGCCCCGTGCCAGCGAATCCGCACCGTGCGCGCCATGCGTCGTTCTCCGTGGGGGCAGGATATCGGAGGGCGCATCCTGCTGTGGACAGTGCGGGCTTGGGTTCCCGCGCAAGGCGGGACGACGAGATTCGGGGCTGCTCTAGCGATAGGGGAGGGCGTAGAGGATGCCGCCCGTACCGGGTAAGCAACGGGATTTGTCTTCGCCGGCCAGTGCGTTAAGTGAACAGGGGCGGGGCAGGATTCCGCCGATCGTGCGCTCGTAGATCTCCCCATAGTTGCCCACCGCGCGAATCGCTCGCTGAATGAACTGCGGGTCGACCCCGAAGCCGAGGTCGGAGATGTCGCCGCCCTGGAAGGCGACGCCGAGCAGGCGGGCGATCGTGGTGTTCGGCGGGTTGGCCGCCATGGCGGGGACATTGCCCTGGGTGATGCCGGTCTCCTCTGCCGCGATCAGGCCCTGCACTACCCAGTTCACGATGTCCTTCCACTCTGAGTCGTTGTCGCGCACGCCGGGCGCGAGCGGCTCCTTGGAGATGACCTGGCCGAGCACGCGGTAATCGGCCGGGTTGTCGGCGCTGCTCAGGAGCGAGGCGAGGTGCGACCGGTCGGCGGTCCAGACATCGCAGCGGCGATGCAGGAACGCATCGTGGATTTCGGGGCCGGTGCCGCCCAGATGCACGTAGTCGTAGCCGAGTTCCGTGAAGTGGTCAGCGAGATTCACTTCGGTCGTCGTGTAGGACTGCACACAGATCACTGCGCCGTCCATGTCGGTGGTCGACATGATGCCCGAGTCGACATGCACGGCGAAACCCTGGCCGCCGTAGAAGGTGGGCTGGGCGAAGTCGACGCCGAGGTCGGCGTCGCGCGAGGCGGTCACGGTGGTCGTGCGGATCAGCACATCGATTTCGCCGTCGGCCAGCAGCAGGAAGCGGATGGACGCATCGGAGGCGTCGACGTAGTTGACCGCGTCGGGGTCGTCCAGCACGGCGGCGGCGATCGCCTTGCAGAACTCGATGTCGAACCCTTCGAGGCGCCAGTCGGCGGTGTGGAGGCCGAACAGCGGCTGGGTCCATTTCACGCCGCAGTTGAGCTCGCCGCGTTCGAGCACCTCGCGGAGCGTCGAGCGCTCGTCTGCTTCCGGCGGCTCCAGCGCCTCGCCCAGCGCCTCAGCGAGCAGATTCCAGAGCCGCGCCAGCTCCGTTTCCAGATTCTCGATCCGCTCGCCGTCGGCCGCGGCGTCCTGGCGCTGGAGTTCGATTTCGGCCAGCGCGTCGTCGCGCTCCTGCTCGGCAGAGGCGAGCCGGCTTTCGAGCTCGCGCACGCGCTCCGCGTCGCCGGAGCAAGCCGCGGCCGCGGCGAGCAGGATTGCCAGGATCAGCGCCGAAAACAGCCGAAGCATCGCCGTGGCCGCTTATGTATCCGTGAAGTTGGGGCGGCGCTTTTCGGAGAAGGCTTTGGGGCCTTCGATCGAGTCGTTCGTGCCCTGCAAGTTCTGCTCGATGGCCGCGCCGTATTGCTGGGCGGTGAGCGGCTCCATGTAGTAGCCGCGGTAGAGCGCCTGCTTCATATTGCGCACCGCACGCGGGGCGAGGTAGAGCATGCGGCGGGCGTAGTCGAGCGCCGTCTCCAGCAGCATTTCGCGCGGCACGACGCGCTGCGCCCAACCCAGCTCGTAGCAGCGCCGCGCGTCGTATTGCGTGTCGCCCCAGAGCGTCAGCTCGAGCGCCGAGCCGAGCCCGATCTGGCGCGTCAGCGGGGCCATCCAACCCGCCCCGCCCATGTTCCAGCGCGCCTCCGCGATGCCGACTTTGGCCTCCTCTGACATGATCCGGATGTCGCACTGCATCGCGTACATAAAGCCGCCCGCGACCGCCCAGCCGTTGATCGCGGCGATGGTCGGCTTCCAGAGGTTGAGCGTCTCCGACAGCGGCACGGCGTTCTTGCGGCGGTTGGGCACGTGGACGGGTGAATCCCGTCCTTCGCGCTCCGCCTCGCGCGTCTCGGCGGTGTTGATCAGGTCCGCGCCGGCGCAGAAGGCGCGGCCCGCGCCGGTCAGCACCGCGCAGCGCGCGTTGGGGTCGTCGCGGTACTCCGCGAAGGCGTCGTAGAGCGCCTCGGAGAGGCCGTCGCCGATCGCGTTGAGTCGATGCGGGCGATTGAGCGTGATCAGGTAAATCCCGCCGTCTTCGAGGCGGTCGACCTTGACGACGGGGCCGAATGTCTCCTGCGGCGTGGCGCGGTTGTGGACCGCGGGGTTGTAGGTCGCGTACTGCGCTTCGTCTTGTGTGGCGTCCGACATTGTGCTGCTCCGTCCCGCCGCTGCTCTCCACAGCCTTGCGCGGCTCAGTGGCGGGCGCAGGCTAAACTACGGCGCGTCCGCCGAGCTGCGGCGGCGATTCAGACGGGAGACGGAGGCGAGTATGCAGCCAAGAGCGATCGTGCTGATTCTGGCGATGATCTACATCGGCGGGATGGGGTTGGCCTACGGCTTCAATCTGGCGCTCACACCCGTCTACCACGACAGCTCGCCGGACTACCCGATCTGGTCAATTCTGAACGACATGGCGGTGGCGGTGGTGATCGTGCTGCTGCCGCTGAACGCCTGGCGCAAGTTCCGCGCGCCGGGCGGCGGCGATTCGGCGGTGACGCGCGAGTACTTCGGGACGACGATCGCCTTCTACGCCGCGATCGCGCTGCCGATCCTGTTCTTCTGGGAGTATTTCTGGTCGATCTGGCCGGAGAACGAGGCGGGGGAGTTCGTGGTGATCTCGCATCTGGTCCACTACCCGGCGATCGACGTCCTCTTCTCGCTGCTGGCGATTGAGGCGGCGATCTGGCTCTACCGCGAGGCGCGGGCGGCGATGTCTGCGGGCTGAGTCGTGAGCGGGCGGCGGCTGAGCCGTCGGGCGCTGCTGCGCGCCTCGGCGCGGGCCGGGCTCGGCGCGGCAGGGCTGGCGCTGGTCGGCTGCGCGGACGACGATGCGGAACCGTCGGGAGGAGAGCGGGCCGTGCGGCAGTGGGACTACACGGGTGAGACCGGACCGGATCTCTGGGCTGATCTGAGCGGCGACTACGCGGCCTGCGCCGAAGGCGAGTGGCAGTCGCCGATCGACATCAAGGGCGCACAGCCGACAGAGGGAGCAGCGCCGCGCTTTGACTACCGCGGTGAATCGACGCACCTGGAGCAGCTCGCCCACTCCGTCTACATCCACTTCGGCGGCGCCAACACGCTGACCACCGGCGCGGGCGAGTACATCCTGCGCCAGATCCACTGGCACACGCCCGGCGAGCACCGGGTTGAGGGCGAATCGGCGCCGATGGAGCTGCACCTCGTCCACACGCGCGGCTCCGGCGAGGTGGCGGTGGTCGGCGTCTTCTACGAGCTGGGCGCGGCGGACCCGGCGATTCAGCGCTGGATCGCGGCGATGCCGCCGGACGCGCCCTCAAACTCCGACGACCTACAGCTCGCGGCGCGGGATTTCCAGCCCCCGGGCGCGGCCTGCTACCACTACGACGGTTCGCTCACCACGCCGCCCTGCACGGAGGCGGTGGACTGGTTCGTGATGCGTGAGCGGCGCACGATCTCGGCGGCGCAGCTGGCCGCGCTGAATGAGCTGGCGGCGGGCGACAACAACCGCCCGATCCAGCCGCTGAACGGCCGCCGGATCGAGCTGCTTGGCTAGCATCCCTCCCAGACGGTGTGAGAGCGGCGCAAGACTTGGAGGGCGCAATGACGACGCAGGCGCAGACCACGCTGGGGGCGCTGCAAGGCGCGAAGGACGACGGCGCGATCGTTTTTCGCGGCGTGCCCTTCGCCAAGCCGCCGGTCGGCGCGCTGCGCTGGCGGCAGCCCGAGCCGCTGGAGCCGTGGACGGGCGTGCGCGACGCGACGGAGTTCGGCGCGTCGGCGATGCAGCGGGTGCTGCCCGGCGATCTCGGCGACCTGATCGGCATCCCCTTGCAAGAGATCAGCGAGGACTGCCTCTACCTCAACATCTGGACGCCGGCGTTGGACGGGCGCAAGCGACCCGTGATGGTCTGGATCCACGGCGGCGGCAACACGGTCGGCTCCGGCACCCAGCCGCGCATCGACGGCCGCCGCCTCGCGCTGGCCGGCGATGTCGTGGTGGTCACCACCAACTATCGGCTCGGCGCGTTCGGCTTCCTGCACGCGCCGGTGCTGGGCGCATACGGCAACGAGGCGCTGCTCGACCAGGCGGCCGCGCTCTTCTGGGTGCGCCGCGAGATCGCGGCGTTCGGCGGAGATCCGGAGAACGTGACGGTGTTCGGTCAGTCGGCCGGCGGCTTCGACATCGCCCACCTGATGGCGATGCCCTCGGCTGCGGGCGCGTTCGACAAGGCCGTACCGATGAGCGGCTCGCTGATCCGCACGATCCGCAAGGAGGAGGCGCGCGGCGTCGCCGAACAGTTCTTCACCCAGTTCCGCGCAGTGGATGAGCCGGAGCGGCTGCGCGATGTGCCGGCGGAGGAGATTCTCGAGTACCAGGTGGAGCTGACCGGCGGCGGTCTGGGCGGCGTGCGCTTCGGGCCGACGGCCGACGGCTACGCGCTCGGCATGGACGCCGAGGCCCGCATCGGGGCCGGCATCCAGACGCGGGGGATGCCGCTGCTGATCGGCCACACGCGCGACGAGTTCGCCGTCTTCACCGAGACCAACGAGGCGTTCGCGGAGTTCGGCGAAGATGATCTGTTCGGCGCGGCGGCCTTGCAGTTCGGCGTGCGCACGGCGGAGGGGATCGACTGCTACCGCAGCGCTCGCGCCGAGCGCGACGAGCCGACCGATCCGCGCAGCATCTACACCGCGCTGATGACCGATGCGATGTTCCGCATCCCGGCGATCGCGACGGCGGAGGCGCAGGCGCGGCACACGCCCGATGTCTGGTTCTACCGCTTCGACTATCCCTCGCCGGCCTACGACGGGCGGCTGGGCGCCTGCCACTCGCTCGATATCCCCTTCATCTGGGGCACCTACGACGCCGAGAACATGCGCCGCTTCTGCGGCGACGGCCCGCAGCTGGCGGAGCTGAGCGAGACGATGATGTCGACCTGGCTTTCGTTCGCCAAAACCGGCAACCCCAACTGGGAGGGCATCCCCGACTGGCCGCGCTACGAGGCCGAGGCGCGCGCCGTGATGTCGCTCGGCCTGACTCCCCAGGTAGAGCAGGATCCCGCCTCGCAGGAGCGCGCCTTTTGGCAGTCGCTGGAGCTGTAGGGCGGCCGCTGCCGGCCGGCGGCGCCGGCGAACGGAGTTGGGTTTGGGTCCCCGCGTGCGCGGGAACGACGGGAAACAGGCGGCGGGAACAGCGGAGAGGGAGCCCCTCGAACCCCTCACCGTGGGGGCTACGGGGGTTCTACGTGCGCGCGGCGCCCCCCTCTCAATCTCCCCCCGCGACGGGGGGAGAGGTCGGATCCCTTGCAGCGGGAGCGTGTTCGCTGTGCGGAACGGCTATGATCGGGGCAATTCAGCGCGTTCAGTCAGCGTGTCCAGGAGCAGAGCATGTCCCTCACCGTTCACGGCATCCCCGTCATCGACATCGACAGCCACTACACCGAGCCGCCCGACCTCTGGACCTCGCGGGCGCCGGCGAAGTACAAGGACAAGGTGCCGCACATCGTCCTCAACGACGAAGGCCAGCAGCGCTGGCAGGTGCTCGACGACATCGACTTCGGCCCGCCCGGCTTCACGGTCGTCCGTGAAGACGGCAACAAGCAATACGGCACGATCTCGCTCGGCTCGTTCGAGGAGATGAGCAAGGCCGCGACCGAACCCAAGGCGCGGCTCAAGTTGCTCGACAACCTCGGCATCGCCCAGCAGATCGTCTACCCCAACGTCGCCGGCTTCGGCTCGCAGAACTTCATCCGCATCGAGGACGACGAGCTGCGCAACATCTGCTGCACGACCTACAACGACGCCGTCGCCGAGTTCCAGCACGAGGGCAAGGGACGGCTGTTCCCGCAGGGCCTCGTGCCCTTCTGGGACATCCCCGCCGCCGTCAAGGAGCTCGGCCGCATCCACGACATGGGGCTGACCGGGATCACGATGTGCGACACGCCCGAGGCGTTCGGCCTGCCCTACCTCAACGACCCGGCCTGGGACCCCTTCTGGGACACCTGCGCCGCGCTCGACATGCCGGTCAACTTCCACATCGGCGCCGGCGCGGGCGTGGCCGACAAGTTGATCTGGGACGGCTACGGCCCGCAGCGGCGGCTGGCGATGGGCTCCGTCTGCCTCTTCATCACCAACTTCAAGGTGATCATCAACCTGATCTTCTCCGGCCTCTGCGAGCGCTACCCGACGCTCAACTTCGTCTCGGTGGAAAGCGGCATCGGCTGGGTGCCGTTCCTGCTGGAGGCGATGGACTACCAGTTCGAGGAGACCGTGCCGACGGAACGCGAGGGCCTCTCGATGAAGCCCTCCGAGTACTTCCGCCGCCAGATTTTCGCCTCCTTCTGGTTCGAGAGCTTCGGCCCGCGCGCCACGATCGAGGCGATCGGCGAGGACAACGTGATGTTCGAGACCGACTTCCCGCACCCCACCTGCCTCTACCCCAAGGCGCAGGAGCACATCACCGAGGTGCTGACCGATCTGGACGAGGGCATCCGCGAGAAGGTGCTGCGCACCACCGCCGAGCGCATCTACCACCTGCCGCCCGCACCCACCGCGGCGGCCAACTAGCCCGGAGCGGACACGATGCCCGACCGACTCGCCGGCAAAGTCGCGATCATCACCGGCGGCGCGGCCGGCATGGGCGCCGCGGAAGCCCGCCTCTTCGCCCGTGAGGGCGCCGCGGTGCTGATCGCCGATGTCGTTGACGACGACGGCCTCGCCGTGCAGAACGCGATCCGCGACGCCGGCGGCGACGCCGAGTTCGTCCACACCGACGTGACCAGCGAGGCCGACTGGGAGGCGTTGGTCGCCCGCGCGGAAGAGCGCCGCGGGCGGCTCGACATCCTCGTCAACAACGCCGGTCTGAGCAGCACCTCGGAGGCCGACCCGACCAGCAGCGAGGGCTGGCGGCGGATCATGGATGTCAACGCGACCGGGGTGTTCCTCGGCGTCAAGCACGCCGCCGCGGCCATGCGCCGCGCCGGCAACGGCGGCTCGATCGTCAACATCTCCTCGATCTACGGCCTGGTCGGCAGCGACGGCGGGCACCCCGCCTACCACGCATCCAAGGCCGCGGTGCGCAACTTCAGCAAGGCGATGGCCGTGCGCCTGGGGCCCGAGGGCATCCGGGTCAACTCCGTCCACCCCGGCTTCATGCCGCCGATGCGCAGCAGCGTCGGCCTCTCCGACGACGCCCGCGCCCGGCTTGAGCGCGCCGTCCCCCTGCGCCGCACCGGCGAGGTCGAGGAGGTGGCCTGGGGCGTGCTGTTCCTGGCCTCCGACGAGGCTTCTTACGTCACGGGGGCGGAGCTGGCGATCGACGGGGGTTTCGTGGCCAGATAGCGGGGCTGGGCGGTGCGACGCGGATTGCGCGTAGCGCAATCTGCCGCCTTCTGAGTAAAATGTTCATCGTTATCCACCGTTGTTCACCGCCGTAGCGCCATAACGTCGTAACGTAAGGCGGCGCGGGACAAGTGAAGCGCAGCAAGGAGAGTCGCAGCATGATCCGTCATCGAGCCGTTCAGTGGACCGGGATCGGCGCGGGGTTGGCCGCGCTGCTGGCAGCGCTGCTGCTGGCGGCGGCGTTGGCTCCGCAGGCCGCGGCGCAGGACGGCGGCGTGCCGCCGCCGCCGAGCTGGTTCTGGGGTCGGTCGTTCGACAGCGACAACGGCTCCATGGTCAAGGCGATCAACCAGGACGGCGAGGAGATCGGAGCGGTCAGCATCTCCGGCGGCCAGTGGTCGCTGTTGGTCAGCCCCAACGACGGGGACAGCGTGACGCTGGAAATCCAGACGGGCAACGCGAAGCGGGCGACGGGCTCCTACGAGTTGGTGCGCGGCAAGCTGACTGAGGTCAAGCCTTCCGATTTCACCGCAGTAGCGGCGGCGCCGGCGGAGACCGAGGAGACCATTCAGGTCCAGGTGCGCGCCCGTCTGGCGTCCGACGGGCGGCTTGAGTTCGGCGCGCGCCGCTCCGGCGGCGAGGATGTGCTGCCGAACGGCCGCTTCCTGCCGACCAGCGTGGTGGACGGGCGGATCACACCGCAAGAGCGGATCATGCACGGCCGCTGGCTGCGCAGCACGGAGATCGACCTCGGCGACGGCTACATCGTGCGGGTGATCGCTCGGGTGAACCCGAACGACGGGCGGATTGAGTTCGGCCTCTACGTGGACGGCGTCGACGCGCCGATCGGCGAGTACAACGGGGGCGGAACGCCGATGTTCCTGCCGCAGGGCCGCTATTTCCCGCCGACCACGAGCCACAACCGCTGGCTTTCCAGCAACCCGCCGACGGAGGTTCCGCGGGCGCGCTGATCGCCCAGGCGAACCGGCTCAACCAACCGAAGCGGGGCGCTCAGGCGCCCCGCTTCTGATTCGCCGGACGGGCCACCAGCACCCGCTCCACCGCCGCCACAAGCGCCGTCGCAAACCGCCGCCGCTTGCCCGGCATCCGCAGCGCCAGGCACAACACCGACGACGCAGCCCACAGCCCCGCGCAGGTGTAGAACGCCCCGTCGTAGGAGCCGACCAGATCGGCGTAGACCGCCACCGCGACCGGCGTCGACGCCGAAATTCCCATCGCCACCGGGAAGCCCAGGCTGCGCACCGCGCCCAGATGCCGCCGCCCGAAATACTCCGCCCAAATCATCTCCTGAATCGGAATGTTGCCGCCGATCCCGATCCCCATCACCACGAACGACCCTGCCACCAGCCATGCCGACTCGCTGTCGGCCGCCAGCACCACCAGCACGAACCCCGCCGCCGCGATCGCAAAGCTCAGCGACCCCACCAGACGCGAATCGAAGCGATCCAGCGCCCAGCCCCAGGGCGGCTTCGTCACCCCCGACAGAATCGACATCACCGCGACCAGCCCCGCCGCCAGCGCCGCATCGAAGCCGTGCTCGCCCAGAAACAGCACACCGTGCAGCAGGATCGCGAAAATCCCGACGACCGACACGCCGAAGATCAGCACAATCAGGTAGAAAGCGGAGGTGCGCACCGCTTCGCGCCGCGTGAGCGAGGTGGCGAAATCGCGCTCCGCCGCGCGCTGCTGCGCCGGCGAAATCTGCGTGTTCTCGCCGTCCGGAACCATCCCGTAGTCCTCCGGCCGCCGCCGCATCAACAGCGAGACCGGCGCCAGCACCGCCAGCGCGATCGCGCCCAGCACAACCCAGGCGGTGCGCCAGCCCAGCGGCTCGATCATCCCGACCTGCGTCAGCGTCGGCCAGATGATCCCGGCCATCGAGACGCCCATCGAAGTCCAGCCCAGCGCCTGCCCGCGCTTGGTCACGAACCACTTCGAGACCGTCACCGAGGCCACCAGAAAACCCGCCATCGACGCGCCCGTGATCACGAACACGGCGCGCACCACGAAATACTCCCAGTAGGAATCCACCTGGCTCATGTAGACCAGCGCGGGCACGCAGATCGCGACGCCGAGCAGCATGATCGGCCGCGAGCCGAAGCGATCAACGCGGGGTCCGAGGATCAGGCCGACGATCATCAGAATGATCTGGCCGATCGTGTCGGCGAAGAAGAAGGCGGTGCGGGACCAGCCGAACTCGTCGATCATCTGGGGCGCGAAGACCGCAGAGACGGAGGTCTGGACGCCGACGGCGATGAACTGGGCGGTGAACGCGGCCGCCACCACAATCCAGCCGTAGAAGATGGTCCAGCGGCCGATGCGGATCATTGCGGCTCCGGCCCGCTCATCGCGCGGATCTGGTCGGCGCTGCGAAAGCGCACGCGCAGGCCGTCCCTGGCGATGATCGCCAGGCGGGCGTCGCCCTCCGGCCCCATCCGCTGCTCAATCAGCGGCCAACAGCGCCGCACGATGCGTATCTGCGCCTCGGAGCCGAGTCGCTCCGTGGCTGTCTCGCGCAGTCGAACGATCCGCACGCCGCTCAGCATCGCGGTGCGAGCGGCGTGCCAGACCGTCGGCTGCAACAACTGATCAAACGTGATGAAGACATCGAATTCGGCGGCGAGCTCGAGCAGATATTCATCCATGCTGGCCGCCAGCCCCAGGTCGATCACGTGCGACGCCGGGTGGCCGAGCTCGGTGAGAACCGCTGTGAGCCGGCGCGCCACATTCTCGTCAAGCAGGCATCTCACTTTGCAGTCGACTTCGCGATCGACTTCGCAACGCCCAACAGCGCCGCCAGGTCGCGCTCAAACTCGAATGCAGCGCACACCTGCTCGGTGCTGATCCCGTAATCCTCCGCCGCTTCGCGCGCCGGCCACACACCGGCGGGCCCCGCCCCTCGAAACAGCCGCGTGGGAATTCGCGTACCCGTCAGGATCGGCTCGTTGCTCATCCACAGCGGATGCATCGTGACATGCCGCCCGTGCGCCGAGAGTGCGCCGAGCGGCCCCTCATCAACCAGCTCGGTCAGCACATCGGCGATCAGTTTCGCCTCATCGCCGGCGCTGCACCCGGCTGTTCGCGCCTGCAACGCCGTGATCGCTTCCGAACCGGCGGCGCAGTCGCCGGGCGTCAAACGCCTGTCCCTAATCGGCAGCAGCAACGCTCGCTCCCACTGTGGAACCTCGGCGTCGATCCGCGCCAGCGTCTCCCTCAGCTCGCGCAGCGGGATGCCCCGCGTCAGCAGTTTAACCGCGGCGCGCGCCTTGCAGTACTCCAGCCAGGTGTAGATGCGGGGCGCGCCCGGCTGATGCGGTGGATACGACGCGGTGAGCACGCCGTTCCGGTGCCAACGGCCCAGCCGACCGCGCGACAGCCCTGCCAGCGCCGCCACGGCGCCCGTCGGCACGCAGCCCTCCCAGAACGGACTGTTGACGTCAATCTCGCGCATCGCGGTCCCCAAGCGGTTGCTGCCCCAAGCCTACGCGCCTACGCCTCCGGCAATTCCAGACCCAGCGCGCCGAAGATGTCGCGCATCGCGTCGCCCCAGTCGCCGGTCGGCGGGCGGCCCAGCGTCAGACCGCCGTCCACCACCAGCGGATGCCCCGTGACGAACGTCGAGTCGTCGCTGCACAGCCAGAGCGCGGCGTGGGCGATATCCGCCGGCCGACCGGAGCGCGCAATCGGCTGCGCCGAGCCGATCAGACTCGCCATCGCCTCCACCGTCCGATCTGCGTCCTCCGCGCTCAGACCCAGCGCCTTGCCGAAGATCGGCGTCGCGATCCCGCCCGGGCAGATGCAGTTCACCCGGATGTTGTGCTCGCCCAACTCATACGCCGCGACCCGCGTGAGATGCACCACCGCGCCCTTCGCCACGCTGTAGACCGACGGTCCGTTGCCCGCGTTGATCCCGGCGACCGAGGCGGTGTTCACGATCGCCCCGCCCTCGCCCTGCGCCTGCATCACCCGCGCTGCGTGCTTGATCCCGAAAACCACGCCCTTCAGCAGCACGTCCATCGTCTCGTCGTAGGCGGCCTCCTCAACCTCGGTGAACGAATCCATCGTGCCGCCGTAGCCGGCGTTGTTGAAGATCGCATCCAGCCGGCCGAACCGCTCGACGGCGTGCTCCACCGCTCCGCGCACATCGGCCTCCAGCCCCACGTCGGCGTGGACGTAGGTCGTGTCGCCGCCGATCGACTCCACCAGCGCGTGCCCGCGGTCGTCCTGGATGTCGGCCACGACCACGCGCGCGCCCTCTTCGGCGAAGAGCCGCACCGCGCCCTCGCCGATGCCGCTCGCGCCGCCGGTGATGATCGCCGTCTTGCCGTCCATGCGGTCCGCCATCGCGCGCCCCTTCCGTTCGCAGCTTTCGTTGGCTGCCTTGCTGCGCAGCGGCAGGATAGCCGCGCCGCCGACCATCACGCCGCAGCCCAGCGCGCCGCCCTAGACTCGTCGCTGAACCCGATGCAAGCAGGCGAGCGAATGCGAGGAGCGGAACAATGGCCGGACGACTGGATGGCAAGGTCGCGCTGATCACGGGAGCCGCGCGCGGGCAGGGCGCAGCCGAGGCGGAGCTCTTCGCCGCCGAAGGCGCGCGCGTGATCCTCGCCGATGTGCTCGACGAGGAGGGCGCGCGCACCGCCGCCGCTATCGGCGACGCCGACGCCTACCGTCGCCTCGACGTGACCGACGAGGACGCCTGGCACGCGCTCGCGGCCGATATCGTCGAAGATCACGGACGGCTCGATGTACTGGTCAATAACGCCGGCATCTACCGCAACGGCCCGATCACCGAGATGGATCAGGAAACCTACCGCCTGGTGATCGAGATCAACCAGATCGGCGTCTGGCTGGGGATGAAGGCGGTCGGCCCGCAGATGATCGCGCAGCGCTCCGGCTCGGTGGTGAACATCTCCTCCACGGCCGGCTTTCGCGGCGGACCGGGCTCAATTGCTTACACCGCCAGCAAGTTCGCCGTGCGCGGGATGACCAAAGTCGCCGCCCGCGAGTGGGGGCAGTACGGCATCCGCGTCAATTCGATCCACCCGGGCCCGATCGACACCGCGATGCTGCAACAGGTACCGGGTTACGAAGCGGACAGCGAGCGCTTCCTCCGCCGCATCCCGCTGGCGCGCGCGGCCGACGCTTCGGAGGTCGCCTACCTCGCGCTGTTTCTCGCTTCCGACGAGTCGAGCTTCAGCACCGGCGCCGAATTCCTGGTAGACGGCGGCTCAATCGCGTAGCCCCATGTTCACGCAAGCCTCCCCTCACGCCGTTCCCGCCCTCCTACGATTCCCGTCCCTCGGTCATTCCTCATTCTCCCGTCATTCCTGCTCCTCCCGTCATTCCTGCGTAGGCAGGAATCCAGGCGTCCGCCTGCTCAGCCCGATACTCGCAGCAGTGTTCCTGTTCGCAGTCCTCGCTCTCGCGGCGGGCCTCTTCGCCGAGAACGCCGGCGCGCAGGAAGATGAAGCCGAATCCAGTGGCAGCATCGTTGCCCGTCGTCTCGCCGACGGCCGCACCGAGTTCGGCTGGCAATCGGCAAACAGCGCCGAACGAGTGCTCCCCCGCGCCCGCTTCTTCCCCGCCTCCGCGCAGGTGAACCGCTGGCTCTACTCCAGCCCCATCAAGATCAATGGAATTGAGCTCGGCCGGATCGGCGCCCGCCTGCTGGACGACGGACAGATTGAGCTCGGCTTCATACCCGCCAACGGGGAGCGCATTCCAACCGAGCCGCCGTACTTCCCCGCCAACGCCGGGACAGGCCACTGGCTGTATGGCGCGCCGATCATGTCCCTGGACCGCTTCACCTCCGTCAGCGCCGGCCTCTTTCACACCTGCGGCCTGCGCGACACAGGGACGATCGCCTGCTGGGGGACCAACTCAAGCGGGCATGCCGACGCTCCGGACGAGCGCTTTACCACCGTCAGCGCCGGCGACTTCCATGCCTGCGGCTTGCGCACGACAGAAGCGATTAAGTGTTGGGGTGACAACGAGGACGGGAAGGCTAGCCCGCCGGACGGCCGCTTTACCGCCGTCAGCGCCGGCAGCCGCCACAGCTGCGGCCTGCGCAAGACAGGGGAGATCACCTGTTGGGGAAGCAACTACGCCGGGCAAACCGACGCCCCTGTGGGCCGCTTTACCGCCGTCAGCGCCGGCCGCGGCCACAGCTGCGGCCGGCGCGCGACGGGAGAGATCACCTGCTGGGGCCGCAACTGGTACGGGCAAACCGACGCTCCGAAGGGCCGGTTTACCGCCCTGAGCGCCGGTGGCGACCACACCTGCGGCTTGCGCACGACTGAAGCGATCGAGTGCTGGGGCGCTCACGAGGAACGCCGGGGGCGCAGCATCGACTATGGCCAGCGCGACGCACCAGCCGGCAGCTTCACCGCCGTCAGCGCCGGCCTCAGCCACGCCTGCGGCCTGCGCACCACGGGGGAGATCGCCTGCTGGGGAGGCAACTGGAGCGGGCAAAGCCTCACGCTAGCGGGACGCTTCACCGCCGTCAGCGCTGGCGCGTCCTACACTTGCGGCCTACGCACGACGGGAACAATCGTCTGCTGGGGAGACAACTCCAGCGGGCAAAGCGACAAGTCGATCTTCTGGCGGACCGGCGGCTTCAGCGCCGTCAGCGCCGGCGACGCTCATACCTGCGGCCTGCGCGCAGGAGAGATCACCTGCTGGGGCTTCAACGGAAGGAGCGTCATACCCGGCAGCTTCATCGCCGTCAGCGCCGGCAACAGCAGTTCCTGCGGCCTGCGCACAAGCAAGGAGATTGTCTGTTGGGGAAACAACGAATACGGCCAGAGCAACGCGCCGCCC
This sequence comes from Dehalococcoidia bacterium, assembly GCA_965243125.1. Classification (GTDB taxonomy): domain Bacteria; phylum Chloroflexota; class Dehalococcoidia; order Bin125; family Bin125; genus CATQGW01. The sequence continues at coordinate 1,155,968 of OZ251529.1, read as the reverse complement.
GGCCCCTTCACCGCCGTCAGCGCCGGCGGCTACCACGCCTGTGGCCTGCGCAAGAACGGGGCGATCATCTGTTGGGGAAACAACGAGTACGGCCAGAACAACGCGCCGCCCGGCCCCTTCGCCGCCGTCAGCGCCGCCTACCACCACACCTGCGGCCTGCGCGAAACCGGAGAAATCGCCTGCTGGGGAGACAACGAGTACGGCCAGAGCAACACGCCAGACGGCCGCTTCACCGCCGTCAGCGCCAGCGACATTCACACCTGCGGCCTGCGTGAAACGGGAGCGATCGTCTGCTGGGGAGACAACGAGTACGGCCAGAGCAACACGCCGGACGGCCGCTTCACCGCCGTCAGCGCCGCCTACCACCACACCTGCGGCCTGCGCGAAACCGGAGAAATCGCCTGCTGGGGGCGAGATACTTTCACAAGCGTGTCCTACGCCTCGGATGGAGGCGAGAGATCAGTCACCGTCTTTGACCTCACGGAGGCCCCGGCGGGCAGTTTTACCGCCATCGACGCCGACTACCACCGCACCTGCGGCCTGCGCACAACGGGAGAGATCGTCTGCTGGGGCTACGGCTTCGGCAGGGAAGGGATCGAGCCGGGCATCTGAGCGCGGTGCGTCGCCAGGCGGCATAAGCGCAAAGTCGCACGGAAGCATCACCCGGCTGAGCAGGAGCGCGCCGACGATGAGGGAAGCGATGATCCGATGGGCTGTGGGACTCATGCTCGCCGCGGCGGCGGCCGTCACGGCGACATGCGCGAATGACCAGCCGGATGCGTACGGTGACCCGGCGTTCAGCCGAACAGGACAGGCCGCGCAGACTGAGTGGGAAACGCGCAATCCGCCGCTCATCAGAGACGAAAACACCGGCCACACCGTGCCCCGATCTGCGCATGGCGGCTTCGTCGCCGTCAGCGCTGGCGCGTACCACACCTGCGCATTGCGCGTCACCAATACGGCGGTCTGCTGGGGCCGCGACGAGTACGGCGAGACCAATGCTCCGACCGGGCGGTTCGTGAGCGTGAGCGCGGGCGGGTACCACAGCTGCGGGCTGAGACCGGCCGGCCAGGTAGAGTGTTGGGGGCACGACGGTGAGGGCCAATCGACACCCCCGACGGGCGCGTTTAGCGCCATCAGCGCCGGCGCGGGGCACACCTGCGGCGTGCGTCGGAGCGGCGGGATCGCCTGCTGGGGATGGAATGCGTCGGGACAGGCGTCCGCCCCGGACGGGAGCTACACCGCGGTGAGCGCAGGGAACAACCATACGTGCGGTCTACGCACCAACGGCCGGATCATATGCTGGGGAGCAGCCGACGCCGTACCGTCCGGCGATGCTGACTTCAACACCGTGAACGCCGGCTGGAAGCACACATGCGGCATGCAGGGCGGCGCCATTCTATGCTGGGGAAGCAACGAGTTCGGGCAAAACGATTACCCATCGCTGTTCTCTGTCCGCTTCGGCACGGTGAGCGCCGGCGGCGGGCATAACTGCGCGCTGCGAGAGGATCTGGTGTTCAAAGAACACCATGGCAGGGTCTTGTGCTGGGGCTACAACTCGGCGGGGCAAGCAAGCCCTCCCGATCGACAGTTCTTCGCGATCAGCGCAGGCGGCGAGCACACCTGCGCCGTCCACGTCGCCGGCGCGCTCGTCTGTTGGGGTCGGAACAACTATGGCCAAATCGACGCACCATCCCCCTGACCCCGATCGACGCCGCAATCTGGCCAGGCGGCTGGCGCCCCGAGCCGCGGCGCTGTTGCTGGCGGCGGCAATCCTGGTGATCATCGCCGAATTTGTGAGCGGCCAGTGCAATACCGACGCTCCGCCGGTGCGCGAACAGCCTGGTGAGACGGCGCGCCGGCAGCCACAGGAGCAGCCCGCTCAGCCTGCGCCGATCACTGCGGCAGCGGCTGAGATCGTCACACCGACTGAGGGATTCGTTGCGGTCAGCGCAGGCTCCGGCCACACTTGCGCGCTGCGCCATACAGGCACGATCGAGTGTTGGGGCCGCGGCGACCACGGCCAAACCAAACCGCCCGACCGAGCGTTTGTCTCTCTCAGCGCCGGTTCCCAACACACCTGCGCGCTCAGCGAAGACGGAGCCGTCGCCTGCTGGGGATACGGAGGCGACGGCCGAACGACGCCCCCATCAGGACGGTTTGCGTCCATTAGCGCCGGCGAAGGACACACTTGCGGTATACGCAGCGACGGCGTCGTCAAGTGCTGGGGCCGCAACGAGTACGGGCAGACGAATGCTCCGACCGGAACGTTCGCCGCCGTCGGCGCGGGCATCCGTCATACCTGCGGCGTGCGCGACGACGGCGAGATGATCTGCTGGGGCTGGAACGAGCGCGGCATCATGGAGCCCCCTACCCCCTTCCTTTCCGTCCTGAGCTTCACCGCCGTTGAAGCGGGCGGGTATCACACCTGCGGATTGCAAGGCCGCACGAGAATCGTCTGTTGGGGCGATAACCGATTTCTGCAGAGCAACGCGCCGACGGGACTCCTAGGAAACTTCTTCGCCATTTCCGCAGGCGACGTTTATACCTGCGCGCTGCGCTGGTCGATCGACGCGCCGGAGCATGGCGGCGAGATCCGGTGTTGGGGGAGCAGCGAGTTCGGCCGAACGACGCCTCCATCGGGGCGCTACGTTGCGCTCAGCGCAGGCGGCGGGCACTCTTGCGCCCTGCGCGTCACCGGCGACATTGCGTGCTGGGGCCGCAACGACGATGGCCAAGCCGACGCACCGCCGGCGCACGATCAGCCTGGCGAGGCGGCGCGCCGGCAACAGCAGGCTGCACCCGTTGCCGAGATCGCCACGCCGACCGAAGGCTTCATCGCGGTCAGCGCAGGAGCGCATCACACTTGCGTCCTGCGCCACACGGGCGCGATCGAGTGTTGGGGCCGCGACGACTACGGGGAGACCAAGCCGCCCGCCGATGCGTTCGTCTCCCTCAGCGCCGGTTCCTTCCATACCTGCGCGCTAAGCGAAAACGGCGCCGTCGCATGCTGGGGATACGGCGGCGACGGGCAAACGACGCCCCCGCCAGGGCAGTTCGCATCCGTGAGCGCCGGCGAAGGGCACACCTGCGGCGTACGCAGCAACGGCGGCGTCGCGTGTTGGGGCTGGAACGAGTACGGGCAGACAAATGCCCCGGCGGGAACGTTCATATCCGTCAGCGCCGGCATCCGCCATAGCTGCGGCGTGCGCGACGACGGCGAGGTGATCTGTTGGGGCTGGAATGAGCACGGCATCACCGATGCCCCTCGCTCTCCCAACTCCGCATTGCGCTTCACCTCCGTTGCGGCGGGCGGGTATCACACCTGCGGACTGCAAGGCGCCGCGAGAGTCGTCTGCTGGGGCGATAGTCGGGGTCGACAAACCAACGTGCCGACCGGGACATTGCGGGAATTCTTCGCCGTGGCCCCGGGCCGCGACCACACCTGCGCGTTGCGTCGGCCGCGCAGCGCTGCGGAACAGGGCGACGCTGCAGAGCAGGGCGACGCTGCGGAACAAAGCGACGCTGTAGAGCAGGGCGGCGAGATCGTATGTTGGGGGAGCGGCGAGTTCGGCCAAACGACGCATCCGTCGGGCCGCTACGTCGCGCTCAGCGCCGGCCACTGGCATACCTGCGCGCTGCGCGCGAGCGGCGATGTTGTGTGCTGGGGCCGCAACGACGATGGCCAGTCGGACGCCCCGCCTCCCTGAGCACCCAACGCGCTCACCAATGTCTCAAGGGATGACGCCCGCGCGCAGCACTGCGACACTGAAGGGGAACCCGCACCACGACCAAAGGAGCAGCCATGGCCGCTCGCAACGCCACTCGCACCGTTCACGTCGGCGACATCGCCATCGGCGGCGGCAACCCCATCGCCGTCCAGTCGATGGCCGCCACCCGCACCCAGGATGTCGAGGCCACCGTTCGCCAGGTGCGCCTGCTCGAAGAGGCCGGCGCCGACCTCGTGCGCGTCGCCGTCGACTCGCGCAAGGATGTGGCCGCGCTCGCCGAGGTCCGCGCCCAGACCGGCGCGCCGCTCTCCGTCGACCTCCAGGAGAACTACCGCCTCTGCACCGCAGTCGCCCCCCATGTGGACAAGATCCGCTACAACCCCGGCCACCTGCACCACCACGAGAAAGAGAAGAGCGTCGCCCAAAAGGTCGCCTTCATCGCCGAAACCGCCGCCGCGCACGACTGCGCCATCCGCGTCGGCGTCAACTGCGGCTCGATCGACCCGCGCATGCTGGAGCGCTACCCCGGCGACCACGTCTCCGCGATCGTCGCCAGCGCCGCCGAGCACTGCGCCCTGCTCGACCAGCTCGGCTTCCACCGTTACGTCGTCTCGCTCAAGGACTCCGACTGGAAGCAGGTCGTCGAGGTCAACCGCCGCTTCGCCGCCGAGCGGCCCGATGTGCCGCTGCACCTCGGCGTGACCGAAGCCGGCATGCCGCCCGAGGGCATCATCAAAACCCGCGTTGCCTTTGAGCAGCTCGTCTCGCAGGGCATCGGCGACACCGTGCGCGTCTCGCTCACCGTCCCCTTCGACGACAAGGGACTGGAGATTTCCACCGCCCGCGAGATCCTCGCCGACATTGAGGCCGGCCGCTTCCGCTCCGTCCCGCCGCGCTTCGACGAAGGCCTCAACATCATCTCCTGCCCCTCCTGCTCGCGGGTGGAGAACGAGAAGTTCGTCGACCTCGCGCAGGACGTCAAGGTGATGACCGAGTACGCCAAAGAGCACGACATCACGATCGCCGTGATGGGCTGCCGGGTGAACGGCCCCGGCGAAACCGACGACGCCGATCTCGGCCTCTGGTGCGGCCCGGCGGCGGTGAATCTGAAGCGCGGCGAAGAGTCGCTGGGCCACTACCCCTACGACCAAATCCTCCCCCGCCTGAAGCAGGAGCTCGACCAAATCATCGCCGCCCGCTAGCCATCACCCCGGATCTGTTCGTCACCGCGATCACTAACCCTGCATCGCTGACGAAACCTGCGCGCCACAAACACTCTGAGATGATCGAGTAGCCACAGCAGCACCAAGCCGACGATCATTGACACGATCGCGCTGTCCAAGCTCAGCCCCCTGAGATAGTGGTAGGCGAGGATTGCGGCACAAAACACTAGAGGAGGTCCGAACGTTCGAGTGGCTGTCGCCGCTCGTCGCATCAGTCGCGTCATCAGGCTCACGACGCCCTCCGAACGGTCTTGTTGGGTGGAGCTTGGCCCCAAGCTAGCAGCCGGGCGGCCAAGCCTCAATGAAACCTAGGAGGGCACTCCGGCCCCCGCACTTCAAGTGCATGGACCGGAGTGCCGCTGCTAGTGCCGACACGTTCCGTCGATCCGCCTTGGGGCATTCCGGGCGGCGCACCGAAGTACGCTCCAGCCACGAATGCGACAGCCGCAACGATTTGAAGGGCGACGTTACGCATCGTGCCCTCCGCTCTAGCAGCCGTCTCCGAGAGGCGTCGGGCACCCCGCTGAGGTGTACGCGTCCTGTGCTCCTCGGACGAAGTCCCTGATGGCTTCAACCACGGGCTCCCGCGCCGCGGGGTACACCTCCCCTCCGACGATCGTGCTCACCAACAGGCTGACGACGTACACGATGGCACGCCCAACCCCCATCTCGTAGTACGTGGGCTCAGCAGGGGTACAGCCGATGGGATCGACGCACCCGTCAGACAGTTGAGCGCCCGGGTTCGCCGAGACTTCGCCGGCCGTGACGAACGCCGTGACCACCACGACCCCGACGATCAGGGCCAAAATGGCCAACAACCTCCTCGCTCCGTCAAACGCCGCGAACATGTGGGACAATGCCATTGTGCTGCTCCTTCTGCTTGGCTCACGTCCTGTAAACGCGACGCTAGGCAGAGGGGGCAGCCAGCAATGCGACGCTAACGCGCCGCATTGCTGGCTGCCCTGCTCTACGAGGGGGCAGCCAAGTCAAGGGGGATCCGAGAACTTTTTCCACCGATAGAGAATTTTGTGTAAACTGCGACACACTCAGCGCCCCATCAACCCACCTTAGCCGCCACGCTGTCAAAGATGACCACCTCGCCGAACACCTCGCCCTGCGCGACCATCCGAATCAGCTTCACTGCCCGCGAACACGCCGACCTCCTACGGGCCGCCCAGGCCGCCTACCAATCGCCCGACGCATTCGTCAATCACGCCGTCGCTCGATACATCGATGTCCGCCGCAGCGATCGCTGGGAGTTCGATGCCGAAGACTGGGAGCCGGAAGCCGAATTTGACCTCGCCGATCATCCCACGGCGCCCGGCGCCCGCATCGAAGTCGACTTCAACAGCCGCGAGATGCGGCAAATCAGCGCCGCCGGCGACATCGCTGGCGAACCGCTTCACGACTTCATCGATCACGCCCTCCGCACCTGCATCAGCCGCACGCTCGCCCAACACCCCAACCCCGGGCAGGCGGCCCAGCGCGATTCACCGCCGCCCGTCGCCCTCTCGGTCAAATTCTCGTCCGCCGACCACCAGGCTCTGTGCAACGCCGCTCGGCTCGACGGCATGCAGCCCACCGAGTTTGTGCAGATTGCCGTTGGCGCGGCGATCATGACCCAACGCCTCCAACGACTCCGCGCGTCCCGCCTCAACGAAGACTGGGGCCCCGACGCGAACCACGAGCGCGGAGCAACTGCGTTCACCACCGTGCAGATCTCTCGCGACGGCGACCAACTCGACGACCTCTTGGCCGCCGCGCAACTCGCCGACGAAGACTCGATCAGCTTCATCCGACGCGCCGTCCGCGAGAGAGTCGTGACGCTCCTCACCAACGCTGAATCGCCCTAGTCGCCGAACGACTCCCCGTCAAACCGGTCGATCGTCGCAAAGCCCTCCACCGGGCCGCGCTTCAGCCGCGTCAACTGCTTGACCGGCTTGCCGATCGGCAGGAATGCGCAGACCGCGTAGTGATCGGGCAGCCCCAGCACGGACTTCAGTCGCGGCTCCTCCGCAATCGGAATCGTCGTCAGCGTGCCACCGAAGCCCTCGTTCCGCGCCATCAGCAGAATGCTCCAGACGAACGGGTAGATCGACGCCCCCGAAATCACCCCCACGCGGTCCAACTCCTTGTCGACCGACGCCACCACGCCCAAATCCACGCAGATCGCCAGCAGCAGCGGCGCGTCGGTGTAGGGGCGCTGGAGCATCCGCGGCACGCGCACATCGGCCGCCGACTCGTCGGTCACCGACGACGGAAACGCGGCGTTCCACGGCCCCTCGCCGGCCTGCTGCATCGCCACGTAGCGCCGCGCCGGACGCTCCGCGCACTCCGCGATCTGCGCCCGAATTTTCGGGTCCCGCACCACGATCACGTGCCAGCCCTGGCGGTTGCCGCCGCTCGGCGCGAAGCGCGCGTGCTCCAGCATCCGCTCCAGCGCGTCGTCCGGCACCGGCTCGTCGGTAAACTCCCGCGCGGCGAACGTCGTGCGAATGACTTCGGTGATATCCACGTGATCCCCCATATGCTGCGTCTCTGCGGTTGGGACGGATTCTACGCGCGTGTCAATCCTCGAAGTCATCGTGCAGGCGCTGGTGCAGGGCATCACCGAGTTTCTGCCGATCAGCAGCAGCGGCCACCTGGCGCTGACGCGCTGGCTGTTCGGCTGGCAAGACCCCGGGCTCGCCTTCGATGTCGCCGTCCACGCCGGCACGCTGCTCGCCATCGTCTGGGCCTTTCGCCGCGAAATCATCGCCGTCCTGCGCGGTCTGCGGCTGAGCGCCGCCGATGCGGAGCGCGCGCCGCGCATCGACGGACTCACCCCGCGCCGCCTGGTCGCGCTCGGCTTCGTCGCCACGGTCCCGCTCGCGATCATCGGCGCGCCGCTCTACGAAGCGATCGAGTCCGACCTGCGCGGACCGACCGTCGCCGCCGCGTTCCTGCTGGTCACCGCCGCGCTGATCGCGCTGGCCGAGTGGAGCGCCCGCCGCAGCGCCGACGAGTCGCTGGCGACGCTGACCGTTCCCCGCGCCGCCGCGATCGGCGTCGCCCAGGCCCTCGCCGCGCTGCCCGGCCTCTCCCGCGCCGGGATGTGCATCGTGGCCGCCGTCTCGCTCGGGCACAGCCGCGAAGCCGCCGCCCGTTTCGCCTTCTGGCTGGCGCTGCCCGCGCTCACCGGCGCCGGCGCACTGGCAGTCCGCGCCGTCCTTGAAGAGGACGCCGCAGCGCAAATCGGGCACCTGCTGCTCGGCGCGGCCGTCTCCTGTCTCGCCGCCCTGCTCGCCATCCGCGCCCTGCTCTGGCTCACCCGCTCCCGCTCGCTCGCCCCCTTCGCCCTCTGGTGCCTCTGCACCGGAGCCGCCGCCCTCATCGCCCGCGCCAGCGGGCTATGAGCTAGAGTTGCCGTATGGCAAGGCAGGATCACGCACAGCGCCGCTTTGCGCGGCACACACCCGGCAGAGCGTGCGCGTAAATGCTCAGCGAGGCCGAAGTGGACAAGATCATCGCTGATCCGAGTAAGGCGATCGAGGGTGACATTGCGTGGCGCAGCGCTCGCGCCAGTGATGCAGCTCAAGCTTTTCGAGTCCTCCTGTCGCACGTTTCGCCCGCGCGGATCGAAGTCTCAGGATGGTTCAATCCCTCGACGGCAAACCTCTCATTTTCCCTCATTGCCAAGGGCCAGCGTCTCTATGGCCTGGACATGGACGGCATACACAGGAACAAAAATGGCGAGCTCTTCATGGGCATGCACAAGCAACGCTGGTCGGACGCGGTAGAGCGCGCCGAGGCGTTTGTGCCCAACGACATCACCGCCGCCTGGAATCAGCCCCGCCTGGTTTGGCAGCAGTTCTGCGCAGAGGCGCGGATCACTCACCGCGGCGTGCTCACCGAGCCTGAGTGGGAACTAAAGGCGCTGCGCTAATGCTCACCGACACTCGCCGAACCGTCCGCAATGGCATTGCCGATCTGTACGACTGCAAAGACGGTCCCAACGGCACAACCGCGATCTTGACGCCGTTCATCTTCCCAAACGGAGATCTGCTCGAGCTCTTTGTGGAAGAAACACCAGACGGCTTTGTCGTGTCCGATCTGGGCGAGACCTGGGGTTGGCTGTTCCGCACATACGGCATCGACAACTTCACTCCTGCCCGCCGCCAGAAAGTCCGTGAGATCGAGAACGGCACCGATGTCCATTTCTGGCGTGGAGTCCTCCGATACGAGTGCGAAAGCAGCAGCCAGCTGGCAATGGGCGTACATCTCGTCGGTCAGGCGGCGCTACAGATGGCTGAGCTGCGCCATTCCATCAAGGCCTCTCCACCTGTTCGAAACCAGCATCGCCTCGACGAGTGGTTCGCAGTCCAATCGCTCAAAGTCGCCCGCAGAGTCACAGTGCTGGGACGTTCTCAGCAAAAGTGGAAAATCGACTACGAGACGATGCTGGACGGGCACATCTCGTACGCGATGTGGATCGAGGGACGCGACCATGCGGCCGCGCTTCCCGCTCTGTACCGCACATACGCGACGTTCAGCGACATCAAGCTCGCCGCCAACGGCGTGGCATCGGTGCCAAGGATCTCCATCCTTGACGACACCGAAGCTGCATGGGGCACAGCAGAGCGCTCGCTCCTCCAGGACGTCTCAACTGTCGTCTGCTGGTCGGATCAAGACCAACTCTTGCAGCTGCTCCAGCCGCCGCTTCACTCCTAAGGCCGCACACCGAACAGCGGCTTCGGCTCCAGCTCGTAGGGCAGCACCTTGTAGGCGCGCTCCACGAACGCCTGTAGGTATGAGCGCGTCTCGCGCGGATCGATGATCTCCTCGATCCCGAACGTCTCCGCCGTGCGGAACACGTTGCGCAGCTGACGCAGATCCGCCTCGATCTCCTCCCGTTTCGCGTCCGGATCCGGCGCGTTGGCGATTTCGCGCCGATACGCCGCGTCCACGCCGCCCTCAATCGGAATCGAGCCCCACTCCCCGCTCGGCCAGCCGATCCGGTAGTTCAGCCGACGCGGGTTGCCCGTCGCCATACCCGCCATTCCGTAACACTTGCGGATCACCACCGTCAGCTGCGGCACCGTCGCCTGCAACCCCACCCAGACCGCGCGCATCCCCGCACGCAGCGTCCCCTCGCGCTCCGCCTGCTGTCCAATCATGAAGCCCGGCACGTCCACCAGGTAGACGATCGGAATGTGGAAGTAGTTGCACAGCTCCAGAAAGTGCGTCTGCTTGTCCGAGCCGTCGCGATCCAGCGCCCCACCGTTCTTCAGCGGATTGTTGGCAACGATCCCGATCGGCAGCCCGTCCACCCGCGCCAGCGCCGTGATCACCGCCGTGCCCCAGTGCGGCTTGATCTCGAAAAACTCGCCGCCGTCCACCACCGAGCCGATCAGTCGCTGCATCGAGTACGGACGGCGCGTGTTGCGCGGCACCAGATCGATCAGCGCCTCCGCCGCGCCCTCCGGCGCGGGGCGCGCGGGCGCGGCCGGCGGCAGCTCGCGCACATTGTCCGGCAGAAACGACAGCATCGCGCGCAGCTGGCGGAAGGCGTCCTGCTCGTCGTCCGCCTCGTTGTCAATACAGCCCGACTCATGCACATGCACCTGCGAACCGCCCAACTCCTCGTTGGTCACCTCGTGCCCGATGCCGCGCTTCACCACCGGCGGCCCCGCCGCGAACATCGCCGAACGCCCTTTGGTCATCACGCTCCAATGCACCATCATCGCCCGCCCCGAGGGCCCGCCCGCGATCGCCCCCAACACGGCGGCCAGCACCGGCACGTTGCGCATCGCCTCGATCGAGGTCACGAAGTTCGTGCCCCCATTCGGCAGATAGGTCGTGCCCATCTGCTTCGTCGCCCCCACATTCGCGCCCGCGCCGTCGATCAGCAGGATCAGCGGCGCCTGGTACTCCACCGCCAGCTCCTCGCAGAAGCCGCCCAGCCCGCCCTTCGAGCGCTGCATCGGGAACAGCGCCGAGCCGCCCTGAATCGTGAAATCCTCGCCGCCGACCGCCACCGTCCGCCCGTCGATCTTGCCCAGCCCCATCACGTAGGACGACGGCGTAAAGCCGACCAGCTCGCCTTCCTCGTACTCGCCCAGCCCGGCCAGCGCCCCCACCTCGTGGAACGACCCGGCATCGAGCAGCCCATCGATCCGCTCGCGCACCGTGAGCCGCCCCAGCCGATGCTGCCGCGCAATCCGGTCCGGCGTCCCGCCGCGCGCCGCCAGCGCCTCGCGCTTGCGCAGCTCCTCAACCTCAGACTCCCACACCATCGCACACCCCTATCGCTCGGTTCCCCGGCGGCCGACACCGCCGTCGCAGTCTAAATCCCGCCGCCCAATCCCAATTCAGCCCCGTTCCGCGATCCGCTCCGCCAGGTACTCCATCGTGCGATCCCGCTTCGAGCGGTTGCACCAGCCGCACAGCAGCTGCAAATTCGACCGCTCGTGCGCGCCGCCCGCGCTGCGCGGTCGGATGTGATCCACTTCGATGTTGAAGATCGACGGGCGCTCCTCACAGCCAATCGACCACGCATTGCAGCGCCCGCCCTGCTCCTCATACAGCTCCCGCTTGATCCCGATCGGGATCGGATTCGGCAGCGTCAAGTCGCCCTCATCCGTCCGCTTCGGCGGCCTGGTGCGATGCGTCACCCGTTCCGCCCAAAGCGCGATCCCCGGCTCCTGCTGCGCCAGCCTGATCTTCACCTGCTGTAGCGCCTCGTCGTTCTGATCGATCCCCACCCACTCGCGCCCCAACCGTTCCGCAGCCACGCACGCCGTCGCGCAGCCGCAGAACGGATCCAGCACCAGATCCCCCTCGTTCGAGGACGCCGCCACGATCCGCTCAAGCAGCTTCAGCGGCTTCTGCGTGCGGTAGCCCGTCTTCTCCGCCGCCTGCGAGTTGACCGGCGGGATATCCGTCCAGATCGCCGTCGGAACCTGGCCCCTCGACGCGCTCAGATACCGCTTCACGTTCGGCGTCCCCGTGCGCGTCCAGTAGATCAGCCCGGCGGCGTCCAGCGCGTCGAGCCGCGCATGCACGCCCTCGATCTGCTCGTAGCCGGGAATCATCCGCTCCGCGATCCAGTCCGCGTACTCGCCGCGCCCGCGCGCTTTGGGCACCGCCCAGTGCCGCCCGCGCGCCGACGGATCGTACCCCCGCCACGGCTGGCCGCTCTCCCCTGCCGAAACGTCCGCGCCGGTCAGATCGCCGTCCGCCCGATACCGCCCGCGCCCGTCGCCGTCGTCGTGCCGGTACTTTGAGGCGACATGATCGTCCTTCAGCGGCGCGACCACCGCCGCCTCGTTGATCGGCGAGCGGCTGTAGAACAGGATGTAGTCGGCGACGCGCCCGAACCCGTCGGCGTCGTTGTGCGCGCTTGTCCGCTGCCAGACGATCTCGTTCCGGTACCAGATCCGACCGAACACCGCGTCCATCACCGCCTTCAGCCACGCGCCCTCCGTGTCGTCGCAGTGCAGGTAGATGCTCCCCGTCGGCTTCAGCACTCGCGCCATCTCCGTCAGACGCTCGAACATGTAGGTCAGGTACGCCTGCGTCGCCTCGCCCGCCACCTTGCCCGCCGCGTTGATCACCGCGCCTGCGCCGTCGTTGTCTTGCGTCACCCGACCCATCGTCTCCAGCAGCCGCCGCATCACCGCCTCCGGCAGCCGATCAAGCTGCCAGTGGTCGTCGAAATCGTTGCCGTAGGTGCGGTCCGAATTGAACGGCGGGTCCAGATAGATCAGGTCCACCGAGTCGGAGTTCACCCCGCGCAGAATGTCGAGGCAGTCGCCCGTGAAGATCGTGCGATTCTCCAGATTGCGCACCGTCGGCGTCCCTCCGTTCAATGCGATCCTAGTACGGGCATTCGGCGCTCCGCCCCCGCCATAGATCGGCGCGCGCACTAGCATGCGCTTGAATCCATCCAGGAGCCCGCACATGACCTCCGCTCTCTCCGGACTGCGCATCATCGACCTCAGCCAGGGGCTGGCCGCGCCCTTCGCCGCCAAATTGCTCGGCGACCTCGGCGCGGACGTGATCAAAATCGAGCCGCCCGAGGGCGACCACGCCCGCCGCCGCGGCCCCTTCCCCGCCGACGCCGTCGACCCCGAAGCGAGCGCGCCCTTCCTCTACGCCAACACCGGCAAGCGCAGCATCGTCCTCGATCCGCACAGCGAAACCGACCGCCAGCTGCGCGACCGCCTGATCGCCGACGCGCAGATCGTGATCGCAAGCGATCCCGAGCCCCGCCTGGCCGAGCGCGGCCTCGGCTTCGACGACCTGCGCGCGCTCAGCCCCGCGATCATCCTCATCACCGTCAGCGGCTTCGGCTCCGACGGCCCCTACGCCGACTGGCGCTGGAACAACCTGATCGCCTGCGCAATCGGCGGCTTCTCACACCTCTGCGGACGCGCCGAGCGCGAGCCGCTCCAGCTCGGCGGCTCGATTCCCGAAACGCTGACGGGCGCATATGCCGCCGTCGCAACCCTGATCGCCGTGCGCGGACAGCAGACCCAGTCCACGCCGCAAGCCGAGCACGTCGACGTCAGCGTGCTCGAAGCCGCCGTCAACATGGCGCTGCTGCTCACCCAGCGCTACGAGTACACCGGCGACCTCGGCGAGCGCCGCGCCGATATCGGCCCCGCACCCTCCTTCATCCTGCCCACCAACGATGGCTACGTCGGCGCAAACACCCTCACCCAGGCGCAGTGGGAGGTGATGTGTCAGTTTTTCGGCCGGCCCGAGCTGGTCGACGACCCCAGGTTCGGCGACGCCTGGAGCCGCGTCGCCAACTCGCGCAACCTGGCCGACGAGCTCGCCGCGCTGACCCGCGAGCGCAGCGCCGACGAAATCTTCCACGAGGCCCAGGCTTGGCGCATCCCCTTCGGCCTAATCCCCGACCTCAACGACGCGCTCACTCTGCTGCCGCACCGCGAGCGCGGCTTCCTCTTCGAGTTCGACCACCCGCGCGCCGGGCGCGTCCGCATGCCCGGCGTCCCCTGGATGTTCGGCGACCAACGCCCCACCGGGACGCCCACACCCACGCTGGACCAGCACGGCGACGCGACCCGCGCCGGCGACGACTGGCGCGACGAAACGCCGCCCGCGCCACAGCCGCAGGACCGACAGCCGGAGCGCCCGCTCGAGGGCCTGCGCGTAATCGACCTCTCCATGTTTATGTCGGGCCCGATGACGACGATGATCTTCGCCGATGCCGGCGCGGACGTGATCAAGGTCGAATCCGTACAGCGGATCGACGGTTGGCGCGCCGGCGGCTCAGCCGACATCCCCGAATTCTGGGAAACCGCTCCGCAGTTCAACTGGGTCAACCGCAACAAGCAGGGCATCACGCTCAACCTCACCGACGAGCGCGGCGCGGACGTGATCCGCACGCTGGTCGAGGACGCCGACATCATCGTCGAGAACTACACTCCCCGCGTGATGGGCAACTTCGGCCTCGCCTGGGACGACCTCCGCGCGATCAACCCCGACTTGATCATGCTCTCGATGCCCGGCTTCGGCCTGACCGGCAGCTGGACCAACTACACCGCCTTCGCCAACACCACCGAGCAGATGTCCGGCCTGCCGCATCTCACTGGCTACGCCGACGACCAGCCGATCTTCAGCGGCACCACCGGCGGCGATCCCCTCGCCGGCGTAATGGGCGCGCTGGCGCTGCTCTCCGCGCTGGAGCGCCGGCGGCGCTTGCAGGCGCAGGGTGAACCGAGCGGCTGCCACATCGACCTCTCCCAGACCGAAACAGCCGCCTCCTACACCGGCGACGCCCTGACCGCCTTTGCGATCAGCGGGCGGGACCCCGGCCGCGTCGGCAACGCGCACCCGCAGATGGCCCCGCATAACACCTACCGCTGCCGCCCCGATGAGACCGGCGAGCGCTGGGTCGCCATCGCCTGCCCCGACGACGCGGCGTTCGCGGCCCTGGCCGAAACCTGCGGACACCCCAAATGGGCGCAGGAGGGCGGGCGCTGGCGCAGCCTCGCCGACCGCCGGCGCTCGCTCGCCGAACTCGACGCCGCCATCGCCGAATGGACCCGCGAGCGCGACGCCAAAGAGGTCATGCGCCAACTGCAAGCGGCCGGCGTCCCCGCCGCCGCCGTCTATCACGGCCTCGACCTGCTCGAAGACGAGCACCTCCGCGCCCGCGGCTTCTTCATCACGCAAGAGCACCGCTACGCCGGCCGCAAGCGCTACCCGCTCCAGCCCTATCGCTTCCGCAATTGGCTGACACCGCGTAGCGACCAACCCTCGCCCACGCTCGGCCGCGACACCCGCGCCGTCCTCGCCCGCCTCACCGACATCCCCCCCGAAACCATCGACCGGTGGGAACAGGAAGACGTCACCGGCACAGTCCCCATCGCCGCCCGCGCCGACTGAGCGCCGTTCGCGCCGACAACGCGGTGATACGCTGGTCAACGCATCGTGTCTGAACAGGAGAGACGATGGCCAGCCCCGAACCGATCCCCTACTACCCGCCCCAACCGCCGCTCGATCCGCACATGCGCACCAGCGACGGCCTGCTGGCCGCCGCAACCGCGATCCTGGAGCGACCGGACGCGGAGATCGACGGGGAGCTGCGCGCCCAGGCGTGCGAGAAGCTGTGGGGCGCAGTGACTCGCCGGCTCCAGGTGTTCGCCGATGCACGCAACTGGTACTACTGCGAGCACAGCGTCGCGCACCAGCTCGTGGCTCGTATCGATGAAGCGCTGGACGCAGACTCGCCCGAGCTCACCGCCAGGTTCGACAGCGCCGAACGGCTGCACCACGAGGGGTTTTACGAGGATCTGATGGAGCTGGCCGATATCCGCAACCGGATGACGACCGCTCAAACGCTGTGCGCGATGCTTGACGAGGCGCATCGCACATTGCCGCTCGATCTCGATCCGCCCGACAACAGGCGCTACCGTCGCGCGGCGCAACGCTGCGCCGAGCGCCGCCGCCTGCGCGCCGAAGCCTCCACCGACTGAGCGCCGCTCGCACCGACGAGCGCGGTGATACGCTGGGCGGCGCGTCGTGTCTGAACAGGAGAGACGATGGCCGCCCCCGAACCGATTCCCTACTACCCGCCCCAAGCGCCGCTCGATCCGCACATGCGCACGAGCGACGGTCTGCTGGCGGCGGCGGCGGCGATTCTTGGGCGTCCGGACGCGGAGATCGACGGGGAGCTGCGCGCGCAGGTGTGCGAGAAACTGTGGGGCGCAGTGACTCGCCGGCTCAAGGTGTTCGCCGACGCACGCGGCTGGTACTACTGCGAACACAGCATCGCGCACCAGCTCGTGGATCGCATCGATGAGGCACTGGACGCCGATCTACCTGAGCTCACCGCCAGATTCGACAACGCCCAACGACTGCACGAGAATTTCTACGATGACAGACTGTACCCAGCCGCTCTCCGTCGTCGGATGCAGAACGTTCGCGCGCTCTGCGCGATGCTCGACGAGGCGCATCGCACGTTGCCGCTCGATCTCGATCCGCCCAACAACAGGCACTACCGCCGGGCGGCGCAACGCTGCGCCGAGCGTCGCGCACGGCGCGCCGAGGCGCGCGCCGACTGAGCGCCGTCCGCGTCCAGCACATCCGCATCGCACCCGCGCCGGAGTTGCGGAGACTGCCATGCCCGCAGCGGACGGCTGACACCCTCCGACAGCAGCTGCCGCCCGCGCCAATTTCTCCCCAAGGGGAGATGCCGCCACCAAAATTTCTCCCCCTCCGGGGGAAGATGCTGCTTGCCTCAATTTTCTCCCCCTCCGGGGGAAGATGCTGCCTGCCCCAATTTTCTCCCCCTCCGAGGGAAGATGCTGCTTGCCCCAATTTTCTCCCCCTCCGAGGGAAGATGCTGCTTGCCCCAATTTTCTCCCCCCTCCGGGGGGAGATGCCGCAGGCAGAGGGGGGCAGGCGCACATCAGCACGCGCGCCGAGTTGTGCCCCCGCCATCCCCGTGCGCCGGAGACCAGCCATCCGCCCCAACCCACTACGATCTCCCTCAAGGAACGAGGCTCACATGCGCCGATGGTCCCGCCCGCAGGCCCCGCAGCCGAACTGGTTCGCGATCGCAACGGCGATCACGGCGGTAGTCGTCGTCTTTTGCGGCGGCGGATTGGGCGGCAGCGAGCCCGTCGGCGGCCAGACAGAACCGCTGACGTTGGCGCTCAGCGCGCCGCAGCTCTGCGAGACGACGCCCGCGCGGGGGTACGCCGACTCCGTGCTGCGACAGGACGCTGACGGAAACTGGACGAAGCGCGTCAGCGTGTTCGCTGGCTGGTTCGGCATCGCCGAGGTGGATGTGAGCTGGGCGGTCAGCGGCGGGACGGAGCCTTACCGGATCACGATCGACGGTGAGACGCGCGATCCGGCGCACGACTACGTCGGCGCAAGCGGCACGGCCTCCGTGAGCTGCGCGATGACCTCCGGCGCAGAGGCGTTCATCGACATAGCCGAACGCGGCTACAAGGAGCAGCCGGAAGTCGATTCGGGCGTGAAGACGATCGCCGCGACCGTGACCGACGCGACCGGCGCCACAGCCGAGGCTTCGGTCGATGTCTACGTGATCCTCGAACTGGGCAGCGGAGGCGACCGCCTGGAAGCAGGCAAAACGTATCGGGTGTTCAGTGGATTGGTCACCGTGCCAGAGGGGATCGACCTGGAAATCCTCGGCGGCATTGATAGTGACGGCGGTGAGACTCTGTACATGTTGGGCATCGTCGGTGCGTCGGCTCACATCGTTCTCACAGAGAACACACCGCACCGTGAAGTGTCCCGCCATGTGCCCCTCGCCGGGGCAAGCGGCACAGCGGGCGGCGAGATCGACCTGCACGCGAAACTTGATGAGCTGGTCGCTTTGCACGGGCAACCCCCGATCGCCCCAACCCCCCAACGCTGATACCCTTGCGCGTGTGAAAGGAGCCACCCATGCGACTGGCCAGCTTCTCCTTTGAAGACCGCGACCGCGTCGGCGTGATCGTCGAAGACGAAATCGTCGACCTCTTCCTCGCCGAACCCGAAGCGCCCACCGACATGTGCGAGTTCCTCGCCGGCGGCGAGGAGACGCGGGTGATGGCAGAGATGGCCGTCGAACGCGGCGGCAACCGACGCCCCCTCGCCGACGTCGAGCTGCTCGCGCCCGTCCCCCGCCCCAGCAAATTCCTCGCCGTCGGCCTCAACTACGCCGACCACATCGCCGAAACCGGCGCAGAAACGCCGCGCTACCCGACCATCTTCACCAAGCAGCGCACCTGCGTGAACCGCCCCGGCGGTGCAATCCAGATCCCGCTCGCCTCCAAAAACGTTGACTACGAGGGCGAACTCGGCATCGTGATCGGCGAGACCTGCCGCCATGTCGCCTCCGACGACGCCCCCGCCGTGATCGCCGGCTACACCATCGTCAACGATGTCTCCGTGCGCGACTGGCAGAACCGCACCCGCCAGTTCACGATGGGCAAGTCGTTCGACACGCACGGCCCGATGGGGCCCACCATCGTCAGCGCCGACGAACTCGGCGATCCCCACGCGCTCGGCATCCGCACCTACGTCAACGGCGAACTGCGCCAGAACTCCAACACCGAGCACCTGATCTTCAACTGCTTCGACATCGTCGAATACCTCAGCACCGCCTTCACCCTCGAACCCGGCGACGTGATCGCCACCGGCACCCCCTCCGGCGTCGCCGTCGCCATGACCCCGCCGCGCTGGCTCACGCCCGGCGACATCGTGCGCATCGAAATCGACGGCATCGGCGCGCTCGAAAACACCTGCGCCCCCGAACCTGAGCCGTCCGTCCACGACGATCACCACTAGCCGCCCACGATCCGCGAGGAGAGACGCCGTGCCCACGAAACTGCTGCCCCTGTTGCTCGCCCTGATCGTGTCGGCGGCCGCGCTGGTCGTCGCCTGCCGCGACGACCCCGCCCTCTCCGAAGCCGGCGCGGAAGCGGTCGCCGAGCTGGTCGGCCCCGGCGGCGAGCCGGTAGGAACCGTCGTGCTGACGCAAGGTCCGCGCGAGCTGCTGATCTCCGTGGACGCGCAAGGACTGAGCGATGGCGCGCACGGCTTCCACATCCACGAGACCGGCGCATGCAGCCCCGACTTCGCCGCCGCCGGCGGCCACTTCAACCCCGGCAACCGCGGCCACGGCCCGCTCCACGAGGACGGCGCACACGCCGGCGACCTGCCCAATATCTACGCCATCAACGGCATAGCCCGCGCCGACATCCTCACCTCCAACGTCACCCTTGACGCCGACGCCCCCACCTCGCTCTTCGACGACGACGGCTCCGCCGTCATCATCCACGCCAACCCCGACACCTACGGCGCCGAAGCCGGCGCCGGCGACCGCGTCGCCTGCGGCATCATCACCCGCCGCTAGGCGCCGTCGCCGCGCTGCTCAGCCGTCGCCTCATTCATGCGGCGCAAAATCTCCTCCGCAAGCGCCTCAAAGTCCTTCCCTGCGTCGCGAGCCGCCGTGGCATGGCTACCCCGCGCCCCATCTGCGACAGCCAGATGGAAGATCGGCTTGCGCGCATCCTGAGCCAACGGAATCAGGCTGCGGTAGTGCTTGACCATCGCGATCTGATTGGGGTCCTCCAACCAATTGACGTCTTCACCAACCTGGCGGCCAAGCACGCTGCGAGCGTACTCTGCCGGCATACGTCTCGCCCACTTGTCGTACGCTTGGACCGGCCGCTTGAGACGGATGCCCGGTTGCTGAATCACGTATCCAAGCGGCTGCATCCCGCCGCGCGGCAGAGCAAAGGCGGGCTCAGTCCAGTTGGCCAGCATCTTTCGCCAGTCGGCGCGCCAACGTCTAAGCGTTGGCCCGAGGTTGCGAAGACCCTGTCGCGAGAACACATCTGCCGCAAGCGGCACAACGACAAAGTCGGTAGCGATTAAGGCCGACCGATTGATCGCCCCGAGGCTGGGGCCGACATCGACGAGCACGATGCTCGCGCCGCATTGTTCAGCCCCGGCTTGCATTATCTGCCAGAACGCCGTGATCACACGGAACGGCCGGAACAGACCCTCGCTTTGGAAGCACCTTGGCCACTCGGCCGACAGATCATCTTCGAATGTCGACAAGCTCAAGTCGCCAGGCAGCAGATGCAGCTCTGGCGCCATCGAGAACAGCGCAGGCTGACGCGTCGCATCGGGATGGATCCGAACGAGATCGGGGGACTGAATGTCACCCACCTGCGTCAGTGGCTCGAGACACTCGTAAATCGTACGTGCTGTCCGCGTCTTGGGATCGCCCAACAAATCTTCGACCTCCTCTTCCTGTAGGAACGCGGCCGTCAGATTCGCTTGAGGATCGAGGTCGACGACGAGGGTCGAATGTCCCAGCTCGGTCAGCATCCACGCAAGGTGGTAGACGAGCGAAGTCTTTCCGACGCCGCCCTTGTTGTTGAAGATCGTCAGTACGGTCGTGCTCATGAGCCTGCCTTCACCGTGCAAAACAGCCGGTCCGCTTCGACCCGAAATTCGGGCGGCGGTTGTCTGTTCGCCTTCAACTCCCTGCGCGCGGTCGCGATCCCCAAACCGAAGCGCTGCGCCAGGCCCAGCACCTTCATCGCCTCGGCCAGATTGGGGTTGCGATAGGCTGTCAGTCCGGGCGCACCGAGCGTCTCGGCCGTGATCCCTCCGTATGGCGCGCCCGGACTGACGATCTCAATGCGATCGTCAAACCAGTACACCATCACGTAGGTATCAGCCCCCTCATAGGCCCGATGCATGACCGCGTTGCGCGTGAGTTGTTGCAGCGCCTCAATCGGGTATGTCGCGCGCCGCGACTCGACGCGATCCGACGTGAAATCAACCGCCGTCCGGTTATGTCCCTCCAGCTTCTCGTCCAGGCGCCGGATCTGATCCGCAATCGCGCCGTCGCAACGCGCCTCATCCACCACCGGATCGCCCCACTCTCGACCGCCCAGACGGAGAAACTGCACATACGCAGCCGGCAGGAAGTCTTGGGGATGCTTGCCGAGAACAAGCAACCCGGTAACGGTCGGTATCGGATCATCGGCGTCCGCGATCATCTTCAGAGCCGCGAGACGCTCGACAACCGTGCGATCGTTCGCCGCGAGCGCTTCGCGACTCACGGCTCGAGGCAGGTACTCCGCATCGAACCGAGGCAGATCCAGATCGTCGATCTTGGCTGTCGGTATCGGCAGCGCATCGAAATGCACATCCAGCGAGCGCCGTTTCTCGTTCAGAATCCGCTCGTCTTGAGCGCTCGCTACTGCTCGCTGCGGCCCAATCCGAATCCAGATTTGACCTCGAAAGCGGACCGGCGGGGCGGTCGACGGTTCCACGATCATCACCGCCGCGGCTTGCCCGGCCAAGACAGCTCGACGAACCGACAATGTCGGCGGCGGAACGATGTTCCCGTCGGCCTTCACGTCTGCAAGCTGCGACAACAACTGCTCTGTAATCGGAAGTCCCGCCGGCGTGCCGTCGTCCCGCACGCCAACAAAGACAACCCCGGGCCGTCGGTGATCCGGCAGATCATTGGCGAACGCGCAGACCGCCTCTCGAATGCGGGACGGCGCGCTCCCGTGCAGCGACTCCTTGCGCTCTACCAGCTCGGATTCGACGTCCGCCATCAGCTCTTCAAGCTCGGAGTCGGAGTACGTGCCGTTCATGCGCTCATTCTACCGCCTGCACGCAAGCTTGCCCGCCCGCCTACTCCCCCGCCAGACACTCCCGCACCGGCGGCCACAGCTGCGAGAACCTCGGCGCGCTGCCTGGGGGCGTCGGGCGCGCTGCGAAAAAGCGGCCGCCGGGCCGCGTCCGCAACTCAATCAGCAGCGGCCCCGGCGACCCCAGCAGATCGTCCAGCGCCGCATCCAACTCCTCCGCCTCCGAAAAGCTCGCCGTCGCCCGGTAGCCCGCGCCCGCCGCCATCGCCGCGAAATCGACCCGCTCCTGCGACGGCAGCGGCTGCGCGCCCGACGTCTCGTACACCCCGTTGTGGACCACGAAATGCACGAAATTCTCCGCCCCCGAACCCGCAATCGTGCCCAGCGAGCCCAGCTGCATCATCAGCGAGCCGTCGCCGTCGATCACCCACACCTCGCGCTCCGGCTGCGCCAGCGCCACCCCCAGACCGAGCGCAGACGCGCCGCCCATAAACCCGATGCAGGCCAGATTCAGATCGCCCGGCGCCCGCTCCGCCCACAGACCGTTCGCCGTCATCGTCCCCACCACGACCTGGTCCCGCCAGTGCCGCGCCAGTACATCCAGCGCCGCCTCCAGCGACATCCGCCCGCCCGTCTGCTCGCTCATCTCGCCCTCGCTCATGAGGTCGTTGCTCCCACCAGCAGCGCGACGGGGCCCTCCCGCGCCTCCGCCTCCTTGAACGCCGCCGGTACGTGATGCAAGTCCCCCACTCCGTCCAGCAGATGACTGGGCACGCCCAGCGTCTCCAGCAGCGGCTCCGCCAGCCGCACCATCGAGCTGCCGTCCTCCTGCGGCGCAAGCTCAGGATCGCGCCCCAGCAGACCAATCAGCATCACGATCGGGAAGCGCCCGTCCAGTCCTACGCCGCGCAGATTGTTCACGCAGGCGTACAGCCCCGCGTGTTGGATCTGCATCAGCGGACGCCGCCCACCGATGATCAGCCCCGCGCTCACTGCAATCGCCTCATCTTCCGTCGAGCAATGCACCGTGCGGATCTCCTCATCCGCCATCAGGGCGTCGAGCAGCGTGCGCTGATGCGTGTCCGGTACCAGCACGATGTCCTGCACACCGGCCGCGCGGATCGCGGCCATGAAATCGTCCGCCGGAATCGACTGCGCAGCCATCGCCCGCCCCTATCCGTTCGTGGCAGCATACTTGGGGAGCGCCCTGCCCGGGGCGCAGAGAGCCGACGATGAGCGAACTCCCTCCCGAGCACCCCAACCGACCACGCGAATATCACGGCCCGCGCACCCTGCTCGCCGGACTCGCCGTCGTCGCGATCATCGCCGTCGCCCTCTGGCTGATCTTCCTGCGCGGCGGCGGCGGCCAACCCGCCGCGACCGGCGTCGTGCCGCTCCCGCCCGAGCTGCAAACCGCCGGACGCGAGATCGGCCCCCGCATCGGCCAACTCGCGCCCGATTTCGAGCTGGACACGCTCGACGGCGGACGCCTGCGCCTCTCAGACCTGCGCGGCCAACCCCTCGTGCTCAACTTCTGGGCCTCCTGGTGCAGCCCCTGCCGACGCGAAGTCCCCGCCCTGATCCGCGCCCAGAACCGACACGCCGATGCCGGACTGCTGATCATCGGCCTCAACATCGAAGAGCCGCCCGCCGCCGCGCAGGACTTCGTCGACGAATTCGGCGTCGAATTCCCCATCCCCATGGACCGCGACGGCGCCGTCTACCGCGCCTACGGCTACGAGGGACTGGTCGGCCCCCCGCGCACCTTCTTCGTCGACGCCGACGGCATCATCACCAAAATCTACGCCGGCCAGGCCCCCGACGCCCAAATCGCCGCAGACATCGCCGCCCACGCCAGCCGCCCGCCCTAATCTCTCCCTCCTCCAGAGAGATGTCGCCCACCTCTAGTGTTCTCCCCCCTCTGGGGTTTTGTGCGAAATGGCGAATTTCTGAGAATCCACGCCAGCCGACCAGATAAGGTGGACTGTCAATTTCGCCGGAATGTCGCACTTTGCACAGAACCCCTCCGGGGAGAGATGCCTCTCGCCCCCATTTTCTCTCCCTTAGGAGAGATGCCATCCGCCTCCAATTTTCTCCCCCCTCTGGGGGGAGATGCCGTAAGGCAGAGGGGGGGCACGCCGCCCCTACCCAACCTGAACAGCAAAACCCACCCCTCCCCTCCCTCTGTTACCCACGAACCACCCGCTGCCCGGCGCGCCTCACCCGCCGATCTAAATTTGACCCTGACACAAGCGATCCGGAGGCCGCCGACATGACCACAATCGAGCGCGTCGAACACCCGCACGCCGACCACGAGGAAATCCTCGTCTGGCGCGATCCGCAGGCGGACCTCCACGCCATCGCCGCCATCCACTCCACCGCGCTCGGCCCCGCCGTCGGCGGCACCCGCTGGCAGCCCTACCCCAACCCCGACGCCGCGCTCCACGACGTCCTCCGCCTCGCCTCCGCCATGACCAAAAAGGCCGCCGTCGCCGACCTGCCCTTCGGCGGCGGCAAGGCCGTCGTGATCGGCGACCACACCGCCAAAACCGACGCCCAACTCCGCTCCTACGCCGAATTCCTCAACCAAATCGGCGGACGCTTCATCACCACTACCGATGTCGGCACCACCACCGCCGAAATCGACCAACTCCACGCCTGGACGCCGCACGTGCTCGGGCTCTCCGCCGCGCTCGGCGGCGGCGGCGACACCTCCGCCCTCACCGCGACCACCATCCTCGCCGGCATGCGCGCCACCTTCGAGGCGCTCGACGGCGACGGCGGCTTCGCCGGGCGCGAAATCGTCGTGATCGGCCTCGGCAAGGTCGGCGCAAAGGTCGCCCGCCAGCTCGCCGACGCCGGCGCGCAGCTGCGCGTCGCCGACATCCGCGCCGACGCCGCAGCCCAGCTCGCCGACCAGCTCGGTGCGGCCGCCATCCCGCTCGACGACGCCCTCAGCGCCCCCTGCGACCTGCTCTCGCCCAACGCCCTCGGCGGCATCCTCTCCGCCGAGACGATCCCCGCGCTCCGCTGCCGCGCCATCTGCGGCGCGGCCAACAATCAACTCGCCCGCGAACCAGAAGACGCCGAGCTGCTCGCCGCGCGCGGCATCCTCTTCGCCCCCGATTACGTCGTCAACTCCGGCGGGCTGATCAGCGTCGCCGGCGAGCGCCTCGGCTGGTCCGCGCAGACCGCCCAGGCGCACGCCGAGCAGGTCTACCACACCACCCGCCAAATCTTCCGCGACGCCAAGGCTGGCGGCGTCACCCCCACCGCCGCCGCCGAATCCCGCGCCGCCGCCACCGTCGCGGCCGCCCGGAACACCCCCAACACACAGCCCGCCGGCGCCAGACCCTGACCTGACCAGGCTCCCGTCGCTCCCGACGCACCTGGAGAGACCTGGAAACACCCCGACAAATCTGGACAAAACCGACCATTTCCGACCACTCCGGCAGCGCCCCCAATCGTCGCTGCCGAGCGCTGACACCGCCCGAACAGGACCTGACAAACCTGAACAAACCCTGACAAACCCTGACAAACCCAACCACGCTCCGACCGCTCAAAACCGCCACGACCAGATAGGGGCGAAGCCCGGAGATAGCCCAGTACTCACCCAACCACCCAACCGCCTACCGCATCGGCCCGCGCTCGGTTACACTGACGCATCATGCGCATCACCGGATCAAACGGCGCGATGGTCGCTGTACCGCGGGGCTCGGCGGCGCCGGCGGGCGGCTGATCGCCCGTTGAGCGGCGTAGCGGAGCCCCGCGCCGGTCGAAAGGCCGGCGCTTGCTGTATCTCCCCGCGCGTCGGATGGACGGCAAACCGCCCGACCGACGCGCCAACCGCGCACCCACCGTGCGCCCGACCGAAATGAGCACCCATGCGACTCTCCGGCGCTGAAATCCTGATGGAATGTCTCCGAGCCGAGGGCGTCGACGTCTTCTTCGGCTACCCCGGCGGCGTCGTCCTGCCGCTCTACCACAAGCTCGGCAACTACCCCGACATCAAGCATGTCCTCGTCCGCCACGAGCAGGCCGCCGCCCACGCCGCCGATGGCTACGCCCGCGTCTCCGGACGCACCGGCGTTTGCCTCGCCACCTCCGGACCGGGCGCCACCAACCTCGTCACCGGCATCACCACCGCCCACATGGACTCCGTCCCCATCGTCGTGATCACCGGCAACGTCGCGCGCGACCTGATCGGCCGCGACGGTTTCCAGGAAGCCGATATCACCGGCATCACCCTCCCGATCACCAAGCACAACTACCTCCTGATGCGCGCCAGCGAAATCGCCCAGGCCGTCAAAGAGGCCTTCCACATCGCCTCCACCGGACGCAAAGGCCCCGTGCTGGTCGACATCCCCAAGGATGTCTTCATCGAGGAGGCCGAATGGGACGGCTACCCCACCGACGTCAGCCTGCGCGGCTACCCGATCATGGATGTGCCCCGCGACGACGAGGTCGCCGTCGCCGCCGACGTGATCAACAGCGCGAAGAAGCCGATCATCATCGCCGGCCACGGCGTCGTGCAGTCCGGCGCCAGCGCCGAGCTGCTCGAGCTCGCCCGCCGCGCCGACATCCCCGTGCTCACCACCCTGCTTGGCATCTCGGGCTTCCCCGACGACCACCCCCTCTCCTTCGGCTTCCTCGGCATGCACGGCCACTTCTACGCCAACATGGCCGCCGACAAGGCCGATGTCGTGATCGGCATCGGGATGCGCTTCGACGACCGCGCGATGGGCCGCTTCAAGGACTTCAACCCCACCGCGCGGATCGTCCACATCGACATCGACCCCGCCGAAATCGGCAAGAACTTCATCACCCACGCGCCGGTCAACGGCGATGTGCGCGAGACGCTCGTCCGCCTGCTGCCCCGCATCCACGACGCCGCCCACCCCGAATGGCTGGCCGAAATCGAGGCGATCAAGGCCGTCCACCCCACCAACTACATCGATGAAGGCACCGCCGTCACCGGTCCTTGGCTGGTGCAGGCGCTCGCCGAGGAGACGCGCGGTCAGGCGACGATCGTCACCGGCGTCGGCCAACACCAGATGTGGGGCGCGCAGTACTACCCCTACAGCCGCCCCCGCCAGTGGGTCACCTCCGGCGGCCTCGGCACCATGGGCTACGAGGTTCCCGCGGCGATGGGGGCGCAGTTCGCGCAAGAGGAGCCGATCTGGTCGATCTGCGGCGACGGCGGCTTCCAGATGACCTCCCAGGAGCTCCAGACCGTGCGCGAGCACGATCTGCCGGTGCGCTTCGCGATCTTCAACAACGGCTTTCTCGGCATGGTGCGCCAGTGGCAGGAGCTCTTCTATGAGAACAACTACCACTCCGTCGATATCGGCCAGCCCGACTTCGTCAAGCTCGCCGACGCCTACGGCATCCCCGGCCTGCGCGCCGAAACCCGCGCCGAAGCCCGCCAGGTGATCCGCGAAAGCGAAACGATCGACGGCCCCGTCGTGATCGACTTCCAGCTCGAACCCGAGGAAAACGTCTGGCCGATGGTGCCCGCCGGCGCGGCGCTCTCCGAAACCATCGAGTCCGCCGAAGACCTCTAACCGCGCGAAACGAGGGAGCAACTGATGGCCTCGCGCAACACCATCGTCGCCCATGTCGAAGACCGCCCCGGCGTCCTCGCCCGCGTCGCCTCGCTCTTCCGCCGCCGCGGCTTCAACATCGAGAGCCTCACGGTCGGCCAGTGCGAAGAGCCCGGCCTCAGCCGCATGACCATCGTCGTCGACGGCGACGATCACCAGGTCAACCAGGTCTGCCGCCAGCTGTTCAAACTGATCGACGTCGTCTCCATCTTCGACATCACCTACGACCCGATGCTGGACCGCGAGCTGGCGCTGATCAAAGTCTCTGCCACCAACTTCAACCGCCGCGAAGTGCTCGACGTCGTCGAAATGTTCCGCGCCGATGTGGTCGATGTCCACAGCGACTCGCTAATCGTCCAGATCCTCGGCGACGAAGGCAAGGTCAACGCCGCGCTGGGCATGTTCCAGCAGTTCGGCGTGCTCGAAATGGTGCGCACCGGCCGCGTCGCCATGCGGCGCGGCGTCGACACCTCCAAGCCGCCCCCCGTCAGCGACTCCCAGCAGGCCGCCGCCGCCGTCCGCGCCATGCTCGGACGCCGCCCCGAAGGCGCGCTGCCCTTCGCCAGCGACTAACCGCCTCACCCGCGCAACGCACAGCCGCACACAGCAAGGAGAACCCGATGCCCGCCACGATGTTCTACGACGACGATGCCGACCTCGATCTGCTCAAGGGCAAAACGATCGGCGTGGTGGGCTTCGGCTCGCAGGGCCACGCCCACGCGCTCAACCTGCACGACAGCGGCGTTGACGTGATCGTCGGCCTCTACCCCGGCTCGCGCTCCTGGAACAAGGTCACCGACTCCGGCCTGCGCGTCGACACCGTCGCCAATGTCGCCGAAGCGGCCGACATCATCATGGTGCTCACCCCCGACCACATTCAGAAGCAGATCTACGACCAGCACATCGCCCCCTCGATGGTCGAGGGCAAGACGCTGATGTTCGCCCACGGCTTCGCCATCCACTACAACCAGGTCGCCCCCCCGCCCGAGGTCGACGTCAGCATGATCGCCCCCAAGGGCCCCGGCCACCTCGTCCGCCGCGTCTTCGAAGAGGGCGGCGGCGTGCCCTCGCTGCTCGCCATCCACCAGGATGCCTCCGAAACCGCCAAGGACGTCGCCCTGGCCTACGCCAAGGGCATCGGCGGCACCCGCGCCGGCGTGCTCGAAACCACCTTCCTCGAAGAAACCGAAACCGACCTCTTCGGCGAGCAGTCCGTGCTCTGCGGCGGCGTCACGTCTCTGATGCAGGCCGCCTTCGAGACCCTCGTTGAAGCCGGCTACCAGCCTGAGTCCGCCTACTTCGAGACCATCCACGAGGTCAAACTGATCGTGGACCTGATCTACGAGGGCGGCTTCGCCAACATGCGCTACTCGGTCTCCGACACGGCCGAATACGGCGACCTCACTCGCGGGCCGCGGGTGATCGATGAGTCGGTCAAAGAGCGCATGCGCGGCCTGCTCAGCGACATCCAGGACGGCACCTTCGCCCGCGAGTGGATCATGGAGAACCAGACCGGGCGGCCCGGCTTCGACAAGCTGCGCTCCCGCGCCGCCGCCCACCCCAGCGAAGAAGTCGGCGCCGAGCTGCGCGGCATGATGGCCTGGCTCAACGAAGAAGCCGACTAGGGCCGCCGTCCACACAGGGCGGAGCCGCGTAAGCAGTTAGGACGAGAATCCGGCGACGGCGACCTCTTCGTCGGTCGGTTGCTCGAGCTCGATTAGCGCCGACTCATAGGGGATCACTTCCCCCTCCTCGGTCCCACGCCAGCCCGCGTGCTCGTGCGACAGATCGCTCAGCTCGCGCGCGCTCATCTCCTGCGTCTCGCGCAGAATTTGCTCAACGACGGCGATCTCAAGCCCGTTGAAGCGCGAGAGATCGGCGCGCTCAAGAGGAACGGGGCGCTGCTGGACATAGCCGAAGCGATCGCGGTGGCGGATCAGCAAGCGTCCCGCGTCCGCGAGGCTCACCAGACGCGCCTCCAGCCCCGAAACCATCGGACCGTGCTGGCGATGCACGTAGACCGCCCCGGTGATCGGCTCGCCGGTCAACCGGTAGTGCTGAAAGTCGCTCATCCAGAGCAGCTTGTGCAGCTTCGTCTTCCCGTATGTCTCGCTGGCGAGCTCGCGCTCCGAGATGTAGAGAATCAGCTCATCAAGCTTGGCGGCGTCGAGAGTAAGCGTGGGGTCCATCGGTGGTTCCTCGGCTTATGGCGCAACTTCTGTGCCCAGACTTGTGTCAGCATAGCCTGCGCGTTCGGCGCGCTATAGACTGCCGACATGCCCGCCCCGTTTGAGATTGACGTTGACGACCCTATGTTTCGCGCCGCTTGCGAGCGGCTGGAACTGACGCGGCGGCAGATCGACGGGATTGCCCAGGCGATCTACATGCAGGCGCGAGCGGGCGAACCGCCGCGCAGCCCCGTCGCTGTCGCCGTTCACGGGCGGCTCCGAAGCGTCGCGATCCCGCGCCTCTGGGTTCGCTTCGAGATTCGCGGCGATCGCATCCTGCTGCGCGATCTCAGCGAACGACCGACGGACTGACCTTTACTGCTCCGCCCCCCGCGCCCGCAGCACCTCCAGCCACTCAAGCTGCGGGTGATGCCGAAACGCCTCGCCTGGCGCTCCGCGCAGACGCCGCCAGACGGAGTGCGCATAGGCTGGCGAGGTGCTGTTCGACGCGATCTTTGTGGCGCTGTTCTTGCTGACTTGGGGGACGCTGGGAGCGTTGGGCTGGATCTGGCTGGGGGTGCGGCGGCGGGCGGTGGGCGCGATCTTCGCGCTGCCCGCGGCGCTGCTCGGCGCGATGGGCGGCGGCGCGGCTACGCCGCTGCTGGGGCTGGACGACGGCCTGGGAATCGGCGTCAGCATGATCACGGCGCTGGCCGGCGGGCTGGCGCTCTGCCGGCTGGCCTATGCGGTGTGGGATCTGTTCGAGCTGGGGCGGGTGTTTCGCCCGCTGGCGCGACGGCGCTGCGCGGATCGGGATCGCTCGGTACCCTCGCAACAGGAGCGGGACTGATGGCCACTCGAATGAGCGGGATGTTCGGGCGCACGCTGCGCGAAGCGCCGGCCGACGCCGACAGCGCCAATCACCAGCTGTTGCTGCGCTCGGGGCTGATCGTGCAGCTGGCGGCGGGCGTCTACTCCTTCATGCCGCCCGCCTGGCGCAGTCTGCGCAGAATCGAGCAGATCATCCGCGAGGAGATGGAAGCGGCCGGCGCGCAGGAGATTCGGATGCCCGCAATGCAGCCGCTGGAGCTGTGGCAGGAGACGGGGCGCGACCGCTCCTACGGACCCGTGCTGTTCCAGCTGCGCGACCGGCGGGAGCGCCCGATGGTGCTCGCGCCGACGCACGAGGAGGCGGTCACCGACCTCTTTCGCAAGACGGCGCAGTCCTACCGCGATCTGCCGCAGCGCGTCTTTCAGATGCAGACCAAGTTCCGCGATGAGCCGCGCCCGCGCGGGGGGCTGATTCGGGTGCGCGAGTTCATCATGAAGGACGCTTACTCGTTCGACATTGACGAGCAGGCCTTCCAGCGCACTTACCAGGCGATGGCGGACGCCTACCACAACATCTACCAGCGCTGCGGCGTCCCGGTGGTCGCCGTGCAGGCCGATTCGGGGGCGATCGGCGGCAAGCAATCGGAGGAGTTCATCTTCCTGACGGAGATCGGGGAGGACAACATCGCGCTTTGCGCGTCCTGCGGCTACGCGGCCAACCAGGAGCGAGCG
Source organism: Dehalococcoidia bacterium (assembly GCA_965243125.1). Classification (GTDB taxonomy): domain Bacteria; phylum Chloroflexota; class Dehalococcoidia; order Bin125; family Bin125; genus CATQGW01. The sequence continues at coordinate 1,125,031 of OZ251529.1, read as the reverse complement.
GAGTTCGACCGCGGGACGCCGCCGGACGCGGAGCCGGCGTCCGCTGAGGAGGTCGAGACGCCGGGCACGACGACGATCGAGGCGCTGGCCGAGTTTCTCGGCATTCCCGCGAGCGCAACGGCGAAGGCGGCGTTTTTCCTCGTAGACGGTGAGCCGACCTTCACCGTGATTCGCGGGGACCTTGAGGTCAACGAGCTGAAGCTGATCAACGCGCTGGGCGCGCAGGAGGCGCGCCCGCTGACGCCCGAAGAGGTGGCGGAGGCAGGCTGGACGGCGGGCTACGCCTCGCCCGTGGGCTTGGATCCCGCGCGGGTGATCGCGGACCCCAGCGTGGTTGATGCGCGCAATCTGGTCGGCGGAGCGAACCGTGAGGGCTATCACCTGCGCAACCTGAACTACGGGCGCGACTGGTCGGCGGCGACCGTCGCCGACATCGGGCTGGCGCAGGACGGCTCGCCCTGCGCGGCCTGCGCCGACGGACGGCTGGCGATGCAGCGCGGCGTCGAGCTGGGGCACATCTTCCGGCTGGGCGAGGTCTACGCCGCACCGATGGAGGCGGGGGTGCTGAACGCGGAAGGCGAGCAAGTGCTGCCGGTGATGGGCTGCTACGGGATTGGACTGGAGCGTCTGTTGGCGGCGGTGGTGCAGGCCAATCACGACGAGCAGGGAATTGTCTGGCCGCCGGCCGTCGCGCCCTACGACGCGCACATCGTGGCGATCAACGCCGAGCGCGACGATGTCGGGGCGGCGCTGGAGCGCCTGGAGCGCGATCTGGCGGCGGCGGGGCTGTCGTGCCTGAGCGACGACCGCGACGAGCGCCCCGGGGTGAAGTTCAACGACGCAGATCTGATCGGCGCGCCGCTGCGCTTCACGCTCGGCCCGCGCGGGCTGCGCGACGGGCAGGTGGAGCTGAAGGCGCGGCGGGAATCGGAGGCGCGCAGCCTCCCACTGGAGGACGCCGCGTCGGTAGCGCAGAATGCGCTCGCGGCGCTGGGCGGCTGAGACGGCCCGTCCGGCGGGTGTATGCTGATTTCAGATCGGACCCATGGCGGGTCCGTGGGCGAGTCGCCGGACCCACCGGCGCGCGTCACTCGGGATGACGGTCGGCGCGCGCGGCGGCATGCGCTCCGCCCGCCCGCCGCGGGGTACGGCCCCGCGCCTCAGGCGACACCGGTAAGGCGAACACCTCAGTCCAGGCAGGTAAGGCGATGAAGGCAGATTTTCTGCTGGCGATCAAGCAGCTGACCGCCGAGAAGGCGCTCAACGAGGATGTCGTGTTTGACGCGGTCGAGCGCGGCATGGCCGCCGCGGTGAAGCGCGGCTACGAGCTGCAGGGCGCGGTCTCGGTGAAAATCGACCGACACGACGGGGGGATGGATGTCTGGTCCGAGCTGGAAGTGGTGGAAATCGAGGAGGACATCGCGGACGAGGACCTGCAGATCGACCTGGATCGCGCGCAGGCGATCGACGCCGGCGCGACGATCGGCTCGGTGCTGCGTCGACAGCACGAGGTGTCGAGCGACGATGTGGGCGGGCGGATCGAGGCGCAGACGGCCAAGCAGGTAGTGCTGCAAGCGCTGCGGGAGGCGGAGCGGGAGGCGATTTTCGCCGAGTACTCGGGGCAGGAGGGCGGGCTCGTCTCGGGCTCGGTGCAGCGGATCGATGCGAATCAGGTGATCGTGGACCTGGGCCGCGCAGAGGCCGTGCTGCCGGGCAACGAGCAGGTGCGGATGGAGCACTATCGCAGCGGCCAGCGAGTGAAGGCGCTGATGATCGAGGTGCTGCAGGCGAACAAGGGCCCGCAGATCGTGATCTCGCGCCGCCGCCCGGAATTCGTGCGGCGATTGTTTGAGATCGAAGTGCCCGAGATCGCGCGCGGAGTCGTCGAGATTCGCGGCGTGGCGCGCGAGCCGGGCCACCGCACGAAGATCGCCGTGATGACCCGCCAGGACGGCATTGACCCGATCGGGGCGTGCGTGGGAATGCGGGCGATTCGGATCCAGAACGTGGTCAACGAGCTCGGCGGCGAGCGAATCGATGTGGTGCAGTGGGATCCGGACCCGCGCACCTATGTAGAGCACGCGCTGAGCCCCGCGCAGGCACTGGCGGTGCGGATCGTGCGCGAGACGAACACCGCCGAGGTGGCGGTCCCGGACCAGCAGCTGAGCCTGGCGATCGGGCGGGAGGGGCAGAACGCGCGTCTGGCCGCGCAGCTGACGGGCTATCGAATCGACATCAAGCCGCAGACGGCCGCGGAGCGGCAGCGCGAGGAAGGGCGCGGAGCGTTCGCGCCGCAGGACGAGCTGGCCATCGCGCCGGAGCCCGAGACGCCGCCCGCGCCGATTGCGCCGGCGACCGTTGAGACCCGCGAGACCGCGCCCCTGACGACCACAGAGCCGACGGCCGAGCCGGCGATTGCGCCGCAGACCGTTGCGGAAGACGAAGCGGAGCCGGAAGAAGCAATCGCGGCGACGGAACTGCAACCCGCCGCCTCGCAGCCGGGACAGATTCGCTTCGGCGAGGACGTGCTGCGGCGGGAGGCGGAGGAGCAGCCGCGCCGCCCGCGCCGGCGTCCGCGCTACATCGAAACCGTCGAGGACATCGACGAGGACGAGGATCCGTACGCGCAGTACGCCGACTACGAGGACGAGTTCTAGCCGTGCAGTAATCGGAGGAGCGCCGCGGATCTTCCTCGGCCGGCGCTCGCCGCATCGAGGGAGAACGAGCCGTGGCCGCCCCCACATCACTGGTTGCATCGCCCGCCGCAGCGCCGGCCGCCGGTCGGTCCGCGCATACGCCGCTGCGCCGCTGCGTGGTCTGCCGCCGCTCTGTCCCGAAGGCGGCGCTGGCGCGGATCGTGCGGACGCCCTCGGGCGAGGTCCGCCTGGGCGGCGCGGACGGTCGCGGCGCGTACGTGTGCCGGGGGGAGTGCGCGGCGGCGCTGGCGGAAAATGCGCAGGCGCTGGAGCGAGCGCTGCGCGTGCAGATTCCGCCGCAGCTGGTCGAGCAGATTTCGCGGGCCTACGGCCCGGGGCAGGAGACGATATGACAACCGCACAGGGGCGCACCGAGCGAACGGTGCAGATTCCGCGCACGCTGACGGTGCGCGAGTTGGCCGAGCTGCTCGACGATACGCCGGTCACGGTGATCAAAACGCTGATGGTCAACGGCGTGATGGCCGACGTGAGCAAGACGCTCGACTACAACACGGCGGCGGTGGTCGCGCTCGATCACGGCTTCGAGCCGGAGGAGCAGGGCGATGTGATCGCCGAGCCGGAAGCGCCGTCGACGCTCGAGCTGTTGGGGGACGCGGTTGAAGCCGACGCGGACGACCCCGCGTCGCTGCGCCCGCGTCCGCCGGTGATCGCGGTGCTGGGCCATGTGGACCACGGCAAGACGAGCCTGCTGGACGCGATCCGCGAGGCGAAGGTGGCGGAAGGCGAGGCGGGGGGAATCACGCAGCGGGTGGGCGCCTACCAGGCCTCGGCGGCCGGCCGAACCTTGACGTTCATCGACACGCCGGGCCACGAAGCATTCACGGAGATGCGCGCGCGCGGCGCGAGTGCCACCGACATCGCGGTACTGGTGGTCGCGGCCAATGACGGGGTGATGCCGCAAACGCGGGAGGCGATCAACCACATTCAGGCCGCCGATGTGCCGATGGTGGTGGCGCTGAACAAGATGGACCTGGACAACATCAACCCGGATCGGGTCAAGGCGTCGCTGGCGGAAGCCGGGGTGCAGATCGAAGAGTACGGCGGTGAGGTGCCGCTGGTGCCGGTCTCGGCGACGCGCGGCGACGGGCTCGACGATCTGGTCGATACGCTCGGCCTGCTGGCGGACATCAGCAACTACCAGGCCAACCCGGATCGTCCTGCCGCGGGCGTGGTGATTGAGGCGGAGCTGGATCGTCGGCAGGGGCCGCGCACGACGCTGCTGGTGCAGCGCGGCAAGCTGCGGCAGGGCGATGCGGTGCTGGTGGGGCGGACCTGGGGCCGGATCAAGGCGATGACCGACTTCAGCGGGAAACGGATTCAGGAAGCCGGGCCCTCGACGCCCGCGGTCGTGCTGGGCCTACAGGATGTGGCGAGCGCCGGCGACGCTTTCCGGGTGGTCGGCAGCGACCGGGAGGCGAAGCGCATCTACGAGCAGGCGAAGCGGGAGCGCGAGGCGCGCGAGGCCCAGCTGCGGCACTCGGCCAGCCTCGACGCCCTGTTCGGCGAAATTTCGCGGGGCGGCGTGAGCGCGCTGAACCTGATCGTGAAGACGGATGTGGTCGGCAGCGTGGAGGCGCTGCGTGATTCACTCGAGCGGCTCAGCAACGAGGAAGTCTCGGTCAAGGTGATTCACGCGGCGGCGGGCGCGGTCACCGGCACCGATGTGAACCTCGCGCTCGCCTCGGAGGGAATCGTGATCGCCTTCAACTGCCCGGTCGAGCCCGGCGCGGAGCGGCTGGCCGAAACCGAGGGCGTCGAGATCCGCTCGTACAGCATCATCTACCAGGTGATTGAAGAGGTGGAGGCGGCGATCACCGGCATGCTCAAGCCGGTCGAGATGCAGATGGTCGACGCGCACGCCGAGGTGCTGCAAGTCTTCCCGATTCGGGGGATCGGGAAGATCGCCGGCTCGCGGGTGCTGGACGGAACCGTGCAGCGCGGCGCGCAGGTGCATGTGTACCGGCGCGGCGAGCTGATCGCCGACGGCGAAATCCGCAACCTGCGCCGCTTCCAGGACGATGTGCAATCAGTCGACGCCGGGCAGGAGTGCGGGATCGCGCTGACCACGTTCGACGATTTCGAGCCGGGCGATCAGCTCGAGTTCTACCACATCGAGACGCAGTCGCGGGTGTCGTCGGGCGGCGAGATTCGCGCCGTGTCGCGCTAGCCAGGGACGCGGCCGATGACTGATCACAGCGATCGCATGGCGCGGGTCAATGATCTGCTGCGCGACACGGTGGCGGAGGTCGTGGCAGGTGAGCTGAAGGACCCGCGGTTGGATGTGCCGCTGCTGAGCGTGACCGAGGTGCGGGCGAGCCGCGATCTGCGCCGCGCGCGGGCGCTGGTCTCGGTGATGCCCGCGCCCACCGAGTCGGCTGAGGCGCAGGCCGCCGCGCTGCAGGACGCGCTGGCGGCGCTGCGCAGCGCCGAGCCGTTTGTCCACCGCATGCTGCGCAGGAAGCTGCACATGAAGCGCATCCCGCTGATTGAGTTCCAGCGCGACGACCGCATCGCGCTGTCGGCCGAGGTCAACGCGCGGCTGCGCGATCTGGCCGGCGAAGAGGTGGTCGATGAGCAGGCGGCGTCGACGTGAGCGAGGCCCAACCGAACGACCAGACGAACGGCCAGGTTGCGGAGGAGGCTGCGGAGGGCCGACGCTCAGGGCGGCGGCGCGGCGGGCGCCGGCGGCGCAAGCGCGGCCCCGAGCATCCCGGCGCAGTGTTTCTGGTCGACAAGCCGAGCGGACCGACCTCGCACGACATCGTGCGCGACATCCGCCGCTGGACCAACCTGCGCCGGGTGGGACACGGCGGCACGCTGGACCCGCTGGCGACGGGGCTACTGCCGATCTTCGTCGGCGTGGCGACGCGGCTGAACGAATACCTCGGTACCTATGCCAAGTCCTACGAGGCGACGGTGCTGCTGGGCGCGGCGACGGATACCGACGACAGCGAGGGCGAGATCATCTCCACCGCTGAGGTGCCGGCGCTGACGGCGGCGGAGATTGAGACTGAGCTGGCCAGGTTCCGCGGGACAATTGAGCAGACGCCGCCGCTGTTCAGCGCGGTGAAGGTGGGTGGGGTGGCGGCGCATCGCGCCGCGCGGGCCGGGCAGCCGCTGGAGATCGAGCCGCGCACCGTGACGATCCACGAGCTCGATTTGCTCTCGCTCGAGCTGCCGAGGCTGCGGCTGGCAATGCGGGTCAGCACCGGCACCTACGTGCGCGCGGTAGCGCGTGACCTGGGCGCGGCGCTGGGTTGCGGCGCACACGTGACGGAGATGCGCCGCACGCAGATCGGCGATCTGAGCGCGGCGGATGCGCATTCGCCGGAGGCGATCGAGGCCGCCGCGCAGGAAGAGCGCGTCTGGGAGCTGTCGGATTCTCCGGCGCGGCTGTTCGGCGACTGGCCCGCATTCACGCTCAGCGGTGAGCAGCTCAACCGCATCCGCCAGGGCCAACCGATTCGCACCCGCCCGGCCGAGGGCAAGCGCCACGCGCTGGCGCTCAGCGAGGCTGGTTCAGTGATCGCCGTGCTGCGCAGCGATCCCATCGCCCCCGGCCGCTGGGAGCCCGAAAAGGTCCTCCAGCCGTCCTGACGCCCCGCCGGCCGCTCAGTCCGCCGCCGCCTCCGTGGACACGGTTGGCGGGGAAAGCTCGTCCAGCGTTTCCCGCGCCAGCTCGTCAAAATCGGTGGTCGGAGCCCAACCGCTGTAGACTTCATCCGCGAGCAAGGAGAGTAGGTCCAGCCAGCGCCTGAGCTCACTGTCGATCTCGTCGTCCAGCCCGTAGTCCGCCTCGAAGTCGATGATGTCGCCGACATCGATTCGACCACCGAGATACGCGCGCAGCTGGTCGGCCAGCTCCAGTCGGACGCGGCGGTTCTTCATCTGAGGGGTTTCCATGGCAAAGCCTCGCAGCGTCAGAGTACAGGAATATGAGATCCATGATCTCTTTGAGGCGCTCGAACTGTTTGAGCGAGTGGCCGACGGACAGTTGACGGAACAGCTGGAGGAGAAAAACGTCGGACCGGCTCGTCGCTGTAGCTTGGGCGGCCTCTCGTATTACATCCGCTTCCTAGACGACGACGGACACACCGTCGCTCGCGTCCACTATCTCCGATGTGTGTTTGGTCATCTGATCGGCGTCTATCCCTCCATGGTTCGGATTGGCGACATCATCCTCTTTCGCAAAGGCCATCAGCGCCGGCCTGTGGACTGGTAGCCGGGCGCGCCCTAGCCCGCCTGGGTTGAGAACACGAAGGCCACCGACTCTTGCTCGGCTCTCACCGAATAGGTCGCGCCCGCCGGCAGCAGCACACCTTCGCCCTTCGCCAGCAGCGCGTCGTCGTCCACCACGCCGATCCGCATTGCGCCCTCGACCACGATCAGCGCGGAGGCCGAATCGACCGAGCGGTTGAGCAGCGTGCGCCCTTCGGGCAGGCGGATGCCCTCGGCGTTGAGCCGCGCTTCGGACTGCGGGTCCGCGTGGGGAATCGCCTCGGCGCGGATCCGCTGCAACGGCACGGCGCTCAGCTGACCCCGTGCGCCGCCAGATAATCCAGCAGCTCCTGCACCGTCCGAATCTCCGCCGCATCCTCTTCCGGGATTTCCAGCGGATTGTCGTCGGTCGAAAACTCTTCCTCGATCGCGATCGTCAGATCGACGATGTCGAGCGAATCCGCGTCGAGATCGTCGATCAGGTGGGCGTCGCTGGTCACCTTTTCCAGCGGCTGGCGCAGCTGGTCGGCGATCATTTGCTGGACGCGATTCTGCACGGTGCTCATCAGCGCTCTCCCCGTTGCTGCCCCGCGGTCAGTTCAACCGCCTGAGGGAGAGGCTACTCACTGAAGCGGGAGAGCGCGACAACGCCGTTCTGGCCGCCGAAGCCGAAGCCGTTGACGAGGGCGGCGCGCAGCTCGGCGGGGCGTGACTGTTGCGGCACATAATCGAGATCGCAATCGTCGTCGCCGTGCTCGTGGTTGATCGTGGGCGGCAGCACGCCGTGGTAGAGGGCGAGCGCGGCGGCGGCGGCGGAGAGCGCGCCCGCGGCGCCCATCAGGTGGCCCGTCATGCTCTTGGGCGAGCTGACGGCGAGGCGCTGGGCGTGCTCGCCGAAGACATCGTGGATCGCTCGCGTTTCGATCGCGTCGTTGAGGGCGGTGCCGGTGCCGTGTGCGCAGATGTAGTCGATCTCGCTCGGTTCGAGGCCCGAGTTGCGCAGCGCGGCGCGCATCGCGCGGGCGGCGCCCTCGCCCTGCGGATCCGGCGCGGTGATGTGGAAGGCGTCGGCGGTGCGCCCGCCGCCGAGCACCTCAGCGTAGATGCGCGCCCCGCGCGTCTGCGCCTGATCCAGCGTTTCGAGGATGCAGACGACGGCGCCCTCGCCGAAGACGAAGCCGTCGCGGTCGCGGTCGAAGGGACGGGAGGCGCGGGTCGGCTCGTCGTTGCGACGGGAGAGGGCATGCATGTTGGCCAGCCCGGCGATCCCCAGCGGGGAGACGTTGGACTCCGTGCCGCCGGCCAGCGCCAGCTCCGCTTCGCCGCTGAGCAGCAGCTGGCGGCCGTCGATGAAGGCGTAGATGCTGCTCGCGCAGGCCGCCAGCGAGGTGATCGTCGGTCCGCGCAGCCCCAGCTCGATCGAGACCTGGCAGGAGGCCATATTGCCGGCCATCATCGGCACGAACAGCGCCGAGACGCGGCCCGGCCCACGGTCGTTGAGCACGCCCGACTGGTCGGCGATCGTGGTCACGCCGCCGCCGCCGGTGTTGACGACGGTGGCGATCCGCTCCGGATCGCGCTCTTCGAGATCCAGCCCCGCGTCGGTGACGGCGAGTCGGGCGGCCGCGACGCCGAGCTGACTGAAGCGCGCCATCCGGCGCGCCGCCTTGGCATCCATAAAGTCGGTCGGATCGAATTCCGGAATGTCCGCCGCGATCTGCACTTTCAGATCGGCCTCTACCAGCTCGGGCACTCGCCGCACGCCCGAGCGTCCCTCGCGCAGCGAATCCCAGAAAGCGTCCACGCCGATCCCGATCGGCGTGACCGGCCCGATGCCGGTGATCACGATCCGCTGGTTTGCGGGCGTCACGTCGGCGCTCATTCGCGGTAGCGCTTGAGCAGGACGGCGGCGTTGTGCCCGCCGAGGCCGACCGAGACCGACAGCGCCGCCTCCAGATCCAGTTCGCGCGCTTCGTTGGGGATGCAGTCGAGGTCGCAGTCGGGGTCGGGTGTTTCATAGTTGAGTGTGGGCGGCGCGACGCCGCGGTCCAGGGCGAGCGCGCAGACGATCACCTCCAGCGCGCCGCTGGCGCCCATCATGTGGCCGGTGGCGGGCTTGATTGAGGAGATCGCGAGGTCGTCGGCGTGCGCGCCGAAGAGGCGCTTGATCGCTGTCGTTTCGACCTGGTCGCCGAGCTTCGTCGCCGTGCCGTGGGTGCTGATGTAGCCGACCTCGGCGGGGTTGATGCCGGACTGATTGAGGGCCTGCTCAACGGAGACGATCAGACCGAGGCCGTCGCCGTCGGGCTGGGCCATGTCGTGCGCGTCGTTGGCGCTGCCGCCGCCGATCACCTCGGCGTAGATGTGCGCGCCGCGCGCGCGGGCGTGCTCCAGATCCTCGATCACCAGCGCGGCCGCGCCCTCGCCGGGTACGAAGCCGTTGCGGTGCAGGTCGTAGGGGCGGCAGGAGGCGGCGAGCGGCTCGTCGGGCGTCGCCAGCACTCCCATGCGCTCGAAGCAGGCGTGGAAGAGCGGCAGAATGATCGCCTCGGAGCCGCCGACGATCAGCGCGTCGGCGCGCCCCGCGCCGATGTGCAGCATCCCGTCGGCCACTGCGTTGGCGCCCGTCGCGCAGGCCGAGGTGGGCGAGTAGTTGGGCCCGGCCGCGCCGGTCGCGATCGAGATATGCCCGCTCGCCGCGTCGGCGATCAGATTGGGCATGGCGAAGGGCGAGACGCGGCGCGGGCCGCGTTCCTGGAGCACCTGCTCCCAGTGAATCACCAGCTCCATGCCGCCGCCGCCGCTGCCGAAGATCACTCCCACCCGATCGCGGTTGTCCTCCGTGATCTCCAGCCTCGAGTCGGTCAGCGCTTCCAGCGACGACGCGAGCCCGTATTGCACGTTGCGATCGGCGTGGCGCAGCGCCTTGTCGTTGGGCAGCGCGGCGTCCGGATCGAAGCCGCGTACCTCGGCGGCCAGCGGGATGCGGAGCCCGGCCGCATCGGGGTCGAAACGCTCGATGCGCCCGACTCCGCTCTCGCCGCCGATCAGCGCGTCCCAGGCGTCGGGAACGGTGCTGCCGACGGGCGTGACCGCCCCCAGCCCGGTGATCACGGTGCGCCGCATCAGACCGACTCCCGAGCGCTGCCCGTCCCGATCACCTGGGTATCCCCTCGCTCTTGTCGGGGTAGTCGCGCGCGCCCAGGCCCGCGTCGTCGTCGGAGAGCGGGAACGTCCAGGAGGTGCGTGAGATACGACGGACGAGCTTGGAGAGAACATCGCCCGGCCCGGCCTCCACGAACAGCGTGGAGCCCTGCGCGGCCATCGTCTTCACCGCCGCCTGCCACTGCACCGGCGCGGTCAGCGCGTCGGACAGCTCATGCACGAGCTGATCACGGTTGTGCATCAGCCCGCCGCTGATGTTGCTGACCACCGGCACGACAGGATCCCGCCACTTGATGGCATGCACCGCGCCGCGGAATTGGCCTTGCGCGTCGGCCATCAGCGGCGAGTGCGAGGCAATTGAGATCGGCAGCCGCACGACGCGACGCGCGCCGTGCTCCTCGGCCATCCGCATCAGCCGCCGCAGCGGCGCGTCGTCGCCCGAGACGACGGTTTGGCCGGGGCAGTTGTCGTTGGCCACGACGATGGTGCCGTCGTTGGCCGCCTCGCCGACCAGTGAGCGCAGCACGCGATCGCGCAGGCCGATGACGGAGGCCATGCCGCCGGGGCGGCGCAGGTTGGCCTCGCGCATCAGCTCGCCGCGCCGCTTGACCAGCTCCAGCGCGTCGTCGAAGCCGACCGAGCCAGCTGAGAACATCGCGGTGATCTGGCCCATGCTGTGGCCGGAGACGACGGTCGGCGAGAGCCGCCGTCCGGCTGCGCTCCACTTGTCGCGCAGCGCTTCGAGCCAAGCCACGCTGGCCACGAAGATCGCGGGCTGGGAGTGGGCGGTCTCGTTGAGATCCTCGGCGGGGCCGCGCTCGATCAGTTCCAGCAGGTCGTAATCGAGCAGGTGATTGGCGCGCTCGAACCAGTGCTCCGCAGCCGGATAGACATCGAGCACCTTGCCGGCCATCCCGACCGACTGCGAGCCCTGTCCGGGGAAGACGAGCGCGTACACATCGTCCTCCTGATACGCCTCAGGCGCGGCGCTGATGGTGGCGGTGTCGTCGTTCATGTTTGCTCCGCGAGCGGCACTTGGGCGGTCTGCCCGGAGCGCGCCGCTGCGCCGTCTCGCCGTGGGTGTTCGGATGATTGTATCTGTATTCAGCGCTGGTGAACGCAAGCTGTGCAGCACGAGGCTGTGCAGGGCTGTTGCGGCTTGCCTCGTGCGCGACACGTCGCGCCGCACGCGCGCGCACTGCGCACTATGACATAACGAGACCGCCGTCGACATGGATCACCTGGCCGGTGATGTAGCGCCCGCCCTCGCCGGCGAGGAAGGCGACCAGAGGCGCGACATCGTCGGGGTCGCCGAGGCGCTCCAGCGGGACCTGGCTGAGCACCGCGTCGATCTGCTCCCGGGTGAGGTCGGCGGTGATGTCGGTGCGGATGAAGCCGGGCGCGACCAGATTGACGGTGATGCCGCGCGAGCCCAGTTCCTTGGCGAGCGAGCGGGTCATGCCGGCCAGCCCGGCCTTGGCGGCGGCGTAGTTGACCTGGCCGGCGTTGCCCATTGTGCCGACGACGGAGCCGATGGTGATGATCCGCCCCCAGCGGGCGCGGATCATCCCGCGCAGGCAGGCGCGGGTGACGAGGAACGCGCCGGTCAGGTTGGTCGCCAGCACCGCCGACCAGTCGTCGTCCTTCATCCGCATCGCCAGCGTGTCGCGGGTGATGCCGGCGTTGTTGACCAGAATCTCGGGGCGTCCCAGCTGCTGCCCAATGGCGTCCAGCATCTTCGCCACCGCGTCGGGGTCCGACACATCGGCGCGGATCGCCAGCGCGCGGCGCCCCAGCGCGGCGACCTCCGCCGCGACCGCCTCGGCGGCCGCCTCCGACTGCGCGTAGTTGACCGCGATATCGGCGCCGTTGCGCGCCAGCTCCAGCGCGATCTCGCGGCCGATGCCGCGCGAGGCGCCGGTCACCAGCGCGACGCGCCCCGCCAGCGGGGCAGTGGATTCGGGGTTGTTCCGGTCGCTCACGAGGACTCCGGCGGCGGCGCAGCAGGCCGCCCAACGGACCTGATCTTATCAGCACCCCTAGCCCGTCGTTCACATCGTTGTAACCTGTGCGCACGCGCGCAGCGGGACACTGCCAGCTGCCGCCCGTCCGTGGGCGGCGAACCGGTCCCGGCGCGATGATCTGCAGCTGCACGGTGATGGCGCTCGCGGCGTCGCATTGTTGAGGAGGGGGAACCGCATGGGCGAAGTTGATGTCGCACTACGCGAAGGGCACATCGCGTGGATTCTGATCTCGGCGGCGTTGGTGCTGCTGATGGTGGTGGGGCTCGCGTTCTTCTACAGCGGGCTGGTGCGGACCAAGAACGCCGCATCAACGATCATGCAGTCCTTCACGATGATGGGCGTGGTCACGATCGTCTGGGTGCTCTGGGGCTACAGCCTGGCGTTCGGCAACGACATCGGCAGCTTTGTCGGCGACCTGACCAACTTCGGGCTGCGCGGGCTGGGCCCCTCCGAGGACGGCGAGGGCAATTGGCTTTGGCCGTCCTCCGACGCCGGACTGCCCAACATCGTCTTCATGGTCTTTCAGCTGATGTTCGCGATCATCACTCCGGCGCTGATCACCGGCGCGTTCGTTGAGCGCATCCGCTTCAGCGCGCTGATCGTCTTCACGGTGGCCTGGGTGACGTTGGTCTACGCGCCGCTGGCACACTGGGTCTGGCACGAGAATGGCTGGCTGTTCGAGCTGGGTGCGGCGGACTTCGCGGGCGGCACGGTGGTCCACATCAACGCCGGCGCCGCGGCGCTGGCCGGCGCGATCTTCGTGGGACGCCGGCGCGACAGCGTGGCGGAGACCGACCCGCACGACGTCTCCAAGGTGGTGCTCGGCGCGGGCCTGCTCTGGTTCGGCTGGTTCGGCTTCAACGCCGGCTCCGCGCTGGCAGCCACCGATCAGGCTGCCAACGCCTTCGTGCAGACGCACATCTCCGCCGCCGCCGGCGCCATCGCTTGGACGCTGCTCAGCTGGCGCTACACCGGGCACCCGTCGATCATCGGCGCCGCGACCGGCGCGGTCGCCGGGCTGGTGGCGATCACGCCCGCGGCGGGGTTCGTCGGCCTCTGGCCGGCGACCGACGGCTATCTCAACGCCGTGCCGGCGATCATGATCGGCGCGATGGCCAGCGTGGCCGGCTTCTACGCCGTGCGGCTGCTGCATAACTGGGGGCATCTCGACGACACGCTGGATGTGTTCGCCGTCCACGGCGTGGGCGGCATCTGGGGCGCGCTGGCCACCGGCCTGTTCGCCGTAGCGGCGATCGGCGGTGTGAGCGGCGCGATCGAGGGTTCGTGGGACCTGTTCTGGAAGCAGATCGTCGGCGTGCTGGCCTCCTTCGCGTGGTCGCTGGTGCTGTCGATCGGTCTGTTCTGGCTGATCGGCAAGTTCATCCCGCTGCGGGTGGAGCCGCGCGAGGAGTTGATCGGTCTGGATCGGGCGGGCCACAACGAGCCCGCCTACCAGTTTGACGAGATCGGCGTCAGTTGGGCGGCGAGCTCGGAGGAGCACGAAGAGCCGGTCGTCGGCTTCGAAGTTCTGCGCAGGAGGACGCGATAATGAAGAAGATCGAGGCGATCATCCGCCCGGAGGCGATGGACGAGGTCAAGCGCGCGCTCGTCAAGCTCGACATCAACGGCATGCACGTTGAGAACGTGGCCGGCCACGGCCACCAGGGCGGCGTGCAGCGCGACGGGCGCGGCGGTCAGCCCTACCGCGTCGACATGCTGCCGAAGGTGAAGCTGACGGTGGTGGTGTCGACCGATGAGTGGGCGGCCAAGGCGCTGGACGCGATCATCTCCAACGCGCGCACGGGCAACATCGGCGACGGGAAGATTTTCGTCTCCAACGTGGAGGAGGCGATCCGCGTGCGCACGGGCGAAAGCGGCCCCGACGTGCTGTAGGGGGCGACGTGCCACGCGCCCTTCCCCGCCGAACACCGACGCTGCGGTGGCCTTTTTCTTGGGGCGGCACGCGGCCTCGTCTGTGTTTCGCCCAAGCCGGTGGCTCGACGGATCACGGCTGATCTCAAGCCCGGGTTCTTTCCACGACAGGGGGTTGACACGTGTGCGTCGCCGTGTATCGTAGTGGCACTCGGCCCGCCGGAAAGGGTCCGGCGAGGCGTTCAGGCCACTGGGGGAACCGACCCGCAATCTTCAGGTCACGTTGCTGGCTGAGTCCGACTCAGGCCGCCACTCCCCACTGAGCTAAACGGTAGGGGTAGGTCTACTCACCCTCGCCAGACCAACCCCTGGACATCGTGGTGGAGCGCACCCAGCGGAGCTTGAAACGACTCAGTGGCTGAGCGGGCGGGCGGTCCCACCGGTCGGTACACGGAGCCGGCGCGGTGGGGCTAGCTCGATCTCAGGACTACGCCATGTGCGACAAGGCCGTTGTGTTCGTTGACTACGAGAATGCCCGCTGGCATGCTCGTCGCTTGTTTCGCACCGACACGGACGGCCATTTCGACCCTCTGGCTTTAGCGGTCGCAGTCTGTGAGAAGGCAGGAGACCGGCAGGTGCTCCCCGCCCTGATCCCGATTCGAGTTCGCGTGTACTTGGGACGCCCTACGAAAGATGTCCTGAAGGCGTGCGAATATTGGGACCGTCAACCATCGGGTTGGCCCTCGCACGGAGAATCAGTGTCGGCGTTTCCTTTCGACATCTCCCTGCGTGGCCAGTCCCAGAGTGACCAGAAGCCTGCTGACGGAGGGCATCCGGAAATCAAAGAGATGCATGTCCAGATGTCTGTCGACATCTTCAACTGGGCACTACAGGCTGCGGACGGCAGCGCAGAGGCGGATGTCGCCATCTTGTTCACTGACGACCGCGATCTGGCACCAGCAGTTCGCAAGGTTGCGACGATGCACGGCGAGAACGACACCCCGCGACTCGATCTTGCTGGATGGGTGGGACGCAGCAGGGCTGGTGGGGAGATGGATGCCGTTCTTTCAGTTGACGACCTGAAACTCCCTGAGCGCATCATCGACTGGGATGTGCGCCTCCGGGAAGCGGAGAGTGCCTAATGACTCGTCCTGTTCGGCGGCGGCCGGCATCCGCAACGAACGAGAACAACTTGGCGGAACCGACTGTCAAGCCGTTGCGGGTCGTGCTCTTCATCGACTACGAGAATGCTCGCAACGCGGCCGCAGACTTGTTCGAGATCGCGACAGACAATGCCTCTGATCGCCGAAAGCTCGGACACTTCCATCCTTGGGCGCTGGGCGAGGCCATTCGCGACCAGTTTAACCGCAACGCAGGACCAACGGGGAAACGACCCGGGCGGGACCTGTTGTTAACTCAGGTGCGTGTCTATTGCGGAGTGCCTGATCCGGACTGGCATCCGAACGGCCATGCCGCTTTGCGCGCACACAACAAACGAGTCAGTGTGTGGCGATATCCGCCTCGGCAAGTACTTCGTCGATCTGCGCAAGTGGAGGTCGAGGTCATCGCTCATTCGCTCCAGTATCCCGCAGCCCGATACTCCTCATCACGCGAGCGAAAAGAGTTCGTCGAGAAGGAAGTGGACACCTCGATCGCGATGGACGTGGTGTCGAGCACGAAGGTTGAGTGCGATGTCGCGATCCTCTGGACAGAAGATGGTGATCTACGGCCCGCTGTGCGGTACGCCATAGAGCGTTCGCTGCGAGGACATGCAGACGATGGTGTGCAGATTCATCTGGCTGGCTGGAGAAGGAAGAAGCGGAAGCGCATCCTTGCGCCCGACCGTCATGGCGACAAGTGGCCGGACGGCAACGTGCACCGAGAGCATCTGATGTCTCGGCCCACATACGACCATGTCAAAGACGAGACGGACTATGAGGCTGTGGCGGCTCAACGGGGCGCGGATGACCTTGAGCGTCACTACAATAACGCTGAACCAGTTGACGGTCGCCTGATGGAGATTCCGGAGAGTAGGACCGGGGTCTTCGTTCGAGTGGTGGGCATCGAGGTTTTCGTGCCGTTCTACCGCCTGATCGGCGGACGGCAGGTGGTTGAGGAGTTCAGCAAACACAGATGGACCTCACGCCGCTTCGTTGTGCGCGGCGTGAAAGACGATGTCTCAGACGACACGCCCAAGCGCAAGTACTACGAGCTGGAAGAACTCGGCCTCGATGAGTGGCGCTGGAGCGAGTTTCGGCGGCTTTACGAAGCTGGTGAGATCTTCGAGGGGAAGATTCAGGGCTGCAACTCCGGCGGGGTGTTCCTTCGTGTCTTAGGGGTCGAAGCGTTCGTCCCAATGAGTGAAATCGCTGGCTTCACGGGTCACCCGCCGCAACTCAGCGAATACGTCGGAAGTGTCCTGTTCCTCCAGATCATCGCTCTCAAACGTCGCCCTCAGCGCGGTCGCAGCCCGCTGGTCCTCCGTGCGGTACTGACAGAAACCACCGATGGTTCTCAGCCATCCGCAGCAACTTCAGGCAGTGATGTAGGGCGCCAGTACAAGCACGGCGATTTCGTGGTTGGCCGAGTGACGAAGGTGATGGGGCACGGTGTGCGAGTCTTGATCGACGATCGCGATGGGGGGTTTGTGGACAAAGATGACTTGGCCCCTGGCAAAGAGCCAAGCGAGGTGGTTGAGGAGGGCGCCCTCATCCCGCTCGTCGTCAGGAACCCTCTCCGGAGCGGAGGACCTTCGCTCAGCCTGCTCGATGCACGTGAGGAGGCTGAGGCGAAAGGTTGGGTGTTCGATAACGATGGGCGTGTTGCTCCGCCGGACGCTCTCGCGACAGAGGCGGGTACTGAACAGGACAGTTGACGACATCAGGGTGCGGTGCGCTCTGCTGCTGGTTTCGGAACCACTGCCAACTGACCTCGCAGGATGTCGCTGGCAGGGACGCGCGGTTAGAAGATGACCTGGTCGATTAGGAGTTCGATGTAGCGGTCGTCGCTGACGCCCCATTCTTGTTTTAGGATTTGCTCGTTGTGCTCGCCTAGCTCGGGAGAGCCGCGGGTGCCCAGGCGGCGGCTGTTCCAGGTGAAGGGTTGGTGTTGGGCCATGAAGGGGACCTCGCCGCGGGTGAAGTGGAAGAAGTAGGACTGGATGCCGTCGTCGTTGACTACCAGGTCGCGGGCGGTTTCGGCGGGGGAAGCGGGGACGCCGCGGGCCTGCAGGAGGGCGGTGGCGCGCCAGGGGTCGAGCTGGCTGGACCAAGAGGCGACGGCTGATTCGATTTCGTCTTCGGCGGCCTTACGGCCGGCGAGCGTGCGCAGGTCTTCGCGTTGCGCGAGGTCGGGGCGGTTAATTTGGGCGCAGAGTTCGAGCCACTCGCCGGTACTGCGCACGGCGACAGCCAGCCACTCGTCGTTTCCGTTGGCGGGGAAGAGGCCATGCGGGGCGTACTCGGCGGAGCGGTTGCCGATCCGCGGGGTATCCACATCGTTGACTAGCGCGTCCATCAGCTCGGTATCGAGCAGGTGGACGGCGGCTTCGTACTGGGCGATTTCGATCTCCTGCCCCTCGCCGGTACGGTCGCGGTGGATCAGGGCGGCGATGATCTGGGAGGCGGCGATCGGCGCGAGCGTGAAGTCGGTATGCAGCGAGCCGAGGCCGATCGGGGCGCGGTCGGGCTGGCCGGTCTGGCCGACGACGCCGGAGATCCCTGTGACGCCGTTGCCGATGCCGCGCCAGCCGTTGTTGGGTCCCCAGGTGCCCATTACCGGGAACGAGGCGTAGATCAGGTCGGGCTTCAGCTCGCGCAGCGCCTCATAGGTGAGGCCGAACTTTTCCATCGCGCCGGGCGCGAAGTTGTTGGTGACGATATCGAACTGCGGCAGCACCCGGCGGATCAGTTCGAGGCTCTGCGGTTTGTGCAGGTTGAGCGTGATACTGCGTTTGTCGGTATTGGTGTCGTTGAAGAACGCGCCGGTGTCGATGCTGAAGCCGCGCGGCGGGTGCGAGAACTCGCGCACGCTGTCCAGTCCCGAGGCCGACTCGATTTTGATCACGTCGGCGCCGAGGTTGGCGAGCATTTCGGTGATCAGCGGGCCGGCCGCCATCCAGCAGAAATCGAGCACGCGCACGCCGGCGAGCGGCAGCGCATCGGCCGCGTGCTCGGCCGGCGCGCTCGGCTGCGGCGAGGCGGACGCGCCGTTGAGGTTGCGCAGTTTCGCTCGCCCGCCGCGCACGATGCCCAGCTCGATCAGCTCGCTTACCGCGTCCGCACTGAGGCCGCCGAGCTCGCGCAGCACCTCGACGCTGTCCGCGCCCAGCGCCGGCGCGGGGCGCGAGGCGAACTCGTAGGCGTCGGAGCGGTAGGGCGAGCGCGGCAGGGTGACGCTGCGGCCCAGCTGGGGGTGCTCGACGGGCCGGAAGAAGCCGCGCTCCTGGAGGTGGATGTCGCCCACCAGATCGTGCGCGGTTTGCACGGGCAGGCCGAGGTCGCCCTCCGCTTGGGCGCGGCGCACGAGCTCCTCGCGGTTCTGCGCGGCGCAGAAGCGGCGCGTGAATTCGATCATCTGCTCGCGGTGCGCGACGCGGTAGTCCTGCGATGTCCACGGCTCCTGGAGCAGCGAATCGTCGCCCGTCACCTCCGCGTACCAGTTGGGGAAATTCTCCCATGCCGTGCTGGTCGGGTTGCCGAGGTAGGTGACCCACTTGCCGTCGGCGCACTGGTAGGTGGAGCCGGGGGTGTTGATGAAGACGATTTCGCCGTCCTCGAAGCGGCCCTGCTCGTATGCGCCGAAGCCCGCGCCGACGACCGGGTACTTGAGGCCGCCGGTGCCGTCGCGCTCAGCGATCATGCCGTGCCAGACGTAGAGGTTCTGGTTGGCGGCCTGGATCATGGTGGAGGCGACGGCTTCCTGCATGCTGACGATGCTGCTCGTCGCCGGCCCGCCGCGCCGCTGCTGCCAGAGCGAGGCCACCGCCGCCGCGACGGCGCAGTAGGAGGTCTGCTTGTAGCCGAGCTTGCCGGCGGGGTAGTCGGGCGCGATCTCCGGGAAGCCGTTGCAGACCAGCTGGCTGCCGGCGGCCATCGCGATCAGGTCGGTCGCGGCCTGCTCCGGATTGCCGCGACGGAAGACGATGTCGATCACGCTGGGCGCGCCCTCGGCGTTCGCTTCGGCGGCGCGGTGCAGGCGCTCGAAGGCGCGGCGGGCGCGCTCGGATTTTTCGACGGGGCCGATCACGACATCGGCGCGCTCGGCGAGCAGCTCCACGATGTCCCACGACTCGGGCGCGTCCAGCGCCAGCGCCAGCGACTGTTTGCCCTGGTTGTAGAGCAGGTGCCGCAGCCCGCGCTCCAGGCCCGGCTCGCCGTCGACCCACGGCCCCACGCGGCGCAGGCGGTCGCCGCCGGCCGACTCGATCCGCACCACGCGCGCGCCGAGGTCGGCGAGATAGCGCCCGGCGGCCACCGCCGGTTCGTCGGCCAGGTCGAGCACAACTGCGCCGTCAAGCGGCAAGGTGGCGGTCATGGCGGTCTCCATTCACGTCTCGAAGCGGCTGCGCGCCGCTCCCGGCGTGTTCACCCTAACGGCAGAGGGTGCCGTCGCGCGCGGCTGTCGCCCCAGCGAGGCGGCCGGCCGGTGGGTCGCGCCGCCAGCGTTGACGCGGAGGAGGAGGAGGGCAGGTGCTGCGTCTGGCTGGCATTCGCGCTGATGCTGCCCGAAGGCTGAGGGGCGATCAGGTGGATCGGGGAGAGGATCCGAGAGCACGCAGCTGAGGCTTCGTTGAAGACGGCGGGCCAGCTGATGAGCCTAGTTGGGTCCCGATCTGCCTCGGAGTCTACAGACCGCTACGACAGCCGCTCCGCTGGTTTCACGCTCGCGCGGTACTGTGGAGGCCTGCGTCGCCGACGGGCAGCACAGACGAACGACCGCTTTCAGTGAAGGGGAGCATATGGTCAACACTATCGAGATCAACCGGGAAGGCGTCCTTGAAAGCATTCGAGCCTCTCACGACTTTGAGACAGATCGGGATCGTCAGATGCCCGATCCGCTCGGCTACGCTGATCTCAACTGGTGGGTGCATCATGCGCCAAAGCTTCACCCGCTGCTGGCATCGCTGGAGCGCGGCTATTTCCTGAACCCTGCGGGCATCGAATGGGGTTCACGCAAGCATGACCGCTCGCTGCGCCGAATGGTCGAGCACAACGAGTTCGCCGAATTGCATGTGCGTCTCGCTCTGACTGAAGCGGCGGATGCGATCGTTGGCCAACAGTCGCGCCTCGTCTTGGCTGGGCGCGTGCTTTGGGAACCACGCGCTTCTGGCCGACCTGCTGCGTTGACGACGCTGCCGCATCGCTCCGCCCATCGCGTCTTCCGCCGCCGCAAGCGGGATCTAATCCGTCGCGATCCGCCAGTGGGCATCAAGACTGACATCAGGGCGTTCTACCCGTCCGTTGCTCCGCGAGTGGTCGAGGATGTGCTCCGCCCCATAGTCGGCGTATCAATCGCTGCCGACATTCGTCTGGCGCTTGAAAAGTACGCCATCGATTCGGGGGTGCCCGGTCTCCCGATTGGCCCGGAATCGTCGGCGTGGCTGGCCAATCTGATCCTCGCAGATGGCGACAGGGCATTAGAGCGTCACGTCAACGTCACATCACTGCGATGGATGGACGACCTCTATCAGCTCGATGGATCACAAAGTGCCGTGGAGAGCTGTCACGGCGATTGGGAGAGTGCCATCGGCAAGCGAGGCCAGACGGTTTCGGTGCCCAAGACAAAGCCCTCGTGGGAACACGGCATCTCCGGCGGCCAGCTGCTCGCGGAAGGCGACGAGTCGCACGGCGACATCAACGCTTGGAGTCGAAAACGCGACGGCGAAAGACTCGCTGGGCGATTGTTTGACGAGCTCCGCCGCGAAGCCCCGAAGGCATCGCTGCTGAATCACCTGTTCGGGTCGTCATGCGACGCTCGCATCCCAAGGTCTCGCCTCACGTCGGCGATTATCGACTACATGCTCGATCACCCCGAGCAATGGGAGTGCAGTTGCCCACGTGCCGTCGTTTACATGAAGCGCTACGCGAGCGCGGAGCAATGTGTCCGCATGATCACCGTGGCGCTGTCGCTTGCGACGGATGGGATCGTTGCGTCTGAGCAAGTCATTGCGCTCTGTCGGGCGGCAACAGGCGCGACGCATCAGGTCGGTGATCATCGACGCGGGCCGCTGGCGCGAGCCTTGCTGGATTTGGCAAGGGCGACAAGCTGCGTACCGTTGCGTATTCGTGCGCGATACGCGGCGTGGCGTCTGGATGCGCATCACATCGAGCGCCAGACGATCGTGACCGGCGAATTCGGCGACCTCCATCCGTTCGAGCAACGCGTCGCGATCTACTTCGCTCATCCGCGCCGACACTATTGGTGGCTCGAGGAGCAGACGCAGAGCGGCCGTTGGCCGATCACGGCAGAGTGGCGGCTCAACACCCGCTGATCTCAGCGTGGCCCTGTCACGTCTATAGGGCGGCGAGGTGCTCGGTGAGGTAGGCCCTGCCGCGCTTGCCTTTGACTCGGTTGCAGCGGCTGAGGACAGCATTAGTCCTTTTGGGTGGGGCATTGGGCAGTCCAGTGAGTGGGCTGTCTTCGGAGCGCTTGCGTCGTTCGTCGCTGGACTAGTGGCGCTACTCTCTCTGGCACCTGTTTGACGACTGGATCGATGGGTCGTGGCGTGGCGGTGACCAAGAGGCCGAGCCGACTGAACGGGCGTCTAGTTTCTCCTACAGACTGATATGCAAGGTGGCGGACAGAGATGTTTGACACCCGGCACCAGTCGTCTATTGTGAGAGGGCGTCGCCGAGAGGCGGCCGCCACTCTTCCCCGCCGTCCGGCGCTTGCGCCGCACTGGCGGGGGTTTTTTCGTTTCAGCGGCTCCTTTCAGTTTCGCGAAGGCGCTCTGCTTGCGGTCCTCGCTCCTGGAGCACCACATGGAAGTGCTTGACGAGCGCTTCTATGGGTCGCCGTAAGGAGACCCAACCCTTTTGCGTGGACAAGGCCTCGGCACAGGTCAGAAGAGGGCGATGGGGTTGATGGGGGAGGCGGTGCCGCCGGCGAGGCGGAGGGGGGCGATGGTGAGCAGGAACTCCCAGCGGTTGCGGGCGGCGCAGGCCGCGCCGAGCGGGCCGAGCCGCGCGTTGTCGATTAGATGCACGCCCATGTAGGTGATGATGATGTGGTGAATGGGCAGCGGCGAGCCTTCGACGTTGGAGGGAATCACGTCGGACACTCCGTCGCAGCCGAGGATGGCGACCTCGCGCTCGCGGATCCAGGGCAGCGTTTCCATCAGCAGGCCGGCCATGCCCGCGAAGGGCGGCGAGGCTCCCTCGGCCTCGCGGCGGCTGTCGCGCCCCGTGCGGATCAGCAGGATGTCGCCGGAGCGGACGCGCACGTTCTGTCGCGCCTCCGCCGCTTCGAGATCGGCGACGGTGATGCCGTAGCCGGGCTCGAGCCAGTCGGCGCCCTTCAGCGCCGCGATGTCGAGCAGCACGCCGCGGCTGACGAGGCCGTCCTCGCCGGCCATAATTGAGTTGCGCAGCGCGCCGGTGCTGCGCACCTCGGAGGCGTCGAAGCCGTTGTACATCTTGCCCTGGTCGAGGATGTGGCAGAGCGCGTCGATGTGGGTGTTGGCCATCCCGTGCGGGGCGATGGCGAAGTAGTCGCCGGTCGATTCGAGGCCCTGCAGCCGCGCCTGCTTCGTGGCGTCGCCGGCGGCGGTCATCATGTGCATCACGGGCGTGGGGTTGTCGGCGGCGGGCGTCTTGGCCAGCTCGAGCGCGCAGGAGACGGTCACGCCGTCGGTGACCAGGGCGGCGGCCGCGGCGGCGGTGTCGGGGGTGATGAAGTTCAGCGTGCCGCGCTCGTCCTCCGGCCCCCAGCGTCCCCAGTTCGAGAGCTGCTGCGCCAGCGCGTCCACATCGGCTCGGGTTCCCTGCGATTCCGGCATGAGGCGGCCTCTCCGTTGCGCGCTCCGAGGAGCGACGGCGATCCTCGGCGGCGATTGTGGCGCGCAGTATGCCAGAGCGCGGGCGCGCGTGAGGCGCAACGTCTCGAAATGTCTCAAACAGGCGCAGCGTCAATCGGGAGGCTGAGCGTAGGCGGGGCGTCCCTATACTGACTGCGTTGAGCGTCCCTTCGCCCTGCTCGCCCCGCTGGGATGGGCGAATGCGGTCGCCAGGCTGACGCGGCCGCAGCCCGCAGCGTGAGGACGCCTCTTGTCACTCCGCGCCCCGAAGATCTTCTACGGCTGGTACATCGTCATCGCCGGCATCGTGATCAACATGCTCATGGGCGGGTTGATCATGCACGCCTTCCACTTCTACGTGGCCGAGCTCAAGGCCGAGTTTCTCTGGCCAGCCACCCTCTTCGGCCTGGCTTTCATGCTCACCCGGATCGAGTCGGGCGTGCTGGGGCCGATTCAGGGCTGGCTGATCGACCGCTTCGGCCCGCAGACGATGATGCGGATCGGCATTCTCTCCACCGCGATCGGGCTGGTCGCCTTCTCGCAGCTCTGGAGCCAGGGCACCTTCATCGGCTTCTATTTCGTCGTCGCCATCGGCGCGTCGGTGGGCGGCTTTATGACCGTCTCCGTGGCGGTCGTGACCTGGTTCGAGCGGCTGCGCTCGCGGGCGCTGGGCTACATGTCGACCGGCTTCGCGCTGGGCGGTTTCCTGGCCACGCCGGTCGGCTTCATGATTCAGGAGATCGGCTGGCGCAACGCGGCGTTGCTCTCCGGGCTCGTGCTCTTCGTCGTCGGCCAGACGCTGGCCACGCTGTTCGTGCGCTACCCCGAGCAGCGCGGGCTGGCCAAGGACGGCGAACCGGCGCCCGTCAAGGGCGAAACCTCGCCCGACGGCAAGGCAGGGCCGCAAGCCGCCGTGCCGCACCGCCACCGCGACTTCACCGCCCGCGAAGCGCTGCGCACGCGCGCGTTCTGGGGGCTGGCGCTCGCGCACGGCGCGCCGCTGCTCGTGATCTCAGGTGTCTTCGTCCACTTCACGCTGCTCGTGACCGACATTGAGGGGCTGACCCTGACCCACGCCGGCATCGCCTACACCGTGATGAACCTCGCGCAGCTGGTCGGCCAGCTGGGGATGGGCTACCTGGGCGACCGCTTCTCGAAGCGGATGCTGCTGATTCCGGCGATGTTCGGCCACTGCGTGGCGGCGATCCTGCTGGCGGTCGCCGCGTCCTACGAGGCGGTGCTGCTCGCCGCGGTGATTAACGGTCTCGCCTGGGGCTCGCGCGCGCCGCTGATCACCGCGCTGCGCGCCGACTACTTCGGCGCTTCGCATTTCGGGCAGATCATGGGTTGGTCGTCGGTCGTGATGTCCACCTTCATGACCGTCGGCGGTTTCCTCTCCGCCGTGCTCTACGACGCGACCGGCAGCTACGAGATTCCCTTTACGGTGCTCGGCCTGGGCGCGCTGACGGGCGCGCTCTGGGTGCTGATCGCCAACCGTCCGCGTCTGCCCGGCGCGCCGCCGCCGAGCCCGCTCGACGAGGCCGGCGGGGCGGCCGCGGTCCGCGCCAGAATGATCAGCGCCGCCGCGCCGCAACGCCGGGCGTCGCAGCGGCAGGCATAATGTCCACAGATACAGATAATGTCCGCGTATGACGCGCGGCGAACAACCGCACGACGGGAGGCAATGATGGAATACGACGTGATCGTGGTGGGCGCGGGCTCGGCGGGCGCGGTGCTCGCCGCGCGGCTGAGCGAGGACCCTGAGCGCTCGGTGCTGCTGCTGGAGGCGGGGCCGGACTTCGCCGATGTGGATGCGCTGCCGGAGGATGTGGCGAGCATCCACGAGCCGTCGGTCGTGGCGCACGACTGGGGCTTCACCGCCACCTACGTGCCGGGGCGCGACCAGCCGATGCCGCGCGGCAAGCTGGTCGGCGGTTCCTCGGCGATCAATACCGGCGTCGCGATTCGCGGCGCGCCCGGCGACTACGACCGCTGGGCGGAGCTGACCGGCGACACCCGCTGGTCGTGGGCGGAGTGCCTGCCCTACTTCCGGGCGTTGGAGGACGACCAGGACGAGGGCGGCGATTTCCACGGGCAGGGCGGGCCGATTCCGGTGCTGCGCTGGAAGCGCGACGAGATGGAACCCGTGCAGCGCGGTTTCTACGACGCCTGCGTCGCGCTCGGCTTCGAGCAGACCAACGACCAGAACGATCCGGAGAGCACGGGGATTTCGCCGCTGGCGATGAACCGTCGGGGGATGGTGCGCTGGTCGGCCAATCTTGGCTACCTGGCCGCGGCGCGGCATCGGCTCAACCTCACCCTGCGCAGCGGCTGCCAGGTCGACCGCATCCTGATCGAGGACGGGCGCGCCGTCGGCCTGCGCGTCGACAGCGGCGGCGAGCTGCAAACCGTGCGCGGCAAGGAGATCGTGATCTCGGCCGGCGCGATCCAGAGCCCGGCGATCCTGCTGCGCTCCGGCATCGGTCCCGCAGGCGAGCTGGGGGCGTTGGGCATTGAGTCGGTCGTTGATCTACCCGGCGTGGGCAAGCGGCTGATGGATCACCCGATGACGCCGATGCTGTTCCGCGCCCGCCCCGGCGTCGCCGACCCCGACAAACCGCTGACCCAAACGCTGCTGCGCTACACCGCCGAAGGCGGCGAGTTCAACGATATGCAGGTCTACCTGCTCGGCCATATGCAGGCGGCGCTGCGCGACGTCGAGGGCACGTTCGGCATTGCGCCGGGTGTGCAGCTGCCCAACTCCTACGGAGAAGTGACGCTGGTCAGCGCCGACTACCGCGACTACCCGCAGATCGACGTGAGCTTCGACGATAACGAGGAGGATCGCCGTCGCCTGCGCGAGGGCGCGCGCCTCGCCTGGCGGCTGTCGCAGCATCCCGAGCTGGCGCAGCATCACGACGGCGCGGTGGATTTCGACGAGGCGACGGCCAACGACGATGACCTGCTCGACGCCTGGATTCACGACACCTGCACCAGCATGGCGCACCCGACCTGCACCTGCGCGATGGGGACAGATCCGGGCGAGGGCGCGGTGGTCGACTCCGAGGGCCGCGTGTTCGGCGTTACCGGTCTGCGCGTGGCCGATGCCTCGATCATGCCCACGCTGATCCGCGCTAACACCAACTTCACCAGTATGGTGATCGGCGCCCGCATCGCCGACTGGATGGCGGTGTACTAGGGCGTGTTCACACTTCCGTCTCCCCGTACCCACTCCGTCATACCCGCGCTTGCCGCGGGTATCTCGCCGTGAGCAGCACCAACTCCGCACTCGCGCCAGACCTCACGCCAACTCGCCGTAGAGGTCCCGCCACTCAGGATTGAACTGATCAATCAACCTACGCCGAAGCGCTTTGCTCCAGCGTCTGCGTGTTAAACGTGGTGTGGAAGGTCCGAGGTGACGCCGGTGTAGATCGCTCCGTGCGGTCGGCTGGCGAGGATGTAGACGCAGGGTTCGAGCGGCATGCCTGGCAGGTTAGCGGGGCTCCGCGCCGGCCACGGCGAGATACCCGCGGCAAGCGCGGGTATGACGGAAGTGGAGAGGCGCGGGTATGACGGAGTAGGGTGTGGCGGAGGGGGCGCGGGGGGCGGCGCGGGAGACGGAAGTGTAAACACGCTCTAGGGCGAGAGATCAGATCGGCGCATTCTTCGTCTTGAGTGAGAATGCTCGGACCGATGTTTTGATCGAAGAACAGCGTCAGGTCGTCGTCAGCGATTGCACTACCTGCCTCACTGTGTCTTCCGACAACTTGAAGTCCTCGGCCAGTTCTGCGATCGAATCGCCGCCGCGATGCTGTCCGGCGAGGATCTCAGCGAGGAGGTTGTGCCCTTCGACGGTGAGGCGGCCGCTGCCGCAGGGCGGGTAGATCACGATCGGCACATCGCGGCCGAAGGGATAGAACCGGTAGGCTAGCGAACGCAGCGCCACCGGGTCGTAGTTGATCTGGCAGAACGCCTCGATAATCCCGGGCAAGTGCCGCCAGGAGCCTGATTTGCGGCCCTCGTGCCGCTCGAACACGGCCATCGCGTCGGTGTTGCACGCCTCCGGCTGTGTGAGTGAGAGATCGTGCAGCTTGTACGCGCCGTTGAACTGAAAATTCTGCGACGCAAGCGGATATTCGGAGTCGATGTGCTCCAGCAGGAACGGGCGCACCTCCCGCAGCCGCGCGGCCGACACCCCTAGCTCGCGGTAGCGCCGCGCGATGTGCGCTTCGACCAGCTCCATGAACGACAGCGCCAATTCCTCGCCCGGCCCGCCGGCCCCGCCCTCGCAGAACCAGCGCCGCAGCGTCGCCGCCGGCATACCGAGGAAGCGCCCGGCTTCTTTCGCCGAGTAGCGGGGCCAGAAGCGGCGGTCGGCCTGCTCGAACGGGTGATCGGACTTCACGCGGCGGCTCTTCCTCTATCGATCATCGTACTCAGCTCAGGGCGCCGGCGGCGGCCAGCGAGGCGATTTGTGCGTCGCTGTAGTTCAGTATCTCGCTGAGTACCCGCGCCGTGTGTTCGCCCACCTGCGGCGCGGGCGCGGTCGGCCCGCCGGGCGTCTCGGAGAGCCGGTAGCGCGGCGCTTCAAGCACCGTTTCGCCGTGCAGCGGATGCGGCAGCCGCAGGAAGTGCCCGCGGTGCGCCAGCTGCGGATCGTTGGCTGCGTCCTCCGTATCCGAGAGCGCGTGCGCGGGGACGCCCGTCTCTTGCAGCGCGCGCTCGGCCTCACCGGCCGAGCGCTCCGCCGTCCACGCCGCGAGCGCTGCGTCGATCCGCTCTGCCGCCTCCCGCCGCTGCGCCAGCGTGAACGTCGCTTCCAGCCCGTCGATTACGCCCGCCAACCGCCGCCAGTCGTCATCGTCGCGCACCGCGATCGCGACCCACGCCTCAGCGCGGTCCGCCGGCGGTTGCGACGGATAGACGCCGTGCGGCGACATCTGCGGATCGTCGTTGCCCCGCCGCCGCAGCGTCGCGCCGCCGTTGACGTGGTCGATCAGCGCCGGCGCGAGCAGGTGCAGCGTCGCCTCGGCCTGCGCCTGATCGATGTGCGCACCCTGCCCCGTGCGGCGGCGATGCTCCAGCGCCGCCAGCAGCGCGGTGAGCGAAAAGCGCGGGGCCGGATAGTCGGTATAGGGGCCGTACGGTCCGGCCGGCGGACGATCCGGCCAGCCGGTCAGATCGAGCACGCCCGCCATGCCCGCGCCCTGCGTGCCGAAACCCGAGACCGAACGCTCCGGCCCGTACTGCCCCAGCAGCGTGCTGCTCAGCATGATCAGATCGGGCTTGATCTCGCGCAGCGCGTCGTAGTGCAACCCCCACTTCTCCAGTACGCCGGCGGTGAACGATTCGCTGAGGATGTCCGCCCAGCGCACCAGATCGCGCAGCACTTCGCGGGCTTCGGGCACGCGCAGGTTGAGCGCCAGGCCCAGCTTGCCGGCGTTCACGTTGCCGTAGAGGCCGGAATGTTCCACGCCCGGCTCGTCGCCGTGAAATGGCCCCACCACGCGCGCCGTGTCGACCCGCGCAGCCGATTCCACGCGGATCACCGTCGCGCCGAAGTCCGCCAGCGCCCGGCCCACCGTCGGCCCGGCCACGATCCAGGAGAGGTCCACCACTTTGAGATCGTCGAGAATGCCGCGTTCGTCGGGCATCAGATCACCCCCTCGCTGCGCAGCGCCGCGAGCTCTTCGGCGCTGAGGCCGAGCGATCCCCAAACTTCGTCGTTGTGCTGCCCGAGCGCGGGCGGCGGGCGTTCGTCCCAGCGCCGCCGCTCGCCCTCGATGCTGATTTGCAGCGGCGCGGCAGGCATCCGCAGGCTGTGTCCGTCGGCGAGCGCGTAGTCGCGCCAGAAATCGCGCGCCGCCAACTGCCGGCTTTGCGCCAGGTCCTCGATATCCAGCACCGCCGCCAGCAGCAGGTCGTAGGCAATCGAGATGTCCAGCATCTCGCGTTTGGTCTTGCCGCGGACCTGCGTTTGCAACGCTTGCTGGATGCGCGGCATCAGCTCCGCATCCGCCTCGCCAGCCAGCAGTCGATCGGGGAACGTCACGAAGTCTTCATCGGCCAGCTCGGGCTCCAGTGCGCCCTCGTCGATCAGCCAGCGCACCGCGTGGTTCACGAAGTGGCCGATCGCCGGACCGGGCGCGAGCGCGAAGACGATCCAGCCGTCGGCCGCTTCGGTCGTGCCGCGAAAGCCCACCCCGCGCATCTTCACGCCGCCCGCGTAGCGCTCCGGCTCCGCCGCGCCCAGCGAGTGCGCCAACACCTGGCCGAGCGTCGCCTGCGCCGCCGATGCCTGCGCCGACACATCCACATGTTGCCCGCGCCCCGTCGCGTGGCGCGCGTGCAGCGCCAGCATCGCGCCGCCCGCCGCGTCGGCGGCGGCGTGCGACCAGGCCTGCGGGACGGAGATGCGCACCGGCGGGCGGTCGTCGTCGCCGGTCATCAGCAGCGGCGTGCCCGCCGCCCAGATCGTCAGATCCGTCGCTTCGTAGCCCGCCTTCGGTCCGCTCTGCCCAAAGGCCGTGATCGATGCGTAGATCAGCCGCGGAAACTCCTCCCGCAGCTGCTCATAGCCCAGCCCCAGCGCCGCCATCGCGCCCGGCTCGCCCGACTCGAAGAGGATGTCGGCCTCCGCGAGCAGGCGGCGCAGGAGCGCCCGCCCCTCGGCGCGCACCAGGTCGCAGGTGACGCTGCGCTTGTTGCGGGTGTACGCCGCCCAGAAAATCGAGCGCTCCGTTTCGGCGGCGCTGCTCTCGAAAAACGGCGCGACGCGGCGCCCCGTCGAGCCGCCCGGCGGTTCCACCTGGATCACATCCGCGCCCAGGTCAGCCAGCATCTGCCCGGCCAGCACGCCGCGCTCGTCGCACAGATCAACCACCCGCAGATGCTCCAGCATCCGCGCAGGCTAACCCCTGCTCCCGCGTTGAGTGGACGTATCGTGATCGTTGGCTGCAAGAAAGGCGGCGCCGATGCCAGTCAGTTGGGATGCCGATCGCATCGTCGTGCGCGGGCGGCTCACGCGCTTCGACGAGCTGCGCCGAATCTGCGCGGGGCTGTTCGACCGCATTGAGCAGCGCGGCTACGCGGAGGTCACGCTCGACTTCGCCGGCTGTGATGTGGCCACAGAGGCGGCAATGCTGCCGCTCTTGCCCGTTCTGGTCGACTACCGCGAAACGCACGGCGTGCGCTTCGAGCTGGTGGAGCCGAAACGCGATGTGCTCAGGCGGCTGTTCCTCAATGCGAACTGGGCGCACTTCATTGACCCCGAGCGTTACGCATTTCGCGGGCAGTTCGCCGAGCAGGTCCCCGCGCAGCGTTTCGTTGCAGAGGGCGAGATGGATCCGATTGTCGCCGAGGCCATGCATCTTCTACTCGCCCGAATGAGCATTGAGCGCGAGACGCTGGCAGCGCTCGAATGGTCGATGAACGAGCTCATGGACAATGTGCTGAGCCACGCCGAGTCGTCGGTTGGCGGCTTTGTTCAGGCGACGGCCTACCAGCGGGCTGAGCGGGTCGAATTCGTCGTTGCCGACGCCGGCATCGGTGTCGCCGCGAGTATGCGCATCCGCGACGCCGAAGATGCTCTACGGCAAGCGATCGCTGAGGCCGGCACGCGAGACAGGGCGAGCAACATGGGCAACGGGCTATACGGCAGCTTCCGCATCGCTGCGCTGTCGGGCGGTGAATTTGAGATCAACTCCGGCACCGGCCTGCTCTACGGCTCGCAGCGCGGAGCAGTTGAACAGGCCGCGAAATTTCAACGGATTCCCTACGACGGGACCGCGGTCCGCTGCGGCGTCGGCGTGAACGATCCCGACCTGCTGGCCAGGGCGCTGGTGTTTGGCGGCAGAATCCACGAACCGCCCTATGATTACGTTGAGCGACGCTACGGCGGCGAGGGAGATGAGATGGTCTTCTCGGTGAAGGACGAACTGGGGCAGGAGCTCGGCTCGCGATCAGGTGGGCGCCGCGCGCGGCAGATCGTCGAGAATCTCCTGCGCGAGGATCACGAAGTCGTGCTCGATTTCAGCGACATCCCGGTCATTTCCAGCAGCTTCGCCGACGAGGTGCTCGGGCGCCTGTTCGTGCAGATGGGTCCGCGCGCGTTTATGAGCCGCATCCAGATTCGCAATGCGAACCCGACGATCGAGGGGCTGATCGACCGCGCGATCCTCCAGCGCACACGGGCCGAGCCAACTTAGGCGCGGACAGCGTCAGCGGAGCGGATCATGCCCTTTCAGGTTGAACAGGCGGACGAGCGCATCGTTGTGCGCGGCGAGCTGGGCCGCTTCGACCAGCTGCGCGTGCTCAAGGCGGCGCTGTTCGACGCCGTTGAGCGGCGCGGGTTGCGAGAGGTCGCGCTCGACTTCGCCGGGTGCGAGGGGGCGGCGCAGGCTGCGCTGTTGCCGCTGTTGCCGGTCGTGGTCGGCTACCGCGAGTCCGTCGGAGCGGCCTTCTCACTCGTGGAGCCGAACGATGACGACCTGAAGCGCCGCTTCAGCGAGGCCAACTGGTCGCATTTCATCGATCCCGAGCACTACCCGCTCAATGCGCCTGATGCGCCCGACGCCGAGCGCACCCCCGCGCAGCGCTTCAGCGCCGCTGATCAGATTGAGCCGATCGTCGCTAGCGTCGTCGACTTTGTCATCTCCCAAACCGACGCCGCACGCGAGGCGCCGGCGGCGCTCGAATGGACGCTGTACGAGCTGATGGACAATGTGCTCAGTCACGCCGAGTCGTCGGTTGGCGGCTTTGTGCAGGCTGCGCTTGATGAGCAGAACGGGCGCGTCGAACTCGTCGTCGCCGACGGCGGTGTGGGCATCGCCCAGAGCCTCCGCGTGCGCCGCCACGAGCAGGCGCTCGCCCGCGCCGTTCGCGGCGACGGCGGGCTGCGCGGCGCGTTTCGCATCGCCGAGCTCTCCGCCGGGCAGTTCGAGATCAACTCCGGCTTCGGTCTGCTCCATGCGTCGCGCCGCGGGCCCGACGCCTACCGCACCGACAAGCGCCGCATCCGCTACGACGGCGCGGCGGTGCGCTGCGAGCTGGGCATCAACGACCCAGCGCTGCTGGCCCGCGCGCTCGCACTCCCGAGCCGCCCCCACGCGGCGCTCCCGCCGACGGAAACCGATGCGCCGATGGTCCCGCTCCAGGCCGTCGGCTCGCGCGCGGCGGGGCGGAGCGTGCGCGAGCAGATCGAACAGCGCCTGCGCGAGGACGGCCGCGCCGCGCTCGAATTCGACGACATCCCAATCATCTCCAGCGGCTTCGCCGATGAGGCCGTCGGGTGCCTGTTCGCGGAGCTGGGGCCGCGCGCGTTTATGACGCGCATTGAGATCCGCAACGCGAACGCGACGATTGAGTCGCTGATCGATCGCGCAATCTTGCGCTGTATCTCCCAAGCACCATCTGGCTCCTTGTAGTCCCTACTGTCATACCCACGCCCCTCACTCCGTCATACCCGCGCTTGCCGCGGGTATCTCGATGTGTGGGCACCCAAATTCACGCGCCCTGCTGAAACCGTTGCTCGGAGCCGCCTCTACATCGTGGCTGGTCAGTATGCAGTGTGTCGTTCGAGGCGTCTGTGCCGGATACGGCGAGATACCCGCGGCAAGCGCGGGTATGACGGAGTGCTGGATGCGGCTGGGCGACGCTGCCCCGGCTTCCTGAGCAATCCCTGGTCTTCCGAGATCACCAACCACTGATCGCCGACGCGCGGTATCCATTGCTCGTCTGCGACGCCTTGGCCCTTGTCGAATTCGTCGCGGAACATGTTCGTGATGTAGTTCACGTTGTCGAAGCCAACGAGGCGCAGCGCTTTGGGCACCCCGCTGCCGGTGTTTTCGTCGAAGAGGATTCTCATGCTGCAAGCGCGTAGCGGAGCGCTGCTTCGACTGCGGATTCGTCGAGATCGAAGTCTGCGGCGATGAAGGCGATCGACTCGTCAGCGCGCCAGCGCTTGACGACCGTGTCGAGCAGGAGTCCTCGGTTGAGGAAGGTGACCGATCCACCTGCAAAGCGTGGATCAACCATCAGCGGCGCGCTGTCGCCAGCTGGGAAGAAGCGTTGAGCCCAGGCAGCCGCCATGTTGTCGCCAAGTCCCTCGTAGTCGAACACCTGCGTCGCAAACTCAGCGAACTTCGGGAGCGCCGGTTGTGTCGCAGGCCACTCGAGGTCGATCGCGATGCTGTCAGGGTCGAACACTCTGCCGCCCAGCAGTTTCAGGCGTCGCTCTGCAAATGGGTGCTCCACTTGCCAGCGCCGAAGGGCGAATTCACGGCTTTGGCGAAGCTGCTCGACACTGACACCGTGCTGCCGAAAGCGCCGCGCGACGATCAGTTCGACGAGCTCCAGAAACGAGAGGTGGAAGCGTTCATCAGCGGGATGTTGCCG
The DNA here is from genome assembly GCA_965243125.1 of Dehalococcoidia bacterium. GTDB lineage: Bacteria > Chloroflexota > Dehalococcoidia > Bin125 > Bin125 > CATQGW01. Next base: position 1,091,624 of record OZ251529.1, on the reverse strand, counting down.
ATCTGTGAACAGTGGCGGCGCGTCGTCGTTCCCACAGAACCAACGAGCAACGGTCGCAGGCGTCGTCCGGGCCAGGCGGGCCGCATCGGCCGGTGTGTAGAGCAGCCTGGTCCGAGCATCGTCAGGTGAGAGCATGAGCGCAGCGTATCGCTTGATTCGACTGCCGATCAGCTTGACTCGCCGCGCGGCGGGCGGCCTTGGCCTGGTGGGCCGGCGAAGGCTTGGGCGACCTGGAGGAACTCTTCGGCGGCGGCGCCCTGCCAGGCCAGCGCCGTGTCGCGGTAGTGGATGCGCTGCGTGGCGACGCGGCAGAAATCGCCCGCCGCGCCCTCGATGCGGTTGGGGGCGTCCTCCGGTCCGCGCGCCCACGGTGCGCCCGATGGGAGGGTCAGCTCCACGCGCAGCGGCTCGCCGTTGGGCTCCAGGCCGCGCGTCTGGTAGGCGAAGGCGCGGGTGATGCAGCCGAGGTGCGCGATGTGCTGGAGCCGGTCGCTGTCGACCGCCGCAATTTCCGCGCCGTCGAGCGCGTCGAGGCCGTGGCTCCAGCACTCCATCAGGCGGGCGGTGGCGAACGAGCGGGCGCTCATCGGCGGCCCCGCCCAGGGCAGACGGTGTTTGGCGTCGAGCGGGCGCAGCGCCGCCTCCAGCCTGCCCCGCGCCGCGCGCCACCAATCGACCAGCTGGACGCGCGTCATGTGCCGCGCCTCATCCTGCGCGTGCGAGCGCAGGCCGTCGGCGGAGCGCCCGCCCGCGTCCGGATAGCGCGGCGCGCCCGACGCGACGGTGGCGGCGTGGTCGTCGACCTCGGCGAGGTGCGCGATCACGTCGCGCACGAGCCAGCCGTCGCAGGGCGTGGCGCGCTCCCAGACAGCGTCGGCAGCGCCGGCGAGCGCGTCGTCGAGGTAGCGCTGCTCGGCCGTGAGGTCGTCGAGGAGGGTGTGCCAGTCGTCGGGCATTTCGCGCAACCCTCCCGGTGGCCCCACGCCGATATGGCCCTTAGTCTAGCGATGGTGCCGCCTGAGGTCGGGCGGTGCGCAACCCGAGGCAGCGTCGTGGAAGTCAACCTGCTCAGTCTCGAGGACATGTTCGATCGCACGATCCGCTACGTCGTGCCGCCGTTCCAGCGCCGCTATGTCTGGACTGAAGAAGAGCAATGGCAGCTGCTCTGGGATGACCTACAGCGCACCGCAGAAGCCCGCCTGAGCAGCCTCGCCGCGACCGTCTCCTCCTCGCCGGTCCGCGATGCGGCTGAAGACTCGCACTTCTTGGGCGCTGTGGTGATCCAGCACAAGAGCACCGCCGTCTCCGAGATTCGGATGCGAGAGGTGATCGACGGCCAGCAACGCCTTGTCACGCTCCAACTGCTGCTGGGCGCGATGCGCGAGGTTCTGCGTGGCTTCAACCATCCTGGCGCTGAGCGGCTGGGGAAGCTCGTCGAGAACAGCGATCCAGCTGTTCACGACGCTCCGGATCATGCGTTCAAAGTTTGGCCGACGAGCGGCGACGAAGCCAACTTCCGCGCCGCAATGCGCAACGATCCCGCGTCGCGTCGCTCGGAAGAAGCGCGGATCGGAGACGCTTGGAAGTTCTTTCTCGATAAGACGATCGCGTGGATCGGCGACGTCGACTCGTCCCGTGACATCCGCATCGCCGCCCTCGAAGACGTAGTGAACAAACGCCTGAAAATGGTCGTGATCGAACTCGATGAGGGCGAAAATCCGCACGTGATCTTCGAGACACTCAACGCGCGCGGCACGCCGCTGCTCGATTGGGACCTCACAAAGAACTACCTGATGAACAGGGCAAGCGCCGCTGGCCTAGACGCCGACGCGCTCCGCAATGAGCATTTCGACGACTTCGACGACGGCTGGTGGAGTGAGGAGGTGCGGCAGGCGACCAAACGCCGCACGCGCGTGGATGCGTTCCTCAACCATTGGCTGATGATGCGCACCGCGCAGTCGGTTGAGGCCAAAGATGTCTTCTCCAAGCTCCGCGAGTGGGTAGAGGAGGGAAGCGATAGCGTCAGCGCCGTCGCTGCCGACCTCGGTTATTCCGCCGAACTCTTCCGCGAGATCGAGGAAACTGAATCGAGCGGCACCGTTAATGGCGACTTCCTCTACCGTTGGCGAACGATGCAGGTCCGCGCCATCACGCCGCTCTTGCTGCGTCTCTTCTGCGTCTCTGTTCCCAGCCCCGCGTTCGAACGGAGCATCCGGGCACTCGAAAGTTATCTCGTGCGACGGATGATCTGCGGGATGACGACGCGCGGCTACCACGACTTGATGTTCCCGATTCTGGAGGAGATCAAGAGCGCCGATGAGCAGCAAGATCAGGCGGGACACGAGACGGAGATCGATGAGATCATCATCCGCCACCTCGTCGATCTGAAGGGTGAGCGGTACCTGTGGCCGGGCGATGATCGGCTGCTTGCAGCTTTTCTGCACGACCCGCTGTACGAGCGATTGCCGCGTGGGCGCCTGCGGATGGTGCTTGAGGGCATCGAGGGAGAGTTGCGCACCAATAAGGCTGACAGTGCCCCACCACGCGGCAAACTCACCATCGAGCACGTGATGCCCAAGCTCTGGCGCGACCACTGGGGAGATGTCAAAGCAAAGCTCGGCGACGAGGACGAGGATCCTGTCGCGCGACGCGAGCGAATGGTGCATACGATCGGCAACCTCACGCTCGTTCACCGCAAGCTCAACGCCGCAATGTCGAATGCCGGGCTGGATGAGAAGCGCGAGGCGCTGGACGAGCACAGCACACTGTTCCTGAACAAAGACCTGCTCAGGCATTCACGCAGAGGATGGGACGAGGAGTCGATCGCGAAGCGCGCGCGGCGGTTGTGGCAGGCAGCTGTCCAGGTCTGGCCGCAGGCCGATAAGATCTAGTCCGCTCGTCGCCGCTCAGCGACCGCTGCATATTCAGCATCGAACACAGTCGACGGTACAATTTCGATCTCCCATGGACCGCGCCGCACGATCCAGTCGCCCGGATAAATCACCCCGTTCGCGCCATCAGAGTCGTGGCGTAGGTCGGTGATCGAGATTTCCTCGCCGTAGGAGAAGATTTCGATCGTCTCCGTCGGCGGCCGGAAGTGAGCGCAGGCCAGGCCGCCGTTAGTCAGGTGGTGCAGGATGTGAGCGGCTTGGCCGGGGTTGTAGCGGAATGCTCTGACGATCTCGCTGTTGCGCTCGAATTCTCGCGGCTGCATGGTTGGCGTCCTCCGAATAAGAGGACAGTATCGGGCCGATCGATGCGCGCACGTTCAGATGTGGGCCGTCGGTGGGCCAAGGTGGATGGAGTGTGAGCGCGCTAGGGGGCCGACCCCCCAGCCGCTGCGCGGCAGCCCCCCTGCATAGGGGGGCGATTCCAGCGGGGACAGCTTCGCTGCGTGGGGGCGATTCGGAGGGGCGGCAGCCTGCTGTCCGGCAGTGCGGTTTAGATCGGCGCGAGCTCGTCCATCAGCCAGGTGAGGCGCTCTTCGCTCAGCGGTGGGGTCGGCTTGGCGGCCTTTTCCCTGCTGCCGGGGTAGGCGAAGTTGCCCTGACGGTTGCGGTCGGAGGTGCGCGCGTACTGGCCGAGGTTGATGCGGCCCGCGTAGTCCAGGTGCTCGCGGGTGTATTTGGGCAGGTCGTCCCAGGTGACGGCGTGCGCCATTTCGGCCGCGACCTCGAAGTTGACGGCGTCGATCATCTTGTCCCACTCGCCGCGCAGCGAGAGTTCGTGCAGCTGCATGCCGAGCGAGTCGAAGCCGTGCGCCTCGAAGATGCGGTGGTAGGTGCGGGTGGAGCCGTAGAACGAGATCGGCTGGCGCAGCGCTTCGATCGCCTGCTCGACCTCCGACTCGGTTTCGCCGAAGGCGGTGAAGCCGCCGACCGAAATCTCGATCTCGTCGAGGCTGCGCCCGGCCCGCTCCGCGCCCTTGCGCACGTTCGGGATCACGCTCTCCTGCATCACCTTGTGGGTCATGAAGCCGTGCGGGCGCAGACCGTCGGCGCAGGCGCCGGCCACCTGCGCCATCAGCGGGCCCACGTTGGCCAGCGAGATCTTGGGGTGCGGGTAGTCGATCGGGCCGGGGTCGAACATCGGCGTCATCAGGGTGTAGGTGTAGTTGTCGGTGATGTACTCCGGGCGCTCGCCGGTCTGCCAGGAGTGCCAGACGGCGCGCATCATGCCGATGTACTCCTCCATGCGCCTGGCGGGCGGGGTCCAGGAGCCGCCGAAGCGGCGCACGTTGTGGCCCTTGACCTGGCTGCCGAGCCCGATGTTGATCCGCCCGCCGGAGAGCTCCTGCAGGTCCCACATCGCCTGGGCGAGGATCATCGGTGTGCGCGGGAAGGCGATCGTCACGCTGGAGCAGATTTCGACACGCTCGGTGTGCTCGGCGGCGAGCGTCATCGCCAGCGTGGATTCGTGCTTCGTCTCCGGCGTGACCACGGCGTCGAAGCCGCGCTCCTCCGCGGCGCGCACCTGTTCCGGAATGCCGCCCAGCCAGCCGCCGCCGAAGCCGGTTTCGATTTTCATCAGAGGGTTCCTTTCGCCGTCGCGGATCGTCGTAGATGGGGCTGGGGGTAGTGTAGCCCTTGCGCCGGGGAAGATTCGGATTCGGAAGCGCCCTTCCCCAACCTCGGCCTGGCCTTCAGCCTACCCTGGCCGCTGCGATGACCTGCTGCTCGTGGGCGAGGCCGAGTTCTTCGCGGTCCATGTAGCGCTGGCGGAGCACCTGGTTCATGTCGCGCGGGGGGAAGAAGCGGCGGGCCCACTCGGTGCCGTCGGCGAGGTCGTCGGGCTCGGCGCATGCGGCGGTGACGACGAGTTCGTAGCGGCGCGCGCCCGGCTCGTATTGGGTCTGGTTGTCTTTGGCGGTCATCTGCGTGCGCGTGTGGACCGCCCAGTCGATCAGCGGAACCTGCCAGGTGTCGTAGACGACGGTGCGGATCATTTCGTCGAGCCGCACGCGGCGCTCGTCCTGGTCGGCGTCTTCCGGCCCTGCTTCGGGGCGCGGCTCGATCTCGAATTCGAGGATCGGCAGTTCCCAGGGCTGCTTGCGGTCGCCGAGGCGGACGACGAGGTGTCGGTCGCGGCGGCGGATGAGCAGGAAGATGCGCTCGATCAGTTCGGGCTCGGGGAGGATGTCGGTGCCATCTTTGTAGGCGAGGAAAGTGTCGTCGACGAGCAGTTCTTCGCGCCAGATTTTGCGGCGCGGCTTGGGCAGCGAGGCGAGCGCGGCCTCGGGGTTCATCATCGGGTCCATCATGGGGTGTTCGCCGAAAGCCATCGGTGCGGTCTCCTGTGCTGTGCTGCGGTTGCTTGCTGTGGTTGTTGGGGGGGGATCAGGGGTTGTGGGGCGTGTTGTGGGGCGGTTCCGGGGTCCAGCGGGTGCGGCCTTCGTCGGTGCGGGCGAGGCGCCCGGCGCCGGGGAAGGGGTTGTGGACGGCGATCAGCAGGTGGCGGCGCTCGATCGCCTCGGCGACGAGGCGCTTTTTGGTTTCGAGGTTGACGAGCGGGAGGACATCGAAGGCGCTGAGCCAAGCGACGCGCTCGAGTTGCACCTGGTGCTGGATCATGTCGCCGAGGTAGACGGCGGTCTCGCCGCCGCTCGAGATCGCCACCGAGGCGTGGTTCGCGGTGTGGCCGGGCGTCTCGATCACGGTGATTTCGGAGGTGACGCGGGTTTCGCCCTCGATGAATTCGAGCTGATCGGCCTCGGCGACGGGCAGGAGGTTTTGGGGCAGATAGGTGGCGCGGGTGCGCTCGTTGGGCTGCATGGCTTCGTCCCACTCGCCGCGTTGGATCCAGTAGCGGGCGTTGGGGAAGGTGGGGCGCAGCCGGCCGCCGCGCTCGACGGTGTTCCAGCCCGTGTGATCGTTGTGCAGATGCGTGTTGATCACGATGTCGACGTCGGCGGGTTGGACGCCGTTGCGGGCGAGGTCGTCGAGCAGCGTTCCGTGCTCGGGCTCCCAGCCGCGGCTGCGGGTCTGCTCGAAATCCTTGTCGCCCTGGCCGGTTTCGATCAGGACGGTTTTGCCGTCGGATTCGAGCAGCAGGCAGTTGAGGGCGAGGGGGATTTGGTTGCGCTCGTTGGTCTCGCCGGTGACGCGGGACCACATGATTTTGGGGACGAGGCCGAAGACGGCGCCGGCGTCGAGCCAGATCACGCCGTCGCTGAGCACGGTGATCGTGCGTCCGCCGACGCGGTAGCTGGGGCTGACTGGGGTGGTCACAGGGGGACGGTATCACGCACACTGGTAGGCTCTCGGCATGTCGGACGGCAGGCCGAGCGGTGGGGCGGATGATTTGGAGCTGGAGCGCTATCAGGCGCGGATGCGAGGGCTGTTGCCCGAGTTGTTGGGGATGCGGCTGATTTCGGTGGAGCGGGATGTGCTGGTGGGGGAGCTGGATGTGCGCCGCGAGCTCTGCACGGCGCCGGGGCTAATGCACGGCGGGGCGGTGATGGCGTTCGCGGACACGCTGGGGGCGCTGACGACGATGGCGAATCTGGATGATGAGTCGGGCACGACAACGATCGAGTCGAAGACGAATTTCTTCCGCGGTGGTCGGGAGGGGACGACGATGCGGGGGGAGACGCGGCCGCTGCATCGGGGGCGTCGGACGCAGGTGTGGCAGACGACGATCACGGACGCGGAGGGAAGGCTGGTGGCGCAGGTGACGCAGACGCAGATGGTGCTCTGAGCCCCTCCGTGTCGGGCGCTCCCCGCACGGCAAGGAGCACCCGCCGACGCAACCCGCCATCGGAGTCGTCCAGCTATCGCAGCGCAGCAGCCGTTCGCCCGTATAATCCTCACATTGACGCCGCCCTGCGGGCGGACGGCGAGATGGGAGCCGCACGATGTCCGCCACGCAGATGGCCTATTTCCAGGGCGAGTTCATGCCGCTCGCCGACGCCAAGATCAGCATCATGACCCACGCCCTCCACTACGGCACGGCCGTCTTCGAGGGCATCCGCGCCAACTGGAACGCGGAGTCGGAGCAGCTCTACCTGTTCCGCATGCGCGAGCACTACGAGCGGCTGCGGAAGTCGGCGCACGCGATGCTGATGGAGCTGCCGCAGAGCGACGACGAGTTGTGCGAGATGACGGTGGAGCTGGTGCAGCGCGCGGGCTTCCGCGAGGACCTGTACATCCGCCCGATGGTCTACAAGTCGGAGCAGGCGCTGGGCGTGCGGATGCACGGCGTGGCAGACGACTTTCTGGCCTTCCTGATTCCGTGGGGGGCGTATCTGGACACGACGGGCGGCGTCCACGTGATGACCTCCTCCTGGCGGCGCACGGATGACACCTCGATTCCGGTGCGGGCGAAGGTGACGGGGGTCTACATCAACTCGGCGCTGGCGAAGACAGAGGCGGAGACGGCGGGCTTCGACGAGGCGATCATGCTGAACGACGACGGGCATGTCTCCGAGGGCAGCGGAGAGAACATCTTCATCGTCAACGACGGGGTGCTGTACACGCCGCCGAGCAACGACAACATCCTCGTCGGCATCACCCGCAACACGGTGATGGAGCTCGCCGAAAAGGAGCTCGGCATTCAAACCGTCGAGCGCACCATCGACCGTTCCGAGCTCTGGATCGCCGACGAGGTCTTCATGACCGGCACCGCCGCCCATGTCACGCCGATCGCCTCCGTCGACCGGCGCACGATCAACGACGGCGAGACCGGCCCGATCACCGCCCAGCTCGAACGGCTCTACTTTGACGCCATCCTCGGCCGGCTTGAAGGCTACGAGCACTGGCTGACGCCGGTCGCCGAGCGCCGCTAGCGCCGCCGTTTGCCGCGCGCGGGTGCGATTCAGCGGCCGCGCAGAGAACCCCGATGCCCGAAGCGATCACTCTGATTCTCGCCTACCTGCTCGGCTCCGTACCCGCCGCCTGGCTGATCTTCCGCTACCGCACCGGCGGCGACCTGCGCCGCGTCGGGGACCGCAATGTCGGCGCGGCCAACGCCGTCCGTGAGGGCGCGGCGCGGATTGACGGCGTGCTGATCATCCTCGCCGACATCGGCAAAGGTCTGCTCGCAGTGGCCGTCGCCCGCTGGTGGTCGCTGGAGATCGGCTGGTGGGTCGCGGCGGGCGCGTTGGTGATGGTCGGCCACATGTTCCCCGTCTTTCTGCGCTTCAACGGCGGACGCGCCGCCGCCACTGCGCTGGGCGCGGCGGGCGCATTCATTCCTTGGCAGTTCGGCGTCACGTTCGTCGTCGGCGGCCTCACCTATCTGATCACCGGCATCGCCGAACTGGGCATTCTGCTCGTCGCCGCGCCGCTCCCCTTCCTGGCGATCGCCTTCGACGCCCGCCCCGAAGCGATCGGCTTCTGCTTTGCCGCGCCGATCGCCGCTGGACTGAAGGCCGGGCTCGATCGCTACCTCCGCGCCCGCGGCACGCGAGCGGCCGCCCCGGGCGAGCGCGCATGACGACGCGCGTCGACGCCGTCGTGATCGGCGCCGGGCCGGGCGGTGCGAGCGCCGCTTGGGTTCTCGCCTCAGCTGGCGCGGCGGTGATCGTCCTCGACCGCGCTCGCTTCCCGCGCGACAAGCCGTGCGGGGGCGGAGTGCTGGTGAGCGCGCTCAACTACCTGCCCTTCGACATCTCACCCATCGTTGAGCGCGAAATTCGCGGCTTCCGGGTCCGCTACCGGCGCGATGTCGAATTCGGCCATCGCTATGACCAACCGTTGGCCGTGATGACACAACGCGCGCGGCTCGATGCCTTTCTCGCGGAACAGGCCTGCGCCGCCGGCGCGGAACTGCGCGACGGCGAGGCTGTGCGCGCGGTCGAGATCGGCGGCGAGGCCGACAGCGCGGCTGTCGTCCGCACGGCGGGCGGCGGGCTGATCCGGGCCGGCGTGGTCATTGCGGCCGACGGCGTGAACGGGGTGTGTCGGCGGGCGCTGGGTCTGCCACGGCTGCGGGCGGCGGTGGCGCTGGAGGGCAACGCGCCGCGCTCGCAGGCGGCGGCCGGGCGCTGGACGGAGCATGTGGGCCTTGAACTCGGCTCGATGCCCGGCGGCTACGGCTGGGTTTTCCCCAAGGGCGAGCACTGCAATCTGGGGGTGGGCGGTTATCCGGCGGGCGCGCGGTCGCTGCGCGGGGAGTTGGTCGCTTACGCCCGCAGCGAGGGGTTTGATCCCGACGCGCTCGAGCAGCTGCGCGCGCACCATCTGCCGCTGCGCGATGCGGGGCAGGCGCTGACCGTCGGCCCGGCGGCGCTGGTGGGCGATGCGGCAGGGCTGATTGATCCGCTTTCGGGTGAGGGGATCGGGAATGCGATTCGCTCGGGGCAGTTGGCGGCGGAGGCGGCGCTGGGGTATCTGGACGGCGCAGCTTTGGATTTGGGCGCGTATGAGGCGGGGGTGCTGGCGGAGATCGAGCCGGAGTTGTCGGCGGCGCGGGAGTTGCAGGCGCTGTTTCATCAGCGTCCGTGGCCGTATGTGCAGTTGCTGCGGCGTTCAGGGCGTTTCTGGGGCGCGTTCTGCCGGATTGTGCGGGGGGAGAGCAGTTATGACGGGTTGCGCCGTCGGTTGGGATCGGGGCAGGCGCTGTTGGCGCTGGCGGCGGGCTATGCGGAGCGGGGGCAGCGACGGCGGGCTGGCTGGCAGTGAGCGGGGCTAGCGATCTGCCGCCGGTCGCGATTCGAGGCGGCGCAGGGTTGCGGCGACTTGGTCGGCGGTGATGGTGCGGGTGACGCCGCCGACGGCGTGGTTGAGGATGAGTTGGCGGATTGGGGAGTCGGGGGCGACGGCGCGCTCGATTTCGCGCTCGTGATCGAGGATCAGTTGGAGTTGTTGATCGTCTGACCCTGAGCCGCGAATGTCTTGCCGAAACCGGAGTTGGATGATGCGCAGGCCGTCGCGCATGGCGCGCAATGCGGCGAGACGAGCGCCGCTCTCCGAGTAACGGTCTTTGGTGACCACGGCCTCATAGCCATGCGCGACGGCGAAGGCGAGAATGGTGCTGTCGGGCTCACTCTTCAGCCCCAGCAGCTCAACATGATCGGTCGGGTGGCCGCGAGCGCTGAGCTCGTCCGCTACTCCGGTCGCCATGTTTTCATCCAGCAGCAGGCGCATGGACCTGCTCGAGGCTGTGCAGTGCCCGCTCGAACTCGAGGGCGCGGCGCACCGCGTATTGGGGCAGCCGATACGAATGCGCGAGCCGTTCGATACCCGCGGCGGGCGTATGTTCGTGCGCCAGCATGGCGGTGCGAATGCGCCGGCGGCGAATTGTCGGCTCGGCGTTGCAGCGTCCGGGGACCATTTCGATCGAGTCGCCGAATGTGTAGAGCTTGCCGAGCGGTCCTTCGTGCCAGCGCTCGGCAATGAAGCGGGAGGCGTCGATTTCTTGCGGCAGCGCAGGCTCCAGCACACCCGAGATCAGCGTCACGGCCCACTGGGGGCAGGCGGCGTCGAGGCGGGCGAGCGCGGCGGGGAGGTCTGATTCGGCGAGACCGAGCTCGAGCAGCTTGGCGGCGCCGAGCACGCGGTGGTGGTCGTTCCAGCTGTAGTAGCAGGGCGGGTCGCCGAACTCTTCGCGGTCGGGATCGTCGTTGGCGACGGCGGCGGGCAGCAGGCCGTCGGCGCGCCAATGCTCAAGCTGTTCGGGGTTCAGGCCCGAAAGACCGGCGACAATGGTCGGGGCGATTGCGCCGGCGTCGCGCAGCGGATCGGGGTCTCCGTGGCAGCTCATCGCATCCGCCTCTCGTCGCTCTCAGCGTAGACGGCTCAGCCCTCTGCGGCTCGCGGCTCAAGGCGGCGCAGGGTTGCGGCGACTTCGTCGGCGGTGATGGTGCGGGTGACGCCGCCGACGGCGTGGTTGAGGATGAGTTGGCGAATCGGGGAGTCGGGGGCGACGGCGCGCTCGATTTCGCGCTCGTGGTCGAGGATCAGTTGGAGTTGCGCTGCGGCGGAATCCGCGTCTGGGATGTCTTGCCGAAACCGGAGTTGGATGATGCACAGTCCGTCGCGCATGGCGCGGAGCGCGGCGAGGCGGGCGTCGCCCTTGCGGTAGCGGTCTTTGGTGATCACGGCGTCGTAGCCCTGAGCGAGGGCGAGAGCGAGGATGACACCATCGGCGCCGCCTTGCAGTTGCCAGCCCTGGACATGATCGGTCGGATGGCCGCGGGCGCTGAGCTCGTCTGCCAGACCGGTCGCCATGTTTTCATCCAGCAGCAGGCGCATGGATCTGCTCGAAGCTGCGCAGCGCCCGCTCGAACTCGAGGGCGCGGCGCACCGCGTATTGGGGCAGCCGATACGAATGCGCGAGCGCCTCAACGCTCACCGTGCGGTGTTCGCGGGCAAGCATGGCCGTATCGATCCTGCGGCGGCGAATTGTCGGCTCGGCGTCGCAGCGTCCAGGGACCATTTCGATCGAGTCGCCGAACGGGTAGAGCCTGCCGAGCGGTCCTTCGTGCCAGCGCTCGGCGATGAAGCGGGAGGCGTCGATTTCCTGCGGCAGCGCAGGCTCCAGCACACCCGAGATCAGCGTCACGGCCCACTGGGGGCAGGCGGCGTCGAGGCGGGCGAGCGCGGCGGGAAGGTCTGATTCGGCGAGGCCGAGCTCGAGCAGCTTGGCGGCGGCGAGCACGCGGTGGTGGTCGTTCCAGCTGTAGTAGCAGGGCGGGTCGCCGAACTCTTCGCGGTCCGGGTCGTCGTTGACGACGGAGGCGGGCAACAGGCCGTCGGCGCGACGGCGCTCTAGCCGTTCAGGGTCCAACCCCGAAAGACCGGCGACGATGGTCGGGGCGATTGCGCCCGCATCGCGCAGCGGATCGGGTTCTTCGTGGCAGCTCATCGCATCCGCCTCTCGTTGCCGATCCCAGCCTAGACGGCTCAGCCCTCGATTTCGCGGGCGGCGGCCAGCGCGTCGCTCCACTCCGCGCGCTCACGGATCAGCGGCTGATAACGGCGCAGCATGCGCGGCCAGGCGACCGCCACCACCCCGCTCAGATAGCCGTGCCGGCCGTAGAGCGCGGCGAAGCGGCGCTCCTCCAGGCTGCCGTGTACTACCTGCATTACGTCGTGCGAGCTGGTGATCCCCGCTGCCATCAGCGTCAGGCCGTGCTGGTCCGACCAGAAATAGGGAATCGGCGCGAACGGGGTGAGCGGCTCGCCGCGCGATTCGGCGAGCAGATTGGCGGCCGCAGCCGCGCCCTGCTCCACCGCGTTGGTCCAGTGTTCGACGCGCATCGTGGGCTGCGGCTCCGCGTAGGCGAAGGGCCGCAGCAGGGCGTTGGGCCAGCGGCAGACATCCCCGGCGGCGAAGACGCGCAGCGCGGCGCGCAGGTACTGATCGCAGATCACGCCGTCGCCGATCGAGAGGCCGGAATCGGCCAGCCAACCCACCGTGGGGCGCACGCCGACGCCGACGATCACGGTGGACGCTTCGACCACTTCTCCACTGTCCAGCCGCAACCCCGCCACGCGCTCGTCGCCGAGCCACTCGACGACACGGCAGCCGGTGCGCAGATCGACGCCCGCATCGCGGTGCAGATCGGCCATGAAGCCCGCAATCCGCTCGCCGAGCGGGGCGAGCATGGGCGCGTCGAGCGCTTCGATCAGCGTCACCTCCAGTCCGCGCGCCCGCGCGGAGGATGCGACCTCCGCGCCGATAAACCCGCCGCCTACGACGGCGACAGGTCCGCCGCGCTCAAACGCGGCTCGGATCGCCAGCGCGTCGGCGTCAGTGCGGAGTGTGTGGACGCCCTCCAGCTCCGAGCCGGGCAGGGTGATCGGCGACGCGCCGGTGGCGATGATCAGTCCGTCGAACGAGATCGGCTCATCGTCCTCCAGCCGCAGCGCGCGCGCCGCGAGCTCGAGCGACGCCGCACGCCGCCCCAGCCGCCAGTCGATTTGCAGCGCGTCCAGCTCGGCCTGGCCGCGCAGCGGCAGGCGATCCGTCCCCCACTCGCCGGTGAGCAGCTGTTTGGAGAGCGGCGGGCGGTCGTAGGGTGGGCTCGGCTCAGCGCCGACCAAAGTGAGCTCGCCCTCGAACCCCGACTCGCGCAGCGCCTCCGCGGCATTCAGCCCCGCCAGCGACGCCCCGACCACCACAATCCGCTGCAATCCGTCCGCCATGCGAACAGGCTAAACCCGATTGCCATCTGCCTGCCGCGCGCCGGGCTTGCCCATATCCTGAGCATCGGCGCGGCGTAAGGGCAAAACATGGGCCAATCAGCAGTGGCCACACTGGCGATCGCGGTGCTGCTCGCCTTGGCGGCCGCTGCGCTCGGCATCGCCGATGGTTGGGAAGGCGCGGAGGCGCAGCGCGACGAGCGAGCGGTCGCGATCACGGTCGGTGATGAACACGCCTGCGCGCTGCTCGACTCGGGCGCGGTCGAGTGCTGGGGAAGCAACCTGTACGGCCAAACGGACGCACCGAACGGCGCATTCAGCACAATCAGCGCGGGCGTCAACCACACCTGCGGGTTGCGGACGAGCGGCGCGGCCGAATGCTGGGGACGCAACGACAACGGCCAGACGGACACGTTGCGCGGAGCGTTCAGCGCGGTCAGCGCGGGCGAGTGGCACACTTGCGGGCTGCGGCCGAGCGGCACGGTCGAGTGTTGGGGACGCAAAAACTACCTCCAAGCGGACGCGCCGGACGGAGCATTCAGCGCCGTGAGCGCGGGCTCGGATCGCACCTGCGGCTTGCGTGAGAGCGGCCAAGTCGAATGCTGGAACAACGCCGACATCAGCAACCGGTTGGACACACCCAGTGGGCACTTCAGCACGATCAGCGGGGGCGCGTGGCACACCTGCGGACTGCGGCCGGGCGGCGCGGTCGAATGCTGGGGACACAACCCAAATGGCCAGGCGGACGCGCCGAACGGGGCGTTCAGCGCGGTCAGCGCGGGCTCGGCCCACACCTGCGGGTTGCGCCTGAACGGCGCCGTCGAGTGCTGGGGCTACACGCGCGACGGCCAGGCGGACGCGCCGGACGGCTCGTTCAACGCCGTGAGCGCGGGCTCGGCCCACACCTGCGGGCTGCGACCGAACGGCGGCGTCGAGTGCTGGGGACGCAACTGGAGGAGCGTCCAAACAAACGCGCCGGGTGGAACGTTCAGCACGGTCAGCACAGGTGGGGGGCACGCTTGCGGGCTGCGACCGAACGGCGCGATTGAGTGCTGGGGACGCAATCGGTCAGGCCAGGCGGACCCACCGGAGGGGGCGTTCAGCACGGTCAGCGCGGGCGGAGACCACACCTGCGGGTTGCGCCCGAACGGCGCGATCGAGTGCTGGGGATGGTACTGGGGCTGGGCAGGCGCACCAAGGGTTGCACTCAGCGCGATCAGCGCGAGCGAGTACTACACCTGTAGCCTGCACCCGAACGGATTGATCGAGTGCTCGACCAGGTACCGGAGCAGCCAGGCGGATGAGCCGGGTGGAGAGTTTCGCGCAGTCAGCGCAGGCCGGGACCACACCTGCGGGTTGCGCCCGAACGGCGCGGTCGAATGCTGGGGGTGGTACAACGACAGCCAGACGTACGAGCCGGCCGGAGCGTTCAGCGCAGTCAGCGCGGGCACGGACCACACCTGCGGGTTGCACCTGAACGGTGCGGTCGAGTGTTGGGGAGAGAACGGGGCGAGCCGGACAGATACGCCGGGCGGGGAGTTTCGCGCGGTCAGTGCGGGCGAGCACCACGCCTGCGGGCTGCGCCTGAACGGCACCGTGGAGTGCTGGGGATACACGTTTGACGGCCAGGCGCAGCCGCCGGCGGACAAGTACACCGCGATCAGCTCCAGCGCTCACTACGCCTGCGCGCTGAGCGAGGAGGGGACCGTCGCCTGTTGGACGATCTACAACGGCGCAGCCGATGTCCCCGCCTGGCTGCGCGGCGGCGGCCTCCCGAACACAGGCACGGGCGGCCTGCTCACCCGCGGCGGCGCTCTGCCGGTCGGGGTGATCGTCCTCGCTTTGCTGGGCGCATCATTGGCGTTGTCGATGCTGTTGGCGCTGGCCCAACGCCGCCCCGATTGAGGCGGGCGGCTGCGCACCAATGGGCGGAAATGACGGAGGTGGTAGTAGACGCTCAGTCGGCGGCGGGCGCGTCGCGCTCCAGCGATTCGATTGCGGCTTCGAGCACGGCGCACTGCCGCTCTACGGCGGCGGCGCGGCGCAATTCGGTGAACCGTTGCAGCGCCCGCTCGCGCTTCCGCCAGAGATCGGGGGGAAGCGCATCCAGGTTGTGGCGTTCGCGGTAGCGGTTGTTCGTCGGCGGGTCGTCGGCCCGCGGCAGATTCGGATCGTCGGGATCGAGCAGCGGGAGCAGCGCCTGGATACGTTCGAGCAGCCCAACGATATCGAGCAGGCTGAGCCTGTCCTTGTAAAAGTTCTGGTGGGCGCTGTTGGCAAGGTGGTACAGGTCGGAGATTCTGTCGTTGCCGGTCCGCCTGGCGATGTGCTCCGTGATCACTCTGAGGTCGTCGTGGGTCTTGCACTCCCAGCCGCGCTGCGCGGCGATCGCCTCAACGCGGTGCGCAAACGCGCCCCACATCTTCTCGGACGCCTGGATGCGATCCCCATCCTCGATCATCCGCGCGGCGTGGTCCAGCATCCGCTGACAGTGGACGGCGTGGAATTCGAGCGACTCGCTGTCGGCATTGGTCGTGGTCATCGCCTGCTCCCTCGAATGCATTGTATGCCCGCCCCAATTTTCTCCCTCCAGCCAGGGGAGACGCCGCAGGCAGAGGGCGAGGCGGTATGCTGAGGCGGCTTCTACGGGGAACTGCGCGACGGCGCGAGACGGAATTGAGAGGTTCGGCATGGGCAAGTTGGACGGCAAGGTGGCGATCGTGACCGGGGCGAGCCGCGGCATCGGCGCGGCGATCGCGGAGTGCTACGCGGCTGAGGGCGCGAAAGTGATCGCCACGGCCCGCACCCTGCAGGAGGGCACGCACCCGCTCCCGGGCTCGCTGGAGATGACGATCCAGAACATTCAGGAGGCGGGCGGCGAGGCCACGGCGGTGGCCGGCAACGTCTCCGAATACGAGGAGTGCGCGGGCATCGTGCAATCCTGCATCGACACCTACGGCCCGCCCGATGTGCTGGTCAACAACGCCGCGCTGACCTACTTCATCCCGGTCAAGGACTTCCCGATCAACCGCTGGCTGCGCTCCACCGCCGTGAACTTCCACGGTCCCTTCTACATGAGCCAGCTCTGCCTCAACGAGGGCGGGATGATCGAGCGCGGCTCGGGGGCGATCGTCAATGTCTCCAGCGCCGCGGCGATCGGCCCCGGCCGCGGCCCGTACGAGGGCGACGGCGGCGGTGGGACGCTCTACGGGGCGGAGAAGGCGGCGCTCGAGCGCTTCACCCAGGGGCTGGCCTCCGAGGTCCACCAGTACGGCGTCTCGGTCACCTGCTACAGCCCCTCGCAGATCGTGCCTACGCCGGGCGTGGTGCATCACCGCCTGATGGAAGGGCGCGACCCGAACGACGCCGAGTCAGTCGAGATCATGGCCCAGGCGGCGCTGCTGCTGGCCACCGAGCCGCTTGACAAGGTCTCCGGGCGCGTCACCTACAGCCAGGAAATCCTCAAGGAGTTCGGCTGGGACATGGGCGACAAGACGCCGGCGGGCACCGGCGTCGACACGCCCGGCTCCGGCTACTCCCAGATCTAGATCTGGGGCAAGCCATGACGACGCCGGTCTCCGATCGCGACCGCGTCGAAGGCTGGCTGGCGGGGGGCCGCCTGCTGCGGCCGATCGAGCCCGACGGCGCGGGTCCGCCCAACACCGTCGATCTCGCCCGCGCCGTCGCCCACATCGGCGGCGCGCCGCTGGCCGACGACGATCACGCCGCCGCCGCGCTGGCCGAGCGGATCGGGCGCGACCGCCCGCTGCTGTTCGTGCTGATCGACGGTCTCGGCGACACGTTTGTGGATCAGCTGGACGCGACCTCGACGCTCGGCCGCGCCGAGCGCATCGACCTGCGCTCCGTCTTCCCTTCCACCACCGCCGCCGCTCTGACCGCCATCGTCACCGGCGAGTGGCCCGCTACCCACGCGGTGCCGACCTGGTTTACGCACCTGCACAACCGCGAGATCACCGCCACGATCCTGCCGTTCGTTGAGCGCCACTCCGAGACCGCGCTCCAGCGCTTCGGCGTGAATCCGGACGAAGCCTTCCCCTGCCCGTCGCGTCTGGCGGCGATGCCCGGCCCGCTGCGCACCTACCACCCCCGCAAAATCTCCCGCAGCGAGTTCACCAGCTACGGACGCGGCGCCTGGCCGACCGATCCCTACGATCATCTGCGCGATGCCGTGGCCAGCGTCGTGCAACGGGTCGTCGAACAGCGCGAGACCGGCGTCCACTACCTCTACCTGCCGATGCTTGATGCTGCGTCGCACCGCGTCGGACCCGAGGGCGCGGACGCCAGGCAGGCGCTGCGCGCCGTGGACCGGGCGATCGGCGTGATCGCCGACGCGCTTGACGGACGCGCGCGGATCGTGATCAGCGCCGACCACGGCGCGATCAGCGTCGAATCGAACAAGATGTCGCTGGTGCAGCCCGACGACCCCATCCTCGACGAGCTGCACACCCCGCCCCACGGCGAGCCGCGCGTGCCGATGTTCTGCGTGCGCGAGGGCCGCGCCGACGCCTTCGCGAGCGCCTTCCGCGAGCGCTGGGGCGCAGACTGGGCGCTGCTCTCGCGCGCCGACGCCGAAGACCTCGCCCTCTTCGGTCCCGGCCGGCTCAGCGACCTCGCCGCCGAGCGGATCGGCGGCTATCTGGCGATCTCCGCCGGCAAGGAAGTCATCGTCTACGGCGAGCCCGACAACCGTCAGCTCGACCTCAAAGGCTTCCACGCCGGCCTGCGCCCCGAGGAAATGTCGATCCCGCTGCTGCTGCTCTGATCGAGCGCCGCCCGCCCGATTACGCTGAACGGAGCCGACACCGCAGGCGCAGCGAGGAGGTAGTCCGTATGAGCTGTCACGCAGAGCCCGATCCGCTGCGAGATGCGGCGGCGATCTCGCCAGCCATCGTCGCCGAGCTTTCGGGGTTGGATCCCGAGCAGCTCGAGCGTTGGCGCGCGGAAGGTTTGCTGCCGGCGTCGGTGGTCAACGACGACCCCAACCGCGAGGAGTTCGGTGATCCGCCCTGGTACTACAGCTGGAACGAGCATCACCGCGTGCTCGCCGCCGCCAAGCTGCTCGAATTGGGGCTGGCGGAGGGCGACCTGCCCGATGCGCTGGCGCGGCTCGATGCGGCATGTCCGCAGTGGGCGGTGACGCTCCCGCAGCGCGTGCTTGAGGCAGCACTGCCCGCTGAAGTGGACATCCAACTGTTCTGGGCCGAGCGCCGCCACGAAGGCCCCCTCGGGCGGCTCTTCCGCTTCGCCGATGCGGTGGAGATGGAGAGCGGCAAGCTGGGCGGTCTCCCGAATGTCGGTGGGCGCCGAATCGAGACCGACATGGTCGCCGACTATCACGCAGGCGGCATGAGCGTCGATGAGATTGCGCAGACGTACTGGCTGACGCCGTTCCAAGTACGCCGCGCCGTCGAATTCCAACAAGCGCTGTACACCGCGGTAGTAGCCGATGCGCTTGCTGCTGGATGAGAACATGGCGCCCAGCCTCGAACCGGCCCTGCGGTAACGCGGGCTCGAGGTGGACCACCTGCACGGCTTGGAACTGACCAGCGCGCTTGACCCTGTCGTCCTCGCGTTCGCTGTCGCTCGCGGCTACGACGCCATCATCACCAAGGATCGTTACAGCCAACGTGAGGACCGCCTCGCGGCGATGCGCGCAATGAACAGCGGCTTGCGCATCATCCAGCTCCGCTTCCGACAGAACGCGCCCGCCTCAGGATCGACTGAGGCGCAGATCCAGCTGATCCTCGACCACCTACCCATGATTGAGCAGGCGATCGCCCCCAACTCGGATATCCGCCTGTTGATCATCAACCACGATGTCGGCGGCATCACCCGCACCATCACTGCCGACGAGGTCGCCGCTGCATTGCACCGCCTGGAGCCGCGTGATGCGGGTGGCTGAGCCGTCTACGCTGAGAGCGACGACGAAAGACGAATGCAATGAGCTGTCACGCAGAGTCCGATCCGCTGCACGACGAAGGCGCGATCTCGCCGGCCATCGTCGCCGGGCTTTCGGGGTTGGATCCCGAGCAGCTCGAGCGTTGGCGCGCGGAAGGTTTGCTGCCTGCCTCGGTGATCAACGACGACCCGGATCGCGAGGAGTTCGGCGATCCGCCGTGGTACTACAGCTGGAACGAGCATCACCGCGTGCTCGCCGCGGCCAAGCTGCTCGAATTGGGGCTGGCGGAGGGCGACCTGCCCGATGCGCTGACGCGGCTTGATGCAGCTTGTCCGCAGTGGGCGGCGACGCTGCCGCAGCGCGTACTTGAGGCGGCGCTGCCCAAGCAGGTGGACCTCCAGCGCTTCTGGAGCGAACGCCGGCACGAAGGCCCGCTGGGGCGGCTGTTCCGCTTCGCCGATGCGGTGGAAATGCGCCCGAACTTCTGCGCAGGCGAGCCGACTGTGCGCGCCCGCCGGCTGCGCACGGCGATGCTTGCGAACACCTACCCCACCGCGTCGCACACCGAGCAGATGGTCGACGAATACGGGCTGACCGTCTATCAGGCGCGCCGCATTCTCGAATTTGAACAGGCGCTGTATGACGCTGCCCAGGTCCATACGCCTGCTGCTGGATGAGAACATCGCTGAAGCGGTGGCGGCCCCGCTGCGCGAGCGCGGCTGGCAGGCCGATCACGCCAAGCCGCTCAGACTCGACAATCAGCCCGACGCGGTCGTGCTGGCGTTTGCAGTGGCGCACAACTATGACGCGATCGTCACGAAAGACCGCTACGCTAAGCGCGACACGCGCCTGCCCGCCCTCCGCGCGATGCGCGACGGCCTGCGGATTGTTCAACTCCGCTTTCGCCAGGAACAGCTCGGCTCCGGAGACGCCGCCGAACAGCTCCAACTCATCCTCAAACACGAGCGTGAAATTGAGCGCGTCATCGCTCGGGACTCGCAAATCCGACAGATCACCCTCAACCATGCCGTTGGCGCGATCACCCGCACCGTCACCGCCGACGAGGTCGCCGCAGAGCTGAGCCGTCTTGAGGGCTAGTCGTCGAACTCCATGATCGCCCGGCCGAAGATCTCGCCGTGCTCCAGCGCCGTCGTCGCCTCGTTGATCTGGCTGATTTTGAAGCGCTCCGTCACCATCGCGTCCAGATCCAGCGCCCCATCGTCGGACCAGGCCAGGAACATGGGGAAATCGCGGTCGGGGCGGCAGGAGCCGCCGATCGAGCCGATGTAGCGCTTCTCGTTGATCAGCAGGCCGCGCATGTCCTCCTCGCTGAACCGGAGGCCGGATTGTGGCACGCCGACCAGCACGGCGGTGCCGCCGCCCTCCTCGCCCAGCACGCCGGGCCGCACCGCGCGGAGAATTTGGCCCATCGTCACCTCGCGCCCGATGCAGTCGAAGGCGAAATCAACCCCGGAAACGGGCTCGCCGAAGCTGGTGGTGACGCCCTCCGCGCCCGCGGTGAGCGCCTTGACCTGCTCAATCGCGTCGCCCCCACCCGCATTCACTCCGTGCGTCGCGCCGAACCGCTTGGCGAACTCCAGCTTCTCGTCGTCGAGGTCAACGGCGATGATCGGGTCCGCCTTGACCACGGAGGCCGCGACCACGGCGGAAAGCCCGACGCCGCCGACACCGAAGATCGCGACCGAGTCGCCCTCGCGGACCGCCGCAGTGTTGTAAACCGCCCCCGATCCGGTCAGCACCGCGCAGCCGATGATCGATGTCACATCGCGCCGCGTGTCCTGGGGCACCTTCACGATGTACTTCTCGTCGGCGATCGTGTGATCGGCCCAGGTGAACACGTTGCGCGTCGTGGCGCGGCGACCGTTGGGGCGCTCGATGCTGATCTCCTCCACCGCGCGGGCGGCGACCGACGGATCGCGCGGCACCCAGGTCACGAACACGATGTCGCCCACGGCGACGTTGGTCACCTCGGAGCCCACGGCGATCACCTCGCCCGTCGCCTCGTGCCCGAGCACCTGGTCGCTGGGGCGCGGGTTGTGCATCTGGTGCAGCTGCGAGTGGCAGATGCCGCTGGCGAACTGGCGCACGACGACCTGGAGCGGCCCGGGGTCGGGCAGTTCGACATGTTCGACGGCGAGCGGGGCGTCTTCCTGGGGCAGAAACACGACGCGGGCGGGCGTAGGCATGGTGCGGCTCTTCCTCTGTTCGGCAATTGCCGACCAAGTCTAATCGCCCACCGCCGCAGAGTCGCGCGTAGGCTGGCGGCGTGGAACTGATGACGCGCTCCGGGGGGCGGCGCTGCGACGCGGCGGAGTGGGCGGCGCTGCGCTCCCCGTACCAGGCGCTGCTGCTCGACCTGGGCTGCGGCGACGGCGGGCATGTGCGGCGCTTCGCGCGCGAGCACCCCGACTGGCTGGCAGTGGGACTGGACACCGACCGCGACGCGCTGCGGCGGGCCGCGCAACGCGCTGCGCGCCGCCCGGAGCGCGGCGGCGCGCCGAATGCCATCTTCGCAGCCGCCGATGCCCAGCGCCCGCCGCCGGAGCTGGAGGGCGCGGCGCGGCGGCTCACCGTTCACTTCCCCTGGGCGGCGCTGTTGCGGCTGATCCTGGAGGACGCCGCAGCGTTCGCCGCGCTCGCCGACCGCCTCTGCGCAGATCAGGCTGACGTAGAGCTCATCCTGAATGCCGAAGCAGCCCCGCCGGGCTGCGCGCCGCCGACGCCGACATCATTGGACGCGGGGCTGCGCGGGCCGCTGGCGGCGGCGGGGTTTGCGATCGACTCCTGCGACTGGCTGGAAGCATCCGACGCGCCGCCGACGCGCTGGGCCGGCCGACTGGTGAAGGGCAGCGGGCGCGCAGCGGTAGCGCTGGCCGCATCGCGCTGACCCCGCGCCCACATATGCGACAATCGCGCCATGAGCTCTGCAACCGGACGGCGGCGCGGCGGGGAAACCGTCCGCGAAGAAGCCGTCAACGTGCTGCTAGGGGAGGGGCTGAAGCGGCGCGGGATCGCAGCGCGCGCCGAGCGCCGCCGGCAGGGCAACGCGCCCGACATTCGGTTTGAGCTGCGGAACGGCGATCTGGTGCTGATCGAGTGCAAGTGGGAGAGCGGACGAGCCGCTCTACAGGCGCAGCTTGACGAGCGCGTGGCAGCGATTCCGGAGGCCGTGGGTCGGGTCGGCGTGCTCTATCCCGATCGGCTGAAGGCTGAGCCGGAGACCGGCGCGGCGCTGGAGCAGGCGGATGATCTGATTTGGTACGTCCACAGTTCGGGCGATGAGATCTACCCGGATCCGATCGTGCGCAGCGGCTCGCTCGACGAGCTGGCCGATCATCTGCGTCTGCTCCGGCTTGAGCTCGAGGACGGCGACCGGGTGATCGCAGCGGCGGCGGCCATCAACCATGCGCTCGACCAGTCGGCGCGGGAGCTCAGCCGCCATGCGCGCGCGGCGCGGCGCGTGGCCGACGTGATCGCCAGCACCGACAAAGAGAGAGACCGCGGCGCCGCCCGGCGGATCGGCTGCCTTGTGCTGTTCAATGCGCTGTCCTTCCAGGACCGCCTCGCCGCCGTCAACAGCGAAGTCGAGACGGTCGGCGAAATGACCACCGACTTGGGGAATGGCACAGCACGTTTGCGCGACAGCTGGCGCAGGATTTGCAACGAGATCGACTACGTGCCGGTGTTCGAGGTCGCCGCGGCGATCCTGGACATCCTCTACGAGACCGACGAGGAGTTGCAGGCGGGAGTGATCGCGCCGCTGATTCGGGCGGCGCGGGAGACGCGCGATGTGGAGGGATACGACCTCTCGGGTCGGCTCTTCCACACGCTCCTTTCCGACGCCAAATTCAGCGGCGCCTACTACACCTCCGTCCCCGCCGCCGCGATGCTCGCCCGCCTCGTCTTCGACGGCTGGCCCAAGGGCGTCGACTGGAGCGATCACGAATTCCCCGCCTCGCTCAACGTGGCCGACCTCGCCTGCGGCACCGGCACGCTGTTGATGGCCGTCGCCTCCGAAACGCAACGCCGCCATGCCGACGCCGGCGGACGCGACATTCCCTCTCTGCACAAACACCTCGTTGAACAGGCGCTGATCGGCTTCGATGTGCAGCTCTCCGCCATCCACTTCGCCGCCACCAGCCTGGCGATGCTCAACCCCGACATCCAATTCGACAAAATGAACCTCTACACGATGCCGCTCGGCGTTGAGAGCGACAACATCCGGCTCGGCTCGCTCGAATTCCTCGGCAGCCGCGAAGCCCCCGTGCAAATGTCGCTCGGCGGCGGCGGCGATCTCGCCGTCGTCCCGCAGGATGTGGGGCGCGTCAGCGGCGAGGGCATCAAGGGCGCCGCCGAAGGCGTCACCGTCAGACTGCCCGACCTCGACCTCGTGATCATGAACCCCCCGTTCACCCGCTCCGTCGGCGGCAACCTGCTCTTTGGCAGCCTCCCCCAGCCGGAGCGAAGCAAACTCCAGGCCGAGCTCAAACGCCGACTCAAGACCCGCAACGGCGCTGTCACCGCCGGCCTCGGCTCCGCGTTCGTCGCCGCCGCCGCGCCGAAACTGCGCCCCGGCGAAGGCCGGCTCGCCCTCGTGCTGCCGCTGACGGTCTGCACCGGCCCCTCCTGGCAGCAGACCCGCTCCCTGATCGAGCGCGATTTCACGATTGACACCGTGATCGCGTCCCACGACCCAGAACGTTGGAACTTCTCCGACAGCACCGATCTCTCCGAGGCCCTGCTGATCGCCACCCGCCGCCGCGAAAACGGCGACCCGCCCGACTACGAGACGCGCTTCGTCAGCCTCTGGCGCAATCCCCGAGGCGTCATCGACGCCCAGAAGATCGCGCAAGCCGTTGAGACGATCGCTCCGGCGCGCATTGACGAAGACGGCACATCGCTCCTGTCAGTCGATGATCGGCACATGGGCGAAGTGCTGCTGATGCCGTCGGACCAGATCCTGGGCGAGCGGTGGCTGGGCGTGCAGTTCGCGCGAGCGGACGTGACGCGCATCGCGTCGCGACTACTGCGCGACGGAAGCGTGCGAATGCCCGGTGCGAGAGAGGTCGGTTCGATACCGCTCACCTCCCTGACCGAACTCGGGCAGATCGGGCCCGATGTGCGCGATGTGTGGGACGGCTTCGAGCGAACGCAAAGCGTCACCGCCTACGAGATGATCGACGGCCACGACACCGACAAACGCACCAGGCTGCTCGCCGAACCGGACAATTACCTCTCGCCCTTGACGACGCCCAGACCGCGCCGAAAGCTCAAGCCGCTCGACCTGCTCTGGCCGAAGGCGGGCAAACTTCTGATCGGCGAGCGCTTGCGGCTGAACACTTGCCGCACCATCGCAATCTGCACGGAGCGGCAGGTGCTGTCGAATGTGTTCTGGCCGGTCAATGTCGGTGATACGGGACGCGAACGGCCGTTGGTGCTCTGGCTCAACAGCAGCCTGGGACTGCTATCCCTGCTCGCCACGCGGAACACAACCGAAGGTCCGTGGGTCAAACTCAAGAAAGCCGACCTCGCCGAAATGCCGATCCTCGACGTCCGACAACTCACGCAGGACCAGCTCGACGCCCTCCACGCCCTCTTCAACGAGCTCGCCGAGGACGAATTCCTGCCCCTCCCCCAAATGGCCGACGACCCCGCCCGAGCAAAGCTCGACGACGGTCTCGCTGAGATCCTCGACCTCCCCAACCTGGAGCCGCTGCGCCGCCTGCTCGCCTCCGAACCTGTCGTCTCCAACCGGCGCCTCTAGCCCACGGATCAGCCCAAAGCGTTCCGTCCCATCACCTCTCGTCTTGGCCAGTCTCGAAACGTTGATGGCTGAGTGATCAGATCCGGTGTCGGCGTGGTACCCTACCTGCATGTCTTCGATCGCGTCGGACCTCGTCAAATGGGCTGAAGGCCGCCCGGGATGGCAGCGTCGCGTCCTGAGCAGACTCGCGCAGGGCGAAACCCTCGGCGCGGCTGATCATCGAGCAATCGCTGAACGGCTCGCTGCGGGCGACGATGACCCACAAGCTACGTTCACGCTCGCCGCCGCCGCAGGGCGCGAGACCAGCGATGCCGTTGGTTTGGTCGAGATAGCCCAGACGGCCAACGTGAACGCGCTCGCAGCCGGCGAGACGCTCACATTCGCGCCGACGGGCCTGACGGTCGTCTACGGAGACAACGGAAGTGGCAAATCCGGGTATGCCCGGTTGATCAAGCAGATCTCACAGGCTCGAGTCACTGAACAGGTTCTGCCGGACATCTTCGCGGCCAGCACGGATTCCTCGCCCCGAGCTGAGATTGTCATTTCGCTTCGTGGTCAAGAAGACATCCGGCGTCAGTGGACAGATGTCCCGCCAGCAGCAAGCCGGATCGGCTTCTTTGACGAGAGCTGCGGCGAAGCGTTCTTGACGAAAGAGTCGGAGGTCACGTACCGACCGGCAGAGCTCAACTTGTTCGACGGCCTCAGTCGCGCATGCGACGGAGTCAGGGCCGAGCTCGATCGGCTGCTCGGCGAAAACGAGAACAGAGCAACAACGCTGCCAAGCGTTTCACCAGACGGCCAAGCAGCCCGCTTTCTACGCGAACTTTCGCTGTCGACGACGGACGACGAGATAGCACGCGCTTGTCGGGTTGCCGCCGATGTTGACGCTGAGATCGAGGCGCTAGAACGGCAAGCTCACACCCTGCAAGCTTCGGGCTCTGCGCACGAACGCGAACGCTTGGAGGATTTTGCGAGCGCCCTCAACGTACTCGCGAATCACCTGACGTCTCTCGACAAAGACCTCAGCCGCGACGCGATCACCGCGCTCGCCGAAAAGAAGGTGAAAGCAGAGCAATTGCGAGCAGCTGCCACGATCGCCGCGCAAGAATCCTCAGGCGATCAGCCAGTAGCCGGAGTCGGCTCCGAAACGTGGCGCGCGCTCTGGGAAGCTGCTCGCAGCTTCTCGGAAACGGACGCTTATCCGGGCGATACGTTCCCGCGCCTCGGCGCAGACTCGAAGTGTGTGCTCTGCCATCAGGATCTATCTGATGAGGCCCAAGCACGCCTGCGCCGCTTCGAGACAGCCGTACAAGATCGCACAGAGCGACAGGCGCAAGCCGCCGAGAGCGATGCGACCGCTGCCGAAACTCAAGTGCGATCCGCGGCAATCGAACCAACCAATGTGGCCGTCGCTCTCGATCGCGTCCAAAGGATCGATCAAGGGCTCGCTCTCCAATTCCGCGAACAAATCACAGCGTTTCAGAACGTTGTCCACGCGATCGAAGATGGCAATCTGACAGACGCGTTGGATGGCGTTCCGAGCGATTCTCAAACCAACGTACTCCGCGCGGAAGCCGATCGCGTGCGCGCATCGGCAGCGCAGCTCGATGAGACCGCGTATGAGCGGCAGCTTCGCGGCATCGAGACCCGGATCAAGGAGAATCAAGACAGCCGGCTCATGGCCGACGCACGCGCGGCAATTTTGGGCGAAGTCGCTCGCCTGGCCGAACGCGACCGTCTAGAGGCGGCTAAAAGGCGGCAAACGCGCACGAATGCCATCACGGCCGAGGCGACACGACTCACCCGTGAGTACGTCACACCCAAGGTGCAGCGTTGCTTCGCGAAAGAAGCGGACAACCTGCTCCTGGAGCGAGTCATTCTCGAAGACACAGGCGGCCAGAAAGGACAGCTCACCAACAAGCCCGCGCTTGACGGTGCCAAGCGCTCGTACCAGATGGACAACGTGCTCAGCGAAGGCGAACAGACTGCGTTGGGCCTGGCCAGCTTCTTCACGGACACGACTCTCGACAGGTCGTACTCGGCGATCGTGTTGGACGATCCCGTGTCATCGCTCGATCACCACCGCAGGGCTCGCGTTGCTGCACGACTCGCGGATTTCGCCGTCGACCGCCAAGTGATCATCTTCACGCACGATCACACCTTCGTTAGCGCCCTCGCTCTAGAAGCCGGCCAACGCGGAGTTGAGATCACGAAACGGACTGTGGAACGTAAAGGTGGCGTGACTCCCGGTGCATGTTCAGATGGGCACCCGTGGCCAACCAAGGACACGAAAACACGGCTAGGGCAACTGGAACAAGACCTTGCTCAGCTCAAAAATACTCGAGGCCGCCTCACTGGGGAAGAGTATGAGCAACGAGCTGCGGAATGGGCCGGCAGACTGTCGGAAGCCTGGGAGCGAGCTGTTCGCGAGCTTGTCGTTGAGAAAGTCGTTTCTCCGACGGATATGGCAGTCCACCCAAAAATGTTCCGCCTACTCGTACACGTTTCGGAAAAGGACAATCGGGTACTCCAAACCTCCTACAGCAAGGTGTCGATCTGGGCACGGCGACATGACAAGATCGTCACCACCAACTATGGCTCACCCGATCCGAGGGAGCTCGACGAAGCGCTTCAGACGCTGCGGGAATGGCATAACCGCGTGCGAAGGTACTCTGACAAAGAACTCGCCTGAGGAGATTTCGTTGTCAATCCATCGGATGGCGACGCACATTGCCATTGCAGCTAATCGTCTCACTTCTATCGCTGACTGCCCTCCTCGCTCATGCTGTCTCAAAACACTCACTGAAGCCGTTATCCAGAGAGCGATAGGAATCGCTCGTCAGCGAGAGGGTTTGCGGGCGGTGTGGAGGGCTACGGCGCCGGCGGCGAGGCGGCGGTAGGACGCTTCTTCTGCGCCGGCGGCGCGGAGCATTTCGGCCAGTTCGTCGGCGGTGGGGTAGTTGGCGAGCGAGTTGGGCAGATAGCGATAGGCGTCGCGGTCGCCGCTGAGCAGGCCGGCGGCGGGCGTGACGATCCGCTCGAAGCCGAGGCGCAGGATGCGGCCGCGCAGGTCGTCGGGCGGGTGGGTGATGTCGAGCGCGACGAGCCGCCCGCCGGGGCGCAGCACGCGCAGCATCTCCTCAAAAGCGCGGGGCAGGTCGACCAGGTTGCGCAGGACGAAGGCGCTGGCGGCGATGTCGAACGCGGCGTCGGGAAAGGGCAGCCGCAGCGCGTCGGCCTGGAGCCAGTCAGCGGTGCGCGGGCCGAATTTGCGATGGGCGCGGTGAAGCATCTGCGCGGAAAAGTCCGCGCCGACGACGCGGCCCGCGCCGGCGCGGCGGAACTCGCGCGAGAGGTCGCCGGTGCCCGCGCCGAGGTCGAGCACGGCCGCGCCGCGCGGCGCGGCGGCCTGCACGGCGAGGCGCCGCCAGCGTCCGTCAAGGCCGGCCGTCATCACGCGGTTCATGCGGTCGTATTGGGGCACGAGCCGCTCGAACATGGACTGAATGGTGCGGGCGCGTTGGTCGTCGGGGGAGCTCACGGGTGATAGGGTAGGGAAACCGACGCGGGAGTCGGTTTTGCGGAGGAGCGGGCGTGGTCGTTGCGGAGTCGGAGACACGGGCGCCGCAGCAGGCGCGGGCGGTGGAGCGGCGCGAGCTGCTGCTCCGCGCGGCGACGCGGGTGTTCGCCGAGCGCGGCTTCGGGCGGGCCGGAATGGACGATGTGGCGCGGGCGGCGGAGACCTCGAAGGGCGGGCTGTACTTCCACTTCCCCACGAAGCAGGCGCTGCTGGCGGCGGTCGTGTCGCGCGCAGGCGCGCTGCTGCAGCGGCGGGTGCGGGCGGCGATGGAGCAGGCGGGCGACGATCCGCTGGCGCGCGCCGACGCGGCGCTTTCGGCGCTGTTCGCGGGGCTCTCGGGCCGGCGGGCGCTGGCGCGGGTGCTGAACGAGGCGCTGGCGGCGGGGCCGGAAATTCGCGCGCAGGCGGCGCAGATCGAGGATGAGTTCGCCGCGCTGCTGCGCCCCGAGCTGGAGCGCGCGCTGGCGCTGGGCCGGATCGCGCCGCTGGATCCGGAGCTGGCGGCGCGGGCCTGGGTGGCGATGGCGCAGGGCATGATCGGCGCGTGGGCTGACGGTCGGATTCGGGCCCAGCCCCAGCGCATGCAAGCGGAAATCCGACGCCTGGCGCTGCGTGGCGCGGGCATTGAGGACGGAATCGAGCTGAACCGGGAGCACGCAGAGGAGCAGAGCTGATGTCGTATCCGACGGTGACGGTGGAACGCAGCGGGTTGCCCGCCTGGGAACGGCGCGGGGATTACGGCGATATCCGCTACGACGTGGCGGAGGGGATCGCCAAGATCACGATCGCCCGCCCCGAGGTGCGCAATGCCTTTCGCCCGCAGACGCTGTTCGAGCTGCAGCACGCCTTCCACGCGGCGCACGAGGATCAGTCGGTGGGGGTGATCATCCTGACCGGCGAAGGCAAGGAGGCGTTCTGCTCGGGCGGCGATCAGCGCATCCGCGGCGACGGCGGGTATGTGGGCGACGACGGCGTGCCGCGGCTGAACGTGCTGGATCTGCACCGGCAGATTCGGGCGATTCCGAAGCCAGTAATCGCGATGGTGGCGGGCTACGCGATCGGCGGCGGCAACGTGCTGGCGACGGTCTGCGACATGACCATCGCCGGCGACAACGCGCGCTTCGGCCAGACGGGGCCCAAGGTGGGCTCGTTCGACGCGGGCTACGGCACGATGCTGCTGGCGCGGATCGTGGGTCACAAAAAGGCGGGCGAGATCTGGTTCATGTGCCGTCAGTACGACGCAGAGGAAGCGCGGGAGATGGGGTTGGCCAACGCGGTCTTCCCGGTGGAGCGTCTGGAGGAAGAGACGGTCAACTACTGCCGCGAGATTCTGTGCATGTCGCCGACCGCGCTGCGCTTCATCAAGCGCGCGCTGGTGGCGGACACGGACGGTCTGGCGGGGATGCAGATGTTCGCAGGCGATTCGACGCTGCTCTACTACCTGTCCGAGGAGGCAAAAGAGGGAAAGAACGCGTTCCTGGAGAAGCGCCGGCCCGACTTCAGCCGCTACGAGCGTTTCCCGTAGGCCGGCGAGCAGACGCACGCGGGGATCGCGCGATGCGAGGAAAACGATGAAACTGCGCGTGGACCGGGAAGCAGACGCGCTCTATCTGCGTCTTGACGACTCCGCCATCGTGGAGTCGGAGGAGGTCTCGTCGGGCGTAGTGCTCGACTTCAACGAGGCGCGGCAAGTCGTCGGTGTTGAGATTCTGCACCTCTCGAAGCGCTCGGCCCGGCTCGACCTCTCGTCGCTGCAATTCGAGACGGTGTAGGCCGGCGTGCGGGCAACGGAGATCGGATGAGCTCGCAGATCGCGCCCGCCCCGCCGTTGTGGCGAATCTGGCTGTTGGCGGCGCGTCCGCCGACGCTGCCGGCGGCGGTCGCGCCGGTGCTGGTCGGGACGGCGGTGGCGACGATCAAGGGACCGTTCGACGCGGCGCTGTTTTTCCAGGTCCTGGCGGCGGCGATTCTGATCCAGATCGGCGTCAACTTCGCCAACGATCTGTCGGACTTTCGACGCGGCGCGGACACGCCGGAGCGGCTTGGTCCGCCGCGCGCGGTAGCGATGGGATGGCTGTCGGAGCGGGAGATGCTGGCGGGGGCGATCACCGTCTTCGGCGGCGCGATTGCGATCGGCGTCTTTCTGACGATCGCCGCGGGCTGGCCGATTCTGGCGGCGGGCGCGGCGTCGTGCGTCGCGGCGGTGGCCTACACGGGCGGTCCCTGGCCGTACGGCTACCACGGACTGGGCGACGTGATCTGCTTCGCCTTTTTCGGCGTGGTCGCGGTGATGGGCAGCGGCTACGTGCAGAGCGGCGAGTTGACCTGGGAGTTGGCGGCGGCCTCCGTTCCCGTGGGCTGCCTCGTGACGGCGATCCTCGTCGCCAACAACCTGCGCGACATTGAGACCGATCGGGCGGCAGGCAAGCGCACGCTGGCGGTGATGCTGGGCGAGCGGGGCACGCGCGCCGAGTATCTGCTGCTGGTGGGCGCGGCGTTTGCGGCGATCCTGATCTTCGCCGCAACGGGCGTGCTGCCGGCCTGGACGGCGCTGGGGCTGGCCGCCGCGCCGCTGGCGGTGCCGCTCTGCCGCGCCGTGGCGGGAGGTGCAACCGGCGCGGCGCTGATCACGGTGCTGAAGCGAACTGCGATGCTGCACCTGATCGCGGGCGCGCTGCTGGCGCTGGGCGCGCTGATCGGAGGAGCGTGAGCGATGCCGTTTCGTCTCGAAGCCCGCCAAACGCTGACGACGGATCTGGATACCGCGTGGACGTTCTTCTCGGATCCGCGCAATCTGGTCGAGATCACGCCGCCGGACATGCGCTTCCGGCTGACCTGCGAGCCGGCGCGGGCGGCGTATGCGGGGATGATGGTCACCTACCGTCTGACCCCGCTGCTGGGGCTGGAAGTGCCCTGGGCGACGGAGATCACGCAGGTGCGCGAGCGCGAGTATTTCGCCGACGAGCAGCGGCTCGGCCCCTACGCGCTGTGGCATCACGAGCACCTCTTCCGCGAGGTGGAGCGCGGCGTGGAGGCGAGCGACATCGTGCATTGGGCGCTGCCGCTGGAGCCGCTCAGCACGCCCGTCGCCCACTACCTCGTCGTGCCGCGCCTGCGCGAGATCTTCCGCTTCCGCGCACGGCGTCTGCGAGAACGTTTCGGCGCAGTAGGCGATGCGCAACTGAGCTTCCACTCGCTCTGACTCCCCACGAAGCCGCTCGGAAATCATTACGCTGCGCGGTGAAATGCCGCTGCGGGCGGCGGCGCGGAGGAGACGATCATGAACGAACAACCGAACTACTGGCAGCGGATGCGCAGGTCGCGGATGAGCAGGCGCGCGCTGCTGCGCGCCTCGGGGCGGGCCGGCGTGGGCGCGGCGGGGCTGGCGCTGGTCGGCTGCGGCGACGATGACGACGACGACCAACAGGCCGCCGCCCAGACGGGCGCGCGGCAACAGCAGCAGGCGCAGCCCGCGGCGATGCAGCAGGACCAGCAAGCGGCCGCCGATCGGCAGGCGCAGCAGGCGGACCGACAGGACGCTCCGGCCGACGATCAACAGCAGCAGGAACAGACCGTCGCCGAAACCTCGAACATCGTGCGCGGGGGCACGCTGCGGTTTTCCACCCCGGCGGCGACGCACGACTACTTCGACCCGCACCGCGGCGTCTTCGGCCCCACCCAGTTCTGGATGGGGTTCTACATGAACTACCTGATCCGCTGGCGCAACAAGGAGCAGGGAGTGATGGAACCGGACATCGCCTCGCTGCCGGAGATTCCCGACGACACCACCTACATCTTCAGCGTCGATCAGGGCGCGCGCTTCTGGGACCAGTTTCCGACCGAGGGCGGGCGCGCGGTCACCGCCGAGGACATCCGCTACAACGCGCAGCGCCAGATCGACTCGGTCGACGCGGACGGCGTGGAGGACACCTCGTTCCTCTCGGCCAGCAAGTACCAGCAGACGGACACGATCGAGGTGCTCG
This sequence comes from Dehalococcoidia bacterium, assembly GCA_965243125.1. GTDB lineage: Bacteria > Chloroflexota > Dehalococcoidia > Bin125 > Bin125 > CATQGW01. The sequence goes on along the minus strand of OZ251529.1, from coordinate 1,059,271 downwards.
ACGACGTCACGATCAAGTTCACCACCGCGCAGGCCGACGCGACGTATCTGGGCGTGCATCTGGGGCCGTTCTCGTGGATGACGTCGCCCGAGGCGATCGAGGAGTTCGGCAACCGCTGGCGCGACGAGCAGACCAATGTCGAGCTCTCGTCGGGCACCGGCCCGTACATCCCAGAGCTCTACGACCCCGACATCGGAATACACCTCAACCCCAACCCGAACTACTGGAAGCTGGGCGACGACGGCGGGCCGCTGCCGTACCTGGATCGGGTGGAGTTCACCAACCTGCTCGATGCGACGACGGTCGACGCCGCCTACCGGGGGCGCGGGATCGACATCGGCGGCTTCCCGCTTTCCAGCCTCCAGGTCGAAGGCATCCTGGCCGACTTCCCGGATCACCAGTCGTTCGATGTGCCGTTCGGCTTCACGATCCAGATTCGCTACAACTTCAACGCCGACTGGGAAGGCGAAGACGGTCTGGGCAACCCCTGGGCCGATCGGCGGCTGGCCTACGCCTTCCACGTGGCGACCGATCGGTACGCGCTGATCGACACGGTCTACCTCGGCTCGGCGAAAATCTCGGCGATCGCCCAGGCGCCGTGGTTCAACCAGGCCTGGACCGTGCCGGAGGACGAGCTGGCGACCTGGCCGGGCTACCGGGTGGATCGGGACGCGGACATCAAGATGGCGCGCGATCTGATGAGCGCGGCGGGCGTGGAGCCGGGCAGCCGCACGTTCTTCTGGATCACGCCCGATGTCTGGGAACAGACCTACCCCGGCATCACCGAGACGGTGAAGGCGATGTACGAGCAGGCGCTCGACGTTGAGCTGTCGATGGACATCCAGCCCTACACGGTGATCCTCCAGCGGCTGCTGGAGGGCACGCATCCGGGGCAGACGCCGGCCTGGACGAACCCGCCGCAGGATCTGGATCCGACCGGCGAGTGGAACATCACGCACGTGGTGGGCGGCAGCTCGAACTTCTCGCAGTACAACTACCCGCCGGCGGAAGAGCTGATCGTCGGCATGAAGAGCGAGCTGGATGTGGAGAAGCGCAAGGAGACGGCAAGCGAGCTGCTGCGCATCTTCCTCGGCGTGCATCCCGACCACGGCGTGGACGGGATGACCGGCCAGCCCTCGGTGATGAACGCGATCTCGCCGCAGGTGGAGTGGCCCTACGTGAACAACTCGCCGGATGTCTACCAGTTCGCCCACGCCAGCCACCGCTACGACGACAGCTGGCTGGACACGACGCACCCGGACTATGCCTAGAGCGTTGCTCACGCCACCTCAGCCGCCCGCCCCCAACGCTCTCCCCCCTCCGAGCTGCTGCCGCCCACCCCCAATGCTCTCTCCCCTCCCGAGGAGCTGGCACCCACCGCAATTTTCTCCCCCCTCTGGAGTTCTGCGCAAAATGGCGAATTTCTGAGAATCCGCGTCCGCCGACCAGATAGGGCGCGACTGCGATTTCGCCCGAATCCCGCATTTTGCACAGAACCCCTCTGGGGGGAGAGGCCGTAGGCAGAGGGGGGCACGCGCTACACGAGACTGCCAAGTTGCCCCTCCTCCCTGCTCCGCTCCGCTCGCCCGATCACGGCTGCCCCCAAAGGCCCGCGGCCGCCCGGCGGAGATGACATGACGGGGAGTGACGTGAGGTGAGCACGGACAGCGTCCACCGGGGCTGTTTGACAGGCTGGGGTTGCAGGCGCTAGCTTGCGCGCAACGCGCCGACTGCCTGACGGCGGCCGCACACGGCTCTGACTGAGCGGAGGACCCACGTGAAGTTCGAATTCTTTCACCTGATGCCCTACCGGGACCTGCCCCCCGACTTCGCCGAGCAGCACAACTCGGTCTGGGTGGATGTGCCCTCGGATCTGTTCGATCCGGCCAAGGCGCACCAGATGTACAACGACGGGCTGGACGAGCTCGAGGCCGCCGCCGAGGCGGGCTACGACGGCATCTGCATCAATGAGCACCACCAGAACGCCTACGGGCTGATGCCCTCGCCCAACCTGATGGCGGCCAACCTCTGCCGCCGCACCAAGGATGTGGCGATCGTCGTGCTGGGCAACTCGATCGCGCTCTACAACCCGCCGACGCGGGTGGCCGAAGAGTTCGCCATGCTCGACTGCATCTCGGGCGGGCGGCTGGTCGCCGGCTTCCCGGTCGGCACGCCGATGGACGACTGCTTCTGCTACGGCGCGAACCCCTCGCACCTGCGCGACAAGTACTACGAGGCGGCCGACGTGATCACGCAGGCCTGGACGCGGCCCGAGATGTTCTCCTACAACGGGCGCTACAACCAGCTGCGCTACATCAACATCTGGCCGCGCCCGATCCAGCAGCCGCACCCGCCGGTCTGGATCCCCGGCGGCGGCTCGGTCGAGACGTGGGAGTGGTGCGCAGAGCACAACTACGTCTACTGCTACCTCTCCTACGGGGGCTACAAGGCCGGGCAGAAGAACGTGGACGGGTTCTGGCGGACGATGCAGCAGCGCGAGAAGCCGCTGAACCCCTACCAGGCCGGCTTCCTCCAGCTGGTCGCCACCGGCGAGAGCGAGCAGGAAGTGGCCGACAAGTTCGGGCCGCACGCGGAGTACTTCTACAACAAGATGCTCCACATCGACCCGCGCTACGCGGATCCGCCCGGCTACCGCACGGTGCGCACCATCGAGCAGGGCTTCACCCGCAGCCAGGGCCTCAAGCCCGTCTTCGGCGACACCGACAAGTTCAAGGGTGAGAAGACCCAGGAGAAGATGCTGGCCTCCAAGGCCAACTCCGAGATCACCTGGGCCGACCTGATCCGCGAGGGCAACATCGTCGCCGGCACGCCCAAGCAGGTCACCGAGCAGCTCGAGGAAGTGATCAAGACGCTCCATGTGGGGCACCTGATGATCCTCAACCAGTTCGGCTCGATCCCCAAGGAACTGGCGATCCCGAACATCCAGCTGACGGCCCGCGAGGTGCTGCCCAACCTCAAGCACATCTGGGACGAGGAAGGCTGGGAGGACCACTGGTGGCCGCAGGGTCTGGAAGGCGGCCAGGCCGAGCCGGCTCCGCTGGCCTTCTAGCCCAGGCCGACAGCCCGCACCCAACCGACGGGGACGGAGCCCTCGCTTCGTCCCCGTCGCCGTATCCGGCGCCAGCCCCAACGAGCCGTCATGAAGCCCAAGATCAGCATCATCACGCTCGGCGTTGCGGACCTGGCGGCGTCGCTGCGTTTCTACCGCGACGGTCTCGGTCTGCCCACACACGACTACGAGGACGGCGCGAACATCGCCTTCTTCGAGCTGGAGGGGACCTGGCTGGCGCTCTACCCGCTGGAGAAGCTGCGCGAGGAGGCGGAGGTCGCGTGGAGCGGCGGCGGGACGCAGACGATCACGCTGGCGCGCAACGTCGGCTCGCCGGCCGAGGTGGACGCGACCCTGGCGGAGGCAGAGCGGGCGGGCGCGGAGATCGTCAAGGCGGCCGAGTCAACGTTCTGGGGCGGCTATTCAGGCTATTTCAGCGATCCCGACGGCTACATGTGGGAGGTCGCGCACAACCCGTTCACCGATCTGACGTGAGCGTGAGCGGAGCATGAGCAGGGTCACGGCGCTGAGCGCGGTCACGCTGGCGGTAAGCGAGATGGGGCGCAGCGTCGCGTTCTACGAGGCGCTGGGCTTTGAGCGGATCTACGGCGGCCCGCAGGCGGGCTTTACGTCGTACCGGGCGGGCGAGAGCTATCTGAACCTGATCGGGGCGGAGGGCGCGCCGGGCTTCTGGGGGCGGGCGATCTTTTATGTGCAGGATGTGGATGCGTTCCACGCCTCGGCGCTGGCGGCCGGCCTGCGCCCGGAGTTCGCCCCGCGCGACGCGCCGTGGCGCGAGCGGTATTTCCACATCCTGGATCCCGACGGGCACGAGCTCTCGTTCGCCAAGCCGCTGGCTCAATAACCAGTCTAGAACGTTTGGTCAGCGCTTCCGGTATGTTGGCTCAGCCAGAGAGGATCTGCCGATGGCACGCCGTTCAACAGCCGCGCTCGGCGAAGCTTCGGCTCCGCTGTTCGACGACGCTGAGGCGAATTCCGCATCCGTCTTCTCCAGTGAGCGCGCGCTTGAGCAGCCGGCGTTGGCGCTGCCGGCGGAGCTGGCGCCCAATACGCGGCTGCGGATGGATGGGCGCGAGCTGCTCGCGCAATTGCCGGAGAGCGCGGTACCGGCGGCGTTCTTCGACCCGCAATATCGGGGGGTGCTCGATCATCTTGCGTACGGCAACGAGGGCGAGAACCGCGGTCAGGGGCGCGCCGGGCTGCGACAGATGGATGGCGACGCCATCGCCGGGTTCATCGGCGAGCTGGATCGCGTCCTGATCCCCAGCGGGCACCTGTTCCTCTGGATGGACAAATTTCACCTCTGCACCGGCTTTCAGGACTGGCTCAGCGACACTTCGCTGGAAACCGTCGACATGATCACGTGGGACAAGGACAGGATTGGGATGGGCTACCGCTCACGCCGCAAGTCGGAGCACCTCGTGGTGCTGCAAAAGTCGCCCCGCAAGGCGAAAGGCGTCTGGAAGGTTCACACGATCCCTGATGTGTGGACCGAGCGGGTCCAGAAACAGGGGGGCGTTCACCCAAAGCCGGTGGAGCTGCAGGCGGCGCTGATTGAGGCGGTGACCAATCCGGGCGACCTGGTGGTGGACCCGGCGGCCGGCACGTTTTCGGTGCTGGAGGCGTGCCGACGGCGCGGGCGGGTTTTTCTGGGCTGCGACGTCAACGGGTAGGGGGTTGGGTGCTGGGCGCGACGAGATACCCGCGGCAAGCGCGGGTATGACGGGTGATGGGGCGCGGGTGTGGCGGAGATGGGCGTGGGTGTGACGGGAGATGTGGGGCGCGTGCTGACGAGACGGTGGAGGGCGCGGGCGTGACGGAGGGGGCGGCTACTCGGGCGGCGCGGTGAGGGCCGTGCCGGCGGTGATGCCGCCGTCGATGACGAATTCGGCGCCGGTGCTGTAGGTGGCATCGGCGGCGATGAAGAGCATCATCTTGGCGACCTCGTCGGCCTCGCCGACGCGCGGGATCGGCGCGGTGATGCCGATCTCGCCGCCCTGCGCCTGCGCCGCCAGCTGCGGGTCGCGGATCATCGGCGTGTCGATCGGGCCGGGGTGTACGGAGTTGACGCGGATGTTGTGGCGGCCCAGCTCGAGCGCGGCGACTTTGGTCATGCCGCGCACCGCGAACTTGGAGGAGACGTAGGCGGAGAGGCCGGGGTAGCCCTCCAACCCCGCGGTTGACGAGGTGTTGATGATGCAGCCGCCGCCGGCGTCCTTCATCGCCTTGATCGCGGCGCGCATGCCGAGCCAGACGCCGACCTGGTTGATGCGGATCACCTCCAGGTATTCCTGCAGCGAGGAGTCCTCGATCAGCTTCATGCGGGCGATGCCGGCGTTGTTGATCAGGATGTCGAGCCGTCCGTACTGCTCGACCACGGCGTCGACGACCTCGGCCCACTGGCTCTGCTCGGAGACGTCGAGGTGGTGGTAGACGGCGTCGCCGCCGGTGTCGTTGATGCTGGCGGCGACCAGCTGGCCCTCGGCGTCGAGCACATCGGCGAGGGCGACGGAGGCACCCTCCTGCGCGAAGAGCCGCGCCTGCGACTCGCCTTGCCCGCGCGAACCGCCGGAGATCAGCGCCACTTTGCCATCGAGCTTGCCCATGATCCGTTCCTTCCGTGTTGTCGTCTGAGGTTCCGCGCCCGCTGCTGTCCGCTACCGGGCGCGGGTGCGCATGCCGAACGGCGTCACCTTGCCCGTCTCCAGGTCGAAGCGGTAGCGCCACTGCTTGAACAGGTCGAGTCCGTAGACATGGATGGCGACGGTCTTGCCGTGCGCGATTTCGACGGCGTGGATGTCGGAGGGCGGCTCGGGCAGGTAGGTGGTCTGGCCGGCCTCAACGCGGGTGGGGTCGCGCTCTTCAAGCGTGGCGAACCAGGGCTGCGAGCCGTCGTCGGTGCGGTCGAAGTTGCGGTTGAGTTCGACGCCGGAGATGACGCCTTCCATGGCCCAGCCGTTGTGATTGTGGATCGGCGCGCCGCTGTCGGGCGCCCAGACGACGGCGTTAATCGTGAGGTTGTCGGAGCGGTGGATCATGAAGCCCTCGTCGAGGCTGGGATCGTCGCGGTCGGGCAGGTCGGTGAGGCAGTCGGGGCGCGAGATGATCCGCTCGAGCGGCCCGGCGATGGCGGCGATCGTGCGCTCCGCGCCGTCGCCGCGATCGACGATGCGCTGCGCCTCCTGCGCAAAGTCCATCAGCGTGTAGGTCATGGCAGCCCTCCGTCCCGCGTGCCCGCGTCCGTGCCGTCGCGCTCATTATAGGTCAGCGCGGCCGCCCTCACTCGGCCTCACCGACCGCGACTTCCGCCCAGCCCTGATCGAAGGTGAACGTTCGCGCCTGCCCGGCGGGGTCCTGGATGCGCAGGAGCCGGATCCGTTCCGGGTCGCCCGCATGCTCCACGACGTAGAGCCAATAGGCGTCGCCCTTGTCTTGTGCGAGCTCGAACTGTGTGTGCGACATCGTGACGGGACGATCTCCCCACGCGCCGCTGAGCGACTTGACCTCGCACCACTTCACGGTCCCCCCGTCGGCGTTGGTTTGGTAGAGGTCAAAGCCGGGGTTGTTCTGCTCCGTTCGAGTCCACTCCGACTCGTGAGCCTCAATGTGCTGGATGGCAAGCTCCTCGAGCTGCAGCCGCCTCTCCTGTTCGACGCTCCCGTCGGCGATCTCGCGCGTGCGCTCAGCAGCCACGTAGGAACGGAATTCCCTGCGTGAGCCGCCAGTGCGAGCGGGCGTCTGACGCTCCGGCTCCGTCTGAGCTTCTCGCTCGACATCTCGCCTTCGGTCCAGCATCTCTTTCAGGTCGTCCTGGGTAACCCCATGTTCCTTGAGCAGCGCGAGCGCCCCCACATCGACATCGGCCTGTTCGGCCAGTGTAACGATCGGAGGTGCAGCGATCTCCTTGAACTGAATCCGCTCTTCCAGGAATGGATTGGGTACCCATCCGAGCGACTCGAACACGACCTCTTCAGGCTTTGCCAGTCGGCCGTCATCAGTCGGCACCCAATGCTCGGCATTCAATGCCCTGATGAACTGTGCAGGGAACCGCTTGACTTGTGCTGTACGGTAGAAGTAGCGGTCTATACCGTCGAATGATGCGTTGTTGGTGTGTGCGGCGAGATCGCCGAGGCATGCCCATAGCGTTGGTGCAATTTCGTTTTGACGCTCTTGGTTGAGATTCGGGAGCGTCTTAAGCAGTGCTGAAAGCCCCCGAAGGTCCCGATCTTCTACTCGACGTTCTCGAGTCGAGTACGGTAGTTGCACGTCGTTCGCCAGCTTCTTCCATTGATCAGGCGGCGTATTGTTATCGTAGACGACGCGCCTGGCTCGCAGCCTCGCCGATACGCCGCACGCTTCGAGCATTGCCTTGACGTCGGCATCGTCGAAATACCGCATCGAAGGATCGAGAAACGACACGCCGAGAACACCGTTGAACAGTGCTCGCAACTCCCTGGTTGGGGCATACGCCGTTGTCGGCCTGACGTATGCGACCCCACCAGTCTCAGCGTCAGTAGCCTTCACGAACGGCGTGCGACGCAATTTTCTCGCCAGGTCCTGCCGCCGATTTGTCGACCCTGCCTGATAAGCAGCCACGAGGCGCTGGAGGTCATTAGCGTATCGTCCTTCGTCATCGACGGGCGCCGTTCCGTCCGCATAGGCTGGCAAGACATTGTCGATCACGTCGTCGATTGGATCGGGCTCGCGGAGGCCGATCTCCTCCAAGAACCCGCGAGCGTCATCCGTGTCGCAAACTGCCCGCCGCACTGTGGGATAGCCTGTTTCCGCCGATGTGGGCAGGTATGCTGCGGGTGCTTCTCCTGCGTGCGCCCGGACATGGGTCCCGTCCTCCAAGCGAACGACCGGAATTGCGGCGAACCACTCCTGCCTCTGCATCGTCGTTTGGTCCTTGAGCGCCGTGTACAGCGCACGCATCCACTCGTCCGTTTGCTGCTCCAGAAATGATCGGTCCAGCCTCCGCACGATCGTGCCGACGCCATCAACCTCATGCACGTCAAGTACGCCATGAAGATAGTTGTACAGGTTCGGAGTCCGAGCTCGCGTGATCTGTGCGTCGAGCCATGCGAGTCTTTCCGTCGACCCCAGCAGCTCGGTGACCTGCTCGGCGCTGAACAACTCGCGCAGGGTGGTAGTTCCACCAAGCACGCTTTCTCGCGCGGAGATATGGGTAGGCAGGGCTGCCGGCAGCAACGGCTCCGACGTGAGAGCTTCCTTCGTCGCATTGAACAATGGCGCGAACATGTTCGCGTCGTCGAACCTGATCGGGTCGAACGGCAGGCACTCGAGCCCGGCTGGGGTGAGATAGCCGTGGTCGCGCAGCCACGGCAGCGTCCGCTTGAGCAGCGCTGCGGTCTGCGTCACGAGGTCAATGTTCCACTCGTCATTGGGCAGCACGTAGTTCCTGGCGGGCGTTGTGCGGTAGGGGCCTTGCATGAGGAAGCCCAAATGGGTTTCCAGCGCGGTAGGGAAGTAGGCGCTCAAGGGCGACGAGGGCACCGGCTTGATGCGGGCCGGATCGTCGCCGGACGCGGCGACATGGTTGAACGCGATCTCCACATGCCCTACGCGCGTTCCGTCGTGCTCCACCGGCTCGGAAAACACGAGCCACGATGACTCCGTTTCCGCCGAGCCGTCCTTGCCGACGATTGTCACGACATGCACATCGTTGTCGAGCGGCTTTCGCTCGCGCAGATAGTGGCCCGATGACTCGCCGTCGGTGCCCCACTCGATCTCCTCGATCTCGCGGAGAAACAGCAGGGCGCTGCCGCTGTCGCTTAGCAAGGCTTTGACGATCTCACCGCGGGAGCCGGCCATCTTGTCCTTGAAGGGGATGACGATCACCGTCTCGTCAGGTTCGCTGACGATCTCGGCTGTCGGTGTCGGGTGAACATAGTTCTCGATGGCGAAGTGCTCGCCGCCGGAGTGGATCTCGGGGCGGTTGGTCCAGGCATAGACGGATTTGAAGCCGATGCCGAAGCGGCCGATGTCCGTCGTCTTTTTGGTGCTCTTGGCGAGCGCGCAGATGCTCCGCACATCGTCCTCTGTGAACGGCTCGCCAAAATGCCGCACGACCAGCGAGGATTCGCCGATCTCGAACCTCACGGCGCGCGACTTGGGGTTCGCGCAGCGGCGGAGGGCGTCTTCCGTGTTCTGCATCAGCTCAAAGACGAAGTGAGTTCGCTTAGCGTAGGGATTCGTGAGCAGCACCGGGCCGTAGTCCGCGATGTCGGTCCCGTATCGGCCCGTGTTGTCCTCGCTGATCGCCTGGTGGTTGATGGCCATCGCCCTCAGAACCCGTCCCGCAGCCTTGCCGCGCCGCGTCCCGCCATTCTACCCCTGCGCCGGGCGGCGGCTGTCGGGTAGCCTGCGGGGGCGGGAGGGATGCGGCCATGAGCGACGCAGGGGCGCTGGAGTTTGGGCTGTTCTTTCAGCTGCCTCAGGCGGAGGGGCAGGATGCGGCCTCGCGCTACCGCGACACGATCGCGCAGATTGTGGAGGCGGACCGGTTGGGGTTCGACGCGGCGTGGCTGGCGGAGATGCACTTTGTGCGGGAGTTTTCGGTGCTGCCCTCGCCGATGGTGGCGATGGCGGCGGCGGCGGCGCGGACTTCGCGCATTCGGCTGGGCACGGGGGTGGCGCTGCTGCCGCTGGTCGAGCCGATTCGGGCGGCGGAGGATGCGGCGACGCTGGACATCATCTCCGGCGGGCGGCTGGAGTACGGGGTGGGGCGCGGCTCGATTGCGGAGCATTTCGCGGGCTTCGGGGTGCCGGTGCGGGAGCGGGCGGAGCGCTTCGACGAGGCGCTCGCAGTGATTGCGCAGGCGTGGTCGGACGAGCCGGTCAACTTCCACGGGCGCTTTTTCGACTACGCGGATGTGCAGGTGGTGCCGAAGCCGTTGCAGCGTCCGCATCCGCCGCTGCGGATGGCGGCGAACAGCGACGAGTCGTTCGAGCGGGCGGCGCGCGAGGGCTGGCGGGTGTTCGCCTCGCCGATCACGGCGTTCCTGGAAGATCTGGACCGGCGCTACGCGGAGTACTGGCGGGCGCGGACGGCGGGCGAGGGGGCGCGTCCGCCGGCGACGGACGCGGGACTGCTGCTGCCGGTGCATGTGGCGGAGACGGGCGAGCAGGCGCGCGAGGAGGCGCGGGCGAGCCTGATGAGCTACATGGGCGTGGTGACGGCGACGGGGCTTCGGAGCATCGTGGCGCGGGGCGGCGATCCGAACGATCTGCCGCCGCTGATGGAGCGGAACCGGTCGATGAGCTACGAGGAGTTGGTCGAGGAGGTGTGCGCGATCGGGAGCGTGGAGGAGGTGGCGGCGAAGCTGGCGTCGCTGCGGGAGCGCTACGGGGTGGGGCATTTTCTGACCTGGTGCAACGCGGGCGGGATGATTCCGCACGAGCAGGTGCTGCGCTCGATGCGGCTGCTGATGGAGCGGGTGGCGCCGGCGCTCAATCAGTAGACTGCCGGTCATCGCAGAAAGGCGGGGAGGTGCGGAATGAAGCGCGCGGTGATCGCTGCTCTGCTGTGCGTCCTCGGTTTGGCGGCGGTGGTGGGCTGGGCCACCGCGAGCGCGGCGGCGCCGCTTCGCATCGAGCTCACCGCGCCCATGATGTGCGAGGCTGATTTCGACGACGGTGAAGTGATGCCGACGCTTGATGTGGCGTGGGAAGTCACTGGCGGAACTCCGCCTTACCGCGTCGCTGTCGGCAACACGCTCTCGGACGAGGCCGAAGGGGTAGCCGATCTGCTCTGCGGCGTCTGGTGGGGCGATGAAGTCGATTCTGGCGTAATGACGATTCAAGCGCGTGTGATTGACGCGCAAGGGCGTACTGCGACGGCAATCAAGCCTGTGTACGCTGTGCGCGTTGTGACAGCTGAGCGATTTCACAATCGTCGCGACCAACGCTTGACTAGAGGGCGCACATATCGCGTTTACGGCGTCCTCATGACGATGCCCGACGATCCAGAGCTGTACCTGGGCGACCGGCGACGGCACCTCTCCAGCCCTACAGGGCCCGATAACGTAGCGACTGTCTTGCACACCGGATCTTGGACAGACCAAGCCATCAGTGGTGGAACGGTGATCTGGTTCTCTCGGGCAGACGGCCGCGAGGCGCGACGGCAGGTCGCCAAACATCTCCCGCACAGCATTGCGACACTGTACAACGCCGCGCTTGACGACTTGGTCGCGTCCGTTGGTCGCCTGCCCGAACTGGCCGCCTTGCCGCCCGGAATCGCCAACACCGACGATCCAAAGTTGACACTCAAACTGGTTGCGCCGGCGATCTGCGATCAACCTACAGATCCAGAGCCTCAGGGTGGCGCTGCCACTCGCGACGTTCCGGTGGCATGGTTGATATCGGGCGCTTCAGGGCCGTATCGCGTTATCATCAACGGTCGCGAGTTCGAGGCCACAAACGGTAGTGTCGACGTGCAATGCGGCGAGCTGACAGGCCGATACGCGGACTCAGGCCTGCAAATCGTCCATGGCACAGTAATCGACGCTGAGGGCAATGTCGCGTCGGACATGGCGTACATCTACTCCATCGCAGACGCACACGCAGCCCGCCAACTTACGAACGGCGAGACCTATCGCCTCTACCTCTACGACTCAGCAGGTCTTCTGATTACCATTCCACCCACTGCGGCTGTGCGGGATGAGGGACTGGGAGGTATCGCCTGCGATGGCAGCGGGCACTGCGAAGATCAACAGCACTTCAGCCTCAGGGAAGGTGTGGCGGGAGCATTTGTCTCGATCGGGATCGAAACCGGCACTGAGGGCTGGCGTCGCACCGGCGGCCTCGACTGTGCGAAGGTATACGAGTCCGACTGCACAGAGGACCTGCCGCCGTCACATCCAATTCACGCCCAAATCGACGCGCTCCTTGCTTCCATCGGGCGTCCTCCTGAACTGCCGCCGGAGCATCGCGATCAGATCGCGCCTTTGACAATCGCGGGCTACGCAGATCCTCCAAGCTGTGTTGCTGGTTCGCCAGTCGTTCACAACACGATGGACTTATACGACGGCAGGCTGCTCGGCACTATGGCAGGCGGTGCGGTCAACTTGCGCCTGAGCATCAGCGGCGGTTTCTGGGCGCCAATTACTGTGACTGCTGATGGCACCAACCTCTACGGCGACGGATGGCACTGGATGGGAGGGCTCCACGGGCCGCGGAGTTACGGACGCATGGAGGCAGAGGATCGCCTGTTCCCAGTAGAGTGCGGCGACGACGAGGTTGGGGACAGGACCATCCACCTCAGCGCCCAGGACAACAGTGATCCGCCTCAAGAGGCCAGCGGAGATGTTTCTTTTGCTGTGCTTTCTGCATTCGGCGGCGAAGAGCGCCTCGACCTGTGGGCAGTGCCACAACCGTCGGGTTTCTGCAAACCGGGAGGGCGAGCGATGATCGCCTGGGGCATCCAAGAAGACGCGACAGCGCCTTATCTCGTTGCAGTGCAAGGAGTCGACGGCCTGCTGCCGCGCAAAGGCGCGGCTTGGGTAACGTGTCAGCCAGAGGCAGGGCAGCAGACCGTCTGGGTTCTAGCAGCCGATAGCGGCGATCCTCGGCGCTCGGCCGCTGTTCCGGTGCTTCTCACCATCACCGAAGATCCTCCATTTCCGAATACATTCCTCGCCTCCGCGGCAACCGCAGCGTCCAATTGCACGCCCGGGGAGGAAGTCGAAGTGCTCTGGAGTGCGCTCGGCGGTCTACCGCCATATACGGCGCGCGATTTGGAGTCTCCGTCGCGCAGTTCGTTGTCTGCGAACTCGTTCACAGCGATCTGCCCCCAGCCGCTCGAAGGTTCCTCAAACGCAACCTATCTGGCATTTGAGGTGCGCGACGGTTCGGTACTGCGCTGGCACCGCATGCTCCTTGTCGGTTGGGAAATCCCGGCATCGGGCGCGATGCCGGAAGGGTCCGAGGGCAGGGCAAACGGAGTCCACGCGGAGTGACCCACTCGCACCTACCACACCGAGGCGGCGCCAGCGCTTCAGGGGTCAGAAGTCGTCACTCCCAGCTAATCGACCCGTCGTCCCGCCAACTCTCCGGCACGTCGGTTTGGCCGTAGACGGTGATGCCCCAGCAGGCGATTTCGCCGTTGGTGCGCAGGGCGCAGCTGTGGGAGTTGCCGGCGACCACTGCGGTGTACTCGCCTTCCGGCGGATCCACCTGCCCCCAGAAGTTGACGCCCCAGCAGGCGAGTTGGCCGGATTCGCTCACGGCGCAGGTGTGGGCGAGGCCGGCGCCGATGGCGGTGTAGCGTCCGGCGGGGGCGTTGGTGCGGTCGTCGTCTGGTTGGCCCCAGCAGGCGATCTCGCCGGATTCGCGCAGAGCGCAGGTGTGGAAGTCGGCGGCGGCGACGGCGGTGTAGCGGCCGGGCGGGGCGTCGGACTGGCCTTCGAGGTTACGCCCCCAGCAGTGGATTTGCGCGTCGGCTGCGACGCCGCAAACGTGCAGGGAGGACACGCTGATTGCGGTGAACTGCGCATCGGGCGGCTCGGCCTGGCCGTGGTCGTTGCGTCCCCAGCAGTCGACGCGGCCGGACTCATGCAGGGCGCAGGCGGAGGAACGCCCGGCGACGATGTTGGTGTAACCGCCGCCGGCGGGCGCGTCGGCGATCTGGCCGTAGCCGTCGAAGCCCCAGCAGGCGATTTGGCCATCGGCGCGGACGGCGCAGGTGTGCCAGTCGCCGGGGGCGACGGCGATGTATTCGCCGCTCGGCGCTTCGATCTGGCCGTCGCCGTTGGCGCCCCAACAGGACAACACGCCGCCCGGATCGATAGCGCAGGTGTGGTCGTAGCCGGCGGCGAGCGAGGCGAACGCGCCGCCGGGCGAGTCGGTCTGGCCGAAGCCGTTGCGTCCCCAGCAGGTCACCGCACCTTTAAGGGTGACGGCGCAGGTGTGCTCTTCGGCGCCGCTGACCAGGGCGTAGCGGCCGGGCGGGGAGACGGCGTGTCCGTAACCGTTCCAGCCGACACAATCCATGCGTCCGCCCTGGGCGATGCCACAGACATGCCAGCCGCCGGCGCTGAGGAATTCGTAGCGGTTGCCGTCGAGGTCTTCGATGGGGTGGGCCTCGTCGGTGTAGCCCCAGCAGTCGAGGATGCCATCGATGCTGAGCGCGCAGGAGTGAGAGTTGCCGACGCTGACGGCGGCGAAGCGTCCGGAGGGTGGGTCGGACTGGCCCCAGCGGTTGTCGCCCCAGCAGTGCAGCGCGCTGGCTTCATCAATTGCGCAGGTGTGGCGATGCCCGGCGGATACGGCGGTGAACGTTCCTGGCGGCACGTCGGTCTGGCCGTAGACGTTTCGACCCCAACAGTGGACGCTGAGAACATCGCGTTCCCAGTCCAAGTTCACGCCGCAGGCGTGGTCGTAGCCCACACTCAGTGAGAGGAATGCGCCGCCAGGGGGCGGATCGCTGCGCCCGTCTTCGTTGGAGCCCCAGCAGACAACCTCGGACTTCGTGTTAAGTGCGCAGCTGTGCTGCCGGCCGGCGCCGACGGAGACAAACCGGCCGTCGGGCGCAGCGCTCTGACCGAACTCGTTGGAGCCCCAGCACTGAACCTCGCCGCCATATCCGACGCCCCTCAGCTCGATGCATGTGTGGTCGTAGCCGGCGCTGATTCGTTCGAAGCCGCCCCGCACCTCGAAGGCGTCGTGGGGAAGGGCAACCCAGCCGGACCACCAATCACCGCCCGGATCATCGGCGGGAAAGCGGGCGTCCTCCGGCATCAGAATCTCCTCGGAGGCCGTCAGCTGGAGGCCGACTTCAAACTGGCCGTTCGGCAGCCGGCGGGTCATAATCCGGCCGGACGGACCTCCGCGGAGATCGATCACCGAACTGCGCAGCCAGCGGCCGTGCCGGACCGAGGCATCGACGAACCGGCGCTGGGGAAATGTCCGCAGGTCGTGTCTCGACATCGCAAACTCAACGCGACCGTCGGGCGTGAGGCGCGCGAGGAGGTTGAGGCCTCTTGTGTCTTCGTGATACACGACCGCGCGCGCCGGGGCGGTATCCACGATCAGCAGCGCGAGCGCGATGGCGGCTCCCACGGTGAGCGCTGTCAGTCCGAGGCGAGCGAGCATCGGGGCCTCCTGCGCCAGCTTAGGGGATGGGTGCGACGTTGGCGCTGATCGCGGCGGGAGGGTCCTGTTCGGGGCGAGGGTTGGCTCTGGGAAGTGGGATCGGCTTGTCCTTGATGTTCAGCTTGTGGTCGGGGTTGTTCGGGTTTGTTCGGATTTGGTCGGGGGTGTTCGGCTGCGGGGAGAGGGGTGGAGGCGGGCATTGGTTGGTCTGTTGTTCTGTTGCGGGGGACGACGGTATCACGGCGTGGGGTGGATGGGATGCGGCGTTGGGGGCGGCTCGGGGCCGATTCCCGCTCGGGGGCGGGAATGACGAGAGAAGGGGGCGGGAATGGCGAGAGAAGGAAGGCGGGAATGGCGAGAGAAGGAAGGCGGGAATGGCGAGAGAAGGAAGGCGGGAATGACGGGGAGGGCGGGGGCAATGGCGGTGCTGTTCACGTCGAGATACCCCCGTTCGGGCCGGGGGCAGGCTCCACGGCAAGCGCGGGGATGACGGTGGTGGGTGGGCGCGGGTGTGGCAGTGATGGAGAGCCGGGGATGGCGGTGGGGGCGGGTGGGAAGCGGTCAGGCGTCGGGGAGCTGGCGGGGGAGGCTGGAGGTGTCGGGTTCGTGCTCGCCGCGGCGTTCTTCAGCTTCGCGGCGCTCGGCTTCTTCTTCGCGCTTGATGCGGCGCTCTTCTTCGGCTGCTTCGAGCTCCTGGCCGAGGCCCTCCTCCTGCATCTGCTCGACGCTGCGCTGCTCGACGGTGGCGTCGAAGGCGTCGTTGAGCACGGCGTAGCTGCGGCCGCCGAGGTACATGAGGGGCTTGTATTCGTCGTCGTCGAGCGTCCACATGCCGGTGTTGAAGTCGAAGGCGTCGGTGTCGGCCTGGGCGGAGACGACCTTGCCGATGAAGAGGGTGTGGTCGCCCATCGTGTACCAGTCGTGCAGGGTGCATTCGATCCAGCCGACGCAGCCTTCGAGCAGGGGGGCGTCGACCTCGCGGGCGCGGAAGGAGGGGATGCGGGAGGCCTCGAGCTTGTCGCCGACGGAGTTGCTGACCATGCCGAGCCACTGGGTGTGGTTGAGCAGCACGCGGGAGGGGATGTTGACGACGAATTCTTCGCCGTATTTGATCATGTCGTGGCTGCGGCGGGAGGGGTGGACGGCGACGGCGAGCAGCGGGGGGTTGATGCTGACGGGCATCGCCCAGGCGATGGGGGCGGCGTTGGAGACGGCGCGCCACTGGGTGGTGACGATCAGCACGGGCGCGCCGCCGAGTAGGCGGCGGGCGTCGTCTTCGACCAGTGATCGGCGCACCATCCGGCTCTCCGCTCCTTCGTGCTGCGTCCGCGCTGGGACTGTAGAGGGGCTGTGAGGCAATGGTACCGATGCGATAGGCTGCGGTCATTGGGCGCCCGACGGCGAGCGTTGACGGGGAAGGCTGGAACGATGGTCGACTTCAGGGACACGGGCGAGGAAGCGGCGTTCCGCACGACGGTGCGGGAGTTCATCGGCAGCGAGTTTGAGCCGCGCCGGCAGCGGATGCGCGAGGAGTCGCGGAGTGCGGCGATGTTCGACCGCACGCCCTCGATGCGGGCCTGGGAGGGCGAGCTGGCGCAGCGGGGCTGGATCGCGCCAGCCTGGCCGGAGCAATACGGCGGCGCAGGACTGAGCGTGATGCAGCAGTTCATCTTCAACGAGGAGATGGCGGAGGCGCGCGCGCCGCGCCCGGGCGGGATCGCGATCGGGATGGCGGGGCCGACGATCATCACGATCGGCACGGAGCAGCAGCAGGCGGAGCATCTGCCGCCGATCCTGAGCGGCGAGGCGATCTGGTGCCAGGGCTACTCGGAGCCGGGCAGCGGCTCGGACCTGGCGTCGCTCCAGACGCGGGCCGTCAAGGACGGCGACGACTGGGTGGTGAACGGGCAGAAGATCTGGACGTCGGGCGCGCACCGGGCGGACTGGATGATCCTGCTGGCGCGGACGGATCCCGACGCGCCGAAGCACAAGGGCATCACCTACTTCATGCTGGACATGCACTCGCCGGGCGTGGAGGTGCGGCCGCTGGTGAACATGACCAACACCCACGAGTTCAACGAGGTGTTCTTCGAGGATGTGCGGATTCCCAGCCGGCACATTCTGGGCGAGGTGAACCGCGGCTGGTACGGCGCGGTGACGACGCTCGATTTCGAGCGGAGCAGCATCGGCTCGGCGGTGGGCATGCGGCAGGGCGTGGAAGCGATCATCGACGTGGCGAAGCAGTACCGGGACAGCGGAATGTCGTCGCTGGGCGACAATGAGGAGACGCGTAACGCGCTGGCGGATCGCTACATCGAGGCGCAGACGGCGATGATGATCTCCTACCGGATCGTCAGCATGCAGAGCCAGGGGATGATCCCGAACCACGAGGCGTCGATGGCGAAGCTCTACGCGATGGAGCTGAATCAGCGGATTCAGGGCACGGCGATGAAGGTGCTGGGTCTGTACGGGCAGCTGCAGGGCGGAGATCCGCACGCGCCGAAGCGGGGCCGCTACGCCTACAGCTTCCTGCGCTCGATCGCGAACACGATCGAGGGCGGGACGAGCGAAATTCAGCGGAACATCATCGCAACGCGGGGCCTGGGCCTGCCACGGGGCTAGGGCCTGTTTGCACTTCGCCATTCCTGCCTGCGCAGGAATTGAGGCGTCTCGAGGCTGGAGAACGAGCCCCCGCCCCCAAAACGGCGTTGGGGGCCGTCGCACGCCTCGATCGCGAGCAAACGCCGGTGGATCCCCTGGATTCCTGCCTGCGCAGGAATGACGGAAGGGGAGGCGTGCGTGAACACGCCCTAGAGGACGAGCGTGGCTGAGAGGTCCGCGGGGTCAAGTGATGCGGGGTCGTTGAACCAGGCGGAGAGGCCGGCGGCGAGATCGTGGGGTGGGCCGCAGGCGATGCGGATGGTCGCCTGCATCCATTGGGCATTGAGGTAGATGCCGCCGCGCTTCTGGCTGGGCGGGCGGCGGCGGAAGATGAGGTTGTCGGCGTCACGCGGATCGTGCAGTGTGAGCGGGGCGGAGCCGATTGAGTCGGCCAGCGCCGCCAGTACGGGCGCGGCTTCGGAATCCAGATCAAGGCCAGGCGCCGCCGTGAGAATCCAGATGCGGCGGCGCGCGGGTATCCCGGCGCGATCCAGCCGGGATGTGATCCGCTCGGCGAGCTCGGCGGCGCGATGCGCACCGATCCGGTGTGAGACCGCGATCGCGGCGCGGTCGTGGCGGGCGATCTCCAGCATCGCCAGCAGTTGCTCCGGGCCCGGCTTGTCGGTCATGTTCGCCTGCTTGCCGTCCGCCGCTGCTGTTACTGCGGGGGCGGTGGAACGCGGGCGCTGCCCAGCAACCAGCCGATCACGCGCCCTGAGAACACCTGCGGCAGGAACGCCGGTCCGTGGCCGATGTCCTGCATTGACCAGAGTTCAACGGTGATTCCGTCGGTGCAGCCGTCGCGGAAGCGGCGCACCGTCGTATCGGGACCGTCGCTGCTGAAGTCGAGCTCGAACGCCTCAAGGTCCACTACGGCGTCGAGGTTGCAGCCGGCCCGCTCTGCCCAGCGGCGGGTCAGTTCTTCCGCGCCGGGGGTGGCGCCGCTCTCGTAGCCGACCGCGGCGTCGGCAGTGCCGTGGATCTGCAGCACTGCGACCGGCGTCGGCGAGTCGCAATGGTCGGAATCGACATACGACGACCCGGCCACGCTGACCAAGGCGGTCAGACTGGGGAGGCTTTCGCAGGCCAGGCGATAGGACATGAAGCCGCCGTTGGAGTAGCCGATCAGGTAGAGGCGGTCGAACTCGGCGTACTCGCGGGCCTCCCCGATCAGCCCGCTGAGGTAACCCACATCGTCGACATCCTGCCCCTCAAACTTGCAGCACTCGGGTGTGGCGTTCCAGAAGCGATCGCCGTCGGGGTTCGGCGTGCCGTCGGGCAGGATCAGGCCGATCAGGCCGATGTCGGCGAACGAGGAGATGCCCAGCCAGCGGTCGACCTGTTCGGCCGTCATGCCGAATCCGTGCAGCAGGACGACCAAGGGCAGCGGAGCGAGGGCTGCGGTATCGGGCAACAGGAACCTGGCGGGGCGGTCGCCGCCGATTTCAATCTCGCGCGCTTCGTCGGACGGCGCACCCGGATCCTCCGCAGCGGACTGCTGCGGGGAAGAGTCGACGCGCGCTTCCGAGCCCAGCCAGTTAAGCACCTCCGCACCGATCTGCTCCGGCAGGAAGGCCGGGGCGTGCCCGACGCCCTGCATCGTCCAGAGTTCGATCGTGATGCCGTCCACGCAGCCGCGGCGAATCCGGTTGACCAACGTTTCCGGGCCATCGGTGCTGTAGTCGATTTCAATCGCGTCCAGATCCTCGAAGCTCAAGATGTCGCAGCCGGCCCGTTCGGCCCAGCGGAGGATCAGATCGAGCGCGCCGGGTGTGTCGGCGACCGGACCGTCCTCGCCGACCAGTCCACCGTCATAGAGCACATCCGCGTCGTCGGTGCCGTGAATCTGTAGGACGGAGACGGGCGTCGGATTTTCGCAGTCCGCAGCATCAACGTAGGACGAGCCCATGATGCTGACCACGGCGAACAAGCCGGGGAAGCTCTCGCAGGCCAAGCGGTAGGACATGAAGCCGCCGTTGGAGACGCCGACGGCGGCGACTGCGCCAACGCCGGTGTATTTCCAGGCCTCCTCGACAAGACTTCTGAGGTAGGACACATCGTCCACGCCGCTGCCGTAGAGGTCGCAGCATTCGGGGGTCGCGTTCCAGAATCGGTTGCCGTCGGCGTCGCTGACGCCGTTGGGCAGGATTGCGCCGAAGCCGCCCTCGGCGACGAACGGGGTGATGCTCAGATAGGCGTTGGTCAGGGCTGCTTCGCCGCCCAAACCGTGCAGCAGCAGGACCAGCGGGAGCGGTTCTTTGTCGTCGTATTCGGTCGGCAGCACGAGCGTTGCGGGGCGATCGCCGCCGATCGTCAACTGCTTAGCGCCTGCAGCTTCGTCGATCTGCGTGGCCTGTTTCGACTGATCCGACGTTTGCCGGACTTGTTCGACCTGTTTGTTCTGCTGCTGCGAGACGGGCGATTCCTGTTCTCGCGGCTGTGGCTGAGCATCCTGCTCTTGTCGGATCGACGAATCCTGCGGTAGAGGCGGCTCTTGCTCCTGATCACCGCTGCAGGCGGCGGCGATCAGGAGGGCGGCGAGGATGAGCGGAGCGAGGAGGGCGAACGGGTTGGGAGGAAGAAGGCGCATTCGCTCAGGCTACACGCCGCATCCGTCATGGCAGTGAGCCAAGGCCACGAGTCGGCGCATAGCGGTGCGGCTCAGCGCAGCAATGCGGCCGCGCGCAGCCAAGCCACGATTTGAGCTGCGAGCGTCTCTTCGATGTCCGGTTCGTGGCCGCCGCCGTGGATGGTCCACAACTCGACGAGCACATCGTCCGCGCAGCCCTCGGACCAGCGCTGGACGGCGGTCTCCGCGCCGTTGATGCCGGGGTCGAGGTCCAGCCGGGGCGCATTGGCGGGCGACCCGATGTCGCATCCGGCGCGGCGCGCCCAGCGGTGGGCGACGGCGAGCGCGCCCGGGTAGCCGACCCCCAGCTCGCCGGCGTAGAGCACTTCATCGTCGGCGTCGCCGTGGATCTGGAGGACGGAGACGGGCGCGGCGTCGGCGCAGCGCGCCTCGTCGGCGAACGACGAGCCCGCCAGACTGACGACGGCGGTCAGCCCGTCCAAGCCGTCGCAGGCGAGCCGATGGGCCATGAAGCCGCCGTTGGAGTAGCCGACGGCGACAACCTGCCCGATCCGCAAGAGCTCGGCGGCATCCTCAAGCAGCGACGCGATGTACGCCGTGTCGTCTACGCCGCCGCCCTCCGGCGCGCAGCACCAGGGCGTGGCGTTCCAGAAGCGCGAACCGTCGGCGTCCTTCAGGCCGTGGGGGAGCAACAGCGCCAGTTCCTCGCTGCTGGTCAGCGCGGAGAGCCGCAGGTACTGGTCGTAGTCCCAGGCGTTGCTGTCGTATGCGTGCAGGCCGATCAGTAACAGATACGGGCGCTCGGCGTCGAAGGTCGGGGGCAGCGCGAGCACGGCCGGGCGCTCGGCGTCGCCGATCAGGTGGACGATGTGGGTGTCGCTCATCCTCGCGGCGACTTTGCGCGCGTCGGGATCGTCGGGGATGCCGAAGAAGAGCACGATGATCAGCAGCAGCGCGACGAGCGGCGCGGCGAGCAGGATCGGACGCGAGGCGGCGAGCATGCAGCCAGACTACAAGTGAGTCAGGCGGGCGGCGCAGGTGCTAGCCTTGCGCCGCGCCAGTCTGAGCGAGGGAGGGCGAGCGATGCGTCGAGCGGCCTGGAATGCGGACCGAACGCTGAGCGTGCTGGACGAGGGAGATCGCTCGCCCGGCGAGGGCGAGGTGCTGGTGGAGGTGGTGAACGCCGGCATCTGCGGCTCGGACCTGCACTGGTACCGCGGCGATTTCCCGCCGCAGGCGTCGCGCACGCCGGGGCATGAGATCGGCGGCGTGGTCGCGGCGGTCGGCGCGGGCGTTGCGGGGCTGAGCGAGGGCGATGTGGTGGGCGTGGAACCGCTGCTGCGCTGCGGCAATTGCGGGCATTGCGTTGCGGGGCGCTACAACCAGTGCCAGGTGGCGGGCGGGCTGATCGGAATCGCGGTGGACGGCGGGATGGCTCAGCAGGTGTTCGCGCCGCGCGAGGCGGTGTTCGCCGCGCCGCCGGGCGTGGACGGCGAGCTGGCCGCGATCGCGGAGCCGCTGGCCTGCTCGGTGCATGGTTTCGAGGAGATCAACCTCGGCGACGGGGAGACGGTGCTGGTGATCGGCGGAGGCAGCATCGGGTTGACGGCGCAGCTGGCGGCGCAGGCCTACGGCGCGCGGGTGCTCATGCTGGCGCGCTATCCGCATCAACAGGAGGCGGCGCGGCGGCTGGGCGCGGCGGAGATCATCGGCGACGACGAGGCGGGCAAGCGGCGGCTGGCGGAGCTGGCGGCGGACGACGCGATCGATGTGGTCGCGGAGTGCGTGGGCGGTCACGCGGACACGATTCGCACCTCGGTCGACGCAGTGCGGCGGCTGGGGCGGGTGGTGATTCTGGGCGTGTTCGCGATTGACGACGCAGGGCTAAATCCGCTGACGCTGTTGGGGCGGGAGATCACGATGGTCGGCGCGGTGACCTACGCCGCGCCGGGCGGGCGGGTGCCCGACTACCAGAAGGCGCTGGAGATGCTGACGGGCTGCCGCGAGGAGGCGCGCTCGCTAATCACGCACCGCTTCGGCCTGAACGCCGTGAACGAGGCGTTCAACACCGCGCTGGACAAGAGCAGCCTCTCGGTGAAGGTGCATCTGACGCCGAATACCTAAGGCGCGCTCGCACTCCCGCCATTCCCACGGCCCTCTCCGTCTACCCGCCCCTTCTCCGTCATACCCGCGCTTGCCGCGGGTATCTCGACGTGAACAGCACCCAACCCCGTACCACACCACCCTCCGTCGTTCCCGCCCCAAACGTGCTCCAAACCACCGTCGCCCTAGGCGGCGTGGCAGCGCACATCACTCCATTCGTTTGACCGAACGATTCGGGCACGTGTATCCTGTGGCACGTGCGCCGGCCGAGTGGCCGGCATGAGAGGAAACTGTTCATGCGCCTGCACATTCGCACGGATCTCGGGGGGGGGGGGGGTAAAACCCTCAACTAAAGCACTACTGCTGGGGCTGGCGGCGCTGGTCGCGATCATCGCCGCCATCGTCGCGCTTGACCTACCGAGCGCCGCCGCGCAGGACAGCGTCACGATGCAGAGCGACGCGCCGCACTACGGCAAGATCACCGCCCGCCGCACCGCCAACGATCGGATCGAGTTCGGCTGGCAGCCGACCAACGCGAGCGGAGTAGCCGTAGGTCCGCGAGTCTTGCCCAGCGCCCGCTTTATGCCGCCGAACGCGCCGATCGACCGTTGGCTGAACAGCAGCCCCGTAGAGGTAGCGGGAGAGACAATCGGCCAGATCAACGCGCGGCGACTGGCAGTAGGCCGGATCGAATTCGGATTCACGCCGATCAACGGAGAGCGCATCCTGCCGCCGGCGCGCTACTTTTCGGCCAACGCGACGCGCGGACGCTGGCTGCGCAGCAGCACGATCCAGACTCGAACCCAGATCGACCAACCCATCCCCCCAGTGAGCAGCAGCGCCCTTACCCCAGTGAGCGCCAGCGCATTGCACACGTGCGGATTGCACGAGAGCGGCGCGATCGAGTGTTGGGGCAGGGACGCATACGGAGAGAGCAGCCCCCCCGCAGGGAGCTTTACCGCCGTCAGTGTCGGTGCATTCCACAGTTGCGGATTGAGCGACAGCGCGATCGTGTGTTGGGGCAGGAACCGCTACGCGCAGGCCGACCCACCCGCAGGGAGCTTTAGCGCAGTGAGCGCCGGCAGCCAGCACACCTGCGCGATCCGCGAGACCGGAGCGATCGTGTGTTGGGGCAACGACGACGAAGGGCAGACCGACTACCCGACGACAGGCCGCTTTAGCGCCGTCGCCGCCGGCACATTTCACAGTTGCGGATTGCGCAGCGACAGCGCGATCGTGTGTTGGGGCGAAAACGACTACTTGCAGGCCGCCGCGCCGGCAGGGAGCTTTAGCGCCGTCAGCACTGGCAGCGAGCACACGTGCGCGATCCGCGACACCGGCGCGATCGAGTGTTGGGGCAGGAACGACAACGGGCAGACCGACGCCCCGACAGGGAGCTTTACCGCCGTGAGCGCCGGCAGCGAGCACACGTGCGCGATCCGCGCAGGGAGCGGAGCGATCGAGTGTTGGGGCAGGAACGACAACGGGCAGGCCACCGCGCCCGCAGGGAGCTTTACCGCCGTCAGTGTCGGCGGATCCTACAGTTGCGGATTGCGCAGCGACAGCGCGATCGTGTGTTGGGGCAGCAACGACAGAGGGCAGGCCGACCCGCCCACAGGGAGCTTTAGCGCAGTGAGCGCCGGCAACGGCCACAGCTGCGCGATCCGCGACACCGGCGCGATCGAGTGTTGGGGCAGCAACGACAACGGGCAGACCGACGCGCCCACAGGGAGCTTTAGCGCAGTGAGTGCCGGCAACGGCCACAGCTGCGCGATCCGCGACACCAGCGCGATCGAGTGTTGGGGCAGGAGCAAGGAGGGGCAGACCGACGCGCCGGCAGGCCGCTTTACCGCCGTCAGCGTCGGGCGAGTTCACACCTGCGCGATCCCCGAGCGCGGCGCGATCGAGTGTTGGGGATCTAACCGCGAAGGGCAGAGCAACGCCCCCACTGAGTAGCCGCCCCCAGGTCCCGGCCCGCCGGAGAGAGTGAGCGCGGATGCCGCCACTGGCCGCCCTAGAGGAGCTCGCGGAGTTGGCCGCGAGTTACAGCGCCGCCCACGAGCGCAGCCGCGCGTCGCGCCCGTCGTAGGCCGCCGCGCGAGAGGCGGCCGCCGCGCTGCGTCTGGCTGCGATTGTGGTGGTCGACTCCTCCGTCGTTCCCGCGAAAGCGGGAACCCAAACTCAAGCCTGTTCGCAGCGAGAGGTAGGAGGTGTTTCGCGGCGTTTGGCGCGTTGGCGTCGAGATACCCGCGGCAAGCGCGGGTATGACGGAGTGGTAGGGGCGGGTATGGCGAGAGGGGTGAGGCGGGAATGACGGAGGAGTAGGGGCGGGTATGACGAGAGGGGTGGGGGGCTCAGAAGATGGCGAGGGGGTTGGCGGGGCTGCCGGTGCCGCCGATGATGCGGAGCGGACTGAGCACGAACTGGAATTCGTGGCGGTTGTAGCGGTTGCAGGCGTCGGCCAGGTCTTCGAGCTGCATGTTGTCGATCAGCCAGAGGCCCATGGCGACGATGCCGACGGCGTGGAGGGGGATGCGCAGTTCGTTGTAACCGGAGGGGTTGACGTCGGTGGCGGTGTCGGCGCCGATCACGGAGACGCCGCGCTCGCGCAGCCAGGGGGCGCAGGCGACGTGCCAGCCGGGGAAGCCGGTTTCAAGCAGGGGTTCGCGGCCGATCTCGCGCTTGCGGCGTCCGTAGCCGGTGCGCAGCAGCACGGCGTCGCCGGATTGCACGCGCACGCCCTGGCGCTGCTCGGCGGCCTCCAGGTCTTCGGGGAAGACGCCCTCGCCGGGCTCCAGCCAGTCGACGCCCTTGAGCGCGGCGATGTCGAGCATAACGCCGCGGGTGACGACGCCGTCGCGTAGTTCGGTGATCGGCAGGTTGGTCGCGCCGCCGGCGGCGTTGACCAGGTGCGCGGGGCGGCCGTTGTACATCTTGCCGTCCCAGAAGATGTGGCAGAGGCCGTCGAGGTGGGTGATGGCGTAGCCGTGGTAGACGAGGCCGAAGAATTCGAGGCAGCCGCTCATGCGCGCGCCGCGTTCGGCCTGGGCGGCGGCGCTCTCGCCGGTGGCGACCATGAAGCGCTGCGGGGTGCCCATCGCGTGGTCGGGCTGGTGGGTGTTTTCGATGTCCCAGGCGCAGGAGACGGGCACGCCCTCGGAGACGAGCGCGGCGGCGGCGCGGCGCACCTCGGGGGTGACGAGGTTGAGCGTGCCGAGCTGGTCGTCGTCGCCCCAGCGGCCCCAGTTGGAGAGCTCGTCCATCCAGTCGATGACCTGCGCTTCGCTCGGAATCTCCGGCATCTCGAACTCCTCTCCAGTCGTGCGCAGCACGCCCTTGTCAACTGCCTGTCAACTGCGTGTCCACTGCGCCTGTGCGATGCCCCAAGGCTAACGGCACGAGCACGTGACAGGATGGCCGTCGCTCCCGCGCGGGCTGCACCGACGTTTATGACGAGTTGGGAGAGAGGCGCGGGCGAGCGGCGACGGCCGTACAGAAACAGAACTTGTATACTATCATGTGGGCCGACAGCGGAGCGGTGGAAGGAGAGCATGCCATGCCCGTCTGCGGTCGCCTGGAGCGCGCGTCCTTCGCAGCCGTTGGTTCCGGCCGGCGTTTCCTGGTTGCGTCGCCTCGAAACGCCAGGCCGGCCGTCGACTTCGGCCCCATCGTGCAGCGGCTCTTGCCGGACTGGGAGATCGCGACGCTCCCGAACGGCTGCATTCAGGGCGAGGCCCGTTGCGGCGCGAACAGCCTGCACACCCAGGCCGAGACCGTTCTGTATCTGCTCGAGACGAGCGTGACCATCAACGATTCCGCCGACGCGTCGCACGCGCTGCGCATCCACGATGCGAAGGATGAGGAGACGAGCGGCTGGGTGCGCTCCGATATCGGCAAGCTGGTACGCCGAGCGAAATCCTACGACCGGGAACGGAACTGCGGCGATCGGCAGGCCGCAAAACGGCTCGCCGACGAGATGCTCCAGTGGATCACGGTGATGCCGCTCTATTGCGATGCCGATCTAATCGTTCCCGCACCGTCGACCAATCCGGACAAGGCATATGACCTTCCAGCGATGATCGCAGAGCACCTGTCGTCGCTTACCTCCAAAGCGATCGCGACGATCCGGTCATCGAACGCGGTGCCGCAAAAGGGTCTGGCGGAGAAGGAAAAGGCATCCGCTGAAGGCCTCGCGCGGCACTATGCTGTGATCGGCGATGCGGCGGGCAAGAGCGTCCTGGTCATTGACGACATCTACGAGTCGGGCGCCACGGTCGGGGCGATGACGCTGGCACTGCGCTCCGCCGGAGCTCGAGCAGTTCTGTCGCTGACGGCGACGAAAGCGGCCAAGGGTTGCCACGGCCTCACAGCCAGCACCGACAACTGGCCGATGGAGGCGTGACCGTGACCATTCACGATGCCGAAAGGTTCGATCTCACCGCGGACGAGCTGCCGGAGTGGCTTCGCGTCTTCGGCGAATCCGGCACGGGCGCAGTATCGCTCGATCTGCATGGCAGGGCGGAGCTGCTGCGGACAGCCGGCGTCGGCTTGTGCGGCTCGCGCGATGCGTCGGAGCAAGGGATTGCGATGGCGCAGGCGGCAGGAGCGGCGGCGGCAGGTCTCGACGTGCCGCTGGTCAGCGGCTACGCCCGCGGCGTAGACACGGCCGGCCATGTCGCCGCCCTGTCGGCGGGAGGCTCAACCATCGCGGTGCTCGCCGAGGGAATCGAGCGATTCCGACTGCGAGAAGAGTACCGAGGCTTTGACACCGAGCTCGACAACAAATTGACCGTCGTGTCGCAGTTCCCGCCGGGCGCAGGCTGGTCCGTCCACCGCGCAATGGCCCGCAATGCGCTGATCTGCGCGCTCTCGGCGGTGATCGTTGTCGTGGAGCCGCGCGAGTCGGGCGGCACGATCGCCGCGGCGCGCGAGGCGCTGCGCACCAGTCGGGACGGGCGCAAGCAGCCCCAGCCGCTCGTCCTGGTGCTGCGCCGCGATCACTCCGACACCGACAGCCCGGCAGTCGCCCGACTGCGGCGCCACGAGCTGGTGAGGTGCGTCGAAACCGCCGACGAGCTGGCGAGCGCCATTGAAGACGCGCTCCTACAGGTGCCCACCCTACAAGCGGCACGCCTTCTCTAGACGCACGCCCCCATTACGCCTCCATGTCGCTCGCCCTAGACTGTGGCAAACAAGCGTCGGATGAGAGGCGGAAGACCATGACAGACGCACCGATCGCTGGCTGGACCGAGCCGCAGTTTGAGGGGATGCGCGAGGCGTTTGCGCGCAACTTCGGCGAACACGGCGATGTGGGCGCGGCCGTCGCCGTGTACCTCAACGGCGAGCCGGTGGTGGACCTGTGGGGCGGCTGGTATTCGCCGGAGCGGGAGCGGGCATGGGATCGCAACACGCTGGTCAACGTGTTCTCGACGACGAAGGGGCTGGCGGCGTTCTGCGCGCATCGGCTGGTGGAGCAGGGGCTGCTCGATGTGGACGCGCCGGTCGCGCAGTACTGGCCGGAGTTCGCGGCGGCGGGCAAGGAAGACATCCCGGTGCGGATGCTGCTCAACCATCAGGCCGGGATGGCGGCGGTGCGGCGTCCGCTGACGATGGAGGACCTGTTCGACTGGGGCACGATGTGCGAGGCGCTGGCGGAGCAGGAGCCGTGGTGGACGCCGGGCGAGCAGCACGGCTATCACGCGCTGACCTACGGCTGGCTGGTGGGCGAGGTGGTGCGGCGGATCGACGGGCGCTCGCTGGGCACGTACTGGCGCGAGGAGTTCGCCGCGCCGCTTGGTCTGGACGCACACATCGGCACGGGGCCGGAGTTTGACGGGCGGATTTCGACGCTGCTCGATGCGCCGCCGGATCCCAACGTGCCCGATCTGATCGAGATGTTCGGCGGGCCGGACACGGTGGGGGCGGCGGCATTCTCGAATCCGCCGATCGCGGGGCCGGACGAGGAGAACATCACAGCGAGCCGCGGCTGGCGCGGCGCAGAGATTCCGGCGGCCAACGGGCACGCGACGGCGCGCGCGCTGGCGCGCGTTTACGGCGGCGCGGCGAACGGCGGGGCAATCGACGGGATTCACGTGCTGGAGCCGGCGACGATCGAGAATGCGATCGTCGAGCAGTCACACGGCCCCGACGCGTGTTTGCAACTGGCGACGCGCTTCGGTCTGGGCTGGATGCTGACGGCGGATTTCATGCCGCTGGGCCCGAATCCGCGCGCGTTCGGGCATCCGGGCGCGGGCGGCTCGCTGGGCTACGCGGACCTGGATGCAGGCATCGGCTTCGGCTACACGATGAACCAGATGCAGAACAACCTGAGCGGCGACCCGCGCGTGAACGGTCTGATCGACGCGCTGTACGCGGCGCTGTAGCGGCGATCGGGGATGTCGCGGTGCGATGCTAGAGGTGCGCTCTCTATGAGAATACCTGGTCGCACCACCGCTCGATCACCGCGTACTCGTCGGATCCCAGTTCGGCGAATGCACGTACTAGGGAGTACCGATGTCGGAGCCAGACCTCCGAGAATTCTTGGCGAATCAGTGTTTGGTGCGACTCCCAGTGCTCATCGTTGTCGTACTCCGTCGCGACGATCAGCCACATGTATCCCAGTCGCACGAAGTCGAGAGACCGCTCTTCGATGAAGGCGATGTCCTCGTCGTCGCGCAGGGTATGTCCAGTTGCGCGGAACCACTCAATTGAGAGTTCTGAAACAACGCCGTACTTCGCAAGCGCGTCTTCGCGAAGAGCGTCGTACAAGTCCGAGGGCTTAGGAACCGGTCGGTCCTGCGCAGCTTGCACAACGGTGTTTACACCTTTGGCCAGGGCAAGCCCGACCATCGCCAACCCAACTCGACGCAGCAACGCGTGAGTATCGTCGTTATCCACGGCGCCAGTGGTAGGTCCTCCGAGCCATACTTCGACTTGCCTGAACAACACTCGCGCAACATCTTCGAAACCGCGCCGGTCGGCACACAGCAGGGCCCTGACTCCGTATGTATGAATTCCGGCAATCACGTTCTGCGCGATGCGATCCTTTCGCGCGGCATCTACACCAACGTCAGTCGTGGACAGTGCTGCACGCAGAGCATCGGAGAAGATCCCGTAGAGCTCGAGCACGTTGTGGTGTGATCCTCTTCGGTAGACGCGCCTGTCCGGCATGTCCTGCTCGTCGTGCATCACGTTTAGGATGACGGCCACGAACAGCTCGCTGCCTCCCTCCACGCTCGGCGCGAGCCGATTTCGTATCGCTTCGGACGCAGAAGTGGTGACGTCAGGATTACCTTGAGAGTACGCTGCGTGGATCAGCCGATGCACTCCGGCATTCATCGGGCCGTACGTCGGCCAATCGGAGCGCTGATCAGGCAACGCATCCGGCGTCTTCTCCGTAACAACCTCCATCTCGCCGGCGACTGCTGCTGCCACGCTCTCTAGCGTCGCGATCGCGTCGAGCACATCCGTCAGGCGTGCGTTGGCAATGGCCCTATGGGCATCGTCAACTACGCGTTCGACCGCGCGGTTAGCTTGGTCTTCGGTTTCGGTGAACTTGCCGAACGTCGTGCGACCGATCCGAGCCAGCAGTCGCTGCAAATCCGAACCTTGCCCACGGGCTCGCACCGCTGCACGCGCTTGGGCAACGGTCACCTCTCGCTTGCCCTCTCGGTAGGTCGTCGGGCGAAGGATGTGGAGCGCTCTGAGCAGGAACGCCAAGACGATCAACGCAGCGGTCACGAGCGACGCCAAACCTAAGATGTCGCCGCGACTCCCACCGACACTCGCCGACCACTGAGTCACCGACCCGACGAGATACACGCCCGCTGTGCCGACGAAAAGCCAGACGGCGGCGCAGAAGACCCACCGCGCCCATGACTTCCGCAAGAACAACTCGTAGAGCGGATCATCGAGGTCCTCGCGTCGGTGGACCGCTTCCACGATAAAGATCATCGCCGCGAGGAAGATGGCCGTCATCGCGGCTTGCGCCCCGAGGATGGCCCCGAGATTGCCCGCGTCCGCGCTGCCTACGGACTCTTCAACCGTTCGAAGAATGCAGTACAGCGAACCGAACACAACCAATGTGAACACCAGCGAGCTCAGAAGCGGGACGAGCCAGCCTTTCGATCTGGCCCACAGCCTGCATGTGGCACGCCAGGCGCGCCTCGATGCCCGAACAAGCATCGTCGCCCATTTGACTGCTTGCCTGACAAGCCACGATGCGTTCACCACGCTGCGATGTCCTCCAAGTACCCAGTTTAGCACCTTCACGCAGGCCCGCTCTCATTTAGACGCTCGTCAGGCCTTCGGCGATGATGCCGTCTGAGGCGAGGCGGGCGATTTCGCTGGAGCTGAGGCCGAGCAGTTCGCCGAGGACGTAGTGGTTGTCTTCGCCGTAGCAGGGGGCGCCGCGGTCGATTTGGCCGCCCATGAAGGGCGGGGTTTGGTCCCATTTGACGGGGACTTCGCGGACCGGCCAGGCGCCCATCTCGCTGTGTTCGACCTCGGTGAGCCAGCGCAGGTGTTGGAGTTGGGGGTCGCGCTCGTAGCGGTCCTGGGCGTCCTGGCAGACGCCGGCGGGGACGCCGGCGGTTTGTAGGCGTTCCATCAGGTCCCAGCGTTCTTGCGTTTGGGTCCACGCTTCGAGGCGCGCGTCGAGCTGGTCCTGGTGAGCGAGGCGGTCGGCGAGTGAGGCGAACTGAGGCTGCGATATCCAGTCGGGGCTGCCCATGAGGTTGCACAGGGCTCGCCATTCGGAGTCGGTGAAGCAGGCGATGGCAATCCAGCGGTCGGCGGACAGATCGTCGGCGCGGCAGCGATATGCGCCGTGGGGAGCGGCGGGCTTGTAGGGCGAGCGGTTGCCGTAGCGGCGCCAGACGCGGCCGTTGGCGGACCAGTCGAGTACGGCGGTGCCGTTGAGGTAGATGCCGGCGTCGACCTGGGAGGAGTCGATCCACTGGCCTTTGCCGGTGCGCTCGCGGTACCAGAGGGCGGCCATCATTGCGGTGGCGAGATTGTACGCGCCGAACCAGTCGAGATAGGAGTAGCCCCAG
Source organism: Dehalococcoidia bacterium (assembly GCA_965243125.1). Classification (GTDB taxonomy): domain Bacteria; phylum Chloroflexota; class Dehalococcoidia; order Bin125; family Bin125; genus CATQGW01. Next base: position 1,027,659 of record OZ251529.1, on the reverse strand, counting down.
CCGGCGGGCGCGTAGGGTTCGGGCAGACCGGACATTTCCGAGATACCGGCCATTGAGGCGGCGATCGGACCGACGGTGCGGTAGCGCCCGTAGACACCGACCTGGCCCATGCCGGATTGGGAGAGGTAGATGATGTCGGGCTTGATCTCACGCATCACGTCGTAACCGAGCCCCCAGCGCTCCATCACACCGGGGGAGAAGCCCTCGGCGACGATGTCGGAGACGGCGACAAGGCGTTTGGCGATTTCCAGTCCCTCAGGGCGGCGCAGGTTGAGCGAGAGTCCGCGGTGGCCGGCGTGGAAGTCGTTGAACTGGCCGGAGCGGTTGATGGTGCTGAGGTCGGCGGGCAGCGGCGCGGTTGCGGCGGCGCGCGCTTCGTGTCCGCCGACGCCGTACTGGGCCATACCGACGCGGAGATCGAGGTTTTGGTGCCACTCGACCTTGATATCTTCCGCGCCGAGCGCGGAGAGGTAGCGGGGCGCGCCGCCGGAGGCCAGCCACCAGGTGAAATCGAGGATGCGCACGCCGTCGAGCGGGAATGGGGTTCCCCAGCGCGAGAGCGCGCCGTCGCTCGTCGCGTGCGACGGCGGAGATACGGTCATGTCGTTTGGCGATGACGCGTCGGGCAGGTCGGCGAGCACTGCTTCGGTATGTTCGCCGAGCAGCGGGGCGCGAGGACCGACGCGCCAGGCGGTCTCGCTTGATACCCATTTGCTGGTGGTGTAGACGAATTCGGCGTCGTGCTCGGGGTGGGCGACGCGGGCGAAGCTGCCGCGCTCCCACCAGTGCGGGTCTTCGGCGTTTTCGTGAGGCCTGCGCAGAGGCGCCCAGAGTTGGCCGTGCTCCTGCGCCTCGCGCCAGGGAACGTCGGCGAAGCGAAATTTGCGGACGAGCCGCTGAACGACCTCGCCGAGGTGCGCGGCGGCTTCGCCGCGCGGGCGGCGGTTTGCGCCGCCACTCTCCGGCGGATCCTGCTCCAGGTCGGCGACCATGTCGTACTGTTTGAGGAAGTCGATCAGTTGCGTGGAGCGGGCACGTCCGAGCGCCATCACCCAGCGGCCGTCTTTGGTCGGGCCGATCGACGGTACGAGGGTGATCTGTTCGGCTGCGTGGCGGCAGGTTTGACGGTAGAACGTGGCGGCGCGGTAGACCCAGGACATCAGGTCCAGTTCGGTGTTTTTGGAGACGGCGTCGTGGACGGCGCAGGTGAGCAGTTGGGCGCGGCCGGAGCGGCGGCGATCGATTAATGCGGCGATCGCGTTCATGCAGAGTTGCTCGCCGGCGATGTGGTAGGCGTGCCACATCTGCGGAGCGATGGGCGGCAGGTCGTAGGTACCGTCGGGCTGCGGATCGTAGCCGCAGTTCATCATCGGTCCGCCCAGCGCGAGGTGGACGAGGTCGGAGGCCTTGTAATCAGCCCAGGGGCCGTCGTCGCCGAAGGGGGTCATGCGGGCAACGATCAGCGAGCCGAAGCGATCGCGGATGGTTTCGAGCGGGAGGCCGATGTCGGACCACATGCCGTTCGGGGTGCCGTCGAGCAGGATGTCGGCGCTGCCGAGCAGGCGCTCGAAGTCGCGCAGGCCGTCGCTTGATGCGAGGTCGAGTGCGACCGAGCGCTTGCCCAGTCCGTAGTGCCACCAGAAGAGCGAGCGTTCGGGGCCGGGCTGATCCTCGTAGAAGGGGCCGATGGCGCGGGTGGGGCAGCCTTCGGGCGGCTCGATTTTGATCACGTCGGCGCCGAGGCCGGCGAAGAGGCGTCCGGAGTAGGCGACGTTTTCGTCGCCGATTTCGATCACGCGGACGCCGTCGAGCAGCGCCTCGGTGGGTTCGGATTCGTTGTCGGACACGTGCGCCTCCTTCGGCGGGAGTGATGGTCGGGCACAGGGTAGAGGGCGGTTTACGCCGCGCCGAGCAGGTCGCGGGTGCGCGCCGAGAGGTCGTAGCGGGTCGCCTTGCCGCGCCCGGTGCGTTCGACGAAGCCGGCGGCGGTCAGCACGGCGAGATCGGTTCGGGCGGTCTGCGGCGAGCATTCGGCGAGCTCGCCCCAGGTGGAGGCGGAGAGCGGGCTGAATTGAAGCATCGCCAGAAGGCCCAGGATGCGGCGCTCGGAGAGCGCGTCGGCGGCTTGCAGCGCCTGGAGCGCCTGGAGCGTCTGGCGGCGACGGTTCAGCGCGTCCACGTAGCTGCGCAGCGCTTCGACTGCGTCGTGCAGCGCGGAGGTATGGAAGCGGACAAAGGGCGCAACGTCGACGACGCCCTGGAACTCCACGCCCTGCACGGCGGCGAGGGTTTCGTAGTACTCGGCGCGGCGGCTGAGGATGGCGCCGCTGAGCGCGGCCATTCCGTCCGCGGTGAGGCCCGCGCGGTGCAGGATGAGGTCGGCGAGCAGCCGCGCCGTGCGGCCGTTGCCGTCCTCGAAGGGATGCACGGAGACGAGGCCGAAGTGGGCTTTGGCGGCGACGACGGCGGGCGGATCGTCGCGCTGCCACTCGGCGATGCGCGCCTCCAGCGAGTCCATCAGTTCGGGCAGCCAGGCGGGCGGCGGGGTGGTGTAGACGATGCTGCGGGTCGCGGTGTTCATGACCATGCTGCCGCCGAGTCGGTAGCGGCCGCGGTTGTCGGCGGCGCGCCCGGGCAGGCCGCGCAGGAGCACGGAATCGAAAGCGCGAATTGCGCCCTGGTCGAGGCGAAAGGAGGGGTCCTGCGCCCAATCGAGCGCGAGCGCGCAGGCTTCGATCGAGTTGCGCAGGTCGATGTGGGCCGGTGAGTCGCCCTCGCCGTCGAAGGCCGCGAGCTGCGAGGCGCGCTCGTCGAGCGGGTTGCCCTCGATCACGGTGGAGGTGCGCCCGCTGAGATAGCCGCCGCGCCGCCGCAGGAAGCGCTCGTAGCCGTCGGGGATGGCGGCCTGGGCGGCGTTGGCGGCGTGCTGCGCCTGCTCGATTTGGGCGCGCAGGTCGTCGTCGATGTCGCAGAGGAGGGTGATCGAACGCGGCATTCGCGGCCCTGTCGTGCGTATTTGGCAACGATCTGAGCGTATGTTGGGGTAAGCCAACTATCAAGCGGCAAATGCGCACAGGCGGATTTCGATCCGGGCTGCTCAGCGGGTGTGGTGGATGGCCTGGATGAGGGCGGCGACGATTTTGGTTCCGCGGCGTTTGAAGCCGAGTTCTTGCATTGCTTCGGCGAGCAGTTCGTCTTCGGTGCGGAGTCGGCCGTCGGATTCGATCCACTCGATGATGCTGGTCAGCTGGCGGGGGCTGTAGTCGTCGATCTTTTGGCCGGGCTGCACCTTTGGGCGCGGGCCGCGCGACGGCGGAGGAGGCGGCTCTTCCGGCGGCTCTTCGGGGCGCTCTTTGGGCGGCGGCGATGGAGATGAGGGGGCGCTGCGATCGGTGGCGAGAGCTTGTTCGTAGGCGGCGAGGGCGCGGTCGGCTTCGAGTTCGGGGTTGCGGAACCACTCGGTGGACCAGATGCGGTGGAAGCGCCAGCCGAGTCGCTCGAGGTTTTCCTGGCGGAGGCGGTCGCGGTCGCGCGCGGCCTGGGCGGAGTGGTATTGCGCGCCGTCGGCTTCAATGGCGAGGATCGGGCGGGCGGGCTCATCGGGGTGCATTGCGGCGAAGTCGATGCGGTAGCCGGAGACGCCGTATTGCGGCTGGAGGTTGAGGCCGCGCCGTTCGAGGCGGTTTTTGATATCGATCTCGAACGAGTTGAGCGGCGGGGCGTCGATCGCGCCGGCGCCGAGTTTGCGGCCGCCGCCGGCGGCGTACTCGATGTAGTCGCGCAGCATCCGCACGCCCTGGTTCGTGACGCGGTCGGGGTCCATGTCGTCGGCGGAGAAGCAGCTGACGACGGTCATGCGGCGCTTGGCGCGGGTGACGGCGACGTTGAGGCGACGGAAGCCGCCCTCCTGGTTGATGGGGCCGAAGTTGTAGCGCATGCGGCCGTGCTGGGTGCGCCCGTAGCCCACGGTGAGGATGATGGCGTCGCGCTCGTCGCCCTGGACGCGCTCAAGGTTTTTGACGAAGAACGGTTCTGCGTTGGCTTCGCTGAAGAAGTCGTCGAGTTCGGGGCGGTCGCGGCGGGCGAGGCGCAGGGTTTCGGCGATGCGGTTGGCGTGGGCCGCGCCGAGAGCGATCACGCCGAGCGTCTCGTCGGGGCGTTCGGCGGCGTGCCGCAGAATCAGTTCGACGACGCGCTGCACCTCGGGGGAGTAGGAGCCGCTGACCCAGGAGGCGTCCGGCTCGAAGGGAACTTCGACATGTTCGAGGCAGTCGTCGGGCAACGCGCCGGGGAAGGTGGTGAGGCGGCGGTCGTAGACATGGTGGTTGGAAAATGCGATCAGGCGCTCATCCTTGCTGCGGTAGTGCCAGCCGAGGGTGCGGGAACCCCAGGGCATCGGCAGCAGGGTGCTCATGGCGTCGAGGATTGATTCGACATCCTGGGTGAGCGGGGCGTCCTGATCGTTCTCCTCGTCCTCATCTTCGCTGCTGCTGGTGAAGAAGGAGGTGGGCGGTAGCTGTTTGGGGTCGCCGGCGACGATTGCCTGGCGTCCGCGCAGCAGGGAGGAAACGGCGTCGGCGGGCAGGATTTGGCTGGCTTCGTCGAAGACGACGACGTCGAAAGGGGGATCGCCGTCGAGCGGGAGCAGCTGGGCGACGACGAGCGGGCTCATGACCCAGCAGGGTTTGAGCGCGGTGAGCACATCGGGCGCTTGCTGGAAGAGGTCGCGAGTGGGCAGGTGGCGCCGCTTGCGGTTGGCCTCGCGCATGATCAGTTGGGACTGTTCGGGATGTTCGTCGCGTGCGGCGACGGCGGCTTCGGCCCAGGCGCGGACGACGCGCCGGGGGCTTTGAGCGATGTGCTGGCGGTCGGCGTCGCAGAATTCCGCGACGGCGGCATCGTGCCCGGCGGCGCGGAAGGCGGAGAGGCCGTGGTCTTCCGCCTCGACCGTTTCGAGGACTGAGCGAGTCCAAACATGGCGCAATTCCTGCGCTGCCTGATCGCCGGCCAAACCGCGCTCGTGAGCATCGCGGACGAGCGCGACGAGACCGCGATCGCTCAGTTGCTCGCGCAGCTCGTGTAGGCGTGGCAGCAGGAAGAGGACGCGACGCTCGCTCCGCAGGCGCTCCAGCTGAGCGCGATGCGCCTCCCAGTCGGGACCGTCTTTGTCGTCCAGCGCTGCCTGCTTGCGGAGCCGGTCCCGGGCGGTTATGAAGTTTGTTAGCGCGGACTCGCAGTCGTCGGCGCTGATCTCCCAGACCGAGGCGTTCGCATCGGAACCAACTATGTCGCGCCAGGCGTCGCTCGCACGCGAGAAATCGAGCAATCGCCGGCGCACGTCGGCGGGGGTGGATGCGGTGGTGGTCAGTTGGGCGGCGCGTTGTTTGGCGGCGCGGTAGGCGGCGTTGGCGAGGTGCGCTGTGAGTCGTCCGAGCGGCCCGCGCTCGCCGGGTTCGAGCGCGACGATGAGTTGGTCCAGATCGGCGGTCTCGAAGACCGACTCGTTGAGTTGGCCAGCGAAGGGTTGGAGCGCCTGGAATGCGTCGAGCAGCGCGCGAGTTTCGGTGAGCGTGGAGGGCTGCTCGATGTTCAGCGCTTTGGCGAAGGCGGCAAGTCGGCGTTCCAGATCGGGCAGGAGCGAATCGCTCAGGTCGTCGAGCAAGCGGGCGGTTTCGTCGGCGCGCTCGCGCGACGCGATGCTGGATGCGCGGTGGGCGGCGCTCCACGGGGCGTCTTCGGCGGCGTCAAGGGCGGGGCCGCCGAGGTTGATGTATTCGCGCAGTTCGTCGGTGGCCTGATCGAGCGTTTCGCCGACCAGCGCCTCAAGGGCGCGGCCGCGCAGGCGCAGCCTGCCGTCTCGCGAGTCGTCCATGGCGAGGATGCGGGATTGCAGTTCGTAGACGGAGACACCCCAGGGTTGGCGCGGCTGGTGGAGCGCGTGTTGGGCTTCGTTGAGGGTGTCGCGGCGGCGGGTGAGGGTGCGTTGGAGGGTTTCGACGTTGGGAGCGTGGGCGGTGTGGGCGGCCTGGAGGGCGGCGGCGAGTTGCTCGGCGGTTTGGCGGCGGCTGCGCATGCCTTCGTGGAGGTCGAGCACGAGGTCGCCGAGGCCGACGCTGTTGAGGCGTTTGACGACGGCGTCGATGGCGGCGCGCTTTTCGGCGACGAAGAGGGTTGAGCGCCCGCGGGCGGTGAGGGTGGCGAGCAGGTTGGCGATGGTCTGGCTTTTGCCGGTGCCGGGCGGTCCGACGACGACGAGGTTTGCGCCGGCGACGGCGGCGTTGATCACTTCACTCTGGGTGCCGTCGGCGTCGAGCACGAGGAACTCGTCGCGCGGGGGGAGGTCGTCGCCGCCGAGGACGGATTGGCCGTGCGCGCCGTTGCGCTGGGTGTCGCGCAGCTGCTCCTGGGCCTGAGGATCGCCGGCGATGGCGGCGACGAGCCGGTGTTGGGCAACGGCATCTTCGGCGGCTTCGAGGTCGCGGACCATGGGGAGCTTGGCGTAGGAGAAGGTGCCGAGAACGAGGCCGTCGTGGATGTCGAAGCCGGGGATGCCGTCGTAGGCGCGGCGGAGCAGATTGAGGATGGCCGCGTCGTCGAGCGGGGCGGCCTGGAGCAGGTCTTCGAGGGCGGCTTCGTTGAGTTCCGCGCCGAATTCGCGCTTGAGCAGCTGGGCCATACTGGGGTTGACTTCCCAGTCGTCGGCGATGCCGAGGGTGAAGTCGTCGCCCATGCGGCCCTGGGGTGTGAGTTCGGCGGCGGCGAGCAGGAGCGGGGCGTTGGGGGTAGCGGGGCCGGGGCCGGACTGCTGCCAGGTCGCAAAGCGCCAGCCGAGGTAGAGGGTGCGGATGCCCTGTTCTTCTTCGTGCTCGCGGGCTTTGCGGAGGATCCAGCGGGCGCGCTGGGAGGCGTCGGCGCCGTTGTCGTCGGGGAAGCAGTCGGAGAGTTTGATGCTGCGTCCGCGCCGGAGGGCAGCGGCGACGGCGGGGTCCGCGCCGGAGTCGGGGCCGAGGTCAAGAGTGCCGCGCTTGAGGTGTTTGAAGTAGAGCAGGCGGTTGCGTCCGCCGGTGTCGATCAGCTGGTTGGTCCAGCTGCGCAGGGCGCGGCTGACGGCGTCGGGGTCGTTGGCGGGCGTTCGGCGGGCCATGGCGTCAGCCTCGCGGGAGGCCGGGGAGTGCGTCAGTTCGGTTACTGGCCGTCATGGTCGGCTCCTGCCCGATTCGCGACAGCGATCGCGCGTCGGACGGCGGCCTCGATTCCGCCGCTGCGTTTACGGTAACCCAACTCCTTGATGGTGTCCTGAATCAGTTCCTGCATCGTGCGGAGCTTTTCGTCGGACCGAATCCAGCGGACTAGGTCCGCGAGTTCGGCTTCGCTGTAATCGGCGATGGTCGCACGCGGTGGACCGATGTTGGGTCTGAGACTGCGTTGCGGTGTCTGTCGCGCAGCGGCGACAAGCGGCTCGGCGGCGCGCTCGGTCGATGTGCGCTCTGCACCGCTCTCCAAGGACTCGACGGCGTCGCGCCAGGCTGCCACGCATCGCTCAACTTCCCGCTCGGGGTTGCGGAACCACTCGGTGGACCAGATGCGGTGGAAGCGCCAGCCGAGTCGCACAAGGTGATCCTGGCGGAGGCGATCGCGATCTCGAGTGCTCTTACCGGAATGGTAGGTAGCGCCGTCGGCCTCAATGGCGAGGACAGGCTGATTCGAGCGCTGCGGGTGGAACGCCGCAAAGTCGATTCGATAGCCCGATGCGCCGTATTGCGCCTTGAGCGGAATGCCGGCCGCGGCGAGTCGGCGCTCTACATCGGCTTCGAACGGATTGAGCAGCTGTGTATCCGCGTCGACGAAACTCAGGTTCCGACCTCCGCTGGCCGCGTAGGCGATGTACTCTCCGAGCATGCGCACGCCTTCGCTGTGAAAGCGATCGGGATCGATATCGTCGGCGCTGAACGCCGACACTACCGTCATGCGGCGCTTCGCCCGCGTAATGGCGACATTCAGACGTCGGTAGCCGCCGGCTCCGGCAACCGGCCCGAAACGATTGGGAACCCGCCCATCAGGCTCGCGCCCGTAGCCGACCGTGAAGATGATCGCGTCCCGCTCGTCGCCCTGAACACGCTCCAGGTTCTTGACGAAAAACGGTTCGCGTCCTCCCTCGCTGAAGAATTCGTCAAGGTCCCGCCGAGTGCGTCGAGCACGACGCAGCATCTCTTCAATCTGACTCGCGTGGGGGAGACCGAGCGCGATGACGCCGAGCGACTCCTGCGGCCGTTGCTCGGCGTGATCGAGAATGAGCTGGACGACTTTGCGAACCTCAGCCACGTTCGAAGCGTTGCGGTACACGGAATCGGGCGACCGGGGAATCTCGACGTGCGTAATGCAGTCGCCGCGCAGCGCGCCGGGGAACGTCGTCAGCTGCCGACCGTAGACGTAGTGATTGGAGAACGCGATCAGCCGCTCGTCGCGGGAGCGGTAGTGCCAGCTGAGCATCCGGCTGCCGTACGGAGCGGGCAGCAGCGTCGCGACCGCATCGAGGATGGACTCGAGATCGACCGTGGGCGGTCCGCTCGCCGCAGCGTCGTTTTCGTCTTCCGAATCGGACGCGGTGAACAGGAAGAAGGTGTTCGGCGGCAGCTGCTTGGGATCGCCTGCGATCACGGCCTGTCGGCCGCGCAGCAGTGCGGGAATGGCGTCGGCCGGACGCACCTGCGAGGCCTCGTCGAAAATGACGACATCGAATAGCGGTCCGTCGTTGGGCAGCAGCTGGGAGACGACGAGCGGCGACATCGCCCAATAAGGCTTCAGCCGAGTCAGTATGTTGGGAAGCCGGTGGAAAAGTTGCCGCAGCGGGATGTGACGACGTTTCCGCTTCGATTCGAAGAGCAGCTCAGCTTCTTCAGCCCGGAAACGTTCGCGCGCGTCGATCACTCTCTCCGCCCACTGTCGCAGGACGCGATTCCGGTTGGTCCTGACGTGTGCGCGGTCCGCATCGTTGAACTCGCGCAGCGCGGTGTTGTGACTGGCTGCGTCGAAGGCGGCGATCTCGGGGGATTGATCCAGCAGATACTGCTGAATACCTTGCAGCCTGGCGTACTCGAAAGCTCGAACCGCCGCATCGCCGTCCCAATCGGGATCGCGTTCGACATCGGCATCGACGTCGGTGAACGCACCGAGACCGGTTTCGGCAAGTCGGTCACCAAGCTCGGACAGACGAATGAAATTGCGCATGCTGTCGCGATTGGCGTCAAGGGCGCGGAGCATCGATTCGATCTGGTCCCAGTCGCCCGCCATGGATTCTCCGGTCATGATCACATCGGCGACGATGCTGAGAGAGTGCTCAACCGCCTGAAGCGCATGGGCGGCAGGTTCGGGGTCGATCTCGGCGAGCCTGTGCGGATTAACGTACTCCGGAGCCAGGTTCGGCGTCGCCGCGTCGTTGAACGCGAATCGAGCGTCGATCAGCCAATCGAGGAGACGAAGCGTTTCGCGGTCGTCATCGGCCTGCCGCACCAGCGCTGCGCGAACCGCCGCACGCGCTTGTCGGTAACGACTGCTCAACAGAGTGGCGGCGAACCTGGCGACCGGGCCGCCGCGAACCGGCTGGAGTGCATCGCGTAATTCGGCGAGGTCCGCTTCCGTCTGAAACTGGCTGCGCCAGTGCGATGCGGCGTCGTTGAGTGTGCGAGAGGCATCGACGATCCGGCGGGCACGATCGATTAAGCCGGCGACTTCATCAAGTCGCGCGGGCGGGTCGAGGCCAAGTTTTGCAGACAGGGAGACAAGCTCTCGCCGGAGGCGAGGCAGGGTAACGGTGGTGAGTTGGCCTATCTCTTCGACGGCCTGCGCGATTTGCGCAGCGGCCCCGAGCGTCCCGCGTCGAAAAGCGCCGTACCATGGACTCTGCGGATCGACAAAACGTCGATGGAGATTGACGTAGTCGCGCAGGTCTATCCGAACGGATTCGAGCGTTTCGCCGACCAGGCGTTTCAGCGACTCTGTACGAAGACGCCGGTCCAGGCGATCACGATCGTCCACCGCCAGCAACTCACCCTGGGCGTCGTACGCCGAGAGACCCCACGGCTCTACGGGCCGGTGCAGCACCTCCACAGCGGCGGCGAGCCGCTCACGGCTGTGGATTAATCTGCGGCCAATGTCCGACGGATCATTAGCGACGGTTCCGCTGCGCGCCGTTTCGAGCGCCTGCGCGATTTGCTCAAGCGTACGGCGATGGTCGCGGACGCCGCCGTGGACGTCGAGGAGCAAATCACCCAAGCCGACGCTTTTGAGGCGCGCCGCCACGGTTTCGATGGCGGCACGCTTCTCGGCGACGAACAGGATGGACTTTTCATTCGCGACAAGCGCGGCGATCAGGTTGGCGATAGTCTGCGACTTGCCGGTGCCCGGCGGCCCGATGATGACGAGGTTGCGTCCGGCGAGCGCGGCGTTGATCGCTGCGGACTGGGAAGCATCCGCATCGAGGACGAGGAACTCATCTTGCGGCGGGAGCTCGGCGGCGAAATCAGCGCGGCCATCCGGTAAGACGCTGTCGCGCAGCCGCTCCCGGGCGCCGGGGACCCCGGCAAGCGCCGAAACGAGCGGATGCTTGGGGATAGAGTCAGCGGACTCCTCGAGATCGCGGACCATCGGGAGCTTCGCGTACGAAAAGTTACTCAGCAGCGCCGTCTTTTCAATGCGAAACCCAGGGATGGAGACGCATGCGCGATCCAGAACAGCAGCGATGGCCTGAAACAAATCATCGATCTGCGCGGGCGACTCGAACTCCTTCAGGATGTCTTCGAATTCGTGCTCGGAGAGATCAGCGCCGAAGCCGTTCTTGAGAAGCTGGATGAGGACGAGATTGGACTGCCAACCGCCGACGATCTCGATGCGGAAGTCCTCGCTGAGGCGTCCGCGCGGCGTGAGCTCTGCGGCGGCGAGTAGAAGCGGCGCGGCGGGGCGCGGGCCGTCTTCGACATTCCACGAAACGACGCCCAGACCGAGATAGAGCGTCTGGAGGCCTGTCTCTTCCGCTTGCCAGCCGGCGCGGCGCGCGATTGTGCGACCGCGCCGTGCCGTGTCAGCCAGTCGTTCGGCCTGGAAGCACTCGGAGAGCGCAACGCGCTGTCCGCTGAGGATTCGCTGGACGGCGTCGGCGTCCGCACCGGCGGATGGGGTGAGGTTGAGAACGGCATCGCGGCTCTGCGGGCGATAGATGAGACTGTTGCGCTCACCCAGATCTGTCAGGTCGCGTATCCAGCGGTCGATCGCCTCGGCGATGACGCGGTCGCGCAACTCCTGGTCGCCTTGCGCCGGGGGAGCCGGCGGCAGATTGGGTTCTCGTTCGCTCATGATCAGCCTCGCGGGAGGCCGAGGCCGCGGGTGGCGATGACGTTGCGCTGGACTTCGCTGGTGCCGCCGCGGATGGTGGCGGGGACCATGGCGATGTAGTTGCGGGTGAAGGTGGAGGCGGGCGGGCCGAGGCGGGCGGTTGGAGCCCAGTGGTTGGCGTGGAGGCCGAAGACGCGGGTGGCGGTGAGGGCGAGGCGCTGGTTGAGTTCGCTGGCGAAGAGTTTGGCGGTGGAGGCTTCGTAGTTGGGGACGAGGCCGGCGGTCTGCATGGAGATGATGCGGAAGGAGAACTGGAAGAGGGTTTCGGTTTCGATCCAGCGCTCGGCGATTTCGTTGCGGAGGGGGCCGCGGACGCGCTGGGCGGCGCCCTGGGCGTTTTCGCGGATGTGGTCGATGAGTTGGCGGAGTTGGCGGCGGGCGGCGACTGCGCCGGCGATGTTGGAGCGCTCGAAATCGAGCAGGGTCATGCCGACGTACCAGCCGCGGTTGAGTTCGCCGACGAGGTTGCGGGCGGGGATGCGGACGTCTTCGAAGAAGACTTCGTTGAAGTAGTGGTCGCCGTTGACGTTGATGAGTGGTCGGACGGTGATGCCGGGGGTGTGGATGTCGTCGATCATGACGAAGGAGATGCCGCGGTGTTTGGGGGCGTCGGGGTCGGTGCGGACGAGGGCGAACATGGCGTCGGCGGTGTGGGCGGCGGAGGTCCAGATTTTCTGTCCGTTGAGGATGAATTCGTCGCCGTCGCGGACGGCGCGGGTGGTGAGCGAGGCGAGGTCGGAGCCGGAGCCGGGTTCGGAGTAGCCCTGGGCCCAGGTGACCTGGGCGTTGAGGATGGGCGGCAGGTATTGGGCTTTCTGCTCGTCGGAGCCGTGCATGATCAGGGTGGGGCCGAGCATCTGGACGCCAGAGCCGCCGACGCCGGGCGCGCCGGATTCGGCGAGTTCGTGGTTGAGGATGAACTGCTCCATGGGGCCGAGTCCGCCGCCGCCGTATTCGGCGGGCCAGTGGGGTGCGACCCAGCGGCGCTCGGCGAGAGCGGCGTGCCAGTCGCGGGCGGCGGTTTGGGCGTCGGGGTTGTCGGATTTGCGGTCGTTTTCCCAGGCGCGCTCGGGCATTGCGCCGCGGGCGGCCATGTCGGCGTAGCGGCTGGGGAGGCGTTGGGCGATGAGGGCGCGCACCTCGGCGCGGAAGTTCTGCTGTTCTTGGGTGTCGCGCCAGTCCATTGTCGGCCTCCCTTGCTGCGCGGGGTGTTGGTGTTGGGGTGAGTTTACCGATGGGGCGGGGGTTGTTGCCGTGTATGGGGCGGCTGTGCCGGTTGCGGCGAGATACCCCCGTTCTGGCCGGGGGCAGGCTCCGCGGCAAGCGCGGGTATGACGGGAAGGGTGAGCGTGGGTGTGGCGGTATGGGGCGGGGGTCAGCTATTCAGCCAGTCAGCCAGGGTTCGATGGTGACGTTGACGGCGGGGGCGGCGGTTTCGCCGGCGAGGGTGGCGATGGCTTGTTCGGCCTGGTCGAGGGGGAAGGCGTGGGTGTGCATTTGCTCGAGAGGGATTGTGCCGCTGTTGATGACGTCGATGGCGCGGCGGAAGGAGTGGTAGTCGACGCCGAGGACGCCTTTGACGGTGACCTGGCGGAGGATGATGTCGTCGGGGTTGAAGTCGGGCAGGCGGTGAGAGCCTTTGAGGCCGGCGAGCACGACTGTGCCGCCGCGTTTGACCATTTTGAAAGCGTCGGCGACGGGCTGGGTGGCGTAGGCGGTGACATCGAGCACGACATCGACGCCGCGGCCGTCGGTGGCTTCGAGGACGCGCTCGACGGTGGGTTGGGCGTCGACGTCGATGGTGAGGTCCGCGCCGAATTCGCGGGCGAGGGCGAGTTTGTGCTCGTCGCGGGCGAGGCCGGTGACGATGATTTGTCCTGCGCCGGCGGCGCGGGCGGCGACGACGGAGCAGAGTCCGCGCTGACCGGGGCCGAGGATGGCGATGCTCTGGCCGACCTGGAGTTGGGGGGTGGTCACGGCCCAGTCGAAGCCGGCGCCGAGCGGGTTGTAGAGAGCGGCGAGGCGGGGCGGCATGTCGTTGGGCATTTTGTGCATCGTGACGGTAGGGGCGAGATACATGTATTCGGCGTAGCCGCCCCAGAGCGCGGGTGCGCGGTCGGTGAGGGTGTAGCCGTAGCCGGCGGCGCGGTCGAAGCAGCGCTCGCCGGCGCGGCAGCCGTGGCAGACGCCGCAGCGAACGGCGGGTTCGACGACGACGAGGTCGCCTTCTTCGACGCCCCAGCGCTCGCGGGCGCGGTCGCCGAGGGCGGCGATGCGGCCGACGGGTTCGTGGCCGGGGATGACGGGGTAGCGGGAGGCGAATTCGCCGTTGAATTGTTCGTAGTCGGAGCCGCAGATGCCGCAGGCTTCGAGGCGGAGGATGCCGTCGTTTTCGCCGATTTCGGGAATGGGGAAGGACTGGAGCTCGAGTTGGCGGACGCCGGTTTGGACCATGGCGCGGGCGGTTGCGGGGAGGTCGGCCATCGGGGTTTCCTCAGCGCTGGTCGATCAGTGGTTGGAGGCGTGCGGTGCGCTCTTGGGAGGATTGCATGTGGCGCATACGCTCGGCGTTGATGGGGTCGGATTCGTCCTGGACGACGGCGCCGCGGGCGTCGCGGATGCCGCCGTCGATCACGATGTAGGAGCCGGTGATGAAGTCGGCGTCGGGGCCGGCGAGGAAGGAGATCAGACCGGCGATGTCGGAGGGCCGCCCGGCGCGTCCGACGGGGGTGTTCAGCTCAAGGGCAGTGCGGATGGGGCCGCCCTCGTCGCCGGCGAGGGCGTGTGCGAGCGGGGTGTCGATCACGCCGGGGCCGATGGCGTTGACGTTGATGCCGTGGCGTCCGAGGTCCTGGGCCCAGCCGCGGACGAGCATCTTCACGCCGGCTTTGGTGGCTGAGTAGCTCCAAAAGGCTTCGCCGGTGGTGAGCGCGGCGAGGGAAGAGAGGCAGACGATGCGGCCGCCGTCGCCCTGCGCGACCATCCGCTGGGCGGCGGCCTGGACGGTGAGGAAGACGCCGGTGAAGTTGATGTCGACCTGGTCCTGCCAGTCTTTGAGCGACATTTCGAGCACGGAGCCGCCGCGTCCGATGCCGGCGTTGGCGACGGCGATGTCGAGGCGTCCGAGCGTTTCGACGCATTGGTCGGCGGCGTTTTGGACCTGGTCGATGGAGGCGACGTTGCAGCGGACGGTGTGCGCTTCGCGGCCGAATTCGCGGACCATCGAGGCGGTTTCTTCCGCGCCTTCGAGGTCGATGTCGGCGATGCAGATGTCTGCGCCGTCGCGCGCGAGGCGGACGGCGGTGCCGCGTCCGATGCCGGATCCGGCGCCGGTGATCAGTGCTGCTTTGCCTTCGTGGTTGGCCATGGTCTGCGCTCCCCTCAAGTTCGCAGAGGCTAGCGGAGCGCGCGAGGGTTTTGGGGGACTCAATCGCGAGCGAGCGGCGGGGGCATGGGCATGGTGAAGCGGCGGATGCCGCCGGGCAGTTCGGGCGCGTCGAGGTCAGGTTGGGTCATGTCTCGCACCAGCCGTCAGGCGTTGCAGGCCGCGTCCGAGTGTATGGGCGGCGAACGCCACTGAGGTGAGCGCGAGACCGGGGAAGAGGCTCAGCCAGGGCGCCTCCACGATGTATTGCCGGCCGTTGGCGATCATGTAGCCCCAGGTACCCTCGACGATGCCCAGGCCGGTGAAATGCAGCGCGGTATCGGTGAGCGCGAATACGGCCATCAGCATGCCGAACAGTCCGAGCAGCGGCGGGGCGGCGGCGCGCAGCGACTCGGCCTCACGTACGCGGCGGGCGGCGGGGAGCAAGGCGAACGCGCCGAGCGCGGCGGACCAGGCGACGGTTGAGAGGTCGCCCGTCCAGGCGAGCAGGAGGACGAGCAGCAGCGGCGGCAGGGCGTAGAGGCCGACGCCGAGAGCGTCGAGCCACTCGCTCCAGCGGCCGCCGTCGAGCCGTTGGACTGCGCCGAGGATTGCGCCGGCGGCGACGCCGAAGAGCGCGGCGAGGAAGCTGATCATCAGCGGCGACCAGGCGGCGTTGATCAGCAGGGCGTAAGTGTCGTTGCCGGCGCGGTCGGTACCGAACCAGTGCCGCCAGGAGGGCTCCTGAAAGCTCGCCGTGGTCGTCGGCTGCGGAGTGATCGCCGTGATCGGTTGCGGCGCCAGCGCGAATTGCCCGTCCTCGATCAGTAACAGCGGATCGCGTCCGGCGGTGAGCCGCTCGATCAGCGCGTCGTCTGCAATCAGATCCTCGATGTAACCAATCATGTCGTCCGTAACACCCATGCTCGCTGCGAACTCGCCGTAGACATCGGGCTGCGCGAGCAGTTCGCTGAGTTGGTCGGCAGAGAGATCGGACGGTTGGCCGTCGAGCGCGTTGGCGGCCTGCGACTCGGCGAAGTCGGTGTTGGCGATCCTGAAGGTGTCGCCCGGGTCGTAGCGGGCGATGCGCATCCAACCCGCGCCGCCGCCGATTGCGCCGATTGCGGCGATGCTCCAGAGCAGCAGGATGAGCAGTCCGAACGCGGCGAGCGGCTGGGCGCGGACGATGCGCCAGGCATTGGTTTGAGCGATGGCCCGGGCGCGGTTCACGGCTGCGCCTCCGTCTGCGGCGGGGTCAGACGGTCGCGGGCGATGTCGATCGCGAAGTAAGAGAAGACGAGGAAAAGGGCGGTCACGCAGACGATGGCGCTGACGACCGGGGCGTCGGCCTGGTTGATCGTCTGAAACAGGGCCAGCCCCAAGCCGGGGATGCCCAAGATCAGCTCGAGTATGAAGTGGAAGCCGATCAGCAGCGGCAGCTGGAAGCGCAGCGATCCGAGCAGGCGGCGGGCAACGTTGCGTGGGCTGCGCGGGTTGCGGGCCTGCGCGCCGTCGGCGGGGGCGATGGCGGCGGCCACGGCGGCGGTGAGGGGCAGCGCGGCAGCGATGGCGGGCAGGCTGTAGAGGGCGAAGAAGCCGGACGGGGAGTTGGTGATGTCGCGCGCGGCTTCTTCGGTGAACGGGATCGACCAGAGGCCGTTTTCGAAGAAGAAGCCTTCGGCGACAACGATGCCGACTAAGAAGTAGAGCAGCCAGAAAGAGGGGACGGCGAGGGCGAGCGCTCCGAAGCCGCGCAGCGCGGAGACGGCGCGGGTTGCGCGCCAGCGGGCGGCGGCCAGGCCGAGCGGCACGCCGACGATCAGGGCGATCAGGAGCGCGTAGAGGTTGAGTTGGACGGTGCGGGGGAGTGCCTCAGCAACGTGGGAGAGGGCGCTCTGCTGGGTTTGGAAGCTCGCGCCGAATTTGAAGCGGACGGCATCCCAAAGGAAGGAGCCGTATTGCGCGCCGAGTGAGCGGTCGAGGCCGAGCCGGTGGCGGATGGCGGCGGATGTCACTTTGCTGAACGGGATGGCGATCCAGTCGCCGGGGTAGAGCAGAGTTTCGGCGGAGAGATTGCCGTCGGGGTTGGCTTCGAGGATGTCGTCAGCGGTGATGCGGTAGACGCGGACGAGTTCGGCGACGCTGACATGGTCGCGGAGTTTGACGGTGGTTCC
This sequence comes from Dehalococcoidia bacterium, assembly GCA_965243125.1. GTDB lineage: Bacteria > Chloroflexota > Dehalococcoidia > Bin125 > Bin125 > CATQGW01. Next base: position 1,010,733 of record OZ251529.1, on the reverse strand, counting down.
GGCGGGGACCCAGGGTTCGCCGTCTATCTGGCGCAGCTCGAGATCGGGGTTGAGGCCGCGCAAGGTGTCTGCGCCTTGCGCGGCTTCTTCGGGCAGGGCGACGCGGTGCTCGACGGCGATATCGCTCAGCCGTTGGCCTTGCAGGGTGACGACACGGCCGCCGAAGGGGAGAGGTTCGTCGGCGGAGCGGTCAGGGTTGTACTCAAGCAGCTCGTCGAGCGGGATGTCCTGTTCGTCAGCGATGCTGCGGAGCGTCTTGCCGGGAGGCGCGACGACGGTGGTTTCGGTTGCGACGACCGAGCCGAGCAGCTCGATCGGCTGGATTTGCGCGCCCTGGTTTTCGAGGTTGGTGAGCTTGGCGGATACGAAGTCGCCGGCACCAACATCAATGGTGAGGAAGACGATCGAGAGCGCGACCCAGAGGGAGAGGAGGGCGATCAGAAAGCGACGGGCGATGAGGCGTCGCATCTTGCGGGGGGGGGGGGGGGCACGTTTACCTCAAGACGGGATGCGGTCTAGCGGGAGCCGCGCAGGCGGGGGTCGAAGACGTCGCGCAGGGCGTCGCCGAGGACGTTGAAGCCGAAGACGAGGGAGGTGAGGGCAAGGCCGGCGAAGAGGGATGTCCAGGGGGACTGGACGATGAATTGTCGTCCGTCGGAGATCATTTTGCCCCAGGAGACGTCGAGGGTGCCGAGGCCGAGGAAGGAGAGGGTGGCTTCGGCGAGGATGAATGCGCCGATGGTGATGGAGAAGATGACGATGAGGGGGGCGATGATGTTGGGGAGGATATGGACGCTCATGACGCGGGCGTTGGAAGCGCCGATGGAGCGTGCGGCTTCGACGAAGGGGGCTTCGCGGAGGGAGATCACGGCGCCGCGGACGATGCGTTGGACGGGGGCGATGGCGAGGACGGAGAGGGCGAGGGTGACCCAGAGGGCGGAGGGTTCGGTGACGGAGCGGAGGAGGAGGAGGAAGACGATGGGGGGGAAGGATTGGATGGCGTCCATGACGCGGTTGATGCCGAGGTCGACGTTGCCGCCGACGCCGCCGCTGATGAGTCCGATGACGGTGCCGGCGGCGACGCCGATGAGGGTGGCGAAGAAGCCGATGTAGAGGGAGAGGCGGGCGCCCTCGGTGACGCGGGAGAAGAGGTCGTGTCCGGCGCGGTCGGTGCCGAACCAGTGACGGCCGGAGGGGCCTTCGAGGGAGGCGGTGGTGAGGGGGGTGTTGGTGCCGGTGGCGAGGAGGTCGTCGAAGTCGCTGATGACGCCTTCGTCGATGGTGATTTGGGGGGGATCGAGTTCGGCGAGGTGCGAGACGAGGATGCCGTCGTCGATGAGGCCCTGGACGTATTCGATCATGTCGTCGACGACTTCGCTTTGGATGGCGAGGTCGCCGTAGATGTTGGGGTCGCTGAGGAGGGCGGTGAGTTCGGCCTGGGAGATGTCGGCGGGTTTGCCGTGGAGTGCGTTGGCGACTTTGTCGTCGGCGAAGTTGGCGTTGGCGATTTTGAAGACAGCCTGGGAGTCGTAGCGTCCGATGCCGAGCCAGCCGCCGCCGTCGCCGACGGTGCCGACGGCGATGACGGACCAAACGATGACGAGGACGAGGCCGGCAGCGCCGAGGGGTTTGTTGCGGAAGAAGGAGCCGAGGGCTTTGAGGAGGAGGCGTCCGAAGCTGCGTTCTTCGACGCGGAGGCCCTGGGCGGCGGCGAATTCTTCGAGGCCTTCGTTGGCGGGTGTGGGTGCGCGGTCGCTCATGGTGGGGCGCCTAGTTGTAGCGGATGCGTGGGTCGATCAGGGCGTAGGTGAGATCGATCACGATGTTGACGATGATGATGAAGAGTGCGAAGAAGAAGACCATGGTCTGGACGACGGGGATGTCGGCCTGGTTGATGCGCTGGATGAGGAGCAGCCCGATGCCGGGAATGTTGAAGAGGAGTTCGAGGACGATGTTGCCGCCGACGAGCGCGGCGATGGCGAGTCCGAGGACGCTGAGGACGTTGACCATGGCGTTGCGGAGTGCGTGGCGACGGATGACGGTGCGCTCGCGGAGGCCTTTGGACCAGGCGGTGCGGACGTAGTCCTGCCTGAGGACTTCGAGCAGTTCGGATCTGGTGATGCGCATGAGTCCGGCGCCTGAGGCGATGCCGCCGGCGACGGCGGGGATGGTGTAGAGGGCGAAGAAGCCGGAGACGGAGCTGAAGATGCTGCGGGCGTCCTCGCTGGTGAGGGGGATGGACCAGATACCTCCTTCGGCGATGCCGCCGGGGGTGACGACGAAGATGAGCATGGTGGCGACCCAGAAGGAGGGCGCGGCGAGGGCGAGGATGGCGAAGCCGCGGAGGACGTAGTCGATGAATTTGTCCTGGCGCATGGCGGAGAGGATGCCGACGGGGAAGGCGATGATCAGCCCGACGAGGAGGGAGTAGATCATGAGGTGGAGGGAGCGCGGGAGGGCGCGGAGGAAGATGTCGAGCGAGGGCTCGTTGGTCTGGAAGGAGGGTCGGAATTTGAGGCGGACGGTTTCCCAGAGGAATTCGTAGTACTGGACGCCGAGGGGTTTGTCGATGCCGAGGCGGTTGCGGATGTTGGCCTCGGTGATTTTGGTGGTGGGCATGGTGATGGCGTCGCCGGGGAAGAGGAGTGTTTCGGCGGAGAGGGAGCCATCGGGGTTGGCCGGGGAGCCGGTGGGGTTGGCGTTGAGGATGTCCCGGGCTTCGATGCGGCGGACGCGGGCGAGCTCGGCGACGCTGATGTTCTCGAAGAGGGTGAGGGTTTCGCCGGTGGGTACGTAGGGTTGGTCGTTGTGGGTGGGGAAGTCGAGTTGGGGGTTGCGCTCCAGGAGGAGGGCGACGCCGTCATCGACGTCCTCGGGTAAGGCGATGCGCTGGGTGATGACGACCCGGCTGAGGAGTTGTCCGGGGACGACGATGATGCGAGAGCCAGGGCGGACGGAGTCGGTGCTGAGGTCGGGGTTGACGCTGAGGAGTTGGTCGACGCTGATGTCGTTGGCGAGGGCGATGCTGTCGAGGGTGTCGCCGGAGATGACGCGGTGGGTGGTGTCTTCGGCTTCGAGTTGGCCGACGATTTCCTCGGGGCGCGACTCTGCGCCCTGGTTTTCGAGGTTGGCGAGTTTGCGGGTGACGAAGTCACCGGGCAGCGCGCGCAGTGCGAGGAAGAGGATCGAGAGCACCAGCCAGAGCGTCGGGATGACGAGGATGATGCGACGGATCAGGTACTTCTGCATCTGGCGCGCGCTTACCGGTGAGTTGGACGGGGTGGTTGGGGTGTGGGTTTAGGCGGGGTAGTCCTCGTGCTGCCAGTCGATCCAGGCTTCTTCGACGATTTTGTGGCCCTGGTGGGCGAACTGGTAGCCGTCGTCGATGACGTGGTACCAGGGCCAAGCGGCTTCGTTGGAGACGGGGTTCATGACGCCGAGGCCGGGGGAGATGGATTCCCAGCCGTAGTCGGGGTGGGTGCCGAGTTGGAGTTGGACCATTTCGGCGCCGAGCACCTTCTTGGTCTCGATGTCGAGGGTGATTTTCATCTCCTCGGCGATTTCGGTGACGCGGGGGTTTTCGTAGCTGTAGAAGTTGGCGGAGGCGCCGGGGATGCGCCCGTTGAGCCAGTAGCTGGTGGGGTCGAGGTCGGAGGGCGGGTTTGTCCAGCAGGGGATTTGGCCCTGGAAGGTGCCCTCGACGAGGCGCTGGAGGAGGACGGTGTAGGGGTCGACGCCGATGTCGAAGCTGATGCCCATCGCCGACTCGTACATGTTCTTGCTGGTCTCGACGATGCCGGCGTAGCGCTGTTCCCAGACGTCGGGCGCGAAGAGGCCGATCGTGCGTCCGGTGTCGCGGAAGCCGCTGGCGTCGACCAGCTCGTTGACGAGTTGCAGCTCGGCGTCGCGGTCGGGCCGGAAGCCGGGGATTTCCGTCATCGCCTCTTGGCTGGGGGAGTAGGCGGTGCTGAACCAGGGGATTTCCTCGAGCACGGAGGGCTTGGCGGAGCCGAGGTAGACGGTGTCGATCATGGCGTAGCGGTCGGTGGCGATGTGGAAGGCGGCCCAGAGGCGTCGGTCGATCCAGGGGTTGCCGAGTCCGTCTTCGCCAGGCCACTCGGGGTTGAAGTTGCCGCGGATCATGATGGTGAAGCCGCCGCCGACGGTGTGGCGCTGCATCTGGGGGAAGTCGGAGATGATCTGCTCGACGAGGTTGATCTCCATCCAGGCGCCGTCGAGCTCTTTGTTGCGGACCGCGGTTTCGACCGCGGTGGGCTCAAAGAGGTTGTAGTACTCCATGGAGTCGACGTAGGGCAGCTGGCGTCCCCAGCGGTCGTTCTTCCAATAGATGGGGTTGCGCTGGGCGACGAACACCTCGGTGGGTTCGTAGCGCTCGGCGGTGAAGGGCCCGGAGCCGGCGACGCGCAGGGTGGTCGCTTCGTCTTTCCAGACGTCGCTGTCGAGGCCCCACTCCTGGATGCCTTCGGGCGCGGCCATCCAGCCGAAGGGGCGCAGGAAGGTCGCCGAAAGGTAGGTGGAGTCGATGCCGTCGCTGGTGGTGCGGAGAGTGAGGTCGTCGATGGCCTCGCGGTCCTGGATTTTGCGCCAGTTGGTCAGGCCGAGGAAGGTGCCGTCTTCGGCGCCGGAGGCGTCGGTGCCGCTGGTGAGGCGGTCGACGTTGAAGACGATGTCCTGGGCGGTGATGTTGCGCCCGCCCTCGGTGGGGTACTCGTCGTGCCAGCGGGCGGCGGGGTTGATCTGGAAGATGTAGGTGGTGGCGTCGGGGTTTTCGGGGAGGGAGGCGATGTCGGCCTCCATCTCGGCCTTTTCCTTGTTCTTCCAGCGGATGAGGTTGTTGTAGAGCATGGAGTGCATGAACTGGGTGGGTCCGAAGACGCCGCGGTGGGGGTCCCAGTAGTCGTGGGTTTCGATGGTGCTGGCGCGGCGCATGACGCCGCCGTAGATGGGGTCGCCGGGGCCGGGCTGGGCGGCGGCGACCTGTTGCTGCTGCTGTTGCCGCTCGTCGGCCGGCGCTTCCTGCTGATCGGCCTGCTGCGCCTGCTGATCGGCCATGTCCTGCTGTTGCTGCTGCATGGCCTGCTGTTGGGCGGGCTGGTCCTGCTGCTGTTGCTGGGCCGGGGTTTGGGCGACGGTCTGCTGGTCGTCGTCATCGTCGCCGCAGCCGACGAGGGCGAGGCCGGCCGCGCCGACGCCGGCGCGTCCGGAGGCTCGGAGGAGGGCGCGCCTGTTCATGCGGGAGCGGCGGATGCGCTGCCAGTAGTTGTGCTCGTTGGCGGTGGTGGTCATGGTGTGCTCCTCCTGATGTCGCACGCTCAAGGTTGGGGAGAGTGTAGCTGACTGTGTCAAGTGGGTGACAGTGGGGGTGTGGATGGGTGGTTGATTGGACGTGCGGTGGGGGCGGCCGCGTGCGGTGGGGGCGGCCGACCCCCCAGCCGCTGCGCGGCAGCCCCCCTGCGTAGGGGGGCGATTTCGATCTGCGCGGCAGCCCCCCTGCGTAGGGGGGCGGTTTGGGAGGGGCAGCCCCCCTCTGTGTCTCCCCCCAGGATGGGGGGAGAGGGAAAGGAAGCTCCCCAAGATGGGGGGAGAAGGGAAGGACCCGCCCCGCGATGGGGGGAGAAGAGGAGGGGCGCGCCCGGCGATGGAGGAGAATTTTTAGGCGGGGTAGTCGGGGTGGGTGGTGTCGATCCAGGCGTCGTCGTAGCGGTGGGAGGCGTGGGCGAACTGGAGGGTGTCGTCGGGGCGCTCGACGAAGGGCCACCAGATGGCTGGGGAGATGCCGTTCATGACGGCGGGGCTGTTGGCGATGCCTTCGAGGCCGTAGTCGGGGTGGGTGCCGAGGAGGATGCGCTGCGCTTCGTGGGCCATGGCCTGGCGCTGCTCGATGTCGAGCGTGGTCTGCATCGTTTGGGCGAGGTCGGTCATGGGCTGGAAGTCGTAGTAGAGGTTGTTGGTGCTGCCGCCGGGGACGTAGTTGTTGTTGTAGGAGGTGGTGGGGTCGAGGTCGGAGGGTGGGTTGGTCCACTGGGGGCCCTGGCCGGGGTAGGTGCCCTCGATCCAGCGCTGGAGGATGACGGTGTAGGGCTGGACATCGAAGTTGACTTCGAGGTCGAGGGCTTCGCGGTACATGCCGACTTCGGTTTCGAGGATGCCGGGGTAGGTGCCTTCCCAGATGTCGGGGGCGATGAGGGTGAGTGGGCGGGTTTTGTCGTAGCCGGAGGCTTCGAGGAGGGCGCGGGCTTCGGCGATGTCGGCGTCGCGGTCGGGTCGGAAGCCGGGGGTTTGGAGGAGTTCGTCTTCGGGGATGGCCCAGAAAGCGTTGTACCAGGGCGTTTCGCCCATGCCGCTGGGTTTGCCGGAGCTGAGGTAGACAGCGTCGATCATGAGGTAGCGGTCGACGGCGACATGGAGGGCCTGGGTGAAGCGGCGGTCGATCCAGGGGTTGCCGAGGCCGTCTTCGCCGTTCCAGTCGGGGTTGAAGTTTGCGCCGCCGGTGATGATGGTGAAGCCGAAGGCGATTTGGCCGGATTTGTGGTCGGGGAAGTCGCTGAGGATGGAGTCGGCCTGGACGGTGGAGAGCGGGAAGCCGCCGACGAAGATTTCCTTGCCGCGGTAGGCGGCTTCGACGGCGGTGGGGTCGGTGAGGTTGGCGAGGGTGACGGAGTCGTAGTAGGGGAGGGGTTGTCCGTCGGCGCCCATTTTCCAGTAGTTGTCGTTGCGGATGAGGTCGGTGCCGATGTCGGCGTCGTAGGCGATGGGGATGAAGGGACCGGTGCCGGAGGAGAGTTCGACGTTGGTGGGTTCGTCGCGCCAGCGGTCGCCGAATTCCTGGATGGCTTCGGGGGAGGTGATCCAGGAGAAGGGTCGGAGGGGGACGCCCATCCAGGTGGCGTCGGGGCCGCTGGTTTTGGCGACGAAGGTTTGTTCGTCGGGGACGTCGATGGAGGAGGTTTTCTGGAAGGAGGAGGCACCGAGGAAGGTGCCGTCTTCGGTGCCGGTGGCGTCGACGGCGTCGATTTGGCGCTGGAAGTTGTCGGCGATGTCCTGCGCGGTGACGTCGCGTCCGCCTTCGGTGGGGTAGCGGTCCCAGAAGCGCGCGCCCTGATCGATGGCGAAGATGTAGGTTTCGCTGTCGGGGATTTCGGGCAGGGAGGCGACATCGGCTTCCATGATGCCGCGCTCCTTGTTGCGCCAGCGGATGAGGTAGTTCATGTAGAAGCCCATCCAGAACTGGGTGGGGCCGAAGACGCCGCGGTGTGGGTCGAAGTAGTCGTGGGTGGCGGCGGGGGTGGAGAAGCGGAGGTCGCCGCCGCGGATGATGTTGCTCTGGGAGACGGTCTGGGCGGTCTGCTGATCGTCGTCGGGGTCGTCGGCGGGGGTTTCCTGCTGATCGGTCTGTTGGGCCTGCTGGTCAGCCATTTGCTGCTGTTGCTGCTGCATGGCCTGCTGCTGAGCGGGCTGGTCCTGCTGTTGTTGCTGCTGGGCGGGGGTTTGGGCGACGGTCTGCTGGTCGTCGTCATCGTCGCCGCAGCCGACGAGGGCGAGGCCGGCCGCGCCGACGCCGGCGCGCCCGGAGGCGCGAAGCAGGGAACGCCTGCTCATTCGGGAGCGGCGCATGCTCTGCCAGTAGTTGCGCTCGTTGCTCATGATGGCCTCCTGCTGCCTGCCGTGCGCGCTCCCGTACTCGCCCTGCGGGATGTTGGGCAAGTCTAGCCCAAAGTGCCAAGTGCGCGACAGTCGGGAGGTGGCGCGAGGACGCTAGGCGGGGTAGTCGGGGTGGGTGGTGTCGATCCAGCCGTCGTCCCAGCGATGGGAGGCGTGGGCGAACTGGAGGGTGTCGTCGGGGCGCTGCACGTAGGGCCACCAGACGGCGGGGGAGATGCCGTTCATGACGGCGGGTGCGAAGCCGAGGCCTTCGACGCCGTGTTCGGGGTGGTTGCCGAGCAGGATGCGCTGCGCCTCGAAGGCCATGTCGCGCCGCTCCTCGCGGTCCAGGGTGACGCGCATCGTTTCGGCGATGTCGGTCATCGGCTGGAAGTCGTAGGAGAGGTTGTTGGTCGCGCCGCCGGGCGTGAGGTTTTGGAGGTAGGAGGTGGTCGGGTCGAGGTCGTCCGGAGGGTTGGTCCACTGCGGCCCGCCGCCCGGGTAGGTCTTGGAGACCCAGCGCTGGAGGAGGACGGTGTAGGGCTGGACGTTGAACGAGACTTCGATGCCGAGCGCGTTCTCGTACATCGACTTTTCGGTTTCGAGGATGCCGGGGTAGGTCTGCTCCCAGATGTCGGGGGCGTAGAGCAGCAGCGGGCGGTCCTTGTCGTAGGCGGAGGCGTCGAGCGCGGCGCGGGCGTCGGCGATGTCGGCCTCGCGCTCGGGGCGGTAGCCCGGCGTGGCCAGCAGCTCCTCTTCGGAGATGGCCCAGTAGGTGTTGTACCAGGGAGTGTGTTCCTGGCCGCTGGGCTTGCCGGAGCCGAGGTAGACGGCGTCGATCATGGCGTAGCGGTCGACCGCGAGGTGGAGCGCGTAGCAGAAGCGGCGATCGAGGTAGGGGTTGCCTGCGCCGTCTTCGCCGGGCCAGTCGGGGTTGTAGTTGAAGATGCCGGTGATGATCGTGAAGCCGAAGGCGATCTGGCCCTGGGGATGGTCGGGGAAGTCGTTGTCGATCGCCGCAGCCTGCACGGTCGTGAGCGGGAAACCGCCGACGTCGATTTCCTTGCTGCGGTAGGCGGCTTCGACCGCCGTGGGGTCGACGAGGTTCTGCATCTTGACCTCGTCCATGTAGGGCAGCGGTTGGCCGTCGGCGCCCATCTTCCAGTAGTTGGGGTTGCGGGTGAGGTCCACGCCGATATCGGGGTCGTAGGTGAGCGGGATGTACGCGCCCGTGCCGGAGGAGAGCTCAACGTTGGCGGCCTCGTCGCGCCAGCGGTCGCCGAACTCGTCGATCGCTTCGGGGGAGGTGATCCAGGCGAAGGGGCGGAGGGGAACGCTGAGGTAGGTGGCGTCGATGCCGTCGGATTTGGCGATGAAGGTGAGCTCGTCGGGCGTCTCCATGGAGGCGGTTTTCTGGAAGGCGGACGCGCCAAGGAAGGTGCCGTCGGCCGCGCCGGTCGCATCGACCGCGTCGATCTGGCGCTGGAAGTTGGCCGCGATGTCCTCCGCGGTGACCAGCCGGCCGCCTTCGGTGGGGTACTGATCCCAGAAGCGCGCGCCGCGGTCGACGGAGAAGACGTAGGTCTCTTCATCAGGGATTTCGGGCAGGGAAGCGACATCGCTTTCGAGCACGCCCTGCTCCTTGTTGCGCCAGCGGATCAGGTAGTTCATGTAGAACCCCATCCAGAATTGGGTGGGGCCGAAGACGGCGCGGTGCGGGTCGAAATAATCGTGCGTGGCGGCCGGGGTGGAGAAGCGCAGCGTGCCGCCGCGGGTGATGTTGGCCTGCGAGACGGTCTGCTGCGCCTGCGGCTCGTCGTCGTCGGCCGGAGCCGACTGCCGCTCCTGCTGATCGGCGCGGTCGGCGGCGGTTTGGGCCTGCTGCTGGGCGGCCTGTTGGGCGGCGGGTTGGCCCTGTTGTTGCTGCTGCTGCGTCGCGGCAGCGGTCTGCTGGGCGTCGTCGTCATCGTCGCCGCAGCCGACCAGGGCGAGGCCGGCTGCGCCGACGCCGGCGCGTCCGGAGGCGCGGAGCAGGGAGCGCCTGCTCATCCGCGTCCGCCGCATCCGCTGCCAGTAGTTACGCTCGCTGCTCATGGCCGCCTCCCCGCTCACTCTCTGAGGTGCGCAGAGCGTAGCCCAGAGTGTCAATGGGGAGACAGACCTCCGCGCCGAATCCGCCTGCTGCTAGGCGGGGTAGTCGGGGTGGTTCACGTCGATCCAGGTCTCGTCGTACCGGTGGCTGGCGTGGGCGAACTGGAGGGTGTCCTCGCCGTGGTGGACGAACGGCCACCAGAGCACCGGCGAGATGCCGTTCATCACGCCGGGAATGGTCGTGATGCCGTCCAACCCGTGGTCCGGATGCGTGCCCAGCAGGATCCGCTGCGCGGTGTAGGACATCTCCCGCCGCTCCTCGCGATCGAGCGTGCGACGCATGGTTCGGGCGAGGTCGGCGATCGGCTCGTAGCTGTAGGACAAGGTGTTGACGGAGCCCTCGGGCGTGAAGAAGTCGTTGTAGGGCGCGGTCGGGTCCAGCTCGGCGGGCGGATTGCCCCACTGCGGACCGCTGCCGGGATAGGTGCCGTCGACGAATCGCTGCAGGATCACGGTGTAGGGCTGCACATCGAACTCGACATCAAGGTCGAGCGCCTCGCGGTACATCGCCACTTCGGTCTCCACCACGCCGGGGTAAGTCGATTCCCAGATATCGGGCGCGATCATTCGCAACCCGCGGCTGCGATCGTAGCCTGAGGCATCAAGCAACGCCCGCGCTTCGGCGATGTCGGTCTCGCGGTCGGGCCGGTAGCCGGGCGTCTGCAGCAGTTCCTCTTCGGGCAGCGCCCAGTAGGTGCTGTACCAGGGCGTGTCGTGCAAACCGGTCGGCTTGCCGGAGCCGAGGTAGACCGTGTCGATCATCAGGTAGGGATCGACCGCCACATGCAGCGCCTGAGCGAAGCGCCGGTCAACCCAAGGATTGCCCAGTCCGTCCTCGCCGGGCCAATCGGGGTTGTAGTTGACCAGGGTGATGATCGTGAAGCCGAAGGCGATCTGGCCGCTGTTGTGGTCGGGGAAGTCGTTGATGATGCCCTCGGCCTGCAGGGTCGAGAGTGGGAAGCGCCCGTTGATGATCTCGGCGCCGCGATAGGCTGCCTCAATCGTCGTGGGATCTTCCATGCTGGCCATCGTGACCGTGTCGTAGTAGGGCAGCGGCTGCCCGTCGACGCCCATCTTCCAGTAGTTGTCGTTGCGCGCCAGACTGATGCCGATATCGGGATCGTAGCTCTGCGGGATGAACATTCCGGTGCCGGAGGAGAGCTCTACGTTGGCCGCCTCGTCGCGCCAGCGGTCGCCGAACTCGCGAATCGCTTCGGGGCTGGTGATCCAGCTGAACGGCCGCAGCGGGACGCCGATCCAAGTGGCGTCGGGGCCGTCCGTCTTCGCTACCCAGGTCGTGTCGTCGGGCACGTCCATTGAGGTGGTGCGGCGAAACGCCCCGGAGCCGAGGAAGGTGCCGTCTTCAGCGCCGGTCGCGTCGACGGCGTCGATCTGCCGCTGATAGTTGGCGCGGATGTCCTCGGCCGTCACCAGCCGCCCGCCCTCGGTCGGGTATTGATCCCAGAACCGCGCGCCTTGATCGATGCTGAAGATGTAGGTCTCGTCGTCGGGGATCTCGGGCAGGGAGGCGATGTCGGGCTCGACGATGTCCTGTTCCTTGTTGCGATAGCGGATGAGGTAGTTCATGTAGAACCCCATCCAGAATTGGGTCGGGCCAAAGACGCCGCGGTGGGGGTCGAAGTAGTCGTGGGTCGCGGCGGGGGTCGAGAAGGTCAGGTTGCCGCCGCGCACGATGTCGGCCCGGGCGGCGGCCGCCTGCTGCGCCTCGGGCTCATCTTGGTCGGCGACGGCCTGCGCCTGCTGTTCCTGTCGATCAGCCTGCTGCGCGGCGGCCTGCGCCTGTTGCTGCTGCTGCGCCTGCTCACGCGCCGCCGACGGCTGCTCATCGTCGTCATCGTCGTCGCCGCAGCCGACGAGGGCGAGGCCGGCTGCGCCGACGCCCGCGCGTCCGGAGGCGCGCAGCAGCGCGCGCCTACTCATCCGCGTTCGCCGCATCCGCTGCCAGTAGTTGCGTTCGGTGTTCATGCCGGGCCTCCGATACTCGCTCGCGCAAGTTGGCGCAAGTCGGTTGGGCGCAAGTCTAGCGAGTTCGGCGGGCGTTTGCGCGGGGGCGGCGCGAGGGCGAGTGCGGTAGAGGCGCCACAGCAGGTCGGCGCGCTTCATGCCACGGCGACCTTCTCCTCGAAGTAGTCGCCTTCGGCGGCTTGGCGAGCGTCTTGGCGGTTGAATTCGACGGCTTCGGCGAGGGCTTCGGCGATGCTGACGCGGAGTTCTTCGAGCGTGCGTTCCTGGCAGTTGACGCCGGGGACTTCGGCGATCCAGCCGATCCACCAGTCGCCGCTGCGCCGGATGATGGCGGTGCATTCCATCTGAGGCTCCGCGATCAGCCTAGCGGGAGCCGCGCAGGCGGGGGTCGAGGACGTCGCGGAGGGCGTCGCCGAGGATGTTGAAGCCGAAGACGAGGGAGGTGAGGGCGAGGCCGGCCCAGAGCGAGGTCCAGGGGGAGTAGACGATGAACTGGCGTCCGTCGTTGATCATTTTGCCCCAGGAGACGTCGAGGGTGCCGAGGCCGAGGAAGGAGAGGGCGGCTTCGGCGAGGATGAATGCGCCGATGGTGATGGAGAAGATGACGATGAGGGGGGCGATGATGTTGGGGAGGATGTGGAAGCCCATGATGCGTCCGGCGGTGGCGCCGATGGTGCGGGCGGCTTCGACGTAGGGCATTTCGCGGATTTGGATGACGCTGCCGCGGACGATGCGGTTGGTTGGAGCGACTCCGAGGACGGCGAGGGAGAGGGTGACCCAGATGGCGGTTGGGTCGGTGACGGAGGCGATGAGGAGGAGGAAGACGATGGGGGGGAAGGCCTGGATGGCGTCCATGATGCGGTTGACGGCGAGGTCGACGGTGCCGCCGAGGGAGCCGGCGAGGAGTCCGATGACGGTGCCGACGCCGACGCCGATGAGGGTGGCGAAGAAGCCGATGTAGAGGGAGAGGCGGGCGCCTTCGGTGACGCGGGAGAAGAGGTCGTGTCCGGCGCGGTCGGTGCCGAACCAGTGTTTGCCGGAGGGTCCGAGGAGGGATGCGGAGATGAGTGGGTTGTCGGTGCCGGTGGCGAGTAGGGCGTCGACGTCCTTGATTTGGCCCTCGACGATTTCGATCTGTCCGGCGTCGACCAGCGTGTCGAGCAGGATGCCGTCGTTGAGCAGTCCGAGGCCGTATTCGGTCATTTCGCCGGCGACGCCGGTGTCGGCGGCGGGCGGGCCGTAGATGTCGGGCTCGGAGATGATTGCGCGCAGGTCGGCGTCGGAGCTGTCGGCGTTCAGATCGGCGAGGGCGTTGGCGAGTTTGTCGTCGGCGTAGCTGACGGAGGCGATTTCGAAGACGGAGCGGGAGTCGTAGCGTCCGATACCGAGCCAGCCGCCGCCGTCGCCGACGGTGCCGACGGCGATGACGCTCCAGAGGACGACGAGGAAGGCGCCGAAGGCGCCGAGGGGCTTGGTGCGGATGAAGCTGCGGAGCGCGCTGAGGGCGCGTCGGGCGCGGTTGCCTTCGGCGACGCGGAGGCCCTGGGCGGAGGCGAAGTGCTCGACGGATTCGGTTTCGGCGCCGGGGGGTTGTTCACTCATGCGTGGTCCAGGGGCGGCGGTGGGGCATCAGTTGTAGCGGATGCGGGGGTCGATGAGGGCGTAGCTGACGTCGATGATGATGTTGACGATGATGACGAAGAGGGCGAGGAAGAAGAACATGGTCTGGATGACGGGGATGTCGGCCTGGTAGATGCGCTGGAGGAGGAGCAGGCCGATGCCGGGGATGGCGAAGAGGACTTCGAGGATGATGTTGCCGCCGACGAGCGCGGCGATGAGGAGTCCGAAGACGCTGAGCACGGGCACCATGGCGTTGCGGAGTGCGTGGCGGCGGATGACGGCGCGCTCGCGGAGGCCTTTGGACCAGGCGGTGCGGACGTAATCCTGGCGGAGGACTTCGAGCAGTTCGGAGCGGGTGATGCGCATGAGGCTAGCGCCGGCGGCGATGCCGCCGGCGACGGCGGGGATGGTGTAGAGGGCGAAGAAGCCGGAGACGGAGCTGAAGATGCTGCGGGCGTCCTGCTCGGTGAGGGGGATGGACCAGACGCCGCCATCGAAGATGCCGCCTGGTGAGACGACGAAGATGAGCATGGTGGCGATCCAGAAGGGGGGCGCGGCGAGAGCGAGGATGGCGAAGCCGCGGAGGAAGTAGTCGATGGGTTGGTCCTGGCGCATGGCGGAGAGGATGCCGACGGGGAGTGCGACGAGGACGGCGACGATGAGGGCGTAGATGTTGAGGTGGAGGGAGCGGGGGAGGGCGCGGAGGAAGATGTCCATGGAGGGTTCGTTGGTCTGGAAGGAGGGGCGGAATTTGAGGCGGATGGTGTCCCAGAGGAATTCGACGTACTGGACGCCGAGGGGCTTATCGATGCCGAGTTGGTTTTTGATGCTGGCTTCGGTGATTTCGCGGGTGGGCGCGATGATGGTGTCGCCGGGGCGGAGTGGGGTTTCGGCGGTGAGGTTGCCGTCGGGGTTGGATTCGGTGCCCTGGAGGTTGACGTTGAGGTAGTCCTCGGGGGTGACGCGGTTGACGCTGGCGAGTTCGTTGATGGTGGTGCTGGTGCGGAGGGTGAGGGTTTCGCCGGCGGGGGCGTAGTGTTCGCCGGCGACGGCGGGGAAGTCGATTTGGGGGTTGCGCTCGATGAGCAGGGCGACGCCCTGCGGGGTGTTTTCGGGGAGTGCTAGGCGTTCGCGGCGGGAGATGACGGAGAGGAGTTGTCCGTCGATGACGATGAGGGTGGAGCCGGGGCGGAGTTCGGCTGAGGGGTCGACGGAGGGGTTGTTTTCGAGCAGTGCTTCGACGGTGAGGTTGTATTGGAGTGCGACGGATTCGAGGGTGTCGCCGCCAACGACGCGGTGGAGGGTGCGGTCGACTTCGAGTTCGCCGACGATGTCGAAGGGCTGGGTGGTGGCGCCGGAGGCTTCGAGGTTGGAGAGTTTGATGGTGACGTAGTCGCCGGGGAGGAGGTTGAGTGCGATGAAGAGGATCGAGATCACCAGCCAGAGGGTAGGGATGACGAGCAGAAAGCGGTTGATCAGATACTTCTGCATCTGTCGCTCCGGCGGCCGCTGGGGAGTGGCGCAAGGGGCTTGAGGACGCACATCCCAGCGCCTGGCACACGTTGGGCGCGGGCTGCGCCGCCCCGGGCGGGGGCGGCGCAGCTGCGCGCGGCGCTAGGCCGGGAAGTCCGGGTGCGTCGTGTCCAGCCAGGTGTCGTCGTGGTTGTGGGAGTCGTGCGCGAACTGCCAGGTGTTGTCGTCGCGGTTCACGTAGGGCCACCAGATGGTGGGGGCGACGCCGTTCATCACGCCGAACCAGCCGAAGATGCCCTCCAGCCCGTGTGCGTCGTCGACGCCGAGGCCGATGCGCTGCACCTGGAGCGCCATGTCGCGGCGCTGCTCGGTGTCCAGCGTGGTCGACATCTCGTCGACGATGTTCTCGACCGGCTGGTAGTTGTACTGCGTCAGGTTGGAAGCGCCGCCGACCTTGAGGGAGAGGGTGAACTGGGCGGTGGGGTCGAGGTCCGCCGGCGGGTTGGTCCAGGTGGGTGCGCGGCCGGGGAACGTCTTGTTGTCGTAGCGGTCCTGCATCACCGTGTACGGCTGGATGTCCAGCTCGACGTTGAAGCCCAACGCCTCGTTGTACATGTTCCGCGTGGTCTCCGAGATGCCTGGGTAGGTCTGCTCCCAGAGGTCGGGGATGTAGATGGTGACGGTGCGGTCGGTGTCGAAGCCGGAGGCTTCGATCAGTTCGCGGCAGAGCTGGATGTCGGCGTCGCGGTCGATGCGGAAGCCGGGGATGGTGCGCAGCTCTTCGGCCGGGATGGTCCAGTAGGTGCTGAACCAGGGGCAGAAGTGGGTCGCGGAGGGCTTGGCGGCGCCGAGGTAGACGGCGTCGATGAGGAGGTCGCGGTCGACGGCGACATGCATGGCGTAGGCGAAGCGGCGGTCGAGGTAGGGGTTGCCGAGGCCGTCGGAGCCTTCCCAGCCGGGTTCGTAGGTGCCCATCACGGTGACGATGGTGAAGCCGAACGCGCCCTCCGCGACCTGGTGGTCGGGGAAGTCGCCGGTCAGCTCTTCGACCTGGACGGAGGAGAGGGGGAAGCCGCCGATGTCGATGCCCTTGGCGCGGTAGGCGGCGTCGACGGCGGTGGCGTCGGTCAGGTTGACGAACTCCACGGCGTCTGGGTAGGGCAGCTGCTGCCCGTCGGGGCCGTTCTTCCAGTAGTTGTTGTTGCGGTCGAGGAAGATGCCGATGTCGGGGTCGTAGGTCTGGGGGATGAAGGGCCCGGTGCCGGAAGAGAGTTCGACGTTGGCGGTTTCGTCGCGCCAGCGCGAGCCGAACTCCTGGATGGCCTCGGGCGAGGTGATCCAGGAGAAGGGGCGGAGGATGGTGCCGCCCATGTAGGTCGCATCGGGGCCGTCGGTTTTGGCGATGAAGGTCTGCTCGTCGGTGGCTTCGTAGGAGCTGGTCTTGCGGAAGGCGTCCTGCCCGCGGAAGCGCGCGTCGGGGTTGCCGTCGGCGTCGAGCGCGGCGATCTGGCGGTCGAAGTTGATCACGATGTCGGAGGCGTTGACATCGCGGCCGCCCTCGGTGGGGTACTGGTCCCAGAAGCGCGCGCCCTGGTCGACGTTGAAGATGTAGGTCTCGCCGTCGGGCTGTTCGGGGATCGAGGTGATGTCGGCCTCCACGATGCCGGCCTCTTTGTTGGCCCAGCGGATCATGTAGTTCATGTAGAAGCCCATCCAGTATTGGGTGGGGCCGAAGACGCCGCGGTGGGGGTCGAAGAAGTCGTGGGTGGCGGCGGGGGTGGAGAAGCGGAGGGTGCCGCCGTAGGTGCGGAGCGGTCCGCCCTGAGCGACGGTCTGCTGCTGCTCTTGCTGTTGCTGGTCGGCCGGCGCTTCCTGCTGGTCGGCCTGCTGCGCCTGCTGGTCGGCGGTCTGCTGCTGTTGCTGCTGAGCGGCCGGCTGTTGGGCGGGCTGGTCCTGCTGCTGCTGTTGCTGCTGGGTCGCGGCAGCGGCGGGCTGTGCGTCGTCGTCGTCATCGTCGCCGCAGCCGACGAGGGCGAGGCCGGCGGCGCCGACGCCGGCGCGTCCGGAGGCGCGGAGGAGTGCGCGCCTGCTCATTCGGGATCGGCGCATGCGCTGCCAGTAGTTTCGCTCGTTGCTCATCTTCGGCCTCCTGATTGCCATCGGATGCTGCGCGGCGGCCGCGGGGCGCGGCCGCGATGTGGTGGGGTGAGTGTAGCGCATTGCGGCGGGTGAGGTGGGGAGCGAGCTCAGGAGGGGGTTGGGGCGGGGGCGCGGGGCCGGCGGCGGAGCTGTTTGCGCGCTTTGCGGGCCTGACGCTCGGCCTGGCGCTGGGCCTGGCGCTGAGCGAGGCGCCGCTGGGCGCGGGTTTCGTGGAGGGTGGTGGTTGGGCGGTTGGGGTGCTGTGCGGTGGTTGGGGCGGCGGTCTGGGGGGCAGTTTGGAGGGCGGCGCTATCTGGTCGGGGCGGTTGGAGGTGGTTGGGGGTGGTTGGGTTTGTCAGGGTCTGGTTGGGTGTGTTCGGCTCGGTCAGGGCGTTGTCCGGGGCGGTTGGGGGGTTGAGGGCGGGCGGTTGGTCGTCGGGTAGGGCGGCGTTGGGGAGTTCGGCGTCGGCGAGTTCTTCGAGGGGGAAGGGGGGTTGGTCGTCGGACCAGAGGGCGTGGTCGGCGTTGGGGGCGATTTGGTCGGGCGCGGTGCGGCTGAGTTGTTTGACGGCGTTGAGGAGTTGGCGGGCGGCGTTGTGGAGCGCGCGCTCGTGGAGTTCGTGGAGGCGGATGAGGGAGGCGTCGGAGAGGAGTTGGGCGGCGGGATAGATGAGTCCGTCAGGGGTGCGGGTCTGGACTCTATGGAAGGGACCGAGCGGGCCTTCGCGGGCGAGGGTTTCGAGGCGTTGTCGGGAGAGTTGGACGACGCGCATGGTGTGTTCGGCGACGGCGGACCGGGCGATTTCGGGCCAGTTGGTTTCGAGCGCGAGGAGGTCGTGGTGGACGGTGGTGTGGGAGGTGTGGAGGTGCTGGGCGATTTGGCGGAGGGAGAGTCCCTGGTCGCGGAGTTGGTGGGCCTGGAGGGCGCGTCGGCGTCGTCGCGGGGAGAGGGGCATGGTGTCGCACTTTCGTTCTGTTGGGTTTACTGTACAGGAGCTTTTGGGGGTTGGAGTGTGTTGGGGGCGGCCGACCCCCCAGTCGCTGCGCGACAGCCCCCCTGCATAGGGGGGCGATTTGGGAGGGAGCAGCCCCCCTCTGTGTCTCCCCCCAGGATGGGGGGAGAGGGGAAGGGGTTAGGATTTGGGGATGAGTGATTTGGGAGAGGCGCGCGAGGGTGTTGGGGATGCGGAGGCGCAGTTGGATGCGCTGAAGGGGGAGATTCTGCGCGGGTGGGAGGCCGGGGCGGAGTTTTTCGACGGGCGGTGGGGGGATCAGGGGGACGAGTTTCATGTGGAGGTGTTCGGGCCGGCGGCGGAGCGGCTGCTGGGGCTGGCGCGGGGGGCGTCGGTGCTGGAGTTGGCGTGCGGGAACGGGGCGTTTGCGCGGCGGCTGGGTCGGGCGGGGATGCGGGTGCTGGCGACGGATCTGTCGCCGAAGCTGATTGGGTTCGCGGAGCGTCGGACGGAGACGATCGCGGATCAGGCGGTGGATGTGCGGTATCGGGTGGTGGACGCGACGGACGAGCGGGCGATTGTGGGGCTGTCGGACGAGCCGTTCGACGCGGCGGTGTGCGTGATGGGGGTGATGTCGATGCCGCTGCTGCGCCCGATGTTCGGGGGGGTGCGTCGGGCGCTGAAGCCGCGCGGGGCGTTTGTGGTGGTGACGTTGCATCCGGCGTATGCGACGGCGGCGAACAAGTTCGTGCGGTCGGAGGATGAAGGGGAGCCGCACGGGTTGACGGTGACGCGGTATCTGTCGCGCTATGTCACGCGGGGGGTGACGAATGTGCAGCAGAAGGAGCGGCAGATTTATTTCCACCGCTCGCTGGGGGAGTTGCTGCAGGATGCGTTCAGCTGCGGTCTGGCGCTGGACGGTGTGGAGGAGTTGGCGGCGCCGCAGCAGCCGCTGGAGGAGTCGAAGCTGATGTGGAATGTGTTGGGGGAGATTCCGATGGCGATTGCGCTGCGGTTTCGGGCGGCGCAGACGTAGAGCAAGTAGGGCAAGGAGCGGGCGATGACGTTTTCGTGGGAGTTGTGGCAGTTCACGGACGGGGTGCGGGCGCGGATTGCGGCGGCGGTGGGGCTGGGATTGCTGGCGGTGGCGGCGGGGGTGGCGCGGCTGGCGCTGCTGGGCTGGATGGGGGCGCGGATTTTCGAGGGGGATTCGTTCGGTTCGCTGAGCTGGCTGATCGTGGCGGTGGCGCTGGCGACGCTGGCGCGCTCGGCGCTGCTGTACGCGAAGGAGGAGCTGGCGAACGGGACGGCGGTGGCGGTGCAGTTCAGCCTGCGGGAGCGTCTGTTCGAGCGGGTGATGGCGCTGGGGCCGGCGTATTTCGACCGCCGGCGGACGGGCGATGTGACGGTGGGGGTGGTGGAGGGGGTGGAGCAGCTGGAGACGTTCTTCGGGCAGTATCTGCCGCAGTTGTTGGTGGCGGCGATCGCGCCGATCGGGATTTTCATCTTCATGGCGTTCCTGGATCTGCCGGTGGCGGGGGTGTTCCTGGGCTTTGCGCTGTTCACGCTGGCGCTGCCGTCGCTGTTGCAGCGGCAGAACGCGGCGGCGAGTCTGCGGCGGCGGGAGGCGTACGGGTCGTTTGCGGCGGACTTTCTGGACTCGATTCAGGGGCTGGCGACGCTGAAGGCGTTCGGGCAGAGCGGTCGGCGGGGTGAGGCGCTGGCGGCGCGGGCGCAAGAGGTGTTCCGGACGACGATGGGGGTGCTGCTGCACAACGCGATGGCGCAGGGCCTGACGCTGTTGGCGATCACGGTGGGGGCGGCGGTGGCGCTGAGCCTGGGTGCGGTGCGGGTGGAGAACGGAGCGATGGAGCTGGCGGAGCTGCTGGTGGTGCTGATGTTGGGGGTGGAGGTCTTTCGTCCGCTGCGGGAGTTGAGTCAGCTGTTCCACCAGGGGTTGTTCGGGGTGGCGGCGGCGCAGAGCGTGCTGGAGGTATCGGACGCGGAGCCGTTGGTGGCGGATGTGGCCGAAGACACTTCGGCTGATGGGGCGGCCGATGGCGCGGCCAGTGGCGCGACAGGGGAGTTGAGCGCGGAGATTGAGTTCGAGGGGGTGACGTTCGCGTATCCGACGGGTCGTCGGGAGGCGTTGAGCGGGGTGAGTTTCGCGGCGGCGGCGGGTCGGCGGGTGGGAGTGGTGGGGCGCTCGGGTTCGGGCAAGTCGACGCTGCTGTGGCTGTTGCAGCGGATGTACGTGCCGCAGGAGGGGACCATTCGGCTGGGCGGTCGGGATTTGAACACGCTGAGCTTCGCGCAGATTCGGAGTCGGATGGCGGTGGTGATGCAGGACACGTATCTGTTCCACGGGACGGTGCTGGCGAATTTGCGGTTCGGTCGGGAAGAGGCGACGGACGAGGACGTGATCGCGGCGGCGCAGGCGGCGAACGCGCACGAGTTCATCGCGGGTCTGCCGGAGGGCTACCAGACGGTGATCGGGGAGCGGGGGCACCGTCTGTCGGGCGGGGAGCGGCAGCGGATCGCGATTGCGCGGGCGCTGCTGCGAGACGCGCCGATTCTGATTTTGGACGAGGCGCTGTCGAGCGTGGACGCGGAGAACGAGGCGACGATTTCGGAGGCGCTGGATCGTCTGATGGCCGGACGGACGACGCTGATTATGGCGCACCGGCTGTCGAGCGTGATGGGCTGCGACGAGATTCTGGTGCTCAACGAGGGGCGGCTGGTGGAGCGGGGCGATCACGCCGCGCTGCTGGCGGCCGGCGGGGCGTATGCGGAGTTGATGGCGGCGCAGACGGCGGATGATCCGGCGATCGGCGTCGCGGAGGAGCTGGCGGATTTCGACGACGCGGCTGCGCCGACCGCGGCGCCCGTCGCGCTGAACGGCGCGGCGGCGACGACGGACAGCGAGGCGATTGTGCGGGCGGAGGGGATGGGCTGGCGGGAGACGACGGTGCGGCTGCTGGGGATGGCTGCGCCGTACTGGCGGAAGACGTCGCTGTCGTTCGTGACGGGGGTGGCGCATTTCTTCGGGGCGATTGCGGTGGGGGTGATCGGGGCGCTGATGGTGGGGGCGGTGCGGGACGGGGAGAGCATCACGCTGTTGACGGCGCTGCTGATTGTGGTGGCGGTGCTGACGGGGGTGTGCCGGTTCCTGGAGAACTGGATTTCGCACGACATGGCGTTCCGGCTGCTGGCGGACTTGCGGATTGCGCTGTTCCGCAAGCTGGATGAGCTCGCGCCGGCGTATCTGCTGCGGCGTCGGAGCGGGGATCTGGTCTCGATGGCGACGCAGGATGTGGAGACGGTGGAGTATTTCTTCGCGCACACGATCGCGAACGTGGTGGTGACGGTGGTGGTGCCGGCGGCGGCGCTGATCACGCTGTTCGCGGTGGACTGGCGGCTGGGGCTGGGGCTTGCGCCGCTGCTGCTGCTGGCGGGGTTGAGTCCGCTGTTCACGCGGCGGATTGTGGACCAGTTGGGCTCGCGCTCGCGGGATCATCTGGGCAATCTGAACGCGCACATGGTGGACACGCTGCAGGGGCTGCGGGAGGTGACGGCGTTTCAGCGGGAGCGGGCGCGGGGCGCGGAGTTCGCGGAGCGGATGCGGGAGTACGCGCCGGTGCGGCGGGCGTTCAACCGGCAAATCACGGTGCAGCGGGTCATGCTGGAGGGGTTGACGGGCTTCGGCGGTCTGGCGGTGCTGGCGATCGGCGGGGCGCTGGTCGCGCAGGGGGAGATCAGCGCGACGCTTGCGCCGCTGCTGACGCTGTTGGCGATGGGGGCGTTTCTGCCGGTGGCGGAGTTGGCGCAGGTGGGGCGTCGGCTGGGGGACACGCTGGGCGCGACGAGGCGGCTGACGGCGGTGCATGGGGAGCGTCCGTCGGTGACGGACGGGGCGGGCGCGCGGTCGGCGCCGGCCGAGTCGGCGCAGCCCAGCGGGGCGGCGCTGGCGGGCGTGCAGTTCAGCTATGAGGACACGCCGCGCACGGCGTTGAACGGGGTCTCGTTTGCGCTGCGGCCGGGCGGGACGGTGGCGCTGGTGGGACCGTCGGGGGCGGGCAAGACGACGGCGGCGCATCTGCTGCTGCGCTTCTGGGATCCGCAGGAGGGGACGGTTTCGCTGGATGATGCGGACTTGCGGACATTCCGGCTGGATGAGCTGCGGGGGCAGGTGGCGCTGGTGGCGCAGGACACGTATCTGTTCAATGCGTCGATTCGGGACAATCTGCTGATCGCGAAGCCGGAGGCGAGCGAGGCGGAGTTGGAGCTGGCGGTGACGCGGGCCGGGCTGGCGGAGTTTGTGGAGTCGCTGCCGGACGGCCTAGATACGCAGGTGGGAGAGCGGGGCGCGCAGTTGTCGGGCGGGCAGCGTCAGCGGGTGGCGATTGGGCGGGCGCTGCTGAAGGACGCGCCGGTGCTGGTGCTGGACGAGGCGACGTCGCATTTGGACGGGTACAACGAGCGTCTGGTGCGGGGAGCGCTGGACGAGTTGATGGCGGAGCGGACGACGCTGGTGATCGCGCACCGGCTTTCGACGGTGCGGGATGCGGATCAGATCGTGGTGCTGGAGGGGGGGCGAGTGGCGGAGGTGGGGCGTCACGAGGAGTTGGCGGGGCGTGACGGGCTGTATGCGCGGCTGGTGCGTCGGCAGGTGGCGGCGGCGCGGCGGTAAGGGACGAGGTCGAGGCGCGCCGGTTCGCTAGGGCGTGTTCACACTTCTGTCAGATCCGCCGCTCCAGCTCCGCCATACCCGCCTCCTCTCTCCGTCATACCCGCACTCGCCGCGGGTATCTCGACGTGAACAGCACCAACGCCGCACCTACCCCCGCCACGTTCCGCCGCACCACCCCCGCCATACCCGCCCCCTCTCTCCGTCATACCCGCGCTCGCCGCGGGTATCTCGACCTGAACAGCGCCAACGCCGCACCCACCCCCGCCACGTTCCGCCGCTCCAGCTCCGCCATACCCGCCTCCTCTCTCCGCCATACCCGCCCCCTCTCTCCGTCATACCCGCGCTTGCCGCGGGTATCTCGACCTGAACAGCGCCAACGCCGCACCCACCCCCGCCACGTTCCGCCGCTCCATCTCCGTCATACCTGCCTCCTCTCTCCGCCATACCCGCGCTTGCCGCGGGTATCTCGCCGTGAACAGCACCAACGCCGCACCCGCCACTCCGTCACGTTCCGCCGCTCTTTTCTCCGTCATTCCCGCCCCCGAGCGGGAGTCGGCCGCACGGCGTATCGAGACGACCTGCGAACGGGCGTTGGTGGGTAATCCCGCCCCCGGCGCTGCGAACAGAGTTGGGTTTGGGTTCCCGCCGTCGCGGGAACGACGGAAGTGTGAACAGGCGCTAGTCTGCGCGGGGAAGGAAGGGGTTTGCGATGGCTGCGGTGGTGTTCGAGATTCTGATCCTGCTGATCTTTCCGCCGCTGAAGCTGCTGATGCGTCCGTTTGGGCCGGGCGCGGTGGCGCGGGTGCAGCGCTGGGAGGATGCGGTGTTCCACCAAGTGCATGCGATGGGGGCGGAGGCGCGGACGATTCAGGAGATCGAGCGTCGCAATGCGACGCGGCAGACGCTGGCGAGCAGCGCAATCGATTTCAGCGGCTCGATGCCGCACGACAACCTCGATGCGACCGAGCGGGCGCGGCGCACGGTGGGGGCGGATTTGGGTCAGCAGCGCGCGCACATGCCGGGGGAGGAGCAGTTGCAGCGTGGCCCGAAGCGGGCGGAAGCGGCGAATGTCGACCGTGAGGCGTCGCGCTCGGAGCAGATGAAGGAGGCGATGCTGGAGGCGCAGCGTTTGCGCAACGCGCAACAGCAGCGGGGGCGATCGCGGGACGCTGGGCGGCTCAAGCGTCGGCGGGAGTAGTTCGTGGAGGCGCTGATCGTTGAGGCGGTCGCGTATCTCTTTGTGCTGCCGTTGCGGCTGTTGGGGCTGGTTGGGGGTCGTCGGATGCGGGCGCGGGCGCGGCGTGCGGAGGGGTGGATTTTGGAGCAGGCGTGGCGGGTTGGGGCGTCGGGGGTGACGTACAACCCGGAGACAAGAGCCGATTTCAGCGAAGGGGCGCATCAGTCGGTCTGGGCGGTGACGGTGAAGCGGCAGGCGGAGTTGGACTTGGAACGGACTACGCCGGAGTTGGAGCGTGGGCGTCGGCGGGTGGAGGGGGCGGCTACGGGCGCGTCGCGCTCGGCGCAGCTGCGGGAGGCGATGTTGGAGGCGCAGCGTCGGCGCGAGGCGGGGGAGCGAGGGGATGGGCGGGGGTTGCGGCGGGGGTTGCGGCGGGGGCGGTAGGGAGTCCGGGGCGGCCGACCCCCCAGTCGCTGCGCGACAGCCCCCCTGCGTAGGGGGGCGATTCGGAGGGGAGCCCCCCCCCCTCTGTGTCTCCCCCCAGGATGGGGGGAGAAGGAAAAAGGGGCCCAGCGATGGGGGGAGAGGGGAATGGGGATGGTTTGATCGGTTAGTCTTTGGGCGGAGTGGAAGGAGTTGGTTATGGGTGAGCGACTGGCGGGGAAGACGGCGGTGATCACGGGGGCGGGCTCGGGGATGGGGCAGGCGACGGCGGAGTTGTTTGCGGCGGAGGGGGCGAATGTGCTCGTGGTGGATCGGTGGGAGGAGCGAGCGGAGCGGGTGGCCGCGGGGATTAGCGAGCAGGCGGCGGGGGCCAGCGGGCGGGCGGCGGCGTTTGTGGGGGATGTGGCGCAGGGGGAGGATGTGCAGGCGATGTTCTCGGCGGCGGCGGAGCGCTGGGGGCGGATCGACGTGATCTACAACAACGCTGGGATCGGGGGACGCGAAGAGAACGTGCGGGACTGCCCCGAGGATGTCTTCGACGAGATCATGGCGATCAATCTGCGGGGGGTGTGGCTGGGGATGAAGTACGGGATTCCGCATCTTGAGGCGGCGGGCGGGGGCTCGATCATTTCGACGGCGTCGGTGGCGGGGCTTTCGGGTCTGGCGGGGATTGCGGCGTATTGCGCGTCGAAGGGCGGGGTGATTGCGCTGACGCGGGCGGCGGCGGGAGAGTGGGCGTCGAGCGGGATTCGGATCAACTGCATTTGCCCGGGGGTGATCGCGACGCGGATCGGGGACGACAGCCAGGGGCCTCAGGACGCGGCGCAGCTGGAGCGTCGGCGCACGACGGGAGCGCGGATTACGCCGCTGGGGCGGAGCGGGGAGGGGCGAGACATTGCCGACGCGGCGCTGTGGTTGGCGTCGGACGAGTCGAGTTTCGTGACGGGGCAGGCGATCGTGGTGGACGGCGGCTGGACGGGCGTCGATGCGCGCTTTCCGGAGCTGACGGGGCGCAGGTTCGAGTAGGAGGCGGCTGATGGCTGAGCGACTGCGGGGCAAGACGGCGGTGGTTACCGGCGCGGCGTCGGGGATTGGGGAGGCGACGGCGCGGCTGTTCGCGTCGGAGGGGGCGAATGTGTTGATTGCGGATCGGAACGCGAGCCGCGGCCCGTGGGTGGCGTCGGAGATCGGCGAGCGGGCGCTGTTCGTGGAGACCGATGTGCGGCGCGGGGAGGATGTGCAGGCGATGTTCCTGGCGGCGGCGGAGCGCTGGGGGCAGATCGACGTGATCTACAACAACGCCGGCGTGGGGCCGCCGGAGGACAATGTGCGGGACTGCCCGGAGAAGCTGTACGACCTGGTGAGCGACGTGAACATTCGGGGGGTGTGGCTGGGGATGAAGTACGGGATTCCGCATCTGGAGGCGGCGGGCGGGGGTTCGATCATTTCGACGGCGTCGGTGGCGGGGAAGATCGGGCTGGCGGGGATGGGGGCGTATTGCGCGTCGAAGGGTGCGGTGATCGCGATGACGCAGGCGGCGGCGGGGGAGTGGGCGTCGAGCGGGATTCGGATCAACTGCGTGTGCCCGGGCGGGATCGCGACGGGGCAGGGCTGGCTGGAGGAGGCGCAGGTTGCGGAGCAGCGGGCGAGGTGGGACGCGCTGCATCCGATTGGTCGGAGCGGGGAGGGTCTGGATATCGCGCGGGCGGTGCTGTGGCTGGCGTCGGAGGAGTCGAGTTTCGTGACGGGGCAGGCGATCGTGGTGGATGGGGGTTGGATTGGGGTTGATGCGCGGATGGAGCTGGTGCGGGGAGGGGTTGGGGGGCGGCCGACCCCCCAGTCGCTGCGCGACAGCCCCCCTGCGTAGGGGGGCGATTTCGGAGCGGACAGCCCCCCTCTCAGTCTCCCCCCACGATGGGGGGAGAGGTCGAATGGGGAGCCCCCACGATGGGGGGAGAGGTCGAATGGGGAGCCCCCACGATGGGGGGAGAGGTCGAATGGGGAGCCCCCGCGGCGGGGGGAGAGGTTGGATTGGGGGACCAATGGGTGATGCGGTCGGGGGCGATGCGGAGGAGGGGGCGTTCTTCGAGGGTCATTGTCTTGTATTGGGGGTAGCGGGCGCGGAGGGCGGCGATGGCTGCGGCTGCTTGTTGGGGGCGCCAGGTTTGGGGCCACCAAACTTCGGCGGGGCCGCGGAGGAGCAGCCACCAGAGTTGGGACCAGTCGTCGTCGTAGTGGTCGAGCAGGAGGGCGGCGCGGGCGTTTTCTTCGATGTTGCGGAGTCGGCGGAGGCGGAGGGTTTGCTTGGGCTTTTCGTCGATGGCGATCCAGATCGCGTCGTCGTGGAGGGCGTAGACGACGGGCATGAGGTGGGGATCGGCGTCGGCGGAGGCGGTGGCGAGGTGGGCGCTGCGGCCGGCTTCGAGCAGGTGGCGGACGTCGTCGAGCGACGGCTGGGGCGATTGAGGCGACTGGGGCACGCGAGGGGTTTACCAGCTGGGGCGGCCGGGGTCGCCGCCGAAGATTTTCCAGTAGTCGGACTTTTCGCGCATTTCCTGGCAGCGGGGGTCGTCCCAGAGTTTGCGCACCATTTCGTCGAGGATGTCGAGCAGGGGTTCGGGGAGGATGTCGCGGTCGAGGTAGGTTTTGCGGTGTTCGAGGGCGGCTTTGCCGGCGTCGTCGGAGAAGCACCAGGGGGCGCCAGGGTGCTGGAGGACGTAGGTGTCGATGGGGTTGACGGTGAGGGGGTCGATGTCGAGCCCGGCGTCGCGGTTGAGCGCCTGTGCGAGCCGCTCGGACATTTCGTCGGTGTTTTCGGTGTCGAGTTCGATCAGGGCCATGATGCTGCTCCCTTTGGCGTTGCGCGACGGGTCCAGTATCGCAGATGCTCATGAGCTGTGGGGGCTGCGGGGGGCTGTGGGGGAACGGTATCCTGTCGGCAACAGGACAGGGGAGGGAGTCGGCCGATGCCGGAGCGCAGGAAGTTGAGCGAGGCGGAGATCGAGGGGCGGCTGGGTGAGATTCCCGGCTGGTCGCACGCGGAGGGGGCGCTGCGGCGGACGTTCGAGTTCGACGATTTCGTGGCGGCGTTCGGGTTTATGTCGTCGGTGGCGCTGGCGGCGGAGAAGCTGGATCACCACCCGAACTGGTCGAATGTGTACAACACGGTGGAGGTTGCGCTGAACACGCACGACGCGGGGGGCGTGACGGACTTTGATTTCGCGCTGGCGGGGCGGATTGGGGAGCTTGCAGGCGGGTGACGGGACGGGGACGGCCGATCTCCCGGGGCGTGTTCACACTTCCGTCGTTCCCGCGTTCGAGCCGGGGGGCAGGCTCCGCGTGCGGGGGAACGACGGGTCCTGGGGGCGGGAGTAACGGGGGATTTGGCGGGGGCGGCCGACCCCCCAGTCGCTGCGCGACAGCCCCCCTGCATAGGGGGCGATTTCGGAGGGGACAACCCCCCTCTCAGTCTCCCCCCAGGATGGGGGGAGAGGCCGGGAGGGGATCACCAGGATGGGGGGAGAGGGAGGGAGGTGGGTTAGAGCCAGTGGCGGAGTTGGGCGCGGGTGGCGTTTGCGCCGGTGATCACTATGGTGATGCGGCGGTCTTTCAGGCGGTTTTTGGTTTGTTCGGCGGCGGCGACGGCTACTGCGCCGGCGGGCTCGGCCATGATGTGTTGGGCGTCCCAGAGGAGGCCGATTGCTTCGATGATTTGGGCGTCGTCGACGAGCAGGAAGTCGTTGAGGGAGGCGCGGAGGATGCCGAGGGCGAAGGGGAAGGGGACGGCGGTGGCGACGCCTTCGGCGAGGCTGGCGTTGGGGCGGGGCTCGACGTTGCCGGAGCGCCAGGCGTCGTGGGCGGCGGGTGACTGGGCGGACTGTGCGGCCCAGATTTCGGCGGGGTGGGCGAGGCCGTCGCGGACTGTGACCCAACCGGAGGCGCCGGTGCCGCCGCCGAGGGGAAGGATGACGAGGTCGGTGTCGGGCTGCTGCTCTTCGAGCACTTCAAGGGCGGCGGTGGCGACGCCGGCGATGAGGAGGGGTTCATCGACGGGTTCGACGTAGCGCGCGCCGCGCTCGGCGGCGAATTCTTCGGCCTGGGCGCGGGATTCGTCGAAGCGTTCGCCGACCAGTTCGACGGCTCCGCCGAGACGCTTGATGGCGGCTACTTTGTCGGTGTTGGCGTCGGCGGGCATGAAGATGGTGGCGGTCGCGCCGGCTGAGGCGGCGGCGAAGGCGAGCGACTGACCGTGGTTGCCGGTGGAGGCGGTGACGAGGCCGCGGGCGAGTTCGTCGGGCGCGAGGCGGCTGACGAGGTGGAGTCCGCCGCGCACTTTGAAGGCACTAGTGGGGGTGACGCATTCGAGCTTGAGCGAGACGTGGGCGTTCCAGCGCTCGGAGAGGGCGACGCTGTGGACGAGCGGGGTGGGGAGCTGCAGGTGGTCGCGGATGATCGCGGCGGCGCGGCGGACGTCGTCGAGCGTGGGGGGAGTGAGCGCGTCGGTCATGCGGGGTCCGTTTCTCGGTACTTGGCGCGCTGGGCGTCTTGCAGGCTTTCGATAGTTTCGGCGCTGCGGAAGTAGATGTCGGGCGGGTCCCAGCCGTTGAGGCCGGCGTAGGTGTCGATCTGGCTGCGGTGGTGGATGTCGTGTTCGAGCATCATCATCAGGACGCGCCAGCCGGCGAGCGAGCTGTCGGGGGTGTCGATCATGGGGATCTGACGGGTGAGGCCGGCAGGGCCGACCTCGGAGACGAGTTGGGAGAAGCGTTGGAAGCTGTCGTTGAGCGCGGGCGCCCAGAGTTCGGAGCGGCTGACGTCGGGCGGTTCGGGGGAGATCCAGCCTTCGAGGCGGTAGGCGCTGGCGAAGTAGAGTCGGGAGCCGCACATGTGGCCGATCAGTTTGTTGATGGACCAGGCGTTTTCGCCTTCGCCGCCCATACCAGCAGCTTGGGGAGTCCAGCCGTCGGCTTCCGGGGGGAGGGCGACGATGTCGCGGACGGCGCGTCCGTTGACGGAGCGGAAGTAGCGGAGGAAGACGTCGATTTCGGTGAACATGGGGCGGCTCCCGGGTCTAGAACGCAAGCTGTTCGGGCTGTTCGTGGGGTGTGAGCAGGTCGGGATCGTCGTTGCGGACGGCGTTGACGCGGGGGGAGACGACGCGGCTGGTGAAGGCGTCGTCGGGGGCGGCGATCAACAGAGAGTTGAGGCGGTTGAAGTTCTGCTGCTGCGGATCGAGCCAGTCGTCGAGTCGCTCGTTGGG
Source organism: Dehalococcoidia bacterium (assembly GCA_965243125.1). Classification (GTDB taxonomy): domain Bacteria; phylum Chloroflexota; class Dehalococcoidia; order Bin125; family Bin125; genus CATQGW01. The sequence goes on along the minus strand of OZ251529.1, from coordinate 981,178 downwards.
GAGGACGACGGGCATGCGATCGTGGATGGCGGCGAGGTGGTCGTTGGCGGGGGCGGTGATGATGGTGAAAGTGGTGATCGACGTCGGTGGGTCGCCGTCAGCGCCGTTCACCCCATTGGCGGGCAGGGTCCAGCGTTCATAGAGGCCGGCGAAGAGGAAGGGTTCGCGGTCGGGGCGGTGGATCCAGTGGGGTTGGCGGTTGTCCTTGGGGCCGGTCCACTCGAACCAGCCGTCGGCAGGGACGGCGCAGCGGCGGCGCTCGAAGGCGGGCGTCCAGACGCGGGAGGAGGCGAGGTTTTCGCGGCGGGCGTTGATCTGGCGAGCTGCGCGCTTTGCGTCTTTGGCCCAGTGGTTGATCAGGCCCCAGTGAGCGGTTTCGGCGGTGAAATCTTCGCGCTCGAAGCGGACGATCGGGTGGCGGTTGGTGGGGGCGATGTTGAAGCGGGGCTGGAATCGGACGGCGGCGAAGATGCGGGGATCGAGTTGTTGCAGCTGGGCGAGGTCGTCCAGCGTGTCGACGGTGAGGGTGAAACGTCCGCACATATCGGCCTCGGGACAGATCTGCCTCGGTGTGGGGCAGTGTATCCCGCGTCCGTCTGCGGTTAGGATGAGGGGCACTGCGAAGCTGCGCGGCACTGCGCGAAGGGATGATTGCACCATGACGACCGTGATGTTGGACAAGCGCGACGACGGGGTGGCGCTGATTACGCTCAATCGGCCGGAGCGGCTGAATGCGTTCGGCGAGGACCTGATTCCGCGGCTGGTGGAGTCGCTGGAGGACTGCGAGAACGATCCGGATGTGCGCTGCGTGGCGCTGACGGGGGCGGGGCGCGGCTTTTCGGCGGGCGCGGACATCAACAACATGAGCGGCGGCGGGGGGCGGCGGACGGGTCCCGGTGTGGGCAACCGGATCGGACACCGCAACCAGGTGCAGACATCGGGGATGCTGCACGAGATGGGCACGCCGACGGTGGCGCTGGTGAACGGCCCGGCGGCGGGCGGGGGTTTGGGGCTGGCGCTGGCGACGGATTTCCGGATCGCGTCGGACCGGGCGCGGTTTGTGACGGCGTTCCGCAACATCGGGGTGTCGGGCGACTACGGCTGCGCGTGGTTTCTCCAGCGGATGGTGGGGATCACGAAGGCGCGGGAGCTGCTGATGCTGGATCGTCGGATCGACGCGGAGGAGGCGGCGGGGCTGAACATCGTGACGGAGGTGGTGTCGCACGATGAGCTGATTCCGCGGGGGCTGGAGTTCTGCCGGGAGATCGCGCAGGGACCGACGGCGGTGCTGGCGATGATGAAGTGGACGCTGAATTTCGGGGCGAATGCGAATCTGTCGGACTCGCTCTACCAAGAGGGGGCGCATGTGGCGCTGTCGTTCACGGGGGAGGACAACAAGGAGGCGGCGCGGGCGTTTTTGGAGAAGCGGCAGCCGGTGTTTGTGGGGCGCTGAACCGACCCCGCAACTGACCTGACAGATTGGCCTGAAAAGACCGAACCCGGGGCGCAGGAAGCCCCGGGTCGGCCCAGGAGGCAGAACGGGGCGAGCGAGAAACCCCGTCCTGTGGCGATCTCGCCGGGCGGAGCCCGGCGCGATTCCCTCGTTGGGAGGGGCCGCGGCGACGGGGCGACGCGCAGTGCTGCGCGTGGGGCGCGTCCACGAACTTCGCCGGCCATGCGAAAGACAGCCAGCGACCGGTGGCGCGCGATACTCCCTCGGTCGCCTACGGGGTTAGCTGACGGGCTCGGCGCGAGAGAGTGCGCCGCGGGGCTTGCGCCCCGTTCGCCCCTTTGCCGTCCGCTCCGCGCTGCGGTTTGGTCGGCAGGTTGGGTCCCCCGTTCCCCGCGGGCGGCAGCCGTTGGGGATTCGGCCCAGCTATTCAGTTGTGCGGATATGGTAGCACAGGTTGCGGGGTTGTGGGGCGGCCGACCCCCCAGTCCGCTTGCGCGGACAGCCCCCCCTGCGTAGGGACGGATTGCGGAGGGGGCAGCCCCCCTCTTAGTCTCCCCCCAAGATGGGGGGAGAGGCTGGATGGGAGCGCCCACAGGATGAGGGGGGAGGAATGGGGGTTGCCGCGGCTCAGGCCAATTCCTGGAGGAGCTCTGCGGTGTGCTGGCCGAGGGTGGGGGGCGGGCGGTGGATTGCGGCCGGGGTTGTCTCGAATTCCCAGGGCGGGGCGACTTGCTGTACGCCGCCTATGTCGACGAGCGCGCCGACTGCTGCGACCTGCGGGTCGGCGGCGAGGCGTTGGTAGTCGTGCATGGGGAAGGCCCAACCGCCGGCGCGCTCGACTTTTTCGATGACCGCGGCGGCTGGCCATCGCGCGAAGCCGCGCTCCCAGAGATGTTTCAGCTGGTGAGCGTGGCGGCCGGCACCGCCTGCGCCGTCGCGGAGCAGGAGCTCGAACTGGAGATCTTCACGCACCCAGCCCATTTGGAGATCATCGATCAGTCGCTCGACGTCGTCGACGCCCATCCAGGCCAGCGAGAAGTAGATGGGCAGGTCGGCGCACTGGTAGCCGTGGTCGGGCGGCTTCAGGTAGGAGTCGAGGGTGAAACCCCACCATTCGTCGTGTTTGGAGAGCGCGACCCAGAGCGTGGAGCGCATGGCGAGCAGGCTGCCGAAGAGCGAGACCTCAAGGCGCTGGCCGCCGCGCCCGGCGACATCGCGGGCGTAGAGCGCGGCGCAAATGCCCTGGATGGCGTAGTTGGCGGCGTACATGGAACCGGCGTCGACGCCCAGGCGGACGGGCGGGTCGCCGGGACGGCCGAGCGAGAGAACGGTCTCGGCGGCGAGCTGGGCGGCGAGTTCGGAGGCTTCGCGGTCGGTCCACGGTCCGCGCGGCCCCCAGCCGGAGAGCACGCAATAGACGAGCTGATCGGCTTCGAGCGCGTCCCAGGCGAGCTCGGGCGGGAGACCGACTTTGTCGACGACCGCGACATCGGCCTGGCGCAGAAGTCGGCGCGCGATGTCGAGATCGGCGGGGGCGGCGAAGTCGAGGACGATGCCGCGCTTGCTGCGGTTGAGCGCGCGCCAGGCGGCGGAATCGTCGTCCAGCGCCGGGGCCCAGCCGCGCGAACGGTCGCCGCCGGGCGGCTCGATCTTGATCACATCCGCGCCGGCGTCGCCCAGCGACATCGCGGTGTAGGGGCCGGCGACGCCCTCGGCGATTTCGATCACGCGGTAGCCGTCCAGCGGGCCTGCGGATCTTGTCATCGGCGGCCTCGATCCGCCGCTGCGGGCGACGCCGGCGCGCGCGAGGCCAGCTCGTCGAGGATCTCGCCGGTGTGCTCGCCGGGCATTGCCGTGCCGAACCAGCGGGCGGGGGTGCGCTCGAGCGTCCAGGGCGGGCCGCCAGTGCGCAGGCGACCCCAGCCGGAGGTTTGCACCTCCCGGATGTAGTTGTTTTCCAGTACTTGCGCGTGATCGCGCAGCACATCCCAGGTCAGGGGGAAGCCGCAGGGGACGCGGGCTGCGTCGAGGCGCAGCATCCAGTAGTCGCGGGGGAACTGGGCGAAGGCGTCCTGCAGGAGCGCGGCCAAGTCGTCGCGGTGGCGGACGCGGTCGCGGTTGGTGGCGAAGCTTGGGTCGTGGGCGAGCGGCGGCAGCCCTTCGGCCTCAGATGCTTCGAGCACCTGGGTTAAGCGCCGCCATTCCTGCTCGCTGGTCGCCGAGACGCCGAGCCAGCGGTCGTCGCGGCAGCGGAAGGCCTGGTCGGGGGCGGCGGCGAAGCCGGCCGAGCCGAGCGGCGTGTGGAGTTCGCCGCCGGCGAGATGTTCGGCGATGCGGACGCTTTGCAGGGCCATCCCGGCGCGCAGCATGCTGACATGGATTCGTTGGCCTTGGCCGGTGCGATGGCGCGCGAGCAGGCCCATCAGCACGGCCTGGGCGGCGATGTTGCCGGTGGTGGCGTCCAGCTGGGTGAAGTGGCGGTAGACCTCGGGGCGTCCGCCGGGCGCGCCGTTGACGGACCAGAAGCCGGTGAAATACTGACATTGGATGTCGGCGCCGGGCTTGTCGCGCATGGGGCCGTGCTCGCCCCAGCCGCTGACGGTGGTGTAGACGATGCGGGGGTTGGCGGCGCGGACCTGTTCGTAGCCCATGCCCAAGCGCTCGGCTGCGCCATGGCGCATGTTGACGAGCAGCACATCGCAGGTTTCCAGCAGGCGATAGGCCGTCTCGCGATCTGCGTCGGACTTGAGGTCCAGGAAGAGGCCGCGCTTGTTCATGTTCCAGGTGATGTAGCCGACGGAGGTACCGTCGAGCGTCGGGGGAGCGCCGCCTCCGAGGATGCTGGGATTGAGGCCGGGCTGTTCGATGTGGATGACGTCGGCGCCGAGCGCGCCGAGCTGCATTGAGGCCCAGGGGCCGACCAACCAGAGGGTCATGTCGAAGACGCGCACGCCGTCGAGCGGTCCGGCTGCCATTGCGTGCTCCTGTCGGTCGCGGTTTGTGCGCAAGATAGTTGAGGGCGGGGTGGGGCGGCCGACCCCCCAGTCCGCTAGAAGCGGACAGCCCCCTGCATAGGGGGGCGATTGCGGCGGGAGGCACCCCCCTCTCAATCTCCCCCCACGACGGGGGGAGAGGTCGGAAGAGGAATCCCTCGCGACGGGGGGAGAGGTCGGAAGGGGAATCCCCCGCGACGGGGGGAGAGGCCGGAAAGGGAACCTCCTGCAACGGGGGGCGATTGCGGAGTTAGCCGCCGCCGCGTTGGGCTTTGAGCATGAAGCGGTCGAAGACGGCGTCGACGGTTTGTTGGTTGGGGGCGGAGAAGGTGAAGAAGTGCTCTTCGATTGTCGTTGCGAGGCGGGGGTGGAAGGTGCGGCGCTCGGTGCGCCAGACGACTTGCCAGTGGGCGGTCTGCATTGCGCCGTCGGGGCGGACGACGCCGTCGGGGTCGGCTGCGCCGGGCGCGTGGTGCTCGACGGCGGTGGCGCCCATGTCTTCGAGGTATTCGCGCAGACGCCAGATCGGGACCCCGCGGAGGGTGACGGTGCGGACGCTGGGCGGCGGCATGGGGGGAGGGTAGGGGGCGGTCGGCGGTTTTGGGGGAATGCAGGGGTAGTGGTGCGCGACGTTCGGTGCTGGTCTCGGCGAGATACCCGCGGCAAGCGCGGGTATGACGGGGGTGGGGGTGCGGATATGACGGGGGTGGGGGTGCGGATATGACGGGGGTGGGGGTGCGGATATGACGGGGGTGGGGGTGCGGATATGACGGGGTGGGGGTGCGGATATGACGGGGGTGGGGGTGCGGGTGTGGCGGGGGTGGGGGTGCGGGTATGACGGGAATGGGGGTGCGGATATGACGGGGGTGGGGATACGGGTGTGACGGGGTGGGGGTGCGGGTGTGGCGGAGGCGGAAGCAGTTAGGCTGAGTAGGTGGCCAGGCGCTTGTCGGGGGGGAGGCTATGTCTCGCATCCTCGTCGTCGGCGCGAGTGGGTACATCGGAAGCCATCTGGCTCCACTGTTGGCGGCGCGCGGGCATCGGGTGCGGGCGGCGGCGCGGCGGTTGGATGTGCTTGAGGCGCGCGGCTGGCGGGGAATTGAGCTGTGCGCGGCCGATGTGTTCGATCGCGAGTCATTGGCGGCGGCATTGGAGGATGTCGACACCGCCTACTATCTCGTCCACTCGATGGCGGCCGGCAAGGACTTTGGGGCGCTGGATCGGCGGGCGGCCGACAATTTCCGCGAGGCGGCTGAGCGGGCGGGCGTGGGGCGGATCATCTATCTCGGCGGCCTCCAGCCGCAGGGCGACGCCTCGCCGCACCTGGCGTCGCGGCGCGAGACGGGCGAGCGGCTGCGGGTCGGCGCGGTTCCCGTGACGGAGCTGCGGGCAGGCATCATCGTCGGGCCCGGCTCGGCGGCGTTCGAGGTGATCCGAGATCTCGTCTACCACCTGCCGGTGATGGTTGCGCCGCGCTGGATTCGCTCGCGCAGCCAGCCGATCGCGTTGGACGATCTGCTGCGCTATCTGGTTGAGTTGGCGGATCGGCCGGCTCCTGGGGCGATCTACGACGCGGTCGGGCCCGAGACGCTCTCCTACGCCGGGCTGCTGAGCGGGTTCGCGGAGGTGGTTGAGCGCCCGCTGCGGATCGTCTCGCTGCCGGTGCTCACGCCGCGGCTGTCGTCGTATTGGCTCGATTTGGTCACGGCGGTGCCGGCGGGCGTCGCGCGGCCGCTGATCGACGGGCTCAAGCACGACCTGATCTCGGATGAGCCGGATGCGCTGGCGGCGCTGATCCCGCGCGCGCGGCAGACTTATCGGGAAGCGGCGCGCAGCGCGCTGGCGGCGGAGGGGCGCGACGATCTGCCGATCCGCTGGACGGAGGGCGCGTTCCGCTACCGGCAGCAGCGGCACGACATCGCGTTTTACGACAAGTCGGTGCGCTCGGAAGCGCGGAGCGAGGCGGACGCCGGGGCGGTCTGGCGGCAGATCAGCGCGCTGGGCGGGCGCAACGGCTGGTACTACGCCGACGCGCTGTGGCGGCTGCGAGGAGCGATCGACCGGGCGCTGGGCGGGGTGGGGATGCGGCGCGGGCGGCGGCATCCGACGGAGTTGCGGGTGGGCGATCCGCTGGATTTCTGGCGGGTAGCGGCGGTGGAACCGGGGCGGCGGCTGACGCTGGTGGCGGAGATGAAGCTGCCGGGGTCGGCGGTGCTGGAGCTGTCGGTGGAGCCGGCTGGAGATGGGGCGCGGGTTGTTTTGCAGGCGCATTTCCACCCCGCCGGCGTGTGGGGGCTGCTCTACTGGCACGCGCTGCGTCCGGTCCACGCGCCGATCTTCCGCAATCTGCCGCGGGCGATTGCGCGGCGGGCTGAAGGCGGCGGGAGGTGAGGGGGGCTTTGTAGGTTGGGGCGGCCGACCCCCCAGTCCGCTAGAAGCGGACAGCCCCCCCTGCGTAGGGGGGCGATTGCGGAAGGGGCGGCGCCCCCCTCTCAATCTCCCCCCGCGACGGGGGGAGAGGTCGGAAGGGAACCCCAGCGATGGAGGGAGCAAGGCGGAAAGGGGGGCACAGGAGGAAGAGGAGAGAGAGTGGAAGAAAAGGTTTGCAGGGGGGCTTTGTTTCGGTGATTCGTTAGTTTCGCACGTTCAAACTATGTAATGCCTAGACTGTGGCGCACTGCACAGACGGTGCAGCGAACGAGGGGGAGCGAAATGAGCGAGCGAACCTACTGGGAGCGGATGCGCAGGCGGCGGCTGAGCCGTCGGGGGCTGCTGTCGGCGAGCGCGCGGGCCGGGGTGGGCGCGGCCGGGCTGGCGCTGGTGGGCTGCGGCGACGACGACGATGACGACGCGCCGGCGGCGGTCGCGCAGGCGCAGCAGCAGCAAGCGATGCAGCAACAGCAGGCGGCGCAGCAGCAGGCGCAGGTCGTCGAGCAGCAGGAGCAGCAGGCGGCGCAACAGCAGGACCAGCAGCAGGCGATGCAGCAGGACGCGCAGCAGGCGATGCAGCAGCAGGCGATGGTCAGCGAGAAGCAGTACGGCGGCTCGATCATCGAGCAGTCGGCGAACGTCTACGAGACGTGGGACCCGCAGCGCACCGTGGCGAGCCCGGTGTTGCAGGTGCTGGCGCGGATTCAGTCGAAGCTGCTGCGCTTCGAGAACCCGAACAGCGGCACGCTGAGCGGCGATCTGGCGGAGACGTGGGAGACGCCGGACGCGACGACGATCGTGCTGAACCTGCGCTCCGGAGCGGCCTGGCACAACTACGGCCCGGGCGCGAGCAACCCGGCCGCGGCGGCGGGGCGCGCGCTGACGACCGAGGACATCGTCTGGAACATCGACCGGCAGCGGAACAAGACGCTGGCGGACGGGGCGGAGACGGGCGACTTCGGGCGCAGCGCGTACTGGGGCGGTCTGGACACGATCGACCAGGGCGACGGCAGCGTGACGCTGAATCTGTCGGAGCCGGACGCGACCTACGTGCAGGGGCTGGCGAACGAGTTCAACCTGTTCAACCAGCCGGAGCTGGTCTCGGCGAACGAGGATCGGCACACGGAGATCGACCCGTCGCGGGTGATCGGCACCGGCCCGTTCATTCTGACGCGCTGGGATCCGGGTGAGGGGATTTCGTGCGTGCGCAACCCGGACTTCTTCGGGTCGCCGGAGCGCCCGTACCTGGACTCGTACGTGTGGGTGCAGACCTTCCAGGACCCGAACGCCTACCGGATCGCGTTCGAGCAGAAGCAGGTCGACTCGATGACCGACCCGGATCCGAACACGATTCTGGCGATTCACGACGACCGGCAGGACGAGACGTACCTGACTTTCCAGGGGGTGGCGAACACGGTGGCGATTTTCACGCCGTCGAACAAGCCGCCGTGGAACGACCTGCGGCTGACGCGGGCGATTGATCTGGCGGTGAATCGCCGGCAGCTGATTCAGCAGCTGCACAACGGGTTCGGCAAGGTTTCCGGGCCGGTCTCGTGGATGCAGGACGCCTGGGCGATTTCGCAGGAGGATCTGGAGACGATTCCGGGCTACCGGATCGACAAGGACGCGGACATCGAAGAGGCGCGCGCGCTGTGGAACGCGGCGGGCGGCCCCGACATCGGTCAGATCGACTGGGTGACCTCGGAGCTGTGGGCGTCGCGCGCGGCGTGGTCGGCGACGCCGGGGATCATCGCGGAGATGTTCAACCGGGCGTTCGACACGGATCAGTTCAACGGGATCACGAAGCCGTACCTGGAGATCATCCCGAGCTGGCTGGCGCACGATTTCGACCCGTTCTTCAGCTGGATCCCGAACATCGAGATCCCGGACGCGCGGGCGGACATGATCGGGGCGTTCACGACGGGCGCGGGCTCGAACTACTGGGACATCTCGGATCCGTACATCGACGAGACGCTGCTTGCGGCGAAGCAGGAGCTGGACTACGAGACGGCGTTCCAGATGATCCGGGATGTGCAGGACTACGTGATGGAGCGGGGGCAGTACGGGCGCTCGATCTGCTACAACTACATCTTCCCGGCGATCCGCTACAACTACAACCACCCGCAGCTCTTCAGCCCCGAGGAAGGCTGGAACTTCCTGGACACGAGCCTGCAGGCGCACGAGCAGTGGATCGATGCGGAGGATCCGTCGATCGCGGGCCGCAACGCGCCGTCGCCGGTGCCGCTCTGATCGGCAGCGGCGGCGAGCAGCCCGCCGGTCGGCGGCGGGCTGCAATCGGCGACGGCAAGGCGATCTAGGCGACCGAGGCGATGCAGCAGTACATCATCCGCAGGTTGATCGGCGCGGTCTTCGTCATCTTCCTGACGGGCACGTTCATCTTCTTCATGCTGCGGCTGCTGCCGGGCGATCCGGCGGCGGCGTCGCTGGGTCTGGACGCGGGGTCGATTTCGCCGGAGGCGCTGGAGCAGCGGAACGCGAAGCTGGGGCTGGACAAGCCGCTGCACACGCAGTACTTCAACTGGCTGTGGGATACGGTGCGGCTGGATCTGGGGCGGCCATTCTCGAAGGAGGGGGTGACCGTCTGGTACGAGATCGGGCGATCGCTGCCGTACTCGATCGAGCTGAGCGTGCTGATCCTGATCGTGGGCTTCAGCGTGGCGATTCCGATCGGGCTGCTGAGCGCGATTTTCCAGGATCGCTGGGTGGACTACGTGCTGCGGACGCTGGCGATTCTGGCGTTGGCGGCGCCGGTCTTCTGGACGGCGGCGATTGCGACGCTGGCGGTGCTGCAGTGGGAGCTGTTCACGATCGATGTGATCGCGCAGCCGCATTTCTGGGAGGATCCGGGGGCGGCGCTGACCTGGTACCTGATTCCGATGCTGGCGGGGGGCTTCGCAGGGACGGCGGCGACGATGCGGCTGCTGCGCTCGCAGATGCTGGAGGTGCTGCGGCAGGACTACGTGCGCACGGCGCGGGCGAAGGGGCTGCGGGAGAGCATGGTGATCATGCGTCACGCGCTGCGCAACGCGCTGGTGCCGGTGCTGACGGTGATGGGGGTGACGCTGGCGACGATCATCGGCTCGCAGGTGATTCTGGAGAACATGTTCAACATTCCCGGGATCGGCAACAAGATCATCTCGGCCTTTTTCGGCCGCGATTACCCGGTCGTGCAGGCGGTGGTGCTGCTGATCGCGGTGTTCGTGGTGGTGACGAACTTCGTCGTGGACATTCTCTACGGCATCATCGACCCGCGCATCCGCTTCAGCTGAGCGACGACCGGAGCACGCAACATGAGCCGCACTGTCGAGCAGGTCGCCGCGCCGATTGAGGAGCCTTCGGCGTGGTCGCGCGTGGGCGGCGGGGCGCGCTGGCTGGGCAACTTCATCCGGCGGAAGCCGCTCGGCTCGGTGGGGCTGTTCATCGTGGTGCTGTTCTGCGTGCTGGCGGTGCTGGCGGATGTGATTGGGCGGCATGATCCGGATGAGATTTTCGAGAGCCCGAATCCGGATTACAAGGCGAATCCGACGACGCTGGAGTTGGCGCGGGATCCGGGGATCGGCTCGCCGGTGCTGGTGGATCAGTTCCTGGAGCCGAGCGGGAAGCACTGGTTCGGGACGGACAAGTTCGGGCGGGACATCTACGCGCAGGTGATTCACGGCTCGCGGTTGTCGCTGATCGTGGGGCTGGGTGCGTCGGTGATTGCGGTGGTGGGCGGGCTGATCATCGGGATGCTCTCGGCGTACTACTCGGGGGCGGTGGATCTGTTCATTCAGCGGCTGATCGACATGCTGCAAGCGATTCCGTTCCTGATTCTGGTCTTCGCGTTCACGCAGATCACGGAGGCGTCGGTGACGAATATGGTGATCTGGCTGGGGGTGGCGGGGTTTGCGATCACGACGCGGCTGATTCGGTCGGCGGTGCTGGGGGTGCGGGAGAGCGAGTTCGTGACGGCGGCGCGGGTAGTGGGGGCGTCGGATTTGCGGATCATGATTCGGCACGTGCTGCCGAATGTGGGGGCGGTGCTGATCATCGCGTTCTCGATCGGGATCGGGGCGTACATTCTGGCGGAGGCGTCGCTCTCGTTCCTGGGCGCGGGAGCGCAGGGGGTGCCGAGTTGGGGGAAGATGGTGCAGGCGGGGCGGGCGTCGCTCGATCTGCATCCGTGGTTGACGGTGTTCGCGGGGGCGGCGATCACGCTCATCGTGATGGGCTTCAATCTGCTGGGGGACGCGCTGCGGGATGTGCTGGATCCGCGGCTCAGGGGGGTGTAGGGGGGAGCGCGTCGAGGACGCGGTATTCGGTGTGACCTACGGGTAGTCCGGCGTCCTGGGCGGCGGCTCGCATGGCGGCGATGGCGTCGGTCCAGCCTTCGCTCCAGCCGGCGAGGAAGGACTCCGCCCAGGCAGAGTCTGCGGCGTTGTCGGCCAGTTGGGCGGCGATCCAGTCGGCGCGGCCCTCGGGGATGCCGTCGTTGAATGCGGCGTCGTAGACGCGGTCGTAGGCGGTCTGCCAGGAGCGCTGTTCGGCGGCGGCGAGGTCGTCGGCGGTGTTGAGCGAGAGCGGGTCGAACAGCGCGCCGATCAGTGCGGCGGCGAGGACGCCGAGGACGGCGGCTATCAGGGTGTGGCGGCCGATGGGGTCGCGTCCGCGCTGCCACCAGGGGCGGGCGTCCTCTGCGCGGTCCCAGCCGCTCAGCTGCGTGCGTTCGGGCCCGCTCATTCGAGCAGTTGCTCCCACTCGTCGAAGGAGTCTTCGAGTTCGAGTTTTTGTCGTCGGGCGCGTTCGAGGGCGATTTCGACGGCGAGGTTCCAGGCGCGCCAGCGGGCGGTGCGGTGGGCTTCGGCGGGGTCGCCGTCGGTGAGCAGCGCGGGCAGCTCGAGTGCGGCCTGCTCTGCGCCGGCGGCCTGGCCGGCGGCGCGGCCTTCGGTCCAACCGTCGAACGCGCCTTCGCGATCGCCGCGGACTTCTGCGCCGGCGATCTGCTCGACCTCGATTTGGTCGAGGGCGGAGATCAGGTAGCCGATGGCGGCGGTGACGGCGAAGGCGGCGAGGAAGGTGAGGGCGGCCTGGCGGGGGAGGTCGTAGCGCCAGAGGTGGGCGAGCGTTCCGATGCTGCGGGCGATCATCGGCGTTGGGCGCTTTCGAGGATGTAGAACTCGGGGGCGCGTTCGGGGTAGCCGGCTTCTTCCGAAGCGTTGCGCATTGCTTCGAGCGCTTCGTTCCAGCCGGCGGCCCAGCCTTCGCGGAAGCCGAGGGCCCAGGGGGCGTCGGCGGTCTGGTTGCTTTGGCCGCCCTCGATGATCAGGGCGGCGAGCGCTTCGGTGCGGGCGTCGGCGGTGGCGGCGGCGAGCGCGTCTTCCCAGGCTGCGGCGTAGGAGCGCTGCATTGCCTCGTTTTCGATGGCCTCGATGTCGCCCTGGGGAGTGGCGCTGAGGGGGTCGATGAAGGTGACGGCGGCGTAGCCGATCAGGGCGGCGAGCGCGCCGCCGAGGATGGCGGCGGCGATGGTGTGGCGTCCTATCCAGTCGCGGTTGCGGCGCCAGGTGCCGCGATGGGGGTCGGTTCGGCCCCAGCCTTGCAAGGGGCGCTCGCGCTGTTCACTCATCGCAGCAGCTCGATCCACTGGGTGCCGGGTTCGCGCTCGAGCAGTTGGCGTGGGAGGCGGCGGGCCGTGGTGCGGACGGCGTCGTTCCAGGCGTACTGGTAGGCGAGGTGGTAGCCGTCGTTGCGTGCGCCGTTTTGCAGGAGGGCGGGGAGGTCCTGGGCGGCGAGGTCGTCGGCGATGAGTCGGGCGTCGCGGCGGGCGCGCTGCTCGGCGAAGTAGCGTCCACGGCTTTCGCCGCTGAGTTCGGCCTGTTCGGATGTGACCATCGAGACGCCGCCGCGGAAAGCGGGGGTGGCGGCGATGATGATGATCATCATGATGCCGATCACGAGGAAGCCTGCGCTGAAGGCGATTGTGGACTGGCGGATGAGGTCGTAGCGCCAGAGTGTGCGGAGGCGGGTCATGGTGTTCAATTTAGATCGGGCGGTTGATCTGCGGGGCGGGGCGGCATGTCGTCGAGTACGCGCCATTCGACATAGCTGGGAGGGAGGTCGGCGTCTTCGGCGGCGCGGCGCATGGCAGCGATCGCCTGGTTCCAGCCGTCGGCCCAGCCGTTGCGGACGCCTTGCGCCCAGTCGGAAGCCCTGCCACGGCCGCGTTCGACGACCAGTTCCGTGAGAGCGGCGTCGTAGGCGAGTGGGAAGGTTTCCTCATAGGCGGCGTCCCAGATTTCGGGGGCCTCGGCGTAGACATCGCCCTCGGCAGGGGCGCGCGCGGCTTGAGGCGGCGTAGCGTCGAACGCGCCGGCGAGAGCGGCGATGATGATGGGGAGGGCGAGACCGGCGAGTGCGGCGAGCAGGGTGTGGCGTCCGAGCCAGCTGCGCTCGCGCCGCCAGTCGGTGAAGTGGCGGCCATGGCGTCCCCAACCGCGTATGCCGGGCGACTGCGGGGCGCTCATCGGCGCAGCTCGACCCACTGCGTGCCGGGGTGTTCGCCGTACCACTGGCGCGGGACGAGGCTGATCGCCTCGGTGAGGGCGTCGTTCCAAGCGGTGTCGTAGGTGAGGCGGTAGCCATCGTCGTATGTCGCGGTTGCGGCCAGCTGCGGCAGGTCGCTCTCGGCGAGGAGGCGGGCGTCTTCCTGCGCCTGCTCGATGCCGTAGCGCGCGGCGTAGGTGCGGGTGCGCTGGACAGGGTCGCCGCCGACTTCATTGAGCGGGGTTGAGCCGATGGTGATCACGAAGGCGAAGAGGATGATGAGGGTGGTGAAGGCGGCGACGGCGGTGAAGACGACGGTGGACTGGCGAATGAGGTCGTAGCGCCAGGGGGTGTGGAGGTTGGGCATATGCGCTTCCCGATGGCGTGGAATCGACTCAGCGATCCCACCAACGGCGATATGCCTCATAGTCGTACTTCAGTGCGATCACGGGACGAGGGTAATAGTCGAGATGGACCTCAAAGAAACTGAGGACGTCGCGACCGAGCAGACTAGGGGCATCCCAGTTGCTGAACCCCGATTTCGCCGGATAGCGCGGCACCGGTTCGGATATGCAGATCGGCAAGACGACGCCGACGTAATCGCCATCGTCGCTGATCGTTGACAGATGCGCATACTCGATCACCGATCGCGCATGTCCGCCGACGCCGACACTGACGCGGGTGTCGTAACGTCGGTCAAAGTTGATCGAAAACAGCTCGTCTCCGAACAGCTTGTAAGCATCAGCGGGTTCGATCAGAGTGGAGTCTGCGCCCGTGTCAACGAGGAACAGTATCTCTTGATCGATGTCACGTTCGGTGATAGGGGTCCTCATTCGAACGTTGAAGGGCACGAACGGCCTAGGGGTACGAATGGGTTCATGTTCGCCCGATGGACCGACTGACTCAAAGAGACCTGTCACCCACATTGATGGACCGCCTCGATCTGTGGATCCACCACATGTTTCACGATGGCGTCTCGCCGAGCCTCTTTTGGAACCTCGTTCCAAACCGACTCTAGCGTGTCGCTGACGATCAGCACCGAATCTCCGTAAACAGCGACCCACTCGTCCCGATGCTCTTTGAGCAGTCGCGGCCACTCCGCCAAGAGGTAAGCGGCATTGGCACGGAACAAGGAGGCGTGACGAACTTCGTCAGCGTGAGCGCTGCCCGGTTCAACGACGAAATGCGGCTCTCGCGTTTCCAGCATGGCGTCAGCATACCACCTCGCCTTGCCGCCCCGCGTTGCCGGCGGGAACGACAGAGGGACAGAGGTGGATGTGAGGGGCGGGAACACGGCTGGAGGCAGTACCGGCCCGGTGCTGGTTGCGGCGAGATACCCGCGGCAAGCGCGGGTATGACGGAGGAGGAGGTGCGGGCATGGCGGAGGAGGGGTGCGCGGGTGCGGCGTGGGTAAGAAAGGTGCGCCGCCGGCTACGGGGGGGAAGATGTCCATGTCGGCGTTGGGGGGGACCGGGGTTTCGAGGCCGTCGAGGTGGCGGATGTCGCGTCCGTTGAGCATGACGGCGACGAAGCGGCGGACTGCGCCGGATTCGTCGAGCAGTCTGTCGTTGAGGGCGGGGTATTGCTCGATCAGGCGGTGGATGACTGCGCCGACGGTGGGCGGGGGGTCGTCGAGTTGGACAGTGCGGCCGCCGACTAACGGGCGCAGGGTGGCATAGAAGCGGATTTCCACGCTGCGCCCGCAGTCGGTGTCGCGCCGGTTGTGCGGCTCGGTCAGGCGATGATTTCGAGCTCGCGGAGCTTGGCCTCGGGGACCACGCCGTCCTGCCAGCCGCGGGCGTCGTAGTACTGCTCCTTCATTTGGTCGAGCTCGCAGATTTGGCCTTCGGCGGGGCCGGTGCCGGGTTCTTCAAGGAAGCGCCGGGGAAGCGAGTCGTCGGCGCCGCCGAAGCCGGCCTGGTTGTTGAAGTAGCGCTCGAGGTTGTAGATGCGCTCGCCGGCGACCATGACGTCTTCCTCGGACATGGGGAGGCCGACGACGGACTCGTAGAGGGCTGCGTACTCCGGCGCGCCGACGGCGAAGGCGGAGAATTTGCAGAGGTCGAGGGAGTCGCTGAAGGCGTGGAGGTCCTGGAAGATTTTGAGCAGCGGGCCCTTGCCGTCCCAGTCGAGCGGGTCGGTTTTGACGGGGATGCCGAGCAGTTCGGAGGCGGGGGTGTAGCCGCGCAGGTGGCAGGCGCCGCGGTTGCTGGTGGCGTAGCCGAGGCCCTCGCCCTTGAGCACGCGGGGGTCGTAGGCGGGGATGGCCTGGCCCTTGACGGACATGGAGAGTTCGGGGTGCCCCCAGGCGGCGGCGGCTTTGGCTGCGCCGTCGGCGAGGGCGTTGGCGATGGTTCCGTCGCGGTGGGCCATTTGCTCGGCGACGCGGACCATGCCCGCGCCGTCGCCCCAGTCGAGCGGGGTGTCGACGTAGCCGCGCTGGGAGGCTTCCATGTACATGGAGATGACGTTGCCGATTTCGATGGCGTCCATGCCGTAGTCGTTGCACTGGTCGATGACCTTGGCGACGACGGCGGGGTCGTCGTTGCCGCAGTTTGCGCCGAGGGACCAGGCGGGCTCGTATTCGAAGGACTCCATTTTGAGTCCGGCGTGGGGCCCTTCGGTGATTTCGACTTCCTTTTTGCAGGCGACGGGGCAGGCGTGGCAGGTGGGTTCGGAGGTGAGGAAGTTGTCGCGCATGGTCTCGCCGGAGACGGCTTCGGCGCCCTCGAACTGGGTTTCCTGCGAGTTTTTGGTGCCGAGGCCGCCGATCGAGTTGACGACGTTCATGAGGACGTTGGTGCCGAAGGCGGAGAGGCCGCCGGAGCCTTCTTTGAGGGAGCCGTCGTCGTTGACTGAGGAGGGGGCCGTGACGGGCGATTCGAGGATGAGGCCGAGGTGGGTGCGCTGGGCTTCGCGGAATTTGTCGCGCTCTTCGCCCTGCTGGGGCCGCCAGCGTCCGGCGTTGGTGCCCTTGACGACGACGCACTTGAGGTTTTTGGAGCCGGCGACGGCGCCGGTGCCGCCGCGTCCGGCGGCGCGGTCATCTTCGTTCATGAAGGAGGCGAAGAGGACGCCGTTTTCGCCGGCCTGGCCGATGGCCATGACGGAGGTGTCGGTGGAGTTGCCGCTGGCGGAGCCGAAGTGCTCGACGGTGTCGTGGACGCCGAGGCCCCAGATGTCGGCGGCGTCGCGGATTTCGACGGCGTTGTCTTCGACATGGAGGTAGACGGGCGAGTCGGCCTTGCCGGTGATGAGCAGGGCGTCGAAGCCGGCCCAGCGGAGGCGGGCGGCGCTCCAGCCGCCCATGTGGGAGTCGGTGACGGTGCCGGTGAGGGGCGACTTGGTGACGAAGGCGAGGCGTCCGCTCATGGTGACTTCGGTGCCGGTGAGCGGGCCGTTGACGAGGGCGAGCATGTTGTCGGGGCTGAGCGGGTCGACGCCGGGCCCGTTGTCGAGCAGGTATTTGACGCCGAGGCCGCGTGCGCCGATGTATTTGCGGGCGTCGTCCTGGTTGACTTCTTCGTAGGCGACGGTGCGGTTGGTGAGGTTGATGCGTGCGACGCGGTTGGCGAATCCACCCAGTGCCATGATGAGCTCCCCTGCTGTTCAGGTTTGGTGTTGTGGGGATGGTAGCTGATCTCGGCGTGGGAGTGGGGAGGCCGACCCCCCAGTCGCTGCGCGACAGCCCCCCTGCGTAGGGGGGCGATTTCGGAGGGACAGTGGATTGTGCGGGAGTCCCCCCTCTCAATCTCCCCCCGCGACGGGGGGAGAGGTCGGAGGGGGATTCTCCGGTCGTGGGAGGTGGTCGACGGGGCGGTTGGGAAAATGGCTAGACTGTGCGGCGACACGGCTGCGCGGGGAGCGCGGCGACTGGAGGAACGAAGATGGATATCGCAGCGCTCGAGAGTTCGCCGAACGCGGATTCGCTGGTGAACACGATCATGGAGTACGACCTGGCGCGACACATCGTGGAGCTGGACGCCTACGGCTTCACGGTGATTCCGCCGGAGAAGCTGGGCACGCCGCCGGGCTTCGCGGATGATCTGCGGGAGGCGATTCTGGGGGTCTACAAGCGACGCCACGGGGTGGAGTTCGACGACCACCTGGGGGTGAACGAGCTGCCGGTGGCGAACGATCTGGCGTGGCAGCTGATCGACGAGAGCGACGTGATCACGGAGGCGGTGCTGAATCCGGTCTGTCTGGCGATGGCTCGCTGGCACTGCGGGCAGAGCGCGGTGCTGGGCGGGACGTCGTCGATCATCAAGCCGCCGGCGGAGGACAACTGGCTGCCGCTGCACAACGACACGCACGGGGTGCCGCCGCCGCAGGCGGCCTACCCGCACCTGGTGAACACGAGCTGGATTCTGACGGACTACGACGGTCGGGAGGACGGGCCGACGGTGTTCGTGCCGGGTTCGCACCGCTGGGGTCGGCTGCCGACGGCGCACGAGTCGATGTTCTGGCACGACGGCGCACCGGTGGAGCCGGTGCCGATGACGGCGAAGGCCGGCTCGCTGGGCATCTGGGGCGGGAACATGTGGCACGGGGCCTACAACCGGCTGACGGAGGGTCTGCGGGTGACGATGGTGCTGGTGTGGCTGCGCCCATACATGAAGATGATCAACATGTGGAACGAGGGCGCGGTGTCGCCGGAGCGTCTGGAGCGCTACCCGGAGCTGAACAAGATTCTGGGCTACGAGCACCCGTACCCGTTCCGCGAGCAGGTGTCGAAGCCGGAGCAGATCGGGCCGATGATCGCGGTGGGGCAGGATCAGTTCGGCTAGGCGGCGGGGGCGCGCCGCGGGGTTGGGCCTCGGAGCACAGCCGCGGGGCTGGGCCGCAGGACCGGTCCGCAGAAAGGGGGCTCGCGGATGATCGCGATCTGGGTGCGGGTGCGCGTGCGCGCGGAGGGGCGCGAGCGCTTTCTACAAGGGATTGAGACGGATGCGCTGGGCTCGGAGCGAGACGAGCCCGGCTGCCTCCGCTTCAACGTGCTGCAGGATGCGGAGGACGACCTGACGTACTACTTCTATGAGGTGTACGAGGACGAGGCGGCGCTGGAGGCGCATCGGCAAGCACCGCACTATGCGGCGTGGGCGGCGGTGGCGGATACGCTGGAGGGGCCGGTGGAGATCACGCGGACGACGCCGGTGATTCCGTCGGAGGGCGGGTACTGGCGGAAGATCTGAGCGGCTGAGCCGCCGGTCACCGCTCGTGAAAGGCGCGCGCCATGCCGATTGCACCTGTGGTGGCCGAGCGCGCGGAGGAGATTCGGGAGATTTGCCGCCGTCATGGGGTGAAGCGGCTGGATCTGTTCGGGTCGGCGGCGCGGGACGATTTCGACCCGGCGGCGAGTGATCTCGATTTCCTGGTGACGTTCCACAAAGATGTGCGGAAGTCGCTGGCCGGAGACTACTTTGACCTGCATCAGGATCTGGAGCAGCTCTTCGAGCGCTCCGTGGATCTGGTGATGGACAGCGCGATCGACAACCCATACATCCGCAAGTCGGTCGACGAGGACAGGACACCACTGTATGAAGCGTGACGCCAAAGCGTATCTGTTCGAGATCCGCCGCGCAGCCGACCTGGTGCGCGAATTCACCGCAGGCCTCACGCTCGAGGACTACGAGGACGATGTGGTCGTGCGCTCTGCAACGGAGCGCCAGCTCGGGATTTTGGGCGAGGCCACAGGCCAGCTGGCGCACCACTTTCCGGCGATCGCGGCGCGGATCAGCGACTATCCGCAGGTCATTGCCTTTCGGAACATTCTGATTCACGAATACCATCAAGTCGAGAACGACATGGTCTGGGAGAAGATCCAGGACTACGTGCCACGCCTGGCGGAGGAGGCGCAGGCGCTGCTTGATGCGCTCTCGGCGGAGGAGGCAGGGCGCGAGGGCAACGGGTAGAACGATGCGCCTGTCGCGGGAGGGGGCGGCCGCCTCTATGATGGAGGTGAGCGGGCTGAAGGGGCGCGTGATGGCGATCGCACCTGTCGTGGCCGAGCGGGCGGAGGAGATTCGGGAGATTTGCCGCGCGCACGGGGTGAAGCGGCTGGATTTGTTCGGCTCGGCGGCGACGGGTGAGTTCGACCCGGAGAGGAGCGATGTGGACTTCCTGGTGACGTTCCATAAGGGGGTGCGCCGCGGCTGGATGGGTGAGTACTTCGACCTACGGCAGGCTCTGGAAGAGCTGCTCGGCCGGCCGGTGGATCTGGTGTCGGACCACGAGTTCCGCAATCCCTACTTCCGGGATGCGGTGGAAGAAAGCCGAACGCCGCTTTATGCCGACTAGGACGACCAAGTACCTGTGGGACATTCAGGAAGCAGCCGCGGCGGTGACGCAGTTCACCGAGGGAAGGTCACTCGAGGATTTCCTCGTTGATCGGATGCTGCGCTCGGCGGTTGAGCGGGAGATGATCACGGTTGGTGAGGCGATTGCCGCGCTGGACCGACACGCTCCGGAGATCGCGGCGCAGATCACGGAACACGATCAGGTGATCGGGTTCCGCAATGTCCTCGTGCATGGTTATGACGACGTGGACTACGAGAATGTCTGGAGCATCGTCACCTCCAAGCTGCCGATTCTTGTAGAAGAGGTACGGGGGCTATTGGAGTCGTCGACCACGCAATAGCCTGACCGTCAGGCGCAGGCCGGTGAGCGAGAGGAAGAGCGTAGATGCGGCAGGAGCGGCGGCTGACGTGGGAGGAAGTGTCGCGGCGGGCGCGGCGGCTGTATGAGCACTGCGGGCCGGAGCCGCGGCTGTGGGGGATTCCGCGCGGGGGGACGTATGTGGCGGCGGTGATGGCGGGGCTGGGAGCGCAGATCGCGTTTACCCCTCACGAGGCGGATTTGGCGGTGGACGACATCATCGACTCGGGGCGGACGGCGGCGCGGATCAAGAATCAGTTCGGGCTGGAGACGATCGCGCTGTTCGACCGCTTCGCGGCGCCGTTTGAGGAGTGGCTGGTCTTCCCGTGGGAGGAGGACACGCTGGAGCACGACGCGCACGACACGGTGACGCGGTTGATTCAGCAGATCGGCGACGATCCGAACCGCGACGGCTTGCGGAAGACGCCGGAGCGGGTGGTGCATGGCTGGCAGGCGCGGTTCGCAGGCTACGAGTGGCACGAAGAGGACATGGAGGCGGTGGCGCGGCTGTTGAGGGATCATGCGAAGCCGCACAACGGGGGCGGGGATGTGCGGGTGGTGCGGGGGATTGCGTTCGACTCGACCTGCGAGCGTCATTTGCAGCCGTTCTACGGGGCGTTCGACATTGCGTGGAGTTGCGTGTCGGGCGACGGGCAGGCGGACGGCATCGCGGAGGCGAGCCTGCCGCGGCTGGTGAGCGCCTATGCGCATCGGCTTACCATTCAGGAGCGGCTGACCAACCAGGTCGCGCAGACGATCGCGCACAGCGGTCTGGCGCGCGGGGTACTGGCGCGCTCGGAGGCGACGCTGCACTGCGTCGGCTCGGACGGGCGCTGCCGCGCGGGCCAACAGCGCACGGAAGAGGCGCTACGTTTCCCCGACGGGGGATCCGACCAGGGGATCGAGAGCAGACTGAGAGAGGCGCTGCAATGACCTACCGACACATTGAAGTGGAACCGCTGACGCCGAAGATCGGCGCGACGGTGAGCGGCGTCGATCTGACGCAGCCGCTGAGCGACGACGTGTTTGAAGAGATTCACGGGGCGTGGATGGAGCATCTGGTGCTGTTCTTCCGCGATCAGCCGATGAGCTCGGAGCAGCACCTGGCGTTCGGGCGGCGCTTCGGCGAGCTGCACATTCACCCGGCGGCGCCCTACGCGGAGGGCAACCCGGAGCTGATGGTGATTCACACGGACAAGGATTCGTTCCGCAACAACGGGGAGCGGTGGCACTCGGATGTGTCGGCGGATGTGGAGCCGCCGATGGCGAGCATTCTGCACATCCACCATGTGCCGCCGAGCGGCGGGGACACCTGCTGGTCGAACATGTACGCGGCGTACGAGGCGCTGTCGCCGGCGATGCAGGAGTTGCTGGAGCCGCTGACGGCGCGGCACGCCTCGGACTACACGGGGCAATACGGGGAGCACAAGCCGCAGCGGGAGTTTCCGAGCGCGGTGCATCCGGTGGTGCGGACGCATCCGGTGACGGGGAAGAAGGCGCTGTTCGTGAACGAGGTGTTCACGAAGCGGATCGTGGAGCTGTCGCGGGACGAGAGCGCGGCGATTCTCGGTTTTCTGGCGGACCACGTGAAGGACGTGAACTTTCAGTGCCGCTTCCAGTGGGCGGATCACTCGGTGGCGCTGTGGGACAACCGCTGCACGCAGCACATGGCGATCTGGGACTATTTCCCGGAGTCGCGGAGCGGGATTCGGGTGACGATCAAGGGGGACAAGCCGTTCTAAGCCGGGGTGGAGCGCCGAGCTGAGGGGATGCGAGATGGTTACCCGAACATCGTTCGATGTGCGCGCCGAAGAGGTGGCGGTGATCTGCCGTGAGATCGGCGTGAAACGGCTGGAGCTGGTCGGCAGGGCGGCTGAAGGGATCGACTTCGATCCTACAGTCCAGGGCATCGACTTCCTGGTGGAGTTTCTGCCGGGCTCTAAGCAGCCCTGGATGGGCGAGTATTCGGAGCTGCTGGAGCGGCTCACCCAGCTCTATGGCCGATGCATGGGCGATGTGTCGCTGACCACCGAGCGCGTGCTTCAAGATCCTGAGCACCCGGGAAACCCCGGATACGCCGAGTGGATCAACGCGACGCGCACGCCGGTCTATGACGCCGCACCCTGACACCGAGACCACCAGGCGGCTCGGCGCGATTGCGCTCGCGATTGGGGAGATTGAGCGGTTTACGGTCGGTCGGACGCAGGCGGACTATCTCCGCGACTCGATGCTGCGCTCGGTGGTGCTGTGGCAGTTGGTGCGGATCGGCGAGGCGGTCAGAGAGTTGGTGCGCGATGATTTGGCCGTGACTTCGCGGATCACGGAATTTCGTCAGATCATCGGCCTGCGCAACCTGCTCATCCATGAGTTTCACATCGTTGAACATGATCAGGTTTGGCAATATGTGCAGACCGATCTGCCCACGCTGCGCGAGGATGTTGAGGCGCTGCTAGCAGCGGCGGGCGACTGACCGAGAGTCGCGCAGCGCGGCAGCGCGCGCTAGCGGCTGCGCCGGCAGCCGAAGGCGGCGGACCGATCTATGCTTAAGGGGAGAGGAGGCGGTCATGGTCACTCAGCTGGTGTTCGACCTGCGCATTGCGGAGGTGGCCGAGATTTGCCGCGAGATTGGGGTGAGGCGGCTGGAGCTGGTCGGCGACGCAGCCTGCGACGGCTTTGACCCGAGCAGCGGTGAGCCCGAATTCGTCGTCGAATTCCTGCCTGAGGCGGAGAAGCCGTGGATGGCCGAGCACACCGGTCTGGCCGAGCGACTCAGCGCCCTGTACGGCCTACAGGTAGATCTGATCGCGACAGGCTCACCCTACTATTCGGCGCATCGAGGGTGGATCGACGCCACTCGCACCCTGGTCTATGGAGTCTAAATCAGTCCAGCGGTTGCAGGAGATCGACGCGGCGATTCGCCAGATCGCGAACTTCACGCAAGGCAAAGCCGAAGCCGACTACATGGGCGACTCGCTGCTGCGGTCGGCGCTGCTCTGGCAGCTCGTACGGATCTGCGAACCCGTCCGGGCGCTCGCCCGCGACGACATGGATGTCGCCCAGCGGATCAATGGCTACCGCGACATCATCGGCTTTCGCACGTTGCTCATCCATCGGTACAGTACGGTCAAGCACGACCGCGTTTGGCGATTCATCCAATCTGACCTTCCTACACTGCGGGAGGACATCGGGGCGCTGCTGGCGTCGGCGGACGCTTGAACTAAGGGCAGCATGACAGCGCAGACGAGCTGAGCCGCCGATGATGCGCGGCGAAGCGATCTATGCTTGCGGAGAGAGGAGGCGGTCATGGTCACTCAGCCGGTGTTCGACCTGCGCATTGCGGAGGTCGCCGAGATTTGCCGCGAGATTGGCGTCAGCCGACTCGAACTCTTCGGCTGCGCCGCGACAGGCGAGGTCATGGCTGAGACGAACGAGATCACATTCATTGTCGAGTTCCTGCCGGAGGCGCATCGATCGTGGGGCGCGGAGTACTCGGACCTGACGGAGCGACTTGCCGGCCTGTACGGGCACCCGGTGGACCTCTACCACGACGAGAACATCCGGCATCCGGAGCTCCGCCGCCAGGTTGATGAGACGCGCACGCCGATCTATGAGGCCTGATACCCGAACGCGCCTGGAGGCAATCGACGAGGCAATCACCGAGATCGGCATCTTCACAGCCGACAAGACGGCGTCGGACTTCATGAGCGACTCGATACTGCGGTCGGCGGTGCTGTGGCAGCTTGTGCGGATCTGCGAGCCGGTCAGGTTGCTTGCTCGCGACGACCTCGACGTCGCTCAACGGATCAACGGCTATCGGGACATCATAGGATTCCGGACGCGGCTGATTCACCGCTATCACCAGATCAGGTTTGAGCTCGTGTGGCGCTACGTGCAGGACGACTTGCCCGGACTGCGGGACGACATTCGGGCGCTGTTGGAAGCGACGGACGACTGACCTGAGAGCAGCCTTACGCGCCGGCGATGCGCGGCGAAGCGATCTATGCTTGCGGAGAGAGGAGGCGGTCATGGTCACTCAGCCGGTGTTCGACCTGCGCATTGCGGAGGTCGCCGAGATTTGCCGCGAGATTGGGGTGAAGCGGCTGGAGCTGGCCGGCGACGCGACCAACGGCGACTTTGATCCGAACAGCGGCGAGCCCGAATTCGTCGTCGAGTTCCTGCCCGAGGCGCGCCAACCCTGGATGGCAGAGTTCTCCGGGCTGCTGGAGCGGCTGAGGGATCTCTACGGCCTGCGAATCGATCTGATCGCAACGGGATCGCCCTACTATTCGACGCATCGAGAGTGGATCGACGCCACTCGCACGACGGTCTATGAGGACTAAGTCGGCTGGGCGGCTGCACGAGATCGACGCGGCGATTCAGCAGATCGCGAGCTTCACGCAAGGCAAAGCCGAAGCCGACTACATGGGCGACTCGTTGCTGCGGTCGGCGGTGCTGTGGCAGCTGGTGCGGATTTGCGAGCCGGTCAGGTCGCGCGCGCGACGATGCGGAAGTTGCGCAAGGGATCAACGGCTACCGCGACATTATCGGCTTCCGCACCTTGCTCATCCACGAATACGCCAGAGTCCAGCACAGCTTGGTCTGGCAATTCGTCCAATCCGATCTCCCTAGACTGCGGGGCGACGTTTGGGCGCTGTTGGATGCGGCCGATGGTCGAGAGGAGTCGTGATGGAACCGCTTGAGGGTGTGCGCGTGGTGGAGTTCGCGATTGCGATTCAGGGGCCGCTGGCGGGCGGCTTTCTAGCGGACATGGGCGCGGACGTGATCAAGGTGGAGCCGCCGGGGGGCGACCCGAACCGCTGGCATACGGGGGTGAGCTGGCCGCATGGGCCGGAGACGCCGGGCGCGCAGTTTCTGTCGGTGTCGCACGGGAAGCGCTCGATTGCGCTGGACATTCACACGGAGATTGGGCGGGAGGTGCTGTACCGTCTGGTGGATGAGGCGGACATCTTCCTGAGCAATTTCCGGGAGGACTCGCTCAACCGGTTGGGGTTCGGCTACGACGAGCTGTCGCGACGGAATGAGCGGCTGATCTACGCGGTAGCCAACGGCTTCGGGCACGAGGGGCCGGATCGGGACAAGCGGATGACGGATCAGTATGCGCAGTCGCGCAGCGGGATCGCGCGAGTGAACGGGGCGGCGAGCGACGCGCCGCACATTCCGGGCGCGGTGATCGGCGACACCGGCGGCGCGATGGGGCTGGCGCTGGGGATTATGACGGCGCTGGCGGCGCGCGAGCTGCACGGCGTGGGGCAGCGAGTGCGCAGCTCCTCGTACGGGGTGATGGTTTGGATGCAGGGCTGGGAGCTGAATCACTCCTCGGTTACAGGCACGCTGTTGGGGCAGGGCGGGGCGTACCATCCGAACACGCCGGGGATCGTGGGCATCTACGAGACGGCGGACGGCGGGGCGTTTTGCGTGGGCGTGACGGGCGACGAGGCGTGGCGGGAGTTCTGCGCGTTCGGGGGCATACCCGAGCTGGCGGAGGATCCGCGCTGGGATTCGTTCGAGAAGCGCTCGCCGATTCAGGATTTCCAGTGGACGGAGCGGGCGAACGAGCTGCGGCCGCACTTTGCGCGGGCGATGCGTTCGCGCACGACGGCCGAATGGGAGGCGTTTTTCGACGCGCGACGCGAGGAGATCATGTACCAGCGGGTCTTCGATTACGAGGACGTGATGGCGGATCCGCAGGCGCTGGAGAACGGGTACGTGGTGGAGAAGGACGTGCCGGGCGTGGGGCGTCGGAAGATGGCGGGGCAGCCGCTGCAGTTCAGCCGGACGCCGGCGAGCGCGAAGTCGTGGTTCTCGCAGCTGGGCGAGCATACGGCGGAGATTATGGCGGAGCTCGGCTATAACACCGAGCAGATCGCGGAGGTGGAGGCGCAGCGCAATCCGCGGCAGCCGATGTCGCGGCGGGCGCGCACTCGCACCCGTTAACTGCGTTATTCGCCCTTGCAGAAGGCGGCGAGGTCGCGGGCGGTGTCGCGGGAGATGTCGGGGCAGGGGACGACGAAAACATCGCCGCCGTGGATGGTGCCCATGACCTGGCGGCAGCGAGCGGGTTGGCCGGCGCGGAGGAGGAGACGGTAGAACTCGATGCCTTCGTCGCGCAGGGGGTCGCACTCGTTGACGGAGATGACGGTGGGCGGGAAGCCCTGCACATGTCCTTCGGCGGCGAAGAGCGGCCAGGCTTCGGGGTCCTGGGCTTCGAAGGCGTCGAGGCCGTAGGCGTGGGCGTGGGTGTTGTCGTGCAGGTCGAGCAGGAGTCCGTTGTTCTCGATGGAGGACGGGAGGTCGTCGCGGGGCCAGGAGCCGGCGATGTAGGGGCAGAGGGCGTAGAGGCCGCTGATCAGGTCGGTGCGGCGCTCGCGGGTGAGGCGGAGTCCGAGGGCGAGAGTGAGGTTGCCGCCGCCGCTGGCGCCGGCGACGACGATGCGGGACGGATCGACGCCGAGTCGTTGGGCGTTATCGGCGAGCCAGCGCAGACCGGAGACGCAGTCGTTGAGGCCGCCGGGGTAGGGGGCGAGGTCGGGCGTGGAAGAGGGTATGAGGGAGTTGCGGAAGTCGACCATAGCGACGGCGACGCCCTGGCGGGCGATGAGGCGGCCCCAGGCGCTGGTGCGCGGATCGTAGCAGGAGCCGGATTGCATGCCGCCGCCGTGGATGTAGTAGACGGCGGGCAGCGGGGCGTCGGATTGAGGGCGGATCAGCAGGATGTTGATCGCGTTGCCGTCGGGCTGGGAGGTGATGGTTTCGGAGCTGATGTCGAGGCCGTCGGAGGGGGCGAGCTGTTCGAGTTCGGGGGTGTTGAGGGCGGCGAGGGCGGCTTCGCGGGCGCGGATCGCCTCCGGCCTGTTCATCCGATCGATCAGTTCGTCGCGGCTCGAGACGTCGGGCTGGGAGATGGCGGGGAGGTCGCCGAATATGGCTTTGAGGCGGGGATCGATGCGGGGGTCTTCGGCGATTTTGTTCATGGGTCGCTCCTGTTCGCGGGCAGTGTCCGTCTTGGGGATGTTACTGCGTTGCGGCGCCGGGTTGGCGCAGCCAGGCTGGGACGTCGGCTGCGCCGTTGAAGATCATCCAGCAGGCGACGGTTCCGGTGTCGCTCAGCGCGCAGGCATGGGATACCCCGGCGCTCACGGCGACGTGGTTGCCGGATGGCGGTTGGGGTTGGCCGTCGAAGGAGTAGCCCCAGCACTCGACGGCGCCGCTTGCGCGGACGCCGCAGCTAAATCCGGCGCCCGCGCTCGCGGCAGCGAACTCGCCTGGCGGCGCGTGCGTCTGGCCGAACTGATTGTTACCCCAGCATTCCAGCGTTCCGTCTTCGCGCAGGCCGCAGTTATGCCAGGCCCCGGCGCTCACGGCGCTGAATGTGCCGGACGGGGCGTTCGTTTCGCCGAACTGGTCGTCGCCCCAGCATTCGGCCTCGCCGCTCGCGAGCAAGCCGCATACGTGCTCGGTACCCACACTTAACGCAGTGAATGTGCCGTCGGGCGGAGTGACGACCCCGACGTAGCTTTGCCCCCAGCAGACGGCCGAGCCGCCCTCGCGCAGGCCGCAAGTGAATGTCGAGCCTGATGCCACCGCCAGCCACACGCCGCCCGGTACCTCTCGTTGTTGATACTCGTTATCGCCCCAGCACTCCATTACGCCGTTTTCACGCAGTGCGCAGGTGTGCCAGAGGCCAGCGCTCAGCGCGGTAAACGTGCCGGAGGATGCGTGGGTTTGGCGGTAGTCGTTGTCGCTCCAACACTCGACCGCGCCGCTCTCGCGTAGGCCGCAGGTGTGCCAGTATCCGGCGGTCACTGCGCCGAAGGTTCCGGAAGGGGCGTCGGTTTGGCCGAAGTCGTGGCCTCCCCAACACTCCACGGCCCCGGTCTCGCGCAGTGCGCAGCTGTACTCGCCACCAGCGCTCGCGGCTGCGAACTCGCCTGGCGGCGCGTCGGCTTGACTCCATTGATTGTCGCCCCAGCACTCCAGCGCGCCGCCCTCGCGCAAGCCGCAAGTGTGGAATTCACCTGCGGTCACTGCGACGAATGTCCCCGTGGGCGCATCAGCCTGGCCCCATTGGCTGTCGCCCCAGCATTCCACGGTTCCGGTCTCGCGCAGACCGCAGGTGTGCTCCTCGCCTGCGCTGACTGCATTGAATGCGCCAGCGGGGGCATCAGCCTGTCCTCGATTGTTGCTGCCCCAGCACTCCACGGTCCCAGTCTCGCGCAGACCGCAGGTGTGCTTCCCGCCTGCGTTCAGCGCGGCGAATGCGCCAGCAGGAGCGTCGGCTTGTCCCCGACTGTTCTCACCCCAACACTCTATGGTCCCAGTCTCGCGCAGGCCGCAGGTATGTTCTCCGCCTGCGCTGACAGCGACGAACACGCCGGTGGGCGCACCGGATTCACCCCAGCGGTTGTTGCCCCAGCATTCCACGGTACCGCTCTCGCGCAGACCGCAGGTGTGCCAGTATCCAGTGGTTACTGCGGTAAACGTTCCGGGAAGTGCGTCGGTCTGGCCAAACCAGTTACCGCCCCAGCACTCGACGGCGCCGGAGTCAAGCAGGATGCAGGCGTGTGCGTTGCCCACGGTGACCGGCACGGTCAGTTCTTCGCGCGGCTGTTCGGGGGCTCGGCTGCCGGCGGCGGCGTGATCGGGTTGGGCCTGTTGCTGTTCGTCGTCAATGATCTCGGTCTGTTGGGGCTGCGGCGGCGGTTCAGTGGGGGTTGCCTGCGGTTGCTGCTCGCCGCCGCTGCACGCGGTTGCGACGACGAAGGGGAGGGCGGCGAGCAGGAGGATGTGAAGTAGCTTGTTCACTGTTGGCTCTTGTTTGGCTGGCGGGGCGTTGGTTCTACGTTTGTGAGGGGATTGTAGCGTTGGGAGATGGTTCAGGGGAAGTTGGGGTTGGTGCGAGGTTTGGGGCGGCCGCCCCCCCAGTCCGCTTGCGCGGACAGCCCCCTGCAGAGGGGGGGATTTTGGAAGACAAGCCCTGCGAGGGGGTGGGGGTTAGTCGCCGCGGCAGAAGGCGGCGAGGTCGCGGGCGGTGTCCCGGGAGATGTCGGGGCAGGTCATGGGGAAGACTTCGGTGCCGTGGATGGTGCCCATGACCTGTCGGCAGCGGGCGGGTTGGCCGGCGCGGAGCAGGAGGCGGTAGAACTCGATGCCTTCGTCGCGGAGCGGGTCGCACTCGTTGACGGAGATAACGGTGGGCGGCATGCCGCGGACGTCTTCTTCGTTGGCGAAGCCGGGCCAGGCGAGCGGGTTCTGGTTGTCGAATTCTTCGATGCCGTAGGCCATCGCGCCGGTGTTGCTCCAGAGGTCGAGCAGGATGCCGTTGTTTTCGGTGGAGGAGGGGAGGTCGTCGCGGGGCCAGCTGCCGGCGATATAGGGGCAGAGCGCGTAGAGGCCCTGGATGAGGTCGGTTGCGCGCTCGCGGACGAGGCGGAGTCCGACGGCGAGGGTGAGATTGCCGCCGCCGCTTTCGCCGGCGACGATGATGCGGTTGGGGTCGATGCCGAGCTCGGCGGCGTTTTGGGAGACCCAGCGGAGGCCGGAGACGCAGTCGTTGAGGCCGGCGGGGTAGGGCGCGACTTCGGGCGCGGAGGAGGGGGTGACGCAGTTGCGGAAGTCGACCATGGCGACGGCCACGCCCTGCTGGGCGATGATTCGTCCCCAGGCTTTGTAGTTGCCGTCGTAGCAGGACATGATCATCATGCCGCCGCCGTGGATGTAGTAGACGCAGGGCAGCTGCTCGTCAGATTGGGGGCGGATCAGTTGGATGTTGACGGTATTGCCGTCGGGTTCGGACTCGAAAGTGACGGTGCTGATGTCGAGGCCGGTGGAGGGGGCGACATCTTCGTTGTCGGCGCTGGCGAGGAACTCGAGCAGGGCGGCGTTGCCGGCCTGCGCTTCGGGGGAGTTCATGATGGCGAGCAGTTCGTCGCGGGAGGCGGCGGTGGGCTGGGGCACGGTTTCCATCGCGCCGAACATGGCCTTGATGCGCGGGTCGATGCGGCGGTCTTCGGAGAGCTTGCTCATGGCGGGCGTCCTTTCGGGCTATGTGTGGCCGGGCTATCTGGTCGGGGCTATTGGGCGCTGGTTTGCATTGCGGAGGCGGCGGCGATGGCCCACTTGCCGTCGCGGCGGGTGACGAGGGCGAGTTCGTTGGTGGTCGCGCCGCCGATGCGCATTTGGACGGCGACGTTGACGGCGGCGGCGCCGGACTGGACGGCGCGGATGTCGGCTTCAACGTTGGGCGTGGCGTCGCCGGCGGCTTCGACGCGGGACGACTCGAACTGCATCAGCTCTTCGCGGCTGGGGATTTGGAGCACGTGGCCGGGCGCGACGACGGTGAGGGGGAAGTGGCAGGTGTCGGCGTGGGCTTCCCAGTCGCGCGCCATGCCGGCGTCGAGCGCGGTTTGGAGGACGGCGACGGCGGCGGCTTCCTCGACGGAGCGGTCGGCGTCGGGATCCCAGCTGTCAATGCCGAAGCGGGCCTGGATGCCCCAGCCGGTTTCGAGCTTGGTGAGGATGTAAGCGACGCGGTTGCTGAGGTAGGGCTCGCCCTGAACGTTGAAGCGGCTCCAGCCGCCGAGCAGGTGGACCATGTCGTCGGATTCGTGCAGGCGGGTGGGTTCGACGCCTTCGGTGCGGACCCAGCCGGCGGCTTCGAAGAGGGACCAGTCGGCGGCGGCGGCGTAGTCGTCCGGGGTTGGGTAGAAGCGTGAGGCGGTGCGAGCGGCGGCTCCCTCGCGGGGCGGGGAGACGCGGACATGGGGGTAGCTCATGCAGGCGGCCCAACCGTGGGGGTCTTTGGCGGTGAAACGCTCGAAGAAGGCGCGGTAGGCGTCTTCGGGGGAGTGGTAGGCGGCCATTGGTCGGCTCGGCTTTTCTGTGGGTTGTGCGGTTGGAGGATAGTGGGTGCGGGGGTGGTTGTGGGGGCGGCCGACCCCCCAGTCGCTACGCGACAGCCCCCCTGCGTAGGGGGGCGATTCCGACCGCAGACAGGCCCTCTGCGTAGGGGGATTTTGGGAGCCCCCCTCTGTGTCTCCCCCCAGGATGGGGGGAGAAGGAAAAGAGGGGCCCTCTCAGGATGGGGAGAGGGGGGTTAGGGGTCGCAGCCGAGGGCGAGGAGTTCTTTGCGGAGGTCGTTGATGCGGTCGTAGATGCGGCGGAGTTCGGGGTTGCCGGGGCCGACGGACTGGCCGGGTTCGGGAGGGAGGCGGCCGGGGAGGGTGTCGGCGAGTTCGTTGAGTTGTTTGCGCTCGGCGCGCATTTCGGCGCAGCGGGCTTCGGTGTCGGTTGGGGCGGCTGCTTCGGCGGTCATGCGGGTCTCCTTGTTTACTGCTCCGGAGTGGGTTCGGCGTCGGCGCGGCGTTGGCGGTGGGCGCGGTCGAGCGCTTCGGCTTCGTTGCGGGGGAGCGCGGGACGGGCGCGGATTCGGATGCCGAGCTCCTGCGCTTCGAGCTGGATTCGGGCCAGCGACGGAGCGTCGGGGGTCTCGATGATCAGGGCGAGATCGTCGGCGTCGATCAGCAGAGCTTTGACCAGGCGTCCGCCGGTCATACGCGCGGACTGGTCCAGAGCTGCGAGCGTGTCGGCCAAGGGCGCGCGGTCGGCGGGTGGATCGATTCGGCTTGCGGCGGCGAGATAGAGCGGCATGCGCTTCTAGCATAGGTGGACACAGGCGGGCGTAGCCGAGCGTCGGCGGCGATAGCCGGCGCAGCAGTGCTTGAGGAGGCGAATGATGGCAGCGAACGGCGAGCGGGTGGGGTTCATCGGGCTGGGGATTATGGGCGTCCCGATGGCGGCAAATCTGATCGGGGCGGGCTACACGCCGACGGTCTGGAATCGCAGTCGGCCGGGCGTGGACGCCTGCGTGGCGCTGGGCGCGGCAGCTGCGGAGTCGCCGCGGGCGGTGGCCGAGGCTTCGGACGTGTTGATCACGATCGTGACGGACAGCGACGATGTGCGGGAAGTGCTGATCGACGGGCCGGGCGGCGAGGCGGAGCGGGCGGCGATCGGCGGACTTGCGGCCGGGGCGGTGGTGATTGATATGAGCACGATCAGCCCGGTCGTGACGCGGGAGATTGGGGAGCGGCTGGCGGCGCGCGGGGTGCAGCTGCTGGATGCGCCGGTTTCGGGCGGGGACACGGGGGCGAAGGCGGGGACGCTTTCGATCATGGTCGGGGGCGAGGCGGCAGCGCTGGAGCGCTGCCGTCCGATTTTGGAGGCGATGGGGGCGACGATCACGCACTGCGGTCCGAGCGGGGCGGGGCAGACGGTGAAGCTGTGCAATCAGGTGGCGATTGCGGGGGCGCTGCTGGGGGTGTGCGAGGCGCTGGCGCTGGCGCAGAAGTCGGGGGTGGACGCGGAACGGATGCTGGAGGCGATCAGCGCGGGCGCGGCGGGGTCGTGGCAGCTGTCGAATTTGGGGCCGCGAATTGCGGCGCGGGATTTCGCGCCGGGCTTCATGATTCGGCTGATGCAGAAGGATTTGCGGCTGGCGCTGGAGGCGGGCGACGATGTGCGGCAGCCGCTGCCGAATACGTCGCTGGTGCATCAGCTCTACTACCAGTTGCAGGCGGAGGGAGCGGACGGCGACGGGACGCAGGCGTTGGCGCGGGTGGTTGAGGCGTTGGGGGCGACGAGGATTGGGGGGTAGGGCGGCCGACCCCCCAGCCCGCTACGCGGACAGCCCCCCTGCGTAGGGGGGCGATTCGGAAGGGATAGCCCCCTGCATAGGGGGGCGATTCCGGAGGGGCAACGCTCCCTGCGTCGGGGGCGATTTCGGAGGGACGGGGCTAGTGGGAGGCGAGCTCGCCGAGTTGTTCGTCGGCGGAGGAGAGGCGCTCGGCGACGTGCTGGAGCATGGCCCAGAGGACTTCGCGGGTGGCTTCGTCCTCGAAGGTGGAGCGGAGGATGACCATGCACTCGGTGGGCTGGTTGGCGATGATGGTGGCGCTGCGGGGGCGTCCGAGCAGGAGGGCCATTTCGCCGAAGAATTCGCCCTCGTCGAATGAGGCGAGGTGCTGCTGGTTGTCGGTGCCGTAGCCCTGGTAAACGTCGACGCCGCCGGAGCGGATCACGTGGAGGGCGGTGCCGAGGTCGCCTTCGCGCTCGATGGCTTGGCCTTCGTTGAAGTTCTGGAGTTGCACCCAGGCCGAGATGGCGCCGAGGTGCTCGCGGTCGACGCGGGCGAACAGGTCGGTGTTGGCCAGCATGTCTTCGATGGCTTCGGGCATGATGTTCTCCACGCTGCGGAACGGAGCGTCCACGCGCAGGATATGGGCAAGCGGCGACTCGTGCAGGGCGAGGGTCCCGCGATGTGCCGCAGGTGTCATGATTTGGGCGGCGCAATGAGCATTCAGGCGCTGGGAGCGAGCTCGGAGCGAAATTGGGGGGCGGCGATCGCGCGGAGTGCGTCGGCGCGCTGGGCGAGGGTGCGTCCGCGCAGGCGGGCGATGCCGTACTCGGTGACCACGATGTCGGCGAGGTAGCGCGGGGTGGTGACGACGGCATCGGCGTCGAGTCGCCGGATGATGCGCGAGACCCGGCCGCGGGCGGCGGTGGCGGGCATGGCGATCACGCTGAGTCCACCATTGAGTTGGGCGGCGGCGGCGAAATCGGGTTGGCCGCCCGGGCCGGAGATTTGGCGTCCGCCGACTGATTCGGCGTTGACCGAGCCATCGAGCGCGACCTGCACGGCGGAGTTGATGGCGACGAAGTTGCGCTGTTGGGCGAGGATGAGCAGCGAGTGGGTGTAGGAGGCGGGGGCGAGGCGGACCGCGTCGTTGCGGTGCAGCCAGCGGTAGAAGTCAGCGCCGCCGGCGGCCTCGGTTGTGACGATCAGGCCGGAGGCGGTGGTCTTGCGGGTACCGGTCAGCGCACCGCTGTTATGTAGGCCGATGATGCCGTCGCTGATCAGTCCGGAGTGGACGCCGAGGTCTCGGCGCTCGCTGAGTAGGCCCATGATCGCTTCAGGGACGCCGCCGAGGCCGAACTGGAGGGTCGCGCCGTCGGGGACGAGGGAGACGACATGCCGGGCGATTTGCAGTTCGACTTCGCCGGGTTCGGTGCGGCGCAGCTGGGGGATTTCGGAGTCGAGTCCGACCAGCCAGTCGAACTCGTCGGCTGCGAGCTCGGCTGCGCCGAAGGTGTAAGGGACGTTGGCGTTGATCTGGGCGATGACGAGCGGCGCGGTGCGGATGACGTCGACGATGCCGCCGACGGATGTGCCGAGCGAATGGCGTCCGTCGGGTCCGGGCGGGGAGACTTGCACGAGCACGGCGTCGGCGGGCAGGGGGCCGTCCTGGGCGAAGAGGGCGGGTACCTGGGCGTAGGTGGCGGGGATGTGCTCGAGTTGTCCCGCCTGCTCGGCAGCGCGCAGCGGGCCGCCAGTCTGGTAGGTGGAGAAGCGGAAGGGCGCGCCGGGGTGGTCGAGCGGTGCGATGTGGGTGAGGAGGTTGCCGCAGGCGAGCTCGAGCTCGGTCCAGCCAGCGCGGAGGTCGTCGAGTGCGGCGAGCAGTCCGACGGGTGTGCCGGAGAGGGCGGGGACGACGATGCGGGCGCAGTCGGGGATTTGGCGAAGGGCCTGTTCGGGGGAAACGAGGCGGGCGTTGCGGGAGCTGGAGCGCAGGGGCAGGTAGGGGTCGAAGTTGGTCATTCGGCCGGCTCTTCGAGCAGTCGGACGTTGTGGGGGTTGCGGAGTTCGTAGCCGCGTCCGGCGGGGTGGAGGTCGCCGTCGAGCTCGATTTTCACTTGGCTTTGGAAAGCCCGGATCACCAAGTCATAGTCGGACTCATCGAGCTGTACTTCCAAGCGCGGCGGGAGATCGGAGCGATCAGGCAGAACGAGCGCTCGCCCAGCTTGCTGGTCGTGTTCGCGCGCCAGTACAACCGGATCGCCGACGATGTGCTCGTCCGGAAATGACGCCCTGGCGAGCAAGTGTCGTCTTGCATCGTTGAGGATGCCGACGGAGTGGATGCTGAACCGGATGCGAGCGTTCGCGGCTCCGTTCTGTGGATGCGCAGCCGCCCAACGAACATCAACCGCACAACCAGCGCCGAACTCATGGGATTGTTCGGTGAGCCCGGCGATCGCCGCGCACAGATTGGCGCTCACACCGGCGGAAACCGCCCGCTCAAACGGCTCCAGCGAGTCGGCAGCGCGTGATTCGGAGATCGCATCATCTGCGGCGCTCAAGCCGTTCGCCAGCGCGCGCACCGCGCGACGGGAAAACGGCGGTTGCGCCGCAGCGGAGAACAGCTCCGCCTGGCCGTAGTGCATGATCGGCGAGTAGAGGGTGAGATCAAACCCGCGGAAGTCGGTCGGCGCCAGCACAACGTGATCGAGAAAGTGGGAAACGTCCTTGGACGCGACACCCCGGTAGGCGCCAAGCGGCCGCTCCGCAGCGCGAGCTGCGGCTGCGAGAAGAGCATATGCCTCACTCAGAAACTCACCGCTGTGGCGCAGGGAGAACGACGGCGCGGTGTATCCGTCAAGCGCCGCCAGCCGTATGACATCCGCGCCGACGGCAAGAAGATCCTGGTACACCTCAAGCTGGGAGCGCTGCTCAACAACGGACAGCACCTGAATAGACTCCGCCATGTT
The DNA here is from genome assembly GCA_965243125.1 of Dehalococcoidia bacterium. Lineage (GTDB taxonomy): Bacteria > Chloroflexota > Dehalococcoidia > Bin125 > Bin125 > CATQGW01. Next base: position 945,487 of record OZ251529.1, on the reverse strand, counting down.
GGCGGCAAAGTCGGCGAACGTATCCTTGAGCGGGACGAGGATGTCCCACTGGCGTCCGTCGCGTTGCTTGGTGTAGACCACGGCGCGTTTACCCAGGCTGTCTGCCTTCTCCCAGTCGGCAGTCTGGACGTAGGCAAGCAGGCTGGAAGCGGAAATCGCACCCAAGGCGGCTCGGTCGTGGATGTCAACCTGCATCACAGAGCCCCTGTGCTCGCCCGCTGCATCAGGTCCGTCAGGCTGCCGGCATCGAACACGTTGCCGGCAGGGATACGAACGGTGCGGGTGCCCGTGTTCGGGACATCCGGTTCGCCTGCCAACGAGCGCCAGTACCCGCACCGCCTCATGCAAAGTTGATCCTGCGACTGAGAGAGCCAATCGCGCGTCTCAGAGGGGAGCAGCACGACGATGAGTATCTGCGGATTAATCGTCTCTTCTCGCAGATCGTTGTAGTTCTTGACCGGCAGCGGGAAGTGGATCCCGTCATTGCGCATTACGGATTGGGCGGTCGCCTTTGCCTGGAACCGCAGGGTCGGCTGCTTGCCGAAGTCGGAACGGATGACGCCATCAACGCTCCGGTGATCACGCCGGGGGAAGTCGACCCAGAAGCCAGCTCGCACGACGACCGCCATGATGTAGGCGAACGAGAAGTCCTCTTTTTGGTCGTTCAACTGCATGGCGCGGCTTGGCCTCCGAAAGCCACGATACGCCGGCGCGCCGCCCGTCGTGGGGACGGGCGGCGCGTCTGCGGACTGGCCGGGCGCGCGACGGCTAGGGCTGGGAGATGTCGAGCACGCCGCGGGCGACCTCGCCGTTCTGCATGGCGGCGAAGGCCTCGTTGATCTGGCCGAGCTCGAAGCGCTTGCTGACCAGGCCGGTGAGATCGAGCTTGTCCTGGCGGTAGAGGTCGAGCAGCTTGGGCATGTGCTCGCGGAAGCGGGTGCTGCCGTACATGCAGCCGATCGCCTTCTTCTCCTGGAGGAACTCGGGGCCGGGCAGGCTGACCTCGGAGCCGAGCGGCATCATGCCGACGATGCAGGCGGTGCCGCCGGCGCGGACCATGTCCCAGGCCTGGCGCGCGGCGTTGACATTGCCGATCGCCTCGAAGGCGATTTCCACGCCGTCGCCGCCGGTCAGATCCTTGACCGCTTCCACCGCGTCGACGTTGGAGGCGTTGATGGTGGTGGTGGCGCCGAAGTTGGTAGCCATGTCGAGCTTGTTGTCGAGGATGTCGACGGCGATGATCTGGCTGGCGCCGGCGATCTTGCAGCCCTGGATGACGTTGAGGCCGACGCCGCCGCAGCCGATCACGGCGACGATCGCGCCGCCGGGCACCTGCGCGGTGTAGAGGGCGGCGCCGACGCCGGTCATCACGCCGCAGCCGACCAGCGCGGCCTCGGCGGGCGGGATGTCCTCGGGGATTTTGAGCACGCCGGCCTGGGTAGTGAGCATGTACTCGCCGAAGGAGCCGACGGAGGCCATCTGCACGACGGGGCGTCCGTCCCAAGTGAGGCGGTTGCGGGCGAGCGCAGCGTCGTTGGGCGCGGGGCAGAGGTTGGGCTCGCCGCGCAGGCACCAGTAGCAATCGCCGCAGAAGGGGCGGAAGGACATGATCACGTTGTCGCCGGGCTGGACGTAGGTCACGTCGTCGCCGACCTTTTCGACGACGCCGGCGGCCTCGTGTCCGAGCACGGCGGGCAGCCCGCCGAAGGCGGCGGCCCACTTGCCGTCGACGAAGTGCAGGTCGCTGTGGCAGACGCCGCTGGTGGTGGTGCGGACCAGCACCTCGGAGGGCTCGGGATCGCGCACATCGATGTCATGCACTTCCAGCACGGAGCGGTCGCCGTCCTTGGCCTGATTCTCGGGGTCGAAGATTGCCGCCTTCATCGGGGTGTCCCTTCCAGGATGCGCGCCGCCCGTGCGGGCGGCTACTGTTCGCGCGCAGGCTAGGCCACAGCGCGCGGCAAGGCAAACGGCCGCGCTCAGCGGGCGGGGGGCAGGAGCCCCCAGAGCCGGCGTTTGGGCTTGGGTTTGCGGCGGGGGCGAAGGGCGGCGAGGCTGCGGAGGAGCTCAGGGATGTTCTCCAGCTCGAGCGCGCCCTCATCGCGCCAGCGCTGCTGGTGTTGGGCCGCGCTCTCGAGACCGCCGAGCAGCCGCTCGTCGTGGGCGCGCCGGAGGGCGCGGAGGATGCGGAGACCAAGCCGCCCGGCGAAGAGCACGACGAACAGCCAGACGAGGGCGAGCAGGCCGAAGCCGACGGAGATCGCGATCAGCCCTATGTCGCGCCATTCGTCGAGCGTCAGCATCGGCCAGCCTCTATGCTGTGCGGCATGCCGAAGCGCGGACCGACCGAGCTGCTGATTCTGTTCCAGCTGGCGCTGGGGGCGGGTTTCGCGGGCATGATGGTGTGGATGGTACTGGAGTGGGCGGGGGCGCTGTAGAGCGCACGGCAAGCTGCGCGGGTAGGCTGGCGCCAGGATGATGACTCCGGACGAGCTCCACGGCACGCTCTTCTACGGCGACAACCTCGCCGTGCTGCGCGAGCAGATTCCCGACGAGTCGGTGGATCTGATCTATCTCGACCCGCCGTTCAAGTCGGACGCCACGTACAACATCCTCTTCCAGGACGAATCGGGGGATGCGCCGCCCTCACAGATTGAGGCGTTCGACGACACGTGGCACTGGGGGGCGGACTCGGAGCGGGCGCTGGCGGAGTTGCTGAGCGCCGACTCGCTGGCTCCACAGACGGGGTTGCTGCTGGAGAGTCTGGTGCGGGCGCTGGGGCGGAATCAGATGACAGCCTACCTGGCGATGATGTCGGTGCGGCTGGCGGAGTTGCGACGGGTGCTGAAGCCGAGCGGGAGCATCTACCTGCACTGCGACCCGACGGCCAGCCACTCGCTCAAGTTGTTGCTCGATTCCGTCTTCGGCGCTGAGCGATTTCAGAATGAGATCGTCTGGCGCTACCGGCGCTGGCCCGCGAAGCAAAGTCGCTTTCAGCGGATGCATGACACGATCTTCTTCTACACGAAGGATGCGGACAGTCCGCGAGTCTTTCACCAGCTCTACGAGGAGTTGCCGGCGTCGACCCGCAAGCGATTCGGCACACGCCGGCAAGTGGCGGACTTCTCCAGCGGACACCGCAAGCCTGGCCAGACTGAGGAGGAATCGCCTGGAGCTCCGATGGCGGATGTGTGGGACATCAGCATCATTGCACCCTCGGCGCGCGAGCGGGTGGGCTACGACACGCAGAAGCCGCTTCGCCTGCTGCGGCGGATCATCGAGGCTTCGTCGAATCCCGAGGACATCGTCCTCGATCCGTTTTGCGGCTGTGGGACGGCGATGGTGGCGGCCGAGGAACTGGGAAGGCGCTGGTGCGGGATCGACATCACGCACCTCGCGATCGGGCTCGTGGAGGATCGGCTGCGCGAACTCAACGCCGACGCGCGGGCGATCGGCGCGCCGGAGGACATGATCGGGGCGCGAGATCTGGCGGCGCGCAGCGCACTGCAATTCGAGGCGTGGGCGATCACCAGGCTGGCCGGATTTCGCCCGAACGCGAAGCAGACGGGCGACGGCGGGATTGACGGGCGGATGATTTTCGCCAAGAACGGCGACGGTGGGCGCGAGTACGGACGCGCCGTGGCGCAGGTGAAGTCGGGATCGGTCTCGCGCGGGGACCTAGACGCCTTTGTCACGGCGCTCGATCGCGACGATGCCCAGCTGGGCGTGTTCATCACGCTGGAGAGGCTGGGGCCGCGGCATGGCGCGCACGCCGAGGCGGCGCGGGCGGGGACAGTGCGGATCGGCGAGCGGGACTACGAGAAGATTCAGCTGTGGTCGATTGAGGACTGGTTCGCGGGGCGTCGGCCCGAGCTGCCGACGCCGCTGGGGACGCGGCAGCCGCGGTTGATCTGAGGCGGCGGGGCGGCTGGGGGGCGGGAGGCCGACCCCCCAGTCCGCTTGCGCGGACAGCCCCCCTGCATAGGGGGGCGATTCCGGAAGACAGCACCCTGCATAGGGGGCGATTCCGGAAGACAGCCGCCCTGCGTAGGGGGCGATATGTCCTCTGCGTAGGAGTAAGGATGCGATTAGGGGCGAATGATGCGTTTGGGGCGTTGGGCGAGGCGCTTGAGCATGGGTTGGGCAGCTTCGATGAAGCGGAAGGCGATGCGGCGGGTTTCGCGGGGGTCGATCAGGTCGATCACGTCGAAGTTGTGGGCGGCTTTCATGGGGGAGCGGAGGCGGAGGAGGCGGTTTTCGATCATTTCGCGGTGCGCCTCGGGGTTATCGGCGTTTTCGATTTCGCGCTTGTAGGCGGCGGCGACGCCGCCTTCAATGGGGATACCGCCCCACTCGCCGGCGGGCCAGCCGAAGCGCATGTTGACGCCGAAGGGTTCGCCCATGCTGTTGGGAGCGTCGGCGGCGACGCCGTAGGACTTGCGGATGTTGAATTCGACTTTGGGCACCTCGGCTTCGTAGGCGGCGATCAAGGCGCGGGTGCCGCGCCGCATGGTGGCCTGTTTCTCGGCCTGGGAGCCGAGCATGAAGCCGGGCATGTCGAGGAAGATGACCATCGGCAGGTTGAAGCCGTCGCAGAGGTCGACGAAGTGGGTGAATTTGTCGGCTGCGTCGCCGTTCATCGCGCCGGCCATGACGAGCGGGTCGCTGGCGACGACGCCGACGCTGTAGCCGCCGATGCGGGCGAAACCGGTGATGATCGCGCCGCCCCAGTGGCGGCGCATCTCGAAGAATTCGCCGTTATCGACGACGAGCCGCACGAGCTTGCGGGGGTCGTAGGCGCGTTTGCGGTTTTCGGGGATGATGCGGAGCAGCTCCTCGACGCGGCGGTTGGGGTCGTCGCCGGTCTCGATGCGCTCGGGCACTTCGTTGGTGGTGTTGGGCAGGTAGGAGAGGAACTGCTTGATCTGGTTGAAGGCGTCCTCTTCGGATTCGGCTTCGTTGTCGACCTGGCCGCTCTGGTGGACATGGACGGCGGAGCCGCCGAGTTCCTCCTTGTTGAAGGTTTCGCCGATGGCGCGTCGGACGACGGGCGGACCGGAGGGGAAGATTTGGGACTGTCCCTTGATCATCACGGTGAAGTGGGAGAGGAGGGCGAACGCGGCGGGCGCGCCGGCGACGGAGCCCATGATGCCGGCGGCGACGGGGACGCTCTTGAGCAAGGCGATGTGACGCCACCAGGTTGTGCCGCCGGGCAGGGCCATGCGGCCTTCCTCCTCGTCGCGCTTGGCGCTGTGGCCGACGCCCTCGATCAGCTGGACGTAGGGCAGGCCGTACTGCACGGCGAACGGGGTGGCGAACTGTGATGCGCCCTTGGAGACATTGTGGGGGCTGCCGCCAGAGATGGTGAAGTCGTCGCCGCCGATCACGATGTTGCGTCCGTCGATCGTGCCCATGCCCATCACGAACGCGCCGGGCGTGAAGTCGCGCAGGTTGCCGTCGCCGTCGTATTCGTAGGCACCGACGAGCGGGCCGGCCTCGAAGAAGGAGTCGGGGTCGAGGAAGCGGTCGATGCGCTCGCGGATGGTGTAGCGCCCGCCGGCGTGCTGGCGGGCGATGCGGTCGGGGCCGCCCATTTCGCGGGCGAGCTCTTTGATGTATTCGATCTCGTCGACTGCGCCCTGCCAGTCCTGGCCGGGCTTCCAGGATTCGCGCGTTTGGTCTGCGGGCATGGCGGGGGTCTCCTCGTCGCGGGCTGTTGGGGTTCCTGCGCAGTCTACGACGGGCGGGAGGGGTTTCAGGTGACGGCGATCACGATGCCGAGGATGGTGACGCCGATTGCGACGGCGCCGATGGTGATCGCGACGACCTGCGTCATGCGGTCGTGGACATGGGTGATCGCCTGATGGACCTCCGCGATGGAGGCGGCGTGTTCGGCTTTGGTATCCGAGATCATCGCGTGCGTCTCGGCAAATTGCGTCTGGATCTCAGCGAACTGCGTCTGGATCTGGGCGAACTGCGTCTGCATTTCGGTCCGGAACTCGGCGAGAGTAGTGCGCATTTCGGTTCGGAACTCGGCGAGAGTGGTGCGCATTTCGGCCTGGGATTCGGTGATGGCGGTGCGCATCTCGGCGATCTCTGTCCGCATCTGAGCCTGAGTCTCGGCTAGCTCTGCCCGCATCTCGGTCCGGGATTCGGCGATGTCGGTGCGCATCTCGGCGATCTCTGTCCGCATTTCAGCCAGGGCTTCTGCGACAGTTGCGCGCATCTCTGCGGCGGTCCGAGCATTCAGCGCTTCAACCTGTTCGAGGAACCGGGTCAGGTCGTCCTCGCGGACGACGCCGTTCTGCGATGCCTCGATCTGGTCCACCAGAGCGTCCACAACCTCAGCGGCGGCCGGCTCGTCGGCGAGGCCTCTGCGGATCAGCACCTCGCGCAGCTTCGGTCGATCAAACGTCGCCATCGGGGCCTCCGCAGCCATTGTAGAGGATCACCGCCACGCGATGTCCGCATCCGCCTCGAGCAGCGCGGCTGCGGTCGCGTTCGCAGTGGCGGCGTCGGGAGCAGCGAGCAGCCAGGCAGTGCTGAGGTGGTCGAGCACGCGGATTGCGCCGTGAGGGGCGTCCCAGCCGAGCAGTTGTTCGCCGCCAAGCCCCCAGGCTTCGCCGTCGGAGAAGGCGATCAGCCACTCGCGGAGGCCCGCAACGCCTTCGGAGTGCTGCTCGGCGTCGTCGAACGCGATCGCCCAAACTACGAGCGCGGCCCCATCGTCGCGCGCGTAGATGTGTAGACGGTCGCCGCCCCAGCCGGCGGCTGCGACGCTCGCCTCTGACTCGCGGCCTGTGGAGGCGAAGATCAGCAGCCCCAGATACAACTCGCCGAGCGTGTCCTGATCGCGTCCGTCGACCAGCAACGGCGCGCCGGGGCGCGTCCACTCGTCGCTGACCGCAGCGTCGATCAGCGGTTGCAGCGGCGACAAATCAAGCGGCTGCTCGTCGCCGTCGTACTTCTCGACATGTAACAACTGCTCGGTCGAATCCGGCAAATCCCGCAGCATCCGATCGATCACGCCCGGATCACCCCACGACATCAACCGCTCGACGAATTCCTCGGCGCGGCGGTACGGACCGTAAAACGGCTCAGACCATTCGAGCGGCAGGCGGCCGAATAGATCCACGGCTTCGGCGGGAGACGCCCCGCCGTCGCCCAGCAACGTAACCGCCGCCTGGAACGCCGTACTGCCTGTGGCTGACATTGCCAGCGTCGCGTCGGCTTCGATCAGCCAGTGCAGCACTGCGCGCCGGTCGTGGGTGCCGTGTGGCGGCCATGCATCGGCGTCGCCGTCTCCGATTAGCTGGTATTGAAGATGATGGACCATTTCGTGGGCCAACACCAACGCCGTTTGCGCGTTCGGCGGCGTCGGCCCCAGCAGCGTAATCCGCCCGCCTGCACCTCGCACCTGACGCGCCCGACTTGACCGCTGCGGCTCATAGCGCCCCAACTCCTGAACCGATCCCAGGTACCCCAGTAGCGTCGGTCCCCAACCGGCGTCGTTGATGCCCAGGGCGGTCAGCAAACGCCAGCGCGGCGACGGCTGTTCGGGCCTGCCGCCATCGAGCGCGCCCACGACGACCCGGCATACCTCGGCGCGCTGCCACTCCGGCGACGTCAGCCAGACCGTCGGCAGCACCTCCGGCGCGATTCCGCGCTCCGCCGCCATCGCCTCCGCGACCAACCCAATCCACGGATGCTCGTCGGCCGCCAGCAGCGTCGGCCCCGCCAGCGGCGCCGACTCGCCGTCCGCATTCGGCTCCGACCAGTGCCCGCCGTCGTTCGCCCAGCCGCGCTCAACCGATGCGCGGCACCATTCGATCTCGCGATCGATCTCCGCCTGCAACGCAGCGTTATCTTCTGCCACCCGCCGCAGCGGCCGCCACGCATCGCTCGGCCAATTCGGGGCGAGTACTACCGGCTCGTCGGGTGCTGCCTGCCGTTCCGTGTCCGGCACTGCCGCCGCCTGGGCGTTGTGCGGATCCGCAACCGCGGGTTTCGCCTGCTGCCGGGCGTTCTCAACCGCGGCGCCGGCGGAAGCCTCGACTGCTTGTTCAACGGACTGCTGTTGCCGCTGCTGTTGGGCGGGAGGCGAATCGCCGGAGCACGCCGCAACTGCGGCAAGCAAAATCACCCCCAGCGCCGCGCAGATCAGCCGTCGCATGATCCCAGCTTACCACCCATCGTCCGGATCGGGCGGCGACCAGCGCTCTTCCAGATCGAAGATGCGCGCTGTGACGAGATCGGCGGTGCGCCCCTCTTCCGCCGCGATGATCCAGGCCAGCCCGGCGTGGTTGACTACGCGGATCGCCCCGGCCGGCCCCTCCCAGCCCGTCGCCTGACGGTTCCGCCCTTCGACCGCTTCCCCACCCGACGCGGCGACGAGCCACTCGCGCAGCCCCTGGACGCCCTCGGCGTGCTCGTTCTGGTCGTCGAACGCGATCTGCCAGATCACGATCGTGTCCGGCTCGCCGTTGAATTCCCGCACCAGCGTAATCGCATCCGTCGCCCACCCTCGCGCCGCCGCTCGGGCGCGGGTGGCATTCACCGTCGAGAAGCCGATCAGATCGGCGAGTATGCCTTCGCCCAGCGTGTCGACCGTGACAGAGGCCGTATCGGCGGGCTCAAGGACTTGATCGCGCAACCGCAGCAGCGGTTCGATCGGCGCCGGTTGCTCATCCGCAGTGAACTTTCGGCGATGCAGAATTTGCTCATATGATTCGGGGGGATCATACAGCAGATCGCGCACGGCTTCGTCTCCCAGTTCCCGCTGTACGCGTTGGACGAACTGCCGGCCTTTGTCATACGGCGCGATGACTGAGGAGCCGCTCATTCCCATAGAGCCGATCAGAACATCCGGCCCTGCGAGCGGTTGCTCTCGGCCCCAGCTGTGCGACGAAACGATCCGCTGTAAGAACGGATTGCCGTCATACAACGACCAAATCGTCGCCTCTACGTGGCCTTCTACGACCGCGTAGACCGCAAAGAACTGATCAGTAGTGCGGTTGTCGTACAGTGCGTCCAAGCCGCCGTCGAGCAACCGGTCCTGTAGCGCATGGACGACCTCGTGGGCGAACGTTTCGACCGTTCGCTCCGGGAGCGGCATGTCGCTGACCAAAGTGATCAATCCGTTGCGTTCGGACGAGCTGTAGAAGGCGGCGGTATAGGATCCATTGAGGTGCGTTTGCATTGCCGGCGTCCAGTCGGAATCGAGATATCCAAGCAGTCGTCCGAACTCCCAGATTGACGGCGGCGGTTCCAGCCTCTCGGATCGCAGCATTGTCCAACAGCTCAGCCGTCGCCAGGTGTCAGGGCTGAAGATGCGCACATCGGGGGCGGCGTCGAGTGTCACGCCCTGTAGGCGTTCCAGTTCAGCGACGATCTGAGCCATCCATTCGCGCGTCTCGGCTAGCAACGGCTGCTCGAGATGCGCCAACGATGCCGCATTATCGGTCGCGAAGACGGTTTCCGGCGCGATCCGATCGGACAAGGCGATGTGATTCTCCAGACACCATTCGCGCTCTTGCCGAATCGCCTTCGACATCTCAGCGTTGCGCTCCGCGATCCACTCGTAGTCGCGCCATCCCCATTGACCTTCCCAGCGCCATGGGGTGGGCTCGTCGCTCCAGACAATCGGTCTTTCATCGCCGCCGCAGAGCGCCGCCGCCAGCCCGGCGCAGACGCCGAGGATCAATACGACGATTGCCAGCCGCCGTCTGGCGTTTGCGCGCTCGGGAACCGCCGAATCATCGTGCAGCAGATGTCGCATGACGCTACATTAGCGCACGCTCCACAGGGTCGGCGTCTCGGCATTGTGCAGGCGCACGGCCGTCGCGTCGGCGGATTGGGTGTCGGGAGCGGCGATCAGCCAGGCGACCGTACCGCCGTCCACCAGGCGGATAGCGCTGTCTGGTCCGTCCCAGCCGAGCAGCTGTTCGCCGTCGAGCGCCCGCGCCCGGCCGTTGGAATAGGCGATCAGCCATTCGCGGAGGCCGGCGATGCCTTCGGCGTGCTCGCGGGCGTCGTCGAAGGCGATTGCCCAGAGCGCGAGAGGGCCTGTTCCGTCCTGCTGTTGGTAGACATGCAGGCGGTCTCCGCCCCAGCCGGCGGCTGCGGCCGCGGCTTCAGCGTCGCGGCCGGTAGAGGCGGCGATCAGTGTTCGGAGGTAGTACTCGCCGAGGCGGTTCAAGCTGGGCGCGGCGCCCAGGGCGCGCGGGCCGAGCGGCGTCCAGAGTTCGCTCGGCAGGATCGATTCGAGCAGTGGGTCGAGCGCCGACAGATCCAGCGCGGGCTCGCGCGATTCGTACTTGTCCACGTGGAACAGTTGCTCCATCGTGTCGGGCGGGTTGCGCAGCCGTTCGTTTACAGCGTCGGGGCCGGCTTCGCGCAGCAGGCGCCGGATCATTTCGGGGCCGCCGCGGACGGGCGACGCGAGCCAATCGGAGACCTCGGCGGGGAGGTCGGCGTAGCGGGCGCGCTGCTCGGTGAAGCCGCCATCGGCCGGCGCCTCGATCTGTTCGCTAGCTTCGATGATCGCCGGGTGACCGGCGTCGAGCGCCGTATATGCCTCGTCCGCGTCGACCAACCAGTACAGCGCGAGCGCGTGGTCGAATCCGACAAGGTCGAAGCGGCGCTTGAATTCCTCGCCGTCGAGCAGGTCACGTTGCAGATGCCGCACTGCCAGTCCTGAAAGCGCCTGCGCCAGCTCCGATGTGGAACTTGGCGCAATCAGTGTGATCGAGCCTCTCACACCACGGTCGTAGACGATCCAGCCGGGTGCGTCGGAACCGATCATTTGATTGAGCAGAGGCGGCGTCCAGCTCGGCCTGATCAGGCCCAGGCTCACATGCCACCACCAGCGCGGATCGAATAGCGTTGGGTCGCGGTCGCCGTAGCGTCGGTACCACCAGTCGCACGACTCTGCTTCGACCAATTGCCGCGAGCTGACCTGGATGGACGGGGGCTGATCGAGGGCGAGGCCGCGCGCTTCGGCCGTTGCGTCTATCACCGAGTCGATCCAGGGCTGCGCGCCGCGATCGAGGATGATGGGGCCGGGCAGCTCCCGCCACGGTCCGCTCACCGCGGCCGCCCCCCAGCGCGCGCCGCCGTCGGGTCCGGAGAGGCGCACCGACTCTGCGCACCAGGCCAAGTCGCGGTCGATCAGCGGCTGCAGCTCGGCGTTTGCCTGGGCAACCTGGGCGAGGGGCCGCCAGGCGTCGGTGGGCCATTGCGGGGCGAGCAGGGCCGGCTGCGCCTGCGGCTCTCGCTCTCGCTGCCCGGGTGAATCAGGCGCGGCTGGTTGTTCGGCTTCAGCCTGTGCGACGACCGGCGGCTGCGGCTCCTCCGGCGGCGAATCGTCGGAGCATGCGGCGGCGAGCGTCAGGGCCGCGGCCGCCAGTGCGGCGGCGATTGTCCACCGCGTCGGGCGGATTGCCGGAAGATGTCGCCTCACAAGCTCGGTCGGCCTTTTGCACATGGATCTCACCTCGCGTTCCGTCTCGTCGTTTTACTCCCCCCCCCCCCGAGTATGTCAAGTGTCCAGTCGGCGTGTGGGCGGGGCGGGCGGGGTCCGGGGGCGGGGTTGATGTGAGGGTTTGGGGAGGCCGACCCCCCAGTCCGCTTGCGCGGACAGCTCCCCTGCATAGGGGGGCGATTCGGAGGGCGGACAGCCCCCCTGCATAGGGGGGCGATTCGGAGGGCGGACAACCCCCTGCGTAGGGAGGCGATTCCGGACAGGGCCAACTTCGCTGCGTGAGGGCGATTTCGGGGGGTGGGCCCGTGCGTGGGAATGGCGTGGTTGTGGGCAGGGGCTAGTTCCACCAGTTGGGGGTTTCCTTGAGGCGGAGGAGGTTGCGAGTGATTTGGTCGGCTGTTGCGCGATTTTCGGAGACGATCAACCAGGCGGTTTGGGCAGCCTCCACTACCCGAATTGCGGCGGCTTGGCCGTCGTAGGCGAGCGCGCGACGGGAGCGATCGTACACGGCGGTGCGGCCGGACCAGGCGATCAGCCACTCGCGCAGACCCTCGACGCCCTCACGGTGCTCGCTTGCATTGTCGAAGGCGATCGTCCAGATCGCGGTCGCATCGCGGCGACCGTCGACCATCGACCAGACGGCGAGTTGGTCGCCGCCCCAGCCGGCGGCGGCCTGCGCCGAGCGCTGCGGCTGTTGCGTGGAGAGGCCGAGAAAGTTGCCGAGGTAGCTCTCGCCCATGGTGTTTGTGGACGGTTCTTCACGGGGGTCGAAGACCCGGCGGCGCAGTTCGGCCAGACGCTCCGCGTCAATCGGCGGCTCGCGCGACGCCAGCTTTTCCGGGTGCAGCACCTGTTCCGATGTTTGCGGCGGATCGGCGAGCAACTCGTTGACTCGCTCCCATCCGCCCTCTTCTTTCTGGCGGCGCACGTACGCCGCGCCGTCGCTGTACTGAGAGTCGAACGCCTGGCCGAACAGCGGGGCAGTGAAAGGCGACAAACCGTTTCGCTGCGTCGTCCACGTGCCTTGCGGGCCCCATTGATAGCTTTCGACCAATTCCACAGCTTCAGAGGACAACGTTGCCGATTCCGCGGTGACGGCGTCGCCCTCGATCAGCCAGGAGATCGCTGTGCTGCGGTCGTTTGTCGTCTCCTCGTAGAGACTGTTGATGCCGCCCGCCAGGTGTTGGTCCTGGATCGTATGCACCAGCTCGTGGGCGATCAGATCGAACGTGTAGCGGGCGAGTGGTTGGCCGCCGACGAGCGTAATCGTTTTGGTGTCGAGCGAATACCAGCCGCCGATACCGTAGGTCCAGAACGCGCCGAAGACGCTCGGCGTCCAATCCTGGTGGTTGATGCCCAGCGCGCGCTCGAAGAGCCAGAGGCCGCCGGCGCCGCCTGTCTGGTCTTCGTGCAACAGCGCATGGCAGGCGACGGTGCGCAGGTGTTCGTGGGAGATGATCCGTACTTCGGGCAGCGGATTCAGGGGCAGCTCGCGCTCTCGGGTGATGATTTCGGCCAGGTCGGTGATTAATTCCCGCTCGGCCTCGCCGATCGGGTCGAAGAACCGCGCCTGGTCCCGCGCCGAGGCTTCTTCGTCGAAGATCGAGAGCGGCGGCCCGTCGGGGAGCAGGCCGGCGTTGGCGCGGCACCAAATGCGTTCGTTGAGGACGGCTTCGTGTTGTTGGTCCAGGATCCGTTCCAGCGATTCGGCCGAAAGCGGAGGGCGGAATGAGCCGACCCAGTCGGGGACGGCCGGCACGCTGCTCCACTCAACGGCGGGGCGGGAGCAGCCGACGGCGGTCAGCGCGAGGAGCGCGGCGGCGAGCGCCAGCCAGGCTGTCGTTCGGGTGTTCATGGCTGCTATGTTAACGGTTGGATGCGCCAGGATGGCTCGACGGGGATAGGAGAGCGCGATGGCGGATGAGCGAGGAGCGCCGGCGGTGGTTTCGGAGACCGATGAGCGCCCAATCGAGCGCAGCGGCTTCAGCGTGGAGGGGCGTTCCTACGTCGCCGCTCCGCCGCTCCGTTTCGATGTAGCGTTCAATCGCGGCGACCGACTCTACGAGCTCGCAGGCGAGTTCGGCATCGTGCTGGCGAGCGCCACGCGCGCCGAGCTGGAAGAGCTGCTCGACGACACGCTGCGCATGCTTTGGCGGGAGTACGCGGAAGAGGACCCGGCGGCGCTGTCGCCCAAGGCGCTCGAGCTCCGGCGTTCGCTTCGAGGCCGCCTCACACCGGCGCGCGACGCCGCTTAATCGACGTACTGTCGCGCATTTCTCCGTCAAACCCGTGCTTGCTGAGCCTCACTCCTCCCACCAGGGCGGGGTTGCGGTGATGTCGAGCACGGAGAGGGCGACGCGGTCGGCGAAGGCGGGGGTCTCGGCGACGATTAGCCAGAGCGTGCGGGCGTGGTCGAGCACGCGGATCGCGGCGGGGTCTCCGTTCCAGGCGATGACAGGGACGCCGACGGCGGCGCGGGCCCAGCCGTCGGAACGGGCGATCAACCAGTTGCGCATCTCCGCCGCCGCCTCATCGTGTTCCGCCTGATTGGCAAAGACGATCTGCCAGAGCACGAGGTCGCCTTCAGTTTCGCTCTCGATAACGCGGATCAGATCGCCGCGCCAGCCGTTCGCCGCCTCTGCCGCCGGCCCAATCTGGCCCGTCGTTTCGGCAAAGAACGTGCGCAGAAAGGCCTCGCCGAGCCGATCGCTCTGCGGATAGGCGTCGCAGGGGAGGTCTTCGAGTACTGCGGGGGTCAGTGCGCAGATCGCATCACGTCCGATCGGCTGGAGATTCGCGGTCAGGGCGTCGGGGTGCAGCATCTGCGTTGTGGACGGCGGCGGGTTCGATAGCAATCGATTCACGCCTGCGTAGCCCTCATCCGCGTACACGGCCTCGATCACTGCGAGGCCCAGAAGATACGCCTCTCGTCCGAGATCGTGGCGCGAAGGAAACGCATCGAACAGCGTTACCGGCGGTGGTTGAAGCCCTGGGGTGATGCCCCATTCGACGTTTGCAAGCTCTTCGATCTCTTGCAGCTCTTCACGGTTCGACGGGCTGAATGATGCGTCGCCTTCGTAGACCCAGGCGAACGCCTCCAGTGCGTCGGTGCTGCCGCCATCCTCCGGATCGAGGTCCGTCAGCCCGAAGTGCGCGTCCTGTAGCGCGTGTACGATCTCATGGGCAAAGATGTCCACATACCGGCGCGGCAAAGGACGGTCATTGACCAGTAGAACGTATCCACCGTGGCCATAGACGACTGGCAGGTACAATGCCGCGGCTTGCATCTGTCCGAGATACCCGAGCACTGTAGGGGTCCATGATGAATCGATGTTTCGGAGCAACCGATCCAGATGCCAGAGCGGAGCCGGCGCCTCGCTGTCGGGATTGAGCAGCAGCGGGCAGAGCATCGCACGGAACGCATCCTGCGAGATCAGATAGACCGGCGGCATTTTGCCCAGCGCGAGACCGCGCCGGTCGGCCGTCGCTTGGGCGACAGCGGTCATCCAGACCAGTTCCTCTTCGGCAGCAGGCTGAGCCAGCTCCAGTACATCGTCATATGGGTTGACCACCCGTGCTGCATCTGGATCATCGAACTGCTCCGCGCACCAGTCGCGCTCCTGCTCAATCAGCGGCGTGACCCGCGCGACCCGATGCCGCTGCAACTCGACGAGCAGCGGGGTAGTTGAGTACGGCGAGTCCAGCGGCGCGCGCTCCAGTTCGAGGCGCTGCGTATGGCGCTGCGGCGCTTCGGTGATCGGGTCTGCGCAGGCAACGGCGAGCAGCGCTGCGCAGACCGACAGGAGGGTCAGAAGCGTGAGACCGTGAAGGTGGGGCATTGTGCGATTGTACTCTGCGATGTTGGGGGGTGATTCGGGGGTTGAGGGTTTGTGTGAGGTTTGGGGAGGCCGACCCCCCAGTCCGCTGGCGCGGACAGCCCCCCTGCATAGGGGGGCGATTCCAGAGGGCGAGCTGGGGCTAGTTGGGGAAGGCTGGGATGATTTCCTCGGACCAGGCCTGGAGGGCGTCCCAGTCGAGCGGGGGGCGGAGGGCGATGTTGATGCGGTCGACGCCGGCTGCGGCGTAGGGGGCGAGCGCGTCGATTGCTTCGGGCGGGGTACCGGTGACGGCCCCGCGGGTGCGGAAGGCGTCGCCGGCCGCGCCGAAGACTTCGACGAAGTGGGCGTCGGCGCGGGCGCGGTGCGACTCGCTCGCGGCGAGGTGGAAGGAGAGGTTGACGTCGCGTTGTATCTGCGACGGATCGCGCCCCACATCCTCGCAATGCCGATCCAGCACGCCCGAGAGCCGCGTCCACTGCTCGGCTGCGACGTAAGGGGAGTTCCAGCCGTCGGCGTACTGGGCGACCAGGCGCAGGGTGCGGCGCTCGCCGTTGCCGCCGATCCAGATCGGCACGCGCGGCTGGAGCGGCTTGGGTTCGCAGAGCGCGTCCCGCAGCTGGAAGAAACGCCCGTCGAAGTTGGCGCGCTGCTCGGTGAAGAGCAGGCGGACGACCTGCAAGCCCTCTTCGAGCACGTCGAGCCGGCGGCCGATCGGCTGGAAGGGGATGCCGTAGGCGGCGTATTCCTGTTGGTTCCAGCCGGCGCCGAGGCCGACTTCGAGGCGGCCGTCGGAGAGCTGGTCGATGGCGGCGAGCGCGTTGGCCAGCACCGCCGGATGCCGATAATCCATCGCCAGCACGACCGTGCCAATGCGCATTCGCTCGGTGTCGCAGGCGAGGGCGGCGAGGCAGGCGAGGCATTCGAGGTAGGGGCCCTGCTTTTCGGTCATCGGCGACTCGTAGAAATGGTCGGAGACGTCGAACCAGTCGAAGCCGGCGTTGTCGGCCCAGCGCCAGAGGCGGCGGCATTCTGCGATCGCGATGTTCTGCTGGATGAGGTGGATGCCGAATTGCATGAGTGGTCTCCGTCGGTTTGCGGTTAGGATGATCATCGCGTCGCCCGCGGCGGGCGTCCACAGCGCAAGGGAGCCATCGCATGGCGTCGCCCACCGGCCGCACCCTGCTCGAGGGGGAGTTTGACCCGCGCGTCCAGCGCTATGTGCGCTGGCTGGTCTCGCTGATTCTGATGATCACGGTGGTCGGGATTCCGTTGATCCCGTTCTGGCTGTTGTTCAGCCTCAGCTACGCGCCGCGGGCGCTGGATCGACTTTCGGCGACGCTGACGGAGCGGGCGCTGGAGGTGGAGTCGGGCGTGTATTTCCGCAAGGAGAGCACGATTCCGCTGGATCGGATTACGGACATCCGGCTGCACGACGACCCGCTGATGCGCTGGTGCGGGCTGCGCGGTCTGCGGGTGGAGACGGCGGGGCAGGCGGGTTCGAGCGCGTCGGCGGAGGGCAATCTGGTGGGGATTGTGGACGCGGAGGCGTTTCGCAACGCGATTCTGACGCAGCGGGAGGCGCTGGCGGCTGCGCCCGCGGGCGGGGCGGTTGCGCCTGTTGCAGCGCCGGTGGGGGATGCGGCGCTGCTGACGGAGATCCGCGACCTCCTCCAAAGCATCGACAGCAAGACATAAGACCTCGCGCCCTCTCCTTCGTCACTCCCACCCTCACTTTCCGTCATTCCCGCCCCCGAGCGGGAATCCATACGGCGGTTGTCGGCGACACGGCGTAGCGGGATGGTCTGCGGCCGGGCATTGGCGAGAAGTTCGGGGCCTCTGGCGCTGCGAACGACGTTGGGTTTGGGCCCCCGATCAAGTCGGGGGCGACGGATCTTGGGTTGCGTGCGCGACCCTCAGCCGCGCCCGGCCCGGGCGGCGCGATCGAGCAACGCCAGGATGTCGCGTTCTCGTGCCCGCCACCACTCGCCGATGTGGGTGCGAGAGGCTTCCAGCTCGGCGCGGAGGGCCTGTAGCTCGGCGGCGATGTCGGGGTCCGGTGAATCGGTTTGCGGGACGCCCGGTGAGCTGCGCTCAAGGAGTTGAGCAAGCATTCCTTGCAGCTGGTCCGTCGGCAGGCTGCGGCTCTCGATCGCCCATTGCAGCTGGTCGAGCCGCTCGGTCAGCGCGTGCAGCGGCGCGTCCGGCTCGCCCTCATCATGCATCATGTCCCGAATCGCGTCTGCGGCGTGGGGATCGAAGAGGTCCAGCACGGTCGCGCAGTCTTCAGCCGCGCCGCCGACCTCCGCCTTGCGCAGGTCGCGCAGCGGCGGGTGGGCCCAGATGTTGCGCAGCTTGTAGACGTTCGCGATCCGGCGGGTCATTTCCCAGCCGATGAGTTCGTGCCCGAACAGGTCGCGGCGGGATTTCACGGCTTCGAGGAACATCGGGATGTCGATCAGGAATTCGTCCTCCTCGTCTTTGGAGATCAGGACTTCGCCGCCCGCGCGCCGCAGTGCCAGCGTCGTCCGCGTCGTGCGGATTTCCTCCTGCTGATGCTCGGTGAGATACGAGAACAGTTCCTGGAACCAGGCATCGCCGTATGTGGCGCGCCACTGGGCGGCGATGTGGCGGCGCATGGCGCTGCGGTAGATGTTGAGCACGCGGGTGAGGCGTTCGTGCTGGGGGAACTCGCTGGCGGCCACGGCTCACTCCAATCCCAGCTGCTCGGCCAGCGTCTGGGCGAGGCCGATGCGCTGCACCTTGCCGGTCGCGCCTTTGGGGATTTCGTCGAGGATCACGATCCGGCGCGGGGTTTTGAAGTCCGCCAGTCGTTCCCCGACGAAGCGGCGGAGTTCGCGCTCTTCGGCGTCCGAGCCGTCGCGTAGGACCACCGCCGCCGCCACTTCCTCGCCGAGCCGCTCGTGGGGCATGGCGAAGGTGACGGCCTGGCCGACGGCGGGATGCTGGAGCAAGGCTTCGTCGACCTCGCGGGGAGAGATTTTTTCGCCGCCGCGGTTGATGATTTCCTTGAGGCGCCCGGTGATGGTGAGGTAGCCGTCGGCGTCGAGTTCGCCCTGGTCGCCGGTGCGGAACCAGCCGCGGGTGTAGGCCTCGGCGTTGGCCTGCGGGTTGTTGCGGTAGCCGTCGGCGACGTTGGGGCCGCGGATGACGACTTCGCCGCGCGCGCCGAGCGCCTGGAGCGCGCCGTCGGCGTCCATGATCGCGATTTCGGGCCCGGCGGGCAGGCCGACGCTGCCGGGCTTGCGCGCTTGCGGCGGCATGGGGTTGGAGGTCATCTGGTGGGCGGCTTCGGTCATGCCGTAGGACTCGATCACGGGGGCGTTGAAGGTCGACTCGAGTTCGGCCATCACGGTGGGCGGGAGCGAGGAGGAGGAGGAGCGGATCAGGCGCAGTTGCGTCTCGGCGAGGATGTCGGCGTTGCGGGCGGCGCGGGTGAGGATCAGTTGGTGCATCGTCGGCACGGCGGTGTACCAGGAGGGGCGCGCTTCGCGCAGCCAGGCGAAGGCCTGCATGGCATTGAAGCCGGGCGAGCACCAGGTGCAGCCGCCCGCGCCCACGCTGGCGAGCACGCCGGCGATCAGGCCGTGGATGTGGAAGAGCGGCATGATGTTCATGCAGCGGTCGTCGGGCGTGAGCGAGAGCGTTTGGCGGATGTGGCGGGCGGAGGCGGCGATGTTGCGCTGGCTGAGGGGGACGATTTTGGGGCGCGAGGTGGTGCCGGAGGTGTGCAGGACGAGGGCGGTGTCGTCGGGGTCCGCCGCGCCCGGGGCGTCTGCCGCGCCGCGCAGGTCGGACTCCAGCGAGAAGCGGCCGGCGGGGGCGTCGCTGAGCGGGGCGAGCTCGATGATCGGCACGCCTTCGGCGGCGGCCGCGGCGCGGGCGGGGGTGTCGTCGCCCTGCTGGACGATCATGGCGCGGGCTTCGAGGTCGGAGAGGTAGAAGCTGAATTCGTCGGCGCGGTAGCCGGGATTGAGCGGCGCGGCGGTGGCGGCCGAGGCGACAGCGAGGAAGGCGGCGGCCATTTCGGGGCCGTTAGGCAGGACGATGGCGATGGGGTCGCCGCGCCCGAGGCCGAAGCCGTTGAGCGCCGCCGTGGTGCGCTCGATCTGCTCGCGGAGGCCGGCGAACGTGAGCGGTTCGCGCGCGGGCGCGCCCAGCGCGGGGCCGGCTCCGTCGTGGGCGGCGAGCAGCGCGGCGATGGTGGATGCGGCGGGCGATGCGGTCACGGTCGGCCTCCTGTGCCTCCTGCGCCTCCTGCGCCTCCTGCGCCTCTTGGCGTCCTAGCCTCCTGGCTTCCTGTAAAGCTCTACGCTAAACCCGCGCGGGCGCTCTGTCAGTCCGATTCATCTGTAGAATGGGCGGTGGAGAGGTGTCCGAGTGGCCGAAGGAGCCGATCTCGAAAATCGGTAGGTGCAGCGATGTGCCTCGTGGGTTCGAATCCCACCCTCTCCGCCAGAATGATCATGAAGCCGGCGTTGCGGAGCCTTCGGAGAGGTGCTGGAGTGGCCGATCAGGCACGCCTGGAAAGCGTGTAGGGGCGCAAGTCCCTCGTGGGTTCGAATCCCACCCTCTCCGCCAGCCGGCCTTGCAGTGATGTGTACTTGTGTTCTATGATGTGGGCGGAGGGGCGCGATGCAGCGATCGCAGATCGAGTGGACGGACGCGACATGGAACCCGGTGACGGGCTGCACGCAGGTCAGCCCCGGCTGCGCCCACTGCTACGCCAAAACCTTCGCCGAGCGCTTCCGCGGCGTGCCCGGACACCCCTACGAGCGCGGCTTCGACCTCCAACTGCGCCCCGAACGCCTCGACCAACCCCTGCGCTGGAAGAAACCGCGCACCATCTTCGTCAACTCCATGAGCGACCTCTTCCACCCCGACGTACCCGCCGACTACATCGCAGACGTGTTCGAGGTGATGCACGCCGCCCAGCGGCACCGCTTCCAGGTGCTGACCAAGCGCGCTGAGCGGCTGGCGGAGCTTGCGCCGTCACTGCCGTGGCCTGAGAACGTGTGGATGGGCGTGTCGGTGGAGAGCCAGCGTTGGACATCGCGCGTCGCGCCCCTGCGCGGGACGGCGGCGGCGGTCAAGTTTCTCTCGTGCGAACCGCTGCTGGGCCCGCTGGAACTGGAACTGGAGGGCATCGACTGGGTAATCGCCGGCGGCGAGAGCGGGCCGGGGGCGCGTCCAATGCGACCGGAGTGGCCGCGCGCCATCCGCGACCAGTGCGCCGAAGCGTCCGTCCCCTTCTTCTTCAAGCAATGGGGCGCCCACGATGCGCGGGGGAAGCGGGTGGGAAAGAAGCGGGCGGGACGGCGGCTTGATCGGCGGATGTGGAATGGGATGCCAGGAGTTGTGGCATGAACGGGAGTCCGCATCAAACGTCATTGCCGCAATTCGGTGGCAACTGGACTGAGCAGAAGCTGTCAGTGCTGAGGAAGTATCTCAACGCATACACGACTGCACTCAGCAAGCTCAACTTTCGTACTGTCTACATCGATGCGTTCGCAGGTGCTGGCGCACGAGAAGAGGCAGATACCGACGGCGTACAGTTCGTCGAGGGCTCAGCGAAGATCGCCCTGGATGTCCGCAAGCCAAGTTTCGACAGGCTCGTGTTCATCGAAGAAGACTTCGACTACGCCAACAACCTGCGTAAGCTAGTCGCTGAAACCAAGGCCGAGAACCGGGCGCGTATCGAGCAAGCGGATGCGAATGTCAGACTTCCCATAGAGGTGGAACGACTTGTTCACCCGGACCGTGCCGTCGTTTTCATCGATCCGTTCGGCACGCAAGCTCACTGGAAAACCATCGCCTCGTTGATGCAGTATCCGGGCATCGATGCCTGGATACTGTTCCCCGTGGGGACGATCTGTCGTCTCATGCCGATCCATCGGCAGCCTACCAGTGCAAAGACTCGCGAGAAGTTGGACGCGATCTTCGGGACCCCAGAGTGGCAGGAGCTGTACGACCAAGAACAATTCTTCGGAGATGCAGGGAGACTGAGCAAGACGACAGGCGTCAATGCGATCGTCGCTCTGTATAGGAAGCAGATGGATAAGGAGTTCGCAGGTATTGCGAACCAGTCGGTGGCGTTGGTGAACTCGAAGAATTCACGGCTTTACCAGCTGCTCTTCGTGATGACCAATCCAAGCACCCGAGCGCAAGAACTCGCCCTTGGCATGGCGGATGACATTATGAAGAATGTGTAGTGCCGCAGCCCGGCCAGCGGAGGAGGAGGACCTCTTCGTTGAGCTCCGACCGCGTCGCCGTCGCCGCGCGCGTGCGGAAGAGGTCTTTGCCTGCTACCTCGTAGCCTAGCCCCGACGCGATATCCGCCAGCAGATCGGCGGTGCGGATCATGATGCGGAGGTAGGAGGCCTGGTCGCCGACTACGTAGGCGAGTTGGGCGCCGGGCTTCAGCGCATCTCGCAGCGACGCGAGGTGGCGCGCCATGCCGCCGAAGTAGAGGCGGGCGACGCGGTGGTACATGCGCTCGAAGCCGGATGTTTTGCCCTGCTCGATGCGCGTTTGCTCGATCTCGTCGGCAAGAGCCTGGATTTCGGGGTGGGCGGCGATCCAGGCGTCGTCGTTGTCGCCCTTGTAGACGCCGCGGCTGTTGGAGCGGAGCAGTGTTTGTTTGGTTCCGCGCAGGTCGCGGCGGTCGGAGAGCAGGCCGAGGATGACGGACTCCAGGCGGACGGCGCGGGTGTAATCCTTTTCGTTGGGATACGGCGGCGAGGTGATCACGCAATCCACCGAGCGCGCGTGGAGCAGCGCTGCTACGTCGCGCGAATCACCCCGCACCACGGAAGCCGGCGCATCGCCGGCGTTGTGCAGATCGTCGAGGTCCAGTGCGAATGTCTCGACGCGCCGCCGCCATGCGCCGACGGCGTCGACGTCCTCTTTGCGCGGGCCGAGGCCAACTTCCGGGCCGAAGCGGAGGTTGCCGATGGTGGTGGGCAGTTCGCGGGCGAGGGCGAGGCGGAGGTGATCGGCGTGCTGCGAACGGGCGGCGTCGATTGCGTCGCGCAGGATCAGCGCCTTGTGCAAGGGCAGCGGCGAGATGGAGTCGCGCAGCAGCAGCCGCTGCTGTTCCGTGGGCAGCGTGCGCAGCGGCGATGCCGCCCGTTCGAGCGTCGCGCCCGCCTGCGCCGCGATCGCGTCGGCGTCGCGGCGCAGGGCGCTGCCGTTGGGCGACCAATCAAGCTTGGTTGCGGCGGCGCAGGCGGACATGGGGAGCGCTTCGATGCCGACGGAGGCGAGGCCGAGCTTTTTGGCTTCAACAAGCGTGGTGCCGGTGCCGCAGAACGGATCGAGGACGGTTGCGCCGTTGCTCAGATTGAAACGCTCGATGTAATCGCGGACGAGGTGCGGCGGGAAGGAGAGGACGAAGCGGTACCAGTCGTGGATCGGGCGGTCGTCGGCGAGCAGCCGGTTGCGCTCGCGTTGCGCGGGCATCGCTTAGCCGTCGTCGGGCGGGTCGTCGGGCAGGCGGCCCTCGCGGCGGGCGGCGGCGTGGCGGGCGCGCAGCTCCGCTTCGCGCTGCGCGGCGACGGTTTCGGCCTCGCTGCGGGCAGCCTGCCACTGCTCCTCGCGATCGTCGGCGGAGAGGATGCGCCCGATGAGGGCGGCCAGCACGCCGAGCAGGAAGCCGATTTTCAGGCCGCGGCGCATTGCTTACCTAACCGTCTCTGCGGCCGAGCATGCGCAGGGCGCGCTGGATGCCGGCAGCCGCGCCGTAGAGCCGGATCACCGGGCCGGCGGCGGACTCACCGAGGAAGTCGGCGGTGCCCTTGACCGACTGCACGGTCTCGCGGGCCTGTTCGAGGATCGGCGGGACGCCCTCGCCGAACGTTTTGCGGGTGACGCGCAGCAGGCGGAAGGTCATCCAGCCGAGCACGATGGTGAAGAGCAGGAAGACGGCGGCGGAGACGACGCCGATCAGGCCCATGACGATGATCACGATGTCGCGGATGTCGGTGATGGTGCTGAGCGGCATGATGGGAGCAGCCTATCGCACGCCGTCAGGTTGTTCGCTGCATTGTTCGCTGTACCGTGCCGCCGCCGAGCACGCGGTCGCCGTCGTAGCAGACGGCGGCCTGCCCCGGGGCGACAGCGCGGGCAGGCTGGTCGAGGCGCAGCACGGCCGCGCCGTCGTCGGCCTGCTCAATGCCGCCGGCGAGGGGCGTGGAGCGGTAGCGGAGCTGCGCTTCGACGCGCCGAAGGCGCTCGGGCGGCTCGGTGAGCCAGCGGCAGTCGGCGAGTTCGATTCTGCGGACGAGCAGCGCGTCTTCGGGCGCGACGGTGACGGTGGCGGTGGCGGCGTCGATTGCTGTGACGTAACGGCGCTCGCCGGCGGCGGCAAGGTCGCCGCCTAACACGCCGCCGAGGCCGCGGCGCTGGCCGATCGTGAAGCGCTGGACGCCGTCGTGCCGGCCGAGCACCGCGCCGTCGACGTCGACGATGGCGCCGGGCCGCCCGGTCATGCGCTGTTCGACGAAGGCGCGGTAATCGCCGTCGGGCACGAAGCAGATGTCGGCGCTGTCGGGTTTGTCGGCGACGGCGAGGCCGTGCCGCTGGGCGATGGCGCGCACCTCGCGCTTTTGCAGGCCGCCGACTGGGAAGCGGGTCATCGCCAGCGCGGCGTCGCTCAGGGTGTAGAGGAAGTAGGACTGATCCTTGTCGGGGTCGAGGCCGCGCAGCAGGGCGGGCCGGCCGCCGCGCTGTTCGATGCGGGCGTAGTGGCCGGTGGCGAGCCAGTCGGCGTCGAGCGCGCGGGCCTGCTCGAGGAAGCGGTCGAACTTGATGTAGGTGTTGCAATTGAGGCAGGGGTTGGGGGTGCGCCCGCTCGCGTATTCGGCGACGAACGGTTCGACGACATGCTCGAGGAAGGGGCGCTCGAGGTTGAGGGTGTAGTGAGGAATGCCGAGCCGGTGGGCGGCGCGGCGGGCGTCTTCAACGTCCTCGATGCCGCAGCACTGGGTGCGGCCGGAAAGGCCGGCCGGCCGGGCCTCGGTCCAGAGGCGCATGGTGACGCCGATCACCTCGAAGCCCTGCTCGACGAGCAGGGCGGCGGCGACCGAGGAATCGACCCCGCCGCTCATCCCGACGACGACGCGCTCAGGCATGGCGGCGCTGCTTGCTAGACTGCGGCGCGTGCAGACCGAAACCGCCGCCGCCGCCGTGTCCAACGCACCGGAGCGGCTGGCGCGGGCGATTGTGGAGGAGTTGGCGGAGCGGCAGGCCGAGGCGATTGTGCTGCTGGAAGTGACGGAGTTGACTGATCTGGCCGATCATTTCGTGATCGCGACGGCGACCTCGCGGCGGCATTTCGGGGCGCTGGAGGACACGCTGCGGAAGATTCCCGATGCGCCGCGGGCGCGGCGCGAGGGTGCGGCGGACGGGGGCTGGCAGCTGTTCGATTTCGGGGCGGTGATCGTGCATCTTTTCGACCAGGAGACCAGGGACTACTACGACCTGGATGGTTTGTGGTCCGGGGGTAGGACGCTGCTCCGGGTGGAGTAGGCGGGTGTGTTCAGGGTAGCTGGATGTTGGGGTGGGCGGCGGACCCCCTCTGTCACTCCGTGACATCTCCCCCGCGACGGGGGAGAAATGCGGAACGCATCGTGACATCTCCCCCGCGACGGGGGAGAAATGCGGAACGCATCGTGACATCTCCCCCGCGACGAGGGAGAAATGCGGAACGCGCCGTGACATCTCCCCGCAACGGGGGAGAGTTTCGGGCCGCGACATCTCTCCCGCGACGGGGGAGAAGGGCGGAACGGCGCCAGCGGGCGGTTATTCGTAGATCCAGGGTTCGGTGTCGCGGGTCCAATCGACGAGTTCGTTGGGGTCGAAGAAGAGAGCGACTTCGCGCCGGCCGGATTCGGGGGAGTCGGAGCCGTGGATGACGTTTCGGCCGAGGTCGACGCCGAAGTCGCCGCGGATGGAGCCGGGGGCGGCGTCGAGCGGGTGTGTGGCGCCCATGGCGTTGCGGGTGAGTTGGACGGCGTTGGCGCCCTCGAAGACGGCGGCGACGAGCGGTCCGGAGGTGATGAAGTCGCGGAGGTTGGGAAAGAAGGGCTTTTCGATGTGCTCGGTGTAGTGGCGGCGGGCGAGCGCGTCGTCCATCCGGAGGAGTTTGAGGCCGATCAGTTTGAGGCCGCGCTGCTCCAGGCGGCCCAGGACGGCGCCGATGAGGCCGCGCTGTACGCCGTCGGGTTTGACCAGCACCAGTGTCCGTTCGGTCGCCATGCGCGCCCTCCTTGCTTGGTTGACCTGCCAGTCTGCGCAAAATCGCAGCGCCAGCATACGCGGGGCTATGGGGTGGGCTGGGGGCCGATGGCGGGCTCGCGGAGGTAGAGCGGTTCGAGGGCGGCGGGGGGGAGGGCGCGGCCTTCACGCCAGTGGCGATGGCCCAGCTCGGCCAGCAGTGAGGCGCGACGGACGTTCTGGGCGGCGCCCTCGATGATCGGGCTGTTCGCTGCGAGGCGCTCGCGCTGTTCGGCGTCGAGCAGGTCGGTGTCGCCGCAGATTGGGCCTGTTTCGGTGGTCGCCAGCGCTTCGAGCAGATCATCGATGCTGCCCAGCGACGGGTCGGCCTGTGGGATCCAGCTGCGCGTTGCGGTCGTGAAGGTTTGCCAGACCCAAGAGCGGCGACTGGCGCGGTGGATGGCGGTGGCGGAGCCGGCGGCGGCGTGGGTGTAGGACTGGAGCTCGAGGCGTCCGACGCCGACGCATTGGAGGTCGAGGGCGGCGGCCAAGCCGATCGCGGCGGCCATTCCGGCGCGGATGCCGCCGTAAGCGCCGGGGCCGACATCGACGATCACCACTTCGAGTCGCGCGCGGGCGGCGCTCGCTTCGCCATCGGGGTCGGCAAGGACGCAGACGCGCTCGATCATCGGCACGAGGGACGGTGTGTGGCGGCGTCCGGAGACCCAGGTGATTTCGCCCAGGAGTTGTCCGCTGTCGCTGACGGCGACGCTTGAGGTTTCGCCGACGGTCTCGATTGCGAGTTCCATGTGGTCAGCGCCGGGCGGTCACGATGCGGCGACGGGCGCGGCCGACTCTTGCAGGGCGGTCAGCGCGCGCTCGGCGATGGGGCCGTTGGCGCGCAGCTCGAGGCGGCGGGGGGCGGCGTCGCCTGCGACGTCGGTCAGCGGGGTGATACGGACGAGGAGGTGATCGGCGGGCAGCGCGCCGTCGGCGCGTTCGGGCCACTCGACGACGAGCACGCCGTCTTCTGCGGCTTCCGCCAGCCCGAGTTCGGCGATCGATTCCGGGTCGTCGAGGCGGTAGAGGTCGGCGTGGCGCAGGGGGAGGCGTCCGCCGAGGTGCTCGTTGAGCAGGACGAAGGTGGGGCTGTTGACGACCGAGGGCGCGCCGAGTCCGGCACCGACGCCCTGGGCGAAGACGGTTTTGCCGGCGCCGAGCTGGCCCTGGAGAAGGGCGACGGTGCCGGCGACGGCGGCGCGGCCCAGCGCCGCGCCGAGGCGGCGGGTGGCTTCTGCGTCTTCGCAGCGCAGTTGGAGTTCGGTGGTCCGGCTCACGGCGTCAGTATACGAACAACCATGAACGAAACTGCGCCGTGCTTTACGACACCTACGCAGCGGGCTGTCCGCGCAGCGGCATGGGGGGCGGCCGCCCCAACCCCCATGCCCCACTATCCTGCGAGCAGCCTGCAAATGTCCGGCAAGAGGTCGACACCAGAAAGAGATGCCAGCCAATGAAGAACATGCGGATTGGGCTGCACATTGCTTCGCACAACATTCAGCTGATGGGAGCGCCGCAGCTGATTGAGGGGATCGTCGCGGCCGACGCGGCGGGACTGGATACGGCCTGGCTGACTGTGGGCGGGCCCGCGCCCGATCCTTTCGCGGTGTTCGTGGGGGCTGCGCTGAGCGGGGCGGAGCGGATTGAGCTGGGCACCTCGATCGTGCCGACCTACCCGCGCCACCCGATCTCGATGGCGCAGGGCGCGGCGACGGTGGACCAGATCGCGCCGGGGCGGATGATTCTGGGGCTGGGTCCGTCGCACAAGCCGGCGATCGAGGGCACCTGGGGCATTCCGTTCGAGAAGCCGCTCTCGCACCTGCGCGAGTACGTGACGATCTGCCGCGCGCTGCTGGAGGAGGGCGAGGTTAATTTCGAGGGCGAGATCCTCACGGCGCGGGCGCAGCTGCCGGGCGGGCCGACGCAGGCGCGGACGATGATCGCGGCGCTGCGCGAGAAGGCCTTCCAGCTGAGCGGCGAGATTACGGCGGGCGGCATCTCCTGGATGTGCCCGCTGCCCTATATCCGCGATGTGGCCGCGCCTGCGCAGCAGGCCGGGGCCGACGCGGCGGGGCGCGAGAAGCCGCAGATGGTGGTTCACACGCCGATCATTGCCAGCCGGGATCAGGCCGCGATCTACGCCGCCGCGCGCCGGCAGTTCGGCTTCTACCAGCGGCTGCCCTACTACTCGCAGATGCTGCAGGACGCGGGCTACGAGGAGGCAGCCGGGCGCGATTTCACCGATCGCATGGCAGACGCGCTGATCATCTCCGGCTCCGACGACGAGATCGCCGACCGTGTGCGGGCGATGCACGACGACTACGGCGTCGACGAGCTGCTGGCGGCGATCGTGGTGCTGGAGGACGACCCGGAGCCGGCGATCGCCCGCACCCGGGCGCTGCTCGGCGAGCTGGCCCAGGCGGATTAGCCGGGCGACGGCCGCTTCTGCGGGTCCATCAGCACGACGGGCGCGACCCGCGCGGCGAAGAGCGGGCTGTGCGCAGGCGACGGCGCCTGGCGAGGCGGCTCGGCGGGGGCGGGCGGCGCAGCCGTGGCGGCTGCGCCGGTACCCTCCTCCGGCGGCAGGCGGCGGGTGCGCAGCCAGCCGAGGAACATCAGCACCGTGCCCGCGGCCACTACCAGCGCGACGATGTAGAGCGCCTGCCGCCCGCCGATCGCGTCGGCCAGTCCGCCCCAGACCGGCGCGAGCAGCGCCTGTAGACCGAACGCGATCAGCACCCAGCTCATCACCCGCCCGAAATACTCGCCGCGGGTGTTGTTCATCAGAATCGCCTGGTTGACCAGCATCACGCCCGAGCGTCCCGCGCCGGCGACACCGGCCGCGACCAGCAGCAGCGCATAGGTCGGCGCGCCGCCGACCAATGCCGTGCCCAGACCCAGCGTGAGCGCCGTGACGAACAAGGCCGGCCAGGCCAGCCGTCCGCCGACCACTCCGGCCAGCACCAGGTTGACCGGCAGCGCCGAGAGGCCGAAGACCAGATTGAGCACCGTCGCCTCGGTCGGCTCGCGCCCGAACTCGCGATCCATCAAACCGGGCAGCAGCGTTTGCAGGGCGAACCCGGCGACCACGATCAGCAGCCAGAAGAGCCACAGATTGCGCAGCTGCGGTCGCACGCGCAGATAGCTGAACCCGGCCGTGAGCTCGGAGCGCACCGAGCTGCGCCGCTGCACCGCCTCGGGCGACGGCGCGCCGTAGGGCAGCAGCGTCGTCAGCGGCACCACCACTACGAAGAACGACGCCACCATCAGGTAGAGGAGGCCCGAATCGAGCCCCATGGTGGTGACCAGAATGGCCGCCATCATCGGACCCAGTACGGCGGCGACGTTGATCGACATCTGTTGGAGCGCCACGGCGTTGGCCAGCAAGCGGGGCGGCACCAGGTCCACGACCCAGGCCTGGCGCGCCGGGCCCATCAGCGAGAACGCCGCGCCCATCAGGAAGGTCGAGCCGAAGAGCAGCGGGATCGTGATGTTGTCGGTCACGATCAGCACGCCGGTGGCGACGATGATGATGCAGGGCGCAATTTGCCCGCCCAGCACCAGCGGTTTTTTCGCGTAGCGATCGGCGATCACGCCGCCGAACGGCCCCAGAATCAGCTGGGCCGGGGCCATCCCCATCTGCGCAATGCCCGAGGCGGTGTAGGAGCCGGTCAGCTCGTAGGCGACGATCGGCACGAGGATGAAGGTGGTCATGAATGCGGTCGTGGCCAGCAGGGAGCCGGACCAGAGCAGGCGGAAGTCGCGCTCGCCCAACGCCTCGAAACTGGCTCGCAGCCGCCCCATTGCTACGCTCCGCCCGCGCCCAGGCTGCCCGCCTTCTGCCCGTCCATCAGCGCCACCCGCGCCGCAAAGGCGGGGCTGAAAACCGGCGCTTCCGACGGCCGCGCAGGGGCAGGCGGCGCGTCGGCCGGCAGCGCCGCGGCGGCCGTGCCCGGCTCCGGCGGGATTCGCCGCACCCGCAGCCAGGCGAGGAGCATCAGTCCGGTCGCGGCGGCCGCGACGATTCCCACCACGACCAGCGTTTCGCGCCCGCCGATCGCGTCGGCGATCACGCCCCAGACCGGCCCCAGCATCGCCTGGAAGCCGAAGGCCATCAGCACGAACGACATCACCCGCCCGAAATACTGCGGGCGCGTGTTGGACATCATGATCGCCTGGTTGACGAGCATCACGCCGGAGCGTCCCGCGCCGGCCACGGCGGAGAGGATCAGGATTAATGCGTAGGTGGGGGCGATGGCGATCAGCCAGAGGCCGACGCTCATCAGCAGCGCCGTGGCGAAGAGCAGCGGCCAGGCCAGCCGGCCGCTGACCGCGCCGGCCAGCGGCAGATTGATCGCCAGCGCGGCGAAGCCGAAGATCGAGTTGATCACGACCGCCTCGCTCGTCGAGCGGTTGAACTCCTGGTCGAGAATGCCCGGCATCAATGTCTGAATTGAGAATCCGCAGACGACGATGATCAACCAGAACGGCCAGAGGATGCGCAGCCGCGGGCTGCGCCGCAGGTAGCCGAAGCCGTCGGACAGTTCGCGCAGCGGCGAGCGCCCGCTCTGCTCGACGGGCTGCGTCCAGGGCAGCATGAAGGTGAGCGGGACGACGATCACGAACAGCAGCGCCGCGCCGAGGTAGAGCGCGCCGGCGTTGAGGTTGAAGGCGACCACGCAGACGGAGGCGACCGTCGGCCCCAGCACCTGGGCGATGTTGATCGCCATCTGCTGGAGCGCCACGGCGTTGGGCAGCAGCCGCTCGGGCACCAGCTCGGCCACCCAGGACTGGCGGGCCGGGCCGGTCAGCGCAAACGACGCGCCGCTGAGCAGTGTCGAGGCGAAGAGCAGCGGGATGGTGATCCAGTCGGCGACGATCAGCACGCCGGTGACGGCGATGATGCCGCAGGTTGTGAACTGGCCGATCAGCACCGTGGGTTTCTTGGGCAGGCGGTCGGCCAGCACGCCGCCGAGCGGGGTGAGGAGCAGCATGGCGATGCCGTTGCCCATCGCGGCGAAGCCGGAGGCGGCGTAGGAGCCGGTCAGGTCGTAGGCGACGATCGGGACCAGCACGAAGGTGGTCATGAAGGCGGCGGTGGCCAACATCGAGGCGGTCCACTGGAGGCGGAAGTCGCGCACCGCCAGCGCCGCGAAGGTGGTGCGCAGCCTGGTCATTAATCGCTCCACGAAGCGCCGCTGCCCGCGCGCTGACCGCCCATCAATGCTACTGGCGCGATTCGCGCGGCGAAGAGCGGGCTGGGAGCGGGGGTGGGCGCTCCTGCACCCCGGTCTCGCAGGCGGCTGTCAGCGCAGCGGACTGGGGAGGCGGCCGCTGCCGTACTACTCACCTTGTATGCCCTCGTCCCCATGCCTCTCCCGCTCGATCAGCTTCGCCAAGTTGATGCAGTCCACGTCAAAGTGGGCGCACGCAGCTGGAATCCTTTGGGGACTGTCCGGTGATTCTTCGGTGACGACGACGTAGCCACCCGTCAATCCAACGCAGACGAGGTACGGATCCGCACGCTCGCCGAGCATCCCGACCGACGACATCTTGGGGAATCGCTCGGTGATGTCGCGGAGATGCTCCATTTCCATTGGCGTGAGGTTTCCCTTGGTTCGGAGTGTCGCCGGCGCGCGACGCCAAGCGCGCAGGTGCTCAATAGCGCGGCGGAAGAGCTCAGTGTCGTCGGTATCCCCGTCGGCGTTGCAGCGCAGTTCGTCAAGCACTCTGTCGAGGAGTTGCATCCTGCCGCGTTCGAGAAGAGCAATGATCATCCGCCACACCTCTGCCCGTTCGTTATCCGGCACGTCAAGCCGTTCGACCCCAACGAGGCTGGACGTATCGATCAGATACCGGTCCCGCGCCGCCCCAGGCGCGCTCACGGGTGCCGCCCGTTTCCCGAACCAGTTCGCCGCGTAAATCCCCGAAATGCTTGATCCGGAGGCCCAGACGCAGGTCCGCATCCGTATCGTCAATCAGCCGCGCCTCCAGCGCGTCGAACACTAGCTGCACATAGCTCGTGCCGAGCCGATTGAGGTATTGCCGTGCGTACGGCGTATTCGATCCGCCGCCTCCCTTCCTCTCGGGCCGCCAGGTGTCCTCATCCCACTCGTACCCGAGCCGCCTGTAGCTGCCTCGCGCGGCGATCCCAAGCTCCTCGACACGCAGCATCGCCGCCGGCCGACTCACCTTCAGCGCGCGCGCCAGCTTGCCGACATCCCCTCGCTCCCAGTTCTGCCCCGCCGGCAAGCCCAGCTCCCCCACGAGCCGCCGTACCGTATCGCGCGGCATCAGCACCGCCGCCGCGAACCGATTGCAGAAGCGCTCGACCTTCGCCTGGTCGTCCAGATCGTTCTGATCACAGAGCCCCGGCTGCCGCAGCAGCAGATGCGCGTATTCGTGCAGCAGTGTGAACACCTGCGCCTGCGGCTCTTCGTTCCGGTTGACCACAATCGCCGGCATCAGATCGTCCGGCCAACTCGAGAACCCGCGGCAGTCTTCCCGTGGAAACGCCCGCAGGAACACCAGAATACCGAGCCTCTCGATCCGCACCCGCCACTGCCGGAACGCCGCGCGAGCATCCTTCCAGTCTCGCTGCGCAGCGTCGTCCACGCCGAGCAGCGACCGCTGCCCCACCGCCAGCTCCTCAACATTCTGCGACAGTGTCGCCCGCTCCAGATCCGGCGCGACCTGACGCCCCAGGTCGCGCGCCAGATCGGTCGCGGCGTCCTGATCCACATGCGTCAGCGTGATCGCTTGCCGCGTCTCCCTGCTGTACCGCGGTGCTTCCCCTCCGACCGTTCGGAAGTCTGTAGGGTCCTCAAACCCGCGCGGGGGTTCGCGCAGCACGAAATTCGTGAACGCCAGCTGATAGACCTTCGTCATCCCCTCCAGCAGCCCCACCGTTGGAATCTCCTCCCCGCCCTCAATCCGCTCCAGCCTCCCCCGCTCAATCCCCGGCGCCGACGCCGCATCCCCCACATCCAGACCCCAACGCTCCCGCGCCCACACCAGCACCGCCGGATTCGCCGCAAACATCTGCGCCTTGGCCATCCTCGCAGCTCCCCTCGTCAAGCCTACTGCCCCGAACCCTTTACTCTTCCACCGCTCGCCTGCCGCATTGTGAATACCCTCGACGAGATCGCCCGACAAGCCGACCAACAGGTCGCCTCACAGGCGCGCCGCAGCGAGCAGCGACCGACCAGTGCGCTAAGCGTTCTCAGCAGCGACAGAGAGCGCAGCGACGCCCCACTGAGCTCGATGCCGAGGTTGAGTCCGACGTTGCGGCGGCGGCGGCCGGCGCTACGGAGAGGCAGACGACCAGCCAGAGCAGGCGGAAGTGGGGCAGGGCGAACGAGGCGAAGACGGCCCGCAAAGCGTTCTGCGGGGCGTTCTGTTGGGCATTATCTCGGGCGTTCTGTTGGGCGTTCGGTTGGGCGTTCATCGCGCCGTTATCCGCCTGCGCCGAGGCTGCCGGCCTTCTGGCCGTCCATCAGCGCGACGGGGGCGACTCGCGCGGCGAACGCGGGGATCGGCGCGGGCGGCAGCTGCGGGGCCTGCTCGGCGACGGCTTCCGAGGGCGCGTCGTCCGCCGCCGTGCCCTGCTCCGTCGGCAGATTCCGGGTTCGCAGCCAGCCGATCACCATCAGCGCCGTCGCCGCTATTGCCACCACGCCGATCACGGCCAGCGTCTGCCGCCCGCCGATCGTGTCCGCGATCGCTCCCCAGATCGGCGCGAGCAGCGACTGGAAGCCGAAGCCCATCATTACCAGCGACATGACCCGCCCGAAATACTGCGGTCGGGTGTTGGACATCATGATCGACTGGTTGACCAGCATCACGCCCGAGCGCCCCGCGCCGATCAACCCCGCCGTGGCCAGAAACGCGCCGAAGGTCGGGGCCCAGGCCGTCGTCCAGAAGCCGACCGCCATCAGCCCACCCATGCCCAAGAGCGCCGGCCAGGCGAAGCGGCCCGACACGAGTCCGGCCAGCCCCATGTTGACGAACATGCTCGGCACACCGAGCGCGAGGAGCGGCAGGGTCAACGCGAAGGGGCTGCGGCCGAACTCCTCCGAGAGCATGCCTGACAAGAGCGTCTGGAAGGCGAAGCCGCACATCACCATGATCAGGAAGTAGGCCCAGAGGATGCGCAGGCGCGGGTTGCCGATCATGTAGCGCACGCCCTCGCGCAGCTCCGTCAGCACTGCCCGCTGCGGTTCCGCGCGCTCGGCCGGCTCGGTGCGGCGAATCATCGTGGTCAGCGGAATCACGATCACGAACAGCGAGGCGACCGCCAAGAAGAGTTCGCCCTCGCCGAGCACCTCGCCCAGCGCGCCGATGATCAGCACCGGCGTCGTCACCTGCGCGATGTTCATCGCCAGCTGCTGGAGGGCGACCGCGTTGGCGAGCAGGTTGCGCGGCATCAGTTCGCCGACCCAGGCCTGGCGCGCCGGGCCCATCACCGAGAAGGCCACGCCCATCAGCAGCGTCGCGCCGACCAGCAGCGGAATCGTGATCGCGCCCGTCACGATCAGCACGCCGACGCCGGCGATGATCAGGCCCGGCGCGATCTGGCCCGCCAGCACCAGCGGCTTCTTCGCGTAGCGATCGGCGATCACTCCGCCGAACGGTCCGAGCAGCACCTGCGAGATGCCGGAACCCATCGCGGCGATGCTGGCCATCAGATAGGAGTCGGTCAGCGCGTAGCCGACGGCGGGGATGAGGTAAAAGGAGGTCATGAACGCAGTGACGGAGAGCAGCGATCCGGACCAGAGGAGGCGGAAGTCGCGCGAAGCGAAGGCGGCGAAGGTGCGGTGAAGGCGGTTCATTCAGTGAGAGGAATCGTAGGGGGCGGGGAACATTAGCGCTACGCGAAACGATGTAGCGGAGATGTCGTTCCGCGCGGTCTTCACCCGGAGCGATCCCACTTGAACGTCAGCACCGCGGCCGCCAGCCCCAGCACGATCCAGACCGCCAGCACCCCTGCGCCGAGCTCCAGCTGCCAGCTCATCCCCGGCTCCGCGTACTTGTATGCATCCGGCAGAAAGACGGAGCGCAGTCCCTGGGCGACCCAGCGGAGGGGGAAGAGGCCGGCGATCCACTGGAGCCAGGCGGGGATGCTGGAGAGGGTGAAGAAGACACCGGAGATGAATTGGAGGACGAGAAAAGGGACCTGGATGACGGCTGGAGCGGCGCGTGCGGAGGGGATGATGGCGGTGACGGCGATGCCGAGCATGCAGCCGGCGGGGACGCCGAGCAGGAGGACCCAGATGAGGGTGAGCCAGCCGCTCGCGTCGGGCAGGTCGATGCCGAAGGCGGCGACGCCGAGGGTGAGCATGACGATGAGTTGGACGATGGTGATGAGCACCGAGGTGCCGATTAGCCCGAAGAAGAAGGAGGCTTTGGGCAGCGGCGTCGCCGCTAGCTGCTTCAGCGTCCCGTCGAATTGTTGGACGGCGAGGGCGTTGCCGAGCAGGTTGAAGGAGGTGCCGAAGATGGCGACGCCGATGATGCCGGCGACGAAGTATTGGCTGAAGGTGACGACGGGGACATTGCCGGCGGCTTCCTCGGGGATGTCGAGATCGAACGACAGCACCGAGGAGAAGATGACGAGAAACATGATGGGGAAGAAGAGGATGAAGAAGACCGCGGCCGGCTCCCGCAGCGTCGTCTTCAGGCTCAGCTGCATGTAGGCGAAGCCGAGCCGGATCACCCGCAGCCAGCGGGGGTAATCGGTCAGCGCCGTGATCACTGCTCCGCCTCCGCGGCCTCGGCTTCGTCCTCCACCAGCTCGAGGTACATCTGCTCCAGATCCGGACGCTCAACGGCCAGCTCCGGCAGCTCGCCGACGCTCCGCGCCGACGCCCACTCGATCAACTCCCGCAGATGCCGCGTCGGCGTCTGCGTCGGCAGCGCGAGTCGTCCATCAGCTCCGCGCCGCGCGTCGGACCAGGCGGGAGGTAGATCGTCAAGCGCCAGGTCGGCGGGCGGCGTCCAGGAGATGCGGGTATCGGTCTGCATTTCGCGGCGGAGGGCGTTGACATCGCCCTCGAAGATGAGTTTGCCGTCCTTGATCATGCCGATTTGGCGTGCGAGGTGCTCGGCTTCGTCGAGGTAGTGAGTGGTGAGCAGGACGGTTGCGCCGCGATCGGTGAGGCCCTCGACGATCTGCCAGGCCTGGCGGCGGGCGGAGGCGTCGAAGCCGGTGGTGGGTTCGTCGAGGAAGATGAGGTCGGGGTTGCCGATCACGCCGGCGGCGAGGTCGAGTCGGCGCTGCTGTCCGCCGGAGAGTTTGTTGCCGCGTCGGTCGGCGTGTTCGGTGAGGCCGACCAGCTCGAGCGCTTCGTCGACATCCATCGCGTTCTCGTAGAGCTTGGCGGTGAAGTTGAGCACTTCGCGGGGGGTGAGTCCTTCGCGGGGCGCGCCGCGCTGGAGAACGATGCCGACGCGGCGGGTGAGGGCGTCGCGCTGGTTGCGCGGGTCGAGGCCCAGCACCGCAACCGAACCCTCGTCGCGGTCGCGGTAGCCCTCCATGATCTCGATCAGCGTCGTTTTGCCCGCCCCGTTCGGCCCCAGCAGCGCGTACACCTGCCCGGGCTCAATGCTCAGATCGACCCCGTCTACGGCGCATACCGCCCCGTAGCGCTTCACGAGCCCCCTGATTTCGATCGCCGCCGGCATGGCCGAATGCTAGCCGCTGCCCGCGCCGCCCGCTTAAATCCCTAGACTTGCCCAACGACAGCGTTTGCGGAACAGGCCGCAGCCAGACAGGGAGATCACCGATGAGCGCCAACGACCCGCGGCTCGCGCCGCCCAGCGAGATCGGAATCGACGAGGCGAAACTCGAGGGCCTGTTCGGGTTCGTCGAAGCGCAGGTCGAAAGCGAGCAGCTGCAAGCCGCGCAGCTCGCCGTCGGCTGCCAGGGCCGCCTCGCCGGCTTCCGCACCTACGGCGCAGCCCAGCAGGGAACGGCACTTCAGCCCGCCGGCGACGACACCCTCTTCTGCATGTTCTCCTCGACCAAGGCGATCGTCGGCGTCGGCGTCTGGTGTCTGATTGAAGACGGCCTGCTCTCGCTCGACGAGCGCATCGTCGACATCATCCCCGGCTGGTGCGCCGAAGGCGGCGGCGAGGGCTACGAGACGATCACCGTCCGCCAGGTGATGCTGCACACCGGCGGCTTTCCTCACGCGCCGATGAATCCGCGGCTGTGGGAGGATCGGGAGGCGCGGCTGCGCCGGATGATGGGCTGGCGGCTCAACTGGCGGCCCGACTCTCAGTGGGAGTACCACGCTACTTCCGCCCACTGGGTGCTCTCCGAGATCATCAACCAGCGCACCGGGCGCGACTTCCGCGAATGGCTGCGCGAGCGCCTGCTCGATCCGCTCGGCCTGGACAACCTCTACGTCGGGCTGCCCGACGACCAGCACGAGCGCGCCGCCTCGATCATCTACACCGAGCAGCCGCTCGCTCCCGAGGGCGGCGAGGTCTTCCCCCAGACCATCCTCCATTTCAACCTCGCCTCCCAGCGCCGCGCCGGCTGCCCCGGCGGCGGCGCGTTCGCCACTGCCGCCGATGCGGCCATGTTCTATCAGGCGCTGGTCTCCCCCGCCGGCGAGGGCGACGCCCGCCCCGCAACGCCGCTGCGCCCCGAAACCATTGAGCTGGGTACCGCCGTCGCCACCGACCCTGAGCGCCACACCGACCCGCTCAGCGGCATCCCCGTCAACCGCGCCCTGACCGTCGTGCTCGCGGGCGATGACGGCCACGCCCAGGAGCGCGGCTTCGGCGCCGGCGCATCGCCCCGCGCCTTCGGCCACGGCGGCGCCGGCGGCCAGATCACCTGGGGCGACCCTGAAACGGGCCTCTCGGTGGCGTTCCTCACCAACAGCTTCCAACAAGACGAGCAGATCCGCGCCCGCACTGCCCAAATCGGCAGCCTGGCCGCCGCTTGCCTCAGCTGACCGCCTCGGCCCGGTCCGAAACACCCGGAATCGTCCCCGTCGTGGGGGATTGCCGCTTCCAGGGTCTGGGCGGTCCGCCGGGCGCCCAAGAGAATACGGAATGATGCGAATCCCTCTTGTATGTTGCGGCGGCCGACCCCCCAGTCGCTGCGCGACAGCCCCCCTGCGTAGGGGGGCGCTTGGGGAGAGGCCGGAGGGAGTGCTCAGTCCTCAGTCCCCGGCAAAATCGGACCCTCGGCAATCGCCGGCAGGGCGCGCGTGAGCGCCAACGCCGACGAGGTATCCGCGAAACTCAGCACCTGTAGGCGCGACCAGTTCACCTCCGACCACCGCTCCCGCAAGTCATCCCCGTCCTCCGCCCGCGCGCACACGACGTCAATTAGATGCTCCAGCAGCGCGTCCAGCCAGCCGCAGAGCGGGGGCAGCCCTGCATCGATCCGATCCGCCGCCGCGATCGTCGCCGCGGCGCTCTCGCGCAGCGCCCGCGCCGCCGCGTTCGGCAGCGCCGCGTCGAAGCCCGGCGCGTTGACGATCGCGTAGATGTCGCGCGAGTGCGCCGGCGGCGCTTCGCCGCCCGCATTTCGCGGATGCGGCCGCGCGAACGCCGCTGCGGCCGGCTCGGGCGCGCCCCCGGGCGCGAGCAGCGCTGCGAGATCAGGATCAAGATCGCCGAGCGGCGCAGCCGCCAGCGCGCCGAGCCCGCTCCGCGCCTCCGCCAACATCCGCCCCTCGGAGCCGTAGCAGTGCGGAATCACCGCTGCGATGTCGTCCAGCATCTGCCCCAGGTAGCCCAGCGCGAGATCGATCTGCAGCGGCACCTGCTCAACCTGCTCGCGCGTCAGCTCGTCCGCCAGCGCCGCGTCCTTGAGCGCTTCCAGCGGCGGCTGTAGCGCCGCAATCGCCAGCAGCAGCTTCGGCGTGGTGTGCCGCAGCCGCACGGCGGCCGACTCGAAGACATCATCGAACCAGTCATCCGGCCAGACATGCTCGTTCTCCGGCAGATCCCAGGCGAAGCGGAGCAGGAGGTCGTAGGGCCAGAGGGCGAGTCCGAAGTGGATTTCGGGGGTGGGCAGACGCGCGGGCGCGCCGCCGCGCGCGCTCAGCAGGCGTCCACGTTCGGGCATCCGGATGCCGTGTCGCGCGGCTGCCATGGCGGTCAGTACCCCGCTTCGCGGTCGACCGGGTCGAGCAGCGGCTCCCCGTCGATGTAGCGACGCAGATTGTCGGCGAAGCGCCGCGCGGCCTTGCCGAAGTAGTCCGGCTGCAGCCCGCTGTTGTGCGGCGTGATGAACAGTCCCGGGGTCGCCCAGTCGGAGTGGCCTTCCGGCAGCGGTTCGGGCGAGGTCACATCGGTGTAGACCGCGCGCAGCAGACCGCTGTTCAGCGCCCCGATCATCGCCGGCCAGTCGACCACGCCGCCCCGCGCGATGTTGATCAGCGCCGCACCCTCCTTCATCCTCTGCAACTGTTCCAGGCCGATCATTTCCCGCGTGGCCTCCGTCAGCGGCATTCCCAGCACCACATAATCCGAGCATTCGAGCAGGTCGTGCAGCCGCTCCGGCGGCCAGACCGCGCGCACGCAGGGCGGCGCGCCCGCCGGCGGCTGCCCGTCGGCCGACGCGCGGCGGCGGATCCCCACGACGTCCGCCCCGAAAGCGCCGCACAGCTGCGCGATCTCCGAGCCGATCGCCCCGTAGCCCACGATCCCGACCGTCGCCCCCTCAAGGGTGCCGGGATTGCCCGAGCTCCAGCGCGCCTGGCGCTGCTGCTCCATGTAGTCCGGGAAGCCTTTGCAATCCATCAGCATGAAGCCCAGCACCCACTCGGCGATCACCCGCGCCGCCAGCCCGGGCATCTTGGTCATCTGCACATGTTCGTCGGGCGGGAAGCGCAGCGCCTGGTCCGCGCCCGCGCTGGCCAACGCCACCCACTCCAGCGCCGGCGCGCCCACGGCCAGATCGCCGAAGCCGAATGTCAGCCAGATTGCGTCCCGCCCCCGCAGCTCCAGCGCCTCCGTCTGCGCGGCTGCCGCATCGACGCGCGGGTGGTTCGGCTCGCGCACGTAGCGCAGCAGATTCTGGCTGACCTGGTGGATTTCGA
The DNA here is from genome assembly GCA_965243125.1 of Dehalococcoidia bacterium. GTDB lineage: Bacteria > Chloroflexota > Dehalococcoidia > Bin125 > Bin125 > CATQGW01. The sequence goes on along the minus strand of OZ251529.1, from coordinate 905,807 downwards.
CGCGCGGGTCGACCGCGGCGATCGCCGCCAGCCCATCCTCCGGGATCGGCAGAAAGCATGCGATGTGAATGCGATCCATGCGCGACGCCTCCGTTCCGATCGGCCTTCCGTGATTCTGCCTCTTACCCACAGAATACGCCCACTCCCGACTCCGGTAACGCTCCCACGGATCTCAGTCCCCTCTAGAGCGTGTTCACACAAGTCGGCCTGCCTTTGGCGCTCACCACGTTGGCCAGGGTTGGTCAGGGTATGTAGGTGCGGCGCTGGTGCTGTTCGCGTCGAGATACCCGCGGCAAGCGCGGGTATGACGGAGGTGGAGCGGCGGGTGTGGCGGAGGTGGGGCGGCGGGTGCGGCGGAGGTGGAGCGGCGGGTGTGGCGGAGGTGTGAACAGGCTCTTGGGTGTCGTGGCTCTGGAGGTGCGCCGCGCATGCGGTGGGCGAGAGGGCGGCGCGGGGGCGGCTTCGGTGGGAACGATCAGCCGTTGTCGTAGCCTTTGGTGATGGGGGTGTCGGTGCGTTGGCCGGCCTGGCCTTGGGGGGCGAAGTCGTCGACGATTTGGCCGAGGTCGCTGCGCGCTCTGGGGGGCGGGAGTTGCTGGGGGTCGTCGGGGGTTTCGGCGAGGTGGAGGGTTTGGGTGGGGAAGGCGAATTCGACTTCGAGGCGCTCGGCGAGGCGGAGGATGTCGAGGTTGAAGATGTGGCGGGTGCGCAGCTCTTCGTTCCAGCTGGAGGCGCGGATGAAGGTGTAGACCATGATGTTGAGGCTGCTGTCGTCGAAGGTGACGAACTCGACGATGTAGTAGTCGCGGCGCATGTTGGGGTTGGCGCGGACGATGGCGCGGATGCCCTCAACGAAGGCCTGGATGCGGTCGGGGTCGGTGTGGTAGGCGACGCCGAGGGTGGTGGAGTAGCGGCGCCAGGTGCGGCGGCCCATGTTGTTGACCTCGGTGTCGGTGATGCGCGCGTTGGGCACGGTGATCAGGGAGTCGGCGAAGGTGCGGATGCGGGTGGAGCGGAAGCCGACCTGCTCGACGGTGCCCTCGAAGTCGCCGATGATCACCCAGTCGCCGACCTGGAAGGGTTTGTCGGCGAGGATAGTTGCGCCGCCGAGCAGGTTGCGGATTGAGTCCTGGGCGGCCAGGGCGACGGCGATGCCGCCGATGCCGAGCCCGGCGATCAGGGAGGTGATGTTCACGTCGAGATTCTGGAGGATGAAGATCAGGCCGATTGCGCCGACGAAAATTTTGCCGGCGGTGCGGGCGAGGGGGACGAGCTGGTCGTCGAGCTTGGACTCGGTGCGCTCGGCGATGTGCATCCAGTAGTCGGCTCCGACGTCGACGAGGCGGAAGCCGAGCAGGGTGGCGGCGAGGGCGGAGGCGAGCGAGGCGAAGGTGTTGACGATCGATTCGACATCTGCATCGAAGTCGAGGACGGGGAAGCCGATCAGGACGGTCAGGGACGCGCCGAGCAGGGTGATCGGCAGTTGGATGCGGGTGATCTCGCGCTGCCAGAATTCGTGTCGATCGGGGTCGACATGGCGGCGGATCGCGAGCCAGAAAAGGCGCAGCGCGGCGATGCGCAGGGTGGCGACGATCAGCGCGAGGACGCCGATGCCGATGTATTGCCAGACCTCGATGCCGATGAAGGACTCGTAGAGCCAGGCGGGGGCGAGAACGTAGGTCATCGGGCCCCGCTCTCAGCGGCGGTCGCCGCGCGCATTTGCTCAGGCGGTCGGGTCGTGCTCGAAGCCGCAGGCCTTGTGCGAGCCGTCGCAGAAGGGCTTGCTGTCGGACTCGCCGCAGCGGCAGAGGGCGATGGCGGAGCCTTTGGGCAGGGGGATTTCGGCGCCGCTGTTGCCCTTGAGGACGACATCGGCGGCGGGGATGATGATCGGGCCGTTGGTGTTGATCGTGATTTCGGGCATCGCGGCGGGCCTCTCGAATGCGCCGCTCGCTGCGGATGCGCCGCGCCGGCGGAGCGGCGCGTGGAGCGGCTGTTCGTCTCGTAGCATAGCCGCAGCGCCATTCACGGCGCGACTGTTCCAGCAGCGATCGAGAGGGGTGCGCGATGCGTCTGACCGTTGAGTTTCCGTCGGTGGTGCATCGGGACGGGCCGCAGGGGGTGGCGGAGCTGGCGCAGGCGATCGAGCAGATCGGCTACGACGAGATCGACATCTTCGATCACGTGGTGATGGGGCATCCGCTGGAGGGTCGGGAGTCGGGGCCGTATCCGGCGAATATGCCGATTCTGGAGGCGCTGATCACGCTGGGCTACATCGCGGCGGTGACGGAGCGGGTGGGGCTGGGCACGGAGGTGCTGGTGCTGCCGCAGCGGCAGCCGACACTGGTGGCCAAGCAGGTGTCGACGCTGGACACGCTCTCCGGCGGGCGGGTGCGGCTGGGCGTGGGGGTGGGCTGGCAGGAGTCGGAGTACGAGGCGCTGGGGATGGATTTCCGTCGGCGCGGGGCGATGATGGACGAGGCGATTGAGCTGATGCGCGCGTCGTGGAGCGAGCCGTCGATCGATTACGAGGGCGAGCATTTCGTCTCGCGGGCGATGGCGATGGAGCCGAAGCCGCCGCAGGGCGAGGGGATTCCGCTGTGGATCGGCGGGGGTTCGCAGGCGGCGCTGCGGCGCGCGGGGCGGGTGGGCGACGGTTGGATGGCGAGCGGGATGCTGGGCGATCAGGCGGCGGCGGCGATCGGCGATGTGCGCCGATATGCGGAGGAGGTGGGGCGCGATCCCGATGCTCTGGAGTTTCAGGCGCAGCTCGCACCACCGCCGCGGGCGGGCGATGCGAGCACGCGCGATTTCTGGGCGCGCACGGCGGAGGTGGCGGCGACCGCGGCGGCGGCCCGCGAGGCGGGCTTCGAGTGGGCGGCGGTGAATGTGACGGGCGTGTTCGTCGCCGGGGCGCGCACGCCGGACGCGCTGACGCAGGCGCTGGCCGAGCTGCACGACGCGATTCGGTCCGAGGTGGGCTGAGGGGGCGCGATGGGTTCTGCCGGGCGGTGGGCATTCCGCACGCTGGCGCTGGTCGCGGTTGCGCTGGCGGTCGGCGGGTTGGCGGGGGAACGGCCGGAGTTGGTTGGGGCGCAGGACGACGGCCGGCCGTTAATCATTCTGGCCACGATCGACGATGCGTTGGAGCCGAACGACGAGCGCTATCTGGAGCGCGTGCTTGAACGGGCTGAATCGCGCGGCGCTACAGCGGTGGTGATCCGGCTCGATACGCCGGGCGGGCTGGGCTCGACGATGCGCGATCTGGCCGGGCAGCTGCTGGAATCACATACGCCGACGGTAGTTTACGTCTCGCCGAGCGGGGCGCAGGCGGCGTCGGCGGGGACGCTGGTGACGGTGGCGGCGCACATTGCGGCGATGGCACCGGGAACGAATATCGGGGCGGCTTCGCCGGTCTCGGGCACGGGCGAGGACCTGCCGCCGACGCTGCGGCGCAAAGTGGATGAGGACACGACGGCGCTGGTGCGCAGCATCGCGTCGCTGCGCGGTCGCAACGCGGAGGCGATTGAGGCGACGGTGTTGGAGGCGCGCGCGTACACCGCCGAAGAGGCGCTGGCGCTGAATATGATCGACCGGATCGCGCCGGACCTGGAGTCGCTGCTGGCGGCGATCGACGGAGAGGTCGTGATCACGGCGGGCGGCGCACGGCGGATTGAAACGGCCGGCGCGGAGCTGGACCGGATCGGGCCTTCGATGGTTGAGCGCTTGCTCGAAATCCTGACCAACCCAACCGTGGCCTACACGCTGGTGCTGCTGGGCACCTACGGGGTGCTCTACGAGATTCGCGATCCGGGCAATTTCGGGCCGGGCGTGATCGGCGTGTTGGGGCTGGTGCTGGGTTTTCTGGGCATCGGACTGCTGCCGGCCAACCTGACCGGGGTGCTGTTGCTGGTCGCGGGCTGCGCGCTGCTGTTGCTGGAGTCGCAGCTCGACGGCTTCGGCTGGGCCGGGATCGGCGCGGTGATCTGCTGGCTGTTCGCCGGCTTCCTGCTCTTCGGCGAGCTGTTTCCGGAGCCGACGGCGCTCGATGATCCGCTGGAGATCAGCCAGTGGGTGATCGGCGTGTTCGCCGGGGTCACGCTGGGTTTCATTGCGCTGCTCTGGGCGCTGGGGCGCGGCGGGGGCAAATCGGAGGCGTTCATGGGCGAGGCGGAGCGCCGCCTGCTGGATCGCGAGGGCGCGGCGCTTGAAACGCTGAGTCCCAGCGGGGCGGTGGAAATTGAGGGCGAGCGTCTGGTGGGGATGACGGAGGGCGAAGACATCGCCTCGGGCGCGGCGGTGCGGGTGACGGGCATCTACGCGGGCGGCGTGGTGAAGGTGGTGCGCGCGGACGACGACGCGGCGATACTGGCGATGCGGACCGCGCCGGGGCGCTCCGCAAGCTGGCATGGGAGCTGGCGTGAGAGCTGGCGCAGCCGCGCGGCGAGCCTGAGTCTGACGCGGCTCTGGGCGCAGCTCCGGGCGCGGCGGCGCTCCGAACATGCCGGAAAGGAATGACCGATGGGCATCATTCAGACGGTGGGACCGAACGAGGCGCTGATTCGCTCCGGGGGCGGCGACATGCCGAAGGTGGTGGTCGGGGGACGCACGCTGGTGGTGCCGATCTTCCACCAGGCGCAGCGGCTCTCGCTGCACGTGATGACGCTGCATGTGATGACCGAGAACGTCTATACGGGTGAAGGCGTAGCGGTCTCGGTCGACGGGGTGGCGCAGGTGAAGGTGGCGCGGAGCGAGGAGGCGATTCGGACGGCCGCGCAGCAGTTCCTGGGCAAGACGGAGGCCGAGATTCTGGATGTGCCGCTGCAAACGCTGGAGGGGCACCAGCGCGCGATTCTGGGCACGCTGACGGTGGAGGAGATTTACCGCGACCGCGAGAAGTTCGCGTCGCAGGTGCGCAGCGTGGCGTCGCCGGACCTGGCGGGGATGGGGCTGGAGATCGTCTCGTTCACGATCCGCGATATCAAAGACCCAGGCGGCTATCTGGATGCGCTGGGGGTGCGGCGGACGGCGGAGGTGCGGCGCGACGCGACGATTGGGGAGGCGGAGGCGGAGCGCGACGCGGGCATCCGCTCGGCGGCGGCGCTGCGCGAGAAGGAGGCGGCTCGCTACGAGGCGGATACGCGGATCGCCGAATCGGAGCGCGGCTTCAGCGTGCAGAAGGCGTCTTACGACCAGGAGGTGAACGCGCGCCAGGCGGAGGCGGAGCTGGCCGACGAGCTGCAACGGGCGCGTACGCAGCAGGAAATTCGCCGCGAGGAGGTGGAGATCGAGGTGGTGGAGCGGCGCAAGCAGATCGAGCTGCAGGAGCAGGAGATCGCGCGGCGCGAGCGGGAGCTGGAGGCGACGGTGCGCAAGCCGGCCGAGGCCGAGCGCTTCCGGCGGGAGACGCTGGCGGAGGCGGAGCGCAACGCGGTGGTCGCGCAGGCGACGGGCGACGCGGAGGCGGTGCGCCGCCAGGGCGAGGCGCAGGCGGAGGTGATCCGCCTGACCGGCGAGGCGGAAGCCGACGCGATCCGCGCGAAGGGTCTGGCCGAGGCGGATGCGATGCGGACGAAGGCCGACGCCTGGAAGGAGTACGGCGAGGCGGCGGTGGTGCAGCAGGTGCTGGAGGCGCTGCCGGCGGTGGCCGAGGCGGTCGCGCAGCCGTTGGCGCGCACCGATCGGATCGTGATGTTCGGCGGCGGCGACGGCGGGTCGGGTCCGAGCAAGCTGACGCAGGACATTACGCGCACGGTGGCGCAAATCCCGGAGGTGGTGGAGTCGCTGACGGGCATCGACATCGTGGGCAGCATCAAGAACATCCCCGGCCTCGAAGCCACTACCCGCCGCCCGGAGGATGCATCCTCGCCGACGCAAGAGCCGCCGGCGGCGGCTGAGAACGCCGACGAGGGCGTGGAAGAGCGCCCCTCGTGAGCGGCGAGATGATCACTGAGGATGGGGTGCTGCCGATCGCGCTGGGCGACAACTGGGTCTACGCGGTGATTTCGGGCGGCGATGCGGTGTTGGTCGATGCGGGACCGGATTTCGACGGGGCGTGGGAGGCGCTGGTCGCGCAGCTGGAGGCGGCGGGGCTGTCGCTGGGCGACATCCGCACGGTGTTCGTGACGCATGCGCACATCGATCACTGCGGGCTGGCGCACCGCTGGCAGGATCAGGGCGTGCCGGTTGCGGCGTGGTCGCGCGAGGGGCCGCAGTTTCTGCACGGGCGCAACATCATCGGCTACCAGACGCAGTACGTCTTCCGTGCGCTGGAGCGGATGGGCACGCCGCAGGAGCGGGTGACGGGCTTCATTGCGGAGCGGGAGAAGATGCGGGCGGCGTTCCGCGCGGGCGACGACACGGGCGGCGGGCGGCGGCGGGCACGCTGGCCCGGCCTGATTCGCGGCACGCCGTTCGAGCCGGATTTGCCGCTGGAGGACGGCGCAGAGTTGGCGGTGGGCGAGCGCCGCTTGCAGCTGGTGGCGGCGCCCGGCCACACGCCGGGCAACGCGGTGCTCTTTGAGCAGGAGACAGGCGCGCTGTTCAGCGGCGACCAGCTGATACCCGGCTCGATCCCCAACCCGGGCTGGCACTACGACCTGAGCGTCGAACCGCCGCGGCGATTCCGCAGTCTGCCGGCCTTTGCGGCCTCACTGGAGAAGGTCGGGGGGTTGGGCGTGCGGCGGCTGTATCCGGGGCACGGCGAGCGGAGCGACGCGGTGGAGCAGGAGCTGGAGCGCAACCGCCGCCACCACGCGAAGCGCCAGGGGCAGTTGCGCGAGGCGCTGGCGGAAGGCCCGACGACGCCCTACGAGTTGATGCGGGCGCTCTTCCCGCGCCTGCCGGACCGCCGTCTCTGGCAGGCGATGGCGGAGGTCGTAGGGCAGATCGATGCGCTGGTTGAGCGCGGTGAGGCTGTCGAGGTGGAGGAAGACAGGCGGCTGTGGATCCGGCTGGCGTGAGCGCTGTTCTGCGCTGCTCCCCGGGGAGTAGGATTGGTGTTGAAGAGGGATGCGGCGATGCGTTGGCTGGACATGTTGCGGCGGTGGACTGAGGTGGTGTTGTGGTGGTGGGTTGGCCGCCCGACCAGTGAGATGCGGCGGGAACGGAAAGAGTGGGAAGAGGCGAACCCGCACCTGCCGAAGCTGGGCAAGACGTACCTGTAGCCGCTAGGGGATCCCGGCAAGGCGGACAAGCTCCACAAGATCACCGAGTCCAAATTTTGGTAGTGTGGCGTTGAAAGAGAGGCATTCAGATGCGCTGGTTGAGCACGCTTTGGCGGTGGGCTGAGGTGGCGTTGTGGTGGGCTTTCGGCCGACCGACAAGCGAGATGCGCAAGCAGTGGCAAGAAGAAGACGACGCCGACCCGCGCGTGCCAAAGCCGGGCAAGACCTACATCTAGACGATCAAGAGGCCGCGGTCAGGGCGGCAGCCACTACGAACCCCAATGAGACGGGGGTCCCGATCAGCAGCGCCCGCATCAGCCGGGTCTTTCTGTTGATCGCGGCCTCCGCGCGGCGCGCTACCCGGCGCACAGATTGCAGATACAGCCACATGAGCGTCTCTTCACCAAGCGCATTCTCTTCGGCTGTGCGGATCGCCTCATCCGGCGTGGGGAATTGATCAACATCTCCCGCCCAGAGATTGCCCAAGCCGGCGAGCGCGCAGAGCGCGCACGACGCCATGCTGAGCCCGAATAGCCAGGCAACCGGATCGGCGGACGCGGCGATACCGACCAGGGCGCTGATTCCGGCCACGTTCAGCACGGTGAGCAGCATCAGCTTGCCGTCGAAGCCGGCGATTGAGGAGAGCAGGACCTGTTCGTGGGCGATGGCGATGTCGAGTGCGCGGGCGACGCCCTGCGGCGGGTTTTGGGCGCCGTTGGGAGCGAGCGGCATCAGAGGCGGCGGTAGATGCCGCTGGAGCCGGTTGAGAGCTCGCCGAGCGCGGCTCGGCGGATCAGGGTGAGGGCGCTGGTGACGGCGCGCGCCTTAATGGCGGCGCGGGTTTGGGCGAAGGTGTAGCCGGTGGCGTAGGACTCGTCGGGCGTTTCGACGCCGAGGCAGACGGCGCCGACGGGCTGGCCGCCGTGCGGCTCGGGACCGGCGACGCCGGTGATGCCGACGCCGATGTCGGCGTCGAACTGCTTGCGCACTGCGGCCGCCATCGCTGAGGCGGTTTCGTTGCTCACGACGCCGTGCGACTCGATCACGTCGGGGTCCACGCCGTAGTGGATTTTGGCTTCGGCGGTGTAGGTCACGAGGCCGCCGCGGAAGAAGCGGGATGCGCCGGGCACATCGGTGATCGTGCTGGCCAGCAGCCCGCCGGTGCAGGACTCCATCACGGCGATCGAGAGGCCGCGGCTGTCGAGCAGCCGCGCGACCGCCTCCTGGAAGGTGTCTTCGTCGGCGCCCCAGATGTTGTCGCCGAGCAGCGCGCGGATCGCCGCTTCGACCGGCTCGATCCGCCCGCGCGCGGTGGCTTCGTCGAGCGCTTTGGAGGCCAGGCGCACATGGACGCCGTCGGCCTTGTGGTAGACGCCGACGGTGGGGTCTTCGCCGGCGCGGATGTCGCCGAGCGCTTCGTCGAGCGTGCTCTCGCCGAGGCCGGTCGTCTTCAGCGTGCGCGAGATCAGCACCGTGCCGTCGCTGCGCGCGGCGAGGCGCGGGCCGACATCGTTGCTCCACATGCCGGTCATTTCGGCGGGCGGGCCGGGCATGGCGATGATGATCGCGTCGTCCTTTTCGACCCACCAGCCGGGGGCGGTGCCGCGCGGATTGGGGATCGACTCGCCGGAGGGCACGATCGTGGCCTGTTTGACGTTCTGTTCCGGCATTTGCCCGCCGCGGCGCTCGAAGAAGTTGCGCAGGTGGGCTTCGAGCTCGGGCACGACGTACGGCTCCTCGCCGATCGACTCGGCGATCGCGTCGCGTGTGATGTCGTCCTCGGTGGGGCCCAGCCCGCCGGTGCAAAGCACCACATCGGAGCGGCCGCGGGCCTGGGTGATCAGATCCACCAGACGCCGGCGGTTGTCGCCGATCTGGTGCATGTAGAAGAGGTCGATGCCCATGGCGGGGAGGCGCTGGGCGACGTACTGGGCGTTGGTGTCGAGAATCTCGCCCATGAGGATTTCGGTGCCGATGGAGATGATTTCTGCGCGCATGCGCACATTCTAGAGGTGTGTGTCCCGAGGGCTGCGACGGCTGCTGGTAGCCTGCGTCGAACGCCGTCGCTTGCCCCCCGCACACGCCAGGATCGCGCCGATGACCACGCCCACCCTGCCTGAGGTCGCCGCCGCCGCCGAACGGATTCGCGCCAATGTGCGCCGCGTGATCGTGGGGCGGGACGACGTGATCGACTACACGCTGGCGGCGATCCTCTGCGAGGGGCATGTGCTGCTCGACGATGTGCCCGGACTGGGGAAGACGATGCTGGCGAAGTCGCTGGCGCGCTCGATCGGTTGCTCGTTTCGGCGGATTCAGTTCACGCCGGATTTGATGCCGTCGGACGTGACGGGCGTGAATGTCTACAACCAGCGCTCGGGCGAGTTTGAGTTCCGCGCCGGGCCGTTGTTGGCGCAGTTGGTGTTGGCCGACGAGATCAACCGGGCGAGCCCGAGGACGCAGGCGGCGCTGCTGGAGGCGATGGAGGAGCGGCAGTTGACGGTTGAGGGCGAGACGATGCGGCTGCCGCGGCCGTTTCTGGTGATTGCGACGCAGAATCCGGTTGAGCTGGAGGGGACGTTTCCGCTACCCGAAGCGCAGTTGGACCGCTTCCTGGTGCGGCTGCGGATGGGCTATCCGGACGCGGCGGAGGAAGATCAGATTCTGCAGCGCTTCGAGCGGGCGCAGCCGCTGGAGGAGCTGGAGCCGGTGGTGGAGGCCGAGACGCTGGCGGGGATGTCGAAGTCGATTGAGCAGGTGCGCGTGGCCGACGAGGTGCGCGGCTACATGGTCGCGCTGGTGCAGGCGACGCGGGAGGAGGCGGCGTTCGAGTTGGGAGCGAGCCCACGGGCCTCGCTCGGACTGATGCGCACCAGCCGGGCGCTGGCGGCGATCCGGGGGCGGGATTATGTGCTGCCCGACGATGTGCAGGAGATGGCGCGGGTGGCGCTGCCGCACCGGCTGGTGCTGAGCTCGGAATCACGGCTGCGCTCGTCGACTACCGAGTCGCTGCTTGAGGACGTGATGTCGCGGGTGCCGGCGCCGATCGAGGCGGCCTGAGGCAGAGATGATGAGGGTGGACGCGGCCGACGGGTTGGGGCGATAGATGGCGCTGGGATTCGGCGGCCAGGGGATGTCGCTCGAGATCGAGGCGGAGACGCGCAAGCGGCAGCGCGACGAGCGACTGGAGCGCCCGCAGAGTCGCTTCGCGGCGGAGCACACGAACACGTGGATACGCACCATGTGGCCGTTTGCGGCGGTGCTGGTGATGGTCGTCGCGGTGGCGATCGACCAGATCGTGATCGCGCTGGTGGCGGGGACCGTGCTGACGGCGGGGGTGTTCGCGTGGGCGTGGGCGCGCTGGTCGCTTGAGCGTCTGTTGTTCAGCTACACGCTGTCGCAGACTCATGCATTCGTGGGGGAGACGGTCGAGCTGGCGTTGCGCTTCGAGAATCGCAAGCTGCTGCCGCTGCCGTCGCTGCGGATGCGGCTGATTCTGCCCGAACTGCTTGAGCCGGCCAACGCGCCGTTTACCCGCGTGGCCTCTGTGGGGGGCGCGGAGGTCGGGGAGATTGTGCGCAGCACATCGCTGCGCTGGTACGAGCGGCTGACCTGGCGCTACCGGATTCCGCTGCGGATGCGGGGCTATTACCAGTTGGCGGAGAGCGAGCTGACCGCGAGCGATGTGTTCGGCGCGTTCCGCCGCCAGCGCGAGGAGCAGCCGGAGCTGCGGCTCTGGGTCTATCCCGAGGTGCTGCCGCTGGAGCGGCTGGAGCTGCCGCAGTTGCGCCCGCACGGCGAGCGGCGCGGCGGGCAGCGGCTGTTCGACGATCCGACGCGGTTGCAAACGATCCGCGATTACCGACCGGGCGATCCGCTGAAGCGAATCGACTGGAAGGCGACGGCGCGGCGGCGCGAGGTGCAGAGCCGGGTCTACGATCCGGCCAGTGATCTCGTGGCGGTAGTGGCGCTGAACGTGAGCACGCTGCCGATTGCGTGGCAGGGGTTTTACGGCGACGTTTTTGAGCGGGCGGTCTCGGTGGCGGCGTCGCTGGCGTCGGCCTGGGCGGAGAGCCGCGCGCCGGTGGGGCTGCTCGCGAACTGCACCTTCCCCGGCAACGACGCGCCGATTCGGGTGACGCCGTCGCGTTCGCCGGGGCAGATGACGCGGATTCTGGAGGCGTTGGCGATGGCCGATGTCTTCACGCTGACGCCGATTGATCGGATGCTGACCGACGAGCGGCGGCGAATGCCGTTCGGCAGCACGGTTGCGCTGGTCACGGCAGTGGTGACACGCCCGCTGGAGATCTCGATCGATCGGCTCCGCCGGCACGGGGTGGAGGTGGCGGTGGTTTACGTGGGGATCGACGACCCGCCGACGCAGGCCGGCGGAGCGGTGGTTTACGACATTCGCGACGCGCTGGCGGGGCTGGAGTACGAGCGGGTGGGGCACGGCGGGGCGTGGACGCTGGCGCAGCATGAATGGGGCAGGCCGCAAGAGACTGTCGATTCCGACGGTGAAGAGCTCTTGCCGGAGGTAGAAGCGCCGATCTTCGAGAGCAACGAGGACGACGAACGCCAGCCGGCGGCGGCCGAGTTGGAGGTCGGCGCCGGAAGTGAGTGGGGCCGTCCGGGAGCTGGGCGGTGACGGCCGCCATGGGCGCGGCGGCGGCGGATCGCACGCGCGATCGGATGCACGCGGCTTATGTCGCCGCGCTGCTGGCCGCCGAGGCGATTCTGCTGATCATCCTGGTGAAGCTGATCGGCAATCTGCTTGTGCCGACGGGCTTCGCGGAGACGCTATCGGTCTGGGCGGTGGGCGGGACGCTTGTGTTGGGTTTCGTTGCGGCGCGGGTGCTCGGCGGGCGCGAGTTGAGCACGCGGGGGCGCGTGTTCTGGGGGCTGGCGGTCACGTTTATCGCGCTGCAGATCATCGGGCGCGCCGATCTTTCGGAGAGCGCCCGGATTTGGGATATGTCGTGGCTGATCGACCTGGGCTCGCCGAGCTCCGATGTGTGGCGGCAGGCCGGCGCGCTGGACGAGTTGTTCGCGGGGCTGATGCTGATTCCGATCTGGTTTCGAGGGGTGGCGCTCGGTTCCGACGATCTTGATGAGCGCCCGTTCACACGCACCGTGCTGGCCGGGTTCGCGGTGCTGATTTTCGGCTTCATCTTCGCCGACAACGCGGGCGTCGAGACGGTCGTGCAGGTCGGGGCGGTCGTCTGGTCGTTGGTCTGCGTTGCGGGTGTGGCGCTGAAGAACACCAGCAAGCCGGTCTCGAATTCGGAAGGCGGAGGGATTCAAACCGGGCTCACGCTGGCGGCCACGCTGATCGCGATCGTCGCTGGGATCGCGATCGCGCTGCTGCTTGTCGTGGGGATTGTGGCGGGCGTGGCGGGTTCGGGGATTGTGGCGCCGGTCGTCGATGCGCTGGGCTTCGTGCTGGAGTACATCGTCAGGGGATTGGCGTATCTGTTCTACCCGATCTTCTGGATTCTGCGCGAGGTGGTTGAGTTGGTGCGGACCGACGAGCCGCAGGCGATCGAGATTCTCTCCGAAGGGATTGGGCGGCCGCCAGGCGAGCTGGAGGAGGTTGAGGCCGAGCCGAACCCGACGCCGGGGATTGTGCTGGCGCGGGTCTTCGGGGGGATCGGCGCGGTGCTGCTCTTTCTGCTGCTGGCGTGGTTTTTCTTCCGCCGCTTCCTGCGCCGGCGGATGGATCTCGACGAGGAGCGCGAGTCGGTCTGGTCGGAGGCGGATCTGGTCGGGGACCTGTTCGGGGGGCTGCGCAACCTGCGCGATCGTTTCCGGCGCAGCGTCGGCGTGGAGAAGCCCGATGCGCCGATCGCGGCGCTCTACTACGAGGTGCTGGCGGACGCCGATGCGCGGGGCTCGCCGCGTCCGCCGGCGCGCACTCCCTTGCAGTTCGCCGACTCGCTGGAGCGCGAATACGACTCGCCCGCGCCGGGCGAAATCTCGCGCGCATTCTCCGCCTACCGCTACGGCGGCCGCGAGCCCGATCCCGGCGCCCTCCGCCGATTGCGTGAAGCCTGGGACCGCCTCCGCCGCGAGTCCGGGTGATACGTTCGCCCCATGACCACCGGCACCGACTACCACGCCGAAACCGCCGGCGTGTTTCTCGCCAAGGCCCGCGTCTACCTCGCCGAGGGCGACTTGCTTCAGGCCTCCGAAAAAGGCTGGGGGGCGGCGTCGCAGATCGTGAAGGCCGTCGCCGAGTCGCGCGGCTGGGATCACCGTGGGCACAGAGACCTCTTCAACTCGATCAATCGCGTCGCCGAGGAGTTCGGCAACGACGAGATCAAGACGCTCTTCTACGCGGCGAATGCGCTGCACCAGAACTTCTACGAAGGCTGGATGCCTGAAGAATCAGTCGCCCGGGGGCTGGCCAATGTGGAGGAGTTTGTTCGTCGTCTGGGCGAGGCGATCGACTGAGGCGGCTGCGAACTCTTAGCGGCGCTGTAGGACCGGACGGCTCTCGCCGTCCCGCGCCAGCAGCGGCACGGCGGTTTCCGCGTTCAGATTGGCGGCGTAGGCGAGATCGTCGGCGAAGCCGAGCTCCAGCAAATCCCGCCCGTGCGGTGATCTCTGTAGGGCTGCGAGCGGATCGTGGGCGTGGGCGCGCCAGAGCTCCAGCGCGATCAGCGCCCCGTTGCCCAGGCGAAACGCCCCGCGCCCGCTCAGCGCTTGCACATACGCGCCCGCCGCCGCCGCGTCCTCGAACGAGGCCGTGCGCCCGCCGTGGTCGCCGCTGCACACGATCGCGATCGAGCGGCGGCGCGCGGCGGCCTCCTGCGCCAGCGCCTCGGCGCAGGCGGAGAGGTTGCGCAGACAGGCCGACAGCGCGAACGGCGCACCCGACGCGGCGCTCAGCGCGCGCGTCCCGTTGCCCGTCACGTGGACGCATACCCAGCCCGCCAGGTCGAGCGCCGCGAACTCGGTCGGCGAGTTGCCGTATTGGGCCTGCGGGCCGGGCAGCGAGTCGATCTCGCCGATCAGCCGCGCGCCGGGGATCTGGTCGCGCAGCGCGTGGGCTTGCGGCCACTCGGCGACGGGGTAGATCGCTTCCGCGCCGCCTCCGAGCAGGGCGGTGTGGACGGTGGTGGCGCGCAGGATGTCGATCACGGCGACGGCTGCGCCGTCGAGCAGCGCCGGATCGGGCGGCTGCATGTAGACCTCAAGATCAAGCGGCGGGGGCGACATACGAGAGGCGAGGGTAGCGGCGCGCGCGGGCTACGCTGTAGCTCATGCCCCCCGCCGATACCCGCCCCGCAAAGATGCGCTTCGCCGAGCGGCTGCGGCGGGCGATCGACGTGTCCGACTCGCTGCTCTGCGTCGGCCTGGACCCGCAGCCGGAACGCACGCCGGCGGCGGAGATCCTCGCATTCAACCGAACGGTGATAGAGGCGACAGCGGATGACGTCTGCGCATTCAAGCCGCAATCCGCCTTCTATGAGGCCGCGGGTCCGCGCGGTTGGGAGGCGCTTGCGCGGACGATCGAGCTGATCCGCGAGCTCGCGCCGCACGCGCTGGTCATCCTGGACGCCAAGCGGGGCGACATCGCCCACACCGCACGCGCATACGCGACCGCTGCGTTCGAGCGGTTCGGCGCGGATGCGATCACCGCGAGCCCGTACCTGGGCGGCGACAGTATCGCGCCGTTTCTGGAGCACCCCGAGCACGGCGCGTTCGTGCTCTGCCGCACCTCCAACCCGGGCGGCGGCGACTTCCAGTCGCTGCGCGTGCAGGGCGGAGATACGGATGAGCCGCTCTACGAGCGCGTGGCGCGACGGGCGGTGGAGTGGGCCGATGCGCATCACGACAACGTGGGGTTAGTGGTCGGCGCGACCTGGCCGGCGGAGTTGGCGCGGGTGCGCGAACTCTGCCCCGAGCTGCCGATTCTGTTGCCCGGCATCGGCGCGCAAGGCGGCGATCTGGAAGCGGCGCTGGCGGCCGGGCTGGACGCCGAGGGACGCGGGCTGCTGGTCAGCGCCTCGCGCTCGGTGATCTACGCGGGCGGCGCGCGCGAGATTGGCGCGGAGGCGGCGCGGCTGCGGGCGGCGATTCACGAGCAGCGCGAGCGATGCGGTGCGGCGCGTGGCCTCTGACGGCGGCCTCGCCGGCAGCGGGATTGGCGCGCCGGCGGACGGAGTGCGCGGCTCGCTCGCCGAGTTCCGTCGACTCTTCGCCAACCGCAACTTCGCCGCGCTCTGGGCCGCCACCGGCATCCAGCTGATCGTCAACAGCGCCATCCAGTTCGTGCTCGTGATCCGCGTCGTTGAACTGAGCGGCTCCAGCCTGGCCTCCGTCGCGCTGGTCGTCGCGCTGGCTGCGCCGCCGGTCATCTTCGGACTCGGCGCGGGCGTGCTGCTCGACCGGCTGGACAAACGCAAGGTGCTGATCGTCACCGTGATCCTGCGGGCCGGACTGACGGCCCTGCTGCTCGTCGCCGACAACGTTTCCTGGGGCGCGTTGCTCGCGGTCGCGTTTCTCACTGCAACGGCCGGCCAGTTCGCGTTGCCCGCCGGCGCGGCCGCGCTGCCGGCGTTTGTGCAGCGCTCGCAGTTGCTCGCCGCCAACTCCGCCTTTCAGTTCACCGCCACCAGCGCGCAGCTGATCGGGCTGGTGGCGCTCTCGCCGATCATGCTCAAGGCGCTCGGCTTTGACGCCTCCTACATCGCCAGCGCCGGGCTGCTCGTCCTCACTGCGCCGCTGCTGGCAAACCTGCCACCGCTGCCGCCGCACGAGCGCGAAGCCAGCGACGACGACGCGCAAGGTTGGCTGCGCCAGGCCCGCGCGACAGTGCGCACCGGTCTGGGCGATGTGCGCGAGGCCGGCGTGCGCGTCTGGCGCGACCGACTGACCGCCGTCGCGCTGATCCAGCTGGTCACCGGCGTGATGCTGCTGTTCATGTTCGCGGTGCTCGTGCCGCGCTTCGTGCAGGATGTGCTGGGGCGCTCGCCGGAGGACGCGGTATTCGTCTTCTGGCCGACCGGCGTCGGCACGCTGCTGATGCTGATTCTGCTGCCGCGTCTGGGCCGGCGCTTCCCGATCACCTCGCTGGCTTCGGCCGGGCTGGTGCTGATCACCGCGGTGGTCGCGCTGCTGGGCGTGCTCGACTTCTTCTCCCACTCCGCAACGCTGCTCTTCTGGCTGACGCTGCTGCTCTCTTTCCCGCTGGGGCTGTCCTACGCGATGGTCAACGCGCCGGCGCAGACGCTGCTGCACGAGCGGACGCCGGCGGAGATGCGGGGGCGGATGTTCTCGGCGCAGTTGATGATGGCCAACGCGCTCTCGATGGTGGCGCTGGTGATCGTCGGCGGGGTGGCGGACGCATCGGGCGTGCGCGAGGCGCTGTTCCTACTGGCGGCGGGGGTGTTCGCGATCACGCTGGGATCGTTCTGGCTGGGGCGGCGCGGTGGACCCGCTGGCGCGCCGCCGGCTGCAACGGTGGACGGCCTACGCTAATCTCGCAGCAGCGAGGATCGCCGGCGCAAGCGGAGGGACGAAGCCATGCGGGAGGTGTCGATCGAGGCGATCCGGGTCTCGCTGATGAACTACAACCGCGTCGTCGTGCTCAAAGAGAAGGACGCCGACCGCTACCTGACGATCTACATCGGGGCGGCGGAGGCGGACGCGATCGCGATTCGGCTGCAGGATGTGTCGGTGGCGCGGCCGATGACGCACGATCTGCTGACCAACGTGATGCAGGAGTTGGGCGCGCGGGTGGTGCGGGTGGTGGTCTCGGAGGTGAAGAACGACACCTATTTCGCGCGGCTGTTCCTGCTGGTGAACGACGAGGAGGTTGAGATCGACTCCCGCCCCAGCGACGCCATCGCCCTCGCCGTCCGCTCCGAAGCCCCCATCTTCGTCGCCGACGAAGTGATCGACCAAGCCGGCGTCCTGCTTGACGACGAGGGGATGGTGAGCGGCGACGAGGAGACGCGGCGGCAGCCGGTGAAGCCGGAGGAGCTGGAGAAGATGTCGGCGTTCCGCGACTTCATCGAGAGTCTGGATATGGACGACTTTGAGTAGGCGCAGTCGGATGGCGGGCGTCGGGTGAGGGCGGCGCACCGGCGGGACTGACAGAACGAGTTGACCGTGCGGTTCGGCGGCTGCCGCGGGTTCTCGCACCGGTTGTCGCAAGGGGGGATTGTGATAATCTCCACAATGCCTGCGGAGGGCGGGGCCGGATGAAGAACTGGCCCCCCGCAATCGCCCTGTTGGGCGTCGGCTGGTACGTCGCCACGTGCATCGTGCTGGGCGTGCTGGCCGGCCTCTGGCTGGACGACCAGGCGGGAATCTCGCCCGCCTGCACCCTCATCGGGCTGGGCCTCGGGCTCGCTGCGGCGGGCTGGGGCGGCTACCGGATGCTGATCGATGTGCTCGAGGGGCCGCGCGCGCGCCGCCGCTCGAAGCCCGGCGCCGACAGCCGGCGCGGCGAAACGAAGGAGCGCGACGAGTGAACAAGCGCCGCCTGATCATTCTTGGCGCGCTGGTGCTGATCGTGGGCGGGTTCTTCCTTGTCCGCGCGCCCAAGCCGGTCATCGCGATTGCGCCTGAGTTCGTGGCGGCGATCGGCAGCTACGAGATCACCAACACGATCCTTTCCGCCTGGGTCGTCATCTTCCTGCTGCTGGTGGGCGCGTTCTTCGTCTGGCGGCGCACCCGCAACACCGAGCAGGCTCTCGTGCCGAGCGGCATCCAGAACATCGTTGAGGTCATCTACGAGGCCTTCTTCAACATCGCCGAGCAGGTTGTCGGCAACCGCAGCGCGCGCATCTTCTTCCCCGTCGTCTTCACCATCTTCATCTTCCTGCTGGCGGGCAACTGGTTCGGCCTCTTCCCCTGGAACAACGTGATCGGGCAGGTCGACGACACGCGCGAGCACTATCTGCACGAGATGGAGCTGAGCGTCCACGATCTGAAGGATGATCTGAAGCACGGCGAGCGAACCGTCTCGCCGGGCGAAATCGCGGCGATCAACAACGCCTTCGCCAACGCCTACTTCGACCCGATCCACTTTGAGGTGGACGAGCACGAGCACGCCGACGAGGTGATCGAGGAGATCCGCGAGCATCACCTGTCGGAGAGCGAGCGGGCGGTGCGCGCGGAGTTCGCCGACAATCCGCTGTCGACCACGCTGGGGGCCTCGGAGGTGGTGAAGGAGATCGAGAAGCGGTTGGGGGCGGCCGGGCTGGACGGCGAGGCGGCGACCGAGGCGATTCTGTACAACCTGCCCCTGACGGCATCCGACGCCGAGCTGGTGCGGGCGGACGGGCCGATTCTGACGGGCGGCGGCTTCAAGATCGTGCCGCCCCGCACGCTGTTCGATGAGCCGCGCGACTACTCCTACGACGCCTTCGCCGAGCCGCTGGTGATCGAGCCGGGCGCCGACGGCGCAGCTGCGCAGGTCTGCCTGATCGAGTGCGAGCAGCAGATCGGGGATTTCGAGCCGATGGCGGTCCCGACGACGGTCAACACCGCACACATCGGTTTCGTGCTGCGGCTTGAGGAGAAGGGCATCGAGGGCGCGACCGTCGGCCATATTTTCCCCTTCTTCCGCGCCATCGCCACCGACGTCAACTTGCCCCTCGCCCTCGCCCTCTGGTCGCTGATCATGGTGCAGTTCTGGGGTGTCAAGGGCGTCGGGCTGGGCGCGAACTTCGGCAAGTACATCGGCGTCGGCTCGCATGTGGTCGTCAAAGGCCCGATGGGCGTCTTCGTCGGCGTGCTGGAGATCATCTCCGAGATCGGGCGGGTGGTCTCGTTCACCTTCCGTCTGTTCGGCAACATCTTCGCCGGCGAGGTGGTGCTGTTCATCTCGATGTTCCTGGTGGCCTTTATTGTGCCATCGGTGTTCTTCGGGTTGGAGATCTTCGTCGGCTTCATCCAGGCCTTCGTGTTTGCGATGCTGACGCTGGTCTTCGCAGGCGCGGCCGTGGCCGGGCACGACGATCACGACGAGGAGAGCGAAGGGGGCGCGCACTAGCGGCCCTACGCTGCAACAAGCGCACAACGCGGCCCGCGGAAGGCCGCAAGGAGAGGACAGGACCACATGGACATGGACATTCTGGCCAATCTGCTGCAGATTGGCAACGATGGCATGAAGTACATCGGCGCCGCCATCGCTATGGGGCTCGGAGCGATCGGCCCGCCGCTCGGCATCGGCATCCTCGCCGGGCGGGCGATGGAGTCGCTCGGACGCAACCCCGACGCCGCGCCCGTCATCCAGACCAACATGATCCTCGGCATCGCGTTCACCGAGGCGATCGCGATCTACTCGCTCGTCGTCGCGGTGATGATCGGCTTCGTCTTCTAGACGAGCCGAACGCAGCGCGCGGCGCGGGGTTGCGCCGCGCGCCGAATCGCGGCCGATCAGCGCCGAGTCGGCGCGAGGGGCAGGCGAACCGATGGACGAACTCGGACTCAATCTCGCCGGGCTGATCACGCATTTCATCAGCTTCGGGCTGTTGCTCGGGCTGCTGATAGTGCTGTTCTACCGGCCGCTGCGGCGGGTGCTCGACGAGCGCAAGCGCCGCATCGAGGAGGGCCTGCGCGCCTCCGAAGCGGCCCAGGAGGCCGCCGAAGAGGCGAGCGCCGAAGCACGCGCCGAGGTGCAGCAGGGCCGCGAGGAGGCTCAGCGGCTTGTCGCGCAGGCGCAGGAGCTCGCGCAGCGGATCGAAACCGAAGCGCAGAGCTCAGCCCGCGAGCAGGCCGATCAGATCGTTGAGCGTGCCCGCGCCGAAATCGCCCAGGAGCGCGATCAGGCCGTGCAGCAGCTGCGCGACGAGTTTGCCGACCTCGCCATCGCCGCCGCCGAGCGCGTGATCGGCCAGGCGCTCAGCCGCGACGACCACCAGCGGATCATCAGCGAGGTGCTGGCGGACTCCTCCGTCGGCGCTTCGGACCGGAACTGACGGAGCGATCGCCATGCCGCCGCGAGATCCGGCCGCCAAGCGCTACGCCGACGCCGTCTTCGCGATTGCGAGCGAGGGCGGCACGGCGGACCGTTGGGTGTCCGATCTGGACGATCTGGTCGCGCTGTTCGCCAACGCCGATGCGGCGGCCTTCTTCGTCAGCACCCGCGTCGCCCAGACCGACAAAGAGCAGGTGATCGATCGGGCGATGGCGGACGCCGCCCCGGAAGGCCGCAACCTCGCCAAGCTGCTCGTGCGTAAGCGCCGCACGCGCCTCGCCGACCAGATCCGCGACGCCTTCCGCGCCCGGCTGAATAGCGAGCGCGGCGTTGCCGAGGCGGTGGTGACCACCGCCGTGCCGCTCTCCGACGACGCCCGCGCCGCCGTTGAAGCCGCCGTGCGCGGTTACACCAACGCCGACACGGTCGAACTCACCGAGCAGGTGGACAGCGCCATTCTGGGCGGCGCGGTCGTGCGGATCGGCGACCGGATCATCGATGGCAGCGTGCGCACACGGCTCAACTCGCTGCGGCGCAGCGTCGCCGGCGGCAGTCTCTGACGCATCTCCCACGGAACGGAAGGCAATCATGGCCGTACGACCCGAAGAAGTCGCCTCGATCATTCGCCAGCAGATCGAAGGCTTCGAGAGCGAAGTGGTTTCCGCCGAGGTGGGCACCGTCGTTGAAGCCGGCGACGGCATCGCCCGCGTCTACGGCCTCTCCGGCGCGCTCTCCGGCGAACTGCTCGAATTCAACCCCAAGGGCGGCGGCGACGCCGTGATGGGCATGGCCCTCAACCTCGAAGAGGAGATCGTCGGCGCCGTGATCCTCGGCGACTACCGGACGATTGAGGAGGGCGACGAAGTGCGCTCGACCGGGCGCGTCGCCGAGGTGCCCGTCGGCGAGCAGCTGATTGGTCGGGTGGTCAACGCGCTCGGCGAGCCGATCGACGGCAAGGGGCCGCTGAATTCCAGCGAAAGCCGCGCCGTCGAGCGGATCGCGCCGAACGTGGTCACGCGCGCCTCCGTCGACACTCCCGTGCAGACCGGCATCCTCGCCATCGACTCCCAGATCCCCATCGGCCGCGGCCAGCGCGAGCTGATCATCGGCGACCGGCAGACGGGCAAGAGCTCGATCGCGATCGACACGATCATCAACCAGAAGGGGCAAGATCTGGTCTGCATCTACGTGGCCGTGGGGCAGAAGCAGGCCAAGGTCAGCCAGGTCGCTTCGACGCTCGAGGAATACGGCGCGATGGATCACACGATCATCGTCAACGCCGCCTCCGCCGAATCCGCCGCGCAGCAGTACCTCGCGCCGTACTCCGGCGTGGCGATGGCGGAGTACTTCATGGAGCGCGGGCAGGACGCGCTGATCATCTACGACGACCTCAGCAAGCACGCTTGGGCGTACCGGCAGATTTCGCTGCTGCTGCGCCGCCCGCCGGGGCGCGAGGCCTACCCCGGCGATGTGTTCTACCTGCACTCGCGGCTGCTCGAGCGCTCGGCGAAGCTGAGCCAGGAGCACGGCGGCGGCTCGATCACGGCGCTGCCGATCATCGAGACGCAGGCGGGCGATGTGTCGGCCTACATCCCGACCAACGTGATCTCGATCACCGACGGGCAGATCTTCCTCGAGTCCGACCTCTTCAACGCCGGGCAGCGCCCGGCGGTCAACTCCGGCATCTCGGTCAGCCGCGTGGGCGGCTCTGCGCAGCGGCGCGCGATGCGCTCCGTGGCCGGGCAGCTGCGGATCGACATGGCGCAGTACCGCGAGCTGCAAGCCTTCGCGCAGTTCGGCACCAGCGACCTCGACACCGCCACCCGCCGCCAGCTGGAGCGCGGACAGCGGCTCAGCGCGCTGCTGGTGCAGCCGGAGAATGAGCCGCTGCCGCTGGCCGATCAGGTCGCGCTGCTCTACGCCGCCAACAGCGGCGCGCTCGACGATGTGCCGGTCAACAAGGTCTCCGACTTCGCCAAAGGCGCGCGCGAGTACCTGGGCACCTCGCACCGCGACCTGCTGGACGGGATCGGGTCCAGCGGCGAGCTGAGCGGCGACAGCGAGACGGCGCTGAGCGCCGCGCTGCAAACCTTCAAAGACACGGTGCCGTTCTAGGCCGCGTTTGCGGACCTGCGAGGAGCGCATAGCGCATGGCCAACACCCGCGAGATTCGACGCCGCATTCGGTCCGTCGAGAACACGGCCAAGATCACTAACGCGCTGCAACTGGTCGCCGCGTCCAAAATGCGGCGTGCGCAGGATCGGGCCTTGCAAGCGCGCCCCTACGCCGAAAAGATGCGCGAAGTGCTCGGCCACCTCTCCGGGCTGCTCGCCGAAGGCGACGCGGAGGTCGCGCATCCGCTGCTCGAACGCCGCGACGTCAACGAAACCACCGTGATCTTCGTGACGCCCGACCGCGGGCTGTGCGGCGGATTGATCTCGAACCTTGAGCGGCACGCCGGCGAGATCGTGCTCGGCCCCGAAACCGGCGGCGATGTCTCGATGATCCCGGTCGGGCGCAAAGGCTCCGACTACTTCCGCCGCTTCGGCGTCAACTATCACGGCCAGTTCCAGGAGCTGGGCGACTACCCCGGTCTGGCGGAGACGCAGCCGATCTCGCGGATCGCGATGGAGGAATACACCGGCGGCATCGTGGATCGCGTGCTGCTTGTCTACGCCTCGTTCGTGAACACCGTCACTCAGACGCCCACCACCATCCAGCTGTTGCCTGTCGAGCGTGTGGACGCGCCGGAAGAGGGCGGCGAGTCCTCCGAATCGGAATACATCTTCGAGCCGTCGCCGCAGGAGGTGCTGGCCGAATTGCTGCCGCGCTACGTGGACCTGCTCGTTTACCAGGCGATCCTCGAGGCCGGCGCCTCCGAGCAGTCGGCGCGGATGGTGGCGATGCGCAACGCGACGGACGCGGCGAACGAGATGATCGACGACCTGACGCTGGTCTACAACAAGGCGCGTCAGGAGCAGATCACGTCTGAGCTGCTGGACATCACCGGCGGCGTCGAAGCGATGCAGGCCTGACGATGAGCGTGCGCGTAGAGGCCGTGATCTTCGATATGGACGGCGTGCTGGTCGACGGCGAGCCGCTGCACTTCGAGGTGGTGCGCCGCCTGCTCGCCGAGGAGAACGTCAATTTCGGCGAAGACGACTACCGTCGCTACTTGGGGACGACGCTGGAGAGCACCTGGAGCGACCTGCGCGAGCGCTATGGCCTTGCGCGCAGCTACGAGTGGTACGCGGAGGCGTATGACCGCGAGGTCGTGCGCTCCTACCGCGAGGAGGCCGAGCTGCTGCCGGGCGCTGAGGCGCTGTTGGGGCGGCTGGCCGAGGCCGCCGTCCCGTTGGCGCTGGCCTCATCCTCGAACCGCGAATGGGTGGATGCGGCGCTGGACTCGCTGGGGCTGCGCCGCTTCTTCGCTCAGACCGTCGCCGGCGACGAAGTCTCGCGCGGCAAGCCGGATCCGGAGATCTACCTGCGCGCCGCCGAGCGGCTGGGCGCGTCGCCCGACGCCTGCCTCGCCGTCGAGGATGCGCCGGCGGGCATCGCCGCCGCTCGCGCAGCCGGCATGGCGGTCGTCGCTGTCCGCACCCCGATGACCGCCGGGCTGCCGCTCTCCGACGCAACCCGGGTGATCGATTCGCTCCACGATTTCGACCTCGCCTGGCTCGCGCTCGCGCGCCAAGCGGCCGTGAGCGGCTGAGGCGAGCATGATTGATACGATTGATGCGGCGCAACCCGCATCGCCGCGGCAAGGAGATCGCAATGGCTGACGGACAGGTAGTGCAGGTGATCGGCACCGTCGTCGATGTGGAGTTCCCGCCCGACGGGCTGCCCGCGCTGTTCAGCGCGGTCACCATCACGATGAGCAGCGGCGAATCGGTCGTCACCGAGGTGCAGCAGCACCTCGGCAACAACCGCGCCCGCTGTCTGGCGATGGACAGCACGGACGGGATGAAGCGCGGCGATACGGCCGCCGACGAAGGCCAGCCGATCGCGGTGCCCGTCGGCGAGGGCGCGCTGGGGCGGCTGTTCAACGTGCTCGGCGAGCCGCTCGATAATCTGGGCGATGTGCCCGCCACCACCGATCCGTGGCCGATTCACCGCGCGCCGCCGGCCTACGACGAGCAGAGCGGCGAGGCGCAGATTCTCGAAACGGGGATCAAGGTGATCGACCTCGTCTGCCCGTTCACACGCGGCGGCAAGATCGGCGCCTACGGCGGCGCGGGCGTCGGCAAAACCGTCGTCATCCAGGAACTGATCCGCAACATCGCCACCGAGCACGGCGGCTACTCCGTCTTCGCCGGGGTCGGCGAGCGCTCGCGCGAGGGCAACGACCTCTGGCACGAAATGCGCGAGTCGGGCGTGCTGGACAAGACGGTGCTGGTCTTCGGGCAGATGAACGAGCCGCCGGGCGTGCGGCTGCGCGTCGGGCTGACCGGCCTCACCTTCGCGGAGTACTTCCGCGACACCGAGGGCCAGGATGTGCTGCTCTTCATCGACAACATCTACCGCTACACGCTGGCGGGGCAGGAAGTGTCGGCGCTGTTGGGGCGGATGCCCTCGGCGGTGGGCTACCAGCCCACGCTGAGCACGGAGATGGGCGAGCTGGAGGAGCGGATCACCAGCACGATGAAGGGCTCGATCACCTCCTTCCAGGCGATCTACGTGCCCGCCGACGACTACACCGACCCCGGGGTGGCGACGACGTTCGGGCACCTCGACGCGGTTGTGGCGTTGGAGCGGGCGATCGCCGCCCAGGGCTTCTACCCCGCTGTGGATCCGCTGACCTCGTTCAGCCGCGCGCTCGACCCGAAGATCGTCGGGCAGGAGCACTACGATGTGGCGCAGGAGATGCAGCGCGTGCTCCAGCGCTTCAAGGACCTGCAGGACATCATCGCCATCCTCGGCGTCGACGAACTCTCCGAAGAGGACAAGCAGACCGTGGCGCGGGCGCGGCGGATTCAGCGCTTCCTGACCCAGCCGTTCTTCGTCGCCGAGCAGTTCACCGGCTTGCCGGGCGAATACGTCGCGGTGCGCGACACCGTGCGCGGCTTCAAGGAAATCCTCGAAGGGACGCACGACAACCTGCCCGAACAGGCCTTCTTCAATGTCGGCACGATCGAAGCCGCGGTCGAAAAGGGCGAGCAGATCGCGAGCGAGGCGGCGGCCTAGCGCCGCCGAGCAGTCCGCCAGCCGAGAGGGGAGCGCGCCAATGCCGCTGACGCTGGAAGTCATCACCGGCGAGCGCCTGTTGATGCGCCGCGAGGATGTCGACGAGGTGATCGCGCCCGGCAGCCTCGGCGAGCTGGGCATTTTGCCGCACCACGCGCCGCTGATCACCGCGCTTCAGCCCGGCGAGCTGCGCGTTAAGGCCGGCGGTGCCGAAGACGACTTCTTCGTCTCCGGCGGCTTCCTTGAAGTCCACAGCGATCAGGTCACCGTGCTGGCCGACGCCGCCGAGCGCGATTCCGACATCGATCTGGAGCGCGCCGAGGCAGCGCGCCAGCGCGCCAGCGAGCGACTCGATCAGGCCACCGACGCCGACCGTGCGCGAGCGCAGGCTGCCTTGAGCCGCTCGCTGGGGCGGCTCCGGGTGATCGAGCGCCGCCGCCGCCGCACGGGCCGCGAAACCGCACGCCCGGGCGCTTAGGACAGGCTAATCGACGCCGAACCGCTGGTCACCGGCGCAGTGGACCTCGACAACGTCGCAAGCGCGTTCGAGACGCTCGCCGACCCCGAAGACCACTGCAAAATCATGGTCACTCCCCACGACCAGAGCGCGCTGTAACCTCGAGCTCGTGACGTTTCGCTTCATCCACACTTCGGACTGGCAGATCGGCAAGGTGTTTCGCTTTGTCGATGACGCGACGATGGGGGTGCTGCAGGAGGCGCGGCTGGAGGCGATTTCGCGGCTGGGCGAACTGGCCGAAGAGCACGGCGCGAGCCATGTGCTGGTCGCGGGCGATGTGTACGACGCGGTGAGCCCCTCGTCGCGCACGCTGAGCCAGCCGCTGGAGCGGATGCGGGCGCATGGCGGCGTGCAGTGGCGGCTGCTGCCCGGCAACCACGACCCGCACCAGCCGAACGGGCTATGGGATCGCCTGCGGGCGCGCGGTCTGCCGCCCAATGTTCAGGCGCACACCGAGCCTCGACCGGTCGTGCTGGACGGCGGCGCAGCGGCGATTCTGCCCGCGCCGCTGCAACACCGACGCGCGCTGGCGGATCCCACCGCCTGGATGGACGACGCCGAGACGCCGCCCGGCGCGCTACGGATCGGTCTGGCGCACGGCAGCGTGCGCGGGTTCGGCTCGGATCCGGCGCAGACATCCAACCTGATCGACATTGAGCGGGTAAGCCGCGCGAGCCTTGATTACCTGGCTCTGGGCGACTGGCACGGCCAACGACGGATCAACGAACGCTGTTGGTACAGCGGGACGCCGGAAACCGACGCCTTCGACGTTGCAGGCGGCGGCAAGGCGCTGCTGGTCGAGCTGCGCCCCGGCCGGGAGCCGCTGGCTACGCCGCTCGACACAGAACGCTTTCACTGGCGGCGAATCGATGTGCGGGTGCTGGACGGGGAAGACATCGACGCGCTGGAAGCGCAGCTGCGCGGCCTCGAACAAGCCGGCGACACGCTCGTGCAGCTCACCGTCGAAGGCGCGCTTTCGTTCGCCGATGCGCAGCGTTTCGAGGATCGTATCCGCGACGGCGCGGCCCATGCCCTGCGCCGGCTGCGCATTCGGGACGACCAACTCTATGCGCAACCAACCGACGAGGACCTCGACCGGATCGATACGGGCGGCGTCGTGCGCGCAGCTGTCGACACACTGCGGCGGCAGGCTAAGAACGGCGAAGCCGACGCGGCGCTCGTCGACCAAGCGTTGCAGCTTATGTACGTGGAGTACATGAAGCTCGAACCGGCTGCGCAATGAAGCTTCGCTCGCTGTCCGTCAATCATTTTCGCAAGTTCACCGAACCGACTCGGCTGGACGGCATCGGCGACGGCCTGAATCTGGTGATCGGCCCCAACGAGATGGGCAAGTCGACGCTGCTGGCGGCGCTGCGGGCGGTGCTCTTTGAGCGGCACGGTTCGCGCGCCGGCGTGATCCGCAGCTTCCGCAACGATCGCAGCGGCAACGCGCCTGTTGTGGAAGCTCGTTTTGAGATCGACGGAGGCGAGTACACCATCGCCAAACGCTTCCTTAACAGCCCCTATGCGCGGCTCGAATGCCCCGACGGGGTCACGCTGGAGGGCGACGGCGCGGAAGCGGAGCTGCGCGAGCTGCTCGGCTTCAGTGAATCGGGAGCGCGCGGCGCAGACGATGAGTCGGTCGGGATGTGGGGGCTGCTCTGGGTGCAGCAGGGCCGCTCGTTCGGCGCTCCGGAGATTTCCGCCAGCGCGCGCAGCAACCTCGGCGGTGCGCTCGAATCCGAAGTGGGCGAAGTGCTGGGCGGTCGGCGGGGACGCGAACTGCCGCAGATCATCGAACAGCAGCTCGGCGAATGGCTCAGCGCCGCGCGCCGCCAGCCGCGCGGCGAATACCGAGAGGCGCTGGACGAACACAGCACTCTGGTTGAGCAACTGGGGGAGCTGCAGCTGCGGCGCGGTGAGCTTTCGGAGACGCTGTCTGCGCTGGAGCAGGCCGAGCAGCGTGCGCAGCGGCTCGCATCGGGCGAACAGGACGCCTGGGATCACGAGCAGCTGCAAGGAGCCCGCGCGGCGTTGCAGCGCGAGGTTGAACTCGCCGCCAGGATTATGGGGGAAGAGACGACGCTTGAACTGCGCCGCCGCACGCACGACGAGGCCCTGCGCGCCGCCGCAGAGCGCACGGCACAGCGCGAGCGTCTGGCGGAGGAGGAGACGGCGCTGGCGCGGGCGCGCGGCGCGCTCGCCGAAGTCGAAGCGGCGGACCGCGACGCGCTCGCGCAGCTTGAGCAGCTGCGCGAGCGCCGCCGGGAGACCGCCGAAGCCGAAGCGCGCGCGCAGACCGCCGAGGCGCGCTGCCGCGATGTCATCAGCACGATTGGGGACGCGCAGCAGATCGAGCGGCTCGCCGCCGCGCGCGACGCCGCACTGGAAGCGGAAGAACAGCTGAGCGAGGCGCGCCGTGAGGTTGAAGCGCTGGTCGTGACCGCCGAACTGGTGGAGCGCATCCGCGGTGAGGAGCGCAGATTGCAGCGCACGGAGGCGCAGATCGGCGCGGTCGCGACGCGAATCAGCTTCGATATTCCGCCCGACCGGGCCGACGGCATTGCGGTCGACGGCGCGCCGCTGGCGCAGCTGGACGGCGCGGTGGATGCGGTGGAACCGTTGACGATCGTGATCCCCGAACGCGGGCGGATCATCGTTCAGCCCAACATCGAGGACAGCGGCGATCTGCTGAGGGGGCGGGCCGAGGCGGCAGCCGCGTTGCAGGCGGCGCTCGGCGAGGCCGGCTCGTCCAGTCTCGCCGACGCCGAAGCCGACCTGCGCCGCCGCGAGCGGCTGGAAGGCGCGATGCAACTCGTGCAGGAGCGGCTGGCCGGCCACGCGCCGCAGGGCGTGGCTGCGCTGATCGATCAACTCGCCGGCCGCCGCCAACGGCTGGATGGACTGACGGCGGCGCTCGAGCTCGATGCGCTGCCGCCTTCGGCCGACGCCGAGGCGGAGGCGCAACGCGCCCGTGAGAACCTGGCCGATGCCCGCCACGCGGCGCAGCTCGCGCGCGACGCCTACGACGAGCGCGACCGCTCGCTGGCCGAACACCGCCAGCGGCTGAGCGATCTGCGCGCCGCAGTGCGGCAGGCCGACGAGCAGATCGCGCGGCTGCGGGAGGAGCTGGAGCTCGCCGCCGAGGACACCTCCGACGACCAGCTCGCGGCGACGGTCGCCGGGGCTGCGCGGCGGGCGGCGGAGCAGGAGCAGGTGATCGCCGAGCTGCGCCGCGGCCGCCCCGAAAACGCGCGGGAGCTGGCTGAGGCCCGGATCGAACGTCTGGAGCGCGCGATCGAACAGCGCCGCCAGGACCGCTCGGCAGTGCAGTCCGAGATCAGCGGCTTACAGCAGCGGCTGGAGGTGCAGGAGGCGGCCGGGATCGATGAGGAGATCGCGCTCGGCGAGCGGCGCCGCGAGCAGGCCGAGGCGCGCGTCGCGCGAATGGAGCGCCAGATCGCGGTGCGCGAGCTCGCACTCGGCGCTCTGCAGGAGGCGGAACGGCAGGCCAGGGAGCGCTACCTCGCGCCTGTACGGGAGCGCGTCCGGCCCTACCTGCAAATGCTCTTCCCCGATGCGGCGCTCGACATGGACGAAGACTTGCAGATCACCGGCATCTCCCGGGTCGCCGACCACTCCGAGTCGTTCGAGCATCTGAGCATGGGCACGCAGGAGCAGCTGGCGGTGCTAATCCGGCTCGCGTTCGCCGAGCTGCTCGCGGAACAGGGGCAGCCCGCCGCCGTGATTCTCGATGATGCGCTGGTCTTTTCCGACGATCAGCGGATGCAGACGATGTTCGACATTCTCAATGTCGCTGCGCGACGGGTGCAGATCATCGTCTTCACCTGCCGCGCGCAGCTCTTCGAGGGGCTGGGCGCAGAGCGGCTCATGCTGAAGCAGGGTGATCCGGAAGAGCTTCGCTCCGCCTGAGCACGGGGCCGTCGTTCCGTTACGAGCGCGATCGGCCGGCACAGGCTCAGGCGAGGAGTTGGCGGGCGAGGTCGGGGAAGTCAGTGGCGTTGACGGTGAAAGACGGGTCGGGGGACATGTCGTCGGGGTCGTTGCCCGCGCCGCGCTCGCCGACGATGGGGACGTAGGCGGTGGGCATGCCGGCCTGTGTGGCGGCCTTGAGGTCGCCTTTGTGGGCGGCGCACATCATGACCTGGTCGGGGCGCAGGTCGAGCAGTCGCGCGCCGGCTTCGTAGGCCTCGCGCTCCGGCTTGTAGTGGCCGAGCAGTTCGCAGGAGAGGATGCCGTCCCAGGAGATGCCGTTGTGCTTGGAGCTGTCCACGGCGATTGCCCAAGACATGACGGTGAGCACGGTGACGGTGTAGCGGCTGCGGAGTGCGTGGAGGGCGTCGGCGGCGCCGGGCCAGGCGTTGAGCCGATGCCAGACCTGGTTGAGTTCGTCGCGCTGCTCGAAGTTGAGTTGGAGTTGCGGGTGATCTTCCAGCACTTCGTCGAGCACGCGGCGGTGGAGTTGGTCGGCGTTGAGCCAGGGCAGGTCGCCGCGGCGGACGAGGGCGAGCCGGCGGAACATCGTGAAGCGCCACTGGTTGGTGAAGGCGGGGGCGTCAAGTTCGACGCCCTGGGCCTCGGCCAGCGCCGCGACTTCGTCGCGGATCGTGTGGTGCCAGTCGAAGACCGTGCCGCCGATGTCCCAGGCCAGGGCGCGGACGTTGGAGAGGTCGGTCATCGTTTGCTCCGTTCAGTTCGTGGCGGTGAGTGCGGCGCGGACGCGGGGCAGCAGCTCGCGGGCGACGCGCTCGGTGTAGGCATTGTGCCCGATGTCGGGGCTGGGCGGGTTGGGGATCGGGTGCAGCACGACATGTTCAAACTCGATGCCGGCCTCGGCGCTGCGGCGGAGGATGTTGATTAGCTGCTCGGCTACGGCGTCGATGCCGCCGCGCAGGGCGAAGGCGTCGGCGTGCGCCTCGCTCAGGAAGTCCACGGCGCGGCCGGCTTTGAGCAGGTCGGGGTCGTGGTGGAAGTCGGGCCAGACGCCGCGCTCGGATTTGAGCGTTTCGGGATCGGGGCCGTCCCAGCTGAGATCGGGCGGATCGAAGAGCATCGGCGAGTACTCGTAGTAGCCGGCGGCCATCGCTTTGGCCATCGTGAGCGCGGTGTGCGGATCATCGACGAGCACGGTGTGGAAGACGACGCCGAGGCGCACAGCTTCGGGCGCGCGTCCAGCGCTTTCAGCGCCGCGGCGGACGCGGGCGACGGCATCTTCGATCAAGGTGGGATGGGTCCCGACGCGGATGAAGACGCCGTCGGCGGCGCGGCCGCCCATTTCGAGGGTGCGCGGACCACCGGCGGCGAGCCAGATGGGGACCGGGCGGTGGAAGGGGAGTTCGGCGGGGCGCTCTGCGCTCACCTCGACCTGTTCGCCGTCGAGCAGGCGGCGCATCAACCGGATGCCGTCCTCCATGCGGGCGACGGTTGCGGGGCGGAGGCCGGCCAGGCGGACGGCGGTGTCGCCGGCTCCCCAGCCGAGTTCGACGCGGCCGGGAGCGAGTTCGTCAATGGTGGCAATCGAGGATGCGGTGACGGAGGGATGGCGGGTGACGGGGTTGGTGAGCAGGACGCCGAGGCGAATGGCGTCGGTCGCCTGGGCGGCGGCGGCGAGCAGGACGTAGGTGTCGCGTCGGCGCAGCTGGGAGTCGGGCAGCCAGGCGGCGTCCCAGCCGAGCGCCTCGATACGGGCGACATCAGCGGCGAAGGCGGGGACGGAGTTGGCGTCCTGTCGGTTGATGCCGAACTGGGGGATTCGCACGAGAGCGGCGGTCGGTGATGCGGCTAAACGGAATGCAGGACTTCGCCGGTGGTGACGCCGGTTGGTTCGCCGTTGCGCATGGTGATGCCGCCGTTGACGATGGAGTAGTGGTAGCCGGTGGCTTTTTGGAGGAGGCGGCGCTGTTGGGCGGGGAGGTCGTGGACGACTTCGGGGCGTTGGGGGGCGACGGTGTCGGGGTCGAAGATGATGATGTCGGCCTTGTAGCCGCGGCGGAGCAGGCCGCGTTCGGGCAGCTCCCAGGCGGCGGCCATGTCCCAGGTGAGCAGCTTGACGCCCTCTTCGAGGGTGAGTTCGCCGGTGTTGCGCACCCAGTGGGTGAGCACATGGGTTTGCAGGGAGCAGTCCATGATCTGCGAGACGTGGGCGCCGCCGTCGCTGAAGGTGACGAGTGAGCGGGGTTCGCGCATGATTTCGAGCACCTGGTCCTGGTACTCGTTGGCGAGGGGGACCATGTAGATGGTGTCGAGGTCCTGCTCGATGCCGATTTGGAGCATGGTTTCGACGGGGTCTTCTTCGCGCTCGCGGGCGAGTTGGCCGAGCGAGCGGTTGGGCGTGCCGTCGACGTGGTCGAGGATGAAGACCCAGTCCCAGTCGGACGGTTTGCGGGCCTGGGCGGGCATCACTTTGGTGAAGTCTTCGTCTTCGGTGTTGGCGATGTGGACGAGGCGGGCGCGGGTGTCGGGGTCGCGGAAGGCGGCGAGTTGCTCATCGAGCGGGCGCTTGCGCAGGTCGCGCCAGACGGAGAGGCGGTCGAAGGGCATTTCGGTGCGGTAGGACCAGTTGGTGGCGAGTTGGCGGGAGTGGGCCTGTCCGAACATGCGCGCGCCGCGAGAGGCGGCTTCGGCGGCGTTGTCGAACCAGCGTTTCCAGCCGTCGGGCGCGGCGCGGCGGCTGGAGAGGGCGGGGAAGAAGATGGGGCGTCCGGAGTCGACGGCGAGGTCGCGGAGGCGGTTTTCGTAGTGGTTGGGATCGTTAGGGTCCTGTCCCATGGTGGGTTCGCCGCTGATCTCGACCATGCCGCGATTGAGCGCGCCGAGCTCCATGACGAGCTCGCGGACCTCGTTCCAGTCGGCCAGGCGGCTGGGCACGGGGTCGCCTTCGGAGGTTTTGTGAGCGGGGGAGCGGGTGGTGGAGAAGCCCATCGCGCCGGCCTGCACGGCTTCGCGCAGGATGCGCTTCATTTCGGCGCGGTCGGCCTCCGTGGAGGCTTCGGTGAAGGCGCGCTCGCGCATCACGTAGGTGCGGAGGGCGGTGTGTCCGACGTAGCCGCCGTAGTTGAGGCCTTTGGGCGTCTGCTCGAGGAAGTCGAGGTACTCGGGGAAGGTTTGCCAGGTCCAGGCGACGCCGGCGCGCTGGGCGTCGGCGGGGATGTCTTCGACGGCCTCCAAAGTGCGCATGAGGAGGTCCTGGTCGTCGGGGTGGCAAGGCGCGAGCGTGAAGCCGCAGTTGCCCATGATCACGGAGGTGACGCCGTGGTAGGAGGAGGAGGTGCCGTAGGGGTCCCAGGAGATTTGGGCGTCGAAGTGGGTGTGGCCGTCGATGAAGCCGGGGGCGACGACCAGTCCGTCGGCATCGATCTCCTCGCGCGCGGTGTCGGGGACGCGGCCGATGGAGGCGATGCGGCCGTCCTGGATCGCGAGGTCGGCGCGGAAGCGGGGCGCGCCGGAGCCGTCGACGATGGTTCCGCCGCGGATGATGATGTCGTAGGTCATGCGGGTCCTCACCTCGGTTTGCGTTTCGGTCTGCGTTGATGTGTTGCGCTCATGCTAGGGGAATGAGAGAGGGCGCGGTGTGCGGTGTTGGGGCGGCTGTGCGGCTTGGGGCGGCCGACCCCCCAGTCCGCTGCGCGGACAGCCCCCTGCGTAGGGGGGCGATTCCGATCGGCGGACAGCCCCGCCTTCGCTCCCCCCACGATGGGGGGAGCGAAGGCGGGGAGCGGTACGTAGCGCGGAGGGTTTGGATTGGCTATCCTGCGGGTGGTCCGCCGACAAGGGGAGTGCGCGCGGATCGGTCGGCGACACTGTGGCGTCGCCGGCGGTTCTGGAAATGAGGAACAGACGATGGCGAACGTACCCGGCGGGAATGGTCAGACCGAGACGGCGGAGGCGCCGGCCGAGGCGAAGGAGTGGAACCCGAGCGAGCTCGCGTACAACGGCAAGATCATCAACGTGCGCCTCTCGGAGGGCACGGTGGACGCCGAAGAGCTGCCGGAGCAGGTGTACAAGGACTACCTCGGCGGCTACGGCATCGGCGTCCGGCTGCTCTTCGACCGCATCCCCCAGGGCGCCGACCCGCTCGGCCCCGACAACGTGCTTGGCCTGATGCCCGGCCTGCTGACCGGCACGCCGATTTTCGGGAACCGCTTCCAGGCGGTGTGCAAGAGCCCGTCGACGGGCGGCTGGGGCGACGCGAACTGCGGCGGGGATTTCGGCCCCTACCTGAAGTTCGCGGGCTGGGACGGGATTCTGTTCTACGGGCAGGCGGACAAGCCGGTGTACATCCTGATCGACGGGGACACCGTGTCGATCGAGGACGCGTCGGAGTACTGGGGGATGGGCGCGATCGAGGTGGAGAACGCGTTCAAGGAGAAGTACGGGAAGAAGGCGTCGGTGGCCTGCATCGGCCCCTCCGGCGAGCAGCTTTCCTACCTCTCCGGCATCTGCAACGAGCACGGCCGCCTCGCGGCCCGCTCGGGTGTGGGCGCGGTGATGGGCTCGAAGAAGGTGAAAGCGGTGGTGGTGTCGGGCGCGCCGCGGGAGAACATGCTCTCGCAGGACACGGAGATTCGGGAGTTGGCGAAGACCTCGCGGGACGAGTTCATCGCGCCGCTGCGGGACTTCTTCGCGACGTTCGGGACGACGGGGATCACGTCGCAGTCGGCGCACAACGGGGACTCGCCCGTCCGCAACTGGGGCGGCGTGGGCGAAGTGGTGTTCCAGAACGTGGACTCGATCACGGGTCCGGTGGTGAACGCGACGCGGATGACGCACGGCGATCTGGCGTTCAACCCATACACCGAGCCGCCGCAGTTCGAGGAGGGGACGGGGCGCGCGATGGGCGCGAACGGGAAGGGGAAGCGGGCGAAGAGCTACGGGTGCTGGCGCTGCCCGATGGCCTGCGGGGCGGAGTCGATCGAGTCGCCGCACGGGGTGCCGGATCAGTGGGAGCACGAGAAGGGCGTGTTCAAGTACCCGGTGAACACGCACCGCGCGGAGTACGAGACGATGGCGTCGTTCGGGACGATGAACCTGTCGAACAACCTGGACATGCTCCAGGCCGCGAACCACTGGTGCAACGAGTACGGCCTCGACACGATCGGCGCGGGGACGGTGATTTCGTTCGCGATCGAGTGCTTCGAGAACGGGCTGATCGATCTCGAGGACACGGGCGGCGTCGAGCTGACCTGGGGCAACGACGACGGGATCATGGAGATGCTGCACCTGATCGGGAAGCGGGAGGGCTTCGGCGACCTGCTGGCCGACGGGATGGCGGCGGCGGCGACGAAGATCGACGAGAAGAACGGGGACAACCGGGCGCAGGCGTACCGGACGGACGTGGGCGGCCAGGAACTGCCGATGCACGACGGCAAGCTCCAGCCCGAGTACTACACCACCTACAAGCTGGACCCGACGCCCGGTCGGCACACGCAGTACGAAGGCGCCTCGCGCTACGGCGGCCCCGAATACCCCGCCGCGCCGGCCGACTTCAAGGACTACGCCAACCGCGGCGAGCACCACAAGGGCGCCTCGGAGTACATGCACATCTCCAACTCCACCGGGATGTGCCAGTTCATCATGATGGCCGCGCCGACCAACCGCTTCCCCGAGTGGATCAACGCCGTGACCGGCTGGAACCTGACCGGCGACGACCTGCAGCTCGCTGGCGAGCGGATCGCCAACCTGCGCATGGCCTTCTGCGTGCGCGAGGGCGACAACCCGCGCGAGCGGTTCGTGCCCGACCGCCTCTGGGGCGGCAACGGCACGCACCAGACGACCGGCCCGCTGGCCGACGTGATCCTCGACGTGGAGCGGCTGGAGACCGACTTCCTCAACGCCTGCGACTGGGACACGGCGACCTGCCAGCCCAGCCGCACGAAGCTGGAGTCGCTCGGCCTGCCCGAAGTCGCCGACGCGCTCGCCGTCTAGCCGTCGCGCGCCGCGCCGACGCAACCACGAACAGGGTGGGGAAGAGGGCGGGCCGTCCGAGTCCGCCCTCTTCCGATCAGCAGCTGCGCCTGAGCGCGGGAGAGGAACTGCCGTGCGCCAGTGGCTCGCCGCCGCTCGACGACGCGCCTGGCTCCCGCTCGCCGCGGCGGTTGTCTTCGCCGCCGCCATCGCCGCCGGCTTCCAGTGGGGCGGCGACGCCGGCGACGAGTTCATCCGCGTGCTTGACGCCCCGGTGGGCAGCGACGGCGCGCCCGCCGCCGACCTCGCCGGCTTCGTCACCGAAACCAACGCCCAGGGCATTGTCGTGCGGGCCGACGCCGCGCCGATCACCGTCGAATTCGCCGCCGACGCCGAAGTTGAACTGCTCGAACCGATCACCGCGCCCGACATCAATCCCGGCGACTGGGTGGTGGTCGGCGGGCGCGACGACAACGTCAACAGCTACATCCTCGACGGGATCATCGTGATTCCCGCCGGACGCGCCGTGACCGGCGACGACCTCGCCGAGCGCTACACCCGGCAGGCGGCGCGATGAACCCCCGCCAGACGCTCAACCTGACCATCGTGCTCGCCATTCTCGCCGGCGTCGCCGCCGGCGGATGGTTCGTCGGCGCGGAGTTCCTCGCCGACCAGCCCGAAGTGCCCACCGCACTCACGCTCGACGGCCCAGACAGCAACGGCGGCGACGCCGTGGAGGAAGGCGCCGCCGCCAGCGTCGCGGGGCGCGTCCGCGTCGGCTACGACCCGGCGGCCAACATCAACACCGCACTGGTGCTCGGCGCGAGCGGCCTCAGCCCCTTCCAACCCGAGGGCCTGCGCGGACGCCAGGTGCTCGCCGGGCGCGTCGTCGAGGTGCGCGAAGAAATGCGCGAGGTGGAAACCACCGCCGGCCCCGCCGATCTGCTCTTCCACGTGATCACGCTCGAAACGAGCTCCGGGCGCGCCGCCATCACGATCCGCCCCGACTCCACATTCCTGCTCAACCTCCACCCCGGCGAGCCGTCCGAAATCGGCGCCGGCGCGGCGATCGCCCTGATCTTCGAGCAGGCCGCCGACGGACACGCCACCGCCTCGGCTGCGCTCGTGCTGCCGCCCGCCTCGCGCCCCGTGCTCAACTCCGGACTGCCGCCCGTCACTCCCGCCCCGCAGCAGGAGGCGGACGACTCGGAGCAATAGCCTCCGCCGCCTCCAACAGCGCCTCGCGCCCCGACATCTCGCCCTCCACCACGATGTGCTCCCCTTCCGCGCCGTCGAGATACCAACGCACGTTGCCCATCGTCTCCACCCGCCGCACGCCGCGCAGCTCGGCCCAGGCCAGCGTCAGCTGCTCCTCGCCCTGGTGCAGCGCGGTAATTCCCGCCTCATGCACCACGATCGCCGTCGTCGTCCGCCGCCAGGTCACGAACACCACCGGCAGCATGATGCCGGTCACGACCAGAAAGAAGAGCGCCGCTCCGCCCGCCTCGCCGCTGCCCGCCGCCAGCCAGACGATCCCCGCGATCAGCGCAGCCGCCAGCGGAAACACGAACGTCGCGTTGTGGAACCAGGAGGCCGTGTAGGTGTGTGTCAAGCGCACCCCGCGGTAACGATCGAGCGCCGCCGCGTCGCGCGGGCGCAGCGGCGGCGCGTCGGGCTCGGCGGTCACCGTCAGGCGCGCTCCAGAATTGCCGAGGCGCTGGTCATCGCGCACGCTCCCGGCGATTCCTCCAGCTGGAGCGCCTTGACCGCGCCGCCCTCCACCAGCATCGCAAAGCGCGTGCAGCGGAAGCCCAGCCCCAGACCGCTCAGATCCAAGCCGAGGTCGAGCGCGCGGGTCAGCTCGCCCGAGCCGTCGGCCAGCATCGTGATGTGCTCCGCGCCGTGCGCCGCGTTCCACGCTTCGAGCACGAAGATGTCGTTGGTCGACATGCAGATCGTCTGCTCGATCCCCGCCTCGGCCAGCGCGTCGGCCGCCACGGCGAAGGTCGGCAGGTGGTCGTTGGTGCAGGTCGGCGTGAACGCGCCGGGCACGCCGAAGATCACCGTCTTCTTGTCGCCCACGAACTCGCGCAGGCTCACCGGCCCCGGCCGTCCTCCGGCCATCACCGTCCCATTCACCTCCGGCAGCGCATCCCCTTCAGCAATCGGCATTGTGTCTCCCTTTCGCATTTGGCAGGCGCGGCTAGGATACCGCACGGAGCCTGGCGAGTCAGCCGCGGGCGGCCAGCACGAGAGAGGGCCACCCCGGCTGTCGCCAAAGCGCTCCGATGATCGGCGTCTGCGCGTAAGTTTGACGCACAACTGGCGTTCATATACGTTGCGGCGGGTGCGCTCCTCCGCGCACCTGCGAACACAACTCTGATCGGCGCTTGTTTCGATGCCCACGACACTGCCGGCACTTCGCGGACAGTTCGGCCGGTTCGAATACTGGCTGACCACGATGCATGTCGAGGAGTTGGTCTCCAAAGTCCGGATGCCGAAAGACCTACCGGGCTGGGAGTCTCAAACTCTCGAGGAACGTTATCAACGCGAGATCGACATCTCGCGGGTTACGCGAGAGATCGCGCCTTACTTCGCCAATCACCCTGATCGCTTCACAGGGTCGCTGGTACTGGCGGTCTTGAACGATGACGGGATGGCGTTCGAACCGCTGGACGATTTTGGCGATGATCACAGTGCAAAGGTGCCGAAGGCGTACCAGATCGCAGCTGCGAACCTTGGTTTCCTGACGTTGCAGGGAGACGAGTTGCTGGTCCCTCTCGACGGCCAGCACCGCGCGAAGGCGTTTGAGATCGCGATGCTCGGCACGGATGAGCGCGGGCGTCCGATTCCCGGCATCAAGAGCAATACGGCGCTCGCCCGCGACGCCGTCGCGGTCATCCTCGTTCGCTTCGAGCCAGATTCCGCTCGACGCATTTTCAGCATGATCAATCGCCACGCGAAACCGACATCGCGGGTCGAGAACCTGATCACAGATGACGACGACGCTGTGGCAGTGGCGACGCGCAACCTGGTGTCTCGCCTTGCGCAGCTTGAACTGCTTCCTGAGGATCTGGTGCGGTCTCAGTCGTCAATGCTGAACCAGAGGGCCCGCGAGTTCACGACGCTCGCAACGATCTACGCGGCGAACATGGCGATCATTCGGTCGTGCTGTTGGCACGGACGCCGCCGACCCGAGCGTGCGAACGAGGAGGAGCGGCAGGCATTTGAGGTGGAGCTCGAACGCGTGTGGCTGCTGCTGCTGGAGGAGATCGACCGGTTCGCCGAAGCGATTCAAGACCCGAGCGAAGATGGAGACATGGTGCGGATCGCGATTCGCGCGGAGTCGCTGCTCGGCCATCCGAGCGGGCAGCTGTCTCTGGTGCGCGGGTTTGTACTGATGCGCGAACGCTGCGTCGGTGTGAGCGATCAAGAGTTGTGCCGGCGGCTGAACCGGATTGACTGGCGGCGGGAATCAAAGCAATGGCAGGGCGTACTACTCAGCCCGGCGGGCGAGTGATGTCCGGTCGGTCCGCCTCAAACGGCGCATCGCTGTTCATCGCTCACTTGGGCGGCGTTGATCTCACAGCGGACGAACACGCCTGGCTGGTCGAGTGGATCGCGGGAGACGACGAGGACTACAAGCTGCCCGCTCCGGTGGTGTAAGTGGACAACTCGCGCAATCCGGCGACGGGCTAAACAGCCGAGTAGGCGTCCTCTAGCTTCGGCGACATCCCCTGTTGCGCCACGTGGCCTTGCCGCCCGTCGGTGGATCAGGTGGGTGGCTGGTCGGCGCGGCGCGGCCGGCGCATGAAGGCGACGACTTCGCCGTAGCTGTATTGCGGGAAGGATGATCTGGGATGCGTCAATGAGTCGATCTCATGCTCAATGTCGCAGTTTTCGCCGAGCTTGCTCGTCCAGCGGCCGGAAGGAAGCTGGCGGGCCACATGGGTAAAGCGTCCTTCGTCGGCGAAGATCGCGATCTTCTCGAAGCCGGATTCGCTCCCGCCGTCGGCGCACCCCTCGAATCCGTAGAGCCTGAACATCGCCTGGTAGGCCGGCGCGCCGTCGCCGCGCTCGGCTTGGTCCGGCCAGTAGTAGTCCTCGTCTGATTCGTGGCTCCACCATCGATCGTCCTCACCCATCGCCCACGCGACGCAGTTGTAGTGATCGGTCGCGTCACTGGTCACCTCGTAGGAAGAGGACTCTAGGCCAGGCAAGCGGAGTGTGATGTTGCCCAAACACGGCATCGCTCAGTCGATCCAGCCTTCCTCGCGCGCCCACGCAAGCCAAGCCGCACGCATTTTGGGAATTCGCCCGCGGTCCTCGTGCGGCACCGGGTTCGCGCCAGTGATCGACCGAAGAGCGACGTACCAATGGCCGCTGTGCTCTTCAAGCTCACGCAGAATCCAAGGGACAGCGACAGGCCCCATGCCAATGATGCGGAGATAAGCGGGATGCGCGACTTTGGGCGTGATCACCGAGTAGCCCGCAGTCTCCTCGCGCCACTGCGCGGCGAGCGCCAGAAATTCGCGGTGCAGATCCTCGGCTGCCGGTCGGGCGACCATGAGGCGACCCCTGTCAAGCGCGGCCACATCCGAGTCGGAGGGGTTGGTCTTCGCCATGTCGGTCGCCCCTCGCGGTCTGCTCGCCTGTAGATCACGATAGCCGCCCTGTGCCTATCCTGTGCGAAATCGGGCTTGCGCGAAGGGGCGCAGACGACGGCTGGTCAGGCTTCTTCGCCATCATTGCGGCGGGACCGGCGCATAAAGGCGACGATTTCGCCGTAGCGGAAATCAGAATTGGCGCTCCGAATTCTGACCAGGTCCTTGAGATCATGCTCAATGTCGCAGTAGTCGCCGAGCTTGCTGGTCCAGCGGCCTGACGGCAGCTGCCGGGCGACATGGGTGAAGTGTGCGCCGTCCGCGAACAGGGCGACCTTTTCCATGCCGTCTTCCAGCGCATCGTCGTCGCAGGATTCGAAGCCCTCAAGACGCAAGGCCGCCTCAATCGTCTCAACCCGGTCGTTGCGGGCCAATCCCGCCGGCCAATGGTCGGGGAGAAGGCCCAAAGGATCCCAGCGACGATGCGTTTCGCCGAGCGCCCAAGAGATGCAGTTGTAATCGTCGGTCGTCGGACTGGTGATCTCGTACGCGCCGGGCTCCAGGCCTGGGAGAAAGGTGGCGATCAGACGCTCACACGACATCGATCAATCGATCCAGCCGTTGCGCCGGCCCCATTCCCTCCACGCCGCGCGCATCTTCGGGCGATGGCCGCGATCTTCTGCGGGGATTGGATCTTCGCCGGTGATCGACTGGAGCGCGACGTACCACTGGCCGCCGTTGTTCTCCAGCTCGTCGAGAATCCAGGGGATCGCCTGCTCGCCCATGCCGATGATGCGCAGATACGCGGCGTTCAGAACGCCCGGCGCTGCGAGCGATTGGCCGAAGGTCTCTTCACGCCACTGATCGACGAGCTCGCGAAACTCGCGGTGCAGATCTTCCGCGCTGCGCGGCTGCGAGCGTCCAACGGCTGTCCCCACGCCGCCGTTGAGCGTCGGCGCGGCGCGCCCGTCCTGGTTCTTTGTCGACACACTCGCCACCCCTCGCGGTCTGCTCGCCTGTAGATCACGATAGCCGCCCTGCGCCTATCCTGTGCGAAATCGGGCTTGCCGAAGGGAGATAGGGAATCATGGCGATGGACAGGCTTGACGGGCGGGTGGCGCTGATCACGGGGGCCGGCTCGGGGATTGGGCGCGAGTGCGCGGTGCGGATGGCCTCGGAGGGCGCGGCGGTGATGTGCGCGGACCTCAACGCAGAGGGCGCGCAGACGACGGCGGCGCAGATCGCCGAGCACGGCGGTCGCTCGGCGACGATGGAACTGGATGTGACCTCGGAGGCGGCGGTGCAGGACGCGCTGGCGCAAACGGTCTCGGTGCTGGGCGGCCTGGATGTGCTGATGAACAACGCCGGCATCGGCGGGCGCTACACCTGGGATCAGACGATCGCGGTCAACCTCACCGGCGTCTACTACGGCACCTTCCACGGCGCGGCGCTGCTGGCCGAGCGCGGCGGCGGCTCGATCATCAACACCGCCTCGATCGCGGGGCTGGCGGGGCTGCTGAGCGGCCAGCTGCAGGATGAGCCGGTGCAGGAGGGCGCGGGCGCCTACGTGGCCGCCAAGCACGGGGTGGTCGGCATCACGCGGCAGTTCGCGGTGACCTACGGCGCGCGCGGCGTGCGCGTCAACGCCGTCTGCCCGGGCTACATCCACACCCCGATGACAGAGCAAATCCGCGAGATCGAGGGCGCGGAGGAGTACATCGCGTCGCTGCACCCGATGGGGCGTCTGGGCGAGCCGCAGGAGATCGCGGCGGCGGCGGCGTTTCTGGCGTCGGACGATGCGTCGTTTGTGAACGGGGTGGCGCTGCCGGTGGATGGGGGTTATACGGCACGGTAGGGCGGGGCGTCTGAAGTGGGGGCGGCCGACCCCCAGTCCGCTACGCGGACAGCCCCCCTGCGTAGGGGGGCGATTCCGGAGCGGCAGGCGCTCTACGGGAGATCGGCAGAAAGGGGTGCGACGATGGCGGCGAGGATTACTGCGGTGCGGTCGCGGTTGCTGCGGATTCCACTGGATCATCCGACCTCGTTTTCGAATCGGACGGTGTACCACCGGGACCACCCGATCGTGGAGATTGAGGCGGACGACGGGCACGCCGGGATCGGCTTCTGCTACGCAGGGAACTCCAACGGGCAGCTGGTGACCTCGGCGGTGGATGAGCTGTTTGCGCCGCTGCTGATTGGGCAGGATCCGTTCCGCGTGGAGGGGCTGTGGGCGGCGATGTACCAGGAGGCGCTGCTGCACGGGCGGGCGGGCGCGACGATGCGGGCGCTCTCGGCGCTCGACATTGCGCTCTGGGATCACAATGCGCGGGCGGCGGGGCTGCCGCTCTGGCGAATGCTGGGCGGGTACTACGAGGAGACGGTACCGGCCTATGCGAGCGGCGGGTATTACCTCGACGGCAAAGGCCACGAGGGACTTCAGGCCGAATTGAGCGGCTACCTCGACATGGGTTTCGAGGCGGTCAAAATTAAGGTCGGGCGACTCTCCGTGAGCGAGGAAGCCGCCCGCATGCAGGCGGCGCGCGAAGCCGTCGGCCCCGAGGTCCACCTGATGCTCGACGCCAACAATGCGTGGTCGAATCTGGAGGACGCGCTGCGCTACATGCAGGCATACGAACCCTGGCAGCCGTACTGGATCGAGGAGCCGTTCTCGCCCGACGCGATCAACCTACACGCCAAACTGGCGCAGCGGACGGGCGTACCCGTCGCCACCGGCGAAATCGAGGTCGGACGCTGGCGCTTCAAGGACCTGCTCGACCAGGACGCCGCGATGATCCTCCAGCCCGACGCGGCGGTGCTCGGCGGCATCACCGAATTCCGCCGCATCGCCGCCACGGCAGCCTCCTACGGCGTTTCGATCTGCCCGCACTGGTTCCACGATCTGCACCGTCACCTCGTCGCATCGTCCCCCAACGCCACATTCGTCGAATTCTTCCCCGACGATCAGGTGCATAACTTCCGCAACATCATCGATCGCCAAACCGAAGTCCGCGACGGCCGCCTGGCGTTGCCCGAAGACCCCGGCCTCGGCTTCAACTTCCTCCCCGAAGCGGTGGACCAGTACGCGGTTTCGGCGTAGCCGATCGCAATCGCAACCCACGCCGCGCCTACACCCGTCATACCCCCACGACCACCCCATTCGCAATCGCCGCTTCCCCCGCATCGTTCAGCATCTCGAAGAACACCGTCGCCTCCCCGTCCTCCTCACGCACCTCCAAGGCCCGCACCGTCACCGGACGCCCCGGGATGACCATCCCCCGGAACTGCCCGGCAAAGCGGCGCAGCCGCGTCGGATCTCCGCCCAGGCTGCGATTGATCACCTCGCGCAGCGCGATCGTGATATTCGCGCTGCCGTGCAGGATGATATCCGGCAACCCCGCCGCCAGCGCCACGCGGCGCTCCGTGTGGATCGGATTCCAGATATCGGCGCACTCCGTGTACACATGCGGCGCCTGCGGATCGATCGGCAGTTCCACCGACCAGATCGGCGCGCCGGCGTTTCCCGACGGCTTTGGCAGCGGCGGCGCGGACTCCAACTCCTGATCCGCTCCGTCGAGCCGCG
Source organism: Dehalococcoidia bacterium (assembly GCA_965243125.1). Lineage (GTDB taxonomy): Bacteria > Chloroflexota > Dehalococcoidia > Bin125 > Bin125 > CATQGW01. Next base: position 861,895 of record OZ251529.1, on the reverse strand, counting down.
CCCCGCGCGTAATTCCGCCCGAATCCATCACTGCTACCACCTCGCCGGCCGAATCGCGCATCACGTAGCGCTGGCTGGTCAGCACGCCCGGCGCGACCTGGCGCGCGGCGATTGAGCGCCCCTGGCTGGTGATTACATCGCCCTCGCGGATTGCCCGCTCGAAGCGCACATCCACCCAGGCGTGAACGCCGCGGCGCACGAGTTGGAGATCGTACTCCAGATCCGGCGTGAAGCGGCTGTTCCACTGGAAGCTGAACACCATTCCCGGATGGCCGATCAGCCCGCCCTCGCGCGCGTCGTCCATATAACACTCGTTGAAGTCGCCCACGCCCGAGGCGAACGCGGTAATCGAGCGAGCGTCCACCGCGAACGACTGGGCCACCGTGTAGCGCCCCACATCCGAGGGCATCAGCAGATCGAGTGTGGAAGTGTCGGTCGTCATCAGCGCGTCTCCAATCGGGTCGGCTGCGCGAACTCAGAACTCAGGTTGAAGGCCGCGACGCCAGGTCCGCCGTCGCGCTGCCCGCCTGCGGATCGTAGCGATCCCAGTGCAGCACCTCATCCAGCGGACGCCGCCGGATCGGGCCGAAATTGCCCGTCGGCCACCCCAGCGGAATGAGGACCATCGGCAGAATGTGGTCGGGCAGATTGAGCACCTCGCGCGCCGCGTCGCGATCGACCAGGCCCAGCGTCGTCGGCACCGAGCCGATCTCCAGCGCGCGGGCCGCCAGCAGCAGATTCTGCACTGCGCCCCAGACCTCGGTCGCCGCCTGCACGCCCTCCGCGAATGTCCCCTGCGGCGTCCGCACCATATCGGTGCAGGCGATCACGATGGCGGGCACCTCGTGCAGGTGCTTCATCTGGTGCTCCACCGCGGCCAGGAAGCGCTCGCGCTTGTCGGCCGTCACGTGCGGATTCGCCGCCTCACGGTTTGCCTCCAGATAGCGCGTCACGAAGCGACGGTTGAGCTCCGCGAGCTTCTGCTTCTGCTCCGCATCGCGCACCACGATCCAATGCCGCGCCTGGCGGTTTGAACCGCTCGGCCCCGCGTGCGCCGCCTCGATCAGCTTCACCAGCAGCTCCTCCGGAATCGGCTCATCGGAGTAGCGCCGCATCGCCCGCGCCGTGTACAGAACGTCGAAAAACTCCATCGCTTGCCTCCTTACCTCTCCTGCCTGTCTCGCCTGCGCGCCCAAGACATGCCTGGGCGTGCTCAGTCGTAGACGATGAACTCCACCAGATTTCCATCGGGATCCCGCGTGTAGACGCTGGTTCCCTCGTCCAGCCCACCGCCGCGCCCGCCCTCGCGCGTCACGGGGCCCTCGATGACATCGCCGCCGGCGGCGCGGATCGCCGCTGCGGCCTCTTCGGGCGTGCCGTCCCAGACGAAGCAGAAATCGCCGCAGCCCGGCTCCGCCGTCGGCCCGCGCAGCGTGAAGCGCTCGTCGCGCCAGAGCTTCGGGTCGTGGACATTGATCTTCTGGTCGCCCGCGGCCAGCGCGAAGGCGGGGAACTCGCCCGAACGCCAGCGCTCCTCGCCCACCACGCTGAAGCCCAGCGCGCGGTAGAACGTGATCAGCGCCTCCGGATCTCCGGCCGGAATCGCCGCGTGGTCAAATCCCGCCACCGGCATGCGCGCCTCCTCTCATCGCCCCTCATGGTCCTCTTGCGGTCCTGTTGCCACGATGCTAGCCGCTGCGCTGTATCCTCTGCCTGCGCGGATCATTTCCCCCGCCCTGCAAGCGAGAAAGACGCAGCCATGACCACCGACGCCCCAGCCGACATCTCCGCCGAGGACAACTTTCCCCGCAAGCGCCTGACCATCGGCGAGACCACGATGGCCTACGTCGACGAGGGCGCGGGCGACCCGATCATCTTTCTGCACGGCAACCCCACCTCGTCCTACCTCTGGCGCAACATCATGCCGCACTGCACCGACATTGCGCGCTGCCTCGCGCCCGACCTGATCGGCATGGGGCAGTCCGGCTCCTCGCCCTCCGGCTCCTACCGCTTCGTCGATCACGCGGAGTGGCTCGACGCCTGGCTCGACGGGATGAACCTCGGCGACAACCTGACCTTTGTGATCCACGACTGGGGCTCGGCGCTGGGCTTCCACTGGGCGCGGCGGCACCCGGAGCGGATTAAGGGGATCGTCTACATGGAGGCGATCGTCCGCCCCGTCACCTGGGACGAATGGCCCGAAGCCGCCGCCCGTGTCTTTCAGGGCTTCCGCTCCGAGGCCGGCGAGGAGATGGTGCTGGAGAAGAATGTCTTCGTCGAGCGCGTGTTGCCCGGCAGCGTGCTGCGCGGGCTGACCGAGGAGGAGATGGAGGTCTACCGCCTGCCCTACCGCGAGCCCGGCGAGAGCCGGCGGCCAACGCTGACCTGGCCGCGCGAAATCCCGATCTCCGGCGAGCCGCCCGATGTCGTCGACATCGTCCAGTCCTACGCAGACTTCCTCAGTGAGAGCGACATCCCCAAGCTGCTGATCAAGGCCGAGCCCGGCGCGATCCTCAACGGCGCGCAGCTGGAGTTCTGTCGCGCCTGGCCGAACCAGACCGAGGTTACGGTGGCCGGCAACCACTTCGTGCAGGAGGACTCGCCGCACGAGATCGGGCGGGCGATCCGCGACTGGTACACCGCAATCTGAGCAGGCAGACTGAGCGGACTGACTGAGCAGGCAGGCTGGATAGAGGGGCGCGCACGATGACCACCGAAACCACCAAGCGCAGCGAACTCCAGGAGCTGCTGGAGACGACCCGCAGCGACTTCCACGAGTTGGTCGCCGGGATGGGCGACGCCGACTGGCGGCGCAAGGCCCGCGGGCAATCCTGGCGCAACGGGCAACTCTGCTACCACATGGCGCTGGGCGTGGCGCTGATCACGCAGACGGCGACGCGCCTGCGCGAGGGCAAGGGCGTCAACCCGCCCGACTTCCTGATGCCGGTGGTGAACACGGCCGCCGACATGTTCATCCGCTACCGCAGCCGCGGCGCAACCCCTAATTCGGTGCGCGATCTCTACGACGAGAGCCACAAAACCGCGCTCGCCGCGCTCGAGCAGATCGACGACGAAGAATGGGGCAACGGGGCGCGGCATCTGGGCGAGGACCGCACGGTGGAAGACTCGTTCCGCTACATGCGCGAGCACTTCGAGGAGCACCGCGAGACCATTCGGCGCTCGCTCGGCTAGGGTCCCGGACGCCGTGTCCCGCGAAGCGGACATTCTCGACCGCTATCCCGCCCTGCGCGAGATGCAGGCGGTGGCGCTGTTCGGCGACCTCGGCTACCGCTTCACCGACGCGGGCGATGGCTGGTGCGAGATCACGCTCACCGCCACCGAACGCACCCACAACCTCTATGGGATCGTCCACGGCGGCGTCTGGCTGCTCGTCGCCGACTCGGCGATGGGCGGCGCTTTGGGCACCGTGCAGGCCGAGGGCGAACGGGTGATCACGGCGCAGTCGGAGTTTCGCTGGCTGCGCGGTCTGGAGGGGGAGACGATCCGGGCGCGCGCCGAATTGATCCGGCGTGGGCGCACGCTGAGCCATTGCTCCGTCGACCTCTACGACGCCCAGGACCGCCACATCGCCCACGGCAACGGCACCTACGTCATCCTCCCGCCCGCCTGAGCGCAGCCGTACCCGCCGCGCGCCCCACCAGCTAGCCTGCGCTGCAACTCCGAAACGCTGCGAAAGGCGAACGACATGCCAGGACGACTCGACGGCAAAACCGCACTGATTACCGGCGGCGCGCGCGGACAGGGCGCGGCCGAGGCGCTGCTCTTCGCCTCCGAGGGCGCGCGCGTCGTGATCACCGATGTGCTCGACGCCGACGGCCAGGAACTTGCCGCCTCCAACGACGCCCTCTCCTACCTCCACCACGACGTCACCCAGGAGGGCGAGTGGGAATCCGTCGTCGCCGAGGTGCTCGAAGATCACGGCAAAATCGACGCCTTCATCAACAACGCCGGCATCTTCCGCTCCGCGCCGATCGCCGAAACCACGCTGGAGGAATACCGACTGGTGACGGAGATCAATCAGGTCGGCGTCTTCCTGGGCTTGAAGCACGTAGGCCCGGTCATGGCGGCGGCCGGATCCGGGGCGATCGTGAACATCTCGTCGATCGCCGGGACGCGCGGCGGCGCGGGGTCGGTCGCCTACAGCGCGAGCAAGTGGGCGGTGCGGGGAATGACGAAAGTGGCGATGGCGGAGTTCGCGCCGTCGGGGGTGCGGGTGAACTCGATTCACCCGGGGCTGATCGACACCCCGATGCTCCAGCAGCTGCCGGGCGTGGAGGCCGGGCAGCTGGATCAGTTCGTGCGGCGCATCCCCTACGGCCGCGTCGCCGAGGCGGTGGAGGTGGCGCGGCTCGCCCTCTTCCTCGTCTCCGACGACAGCGAATACTGCAACGGCGCAGAGTTCGTCATCGACGGCGGCATGACCCAGGGACTCTAAGGCCATACGCTGCCCACCATGTTTGACGACATCGTCTTCCGCGACGCATTGCCTGACGGCTGTCCACCTAACGAGGCCGACGCGATTCGCGCTTCACGTGTCGTCTATCGCGCCGTTCACCCGGATGTAGATCCGGCTGGCGACTTCCAATCGGTGAGACAGGAAAGCCCCGACTTTCACGACTCAGAGGCTGATGAGTGCATCCTCTGTGGTGTGACTGTGTTCACAACCCGAGAGGCAGCAAGGAAAGCCCTGAAGCACGGAAAGGGACATAAATGGGCCGGAAAACGGGTCGGCATGCTGACACTCACCGCTGGTGCAGGTGCTATTCTGAGGACCTACCGTGGGCGGCCCACAGAACGTGGCGAGCATTGGACATGGTGGCCAGCCAGAGACTTTGACCCGCTGCCTCGCGTTGAGGTACTCGAGGGGGCGATGATGATCTGGCGCAAAGGGGACAGCGTTCGGAAGCTCATGGAGAGTGGTGCTGGAACAGGGGTGTGACAGTGAAGAAGCTCCGCGAGACGCGTTTGGTTGACTACTGCGACGGCCCAGTGGTCATTGAAGCCCAAGAGGACGACGGCCGCCGGTACCTGTGCGATGTGCTGGGCTCGTCCGAGGACGGCATGCAGTTCATCGTTGTTCCCGTCACCGACAACCAGGTTGATGTCCTCAACCGTGGTGACTCTTGCCTGCGTCACACTTTGCTGCACGCCGGCCACGACGAGTGGTACATCTCCGTCCCCCAGTGGGACTTCCGCAAACCCTTCACCGTTGAGCGGCAGGAGGGGCCGATCGCCGACAGCCCCGACCTGCCCGGCGAGGGCTACACGCTGACCGGGGCCTGGGACGACTGACGGCGCCACGCCCGCCTGCGCCGCTCGCCTAAACTGCGGGCATGTTCGCGCCCCCGGTCCGCTACGCACGCTCCGACGACGGCCTCGCCATCGCCTACGCCGAACACGGCGACGGACCCCCGCTGCTGGTCTCGACCGGGCCGATGGTCCCCCTCGACCTCGGCTGGGATGAGGGCGGCGTCTGGGCCCGGCTCGCCGAGTCCTTCCGCGTCGTCCGCTTCGACCCCCGCGGCTGCGGACTCTCCGACCGCGACAACATCCACGGCAGCTTTCACGATGAGGCGCGCGACCTGCTGGCCGTCGCCAACGCGATCGGCGCGCCCCAGCTGCCGCTGCTCGGCACCTACATCGGCACCCCCGCCGCCGTGCTCAGCGTGCTCAACGAACCCGAGCGCTTCAGCCACCTGATCCTGCACAGCCCCCTGCCTTCCGGACCGCGCTCCGCCTCCGACGAAGATCGCGAACAACACGGCCTGCTGGATGAAGTCGTCGAGCATCTGCTGCGCGTCGGCTGGCGGCACAATCACGAGGGCGCGCGGCGCGCCCTGCTCACCCTGATCGCGCCCGACATCGACGTCCAAACCGCGCGCAACCTCTCGCAACGCATGTACGCCTACGCCGGCGTCGAGCGCGTGCTCCAACTGATGCCCGACATGCGCTCGCTCGACTTCATGCAGGAACTGCACCGAATCAAGACGCCCACCCTGATCTCCGTCACCCCCGAAGAGGGCGTCCACGGCGTCGGGCGCGCCTGGGCCCGCGCCATGCCCGAAACCCAACTCACCGTGCAGCGCAGCGGCGCATCCCTGCTGCTCTCCAATGTCCCCTCGATCGACGAGCTGGCTGAGGCGGTCCACCGCTTCGTGCTCGGCGAACAGCGCGCCGCGCCGCCCGCCGTCGAAGCCACCCGCACCGTGCTCTTCACCGACATCGAGGGCTCCACCGACCTCGCCGATCAGCTGGGCGACGAAGCCGCCCGCCACATCATGCGCCGCGTCGAGCTGCTCACCCGCGCCGCGCTCGAAGCCCACGGCGGCGTCGAAGTGAAGACTATGGGCGACGGCTTCATGGCCTGGTTCCCGCTCGCCTCCTCCGCGCTCGACGCGGCGATCCAGCTCGAGCGTTCCGTCGAGCGCGAATTCGCCCAGACCGACCGCTCGATCCGCGTGCGAATCGGCGTCAACGCCGGCGAGCCGATCGAAGAGGCCGACGACCTCTTCGGCGCCACCGTCAACCGCGCTGCCCGCATCATGGGCCACGCCGCCAGCAGCGAGGTGCTGGTCTCCGACCTGGTCCGCGGACTCGTCCAGGGGCGCGGCTATCGTTTCAAAGACCGCGGAGAACAACAACTGCGCGGCATCGAAGAACCGCAGCGCCTGTTTGCGCTGGACTGGCGCGCCGCGCCCTGATCCGCCGATCAGGGCCCGGCGCCGTAGGAAGGAAGAGCACGATGACCACGATGACGAAGAAGGAGCGCGTCGCCGCCGCCGTCAGCGGCGAACCGGTTGACCGCGCGCCCGCCTCCCTCTGGGGGCACAACTTCCTCCGCGAGTGGAGCAACGACGAGCTGGTCGGGGAGACGCTCGAACAGTACGAGCGCTACGACTGGGACTTCATCAAAATCAACCCCCGCTGGTCGATGTTCCCCGAGGCCTGGGGCGCGGTCTACGCGCCGCCGACGGAGCAGACCAACCAGACACTGGTCGCGGCGGCGCTGGAAACGCTCGACCAGCTCGCCGATGTCGCTTCGGTTCACGGGGAGCGCGGCGTGCTCGGCGAGCATGCCGAATCGACGCGACTGGTCGTCGAGGGAACGGGCGGCGAGGTGGACGTGATCCAGACGGTCTTCTCCCCGATGTCCGTGCTGGGCCTGATGTTCGGCCACCCGCGCGCGCTCAAGCAGGCCGCCCGCGAAGCCCCCGCCGCCGTCCACGGCGCGCTCCGCCGAATCACCGAGACGATCATCAACTACAGCCGTGCCAACCTCGACGCCGGCGCCAGCGGAGTCTTCTACGCCCCACTACAGTGGGCCAGCTACGACAACTCAACGCCCGACTTCTACCGCGAGTTCGGCCGCCCCTACGACATGCAGGTGCTCGACGCGATTTCGGACGCGCCGTTCAATGTCCTCCATGTCTGCCACACCAACAACATGCTCGCCGACCTGCTCGATTACCCCGTCGCCGCCGTCAACTGGGACGACCGCGACGCGAGCAACGCCGATCTGGCGGCGGTCTGGGCGGAAACCGACACCGCGGTGATGGGCGGCGTGAGCCGCAGCGGGTTGGGCGAGCTGGACGCCGGAGCGATCGGCGCGCAGGCGCGCGAGGCCGCCGCGATCGGCCCCAGCCGCGTCTTCGTCGCCGGCGGCTGCTCGATCCCGCCCCACACCTCGCACGAAAACCGCCAGGCAGTCGCCGACGCCGTGCGCGCGACGTAGGCGGCCAGCGAAAGGAACAGCCAATGGGCGCTCTTGACGGCAAAGTCGCGCTGGTCACCGGCGGCGCATCGGGCATCGGCCTGCGCGCCGCGCAACTCTTCGCCGAAGCGGGGGCGAGCGTCGTGCTGGCCGACCGCAACGCCGACGGCGTCGCCGAGGCTGCGCGCCAGATCGGCGACAACGCCGCCGCCGTCAGCGGCGACGTGACCAGCGAGGACGACGCAGCCGCGATGGTCGACGCCTGCGTGCAGCACTTCGGACGGCTCGACATCGCCTTCAACAACGCCGGCATCGGCGGCTTTGCCCCGATCCAGGACTACGAGGTCGACGCCTTCCGCCGCGTGATCGATGTCTGCCTCACCGGCGTGTTCGTCTGCATTAAGCACGAGGCGAAGCAGCTGATCGCGCAGGGCGAGGGCGGCAGCCTGATCAACACCGCCAGCCTCAACGCGATGCAGGCCACCGAGGGGCTCTCCGCTTACTGCTCAGCCAAGGCCGGCGTGGCGATGCTCACCAAAGTCGCCGCGCTCGAACTCGGACGGCACAACATCCGCGTCAACGCCATCGGCCCCGGGCTGATCCGCACCCCGCTCACCCAGGGCCTGCGAGATGTGCCCGGCCTCGAAGAAGCCTTCGTCAACGAAGCCCCCATCGGCCGCATCGGCGAGCCGCAGGACATCGCCGAGCTCGCGCTCTACCTCGCCGGCGACGGCTCCTCGCTGATGACGGGGCAGACGCTGTTCATCGACGGCGGCGCGAACATCAACAAATACCCGCCGCTTTTCGATTTCTTCGGCTCTCAGCCCCAGTAGCCGGTGCTCAGCCGAAGCGCCTCGATCTCGGTCAGCTCGTTGGCTTCCGCGGTCTCACGGGCGCGAGCCAGGTCGTACGCCGCCTGCATCCGCAGCCACGTATCGGCCGTGCTGCCGAACGCGCGCTCAAGGCGAATCGCCAGATCCGCGCTGATCTGCGAGCGTCCGGTGCAGATGTCGGCGAGCGCCTGCGCATCGACCCCGCAGGTGCGCCGCGGCGTCGGCAACGCTGATCTCCAGCGGCTCGATGCACTCGCGCAACACGATGGTCGCCGGGGTGCAGCGGATTCTTCATCGGCATACAGCGCCCCCTACTTGTTCAGCGGGCACAGCGCCGCCAGCCGCGGCGCAGCCACCCGGCAGCCCACCGCCAGACCGGCGACGATCAACAGCCACGGCCAGTAGAGCTCCTGGTAGCCGAACGGGTCCGCGCCCACCCCGCTGATCTGGAAGGCGTACTCCACCCAGAACATCAGCAGAATGAAGACGCCGGTCAGCACGTTCAGCGGGCTCATCAGCGGTCCGCCGAAGCCCTTGCCCGCCAGTCCGCGCGCCAGCACTGCGAACGCGACCAGCGCCACGCTCCAGACGAACGGCGGCTCCGGGAAGCTCGCCCCGAAATGCGATGTCGCGATCGACATCCAGTAGTAGGGGAAGAGCAGCGCCAGCACCCACACATTCAGCGGATCGGTCATATAGGGCGCGGCCAGCCGCGCGCCGATCAGAATGCCGTAGAAGACCAGCGTGAACGGCCAGAAGATGGGCTCGTTGAGGAACGTCGGCCCCACGCTGGTGAAGGCGTAGAGCACCTGCACCAGAATCAGTCCGAGAATCGAGAGCGGCAGAAAGAGATTCTCCGGATCCGTCAGCTTCCCGCTCGGCGGGCGCAGCGTCAGCGCGCGGCAGATGATCAGCAGCGTGGTGAGCATCCCCGTCCAGAGCAGGCCAGTGCCGCCCGGATTGCCGCCCAGCTCCATCCCCGTCTGGAGCAGAAACACGGGGACCAGCGCAATCAGGATCGTGCGCCAGCCCGTGTCGTCCCAGAGTTGCCTGGCGAAGTCCATTGGGTGCCCCCTCTCAGCCGGAATCCTGTTCCGGCGATGCTACGCGCGCCGTCAGGTACGGCGACGCCCAGTGCGCGCCCAGCCGCGCGATCACCGCCGTACCCAGGAACAGCAGCTGCCACGGCCAAGCCAACGGCTTGAGCGCGAACCCCAGTCCGCCGCCCGCGATGTACATCCCGATCTCCACCCAGAGAATGCCGACCACCAGAAAGAGCGTGGTCAGATTGAGCGGATTGACCACCGAGCCGCCGAACCCGCGCCCCACGATCCCGCGCGAGATCAGCGCCAGCGCCACCAGCGCGACCAGCCAGCGCACGTAACCGGCCGAGGCCGGCACCGACGAGCCGGCCAGCCAGTCGGCCGTCTCCAGCCAGAACATCAGAAAGGCGAACAGCAGCACGAACACGTTGGCCGGGCGGCTGATCACCGGCGCCAGCAGCCGCGCCAGGGTCAGGCCGAAGAACGCGAGCAGGATGTAGGGCCAGTAGATCGTCTGCGACGCCAGCCAGCCGTCGGCCCCGCTGAACGCGCTGGCCACTTCCACCATCGGCTCGTAGATGATGAACAGCAGCACCGTCATGTTGGCCGGGTGGCGCAGGTCGCCGGCGAACCAGCGCCCGCCCATCCGCCCCGCCAGCACGCGGCTGATCAGGACCAGCGTGACCTCCATCGCCGCCCAGAGCACCGCATTGTCCGATTTGGGCGGGTTCGCCCAGTACATCGCCGCTTCCAGCCAGAAGATCAGGAATCCGGCGATCAGCACCGTGCGCCAGCCGACGTCGCCCCACAGTGCAGCCCACAGCCCGCGCAGCGCGCCGACCGGATCCGAGACGTAGCGTTCCATCTGCGACACCGCTCTACTCCTCCGCTCCAACCGGTCCCACCACTCTAAAGCCTGCCCCCATCTCTCCGTCATCCCCAGTCCCACCTCCGTCATACCCGCGCTTGCCGCGGGCATCTCGCTGCCACCGGCCCCAATGCTCTGTATCACCTCCCCCGTCGTTCCCGCACCATCTCTCCGTCACGCCCGCCCTCGTCTCTCCGCCATTCCCGCCTCCCACCTCCGTCATACCCGCGCTTGCCGCGGGTATCTCGCTGCCACCAGCGCCAACGCTCTGTATCACCTCCCTCCGTCATTCCCGCACCATCTCTCCGCCACGCCCGCCCTCATCTCTCCGTCATTCCCGCCTCCCACCTCCGTCATACCCGCGCTTGCCGCGGGTATCTCGCTGCCACCAGCGCCAACGCTCTGTATCACCTCCCTCCGTCATTCCCACCCCATCTCTCCGCCACGCCCGCCCCCATCTCTCCGTCATTCCCACTCCCGCCTCCGAGCGGGAACCAGCCCCATCTCGCCTCACACACCCGCCATCACAGTTGCTCCGTCGCCCCAGACTTGATCTGGGGGCCCAAACCCAACACCGTCCGCAGCGCAAAGGTCCGAGCTTGCCCGCCAACACCCGTTCGCAGCCCCCTCGAGACGCCGCGCCGTCAACAGCTGCCGTACTAATGCCCCATCCCGCCCACGTCGTGATACCGTTGCTCTTCCACAACAGAACAAGGGACCTGCCAATGCTCACCTCGAGCCACATCGATCCACCCCGAACATCCCGAACAACCCCGAACAACCACAACCTCCCCGACCAGGTAGACGACAGCCCTCGATCTACCCAGAACACCCCGAACAAACCCGAACAAACCTGACCAACCCCGAACAACCACAATCTCCCCGACCAGATAGACGACAGCCCTCGATCTACCCAGAACACCCCGAACAAACCCGAACAAACCTGACCAACATGCCGAACCCCCATAGCAGCCCCACTCGTGCGAACACGCCCGAAGCCGCCGCGCGGGCGTGTAGTGTGAGCGGCGCAACCTCGCGTACCAGACACACTAAGGAGAACCGATCATGGGAGCGTTGGACGGCAAGGCCGCGCTGGTGACCGGCGGAGCATCGGGCATCGGCCTGGCCTCCGCGCAACTGTTCGCGGCGGAGGGCGCGCGCGTCGCGATCGTCGACCGCGACGCCGACGGCGCGGCGGAGGCTGCGCGCGAGCTCGGCGGCGACGCCTTTCCGATCACCGCCGATGTGCGCGACGAAGACGACATCGCCGCGATGGTCGCCGCCTGCGTCGAGCGCTTCGGGCGGCTCGACATCGCCTTCAACAACGCCGGCATCGCCAACAACGCGCCGATCCACGACTACCCCCTCGCCGCCTTCCAGCGCATCATCGATGTCTGCCTCACCGGCGTCTTCCTCTGCCTCAAGCACGAGTCGAAGCAGCTGATCGCGCAGGGCGAGGGCGGCTCGCTGATCAACACCGCCAGCATCAACGCCAGCCAGGCCTCGGCGGGGCTCTCCGCCTATTGCGCGGCCAAGGCCGGCGTCGTCATGCTGACCAAAGTCTCCGCGCTCGAACTCGGCCCGCACCGCATCCGCGTCAACGCGATCGGCCCCGGCCACACCAAAACCCCGCTGACCGAGCGCGCCCGCGACATGCCCGGCTTCGACGAGGCGATGATCGGCGCCACGCCGCTGGGCCGACTCGGCGAACCCGAGGACATCGCCAACCTCGCGCTCTATCTCGCCGGCGACGCCAGCGAGTGGGTCTCCGGCCAAACTTTCTACGCCGACGGCGGCATCACCGTCAACGAACTCCCCCCGGGCTTCAACATCCTGGATGCGGGGTTCAGCGCGCGCTGAGCGGCGGACCGCGGCGAGAGTTCCTATCATCCCCCCAAACCCAGCCAAACCCACGTAGCGGGAGAGGACCAACCAATGCGCGAATTCACAGGCAAAACGGCAGTCGTGACCGGCGCAGCCAGCGGGATGGGACTCGCGTTCGCCCGCCGCTTCGCCGCCGAGGGCATGAACGTGGTGCTGGCGGATATCGAGCAGGACGCGCTCGACATCCAGATCCAGCAACTCCAGCAGGAGGAACGAACCGTGCTCGGCGTCACCGTCAACACGATGCGCCGCGAGACGCTCGAAGAGCTGCGCGACCGCACCATCGCCGAGTTCGGCAACATCCACATCCTCTGCAACAACGCCGGCGTAACCAGCCGCCAGGACGCCGGGCTGGGCGCGGGCAACGGCCAACTCCCCGTCTGGGAGGTGCCCGACAGCACCTGGGACTGGGTGATGGGCGTCAACTTCTGGGGCGTGCTCTACGGCCTCCAGGTCTTCATGCCCCACATGCACGGGCACGGCGAGGAGGGCCACATCGTCAACACCGCCTCCGTCGCCGGTCTGATCCCCGGCGGCAGCGCCTACAGCGTGAGCAAGCACGGCGTGCTCACGCTCACCGAAGGCTTGCACGGCCAGCTGAAGCTGCTCAACTCGAAGATCGGCGCGTCCGTGCTCTGCCCCGGCTTCGTCAACACCAAAATCGCCGAGGCCGAGCGCAACCGCCCCGAAGAATTCGGCGAAAAGCTGACCGATATCTCCGACGAACAGGCGCAGGCCGTCGCCGTAATGCTCGGTGGCGGCATGGCCCCCGACGATGTCGCCGAGTTGGTCTTCAACTCGATCGTCGAAGAGCGCTGCTACATCCTCCCGCACCAGGGCTGGGACGATGTGGTGCGCAACCGGGTGGAGCACATTCTGGAGCGAGAGGCACCAGTCACGGTGGATTTCGAGACGCTGCTCAGTCGGCGGGCGCAGGGAGAGCAGATCTAGGCAGATGTCCGCCGCTACATCTCACGCTACGGGAGTCTCAGGGGGCAAAGGCGCTGGTTTGTCAACGGCAGCTGCAACGAGCGGCAGCCGAAGGTTGCGCAACGATCTGTTCTGAAAAATCGATCGAGTGGAGGAGCCTGCCTGTCAAGCTGCGCCGAGCTACGCGGATGCCCAAACAAGAAGACTCGCCGAAAGACTCGCCGAGGGCCTTGACAATGCTCTCCGGCTCCACTACCCTCCCCTCATGTCCAGTGGGAGCACTGGCGGCGCTGAAGGCTCAAACCGCTGGGAGATCATCGAAGAGGCGAGTTTCTACGCTTGCCCGGAGCTCCAGTAGCGACCCCGACCGGTCGGCGCGGGCAAGAGGTGGTAAGCGCGCGGAGTCGTACCTATGTGGCGCATGGTCGTACATCGCCGGCACCTAGTCGTCGCGCTTGTTGGCATCATTGGGGTTGCAGCTGTCGTGGCGGCGGTGGCCACTCGTTCGTCGGGGCCGCAGCCCGAATACACGGTTTTCAATATCCCGCTGGGGACCATGGCCTACATGTCACCATTGCAGATCGCTCGGACGTTGGTGCCAGACCCGGAAGGTCCCGATTGGTGCTGGGAGGAGGTAACGACTCACTGGGAAGAGGGAAATGAGCTGCAAACGCTCGAACACGGTCTTCCAGCGGACGGTGAGATTCCCGAGGAAGTGCTAGCGCTGGTGGAGGAGCGCTCCCGAATACAGGGTTCGACACCCGGACTCCAAGCGATCCAAGAGCGGCGGATCCTGTTCGCGTGGGTTACTGAGCATGGGGCACTCGTCCTTGATGTGCGCCACGTCACTGGGGGCGGTTCCGACGAAGAACGTTGGGAAGTGTGGGACAGTGGCCCGATTTACCGATGTTGACGGTGGAGGCGTACGCTGAACGCGGCCGCGCCAAAGGCAAGCAGGTTTTGGGAAGTGGTTCGGCTTTGAAACCCCTGGGAGGCTCGGTCAGGGGCTTTGCCAAGGGTGTCCGGTGTGTCCTGCTGTGTCTCCTCTTGGGTTCGTTGCAAAAAGCTGCGGACGGGGGATTCTGGGAGCAACGCGGGTTGCACGGAGGGAGCGGGCGATGTGCCGGGAGCAGGAGCGGTTGAGTCTGGCAGACGGCTGCGCGGTGGCCAGCCTATCATCCCGTCAAACCCCTAGCAGCTGGAGAGGATCAGTCCAATGCGCGAATTTGCAGGCAGAACGGCGGTGGTGACCGGGGCGGCCAGTGGGATGGGGCTCGCGTTTGCCCGTCGCTTCGCCGCCGAAGGGATGAATGTGGTGCTCGCCGATATTGAGCAGGACGCGCTCGACGCCCAGGTTCAGCAGCTCCGTCAGGAAGAGCGCACCGTGCTCGGCGTGACTGTCAACACGATGCGGCGCGAGACGCTCGAAGAGCTGCGTGACCGCACGATCGCGGAGTTCGGCAACATCCACATCCTCTGCAACAACGCCGGCGTGGCCAGCCTTGAGGACGCCGGCATCGGCGGCGCCGACGCGCAGTCGCGCGGCAGCTGGGAAGTGCCCGACAGCACCTGGGAATGGGTGATGGGCGTCAACTTCTGGGGCGTGCTCTACGGCCTCCAGGTTTTCGTGCCGCACATGCTGGAGCACGGCGAGGAGGGGCACATCGTCAACACCGCCTCGCTCGCCGCGCTGATGCCCGGCGGCAGCGCCTACAGCGTCAGCAAGCACGCCGTGCTCACCCTCACCGAGGGCATCTACCAGCAGTTCCAGACAATGGGCGCGAACCTCAGCGCCTCGGTGCTCTGCCCGGGACTGGTCGACACCAACATCGGCCGCGCCGAGCGCAACCGTCCGTCCGAGTTCGGCGATCGTGTGGAGCTGGCCAACGACGAAGCGGCCGGCGTGCTGGCGATGCTCTCGATGGGCATGAGCCCCAACGATGTCGCCGAGCAGGTCTTCGAGGCGATCGTCGAGCAGCGCTGCTACATCCTGCCACACCCGGCCTGGGACGAAACCATTCGCGGCCGCGTTGACGCCGTGCTCGCCCGCGGCGCGCCCTTCACGCTGGATCCCGAGGAGATGCAGCGCCGTCTGGCGGCCGGCGAGCAGCTGTAGGCCTTTGGCAGAGGGGGAGCGAGGGTTTTGGGGTTGCGGCGCTGGGCCGACCCCCCAGTCGCTCCGCGACAGCCCCCCTGCATAGGGGGGCGATTCCGATCGGCAAGCCATCCGCGTAGGGGCGGTTAGGTGGTTTCGCCGGCGAGTTCTTTGGCGAAGGCGGCGCGGCCGGTGCGCTCTTTTTCGGTTTTTTCGAGGATGGTCTCGGGGATCCAGAAGGGCAGGTCGGTGTCCGCGCGGCTGGGCGCGAGCAGGTCGTCGAGGTCCATGACCAGCTCGCGGCGGTCGTATTTGGTCTGCTCGTGGCCCTCCCAGAGGGGCAACATGGCGATCGCGTCGAAGGGGCAGACCTCCACGCAGATGTTGCAGCGCATGCAGCGCCCGAAATCGATGTAGAAGTCCTTGATCACCGACTTGTGGTTGCTGGTTCCGGCGGCGTGGGCCGGGTTCTTCTGCAGCGTCGTGGTCATGCAGTCAACCGGGCAGGCGGCGGCGCACTTGCCGCAGCCGGTGCAGTTGGGCTCTTCGAGCGCGTGGTTCCAGATCAGGTAGGGGAAGGTGCGAGCGCGCTTGGGCAGCTGCTTCTTCTCGTAGGGGTAGTGGACCGTGACCGGGCCGCGCCCCACGACCTGGGCTCCGCGACTGAGGACTTTGAGCACACCGCGCATTGCGCCGACCTCCCGTTGCGCTTCACAGGATAGCTCACAGGCGCATTTCGGGAACCTCGGCGGGGACCGCGAGCGGCGCATCGGTCGCAGCCGCGACCTCGGCCGCGCTCACGCCCGGCGCGGTCTCGCGCAGCGTGAGGCCATCTGCGCCGACATCGATCACCGCCAGATCGGTAATGATCACGTCCACGCAGCGGGCCGCGGTGAGCGGATAGTCGCACTCGGCCACGATGCGCGGCGCGCCCTCGCGTGTGACATGCGCCATCGCCGCGATCAGCGTGCGCGCGCCGACGGCGAGGTCCATTGCGCCGCCGACGCTGCCGCCGCCGCGTTCGGGGACGAACCAGTTGGCCAGATCGCCGTGCGCTGAGACTTGCAGGCCGCCCAGCACGGCGACATCGATGTGGCCGCCGCGGATCATGGCAAACGAGGCTGCGGTGTCGAAAAAGCTTGCGCCGGGCACGAGATCCACCGGCTGACCGCCGGCGTTGATCAGATCGGGGTGGTAGTCGCCCTCCGTCACGCCCGCGTAGCCGAGGATGCCATTCTCCGCCTGGAAGAGAATCTGATCGGCGGGATCGACGAAGCCGGCGACCAGCGTAGGCAGCCCAATGCCGAGGTTGACCACCGCGCCGCGCGGGAGTTCGCGGGCCACGCGAAGGGCGATCAGTTCGCGGGTCAGCGCCATCTCAGCCCTCCCAACGCACCGGAATCGGCGGACAGGCGACGATTCGGTCCACGAACACCGCCGGCGTGCCGACCCGCTCTGGCGGGATTTGCCCCGGCTCCACGATTTCCTCAACCTCGGCGATCACGAGCTCGGCGGCGGTCGCCATCACGGGATTGAAATTGAGGCCGGCGAGGCGGTATTCAAGGTTGCCAAGGGTGTCGGCGCGATGCGCCTTGAGCAGCGCGGCGTCGGCGCGGAGCGGGCGTTCGAGCAGCCACTCTTCGCCGTCAATTTCGAGGGTTTGCTTGCCCTCGGCGATCATCGTGTCCAACCCCGTGCGGGTCAGCACGCCGCCCAGCCCAGCGCCGCCGGCGCGGATGCGCTCGATCAGCGTGCCCTGCGGGACCAGTTCGAGCTCTACCTCGCCGGCGCGGTACTGCCGCTCGAAGCGGCTGGTTCGCCCGCCGGAGGCGCGGATCGCGAAGGTCGCGATCACCCGCGCCAGCTGGCGTTGCTCGCACAGCTCGTCGAGCAGGTCGCCCAGCCCGATGTTGTTGGCGATCGCTGTAAGTCCCGTCGGGCCGGCGCGGACGAGGGCGCGGATCAGGTTGGAGGGCGAGCCGGCCGAGATGAAGCCGCCGACCATCACGCTCGCGCCGTCGCCGATCCCGGCCACCGCGTCGTCGGGCGTCTCGCAGACCTCCGCAACCATGCGCCGATCGTAGCGGGCGCGGATTGGATATCCTGCCGCTGAGCAGGACCGAGCAGCCGCACCGCTCGGCAGAGGAGAACGCCATGCCCGCGCCGCTTGAGGGAATCAAGATCGTCGACTTCACCCGCTACCAGAACGGCCCGCACGCCACCGCGATGCTGGCCGACATGGGCGCGGATGTGCTCAAGGTGGAGATGCCCGGCAACGGCGACCCCGGCCGCCAGTTGGGCGTCGGCGCCGACGGCTTCTGCTCCTACTTTGAGAGCCTCAACCGCGGCAAGCGCAGCATGACGCTCGACCTGCGCGCCGAGGGCGCGCTGGAGATCGTCTACAAGCTCGTCGCCGAGGCCGATGTGTTGGCCGAGAACTTCCGCCCCGGCTACCTCGACTCGATCGGGCTGGGCTACGAGCAAATGCGCGAGATCAACCCGCGGCTGATCTACGCCACCAACTCCGGCTTCGGGCCGAACGGCGACTGGGCGACGCGCGGCTCGTTCGATGTGGTCGCGCAGGGCATGTCGGGCGCGATGGTGGCGCTGGGCGGCGGGCCCGGCGAGCGCCCCTATACCGCGCCCTGGGGACTGGCCGACCAGACCGGCTCGATCATGTTCGCCTACGGCATCGTGACCGCGCTGTTCGCGCGCTCGCAGCACGGCGTGGGGCAGAAGATCGACGTCTCGCAGCTCGGCGCGATGCTGACGCTGCAAGCGCTCTCGTTGCAGGCCTTCCTGCACAGCAACACGCAGCCGATCCTCAAGCCCGGCCGCGCGTTCAGCGCGACCTTCGCCTGGTATCAGGCCGGCGACGGCGAGTGGTTCACGATGGGGCTGCTGGACCCCAAATCATGGCCCTCCCTCTGCCAGGCGATCGAACGGCCCGACCTACTGGAGGACGAACGTACCGTCGATCCGTTCACCCGCCGCGATAACGAGGAATGGCTGCGCGGCGAGCTCGAGCAGGTCTTCCAAACCCGCACGCGCGACGAATGGCTGGAGCGCCTGATCGCCGGCCGCATCCCTTGCGGCCCGGTCTACGACTACGCCCAGGTCGCCGACGACGAGCACTTCTGGATTAACGGCTACCTCCAGCAGGTGCCGCACAGCCACTTCGAGAATCACCGCGTGGTCGGCATCCCCGTCTCATTCTCCGAAACCGAAACAGCGGTACAAAGCGCCGCCCCCGAGCTGGGCCAAAACACCGAACAGGTGCTCCTGGATCTCGGTTACGACTGGAGCGACATCGAGCGTTTCCACGACGCAGGGGTCACAGCGGTGCGAAGCCAAGGCTCCGCCGCCGCCGGCGGCAGCTGAGCCACGCTACCGCCGCGAACGGGGCGGGCGCTCAATCCCGTCATACGTCGTCTCGCGCGGCCGCACCCGCGTCACACGGACGATGCGGTCGGTCTTGATCCGCAGCCGACTTCTTCGTTCCCAGTGGCACAATGCGCCCTTCACTACGCACTAGCAGTCGGATCAACTTGCACCTCCAAGGCCACGATTTCCGTCCGCCCGCCCGACGTTGGCCTCGGACCGACCCGGAAGAGCACTTTCGTGCCCTGCTTGCGCATATCCGGCGGCACTTGACCTAGCTCCGACACGAGTAGCAGCAATTCCGTGCCAGACGCAGTTCTGATGCGGCCGTATCCGCCGGCGTCTTCGTACCACAGAATGGTACCCGCCGCCTTTGGTGCCTCGCCTTGGAGTGATGGGTCAGTTGACGCTGCTGGGGGATGAGGAGTCGGTGCAGCCGACGACGGAGGGCTTCCTTCCGACACGTTGGTGGGCACGCTGAGCGTTGTCGGATCGCGCCCGAGCAGCATGGCCGAGAAATCCTTATGCTCAGCCGCGGGAACGTTGCCCTCGTCGTAGTACTCGGCAAACATGGCCTGCGTCTTCGCCAACGAGTCCGCCGCCTGCTCACAGGCTTCGGCCCATTTCCCATCATCGCGACTGAGAGCGACGATCTTGTCGCAGTAGTCGTCTATCCTCTTGTTGTTCAGAAGCGGACGATCTGCGCCAGCGATCGACACCCGCAGCAACATCAACAAATGGTACTTGTAGGGGCGCATGTCCCTGCGCTGATCCTTGTCGGTCAGCGAACCGAGCCAGCGTTCAACTGCCACTGCGGCAGCCCCGCTCGCGTGATACGGCGCGGGGCTATGATCCTTCTTCGGGTCAACGACGAACAGGTCACGTTTGTGCAGCTTGTACAGGTCGTCATAGTTGTGCCGTGAGTTGTGCGGTGCGTTCAAGAACATTCCGACGAACGCCGCGGCCTGTTCGGGCAGCGATACGATGTTCCTGGGAAAGATTCGGTCGTTCCGGTCGTACTGCCCCGAACGGCGTTCGAAGTAGATGCGGTGTGAATCCGGGCGGTCCTTCTCCGCCTCGTTGTACCAGTCCTCTAGTCGGTTGGTGAACGTTGTCAGCGATTCGAGCACACCATCCTCAACAGCCGTCTGGCTGTTGGTTGCTCGAATGATTTCCGTGACCATGTCGCGATTCCGGGTTGCGATGAGTTTCAGCGGCACGGCTGTGTCGCCATCGATGAGGTCCTTGTTTTCGAACAGGACGTTCGTCGTCTGACAGCCATTGACGATCTGGAAATCGTGCATCAGGAAGGTGTTCCCCGTTCGTTCAATGCTGTGGGCGACGATCGTGACACCGTTGTTGTACAGCGGGAAGGCGCGCGGGGACCGTTTGATGGTGAGTGCGATCTCTTTGTTGATCTTGGTGTCCCCCTGAAAGTCGCGGACGTTATCGTAGAACAGATCGTTGTTGAGGTCGCCGTCGTCTGTCGAGACGAGCTCCACGAACGACCTGGCCCGAGCCAACCCATGGTAAGCATGAGAAACGCCAGTCGTCCCCGGGAATACCCCTGGCTCAATGAGGTCGATCTCCTTCGTGACGGACCGCCTGAAACTGGGGTAGGCTTCCCTGAGGAAGGCCGCATCAATCGCTCGTGCTTCAACGCTCAAGAAGAGTTCCGTCTTCTTGAGCGCCTGTTCCAAATGTCGCAAGCTGGCCGCCGGCTCCCGCTGGTCTTCCCACCTGCCCTGCGTTGCGTAGTAGAAGAAGCAAGTCGGGCGAACCGCCAACTTGATCCGGTGTACGAAGAAGATTTCCTGCGCGAGGCGGATGTAGTTGCCGACAGCATCGTTGAACAGGTTGTTCTCCTCGCCTTCCACGGTGCGGAAGAACTGTTCAACGCCGAACGTAGAGCTTATCATCTTTTGCGCGTTGAAGGTCGGCGATGTCGTTGCCTGTACGAAGACGAACTGAACGGTAGCGCTCTCGTCCGCGCTGGACGCGAGTTGAGACCTGAGGGCCTCTAGCGTGAAGACGGGCGACTTGTTGACGAGTACACCGATCGCGTCGATCCCACCATCGCCGTCACCGTCAACGATGTGGCTCTGGATATCTCGGACATCCACCCGATGCATTTTACGCAGGAGCGTGTAGGCCGCGAACGCTTGGAACTTCTCGTCATCGTTCGCGACGGAGAGGCCCCAGCGATTTGCGAAGTCGTTCTTCACAAAACCGTCGAGCACGATGTCTGGCATGTCGGTCTCCTCGTTGGCAGTCTCTCTCCAGCGCTTACACTAGGACCTTCTCAGCTCCGAGTCAAGTAGGCACGATGACGGTCTCAGGGCATTTAGTCAAGGAGGGTGGGGATGGTGTTTTGCCAGGCCTCGGCCGCTTCGGTGAGGGGGACGTTGGCGTTGGGTGCGATGATCAACCGGTCGCCGCCGACCGCGCCGATTTCTGTGCAGGCGATGTTGTGCCGCTCCGCCAGCGAGCGCAGACCTGCGACTGCCGCCGGCTCAATGCTCACCACCGCGCGCGCGCCGGCTTCGCCGAAGAGGGCGGCGTCGAGGCGGCCGCCGAGGTCAGCGTGGATTTGGACGCCGATGCCGCTGGCGATGGCGGATTCGGCGAGGGCGACGGCGAGACCGCCGTCGCTGCAATCGTGCGCGGATTGGAGCAGTTGCGCTTCGGCGGCTGCGGCGAGGCAGTCGACGAGTGCGCGCTCGGCTTCCAGATCGACCTCGACCGGTCCGGCGCTGAGACCGTGGCGGACGGCGAGGTACTCGCTTGCGCCGAGCGAGGATGCGGGCTGCGCCAGTTCTGCGCCGAGCAAGAGGATGATGTCGCCCTCGTTGCGGAATGCGGGGCGGACGGCGAGCTCGGGGCGTTCGAGCAGCCCGAGCATCCCCACGACCGGCGTCGGCAGCACCGGGCCGTCGTCGGACTCGTTGTAGAGGGAGGCGTTGCCGCTGACCACCGGGGCGTCAAAGGCGCGGCAGGCGTCGGCCATTCCGCGGATCGACTCGCGCAGCTGGTGATAGATTTCGGGCCGCTCGGGGTTGGCGAAGTTGAGGCAGTCGGTGACGGCGATGGGGCGCGCGCCGACGCAGGCGATGTTGCGAGCGGCCTCGGCAACGGCGCGGGCTGCGCCGTTGTAGGGATCGAGCTCCACCGCTCGCCCCGGCCCGTCGGTGCAGACCGCCAGCGCGTGCTCGAGGCCGCGAATGCGGAGGACGGCGGCATCCGCGCCCGGCGTGACGACGGTGTTGGTGCCCACCTGGTGGTCGTACTGCCGCCAGACCCAGCGCTTGGAGGCGATGTTGGGGGATGCCAACAGCTCGAGCAGGGCGTCGTTGGCGTCCGACGGATCGAGGTCGGGCAGCGTTGCCGGATCGAAGGCCGCGCGGGCGGCGGCGTCCGGATCGCGCCGCGCTTCCGGCTCGTAGGCGGGCGCGTCGGTCAGCATCCGCACCGGCGCGGCGGCGACCTCCGCTCCGCGCTCCAGCACCCGCGCCAGGCCGTCCGACGTCACCTCCCCGATTTCGGTTGCATCCAGCTCCCACTGCGCGAACCACGCCCGCACATCGTCCACGTGCTGCGGTTTGACCGAGAGCACCATCCGCTCCTGCGACTCGGAGAGCATCACCTCATACGGCGTCATTCCGCGCTCGCGGCGGGGGACGCGCTCGGTGTGGATCACGATGCCCGCGCCGGCGCGCTCGGCCATTTCGACAGTGGAGCTGGTCAACCCGGCCGCGCCGCAGTCCTGCAAGCCCTCCAGCCACTCGCGCTGCTCGCGCACGAGCGCGACGCAGGCGTCCATCAGCAGCTTTTCGAGGAACGGATTGCCGACCTGCACCGCGGGGCGGCGCTCGGCGCTGGATTCGTCCAGTTCGACGCTGGCGAAGGTCGCGCCGTGCAGACCGTCGCGGCCGGTATCCGCGCCGACCAGCATCAGCTTGCTGCCGGGCGGGCCGGCGGTGGCCGAAATCAGCTGCTCGCGGCGGGCGACGCCGAGGCACATCGCGTTGACCAGCGGGTTGCCCGAATATTCGGGCGCGACGACCAGCTCGCCGCCGACGGTGGGGATGCCGAGGCAGTTGCCGTAGCCGCCGATGCCGGCCACGACGCCGGTGCAGAGGCGGCGGTTGCGTGGGTCGTCGAGCGGGCCGAAGCGGAGCGAATCGAGCAGCGCGATCGGCTGCGCGCCCATGGCGAAGATGTCGCGCACGATGCCGCCGACGCCCGTCGCCGCGCCCTCATACGGCTCGATCGCGCTGGGGTGGTTGTGCGATTCGATCTTCATCACCGCGACCCAGCCGCCGCCGATGTCGATCGCGCCGGCGTTCTCGTCGCCCAGCGCGGTGAGGATGCGCTCGCCCTCGGTGGGGAAGTGGTGGAAGAGCGGGCGCGAGTGCTTGTAGCCGCAGTGCTCGCTCCAGAGCGCGCCGATCATGCCCAGCTCGACATCGCTGGGCGCACGGTCCAGCAGTTCGCAGGCGCGGTGGTATTCGGCGCGGCTCAGCGCGATCTGGGCGAGTGTTTCGTCGTCGATCTCGGGCTGTCGTTCGGCATTCGCCATCGGCTCAGCCCCAGCGCTCAATGATCGAACGCCACAGCAGGTTGCCGTCCTCGCCGCCCAGCAGCGGGTCGGAAGCCCGTTCGGGGTGCGGCATCATCCCCAGCACGTTGCCCTGCGCGTTGAGGATGCCGGCGATGTCGTGCAGCGAGCCGTTGGGGTTGGCCGCGCCGCCCAGCGTTCCCTGCGCGTTGCAGTAGCGGAAGAGGATGCGGCCCGTCTCCTCCAGCTCGCGCAGCGCGTCCGCGCTCGCGTGGTAGGCCCCTTCGCCGTGCGAGATCGGCAGTTGCAAGACCCGGCTGCGCTCGCAGGCCGACGTAAAGCCGCTGTCCGCGCGCTCCACCCGCACATGCTGCGGCTGACAGCGGAACTGGAGCGAGGCGTTGCGCAGCAGCGCGCCCGGCAGCAGCCCCGCCTCGCACAGAATCTGAAAGCCGTTGCAGGAGCCGAAGACCGGCCGCCCCTGCGCCGCCAGACGGCGCACCGCCTCCATCACCGGCGAAAAGCGCGCGATCGCGCCGCAGCGCAGGTGATCGCCGTAGGAGAAGCCGCCGGGCAGGATGACGCCGTCGTAGCCGTCCAGATCCGACTCGCGGTGCCAGACGCGCTCCGCCTGCTGGCCGAGTGCGCGCAGGGCGTGGATGCAGTCCCAGTCGCTCCAGGTGCCGGGGAATGCGACTACCGCAAAGCGCACCGCCGCCTCCGTCGTCGTTTTGCGCCGCCTATGCGCCCGATGCTATCCGCGCCGTCTGTGAGGCGCAGTTGCGGGAGCGACGGTTGACGTTGGGGCACGCCGTTATGACGAGGTTTCGGAGCTTTCGTTGGAGGGAGGGGCACCGACGGCGACGGCTGCGCCGACGGAGTGGACGCCGGCGGCGGCGCGCTCGGCGGCGGAGGGTTCGGGGTACTCGATGCGGGCGTGATAGACGCCGCGCAGAGTGGATTTGAAGGATTCGCCGATCTCCTGCAGCTCGCGCATGGTGATGTCGCACTCGTGGAGCTGGCGCTCGCGGACGCGCTCGTCGATCACGCTGTCAACGAGCAGGCCGATGGTTTCGTCGTCGTGCTCGGGGCTGGCGCGGACGACGGCTTCGCAGGAGTCGGCGAGCATCACGATGGCCGTTTCGCGGGTCTGGGGCGGCGGTCCGGCGTAGGTGAACTCGTTGGGGTCGGTGCGGGCGTCGGTCATGGCGGCTTTGCGGTAGAAGTAGGTGACGCGGCGGGTGCCGTGGTGCTCGGAGATAAAGGCGCGGATTCGGTCGGGGAGGCGCTCTGCGCGGGCGAGGGCGTCGCCGTGGTGGACATGCTCGATGATCAGGCGGGCGCTCTCGCGGGGATCGAGCTGCTCGTGGGGGTTGGGGCTTTCGGTCTGGTTCTCGATGAACATGCCGGGCTGGTGAAGCTTGCCGATGTCGTGGTAGTAGGCGCCGACGCGGACGAGCAGGGCGTTAGCGTTGATTTGGGCGGCGGCGCGCTCGCCGAGGGTGGCGACGAGCAGGGAGTGGTGGAAGGTGCCGGGCGCTTCCTCCTGGAGGCGGCGAAGCAAGGGGCGCTGGAGTTGGGCGAGCTCGATGAGCTGCATGCGGGTGGTGATGCGGAAGAGCATGCCGAGCAGGGAGAAGGCGCCGATGGTGATGATGGCGGTGCCGACGGCGATGACGACGGCGGCGACGCCGAGCCAGCCGACCTGGACGGTTTCGCGGGCGTCGTCGAAGAGCCAGAAGGCCAGGCCGGCGAAGAAGGCGGCGAGGCCAGCGACGACGCCGGTGAGTCCGAATTGAGAGAGCATCTGGGCGCGGGTGGAGGCGAGCACGGCGGCGAGGGAGACGAGCAGGAAGACGGCGACGGGGCGGACGGCCTGTGCGCCGCTGGGGGCGGCGTCGCCGTAGTCGGGCAGGGCGACGGCGGCGACGCCAACGAGGATGGCGATGAGGACGCTGGACATGACGCCGAGTTCGGTGCTGAGCAGGGCGGCGATGAGGAGAGGTCCGGCGGCGATGGGGATCATCAGGTCGACGGATTCGGCGCGCCAGTCGGGGAGTGCGAACTGGAACCAGGCGCGAGCGGCGGCGACGGCGAGGACGATCAGGACGCCGAGCAGGAGCATGCGGCGGTCGCTGGCGGCGGCATCGGGCTTGGCGAGGAAGAGGTAGAGGCCGCATGCGGCGGACGCGCCGAGTCCGAGCAGGAGCATGGCGGCGAGCGGTTCGAGGGGGACATGCGCGCCGCGGGGGGTGAGTTGGGCGAACGCTTCGGCGGCGACTTCGTCGACGGTTTCGCCGCCGGCGACGAGCAAGTCGTCCTGCAGGTAGGTGACGGATACGGGGGCGACTGCGGCGGCGGCGCGGTCCTGTGCGGCGGCGCCGGCGGCCGGGTCGGGGATGAGCGTGACGCGGAGATAGGCGGCGACCAGTTCTTCGATCAGCGCGGCCTGGACGACGGTGGTCTCGGGGGCCAGCTGAGCGGCGATGTCGAGACGGATCAGTTCGAGGTCATCGGCGCTGATTTCGCGCTGGAGCAGCGCGCCAAGCACATCGCGCGCTTCGCGCTGGATGATCCGAAACTGGGGCTCGGACATGCTGAGCAGGGTTTCCTGGGTGCGGTCGCTGACGCGGCTGTCGGTGATCCGGAGCGGGCTTTCGTCGACCTCTTCCTGATCGAGGGCGGCTGCGGCTGCGGCGCGGGCCGCGCGGGCGGAGACGAGGTTGTCGAGGTAGATCTGGAGGGCGGCAAGTTGGGCGGGGCGGATGTCGGGGTCGTAGGTGAAGCGGGGCTCGACATCGGCGCGGGCCGCTTCGCGGGCTTGCTCGGTGAGGTAGGCGCTATCGAAGGCGACGGCTTCGTTGGCGGTCCAGGTGCGGTCGGCGGTATCGCCGAGTTCGGGGAAGCGCTCGGCGGCGCGAAAGGGTGTGAGGACGAGCACAAGGCCGAGGGCTACGGCGATGCTGAAGACACCGACGCGGAGAGGGGTGAAGTAGTGCTGTCGGAGCATCGGTTTTCGGGGCGGCTTTGGGGTGTGGGGCGATCATACAGAGGGGATGGGGGTTTGGGGGGCGGCCGACCCCCCTCTCAGTCTCCCCCCACGATGGGGGGAGAGGTTGGATCAGCGGAGTTGTCGGGGATTCAGGCAGGGGGCTGGGCGAGGAGGTCGGAGACTACGGCGTTGACTTGCGCACCATCGGCTTTGCCGCGGAGTTCGGCCATCAGGCGGCCCATGACTTTGCCGCGGTCGCCGGGGCCGGATGCTCCGAGCTGCTCGATGGCGGCGCGGGCGGCGGCTTCGATTTCATCGCGGGACATTTGCTGAGGGAGGTAGGCCTCGATGACGGCGATTTCGGCGCGTTCGGCGTCGGCGAGATCGGAGCGGTTGGCCTGCTCGTACTGCTCGATGCTGTCCTGGCGCTGTTTGACCTGGCGCTGGAGGATGGCCTGGATGTCTTGCTCGGAGAGCTCGCTGCCGCGTTTTTCGATTTCGGCGTTCTTGATCGCGGCTTCGACGAGGCGGATCGTGTCGCGGCGGACGGCGTCGCGGGCGCGCATGGCGTCCTTGAGGTCGTCGCGGAGACGGTCGCGCAGGCTGGGCATGACGGCTTTCGGTGCAGGGCGGCGGTGCGGGGAGTTAGTCGGCGGAGGGCAGGACCTTGGGCTGCATGAGTTCCAGTTCGCGGTCGTCGGCCTTGAGGTCGCAGTCGCCGGGCTTGATGCAGAGCACCTCGATGCCGGTCTGTTCGTCCTTGTAGCGCTTGCCGAGTTGGACTGCCATGGGTTGTCTCCTGCCATTTTCCACCGCGTTGCGGGGCGGTGGTGCGTTGGGTCGTGTTCCGTCGGGCTGGCGCGACGGGTGGTGGGCTACTTCTTTTCCTCGAGGGGGGTGTCGCCGCACTTGAGTTCGGCGTCGCCGCCGCGGGTGACGATGAACTCCGCGCCGCAGCTGGGGCAGAAGTAGCGCTTACCGGTCTGGGCTGCCGCCATCGAATTCCTCCTCGGTCGGCGCGTGGGGTGGTCGTTACCGGTCAGTGTACGTCAGAATGCCGTCAGGCTGTAGGCCGCGCCGCGCCTGCGGGGCCTGAGTTGCGGGGTGACGGGGCGTTAGCTGTCGTCGGCGCTGAGCGATGCGAGCCAGCCGCCCAGCTGGCTGTCGGGTTGGCTGTCGGGTTGGCCGCCATCCGCGGTTGCGGTCAGAAGATCGACTGCGCCGAAGTGGTGGACTTGTCCGCAGGTGTTGGAGGTGACCTGGGCGGGCGGATGGGAGATGGGGAGGCCGGCCTCGAAGCGCTCCTCGGCGTCGTCGAGGTTGGCCTGCGCGTTGGCGAGGTCGGTGGCGACTTTGAGCCAAGCGCGCTGCTCGGCGATGTCGCGGGCGACGCCGGCGGCGTCGCTGAGGCGGCCGCGGGCGGCGATGACGAGTTCGTCGTCATCGTCGAGGCTGCCGGCGTTGATTTCGATGACATCGAGGACGAGGCGGGTGTAGACGCGCTCGTAGTTGGTGAGGGCGGCGCCTGCGTCGTCGGCGGCGAGTTGGGCGGCGGCGAGGTCGTCTTCGCCCGCGCCGTCGGCGTTGAGCGCGTCGAGTTGGGTTTGGGCGTCGGCGAGGGCGTTACGGAGGAGGACGAGTTGCGCGTCGGCGGCTTCGGCGGCGTTGACGGCGGTCTGGGCGGCTTCGACGTCGGGGCTCCAGCCGCCGCCGTTGACGACGCGCTGCGCGCCTTCGAGGGCGACCTCGAGGTTGGCGATGGCCAGCTCGTCCTCGTGGATGGCGGCTTCGAGAGCGGTATGCCAGCCGTCGCCGGCGTTGGTGGTGATCAGAGTGACGAGGTTCTCGATTTTGAAGGGGTCGAGGGAGCCGCCCTGGTCGAGAGCCCAGGGGGGCATGGGAGTGCCGTTGCGTCCGCAGGCGATGGTGAAGCGGAAGTCGTTCTGGAGGCTTGCGAGTTGGCCGGCGTTTTCGGTGCGCCAGGCGAAGGTGTTGGCGGGGGTGTTGAGGACGGGGCCGACGAGTGCGGCGTTGCTTTCGCGGCCGCCGCCGTCGTTGCCGTGGCAGACGCGGCAGTTGCGGGCGAAGATGTGCGCGCCGCGCTCGGAATCGCGCTCAAAGACTTCGCTGGCGGCTTCGGTGCGGCGGCCGTTGTCGAACCAGACGTAGGCGCCGAGGGAGGCGACCGCAAGCACCAGCAAGACGACCATCGCCAGGATCTGCTTTTCGGTGTTCTGACCAGTCATGCTCGTCCAGTCATTGTGGTGCGTTCGGGCGCTGCGCTAGACGTAGGGGACGGTGCGTTGCGGGTTGTCGCGGCCGCCGTTTTTGATTTGGCCGCTGTCGACGGTGAGTGAGCCGTCGGGGTTGACGGTGATGGCCATGGTGTCCATGGGTCGGGGGGCGGGGCCGAAGACGCGAATGCCGCCGCGGGTGTAGGTGGAGCCGTGGCAGGGGCAGCGGAACCAGCCGGTGACGCCCTCAAAGGGGAAGTCGGAGCGCCAGGGGATGGTGCAGCCGAGGTGGGGGCATTTCCACCAGAGTGCGAGGAGGCCCTGGTCGCCCTCTGCGCCGAAGCCGGCGTGGGTGCCCTCGCCAGCGTTGAGGTGGGCAAGGTAGAACTTGCCGATGGGGACGGAGGCGGGGTCGGTACCGGCGTCGGGGACGACGGAGGCGTCGACGGAGATTTTGCCGCCGAAGCCGGTGACGTTGCGGGGCCAGAAGTTGGAGAGGAATGCGCCGAGCGCGCCGGTGAGGCTGAAGGTGAAGAAGCCCCAGAAGCTGACGCGGAGGAGTTGTCGGCGGGTGAGTTGTCCGGCGCGGGCGCGACGGCGCTGAGCGCGGGTGACGATGGCGCGCTCGCCCTGTTGGTCGGGGACGACGCCAGCGCGGGCACCCTCGGCGAGGTGCGGCGCGCGGGCCGGGCGGGAGCTGCCGGAGGGCTCGGCGGCGGCGGGCAGGCGTCGCTGCGGACCGCCTTCGCCGGTGCGTCGCTCAGACACGGGGCACGCTCGCTTCCGTGGACGGTTGGATGCTCGGCATCCGGCTACTCCTCCAGCACGACGATGTCCCACGGGGGCTTGAGGTCCTGGCCCTGTCCGCGGAACGCGGTGC
This sequence comes from Dehalococcoidia bacterium, assembly GCA_965243125.1. Lineage (GTDB taxonomy): Bacteria > Chloroflexota > Dehalococcoidia > Bin125 > Bin125 > CATQGW01. The sequence continues at coordinate 832,465 of OZ251529.1, read as the reverse complement.
CGACGATGGTGGTGGTGAGGTAGACGCCGATGAAGGCGCTGAAGATGAGCAGTGCGATGTCGCGGCGGGTGTGGATCCAGCCGAGCATTTTGCAGAAGAGGACGAAGAGGACGGGCAGGCCGACCATGGTGGCGACGGGCACCAGCTGCTGGGAGAGGAAGGAGGGGAAGTTGAGGTTGAGTAACCACGGATCGGTGGTGGTGCCGGGTATGCCGATGGGGATGGCGCGCCAGTCGGCGAACATGGTGAAGCCGCCGATCGTGAATTCGAGGGACTCCCATGGGATGCCGGTGTCTAAACCTCGCAGGTTGCGGAACCAGTCGAGGCCGCCGGGCCACTGGAAGTCGCTGTTGAGTCCGGTGCCGCGGATGATGTTTTCGGTCCAGATGACGTGGAGGGAGCCGTCGTAGATGATCAGCAGGCTGGTGACCATGACGGAGGCGGTGAAGCCGAAGATCGCGAGGCGGCCGGCGAATTTGGTGCCGAACCAGACGCCCTGGCCTTCGGTGTCGCGGTCCCAGTAGGGGATGGCGGCGAGCAGGACGAGGGCGATGGTGGGGACGATGACGCCGGCCCAAGCGGGCTCCATGTGGAGCAGCAGTTCCTGGAGGTTGAGGAAGTACCAAGGGGCTTTGGAGGGGTTGGGGGTGGTGTCGGGGTCGGCGCGGTTGAGCAGCGGCGCGTTGACCATTGCGGAGAGGACGAGCAGGGCGATCGAGAAGATCAGGGCGGAGATGAACTCGATGAAGACAAGGTCGGGCCAGACGAGCACTTCGGACTCGCGCTGGCGGCGCGGGCGGGTGCGAATGGCGGCGGCGGCGCGGCTGACCATTGGTCGCTCCTCCCGCCGCTACAGGGGCCGGGCGAGTCCGCCGTCGCGGCGGACGCGCCAGAAGTGGACGGCCATGAAGATGGAGATCACCAGCGGCAGGCCGATGACATGGAGAGTGTAGAAGCGGATCAGGGCGTTGGGCCCGACGGAGAAGCCGCCGAGCAGGAGGAATTTGCTCTCGTCGCCGAGCACGGGAGCGGAGCCGACCATGGTGGTGCCGACGGTGATGGCCCAGAAGGCGAGCTGGTCCCAGGGGAGGAGGTAGCCGGTGAAGGAGAGGAGGAGGGTGAGGATGAAGAGGACGACGCCGACGACCCAGTTGAACTCGCGGGGGGGCTTGTAGGCGCCGGTGTAGAAGACGCGCATCATGTGGAGGAGGACGAGGATGATCATGGCGTGGGCCATCCAGCGGTGCATGTTGCGCAGGAGTTGGCCGAAGCGGACGTTGGTTTCGAGTTCCTGGATGTCCTGGTAGGCGCGCTCGACGGAGGGGACGTAGTAGAACATGAGCAGGACACCGGTGACGGTAAGTCCGAGGAACATGAAGAAGGAGAGGCCGCCGAGGCAGTAGGTGTGGGTGATTTTGACGTGGGTGCGGTGGATGCGGGTGGGGTGGAGGTGGAGGAAGACGTTGGTGGCGACCGCGAGCATCTGGTTGCGCGGCGTGTTGGGGTAGCCGGTGCGGAAGATGGACTGCCAGACGTAGTTCTTGAAGAGCAGGTCATAGAGCTGCTCGTTGAGAGACTTACGAGGGGCGCGTTCGACTTCAGACATGCGCGCCTACCGCTCCCACCAGCGCCCGAGGATGACGAGCGCGCCGAAGCAGAAGAGCATGGTGAGGCCGACGAGCGGCAGCTCCATGATCTCCGACCGGAAGGGGATGGTGACGAGGGCGAACTCAAGCAGGTCCACGATCGTCCTTTCGCTCCGCGCTCCGCCGTTTGTGCGCAGCGTGCATATCGTCGCACTCAGGCGCGCATCGGGCAAGCGTGCAAGCCCCGCGCGGTCCAACGTCGGATCGCGGGCGGCGCAAACGGAATGTAGGCGCGCCTCGTTGCGTGGTCAACGACTCTTGCATCAGACGCCGCCGATTTCCACACGCGGCGCGCCGGGGGCGGCGCGGCGGACCTCGCCGATGGTCGCGGATCCGTCGAGCTGCGCGAGCAGCGACGGCTCGTGTTCGGGAGCGACGGCGACGATCATGCCGACGCCCATGTTGAAGACGCGGAACATTTCGGCGGCGTCGATGGCGCCGCGACGCTGGATGAGGGCGAAGATCGGCGGCTCGCGCCAAGCGCTGCGTTCGAGCGCTGCGCCGAGGCCATGGGGCAGGATGCGCTCCAGGTTGCCGGCGATGCCGCCGCCGGTGATGTGGGCGAGCCCTTTGACAACGCCCTCGGCCAGCGCGGGGCGGAGCGCGTCGAGGTATTGCGGGTGGGGGCGGAGCAGGGCGTCGGCGAGGGTTTCGTCGAGTTCGGGGATGTGCGCCATGAGCCGGGCGCGGCGCGCTTCGAGGTCGCCGTCGGCGGGGCGGAGGCGGAGCGCCTGGCGGGCGAGGGAGTAGCCGTTGGTGTGGAGGCCGTTGGCGGGGAGGGCGACCAGACGGTCGCCGGGGGTGATCGTTTCGCCGGTGACGGCGCGGTCGCGATCGACGACGCCGATGATGGTTCCGGCGAGGTCGAACTCGCCGGGTTGGTAGACATCGGGCATGTCGGCGGTTTCGCCGCCGAGCAGGGCGATGTCGGCGTCGCGGCAAGCGTCGGCGACGCCGGCGACGAGCTGCGCCTTGCGCTGCTCGCTGAGGCGGTTGCCGGCGAGGTAGTCGAGGAAGAAGAGCGGCTCTGCGCCGGCGGTGAGGATGTCGTTGACGCAGTGGTTGACGAGGTCGCGGCCGACGGTGTCGTAGCGCTCGGCGAGGCCGGCGATGAGCACTTTGGTGCCGACGCCGTCGGTGGAGGCGACGAGCGCGGGGCGTTCGAGGGCGCTGAGGTTGGCGAGGTCGAAGAGGCCGCTGAACGCGCCGACTGCGCCGATCTGTTCGGGGCGGCGGGCGCGCTCGGCGAGTTGGCGGTAGCGCTCGGTGAGGCGGTCGTTGGCGTCGATGTCGACACCGACGGCGCTGTAGCGCGGCGCGCTGGCGGGCGCGGGCGCTTGTACAGGGGCGGTCGGGAGTTCGGCGGTGTCGCTCATGGTCAGCGGGGGGCGGCCAGCTGGATGGGGGCGCTGTGGGAGGCGCCGTTGCGCTCGAGCGCGAATTTGTCCATTTCGAGCTGGACGGGGACGGGGTAGTCGCCGGTGAAGCAGGCGAGGCAGGAGGGCTGATCGAGGTCGACGGCGCGGCGCAGGCCCTCGATGCTGAGGTAGCCGAGCGAGTCGGCCCCGATGTGCTCGCGGATTTCTTCGACGCTGTGGCGGGCGGCGATCAGCTCGGCGCGGGTGGCCATGTCGACGCCGAAGAAGCAGGCGTGGCGGATGGGCGGGGCGGAGATGCGCATGTGGACTTCGGCGGCGCCGGCCTGGCGGAGCAGCTTGACGATGCGCGGGGTGGTGGTGCCGCGGACGATGGTGTCGTCGACGACCACGATGCGCTGTCCGTCGAGCACGGACTTGAGCGGGTTGTATTTGAGGTGCGCGCCAAGGTCGCGGATGCGCTGATCGGGTTCGATGAAGGTGCGGCCGACGTAGCGGTTCTTCACCAAGCCCTCGGAATAGGGGATCCCGGATTCGTTGGCGTAGCCGACCGCGTGGGCGGTGGCAGAGTCGGGCACGCCGATCACGATGTCGGCGTCGGCGGGGTGCTCGCGGGCGAGTTGCTGGCCCATGCGTCGGCGGGACTGCCAGGCGGCGCGTCCGTCGAGCACGGAGTCGGGGCGGGCGAAGTAGATGTGCTCAAAGATGCAGCCGGCAGCGGGGCGGGGCTCGACGACCTGGCGGCTGCACAGTCCGTCGGCGTCGATCGTGACCAGTTCGCCGGGGCGCACATCGCGGAGGTACTCCGCGCCGATGTGATCGAGCGCGCAGGTTTCGGAGGCGACGACGTAGCCGCCCTCGATGGAGCCGATGCAGAGCGGGCGGACACCGAGCGGGTCGCGGGCGGCCATGAGGCCATCGGGGGTGAGGAGAACGATGGAGTAGGCGGCTTCGATGCGGTGCATGAGGGCGGCGAAACGGGATTCCCAGCCGCCGGGCTGATCGAGCAGGTAGAGGCCGAGGATTTCGGTGTCGGTGGAGGTGGAGAAGCGGTAGCCGCTCTCGGTCAGCTGGGCGCGGACTTCGGCGGCGTTGACGACATTGCCGTTGTGGGCGATGGCGACCGCGCCCTTGTCGGGATCGTCGCAGACAGGGTCGCTGAGCAGGATGGGCTGGGAGTTGCGGAAGCGGCTGGAGCCGGTGGTGGAGTAGCGAGTGTGTCCGATCGCGGCGACGCCGTCGAGGGGTCCGAGTTGGTCTTCGGTGAAGACCTGGGAGACGAGCCCCATGCCGGTTTGGAGCTTGAGGGTTTGGCCGTCGGTGATGCAGATGCCGGCGCTCTCCTGGCCGCGGTGCTGGAGGGCGTAGATGCCGTAGAAGGTGAGGCGGGCGACATCAACGAGCGGGGACCAGACGCCGAAGACGCCGCAGGCTTCACGGGGTGAGTCGTCGCGCGGCGAGTCGGCGAACGGCGGCATTTTCGCGCTCGCTCCGTGGGCGGCTGGCGGACGAGTGGAGTGTATCGCAGCGGGCGAGTGGGGCGTGTGGGGCATTGCGTTATGACCCCGCCAGGCGTCGGTGTTCGACCATCAGGCAGCGGTTCTCGACGGCGCGGAGGCCGGCGGCGCGGGCGCGGCGGAGGCCGGCGGGGTTGACGGTGCCCAGCTGGAGCCAGACGGTCTGCGCGCCGGCCGCGATGGCGTCGTCGATCGGTTCGTCGGTCTGGTGGGAACGGCGGAAGACGACGACGGTGTCGACGGATTCGGGGATGTCGGCAAGTTGGGCGTGGACGCGCTCGCCGAGGATTTCGGCGTCGGCGTGTTGCGGGTTGACGGGCAGGATGCGGTAGCCGGCTTGCTGCATGTAGGCGGAGACGCGGTGGCTGTCGCGCTCGTGGCGGGGGGAGAGGCCGATCACGGCGATGTTGTGCAGTTGAGGGAGCGTCTCGGCGACGGCGCGGTCGATCTCCCGCTCCCAGTCGTCGCCGGTGTCGTTGTCGCGGGCGCTCACCAGATCGGCCCTCGAATCGGCGCGCCGCTCAGCGCGGCGAAGGCTTCGGCTGCCTCCATGATGATCTCCAGTCCTTCTTCCTCTTGCTCGCGGGGCACGGTCAGCCCGCCCAGGGTGTGGCGCGCGCCGCTTTTCTTGACCAGGATCAGCTGCCACTGGGCGACCTCCTGCGAGGGAAGCTCGACGTCGGCGCGGGCGACGGCGCGGCCTTCGTCCTCGATGCGCAGCTCGCGGATTTTCCAGAAGGGGATGAGTTCGTTGGAACCGATGCCGAGTCCGAGGAAGCGTTGTTTGAGGGAGACGTTGTTGCCCGGCCCGCTGGCGACGATGTGCGCGCCGAGCAGGGCGTAGACGAGCGAAATGCCGGAGAGCGGCAGAAGGAGGACGGAGACGAGCAGGATGACGGGGAGGGACCAGAAGGGGAGGTTATCCACCGAGGTCCCGACGAGCGCGAGCAAGCCGGCGGTGACGGCGACGCCGAGGGCGGGCATGATCACGGCGGAGCGCGGGGGGCGGATTTCGATTCGCTCGGGGCGGATTTTGACGACGCGGCGGTGGAGGTAGAGGGTGCGGGGGGCGAGCGGGTCGGCGAGAGCCTCGCGCTCGACGGGCCGGGCGGCGGACTGCTCAACCAGCTGGTCGGGCAGCTGGCCGGGCAGCTGGTCGGCGGGCTGCTCGATGGGGCGGCGGGCGGCGGCGGGCGGCTGGGGCAGAATGTCGCTCACACGGGGAGGGTATCAGCGCCGTGCGGGGGCGGATATGCTGGCGTGCATGGATCGGACGCGGCTGACGGGCGCGATCGTGATGGGCGCGGCGGTGCTGGAGCTGCTGCTGTTTCTGCGGGGCATCTCGCGCGGCAGCTATGCGGCGGTGGCGATTCCGGCGGCGCTGCTGGTGGTGGTGATCTCGGCGCTGGCGTTCTGGACGGGGTGGACGCTGTTGACGGTGCGCGATGAGCTGGAGGATCTGGAGTTCGTGGTGGAGCCGATCGACGACGTGTAGGAGCTGTTCGGGTTCACTCGGCGCGTTCTTTTCAGCGCGTCGTTTTCGGCGCCGCTCTGCGCTCCGGTACCAGCAGCCGCCGTGCAACGGCCCTGCGCGGCGATGGGTAGGCTTGCCGGATGAGACACCTTGTGGAGCAGCTACGGGCTGTGGGGGCTCGGCGGGCAGCGCTGTTCGTGGTGATCACAGCAGCGGTGGCGGTCGGCTTCTACTTCGGCGTGCGCGAGGCGGGCGTAGGGCCGCGCACGGAGGCGGGTGTGGAAGCGGCGGTAGAGCATTCCGTCGAACCTACGCAGCAGAACAGCGGCGAAGAGGTGGCGACGGAACCGCTGACGCTCACGCTCAGCGCGCCGGAGATTTGCGAGACGACGCAGCCGCAGGGATACAGCGGCGCAAGCGTACGGTGGGACGACACAAAAGAAGACTGGGTGGTGGAATATCACTCGGACGGCTGGTTCGGCGTCGGCGAAACGCCCGTCGCCTGGCGGGCATCCGGCGGCGCGCCGCCCTACACGCTGGTGATCGACGGCGAGACGCGCGATGCCGAACAGACCTACGAGGGACCGAGCGGGACGGCCTCGGTCGGCTGCGCAATGCAGTTTGATGAGACTCTCTTCGACGAAGATGGACGCGGATACCGGACGGAACCGGAGGTGGATTCCGGCCTGAAGACGATCCGCGCGACCGTCACCGACGCGGCTGGAGCGACGGCCGAGGCGACGGTGGATGTCTACGTGATCCTCGAGTTGCCGGGCTCGGACAGCATCCTGAAGCGGGATAAAACCTATCGCGTGTTTGGGCAGTTGATCACCGCCCCCGCCAGCCACGATGTGCAAGTGGGAAGCGTTGTTGAGGCCGACTGCCCTGATCCCGCTACGTCGACTACGCGGTGCGAGCCTGCGTTCCGCCTCCGATTGGTCGGCACCGACGCGCGCATCTCGCTCTTCATGACCGGCGACCCCGAAGAATTACGAGAGTATGCGACGAACGGGGTCTGGGGCGCCGCAGCGATTGAAGACGAGCTGATCGAAGCTGCGTTCGACGCACTGATCGACTCGCTGAACCGCCGGCCGAGCGTGGAGCGAGCGGGACCATGAGGCTGTTGCTGCTCGCAGCCGTCATTGGCGCAGCGCTGGGTAATTCCTTGTCGCGAGCCGGCGAGTCGGTGCTGGAATGGGTAAGTTTGCGGGACGGGGGGATGAGTGCAGCAGTAACAGGCGGGCGTGATGAAACGCATCGTTGAGCAGCTGCGGGCTGAGGGCGCTCGGCGGGTGGCAACGCTGCTGGCTGTGGCGGCGTTGGCGGCGGCGCTCGTCTACGTCGGCGTGCGCGAGGCGGGCGTGGGCGAACGGTCCGAGGCGGGCGCGGTGGTCGCCCAGGAGCAGCCAATGGACGCGGGTGAAGATACGATGGGCGGCGCCGAGCCGCTGACGCTGACATTGAGCGCTCCGGAAATCTGCGAGGCGCAGCATCCGCACGGTGGCTGGGATCACGGCTTGGCGTGGAACGAGGAAGAGCAGGTTTGGGAGGACATTGAAGCCGACGCCTGGTGGTACTGGGGACACGAAGGGACAGTCGAAGTGGACTGGACGGCCAGCGGCGGCGACGGCGCGTACACGGTCACGATCGCCGGTGAGGCCTATACGGGCGCGAGCGGAACGACTGAGGTCAGCTGCGCGCTGCGGCATGGCCCGGTCCGCAACCGCGAGAGGTCTGGCAGGACATACGACAACGAGGACAAACCGTTCGTCGACTCGGGGCTGAAGATGATCACGGCTGCGGTGGCGGACGAATCAGGCGCGACGGCGGAAGCGGCGGCGGAGGTGTACGTGATTCTGGCTGTCGAGGATGAGAGCCATGTGCTGCGATCCGGCGAAACCTACCGTATTCGCGGGTGGCTGGTGACCGTGCCCGAGGGCGTTGAGATCGATTCGCATCGAGGCGTCGAAGAATCGGTTTGTGTGAAAACACGCTATGACGGCACTGTTGACGAGACAGTCAACTGCGAGGACAGCTTTCACCTCGGCTGGAGCGCTCCTGAGTACCGCGCGGTTCTGTCGCTCGGCATGGACAGTGGAGAGGAGGGTGACCGCCTGATCTGGTGGGACCAAGATCTCGAGGGCGCCGATGCCGATGATATGGCGGTCGCCCAAGCCTTGTTCGACTGGGTGGTCGAGAAGCTCAACGAGCTCGCGGCGTCGGTCGGGCAACTCCCGAAGCTCGGAGACGACTAGATGCGTCAGCTGCATCTCGCGGGTCCTCGTCGGGGCTCTCCTGGGCGTGGCGCAGGGAGCCATTGGAGAAAAGACGGGCGTGCAGGGTGGAGGGCCGGCACGGGGTTGGTGACGATTTTTTGGCAGCGCCGGCGGGGGTTAGTCGGCCCAGGTTGGGGGTTCGACTTGGCGGATGTCGTTGGTGCTGACGATGGTGAGCAGTTCGGCGATCTGGGCCTGGTCGGGGGGGATGCCGCGGCCGGGTGCGAGGTCGGCGAGAGGACGCAGCGCGAAACCGCGCTCGCGCAGGTGGGCGTGCGGAATTGTCAGCCGTGGATGCGACACCGTCTCCGCGCCGTAGAGCAGGATGTCGATGTCGATGGCGCGCGGTCCCCAGCGGCGGCCTGTGCGCAGGCGGCCGAGGCGCTGCTCGATTGCCTGCGTCGCGTTGAGCAGCTCGAGCGGCTGAAGCTCGGTTGCGCCGCGCAGCGCCGCGTTGAGGAAGGCGGGCTGATCTTCATCCCCCCAGGGCGCCGTCTCATACAGCGCCGAGACGCGGACATCCTCCAGCAAACCGCGCAACTCCGCGACCGCGGCCCGCAGCGCCGCGCGGCGGTCGCCGAGGTTTGCGCCCAGGCCCAGAAACACCTCAGTCGGCATGGCGGCCCCGCCGCACAACCGCGTCGCTGATCCGCGCGGCGCGGATCATCTCCGGCGCATCATGCACCCGCACCAGGTCCGCGCCGTTGGCGATCGCCAGCGCGACCGCCGCCGCCGTGCCCTCGAAACGCTCCGCCGCCGACCAGCCGAACTGCGCGCCCGTCATCCGCTTGCGCGACACTCCCGCCAGCAGCGGCCGCCCGGCTGCGCGCAACTCTCGCAGCCGCGCCAACAGCTCGTAGTTCTGCTCGGCCCCCCAGCCGAAGCCGAAACCCGGATCCAGAATCACCCGCTGCTCGGCGATCCCCGCCGCCCGCGCGTGCTCCAGCGACGCCGCAAAACCCTCCAGCGCAGCCGCGATCGGATCCGCGACGGCGGACCGCCCGCGCCGGTTATGCATCGCGATCACGGCGTCCGCGCGCCGCGCGGCGACCTCCGCCAGGCGCGGATCGCCGCGCAACCCGTTGATGTCGTTCAGCGCCGCTGCGCCCGCGCAGAGCGCCGCCTCGGCCACCTCGGGCTTCGTCGTGTCGATGCTGATCGGCGCCGCCACCCCGTTGGCGCGCATCGCCTCCAGCGCCGGCAGCACCCGCCCCAGTTCGATTTCCAGCGAGACCGGCTCGTAGCCCGGGCGGGTGGATTCGCCGCCCACGTCGATCAGGTCCACACCCGCGCGGCACATCGCCAGCGCCCGCGCCACCGCCGCGTCCACATCCGCCAGGCCGTCGCCTGCGAAGGAGTCGGGGGAGAGGTTGAGGATGCCCACGACGAATGTCCGCGTACCCCAGCGGAACTCGCGCCCGCCGATCGTCAGCGGCGCAGGCACGGCCTACAGCTCGCGCTCGCGGACGCGGGGGCGGGTGCGGCCATCGACTTCCACCTCGATCGTCTCGAGCTGGACGCGGCGCGCCGGCGCGTCGCTGATCGTCAGATCGATTTCGGCTGGGGCGACGCCCTCAACCTCATCGCCGTCATCGATGCGCCAAGCGCGGACCGATGGCTCGTCGTCTTGCAGCGAGACGAGCACCCAGTAAGGCCACGGGTCTGCGGTGCGGTGCATTGCGGCCATGCGCAGGTCGGTAGGCGAGGGGCGGGCGGGGCTGGCGACGTGCGAGTGGTAGATGACGAGGAAGTCGCCGCTGCTGTCCTCGATGGCTCGGAAGAGGTGCAGCAGTTGCTGGGCGGGGATGTCGAATCGGTAAGGCGACGCGGCATCGTTCGCGGCGCGATAGAGGGTGAGCGCGCCGGCGGCGTCGCGGGCGATGATGCCGCAGCACTCGTTGGGGAGGTCGTCGCGGGCGTGGGCGACCATTTCGTCAATGAGTTGCTGAGGGAGTGTGAGGGTCATGTCGCGGCCCTAAAGAACTCGGTTTGCGCTCCGCCGTGCGGGACTTCCAGGCCCCAGGCTGTCCAGCCGCGCGCGGGCGCTCGCGCGAAGAGCTCGATCTTACGCTGCGTCGGGAACATCTGCTCAATCCGGCGGCGCACCTCCTCGGGCTTGGCGGAATGGCGTCCGCGCGGCTCGGAGACGAGCTGGCGCACGTTCCGAGCGCCTCTGGGCGCGGGGATGCGCCCGCGCTTGAAGACGAGGCAGAGTTCGCACTGGGAGAGGGTGTAGTGGCCGGGGTTGACGCGCTGCTTGTCCCAGACGAAGGCGACGGTGGCCCAAGCGAAGCCCCAAGCTTTGCCGAGCTCGATCGCTTGATCGAGGTGCGGGGAGGTGGCCCAGAGGAAGAGCAGGCAGTCATCGGCGGCGATTCGCTCGACGGCGAGGTCCGCGAGGTCCTGGGTCGTGACGGTGGGGAAGTGACGGACCGCGCCGCCGCTGTCACCGCTGCCGGGTCCGGCGTGCTGGAGTTGGCCTTTGTAGTCCCAGGGCGGATCGGCGTAGATCACCTCGTAGCGGCGCGTCGGCAGCGGCGGAAACGGCGTCGACATCTCGCTCACTCCAACGCCTCCGGACGCCAGTCGCGCACCTCACCGTCGTCGTGGCACGCGCCCGGCGTCAGCTGCATCTTGAGCAGCGTGGGGCTGAGGTCGGGGGCGATCAGGTGGTCCAGCCAGTGGTCGCGCTCCGACTCCGGCACCAGCTGCACCAGGTCCGCGAAGCGGATGTAGATTTCGCGGTCGTCGGCGACGATGCCGAAGTCGATCACGGGCTTACCCGGCCGGAGCAGGCGTCCGATGGTGTCGGTACGGAGGATGCGGTTCTCCGCCCGCTCCAGGTAGCGGTCGAGCACGCGGGCGCTGAGGCGCAGGGGGAGGGCTGCGCCGTCGCCGTTGGCGACGGCGCGGGCGACGGTGCGACGCCACACGCGGTCGGAGCTGCTCATGCCGAATCCCTCACTGTGTGCCAGTTGCCGACGTAGTCCATTATGCCCCTTAGTCCACCCCCGTGATCCGCCATCGCTCAACACGGATAGCGTCGATCTCGTCGCGGGGCAGCACGCGCAGGCCAACGCTTCGCTCCGCGCGTGGCGCGCGCAGCTCGACTGATGTCAGGTTGCTCGCCCGCCCGTTACAGCGCGTGCAGAGCGCTGAAAGGTTGCGAAGATCATTCGCGCCGTCAAGTTCGGTGAGGCTCTTCGCGCCATAGAGATCAGGAGCTCCAACGATTTCCGGCAACGCAACGCCACTGCGGAGCAGGGCATAGAATCGACTGACTGGCACAATGTGGTCCGTCTCAACGCCCACCAAGTCCGATTGAAGCGGCGTGCCACACCCCTTACCCCACCGCATGCAGCAGTACAGGCCATCACGCTCCACAACCTGAGGCAGAAAGCGACGCACGTCAGCGCCACGATCCTGCGAAACGCGCTTCTCGTCCACTGCCCATTGCTCCTTACGGCGACTTTTGGCGATGTGGTCTTTGCGACGATCAACGGCGACGCTCTCCAGACACTCGATAGAGCAGTACCGCGCCCGTCGCGCCCATTGCCCGTGAGTCAATGGATGTCCACAAAACTCGCAGTAGGACGGCGGCTTGTCCGACGAGAGATCCCTAGGTTCGGGGGGAGTTGCGAGCGTGACAACCCCAGCACCATCGCCATCACGGGCATCATCCCCGTGTCTCTCGTCAGGTACCGCGGGCGTTAGCTCACCATGCAGGGACCTCGAGTCGGTAGCCGGATGTAGCTCGCGAAGCGCACGTCGCCGCGCGGCAACGCCTAGACCGAGCAGCAAGCTGGCCAGAACGGCCATTATGTAGCCGCTCGCTTGGGATGGTCCAACGGCGAAGCCGATGATCGCCAATACGACGAACAGACCGCCAGTAACGAAGCAGGCGAGGGATAGCAGGCTCGCGACAAATCCGAGCACGGTTAGCCCACTTTCCGCAAGTGGTTGCGGATGCGGTTTTCGGGGCGGGCGGCGTAGCGGTTGAGCACGCGGGCGCTGAGGCGCAGGGGAAGGGGCGCGCCGTCGCCCTGCGCAACGGCGCGCGCCACTGTTCGACGCCAGGCCTGATCGGCGGCCATCGCTCAGGCGGAGGGGTTGTCGATGGGGACGCCGACGACGCTGCCGTACTCGGTCCAGGAGCCGTCGTAGTTGGTCACCTCGTCGATGCCGAGGAGGTAGCGGAGGGCGAACCAGCTGTGGGAGGAGCGCTCGCCGATGCGGCAATAGGCGATGACGGGTTGGTTGCCCGTGATCCCCCTGCTGCCGTAAATCTCGTCCAGTTCGTCGGCGGACTTGAACGTGCCGTCCTCGGCCACTGCGGTGGCCCAGGGGATGTTGGAGGCGCCGGGCACGTGGCCCTTGCGCTGGGCGGTTTCGGCCAGGCCGGGCGGGGCCATGATCACGCCGTTGAATTCGTCGGGGGAGCGGACGTCGACGAGTTGGCCGCCGGCGTTGACGTGGTCGAGGACATCGGGCAGCTTGGCGCGGATTGATTCGTTGCGTTCGCCGACGGCGATCGTGCCTGCGCCTGCGGCCGGCGCCTCGGTCGTCGTCGGGCGGCCTTCGGCCAGCCACTTGACGCGGCCGCCGTCCATGAGGGCGGTGTTGTCGACGCCGTACATCTCCAGCATCCAGAGGGCGTAGGCGGCGAACCAGTTGTTGTTGTCGCCGAAGAGGACGATCCGCGAGTCGTCGTTCGCGCCCGCGCCGCGCAGCAGCGCCTCCACCGTTTCGCGGTCCGCCACATCGCGCCGGACCTGATCCTGGAGTTGGCTGGTCCAGTTCCAGGCGGTCGCGCCGGGCGGGTGGCCTTCGTCGTAGGCGCCGGTGTCCACATCCACCTCGATCAGGCAGACGCCCGGATCATCGAGGCGCGCGGCGACCCAATCCGTGCTCACCAGTTTGTCGGGGTTTGCGTATTCAGCCATCGGTTTTGTCCTTTCGCGGATCTCTGCGCGGCGTGTTCCGCGCTGTTCCGGCGGCGGTTACCACCAGATTTTGCCCTCGATTGTTTCGTCGCCGGCGATGTCGTCGTAGTCGCGCGCCCAGAGGCCGGTGGAGAGGTATTTCCAGCCGCCGTCGGCCAGCAACACCACGACATGCCCGCGCTCCGCGCGCTCTGCGATGCGCTGCGCCGCGCGCACCGCCGCGCCGCAGGAGATGCCGGCGAACACGCCCTCTTCTTCGAGGAGGGATTTGGTCACGGCGAAGGAGGTGCGGCTGTCGATGACGATTCGGCCGTCGAGCACGGACTCGTCGAGTACGGGGGGGATGTAGCCCTCGTCGAGGCTGCGCAGGCCCTGCACGAGGTCGCCGGGGTGGGGCGCGGCGGCGACGATTTTGGTGTCGGGGCACTGTTCTTTGAGGTAGCGGCCGACACCTGTGAGGGTGCCGCCGGTGCCGAGCCCGGCGACGAAGTGGGTGATTTCGGGGCAGTCGCGCAGAATTTCCGGGCCGGTGGTTTCGTAGTGCGCGTTCGGATTGGCCGCGTTCTCGTACTGCATCGGCATAAAGACCGACGGATCTTCTTCGTAGAGCTGTTTGGCCATCCGCACCGCGCCGTTGCTGCCCTGCTCGCCGGGGGAGAGGATGACTTCGGCGCCGAAGAAGGTGAGGAGGTCGCGGCGCTCGACGCTGACGCTTTCGGGCATGACGCAGCGGACAGGGTGTCCGCTGAGGCGTCCGATCATGGCGATCGCCAGCCCCGTGTTGCCGCTAGTGGGCTCGAGGATGGTCTGGCCGGGCTGGAGGGAGCCGTCGGCGTGGGCGGCGTCCAGCATTGACCGCGCGATCCGATCCTTCACCGAGCCGGTCGGGTTTTGCCCTTCGAGCTTCACCCAGATCGCCACGTCGGGATTCGGCGAGAGCCGGTTGAGCCGCACGAGCGGCGTGTTGCCGATCGTCTCGAGCAGCGACTCGAAGCGAGCGGGCGGCGCGGCGGCGAGCGTGTCGGTGGGGGCGGCGGCGGTCATTGAGCGCCGCCCGCCAGGGCCGGCAGGATGGCCAGCACATCGCCGTCGTTGAGGGTGGTGTCCATGCCGTCGAGGAAGCGGATGTCTTCGTCGTTGAGGAAGATGTTGACGAAGCGGCGGAGTTCGCCCTGTTCGAGGAGTTGGTCGCCGATGCCCGGGTAGGAATTCTCCAGCGAGGCGAGCAGCTCGCCGACATTGGCCGATTCGAGCTGGACGGACTTCTGACCCTCGGTGAACTTCTGGAGCATCGACGGGACGCGGACTTCAACCGGCATGGGCGCGATCCTCTCGTTGCGGCGCTTAGCTGCCGGCCGCGACTGCGTTGGCGGAGCCAGCGGCCGGACCCTCGTGGAAGGGCGAGCCGCAGAACTCCTCGTAATCGATCAGCTCCGTCACGCTCGGCTCGTCGCCGCAGAGGGGGCAGGCGGGGTCGCGGCGGATTTTGACGGTGCGGAAGTCCATGGCGAGGGCGTCGTAGAGGAGGAGGCGGTTCTTGAGCGGCTCGCCCTGTTCGAGCAGGACCTTGATGGCCTCGGTGGCCTGGATTGCGCCGATCGTGCCGGGGAGCACGCCGAGCACGCCGGCTTCGGCGCAGGAGGGGACCATGCCGGGCGGCGGCGGGCTGGGGTAGAGGCAGCGGTAGCAGCCCTCGCCCGGGAAGAACGTCGTCACCTGTCCCTCGAACAGGAAGATACTGCCGTCCACCAGAATCTTCTCCGCCAGGAACACCGCGTCGTTGACCAGGTAGCGGGTGGCGAAGTTGTCGGCGCCGTTGATGATCACGTCGTATTGGGGAATGATCTCCATGGCGTTTTCCGAGGTCAGCGGCGCGGTGTGCGTCTGCACCGCGATGTTCGGGTTCATGTCCAGAATCCGATCGCGCGCCGATTCCACCTTGGGGCGCCCGATGTCGCTCGTACCGTGGATGATCTGCCGTTGCAGGTTGGAGCGGTCGACGACATCGAAGTCGACGATCCCGATCGTCCCCACTCCGGCCGCCGCGAGGTAGACGAGCACGGGCGAGCCGAGGCCGCCGGCGCCGACGGCGAGGACTTTGCCGTCGATCAGCTTGCGCTGCCCAACGGGGCCGACCTGGTCCATGATCAGGTGCCGCGAATAGCGTTCCACCATCTCCGGCGTCATCGCCGCGCCGCCGGCCAGCGCCGGAATCACCGCCACCTCGTCGCCGTCGCTAACCCGCGTGCTCGCGCCCTCCAGGCCGCGAACCTCCTGGCTGTTGAGATACACGTTGACGTGCTCCAGCAGCTCCTGCTCGCCGTCGAAGACCATTTCGCCGAAGCCGGGGAAGCGCTGTTCGAGGTCGCGGAGGACGCCGTTGACGTCGCTGCCGTCGGCCTCGACGAACGTGCGGTTGCCCGTGATCTTGCGAAACGGGGTCGGGATGTAGACGCGGACGCTCATGTTGGGTTCCTTCGTTCTGGTCGCTCTGTCATTCCGCTCTGTCATTCGCCCTCAAGGGGCATGCTGAGGTAGCGCTCGCCGGTGTCGCAGATCGTCGTCACCACGCGCCGGCCGGGGCCGAGCTCGCGCGCCAACTCGACGGCCGCGTGGACATTCGCGCCCGAGGAAATCCCGGCCAGAATGCCCTCCTCGCGCGTCAGACGACTCGTCATCGCCATCGCATCCTCGTCGCTCACGCCGATCACCTCGTCGTAGACGGCGCGATTCAGTACGCCGGGCACAAACGATGCGCCGATGCCCTGGATCTGGTGGACGGCGAAGCGCCCGCCCTGGAGGACGGGGGAGCGCTCGGGTTCGACGGCCACGATTCGCAGCTCCGGCTTGCGTTCGCGCAGCCACTCGCCGACGCCTGTGATCGTACCGCCGGTGCCGACGCCGGTCACGAATGCGTCGAGCTCACCGTTGAGCGCGGCCCAAATCTCCGGCGCCGTCGTGCGCCGATGCATCTCCGGATTGGAGAGGTTCAGAAACTGCTGCGGCATGAAATAGCCCGGCTCCGAGGCCAGTTCTTCCGCCGCGAACACCGCCCCGGTCATCCCCTCAATCGCCGGCGTCAGCAGCACCTCCGCGCCGAACCGCTCCAGCAACCGCCGCCGCTCGCGGCTCATGTCCTCCGGCATCGTCAGCACCAGCCGATAGCCCTTCACCGCCGCCACCAGCGCCAACCCCACCCCTGTGTTGCCCGAGGTCGGCTCTACAATTGTGTCGCCCGCCTTCAGCGCGCCGCTGCACTCCGCCTCCTCAATCATCGCCCGCGCGATCCGATCCTTGACCGAGCCGCCCGGATTGAGCGATTCGAGCTTGGCCACGATCTCCGCTCCGTCGCTCGGCGCGACGCGCCGCAGGCGCACCATCGGCGTCGCGCCGATCAGGTCGAGCACGGTTTCGGCAACAGGCGGCCGTTGCAGTGTCACGTCGGTCTCGGCTTCCGCTCGCTCGGTCCTGGCTCTCAGATGTGGTAGCGGCCGCCGGCGGCGGCCTCCTGCCGGGCGAGATCCTCAACGGTGCGACCGTTGAGCACCTCCAGAATGGCCGCCTGCACATCCGCCCAGAGGCGGACCTGTGCGGCGGCCCCGGTACAGCGCTCCAGCGGCGCCTCCTCGAGGCATGCGCCGGGCGCAATCGGCCCCTCCAGCGCCTGCACCACCGCATCCAGCCGAATTGCCGCCGCCGGCGCCGCCAGCTGGTGGCCTCCCTGCGCCCCGCGCGTCGAGCGGATGAAGCCCGCCGTCCGCAGCCGCCCCAGCACCTGCCCCACCAGCGAGGCCGGAATCGCCTGCCGCGCCGCGATCTCGCTGCTCGGAATCGGCCCCGCTCCGGCATGCTGCGCCAGATCCACCAGCGCGCGGATGCCGTAATCGCTCTTGCTCGACAGCTTCATCATCGCCGTTGCGCCGGTCCGTCAGGCGCGCCGTCCGGGGCGCGCCGCTACGATGATGACAATCCTAACCGAAATGGTCCCATTTCGCCCAGCGAGCCTCCGATCAGTGAGCGACAGATGACACACACCGCCTCCACCGCCGCCTACGACGCAGCCGAGGCTGCCGCCCGCCTCGAACGCGCCCATCCAGCCGACATCATCGCCGAGGCGCTCAACCGCTTCCCCGGCCTCAGCATCTCTTTCAGCGGCGCGGAGGATGTCGCCCTGATCGACATGGCCCACCGCGCCGTCGGCCCGCACGGCTTCCGCGTCTTTTCGCTCGACACCGGCCGCCTGCACGGCGAGACGCTGGCCTACATCGAGACCGTGCGCGAGCACTACGGCATCACGATCGACATCTACAGCCCGCAGGCCCCAGCCCTCGAAGCGCTGGTGCGCGAAAAAGGGCTGTTCTCCTTCCGCCGCGACGGACACGCCGAGTGCTGCGGCATCCGCAAGGTCGAGCCGCTCTCCCGCGCCCTCGCAGGCGTCGCCGCCTTCGCCACCGGCCAGCGCAAGGACCAGAGCCCGGGTACCCGCGCCGACCTGCCCGTCGTCCAATTCGATGGCCAAACCGACGGCGCCCGGGTCAAATTCAACCCGCTCGCCAACTTCCGCTCCGAGCAGGTCTGGGACTACATCCTCAGCTACGGCGCGCCCTACAACCCGCTGCACGACCGCGGCTTCAAATCGATCGGCTGCGAACCCTGCACCCGCGCCACCAACCCCGGCGAACACGAGCGCGCCGGCCGCTGGTGGTGGGAAGAAGCCACCCAAAAAGAGTGCGGCCTGCACGCCGTCAACTTGGCTGCCAATCCAGCTGCCACCCCGCCCGTCAATCCGGCCGCGTCCGACTGAGCGCAACGCCCAGCTCGCGCGCCAGCGCCGCCGGATCGACCTGCTCCGCCGCCAGCTCGAGCTCCTCGCCGCCGAACTTTAGCGCCACGACAGGCACGCGCGGCCCAAAGCGCCGCTCCAGCGCCTCGTTCTCCTCAACGCCGCGCTCGGACCATGGCAGACCGCGCGCTGCCGCAATCGAACGCACCGCAGCCGCAGCCCGGTCGCAGGCCGCGCACTCCGCCCGCCGATAGAGCACGATCCGCGGCTGCTCCGTCATCGCCCTAGCCCCGCGCCAGACCGCCGCGCCGCAGCCGCCCGCTTCGAGGCGGCGCGCCGCGCCCACCGCCCGACTCCCCGCCGCCCCCGCTCGCCCGCGACCCCCGCAACAGCCAGGCCGCCATCGCCAACGCCGCCGCGCCCGTGACCATCGCCGTGATCTGCGGCACCGAAAGGCCGCCGATCGCCAGCGCTTCGTCGGTGCGCATGATCGAGAGCGTGCCGCGGACGAGGGCGTAGGCGAGGACATAGACGACGAAGCGCCAGCCGTCGCCGATGGGGAAGCGGCGCATCCACAGCAGCACGCCGAGAATCACGAAATCGAGGATCGGCTCGTAGCCGCCGGCCACCGGATGCACCGGCACCGGCGCTTCGCCGGCGAACTCGCGCGCGCCGCGAAACCACGGCTCCACCGCCTCCCCGTTCTCCCACACCGCCCAGGGGCCGTCCGTCTGCGGATGCGTGTAGCGGAACGCCCAGGGCAAATCCGTCTGCGACGCAAAATGCTCGCCGTTGACGAAGTCGCCGAAGCGGCCGATGGCCTGGCCGAGAATCATGCCGGGGGCGGCCACATCGAGGGCCAGCCACTTCGGGAATGTCGGCTTGAAGATCGACACGTAGATGAAGCCGCCGAGGACGCCGCCGATCATCGCTCCGTAGATCGAGATGCCGCCGTCGGTGAGGGCGAACAGGTCGCCGAAATCGCGGATCTGGTCGGTGTGCTCCAGAATCCACAGCACCCGCGCGCCGATGATGCCGGAGATGACGGAGACGATGGCGATGCTCATCGCCTCGTCGGGGTTGAGTCGGGCCTGGCGGGCGAGGCGGATGGAGAGCCAGACGCCGGCGGCGATGCCGACGGCGGTGAAGAATCCGTGCCAGGTGATCTCGAAGCCGCCGGCGTCGAGCAGGACGGGGTTGATGCGGATGTTGATGGCGGCGATCAGCGAGTGGGGCACTGAGTGAGCCTACCCTCTCGCCGCGCAAGCTCAGAGCAGGCGGCGGCGCTCCCAGGAGGCGGGGATGGGGAGATCGGGGAAGCGGCCCTCGAAGTAGTCGGCGAGGGACCAGACCTGGACGATGGGGTAGTCGCTGTCGCCGATCGTGACGCGCCCGGCGCGGCGGGCGGCGGCGCGGACGCCGTCGCTGACGTCGGCCATGGTGATGAAGACGCCGAGGTCGGCGTTGGCGTCGTCGAGCGCGCCGCGGAAGGCCTGGACATCGGCGGGGTTGACACGGCCGGACTTGACCTGGGCGACGGCGAGGCCGTCGGGGCGGCGGCGGCCGTCGGTTTTGCGAAAGCGCATGCGTCCGTCGATGCCGCCGTCGCCGCGTTGGCGCTCGTTGGGCCGAAAGCCGCGCAGGCGCTGGATGGCCCAGGTTTCGAATTGGAAAGGATCGCGGCGGCCGAGGTCACGGGCGGAGGCGAGGTCCTGAGGCGCGCCGACGACGCGGGGTTCGACGCCGATTTCGTTGAACCAGTCTTCGACGATGCCGATGGCGAGATGGGTGATGTCGATGCCGGCCCAGCATCGGTCGAGGTTCTGTGCGGCGACGACGGCGGTGCCGCAGCCGCAGAAGGGGTCGAGGACGAGGTCGCCGGGGTTGGAGGCGAGCGTGATGATGCGTTCGAGCAGGCGGAGGGGCTTTTGGGTCGGGTAACCACGGCGTGTCAAGTCACGTGAGCCGAGCGGTGGAATGTCGACCCAGACATCCCCGAGCGGCGCGCCGCGCTGTTCGTCCAGGTAGCGCCTGAGGCGGGGGACCGCGCCCGGCCGGGTCTGAACGATGCGCCCGTCGTCGTAAGCCTGCTGCATGCGCTCGCGGGTCCAGCGCCAGACGCGGGTGACGCCCAAAAACTCGTAGGTGAGGTTGGGGCGTTCCTTGTGGGGATTGACCAGGTTGTCGAGTGAGTAGCGCCGACCATCAGCGTCTACGTGCCGGTAGTGCTCGAGGGTGAGTGAGTCGAGGTTCTTTGGGTCGTACGGGACGAACAAATCATCCACGTTCCAGAGCGCGTCGGGGCTGCCTGCGTAGGCGAGGATCATGTCGTGGTTGCGGGGGAGGCGGCGGGTGGCGAGGCTTTTCGCGGCGGTTCTGCGCCAGATGATCTGGTTGCGGAAGTTGTCGCCGTCGAACACGGCGTCCATGACGAGTTTGAGATAGTGGCCGGCGGTGGTGTCGCAGTGGAGGAAGATGTTGCCGGTGGGCTTGAGGATGCGGCGCAGTTCGGCGAGGCGGACGCCCATCATGCAGAGGTAGGCGGTGAGTTGGTTTTCGCCGATCGCGTCGACGAGGCCGTTGAGCAGGTTGCCGGTTTTTGTGCCGTTGAGATCGAGCAGGGCGTCGACGGCGTCGGGCCCCCAGTGCCAGGTGTCTTCGAAGGCGCGGATTTGGGAGGGGGCGGTGTTGCCGCTTTCGTCGCGGAAGAGCACGTTGTAGCTGGCTTTGGAGTTGAAGGGTGGATCGAGGTAGATGAGGTCCACGGAGTGGTCGGGGAATTCCTCGCGCAGGACCGCGAGGTTGTCGCCGTAGAAGAGCGTGCCGTCCAAGTTGGTCGCTTCGGTCATCGGGCGCGGTCCTCGTCCTGAGGGGCAGCGTAGTCGTCGCCGAAGCGGTTGCGGAGGCGGTGGTGGCGAGGAGCGGGCGTGGAGGTTTCGCCGGCGGCGGCAGCGGCGGCGATGCGTTCGAGTTCGCGGGTGAGACGGACGCCATGGCCGGCCTGTCCGGCGAGGGCGATGCGGTCGCCGGTGAGGCGGGCCCAGACGCGGCGGCGGGGGACGAAGAAGGTGGTGGACATGCCGACGACGCCGAGGGCGACGCCGATCCAGAAGAGCACGCCGCCGGGATCGCGGCGGATGTTGAGGCCGGTGAATTCGCGGGGCCCGGCGAACTCGTAGCGGTAGCCGTTAGCGACGATCTCCTCGCCCTCGTCGAGCTCGATCCGCGCTGCGTTGCCGTCCAGGCCGAGCACCAAACGGGAAGGGCGGCCGACCTGTCCGCCGGCGCTGGTGGCGTTTGCGCCGACGGCGAGCTGGACGCTCCGGCCGCCGGTGGCGTCGAACTCCTCAGCGATGCGGGCCTGGCCGAAGCGTTCGAGCGCGATGAGGGCCTCGCCCTCGGCGCCGGGCAGATCGTCCACGGTGGTCCAGAAGACGGTTTCGGCGCCGAGGTAGGTGAGGTCGATTGCGCCGATGCGGCGCGACTGGCCGGTTTCGAGGCTGCCCTGGAGCGAGGCGTCCGGCGCTGCGCCGAGGTATTCGAGGGTTGCGCCGGGCAGGCGGGCTGTTCGGCCGGCGGCGAGGCGGCCGCGGGCGGTTTCGTCGGCGAATGAGTAATAGAAGAAGTCGCGTTCGCCACCGACTTCGCGGAAGCCGACGGCGGCGCGCTCGCCGGAGGGGAGGGTGAAGAAGGCCAGGCGGGCGTCGGCCTCGCGTCGGTCGAGGCTGATGAGGCCATCGATCAGCGTCTCGCCTTCGTCGGTGGTGAGGCGGATGAGCGGAGCGTACGGCGGCTCTCGGCCGACGCCGAGCTGGGCGAGCGTCAGCTGGGCGGCCTGGGGCGAGTTCAGGTCGATGTCGAGGAGGCGGTACCAGAATTGGAAGCCAGTCGCCTCGGCAGCCGGATCGGGGGGGATCAGGACGACAGCGAGGGCGCGTTCGCCGAAGAGGGGCACGAGGGTGTAGGCGGCGCCCTGGGGGGCGTCGCCGGCGACGACGAATTGCAGGCCCAGCACTTCCTCGCTGACCGGCGCGCCCTGGCGCTCGATGCGCACTCGCGGTCCGACGATCGGTTCGCCGAGGAAGTGGACCTCGGAGTAGACGAGTTGGCCGGAGGCGTGGTCGTGGATGCGCAGGGCGGCTCCGTGCTCCCAGTAGGAGGCCTGGTGAACGCGGTAGCCGGCAGCGTGGACGGGGCCGTTGACGGTGACATCGCCCTGGGCGGCCAGCACGCCGCCCTCGGCGACGCGGACTCTGCTGCGGAAGTCGAGGGCTTGCCCGTCGTCGGCGAAGCGGGCGATGGCGTCGTCAACGATGATCTGGATCTGGGGGCGCTCCGCGCCGGGCGCGAAGAGGGGATGGCTTTCGCCTTCGGCGACCCAGAACTGATACTCCTCGCCGCCGAATTTGGTGATGAGGGTCGCGCCGAGCAGGAGCAGCAGGGCGAGGTGGGTGACGAAGGTGGCGAGTTGGGTCCAGCCGAAGCGGTCGGCGAACAGCTCCACCGCCCCGTCAGACTCCGCGATCCGCTCCACCCGATAGCGCCGCGCCCGCAGCGCGTGGCTCAGCGCCGCCGCCTGCGCGTCCGCCGTCGACGACTCCGCCAGATCCAGCGCGAAGCGGTGGCGGGCGCGCTCGAAGTAGGCGGCGTTGACGCGGCGCGGCGGGCGCTTGACGGTGCGCCAGATCGGCGCGGCGCGGCTGACGGTGCAGACGGCGATCGCGACGGCGACGAGTCCAACCAGCGCGTACCAGTAGGGCTGTTGATAGAGGTTGAAGACGCCGCCGTTGGCGTCGTAGAACCAGGGGAATTCGGCAAGAGGGTCGGTGGCCGCGCCGAAGGCGCCGCGCTGAGCATCGATGTGGGCTTCGATCTGGCCGGGGATGTTGATCAGTTGGGGGGGGACCTGGGGGATGATCACGCCGGCGGCGGAGAAGAGGGCGGCGAGGAGGATCAGAGCGGCCGCCCAGCGGACGGAGGTGAGCCGCCGCCAGAGCCAATAGGCGGGATGGGGGAGGCTGACGCGGCCGGCGGGGTGGCGGGGGTTGGAGCTGGCTGCGGCCATCGGCGGCTTCACCCCTTTGCGGGCCTGTTGCGAAACTCTCTGTGCGCACGCGGCCGGTCGAGGCCGTCATTCCTGCACAGGCGGGAATCCGGGCGACCGACCGCCGTTCGTTCACGCCGCAGACATTCAACAGCTCTCGAACGCCGCTGCAGAAGGCCGTCGCAGCGCCGAAGAGGACCAGGGGCCATGAGATCGCCTGGATTCCCGCCTGCGCGGGAATGACGGAAAGAGCGGCGGGAGGCCTTTGACGGATTACGCAATGGACCCCTTTGTGGGCTAGTAGGCCTCTTTGCGGGCAGCTAGCCCCCTTGCGGAGCAGCTTAGCGCGCGACGGGGTTGGCTCCATATTTGAGGCCGTGGCCGGTGAGGGGGATGATCACGTGTTCGTCGGGGGCGATCGCGCCGTTGCTGCGGAGTTGTTGGAGGGCGGCGACGGGGACGGCGGAGGTGGGCTCGCACCAGTAGCCGGTGCGGCCGAGTCGGCGATGGGCTTCGAGGATGTCGGCTTCGGGGACGGCGACGGCTGCGCCGTTGCTGCCGCGCACGGCCTCGACCATTTCGGCGAGGCGGGGCGGAGCGGCGACGGCGATGCCGTCGGCGACGGTCGGCTCGATGGGCGGCGGAGACTCGCCGTGGACGGCGGCGACGAGGGGGGCGACGGATTGCGCCTGGGCGGCGTGGAGGCGAGGGATGCGTTCGGCTTTGTCGGTCTGGATCAGTTCCTGGTAGCCGCGCCAGAGGCCGAGCAGGAGGGAGCCTGCGCCGACGGGGACGATGATGTGTTGGGGGGTGGCGTCTTCGGTGACGCCGATCAGCTGGGAGGCGAATTCCCAGGCGAGGCCTTTCATGCCCTCGGCGAAGTAGGGGCTGAGGTTGTGAGAGAGGTAGGGGAGGCCGCGTTGGGCGGCGAAGCGCTGGGCGGCTTCGCCGGCGGCGGCGCGGGGGCCTTCGATCAGGTGGGCGATGCCGCCGACGCCTTCGATTTGGGTGCGTTTGATCGGCGGGGCGGAGGCGGGGAGGAAGATGTGGGCCTGGATGCCCGCGCCGGCGGCGTGCGCGGCGAGGGCCGCGCCGGCGTTGCCGGAGGAGTCGTCGACAAATTCAGGCTCTTTGAAGGCGCGGGCGGCGCCGACGAGGATCGACGCGCCGCGATCCTTGAAGGAGCCGGTGGCGGAGAAGAATTCGAGTTTGGCGGCGAAGCCGCCAGCGATGGAGAGGTCGGTGAGCGGCGTCCAGCTGCCGCGCAGGGAGACGGAAATCCAGGGAGTGCGGGCTTCGTAGCGCTTGGGCGGGTTGTGGTACTCGATGCGGAAGAGGCCGCCGCATTCGCGGCAGCGAAGGTCGAGCGTGGGCGGCGTGGAGCGCCGGCAGTCGAGGCAGACCAGGTGGTGATCGTCGTTGGGGTAGATTCTCATTGGTCAAGGGTACCGGCTGAAGAAGTCGCGGAGTTCGGGGACGAGCAGCTGGGGGATTTCCATGGCGGGGAAGTGCCCGCCTTCGGGGAATTCGATCCAGCGGGCGAGGTTGAAGGCGCGCTCGCACCAGCTGCGCGGGGGCAGCGGGGTGCCGCGCACGAGGCGGGCGAAGCCGGTGGGGACGGTGATGCGCTCGCCGTCGCGCAGACGGACCCGGCCGCCGACTTCGGCTTCGACTTCGGCGGACGGGCGGGTCGCTTCGCGGTAGATGCGCATTGAGGAGTTGATCGTCCGGGTGAACCAGTAGATCGAGACGACGGCGAGCAGCTCGTCGAGCGTGAAGCGGCGGAGGATGTCGCCGCCGCGAGGCGCTTCGTCGGGTCGCATGCAGTCGCTGAGCATCCACCATTTGTCGATGATCCAGGCGGCGAGGCCGGCGGGGGAGTCGGCGAGGCCGTAGGAGAGGGTTTGGAAGCGGGTGGCGTGGATGGCGCGGTGGGCGGCGTCGTTGCGGACGTACGGCTCCTGCTCGTCGCGGAAGAAGCGATCTTCGTCGTCGGATTGGGCGCGCGCGGCGGCGGCGGGCGGGGCGACGGCTGCGGCGGTGAGGTGGAGGGCGCGGAGGCGATCGGGGTGGCGCAGGCCGAGCTGGCCGCCGACGGCTGCGCCCCAATCGCCGCCGTGGTAGGCGAAGCGGTCGTAGCCGAGGCCGTCCATCAGGCGGGCCCACATGTCGGCGATGGCCGCGGGGCCGACGCCGGCGCGTTGGGGGATGTCGGACCAGGCGTAGCCGGGCAGAGAGGGCGCGACGATGTGGAAGGCGGGGGCGCTCGGGTCTTCGGGTTCGGCGAGGGTGTCGATGATTTTGTGGAATTCGTAGACGGAGGAGGGCCAGCCGTGCTGGATTACGAGGGGGATGGCGTCGGCGCGGGGGCTGCGGCGGTGGATGAAGTGGATGCTGAGCGTTTCGCCGTTGGCACATTCGAGCGGGGTGCGGAATTGGGGGAAGGCGTTGAGTTGGCGCTCGACGGCGCGCCAGTCGAAGCGGTCGGTCCAGTGGTCGCAGAGCTCGCGGAGGAACGTGAGGTCAACGCCGTAGAGCCAGCGGCTGGCGGGGACTTCGGTCGGCCAGCGGGTGTCGCGCAGGCGGTCGCGGAGGGCGGCGATTTCGGGGTCGGGGGTGTGGACGGCGTAGGGCGTTGGGGTCATTGGAGGTGAGTCCGGACAGCGGTTTCTGGGCGTCGGGTCAGGCGAGGCAGCGAAGGGGCCGGTTGCCGTTGTAGGCGAGCATTTCGGCGAATGCGGTTGCGGTGTCGATTTGGGCGCCGCGCGGCTCGTCGCGCAGTTCGCTGTAGGCGCGGTGGAGGTTGCCGACGATCCGCTCGGTATCGGTCCACTCGGCGAAGCGGCCGAGGTCGAGGTCGCGGGCGACTTCGAGCGGGGCTGCGCCGGCGTCGTCACCGGCTTTGGCGGACTGTTGGACGAAGCGGAGGTAGTCGGCGACGTCGTCCAGTACTTCGGGTCCGGCGACGGGGCCGTGGCCGGGGATGATGGTTTCGGCGCCGAGCGCGCGGACGCGGTCGAGGGCGTCGAGCCAGCCGGCGACGGAGCCCATCAGGGCGAAGGGGGTGCCTTTGTGGAAGACGATATCGCCGGCGATGACGAGTTTGCGTTCGGGCAGCCAGACGATTGCGTCGGTGTTGGTGTGGGCGGGGGAGACGTAGATGAGTTGCAGTTCGAGTTCGCCGGCGTAGAGCGAGAGGCGGTCTTTGAAGGTTACGGAGGGGGCGACGACTTCGATTGCGCCCCACTCGACGGAGGGGAACATCTGGCGGGCGCGGTCGGGCAGTTGGGGGGCGTCGTGGAGGATTTCGGCGCGGCAGTTGGCGTGGCCGACGATCACGGCGTCCTCGGCGAAGAGGTAGTTACCGAAGGTGTGATCGAGGTGGGCGTGGGTGTTGATCAGGGTGCGCACGGGTTGTGCGGAGATGCGGGCGATGGCGTCGCGGAAGAGGCGGGTGCGGCGCTCGGTGGCGCAGGCGTCGACGGCGATTACCTGGTCGCCGGCCGTTACGAAGGCGGGGTTGTTGAGGCACCAGGAGCCGTCGTGCTGGATGTAAGCGAAGACGCCTGCGGAGACTTCGACGATTTCGGGATCGGGGAGTTGGGCGTCGGCGGGGATTTGTTCGGTGCTCATTGCGGTTTCCTTACCCGATTTCCTCACTCGGTGTCGGCGGCGTTGGCGGTTTCGAGGTAGTCGTAGTCGTCCATGATGCGGGCGTAGCGGGCTTCGACCTGCGCGCGGGTTTCGGGGTGGGTGAGGATGAGTCGGCGTCCGGCTTTGAGGCCGCGGACGGCGATGCGGCCGGCCTCTTCGGGGTCCATGCCGCCGGAGAGGCCGGTGCCGCTCTGGCCGAACGAGACGTCGTCGTTGGGGCCGCCGTATTCGTCGTGGCGGTTGCGCCCGGCGACGCCGATTTTGGTGCGGACGCCGCCGGGGCAGAGGGCGGAGACGCCGATGCCCTCGGCGGCGAGCTCGTTGTGGAGGACTTCGGCGTAGGCGAGGGCGGCGTGTTTGCTGGCGCTGTAGACGCCGATGGGGGCGGCTTCGTTGGGGCGGAGGCCGGCGACGGAGACGGTGATCAGGATGTGGGCGTCGGGAGCCTGGCGGCGCAGGGCGGGCAGGCAGGCGCGGACGCCGCGGGCGACGCCGAAGACGTTGACGCCGAAGGCCCATTGCCAGTCGGTCTCGGTCGCCTCACCGACGGGTTCGGAGCTGAGCACGCCGGCGTTGAGGCAGATGAGGTGGAGCGCGCCGAATTCGGCTTCGATGCGGTCGGCGAGGGCGCGTTGGGCGGATTCGTCGGTCACGTCGAGCTGGACGGCGAGGGCGCGGACCTCCAGCGCTTCAACATCGCGGGCGGCCGCTGCGACGGCGTCCTGCTCGATGTCGGCCAGGATGACGTTTGCGCCCTCGCGGGCGAGGGCGAGCGCGATGCCGCGTCCGATGCCGCTGCCGGCGCCGGTGACGAGCGCGGTTTTGCCGCTGAGGTTGTCCATGTCGCGTCTCCCTCACTCAGTGAGTCGCGCAGCCGGTCGCGGCCCGGGCCGCGCGCGCTGTTGCGCGCATTGTAGGTATCCTCGCGGGCGATGACTGATTCGGCGGCAGCGCAGGCGCTGGCGGGCTTCCGCGTCCTGGAGGACGGGGGCGGGATTGCGGCGGCCTACGCGGGGAAGCTGCTGGCGGATTTGGGCGCGGACGTGATCAAGGTAGAGCCGCCGGAGGGCGACGCGGTGCGGCGGCGAGGGCCGTTTCCCGGGGATGCGCCGGACCGGGAGCTGGGCGGGCTGCATCTGTTTCTGGATACGAACAAGCGGAGCGTGTCGCTGGATCTGCGCACGGCGGCGGGGCGGCGGCTGTTCCGAGGGCTGGCGGGGTCGTGCGAGGCGGTGATCACGACGCGGCCGATTGCGGAGCAGCGGGCGCTGGGGCTGAGCTGGGAAGAGCTGGCGGCCGGCAACGCGGATCTGGTGGCGGTTTCGATTACGACGTTCGGGATTGGGACGGAGCGGGAGGGCTGGCAGGCGTCGTCGCTGACGACTTCGATGGCGTCGGGGATTTCGTACCGAATCGGCGATCCGGACAAGGCGCCGCTGGGATTGCCGTACGACGCGCCGCTGTATCAGGGCGGGATTCACGGGGCGATTTCGGCGCTGCTGGGTCGGCGGGCGGCGCGCGCGGCGGACAAGTCCGGTCAGGGCGGCGGGCAGCATATCTGGCTGTCAATCGTCGATATCGTCGGTTCGGTAATGGCGGGCGCAGGGGTGGCGGCGTATGTGTTTACGGGGCAGTCGCGCGGGCGGGCGGGTGTGCGGATGAATGCGTTTTATCCGTGGCAGGTGACGCCGGTGAAGGATGGATATTTCGAGGTGATCACGATGGTGGACCGCCAGTGGGAGAGTTTTCTGGAGCTGCTGGGCGATCCGGAGTGGCGCGACGATGAGCGGCTGCAGAACCGCTGGCTGGCGTTTCAGCACGCGGACGAGTTGGACGCGCTCTGGCATCCGTGGATGCGGGAGCGGACGAAGGCGGAGTTGTGGAAGCAGTTCAGCGAGAATCGGATTTCGTTTCAGCCGGTGCAGACGATCGGCGAGGTGGCGGAGTCGGAGCATTTGCGGGCGCGGGAGTTCTGGGCGGAGGCGGCGGGTGTGCGGCTGCCGGGCGCGCCCTACAAGCTGTCGGCGACGCCGTGGCGGATTTGGCGTCGTCCGCCGCTGTTGGGGGAGCATACGTGGGAGGTGCTGGGGGAGGTCGGGGTGCGGCTGCGGCGGGGCGGGGTGGTTTAGGGCGTCCGGATGCCCAGCGCCTGCTCGAACCAGAGGATTGCGGCTTCGCCGTCTTTCTTGGTCACGGCGTTGGCGGTCCTGCTGTGGCGGATTGCGTTGCGGAGATCGCCGAGCTGTGTGAAGCGCTGCTGCACTTGCTGTGGCGCGCCAAAGGTTGACTTGAATTCCCGCCACAGCGTCTTGTTCACGATGACGGCTTCGAGTTCGTGCAGGTCGGCGTACTCGAGGCGACGATCGAGTCGCTCGAATTCGTCGGGCGCAAGACCCGGTTGCTTGCGCAGAGCGCCGTCGATCCGCCCTTTGATTTTGGCCCGGACGTGATCCTGCAGCTGTGTCTCGTCCCCGGCGACCGTTCGATCGATGAGGCGTCGGACTTCGAGCTCTACGGCCTCGATGCGGCTGTCGAGATCGCGGAGATCCGGCGAAAGATCGAGGCGTCCTCTTATCAACAGCGCGCCGATCGCATCCTGAATCGTGCGCTGCCGTTCGGTCAGGAACTCCTCGAAGTCGCCCTCGTCAAACGGATCGCGGCACAGGATGTCGAACGCAGCATCGGAAATCAGATGCGTACGTAGGATCGCGCGGACGGTCTTTTCGCCCTGGCTGGCGATCCATTCGGGCAAGTACTCGTTCGGATGGCGGCTTCCGATGATGTCGCGGTTGGTCTCCGACGACAGCGGCGCCCGATTGAGGATCGAGTCGATCCGGCTGCCCAAGCCGTTCGCCCGCCCCCACCACTTCGGGATGATGTGGTGGTCATCTACGTCGTCGGCATTCGGCGGCTCATTGGAAGCCCAGTCGCGCGCGCCGTTCAGGATGAGGAGATTGAGCACTCCGTTGTAGGTCGCTCGACCGATGCGCGTCTCGCTTCGCAGGTCGAGCGTCGCCAGCCACTGGGAGAACTCGTTGATCACGTCCGGTTTGGCATCGTCGTCCTCGATCCACTGCTTCACGTCAAGGACATCGCGCGCCGCCGTAGACTCGACGGAGCCGGAATAGCGGTTCGTGAAGACGCTCGCCCAGTACCAGTCGCGGACCTTGAGATTTGCCGCCAACCGGTCCGCCGGCGGCGCGGCCGCGGCGGCATGCAGCGCAGCGCTAAACGCGGGCACGATTGACACGTAGGGTAGGAAGCGGGGGGAGATAGCGCCGAAGTCCTGCGGGTGGCTGAGTCGCGCGACGGCGCGTTTGATGATCTCGACGGACTCCGACCATCGGCGCGTGAAGTCGTCGCCGTCGGAAATCAGCACGTGGTCGGTCAGCGACCCGTCGGCCGCGCGAAAACGCCGTTTGGCGCCGGGCAAGAGGTAGTAGATGTACTTCGGCGAGCAGTACTCCTGCACGAGAAGCGACATGACCTGTAGGACGTAGACGTTCGCGTTGTCGGACCTGATGAACTCCAGGTCCGGCGCAACTTCGCGCCACATATCCTTGAGGCGAACGTCTTTGGGGCGCAGCAACGCGTTCATCAGGTCGAACACGTCGAGGCGGATACCTCGGGTGTTGATCCGGGTGAACGTGTCGCAGATCTTGTCGATCTCCAGATCCTGGTCGAGCTCGATGTAGGCGACCTGGTAATCGGTCAGCATTTCCTTGAGGTGAGCAAGGAACTCGCGCCCTTGCTCGATGCTGCGTTCTGCCTCCTCTTGTTCGGTGGGCAAGGTCGCGTCATCGCGTACTGCCGTCCAGAACTGCTCGTAGCCTTGGAACCACTCCGGAATTGGGAAAAGCGTCGAGTCGTCGCCGATTGTGGCGAGAGGGAACAGGCGCTGAGCAAACTGCTCGTCGCGATTGGCGAGCAGGTTGGTACCCCGGCGTGTCCAGTCGTGGACGAACGCCTCGTCCGGCTCATCGTCCGCCCACTTATCGATGCGGATGAAGTAGAGGTATCGAGCCTTCCTGTTGGGCGCAGGCATCTGCGGCGCCATGAAGGCGTAATACATCGCAGAGAGGCGTTGCTGGCCATCGAGGACGATGTGCTCGCGGCTGCCGACGTCGTCTCCTTCGAAGCCTTTGAGCGATTCGCACGCGAGCGCATCGAACGTTTCGCTGCGACCTCGCCAGAGGAGGAGGCTGCCGACGTAGTAGTCGAGGAAGAGCGAGCGCATCAGCTCGAGAATGTCCTTGGGTTCCCACTCAAACTCGCGCTGGAAATCAGGGATCACGAACCTGCCCTCGCGGAGGTGGGTCACGAGACTCTGTAGTGAGACGTTGTCGGGCTTCGGGGCGTTCTTCATTTCAACACGCCAGCCTTTCGCGCTGAGTTGCCCCTAGCATAGGGGAGAGGCGTCGTTCCGTCGCGCCGACGCATCAGGCGAGCAGCTTTCGCGCCATCTGCTCCACGGCGTCGGTGTGGCGAGCCAGATCATCGGGGTCTACGGCGTTGGCGTAGGTGTCGTTGGGGCTGTGAAAGTAGGGGTGGCCGCCGAGCAGGGAGATGTAGCGGCCGTTGATTTCGGCGATGTTGCGGGCTTCGCCGTAGCCGCTGGTTCCGACGGGGAAGGGGGCGCGCTCGATGTTGTCGGCTTCGAGGGCGGAGCGGGCGATGGTCATGAGCTGGTCGTCGGAGGCGGCGACGGCGGGGGTTCCGCGTTTTGCGCCGATCGATGCGCCGAGGTGCAGCCAGGCCGATACTTCCGATACGGTCTCGCCGAGCGATTGCAGATACGCTTCGAGGCCGAGGTGGTGGAGTTCGTGTCCGCTGCTGGCGACGAGTCGGAGGGTGCGGCGAGGGCGCTCGCCGGCGGCGATGCGCTCCGCCACGGCGAGCCAGACGGCGAGGCCGCCGCCGCGCTCGGCGGTGCAGGTGAACCAGCCGGATTTGGGCGTGATTAGGGCGACGGGCGCGGCATTTGGGTCCGTACCGGGGATTTCGGCCACGACGTTGCGGGCCTGTACTTCTTCGCGGCGGCCGGCGATTACGACTGTGGCTTCTTCGGACCAGTCGACGCCAACTTCGGCGTTTTCAGGCGCGACCTGGAGCACGGGCAGGTCGATGGGATCCCAGGGGCGCTCGGCGTTACGCAGGACGGGATTGCCGTGTTCGTCGCCCATGATCAGGACGACGGCGCGCGCGCCGGTGGCTTCGAGGCGGGCGAGGTCGTCGTAGACGCCGGCGGCCATGCGGTCGCGGTCGTCGGGGCCGCGCCGCCAGAGGGCGATGGGCGAGCCGTCGTAGCCGGCGAGGTCGGCGCTCTCGACGAAGCCGACGCGCCCGGCGACGCCGTCGGGCGGGGTGAGGCCGCCGTCGGAGAGCGGCTCGCCGGGGATGGACCAGGGGCCGATGCGCAGTTCGACATTGCCGCTCCAGTGCCAGCGCGGGGCGGTGAAGGGCTGGTCGCGGGCGTTGATGCCGGCGGCTTGCAGCTCGTCGATCAGCCAGTCGGCCGCTTCGTGGTCGGCTTTCCAGCCGGTGCGGTGCCAGCCCATGGCTTCGTAGGCGCGGATGCGGCGCTCGGCGGCGGCGATGGCCTCGGCGCGGCTCATGGCGGCGCTCATCGGACGGCGGCCGGCTGGCGCGCGGCGGCGGCGTCGCGTTTGGCGACTTCGGCTTTGACGGCGGGGATCAGTTCGCGCCCGTATTCGCGCGCGTCGGGCAGGGGTTCGAAGCCGCGGATAAGGATGGTGGTGACGCCGAGGTCGTAGTAGGCGAGCAGGGCTTCGGCGACCTGGTCGGGCGTGCCGACGAGGGCGGAGGTGTTGCCGGCGGCGCCGGTGGCGGC
The DNA here is from genome assembly GCA_965243125.1 of Dehalococcoidia bacterium. GTDB lineage: Bacteria > Chloroflexota > Dehalococcoidia > Bin125 > Bin125 > CATQGW01. Next base: position 799,901 of record OZ251529.1, on the reverse strand, counting down.
GGCGATGGGCATCCAGAGGCGTTCGTCGTGGATGTCGCCCTGGGCGGCGTATTCGAGCAGGCGCTGGGAGCCGCGCGACTGGGGGCGGAAGTCGAGCGGCTGCTTGGAGAGCTTGGAGACTTTGGCGAGGTAGCGCTCGGCCTTCTCCCAGGCGGCGTCTTCGGTGGCGGCGATGATGGGGCGGAAGGAGACGGAGAGGCGCGGGCTGCGGTCGTGGCGGGCGGCCATTTCGCGGACGCGGGCGATGGTGTGGGCGATGGAGGCGCGCGGTTCGCCCCACATCATGTAGACATCGCAGTGTTTGACGCCGGTTTCGAAGGCGATGTCGGACGCGCCGCCGAAGTAGATGGGGATGCCGCCGGGCTGGGTGGGCCAGACGTCGGCATTGGCGCCCTCGACCTGGTAGAACTCGCCGCGGAAGTCGAAGGGTTGGCGGTCGTTGAGGGTGCGGCGCAGCACGCTGAGGTATTCGTCGGTGCGGCGGTAGCGGGCGTCGTGGTCGGCCCAGTCGCCGTCGCGGCGCTGCTCGACGTCGTGTCCGCCGGAGATGATGTGGACGGAGACGCGCCCGCCGGTGAAGTGGTCGAGGGTGGCGAATTTGCGGGCGGCGAGGGTGGGCTGGACGAAGCCGGGGCGGTGTGCGATGAGGAATTTGATGCGCCGGGTGCAGGCGGCGGCGGCCTGGGCGACGTGGAGTCCGTCGGCGGCGGCGGAGGTGTAGCCGACGAGCACCTGGTCGAAGCCGGCATCTTCGTGTGCGCGGGTGAAGTCGCAGAGGTAGTCGGTGGAGATGCCGCCGCCGATGATGTGGACGGCTGCGTTGTCTTCGGACGGCTTGACGCCGATCATGCCGATGAATTCGACGGGCATGGGGGCCTCCTTCGTTGTGTGGGGCTATGGTAGGGGGTGTGCGCTCGCGACGCCCCTTGCCGTGGGGCGTCAGGTGGTGCTAGCCTGGTGGCGCAATTCCCTGATTCGAGCCGAGGGAAGAGTCCGCAAGTCGTGACTAACGAACCAATCACCAACACGCCCATCCTCCCCGAACAACCGCGGACCACGCAGGGGATGGCTGAAGCGAGCGCCCGCCTGATCGAACTTGGCCTACCCCCGCTGCGAATTCTGGCGCAGGTGATGGAGGTTGTGCAGGCCGCAGAGGCGGATTGGACGCCGAATCATCCACGCGTTTACCGAGGCAGCAAAGTGTGGGGCGAAGCGATCGGTGAGATGCGACTCTTGCTCAAACCGCTTGGCTGGTCCAACGACGAACCTCGCAACCAGCCCTTGGCGGTCGCACCATCCGGCCTGGTTGCCGTCACGGTGGCAAATGCGGACGAAGCGACTGGCGCTCTCGGCCCTCCTTACCCGAAGACAAACGCGGCCAAGGGCAAGCGAACACGCGACGCCGTTCACCAGAACCAGGCGTCGTTCTTTGATGTTCGCCCCGAATTCGCACCGCAAGCAATCCGCACATGGTTTCTGCTCGTCCATGTGGACCGAATCACTGGCGAAGTCAGGGGCGAAATCTCTTTGCCTCTCGGTCTCGATCTGGACGGGCATCCCACGTGGTGGCAGGAGAGAATCATCCTGCCAACGATCAATGGCACTTCTGCGCCCGGGTCAACGCGAGTCGGGCCAAAGGCCGACGACGAAGAGCCGTCCCAGATCAATGTGCCCGTTGAACGGCGAATAGTGGGGCTGGAGTAATCGTGTTCAACGCGCAGCGACTCGCAATCGCCCGGCAGCGTCGCGGAATGACGAAGCAGGCGTTGGCAGCAGAGATCGGGATCACGGCCCGAACAGTCACGCTGTACGAGCAGGGTACAAAAGTACCCGATGCTGACACCATTGCGAGGCTCAGTAAGCGTCTCGCGTTTCCGATCGACTTCTTCCATCGAGATGATCTCTCGATGCCAGCTCTCGGCAGCACTAGCTTCCGAGCATTGAGCAGGATGACAGCACGGACACGCGACCGCGCCTTAAGCGTCGGCGCAACGGCCCTCGCATTCTCCGACTGGATCGATGAGCGCTTCAAAACACCAGCACCCGATGTACCTCACTATGAGGATCTCGAACCCGAACTTGCCGCTGCCGCCCTTCGTCGGCATTGGGGACTTGGTGAGCGACCGGTGGGCAACCTCACACACTTGGTCGAATCGCATGGCATCCGTCTCTTCTCACTGCCCTTGGACTTGACGGATGTGGACGCTTACTCGTTCTGGCTCGATCGGCGACCGTACATTGCGCTTAACATGCACAAGTCAGCCGAACACAGCCGCCTGGACATTGCGCACGAGCTCGGTCATCTCGTGATGCACTGGCAGGGCATTGAGCGCTCACAGGCCAACGAACGGGATGCGCAACGTTTTGGGTCCGCGTTCCTCATGCCACCGGGCGACATCATCGGCCACTGCCCACGCAACGCGATGCTGTCGCAGATCATAGACCTGAAACACCGATGGGGCGTATCCGTCGCGGCCCTAACGTATCGACTGCACCAGCTCGACATGCTGACCCACTCGCGATATCGGTCTCTGTTCGTGCAGATCAACACCCGCGGCTTCCACAAGGCCGAACCACAGCCGCGCCTACCCGAATTCTCCGCGGTTCTCCAAACGGTCTTTGCCGTGAATTCTGACGAGGGCCGTGGGCACGCAGACATTGCGCGCGACCTCGCAATCTCGCTGGATGACCTTCACGAGATCACTTTCGGTCTCGCAGCAGCAGATCAGCTTGGTCCGCTGCCAAGAAGTGGAGCCTCTCAACAAGGACGGACCCATCCCAAGAACTTCCGCGTAATCAGCGCGGGTCATGGATCGTAGCGGCACAGTGGCATCCAAGGAGACAATCCTACAGCGCTGGGACGTAACGGCCGAAGAGTTGACGCGCGTCGTGGATGAGAATCCGAGCCTTCGAGGGATGATCCTCGGCTATCTCGCCGAGATGAAGCTCGAAAAGCTGTGGCTCACAGGGCCGGACTTCTCGGACCTTGCGAAAGCCGACGATCATGACCGATCACGTCACGGTGATCGAACCGTCCGCTACAAGGACCAAGAGTTCACCTTCGAATCGAAGTCGCTTCAAACTGCATCTGTTCGTCAGGATGCCGGCACCTGGACCGGCAAGGCGCAGGTTGACGCGAGTGATCGTCGGACAGTGACGTTGCCCGACGGAAGCGAATTGGCGACTACGTGCCTCGTCGTTGGCAGCTTCGACATTCTGGCGGTGAATGTCTTTGCGTTCGAGAGTCAATGGCGCTTCGCCTTCGCGAAGAACTCCGATCTGCCGCGGAGCACTTATCGCCGATACACCACGTACCAGCGCGAGCACTTGCTCGCAACGTTGGTCACGGTGACTTGGCCACCGGAACCACCCTTCCGAGACGAGCCGTTCACGCTGATGAATGAAATCATTCAGGAGCGCATCTGAGCGGCTGTCTTGCCGGCGGGTATCTTCACGAACACAAGGAAGTAGGAGTGGTTCTTCCTTGCGTGGACCTGCTTGAGTACGCGACTCATGCCGGGCCGATTCTTCCGCACGACGACGAACAGGTCCTTGCAGTAGAACCCCCGTCGCGCGTACTCGTTGATGATCTCGACGTGCGTGAGATTCTGCCGGTTCGCGCTCACCTCGTCCTGGCACTTTACGATCAGGGTGCCACGATCTCGAAGAATGCGGTGCGCCTCCTGTCCAGCGCTGACGTAGAGATCAAGGACCGCCGCGTGCCATTTGTGTTTGCCCGTACCCGGCGCTTCATCGCCGTTGGAGTAGTGGCGGCGGAATGCGTTGTGTGATCCTGCTCCGGCCTTCTCGGACGAGTTGTCGCGGAAGAAGCCCTCCATGTACGGCGGATCCAGCACTACGGCGTCAAACGACGCGTCGGGATAGGGGAGGCAGCGACAGTCGGTGCCGTCGGCGATGTCGGACGGGTGCAGGTCATAATCACCCGCCTTGACGTTCTTCCAGAAGACGCCTTTGCCGAACGTGACGTCGGCGACGCGAGATCCCTTTGGGACATGGAGTTCGAGGACCTGCGGGAACACCTCTGCATTAGGCGCAACATGGGCTGACACGACCAAGTCCGTCGTGGCTTCGCCGTCCGGCCGTTTCCGACGTGAGGCTGATGCCGTCTGCGTTGACCTGGGCCCGAAGAGGGTTGACTGGTTCGACATGCGCTGTCTCCAATGCGATCGGCGATCTGGTGACAGCCTAGCACAGATGCGCTAGGCGCGCTAGCGGCCCTGGAACTGGGGGGGGCGCTTTTGCATGAAGGCGGTGCGGCCTTCTTTGTAGTCGCGGCTGTTGAAGCAGGCGGCGATCATCTCTTCGAGTTGGGCGAGGTTGCGCTGGTCGGGGTCTTTGGCGAGTTGGTCGATGGCGTAGCGGATGGCGCGGATGGTGAGGGGGGCGTTGGCGGCGACGGCGGCGGCGAGGTCGAGGACGGTTTGCTCGAGGTTGTCGACGGTGGTGAGGCGGTTGACGAGGCCCCAGCGGGCGGCGTCTGCGGCGGGGAAGCGTTTGCCGGTGATCAGGATTTCCTGGGCGGCGGCGCGGCCGACGAGGTCGGTGAGGGTTTTGACGCCGCCGTAGCCGTAGCCGAGTCCGAGGCGGGCGGCGGGGACGCCGAATTGGGAGTCGTCGGAGGCGATGCGGAGGTCGGCGCGGAGGGCGGTGAGCAGTCCGCCGCCCATGCAGTAGCCGCGGATCATGGCGATCAGTGGTTTGTCGAGTTCGCCGTAGGCGCGTCCGGCGGCGGCGCCGATTTCGTCGTACTTTTTGATGGTTTCGGGGTCGGAGCGCTGGGCTTCGAATTCGGAGATGTCGGCGCCGGAGACGAAGGCGCGCTCGCCGGCGCCTTTCATGACGACGACGCGCACGTCGGGGTCGTCGCGGAAGGCGTGGAGGATTGTGGGGATGGCGGCGTTCATTTCGACGCCCATGGCGTTGAGGCGTTCGGGGTTATTGAAGACCATCCAGCCGATGCCGTCGTCGCTCCAGGCGAGCATTTTTTCGGTTTGGAGTTCGAGCTGCTTCATCACGTGCTCCTTGTGTGAGGGGGGTAGTCAGACGACGCCGCGGGCGCGCAGGTCGGCGACGGCGTCGCGGTCGTAGCCGAGTTGGGCGAGCACGTCGTCGGTATGCTCGCCGAGTTGGGGCGTGGGCAGGCGGATGCGCTCCGGTTGGGGGGTGCGTTCGAGGTGGATGGGTTGCCCGACGAGGCGGATTTCGCCGCGCTCGCGGTGCGGCGCGGGCCGGTCGATGGCGAGGTGTTGTACCTGTTCGTCGGCGAAGGTTTGCTCGATGTTGTAGATCGGTCCGCAGGGGACGCCGGCGCGGTTGAGGATGCGGATCCATTCTGCGCTTGTGTTGGCGCGGGTGCGCTCGGCGATGGCGTCGTTGAGGGCGGCGCGGTTGCGGGAGCGTTGCTCCGATGTGTTGTAGTCGGGGTGTTGCAGCAATTCGGGCGCACCGATGGCGTTGCAGAGCCGCTCGAACATGACGCCGCCGGAAGCGGCGATGTTGATGTGTCCGTCGGCGGTTTCGTAAACGCCGGTGGGCATCAGGGTGGGATGGTCGTTGCCGGCCTGGGGCGGTATTTCGTTATCGATCAGCCAGCGGGTGGCCTGGAGGTCGAGCATGGCGATCTGTGCTTCGAGCAGCGAAGTGTGTACCCATTGGCCGAGGCCGGAGCGCTCGCGCTCGAGCAGGGCGAGGAGGATGGCCTGGGCGAGGAAGTTGCCGGCGCAGAGGTCGGCGATGGGGATGCCGACGCGGACGGGGCCCTGTCCGGGCAGGCCGGTAACGGACATGATACCGCCCAGGCCCTGGGCGATTTGGTCGACGCCGGGGCGGTCGGCGTAGGGGCCGGTCTGGCCGAAGCCGGAGATGCTGCCGTAGATGATGCGGGGGTTAAGAGCGCGGACGTCTTCGTAGTCGATACCGAGCCGGCGCTTGACGTCGGGGCGGTAGTTTTCGACGATCACATCGGCGGTTTCGGCGAGGCGCAGGAAGATGTTACGCGCTTCGGGTTCTTTGAGGTTGAGGGTGAGGGAGCGTTTGTTGCGGTGGAGGTTGAGGAAGTCGCTGCTTTCGCGAGCGCCGGTGACGCCTTCGGGCGCGCCGGGCGGTGCGGGCGCTTCGATTTTGAGGATGTCGGCGCCCCAGTCGCCGAGTTGGCGGGTGGCGGTGGGTCCGGCGCGCGCGCGGGTGAGGTCGAGGACGGAGAGGCCGTCGAGCGGGAGTGGGGCGGGCATGGCGGCTACTCGCCTTTGAATTCGGGCTGGCGGCCTTCGGCGAAGGCGCGGGGGCCTTCCTTGGAGTCGGCGGTTTGGCCGACGATCCAGCGGAGCGATGCGCCGAAGCGGTTGGCCTGGTCGAGCGTCATGTCGGTCTGCGCATAGGTGAGTTCTTTGAGGGCGCGGACGGCGATGGGGGCGTAGCCGGCGATTTGGGCGGCCATTTCCTGGGCGGTGGGGAGCAGTTCGTCGGGCGGGACGAGGCGGGAGATGAGGCCCCACTGGAGGGCGGTCTGCATGTCGAGGCGGCGTCCGAGGAAGAGCATTTCGTTGGCGTAGGCCTGGGGGATAGCGCGGGGGAGGCGCATGGGGCCGCCGGCGAGGGGGAAGAAGCCGAGGGTGATTTCGGGCAGGCCGAGGCGCGCGCGCTCGTTTTGGGCGCCGATGCGGAGGTCGCAGATGAGGGCGATTTCGAAGCCGCCGCCGAGGGCGTGCCCGTTGATGGCGGCGATCAGGGGCTTTTTGGCGTCGAACTCGTCGAAGCGGTCGCGCGGGGAGGCCTCGAAGTGTCCGGCGGGTCCGGCGGAGGCGGCGGGGCCGTCGCCCTGGGTGAGGTCGGCGCCGGCGCAGAAGGCGCGGTCGCCAGCGCCGGTGATGACGGCGCTGCGGATTTCGTCGTTGTTGCGGACTTCGACGAGCGCATCGATCAGCTGCGAGCCGAGCGCAGCGTTGATCGTGTTCATTTTGTCGGGGCGGTTGAGGGTGATGGTGGCCACCCGCTCGTTGACGTCAAAGAGGACTTCGTCGGCCATGGTGTCGCCTTTCGTGGGCTGGGTTGCGGCGTGTGCGGGCAGGATAGCCCGCGCGCCGGAGGGTTCGGCGGCGGCGGCGGGAACTCCCTAGAATCGGGCAGAATTGAGCGCGCGGGAGAGGAGCAGGGCGATGGCCGAGGCGGACAGGCTGCGAGAGGGGCTGCGGCAGGCGGCGGAGGCGCTGGGGCTGTCGCCGCGCTACGCGCAGTTGGAGCGGACGGCGACGGTGGTGGCGGCAGCGCTGCGGAGCGAGATGCGGCGCTCGGAGTCGGAGTTGCCCGATCTGGGGGAAACGGAGCCGGCGTTCGGGCTGCGCTTCGATGTGGGCGATCTGCGCGGCGAGCGCGACGAACACAGCGAGCATGGGGAGAACACGGAGAGCGGGGGGCACGATGACTGAGCTGGAACGGCATCCGCACGATCTGACGATTGCGGAGGCAGGGGCGGCGCTGCGGGGCGGCTCGCTGAGCTGCGCGGCGCTGACGGAGTCGGTGCTGGAGCGTCTGGAGCAGACGGAGCCGCTGCTGAGTGCATACATCACGGTGACGGCGGATTTGGCGCGGGAGCAGGCGGCGCGTCTGGACGAGGAGTTGCGCGACGGGCGGGATCGGGGACCGCTGCACGGGATTCCGATTGGGCTGAAGGACCTGGTGGATACGGCGGGGATCGCGACGACGGGCGGATCGGGGTTTCTGCGCGATCGCGTGCCCGATACCGATGCGACGGTGTGGACGAAGTTGCAGGAAGCGGGGGCGGTGCTGCCGGGGAAGCTGAATTTGCACGAGTTCGCGTTCGGGACGACGAGCCGCAATCCGCATTACGGAGCGGTCTGCAATCCGTGGGATACGGCGCGCTCGCCGGGCGGTTCGAGCGGCGGGAGCGGCGCGGCCGTGGCGGCGGGCTCGGCGCTGGGGGCGATTGGCAGCGATACGGGCGGGAGTATCCGCATTCCGGCGTCGCTGTGCGGGGTGGTGGGGTTGATGGGGACGTACGGCCGGGTGTCGCGGGCGGGGGTGCTGCCGCTGTCGTGGACGCTGGATCACGTGGGGCCGCTGGCGCGGACGGTGGAGGATGCGGCGCTGTTTCTGGATGCGATTGCGGGTTACGATCCGCGCGATCCGGGTTCGGCGGATCGTCCGGTGGACGATACGACGGCGATGCTGGGGGAGGGCGTGGATGGGGTGCGGATCGGCGTGCCGCGCACGTTCCTGTGGCAGAACTGCGCGGAGGATGTGCTGTCGCACTGCGAGGAGGCGCTGGACCACCTGCGGCGATTGGGGGCGGAGATCGTAGAGGTGGAGCTGCCGCTACAGACGGATCGCGGGCGGGGGCTGACGATCATCGCGGAGGCGGCGGCATACCACGCGAAGTGGCTGCGCGAGCGGCGCGAGGAGTACGGGGACATTTTGCCGCGGATTGAGGCGGGGCTGGCGGTGACGGCGGTGGACTATATCAACGATCAGCGTCTGCGGCGGCTGTTCATCGACGAGACGGTGGAGGTGTTGCAGGAGGTGGACGTGTTGGTCTCGCCGACGACGTCGCGGACCGCGCCGACGATCGAGGAGGGAGACGACGGGGCGGAGTTGGCGCGTCTGACGGCTCCGTACGATGTGACGGGGATCCCGGCGATTTCGATTCCGTGCGGGTTTGATCGGGAGGGGCTGCCGATCGGGTTGATGATCGGGGGGGCGCACTTTGAGGAGGCGACGGTGTGTCGGGTGGCGCATGCGTATGAGCAGTCGACGGACTGGTGGCGGTTGCGCCCGGAGGTGTGATGCGCAAGCAACAATCAACCGTCACGCTCGTCCGATGAGCCGCCACGCTTCACCGCGCTTCCCCGATTTTCCGTACGAGCGGGGAGTTTCCTACCTCTGTCGCGCGAGGACCGTCATCGACGGCGACTCAGTCTACATCGAAATCACCGATGAAGCGCTTCCTGCTGCGCACGGTCAAGTCGTTGAGTTGCGGCTCTGGGGCATTGATGCGCCGGAGGGCGCGCAACCGGGCGGCGAAGACGCGATGCGTGCGTTGCGCGAGATGCTGCGCGGCGATCTACGCGTGGAGATTGTAGAACAGGATCACCACTGCCGCCTCGTGGGTATTCTGCATCTGCTGACCAGTGGCGTTTCCGCGAATCGCGCCATGGTGGAACGCGGTTGGGCGTACTGGTACGAACAATATGCCCCAGATAACGCGCCGTTACGAGCGGCCCAAGCTGCCGCTCAAGCCGGGCGTCGAGGTGTCTGGGCTTTCTCAGACGGAGGCGAACGTCCCTGGGCGTTTCGCCGCACTCCATCCCAACACCACCACTCGGTCGACTCTGCATCGGATCGCAGCCAGCCTGTCGATCCGGAAATCGAGCGGCGAGTGCATGCGCTTCAATACGCCCATGAACAGGAACTCCAGGATCTGAGGACCCGCCACTGGCAAGAGCTCGAAACCCTCGGGGATAAGCACGACCGCGCACTGGAGCAACAACACGAGCGCCACCAACACGATCTCCGCAACTTACGCGAAGAGCTCCAACACCAACACTACAACGCGTTGCAGCAACTGCGTTCCGAGCTCCAACACCAACATTACAACGCGTTGCAGCAACTGCGTTCCGAGCTCCAACACCAACATTACAACGCGTTGCAGCAACTGCGTTCCGAGCTCCTGCATCAACATAGCAGTGATCTACAGGAACAGAACGAACTAGGTCAACAAGAACTCCAGCGTCTGCTCGCTGCACTCCTCAGCGAAACCCGAGAGTTGCATGAACAGAACCTGAGAGAACTCCGAGGGCTGCATGAGGAGCTAAAGGAGGCAGCCCGGGCATCCAGTCTCTTGGTGCGCATCTGGCGTGCTCTGCGACGATAAGCCCCGTACACGACGATGGACACTGGGCAGTAGCTGCTCAGCTGGTGACGGCGCCGCGTTCTGCGCCGCTGACGAGAGCGGCGTATTTGGCGAAGACGCCGCGGTTCTAGTTGAGAGTGTCATTTGAAGAGGGAACGGTGTGTCGGATGGCACATGCGTATGAGTAGTCGACGGACTGGTGGCGGCTGCGCCCGGAGGTGTGAAGGAGCGGTCAGCTACAGAAGCGGCGGTTGCGGGCGAGCCATTGTTTGCTGGCGGACAGATTCATGCTACGTGGATAGACTTTGCCGCGCGGCTGGCCTACCAACTTTGTATTCGTGAAGTCTTGATGCAGTTCGCGGTCTCTTGAGTACAGCATTCGAGCACCGGCGAGCTGGGCGAGGGCGATGATATGGAAGTCGTTCGACACGCACAAACCTGACTGCTCGATCTCGCTTGCACGAGCGTCAACCTCGCCATCGTCGTGACTGGTCAGTTTTCCTGCGAGAGCAACTCCCGATATCCATTCGGTGACAGTCGTCTGCTTTGCTCGTTCCGGTTCCGTGAAACCTCGTCCGAGCTCTTCTCGCAAGCGGCTGCCGCCAATGACCAGGCAGCACTGGCCATCTGCAATCCACTCTTTGAACGCCCGAGCGCCGTCAGACGGGTTCGCAGCGGCGACCTCGCCCGAGCTATCCGCGTCGACGATGGCGCACATTCGTCAGAGACCCAGCGACCGGTTGACTTCTTTGAGGAAGAACTGCCGATAGCCCGGCGGGGCGTCGAGGACGTTGCCGAGCTTGTCGAAGCGGATGGGGTGGATGCAGACGTCGAGGCCGGTGCGCTCGAAGTAGAGCAGGGAGACGTCTTCGGGCTTGAGGTCGGTGGTGCCGTCGCGGACATCCATGCGGACGCGGTCCATCAGGTGATCGCTGTGCGTTTCGACGATCAGCTGCCGCCCGGTTGCGGCGACCTGGCAGAGGAGCGTGCCCAGCGCCGCCTGGGCGCTGGGGTGCAGGTGAACTTCCGGCTGCTGGAGCAGGATCTGTTCAGGTATGTCTGAGCGCAGCAGTTCCGTGACTACCGGGAGGATCTGGCTAACGCCGTAGCCGACATCAGCGAAGTTGCGCCACTGACCCTTACGACGGCTGTCGCCTTTGCGTACTTGTATCTGGAAGGGATCACTCCCGCCTCGACCGAGCTGCCGAATCGACAGATCGTCAAACAGCCCTGCAGCCTGACCGAATTCTGCGAGGCGGTCCTTCAGCTGTAACCAGCGCTGCTCGTGCTGGAACGAGAGACTTGAGAGGTACATGGGGATGTAGTCGCCCTCAGGATCTGGATCCGGACGGGCGGGATCGTAAGTTCGATGCGGCCTTGAGCGGACTGGAGCACCCGCGAACGCTGACGGTCCCTCACGGAAGAAGTAAGCTGTGCCGTAGGGGAGTCGTAGGAATGCGTCGGTGTATTCGTCGCTCCACTCCGGCGATCCACTGGCTGCTTTCACTTCGGGTGGAACCGCTGGGTCGTTCGCGAACCTGGGATGGCGGCGCGGCTGGTCCAGAAACCGCCGATACTGTCCCAGCGACAGCCGGCCGTACTGACTGCTTGACGCATTCAGCGTCCACGCACCCGCTGTTGTGCGCAGGCGCGCGTGGTATGAGCAGTCCGGGTCGCATTCTTCGTCAACCATTACATCACCAACGCACAGGATTCGGCGAAACAGTTCCGGGGCGGAGCCGTTCTTGCGGAACGTATAGAGCCCATGGAACTGGTCGGGCCTGTCTTTGCGGCGACGAGGCTTGGTCTTGCGCTCGAATCCGATCGTGAACTCGTCGGCGCGGCCACCACGGCCGCCGCGATTGTGCGCGATCTCGTCGTAGCTGCCCAGATCGTAGGGCGGCTCTTTGAAGTCGGCCGAGGTTGACCCGTCGCGGAGTTCGGAGAGGATGCGGAGCATCGCCAGGAACGAGGTTTTGCCGGTGCTGTTCTCGCCGACCAGCAGGGTGAGCGGAGCCAGCGGGACGGTTTGGCGCTCGCGGAAGCAGCGGAAGTTTTCGAGGGTGACGCTGTCCATCATGGCGGGGCTCCTCGCGGCCCAGTGTATCGCGCTCAGCTGGTGACGGCGCCGCGTTCTGCGCCGCTGACGAGGGCGGCGTATTTGGCGAAGACGCCGCTGTTGTAGTTGGGGGCGGGCGGGCTCCACTGGGCGCGGCGGCGCTCGAGTTCGGCTGCTTCGACGTTGAGGTCGAGGCGGCGGTTTTGGATGTCGAGGGTGATCTGGTCGCCCTCGCGGACGAGGGCGATGGGGCCGCCGACGAAGGCTTCGGGGGCGACGTGGCCGGCCATCAGGCCGCGGGTGGCGCCGGAGAAGCGCCCGTCGGTGAGTAGGGCGACGCTCTCGCCGAGGCCGGCGCCGACCAGGGCGGCGGTGACGCCGAGCATTTCGCGCATGCCGGGGCCGCCCTTGGGGCCTTCGTAGCGGATCACGACGATGTCGCCGGCGACGATTCGGCCGGCGGTGACGGCGGCCATGGCGTCTTCCTCGCGCTCAAAGACGCGGGCGGGGCCGGTTTGCAGCTGGCGCTCGTAGCCGGCGACTTTGACGACGCAGCCGTCGGGCGCGAGCGAGCCTTTGAGGATGACCAGGCCGCCGGTTCCTTTGAGGGCCTGATCGACGGGGAGGATCACGTCCTGGCCGGGGGTTTCGGCGGCGGCGGCGCACTCTTCGGCGATGGTGTTGCCGGTGACGGTCATTTCGCCGCCGTGGAGTTTGCCGTGTTCGAGCAGGCGGCGGGCGAGCAGCGGAGTGCCGCCGGCGCGGTCCATGTCGAGCGCGACGTAGCGTCCGCCGGGGCGGAGGTCGCCGATCAGCGGAGTGGCTTCGGAGACGCGGTCGAAGTCGTCGATGCTGAGTTCGATGCCGGCTTCGCGGGCGAGGGCGAGGAGGTGCAGGACGACGTTGGTAGAGCCGCCGGTGGAGGCGGCGCAGGCGATGCCGTTTTCGAAGGCGGCTTTGGTGAGCAGGTCGCGGGGGCGGACGCCGCGCTCGAGCACGTCCATCACGAGCCGGCCGGCAGCGCGGCCGACGTTGCCCTTGCGGGGGTCGGTCGCGCCGACGGTAGCGCTGCCCATCGGCGAGAGGCCGAGGAATTCGAGCACGGTGGCCATGGTGTTGGCGGTGTACTGGGCGCCGCATGCGCCGGCGCCGGGGCAGGCATTGATTTCGATGGCGGCGAGTTCGTCGTCGTCGATCGTGCCGGCGGCGTGCTGGCCGACAGCTTCGAAGACATCCTGGATGGTGAGGTCGCGTCCGTCGTGGTGGCGTCCGGGGGCGATGGAGCCGCTGTAGAGAGCCACGGCGGGGATGTTGAGGCGGGCGATGGCCATGGCGGCCGCAGGGATGGTTTTGTCGCAGCCGCAGATCACGACGGCGGCGTCGAAGGCGTAGCCGACGCCGCACATTTCGATGGAGTCGGTGATCAGTTCGCGCGAGACGAGAGAGGCCTTCATGCCCTCGGTGCCCATGGTGATGCCGTCGGAGATGGAGACGGTGTTGACCTCCATGGGGGTGCCGCCGGCTTCGCGGACGCCCTGCATGACCTCCTGCGCCAGCTGGCGGTGCGAGTAGTTGCACGGCATGGTGCCGATCCACGAGTGAGCCACCATCACCAGCGGGCGGCGCAGGTCGTCGGGCATGAAGCCCACGGAGTGCAGCTGGGAGCGCGCAGCGGCGCGATTCGGACCGTCGACCAGCACGGAGCTGCGTTCGCGTAGGTGGGGTGCTGCGTTCTCGGTACCGGGCATGCGTTCCTCCTCGAAGCTTCGTGTGCTGCGTGGGCAGGGTATCGCGCCAGGGATTGAGCGGGTGCGAGCACGCGGGCGGTGAAATGCTCGGCAAGGGAATTGCGCAGGTCGTAGGCTGCGCTGCATGGCCACGCAAACCCGCACGCTGCGCCGCCTCTTCCCCGCGATGGAGTCGGGGAATACCGCAAGCTGTTCTACGCGGCGGGGCTGTCGGCATTCGTTGAGGCCGTGTCAGTGCGGCCTCGCTGGTGGCCAGCTGCTTGCCTCCTAATCACACACGGTTCGCGTCAGTCTTCCGACAGTCACAGTGATCATGTGGCCGGCTTGGTCACGGATGAAGTTCGGGTGAGGTCGGGTTGCACGGAGGTTTGTGGTCACGGTGCGGCAATTGACGGGCCTGATCACGCGGTTGATCCGCGAAAACGTGCGCCACTTGCGACTCACTCTGGCGTTGTGGAACGTTACCTGACTGGCGGTCATCGTTGGTCGGTCCTCCACTACGAGAGATGCACCAAAGCTGAGTGCGTCAGCTATGCTGCCCTGCGTGGGATCTGACACGATGTTCGTGTTCTCGCTCGTCCTCTCCTCTTCAATTTGCGGGTCGCCGTAGCAGCCCTGAGGCGTTTGGCTGATGCAGTCGCCGGGGTCAGCGGCGATGGCTTTGCCGAACTCGAAGCCATTTGTGGCTTGGAGCAAGGCGACGAGCGCCACCGCTGTGGCTAGCGCAAGCGCAGAGACGGTTCGGACTGTTGCGAGACGGATGGACATAAGAGGCCCCTTGACATAAGAGGCCCCTTTCATGTGGCAGAGCCATTCTAGAGGGCAAGCTCTCGAGCTGTCAAGGCCCTTTGGGCCTCGAGTTATGGCATTAGCCCAGTCGTTCTTGGCTGGTACCCCGATGCGTTGTGTGCCCCGCCGGTAAACGGCTAGCATCACAGAGTGGCTCGCCTAGGGCCCCGCTCGTGATGCACTGCCACCAAGAAGACGCGGATGCCAGAAACAGCGCCAGTTAACTCCCATCTTGGCGGACTGCGCCGCTTCTTCCCGGCGATGGAGTCGGGGGAGTACCGCAAGCTGTTCTACGCAGCAGGATTGTCGGCGATTTCGCTGTGGGGGATGATCATCGCCCGTGCTTGGCTGGCTGGCGACATCACCGACAGTGGCTGGGCAGTTGGCGTTGTCTATTTCGCGGCGATCGGTCCGTGGGTGCTTGCGCCAATCGGCGGGGCGTTGGCTGATCGATTCGACCGCGCTCGCGTAGTGATGATCTCGCGTAGTGGCGCGATGGTCTTGGCCCTGGTTCTGGCGCTGCTGGCGTTCACGGATTCGATTCAGCTGTGGAGCCTGATTCTGATCACTTTCGGATCGGGGGTCATCCGTTCAGCGGAGATGCCGGCGCAGGCAGCACTGCTGCCGAACACGGTGAAGGCAGCAGCGCTGCTGAGTGCGATCACACTGGCCTCAATGATGCAGTTCGGCTCGCGCGTGATCGGGCCGGTTGCGGGGCCGGTGCTGAGCGAGTTCGGTCCTGGTTGGGTTTTCCTTGGGGCGAGCCTTCTGCTGGGGCTGTCGGTCTGGCAGATGACGCGGATCAAGGTCCGGTCGACCGGCGGCATCCAAGCGCGCAACGATGTCGGCATCTTGAGCAGCACAGCTTCAAACATCCGCGAGGGGCTGCGCTACCTCGGTGAGGCGCCCGGCGTGCGGATGCTGATTGGCCTGACGGCGCTGCACTGCATGCTGGCGATGTCGTTTGACGCTCTGCTGGTGGTGTTCGCCAAGGGCCCTTTGGGCGGCGACGCAACCGAGTACGGGATCCTCACGATGGGCGTGGGGGGCGGCGCGCTTGTTGCGACCGTGGGGCTGTCAATGGTACCGGGCGGCCCGATCCGCGGACGGATCATACTCTTCGCTGGCCTTGTCTCGGGAATCACGTTGCCAATCATCGGACTGGCCGGAACGTTGCCTGTCGCAGTGGTGGGTGCAGCGCTCGCTGGCTCCAGCCAGGCGATGTTTATGGCGCTGACCAGCGTCATGATCCAGACCGTACTTCCTGATGAGGTGCGAGGGCGCGTAATGAGCCTCTACGCGATGTTCGCGGGGGGCATCATGTCAGTGATGATCTTGACGAACGGGCTGGTGTCGGATTTCGTCAGCGTGCGCATTCTCTTGACGGTGCCGGGCATCCTGTTCTTCATTCTGCTGCTCTTCTGGGCAGGGGCGGCTGCGAGGCTGCGATCGGTCTTCCGTGAGGGCGGCATTGTTGAAGAAGCAGCGGCGGTGATCGCGGCGACGAGCGCAATTGTGGCGAACATCGCGGCGCGCTGGGCACCGCAACACGAGGGACCGCAGGGCAAGGCGGAGCATCCGGCGATCGGCGGAGACTGAGGCCGGCTACTCGGTGCCGATCCGCAGGATCTGGCCGATCGCCATCCGCATGTAGAGCGCCACGATCACGGCGATCGCGCCGAGGAAGACGAGCCCCAGCACCCCGTAGGCCCCGCCGATGGTGGCCCAGTCGGTGACGGTGACGAAGGGCGGGAGCAGCGCTTCGCCGGTTTCGACGAAGCCGACGAATTCGAGCATCATCACGCCGAGCTGGAGCCCGAGCAGGGTGCCGATCGCCATCGAGACGAAGATGATCAGCAGTTTTTCGAGGCCGACCACGATCAGCACCTGACGGGTGGAGAAGCCCATGGTGCGGAGCACGGCGAATTCGCCCTGCTGCTGCTGGGCGACGAGCACGGAGGCGACGAGGAAGCCGAGCGCGCTGAGCAGAACGATGGCGATGAAGGTGATGAAGAGGAGGCCCTCCCAGCCGGCGGCCACGAGCGGGTCTTCATCCTGCAGGTCGCGGATGGCTGCGACATCCCAGGGGGTGTGGAGCCAGGGCGGGGAGAGTTCGAGGTGGCTGCGCAGTTGCTGGAGGCCGTCGTCGTCGGTGGGGCGGATCCAGACCTCGCTGGGCGCGAGGGAGCCGCCGCTGGTGGGGTTGCGATTGACGCGGTAATCGAGATAGGTGCGGTCGGCGAGGATCAGGGAACGCCCGCCCTGGGGATCCCAGGTGGGGAAGAGGTCGAAGGAGCCGCGGATGATGACGGGGACGAAGATGTTGGCGACGCCGATGGTGACCCGCGAGCCGACTTCGAGGGCGGCTTCTTCGAGGAAGGCGTTGCTGACGACGACAGGGAGCGGGTCTTCGGGGCCGACGAGGCGGATGCCGCGCGGGATGCCGCTGCGGCCCTGGATTTGCTGCGCCCAGCTGTAGCGCATAGCGGTTTGGCCGCCGTAGACGGTGTCGCTGCTGAGGCGGGCATCGTCGGGCAGAGCTTCGCCGCGCAGGATATCGGAGAAGACGGTCCAGCGGCCCTGGGTTTCGAAGCCCTCGATCACGACGCCGTCGCGGAAGCCGTTTTCGTTCCAGTCTTCGGGCAGATCGGCCGATGCGCTGTATTGCAGATCGTCGTAGATGACGCGGCCGGAGAAGGAGCTGAAGCCGGAGGCGCGGATGCCGACGGCGAGCACCTGCCAGGGTCCGATTTCGGGGCCGGTTCTGACGCTCTGGGCTTCGCGCAGGTCGCCGACGAGGAAGCGCCAGCCTTCCGTGATCGGGCCGCCGCCGAAACCGCGCCCGCGCGGGAGGCCATCGAGCCGTAGGTCGCGGTAGCGCCCCTGGGCGTTTTTGACGCGGACGCTGGGCGAGAGCGCGCCGCGCGCCTCGGGCAGCCAGAGCCAGAGGCCGATGTAGTGCGCCTCGGCGGGGATGGTGATGTCGGGAATGTCGACTGCGGGTGCGTCGAGCTGGGCGAGCAGGTTGTCGATGCCGTCGACGGCGAAATCGTCGCGGTACCAGAGCACGTCGGCGAAAGATTCTGGTTCGACGGCGAGCACGGTGGCGTCGGTGACGTCGAGCACGCCGCGGGTGTAGCTGCCGTTGGCGCGGACGACGGGAGACAGGGCGGCGACGCCGGGGGCGTCGGCAAGGTCTGCTTCGAGCATCTGGGCCGATGCACCGCCGGAGCGGATGTCGGCGAGGCGGAGGGCGGCACCGGATTCGTAGGCGGCGCGGTCGTCGAAGGAGCGATCGAGGGTTGCGCCGAAGGTGCCGCCGAACATGCCCAGGCTGGTGGCCATGATCAGAAGCAGCGCGAGGCGTCCGGGTTGGACGGGGGCGCGGGTCAGGTGCCAGAGCACCATCTGCATGGATGCGCCGCCGATTTGGCGGGCAATCCAGGCGAAGCCGGAGAGAAGGACGGGAAAGAGGCGGAGGAAGAGGACGGCGACGGTGACGACGAAGACGGCCGGGGCGATCAGCAGGAGGGGGTCCTGGTCGAGGCCGCCAAAGAGGTCTTCGGTGACGAGGGAGCCGGAGTCCTGGAGTTGGAAGAAGAGCAGCGCGCCGATGCCGACGACGACGAGGTCGAGGTAGTAGCGCTGGAAGGCTGGTTTGTCCTGCGGGCGGGAGGTGGCGCGGACGTAGTGGACGACGGTGGCGCGGTTGGAGCGCCAGGCGGGCCAGAGCAGGGCGATGAAGGAGAGCGCGGCGCCGATGGCGGCCCAGATGTAGGTCTCTCCGGTGAGTTCGACGGTGAGGCGCGCGCCGCCGGTGAGTCCGTCGAAGGCGGGGGCGAAGCCGAGCAGCGCGATGGCTTCTTGCGCCACGAGCGGGCCGAGTCCGAGTCCGAGCGCGACGAGCAGGACCCCCTCAATGGCGGAGATGGCCATGATGTGCCAGAGGCCGGCGCCGCGGCTCTTGAGCAGGGCGACTTCGGACTGCTGGCGCTCAACGACCATGGTGGAGACGAGCACGAGGTAGAAGAGAACGATGCCGACAATCTGGAGGGTGAGGACGAGCAGGGGGATGGAGGAGAAGAATTCTTTGGTTTCGTAGGCGTCGAGGGTTTTGACGATTTCGGTTTCGACGCGCGTGCGCTCGATTTCCTTGGCGATGGCCTCGAACGCGCCGCGGAAGCGGAGGGCGGCTTCGGCGGCGAGGTCGGAGGTGAAGGCGGGGCGGTCGACGAGGGCGAGGACTTCGAGCCGCGCGCGGAGCGTGGGCAGGTAGCCGGCCATGGTGTCGACCAGCGTTTCGCGCGGCGCGAAGAAGGCGAAGGCGTCGGTCGTTTCGGTCGGCACCTGGAAGTGATCGCGTCGGACGCCCCAGTAGCGCTCGGTGTAGTCGATGGGGGTGACGATGCCGACGACTTCGATGGTGATGGGGGCGGTGTCGTCCTGCCAGGAGGGGTGGATGGCGCGGCGGGTACCGAGTTGGAAGCCGCCGGCTTCGGCGGCGCGCTGCCCGATGGCGACTTCGATGGTGGGGGGCGCGTCGGGCGTAGCGGGGCCGCCGGCGTCGGGCCAGCGGCCTTCGAGCAGCTCGATTTTATCCTGGATGCCCTCGAAGTAGAGGATGCGGCTGCGATCGCGGGGGTCCTGCTCGGGGGGGACTTCGCCGAGCTCGGTCATGAAGAAGGTGGCGGAGGTGAGGGATTCGACGGTGCCGGAGATGTAATCGCGGGCGATGCGCAGGCGGCGGTCGATGGTGTCGAATGACTCGTCGGAGAGGCCGCGGGCGAGGCCGTGCGCGGAGTTGAGGACGCGGACGTCGATTTCGGCGTCGGGCACGCGGTTGAGGTCGGTTTGCAGGCCGAGTTGGCGGAGGGCGCCGCGGTAGATGACGGTGCTGGCCATGAGCGCGACGGCGAGGATCACGCCGACGGCGACGGCGGCCATCAGCCTGCGGTTGCCGTTGAGGCGGCGGACGGCGATGCGCAGCGCGGTGGGCCAGGCGGCGAGGATGGCGCTCAGCATGGGCGGAGTTTCAGCGGCGCGGCGCGGCCGGCGGCGGTCGCGGCGATGATCGTCGGGCGGGCTGTCCGTAGACTACAAGCCCGGTCCGAATACGATCTGTGGAACGACGCGAGCACCGGAGCGCTGACACGTGGAAACTCTCGCGGTGGTGCTGGCGTTCGTGTTCCGCCGGATGCGCGACAGTTGGCGCTTCCAGCTGGTGATCGCGGCGGGGATTCTGGTGGCCGCGATTCTGATGGCGGCGACCTCGATCTACACGCGGGCGGTTTCGGATCTGTCGCTGACGGTGACGCTGCGGAACCAGATCGAGGATCGGCGGCAGTCGTTTGCGACGCTCAATGGCGCGCCGCTCAGCGGCGGCGCGAACGTTGCGGCGCGGGAGTATGTGGAGCAGAGCATCGCGGAGCGCTTCGGAGAGCTGGAGACGGGGCAGCGGCGGTTTATCTCGACCAATCCTCTGGGAGTCGATCAGGCGCCGCGGGCGGGGACGCAGGAGCCGCCTGCGGCGATTTTCGCGGCGCTCGACGGGGCGCTGGATCAGGTTGAGGTGACGGCGGGGCGGCTGCCGTTTCCGCCGCAGGTGGAGCACAGCGAGGCGCTGGGCGGCGTGCAGCTGACGGAGCCGTTGCAGGCGGCGATGCCGGCGTTCGTTGCGCGGCAGTACGGGATCGAACCGGGGCACCGGTTCAATATTCGGGACGGGTTCGACGAGTGCGACCGGGAGCCGGATCCGCCGCCGGGCGGACCGCCGCCGCCGCCGCGCCCGCCCTGCCAGCCCACGCTGCGCGTGGAGCGGGTAATTCCGATTGTGGTGACGGCGCTGGTGCAGCCCGACGACCGGGGGAGCGCGTTCTGGTCGCGGCTGCCGCGCAGCATCGTGGGGCCGATGTTCGTCGGCGCGCCGCGCGCACAGGTGCTGCCGCTGATCGTCTCCACGACGACGTTCGACCAGTATCTGGCGGAGTTGGTCGGCCAGTACCCGGTGAACGTGACCTGGATCAGCGAGTTGGACACGGATCAACTGAATGTCGCGGTGCTGGAAGATACACAGGCGATGTTCGATCTGCTGCGCGCGGATTTGCGCAGCATGGGCGGATCGCTGCTGAGTCCGATCGAGCCGCGGCTGGACCAGTTCACGCGCGATCTGTCGTTCGCGCGGGCGCCGATTCTGCTGCTGCTGGCCCAGATCGTGGGAATCGCGCTGTTCTACATCGTGGTGGTGTCGGGGGTGCTGGTGGCGCAGCGGCGAGAGGAATTGTTCTCGATGCGCAGCCGCGGCGCGTCGCTGCTGCAGGTGCTGGGGCTGACGGCGATCGAGGGGCTGGTGCTGGCGATCGTGTCGGCGATCATCGGTCCGCTGATTGCGGCGGGCGTGATCAGCCTGCTGGGCTACACGGGCACGTTCGAGACGCTGACCGGCGGACAGGCGATCAACGTGACGCTGACCGACGATGCGTTCCTGCTGGCGGCGGCCGGGGCGATCGTGGCGGTGATCTTCATGCTGGTGCCGCTGTTCGTCGCGAGCCGCACGCGGGTGCTCTCGGAGCGGCTGCGCGGGCTGACGCGACCCGGCGGGCAAAACGCGCTGCAACGCTACTACCTCGATGTGGCGCTGGTGCTGGTGGCAGTGGGGCTGATTTTCGAGGCGGATCTGCGCGGCACGGTGTTCGAGCGGAACAGCGTGGGCGGGCTGTCGGCGGATCCGCTGCTGCTGAGCACGCCGATCCTGTTCGCGCTGGCGGCGACGCTGGTGATTCTGCGGATTCTCCCGTGGGTCTACCGCGTGGTGGCGTGGGTGACCTACGACCGCTTCCCGCTCTCGATTGCGGCGACGCTGCGCTACGTGTCGCGGACGGTGGGTCCGGCGGCGCGGCTGACGATTCTGCTGATGCTCGGGGCGGCGCTGGGCACGTTTGCGGCGTCCTACGCGGATACGGTCGATCGCTCGCTGACCGAGCGAATTCAGTACGACGCGGGAGTGGAGCATCGTGTGCGGCTGGCCGATGCGGCCTACTCCTCGCCGGCGGGGGTGGAGCGCCGCCTGGCGGACATTGACGGTGTGGAGCGGCTCAGCGCGACGCACCGCTCGGGCGTGGCGGCCGGGCGCAGCATCGGGACGGCATCGGCAGTGGATCTGCTGGCGATCGAGCCGCGCGACGCGCAGGAGATGCTGTGGTTCCGCGACGATCTCTCGCAGCTGGCGTTCGACGATCTGATCCGGGCGATCGATGTGCCGCCGACAGGCCGCGGGGTGGGCATCCCCGAGAGCACCGAGACGCTGCGCATCTGGGTGGATCTGACCGAGGGCGAGAGCGATCAGACCTTCTGGCTGCGGGTGCGCGACGGCGACGGGCGCTATTTCACGGCGGGGCAGATCGAGGCGCCGGATCCGGCCCTGGACTGGACGCCGATCGAGGTTGATTTCCAGCGCGAGGTCGTTGGTTCGGGGGCGGTCGCGCCCTACACACTGCACGCGATCGTGATGAGCGAGCCGTTCGGCGTGTTCGTGTCGGAGCCGGCGACAGTGCGGTTCGACGCGGTGACCGCGATTCAGTCGGACGGCCGCGAACTGCTCGTGGAGGATTTCGAAGAGGCGAGCTGGGTGCGCTACCGGCAGCGGCGCGAGGCCGACGACGAGCTGGTGTTCAGCGAGGCGGAGGATGCGGTGAGCGGCGCGCAGGTGATGGAGTTCACACCGGGCGTTGGGCAGAGCCCGGGGCTGCGCGGAGCGCACTATGCGGATCCGTCGTTCTGCACCAGCAGGCGCTGCACGGTGCCGATGATCGTGAGTGAGGACTTTGCGGAGCGGCAACTGCTGGAGGTCGGCGATCGCTTCACGGTGCGGATGGACACGATGAACGTGTCCGGCCGGGTGGCGGCGATCGTGGAGTTGTTCCCCACGCTGCGCCCCGACGAGAAGTCGTTCATCGTGGCCGATTACGACGCGCTGTTTCATCTGGGCGCGGTGACCGGGCTGCGGCCGTCGATCGAGCCGACGGAGGTGTGGCTGGATCTGACGGACGACCCGGAGCAGTTGGCGGCGACGCTGGCGGAGTTGCGGCGGTCGCGCTACTCGCTGCGCGACTGGAGCGATATGCAGGACCGGCTGGCGGAGCAGGGGCGCGATCCGTTGACGACGGCGGGCGGGAGCGGGATTTTGCTGGTGGCGTTCATCGCGATCAGCGTGCTGCTGGCGCTGGCGTTTCTGGTCTCGATGGCGGTGGCGGCGCGCCAGCGTCGGCTGGAAATGGCGCTGCTGCGCACGGTGGGGGTGGGGAGGCTCTCGATTCTGATTCAGGTGCTGTTGGAGTACGTGCTGATCGTGGGCACGGGGCTGGCACTGGGCGTGCTGCTGGGCAACCGGATTTCGCTGCTGCTGCTGGCCTACCTGGAGTTCGACGAGACAGGCCGGCAGGTGCTTCCGCCGTTCGTGGTGGAGACCGACTGGCAGATTCTGGGGATCGCGTTCGGGGCGCTGGTTGCGGTGCTGCTGGCGGGGGTGCTGGCGACCTGGCGGTGGTATCTGCGGCTGGAGCTCAACCGCGAGCTGCGACTGACGAATTAGGCGGTGCGTGCTGGGGGTGGATTGGGTGTTGCGGTGCGCTTTGCGAGGCGTGGGCTAGGTCCGCTCGATGATGACGCCGGCTACGGCGCCGAAGCCGGCCATGAGCAAGAGCGCCATACGCAGCTCAAACCAACGGAACGTGGCCTTGAGGTCGGCGAGATTGCGTCGAAGCGCCTGGTCTCTTGCCTGCTTCCGATTCCACTGCTCATGCGCTTCGAAACGCTCTCGTAGGGCATGAACTTCGGATCGCGACAGCATTAGCGGGGCACCGAGCGGCGCAGGCGGCGGAGGTTGAGAGTGGGCGGGGAGAGGGCGAGGCCGGCGATGGGGGCTCCGACGGCGATGCAGGCGACGCCGCAGGATGCGCCGCTAGCGGCGACTCCGAGCAGGCCGAGCACGACGCCGAGCGGGGCCACGGCGGCCCAGGCCGAGAGGTCGGCGCGGCTGCGGATCAGGTGGAGGACGAAGAGGGCGGTTGCGGCGGCGGCGGCGATCGTTGCGCCGAGGTAGAGATCGGTTGAGGCGTGGCCGAGCAGGACGGCGACGAGGGCCGCGGCGACGGCAGCTACAGCCAAGCCGCCTGCGAGCAGAGGGATTGCGCCGCCCGCGCCGTCGCTCGCATTGCGCTGCATCGGGTTAGCCGGTCAGGCGGCGGTAGAGGGCGGGGAGACGGCGGGGGAGGGATTCGATGTCGGCGACGACCTCGTAGGCCATGTCCTGGCACATCTGCTTGAGGTAGTCGTGGCCGGCGCGGTCGACGGTGAGGGCGAAGGGCACCATGCCCTCGCGGCGGGCCTCGGTGAGGGCCATTTTGGTGTCGTGGATGGCGTATTCCTTTTCGGTGCGGTCGCGCCCGTAGCCGTGGTCCTGGGGGCGCCCGTCGGAGAGCAGCATCAGGATTTTGACCTTGGCGTCGGTGTTCTGGAGCTTCCAGATGCAGTGGCGGATGGCGGGGCCCATGCGGGTGGAGCGGACGGGGGCGATTTTGTCGATGCGCTCCTTGGTGCGGTCGCCGAAGGGTTCGTCCATGTCCTTGTAGACGAAGAATTCGACGTTGTCGCGCCCGTAGCCGCTGAAGCCGTAGACGCCGTATTTGTCGCCGATGGCTTCGAGGGCCTCGATCAGGAGGACGACGGCTTCTTTTTCGAGGTCGATGATGCGCTTGCCGGGGTGGCGGGCGGCTTCGGCGCGGCGCTGCGCCCACCAGGAGAGGTACTTGCGGGGGTCGTCGTCGAACTGGTCGTCCTGGCGGCGGTCCTGGTGCTTCTGGATCTCCTCGTCGGTGCTGGCGGAGACGTCAAGCAGGAAGGCGACGGCGACATCGCGCTCGACCTTGTTGCGGCGGTAGAAGAGCTTGGTCTCGGTGGTCGCGCCGGCGATTTTTTCGGTGTACCACTCGATCACGGCGTCGAGGTCGTAGTCCTCGCCGTCGGTCAGGCGCTTCATTTTGCGGAAGAGCTCGGGGCGCAGCATTTCGAACTGCTTGCGGGTCTCCTGCACCAGCTGGGCGTGGTCGTGGAGAGTCTCGGTGTAGTAGCCGATGTCGCCGACTTCGCCGCGCTGCTCCTGGACGCGGCACCAGCGGGGCTTGTAGTCGGCGGCGCGGAAGTCCCACTCGTCGTAGTAGAAGGACTGCGCTTCGACAGGCAGTTCGCCTTCGTCGTCGAGGCCGGTGCTGTCGTCGCCCATGGCCTGTTGGCCTTCGGGGCGGTCGCCCTGGACGCTGTTGACCTCTTTGAGCAGGTTGTCGAGGAACATGCCGGATGATTCGGCGAGGTCCATGTCCATCAGTTCGTTGATGGAGATTTCGACGCTCTTTTCGAGCAGTTCCTGGAGTTGTTCTTTGGAGAGCGGGATCGGCGGTGCGTCGCCGCTGCCGGTTTCGCCCTTGAGCTTCATCAGGAGTTGGACGAGTTCGGGCTTGAAGTCGCCGCGGAAGTCGACGGGTTCGGGGCTGTCGTAGGGGCGTTCCTCGGAGCCGGGCATGAAGGGCATGAAGGATTCTTCGAGGCCGCTGGAGCCGCTGCCGGGCATCAGGTCGGCGTCGCCTTCTTCCTGGTCGCCGGCGGCGGCGTGGTCTTCGAAGTCGCTCCAGTCGTCGGTGTCGAGCTCGACGTTGGGTACCTGGGCGACCCAGTCGTAGAGCAGTTGGGTGGCGGCGGCGGAGTCCTCGACGGTGGCGCCCTCCTGGCGGATGCGGTTGAGGATGCGGAGGGGTGCGCGGAGTTGGTCGGCGAGTTCGCCGGGCCAGCGGATGTTGCCGGCGTCGTCGAGGCTGGCGCGGAGCAGGTTTTCGACCATGGCCTGGCGGGCGGGCATGTTTTCGACGGGGCGGCGCTGCTCGGCGGCGGCCTGCTGGAGGCGGTTGAGGGCGCGGCGGACGCCGGCGTACTCGCGCTTGACGATGGTGTCGATGCGGGTGTCTTCGATGATGGTGAAGAGGTCGTGCGCGAGGCGGCGGTCCTCGAAGCGGTCGAAGAAGCGCTCCATGTCGGTGTGGATTTCGGCGGCCTCGGGCATGGCGTCGGGCGCGTCGGCGGGCGGAGCGGCGGCAACGCCGGCGGCGCCGTTCTCGGCGGTTTGGCCGTTGGCGGGCGGCTCGAAGACGCGCGGGGCGCGGTCCTGGTGATACTCGAAGGAGCCGAATTCGAGGCGGCCGGCCTGGTGGGTGGCGAAGACCTTGTAGACGCTGAAGTTGTCGTCCTTGTCGGCGTAGCGCTCGACCATGTCGGGCAGGTAGATGGTGGTGCCCTCGGTGGTGGGGCTGCTCTCATCGACCCAGCCGACGCCCTTGGAGGCGAGCTCTTCGGAGGATTTGATGCCGACGTCGACGCCGGTCAGGGCCTTGCAGTACATGCGGATCAGTTCGGAGACGCGATCGAGGTCGACGCGGGCGGAGAGGGCTTCCATGACCTCTTCGCCGCGGGTGGATTCGAGGCGGAAGAAGGCTTCGCCGCCGTCGACGCTCTGCTGGAGGATGTTGAGGCCGAATTCCTGCCAGCGGGCGATGTCGTCGATGCTGAGGCGCTGGACGACGCGGGGGCTGGACTTGAGGAATTCCATGGCGGCGTCGCCGGAGTGGGGGGCGAGCTGCTCGGAGAGTTCGAGCAGGCCTTCGTGGAGTTCGCGGTCGACCTCGGAGAGGGCCTGGGCGGACTCGATGAAGTAGGGGTGGCCGAGGCGTCCGACTTTGAGCGCGACCTGGCCAGCGAGGCCGAGGTAGCGTCCGCGCTGTTCGGGGTTGACCTGGTGGAGAGCGGCGGGGCCGCGCTCGAAGTAGACGCGGGCGTCAACCCAAGCGGTGTGGGCGACGATGCCGCCGAATTCGAGGAAGGGGGCGCGGTCGCTGCGCTCGAGTTGTCCGAGCACGGTGGGGGCCATGCCGAGGCAGGCGCTGGCCAGCTCGTAGGAGTGGCTGGCGAGGGAGTCGATCAGTTCGACGAGCAGGCGCATCTGGCTGAGCGGGAGGTGGGGGAGCACCTGGGGGCTGACATCGAAGTACTGGGCGGAGAGCGAGCCGGATTTCCAGGTGCCCTTGTAGAGCGATCGGCCCTGGGCGGCCCAATCGTCGGCCTGGTTGACGGCGAGATGGGGGAGCACCTGGGGGCTGGCGCGGAAGAGCGCGCCGGCGAGGGCGGGCGAGGTGTCCATGAGGCCGACGCCGACGGCGCACCACTCGCGCATGCGGTCATAGGTGACCTGCTCGAGCATGGCGCTGCTGCTGCGGAAGTATTCGGAGGACGCCTCCCAAGAGCGGAGCGAGTGGCGGGCGACGCCCAAGCCGGTTTCGACCCAGTGGGCGAACTCGTCGGCTTCGAGGATCGGCTGAACCGCGCCGACGGCGGCTTCAAACTCCTGGCTGAGGGCGGGGGGGAAGGCGCGCAGCGCTTCGCGCGCCGTGTCGAGCGGCGCTTGGGGCGATCGTTCGGTCATCGGCATCCGTCCAGAGGCTGGGCAGCGTCGGAGCGGGTTAATCCGCGGGCGCGACGATCTGCTCGATTGTGGCCGCGTCGGCGGCCGTATCCAACACAGCATAGGTGAGGCTGCGTTCGACGCCGCGCGCCTCGCCGGCAGAGCCCGGGTTGATCACCAGGGCGCGGCCGATGCGGCGCACCATCGGGGCGTGGGTATGGCCGTAGATGATGAAGTCGGCCTCTTCCTCCGCGAGCCGCTCGAGCTGCGGGTCGTGGGGGAAGAGGTAGTCGCGGTAGGGTGCCCAAGGGGTGGCGTGGAACATCAGCAACTTCTTGCCGCCGACCTCGGAGCGGATGAGCTGCGGCTGGCCGCGGGTCCACTCCAGCAGCTCGCGGTCGACGGTGTCGGAAGCCTGGGCGCGCGCGCCGGCCTCGCTGAGCAGGATCTCCTCGTGGTTGCCGAGCACGTAGCGGCCGCCGAGTTCGCGGATGCGCTGCGCGACCTCATTGGAGAAGCGGTACTGGTAGCAGGCGTCGCCCGCGCAGAGCAGCTCGTCCACCTCGCCCATCTGCTCGATGGCGCGGTCGAGGGCGGCGATGTTGCAGTGGATGTCGCTGACGATGCCGAGACGCACGCGCGGCCTTTCCCGGCCCGGCGGCGCGCGCCAGAGCGCGCGGAGCGCCCTGGGCGCTGCGCAGGGCCGTCGCGGCTACTCCTCGAAGATCGAGGAGACGACTTCTTCGATGCTGCGCTGGATTTCGCCGTCGTCGGTGAGCGGCCAGACGATGGAGACCTGGCAGGCGCGGCGGGGCGAGACGCCCTGGGTGATCATCCGCCCGGCGTAGATCAGCAGGCGGGTGCTGGCGCCCTCGGCGAGGCCGTGCTCGCGGAGGTTGCGGATCTTCTCGGCCATCTTGGCCAGGTTGAGGGCGATGTCCGGGTCGCAGCCGGACTCGTGGCGCACGATTTCGGCCTCGGTTTCGCGGGGCGGGTAGTCGAACTCGATGGCGACGAAGCGCTGGCGGGTGCTCTGCTTGAGGTCCTTGAGCGCGCTCTGGTAGCCGGGGTTGAAGGAGATGACGAGCAGGAAGCCGTCGCGGGCCTGGAGCAGCTGCGACTTCTTCTCGACGGGCAGGATGCGGCGGTGGTCGGTGAGCGGGTGGATCAGGACGGTGGTGTCCTTGCGGGCTTCGACGACCTCGTCGAGGTAGCAGATCGCGCCGGCCTTGACGGCGCGGGTGAGCGGGCCGTCGATCCAGACGGTTTCGTTGCCTTCGAGCAGGTAGCGGCCGACGAGGTCGCTGGCGGTGAGGTCTTCGTGGCAGGCGACGGTGACGAGCGGGAGGTTGGATTCCTCCTCGATTTCGGCCTTGCCGTCGCGCATCACGGAGAGCGGGCGGTTGAGGTGGTAGGCCATGTACTCGACGAAGCGGGTTTTGCCGCAGCCGGTGGGGCCCTTGAGCAGGACGGGGATTTTGCTGTTCCAGGCGGACTGGAAGACCTCGACTTCGTCCTTGACGGGGACGTAGTAGGGCTCTTCTTCGAGGCGGAACTCTTCGACGGCCCAGGAGCGGTATTCGGTGATCGGTTCGGCGGCGGTGGTCATCGATGCGGTTCCCTCGCTGGTGCGGTTCGCTTGCGTGCGGGTTGGCGTGCGGGTCAGTCGGCGCTGCGCCGGGCGAGCGCGGTCCAGGCGGCTTCGACGCGGCCGCGGACTTCATCGAGCGGGCAATCGGTGTCGAGCACGATGTCGGCATGCCGCAGCCGCTCGTCGTTGCTGAGTTGGGAGTTGATGCGGGCGTCGGCGTCTTCGGCGCTCATGTTGTTGCGGGCCATGAGGCGCTCGCGCGCGGCGTCGGGCGAGACGGAGACGACCCAAACCTCGTCGACGAGGTCCTGCCATTCGGCCTCGATCAGGACGGCGGCTTCGAGCACGGCGACCTCGGTTCCCGCGGCGTCGAGCCGCCGGAGTTCGGCGGCGGCGAGGGCGCGGATGCCGGGCCAGACGATGTCGGTGAGGCGCTTGAGTTGGTCGGGCTTGCCGAAGACCTTGCCGCCGAGCACGCGGCGGTCGATCGTGCCGTCGTCGGCGACCAGTTCGTCGCCGAAGGCGGCGACGACGGCGTTGAAGGTGTCGGTGCCGGGTTCGTAGGTCTGGTGGCCGAGCTTGTCGGCGTCGATCGTGGCGGCGCCGAACTCGCGCAGCAGCTCGACCACGGTCGATTTGCCCGATGCAATGCCGCCCGTGAGTCCGATTGAGCGCATGGGTTCCCAAGATCACGGCGCGGGGCGGAAATCTGGCGCGCGGGAGCGGCCACGATGCGGCGCTCCACGCTGGCTGCGCGCGCAAGTGCGTCAGCTACGCAGGCTATCCACGCCCTCAACTGAGCGCAAGCGAGCGAGCGGCGGAGGCTGCGCGCCGCGCGCCCGGGCGGCGTTGTGTAGCGCAGGCTACGCAGAGCGGGCGGGCTGCTTGGCTAGCGTTAACCCAAATTCGTTGCAGAGCCGATCGGCGGCGCGGCGCGCCGCAGCTTTCCCGAACATCAGACTCCAAGCTCAGGAACCGCCATGGCCACAGACGCCCACACGGAAGCCGACATGGAAGCCCGCAGCGACACGATCGATCTGGAAGAGAGCCGTCGCTGTCTGATCGAGGCGGCCGCGGCGCTGCCGGCGGAGGCCTACGACGAGCCGAATGTGGTGGGGGAGTGGAGCATCCGGGAGTGTCTGGCGCATCTGGCGGCGTGGGACAGCTGGGTGCTGGAAGCGCTGAACCGCTACGACCGCGGGGAACCGATCGGGGAGTTTCCCAGAGAGCACGAGATGAACGGCTCGGCCCCGCATCGCTGGGCGGACCGGGCGATGGCGGAGCTGTTCGAGGCGCTGACGGGCGCGACCGGGGAGCTGGCGCGGCGCTTGCAGACGCAGACGGACGATGAGCGGGCGCAGCCGTGCTACGACATCGGCGACGACTGTCTGAGCGTGAACGATGTGGTGGACGCGCTGATCGAGCACGATGTGATGCACACGGCGGATATTCGGGCGTGGCGGAAGACGGCGGGGGTTTAGGGGACGGCAGGCTGGCGTCGTTTGCGGGCTTGGCGTTGGGCTTCGCGTTGGGCTTGGCGTCGCTGGGCGCGGTTTTGGGGTGGGGGACCCCCTCCGTCGCGTTGCGACACCTCCCCCTGCGTAGGGGGAGGATTCCGATCCGGCCCCTGCGTGGGGGGAGGATTCCGATGCGGCCCCTGCGTGGGGGGAGGATTCCGATGCGGCGCTCCACTCTGTGTCTCCCCCCATCCTGGGGGGAGAGGGGAAGGAGGGTGGTCGGAAGTGGTCGGCGGTGTCAGGTTTTGTCCAGCATAATCAGGTGAGGCGGGGAGTTCCGGGGGGTCGGGGAGGGTGTCGGCGGTGGTGTCGGTGGGCTGTTCGGCGGGGGGTTGGGCGGGTTGGGCGGGTTGGGCGGCGACGTGTTGGAGGTCGCGGAAGGCGAGGCGGCGCTCGCGGAAGAGCGCGACGGCGGCGGCGATGTACTGCTTGTGCAGGCCGGGGACATTGCCGAGGTTGATGGTCTGTGCGACCGGGACTTGTTCACCGGCGGCGTTTTGGCCGTAGATGTCGGCGAAGGGGCTGAGCGGGCCCTGCTCGATCAGTTGTTCGAGGAAGGTGTTGATCGAGATGGCGTGGTTGACGGCCATGGCGTGGGCGAGGGACTGGGCGATTTCGGGGTACTGGGTGTCGAAGAGTCGGAGGTCGTCGTGGACGGTGGAGTGGGAGACGTTGAAGTGTTCGGCGATTTGCCGGAGGGAGTGCCCCTGGTGGTGGAGGAGTTGGGCGTGGATGATGCGGGTGCGTCGCTGGGGTGTGAGGTGCATGGGCGCGGACTCCTGTGGTACTGATGTTCTGGTAAGGGTAGCACGGGAGGATGGGGATGGGGGTGTTGGTTTTGGGGCGGCCGACCCCCCAGCCGCTGCGCGGCAGCCCCCCTGCATAGGGGGGCGATTGCGGAGCGGACAGGCCCCTGCGTGGGGGGCGATTCGGAAGGGGCGATTGGGGATGGGGCGGGGGGTTGGGTTAGGGGATTGTTGGGAGGTCGATGCGGCTGGGGTGGGAGGCGTCGTGCCAGATTTTGTTGCGGGCGACGACGGTGTGGGTGTGGCGCCCGACGGGCTCGCCGGTGTTGGGGTTGACGTCGAAGCGGGGGTAGTTGGAGCTGCTGATTTCGAGGCCGATGCGGTGGCCTTGGGCGAAGACGTTGCCGGTGGGGTAGAGCTCGATGGGGACTTCGACGACCTGGCCGGGGCGGACGGGCTCTTCGCGCTGCGCGCCGCGACGGAAGCGGAGGCGCTTGATGCTGTCGGTCAGCCGCAGCGCGTAGCCTTCGGGGTAGTCGGCGCCGGGCGGGTAGCAGTCGAGCAGCATGGCGGTGAAGTCGGTGTCGGCTGCGTCGCTGGAGACCCAGAGGGTAACGGTGATTGGGCCGGTGACTTCGAGGTCGGCTTCGAGCGGTTCGGAGCGGAAGGAGAGGACGTCGGGGCGGGCGGCGGTGGGCAGGTAGGGAGGCTGGGCGCCCATCACGTCGGGGCGCTCGCGCTGGTCTGCGCCGCCGGGCAAGATGAGCTCGCGGGCGCGCTGGGTGGGCGGCCAGACGCCGTCTTTGAGGGTGGGATCGGGCGGGGCGTACTCACGGAGGGAGGAGACGTTGGCGGAGATCGAGGGGACCGGGTTGCGGGGGTCGAATTGGTATTGGGAGGGCGGCGCGCCGGGGGCGGGCTTTTCGGGGCGGAGCGAGCCGTCGCCGTGGAGGTGCCAGCGCTGCTCGGTTGCGCGCGCGAGCGGCCAAGCGGGTTCGTCGCGCCAACTGCCGCCGTGGTCAAGGCGGCCAGAGGCGATGCGCCGTCCGCTGCCGCCGCCCATCACGAATATCCGCACCGGCGGGACATCTTCCCAGCCGGAGCGCAGGTCTTTGAGGAAGTGGTCGAAGAACTGCATGCGCAGTTCGGCCACGCTGCCGGCCAGGTTGCCGCCGGTGGGGGCGGTGGGGCCGAAGTCGACATCGCCGGACCAGGAGCGGTCGAGGGTGGCTTCGCCGTGGGTCCAGGGGCCCATCAGGAGGTACTGGGGCGAGGATTTGGCGGCGCTGAAGGCCATGAAGGACTCGGTGGTGGCGCGGGTGTAGGAGTCGTACCAGCCGCCGCTGTAGACGGTGGGCACATCGGCGGTCTGGTCGAGGAAGCGCTCGAAGTTCATGCTGGGCAGTTGCCAGAGCCAGTCTTCTTCGCCGGCGAGAGTGAGGATGTCGATGGCCCAGCGCTCGTAGTCCTGGGTCAGGGAGAGGGGCGTGTCGCCGGGCCGCCAGGGCAGGCGGTTGAGCCAGCCGCGGAGGTCGACGGCGGCCTGGTCGAGGGCGGCGTAGAGGGCGGGGTCGGCGGCGGCTTCGGGGGAGACGGGGGCGTTCCAGAAGGCCCAGGCGAGCCAGCGCAGTTCGAGCGCGCCGCCCTGGCGGAGCGATGAGCTGAGGCCGTTGAAGGCGCCCTGGTTGACCCACATGGCGGCGAGGTGAGGCGGGTTGAGGGCGGCGGCGGCGGACTGCACCCAGCCCATGTAGGAGGTGCCGACGGTGCCGACGCGGCCGTTGGACCAGGGCTGGGCGGCGAGCCACTCGATGGTGTCGAAGCCGTCTTCGGCCTCGTTTTTGAGCAGGTAGAAGTCGCCTTCGGAGGCGAAGCGCCCGCGCACATCCTGCATGATGCGGGCGTAGCCGCGCCTGGCCCACCACTCACCGTCGGCGGCGAAGGCGAGCTTGTCGTAGGGGGTGCGGGTGAGCAGGGTGGGCCAGGGGCCGGGCAGCGCTTGGCCGTCGCGGGCGGGCAGGTAGACATCGGTCGCCAGGCGCACGCCGTCGCGGGCGGGGACGGCGCGGTTGCGCTGGATGACGACATCGTATTCGGGCTGCGATTGCTCGGGCATGGCTCCTCCTCGGCGCTGCAAGGGTAGCCGCGCCGCGCGGTACGCTCGCTGCATGACTACCAAAGCCGACTACCACACCGACACAGCGAACGAGTTTCTGAGCAAGGCGCATATCTACCTTGCCGAAGGGGATCTGCTACAGCCCTCGGAGAAGGGCTGGGGGGCGACCTCGCGGATGGTGAAAGCGGTCGCCGAGACTCGCGGCTGGCGGAACAACACGCACGCCGATCTTTACCGCATCATCGCGCGACTGGCGGATGAGCTGCCGGACGATCGAATTCAGAATCTCTTCCGCTCGGCCAGCGCGCTGCACCAGAACTTCTACGAGGGCGATATACCCGAAGAAGCGGTAGTCGACGCGCTCAAGGATGTGGAGGAGATCAGCGGTCGACTTCGGGCGGCGATTGACTGAGAGCGTCCGAGCGAGAGGCGCAGCGCCCGCTACGCGCCGCGGGCGAGCAGCGGCTGGACGGTGGGAGCGGCGGGGATGTTGGCGGGGGTGACGCCGACGTGGTTGTCGGAGGGGGGATCGACGGTGGCGCCCATGGCGCGGAGGAAGGCGGCGAGGTCGCCGAGGCCGGTATGGGGGCCGTCGCCCTCGGGCTGGTAGAGCATCGGAATGATTAAGGGGGCGGCGATTTCGGCGGCGACCTCGGCGGCGATTTCGGGGTCGAGGTGCTCGCCGCCGCCGATCGGGAGCAGGCAGACGTTGGCGCGCTGGAGTTCTTCGAGCGCCGAGGCGGAGGGCATGCCGCGGAGGTCGCCGAGGTGGGCGATGATCACGTTGTCGATGGTGATCACGAAGGCGATGTTGCGCCCGCCGTCGGGTCCGGGCGTGGGGACGCCGGTAGCGAGGACGCGCTTGATCTCGTATTCGCCGGGGGCGTCGAGGGGGCGTTGGAGGCCGGAGGGCTCAATGACGACGCCGTCGACCCAGGCGTGATTCGGGGCGGCGTTGGAGACGGTGACGATGTCGGCGCCGGGGCGGTTGAGGCGAAAGCCGCTCTCGGCGGGGCAGGGATCGCTGACGACTGCGGCTTCGCGTCCGCGCAGGCGAAACGCGGCGTGTCCGTACCAGGCGATGTCCATGAGCGCTCCGCCGGCCCGCTGCTGTCTTCGGCTTCAAGCACTGACTGTAGGGGGGTTGGGCGCTCCGGCGCTATTGCGCCTGTTGCACTTGTTGCACTCCTGTTGCGCGCCTATTGCAGGAGGGGCAATTCGTCGCCGAGGGCGGCGCGGTGGGGGGTGAGGGCGAGCGCGGCGTTCTGGCCGTGGGTTCCGTAGGCGGCGACGACTGCGCCGACGAGGTGATCGCTGCGCTCGCGAGTGTTGAGGCCGAGATTGCAGGCGGGGTCCAGTTCGCGCCAGGTGGCGTGGGGCGGGGTGCGGCCCTCGGACAGGGCGATCGCGGCGGCTACGGCGCTGAGCGCGCCGTTCGCGCCGATGGTGTAGCCGACGGCGGGCGAGACGGCGGTGACGTACATGTCGCGGATGCGGCCGCCGAGGGCGCGTTCGAGGATGTCGGTTTCTCTGGCGTCGCCGTCGGGGACGCCGATGCCGGCGGTGAAGACGACATCGATCATCTGGGGGCTGAGTTCGGCCTGGCGGAGCGCGTCGTTGAGGGCGCGGCGGGCGATTTCGATGTCGGTGGGAGGAACGCCGTCGGCGGGCGGGCCGCCGGTTTGGGCTTCGCCAGCGAGTTCGGCGTAGATGCGCGCGCCGCGCTGGACGGCGAGTTGGCGATCTTCGAGCAGCAGCGCACCGGCGCCCTCGCCGAGCACGATGCCGCGGCGGCGTGCGTCGAAGGGGCGCTGGGCGTCGGTTTCGGCGCCGGGATCGAGCAGGCCGGTGCGGTTCCAGGCTTCCCAGACATCGGCGGAGAGGGGGGCTTCCGCGCCGACGGCGAGGGCAGCGCGGACGACGCCGCTGCGGATCATGGCGGCGGCCTGGGCGACGGCGACGAGTCCGGATGCGCCGCCGGCGCTGACGGTGAAGGTCGGTCCGGCGATGTTGAGGCCGATTGTGGTTCCGGCGAGGCCGGCGGCGAGGGCGGACCAGCCCTCGCCGCCCGCCTGCGGATGCGCCGTGCCGGTGATCGCGGCTACGGCGAAGGCGTTTTCCTGGTGGAAGGCGATGCGGGCGTCGGCGACGGCCTGGATGGCTGCGTCGAGGGCGAGGCGGCTGGGGCGGTTGAGGCGCTCAAGCAGGTGTTGGGGCACGCCGGGCGGTCCGTCGTGGGCGTGGATGATGCCGGCGGCGGCGGGGCGGGACATGCCGTCGAGGGAGGCGACGGCTACGCGCGCGTCGAGGAGGGCCTGCCAGAAGTCGGGGGCGGTGGGGCCGGCGGCGGTGATTGCGCCGAGGCCGGTGACGACGACGCGGCGTGGGGCGTCATTTTGGCGGTTGGGGGTCATTTGGGGTTTTCCTTGCTTTGCGGGGTTGGGGGGTGGGGTGGCCGACCCCCCAGTCGCTGCGCGACAGCCCCCCTGCATAGGGGGGCGATTCCGATCCGCGACAGCCCCCTGCACAGGGGGGCGATTCTGATACGCGACAGCCCCCCTGCATAGGGGGGCGATTCCGATCCGCGACAGCCCCCTGCACAGGGGAGCGATTCCGGAGCGCGACAGCTCCCTGTATAGGGGGGCGATTTCGGAGCGCGACAGCTCCCTGCGTGAGGGGCGATTCCGAGCCGCGGCAGTCCTCTGTTTTGGGGGCGATTTTGGCCGGAGGCGGTGTGGCGGGGGATGCAGAAGTGGTGGATACGCGCTGCGGGGGCGTTTGCCGCCTTGGGGGGGGCGCTGATAGGATCGCGTAGTTGGCACTCTCACGGGGAGAGTGCCAGACTGCCTGCCAGAGGCGCATGAGCGAACGGATAGCTCGGCGATGGCGCTTTCCGATCGCCGCGAGAGCATTCTGCAGATCGTCATTCAGGATTACATCGAGACGGCGACGCCGGTCGCCTCGCGGCATGTTGTGGAGCGCTACGCGCTGCCCACCTCAGCGGCCACGATACGACACGAGATGCAGCTGCTCGAGAGCGAGGGCTATCTGACGCATCCGCACACCTCGGCGGGGCGGGTGCCCTCCAACCGCGGCTACCGCCATTTCGTGCAATCGCTGATGGGCCACGCGGAGCTGGGAGTGGCGGAGCAGGCGACGGTGCGGCACCAGTTTTTCCAGGCCGCGCCGGCGGTGGACGAGTGGGCGGATCTGGCGGCCAATGTGCTGGCGCGCTCGCTGGGGCTGCTGGCGGTCGTCGCGCCGCCCCAGCCGCAGCGGCTGCGTGTGCGGCAGCTGGAGCTGATCAGCCTCAACGATCTGCTGGCGCTGATGATCGTGGTGGTGCAGGAGGCGCGGGTGATCCGTCAGCTGACGCCGTTGCCGTCGCCCTGCCCGCCGGAGCAGCTGGAGGCGATGGCGCATCGGCTCAACTCGGATGTGAGCGGCCACGACGCGGACACGGTGCGCACCGTGCCGGCCTCCGACGCGGATGAGCAGGCGGTGCTGGACACGCTGGCGCTGGTGCTGGATCGCGATATGGAGCGCTCGGGCGCGGTGAGCATCGCGGGGCTGGGCGGGGTGGTGAGCCAGCCTGAGTTTCACGCCGAGCCGGAGCGCTCGCTGCAGCTGATCGATCTGGTCGACCGCCAGGCGATCACGGAGCTGGTGCCGCCGGCGGCGCTCAGCGAGGGCGGGCTGCGGGTGCTGATCGGGGAGGACAATCCGTCGGATTTGCTACAGGAGTGCTCGCTGGTAGTGGCGCCCTACGGGGCCTCCTACGGGCGGTCGGGCTACGTGGCGATCATCGGACCGACGCGGATGAACTACCCGCGCTCGGTGGCGGCGGCGCGGTTCCACAGCGGGCTGCTGCAGGAGATGATGGACACGGTGTACGGCGGGGCGGCATGAGCGACATTGCGCGAGACGAGCCGTTGCGCGAGGAGGAGACGCCGGAGGCGGCGGCTGTCGGAGAGTCGGCAGGCGGCGAGGTGGGCAGTTCGGAACTTGAGCGGCTGCGCGAGGAGTCGGCGCAGCGGCTGGCGGCCTGGCAGCGGGCGCAGGCGGATTTCGAGAATCTGAAGCGCCGCAGCGCGCAGGATGTGCGCGATCGGGTGGAGCGGAGTCAGCGGGCGATTTTCGACTCACTGGTGGACCTGGCGGACGATTTCCGTCGGGCGCTGGAGGCGGAGACGGGGGGAGCGGACGACCTGCGGGCGGGGGTGGGGCTGATTGAGCAGAAGCTGATCGGGCTGCTGGAGCGCAACGGTGTGCATCCGATCGCAGCCGTCGGGGTTGCGTTCGACCCGAACTTTCACGAGTCGGTGGGCGAGCTGCCAGGGCCGAAAGATGAGGTCGTGGCCGAGCTGCGGCGCGGCTGGCTGATCGGCGAGCGGGTGCTGCGCGCGAGCATGGTGATGGTCGGCGCAGGGCAACAGGACGATTCAGGCGCAGCGAGCGCTGAGCAACGAGGCGCAGAACAACAAGACGCAGAACAGGCCGCGTCGGGCGGATCGCACGGCGGCGCGGCGGAAGGAGATGCAGCATGTCGCGAGTGATCGGGATCGATCTGGGCACAACCAACTCGGTGGTGGCGGTGATGGAGGGCGGCGAGCCCACGGTGATTTCCAACGCCGAGGGGAATCGCACCACGCCCTCCGTCGTGGCGCTGAGCAAGGCGGGCGAGCGGCTGGTCGGCACGGCCGCCAAGCGGCAGGCGGTGACCAACCCGGAGAACACGGTCTTCAGCGTGAAGCGGTTGATGGGGCGGCGGGGCGACGATCCGGTCGTGAGCAACGCGAAGAAGCTGCTGCCCTACGCGGTGGAGAAGGCGGACAACGGCGACGCCTGGGTGCGGATGGGCGACAAGGCCTACAGCCCGCCGGAGGTCTCGGCGATGGTGCTGCAGAAGCTCAAGGCCGACGCGGAGGCGTACCTGGGCGAGACGGTCACCGAGGCGGTGATCACAGTGCCGGCCTACTTCGACGACAGCCAGCGCAACGCGACCAAAGACGCGGGCCGGATCGCGGGGCTGAACGTACTGCGGATCATCAACGAGCCGACGGCGGCCTCGCTGGCCTACGGGCTGGAGAAGCAGGAGGACCACTACATCGCGGTCTACGACCTAGGCGGCGGCACGTTCGACATTTCGATCCTGGAGTTGGGCGAAGGCACCTTCCAGGTGCGCTCGACCAACGGCGACACCTTCCTGGGCGGCGACGATTTCGACCAGCGGGTGATGAATCATCTGGTCACCGTGTTCCGGCAGGAGCAGGCGATTGATCTGTCGCAGGATCCGCAGGCGATGCAACGGCTCAAGGAGGCGGCGGAGCACGCCAAGGTGGAGCTGTCGACGACGCAGTCGACGGAGATCAACCTGCCGTACATCACGGCGGACGCTTCGGGGCCGAAGCATTTCACGCACACGCTGACGCGCTCGCAGCTCGAGCAGCTGGTGCTGGAGCTGGTCGAAGGCACGCTGGAGCCGTGCCGCAACGCGCTGGAGGACGCGGGCATCAGCCGCGACCAGATTCATGAGGTGGTGTTGGTCGGCGGGCAGACGCGGATGCCGCTGGTGCAGCAGAAGGTGCAGGATTTCTTCGGCCGGGAGCCGCATCGCGGGGTGAATCCGGATGAGGTGGTGGCGCTGGGCGCGGCGATTCAGGCGGGCGTGCTGCGCGGCGAGGTGAAGGATGTGCTGCTGCTCGACGTGACGCCGCTAACGCTGGGGATCGAGACGCTGGGCGGGGTGAGCACGCCGCTGATCCCGCGCAACACGACGATCCCGACCAGCAAGAGTCAGACCTTCTCGACGGCGGCCGACGGACAGCAGCAGGTGGAAATCCACGTGCTGCAAGGGGAGCGCGAGATGGCCGGCGGCAACAAGTCGCTGGGGCGCTTCATCCTCGACGGCATCTTGCCCGCGCCGCGGGGGATGCCGCAGATTGAGGTCTCGTTCGACATCGACGCGAACGGCATCCTCAATGTGGCCGCGCAAGACAAGGGGACGGGCAAGGAGCAGCGGATCACGATCCAGGCGGCGTCCGGTCTGAGCGACGACGAGATCGAGCAGATGCAGCGGGATGCGGAGGAGCACGCGGACGAGGATCGCAAGCGGCGCGAGGCGGCCGAAATCCGCAACCGCGCCGACACGGCGGCCTACGAAGCGGACAAGATCCTGCGCGATCAGGAAGACAAGCTGGACGACGATCTGAAGACGGAGCTAGAAGGCAAGATCGCGACGCTGCGGTCGGCGCTGGAGGCGGAGGGCGACGAGACGGGGCCGATCGAGGCGGCGCTGGAAGAGCTGAATGCGGCGCTGATGAAAGTCGGCGAGCGCGCCTACGCTGCGCAGCAGCAAGCCGACCAACAGGCCGGACAGCAGCCGGGTGGGCCGGCGGCGGGCGGCGCGCCGCCCGATCCGGACGACGACGACACCGTTGAGGGCGAGTTCCGCGAGGTCTAGCGCTACCCTCCGCCGATAGCCCTCCCGACAGGCTCCCGCAGGCGACACGATGACCACCGCGCCGAGCAACGACTTCTACGAGATTCTCGGCGTGGAGCGCAGCGCGTCGCAGGAGGACATCCGCCGCGCGTTCCGGCGGCTGGCGATGGAGCATCACCCGGATCGGAGTTCGGATCCGGAGGCGGAGGCGACGTTCAAGCGGATCGCGGCGGCCTACGAGGTGCTCTCCGACGCGGAGAAGCGGGCCAAGTACGACCGCTACGGCAACACGGCGGAGTTCGCGGCCAATGCCGGTTTCGAGGGCTTTGATTTCGGCGGCTTCGGCGACATTTTCGACGCCTTCTTCGGCGGGCGGCGGGCGGCGGGGCCAGTGCGCGGGGGCGACCTGCGGCTGGAGCTGGAGCTGGAGTTCACCGACGCGGTGTTCGGCGCGGAGCGCGAGGTGCGGGCGTCGCGGCTGGAGCACTGCTCGATTTGCGGCGGCAGCGGGGCGGAGCCGGGCACGCAGCGCGCGCCCTGCGCGGCCTGCGACGGCGCGGGCGAGGTGCGACGCGTGCAGCGCAACGTGTTCGGGCGCTTCGTCAACGTCGCGCCGTGCGAGGCCTGCGAGGGCGAGGGGACGGTGATCCAGAAGCCCTGCAACGGCTGCGGCGGCATCGGACGCGAGCAGCGCAATCGGCGGCTCAAGGTCAAAATTCCGGCGGGGGTGGACCACGGCGCGCAGATGCGGCTGAGCGGCGAGGGCGACGCGGGCATGCGGGGCGGGCCGGCGGGGAATCTGTACGTGGACTTGCGGGTGAAGCCGCACGATGTTTTCCAGCGCGACGGCGACGATCTGGTGCTGCCGCTGCACCTGAACGTGGCACAGGCGGCGCTGGGCGGCGATATGGAGATTCCGCTGATCGACGGTTCGGAGGAGCGGGTGGAGGTGCCGGCGGGCACGCAGCACGGGCATGTGTTCCGGCTGCGGGGCAAGGGCGTGCCGCATCTGCGCGGGCGCGGGCGGGGCGATCTGCGCGTGCAGGTGGGGCTGCGGGTGCCGCAGAAGCTGACGGCGGAGCAGCGCGCGCTGTTCGAGCAGCTCAGCGAGGTGCTCGACGACGGCGACGGCGAGAGCCGCAACGGGGTGTTTTCGCGGATCAAGGGCGCGTTCAGCGCTTAAGCCTGGGGAGCGCGAGTCTGTGGAGCGCGCCGTGCAACTGGTTCGCGCCGCCGTTGCGGTTGAGGCCGCCGATGTGGAGCGCGCCGTCGCCGCGTTCGAGCTGGTCGGCGTCTATCACTCCGCTGTGGAATGGCAGGTCGGCGAGCCGGTTGAGGAACCAGCCTGGGGGCGGGCCGCGCCGCTGCCGGAGCGGGCGGAGGTCGCGGCGTATCTGCCGCCGCAGCGCTGGGACGAGCTCGCTGCGCCGCTCGCAGAGGCGCTGGCGCGCCTCTGGGGGCCGCGAGCCGCGCCGCCGCTTGTGGTGCGCGATGTGCCGCAGCGCGACTGGCGCACAGCCTGGCACGAGCATTTCGACATCGTGCGCGTCCGCGCCGCGCGTACGATCGTGATCCGCCCGCCGCATCTCGCGTATGAGGCGTCGGGCAGCGAAGTAGTAATTGATCTCGCGCCGGGCCTGGCGTTCGGTACGGGGCAGCATCAGAGCACGCGGCTGGCGCTGGCGCTGCTGGCGGACGCCATGGCGGATGCTCCCGCGCGGGCGGTGCTGGATGTGGGCACGGGCAGCGGCATTCTGGCGGTGGCGGCGGCGAAACTGGGAGCGGCGGCGGTGACGGCGGTCGATATCGATCCGCCGGCGGTGGACGCGGCGCGAGAGGCGGCGCGTCGGAACGGGGTTGCGGATCGGGTGCGGGTGTCGGAGGGAAGCGTGCCGGTAGGTGGGGAATATGACCTGGTGTTGGCCAACCTGACGGCGGACCTGTTGCAGGGGCTGGCGTCGGAGCTTGCGGGGGCGGCGCTCCCCGGCGGCCGCCTGATCGCCTCGGGCTTTCTCAGTGCGCGCGAGCGGGAGGTGGCGGATGCGCTGGGGGAAGTGGGGTTCGGCGTCGCGCGGGTGCAACGCGAGGATGAGTGGTCGGCGCTGCTGGCGGCGAAGCACGCATAGAAGCCCGCCCTGCGTCTATGATGACGCTGAGGCCGTGCCCTGCCGGAGAGGATGAGCGCCATGTCCACCGAACCGCCCGAGTCGATCCGCCGCCGCATCTGGACCAGCCGCTATCAGAATCCGAACCTGCGCGAGGGCTTTGAAGCAGGGCGGCTGGCGACCATCGGCATCACGCAAGGCCCGTACCGCTACAGCGTGGAGGGGAGAGGCTATCGCTCCCGCCTCTACAAGAAGCTGGCACCGGAGATGGGGTTGCCGCTCGACTTGCAGGTCGGCAGTCCGGATGACCGGCGGCAATACCTCGCGCGGTTTCTGCCCAAGCTTGCCGAGCTGGATCCCGAACAGGTCTATTCGGAGCTCTGCGAGCTTGCGGACAAGCTGCTGCCCGGCTCGACGGAGATCGTGCTGCTCGATTTCGTGGATCTGCAGGATCCGAACGACTACAGCCACCGCGTGCTGGTCGGGGCGTGGCTGTGCATCGGGCTGGGGATTCGGGTGGAGGAGTATCCCGAAGAGCGGTGAGTTGGTTGGTCGGTCACGTACCGACGTAACGTCGGTCTCGCAGGCCGTGACGCGCACGGTTTATCTACCGCCTCAGCTCGTTTTCCAGCGCCACGAGGGCAGACGCTGTGGTGGCCATCGCAGTTATCCCTTGCAGTTTCTCGGCTTGCATAGAGTTGACACCGTACGACCCAGTAAGACGCCTCGCCAACGCGTAGTGCTTCTTGAGGTCTTCGATCATTTCGCGGATCTCGTCGTCGGTCATTGTGCGCTCCTGTTGATGCGGCTGCGGCGGGGCATCTTGCGCTGCCTGCACATCGCGCTCTTCCGGCTGTTGCGGCTGCGATTCGCTGGGCACCGATTGCTCGGATTGTTGTGAGGCTGATTGGGCGGGAACCATCGCGGCGTCTTCTTCCTCGCCGCAGCCGACCAGGGCGAAGCCAGCTCCACCGACAGCGGCGCGCGTTGATGCCTGAAACAGGCCTCGTCTGCTCAGGCGACGGGAGCGCAGTCGCTGCCAGTAGTTCGACGCGGACATGCCGTCCTCCTGTTGTTCCGCAGCGCAGGCGAGCAAGCGCAGCTTACCACGCCGGGGAGGCGCCGCCGTCGATGTTGATGGCACAGCCGGTGATGAACGACGACGCCTGCGAGGCCAGGAAGATGAGGACGTTGGCGGCCTCTTCGGAGGTACCGATGCGGCCTACGGGGATGCTTTCGCCGACCGACGAGAGGAACTCGTCGTATGTGGCGTCGGGCATGCGGGCCTGGTGGAAGCCGTGCCATTGGGCGCTATCGACGGAGCCGATGCAGGCGGCGTTGACGAGGATTTGGTCGTTAGCGACTTCCTTGCTGAGCGCTTTGGTCATGGCGAGTCCGGCGGCGCGGCTGGCGGCGGTGGGCATGGAGCCGGCGCCGGGCGTTTTGCAGCCGATGTTGAGCAGGTTGATGATGCGTCCGCCGCCGCGCTCGCGCATCGAGGGGATGCAGAGTTTGGCGAGGCGGATTGCGCCGTAGAGTTTGAGGTCAAGGTCGACCGCCCAGGTTTCGATGTCGTGGTTCTCGATCAGGCCGGAGGAGGATTGGCCGGCGTTATTGATCAGGATATCGACGCCGCCGAAGCGGTCGATGGTTTCGCCGACGAGTTGTTGGCAGTCTTCGTCGGAGGTGACGTCCATGGAGACGGCGAGCGGTTCGAGGCCGGCGCGGCGGATCAGTTCGGCGGCTTCGGCGAGCG
Source organism: Dehalococcoidia bacterium (assembly GCA_965243125.1). Lineage (GTDB taxonomy): Bacteria > Chloroflexota > Dehalococcoidia > Bin125 > Bin125 > CATQGW01. The sequence goes on along the minus strand of OZ251529.1, from coordinate 756,647 downwards.
GTTCGGGGCGGCGGGCGCCGATCACGACCTGCGCGCCCTCGCGGGCGAGGCCCACGGCGGTGGCGCGTCCGATGCCCTCGCTGCCGCCGGTGATGATCGCGATTTTGCCTTCGAGTCCGAGTTCCATGACATCCTCCTACTGCTGTGCGGCTGCCGTGTTGCGGCTGCGCCGCAGGATAGCCGCGCCGCTGTAGGCTGAGGTGGATGAGCAGCGGCGACAGAGGCGGGGATTCGGCGGTTGGGCGTTATTTCGTGGATGATCCGGCGGCGTTCGACGGCGGGCGGCTGGTGATTCGAGGGGCGACGGCGGGGCGTCTGAGTCGGGTGATGCGAATGCGGCGGGGCGATCTGATCGAGGTGGTGCATGCGCCGACGGAGCGGGTCTACACGGTGCGCGCGGCGCGGGTGGGGCGCGAGGCGGTGGAGGGAGAGATTGCGGGGAGTCGGGCGGTCGCGGCGCCGGCGGGGCCGCGGATTACGGTCTGCGCGGCGCTGATTCGTCCGCAGCGGTTCGATTTTATGGTGGAGAAGGCGACGGAGTTGGGGGCGGCGGCGATTCAGCCGGTGTGGGCGGAGCGTTCGGTGGTTCGGGAGGCGGGGGCGCAGCGTCTGGCGCGCTGGCGGCGGTTGGTCACCGAGGCGTCGGAGCAGTGCGGTCGGGAGGTGCGCCCGGCGGTGTATGCGCCGCGCGATTTGCGGAGCGTGGTTGCGGAGCCGGCGCGGGCCGGGGCGGTGCGGATTTTGGCGTCGGCAGCGGAGCGGGGGGCGCGGATGTCGGATGTGCTCGGCGGGTCGGCTGCGCCGGCGGAGGTGTGGGTGCTGGTTGGTCCGGAAGGCGGGTTAAGCGCGGCTGAGGAGGGGTTGGCGCGGTCGCACGGGTGGCGGGCGGCGACGCTGGGGCCGCTGCGGCTGCGGGCGGAGACGGCGTCGATTGTTGCGGTGGCGTTGGCGGGGGAGGCGGTGCGGGGGTTGGGGCGGCCGACCCCCCAGTCGCTGCGCGACAGCCCCCCTGCGTAGGGGGGCGATTGCGGAAGGGGCTGCCCCCCTCTCAATCTCCCCCCAGGATGGGGGGAGAGGTCGGATCGGCGGGCCCCAGGATGGGGGAGAGGGCGGATCGGGGGGTCTCTGCTGTTAGGTGGGGGCGAGGTTGGTGGCGGTGATGGCGTTGACGGGGTCGAGTTCCTGGGCGGGGTCGGGGGCTTCGAGGAGGCGGATCCAGGGGGTGGGGTTGACGGTGACGCCGCGGACGACGACTTCCCAGTGGAGGTGGGGGCCGGTGGCGAGGCCAGTGGAGCCGATGCGTCCGATGGGCGCGCCGCGCTCGGCGATGTCGCCGGCCTGGAGGAGGACTTCGGAGAGGTGGTAGTAGCCGGTGAAGACGCCTGCGCCGTGGTCGAGGATCATGCCGTTGCCGCGTCGGTCGGTGCGGCCGGTCCAGGCGACGATGCCGCTGCCGGGCGCGGTGACGGGGCTGCCGGTGGGGAGGCCGTAGTCGATGCCGCGGTGGTAATCGGAGACGGGGCCGCCGTTGAAGGAGCGGAGCGCGCCGTAGCCGGCGGTGATTTGTCCCTCGCTGGGAGGGTCGAAGATGCCGGTCCAGTGGCGCGCGGGGGTGGCGAAGCGCTGGTAGGGGGCGCGGGCGGCGGCGTCGGCGTTTTGGACTTCGGGCGCGAGCAGTGCGGCGTTGGGGCCGTCGATCTGGATGTCTTCGTAAGGCCAGGCGACGGCTTCGATGTCGAGGGCGGTTTCCTGCCAGAGGAGGAGCGCGCCGTCGGGTCCCCAGACGCCGATGGTGAGGGGGATGGGGCCGGGCGAGGTGAGCGCGTCGATGCCGACGAAACCGAAGAAGCGGTCGCCTTCGGGGAGCAGGGGGAAGGCTTCGCCCTGCCAGGAGATGGCTGCATTGCGAGCGCCGGGCGCGTCGACGATGATCAGGACGGCGTGCCCCTGGGGCGTGGGGCGGGGGGTGATGTAGACGAGCGGGGCGGGGAGTGGGGCGGCTTGGGCGGACTGCTGAGTTTGGGTGGTTTGAGCGGCTTGCGTTTGGGCGGTTTGCTGCGCTTGGCGCTCGGCGGGGCCGCCGGTCTCCTGGGCGGCGGCCTGCTGCGCTTCGGCTTGGCGCTCGGCCTGGCGTTCGGCCTGGCGCTCGGCTTGGGCCTGGCGCTCGAGTTGGGCGGCGAAGGGGTCGAGGTTGGGCCCCTCGCAGGCGGCGAGCAGGAGGGCGGCGCCGGCGCCGCCGAGGCCGCGCAGGAGAGCGCGGCGGCTGATTGGCCGGGCGAGCGGGCTGTTGCGCTGGCGGTGAGTGGGTCGAGTCATCATCCGTCGCTGCTCATTATCGCACTTTGGCGGGCGTCGGCGGCGGTGTCTACGGCATGATCGGATAGGATCGCGTTCAACGCAGGGAGGCTGCATGGTGGACGATCCCCGCAAGGTTCTGAACGGCGTGGCGGCGAACGTTGAGAAGGTGATTCTCGGCAAGGCTGCGGAGGTGCGGCAGGCGGTGGTCGCGCTGGTGGCGGACGGGCATCTGCTGATTGAGGATGTGCCGGGGACGGGGAAGACGATGCTGGCGCGGGCGCTGGCGGTGTCGACGGGGTGCAGCTTCAACCGGATTCAGTTCACGCCGGATTTGCTGCCGTCGGATGTGACGGGGGTGTCGGTGTACAACCAGAAGACGGAGGATTTCGAGTGGCGGCAGGGGCCGATCAACTCGCAGATCGTGCTGGCGGACGAGATCAACCGGGCGACGCCGAAGACGCAATCGGCGCTGCTGGAGGCGATGGAGGAGCGGCAGGTGACGGTGGACGGGGTGACGCGCCCGCTGCCGCCGCCGTTCATGGTGATGGCGACGCAGAATCCGGTGGAATATGAGGGGACATTCCCGCTGCCGGAGGCGCAGCTGGATCGCTTTCTGCTGCGGATTCACCTGGGCTATCCGGATGCGAACGACGAGATCGCGGTGCTGGAGGGGCAGCAGAAGCAGCACCCGATCGAGACGCTCGACGCGGTGGCCTCGCCGGAGGAGATCCGGGAGGTGCATGAGGTGGCGCGGGATATCTGGGTGGATCCGGCGCTGAAGCAGTACGCGGTGCAGCTAGTGGCGGCGACGCGGGCGCACGACGCGGTGTATCTGGGGGCCTCGCCGCGCGGCTCGCTGGCGCTGTTCCGCTGCGCGCAGGCGAGCGCGCTGCTGGCCGGGCGAGATTACGTGATTCCGGACGACATGAAGGCGCTGGCGCACGCGGCGCTGGGGCACCGGGTGATTCTGAGTCCCTCGGCGCAGGTGCGGAATCAGGATGCGCGGACGGTGATCGACGATGTGCTGGATCGCGTGGCGGTGCCGGGCTCGCGGGCCGGCGCGTCGTGAGTAGGGCTGCGTGACTCGGGCCCGGAGGAGCTGATCACGATGCGGCGCCTGCGCTCCACGAGTTCCCGCGTCTGGCGCGCGCTGTTTGTGCGGCGGCGGTCGCTGACGATTGTGGTGATTCTGACGATCGTCTGTTTCGCGGTCGGTTTCACCTCGAACTACTGGCTGCCGCTGCGGTTGGGCTACACGCTGTTGTTCGGGCTGGGCTTGGCGCTGCTCTGGGCGTGGACGGCGGGGCTGGGGCTGCGGGTGCGGATGTCGCGCAGCCGCGATCGGGTGCAGGCGGGGGAGGTGATCGTTGAGCGTTTCGAGGTGATCAACGAGACGGCCATCCCGAAGCTGTGGCTGGAGCTGGAGGAGCGGTCGGAGTTGCCGGGGCACCGGGCGCGCTTCGTGGCGTCGCTGGGTCGGCGGGGTCGGCGCTCGTGGCGATTGGAGACGGTCTGCCGTCGGCGTGGGCTGTACGATCTGGGGCCGATCGTGGTGCGCAGCAGCGATCCGTTCGACATTTTCCCGCGCGAGTTTCGGTTCGGGGTGCGGCGCTCGCTGGTGGTCTATCCGCGGGCGCTGGACTTGCCGCGCTACTCAGTGCCGCCGGCGAATTTGCCGGGCGAGGGGCGCTTTCGGCGGCGCACGCATTACGTCACGCCGAACGCGGCGGGGATTCGGGACTACGAGCCGGGCGACAGCGTGAACCGGATTCACTGGAAGAGCAGCCTGCGGACGGGTTCGCTGAAGGTGAAGATGTTCGAGTTGGATCCGGCCTCGCACCTCTGGGTGGTGCTGGATCTGTCGCGGTCGGAGCATCTCGGTGAGGGGGACGAGGCGACGATCGAGACGGCGGTGACGGCTGCGGCGTCGGTCGCGCGGCTGTTCATCCACCAGAATCGGAGCGTGGGGCTGATGATGTTCGGGGAGCGTCTGGATGTGATCGAGCCGGATCGGGGCTCGCAGCATTTCGGACGGATTCTGGAGGCGCTGGCGGTAGCGCAGCCGGTGGGCAACGTGCCGGTGGCGACGCTGTTGTACCAACAGTCGCGGCGCTGGGGGCGTCACACGACGGTGATTGTGGTTACGGGGTCAACGGATCCGCGCTGGCAGGGGGCGATTCGCTCGCTGACGCTGCGCGGGGTGAAGGCGGCGGTAGCGATGCTGGATCTGGCGAGCTGGGGCGGGCGATCAGGGGCGGCGGCGACGGCGGCGGAGCTGCAGGCGCTGGGCGTGCAGGTGAATCTGATTCGGAAGGACGACTACCTGCCGGCGGTGATGGTTGGGACGACGCCGGGTTCGGGCGCGGCGGCGATGGCTCCGGAGCCGACGCTGGGCTCCAACGGGGCGGGGGCATTGGAGGAGCTTGAGGAGGCGCAGCCGCGCGCGCCGGCGGGAGCGGCGCAATGAGCGCGCGCAATCCGACGCAGGAGGAGCTGGGCGGAGCGGACAGCGCCGAGAATGCGACGGCGCGGGCGGAGCGGCGGTTCTTCGCGCGGCGCAGCGGCGCGACGGAGACGGTTGTTCGCTCCGACGAGGCGCCGCCGCTCGCGCTGTGGCAGCGGGCGCTGGAAGTGACGATCAGCAGCGGGATTCTGCTGCTGGTGGCGCTGAGCACGGCGAACAGCATCTATACCGCCGGTTGGGTCGCGGATATGCCGGATCTGCGGATTACGGCGGCGGCGGCGCTGATCGTGGGGGCGGTGGGGCGGGTGCGGCGGATTCGCTGGCCGCTGGGGGTGCTGCTCGGGGTGCTGGCGGGCGCGGCGGTGGTGCTGATCCAGGTGATCCAGATCGAGAGTCTGGGCGGGCAGCCGGTCTTCTGGGATCGCTTCACGGACATCTACTACCGGTTTGAGGACTGGTTCCGGCAGGCGTTCAGCGCGGGGTTGACGACGGACAATCTGCCGTTCGTGGTGTTCACGGCGGCATTTGTCTGGCTGGCGGCGTTTCTGGGCGGCTTCTCGATGGCGCGCTGGCGGAATCCGTGGCCGGCGCTGATTCTGCTCGGGGCGCTGCTGGCGGTGAACGTGTCGTATCTCTCCGACCGGCAGTGGAATCTGTCGTACGGATTCTTCCTGACGGGGGCGATGCTGCTGCTGATGCGGGCGGCGCTGCTGCGGCGGATCGACCGCTGGCGGGTGGACGGGGTGCCGTATCCGGACTGGATCTCGATGAGTTTCGTGGGGATCACGTTGGTGGCGATCGTGCTGTTGCTGTCGCTCTCGCGGGGGCTGCCGCGGCCCGACGAATCGCAGGCGCTGCAGGATGCGTGGAGCACGATTTCGGATCCGTTTAAGGGTCTGAGCGGCGATTTCCGGCGGCTGTTCAGCGGGATCGATTCGCGGCGCGGCGCGCCCGTCCATTCCTTCGATAACTTCAAGGTGCTACAGGGCGATATCGACCCCGGCGACGGAATCGTCCTCCGCGCCGCCGCAAGCGAACCGGGGTTGCTGCGAGGGGCGTCGTACGACAACTTCACCGGGCGCGGCTGGACGCAGAGTCCCGTCAACGTGAGCACGGTGGACGAGCTCAACGCGATCAGCGGCGAGCTGCCGGAGGGCATCGACGAAGGCCAGGCCGTGCTGCCGCAATCGAGCTATCTCGAACGCCGCCCGGTCGCCGCCCAAATCTCCGTCGAGCGCAGCCCCGGCGTGCTGTTCTCCTTCGGCGCGCCGGTGTTGGCCAACAAGGACACCCGCGTCGAGGCGCTCGCACCGACCGAGTTCACCGTGAACTTCGATCAGGAATCCGCCCGGCGCTACGCCGACACGGATCTCGCGCCGGTGCTCGCCGCAATCAGCGCGCGGCTGGCGGAGGAACAGGAGCTCAGCCTCTCCGATGTCGCCGCCTACATTCCGCCGCGTTACAACCTGCGCGAAGTGCTCAGCGACGCGGAGACGGAGACGCCCAGCGGCGTGCGGCTCAGCGTCGAGCCCGAGGAGAGCGACGTGCTCGCGTTGCGCCCCACTGAGGAACGGCTGCGGGCCGGTTACACGTATCAGGTGACGGGGACGGTGTCGGGGGCGTCGGAGGACGCGCTGCGGTCGGCCGGCGCGGAGTATCCGATTTGGGTGCGCGAGCGCTTCCTCTCTTTGCCGGGCAGTCTCGACGCGGGCGACATGCGGCGCTTGCTTGCGCTGCTCGAGCAGGTCGCCGATCTGTACAACATCGAGCGCTTCGGCACGGGCGCGGCGGCGCTGGGCTGGAATCCCTACGGCATCGCGAGCGCGGTGGAAGCGTATCTGAGCTCCGCGCCCGCGCTTGATCAGAACGGGCGGATCATTACGGACGACGAGGGCAACCCGCGGCCGATCTACCCGCTCACGACGGATATTGAGTTGCCGCCGGCGGACATCGACGTGGTCTCGTGGTTCCTGTTCGAGAACCTCGACGAGGACGGGCTGCCGATTGGGGCGTACTACGACTATCACGCGAGCGCGATGGCGCTGCTGCTGCGCATCGCCGGCGTGCCCGCGCGAATCGCCACCGGCTACGTGCTCAACGAAAACAACTTCGACGACCGCACGCAGAACTTCATCGTGCGCGGACACGACGCGTATACGTGGGTGGAGGTGTGGTTCCCGAATTTCGGTTGGGTCGATTTCGATCCGACGCCGGGGACATCGGTGGATGAGACGCTGGCCGCGATTGCGGGCGGCGGGGCGCGGATCGCGTCGCAGCGGCTGAGCCAGCCGCGGATCGACCTGCGGCCCGGTTCGGATACGACACTGGGGCAGGACTTTAACCTGGATGAGCTGCTGACGCTGCTGGCGACCGTCGATCCACTGGATGGGGAGGCGGCGCAGGAGGGCGTGAGCACGTGGGTTTGGCTGGGGCCGGTGATCGCCGCGGGGGTGATCGCGGCGTTGGCGGCGCTGGCGGTGATTGCGTGGCGGCTCTCGCTGCGAGGGCTGGGCAGAGTCGAGCGGGCGTGGACGGCGTCGTCGCGGCTGGCGCGGTGGTCGGGGATTGAAGCGTCGGCGTCGGTGACGCCGTTGGAGCATGCGGCGCGGATCGATGCGGCGTTGGGCGGGGAGCGCGCGGCGGAGCGTCTGGCGGTGTCGTACGGCGCGATTCGTTACAGCCGTCCGGATGCGGACCCGGCTGTTGCGGAGCATGTGGAGACGGACTGGCGCAGCCTGCGATCGCGGTTGGTGCGGCGGTTGCTGCGGTTGCCAGGGGGGGGGCTGGGGGCGGCCGACCCCCCAGCCGCTGGAAGCGGCAGCCCCCCTGCATAGGGGGGCGATTCCGAGCCCTACGCAGAGCGATTCCGAGCCCTGCTTCGGCGATTGGGAGCGGGCGGTTGGTGTTACCAGTCGTTGACGCCTTCGAGGGGGGTTGCGGCGGGGTCGGCGGCGAAACGCTCGTCGGGGACGGCGCGGAGGGCGTCGAGCACGGCCATGGCCTGTTCGGGGCTAGCCTGCTCGAGGGGGAGGTTGTCGAGGGCGTCGCGGAGGGCGTCCTGGGCGGCTTCGCGCTGGGCGACGCGGTCGTTCTCGGCGAATGTGGGCGCGGCGGTTTCCGCTGCTGCGTCGGCGCCTGCGCCGGTGTTTCCGTCGGAGCCGGCGCCCTGCGTTGGGCCTGATTGATCGTTCGGCTCGCCGGGAGAGGATTCGGCGTCGGGCTCGGCCGGGTCGCCGCCTGTGGACTGGGAGGCTTCGGCTTGTGGGGCGTTGGGGGATGCTTCGGTGCCGGCTGGGGCGCTCTGATCGGTCAGCAGGTCGGCCAGCAGTTGGTTGACCAGTTCGAGGTTGATTTTGGCGTCGAGCAGATTGGGCTGGGCACGGAGGGCTTCGATGAAAGCGGCGCGCGCTCCGAGCAGGTCGCCGCCGGCCCAGCGATGGTTGCCGGTGTGGAACAGCGCGAGGGCGCGGATTTGCCGGTCGTCGGAGCGCATTGCGGCAAGGGTGGCGGTTTCGGCGCGCTCGAACTCGCCCAGTGCGTGCAGGGCGCGCCCGACGTTGAGCGCGATGGCGGGTTCGTCGGGCGCGCGGCGCTGGGCTTCGCGCCAGGACTCGAGCGCGTCGGCGTAGCGCCCGGCGGCGAAGTGGGCGTTGCCGTCGCGGTTGGCCTGCTCGGCGCGCGAGTCGGCGCAGGCCGTGAGGGAGGCGGCGATGAGGACGGCCAGGGCGATCAGAGCGGCCGGCGCCAGCATCCGGCGGGCGCGGACGGCGAGGCCGCTCGCGGCGGCGAGCTGCAGCAGCGAGCCGCCGACGAGCAGCGCGAGGGCGGCGGCGGCGAACCACTGGTACTGCTCTCGCGGGGCGGCGCTGCGTTCGCCGCCGGAACGGGCGCGCCCGATCGCAGCGAAGTCGGCCGAGAGGCTGCTGAGCGCGCCGGGGGCGTCGATGCGCAGGTAGCGTCCGCCGCCGGCGGCGGCGATTGCCTGGAGCGCGGCCTGCTCGAGACGCGAGAGCACTTCGCGGCCGGTGCGGGCGTCGATGCGGTACTCGTCCTCGGCGCGGCCGGGGGCGGGAATGGGCGCGCCGAGCTCGGCGCCGACGCCGGCGGCGAATACGCGCGCGCCGGCTTCGGCGGCGGCGCGGGCGGCGGCGGCGGCTTCACCTTCGTGGGTTTCGCCGTCGCTGACGACGACGATCGCGCCCTCTGCGGCGTCGGCGCGTTGGAACAGATCGAGCGACGTTTCGATGGCGGCGGCGATGTTGGAGCCGGGCGGGACCAGGGATTCGCCGGGTTGCAGCGCGCCGAGCACGGCCAGGGCGCTGGCATGATCGAGGGTGAGGGGGAAGCGGACGAACGGTTCGCCGGCGAAAATTACGAGGCCGATACGGAGGGCGCGCTGGGCGTCGACCAGGCGGCGGACTTCGGCGAGGGCGGCGGCGAAGCGGCTGGGGGCGATGTCGGTTGCGGACATGCTCAGGGAGACGTCGAGGGCGATTACGACGCCGAGGGGCGGCTGTTCGAGCGCTGATTCGTCGGCGCCGAATTGGGGGCGGGCGGCGGCCAGGGCAAGCAGCGCGAGGATGATTGTCAGGGCGAGGGGACGCCAGCCTGCGCCGCGCCGTGCGTTGGACGGGGAGATTAGGCCGCCGCCGAGTTGGCGCAGGGCGAGCAAGTGGCGGCGACGACGACGCCAGAGCAGCGAGGCCAAGGCGAGGGCGACAGGCGCGGCGGCCAGCGCGAGCAGCAGGAGGGGCACCCCGAACGACATCAGGGAGTCCGCCGCCAGGGGCCGACGCGCGCGCCGACTTCGAGCAGGATCAGTGCGAGCGCGGCGATCAGCAGCGCGGGGGCGAGTTCGCGGGAGCGGAGCAGCGTTTCCTCGCCGACGCGGGCGCGTTCGAGTTGGGCGATTTCGGCGTAGGCGTCGGCGAGTTCGTTGGCGTCGGAGGCGCGGAAGTAGCGTCCGCCGGTCTCGTCGGCGGCGTAGATCAGCGGGAGCTCGTTGAGCGAAACGGCGGCGGAGGTGCGCTGCGCGGCGGGCAGCCCGATGGTGTAGATGCGGACGCCGAGGGCGCGGGCGACGGCGGCGGCCTGCTGGGTGGTGATGCCGGGGACGTTGTTTTCGCCGTCGGTGAGGGCGACGACGACGCGGCTGGCGGCCTGAGAGTCGCGGAGCAGGTCGACGGCTTCGGCCATGGCCAGGCCGAGCGCGGTGCCATCGGGGATGATGCCGCTGCGGACCGAGGTTTCGATCAGCGTGTCGATGGCCTCGATGTCGAGGGTGAGGGGGCTGAGGACGAGGCTGCGGCGCTGGAAGATGACAAGGCCGATACGGTCGTCCTCGCGCTGGGCGACGAAATCTCGCGCCACGCGGCGGGCGGCGTCGATCCGCGTTTCGTCGCTCGCCAGCCGGTATTGGGTCATCGAGGAGGAGGTGTCGATCGCCAGCACGATGTCGATTCCCTCGGCGGGGCGCACGGCCTGGACGGTGGTGGACTGGGGGCGGGCGAGGGCGACGATGATCAGGGCGGCGGCGGCGGCGCGCAGCGCGCCCAGCCAGGGAAGGGTACGCAAAAGTTTGCCGGGCGGCGCGTTGCGTCCGGCGGCGGAGAGGCGCGGGAGGAGGTAGCCGGGCCGGGGTTCGCGGGCGAGCCGCCAGAGCGTCCAGCCGTAGAGCGGGACAAGCGCGAGTAGGGCGAGCAGGGCGGGATCGTCGAATCGCATCAGGGGCGCCCCGGATCGGTTTCGGTTTCGGCCTCGGTTTCCAGATCGCTCGCGATGATTGCGGCGGCGAGTTCGCGGTAGCCGGCGAGGCGCTCGGGCGGAGGCGTCTGGTCGGCGAATGTTGCGGCGTCGCACTCGCGCAGGAGGGTGCGGACGCGCTGGACGGCGGCGGCGGGCGCGGCGGCGGCGGCGAGGTGCTCGGGCAGTTCGGCGCTGGTCAGGCTTTGAGCGGGGATGTCGTAGCGCCAGGCGAGGTGGGCGCGCACAGCGGCGGCGAGCTCGCGGCAGAATTCGGCGGGGCGCGTAGCGTCGTTGAGGTCGGGGAGGGTCGGGGGCGGCGCGGCTTTGGGAGCGGCGATGTTGGAGTCCGGCGCGGAGCGGCGGCGGGCGCGGAGGCCGAGGACGCGGGCGAGGATGAAGCCGGCGGCGACGGCCAGCAGGGCGGCGATCCAGAAGGCGAAGCCCGAACCGCCTTCCAGCTCCTGGGGCGGCGTGACAGGGCGCGGTTCGGCGTCGGCGCCGGGGAGCGACGACATTACTTCAACGCGCTGGGGCGGCGGTGTGAGGGTCGTACTGCCGGCGTTACCGACGACCACGATCGGCGGCAGGGCGACCTCAAAGGTTCCGACCCGGAAAGCGGCGCTGCGCCAGGCGACGGCGGTGCGGCCGGACTCGATGAGCTCGATTTCAGGGAGCGCGGCGTCGAGGCTGCCGAGCTCGGCCATCGATGATTCGAGCTCGACTCTGGCGTCCTCGGGGTGGCGGATTTCGACGCGGAAGATGATGGGGTCGCCGACGGTGACGCCGGCGGCGAGCGGGTCGCCTTCGCTGTCGAGTATCTGCACGGTCAGTTCGGTCAGACCGGTCAGATCGTCGGGCGGCTGTGCGGCAGCGGGCGCGGGTAAGACCGGCAAGGCGGCCAAAGCAGCCAGTACCAGGAGGGCGGCGAAGAATGCGCGGACGGGGATCATGGGCGGCGCTGCCGTTCGCGGAGCAGGCCGAGCAGGGGGGCGGTCCAGTCGCGTTCGGCGTTAATTACGATGGCGTCGACGCCGCAGCCGCGCAGGCGCTGCTCGAGGGCGGAGCGCTCGCGTTGGAGCGCATCCGTTTGCGCGGCGGCGCGTTCGCGATCGGCGAGCAGCAGCGCGCCGGTTTCGCTGTCCGCCCATTGGACGAGGCCGCCGACGGGCAATGCGGACTCGGCGGGGTGGCGCACGGCGATGGCGACGACATCGTGGCGCAGGCCGAGCCGGCGCAAGGCGGCGCGCCAGACCTCGGGCGGCTGCTCTGTAGCAAAGTCGGAGATGATCACGATGATCGCACGGCGGCGCAGCAGACGTCCGGCGTAGTCGAAGGCGGCGGCGAGGTCGGTGCCGGTCCCGGCCTGGGTGAGGAGGTCGCGGATGATGCGCCAGACATGCTGCGGGCGTTTGGCGGGGGCGACGCTGTATTCGATGCGGTCGCTGAAGGCGACCGCGCCGACGTGGTCATTGCCGCGGGCGGCGGCGAGTCCGAGCGTTGCGGCGATCTCGAGGCCGATGTCGCGCACGCTGCGGCCGGGCGGTCCGAAGGCGGTGGAGGCGCTGACGTCGACGAGCAGGAGCAGGGTTTGCTCGCGCTCCTCGACGTGGCGGCGGACGTAGGGCTCGCGCAGGCGGGCGGTGGCTTTCCAGTCGATGCTGCGGACGTCGTCGCCGGGCGCGTAGGGGCGGACATCGGCGAACTCGAGGCCCTGTCCGCGGAAGGCGCTGCGGTACTCGCCGGCGAGTTGATCGCGGAGGACGCGACGGGCGCGCAGCTCAATGAGCCGCACGCGGCGATGCAGGGCCTCGCCGCGCAGCGGCGCCGGTTCGGGCGGCAGCGGCGGGAAGATCAGCCGGCGAACGGCGCTCAACGCGGCGCCGGGGACCGTGAGTGGAGAGCGCGGCAGGCCGACGGCCACGGTTGCGTCCTCCTGCGCGGCTAGGGGAGCGGGACGCCGAGCAGCAGCCGCGCGATCACCGCGTCGGCCGTCACAGCGTCCGCCTCTGCTTCGTAGGTGAGCACGAGCCGGTGGCGCAGAACATCGAGCGCGAGCGCCTTGACATCGTCGGGGGCGGCGTAGTCGCGCCCGGCGAGGAAGGCGTGGGCGCGGGCGGCCTGAGCGAGGGCGGCGGTGGCGCGGGGCGAGGCGCCGTGCGCGACGTAGGCTTCGAGTTCGCGCTCGACGCGGGCCGGGGAGCGGGTGGCGCGGGCGAGTCGCACGACGTAGTCGCGCAGGCGCGGCTCCATGCGCACGGCGGCGACTGCGCGCCGCAGCTCGAGCAGCTGGGCGGTGTCGAGCACTGCCGCGGGTTGCGCGTCCTCGGCGGCGAGGCGGCGATCCAGCACCTCGCGTTCCTCGTGCTCGTTGGGGTAGTCGACCACGACTTTGAGCATGAAGCGGTCGAGTTGGGCTTCGGGCAGCGGGTAGGTGCCTTCCTGTTCGATGGGGTTCTGGGTGGCGAGTACGAGGAAGGGCTGGGGGAGGGGGAAGCTTTGACCGCCGATGCTGACCTGGCGTTCCTGCATGGCTTCGAGCAGGGCAGACTGCACCTTGGCGGGGGCGCGGTTGAGTTCGTCGGCGAGCAGCACGTTGGCGAAGATGGGACCTTTGCGGACATCGAAACGGGATTCGGCGGCGTTGTAGATTTCGCTGCCGGTGAGGTCGGCGGGGAGCAGGTCGGGGGTGAACTGGATGCGGACGTAAGAGGCCCGGAGGGAGGCGGCGAGGGTGGAGACGGTGAGTGATTTGGCGAGTCCGGGGACGCCTTCGATGAGGCAGTGTCCGTCGCAGAGGAGGGCGACGAGCAGGCGGGTGATCAGTGCGTCCTGGCCGACGATGACGTCGGCGACGGCGGCGCGGAGGTCGGCGAGCGGATCGTCGGGGGGGGCAGGCGGCGGCGCGCTCGGCGCAGGCGGGGTTGGGGTCGGGTCCGGCGCGTCGATCGCCGTCCTACCGCTGCGCTCCCACTGCGACATTCGCGGTCCTTTCGGTGGTTGCGGCGGGGTCGGGCCGCTTCAGTGTATCCGTGCGGGGACCGGGGGTTGGGGCGGCCGCCCCCAGTCCGCTATGCGGACAGAGCCCTGCGTAGGGGGGCGATTCCGGACCTCCCCGCCGAGGGTCTGTGCGGGCCTATTATGTGGGCGGCGGGCTTGTGCGGGCCGCTGTAGGGGGTGCTTGATGCGTTTCGGCGTGGCGATTGGGAATCTGGGGGCGTTCGGCGATCCGGCGGGGGTGGACGCCTGCATCGAGGTCGCACAGGCCGCCGACCAGCTGGGCTACGACTCGGTCTGGACGAACGACCACATCGTGGTGCCGACCAACATCGAATCGCGCTACCCCTACAACGAGACGGGGATTTTTCCGGCCTCGCCGGCGGTGCGCTGCTACGAGCCGTTGGTGATGATGAGCGCGCTGGCGACGGCGACGGAGCAGGCGCAGATCGGCTGCTCGGTGCTGGTGATTCCATATCGGCATCCGGCGGTCACGGCCAAGATGCTCGCGGCGGCGGACCGGCTTTCGGGCGGGCGGATCGTGCTGGGCGCGGGCGTCGGTTGGATGCGCGAGGAGTTTGAGGCGCTCAACCTGCCGCCGGAGCATTTCGAGCACCGCGGCTCGGTGACCAACGAGTATCTGCGGGCGATGAAGGAGCTGTGGACCAACTCGGGGCCGAGCTCGTTTCACGGCGAATACGTGCAGTTCGAGAACGTGGGCGCGTACCCGAAGCCGGCGCAGGAGGGCGGCATTCCGATTGTGGTCGGCGGCAACGGGATCAACGCCTGGCGGCGCGCCTCGCGCTGGGGCGACGGCTATCACGCGGCGTTCCAGTCGGTCGAGTCGCTCGCCTACGAGGTGGAGGGCGTGCGCGAAACCTGCCGTCGGGATCGGCGCGATCCCGACGAGCTGGAGATTTCGATGCTGGCCGGCATCCGGCTGACGGAGGAGGCGTGGCCGGACGCGGAACGCCCGCTGCTCTGCGGGACGCCGGACGACATCGCGGCGGACCTGCTGGCCCTGGGCAAGGTGGGGCTGGAGCATCTGATCGCGACGCCGACGGTGAGCGCAGAAACGCAACTGCAGCGGGTGCTGGGCGGAATCGAAACGATGGCGGCGGAAATCCTGCCGGCCTATCGGTAACCGCGCTGTCCGCAAGCAGGCCAACCAGGCCAACCGAGCGAGGAGCAGACCATGAAATTCGGCATTCCGATCGGCAACTTCGGCACGTTCGGCAAGTACGGCGACGCGGGCGATGTGGTCGCCGTGGCTGAGAACGCCGAGGCGCTCGGCTACGACTCCGTCTGGGTGCATGACCACATCTTCATGCCGGCCAAAATCGACTCCCGCTACCCCTACAACGAATCGGGCGTCGCCGGCTTCGCCTACCACCAGGACATCTTCGACCCGCTGGCGATCATGGCTGCCGTCGCCGTGCGCACCGAGCGCGTGCAGATCGGCACCAGCGTGTTGATCATCCCCTACCGCGACCCGCTGCATCAGGCGCAGATGCTCGCCACCCTCGATCACCTCTCGCACGGGCGAATCGTGCTCGGCATCGGCGTCGGCTGGATGGAAGAGGAATTCAACGCGCTCGGCCTCGCCGACCACTTCCCCATTCGCGGGCGCATCACCGACGAGTGGATGCGGCTCTGCATCGAAGCCTGGACCGCCGAAGGCCCGATGTCGTTCGAGGGCGACTACTACGAGTTCTCCGAAATGGGCGGCCTCGTCGACTGCGTACAGCAGCCGCACATCCCGATCTGGGTGGGCGGCAAGGGGAAGATCGCGGCGCGGCGGGTGTCGCGCTACGGCTCGGGCTATCACACGATCAGTTCAACGCCGGAAGAGGTGGCGGCGGAGATCGGGATCGTGCGGGAAGAGCTGGAGCGGCAGGGGCGGGATCCGTCGGAGATTGAGGTCTCGATGCTCGGCCCGATGGTGCTGCTGGACGGAGATCCGGAGAGTGTGCGCGGCTTCCCGGCAGTCGCCGGCGGCAGCCACGACCAAATCATCGAGACGCTCGGCCAATACGCCGACGCCGGCCTCGACCACGCCCTCACCCTCCCCGCCTACACCACCCCCAACTGGGATGTGACGCCCGCGCAGCACCTGGAGGCGATGCAGGAGCTGGCAGAGGAGGTGATACCGGCGCTGCGGTGAGCGCTAGTGGTAAAAGCGTTCGGGCTTCGTGGGATCGTCGACCTGATCGTCGAGTCCGTACTTTCGGCGCAGCCGCCCCACGAAATGGCTGACGACGCAGCTGATCACGACCGAAATCATCACGTAGTGAAACCCGCCGAAGATGAAGTAGACGAGAACCAAAAAGGGCAACATGAAGACCAACGGCTCGGAAGCGATGGGGATGAGACGCCGCACAGATCGCGGCGTGCGCGCGGGCAGAGCGAGTCGAGGGAGTGCTCTCCGGATGCGCATTCCGTCCGTCCCGACTCATCTTGTCGTGGCGCCGAGCGCGCCATCTACTCTTTCGGGGTTTGATCCGAAAGCAGGTCGCGAACGACGACAAAGATCGTCATCGCGGCAGTTGCGATCACGCATGGCGCAGCGGACCAAAAGGTAGGCTCTTCGATCCAGGTCGGAGAGGAGGAGAACACCGCGGCGACCAGGGTGAACACGACGAACGCCCCGGTCATCACGGCTATCGCCCGCGCTGCGAGGAAACTCCGCCTGCGCATGATGCGAACCGTTTCGTTGGCGACCGCGTGGGAGATGCAGTTCCCGTTCTGTCGTCTCAGCCGCATTATAATGCGTCGAGAACTGATCGGTGTGCGACGACGGCCCGTCAGCGAGGGAGATCATGCGACCGTTGCGCAGAGCGAAAGACGAACAGCGCCGCGCCGTCGCCGCCGGGTGAAGCGGAGAATTGGGCGGTGGAGTAGGCGCGGATGCAGGGCTGGGCCACGTGCTGACGCTGCCGGCATACTTGACGCCGAACCGGGAGGCGACGCCCGCGCAGCACCTGGGAGCGATACAGAGGTTGGCGGAGGAGGTGATGTCGGGGCTGCGATGGAGGCCAGTGCCTATTCGCACTTCGTCATTCTTGCCCGGGCAAGAATGACGAAGGAGTAGGCAGACGATAAGAAAAAGGGGCGGCAGCCGTTGACGAGTTACGAACGGACTCCTAGGGCCGCAGCCGCTTGGGGAGCGTTTGCGCCACGAGGGCGTAGGAGTCCTCAATGAGCTCGGCCAGCTCGTCGTCGGGCATGTCGCCGCTGAGCGCGACGGCGATCCAATGCCGTTTGCTCAGGTAGGGCGGATGTCTCACCGCTTCGTAGCGGTCGTGCAGCAGCGGGACCAGCTCGGGATCGACCTTGATGCTGATCGCGCCATCGGGCGCGGCGCCGGAGCCGAGGAAGCAGAAAATCTTGCCGCGCTCGGCGGGGCCGACCTTGTAGACGATCTCGCTGGGCTCCCAGGGGCTGTCGGGCCACGCGCCGGGCTGGGCGGCGCAAATCGCCTCCGCCGCGTCGCGCTCCATCAGTTCGCCTGCTCTGTCGCCTCACCCGTCAGGAAGCGGCGCGGGACCTCGCGCATCATCAGGTCGACGGTCTCCTGCGGCACGCCGTCTTCAAGCAGCGCAGGGATCGCGACGGTGCTGAGGAAGAGGTAGCGGGTCGGCATTTCCGGCGGATGCAGGCCCGGCGCGTAGTCGTGGCCCAGCATCAGCTTCTCCGCCCAGCCGCGCCGAATCAGCTCCTTCACGGTCGCGTTGCGCTGTTCCCAGTTGGGCCGCGGCTCCACGCCGGGGTAGCGATCCATCGAGAGGTAGACGCCCGCCCGCAGCAGGTCTTCGAGGTAATCGGCGTCGGTCGAATCGGCGGAATGGCCGATGCAGACGCGATCCATCGGCGCGCCCTCTTCCTGGAATATTTCGACCTGTCGGCGGCCGACTTCCAGCGGCGCCCAGTGGTGGGTGCTGATCGGGCAGCCGGTGCGCTTGAGCGTGCGCGCCGCCGCGCGCAGCACCAGCTCCGCCTCCGGCGTCACGCCCTCGGCGTCGTTGGCCACCTTGATCGCGCCCGCCTTAATCTCCGTCTCGCCGATCCCCACCTCGATCTCGCGCGTGAACACATCCGCGATCTCGTCGGGCGTCTTGCTGTGGAACCAGCGCGGGATGTCGCGCCAGAGTCCGGTCGCGCAGATGATGTTCAGCCCCGAAGCGCGGGAGACTTCGGCCATCAGCTCCACATCGCGCTGTAGATCGGGCGTGCTCAGCTCGATCAGCGAGTCGACTCCGCCTTCCTTGGCCTCGCTGAGTTCGCGGATCGAGCGTTCGCGGGTCGCTTCGCGGTCCACCAACCACGGATAGTGGTTGGTCACCACCGCGGGCTGCATCGCGACATGCTCGTGGCTCAGCGTGAAGCCGAGCTGATCGGCGTCGATCGGGCCGAGGACGGTTTCGATGGCGGCCATGCTGCGCCTCCTGCTGCGCTCAGGCTTCGGCGGCGGTCAGATTTTCGAGGAACTCGGTGTTGGAATTTGTGCGAGCCAGCCGGTCGAGCAGGCGCTCGGTCGGCTCGGTGCTGTTGCCGCCGGAGCCGGCCAGCACGGACATCATCCGCCGCAGCAGCCACATCCGCTGCAACTCTTCGCCGCTGAGCAGCAGCTCCTCGCGGCGCGTGCTGCTGGCGGCGATGTCGATCGAGGGATAGATGCGGCGCTCGGCGAGCTTGCGGTCGAGCCGCACCTCCCAGTTGCCCGTGCCCTTGAACTCCTCGAAGACCACATCATCGAGCCGGCTGCCCGTGTCGACCAGACAGGTGGCGATGATCGTCAGGCTGCCGCCCTCTTCGGCCTTGCGCGCCGAGCCGAAGAAGCGCTTGGGCGGGTAGAGCGCGACGGGGTCGATGCCGCCCGAAAGCGTCCGCCCGGTTGAGGGCATCTCCAAGTTGTAGGCGCGGGTCAGGCGGGTGATCGAGTCGAGCAGGATCACCACATCGCGGCCCATTTCCATCAGCCGCTTCGCGCGCTCCATGCCGAGCTCGGCGACTCGCGTGTGGTCCTCCACGGGCTCGTCGAACGTCGAAGCGACGACCTCGCCGATGACGGTGCGTTTCATCTCGGTCACTTCTTCGGGGCGCTCGCCGATCAGCACGACCATCAGGTGAACGTCGGGGTGATTGGTGGCGATCCCGTTGGCGATCGACTGCAGCAGCATGGTCTTGCCCGCCTTGGGCGGCGAGACGATCAGCCCGCGCTGGCCGCGGCCCATGGGCGCGACGAGGTCGATCACGCGGCCGGAGAGTTCCGTGGGGTCTTCGGTTTCGAGGATGAATTTTTCGTGTGGGAAGACGGCGGTGAGGTTTTCAAAGCGGTCGCGGCGGCGGGCTTCCTCGGGGTCCGCGCCGTTGATCAGCACCACATCGCGCAGCGCGTAGTACTTCTCCTTGCTCTTCGGCGCGCGGAAGGAGCCGATCACGTAATCGCCGCTGCGCAGGTCGTGATTGCGAATGTAGGGCTGGGGCACGTAGACATCGGTCGGCGCGGGCAGCAGCGATTCGCCGCGCAGGAAACCGTAGGAGTCGTCCACGACTTCCAGAATGCCGCCCGTCAGGTCCGCGCGGTCAGGGGCGGCCTGCGTGCCGTTTTGGCTGGGCGCTTGCGTCCGACTCTGCGCCGCCGCCTGCGCCGCCCCACCGGGTGCTGTGTCGGCCGAGCCCTCAGCCGTCAAGCCGTGGGCGGCGTGCTGCGCCGTCGGCTGAATGGACGGTTGGCTGGATTGCAGGCCAGGTTGCTGGCCGGCCTGTTCCGTGTGCTGCTGAACAGGCTGTCGCTCTGCCTGTTGAGCCGGCTGTTGAGCAGAGTTGCGGCGCGGCGCGCGCACCGTGCGCCGCGCCGCGTCCTGCCCCCGTTTGCGCGGCGCCCGCAGCGTCGCCTGATCGGCCGTTTCGACGGCGCTCCCGCCCGGCGCCCCGACTGTCGCCTCACCCGGCGCGTCGTCGATGGCCTTCTGCGCTTCGGTGATTCTGCGCAGAATGTCCTGCTTGCGCAGCTGGCTGATCCCGCGGATGCCCATTTCACGGGCGTGCGCCAGCAACGCTTCGCGGGTGTAGGACGCGAGATCGGGGGTACTGATGGTGGTCGTCACGGCTGCCTCAACTTACCTGGCTGAATTTGCCTGCCTTGCGGTCTTGTGGGCGCCCCATGGGCGTTTTGCGGTTGTCTTGCGATGTCCTGTAGTCGGTCCGGCTGATCGTCTCCTGGCTCGCTTGTGATTGCGCTGCCGGCGATCCCTCCGGGCGGCGCGCGGCGGAGTGCGCGAACGCGGGGCGGTGCTGCAAAGTTGATCGGCGCTCGGCGATGCGATGGAGCAAACCCGCGGAACCAGGAACGCTGCCGATGGTACGCGACAGACGCGGACGGCTGCAAGCAGTGCAAGCATAGGGGCGCCTGGCGCAACACGGGGGCGGTTTCACCTCTGTTTCACATTGGCGCCGCATGTGACTCCCCCTGGAACCTCTTGCACCTGTGCGTCGGACGCAGATCAACGCGCCGCCGCCGCGCCCAGCTGCGCCTGCGCGGCCCGCCAGTCCGCCAGAAACGCCTCTATCCCACTGTCGGTCAGCGGATGCTTGAGCATCTGCTCGATCACCGCGAAGGGCAGCGTGGCGATGTGGGCTCCGGCCAGCGCGCAGCGCGCGACATGCTGGGGTCCGCGCAGGCTCGCCGCGATCACCTGCGTCGGCAGGTGATATTGGTCCAACACCGCGACGACCTGCTCGACCAGCTCCACCCCGTCGTGCCCGATGTCGTCCAGCCGCCCCACGAATGGGCTGACGTAGGCCGCCCCTGCCCGCGCCGCCAGCAGCGCCTGATTGAGCGAAAAGATCAACGTCGTGTTCACCGCGATGCCCTGCTCGCTCACGCGGCGAATCGCCCCCAGCCCGGCCGCGTCGATCGGAATCTTCACCACCACCCGCTCGTGCCACGAGGCCAGCTTGAGCGCCTCGGCGACCAGCTCATCCTCAGTGCGCGAGACGCACTCGGCCGAAATTGGGCCGTCGACCAGCTCGGCGATTCGCAGGATTCGCTCGCGGTATTCGAGCGCCGCTTCGCCCTCGTGCGCCACCGCCCGCGCATGCAGCGAGGGGTTGGTGGTGACGCCGTCGCAGACGCCCCAAGCGGCGGCCTGCTCGATCTCGTCGAGGCGGCCGCTATCGAGGAAGATGCGCATCGGTTCGGCTCCTGTCGGTCGAAGGCGGCGGGCGGCGCCGGTCAGGGTTGCAGGGTAATCAGCGCGGCCTGCACGGGCAGCAGCAGCATCATCAACGACGCGAAGGTTAGCGGTCCGCGATCGGCCAGCGCGTCCTCAAGCTCGTCCGACACCGCGCCCGTCTTGCGCGCCTGGAGCGAGAGCAGCCGCACCCGCCGCAGCCCGGCGAACATGCCCGGGACGAGGATAAACAGCGCCAGCAGGTAGAGGATCTCGGCCGCCAGCAGCCAACCGGTGCCGACCGGATCGACATCCTCGGCGCGGATGCCCCAAATCGCGCCGAGCACGCCGCTCGCGATGATGCCCGGCAGCAGCAGCCGTGTGTGCGCGCGGTCGGCGCTGACGAAGAGCACATCGCGCTCCAGCGCGTCCTCCGCGCGCCAGGCCCGGCTGAGCGCGAGATTGAGCGCCAGCACTCCGCCGGCGTAGATCAGCGCCGCCAGCGCAAACAGGAAGCGGAAAATGTCGTTCTCCGACACCGGCCGCCGCTCCGCGCTACTCGGCTGCGGTCCGCGAACCGGCGGGCGCCGGCTCGACTGACGCGCTCGCTGACGGGTCGGCTGCCGCCGCCCCACGCAGCGGGGCAGCCGCGGTCTCGAGCACACTCTTGATAAAGCCGACGAACAGCGGGTGCGGGCGGCCCGGGCGCGAGCGCAACTCGGGGTGAAATTGCGTGCCGAGCATGAAGGGATGGCCGCCGACCTCCGCGATCTCCACCAGCGTTCCCTCGGGCGAGTCGCCCGATGCGATCAGTCCGGCGTCCTCCAGTTGGGCGCGGTAGCGCGGGTTGAACTCCCAGCGGTGGCGGTGGCGTTCGAGCACGGCGGCGTCGCTGTAGAGCGACCAGGCCAGCGTGCCGGCGCGCAGCAGACAGGGATAGCGCCCCAGCCGCATTGTCCCGCCCAGCTGGGTCACGTCGGCCTGCTCGTCGAGCAGCGCGATTACCGGGCGATCCGTCTCTTCGTCGGCCTCCGTCGTCGTCGCGCTCTCCCAGCCCAGCCGCGAGCGGGCGAAGGCGATCACCATGTTCTGCATCCCCCGGCAGAGACCGAAGTAGGGCAGGCGCTGCTGGAGCGCGTACTGCGCCACGCTCACTTCGCCCTCCACGCCGCGTTTGCCGAAACCGCCGGGCACGATTACGCCCGCCGCGTCGGCCAGCGCGGCGGCGATTTCCGCCTGCCCCGCCGCGTCGAGCTGGTCCGACTGGAGCCAGACGATCTCGATCTCCGCGCCGCACTCGACGCCGGCGTGGATCAGAGCTTCACGGACGGAGAGGTAGGAGTCGCGCAGCTCGACGTACTTGCCGACGATTGCCACGCGGCAGCGCCGCTCCGGGCTGTCCAGCCGGCTGACCCACTCGCGCCACTCCCCGAGCCCGCGGCCGCCGCGCGGCCTGAGCGAGAGGCGCTTGAGCGCCAGATCGGTCAGCCCCGCGTCTTCCAGGATTTCGGGCACGTGGTAGATGCTCTCGGCCGTGCGCAGCGGAATCACCGCTTCGGCCGGCACATCGCAGAAGAGCGCGACTTTGGCCCGGATCTGTTCATCGACCTCCACGTCGGTGCGCGCCAGGATCACATCCGGCTGAATGCCCATCGAGCGCAGCGTGCGCACCGAATGCTGCGTCGGCTTCGTCTTCACCTCGTCCGTCGCCTGGAGGTAGAACAACGGCGTGACGTGGATCGCGAGCGTGCCCTCGGGCGGCTCCTCGTACCGCATCTGCCGAATCGCCTCGAGGAACGCCTGCCCCTCGATGTCGCCCACTGTGCCGCCTACTTCCACGATCAGCACATCGGCGTTGGAGCGCATCGCCAAGCCGCGCACCCGCTCCTTGATCGCGTCGGTCACGTGGGGCACGGTCTGAATCGTCCCGCCGAGGTAGTCGCCCTTGCGCTCGCGCTCGATCACCGTCGCCGAGATCTGCCCCATCGTGACCGATGACGCGCCGGTCAGATCCTGATCAAGGAAGCGCTCGTAGTGGCCGAGGTCGAGGTCCGTCTCCGCGCCGTCGTCGGTCACGAACACCTCGCCGTGCTGATAGGGCGACATCGTGCCCGGATCGACATTGAGGTAAGGGTCCAGCTTCTGGACGGTGACGCGCAGGCCGCGGCTGGTCAGCAATTTGGCCAGCGAGGCGGTGGCGATGCCCTTGCCGACCGAGCTGATCACGCCGCCAGTGATGAAGATGTAGCGGGTCATGCGCGGCGCTCGCTCAACGGCTGCCGCCCTGCATGTTGACCAGCAGATCGACCCGATCGCCGTCCTGGAGCAGATCGCCGTGCTGCGCCTGCTCGTTGTTGATCACCGCGGCGATCGCCTCCTGGTCCTGCTCGGAGAACCCCTCCGCGTCGAGCAGGTCCTTGATCGTCAGGCCGTCGCGCCAGTCCACCTCAAAGGTCGGCCGCTTCGTCCGCGAGAGCGGGACGAGCGTCATGAAGAGCTTCACCTGCACTGCCACGGTTCGCCGTCCTCCCGCATCAAACGCGACCGCGCCGAGTGTATCAATGCCCGTCAGTCTGCGATCCGCTCCAGCACCTCGCGCAGGATCGCCACCCCCGCCGTCCGCGCGCCGCGCGCATTCGGCGCGCCGCCCATCGGATAGGGAAAGAGCGTGGCGAAGCGCGAGAGCGCCACCGCGATCGCCTGCGCCTCGGCGTGCTCGGCGCTGTCGGGGCCGCAGGCGCGCCAGAACTCGGCCGCCTCGCCGCGCGCCGCCGCGAACGCCTGCGCCGCCCGCGCGTGCCCCTGCGGGTCGATCGTCGCGTCGCCCTCGAGCGCCCCAATCCAGCGCCCAATCGCCGCCCGCGTCGCCGGCCGGCCGACGGCTTCCGCCCGACGCGCGGCCTGGCGGAGCGCGTCTGCATCGGGCATCGGCGTCGGACGGAGCCGGACG
This sequence comes from Dehalococcoidia bacterium, assembly GCA_965243125.1. Classification (GTDB taxonomy): domain Bacteria; phylum Chloroflexota; class Dehalococcoidia; order Bin125; family Bin125; genus CATQGW01. The sequence goes on along the minus strand of OZ251529.1, from coordinate 733,021 downwards.
ATCGCGAGCGGCGTCGCTGCACGTAGCTCGTCGTACGGCAACCAGGGCCCGACCTGCTCCGTCATCGGTCCGTCGCGCCGCCAGGCGCCGCGCTCATCGTCGTAGCCCACGATCAGCCCGAACGCCGGCCCGAACGGATCCACGCCGGCGCGCGCGGCGACGATCGGCCGCCCCGCCCCAAGCTCGCGCCGCATCCGCAGGCGCAGCAGCCGCCATGACCAGCCGTCGGGCGGCCGCTCGCGGCGCACTACATCCGCTTGGACGCCCAACGCGCGCAGCCCCGCGCCGAGCAGCGGCGGGAGCTCAAGCGGATCCGGCCGGGGCGCGAAGCTCTCGCCGAACGGCGGCGGCGCAAAGGCAACTCCGGTCAGGACCGAGATCGCGGACGCATCCGCCGTCCGGCCGATCGCCTTCAGCGCGCCGGACAGGCTGCCGATCGGCGCGTTCCAGTTATATTCATAGCGGGCGTCGACGAGACGCTGTGCGGCCACGCGCTGCCCCCGATCCCGATTCCAGCCCCGCCCAGCATGAAGCGAAGCCAATGCCATCATCGCACTCCGCCGCGACACCGCAGACGACGGTGAACCAACTGAGCAACGGCCTGCGCGTCGCCGTGACGCCGATTCCGCACTCGCAGGCCGCGACGCTCGCCGCCTATGTCGGCGTCGGCAGCCGCGACGAAGCGCGCGCCACCCTGGGACTCTCCCACTACCTTGAGCACATGCTCTTCAAGGGCACCGAGCGCCGCCCCGAGCCGACCGCGATCTCGGCGGCGATCGAGGGCGCGGGGGGCTCGCTCAACGCCTACACGACGCGCGAACTGACCGCGTTCTGGAACCGCGTGCCCTACGACCGCCTGCCGCTGGCGATGGATGTGCTGGCCGACAGCGTGCAGCATTCGCTGCTGGAGGAGCGCGAGATCGAGCGCGAGCGCACCGTGATCTGCTCCGAAATTCAGCGCGCCCACGATCAGCCCGCGCAGCGCGTGGGACAGCTGATCAGCGCCGCCTCCTACGGCGAGCAGCCGCTCGCCTGGGAGATCGCCGGCGATCTCGATTCCGTCGGCGCGGTGAGCCGCGAACACCTCGCCGACCACATCGACGCCTGGTACGGCCCGCAAAACATTGTGCTCTCCGTTTCCGGCAACGTGAGCGTGGACGAAGTGACCGCGCTGGCGGAGCAGCACTGGTCGGCCCCGCCGAGCGAGCCGCGCCCGCCCCGCGCCAGCGCCGCCGACGGCCTCGCCGCGGACCCCGTCAGCGTCGAGCAGCGCCCGCTCGAACAGTGCAATCTGGCGCTCGCGCTGCGCGCCGGCGCGCGGCTCGATCCCGACCGCTACGCGCTCTCCCTGCTCAACGAGGTGCTGGGGCGCGGGATGAGCAGCCGTCTCTTCCTCGAAGTGCGCGAGCGGCGCGGCCTCGCCTATTCCGTCGGCTCGTACACCGCCGCCTTCGACGACGCGGGACACTTCGGCATCTCGGCCGGCGTCACCGCCGAGCACGTGATTGAAACCGTGCAGGTCATCCTCGCCGAACTGGAGCGGCTGGTGCGCGAGCCCGTCGGCGACGACGAACTGGCCCGCGCCCGCGAGCACGCCGTGGGCTCCTTCCGCCTCTCGCTCGACGCCGCGTCTTCCTGGTGCCACCGCGCCGGCGGCATGTTGATTGCCAACGGCTACATCGAGACGGTCGACGAGGTGATCGCGGGCTACGAGATGGTGGACGCGGCCGACATCCGGCGGGTCGCGGCGCGGATCGTGCGCGAGGGCAATCTGGCCGCCGCCGTGGTCGGCCCATTCGAGGGCGAAGCCGAGCTACGCGAGATCGTGGCCGACTTCGCGCTGGCGGCGTAGCTCGATGGACACCGTGCGGGCGATCCTCATGCTGCCGGCCGAGTCGGCGCTCCCTCCGGCCGAGGCTTTGGCCCGCGCCGACGCGCTCATCGCCATCCCGCCCCACGACCCCGAGCGCATCGCCGCCCTGCTGGAACACGCGCCGCCGCTCTACCTCGCCGCCCCGCCGATTGAGAGCGGCGAGGCCTACCGCAGCCTCGCCGGCGCGCTCCAGCCCGGCGTCTACGGCGTCGCCGCCCCCGCCGTCTCCAGCCTTGACCAGCTGCGCTACCTCGAAAGCATCATTGAAGATATTGAGACGCGGGTCGGCATCCGCCCCGGCCTCACCGCCATGGGCCTGACCATGGACAGCCCCCAGGCGTTCGCGCTCATACCCGAAGCGCTGCGCACCCTGAGCAGCTCCGCCGGGCGCCTCACCTGGGTCGCCTGGAACCCGCTGGCCCTCGCCCAACCGCTCGGCATCCCCGCGGGTTCGCCGACCATCAGCCACGCCGCCGCCGCCGTCGTGCTCGCCGCCGCCGCCCACAACCTGCCTGCCGTCCAGTGGACCGACCTACCCCTGAGCGACGCCCGGATCGCAGCCGCGCGGCAGCTCGGCTTCCGCGGCTTCGCCGTCCTCGACCCCGCCGACCTGCCCCGCCTCGCCGATGCCTTTCCCATCCCGCCCGAAGCCGAGGAGCCAGACCCCGAGGAGGCCGAATGACCGCCATCGTGATGCGCAGCATGCTCTCCGTGCCCGGCATTCGCGAGCGCTTTATCGAAAAGGCGCGCGACGCGGAAGCCGATGTGCTCTGCTTCGACCTGGAAGACTCGGTCGCCTGGGACGACAAGCCCGCCGCTCGCCGGCTGCTGGCCGAAGCGCTGCCCGACTTCCCCGCCAGAGGGCGCGGCGTCTTCGTCCGCACCAACGGCTACGACACCGGCCTGATCGAGCAGGAGCTGGACGCGCTCGTCGGCCCCTGGCTGCATGGCATCAACGTCTCCAAAGTCGAATCGGCGCGCGACATCCAGCGGCTCGACGACTACCTCACGATGCTTGAGCGCACTCGCGGTCTGCCCGACGGGCACACCGCGATCGTCTCCTGGATCGAGAACGCCGCCGCGGTCGTCAACGCTTACGAAATCTGCACCGCCTCGCCGCGCCTGCGCGGTATCTGCGTCGGCGGCGAGGATTACGCGGTCAGCATCGGCGTGCGCCGCACCAAAGGCGGCGCGGAACTCGCGCTCGCCCGCCAAACCGCGATCAACGCCGCACACGCCGCCGGCATCATCCCGCTCGACACGCCCTGGACTGATCTCACCGATCCACAGGGCTACGAGGACGAGCTGGCGCGGATGCGCGAAATCGGCTTCCGCGGCAAGTTCTGCATCCACCCCGACCAACTCGCCCCGGCCAACCGCGTTTTCGCCCCCGCCGAATCGGACATCGAGTGGGCCCGCCGCGTCGTCAACGCCTATCAGGACGGCGTCGCCAACAACCTCGGCGCCGTCGCCCTGGACGGCCAGATGATCGACAAACCGGTACTGGAGCAGGCCGAGGCGGTGCTGACCTGGTCCGACCAGATCGCCGCCATGGAAGCGGCGCGCTAACCGTGACGGCTCCGTACGGCGACGACCTCGGCGACCAGCGGATTGAGCATGTCGTAGAAGAGCATCAGGTCGCGGAACAGCAACACATACTCGCCCGGAGCATTTGCGACGTCCGACAGGTCTTCAACAAGCGAGTTGTCGATCGTCGGATCATCCAACAACCGATCGAGCGCGGGCAGGAATCGGAGTTGGTAGGGGAACTGCAAGCCCGCCAGGTCCGACCAGGCGGCGTCAGACACGAGCACATCGAACCCGACCGGTTCGCCGGCCACTACGTTTCGAGCGTCTGACGCGCCCCGGCGATCTCCAGCCGCCGCCGCTTTGCGCGGGCGCGCAATTCCTCGTCGTTCGCGATCAGATCGAGAGCGTAGCTTCGACTCGCCTCATGCTCATCTTCGAGGCTGTCCGGCGCCTCGAAGTGCTTGCAGTAGACGGCGGACATCGCGGCTGTCGAAAGCGCGTTACTCCGCGCCAACGCCAGCGCAGGCAGCTCGCCGCGCGCTTTCAGTACCAGCTCGTACCCCGTTGCCGCGCGGAACAGCTGATACATCACTCTCAGTAGCGCTTCGATCCGTATGTCGAGCGGCGCAGCCTTCATCTCCGCAGCGGGAATTGGGGCGTCGCCATGGCCGCCGTAGCGGTCGGCGATGGCCTGGATGGCGGGACCGTCGTCTTGGGCCAGGATCGGTTCGTCGAAGAGCGGTTGGCCGCGCAGGCCCAGTTGATATGCCTGGGCGTAATAGCAGAGCGCCTGGAGTTTGCGAATGCGCAGCGCGTCGCCTTGTCGGCGGGCATGCTCCAGGAAGAACTCGGCGACGGCGAGCGCAGGCGTGGGCATAGCGGCTCCTTACGCCCATACAGAGTAGCGCCTACGACGCGCCCTCGGCAATTCGACCAAGCCGGGCGGCCCCGCTGCGCTCGTAAGTCACGTCCGCGACGAAGATGTGCTGCGAGGCGGCCTGAATGTCGCGCAGAATCTGCTGCACCGGATGCTCCTCAAAGTTGGCTGCCCCGCCCAGGCTGTGATGCGCGAAGCGCACGATCTCGACGCACGTATCCGTCACCCAGGCGACCATCCCGCGCAGCTTGGCGTCGTCCCCCGCCGTGATCGGCTCGCCCGCCTCGCGCTTCGCCATCGCCCCCTCCATTGCCTCGATCGCGTGCGCGCGGGCCGCCTCCCAACGGTGCGAGGCGATTCCGAAATCGCGCTGAAACGCGCCGCGATCGGCGATCGCCGTATCCGTTCCGAAGCGCCGCCGCACAGCCGCCTCGCGCAGCAGCTCCAGCGCCCGCTGCGCCGCGCCCAGCGGCACGCCCGCGTGGCCGGGGCAGAGGAACGTGATCGTCGGCACATTGAACCACGCCGATCCGCGGCGCGGATTCGGTCCGCCGAACGGCATCGCAAACTCCTCAGGCACAAACACGTCATGCATCCGATAGTGGCAACTGCCGGTGCCCTGCAAACCCATCACGTGCCAGCTGTCCTCAATCTCCAGCGCCTTCGTCGGCGCGACGACGGCGTGAACCCGCGGCGCGCCCGACTCGGTCCGCAGCGCTTGCCCCTCGCGATCCAGCTGACGCGCCCCGGCCAGCACCCAGTTGCAGTGGCGCACGCCGCTGGCGAACGACCAGCGCCCGTTGAGCCGCTGCCCGCCCTCGCAGCGCCGCGCTTCGCCCTCGGGGTTCGCCGTCCCCGCCACGCGCGGGTAGGACGGTCCGAACACCGCATCGAGCGCGTCGTCGGACAGGTGGGCCGAGACCAGTCCGGTCGTCATCGACTGAATCATCGCGCACCAGCCGGCCGAGACATCCGCTCGCGCCAGCTCGGCGAAGACCTCTACCTGCGTCGCCGGATGCACCGCGTGGCCGTTCACCTCCTCGGCGCCGGAAAGCGCGAACATCCCGCTCTGCTCCAGTGCGTCCACCGAGGCAGGCGCGAGCGTGCGCGCCCGGATCGATTCCGCCGAGTGCTCCGCCAAGACGCCCCGGATTCCCTCAGCCCGTTCCAGCCATTCGCCGCGCTCCTTCTGCCGTAGTGGGCTGGCTCGGCTCATGGCGCATCCCCAACCGATCGATCTGCGCGTTGCGCCACAGGATATTGAACCGCGCTGATGGATGCGCAGTCGGCGCAGCAGCGCGCGCCGGGCGGCGGATCCATTCGGCGCTGCGCGGGATACGCTTAAGGCAAGTTCGGCGGACGCTTCGTCCGCATTCGCATCGGAGTCTGATGATGCCGGGCGATGCTCAGGCAATCGCTGCGCCGCCGGAGCCGGGACGACGCCCAGCCGTCCGTCGAGTATTCACCCGCCGGCGATGGTCGTCGTATCTGCTGGCGATCGGAATCGTCTCCACGCTGTTGGGGCTGATCACGGCGTTCAGCGGATTTGGGCTCATCTTTCTGATCCTCGCGCCGCTCTGGTTCGCATCCGCGGCGCTCCTGCGACCGACTCGTTGGCGCGTTGCGCTCGCTCTCTTCGTCCTGGGTTGCTGGGCCTTCGGCGCCTACCACGTGATCACCTAGGGTCTGCGCGGGCTGTCGCAGCAGCCGCGCACGCCCTACAGACCCGGGCGCACCGGCAGGCCGAGCGCGTGCCGACCCATCCGCAGGAACGAGTTGTCCGAAACCACCACATGCTGGCTGGCCGTCTGCACATCGCGCAGCACTCGCTGTAGCGGATGCTCAAGGAAGATCGCCTCCCCGCCGGCAGCGCGGTGCGCCGTGCGAACAATCGACTCCGCCGTGCGCGTCGCCCACGCCGCCGCGCTGCGCGCCGTGTCGTCCATCCGCACCACATCCGACGCATCGCGCACCGGCGCCTCCGCCAGCTCGCGGAAGAGGTTCAGTCCGTGGCCGCGAATCGCCCGCGCGGCCGCGGTCGCCTCTCCCAGCTCGCGCTGGAAGACCTCGCGTTCCGCCAGCGGCGCACCCGCCCCCAGCCGCACCCGACTCGCGGCGATCGTCGTCACCTCCTCCTCCGCCCGTTCCGCCAGCCCCAGCGCGATCCCGTACGCCGCCGGGCAGAGGAACGTCAGCGTCGGACGCGCGACCCAGCCGTCCCCGCGCAGCACCGGCGCCTCCAGCGAGAACCGCATCTCCTCGGTCACGAACTCGTCCTCCAGCCGGTAGTGGTTGCTGCCGGTGCCGCGCATGCCGACGACTCGCCAGGTGTCCTCAATCACCGCGCGCTCGCGCGGCACGGCGACGCTCAGCAGCTCGGGCGGCCCTGATTCGCCTTCGCCGCCGCCTTCCCTCGGCAACGCGGCCTGCGCGATCACCCACTCGGCGTGGTGAATGCCCGAACCCCAGCCCCAGCGACCGCTGACCCGCCAGCCGCCCTCGACCGGTTCCGCCCTCCCGCCCGGAAAGGGCTGCCCCGCCGTAACCGGCCAGCGCCCCCCGTTGAAGACCCGCTCGATGCCCGCGTCGGGCAGGCGCGAGCCGAGCCAGGCCGACTCGTGCGCGCCGATCATCACGCACCAACCGCTGGAGCCGTCGTGCGCCGTCAGACCCGCGACCACTTCCAGATGCCCGTCGGGGCCGATGTTCGCCCCACCGACCTCCTGCGGAGCGAAGATCGAGAACAGCTCGCGCTCGTGCAGCGCGTCGACCACGGTCGGCGCGAGCCGGCGCAGCCGCTCGTTCTCCTCCGCCTGCTCGCGCAGCGTCGGACCGACCGACTCCACAGCCTCCAGCCAGTCTCCGTAAGCCTTGCGCCCGTAGGCCTTGTGATGGTCGCTCATTGCAATCCTCCTCCGCAGAGCTTCAGCCTATCCGCGCCTACACTGAGACGAACGACCGGAGGCGCGAGCACCGAGGAGGGCGGCGATGGCGGCAGCGAGCGATGTGCTGGAGATCATCAGCGGCGACGGCGAGACGGGCGTCGAAATCGTTCGCAACGTGCGCCGCTGGGTCGACCAACAGGTCATCCCCCAGGCCGACGCCCTCGAGCACGCCGGCGAATTTCCCACCGCCATCCACCGCGACATGTGCGAGATGGGCGTCTTCGGCATCACCTTCCCCGAGGCCTACGGCGGCCTCGGGCTCTCGTTCGAGACCTACTCCGCCGTGATCGAGGAAATCTCACGCGGCTGGATGGGCCTGGCCGGGATCATCAACACCAACGTGATCGACGGCTGGATCATCGAGCAGCACGGCACCGACGACCAGAAGCAGCGCTTCCTGCCCGGGCTGGGCTCCGGCGAGCTGCAGGGCTGCTTCACGATCACCGAACCCAACGCCGGCTCCGACGCCCAGGCGATCCGCACCACCGCCCGGCGCGACGGCGACGACTATCTGCTCAACGGCAACAAGCTGTTCGTCACCAACGGGGACCGCGGCGATGTCTACCTGGCGATGACCAAGACCAACCCCGACGCCAGCCCGCGCCACCGCGGCATCTCCGCCTTTCTGGTTGAGCGCGGCACGCCTGGTTTCTCCGTCGCCCGCACGATCGACAAGCTCGGCTACAAGGGCCCCGAAACCGCGGAACTCTTCCTCGAGGACGCCCGCGTCCCGGCCGCCAACCTGCTCGGCGGCGGCGAAGGGCGCGGCTTTCAGCAGATGATCAGCGGCCTCGAAATCGGCCGCATCAACGTCGCTTCGCGCGCCACCGGCGTCGCGCAGGCCGCCTTCGACCACGCCATCGTCTACGCGCAGCAGCGCGAGACGATGGGCCGCCCCATCGCCGAGCACCAGGCCATCCAGCTGAAGCTGGCCGAAATGGCGACCAAAATCCGCGCCGCCCGCCTGCTCACCCGCGACGCCGCCCGCAAGAAGGACAGCGGCGAGCGCTCCGACCTCGATGTCGGCATGGCCAAGCTCTTCGCCACCGAAGTCGCGCTCGAATGCACGCTCGAATCGATGCGCGTCCACGGCGGCGTCGGCTACACCAAAGAGCTGCCGATCGAGCGCTACTACCGCGACGCGCCGCTGATGGCCGTGGCGGAGGGCACCAACGAAATCCAGCGGCTCGTCATCGCCCGCCGCCTGCTCGAGCTGTACCGCGTCGACTAAGGAGTGTTCACCCATGTCTCTTCTACCATCATCCCCCCCTTCCGTCATTCCTGCGTGGGAATGACGGAAGTGTGAACACGCCCTGAACCGCAAGGAGGACGACAATGCCCACGAAAGAACTGTTCGGCCGCTATCTCGACCAGTTCGAGGTCGGCGAAATCATCGAGCACTGGCCCGCCCGCACCGTGACCGAGGCCGACGACCTGCTCTTCTGCATGCTCACGATGAACCACCATCCGCTGCACACCAACCTCGAATACGCCGAGGACACCCAGTTCGGCCAACGGGTCGTCTCCGGCCCGTTCGTGTACTCGCTCGTCTTCGGGATGACGGTGCCCACGGTCAGCGGCAAGGCGATCGCCAACCTCGCCACCACCGATCTGCGCCACACGGCGCCCGTCTTCCACGGCGACACCCTCAGCGCCCGCACCGAGGTGACCGATATCCGCGAGTCCCGCTCCCAGCCCGACCGCGGCATCGTCACCGTCGACACCACCGCCCAAAATCAGCGCGGCGAAACCGTGCTGGAGTTTACCCGCGCGGTCATGATCCCCAAGCGCCCGGAGGGCGAATGATGATCGAGGTCAACTCCGGCTCCGAACTGGAGCGCGCCGTCGCCCGCGTCGGTGAAGCGCTGGGCCTCGCAGCGGAGCTGCAAGTTCCTCTCGGGCAACGGATCTGGGGACCGCGCCGCCATATCGACGTAGTGTTTTCGCATCCCTCGAAAGGGCCGAGGCTCGGAGTCGAATGCTGGTATCAGGGAATGCCGAGCACCGACGAAGAACGAATGCCGCTGCTGCTTCAGGACATCGAGGTTTGGCCGATATGCGGCGTTCTTGTCGCGCATGGCGATGGGTTCTCGCCGGGTTTCATCACGTTCGTGCGGCGGTATGGCCAGGTGATCGAGTTGGAAGATCTGGACACCTGGCTGCGGCTCCATTTTCACCTACCGTTCAGGGGAGGCGCTTAGCCCGCGCCGATCAGATACTCGCGCACCGCGCCGCGCTCTGCGCCGTTGGAATTGATCGCCCGCACCGCCTCAACCGTCTCCAGACGAAACCCCGCATCCCGATACAGCTGCGCTACCTCCGGATGCCCTGAATTCGAGAGCAGCACATCCACTCCGCGCCCGCGCGCCGCCGCCGCAACCGCCGCCAACCGCTGCTGCTCCGTCCGCCCGAAATCCGCCGCCGTATACGACGTAAAACTCGCCGTTTCGCTCAGCGGCACATAGGGCGGATCGCAGTACAGAAAATCCCCCGCCTGCGCCGCGCTCATCGCCTCCGCGAAATCAGCGGTGCGCAGTTCGACCTCCTGCAAGGCCGCCGAAGCCGCGCGTAAGCCGTTCTCATCGCAGATCGTCGGGTTCGCGTAGCTCCCGTGCGGCACGTTGAACTCGCCGCGGCTGTTTACCCGGTACAAACCGTTGAAGCACGTTTTGTTCAGAAAGATTAGCCGCGCAGCCGCGCCCGCGCCGCAGGTCGGACGCTTGCCGCGAATGCGGTAGTAATATTCCGCCCGATCCGACGCTGCGCGGTACTTCCGCTGATGCACCGCCAATGCCTCGATCAGCTCCTCCACTCCGTCGCGCACCTGCGCGTACACCCCGATCAGATCCGCGTTGCTGTCCGAGAGCACCGCCCGCTCGAAGCGCCCCTCCCGCTGCAACGCGAAGAACAGCGCCCCGCCTCCGAGAAACGGCTCGTAATACGTCCCAATCCGCGCCGGCGTCCGCGCCAGCAACTGCGGCAGCAGCTGCGTCTTCCCGCCCGCCCACTTCAGAAACGGTTTCGCCATGATCGCAGCCTACCCTCCCGCTTCCGCCCGCACCGCTGCGACCGCCTCCGCAATCGCCGCGTCGATCCGCTCGCAGAGCAGGCCCGGCTGACGCTCGAACATCCCCCGCACCCACGCGATCCGCCAGCGCTGCTCCAGGCTCAGCAGCCGCGCCGCCTCCGCCGCCGCCACCTCATCCTCGTCCTCGATCACCGCCTCCTCGCCGGGCCGAATCAGCGCGTCCAGCAGCAGATCGTGGTATTCGATCACCTCCCCCTCGCAGCGCACTCCCTCCAGCGCATCCAGCCGATAGATGCGCAGCGACCCGTCCGGCCGATGGATGCGGTAGGCCCCGTACGGCCGCCCCGGCCACCAGACGCCCCACGACGTGAAGCCCGCCGAGCCCTCGAACGGCGGCGAGCCGTCGGACACCCAGCGGCCTACGATCAGCTCCGGCGTCGCCAGCCAGCGCTCCAGCGCGAACTCCTGCGCCGCGCCGTCGAGCGTGATCTTGCGCTCCGTCAGCCGCGCCGCCGGGGCCGGCGGCAGCTGCCCGCACGCCGTCTCGCGCTTCGGTTGACCCGGCTGACTCATATGCGGAATGTACCCTGCGCCGCGCCGCGATCCCCGTGTTAAGCTCACTGCTGGCCTCGCGCGGCGGCGCTTCCGTCAAGCTACCCGCGTCAATCGCGCATCGTCCGGCCCGCAACGACCGACCGGAGAGACTGAACAGGAGCGTCCGCCCATGCCCGCAGTGGTGGTGATCGGCGGTCAGTGGGGCGACGAAGGCAAGGGCCGCGTCGTCGACCTGCTTGCGCGCAAAGCCGCCATCGTCGTGCGCTACTCCGCCGGCAACAACGCCGGACACACCATCGTTAACCGGATGGGCGAATTCGCCCTGCACCTCGTCCCCGCCGGCATCTTCTACCCCGAAAAAACCTCGATCATCGGCAACGGCGTCGTGATCGATCCCGCCGTGCTGATCGACGAGATCACCAAGCTCGAGACGCGCGGCGTCAGCACCGAGCGCCTGCGCGTCTCCGACCGAGCGCACCTGATCATGCCCTGGCACCCGATCATCGACCACGCCGACGAAGCGATGCGCGGCCCGCAGGCCGTCGGCACGACCGGCAAGGGCGTCGGCCCCGCCTTCACCGACAAGGTCGCCCGCTGGGGCATCCGGATGAGCGAACTCGCCGACCCCGAAGGCTTCGCCGACCGCCTGCGCATGGTGCTCGACTACAAGAACCAGGTGCTGACCAAGCTCTACGGTCTGCCTCCGCTCGACTTCGACGACATCTTCGAGAGCTACCGCGGCTACTGGGCCCGCCTCGCCCCCTATGTCACCGACACGAGCGTCATCTGCCAGGAAGCCCTGCACGACGGGCGGCGCATCCTGCTCGAAGGCGCGCAGGGCGCGCTGCTCGACCTCGACAGCGGCACCTACGACTACGTCACCTCCTCCGTGCCCACCTCGATGGCCGCCGGCGCGGCGATCGGCGCCGGCATCGCGCCCAACGACATCGACCGCGTGATCGGCGTCTACAAGGCCTACCAAACCCGCGTCGGCAACGGTCCGATGCCCACCGAACTGCTCGGCGCGGAGGGCGACCGCCTGCGCGACGCCGGGCGCGAATACGGCACCACGACCGGCCGCCCCCGCCGCTGCGGCTGGTTCGACAGCGTCGCCGCCCGCTACACCATCCGGCTCAACGGCTGCCAGAGCATCTCGCTCACTCGGCTTGACGTGCTCGACGAGTTCGAGCTGCTCAAAGTCTGCGTCGCCTACACCGTCGACGGCCGCCGCGTCGAAACCTTCCCCAGCTCCAGCGCCGCCGTCGCCGCCGCCCAACCCGTCTACGAAGAGCTGCCCGGCTGGCAGACCGACACCAGTCACTGCCGCAACTTCGACGATCTGCCCGCCAACGCCCAGACCTACGTGCGCCGCATTGAAGAGCTGATCGGCGCACCCGCCGCCCTGGTCAGCGTCGGCCCCGAGCGCGACCAGGCCATCATCGTCGACCCCATCCTGTAAGGCATTGCTCGGATAAGCTCCCTGTCTGGAAGCCCTGATGTCCGAAACCGCCCTATCGATCCTGATCTGGCTGCACGTGATCGGCGTCGCCGTCTGGCTGGGCGGCCAGGTGCTGACCGCCGCCGCCGTGATCCCGACCCTCCGCGCCGCCGGCGACCGCGAATTCTGGCTCAGCGCCCTTGAGGGCTTCACCCGCCGCTTCGGGCGGATCGGCATCGCCGCCATGATCATCATCGTCGTCACCGGGGGCGCGATGATCGATCCGCGCCTCGACCAGGCGGAAAACTTCGGCGCATCGTTCTACGACGCCCGCTGGGGCGTCATCTTTGTCGTCAAAATGGCGCTCTGGGCGGCGATGATCGCCGTCATCGGCCTGCACCAGTTCGTCTTCGGTCCGCGCCAGCTCGAGCTGGCGCGCCAGGCCGTCGCGGCCGGCGAGGGCGACAGCCCCGAACTGCGCCGCGTCCGCCGCCTCACCATCCTGCTCTCCGTCGTCGGTCTGCTACTTACGCTGCTGGTCGCCGGCGCCGGCGCCTTCCTCGGCAACCACAACTTCTCAATGAATGCCGCCTGACGATGACCCGACGAGTATTGGCGGCGGTTCCGGCGGCGATCCTCGCGGCAATTCTGGCAGCCCTGATCTCGCTGATCAGCATCGAGGCGGTCGGCGCGCAGAGCGGCAGCGTCGAAGCCCGGATCACCGCCCGCAAGGCCGCCGACGGCCGAGTCGAACTCTGCCTCTACCTCGCCGCCGAGAAAGATCGCCGCTGCCCCTCGGCGCGCCACTTTCCCTACCCGACCGCGCCAGTCAACAGCTGGCTCGACACCTCGACCATCGAAGCCGGGCGCGCGGATCTGGTCATTCGCGGCCGCCGCACGGCCGACGGCTGGATCGAGCTCGCGCTGGCCGTCACGCTCGACGGCGCAACCAGCATCCATCGCCCCGAGCGGCGCTTCTTCAACTGGCCGGTGGTAGATGTCGATCGTTGGCTGCGCAGCTCCTCGGTCTCGATCGGGACGGGCGGCGGCCTGGCCGCGGTTGGAATCAGGTCCGACGCGCCGCGCCTCCAACGCGGGCGCGCCGCGCCTGCGTTCACGCTCGCGCGGCTCGAGGGCGGCGGCGTCATCTCGCTCTCCGACCTGCGCGGGCGGACCGCCGCGCTCGTCTTCTGGTCGTCCTGGGATCCCGCCGGGCAAACGCTGCTGCGGCGCCTGGACAGCCTCCGGCGCGCGCAGGGCGGCGCGCGGGGCGATCTGGCCGTGCTCGCGATCAACGTCTACGACGCGGCCGGCGCGGCGACGCGCGCATTCGTGGAAGCCGGCGTCAGCTTCCAGAGCGTGCTCGATGCCGGCGCCGAAGTTGCCCGCCACTACCGCATCGACGGCCTGCCCGAACTGCTGCTGATCGACGCCGACGGCGTCTTCCGCGAGCGCATCACCGGCGCAGCGGACCTCGCCGCAATCCAGGCCGCGCTCAACGCGACGACCGCCGCAGCCGACAGCGCCGCCGGCCGCCATACCGGCGGACCGTTGCCCTAAACTGCCGTCGTTCCCCACCAAGCACGAGGCTCAACCAGCACGGAGACCACGAATGCCCGAATTCGAAGACATCCTCTACGAGACCAAAGGCCGACTGGCGATCGTCACGCTCAACCGCCCGGAGAAGATGAATGCCCTCAGCCACCGCCTCCGCGCCGAACTGTTCAGCGCCCTCAAGGACGCCGAAGCCGACGACGATGTCCGTGTCGCGATCATCCGCGGCGCCGGCCGCACCTTCTCCGCTGGCTACGACATCACTCCGGTGCCGAACCTCTCCGAGTCCGACTACCTCGACATCCGCTCCGGTCTGCCCAGCGTCGGACCCATCCACCCCGGACAAGGCCAGTGGCCGCAGCACCTGCTCAGCGGCTACTGGCAGATCTGGGAACTCACCAAGCCCGTCATCGCCCAGGTCCACGGCTACTGCCTCGCCGGCGGCTCCGAACTCGCCAGCATGTGCGACCTCATGTTCGTCGCCGATGACGCCATCATCGGCTACCCGCCCGTGCGCGCCATGACCACCGTCGACGTGCTCTACCACCCCTGGCACATGTCGATGCGCAAGGCCCGCGAGCTCACCTACACCGGCGACTCGGTCACCGGCGCGGAGGCCGTCGAGCTGGGCTGGGCCAACCGCGCCTTCTCCGTAGACGACCTCGCCGCCGAAACCGAGGCGTTCGCCGAGCGCATCGCCAACATCGCGCCCGACATGGTGCAGATGAGCAAGCGCGGCATCAACCGCGCCTACGAGGTCATGGGCATTCGCACCGCGCTCGCCGTGGGTGCCGATATCCAGGCGCTTTCCACCTACCGCAACAGCGCTGGCGAGTTCGGCGCAATCGCCCGCGAAAAAGGCCTCAAAGCGGCCCTCGACTGGCGCGACGGTCCCTTCCAGGACTACGGCGCCTCCAAAACCCGCCCCAGCGCCCCACAGCAACAGCCTTAGGCGGACCTGGAGACCGAATCCCCCGCCATTCCCTCTAGCGGAGCGCGCGGGTACCATTTCCCGCAGACCGCGCGACCATGCCGATGCGCGCGGTCCGAGGTGAGCCGAAACCTATGCCGAGTCAGGGAATCCCTCAGTCGTTCGGGCTGCTGTTCATTTTCGCCTTGCTGGCCGCCGGCGTCTTCGCCCTCGTGGGTTTCGCCATCGTCAAAGGCGGCGACCGCCACGAACTCGCCGGCCGCGTCGAGTCCAACGCCGCCGCCGCCGAGCTCTGGGAGAGCGGCGAGTTCTGCATCCCCGCCGGCCAGGAAGCAGACCCATCGCTTGAACTCGTTGAGCGCGCACCGCAAACCTGCGCCGCGGCCGCCCCGCTCCCGATCGAGGAGATCGACGAAGAAGCCCTCCGCGCCGCCGCCAACCCCTCGCGCGGCGCCGAACTGTTCGTCACCAACGGCTGCCAGGTCTGCCACGGGGATGTCGGCGAAGGCATCGTCGGCCCCACCATCGCCCAGACGGGGCTCGACATCCACGGCGTGCTCAGCCAATACCGCCAGCCGCGCGGCGTCATGCCCCGCCAGACCGCCGAGGACGTCCCCCCCGAAGACATCGCCGACATCTGGGCGTGGCTGCAAACCCTCCCTCTCCCCGACGAACTGATCGACCCCGACAACAACGCCCTCGGCCACGAAAGCATCGGCCAGTTCGCCGCAAACTAGGGGCATCTCCTCTCTCCTCATCCTGGAATTCCCTCCGCAATCGCACCCTACGCACGGAGGCTCCCTTCCGGAATCGCCCCCCCTATGCAGGGGGGCTGTCCGCGTAGCGGACCGGGGGGCGGCCCGGCGCCCCAAGCACAACACAAACTGCACCCCGACACGCCCTCGCAAAATTTGCTAGCTTGCGCATATCAACGCGGGCGTGTCGCGCGCCCTGGCTAGGAGCCCCCTGATGGTGACCGAAGAGAAACTTTCCGAGATGCAGCTGGAGCCGGAGGTGCCCGATCTGGACCTGTCGTGGCTGAACCTCGACACCGAATGGGGCGTCCAATCCGAGCCCGGCCGCAAGGGCCTGACCCTCCAGCAGATCAACGACTCGCTCTACGGCGAAATTCCCGCGATGGCGGCGGATCACACGGCGCGCCCGCGCGGCGCGGCGGCGCCGACGCAGTCGCCGCGGCTCGGCTACGTGATCGGCGAAGCGACGGAGACGTTCTCCGACTCGGCCGCCCTGCTCTACGACGAAGCCGTCTCGCGCCAGTGGTCCTCCGCGACCGACATCCCCTGGGACACGCTGGACGACCTGCCCGAAGACATTGAGCGCGCAATGGCGCAGCTCTGCACCTCGCTGACCGAGGTCGAGTTCATCGCCGGCGATGTGCCCGGCAAGTGGCTGCCGCGCATCGCCGCCGACCACTACGAGTCGGGGCTGTTCCTGATGTCGCAGGTGATGGACGAGGCGCGCCACACCGACGTCTTCCGCAAGCGCGCGCTGGCCAACGGCGGCGGGCTGCTGCTGCAGGGCGGCGGCGGCGGGCTGCGGCAGATTCTGGAGGCCGAGGACTTCACCCAGATGTCCTCGATGCTGCACATTCTGGGCGAGGGCTTCGTGCAGTCGCTCTTCCGCCTCGGCGAACTGATCGCCCACAACGAGGCCGAAAAGCGGATCTTCCGCCTCGCCGCGCAGGACGAGTCGCGGCACGTGGCGTTCGGCGTCACCCACCTCAAGTACACCCTCGAAAACGCGCCCGAAAAGGCCGAAGAGGTCCATTGGACGCTCGACATGTTCGAGGACACCCTGGTCGACCCCGACCAGGCCAACCCGGGGCTGGCTGGCGCGCTCGTGTACCTGCTCGGCGACGGCGATGTGGACGAGGGCTGGCGGCTGTTCTGGCATGTGCGGCGCAAGCAGGTGCTGGAGTACCTGCACCGGCTGGACGTGGCCGGGCTGGGCGGTCGGCAGGAAACGGGCCGCCTGCACCCGGCGCTGGCCGGCGCGATCGAGGACAACTAGGGACCGCCACAGGCTCGGGGGCAGCATGACCGACGCAACCGACACGCGGCAGGTGATCGCTTCGGCGCGCGAGCGTCTGGAGGCGTCGGGCCTGCCCTCGGACTGGCTGGAGATTCCCGTCCACTGGGGCGTGAAGGCGAAGGAGCAGGCCGACCCGGCGACGGGCGGCCTGCGCTTCTCGCTGCTGAACGTGGATGTGTACGGCGAGGTACCAGAGCGCTGGGAAAACAACACGGAGATTCCGCGCGGCGCGATCCCCGACACCCGCACGGAGCAGATGGGCTACTCGATCTTCGACAAGTCCGAGGTCTGGTCCGACCTCTGCGCGGACCTCTACGAGGACGCCATTCAGGATCGTTGGAACTCCTCGACCGAAATCCCCTGGGAATCGCTCAAGCCGCTGGACGGCGATGTCGAGCGGGCGATCTGCCAGATCGCCACGCTGCTCTCCGAATACGGCTGGGCCAAAGCCCAGACCGCCGGTCGCTGGCTACAGGAGATTTCGTACGGCTTCATCGAGGTCAAACTCTTCCTCGGCACCGTCGTGTTCGACGCGGCGCGGCTGTACGAGGTGTGGCGCAAGCGGGCGCTGGCCAACGGCGGCGGCCTCGGGCGCGGCGGGCGCAACTGGAAGATGCTGCCGATCGTCCAGTCCTACACCTTCTCCGAGTTCGTCGTCGCCTCGCTGATGCACGACACGATGCTGCTCGCCCTGCTGCGCGAGGGGGAGGGCCTGTCGCAAAACGGGGCCGAGCGGGAAATCTTCCGCCGCTGCGCGCAAGACACCGAGCGCCACCTCCGCTACTGGGTGGACCACATGCGCTACCTGATGCTCAAGGAGCCGGTCCGGCGCGAGGAAATCCACCGCTACCTGAACAAGGCCGAGTGGTACCTGGCGCACGACGAGGACGACACGCTCTACTCCGCGCTGGCCGTGATCATGGCCGAGGGCCGCGAACAGGCGGAAGAAGCGATGGTCGACGTGGCGGCTTTGCGCAAAGCCCAGGTCGAGCTGTACCTGGAGCACCTGGAGCAGTGCCATCTGGGCGATCGGCGCACCCGCCTGAGCGCCCCCCTGCGCCGCTGGGCCGCAATCCCCGAAGCCGAAGCCGAAGAAAAAATCCCCGTCTAACGCCGGCTACGCGGCCGATCGCGCCCCCTCCGGAAATCGCTTCCCCACGCAAAGGGCTGTCCGGAAATCGCCCCCCTACGCAGGGGGGCTGTCCGCGCAAGCGGACTGGGGGTCGGCGCGGCGCCGCGAACACAGCACAGCCCACGCCCCCTACCGCAGTGGGCGGAAGAACTCGCGGATGTCCTGCACCAGCAGTTCCGGCTCCTCCAGCGCGGCGAAATGCCCGCCCCGGTCATGCACCGACCACTGCTGCACGTTGTAGCCCGGCTCGCACCAGCTGCGCGGCGCGGTGATGATCTCGCCGGGGAAGATCGAGAACCCCGTCGGCGTCTCCAGCCGCCCCGGCAGGAAGTTCTCCGCCTGGTTCTGCCGCATCTCGTAGTAGTAGCGCGTGCTGCTGTTGATCGTGCCCGAGAACCAGTAGAGCGAGATGTTGGTCAGGATCTCGTCCTTGGTGAAGCGCTTCTCGATGTCGCCGTCGCAGTCGCTCCAGGCGCGCCACTTCTCGGTGATCCAGCCCGCCAGCCCGGCCGGCGAGTCGGTCAGGCCGTAGGACAGCGTCTGCGGGCGCGTGCCCTGAATCGCCTGGTAGCCCGTCTCCTGCGCCTGCCACTGCGCCGCCTGCGCGGCGACCGCCTTCTCCTCGTCGGTCCACTCTTCCTGCGGCTTGTCCGCGGGCGGACGACCGATCGGCATGTTGATCTGCGCGCCGATGCAGTTGTCGGGGTGCTGGTAGGCGACCTGCGCGGTCACGATCGCCCCCCAGTCGCCCCCCTGCGCGCCGTAGCGCTCGTAGCCCAGCTCCTGCATCAGCGCGCCCCAGAGCAGCGCGGTGCGCTTCTGCCCGAAGCCCCCGCTGGTGGGAATCTCCGAGAACCCGTAGCCCGGCAGCGAGGGCGCCACGACCGTGAAGGCGTCCGCCGGGTCGCCGCCGTGCGCGGCGGGATCCGTCAGCGGCCCGAGGATCTTACTCACCTCGTAGAACGTGCCGGGCCAGCCGTGGGTGAAGACCAGCGGCAGCGGATTTGGCCCCACGCCCTCCTGATGCACGAAATGCACCGTGTAGTCCTCCACCCCGTCGGCGCTGACCGCCTGGGTGAACTGCGGCATGCGGTTGAGGTAGGTCTCCTGCACGCGCCAGTCGAAATCGGTGCGCCAGTATTCGCAGAGCTCCTGCATGTAGGCCAGGTTCGAGCCGTACTGCCAGCCGCTGTCGGCCACCTCCGACGGCCAGCGCGTCTGCGCCAGGCGACGCTTCAGGTCGCGCAGGTCGGTGTCGGACACTTCGATCTTGAATGGCTGCGGCATACGGTGATCCTCTCGCGTGCGTCGGGCGGCGTAATCGGGCGCGCTGCGCAGTATCGCACTCTGCCCGCCGATATGGGAGCGATGGGGGAGCGGCGGGGGTCGACGGGCGCTCAGCCCTCGACGACGTCGCCGGAGACCGGATCGATCCGCACCCCTTTTTCGGCCACCCAGGCCAGGCCGCGCTCGATCTCGTCCGCGTCGCCTTCCAGCTCCAGCAGCACCCAGCCGAAATCCTGCTCCACATCGGCCATGCGGATGTTGGTCACCACCTCGAACTCGCGGCCGAGCAGGTAGATCACCGGCTCGCGCACGGCGTCGCCCTCAAAGGTGAAGCGGACTCGGCGCGTCGCCATCGCGGACCTCCTGCTCGACTCGTCCTGCCGACGCTCAGCTCTGCCCCGCCGCGGCGAAGGCGTCCTCGAACGATTGCAGCGTGCCCTCCACAGGAATCGGCCGCGTCACGTGCGGCTCCACCGCGTCGGCCGTCTTCAGCCCGCCGCCTGTGATGAAGGCGACGGTCGATTCCTCGGGATCGATGATCTCCCGCTCAATCGCCTGGCGCAGACCGGCGATCGTCACCCCGCCCGCCGTCTCCGCGAAGACGCCCTCCGTCTGCGCCAGCAGCTGAATGCCCTCGACCACCTCGTCGTCGCTCACCGAGGCTGCGCCGCCGTCGGTCGCCGCCATCGTCTTCAGCGCGTAGTAGCCGTCGGCCGGATTACCGATCGCCAGGCTTTTGGCGATCGTGTTGGGCTTCACCGGGCGGATGTTGGTCGTGTCGTTCTGCCAGGCGGTCGCGATCGGCGAGCAGCCCGTCGCCTGCGCGCCGACCATCCGCACCGCCGCCTCATCGATCAGCCCGTAGATTTGCAGTTCCTCGAAGCCCTTGTGGATTTTGGTGAAGAGCGAGCCGGATGCCATCGGCGCCACGCACTGCCGCGGCGCGCGCCAGCCCAGCTGCTCCGCCACCTCGAACGCCAGCGTGCGCGAGCCCTCCGAGTAGTAGGGCCGGACGTTGATGTTGACGAACGCCCAGTGGCGGTTGTCCGCCAGCTCCGAGCAGAGCCGGTTTACGTCGTCATAAGAGCCGTTCACCGCCACGATTGTCGGGTGGTAGATCGCCGAGCCCAGCACCTTGCCGGCCTCAAGGTCGTGCGGGATAAAGACCACCGCGCGCATCCCCGCCCGCGCGGCATGCGCCGAGACCGCGTTGGCCAGGTTGCCCGTTGAAGCGCAGGCCAGCGTCTCGAAGCCCAACTGCCGCGCCCGACTGCTGGCCACCGCCACCACCCGATCCTTGAACGACCACGAGGGGTTGCAGGTGTCGTTCTTGATCCACAGTTCGCGCATCCCCAGCTCGCGCGCCA
Source organism: Dehalococcoidia bacterium (assembly GCA_965243125.1). GTDB lineage: Bacteria > Chloroflexota > Dehalococcoidia > Bin125 > Bin125 > CATQGW01. The sequence goes on along the minus strand of OZ251529.1, from coordinate 712,452 downwards.
GATTGTCGGCCCGCAGCAGCGGCGTGAAGCCCACGTTGAGGTCCACGATGTAGTCGTCGTCGACCGGCAGCATGTCCTTGTAGCGCCAGATCGAGCGCGGACCGGCCTCGATCCGTTCGCGCGTGACGCGCGCCTGAATCGCGCCCTGGTCGTATTGCACTTCGAGCGGCCCGAAGCAGAAGTCGCAGACATTGATCGGATCGAGCGAAAACTCGCGGCTGCACTCACGGCAGGCGAGGTGGGTGGCGTTGGTCATCGGTGAAGGAACTTTCGGGTAGGCGAGCGAGAGCGCGGCGGCGGCCTGACGGGCAGCGCCCGATCAGGCCCTCGGCATCGCCATGCGGCCCTCAGCCGCGGCAACCATCCCCGTGCCGGCATATGCAGTCATCACCCTCAGCCTATCACGCGCAGCCTCACTCCGACGGCCAGACCTGCGCCATGTCGATCGTCAGCCCCACGCAGACATCCTCGCCGGAGAGATCGGCCGGCTGCTCCAGCTGCTCAACCGAACCGTCGGCACGGTAGATCCAGACGCGCCGCTCATAGGGGTCCACCAGCCAGCCCAGCCGCACCCCGTTGTCCACCCAGCGGCGCATCCGGGAGTGTCGCGCGTCAAGCCACTGCTCGGGCGAGAAGACCTCCACGACGAACACCGGCACGAAGTCGGGCCGTCCGCCCAAGCCGCCGCGCGCTTCGATCTGGCCGGGCGAAACCCACGAGACGGTAGGCGCGACGATGGAGCCGTCGGGGAAGAGGTAGCAGCCGCGAATCCCGCGCACGGCGCCGCCCGCCTCAGTTTCCATTTCCCAGCGGCCGACGAACACGATCATCGATGTGGCGACGTGAACGCTGAATCCGTCGGGCCAGGGGACCTGCACGAGGCTCCCGTCGGCAGTCCGCTCGAAGAACTGCTCGGAGTTGAGGCGGGCGATCTCCCAGAACCGCTCGTCGGTCAACTCCCAATCGGCCGGCAGCCGAATCGAGAACGGATCGTCGTAAGGCAGCGGCTCAACATCATGCACCGATATGTCGGGCTGTCCTTGATTAGCCACCGAAACGACCCCTCGCAGCCTTACCCGTAGCGCTCCTCGCGCCACGGATCGCCGTGCATGTGGTAGCCGTACATTTCCCAGAAGCCCGGCGCGTCGCGCGTCAGAAACTCGATCCCCCCCACCCACTTCGCGCTCTTCCAGAAGTAGAGCGAGGGCACCACCACCCGCGCCGGTCCGCCGTGCTCCGGGCGCAGCGGCGCGCCGTCGTGCGCCACCGCGATCATCGCGTGATCATCCGCCCGCAAGTCCGCCAGCGGAATGTTCGCCGTGTAGCCCCCGAAGCAGTGAAACATCACCGCCTCCGCCTGCGGCGAAATCTCCAGCTGCGCGAACAGATCGCTCAGCAGCACGCCCTGCCAGGTGTTGTCGTAGCGCGACCAGTGCGTGACGCAGTGAATGTCGTTGAACCGCTCCGAGAGCCCGATCGCCGTGAACTGCTCCCAATTGAGCACCCGCTCCTGCGCCACCGCCCCCCAGATTTGCAGCGTCCAGTCCGCCGTCTCCACCAGCGGCGTGCCGCCGTAGGTCAGCACCGGCCACTCGCGCACCAGCCGCTGGCCGGGCGGCAGCCGGTCGTGGCCGGTGCGCGCGCGCAGCTCCTGCGCCTCGCTGAACAGCGGGCCGCCCGCGACTACATCCGGCGCGGGCGGTTGAGCGATGGTCGGATCTTCGGACACGGGCGCACTCCTTCGCCCCGCCGGGCGGAGCATCATCTGACTGGATCGTATCGCATCAGCCGCGCGCTCCTCACGCTGTACGCTCGCTCCAAATGGCCGGCTCAGCTTCCCCCCTCACGGAGTCGTCGGAGACCAGCCCCGAGGAGAACCCCGAGGCGAACGACCGCTCCGGACTCCGCCGTCACCTGCCCTTTCTCGGCCTGGCCGCGCTGGTCGTCGTCTTCGATCAGATCACCAAGGTGATCGTCCGCTCTCAGCTCGAACTGGGCGAGCGCGAGTGGCTCGCCCAGTTCTTCGCTTTCTCCCATGTCGCCAACGACGGCGGCGCGTTCGGCATCTTCGGCGGCGCCAACACCATCCTCGCCGTTTCCGCCGTCGTCGCCATCGCCATCGTGGTCGTCTACTACCTCTGGCCGCCGCTCAACCACTGGCTGATCCGCAGCGGTCTCGCCCTGATCCTCGGCGGCGCGGTCGGCAACCTGCTCGATCGCATCTATCAGGGACACGTCACCGATTTCGTCGACTTCATCCACTTCCCCGCCTTCAACGTCGCCGACGCCGCGATCAATGTCGGCGTCGTCGCCGTCGTGATCGCGCTGCTCTTCCCCGACAGCCGCCGCTGGTTCGCCCGCCGACAGCTGCGCCGGCGATCCTGATACCGTGCCCCCGATGCCCGATGCCGCGTCCGACTCCGCGCCCGAACCGCCTCTCGAACTGCTCGCCGACCGCGACGGCGAACGTCTCGACGTGTTCGTCAGCCGCCGCCTGCCCGGCGCATCCCGCTCCCACGCGCGGCGGCTGATCGACGACGGCCTCGTGCGCGTTGAACAGGCTCTTGAGCGACCCGCCTACCGCCTGCGCAGCGGCGAACTGATCGCCGTCCACCAGCCCCAAACCCCGCCTGCCCAGACCGCCGCGCCGATTGACCTGGACATCGTCTACGAAGACGACCATCTCGCGGTGATCGACAAGCCCGCCGGCCTCACCGTCCACCCCGCGCCCGGCGAGCGCGGGACGACCCTCACCGCCGCGCTCCTGCATCGCTGGCCCCAACTCGCCGACCAGCTCGGCGAGGTCGGCGGCGGCCTCCGCGCCGGCCTCGTACACCGCCTCGACCGCGACACCACCGGTCTGCTGATGGTCGCCAAAACCGAACAGGCGCTGGACGCCCTGCAAACCCAGTTGCGCGAGCGCGTCGTCGACAAGCGCTACCACGCCGTCGTGCTCGGCGTGCCCGACCCCGAAATCGGCCTGATCGACGCCCCGCTCGGACGCGATCCCGCCGATCCGCGCCGCTTCGCCGTCGTCGAGCGCGGGCGCAGCTCCCGCACCGGCTACAAGCTGCTCGAGCGCTTCACCGACGCCGCGCTGGTCGAATGCGAGCTGATTACCGGCCGCACCCACCAGATCCGCGTCCACCTCGCCGCGATCGGCCACGCGGTCGTCGGCGACACTCTCTACGGCGCGCCCTGCGACCAGATCACACGCCAGGCGCTCCACGCCCGCGCGCTCGCCTTCACCCACCCCGCGAGCGGCGAAACGGTCAATGTCCAGCGCGAGCCGCCGCAGGACTTCCAGGCGTTGCTCGCCTTCCTGCGCGGCGGTGGCCTGCTGCTCGACGCCCCCCCGCCCCGCCGCGCCCGCCGCGAGCGCAACCCCCAACACACCAAACGACGCAGGAGCCAGCATGTCCGCTAGCTCTGCCGGCTCTGTGCGCGTCCGCTACGGACCCTCTCCCACCGGTGAGCCGCACATCGGCAACATCCGCACCGCGCTCTTCGACTGGCTGCTCGCTCGCCGCGACGGTGGACAATTCATCGTCCGCATCGAGGACACCGATCAGTCGCGCCGCGTCGAAGGCGCGGAAGCGCAAATCCTCGACGCCCTGCGCTGGCTCGGCCTCGACTGGGACGAAGGCCCCGACATCGGCGGCCCCTACGCTCCCTACCGACAGTCCGAGCGCCTCCCGCTCTACCGGGAAGCCGCCGAAACGCTGATCGACGCCGGACGCGCCTACCGCTGCTTCTGCTCGCCCGACCGGCTCGACGCTGTGCGCAAGGCGCAGCAGCAGCAGAAGCTCGCGCCCGGCTACGACCGCCGCTGCCGCAACCTCAGCGCCGAGCAGATCGCCGCAGCCGCGGACGCCGGGCCAAGTGTCGTGCGCTTCGCCATGCCTCTCGACGGCCTCACCATCGTCGATGACGCCCTGCGCGGGCCTGTCGAGTTCCGTAATGAACTGCTCGACGACCATGTGCTGCTCAAGCGCGACGGCTTCCCCACCTACCACCTCGCCTCCGTCGTCGACGACCGCGCCATGCAGATCACCCACGTGATCCGCGGCGAGGAGTGGCTGCCCAGCGCGCCCCGCCATGTCGCCCAGTACGCCGCGCTCGGTTGGACGCCCCCCGTCTGGGTCCACGTGCCGATCATCCGCGGCGCCGACAAGGGCAAGCTCAGCAAGCGCCACGGCGCGACCAGCGTCCGCGCCTACGCCGAGCAAGGCTTCCTGCCCGAAGCCCTGCTCAATTTCATGGCCCTGCTCGGCTGGGCCAAGGACGAATCCACCACGATCATGTCCCGCGAGGAAATGGTCGAAGCCTTCTCCATCGAGGGTCTGGGCCTCGCCAGCGCGATGTTCGACCTCGAACGCCTCAGCGAGATGAACGCCCGCTACATCCGCGCCCTCGAGCCGCAGGACTTCCTCGAACGCGGACGCCCCTGGCTCGAAGCCGCAATCGGCCGCCCGCTCGACCTCGCTCCGCTCGTCCCGCTCGCACCGGCCATTCAGGAGCGCGTCAAACTCCTCCCCGAACTCGTCGACTACACCGACTTCTTCTTCGACGAGGGCCCGCTCGACTACGCCAACGACGAGCTGATGGGCCGCGCCTACCGCAACAAGCCCTGGGCCGCCCTCGAAGCCGTCGAAGCAGCGCTCAAAACCCTGGGCGCGCTGGAAGAGTGGAGCGCCGAGGCGCTGGAAGCCGCTCTCCGCGCCCTCGCCGAGCAGCGCGACGAAAAGCCCGGCGCCCTCTTCACCCCCATCCGCGTCGCCGTCACCGGCAAACGCATCGCCCCCCCGCTCTTCGAAACCCTGGAAACCCTCGGCCGTGAGAAGACCGCAGCCCGCCTCAATGCCGCCGCCGAGCGTCTCGCCCGCCCCGACGACTAACGCCCGCCTTGCGCGCTCCACCGGCGGCTCCGCCTGTTGACCGGGAGGCCGCCACGCTGTGTATCCAGCGCAACCCCACTCCCCCGCAGAGTTGCCGATCCACCCTCCGCGCTGCTACCTTTACCCCGTTGGGGATTGGTCTAGTGGTAGGACGACTGACTCTGGATCAGTTAGCGGGGGTTCGAATCCTCCATCCCCAGCCAACTCGACTTGTCGGCTTGGCTTGCTCGCCCGATTGCATTCGTGGGGCATTCGTCTAGCGGCCTAGGACACCGCCCTCTCAAGGCGGAGATCGGGGGTTCGAATCCCCCATGCCCTACCACCATCTTCTCTAACCCACGGCGGCCGCACTCCACCCCTCCACGCAGGGGCTGCCACTTCTACCGTCCCCCTACGCACAGACCTTTACGAAACTCCCTTTCCAGCCGCAAAGTCGAGGATCCGACCTCTCCCCCCGTCGCGGGGGGAGATTGAGAGGGGGGGCTCTGTACGTCGGCCGCCCCTCCCCAAGCGCCCGCCGCCTACGCCCCCTCCTGCTCCAGCGCCGCCGTGTACTCCCCGCGACGCGCCGCCGCCGTCACCCGCGCCCGCAACTGGAACGCCGCCTGCGCCGCCGCCACATTGCTCGCCTCGCCCGACCAGACCCCCAGCGGCGTCGCCTGCAAACCGCGCCCATACGAGAAGCTCAGCTCCCACGGCGCGCCCTCCGACGCCGCCAGCCGATTGATCGCGTCCAAATTCACCGTCGCCTCCGCGTCGCTCTGCCCGCCCGACAGGAACACGCAGCCCGGCAGCGACGCGGGCACCACATTGCGGAAGACCCGCAGCGTCTCCGCCGCCACCGTCTCCGCCGGCGCGCGCTCCGCCGCATCCTTGCCCGAAAGCACCATGTTCGGCTTCAGCAGCGCCCCGGGCAGCTCCACCCCCTGCGCCGCGCAGCACGCGAACGTCGCCCGCAGCGCCCGCTCCGTCGCCTCCGCGCAGGCGGCGATGTCGTGCGAGCCGTCCATCAGCACCTCCGGCTCGATGATCGGCACCAGTCCCGCCTCCTGCGAGAGCGCCGCCATCCGCGCCAGCGCGTGCGCGTTCACATCCAGGCAGTAGTCCGTCGGCAGCCCCTCCTCAATGGCGATCACCGCCCGCCACTTCGTGAACCGCGCCCCCAGCTCCGCGTACTCCGCCAGCCGCTCCCGCAGACCGTCCAGACCCTCCGTCACCTTCTCCCCCGGCGCGCCCGCCAGATCCTTCGCCCCCTTGTCGATCTTCACCCCCGGAATCACCCCTGCCGAGGTCAGCACCTCCACCAGCGTCCGCCCGTCCGACGCCTCCTGCCGCAATGTCTCCTCGAACAGAATCACCCCCGAGATGTAGTCCCCGATCCCCTCCGCCGTGAACAGCAACTGCCGCCAGTCGCGCCGATTCGTCTCCGTCGACTCCACCCCGATCCCGTCGAAGCGGCGCTTGATCGTCGGCGCCGACTCATCGGCGGCCAGAATGCCCTTGCCCGGCGCAACCAGCGCGCGGGCCGTGTTGTGGAGTGCTGCGGTCATGATTCTGCTGCTTCCCTGAGCTGCTTGACGACGGATTCGACGACATCGGCATTGCCGACGATCAGCGGCGTGCGTTGGTGCAACTGCTCCGGCTCCAGATCGAGAATGCGGCGCGTCCCGTCGCTGCCCACCCCGCCCGCCTGCTCGGCCACGTAGCAGAGCGGATTCGCCTCATACCCCAGCCGCAGCTTCCCGGCCGGACTCTTCCGATCCCCCGGATAGAGAAAAATCCCGCCCTTCAGCAGATCGCGGTGAAAATCCGCCACCAGCGAGCCCACATAGCGCAGCCCGTAGGCCTCCCGCAGCTCCCCCACCGCCGTCTGCATCTCCACCGCCCAGTTCCCCGCGTTGCCCTCGTTCACGCTGTACGCCGCGCACTTGGCCGGAATCGAAATGTCAGGATGGCTGTGCAGAAACTCCTCGCTCTCCGGATCGAGCGTGAACCCGTCCACCTGCCCCGCCGTCGCCGCCACCAGCACCGTGCTTGAGCCGTACACCACGTACACCGCCGCGATCTGCTCCCGCCCCCGGCGCAGCAGCGAACGCTCCGTCACCGGCCCGTCGTCCGCCCGCCGGTAGATCGCGAAAATCGAGCCGATCGTCACCGCCACATCGATGTTGCTCGAGCCGTCCACCGGATCGAACAGCGCCAGATACGGATGATCCGCCGCGTCGCTCACGAACACTGCCTCCTCCAGCTCCTCGCAGGCCAGCGCCGCTACCCGCCCGCACTCGCTCAACACCTCCACGAATGTATCCGTGCCCGCCGCGTCCAGACGCTGCACAATCTCGCCCTGCACATTCGTCTCGCCCGTATCGCCCAGCACATCCGCCAGCGCCGCCCGCCGCGTCAGCGCGTCTACCCGCGCCGCCCCGGCCGCGATCGCCTCAACCACCTCAATCAGACCCTCGGTGTCGTCCCGCCCGGCGAGATTTCGCGCAAGCGCATCGCGCAGAGTGCTGACCATCGGCGGCCTCCCCACCCGCATAGCCTAGCCGCGCGCGGCGCGACAGGCACGACACAGTGGGCAAGCCAGTGTGCAAGCCCAGCCTTGCGCGGCTGCGCAGCACCGCGACAGCGCGTACGATGAGACTGCCAACCCGCAGGAGCACCGCCCGATGAGCGACACCCAGCCGGCCCCGACCGAATTTCCCTCCTACGAGGCCGCGATTGACTGGCTGATGAGCTTCGCCGACTTTGAGCGCGGCTCCCTGCCCCGCCGCTCACGCCCCATGTTCGCCCTTGACCGCATCCGCTCCCTCCTTCGACGCCTGGGCGACCCACAACTCGGACGCCCCACCGTCCACATCGCCGGTTCCAAGGGCAAAGGCTCCACCGCCGCGATGATCGAATCCTGCCTCCGCGCCGCCGGCCCGCCCGTCGGCCCATCCAGCGGCATGCGCACCGGCCTCTTCACCAGCCCCCACCTCCACTCCTTCCGCGAACGCATCCGCATCGACGGACAGCCGCTCCCCGCCGACGACTTCCGCGCCCTCGCCGCCGAACTCCGCCTCCACACCGAGGCCGACCTCGCCGCCCAGCCCGGACACATCAGCACTTTCGAACTGCTCACCGCTCTCGCCTTCCTCGCCTTCCGCGTCAACGATGTCGATGTCCAAATCGTCGAAGTCGGCCTCGGAGGACGCCTCGACTGCACCAACGTCTTCCACGAAAAAGACGCCGCAGTGATCACCTCCCTCTCCCACGAACACACCGACATCCTCGGCGACCGCATCGAGCAGATCGCCGCCGAAAAAGCCGGCATCCTCACCGCCGGCGCCCACGCCGCCGTGCTCGCTCCGCAGCGCTCCGAAGCCGCCGCCGCAGTCGTCCGCAACGCCGCCGACGACCTCCCCACCCCGCTCATCGACGTCGCCGATGCCTACGAGTGGTCCCCCGCCGGCGTCGAACCCTGGGGCCAGTGGTTCCGCCTCAAGCGCATCCGGCCCCGCCCCGGCGAACCCGCCGAGCAACTCCTGCTCACCCCCCTGCTCGGCGACTTCCAAATCGAAAACGCCGCCGCCGCCGTCGCCACGCTCGACCTCCTCCGCGCCCAGGGCATGGACATCCCCGCCGCCGCCGTCCACACCGGACTCGCCACCGTCCAATGGCCCGGACGCCTCGAGGAACTCCAGTGGCCCCAACCCCTGCGCGGCGGACGCGCCACCCCCCGCCTCGTCGTCGACGGCGCGCACAACGGCGAATCCGTCCGCCGCGCGCTCGACGCCCTCAACGACTACTTCCCCCACGACCGCCTGATCGTCGTCCTCGGCGTGCTCGGCGACAAAGCCCTCGACGCCATCGCCGCAGCCGTCGCCGAGCGCGCCGCAGCCGTCGTCCTCACCGCCTCCGACCACCCACGCTCCCGACCCGCCGCCGACCTCAGCGCCGCCTTCGTCGATTGGCACGGCTCCGTCTCCATCGCCCCCTCCGTCGAATCCGCGCTCGCCGCCGCGCGCGAACTGGCCTCCGGCGACAACGACCTCGTCGCCGTGCTCGGCTCCCTCTCGCTCGCCGCCAACGCCCGCGAGCGCCTCCGCGAAGCCGACGCCCAATCTCCCGACGAAGCCAGCGCCGCAGCCGAACGCGAGCGCTAGCCATGTCCGACCAACGCACCCGCCCCAACCGCGTGGTCATCACCGGCATGGGCGCGCTCTCGCCCCTCGGCAACGATGTCGACACCTTCTGGCGACGGCTCGTCAACGGCGAAAGCGGCATCGAACCCATCGCCCTCTTCGACGTTGAAGGCTTCTCCTGCACCATCGGCGGCGAAATCCGCGACTTCAACCCGCAGGACTACATGGACCGCAAATCGGCCCGCCGCATGGCCCGCTTCTCCCAACTCGCCGTCGCCGCCGCCCGCGAAGCCGTCGCAGACGCCGCGCTCAACCTCGACACCCTCGACCGCGCCCGCATCGGCGTCGTGCTCGGCAACGGCAGCGGCGGCTACCCCGAACTCGAACAGGGCGCCCGCAAACTCGTCGACCGCGGCGGCATGAAGCTCGACCCCCTCTTCATCCCCCGCGTCCTGCCCAACATGGCCGCCGCCAACATCGCCATGCAATTCGGACTGCTCGGCTACAACACCACCGTCGTCACCGCCTGCGCCGCCGGCACCCAGGCCATCGGCGAAGCCGCCGACGTGATCCGGCGCGGACAGGCCGACATCGTCATCACCGGCGGCTGCGAAGCCGGCTTCTGCCAACTCGGACTCGGCGGCTTCGCCGTCATGCGCGCCCTCACCGCCAACAACGACCACCCCCGGCAGGCCAGCCGACCCTTCGACGCCGACCGCGACGGCTTCGTCCCCGCCGAAGGCGCAGGCATCCTGATCCTCGAAAACGAAGCATCCGCCCGCGCCCGCGGCGCACCATTCCAAATCGAAGTCGCCGGCTTCGGCTCCAGCGCCGACGCGCACCACCTCGTCATGCCCGACGCCGACGGCGCAGGCCCCGTCCGCGCCATCCGCTGGGCCATCGAAGACGCCGGGATCGAGCCGCACGAAATCGACTACATCAACGCCCACGGCACCTCCACCCCGCTCAACGACGCCTCCGAAACTCGCGCCGTCAAACTCGCCCTCGGCGACGCCGCAGCCAATGTCCCCATCTCCTCCACCAAATCCATGATCGGCCACGCCTTCGGCGGCGCCGGCGGACTCGAATCCATCGCCGCCCTCAAAAGCATGACCGACGGCTGCATCCACCCCACGATCAACTACGAAACCCCGGACCCCGACTGCGACCTCGACTACGTGCCCAACCAGGCCCGTCCGGCCGATGTCCGCGTCGCCCTCAAAAACTCCTTCGGCTTCGGCGGCCAAAACGCCTGCCTCATCTTCCGCCGCCTCAACTAGCCCCTGTCCGCCACCCCCACCTCCCGCACACCCGCCGCCCCCTTTTCCGTCATACCCGCGCTTGCCGCGGGTATCTCGCCGCGACCAGCACCAACGCCGCCCCCACCCCTCCGTCGCCTGCACACCCGCCACTCCACCTCCGCCACCCCCTTTCTCTGCCGCACCCGCCGCCCTCTTCTCCGTCATACCCGCGCTTGCCGCGGGTATCTCGCCGTGACCAGCACCAACGCCGCACCCACCCCTCCGTCGCACCCACAGATCCCCCCGTCGCCCCCGACTCGATCGGGGGCCCAAACCCAACCCCGTTCGCTGACCATCCCGATACAACCCCCGCCGCACGACGCTCGCACTGGCGGCTAGCCTGTGCATACGCTTAAATCCCTACCTGCACAGCAACAACGGACCTCTGAACACACCCCAACCCCCAACCGCATCGCAACAGATCGGACCACCCAATGACCCACCTGACACTGCGCCTGCTCGCCCCCCTCACCGTCCTCGCCCTCTTCGCCGCCGCCGCCTTCGCCCTCACCCTCAACCACGCCGCCGCCGACGGCCACGCCGCCGACGAAGCCGCCGTCCTCGCCCGCCTCGCCGAAAACCGCCGCGTCGAATTCGCCCTCCACATCGCCGGACAAACTCTCCTCCCCGAACGCCGCTTCGTCTCCCTCGACCGCGGCCCCACCCCCTGGCTGCGCAGCTCCCCCGTCCAACTCCCCAACGGACGCGACGCCAGCGTCGTCGCACGCCGCATCGACGACGGACGCTTCGAGTGGGCCCTCCGCATCCACGGCCTCGACGACGACCTCCGCCCCGCCGACCGCTACATCCCGCCCCTCCGCAGCTTCAGCCGCTGGCTCTCCAGCGCCCCCGTCGCCGTGCCACCGCTGCCCTGCTGCGAAGGCGAGCAGCGCCTCAAGCTCGGCTTCTTCGCCTTCTTCGCCCCCATCAGCTACAGCGCCGACAGCGACCCCGACTCCGCAGGCTTCCACCGGCACAGCGGCTACGAAGCCGCCCTGATCGACGCCCTCGAAACGATGGACTACACCGAACTCTCCTTCGAGCGCATCCCGATCAGCGAGTGGCCCGACATCTGGCTCTCCCCCACTACACCCGAAATCGACATCGCCGCCGGCGGCATCACCATCCTCGAAAGCCGCACCAGAGACCACGACGGACGCCTCGCCATCGCCTTCACCGACGGGCACATCGCCCTCCGCCAGACCCTGCTCGTCCGCACCGCCGACGCCGACCGTATCCGCACCCACGCCGACCTCACCTCCGACGACCGCATCGGCGCCGTCCCCGGCACCACCGGCGAAGCGCGCCTGCTCCAACTCACCGGCCTCGCCGACGACAACGGCATCCTCGCCGCCGGCGCCCAAATCGAAACCCCCAACGGCTCCATCACCGCCGACGGCACCGACGCCTACATCATCACCTCCGCCGAACAGACCCCCAACATGGCCGGACGCACCCGCATCATTCCCCCCAACGACCGCATGCCCCAGGTCGTCTACATGGGCAACGACGACGCCGAATACATCGCCGCCGTCATCGACGGCCGCCTGGACGGCCTCGGCCGCGGCGAACTCGGCAACACCGACGCCGCCGTCGCCTCCGAAGGCGCGCTCGCCGTCACCGCCTACGACCCCGCCGTCGAGCACGCCGGCTTCTCCCTCCCCATCGAAGACGCCGACCTCCTCGCCTGCCTCAACGCCCGCCTCAACTGGCTCACCGACCACCGCCAAATCGGCTACCCCGACTGGGTAAACAACCCCAACATCTTCACCGCCCGCGCCAACGCCTGGAACGCCCGCTACTAACCCCCTGCCCACTCTCCCGCCACGCAGAGGCCTGTCCCTCCGAAATCGCCCCCTACGCAGGGGGCTGTCGCGCAGCGACTGGGGGGTCGGCCGCCCCGAATTCACATCTGCAACCCAAACAACACCCAAAGCCCGCCCAAACTTGCAATCAGAACACCCGTACACATACCATCGCTCCCATGCTCCCCACCGACCACGAACACCTCCTCTGGCTCTACGAACGAGGCCGCATCCTCAACCACGCCCCGCCCGCCGACGAGGACCTCGGCGACCCCGCCGACTTCGAGCCCATCTACCTCAGCACCCTCGAACAGGTCGCCGAGCAGGCCGACTCCGACCAGGATCGCCTCTCCGCCCTCTTCCTGCTGGCCGAGTACCGGGGCTACGACTCCTCGCTCACGGACCGGCTCTTCCAGCTCACCGACACCAGCAAGTCCGAGCGGGTCATCCTCACCGCCCTGCACCTGCTGGGCTGCGCCATCGGCCTCTTCAAACACCCTCATCCGCGTCCCGCGCAGCCTCGCCCGGGCAGCCCACAGCCTCGCCCCTAGAGCACAAGCATCCCGCTGCCCGTTCCCCGCGCCCGCCCCGATCAGGCGCTCGGCATCGCCGGCTGGTACCGCTCCGGCAGCATCGCATCCAGCAGCCGCTCCAGCGCCATCGTGTGCGAGCATGTCCCCGCCTCGGCGAAGAACAGACAGTCGCAGCTCCAGCCGTCCGGGCCCAGCCGCGCCGTATGCGTCGCGGAGTCGCCCCGCACCTCGCACTGCAGCGCCGTAAAGCGGAACCGGTCGTGTTCGCTGGCGTAAATCCGGGCCTTCTCGATCTTGGAGATCAGGCTGCTCTGCATTACTGCTCCTCGCGGCTGCATCGCTCGCGTCGCAACCTCATTCTACAGCCCCGCCAGCCGCGCCGCCGCCGCAACCCGGTACCGCGCTCCCTCCGGCCTCAGCCTGCTCTCAACCAGTTCCAGCGCCGAAATCTCAAACGACGCGCCGCCCGCCTCAACCCCCTCTGCCAGCACCCTTGCCGCCGCGGCCTGCGCCGCCGTCGCGCTGCGCCGCGCCCGCGCCAGCGTGATGTGCGGACGCAGCGGCCGCGTCGGCGCATCCCAGCCCGCAACCCGCAACTCCTCGTTGAGCCGCTCCGCCAACCTCTGCAACGCTTCGAGATCCCCCGCCAGCCCGACCCACAGCACCCGCGGACGCCAGCCCCCGAACACGCCCGCCCCATTGAGCGCCAGGCGAAACGGAGCCGACCCGCCCGCAGCGCGCCGCACCGCCTCGGCCGCCGACGCCGCCCGCTGCGGCGGCGTCTCCCCCAGAAAGCGAAGCGTCAGATGCAGCCCTTCCGGCCGAACCCAACGCCAGCCCGGCAGGCCGCCCGCCTGCAACCGCTTCAGCAGCCCCTCAACCTCCCGCTGCGCAACATCCGGCAGCCGCGCAGCCGCAAACAGACGCAGCGGTTCGCCGGACGATTCAGCCATGCCGTCAGGCTAAGCCGTAGGCGGATTTGTACTTATGGTACGTATCAGCGCCCCACGCCGAGCGAACCGATTGGACGCCCGCCAGGGCGCGGTTAGCATTGCGGGCGGAGCCAATCCGCCCGCCGCCCATCGGCGCTGCCCGGCAACTCGCGGCCGCAATTCGTTGGGGATGCCATGACCACCGAACAGCTGCCGCGCACCGCCGACACCGCCGAACTTGAAACCGTCGCCCGCCGCATCCGTGAGCAGATCGTGCGGATGACCCACGCCGCCCAATCGGGGCACCCCGGCGGTTCTCTGTCGGCCGTTGAGATTCTCACCGCGCTCTACTTCGGCGGCGTGATGCGGCACGATCCGGCCAACCCTGCCTGGCCCGAGCGCGACCGCTTCGTGCTCTCCAAAGGCCACGCTACGCCGGTGGTGTACGCCGCGCTGGCGGAAGCCGGCTACTTCAGCGCCGATCTCATCCCCGGCTTCCGCTCGCTCGGCAGCGAGTTGCAGGGGCATGTGGTGCGGGGGCGTCCGCCGGGCGTGGAGATGAGCGGCGGCGCGCTGGGGATGGGGCTGTCGTTCAGCGTGGGGCTGGCGCTGGGGCATCGGCTTGACGGACGCGCGGCGCGCGTCTGGTGCCTGCTCGGCGACGGCGAGTTGAACGAGGGGCAGAACTGGGAAGCCGCGATGTCGGCTGCGCACTTTGGGCTGGACAACGTTACGGCGATCGTGGATCGCAACCACTTCCAGAACGACGGCCCGGGCGACGAGATTATGCGAATTGAGCCGCTGGCGGACAAGTGGGCCGCGTTCGGCTGGGGCGTGCATGAGGTCGACGGCCACGATGTCGGCGCGGTCGCCCAGGCGCTCTGCGCCGCCCGCGAAACGCGGGGCGCGCCGCAGGTCGTGATCGCCGAAACGGTGAAGGGCAAGGGCGTCTCGTTTATGGCCGAAAACCCGGCCGGTTGGCACGGCAAAGGCCCCAGCGACGCGCAGCTCGCGCAGGCGCTCGAGGAGATTCACGGATGACCAGCCAGGCCGCGCCGCAAGTCGCGCCCCAAGTCGCACCGCCGGCCGCCGCGACTCGCGAGGCTTACGGCGCAGCGCTGCTGCGGCTCGCCCGCGACGGCTACGACATCGTCGCGCTCGACGCCGACCTCTCCGCCTCCACCGGCGGCAACAAGTTGGCGAGTGAGTTCCCCGACCGCTGGTTCACCGTCGGCGCGGCCGAAGCCAACATGATCTCGATCGCCGCCGGTCTGGCGGCGACGGGCAAAACCGTCTTCGCCGCCTCCTTCGCCGTCTTCATGCCCGGCCACTGCTACGACCAGATCCGCGTGCAGATCGCGCAGCAGCGGATGAACGTCAAGCTCGTCGCCAGCCACGGCGGCGTCAGCGTCGGCGAGGACGGCGCATCGGCGCAGGCGATCGAAGACCTGGCGCTGATGACCGCGCTGCCCGGCATGAATGTGGTCGTCCCCTGCGATGTAGTCGAAGCCGAGGCTGCGATGGTCGCCGCCGCCCAGGACGCGGAGCCGTGGTACATCCGCGTCGGACGCCCCAAGCTTCCCGTCGTCTACAGCGACGGCCCGCGCTTCGAGCTGGGCCGCGCCGACCGGCTGCGCGAGGGCTCCGATGTGACGCTGATCGCCTGCGGCCTGCTGGTCGAGCCGACGCTGCGCGCCGCCGAGCTGCTGGCGGGAGAGGGCGTCTCCGCCCGCGTGCTCAACATGGCGACGCTCAAACCGCTCGACGAAACGGCAATCATCGCCGCCGCCCGCGAGACGGGCGCAATCGTCACCGCCGAGGAGCACAACGTGATCGGCGGCCTCGGTTCGGCGGTGGCGCGGGTGCTGGCGCTCCACGCGCCGACGCCGATGGAGCAGGTTGGGGTGGCGGACCGCTTTGGGGAGTCCGGCCCGTGGCAGTCGCTGCTGGAGCGTTTTGAGCTTACGCCGAAGGCGGTGGCCGACGCCGCGCGCCGAGCGCTCGCTCGCAAGTAGCTGCGCACCAACATGTCGGGCCTACGCACGCGCCGCAACGCGCCCGAAGCCCGGCGCACGCCCTGGTTTGCCGCCGCCACCGTAATCGCCGCGCTTGCTGTGCTCTTCTGCGGGAGCGCGCCGGAATCGTCAGGGGACTCCGATATCGGTGCAGTAGAGCCGCTCACGCTGGCGCTGCGTATGGCCAGCCTGCCCTGCGTCGAGCTTACGAGCCTGAGGCTGGGCTGGCGCATTGCCGGCGGCGTCCCGCCGTACACGCTCACTGTTGACGGACAAGCGGTCGATCCGAGGCTTGGAATCGCCTGGCTGAACTGCGGACTGCTCCCGACCGACCCGCAGCCGTGCGACCCGGAACCCAAGCTGCACCAGACATTCAGGGCCGCGGCGACCGACAGCCGCGGCGTGACCGCCGAAGACGAGCTGCACGTCGCAGTGGCCGAGCCGCCGCGGCGGGCGAAGCCCGGCGCGGTCCTGCCGGGCGCGTCCGCCGGCTCGGCGGTGCGGCTGGGGTGGACGGCCGTCACGGAAGGCTCAGCCATCTGCGCCTACGAGCTGCGCTATCAGGCGACGGACTGGGACGCAGACAGCTGGCCCGATTCATGGACCGCGATCAGCGAGACGATCGGGGACGGCGAGACCGAGTACCTGCACAGCGGCCTCGATCCGGCCCGCCGCTACCGCTACCAGGTGCGCGCGCTGAACAACCTCGGCGCGGGCGAGTGGTCGCGCGCCTTCCCGGAGGCCGGCGTGCGGCCGAACGCCCCGGCGCTGGCAGCCCGCACCGCCGCGTCGGGTTCCGTCGCGCTGAGCTGGGTCCCCGGCGCGTCCAGCGCGTTGCGCTGGGAGTACCGTCAACGCCTCGCAAACGGCGGCTGGGGCGACTGGACGCCGATCGCCGGCTCCAGCGCATCGACGGCTGACCACGCCGTCACCGGCCTCACCGAGGACGCCCGCTACCGGTTCCAGCTGCGGGCCGTCGGGGTGGGCGGGCCAGGTCCCGCCTCAGCGACGGCGGCCGCCGTCGCCGGGCTGGCGCCGACCGTGCCGAGCGGCCGCGCGCCGATCTTCTACGACGATCTCGACTCGGCCGGCGGCGCGACGGCGCGCGGCTCCTACGCCTTTCTGATCGACGCCGCCGACTTGACCAGCGGCGCGACGACGTTCGCCGGGGTGAGCGGCGCGGAGGCGCTGCTGCTCAACACCAGCGGCTACGGGGGGCGCGACTACGCCGAGGCGCTGGCCGCCGTCGAGGTCGGCAACCGCATTACCTGGTACATCTCCGCCACTTGCTGGCGCCACTACCGCGTCACTGAAATCCTCGCCGACCCGCCTGCCCCCGCGCGCAAGCTGTTCCGCATCGCGCTCGAAGCCGAAGACCCCTGCGGCGCGACGGCGGCACAGCAGGGGGATCCGGCCTACTTCGATGAGTGGCGCGACCGGTACGCCTTCTTCGGATGGGAAGCTGATCCCCCCAACGCGCCGGAGATCGGTCCCGACGGGATCCGCATCCTGCGGTACAAGCACGCCGCAGACGGCGGCCATACCTACCGGCTATATGGCCGAGGTCGGCCGACCTCGCTCGTGGTCGACGTGCCGTCCGGCATGCGGCTCATTGACCTCGGAGCCCCACGGTCGTACGGTCCCGCGCTCAACACGTACGAGGACGAGGTCAGTGGATCATTTCTGTGGCTGAGCCCATACACCGGCCGGCACGCTGGCTACCTCATGAGGACATCTGACGGCTGGGCCAACCCGCCCGCCGATGTGGTCGCTCGGTTCGAAGCTCTGATCTCGTCAATCCGCGAGGCGCCGCTGCCATAGGAGAAGGTTCAACGGCTCTGCCGACTGGTAGCCGCGATGGTTGAGATTGCAAGGCGCGTCAGTCCGCGGCGGTCAGGCCGTCCGACGCCTCGCGCTCCGCGATCATTTCGCGGGCGCGTTCGAGAGCGGCGGTTTTGATGAACTCGAACGGGTCCGCGTCGCCGACTGCCTGCATCAGCTCTGCGCACTCCGCTTGGGTGAATTCGAGGTCGAACCAGACACCGGGCGGTGGATCGGGAACGACTTTGAATGCGGCGTCGGAGGCGGGCTGCCAATCGTCGTCGACGTATTCAAAGTTGTTTGGATCTTCGTAGTCCGCGATCCCAGCCTCGACTTCAGCCCGCACGTGCGGAGCGAGAGATTCCAGCCACTGCTGCCGCGAATCCGTCATCTGCGTTGATGTCCTCAATCCGCCGCCGCCCCATCCGCCTCGTCGCAGGCGACGAGGAGCTGGCGGACCCGCTCCATTGTGGTCTCGCGGATGAACTCGAACGGATTCGCATCGGGCCCGATGGCGCGATGTAGATCGGCCTGTTCTTGACCGCTGAACCGGACACGCAGGAGCAGGCCGGGGGCAGGCGCCACTTCGATGTCAACAGGAGTCCGCCTGGACGGATCGCCATAGAGCGCCCGCTCTTCGGCGTCGGTCAGCTGTTCTGCCATGTCGGCAATCCTCCTCCCTAATCATAGCTGGACTTGTCGGCGTCGCCTGACTCCCAACCGGGCACCACTTCGCTCACGCGATCCTCATCCGGAAGCTCCAGGACGAAGGTCGGCATTCTTTCACGAACAGCCATTGCCATAAAGGAAAGTCCGACGGCTCCCGCCGGCGCAAGCCGACAAGCAGCCGCGAAGGTCGGAAATTACAGGCTGCGTCAGTTGGCGACGGTCAGGTTGTCCGACGCCTCGCGCTCCGCGATTGTTTCGCGGGCGCGTTCGAGGGCGGCGGTCTTGATGAACTCGAATGGGTTGCTGCGACCAATCGCGCTGAAGAGGAGGGCGCACTCCGAGCGATCGAATTCCAGATCGAACACGATGCCCGCGGTCGGATCCACCTCAACCTCGATCGGCTCCCACTCAGACGGATCCGAGGCCATCGCGCGCTCTTCCTCCGGCGTCCATTCTCTGCTCATGCCCAAAGCCCTCCTGGTTGATTGCGGCTAGATGCGTGGTCGCGGACTGTGCGCGGGCAGGGGAGTGGAAGCCGCCGGCTTCAATCGGTCTCCGCCAGCCGACGCTTTGCCTGTATTGCCCGCGCTTCGTTCAGCGCCAGACGTTTGATGAACGCTCCGATGTCATGCTCGCGCCCGACGGCTTCGGACAGGGCGCGCAGCTCGTCGCCAGTGAACGCCACGCCGATCTCGTAGGTCCAGTCGGTCCCCGGCTCCCAGTCCTCTTCATCGTCCTGGTACTCAACGTTGTTCGGGTCCTCGTAGTCCGCGATCTCAGCCTCGACCTCAGCCCGCATGTGCGGAGCGAGAGATTCCAGCCACCGTTGCCGCGAATCCGTCATCTGCGTCTCCTTGTCCATTGATGGTACCGACTTTGATCTCTCGGCGAAGCTTCATAGATCGACACGATCTGGGACTTCCCGTCAGAACCGGGAAGCTCAATGACCACAGACAGCACGACGCCGAAAAATCCCCGGCCAACGAGCCGCCAGCGGTCGGGGCGAACCCACGCGCGGCCGAGGTTTTCGTCGTATTCGTCGCGCCCCTGTTGCCAGATCCACACAGGCGACTGTCCAGCACAGCCTGGGCGTCTTCGAGTGTGTAGCCCCGCGCCGCAACCTTCCGCCGGCCGCTTTCGGAGATGGTGAGGCCGCGTGTGGGGCGAGGACGCTCGCGGCTCATTCTGCGCCGGTCGCCAGCCAGGCTGCCACTGCGGGCAGGTCGGGCAGGCGCGCGACGCGGGGGTTGGGAGGCGGGTTTGCGCCTGAGGGGGTTTCTTCGACCCAGACGGCGGGCATGCCGGCGGCCAGCGCGCCCTCAATGTCCGACACCCACGAGTTGCCGATGTGGACGCAGTCGGCCGCGGCGGCGTCCAGCGCTTCGGCGGCGTGGTGGAAGATTTGGGGGTCGGGCTTGTGGACACCGACTTCGCCGGAGATGAAGACGGCGTCGAATTGGCCTTCGAGGCCGGCGGCGGCGATTTTGCGGCGCTGGAGCGCGCCGTCGCTGAAGTTGGTGATCAGGCCGACGGGACCGTGCCGGCGGGCGGCGGCGACCGCCTCGGCTGCACCGGGGATGGCGGCGGCGCGCTCGATCCGCTCGTGTGCGTAGATCGCGGAAAGCTCGGCGAAATCGGCGCCCTGTTCGTCCAGCGGGCAGTCGATCCGCTCCAGCGCGCGCGACATCCACGCGCCGATGTTGAGCCAGCTGGGCCACTGGCCGTCGTTTTCGCGCAGGATGTCGGCGATGACCTGCTCGACGGCGCTCACGAATGCGTCGGGCGCGGCGCTGGCGAGGCCGCGGTCCACGAGCTCGCGGCCCACGGCGAGGCGCGCTTCGCGGACGCCGACTCGCTCGCTGACGAGGGTACCGTCGAGGTCGAAAAAGACAGCCGCAAAGCGGCTGTCGCGGTCGGCTGCGCCGCTCACGCTTCGTCGTCTTCATCCAGCTCTTCGAGCTCGTCCTGGTAGATCTCGAGCGGCCAGATCGGCCAGTCGAGCACTTCTTCGGGCGGGTCTTCGGTCGCCCCCTCGGGATGCTCCACATCGGGCTCGTGATCGGGCACGTAGGTCTGGATTGGGCGGGCCGAGAACTCCATCCCGTCTTCGTGGGTGACGATGTTGGTCAGCTGGTAGGAAATCCAGGCGAGGCAGCGGCACTCGACGCGGAAGGAGACGGCGAAGCGGCGGCGCATCAGCGCTTCTTCGCGGATGAAGTCGTGGAATTCGCCCAGTTCTTCCGGCGGCAGCACCTCTTCGATGCGGCCTTTGAGCAGTATGTCGACTGCGTCGGCCGCTTCGGCTTCCTCGATCGCGTCGTCGGTCGGTTGGTCGTCGGGCATGGTCAGCTCTCGTCAGTTGCGCGAGGTGGGCGGAGCGGTCTGGTCGAGTTCGTCGTCGAAGCCGGTAGGGCCGTCGCCGCCGGCGGACCAGATGCCGATTTCGACGCCGCGCCAGACGGTCACGATCAGGTCTTCGCGGAGCGGTTCGGCGGTGCTGGCGATGCGGTCGTCGAAGTCGGCGATCACGTCCTGCACATCGTCATCGGACCAGGTTTCGGGGACGCAGAGGGTGGCGTAGACGAGCGGCGGGGCGAAGTGGAGGTCGAGTCGGGCGCGGGCGCCGTCCTCGCTCTCGACGACGTAGCACTCGGAGTGCGGGGTGCGGCTCTCGCGTTCGTAGTGGAACATCGGCGACGACTCCGGCTGCGGTGGGCTGGCGACTCAGCGTATCGCAGCGGCGGCGCTCGGCCGGCAGACGGCTAGAGCACGTGGAAGAGGAGTAGGTGCTGGCGGAGGATGTCGTTGGCGAAGTCGTTTTCGATGTCGCGCCAGACGGAGTGGATGTGGTTTGCGCCGTTCTGGCGGTTGTCGAATTCGACGACGAATTCGCCACCGTGGATGCGGTAGTAATGCGGTTCGCGCTCGTCGAGCAGGCCGGCCCAGGCCCAGTGCAGGTTGTCGAAGCCCTGCGCCTCGATTTTGCGGCGGCGCTGTTCGGCCAGCTCGGCGGGGACCTGATCGACGTAGACATCGACGAGGCGGCGCAGGATGCTGCGTTGGGCGTCGGTCATACGGGCGGCTGGCAGGCCCTGTTCGGGCGGCAGCGAGACGCGCGAGGCGTTGAAGGTGAGGATGTCCCAAGGCGCTTCGGCGTAGATTGTTGCGTCGCTCCGCTGCGCGTCGTCGAGGCTGCGGATCATTTCCCAGGCGACCGTCTCGCGGTCGTCGAGGATGCGCAGCCCCTTGCGCGGGCCGGAGCGGACTTCGGCGGGGTTTGCGCCGAAGAAGAAGGGGGTGTTGGAGAGCACGCGGTCGGCCCAGAGCGAGTAGTTGAGCGAGATGTGGTGGCCTTCGATGCGCCAGCCCCAGGGCGATTCGTCGTTGCCGGGTTCGCCGAAGATGGTCCAGTAGTAGAGCTCGGGGTCGCGGACGAAGGTGCGGACGCCAGCTGCGCGCTCGATTTCGCCGAGCGTGGTCTCCAGCTCGATGATTTCGAGGGCTTGCTCGGCGGCGTTGGAGGCGAGGCCGGCGTGGAGCAGGGTGAAAGCGAGTTCGCGCTGGGGCGGGGTCATATCGCGCAGGGCGAGGCCGTGGCGGTTGGTGGGCGGGTAGTACCAGAAGATGCGCTCGGCATCGAGGTAGTCGTAGCAGGCGCGTTTGCGCTGGGCGGGGAAGAGGCTGTCGACGAAACGTCGCGCGACATTGGTCATGCGGGCGACGGAGGAGCGGGCGGGTGCGGCGGCCATGGGCGTGCCTCGCAATCGGTCTTGCGATCGGGTCTCGCGATCAGGTTTCGCAATCAGCGCGGGCGAGTCTGTCCGTCGCCGCGCACGACCCACTTGTAGGAGCTCAACTCGCGCAGGCCCATGGGGCCGCGGGCGTGGAATTTGCCGGTGGAGATGCCGACTTCCGCGCCGAGGCCGAACTCGCCGCCGTCGGTGAACTGAGTTGAGGCGTTGACGTAGACGGCGGCGGCGTCGACTTCGCGCAGAAAACGCTCGGCCAGCCGCTCGTCCGAGGTAATGATCGCCTCCGAGTGGCCGGAGCCGTGGACGGCGATGTGTTCGAGCGCGGCGTCGGCGTCGGGCACGACGCGGACGCCGGCGGTGAGGCTGAGGAATTCGGTGTCGAAGTCGTCCTCGCCAGCGGCGACGGCGCGGGCGGGGGTCGGTTGGAGCAGGCGCAGGGCGTGGTCGTCGGCGCGCAGTTCGACGCCGCCTTCGGCGTGGGTTTGCGGGTTCCAGCGCTCCGCGAGCGCGGAGAGGAAGGGCGGGGCGACCGTTTCGTGGACGATCAGCACGTCGAGGGCGTTGCAGATGGAGACGCGGCGCGTCTTGGCGTTGTCGACCACCTCCAGCGCCATCGCCAGGTCGGCGTCGGCATCGACGTAGGTGTGGCAGATGCCGATGCCGCCGGCGACGACGGGCATGGCGGCCTGGTCGCGGACGCGCTCGATCAGGGCTTTGCCGCCGCGCGGCACCATCAGATCGATCAGATCGTTCATCGCCAGCATTTCACCGACCAATGCGCGGTCGGCGCTGCGCACCAGCTGCACGGCGTCCGCCGGCAAGCCCACCTCGCGCAGGCCGTCGCAGAGCGCTTCGGCCAGCACTGCGTTGCTGCGGCGGGCTTCGCGGCCGCCCCGCAGCACCGCCGCGTTGCCGCTCTTGAGGCAGATCGCGGCGATGTCGATGGTGACGTTGGGGCGGCTCTCGTAGACGGAGGCGATCACGCCGAGGGGGACGCGGCGGCGCTCGATGAGCAAGCCGTTTTCGGCGCGGCGGCTGTCGATCACCTCGCCGATCGGGTCGTCGAGCGCGGCCAGGGCGTCCAAGCCGGCGGCGACGCCGTGTACGCGGTCGGGCGTGAGCAGCAGCCGGTCCAGCATGGCCTCGCTCAGGCGCTCGCGCGATTCTTCGACGTCCTCGGCGTTTTCGGTGGTGATGCGGTTGCAGCGCTCGCGCAGCAGGCGGGCGGCGGCGCGCAGCGCGGCGTCCTTGGTCTCGCCGGTTGCGACGGCCAGCGCCGGAGCCGCCGCCGCCGCGGCTTTGACCTGGCTGCGCAGCTGGTTGTAGGGGTCAACGGCTGTAGCAGTCATGATCCTCGCGGCTTTCGTTTGGCTCGCTGTCGGTCGGAGGGCGGTGGATCGCCCTGGCCGAGGAAGCGGTATTCGTCGCTGGTCACGCCGAGGCGTTCGGAGGCGCCTTCGACGACCTCGATTCGCGCGCCTTCCTCCTGCCCCTCTTCCTGCCCCTGCGGGCGTAGCAGGTAGGCGCCGGAGAAGGCGTGCTCGGGGTTGGAGAGCGAGGTGAAGTGTCCGCGCCAGCTGCGCTCGCGGGTGTCGCCGTTGCGGGTCGTCTCGATGTCGATGATTGCGAAGCAATCGCTGATTTGGGAGCCCTGCAGGGTGAACAGCCGGGCCTTGAACTGTCGGCGGCGGCGCATGGTGGTCATTGGGGCAGTGTATGTCAGGCGGAGTGCTGCGGGGCCGGGGCGGCGGCCAACGACGGATCATCCGCCGGCAGGCGCTTGACGATCCGCGGCCAAAATACCAGCGCGATCAGCATCAGCGCCGCACCCTCCAGCACCACCGTCAACACCATTCCCTGGAGCCCCAGCGCCGGCGTCAGCAGCAGCACCTGCATGCCCGTCAGCGGACCCAGGCCGATCACCGTCGAAAGCACCCCCATCACCCGCCCCCGCATCGCCGGCGGCGTCGCCGTCACCAAAATCGAGGTCTGCATGATCGCGAACGCCGCAAACCCGAAGCCCATCAGAAACGCG
The DNA here is from genome assembly GCA_965243125.1 of Dehalococcoidia bacterium. Lineage (GTDB taxonomy): Bacteria > Chloroflexota > Dehalococcoidia > Bin125 > Bin125 > CATQGW01. Next base: position 688,564 of record OZ251529.1, on the reverse strand, counting down.
ATCACCGCCGACACGATGTAGATGTCGGAAAGCACGATCCCGGTCACGCAGAGCATGAACCAGGCGGTGCCGGCGTAGTAAATCCGCCCCGATTGGGCCCAGCTGCCCCAGCCCGCGATCAGCAGCCCGCCCATAAACGAGCCCAGACCCACCAGCGCCTCCAGCACTCCGATCCGGAACTGGTCCACCCCCAGAATCTGCTCCCCGATCTCCGGCAGCGCCGCGTTGTAGGCCGGAAACAGCAGATTGAAGACCAACGTCACGACCAATGTCCCCAGCAGCAGCCCTCGCCGCCGCACATAGACCAGCCCCGCGCCCACATCCCGCATCGTGTCGGCGATCACCGCGCTCACGCTCTGGCCTTCGGTGTGGGCGACGCGGGCGGGGCGGTAGGTGAGGGTGCTGGCGATCAGGGCGGCGGCGGCGAAGACGACGGCGGCGAAGCCGTAGGCCCACTCTGCGCCGAAGGCCTGGAGGAAGCCTGCGCCGATCAGCGGTCCGGGGATGCGGAGGATGCTGTCGGTGCTCCAGTCGAGGCCGACGGCGCGGCCGACCTGGTTGGGGCGGACGACATCGGCGATCATGGCGCGGCGGGTGGGGAATTCGATGGACCAGACGATGCCGGCGAAGAAGATGAAGAGGAGGAGGTGCCAGAAGGCGATTTCGTGGAGGGCGACGAGGGCGGCGAGGGCGATGTACATGACGCAGAGGGCGGCGAGGGCGGCGATCCAGAGTCGGCGTCGGTCCATGCGGTCGGCGATTGCGCCGACGAAGAAGCCGAACAGCAGCCGCGGCGCCATCCGAATCAGAAATGCAATCGCTACCGCCCCCACCTCGCCCGTCAGCTCGTAGGCGTAGAGCGAGAGCACGAGCATGTCGAGCCAGCGCACCATGGCGGTGATGGCGCCCGCCGCCCAAATCCGCCGAAAGGCCGGGTTCGCCAGAACCCCGCCCGAGCCCACGCGCCCGCTCCTCGCCGGCTGCTCGCTCATCCGCTCAACAGCTGCGCCGGCTGCCCGGCATCAGCCCCGCGCCCCTGCGCCCGCTCCCACGATCAGCCCTGCTCCTGCTGTTCGGCTTGGAAGTCCCGATCCTCGCGCTTTCCCCGGTAGACCGTCAGGTCGATCGCCCGCCACTTCTGCGGCGTCAGACGGAACAGCATCCGCGGCTCCGTCTGCATATTCGCGAAAAAGGCCTCCACCGCCTCCGTGTTGGCCGGATCGCCCCGCCCCACGTACTTCTCCGCCAGCCGACGCGAGATCGGCCAGATGTCGAACTCCGGCAGCGTCAGCGCCTCGCAGATCCCGTCCACCCCTACATGCCGCGACGCGGGGACGCTCGTTTCCACGCACAGCGACGCCCGCGGATTGCGCATCAACTGCTTGCACCAGACCCGCGTCAGCGTCCCCGTCAGCCACAGCACCCCGCGCGGCGGATTCCGCTCCGAGTGCGCGTCGTCGTCCACCTCCCCCTGCCACAGCCACCAGACGGGCACCGTGTACGGCCGCCCGTCCCGCCGCAGCGTCGCCAGCACCCCGCTCTGCGGCTGCTCCAGAAACTCCCGCAAATCCGCCCCAAGCAATCGCGGCATAAGTCACCCACTCCTCCCCGCAGAGCCTAACGCCCCTCCCAACCTATCCCCTCCCCCGGCAACCCCAGCAGCGCCCGCGCCTCCCCGGGCGTCGCCACCGGACGGCCCAGTTCGTTGCACAGGGCAACCAACTCTTCGAGCAGTTCCACGTTCGTCGGCCGGCGGGGGCCGGCGTAGTCCTCCAGCCCTACCCGCACGTGGCCGCCGCGCTCCAGTGCCAGACGCGCCAGGCCCTGCTCGACCACATCGCCGCCCAGCAGCGCGACCGACCAGGCCAGACCGGTGCCTTCGAGCATTGAGAGGTAGGCGTCCAGACAGGCCGCGTTGGGCAGCAGGCCGAAGCCGAGTGGGTCGCCGCCGCTGAAGTAGAGCTTGACCAGCGAGCCGGGCGGCACCAAGCCGCGCTTGTGGTAGGCCAGCACGACGCGGAGGAAGCCCGGCTCGAAGATCGAGATGCTCGCACCACGCGCCAGGCGGTTGGACAGGGCGAACATGCCCCGCGCGTCGCGGTAGGTGTTGATGTAGACGAAGTCGCTGTCGTTGGGCAGGCCGTCGGCGTCCGCGCCGCCGAGGTTGACCGAGCCGCAGTCGATCAGCGATTGCCCCAGCACACCCGCCGCGTCGAGCGCCGCGATGTGGCTGAGCCGCACGGCGATGTCGGTGCCCGGACCGCCGCCGGCCTGGGTTGGGTAGAAGATCGTGTCGGGGCGCTGGTCGAGCGCGACGCGCCAGGCGTCGATGTAGGGCTGCGGATCGTGCCAGCCAGCGCGGGCGCGCGGGCCGTCGCCGACCACCGGGTCGTCGTTGTGGTTGTGGACGATCGCCGCGCCCGCATCCACCGCCCGCACAGCTTCCGCCGCGATTTCCTCCACGCTGCGCGGCGAGTTGGGGTTGCGGGATTTGGGCGTTGCGCCGTTGATCGCGGCTTCGATCACCACGGGGCTGGTCATGGTTACGCTCCCTGCGCGGGCCGCCGGGTTCGGATGCGCCGGGGCGGGGTGGCAAAGCCGCGCGCAGTTTGGCATTCTACGCGCGAACGCGCGCGCCCGACGCCGCGCCCACATCGCGCCCACATCGCGCCCACACGGCGCATGCAGATTGCGAGACCACCATGCTGATCGGCTACTTCACCGAGCGCCCCTACCAGGACCCGCAGACCGGCTTCTTCGGCGCGACGGGGTTGGACCTGACCGACCTCGACGCGAGCAATTCGTCCTACGACCCGCGGGTCGGCGCGCAGCTCTATCACCGCTACCTCGACGAGAAGCTCTACGCGGAGGAGATGGGCTTCGACGCGCTGATGCTGAACGAGCATCACTCGACGCCGTTCTGCATGGGCAGCGTGATGAACGTTGAGGCGGCGATTCTGGCGCGGATCACGAAACAGGCCAAGATTGTGCTGCTGGGCAACATCCTGCCGATCTGGGAGGATCCGCTCTGGCTGGCGGAGACGCTGGCGCAGATCGACATGATTTCGGGCGGGCGGCTGGTGACCGGCTGGGTGCGCGGCGGCGGGCGCGAAAGCGTGTCGCACAACGCGCAGGCGCCGTTCAACTGGGAGCGCTTCCAGGAGGCGCACGATTTCGTGGTCAAGGCCTGGAGCACGGCCGGGCCGTTCCGCTGGGAGGGCGAGCACTACAACTTCCGCTACGTGAACCCGTGGTCGCGTCCGCTGCAGGACCCGCACCCGCAGATCTGGATTCCCGGCATCATGAGCCGCAACACGGTCAAGTGGACGGCCGAGCACCGCTACCCCTACATCATGCTGGCGACGGATCTGGAGCCGACCAAGCAGTCGTTCGAGTACTACGACGAGGTGGCGCGGGAGAACGGATACGAGGCCGGCTCGGAGCACCACGGCTACCTGTTCAAGGTGCATGTGGACGAGACGGAGGAGCTGGCGGAGGAGGCGGGGCGGCGCTACCTGCAAGGTCCGAGCAATCCGTTCCTGGAGGGCAACCAGGGCGTGGTGCGGGGCAACCTGCAAAACCTGCCCGGGCTGACCAGCCGCACCAACGTGCTGCCGACGATTCAGAACTTCGCGGCGGCCGCGTCGCGGGGTCGGACTGCGGCGGCCGAGGCGGCGCTGGCGGCGCGCGAAGAGCAGCAGCCCGAGGCGGCCGACATTTTCGGCAGCTACGAAGACCAGAAGCAGCGGATGACGATCATCACCGGCACGCCCAAGACGGTGATCCCGAAGATCCGGCACGTGCTGGAGTACCTGCGGCCCGGGCAGATCTTCTTCTGGGACGGCGACGGGGCGATGACGCACGAGGACTCGATGCGGTCGCTGCGGCTCTTCGGCGAAGAGGTGATCCCGGCCACGCGCGAAATCGCCAAAGAGCTCGACCTGAAGAGCGCTTTTGAGAAGGACACCCGCACGGGGCAGGAGCTACCGGACTAACAGCGCCGCCGGCTACTCGACCGTCCAGCCCTCCGCTTCACCCGGAGGCGGAGGGGTGATCGTCGGCAGGGGCGGCGGCGAATCCCAGAGCGGCGTGGCTCGCAGCTGATCACCGGGCGTTCGCCGCTCTCCGAACGTGGTTCTTGGGATGTCACCGGCGCGAGACGTTAGGCGGGAACTTTCTAGCGTTCGCCGGGCGAGGAATCGGCCGGTACGCTATGGACGAGGAGATGGTAGTGCGAAGCATCCGAGGCCTCCCACAGAGACGGCAGCTCCGGGCTCTTTGTCTCGGCGCTGCGATCCCCGCTGCTGCGCTCGCCGGCAGCGGTGAGATTGCCATGTGGACTGCGTGCATCTATTGGATGGTGTCAATCGCCGCCGTTACTTTCGGGTCGGTCACGCTGGCTTACCTGCTCCGCAAAGACCGTTCGGCGGACGACGGTCCGCGCAGCGCCCTGTAGCCCGCCTCACATACGCCGGCGGCTATCTTGGTCGCAGAATGAAGTCCAGGCAGCGCACACCCGAGACTGTGGATTCGATTTGCAAGCCGGACAGTTGGGCGCGGAGCACTTCGACGATGATGCTGTTCATGTCGAGACACTCGCGACAAGCGCGGGTATGTCGGAGGTGGAGCTCGCTTCGGGTCAGCCGGCGAGGGCGTCCTTGAGGGCGGACTCCAGCGCCGGGAGCACCTTTTTGTAGTCGTCGACGATGCCGAAGCGGGAGAAGGCGAAGATGGCGGCGTCGGGGTCTTTGTTGATCGCGACGATGTTCTTGCTGCCGCCGCAGCCGGCCATGTGCTGGGATGCGCCGCTGATCGCGATGGCGAGGTAGAGCGTGGGGGAGACGACCGTGCCGGTCAGGCCGACCTGCTGGGAAGGGGGGTACCAGCCGAGGTCGCAGGCGGCACGGCTGGAGCCGACGGCTGCGCCGAGCACGCCGGCCAGCTGCTCGAGGTCGCCGAAGGCTTCGGGGCCGCCGAGGCCGCGGCCGCCGGAGACGACGATCTCGGCGTCTTCAAGGCGGACGCCCTCGGACTCGGCGGCATCCTTGGCGGTGACGCGGGCGCGGACATCGGCGCCGGCGGGCGTCACATCCACGATCTCCGCGCTGCGCGAGGCGTCGGGCTCGAGCGGGTCCTGGGACTTGGCGCGGACGGTGATCACCTGAGGGTCGGTTTTGACGGTGACGACCTGGCGGGCGTTGCCGCCGTAGCAAGAGCGGGTGACTTTGACGCGGTCGCCCTCGACTTCAAGGCCGAGCGCGTCCATCGCCGCGGCGCTGCCGAGCCGCGTGGCGAGGCGCGGCGCGAGGTCGCGGCCCATGCTGCTCTGCGCCATGAGGACGACCTGCGGCGCGTCCTGTTCGACGATTTGCTGCGCGACGGGCAGGCAGGCGTCGGTCTGGTACTGCGCGAGGGAAGCGTCGTCGGCGCGGTAGACGGTGCTCGCGCCGGCCGGGCCGGCGGCTTCGGCGGCGGCTGCGAGGTCCGCGCCGATCAGGGCGAGCGCGGCGTCGCCGCCGAGCTCGGCGGTCAGGCGGTTGGCTGCGCCGAGCAGTTCGGCGGTGGCGGCGGTCAGTGCGCCGGCTTCGGTTTCGCCGATGACGAGGATGGTGGACATGTGCGGCTCCGTTGCGGGTGGTGGCGGGGGATTGCGGGTTGCGGGTTAGAGGATTTTGGCGTCGCGCAGGGCGGCGACGAGGCCGGCGGCCTTTTCTTCAGGCGTGTCGCCTTCGATGATTTCCACTTCGACGTCGCTGGTCGGCTGGAAGAGCGCGTGCATTTCGAGCCGCGCGCCGGCCGCGCCGACCTCGGCAGCCTCGAGGCCGAGGTCGCCGGGCGTGAATTCGGTGACCTGTTTGCGCGCGGCCTGCATGATCTGGCGCAGCTGCGGGTAGCGCGGGTCGCCGAACTCGTTGCTGATCGTCAGCACGCAGGGCGTGGGGATTTCGATCGTCTCGAAGCCGTCGGCGACGACGCGGGAGACGGTCAGCGCGCCGGCCCCGCCGTCGACGGCGCGCAGCACGGTGGCGGAGGGCAGGTCGAGCAGTTCGGCGACGATGCTGCCGACGGAGCCTTGATCCCAGTCGGCGGCCTGGCGTCCGAAGAGGATCACATCGGGCACACCGAGGTGCTGGATGGCCTTGCTCAGCGCGAGGGCGGTGGTCCAGGCGTCGCCGCCCTCGAAGGCGTCGTCGTGCAGGTGGTAGCCCTCGTCGGCGCCCATCGCCAGGCTGTGCTTGATCGCATCGCGGGCGGAGTCGGGTCCGAGCGAGATGATGTTGACGGAGCCGTCGCCGGCGGCGTCTTTGAGCCGCAGCGCGGCTTCGACGGCCTGGGCGTCGAAGGGGGAGATGACGGGCGAGATGCCCTGCGCGGGCAGCACCTGCATGGCGGCCTCATCGACCTTGAAGGCGGCGGCCGGCGTCTCGGGGTCGGGGATCTGCTTGACGCAGACGATTGCATCCATCGGGTTCCTCATTCCACGGGCGGTTGCGCCCAACGCCCGCCATTGTGTCGCGCGACGGGCGATGGGGCAATTCGGGGGGCGGGGCGCAAGGAGAGGGTGGCGGTGTTCAGCGCAGCTCGTGCAGCGCCAGCTGACGGGTGGCGGGGCTGAACGCGTCAAGGTCCCGATCGTCCAGCCGGATGCCGGAGACGCCGACCGACGCGAGCGCTGTGGCGGCGTCTTCAAGCACCTCACGCCGATCCAGGCGAGCGAGAATGGCGGGAAGGTCGATGCGTCGCAGCAGACGCGCAGTGATCGGGCGCTTGGCGTCGACGAAGGCGAGGGCGCGCAACAGCTCGGTCGCGGGCGCAGAGTTGAGCAGCGCGGTGAGCACGGCCGCCTGAGCCGGACCGTTGGACTCGGCGAAATAGCAGGTGTCGTCGAGCATCGCCGGCCGGCCGGCGGTGGGCGGCGCGAGCCGAACGCGGGCAACCTTATGCAGGCCAGAGACAGCGGGCTTGTATTCGGAGAAGGAATAGGGCCCTACGCCGAACATCGCGTAGCGCGAACGGCCGCGGTAGATGCGGGACTTGCGGCGATCGAAGACTTCTGCGCGCCCTTCGAGGTAATTCCACAAACGGGGGGCGCGTTCGGCGAGTTCCGATGTGTCGTCGGCGAGCGAGCGTTGCGTGACGATCGTTCTGAGCGGAACGTCGGCGACCTCGCCTTTGAACAGCATCGACCCTTTGATGAGCGGGTAGACCCACTCAGGCTCGACGTCGACGACCTCTCCCCGGCGGTTGCGAAGCGTTCCTTCGCTGAGTGTGAGTTCCAGTACCTCGGCGGCGTCGTGCTTGATCCCTTGCCGCCACTTCACCGGGCTGGCGCCGTCAGCCCAGGCGATTCGTTGATAGGCGGCGAGGTCGGGTACGAGATCATCGCCGACGAACCCCATTTGCCTGGTCGGTTTGGGCGACTCGAGTGTTTCATAGACGGCGATATCCGGGAACTCCGAGTTCGCCGCCTGCGCTTGGATCTGGAGCGCCAGCAGGCAAGCGTCCACAGCCGCGCCGAACGACGCCTGCGCGCTAATCTGCATCATCATCGCCCGCTGGATCGGCAAGCCGAGCTTGCGAGCGCGCGTCAATACGCGGCGAGCAACAGTGTTTTTCATCAGCAGCGCGACGATGAGATTGTCGTGCCGTAGCTTCGTGAGCAAGTGCAGCGTAATCGCCTCCGCGAGATCGAAGTTCGCTGCGCCGGTGATTGCGTCGAGCCCCGACAGTCCGTGGGCGCTGGAGACGGCCCGATGCAGCGCGCCGCCGCGCGCGCCGATCGCAGCGTTTGTTACCCACGGCGGATTGCCGAGCACGAGCAGCGGACCGTTTGAGCGCCAGTCAATGTCGCAGGCCGGATCAACAGCGAAGATGTCAGCTTCAAGAAGACGAGGCGCGACCGGCGGGCAATCCGCAAAGCGCTGTCGGGCCGATGCGATGTGCTGCGCCTGAATGTCGATGCCGACGACTTCCTCCGTATCCGGATCGTCGAGGGCGGCGGCAATGAAGTTGCCGACGCCGCAGGTTGGTTCCAGTACGCGGCTCCACGAGAATCTGTTGCGGCGTAGAGCGCGGACCACTGCGTGGGCGAGAGAGGGCGGCGTTTGCCAGTCGCCGAGCGCGTAATCGTTCTTCACAGCGCACGAATTCCGTCGGGCGGGCCGCCGTCTGCGGCCGCGGCGATGAGCCGGCTGTACTGCAACCGCCACTGGAGCGCGTTTGAGATCGTGAGCCAGCCTTGCGCGGGCGGCTGCGACAGGATGCACTCGCCGAGTTGCGCGCGTCCTACTTCGTCCAGCGGCAACCGCCGGTCTTCGAGGAACGCGACGATATCGTCGAGGTTTCCGTCGCGCGTGATGATCTCGCGCAACCCTCGGGTGGTCTGGTAGTCGGCGGTACGCGCGGCATCGACAAACAGGGTGTGTTCGATGTGAAGCGTCGCCGTCTGTGTGTCCTGATCGTCAACTTTTCGGTAGATCAATACCAGCAGGTGATAGCCAAGCCCGTACACTTTCTGCTCGGCGCTGCGGTATGGGCACGACGATTGCGGTTGCCGAATCGAAGTGACTTTGAGGTCGACATTCTGCTCGGGGAAATCGATGCCGCGGGCCGCGCTGCCCCGCGTGTACTCGAAGCGAGCCGAGAGGTACTCATGCAGTGCGTTCTCGACGAACGTGCCGACCGCCTTGCCGTCGGTGACGCCGAACAGCTCGGGACTGGGCGCGCGGTGCAACTCGCCGGCGAATGCACCCGCTGCGGATTGCAGCTCGGGAATGTCGAGTGACGGCATAGGTGCGGCCAATTCGCTAGTCGGAGCCGTTTCGCGTGGCGGTGGAGCTTTGCAGGATTTCGGCGACGTCGAGCACGTTGAGACGCTCGGTTTCCTCCACGTTCATCTGCACCGTGCCGATGCCGGCGTCGAACATCTGGATGCAGAAGGGGCAGGCGGTGCAGGCCGCGTCGGCGCCGGTGTCGGCGGCTTCCCGCACGCGGACCTCGTTGACGCGCGACGCCCCCTGCTCTTCCATCCACATGTTGCCGCCGCCGGCGCCGCAGCAGAGCCCCTGCCCGCGGCTGCGCGGCATTTCGACGAGCGTCACGTTGGGCACCTGCTCAAGGATGCGGCGCGGTGCTTCGAAGATGTCGTTGTGGCGGCCGAGGTAGCAAGAGTCGTGGTAGGTGATCGTCTGCGGCTCGACCTCGCGCGGCTCCAGCTTGCCGTCGGCCAGCAGCTGTTCGAGCAGCTGGGTGTGGTGGATGACCTCGTATGTGCCGCCCATGTCGGGGTACTCGTTGAGGAACACGTTGAAGCAGTGCGGGCAGTGGGTGATGATTTTCTTGACGCCGGTCTCGTTGAAGGCGGCGATCAGGCCCTCGGCGAGGATTTGGTAGAGGTATTCGTGGCCGAGCCGCCGCGCCGGGTCGCCGTTGCAGGATTCCGCGCCGGCGAGGATGCCGAAGGAAACGCCGGCCTCGCGCAGCAGCGAGACGACGGAGCGGGTGATCGCCTGCGCGCGGTCCACGAACGCGCCGGTGCAGCCGACGAAGTAGAGGTACTCCTGCTCGCCGGTCCAGGTGATCTCAGCCGGGTCGAGATCGAGACCCTCCATCCACGATTCGCGGGTGTAGGGAGTGCCGCGCCAGGGGTGGCCCTGGCGTTCGAGTGTCTCCAGCGTGCCCTGCACCGTGTCGGGCATGCGGGCTTCTTCCATCACCAGCGAGCGGCGCATGTCAACGATGGTGGGGACATGCTCGATGAAGACAGGGCAAGCCTCGACGCAGGCGCCGCAGGTGCGGCAGGCCCAGAGCGATTCGTCGCGCACGACTTCGCCGACCATCGTGGGCGCGTCGCCCAGTCCGAAATCCAGCTCGTCGCCGCGCATCAGGTTGGTCACCTTCTGCTCGCCGACGGCGGTCGCGTAGGACTTGAGGTCCTGGATGATGTGCATGGGCGAGAGCGGCTGGCCGGCGATGTCGGCCGGGCAGTTGTCGGTGCAGCGCCCGCAGCGCACGCAGACATCGAGCTCGAAGAGCTGCTTCATCGAGAAGTGCTCGAGCTGACTCACGCCGAAGTGCTCCTGCTCCTCGATGTTCTCGATCATTTCCAGCTTGCCCGGCGCGGAGGTGCGCTTGAGGAAGGCGTTGACCGGGGCCATCACGAGGTGGTTGATCTTGGAGTAGCCGAGCAGCGAGATCCAGGCGAGCGCGCCGATCATGTGGAACCACCAGAGCGCCTTGTGCATGTCGAGCACCGCCGCAGTGGAGACGCCGGAGAACATCAGCGCCACCACGTAGCCGACCGGCGACCAGTAGGACCACTCGGGGTTGGTGTCGATCTCGGAGGCTTGGATGCGCAGACCCTCGACGAAGAAGCCGCTGACGAGCAGCACGCCGAGGCCGCCGACGATCAGCCAGTCTTCCCAGGTGGGCAGCCAGGCGGTGCGCGGGCGCACCCAGCGGTGGGCGATCGCCATCGCCACCCCGATGATGCCGATCAGCCCGAAAATGTCGGCGACCAGCGAATAGCCGAGGTAGCGGGGGCCGACCAGGATCTCGACGGGGATGTAGTCGTCGATCGCCAGCAGCGTCGTCACCAGGAACAGCACGATCATCGAGCTCATGATGCAGAGGTGCATGACGCCCGAATACGGGTCGCGCAGGACGCGCTCGGTGCCCATCCCCCCGCGCACGACGCGGGCGATCCGGGTGGAAAGGTTGTCGAAGGAGAAGTCGGCGCGTCCGAGCCGCCAGATGCGGGAGCGGCGGGCGAGGCCGTAGACGATCAGGCCGATCGCGAAGGGCAGCAGCAGGTAGAGCACCCAGAAGTGGTCGATGTTGAAGAAGAGTTCGCGGTGCGCGCCCGTGACGCGGACCGTTTCCGCGCCGGAGACGAGCAGCAGCCCGCCGAGCGGCAGCCAGGCGGGGATCGCCAGCGCGGAGACGCGCTTGGCGGAGCGCGGCGCGGCGCGGGCAGGTTTCAGCGAGGATCGGCTCTCAGGCACGCGCGCCCCCCTTCGGCTGTGCTGCGCATTATCGCACCCCCCCACCCACTGGTCAGTCACACGCTCCCCACCTCCGTCATTCCGCCCGCCACCTCCCGTCATTCCCGCCCCATATCTCCGTCATTCCCGCCCCCGAGCGGGAACCGGCCCCAAACCACCTCAGACCCCCATCCCCAAGCTCCGTCGCCCCAGACTTGATCTGGGGCCCAAACCCAACCCCATCCGCAGCGCAAAAGCCCCGACCTACCCCCCATCCCCCGCCCCCCTTTCCGTCGTTCCCGTCCTCCGTCATTCCCGCCCCCGAGCGGGAACCGGCCCCAAACCACCTCAGACCCCCATCCCCAAGCTCCGTCGCCCCAGACTTGATCTGGGGCCCAAACCCAACCCCATCCGCAGCGCAAAAGCCCCGACCTACCCCCCATCCCCCGCCCCCCTTTCCGTCGTTCCCGTCCTCCGTCATTCCCGCCCCCGAGCGGGAACCGGCCCCAAACCACCTCAGACCCCCATCCCCAAGCTCCGTCGCCCCAGACTTGATCTGGGGCCCAAACCCAACCCCATCCGCAGCGCAAAAGCCCCGATCTACTCCCCATCCCCCGCCCGCGCGCCCCCCATCCCCCCCCCTTTTCTTCGTCATTCCCGTCCCTACCTCCGTCCTACCCGCCCCCACCTCCGTCCTACCCGCGCTTGCCGCGGGTATCTCGCCGTGCGCAGCGCCATCGCTGCATCTCACCACCACCTCCGTCATCCCCGCCCCCACTCCCGTCATTCCCGCTCGGGGGTGGGAATGACGGATTGGGGCACGAGATGACGAAAGTGTGGATAAACCTTGGACGGGACGCCTGCGACGCAGGGCCTCGGGAGAGTGCGGATCACCAGCTCGTCGCGCTGGACACTCTCATCCGCAGCACGCAGTGGATCTCGGAACATGCAATCGATCTCAAACGGTGGCCGCTGTGGGGCGGCAAGTCCTATCACGGCCGCACGGGCGCGCCGCAGCGATCGAGGTTGGGCTGGATGGGGGTGGTGAGCAGGTCGGCGATGGGGAGCGTGAGATTCACTGACTCAGCGCCGGACCCGATGCGCAGGCTGATCTGCTCGGACCCGCTGAGTTCGGCCATCAGGCCCTCTGCATCCGGCGCGGCGAGCAGGTGCCCCCCGCCGATGCGCCAGCGATCGCCGCGCAGACGGCCGTCATTGAGGTGGTAGTAGATGCTGAGCGACGATCGGCCGCCAGCGCTCAGTTCAGGCAGCTCGGAGGGGAGCCGAACGAACGCGACAAGTTGCCCCTCGGAGCAGGCCACGACCAGCCGCGCGCCCTCGCTGTTGATCGTTAGCGCCGCCGAGTGGATCGCGCCGCTGCGTTGGTCGCGGATTGTGCCGTAGGCGGTGACACCGCCGATGGCGTCGAACGGCGCTTCGATCGGGATGTAGGGGAGCGCGCCGTTCGCATCGGACACAGCGTCCGCAGCGACGGTGATCGCCCGCTCCAGCGGCGCCGGATCCGTTCCGACAGGAATTCGGAGCTCATTGCCCGGGTAGATCAGCGTCGCCGGAGTCAGGTCGTTGACTTCAAGCAGCCGCGCAAGCGACACGCCGTGGGCGAGCGCGATTCCGCTCAGCGTGTCGCCGCTGCGCACCAGGTAGAGCTCGTAGCCGGGCGGCGGCGGCGCGGCGGCGCGGAGTGTGCGCGCATCATTGACCGCGTCAATGATCAGGTCGGCCGGCGCGTCGAACGCGCCGTCTGCATCGTTCGCGGCGGTCGACTCCTCTGCCGCCGGCTCCTCTGCATCGTCCGGCGCATCCTCCGGCTCTACGGCTTGCGTGTCGCTCTCGGCGTCCTCCTCGCCGGCTGTTCCCGCGACTGGCTCTTCGTCACCATCGTCAACTGTCTCGTCCGCCGCCTCCTGCACGGGCTCGGACTGATCGGCGGCCGGCGGTGCGACGGGTTCAGCCTCCCCTGAGCCGGATTCGGCGAGCGCGAATGCGGCGCTGTTCTGCCACTCGTTGTTCGGCACGTTCAGCGAGAGGAAGCGTCCGTCGGGCAGGATGCGCGCGCTCCAGCCGCCCGCGGTGCGGCGCTGTAGGCCGAGCTCGACGCTGCCGTCGTCCAGCCGTCGCGCGCTGAGGCGCAGTTCGGTTGCCGAGTCGTCCGTCTGGGCGCGAATGATCAGCGCAGCGCCGCCGCCGATCAGGGCGGCGAGCAGGAGTGCAGCGACGAGCAGCATCCGAGCCATGCAGACATAATAGGCTAAGCCGCCTACTCAGATCAGCTCAGGTGGTGTTCCTCACCGTCGCATCGCTCTGGTGCTGTCGCTTTCAGCGATGACCAGGACGGGCGCGCCAAGCCCGTCAGCAGAGACGAAGACCGCTTCGCGGGCGTTCGCTGCTGTCGGGCTGCTCGAATCGTTCGGGCCAATGCGTAGGGTGTCTCCTTCATCCGGGTGACATTACGCCGTCTTCCATCCCGTCATCGCCGGGATCCATGATGTCCGACACATCATCGGAGTCGTCGTTGCCGATCACGTCGCCCCCTTCGCCGATCAAGGTGACACCCCCGGAGTCACCTTCCATGATGGCGTCGTCCATGCTCTCGCCGCCTGTGAGGTCGGCCTCAGTGTCGGCGGTGGGGGCGCAGTTGGGGTTTCCGTCGTCATCTTCGAGACAGGGGGCTTCGTCTGCGCCTGCAGCGCCGGGAGATGCGGCAGGCTGCGTTCTGCCGCCTTCGTCCTCAAGCGTGCTCGGGCTGCTGCCGTTGGATGCAGGCTCCGACGTTTGTGGGCGTGGTTCGCTGTCTGGTGTCGTCGGTTCCGCTGCCTGGGAAGTTGGGTCGTCTGGAGGTGCCTCGTGGTCGCCGACCACCGCCGCAGCGACATCCCGCTGACCGAAGCTGTTGTCTCCCCAGCAGGTGACGCTCCCATCGTCGCGCGTGGCGCAGGTGTGCAGCTCGCCGGCGTCGACGGAGACGAACTTGCCTTCCGGAGGCGTCGCCCGCCCGTGCTCATCGCTGCCCCAGCAGCGCACTGCGCCGGATTCGAGAATCCCGCAACTATGGAGTTGCCCAGCGCTCACCGCGACAAACCGATCGGTGGGCGGCGCCTGTGTCTCGCCGGCCTTGTCTTCGCCCCAGCACTCAATGTTGCCGCTCGGACGCAGTCCGCAGGTGTGGGTGAAGCCGGCGCTGACCGCCGTGAACGGACCCGCGGGCGCGGCGGTCTGACCGTTGTCCCCGAAACCCCAGCACACGACATCGCCGCTGGTCCTGATGGCGCAGTTGTGGTAGTAGCCGGCGCTGACCGCTGTGAACTCGCTGGTGAGCTGGTCAGCGCGTTGACCGTACTCGTTGGAGCCCCAGCATCGAATCGTGTTGTCCACGGTGATTCCGCAGTTGTGCCGCAGGCCGGCCGAGATGGACGAGAACTTGTCCTCCGGTGCGCTGGTCTGGCCCCAACCATTCCAGCCCCAACACGACGCCGTTCCGTTCTCGCGCAGGCCGCACGTATGCGCGCCGCCGGCGCTGATCGCAGTGAACTTACCCGGACGGACGCGAATCCGGCCATGGCCGTCCGAGCCCCAACAGGCTGCCGCGCCATTCGCCGTCAAACGGCAGCTGTGCCCGGCGCCAACGCTCAAGCTGGTCAGAACGCTCGGCGGCGGCGGGTCGTCTGGTGCCGGCTCTGGGTCCGGTTCCTCCGGTTCCTCCTGCGTCGTGGCCTCCTCCTGCTCCTGCTCTTTCTGCGTCGTGGCCGGCTGCTCCTGTTCCTCCTGCCCCGGCTTCGATGGAGGAGAGGGAGGCTCTATGATTGGAGGTGGAGGGGGTAGATCTGTCGGCGAGAACACACCGGCTTGGTCCAGCGCGACGAACACGATGATCGCTGCGATCGCCGGTATCGCCAGTGCTGCAAATGCCGCCAAGAGCGGGTGTTGCCGCAACCATCGGCGCACACGCTGCCCTTGCGAAGCGCCGCCTTCGTTCGCTGGAGGTGAACGGTCATCATCTCCCGCGCCGGCCAGCGTTGCTGCGCCGGGCCCGCCGCCTCCGTCGTATGAGCCGCCTTGCGTCGGGCTGCCGATCCGACGAACTTCGCCTGCGTCAGCCAGCGCGCGCTGCCCACTCCCGAGTTGCTCCACTGCCGCGGCCGCCTCTGGCCGCGGGGATTCATCCGGGCGCTGCTGTGAACGCTCAGGATCGGACTTTGAACCCCCGAGCGGCGGCGCTGGATCACTCTCCTGTTCGGAGCCCTCAGCCTCAGACTGTGTCTCCGAGCTGCGCGACCTAGAAGCATCCATTTCGGCGTTGGATGGCCCGGGACCTTGAGCAGGCGCGAGCCAAGGACCAACGTACTGCGGCATTCCATGACCCTTGAGGAGTTGACGAATATCCTCAACTTGGGCCGCGCGCGCACACAGATACAACATTGAGGCACAGTCGTCGGCCAATTCCTCCGTTTCCTCTGGGGATGGATTCCTGTTCCAGTTGTCGTGACCCAGAAAGTCGTTTCGCACCCGGCGGATCTTCGCACAGAGCTCCATGGCGTGATCGCGTTGGCCTTGTAGCGGCAACGCCCTTTTATTGCGCTTGATGATCCATTCGAAGTCCCCAATCCCGAAGGCACCCTTGTACGGCTTGCCTTCGGCGAGGTTTCTTTTCATCACCTGTTCGGGGTATGGAAATGCATGTTCGAGAACGCCATCTGTGAGCCATGCGTCCCCGAACTCGTCGTACAGAGCATTTCCGATGTAGTCGCGCAGGTTCCGCTCATAAAGAGTGAATATCTCGACCATTGCCAGTTTGGGACTGACATGCGCTTCTAGTGTTCCGACATCGATGTTTGTGGGCTCCGAGAACTCCGCCGCGGATCGTCGTGAAGATCGGTCCGTGGGCGGCAGGTCATCGGAACCAGCGGATGCCGGCGAGCTCGCGACACTAGGTTGCGCGCGCTCCGACTCGGAGTTACGTGGCGCTTCGGAGCCGCGGCGTCGCCGACGCCGCCTTGCACTACCCGTCGGTTTGGGGTCCTGGTCGACGTTGTCCGCCATGATCCGACTTCCTGTCTGGCTGTGCGGCTGCGGCCTTTCGTCCGCGCTGTTCGCCCCGCGAGGGCGAGGCTAGCTGTTTTTGGCTTCGCCGTGGGTTTTGCGGAGGTCGTTTTTCAGGACTTTGCCCATGTGGTTTCTGGGGAGGGCGTCCACCACCGCCAGGTAGCTGGGGGCCTTGTAGCTGGCCAGCTGGGACTTGGTGTGCTCTACGGCCTCGTCGAGCGTGAAGCTTTGGCCCTCGTGCAGGATCACCACCGCCTTGACCACCTCGCCCCACTCCAGGTCGGGCGCGCCGATCACGGCGGCCTCGGCGACGGCGGGGTGGCCTTCGAGCACCTGCTCGATTTCGCCGGGCGAGATGTTCTCGCCGCCGCGGATGATCAGATCCTTGGTGCGGCCGGTGATGAACAGATAGCCCTCGTCGTCGAGGTAGCCCACATCGCCGGTGTGCAGCACGCCGTCGCGGATGGCGGAGGCGGTTTCCTCCTCCTGCTTGTAGTAGCCGGCCATAATCCGGTCGCCGCGCACGCAGATTTCGCCCTCGTCGCCCACGCCGACTGCGTTGTCGTCGGGATCGAGGATCAGCACCTCGATGTCGGGCATCACCTTGCCCACGGAGCGCAGGCGGTGCTCCTTGACCGCGATCTCCTCCGGCGCGCCGTCGAGTCGGTGATCGTCGGGGCCGAGGAAGGAGATCGAGCTGGTCGATTCAGTCTGGCCGTAAGCGTTCATGAAGCCGACGTTTTTGGGGAAGACGTCGACGGCGGCGCGGATCACGTCGTAGGGCATCGGGGCCGCGCCGTAGGTGAGCAGCTCGAGCGTCTCGCCGGTGAAGTTCTCGAAGTGCGGGTCCTCCATCGTGCGCTTGAGCATCGTGGGCACGACCATCGAGTGGGTGATGCCGTGCCCGTCGACCGCGTCGATCCAGGCGGCGGGTGAGAACTGCGGCAGGATGACGAGCGTGCGCCCGCCCCAGACGGAGGAGATCATCGTGGTCGCGCCGGCGATGTGGAAGAGCGGCACGCTGAGCAGCGTCTTCTGGTGCGGCGCTTCCGGGTCTGCCGGCGACATCGTGTTGGTCACGTAGACGGTCAGGTCCTGGTAGGTGACCTGGACGCCCTTGGGCATCGCGGTGGTGCCGGAGGTGTAGATGATCACGGTGGGGTCTTTGTCGTCGATCTCGGTGTAGACGAAGTCGTCGGAGCCCATCGCCATCAGGTCGTTGTAGTGCTTCTGGGTGAGGTGCTGGGATTCGAGCGAGACGTAGTGCTCGACGCTGGGGCACTGCTCGGCGATGGCGTCGACCAGCGGCTGGTAGCGGTCAGAGACGAAGATGACCTTGGCCTCGACGGTGTTGATCATGTAGGTCAGCTCTTCGCGCTTGGCGCGGTAGTTGAGCGGCACGAAGGTGACGCCGAGCTTGGCGCAGGCGTAGTAGATGATCACGTATTCGGCGGAGTTGACGGACATCACGCCGACGTGGTCGCCTCGGCTGAGCCCGAGGTCCCGGAGGGCATTGGCCAGGCGGGTGACCTCAGCGGAGAGCTCGGTGTAGGTCTTGACCGTGTTTTCGCAGATCAGGGCGGCGCGGTCGGGCACCATGGCGCTGCTGAGTTCGAGGAAGTCGGCGGTGTTCATCTGGTCTCCTCCGGCTGAAGGGCGGCTGAGCGGGTCAACGACTCAAGATTCTAGAACGGAGCCGGCGTGCGGTCTGCGCGTCGGCCCCGATCGCCGCGCTGAGCGGCAAATCGAGCCCCCGTCGGATGCTCCGCTTCGCCGCCGCGACCAGATGAGGATCGGCGGCGGCGAGGCGCTCGGCGGCGGCGAGTGCGGCGGCATCCAGATCGTCGAGCGGGACGATGCGGTGGACGATGCCCCAGGCCAGCGCGCGCTCGGCGTCGATCGGCTCGCCGGCGAGGATCAGGCCGGGCGCGGCGGCGGGCGCGCAGACCCGCGGCATCAGCTGAGTGCCCCCGGCCGAGGGAATGTAGCCCAGCGTTACCTCCGGCAGCGCGATCCGCGTGTCCGGCGCGGCGAGGCGCAGGTCGCAGTAGAGCGGCAACTCGATCCCCGCCCCGAAGCAGAAGCCGTGCAGGGCGGCCACAGTCGGCAGCGGCAGCTCCTCAAGCAGCGCCCAGAGGTCGCGGCGGCGGCGCGCCTCGCGGGCGTCGTGCAGGGAAGGCGCGCTGCCGAACTCGGAGATATCGGCCCCGGCGGAGAAGGCGCGCGGCCCTGCGCCTGCGAAGATCAGCGCGCGCACATCGGGGTCGAGCAGGGCGGCGTGGGTGTAGTCCCAGATCTCATCCCGCATGGCGAGGTTGATCGCGTTGAGCGCCTCGGGGCGATTGAGGGTGATCCGGGCGACAGCGGGGGTAGGTTTGGTGTAGGCGATGAGGGGCATGCGGGGAGGGTAGCGGGGCGGCCTCGCACTTCTCCGTCACGCCCGCGCTTGCCACGGATATGACGGGGGGGCGCCTCGAAGGGTGTCGGGTTATCTGCGGAAGATGCGCGAGAGGAGGGAGCGCGTGCGGTCAGGTGGCGCGTCGCCTGTGCGCGATTGGCTGTCAGCAGTGCTGGACGGCAAGCGACGCTGCTCTTGTTCGTGCCTCTCCAACACGGCGTACTCCATCCGATGTCGCTCCGGGCGGCCTTCCACCTCAGCAAACCAACGCCGCATCTCGGACCAATCATTGCCGAGGGCCGCTAGCGCGAGCTGCTCTTGTTCGTGCCTCTCCAACACGGCGTACTCCATCGGATGTCGCTCCAGGCGGCCTTCCACCTCAGCAAACCAACGCCGCATCTCGGACCAATCATTGCCGAGGGCCGCTAGCGCGAGCTGCTCAGCCGCTAGTCGCTCTAGCTCCTCAGCCTGCTCCAACTCCGCGTAGGCCTCCGGATGCCGTCGCGAGCGTTCCGGGTCAGCCATAAACCACTCGCGCATCGCGACCCAGTCGTGGCCGAACTCAGGCAGCGAAAGCCCGCGAATGTCCTTAGCCGCATCTTGCAGGCCACACCGCTCCAATACGAGGCCGCACAAGTCCACGATCTCGTCGTCTTCGCCGGGCGTGCGGTCAAGGGAGTGCGCGAATTTGTTGCGCAGCAAGGCGATCGAGTCCATCTTGTCGAGGTCGGCTGGCTGGAGAACTGGAAAGAACTGCCCGTTTTCTCGAATTACAACCGGAAAATCGCCGATGTCGATCAGTTGCTCCGGATTATAGCCGTGCTCAGCCATGCGCACCCAACGACGAACGCGCCCAGGCGTTCCGCTTTCAAGTGCTTGATGGAGCCAGTCGCTGCCGAACTCCCGTTGCAGGACTTCCCGTATGTGCCGCCGCATCGCAGCACGGTAAATGAGGAGTGCTCTGTCGGCCCGCGCCTCATCGAGAACACCAACGCGACGATGTTCCCACCTGGCCGGTTCTCGGGCTTCTCGCTCTCGAATCCGCCTCCAGCGCTCTTCGTTCGGCGTCGTTGCCACCGTCTCTACTCCGCCCGGCTCCACCGAGGAAAGTCGACGAATGCGCTCAACCGCGTCAGCCAGATCGCACCGTTCCAAGACCAAGCCGCACAAACCCACGACTGCATCAGCGTAGCTGGGGCTGCAATCATCTGCAAGAGCAGTGTGGTGGAGCCCATTGCGCAAGTCACGGATCCAGTGCATCCGATCAATGTCGGCGCGCCGTAGATCGTCAAACGAGTCGCGATCACCCTCAATCAGGTGGGGGATGTCGGTGAGGTCGATCAGATCTTGCGAAGGCGTGCCATCCAGCAGCGACTGCTGCAGCTGCTGATACCGCTTCCGATTGCGCCTGCGAGCCTCTTCTGTGAGCATCCGGTCAATGATCCCGTCAGGACCGTATTCACGTTGAAGGATCAGTGAGATGTACTTCTGCATCGCGCTGCGATAGACAGAGAGCGCACTTTCCGCCCGATCCTTGTTCGGAACGCCATTGCTGGTCATCACGCGCCTCGTCCGGATCATCGCAAGCCCAAGAGCAAGCGTCAGGTAGTCATCAGGGTAGCAGCAACCTAGCGAGATGTCCATGTCGTCGGCGAGGCCTGCATCGAGAATGGATTGTCCACGTGTGGCGCTGGCGCAATCTGGCTTGTCTCGACTGCATGGACTCACTGCGCCGCGGGCAGTCGAGAGCCGCATGTTCGCGCGCCAGGTGAACGTAGCGGCAGGGCCTTCTCGGCCACCAACGCCTCGGGAGCGGGGCTGCTTCTCAAGCTGCCGCGCCGATGCGCACTAGAGCTTGCGAATCTGTTCTGCCGCATCGAGAAGGTCAAGGCGCTCAAGGATGGCGGTGCAGTGAATCGCGATCTCGCGCGCATCTTCTGGGGCGCAATCACCCGGTTGATGCGCATGCTGCAGCTCATTCCTCAGCTCTTTGATCAAGTAAGCCCGCTTGAAGTCGCTGTCCCGTAGCGGCGGGACAAACAGGGTGTCGTTATCCCTGAGCAGGCGGGGAATCTCGTTGAGGTCGATCAGATCTTGTAGGGGCGTGCCAGTGTGCATCAACGATCGCCGCTTTTCGACACTCCTCCGATCGTGTGCCCTGTTGAGGACTTGGTCGACGATCCAGTCAGGGCCATGTTCCTCCTCAAGGATCGGCGCGATGTACTGCCGCATTGCGTCGCGGTAGATGATGAGCGCGCTATCTGCGCTACATCTGTTCGGGAACTCGTCGTTGGCCACGGTCGCTCCCTGTCGGCGGAGCCGACAGTCTAGCGCCAGTCGGGTTTGCGGATTTCGGACTTGCGGCGGACTTCCCAGAGGCGCTCGATGTCGGCGTTGATCTTCTCGTGCAGCGCGTCCATCTCCTCGCGGCCGGGGCGCATTTCGTTGGATTTCCAGCGGCGGACGGCGGCGCGGTCGGACTTTTCCAGCTCGGTTTCATCCAGCATCTGGCCGATGATCCGGTTCATCACGGACCAGGCTTCTTCGATGTCGAGTTCGACTTTGACCATGGGGGGGCTCCTTTGAGCCGTCCTAGCGGACGGTGCGGTAGTAGTCGCGGCGGCGGATGGTGCGGGTGAGTTCTTCGTCGATGGTGTTGCCGAGCGCTTCGTTGACGGCTTCGGCGAAGCCGAGCATGGCGGGGCTGCCCTCTTCGAGGCCGGCGCGCCACTCGCGGATGTTCTTCACGGCGTCGTCGCTGAGTTCGACCTGGTCGAGCACCTGAGCGGTGACGAGGGTCATCAGCGACCAGACTTCTTCTTCATCGAGAATCAGGCGCATGGGGCGTCCTCCTGTGTTCGCTCTGTGCGCAGCTTAGCTTTGCGCGGGGGTTATGCGCCTATGCGCCGTGAAAGCGGGGCGGGCGCTTTTGCGTGAAGGCGTCGACGCCCTCGGCGCGATCGGCGGTGCTCTGGAGCAGGATGGTGAGTTCCGTCTCGTAGTGGAGCGCCTGGGCAAGCGGCATGTCGGCGCCGTTGCGGATGGCGTCCTTGGCGTAGCGGGTTGCGATGGGGCCGCGTTGGGCGATGGTTTCGGCCAGCGCGCGGGCGGCGGCCGAGGGATCGTCCTCGACCTGATTGAGCAGGCCCCAGTCGAGCGCGCACCCGGCGGGCAGCCGCTGTTCGAGCAGCACCAGTTGGCCGGCGCGGGAGCGTCCGACGGCGCGGCTGAGCCGCTGGAGGCCGCCGGCGCGGCAGAACTCGCCCTGCGGATCGAGCAGTTCGGGGAAGCCGAGCTCGATCTGCGGCGCGCCGATGCGGATGTCGGCGGCGAGGGCGAGCTCGAGTCCGCCGCCGAGGCAGTCGCCGCGCAACACGGCGATGCTCGGCTGCGGCAGTTCGGCGAGGGGGCCGAAGAGGTCGCCCGGCGCGGGGTCGTCGCCGCTCCAGCCATGCCAGAGGGCGGGTTCGGGATCGAGGATCAGCGCGCGGATCTCGGGCGTCTCGCCGATCTCGGCGCAGATTGCGGCGAGCTCGTCCACAAAGTCCGCATCAAGGCGGGCTGCGCCGTCTGCGACGGCGATGGGCGTTTCGAGGGAGAGCGCAAGGGGCATGCGCTGAGTGTAGTTGGCGAATTAGTCGGGCCGGTCCGCGGGCGTGAGCAAGAGCCGCTGCGGGCGCTCCTGTAGGACGGCCTCGCGATCGCGCAGCAGCGGCAGGCGGCGGCCGCGCAGCCAGGCGTCGGTCATCGGGCCGGCCGGGTGCAGCGCGTCGGCCGCCTGCTCGCCGGCCAGCACGAAATCAATCTGCGGCGGCTCGCTCAGTTCGACGACCAACCGCAGCGCGGGGATCGCGGAGGCGGGGCGAAACGGTTCGAGTCCGAGCACCCCCGACTGCGAGATGGTGTCCGCATCGCCGCCGAACGGCCACGGCCCGGCGCTGAGCATCGCGCCGATCAGCGGCGCGTCGACGAGCCCGTGCGGGAACAGTACCTCGCGGCACCCGCCCCAGGTCCAGGCGTGAGGATCGGGACCGAAGCGCTTGCGCAGCTGCTCAACGGCGGCGCGGAAGGCGTCGGCGAGCTCGAGCCGCGCCCGTTCCGGGTCTTCCGCCAGCCGCCGGAGCGCCCAGGAGCCGGCCCGCGCGCCGAGCAGATCGAGCGTGGGAATCGCCAGCATCCCGCCGACCAGCGCGTCGATCTCCGCGCCCAGCAGAGCCTGGAGCGCCGCGCGGCGGTAATGGATGAAGCTAAGCGCGGCCAGCGCCGCCGGGCGCGATTTCGGATCCATCTCGCCGTCCCACGCCGCGAGCTCGGCGAGCAGCGGCGCGTCGCGGTCAGCGGTCGGCGCGATTTCCACCGCGAGTTCGGCCAGCCGCGCAGCAAAGGCGAGCAGCGGCGCGGAGTGCTGGTCCTGCTGAATCGCCGCCGAGCGTTCGCGGGTGTGCGGTTCGCCGTCGTTGAGCAGCGCGCCGATCCGCTCGGCGCGCCAGGAGTCCAAAAACTCCGCGCCGAACGTCATCTCGCAGGCCGGCGTGAGCGGGTTGTTGGCGCTGATGATGACGCCGCCCGGCGGGTTGAGCGCGTGCGGCAGCCGGTCGCCGCGCAGAACATCGGACGGCGCGCCGCCCCGTTCGGGCGGCAGCCAGCCGGCCACGGGGAAGCGCAGCGCGTCGGGATCGCCCGCCGGCACCGCGCCGGAGACGCGCAGCCCAATCGAGCCGCTCGTATCCGCGTAGGCGAACGCCAGGTTGAAATCGTCGATGCCCGCCAGCGCCTCCGAGAAGCTCGACCAGTCTGTCGCCCGCATCAAGGCGACGATCGCGGTCCCGCTCTGGCTGGGGTTAAGCACCGCCGAGTGCAGCGCGATGGCGCGGTTGTCATCGTCATCGACGCCGAATTGCGGCGCGCGGCTGGGGTGGAGCACCTCGGAGACGATCGGCCCGTGGACGCTGCGGCGCAGCTCAAGCCGCTCGGGCGGATGTCCGAGCACCCGAATCTCCTCGCTGCTGCGCTCGATCGGGGCCCAGCCGTCGGGCGTGCGGGTCGCGTCGGCGTCGTCGTTGAGTTGCTCCACGACCGCGATATGCATCGCCTGCATCGCGGCTGTCGGGCCCCACGCGATCCGCTCGTTGCAGCCCCAGACGATGCCTGGCAGCCCGGGCACGGTCGCGCCCGCCGCGTCGAATTCCGGGCAGTGCAGATGAACAAAGTAGGCGTGCGGCGGCGTGACAGGATTGAGGTGCGGATCGCAGGCCAGGATCGGGCGTCCGCTCCCGGTGCGCTCGCCGGCCACCGCCCAGTTGTTGCTCGCGCCGCCGCGCAGCCCAAGCAACTCGGCGAGCGCCTGCGCGCCGTCCTGCGCGGGCGCGGCGAGCCGCCCGTAGGCCGCCTCGGGCGGCGTGACGACATGGGCGGATTCGGAGAGCGGCGGATCGATCGCCCGCAGCGCGTCGGGCCCGGCCCGCTGCCAAATGCGCGCGCGCAGCAGTTGCTGCTCCCAGGCCGGCGCGAGCAGAAACGAAAGCAGCTTGCCCCAGGCGATCGAGTCGGTCGGCTGCCAGGGGCGCACACGGTCGCCGAGCATCCGCGCCTCGAACGGGCGGGGCGAGCGCGCCGCGCCCGCGTTAATCCCCGCGATGTAGGGCGCGAGTTCGTCGCGCTGCCGCTGCGGCGTGGCCCCCCACGCGGCCTGCGAGACGCGCCCGATGCCGAGCGTGCGGGTGAGCCGATCGGCGGGCAGGCCGAGCGGCCCGACCAGTTCGGCGATTTCGCCCAGCGCGGCGCGGCGGCTCCACTGCATCTGCCAGAGGCGATCCTGCGCGTGAACGTAGCCCAGCGCGAACAGCGCATCGGGCGCGGATTCGGCGTAGCAGTGCGGCACCCCCCAGCGATCGCGGATGATCTCGACGGGCGCTTGAATTCCGGCGACGGTCTCGCGTCCGCGCCGCTTGACGCGGGCGCGCCACGGCGCAGCCTCGCCTGCCAGCGCGCCCAGCAGACCGAAGCCCTGTCGGAGGGCGAGCGCGGATGCGCGCCGCAGGTCGTTCATGATGCCGATCGCAGGGCAGTGCCGTAGGCGCTCAATCGACGGCGAGGGGAAGGTTGTGCCACCTGCGGTAGCGCTGGTAAGTGGGGTAGTCGAGGTCCGCCGGCAGCGAGTCGTGGGCGGCGGCGAGCATCGCGATCAACTCGCGGATGCCGTCCAGGTCTTCGGCGAGCTCGCCCGGGTACCTCGCGTCTTCGTAGAAGTTCTGGTGCAGCGCCGCGGCGGCCTCGGTAAGTCCCTTGATCTGCGGGTTGCCTGCTTCCCTGCCGAGGTAGCGGGCGATCATGATTCCATCGTCATGGCCCTTGTAAGGCCAGTTGCGCTCGGCGGCGATCACTTTCAGCCGGTGAACGACGGCGCCCCACATCTTTTCGGACGCCTGCACGCGATCTCCCGTTGCGAGCATCTGCGCGGCTTCCTCCAGCAGCCGGCGGCTGTAGGCGTCGTGGCGGCCGCGCTTCGCGTCCGTCAGCGGGGGAACGGGCGTCGTGACGGTGGTTGCGTCGGGCATTCTGTCTCGCCCTCAGGCAGGCGCTGCGCGTGCGCTCATACTTGCGCGATCGGCGGAGGCTGTCAAACTGCGCCGTAAACTGCGCCGTAGACTGCGATGCGCCGGGCGACGCGCTGGGAGGTGCGGGATGGACCTGGGTTTGGCGGGCAAGGCGGCGCTGGTTACGGGCGCGTCGGAGGGCATTGGGCTGTGGTGCGCGCGGGCGCTGGCGGCGGAGGGCGCGGATGTCGCGATCTGCGCGCGCCGGCCCGACCCGCTGACGGCGGCGGCCCAACTGCTCAGCGCCGAGGGCTCCGGCCGAGTGCATACGGTTGCGGCTGATCTGGGTGAGGCCGACGCAGCCGATCGCGTGGTCGCCGGCACGGTGGAGGCGTTCGGGCGGCTCGACATTCTGGTCAACAACATGGGCGTTTCGCTTCGCGGCGAGGACGATGCGGTCTGGCAGGAGATGTTTGATCTGAACCTGATGGCGGCGGTGCGCGCGACGCGGGCCGCGCTGCCGCATCTGGAGGCCGCCGCGGCGGGCGCGGACGCAGACAGCGCCGCCATCATCCACATCGGCTCGATTTTCGGACGCGAGGCGGGCGGCTCGGCGCAATACAACGCGATGAAGGCGGCGATCCACAGCCACGCAAAATCGCTCGCGCTCGAGCTCGCACCGCGCAACATCCGCGCCAACGCCGTCGCGCCCGGCTCGATCGCCTGGCCCGGCAGCCGTTGGCAGGAGCGCTACGACTCCGATCCGGAGGGCATCCAGCGCAGTGTGCTCGACGGGATCGCCTTCAACCGCTTCGGACGCCCCGAAGAAGTCGCCGATGTCGTGGCTTTTCTCGCCTCGACGCGCGCGTCGTGGGTGACGGGAGCCTGCCTCAACGTCGACGGCGGGCAGACGCGGTCTAATATCTAAGGGCAGGAGGGCGACGATGGCCGACGAATCGGGACGCGAGCATGCGCGCCGTGAACTGGGCGCCGCGCCGGTGCGCTCGTTCGAGATCATCGGGCCGCGCCTGTTCCGCCCGTTGGTCGGCGGCGCGGTGGGCGCGGCGATCGTGGTGCTCTTCCTCAGCCTGCGCGGCGGCGCGCCGATCGAGGCGGTGGACGAGCTGACCGGCACCCAGCGGGGCGGCTGGAATCGGCTGGAAGACGTCCACCTGCTGATCATGGTCAACGCGGCGGTGGTGGTCGCGATCGCGGTCAACTTCGCCGCCGAGTGGGTGCATCACTGGCTGGCGATCGCGCTGTCCGGGATCACGGCCGGGTTCCTGATCGCGCTCCGCCAGCTAGGCGACGTCGGCGATGCCGGATCGGCGGCGCTGCTGGCGCTGGCCATCCTCAGCGTCGCCGCAATGCTCGCCATCGCCGCCTGGGACATCGTGCGCATAGGCCGCCGCAGCGGGTACTAGCGCTGGCCAGCGTTATTTCAGCTGGGACGACGATGACAGCCGGGTGAGTTAGGGAGGCGAGCCGGTGGAGCTCTTTGTCGTTGCCCTGGTCATCTGGCTCGCCTTCGGCGTGGCGGGCGGGATGATGATGAGCAACAAAGGACGTTCCGGCTGCGGCGGCTTCTTTCTCGGCTTCGTGCTGGGGCCGATCGGACTGGCGTTCGCACTGATCGCCCCGGAGAGCACCGAACGGCGGATCGAAAAAGAAGAGCAGGCGCGCGGGCGCAGTCAGTGGGATGAGGAAGCCGAACGGGAGCGCCGGCTGCGCGAGCGCATCCGCGCCGAGGAGCGCGAGCGCCTGGAAGAGGAGCTGCGCCGCGAGCGGGGCGAAGACTGACGCACCCGGCGCGCGCCGGGCGCGTCAGTCTTCGGTCACCTCGGTGACGCTGTCGCGGCGGGTGATCGCGAGGTGCGACATCGGCGAACCCGTGTCGCCCGCGCCGTGCCAGTGATCCTCGCCCGCGGGGATGATCACGAAATCGCCCACGCTGATCGTCTGCTCGCCCGCGGCGTTGCCCACCTTGCCGATGCCGGCCACCACGTAGAGCATCTGCTCGGAACTGTGCGTGTGCCGCTTCGTGCGCGCGCCCGCGCCGAACTGCACGACCGCCAGGTTGAAATCGGCGTCGTCGCCGCCCTGCTGACCGCCGATCGCGCCGGCCAGCGCCCGCACCCAGACATCGCCGCCGGTGAAGATCGGCGCGTTGGCCTGGTTCGTCTGCCCGTCCGATGATCGCGTCACACGCATGCTGCTGCTCCTTCTGCTGTTCTTGTTCTGCACTGCCTGCTAGCTGTTGGCCGAGATGAACGCCCGCACCCGCTCCCAGGCGTCGGCGCAGGCGTCCTGATGCTCGTCGTAGGTGCGGTCGAAGAACGAGTGCGGCGCGCCCTCGTAAGTGATGAACTCGTTGGCCACGCTGCGCGCGTCGAGCGCGGCGGCGAACTTGTCCACCTCCGCGCGCGGAATGCCCTCGTCCGCCCCGCCCATCAGGCCGAGCAGCGGCGCGGAGACGTCCTCGACGCGCCCCAGCGGCGACGCGCCGCCGTTCAGCCCGTCGCGCGTGGGATGCCCGTAGAAACCGATCGCCCCGCTCAGGTTGTGCCCCTCGGCCGCCTGTAGCCAGGAGTTGCTGCCGCCGAAGCAGAAGCCGACCGTGAACAGCGCGCGCTCCGCGTCGCCCGCGCGCAGCACCGCCGCCGCGGCCGCGACATCGGCGGCGATGCCCTCCGGCGTCGTGCCGCGCACATGCGGCCAGAAGTCGAACTCCGCGTCGCGCTTGCCCACCCCGGCCGTCCGCCCGAAGTAGTCAATCGCCACCGCCTCCACGCCGGCCTCGGCGAAGCGCATCGCCAGCTCCTCGTAGAAGCGGAACAGCCCGCGCACATCGGGCAGCACCACGATCGCCGGCCCGCCGGCCTGCTCGGGGCGGGCGTGGAAGGCGGCGAACTCGGTGCCGTCGGCGGCTGTCAGCGTCAGATCCTCAACATCAACCGCAGCTCCGGCAATCGGCGGCACGGCGGGCAAAGCGTCATAGCGGTGGCACATGGTGGCGCTCCTCTCGGTGTCGGCAGAATAACCCCCTGATGTACGTCCGCGCCCGCGCTGCGGAACCCCACCGCCCCCGCCGTCGTCTGGCTAGCATCGGGGAGAGCGAGGAGGCGCCGCGATGCGATGGAGCGTTGCCTGCGCAGCGTTGGGGCTGCTGGCGCTGGCTGCGGCGCTGGTCTGGCCGACCGGCGGCGCCCGCGCCGAAGGGTGGATCTGGCTGGCAGAACGCACAGCCTCCAGCCTCACGATCAGCTGGCGCTGGCTCGGGCCGGCCGCGGCCTTCGAGTTGGGCTGGCGCGCCAGCGGAGACGGCGCGTCAACGGTCTGGCGAACGGCGCGCGTATCAGGCGCGGAGCGCAACTACCGAATTGCGGGGCTGGAGTCTGAAGTGCGCCATGTCGTGCGGGTGCGCGCGCTGGACGCCAACGGACAAATGCTGGGCGATCTGCGCGGCGTCTTCACACCCGGAGAGATCGACCCGCTCTGGCTGAGTTTGAGTATGAGCTTGTCCGACGGCGGTGATGTCTGCACCGCAGCGGGCATGCGCGATCTGTTCTGGAACATCTACGGCGGCGTCCCGCCGTACACGTTGACCATCAATGGGCGACCCGTCGCCCCCGACCGCGAGTACTTCCGCGTCTTCTGTGGCCTGCGCTCGTCTGATCCGCAGCCGTGCGACCCGGAGCCGAAGCTGCATCAGACGTTCAACGCCACAGTGACCGACAGCCGCGGCGTCACCGCTGAGGCGGAGTTGCAGATGGTCGTAGCCGTGCCGCCGAACCGCACGATCACCGGTTCGGTTCTCCCCCCCATGGCTGCATCCGATACGGCGCTGCGGCTGGCCTGGGAGGCACGGCTGAATCCGTATCCGTGGGTGGCCGACTCAGCCGCCTGCGCGTACGAGCTGCGCTACCAGTCAACCAACTGGAAGGCGGACAGCTGGCCCGACTCGTGGACCACGATCAGCGAGACGGTCGGGCCCGACGGGACCGAGTACCTGCACGACGGCCTCCTTCCGAATCGCCGCTACCGCTACCAGGTGCGGGCGCGAAACAACGTCGGCGCGGGCGAATGGTCGCGCCCGTTCCCCCGAACCGCCGCGCGCCCGGGCGCAGCAGTGCTGACGGCGAGCACCGCGGTATCGGGCTCCGTCGCGCTCAGCTGGAGCGCCGCGCCGTCCGGCGCGGCGCGCTGGGAGTACCGCCAGCGCCCCGCCGGCGGTCGCCCCGCCGCCGGCAGCTGGAGCGCGTGGACGACGATCGCCGGTTCCGCCTCGAGCACCGCGAGGCATCTGGTCTCCGGTCTCACCAAGGATGTCCACTACTACTTCCAGGTACGCGCCGCCAACGCCGCCGGTCCGGGCCGCGCCTCGGCGATCGCCACGGCCGCCGCGGGGCTGACGCCGACCGGACCGAGCAGCCGCGAACCGCTCGGCTACAACGACCTCGACTCGGCGGGCGGCGCCGTGCGGTCCAACTCCTACGCCCTCCTAACCGATGCCGCCGATCTGACCAGCGGAGCGACGACCTTCGCCGAGGCGAGCGGCGCGGAGGCGCTGCTGCTCAATGCCAGCAGCAACTACACGAACCGCGCCGCCGAAATCTTGGCCGCCGTTAAGGTTGGCGACCGCGTCACCTGGGACCTCGCCGCCACCTGCTGGTACCACTACCGCGTCACCGAAATCCTCCCCGACCCGCCCGCGCCCGCGCGCAAGCTGCTCCGCATCGCGCTTGAAGCCGAGGACCCCTGCGTCACCACGCCGGCGCAGCTGGACGATCCGGACTACTTCGATGACGTGCGCGACAGGCTCATCAGGTTCTACTGGGATGATTATCCTCCCAGCCAGCCGAGGATCGGTCCTGACGGCGTTCGCATCCTTCCCATCGGCTATCCGGTTGAGGGCGGCCACACCTACCGCCTCAGCGATGTGGGCTACGGGTTCGTGATTGACGTTCCGGCGGGCATGCGGCTGATCTACCAGGGGATAGTCGACGAGCAAGATCCCGGGGGATACTGGACCGCTTTCCTGGAGGATGAAGCGAGCGGCGCCAGTCTGGCTTTGGACTACCCCAGCGGTGAATATGTAGGCCGCTACATCCCGCCTGAATACGGCTCAAGCGGCGACACTCGCGACATAGACGCGCTGTTCGACGCAATCGTCGCCTCCGTGCGCTAGCAACCTGAACGGTGATCCGCCACCCCCCACCGCCGCCATCCCCGCGCTCCCACCGCCGCCATCCCGCGCCCCCACCTCCGTCATACTCGCGCCCCACCTCCGTCATACCCGCGCTTGCCGCGGAGCCTGCCCCCGGCCTGAACGGGGGTATCTCGCCGTGACCAGCACTACCGTTGCCCTCACCTCCACCATCTCCGCCATCCCGCCACCCGCCATCCCCGCGCCCCCTCTCCCCGCCATCCCCGCGCCCCCCCTCCCCGTCATTCCCGCCCCCGAGCGGGAATCTGCCCCGAGCCACCCCCACCGCCCACTTGACACCCTCCCCAAACCCAGTTAGTGTAGACATGACACTAAGTGAGCGCCCCAGCTCCGCCCGAAAGGAAACCACCATGCCCAAACCCCAAAAGCCCAGCAGCGACGAGCCGCTCAACATCTGGTACCTGCTCGACCGCTCCGGCTCCATGCAGCCGCTGCGCGAAGCGGTCGTCCACGAAACCAACACCCTGCTCAGCGAGCAGCGCGGCGGCGACGACGAATGCCGCATCACCATCGCCCAGTTCGACTCCCAGGAGCCCTTCGAGCTGATCGTCGACGACGAGGCAATCAGCGACGTCAAGCCCCTCGTCGCCGCCGACTACGAGCCGCGCGGCGCAACCCCGCTCTACGACGCAATCGGCGCGCTGATCAGCCGCGCCGACCGCCGCATCCGCGAGCGCAACGCCGCCGGCCTCGCCGAAGAAGACCAAATGCTCGTGATCTTCACCGACGGCCTCGAAAACGCCAGCACCGACCACGACAGCGCGAGCATCATCCAACTGCTCAACCAACGCCAGGCCCAGGGCTGGACCATCGCCTACCTCGGCGCAAACCAGGACTCCTACGCCCAGAGCCGCAAGCTCGGCGTCGACCCCCGCAGCGCCTCCAACTTCGACGCCTCCGACGCCGGCATCGCCCGCGCCAACCGCTCCGTCAGCCGCGGCATCAGCGCCCGACGCGGCATGTCCCGCGCCGCCCGCCGCCGCCAACGCGGCGACTTCTTCCAGGGCGTCCGCGAAGCCGAGCAGTCCGGCGAACAGGCCGGCCGGCCCACCAGCTAGACTGCGCCAAACACCCGCCGCCTCAAGCTGCCCGGAGGAACCACGCCATGACCCTGCCCACCTTCGAAAACATCCTGCTGGAACGCACCGGCGCCGACGACCGCATCGGCGTCGTCATCCTCAACCGCCCCGAAAAGATGAACGCCCTCTCCCAGGAACTCATCTACGACTTCCGCGACGCGCTCGAATACTTCGAGACCGACGACGACGTCCGCGTCCTGATCGTCAAGGGCGCCGGGCGCACTTTCTCCGCCGGCTACGACCTCACCCCCGCCGGCGGCTACGGCGCCGACGCCGTCCACCGCTCCTTCCGCACCAGCGACGACGACGGCAACCGCCTGATCATGGGCATCCGCGGCGGCATGGCCCGCGTCACCGACATCTGGCTCTACTTCTGGAACATGCAGAAGGTCACCATCGCCCAACTGCACGGCTACGCCATCGCCGGCGGCTTCGAACTCTCCATGATGGCCGACCTCGTCGTCGCCGCCGAAGACACCCAAATCGGCCACCCCGGCCTGCGCTTCGCCGGCAGCCGCACCTCCGCCATCCTGCCCCTGCTCACCAACATGCGCAAGGCCAAAGAACTCTTCTATACCGGCGATCCGATCCGCGCCACCCAGGCCGCCGAACTGAACCTGATCAACTACGCGGTACCCAGGGACGAGCTCGAGGAAAAAACCCTCGCCCTCGCCGAGCGCGTCGCCAACCTGCCCGCCGACCACCTCGCCCAACTCAAAGTCCACGTCAACCGCTTCTACGAAAACATGGGCATCTACTCCTCGCTCCGCTCCTCCACCGACCTCGACGCCGTCGGCACCTTCACCTCGCAGCACTACGAGTGGAGCCGCCGCATGCGCGACGAAGGCCTCAAAGGCGCACTCGCCTGGCGCGACGGCCCCTTCGGCGACTACTCCCAGGCCCCCCGCAACCGCTAGCGGCGAGCGACGCGAACCCCACTCCGCCATCTCCCGCCCCCTCCCGTCAACCCCCGCCCCCGCCCCCCATACCCGCGCCCCCATTTCCGTCATACCCGCGCTTGCCGCGGGTATCTCGACGAGAGCAGCACCAACCACCCCCTCACCCCCGCCGATTCGCCCGCGGACCCCACTCCCCAATCACCGCCGACTCCAACGCCCGCGCCTCCCCCTCATCCGACGCCCACGCCACCCCAAAACTCACCCGCGTCGACTCCCCGCCGAACAACTCCAACTCCCGCCGCAACGCCGGATTCTCCTCCCCCGACAAATGCTGCAACAAACGCTGCCGCACGCACGACGCCGACATCCCCACATACAAACACTCCGGCAGCTCGCCCCCCGGCAGCCACAGCGCATACAGCCCGCACCGATCCCGCGGCAGCCGCCGCACCTCCGCGCGCGTAAACGGGCGCAAATCCCGCTCCAGCTGATACTTCGCCGCAAACGCCGTCATCGCCCGCTACTCCAACAGCGAAGGCTGCTCGCCCTCGCGCTCCAGCGCCGCCAAAATGCTCGGCCACTCCGTCGCCACGCTGTTGAACATCACCGCATTCCGCGAATCGTTCCGCCGATCGTAATAGTTGTACAAAATCCGCGCCAGCCGCTCCACCGACTCCACATTCCCGCCCATCCGCTCCGCCACCTTCGCCGCCTCATCCACCCCACCCCGACCCTCGCCGCTGCCCATGTGCCAGCCGATCCGCAGGCAGCCCTCCCACGCCGACATCCGCAACGGCGCCTGCGCCTGATCATACTCCCCCATCTCGAGCAACTGCACCTTCCCCGCCCGCGAGCGCAGCAGCCCGGCCGACGCCAGCGCCTCCACCGAAACATTCTTCGCCTGCGAAAGCACCTCCGCCTCGCCGAAATCACCCTCCCCGTAGCCGTGCTGCTCTAGCCAGTCCAGACAGAAGCGCGTCTCCGCGTCCAACTCCCCCTGCTGCCGCTTGTCGTGCTCCGCGATCACCCGATTGATCGCCGCCAACGCCTCCCGCACCGTCACCGGCTCGCCGCCGATCGTCTCCACCCGCGAATAACGCGAGTACACTTCCATACCCGGCCCAATCGCCGCCTGCGCCAGATCCACCGGCGCGATGTGACCCTCTCGGGTCAAATGATCCAATGCGCCGGGGAGTTCTCGCTCCAGGGCATTCAGAAATTCGCGGCGGGTAGCGGTCGGCGCATCGGTGGGGCGCGGCCGACAGACCAGAACGACCGACGACGCCAGCGAATTCGCTCGAAGTGAGTTCGGCCGATTGGCGAGTTCCGTACGCATCGGCCAGGTGCCGACGATGCGAAATCCGGCGTCCGTCAGCGCCGTCAGCATCGTCTCCCAGCCGGTCGACATACGCCCCTCCCGCTCTTCCTGCTGCTGCTTGTAGGCGTAGAAGATGCACGAAGGGAACTCCGCCGAGCAGCGGTCGCGAATCAGATCCAGAGTCTTACCCAGCAGCTGTTCGAAGTGCTCTCCCGGATTCGCCGTCTGGAATCGGTTCGCGACCATCTCCTCGGCCTTCGGCGTGAGAATGCTCCTGAACAGGTCGGGGTAGATTGGCCGAAGAGCGCCGCGAAGCCAGACGTAAAAGAAGTCCGACGAGTCCGAGTAGTGGATGTTGTCATAATACGGAGGGTCCGTGACGATCACCGGGCCGTTGTGCGCCAGAGAGTTGGTTGAGGCGTCGGCTTGGTAAGCCTCTCCCGCCTGCGCTTTGGCGGGTAGCCGCTCGACCGCTTCTGAGACCCA
The DNA here is from genome assembly GCA_965243125.1 of Dehalococcoidia bacterium. Classification (GTDB taxonomy): domain Bacteria; phylum Chloroflexota; class Dehalococcoidia; order Bin125; family Bin125; genus CATQGW01. The sequence goes on along the minus strand of OZ251529.1, from coordinate 654,578 downwards.
CTCGATGTGAGCTACCCAGTTTTGGGTCGAATTCGAAAAAATATTTGTTTCAGCGAAATCCCAGATCATCGCAATTCCCTGCCGCGCGAAAACGCCGTCGACTTTGTCGACGGCGTTTCTCCACCTGTTAAAGCCAGAGCTGCCATTGACTGTCCTACCAACCGCAAGGGCGAGATAGGTACACACGATGTCGGCATACTCCGTAGTGCGTCCAGATTCGAGGATGGCACGATGAGCGGCGCTTAGGAGGTCGCTCAAAGTGGTTAGAGCAGTCAGCTGGCGTTCGGTGAAGAGCTTGTGCCAGTGATCCAGGCCGTAGAGCTGCGGCCTAATACTGAGGGCCTGGGCTGGGAGTTCCCCGGCCGGGCGCCACGAGGGGTTGTCTCTACGGGCTGCCTGAATGTGTTCATCTGCGGGCGATAGGAACAGACGCTTCCGATCGCCTTCGGCGACGATCGCAGTCATTTGCTCTTTGATGCGCTCCGCCTGCCCTTGCTCGCGCACATACGCGAGCGGGACCGTCCCGCCGCAGGCGATGCAAGTCGCCCCGCCGCGGTTCACTGTCGCTTCGGTTGGTACGCCGCGCTCGTGATCCTGGACGACGAAAGAGATCGCGTTCGAGTCCTGATCGACAAGCGGCTTGATCCACCGCCGTTGCCTTGTCGAGACGCAGAACGTCTTGATCAGGGGCATATCTGTGCCGCAGCCGGGATTGGGGCACGGAATCGTCCGCGCCCAGAGCCAGGCGATCACCGTTGCCTCCGAGCCGTCGGGCAGCGTGGCCTTGGGGTAGAGGTGGCCGATCTGCTCGAACGCGCGCTCGCGCATCCAGCGCCCGTAGTAGCGGATGTCGTCGGCCAGCCCCGCCGCCCCGCGCCAGGGGACGCGCTGCGCCCGCTTGCCCTTGCCGACCATCATCCCCAGCGGATCCGCGTCGGGGTTCACGGGCGGCTGGTCCGCGAACTTCGGCGGCAGCTCGATCAGCGCCTTGTTGATCAGCACCGCCACCGGGTTGAGATCGGAAGCGATCGCCTTCAGCCCCAGCCGCTGCGCCTCAAGCGGGATCGAGCCGCCGCCGGCGAACGGGTCGTAAATCGGCAGCGCCTCGTCCCGCAGGTACTCCAGCACCACCGCCGGCTCGGTCGGCGCGCTCTGCCCGCGCGAGCGCGCCACGGAGCGCGCAATCTCATAGCGCGCCTCGTTGATCAGCGCCTCCTCGCTGCTGTTCTCCCAGACCACCAACCGCTTAATCAGCTCGTGCAGCCGCTCACGCTCCTCCTGCTGCGCCCCCTCCGTCGGAAACTCGTCGGGGCACGACGACGGATCATCAACCAGACTGGCGAAGATCACCGCCCGGCAGGCCGCCAGCGGCCGCCTCGCCCACCACAGATGCAGCGTCGACGGGTGTCCGTGCCGAATCGACTTCTCGCGCGAAGATTCGGCATTGATCGTGCTCAGCGGCAGATCAACCTCAATCAGCTTCCTGCGGTAGCTCACTTCAGCCATCGGTCAGCCCTCAAACCGGTACGGCAACTCGACGTCGACGCCAAGCTGCTCCCCATTTTCGCGCACCGCGCGCAGCGTGTTCTCCGAGAAGCCGGCGGCGTTGCGCGCCTCGATCGCGATCGTAATCGTGACCTCCGCGCCCTCCCCGCTGAGATTGCGCACAATCTCATCCTCCAGCCGCCGCACCTCGTCGAGCGAAATCGAGCCGTGCAGCGTCTTGCGCGCCGCCACCCTGGTCGGCGCATAGACGCCGGGCTCGGGCGGAGGCGTGGGCTTCGTCGGTTCGGGCGTCGGCGTCTCCGGGACCTGCGCCGCGAGCTGCCGCCGGGCCGTCTCCGGGCTCACGATCAACCCCCGCTGCGCGTCCTCGACCTGCCGGCTGTAGTCGAGCTCCGTGTAGGACTGCCGCGCGGCGTCGTAGTCGGCGGCGTGCCCGAACGCCCCCTCGGCCACGCCCGCCTCGATCGCGTCGTAGAGCACGCTCAGGTTGCGCAGCCGATGCAGGTACACATTCGCGCAGAGCGCGTCCCAGAGCGCGTCGACGCCCACATGCTCGCCGTAGGCCGGATTGCCCCAGAAGCGCTGTTCGAGCATCGTCGCCAGCGCCCGCGGCGTAATCGCCTCCACCACCGCCTCCTCCGCCGCGAGCTTGCGGAACGCCGCCTCCACAATGTCGCCCTTGCCCCCCTGGTCGCCGGCGGGTTCGGTCTGAAACTGGCTGAGCGTAAATTCGGCCCGCTGCGGGTCGGCCTGCGCCGGCGCCAGCGCGTGCCGCCACGCGCGGACCAGCCCGGCATCCGTCGCCCGGTCGGCGAGGCGCAGGCTGTTCTGCGCCTGCACCCCCCGGTCGCCGCGCAGCGTGTCCAGCTTGCGCGGACCCTGCACGATCGACTGCCAGGCCAGGTAGCGCCGCGCGTCGCGCCGCAGCGCGCGGATTTCGTCGTAGCGCGCCGCCAGAAAAACAACCAGGTTTTTGCGCACCCGCGGCGCGTCGCCCCGCCACTGCAGAATGCGCAGCGCGGCCTCGGCGGCCCGGTCCGTCTCCTGCGCGCGGCTCGGAATGGTCAGCGCAGGACCGAGAACCACCAGCCGCACCTGCTCGCCCTCCGGCACCGCCTGGCGGTCGTGCGGGTCGGGCGCGACGATCACGTCGCCGCGCCGCCCGCGGGCTTCGCCCAGCCGCCGGACGATCTCCTCGTCCGCCTCCTGCTCCGTGAAATCGGCCGCCCGATCATCCGCCACCTTGTTCAGATTCTCCTCCGCGTGGAAGTAGTAGCGCGCGTCGCCCGCGTAGAGGTAGTAGAGCCGCCGCGAGAGCTGAGTGAGCGCGTCGTTGTACAGCGACACGCCGTGGCCGGGCTGCACCACGCCCAGCCGAATGCGTTCGTCGTTGATCCCGCGCACCGCGCGCCCGGGTGCGCTGCCCAGGAAAACGGTGCGCGTGATCCGCCGCGCCGCGCCCCCCACATCGCCGAAGCGGCGCTGCTCCTTGTCCAGCGCGTCGACGCGCGAGCCGTCGCTGTCCACCTCGCTCAGCACCGGGCTCCAGTTGCCGTCCAGCAGCGGCGTGAACTCGCCCGCCAAATCGGGATCGCTCAGCGGGAAGTCGCCGGGCATGATCAGCGGCGCCGCGTCGCCGTCGATCCACAGCCGGCTGATGCAGTTGGCCATCATCCGCAGCACCCCGCGCGTCCGCTGGAAGCGGTGAATCGAAGACCAGTCCTCATAGAGCCGATCGAAGATTTCGGGGTGAATCGGGTAGCACTGCCGCATCCGCTCGCGGTAGCTGTTCTCGCCCGCTTCGCGCGGGTACTCGCTCCGCTGCCGGCTGTACATCGCCGCAAACGTCTCGCAGGTGCGATCCCGCTCCGCCTCGTCGATCGCCGGCGCGAACAGCCGCCGCCGCACCACCTCGAAGGCTTCGCGGACTTCGAGCGGCTGCCAGACGGCCTCGATTCGTCCGAGCAGGTGATCGAGTCGGTCGAGCGCCTCCTGCCCGCCCTCGCCGCCCGCTTCCTGCGCGCTTTCGGGCAGGGTCACGACGAGCACCGCGTTGCGGTTGCGCCGCATCGATTCGGTCAGCGCCTGCACAAAGGTCAGCACATTGTCCTGTCGGTCGCCGGCGTTGCGCACGTAGGCCACCAGCTCATCGATCAGAATCACACAGGGCCCCACCTGCGCAAACAGTTGGTCGAGCTGCTTGCCGCCCGGCGCGCTGCCCGCGCGCGCCGCCTCGCCCACGATGTCGTAAGCCTCCTGCCCGCCCAACTGCCAGGCCATCTGGCCCCACAGCGTGTTGAGCGGGTCGCCGTTGCTCGTCACGTCGCTGTCGGTGGTGGAGAGGTACGTCCCCGACAGCACGGAGACGGCGATGTTCTGGGAGAGCGTGTCGGCGGCGGCGCCGGCTTCCTCGATGATGCTGCGGAGCTCGTCGCGGGTGCGGGCCCAGGCATGCGTATCGGGCAGATCGAGCAGCGCGCGCGGGCTGTGGACCAGGTGGTAGAGCGCAATCAGCGAGTGCGTCTTGCCGCCGCCGAAACCCGTCTTGGTCTGAATCACCGGGTCCCCGCCGTTGCCGGCCAACCGCTTGAGCGTGCTGACCAGCAGCGTGCGCAGCCCGGGCGTGATGTAGGTCTGATTGAAGAAGGCCACGGGGTTGCCGTAGGCCTCCTTGGCGCTGCCGTCGTAGACCTGCTGGAGGTCGGCGGCGAACTCGGCCTGCTGAAACGCGCCGGTCCGCACATCGTCGTTGGGCTGGATCACATCGCGCCAGGCCGCGAGCCCGGTGGATTTCGCGCGCGGCGCCGGCGCCGCTTCCACCGCTGTCGCCGCCGGTTGCGGCATCAGCTGCGGCTCCGGGCCGGCCCGTAACTGCGCGCGAATCTGCGCCACCGCCCGTGCTTCGGCGGGTGCGTTGATCCGCCCCAGAACCTCGATCACGTTCTCGAAGCCGCTTTCCGCCGCCGCCTCGCTGATGTCTTCCGCCCCGGGGTGGGCGGCCTTGTTGCGCGCGTCCGCCACGATGTGCAAGATCGCCTCGACGCCCTGCGAATCGGCAAACGCGGTGTTGAAGCAGTCCCGCCAGAAGCGGCGCACGATGTAGGGCATGTCGTTGACGTCGAAGAGCGCCTCAAGGTTGCTGCGGTCGGACTTGAGCGCGTTGCGGATCGACGCCTCCTTTTTCCACATCGCCGTGCAGAGGTGATCCTCAACCCGGCCGCCGCGCACCTTCTTCAGATTGCGCACGATGAACGGCCGCATCGCGTCGCGGTAGATGTCGACGGCGCGGCTCAGCGCATCGCGGTTGGGTCGGTCCACGCTGGTCATCGCCGCGCAGGATACTCCGCCGCCGCCTTCAGCGCGTTGATCTGCGCGGTGTGCATCCCGTCGTGAATCGGCTGAAACAGCGCCCAGGCGCGGCACGGCAGCGGGCCGAAGAAGGCGTGCTCCACCGTTACCTCGGCGTTGGGCTGCGCGGGGATGCGCAGGCCGACGGAGAGCAGCCCCTCGGAGGCGGCCACGAGCTGGGCGCGCAACTCCTCAATTTCGGCTTCGGCGGCGGCGATTTCGCCAGGCGGGCCCTTGCGCTCGGTGCGCCCGTGCGCGGTGGCCTCGATGATCGCGGCCACATTGGGCGTAGCGGTGATCAGGTGGCGCAGGATTTCGGCGACGGACCAGGCTTCCTCGCCCTCCTCATCGTCGTCGCCGCGCGGGGGGCGCCAGGCGGCCTGTGCCTCGGTCACATCAAGCGTCGCCCCGATCAGTTCGGCGCGGGCCGCGGCGAGGCGCTGCCAAATCTGCGGCCAGGAAAGCGCGGCGGCGTCTTCGAGCAGCTGCACGCGCACGGCGTCGCGCGGGTCGGCGGTGGTCATTAGCGGCTCCCTAATCGCGGCCCTGTTAGCGAAACTCGGGCGCGATGTCGTTGATGAAGCGGTCCATCTGCTCGGTGCGCTCGAAGGCGTTTTGGCCGAGCGTGAAGTCGGGGATGATCAGTTCATCGACGCCGACCTCAACGTATTCCTGCACGGTGCGCAGCAACTCGTCGCGCGAGCCGCCCAGCACCGGGCGTCCCGCCGCGCGGGCCTGGGCGACCTGCTCGGCGTCGTCGGTGTAGAGCAGCAGCGTGCAGGCCGAGCGCTGGATCTCGGCCGGGTCGCGGCCGATGCCGCGGCAGTGCGCGTCGAGCACCCCGTTCTTGTGCCGCAGCACCTCCGGCGTGCCCCAGACATTCCACTCCGTCGCGTACTGCGCGGTGATCCGCAGCGTGCGCTTTTCGCCGCCCCCGCCGATCATCAGCGGCAGCGGAGTCTGAATCGGCTTCGGTTCCAGCGGCGCGTCCACCAGCTGGTAGTGCTCGCCGTTGAAGTTGCTCTTCTGGTAGCGGAAGAGGTCGGTGCAGACGCGGCAGGCTTCTTCGAGCTTGTCGAGCCGTTCGCGGATGCTGCCGAGCGGGATGCCGTAGGCGCTGTGCTCGCGCTCCTGCCAGCCCGCGCCGAGGCCGAGGATGAAGCGGCCGCCGGAGATCACGTCGATCTGCGCGGCCATCTTGGCCACCACGGCGGGATGGCGGTAGGTGTTGCCGCTGACCATGTGGCCCAGCTGGATGCGCGGGATGCGCGCCGCGAGCGCGCTCAGCACCACCCAGCTCTCGTGCTGGGTCTCGTCGTCCTGCTCGGCGACCGGCATGAAGTGGTCGGCGAACCAGAGGCGGTCCCAGCCGCTCTGCTCGGCGTGGCGGCTCACGGTCAGCACCTCGGCCCAGGGATTGCCCGCGCTGGGCCAGAATCCGAATCGCATCTCCCGCTCCTTCCAACGTGTCAGCGCGCCTCTGGAGGCTGCGCGGCGGCTACAGGTTAACGATTGATTGTCGGGCGATCGCCGCGCGCCGCGCGGCGATACCCTGTAGCCGCCGAGGGGAGGCATGCGATGCGCACCGTGCTGGTCGTGGAGGACGAAGCGCACCTGGCCGAGACGCTGCGCTACAACCTCGAAAGCGAGGGCTACCGCGTGCGCACGGCCGGCGACGGACTGGAGGGCCTCTCGCTGGCGCGCACGCTGCAACCCGATCTGGTGCTGCTCGATCTGATGCTGCCGGCGATGGACGGCGTGGGCGTGCTGCGCGGCATCCGCGAAGAATCGCAGGTGCCGGTCCTGCTGCTCACCGCGCGCAGCTCGGAAGCCGACCGCGTGCGCGGCCTAGACCTCGGCGCCGACGACTACATCACCAAGCCGTTCAGCGTCGCCGAGCTGCTCGCCCGGGTGCGCGCGCATCTGCGCCGCAAGCGGCCGGAGCCGACCGAGGTGGGCGAGCGGACGATTGAGTTCGGTCCGCCCGGCGCGCAGTTCACGCTCGATCTCAACCGCCGCCAGCTGCGGCGCGGCGACGAGCCGATCGCCCTCCGCCCCAAGGAATACGAGCTGCTCGCCTACCTCGCGCAGCGCGACGGGCGCACCTTCACCCGCGACCAGCTGCTCGACGACGTGTGGGATATCAGCTTCTCCGGCGGCACGCGCACCGTGGATGTCCATGTCCGCTGGCTGCGGATGAAGATCGAATCGCCCGACGCTCCGCCGCGCCACCTGATCACTGTGCGCGGCGCGGGGTACCGGTTCGAGCGATGATGCCCCGGCGGCCGGCCGCGCCGCCGCTCTGGGCCGCGCTGCTCGCGCTGCTGGTCTGGGTAGGCGCCGCGCTGACCGCGGCGCAGGGCGGCTGGGGCGTCCCCGTCGGCGTCGCCCTCGGCCTGCTCGGTCTGCTGATCCTGCTCGTCGCGATCGCCGCCGCGCGCCGCGACCGCTGGCGGCTGGCCGATGCGATCCGCGCCGCCGCCGCCGGCGACGCCCCGCTGCCCGTGCCCAGCCAGCCGGAGCTCGCCCGCGCCGTGCGCGTCGTCTCCGACAACATGCGCAGCGCCCGCCAACTGCTCGACCAGAGCCAGTCCGAACGCGCCCAGTTCGAGCACGCGCTCTCGGCGGCCGGCGACGCCGTGATTGCGCTCAACGCCGATGCGCGAATCGCCTACCTCAATCCCGCCGCCCGACAATCGCTGCCCGCCCGCATCGGCGCGCCCCTGATCGAGGCCGTGGCCGATCCGGACCTCTACGCCGCCGTGGAGACGGCCCGCGCCGAGCGCGTTGCGCAGTCGCTCCCCATCCAGCACGGCGAGCGGCGCTACGACGCGGCCGTTGCGCCGCTCGGCGACGACGGCGTCTGGAGCGTCGTCGTCGCCCTCCACGACCTCACCGAACAGCACGAGGCCGAGACAGCGCGGCGCGACTTCTTTATCAACGCCTCGCATGAGCTGCGCACCCCGCTCTCCACGATCTCCGCCGCCGCGGAGACGCTCGAACGCGCCCGCGACGCCCCCGATGCCGGACGCTTCCGCGAAATCATCCAGGTGGAAGCCGAGCGGATGAGCCAGCTGGTCGAGGAGATGCTCGCGCTGGCGCGGCTCGAATCGGGGCTCTCGCAGCCCGACCTCCGCCCCGTCGCCGTCGCGCCGCTGCTGGAGCGCGCGGTTGAGCGGATGCGCCCGCAGGCCGAGCGCAACGGTCTGGCGCTCAGCTGCCGCGTCGCCGCCGCCGCGGAAACGGTGATCGAAGCCGACGCGGATCTGATCCAGCGCGCGCTGCTCAACCTGCTGCAGAACGCGATCAAGTTCACCCCCGAGGGGAGCATTGAGGTCTTCGCCGAGCATGAGGGCAGTGCGCAGCAAGGTGGGGCGCAGCAGAGTGAGGCGCAGCCCGCGATGCTCCGACTCCAGGTGCGCGACAGCGGCGTCGGCGTGGACCCGGCCGAACAGGCCCGCATCTTCCAGCGCTTTTACCGCATCGACCGCGCTCGCGCGGCCGGCGGCGGCACCGGCCTCGGCCTGGCCGTGGTGCGGCACATCGCAGAGGCGCACGGCGGCGCGGTCTCGCTCGAGAGCGAACCCGGCGTCGGCTCCACCTTCGGCTTCAGCGTGCCTGTCGCGCAGGCGACAGAAGCAGATTCGCTAACCGCCCCTTAACTGCGCGCCAACCCAGCCTTAACCGCCGCCCGACCGACCGCTCCATACGCTGCGTGCGCACTCAGGAGCACCGCGCCCCCGTGCGGGCGCACACCAGAGAGGACTCACCCCTTGACATACGTACAGAAGTTGGGCGCGCGCTGGCTCTTGCCGCTGCTGCTGATCATCGGCCTCGCCGCCGCTGCGGCCGTCGCCTGCGGCGGCGATGACGACGAGCAACAGTCGGCTGCCCAGACGACGACACCGCAGACGACCGAGCAGCAACAGTCTGACTCATCCGGCCGGACCGCCGCCGCCCTTTCCGGCGAGATCGCGGTCGACGGCTCCAGCACCGTCTTCCCAATCACCGAAGCGATGGCCGCCGAGTTCGGCATCGCCAACCCCGATGTCCGCGTCACCGTCGGCGTCTCCGGCACCGGCGGCGGCTTCAAGCGCTTCTGCGCGGGCGAAACCGACATCTCCGACGCCTCGCGCCCGGTCAAGGACTCCGAGGTCGAAATCTGCGACGAAAACGGCATCGACTTCATCGAACTGCCCGTCGCCTACGACGGCCTCACCGTGGTGGTCCACCCCGACAACGACTGGGTGGACAGCCTGACCGTCGCAGAACTCAACCACATCTTCCGCCCCGAGGACTACGCCGCGAGCTGGGCCGATGTGCGCGCCGGCTTCCCCGACGTGGAAATCACGCTCTTCGCGCCGGGCGCGGATTCGGGCACGTTCGACTACTTCACCGAGACGATCAACGACGACGGCGGCGTCCACCGCAGCGACAACACGACCTTCTCCGAAGACGACAACGTGCTCGTGCAGGGCGTCTCCGGCGAGCGCGGCGGGATCGGCTACTTCGGCTTCTCCTACTACGCCAACAACTCGGACCGCCTCAAGGCCGTGCCGGTCATCAACGATCTGGGCGCCGCCGTGACGCCGAGCCTGGAGACGATCAACAACGGCTCCTACAACCCGCTCTCGCGCCCTCTCTTCATCTACGTCAGCGTTGCCTCCCTCGAGCGCACCGAAGTCGCGGCCTTCGTCGAGTACTACCTGACCGACGGCGTCTTCCTGGTCGACTCGCCCGAGGTCGGCTACGTGCAGCTGCCCGGCGCGCTCTACACCGCCGCACTGGGCCGCGTGCAGAACCGCGTGACCGGCTCGGCCATCGCGGCGGCCTTCGAGGGCCAGACGCTCGCCTCGATTTACGGCGCGGAGTAGCCATCCTCCCTGACTCAGCGCCGTCCATCGGACGGCTGCGCTCCGCTCTCCTTCGGGAGCTCGGGGCGCAGCCAATTCAAGCCGCAACTGCGCTTACCGATCGTTAACCGTCGATCGGGGCGGCGTCCATAGGCTGCCGTCGGTCGGCGCTCGGCGCAACGCGGCGACAAGCGCGCCCCCGGGCGCAAGATTGCAGGAACGAGCGCGATGTCCGCACAAGCCCCGCAGCAGCGCGATTCTCTGCGCGGCCTGTTGGCCGAACTCTGGCGCGACAAACTTCAGCCCAGCCGCTCCGGCACCGGCCGCGAAACGCCGACCGGACGCATCATCCACGGCGTGCTCTTCATCGTCGCCACCCTCTCCGCGTTCGTCACCGTAGGCATCGTGCTGGTGCTGATCTTCGAGACGGTCGAGTTCTTCCGCATCATCCCCTTCGGCGACTTCTTCGGCTCCACCGAGTGGTCCGCCCTCTTCGCCGAGGGTCAGTTCGGCGTCTGGGCCCTCGTCTGGGGCACCATGCTCGTCGCCGCGCTCGCGCTGGCCGTCGCCGTCCCGCTGGGACTGCTCGCCGCCATCTTCCTCAGCGAATACGCCCCGCCGCGCCTGCGCGCCGTGCTCAAGCCGCTGCTTGAGGTGCTCGCGGGCGTCCCTACCGTGGTCTACGGCTACTTCGCCCTGCTCACCGTCAGCCCCGTGATCCGCACCATCTTCGGCGAGGACGTCGGCATCTACAACGCGCTCGCCGCCGGGGTCGTGCTGGGGATCATGATCATCCCGATGGTTTCTTCGCTCAGCGAGGACGCGCTCAACGCCGTGCCCCGCTCGCTCCGCGAGGGCTCCTACGCGCTGGGCGCGACGCGCTTCGAGACCGCCGTCCGCGTCGTCCTGCCCGCCGCCTTTTCCGGCGTCGTCGCCTCGATCATCCTCGCCGCCTCCCGCGCCGTCGGCGAAACGATGATCGTGACCATCGCCGCCGGCGGCAACCCGCAGTTCCTGGTTGATCCGCTCGAAGCCGTCCAGACCATGACCGCCATGATCGTCCAGCTCAGTCTCGGCGACACGCCCACCACCAGCGTCGAGTTCAAGGTGCTCTTCGCCGTCGCCATGACCCTCTTCGTGATGACCCTGACGATGAACATCTTCGCCCAGTGGGTCGTGCGCCGCTTCCGCGAGGAATACGAATGAGCGCCCTCCAACCGCCGCCCGACAGCCTCGAACGGAGCTCCGGCCAAAACCTCGGCAAGCGGCTCAATCCGCGCGTCGCCGCCTGCGCTCTGCTCTTCGCCGCCGTCATCGCCCTCGGCGTCTACGCCGCGCACATCGGCGAGGCCGCGCCCAACTGGCGCGACATCGACGCCCACTACGCGCAGCTCGGCGGCCCGGACGAATCCGACGCCCGCTACGACGCGGCGCTCTGCAACGCCTTCGCCCACTCCCTGCGGCTCAACAAGAACGCCTTTGCCCGCCACCCCACCATCCTCAGCGGCGCGCAGAGCCGCATCTACCTGGCCGACGAATACGCGCGCCACTGCGAGGCGTCGCCATGACCTCCGGCGCGCTAGATCGACCCTCCCCGCCCGGCTTCCGCCCGCGTCTCAACCTCCGCCGGCTCTACTCCCGTACCTTCCTGGTCGGCTGCTTTATCGCCATCTGCGTCGGCGTCGTGCTGCTCGGCGCGCTGGTGATCGAAGTCGCGATCGACGGCGGCGCGGTGCCGACTGTCGCGCCCAGCGGCGCGGCCATGCCCGAGGGCCTGGCCTGGCTCGCCTGGGCCTTCCCCATCGCGGTGCTTGCGCCGTTCCTCCTGCCGCGCCTCGTCGACCGCCTCGCGCACGGCCGGGGCAACCTCGCGCCGCGCGCCTTCGCCGCGCTCTGCCTGCTCTGCGTCCTGCCCGTCGCCCTCTTTGCGCACCTGATCTACGTCAGCTTCGAGGGCGCCTACTATGTCGGCGTCGAAGGCCACATCTTCGACCTGCTCGGCGAAGCCACCGCCTGGCAGACCTTCCGCATCGTCCTGGCCGGCTTCGTCTTCCCGCTGGCCCTGCTGCTCGCCGCCTGGCGCGCCGCGCGCCGGCTGCGCAGCCCCTCGCTCGTCTGGCCCGCGATCATTCTTGCCGCCTGGGCCGTCTACCTCTTCATCGAACCCAACTTCCTCGCCTCGCCGCCCTCGTACGCGCCCGAGCGGATCGGCATCTTCCCCGCCCTCGTCGGCACCCTCTACATGATGGCGATCACCGCTGCGGTCGCCTTCCCGCTCGGCGTCGGCGCGGCCATCTATCTCGAGGAATACGCCCGCCGCAACTGGTTCTCCCGCTTCATCCAGGTCAACATCGCCAACCTCGCCGGCGTGCCCTCGATCGTCTACGGCCTGCTCGGCCTCCAGCTCTTCGTGCGCGCGCTCGAGTTCGAGCGCAGCGTGCTCGCCGGCGCGCTGACCATGGCCCTGCTGGTCATGCCGATCATCATCGTCAGCGCGCAGGAGTCGCTCCGCGCCGTGCCGCCCTCGATGCGCGAAGCGGCCTACGCCGTCGGCGCGACTCGCTGGCAGGTGATCCGCTACCACGTGCTGCCTTACGCCTTCGGCGGCATGCTCACCGGCAACATCCTCGCCATGTCCCGCGCCATCGGCGAAACCGCCCCGCTGATCGCCATGGGCGCGCTCACCTTTATCGCTTTTCTGCCCGACGCCCCGACCGACGATTTCACCGTGCTGCCGATCCAGATTTTCAACTGGGTTACCCGCCCGCAGTCCGCGTTCCACGAGGTCGCGGCCTCGACGATCATCATCCTGCTGCTGATCCTGCTGCTGATGAACAGCGCGGCGATCATCATGCGCCACCGCACCCGCACCGAGTGGTAGCCTCGATCGTCGTGCGCATCCGCCGCTGGGGAGCTGCGGGCGCGCCGGAAGGAAACGCCGATGTCACGACAGCCGGCCGCGCCGCACGCGCCCGACGCCGTTGAGCAGCAGCGCTCGCAAGTCGCCGCCGACACCGTCGGCGCCGTGATCGCCGCGCCCACGCCCGGCGACACGATCGGGGCGGTACACCTCGATCCCGCCCGCGGCGCGGTTCGCCACGAGATGCCCGAGGATGTTGATCTGGCGCTCGAAATGCGCGATGTCTCCGTATACTACGGCTCCTTCCAGGCCGTGGACCGCATCTCGCTCGACATCCCCCGCAACCGCGTCACCGCCCTGATCGGCCCCTCCGGCTGCGGCAAGAGCACCCTGCTGCGCTGCCTCAACCGCATGAACGACCTGATCCCCAGCGCCCGCGTCGAAGGCGCAATCCGCTTCGGCGAGCTCAACCTGCTCAGCCCCAACATCGACGCCGTCGACGTCCGCCGCCGCATCGGGATGGTCTTCCAGAAGCCCAACCCCTTCCCCAAGTCGATCTACGAAAATGTCGCCTTCGGCGCGCGCATCAACGGCTACGACGGCGACATGGATCGCCTCGTCGAAGACGCCCTGCGCCGCGCCGCGCTCTGGGACGAGGTCAGAGACGACCTCGGCAAGAGCGGCCTCGCCCTCTCCGGCGGCCAGCAGCAGCGCCTCTGCATCGCACGCGCCATCGCCGTCCAGCCCGAAGTGATCCTGATGGACGAGCCCGCCAGCGCGCTGGACCCCGTCGCCACGCTCAAAATCGAAGACCTCATGCGCGAACTCGCCGAGGACTACACGATCGTCGTCGTCACCCACAACATGCAGCAGGCCGGGCGCGTCTCCGACTTCACCGCCTTCCTGCTCGCCGGTGAAGAGCGCACCGGGCGGCTGGTCGAGTTCGGTCCCACCACCGACATCTTCACCAACCCCACGGACCCGCGCACGGAAGACTACATTACGGGCAGGTACGGCTAACTCGGGCTTCGCGCCCGGCTGCCCCAGCCGGGATTCTTCTCATGGCACGCACCGCGTACACCAACGATCGACAGGGAGCGGTCGATCGACTGCGCCTGCTGCATGCCCGCGCCGACCGCAGCATCGTCGACGCCATGCAATCGCTGCTGCGCCGCGACCTCGTGCTCGCCCGCAGCGTCTGCGACGGCGACGCCGCGATCAACGAACTGCGCTACGAGATCGAGGAGACGGTGCTCAACCTGCTCGCGCTCCAGCAGCCCGTCGCCGGCGACCTGCGCGAACTGATCTCGCTCAACGCCATCGCCTCCAACCTTGAACGCATCGCCGACCACGCCGAAGGCATCGCCCGCATCACGATCTTCCTCGAAGACAACCCGATCGCCGCCACCGAACCCGACCTCTGGCGCATGTCCGACCTCGTGCGCGAAATGCTGCGCAACGCCACCCGCTCCTTCCTCGACCGCGACGAAGCCCTCGCCCGCAGCACCTGCGACCAGGACGACGAGGTCGACGCCCTCTACACCGACCTCCACCGCCGGTTAATCGAGCGCCTCGCCGCGCTCGGCAGCGCCGCCGCCGACTTCGACGCCGTCACCCACGTGCTCTGGTGCAGCCACAACCTCGAACGCATCGGCGACCGCGCCACCAACATCTGCGAACGCGCCATCTTCCTGGTCACCGGCAACTTCGAAGAGATCAACGTCTCCAAATACTGACCCACCCCGCCTGCTTCAGATCTCAAGGGCGCGCATGCCGGGCTTCGCCTGGTCGTTCGCCGCGGACACCCGGTAGTGCCGAACCGTCGGACGATCCCGCCACTGTGCGAGCAGCTGCGGCAGGACGAACGACAGAATGCGCAGCTGTTCCTTGCCCGTCATCGCGCCCCGCTTGCGATAGACCCAGACAGTCCGAATGCCGCTCCGCTGGAGCAGCGTCCGATGCTGCTTGCGGGCGCGGTCGTCGGCATGCACCCAAATCGCATCGTGTATGCGGCACCACTCGATGATTTCGGGATCCTCGACGCCTTGCCGCGCAAATGCGGCCACCAACGTGACGAAGCGGTACCCGACCAGCGCCAACGCCTCCGCGACCGAGGGCGTCAGCGACTCATCAAGCAAGAAGAGCGGATCATCCGGATTGGACGCGAATTTCCCAGTCACACGCTGCCTGTACCTCGGCCGCCGAGAGATCAAACGACGCGGCTACCCAATCCGCCGAATCGCCGGCCTCGATCATCCCTGCGATGGTCCGTGTTGGGATTCGCGTTCCTTTCACACACGGCGAGCCGAACTGAATCGTCGGCTTGAGCACGACTCCTTGAATCGGTTCCCAAGACGTTGCAGCGTGAGTTTCGGCGCTGAAGACCAGGCCGTGGACCGGCATCAGATAGCTGCGCAGCAGTCCGAGCGCCAGCTGGCCCCCGCGACCGGCTGCGATCAGGCGTTCGCACCACTCCGCGAACACTTCGCCCTGTCCGGTCCACAGCCAGTCGGTGGCGAACGGGCGTTGCGCGCCCGTCGCCGTTCGCAGCCACTCGCCGCTGCGATCAATCTCCGGCCAACTCACGCCGGCCGCCCGCAGCGCCGCGATCACCCGCAGCGAAACGACATCCTCAAAGCCGATCAGCAGCTCGCGTCCGCCCAGCTCAACCAAGTCGGGCGAGGCGATCCCGCGCCGAATCCAGCGGATCAGCTTGCTCGAGTGCACCGGGTACAGCCGCTCGCCATACACAGCCGCGCGGAGATACCGCGCCGTCTCCGGCACATCGTAGATGCCCTCAAAGGGACGGGCGGTTCGGGTGTCGGCAGCTGCTGTCGGCATCAGCGACGCTCCTCCTGCTCAGAAATTCTACAGCGCACGCACGCCGGCGCGTAGCCTCACAGCATGGAAGCGCTGGTCATCGGCCTGATCCGCGTCGCCGGCTCCCTGCCGGTGCTGCGCTGGGCCTTCGTCGGCGGGCTGATCGCCGTCTTCATCGACCTCTCCGACCTCTTCTGGCGGCAACTGATCGACCTCGGCGGCATCTCCGACTACCAGGGCTGGGACAAGTGGCTTGATCAGGTCTACATCGCGCTCTTCCTCGTCGTCGCCTGGCGCTGGAGCGGCCTGGAGCGCAACATCGCGCTCGGCCTCTTCGCCTACCGGCTCGTCGGCTTCGTCGTCTTTCTGGCCGGCGCCGGGCGCGAGATTTTGATCTTCTTCCCCAACGTCTTCGAGTTCTGGTTCCTCTACGTCGCCAGCCGCCGCCACTGGCCCTCGCGCTGGGTGGGCAAGATCGACGGCGAGCCGCAGCCGCTCGACCCGCGCACCGCCGTCAAGTGGCTGCTCATCCTCACCGCGCTCAAAGTCTTCCACGAATACGTGCTGCACACCGGCAAGTGGCTCGACGACTTCACCGCGCTCGACGCCGTGGACGCCATCTGGAATTTCCTCTCCGGCCCCTTCTGACGGGCGCGATACGCGGCGACGCGGTATCGTGCCCCAAACGCCGCCTGCGGCTGCGCGGCAGCGGGAAGAGTGAGCGTGCGCCAGTGACGACCAACGCAGCAACGCCGCCGACGCGCCCCGACGAGCTCGCTCGCGACGACCATGTCGTTTGCCGCGACCTGTTCAAGATCTACAAAATCGCCGACCTTGAAGTCGTCGCCCTGCGCGGGCTGGACCTGACCGTGGGGCGCGGCGAGGTGCTGGCCATCGTCGGCGCCTCGGGCTCCGGCAAGTCCACCCTGCTCAACGTGCTCGCCGGCCTCGATGTGCCCAGCGCAGGTACCGCGTTCGTCAACACCCGCGACCTCCTCGCGCTCTCCGAAGAGGAACTGGTCGACTACCGCCGCGAAGAAGTCGGCTTCGTCTGGCAGCAGACCGGCCGCAACCTGATCCCCTACCTCTCCGCCCAGCAGAACATCGAAGTGCCGATGATCCTGGCCGGGCGCACCCGCAGGCACGCCCGCGAGCGCGCGCTCGAACTGCTCGAGGCGGTCGGGCTGATGGACAAGCGCCGCCAGCGCCCCGACCAGCTCTCCGGCGGCGAGCAGCAGCGTGTCAGCATCGGCGTCGCGCTCAGCAACGACCCGCCCCTGCTGCTCGCCGACGAACCGACCGGCGAGCTCGACACCCACACCTCCGAGGAAATCTTCGAGCTCTTCCGCAACCTCTCCAACCAGTTCGGGCTGACCATCATCGTCGTCACCCACGACCCGGCCATCGCCGCCCGCGTCGACCGTGTCGTCGCGATCCGCGACGGCACGATCGCCACCGAGACCGTGCGGCGAATCGAGCACGCGGGCACCGACATCTCCGAGGTGGTCCACGACGAATACGCCGTAGTCGACGGCGCGGGCCGACTGCAAATCCCCAAGCCGCTGCTGGAGGCCGTCGACCTCGGCCGCCGCGCCCGCGTCAACGAGCGCGACGGGCGCATCGTGATCACGCCCGTCCAGAGCGAGGACGGACCGCCGCCCCGATGACCACTGCCAACAACTACAGCCCCGGTACCGAAATGGTCGTGGATGTGCGCGGCGTGAGCCGCCGCTTCCATGTCGGCAGCGAAGACATCTGGGCCGTGCGCGACGCCTCGCTGCAAGTGCGCCAGGGCGAATTCGTCGCCCTGATCGGACGCTCCGGCTCGGGCAAGACCACACTGCTCAACATGATCGCCGGCCTCGACCAGCCGAGCAGCGGCGAGGTCTACATCGACGGCGAAAACATCACCGGCTACAACGAGTCGCAGCTCACCCAGCTGCGCCGCCACCGCGTCGGCTTCGTTTTCCAGTCCTTCGGCCTGCTCCCGCTGCTCTCAGCCTACGAAAATGTGGAGCTGGCGCTGCGCATCGCCGGAGCGAGCATCCGCGAGCGCCGCCGCCGCGCCGACCAGCTGCTCGAACAGGTCGGCCTGGCCGGCCGCGCCCGCCACCGACCCTACGAACTCTCCGGCGGCGAGCAGCAGCGCGTCGCCATCGCCCGCGCCCTGGCCAACGCGCCCGCCCTGATCCTCGCCGACGAACCGACCGGCGAGCTCGACTCCAGCACCGCCGTCAGCATCTTCCGCCTGCTGCACGACCTGGTGGTGGACGAGGGCGTCACCATCATCACCACCACCCACGACCGCACCGTGATGGAGCTGGTCCCGCGCGTCGAGGAAATGCGCGACGGACGCCTGCTCGATCCCGAGGAGCAGGAGCTCTTCCGCTACACCGTGCGCGACGAGCGCTCGCGCTTCGCCGCCGAGCTGCCCGCCGACATCCAGGAGGAAGTCGCCGCCGGTACCGCCCATCGCGTCGATTTCGCCCCCACCGTCGAGGAGCGCGTCGCCGCCACCGTCGCCGCCCACCCCGAAATGGACGAGCAGGCCGCCCGCTTCGCCGCCGGCGCAGACCAGGACCCCGACCACCCCCCCGAAACCCGCCCCGAAGACGACACCTCCTTCGCCCCCCCCGAAGACCAGGAACGCCCCGAATGGGCCCGCCCCGACCGCTCCTGACGCCCTTCCGACCTCTCCCCCCGGCAGGGCCTCTTCCGCAAATCGCCCCCCTACGCAGGGGGGCTGTCCGCTTCTAGCGGACTGGGGGGTCGGCCCAGCGCCCCAGATACAGCACAGAATCTGCACTGCCTCCCCTCGCCGCTAGAAGCGGTGCCGCCATGCCGACAGAACCAGCAACGACACCGCCGAGACGCCCAACGAAACCAGCACGATCACCCCAACCCGCGAACCGCCGCCCCGACCGAGCAGCCCGCCCGTCCCCGTGCTCGGCAACCCGCCGCCCCGCAACCAGCCCGGCACCTCCGCCATGCTGTTGAAGATCATCCAGCAAGAAGCCGAGCCGTCCTCGCTGACGGCGCAGACGTGATACGCCCCCGAGCTGATTTGAACATGCTTGCCTGCTGGCGGTTGCACCTGCCCCTCGAACGCGTATCCCCAGCATTCGATCTCACCGCTCTCGTGTAGCCCGCAAGTATGAAACTGGCCAACACCGACGATGCTGAAGCGTCCATCGGGTGTGTTCGTTTTGCCGTAGCCGTCGTGCCCCCAGCACTCGGCTTGGCCGTTTTCGCGCAGCACGCAAGTGTGCCGCCAACCCGCGCTAACAGCAGAGACACGCCCGGCGGGCGTGTCCCTTTCCCCGTAGCTGTTGTTTCCCCAGCATTCAACTGCGCCGTTTTCGCGCAGCCCACATGTGTAGCGTTCGCCAGTGCTAATGGCGTTGAAGCGTCCGCGGGGCGCGTCCGTTTGGCCGCTCCAATTGGCTCCCCAGCACTCGATTTCGCCGCCTTCGCGCAGCCCACAACTATGCCACCCGCCAGTGCTGACAGTACTGAAGCGTCCGTTTGGTGCGTCCGCTTGGCCGTCCCCGTTGGCTCCCCAGCATTCGACTGCGCCGTTGTCGCGCAGCCCGCAGGTATGTCTCCGGCCTGCGCTGACAGCACTGAAGCGTCCGATTGGTGCATCCGCTTGGCCGGACCCACTGTTTCCCCAGCATTCGACTGCGCCGTTGTCGCGCAGCCCGCAAGTGTGCCACGCGCCGGCGCTGACGGCGGCGAAGCGTCCCCCAGGCTCATCCGTTTGGCCGGACCAGTCGTTTCCCCAGCATTCGACTGCGCCGTTGTCGCGCAGCCCGCAAGTGTGCCACGCGCCGGCGCTGACGGCGCTGAAGCGCCCTCTAGGCACGTCCGTTTCGCCGGACTCGTTGTGTCCCCAGCATTCGACTGTGCCGCTCTCGCGCAGTCCGCAGGTGTGATTCCGGCCGGCGCTGACAACGCTGAAGCTGCCGCCAGGCACGTCCGTTTGGCCGGACCAGTTGGATCCCCAACACTCGATTTCGCCGCTTTTGCGCAGCCCGCAGGCATGTGTATGGCCGGCAGTGATGGCATAGAAGTTTCCGCTGGGCGCGTCCGATTTGCCGGCCCCGTTGTACCGCCAGCACTCAGCCTGGCCAGTGACGCGCAGCCCGCAGGTGTGATTACGGCCGGCGCTGACAGCGGAGAAGCGTCCGCTGGGCGCGTCAGTTTGGCGGTACGCGCTGGATCCCCAGCATTCAACTGCGCCGGTCTCGCGCAGCCCGCAGGTGTGCTCCCCACCGGCGCTGACGGCGCTGAAGCGCCCGCCAAGGGCGCCCGTTTGGCTGGACCCGTTGGATCCCCAGCATTCGACTGCGCCGTTGTCGCGCAGCCCGCAGGTGTGCTCCCCACCGGCGCTGACGGCGCTGAAGCGCCCGCCCGGCGCATCCGTTTGGCCGAAACGGTTGGATCCCCAGCACTCGACTGCACCCGAGTCGAGCAGCGCGCAGGCGTGCTCATGGCCGACGCTGACCGCGACCGCGCGCCCTCCCTCCTGCGCCGCCGCCTGCTCCCAGTCGCCCGCCACGCCGAGAACGGCGCTCGCCGCGAGCAACAGCGCCCCAACCACGATCCTCACGCACCACACCGCAGCGAAAGACATCAAGGCTCCTTCCCCTGTTTGGATGCTAATGCGCCCCTCATTGACCCGGAAAAAGCGCGCCGCCGCCACCGTCGCCGCCCACCCCGAAATGGATGAGCAGGCCGCCCGAAGGCGACACCTCGTTCGCTCCGCCCGAAGACCAGGAACGCCCCGAATGGGCCCGCCCCGACCGCTCCTGACGCCTCGGCGCTACCCCATTGCTTCTTCGATGAGTGCGAGTTCTCGCACCAGCTGGCTGCACACCCACTCGTAGTGCGCCGCGTAGCTGCCGTGTTTCGTGAGGGCGTCCGTAGCGAGTTCGCGGCCTTGCCGGCCTGTTGCGTGCGCCTTGGCGTGAACCCGCAGGTTTCGGATTTCGCGCAGGGTCTTCAGTTGTTCGTCGGCATCGAGCCTTCCTGCGGCACACAGCAGGCGTTCCAACAGTTTGATGCTCCGCTCTCCCGGCTCAGGCGATTGATCCGCCTGTCGCAGGCGGCGGCGCAGCGCCTTCTCTCGGAATCCTTCGATGACCGCGTGGGATAGCGTGAGAAACGCCTCGGCCCATTCATAGCGGCTATCCGTATGCGGCACCGTGAGACGGCTGCTAGGTTCACCTTCCGCCACCCAGGTCCACCATTCGAGGTCAGAAGAGCACCATCTGTCGAGAACTTCGATGATGTCCTCCAGTGGCGTGGTTTCATCCGGCAATTCCGCGCGGAAATCGGTTTGAATCGTCCTCGCAGAAAGCCCTGCCTTTGGCCGCTCATTGAAGCTCGACCAGTACACCTGCTCTTCGCGCGGCAGGTCCCGCAGATAACAGATGGAGACCGCGACCTGCTCTGCGTCGTTGATGCTGTAGCTTTGCAGCGACCAAGCACCCCGACAGTTGATCATGCCGTTCTGGAGTGTGTACTTGTCACGATCCGCCCTGTACTTCGCCAGAACCTCAGGACGGAAGAACGCCGGCGAAGTCTCGTAAGGCAGGTCGTCACGATCGGGTTCAAAGTACGTCCTTGTCGTTGCCGGATCGGTCGAGACCGTGACGACTGTTCCGTCCCGGATATCCTGTACCAGGAGCTCGACAGGTTTCGTCTCGTCTTCCGTTGGCAGGTGGTCGGTGCGCGCCAGGTAGTGGACCTCGCGTTCGGAGAGCTTCGGCCGAATGATCTGGACTCCGCGTATTTGGCAATAATCGTCGCCGTTAGCGATCATTCGGTAGAAGAGGTTGTCCGTGGGCCGCACGAAGCGCGGAGCAGCTGGTCGCTCAAGGAGGCTCGGGTCGAAAGGCGGCCGAAACAAGTTGAATTTGAATGATCGAGCGAGCACCGACTCTCGTGCGATCAGGTGCAGGTCCAGCTCTTGACGCCGAAAGGACGCGAGCGCGATGTTTCGCCCTTTGCCTTTCTGGGTGAGGGAAATGACCTCCTCCCAGTCCCCGAGATGATCGAAGCGAGAGTAAGCTTGCCGTTCGGGCCGCCAGTAGGTGGGTACTTGATGCACATAAGTCTGCAAGATCTCAAGGTAGTTGCCGGTTTCGTCTGACAGGCCTTCGATGTTTCGGCCAAAGACGAGGCATGAGGTGTCCGCTCGCGCCTGAGATGAATTGGTCGCGTCGCGGGGTTCCGCCCGAGTCCGGTCGCCGCTCCAGGTCCAGTAGTATTCGGCGGCGCTGAAGTCGTAGGGA
This sequence comes from Dehalococcoidia bacterium, assembly GCA_965243125.1. Taxonomy (GTDB): domain Bacteria; phylum Chloroflexota; class Dehalococcoidia; order Bin125; family Bin125; genus CATQGW01. The sequence goes on along the minus strand of OZ251529.1, from coordinate 632,892 downwards.
TTCGGAGACCATTTCAGGAGCGCTTCCGGGTCTTGGAGTCGGGTGTCGTCGGCGCGAACGATGAGCGTGTTCATCATGCAGCCGAGGCTGGCGAGCATCGCGGCGACGATTAGCTCGTTGTTCTCCGCATCTTCCCGCAGGAGGCGGAGGTGCGCCTCGCCCGTGAGCCACGACGAAAGCGCTGCATCATCGTCGGGGGCGACATCCACCTGCACCAGGCGATCGTAGAGTCGCTTGTGCTCAAAGCTGACCATGAGGCGGCCCCTTCCTGCCCCAGCGCTTGAAGCGTCGACGCAAACCTATCACAAGTTCGCCCGCATGTGCTGCGCTTATGCCCAGCCCACCGGTGATGGCCCCAAGCCTCACTCCGCCCGCTCCGTCGAAACCTCCACCAACACATACCGCCGCGGCTGCTGATCCCACCGAATCAACCGATGCGGCGGCTCCAGCTCATACCACGCGCGGCTGATCTCCACCCCCGGCGTCGCCACCACCTGCCAGACCACCACATCGCCCGCCGGCCCGCGCAGCGTGTCCTGCCCCCGCACCGCCAGCTGCACCAGCTGCGAGCGCCGCTGATAAACATTCACCGAGCGGTACGTCAGCTCCAGATCCGGCCCGAACGCGATGCTCCGCCAGAGCCACGCCGACGACTCGTTGTCGAACGCGAAATCCCCCGCCTCGACCCGCTCCGCAATGCGCTCCTCCCCCTGCTCATCCACCACCGCGTCCACGTACAGCCCTCCGTCCTCGTCAGCCCCATACACTCCGCTCACCGAAATCCGCTCCTCCGCCGACTCCGCCTCCAGCGACTGCTCAATCGGCCGCAGCGTCTCCGCGTCCACCCGCACCCAGCGCTCCTCGATCGTCTCCGAGCTCGTCAGCTCGAAGCGCTGCCGCAGCAGCCAGGTATCCCCGTCCCGCTCCGTCTCCAGCGTGAACGTGCCCAGCTCCGTATCCGTCTGGTCGAAGATCGCGTAGGTCAGCCGCTCGTAATCGGGCCACGGAATCTGCGCGACCGGATTCGACGGGTCCTCGAACTGCGTCGAAGACGAGCAGGCCAACAGCGCCAGCGCCGCGGCAACGGCGGCGAGGATCGCCGGCGCGCGGCGCCGCAGCATCAAGCCGACGCCCCGTCGGGCGCGATTCCGGCCGCCGTAATCCGCTCCAGCGTTTCCTCGATGTCCGCCTGCTCGATATCGAGATGCGTCACGAAACGCAGCTGCGCCCGCCCGATTGGCGAGGTGCGCACGCCGATCTCCGCCAGCCGCGCGGCCAGCGCCCCCGCCGGATTGGGCTGTTCGGCCGTCGGCGCGAGCGGGAAGATCACGATGTTCGTCTGCACATCATCGGGGCGGATCGGATAGCCCAACTCCGCCAGACCGCGCGCGAGCTGCCGCGCGTTTTGATGATCATCCGTCAGCCGCTCCACATTGTGCTCCAGCGCGTACAGCCCGGCCGCCGCCAGCATGCCCGCCTCGCGCCAGCCGCCGCCGACCAGCTTGCGCACCCGGCGGCACTCCTGGATGAACTCGGCGTCGCCGCAAATCACCGAGCCGACCGGCGCGCCCAACCCCTTCGAGAGGCAGAAGCAGACGCTGTCGGCCTCGGCGACCAGCTCCGCCGCCGAGCAGCCGCAGGCGACCGCCGCGTTGAAGATGCGCGCCCCGTCGACATGCACCCGCAAACCGTGCGCGTGCGCCGTATCGGCCAGTTCGCGCATCCGCGCCGGCGGCAGCGCCGCGCCGCCGCAGAAATTGTGCGTGTTCTCCAGCGCCAGCAGCGAGGTGCGCGGCTGATGAATGTCGTCCGTCCGCACCGCCGCCGCCACCGCGTCGGGATCAATCCCGCCGTCCGCATCCTGCTCGATGATCGTCGCCAGCACGCCGCCCAGCCGCGAAACGCCGCCCGCCTCCGAGCGCACGATGTGCGCCAGACGCCCCACAATCAGCTCGTCGCCCGCCCGCGTCTGCGCCAACAGCGCGGTCAGATTGGCCATCGTGCCCGACGCCACAAACAGCGCCGCTTCCTTGCCCACAATCTCCGCCGCCCGCCGCTGCAACTCATTGATCGTCGGGTCCTCGCCGAACACATCGTCGCCCAGTGGCGCGGCCGCCATCGCCTCCCGCATCCCCGCCGAGGGCAGCGTCAGCGTATCGCTGCGGAAGTCGATTGGTCGCGGGTCGCTCATGCCTGGCGCTCCCAGATGGTGCGAAACCCCTCGCCGCCGCGAATCGCCGCCAGCGTCACTGCAGCCTCGCCCTGATGCAGGCTGCGGTGCGTCCGCTCCAGCACCTCGTCGTCCACGCCCAGACCGCGCAGGCGGTCGGCGATTCGTTCCCAGACGCCGGCCTCGTCGAACGCCGCCACTGCGCGCGGCCACGGAAACGAGAGAATCCGCTCCGGCAGCGGCATCCGCGGGCGCAGCGACTTCAGGTGCCGAAACCGCTCCTCGGCCGAGTTAACCCGATCCACCATCGTGATGATCGGCCCGTCCGCCCCGTCCGCGCGAAAGTCCACCAACAGCCGCTGCTCGAGCACCTCAAAACGCACGATCAGCACCGCCGCGCGCTCGATCACGCGCAGGATTTCATCCAGATCCACGCCGTAATCGTCGCTCATGGTTGTTGCCCGAGGGTCGCTCCGCCGCTCGCGCCGGCCGCTCACTCTGAGTCTATGGCTGCCGCGCCAGGCCGTCCAATCCCCCCGCCCTCACTTGGCCCGCCAATCCGCCCGCCCGCCGGCCCCACGCCCAACAGCGCCGCCCGCGCCGCGTCGTACCGCTCCTTCGCCCGCGCCTCGCGGTTCAGCAGCCCCTTCAACTGCGGCGGCCCGATCGAAGCGCCCTCCAGAAACACCTCGTGCAAGCGCCCCAGCTGCTTCTGCCAGGCCTCCCAGGCCTCGCGGTACTCCCGCTCCCGCTCCGCATCAACCCGCACCATCGCCGCCCCCTCGCCCTAGAACAGCCCGCCGACGTCCATGCCCTCGCCGCCGTACTCTACGGGCCGCCGCCGCTCAATCGACTCCCCGCGCTCTCGCCAGAGCGCCGCGACCTTCCGCCCGACCGCGCCCGCACGCCTGCGCACCCATCGCGCCGCAGTTCTCATCATCGCCCCCTCATCACGTGAACCGCTTCGACAGTCGCGGCGATCCTACCGAATCACACGCGAGCACGGCGCTCCCCAATCCCTACCCCACCAGCACCCGATAAATCGCGATCTCCGTCGACTCGAACACCATCGCCTCCCGCACCGCCCGCCGCAACTGCGCGAAATTCTGATCCTGCGCCGCCAACTCCTCAAACTGCTCCAACTCCAGCAGATTGTCGAACTCCGCGATGATCTCCACCCGGCTCGCCGGACCCGAAATCGCGTCCCACACCGAGAAGCGCGCCTCAATCCCCCGCGCCGCCTGATACTGCAGCGCCGCCTCCACCGCCCGCAGAAACTCCTGGTGACGCCCCGGCGCCACCTGCCCCGTCAGCACCCGTCGGTACATCGCCATGACTCGCCCTCCTCTGCGTCGGCCGCCTCACTCGCAGTCTCTCCGCTCGGCGCGCCGCGAGTGCGCAGAATACGCTCCACCCGCTCCAAATCCTCAACCCGGTTGACATTCGTCAGCGACTCCAGCTGCGGATCGCTCCGCCGCAACTCCTCCTCCGCAATCAGCGCATGCTCCACCAGCGGCAGTAGCGCCCGCAGCCGCCCCTCCCCCTCATCGAGCAGCGCCCGCACATGCCCCGCCACGCTACGCCGATACGCCGCCAACAGCGGTTGCGCATACCCCCCAACCACCGGCATCGCGATCTCCACCCCGCGCCCCTCGCTCGCCGCCGCCGCCACCGCCGCCAGCACCGCCGCTCGCACCAGCGGCATATCGCACGCCACCAACACCGCCGTATCGTGCGCGACCTGCTCCAGCGCCGCCTCCAGACCCGCCAGCGGCCCCCGCTCCGAACGACGATCGCACACCTCCCGCCACGGCGCGCCCGGCGCCGCCGGCAACTCCTGATCCTCCCGCCGCACCACCACAATGTCGTCCGTCGCCTCCGCCGCCGCCAACGCCGTCCAGTGCAGCAGCGGACGCCCCGCCGCCGCACAGGTCGCCTTGTCCCGCCCCAACCGCCGACCAAAGCCGCCGGCCAAAATCACCACGCTGAACTGCGCCCTGAATTGCGCCTTGGGTTGCGCGCCTGACTGCGCGTCGAGCTGCTCATCGATCTGGTGCGTCATTTTTCGATATCCAGTTTACGCTTATCGCAGAAGCTCCGGCCGCAGCGGGCGCGGCGCGCCGGACCGGAGGACGATCGACATGTCGAAACAACTCCCCCTGCACCTCGCACTCGGAATCACTCGCCCCGCCCTCCTCGCCGCAGTCGGCGGCGGTGGCAAAACAACCCTGCTCTTCGCCCTCGCCGACGAAGTCCGCGCCGCCGCAGAAGCCGCAGACCGCCTCACCATCCTCACCACCACCACCAAAATGACCCTCCCCCCCGCCGCCGCCCAAATTCCCCTGATCATCGGCGCCAACGAAGCCTCCCGCGCCGCCGCCATCGACGACGTCTCCCGCCGCGCACTCCCCGTCGCCGTCGTCGGCTCCGCCCGCGGCGACCGCGAGCGCATCCTCGGCGTCGACCCCGCCTGGCCGCAACGCGCCCTCGAACTCCCCGGCGTCGGCCTCGTCGCCGTCGAAGCCGACGGCTCAGCCGGGCGCCCTTTCAAAGCCCCCGCCGACCACGAACCGGTCATCCCCGCGGGCGTCGACATCGTCGTCGCCGTCGTCGGCGCACAGGCGCTCGGCGCGCCCCTCGACGACCGCCGCGTCCACCGCCCCGAGCGCGTCCGCGCCCTGCTCGCCGCCGCCGGCCTCAGCGCCGAACCCTGCCAGGAACTCACCCCCGACATGATCGCCGCCGTCCTCGCCCACCCGCAAGGCGGGCGCAAACACATCCCCGACAGCGCCGAATACATCGTCGTCATCGCCAACGCCGCCCGACACCCCAGAGCCGCCCAGGCCATCGCCGCCGCTGGCCACGCCGCCGGCCTCACCCGCATCCTCGCCTACGACCCCGAAGACCCAACCCCCCGCATCCTCTAGACCCCCGCCCGCAATCCTGCCGCTCCCTCCGACCTCTCCCCCCGTCGCGGGGGGAGATTGAGAGGGGGGCGTCCCCTCCGAAATCGCCCCCCTACGCAGGGGGGCTGCCCGCGTAGCGGACTGGGGGGTCGGCCGCCGCTACTCCCCCGCCGCCGGAACAAAAACCGAAGCGCCGACCGCATCAAGCAGCGCCGAAAGCCCATCAGCGTCGACCGGCGCATAGCGCGCCAGTTCCGCCCCGCCCGCCGGGTCGAGGGCCGCCCAGCCGCCGCTGGCGAGGTCAAGCAACAGGAACGCGCCGCCGGCGTTCTCGTTGTAATGCGTCGGAGCCGCGGCGAACCAGTCCCGCTCCGAGGGCAGGGTCAGGCTGAGCGTGTAGTCGCCCCGCGAAACTTGCACCGCGCCGCCGCCGCGCACGATGGCGCAGGACGAGCTATCCAGACCGACCACGGCCGGCCCCGCCTCCGGCTTCAGCGCGTCGGGGCAGTGCGGCGGCTCGCCGCTTGAGGCTCCGACCGCCCCGTCGCCGTCGCTCTCGGAGCCGCAAGCCACAAACCAGAGCATGTGGCCCGTGTTGATCGTGAAGTCCGCCGAGCCCGGTATCGCCCGCCCATCGCGCACGATCTCATAGCTCAACCAGTTGCTGCCTTCCCAACGCCCGATCCCGCAGACTTCGGAATTTTCGTTGCGCAGCGCCGTCAGCAGCGACACAGCCTGTGTTGAGCCGCAGCCGCGCTGGTAAGTCACGAATTGGCCCGTCACGGTGCTGCTCAGGCAGTTGATCGGCTCGCGCAGCTCCAACACCGTCACCGACAGCGTGTGAGTCGTGGTGGAGCCCGCGCTGTCCGTCGCGCTCACTTCGATCTCCTGGTCGCCGGCCTCGTCCTGGCAGACGACCTTGGTGGGGCTGGTGGCCCTCTCGTCGTCGACCTCATATGTGTGAGCCCCTCGGCCGCCGCTGCCGGACCACGAGACGCTGACCTCTTCGCCCGGGTAGCAGTCCTCGGGCTCCACCGACGCCGTGAGCGTGAGCGGCGAAATCACCGGCGGCGGCGTTGACTGCGCTTTCGTGCGGACGCTGGCCGCGGGCTCCCATTGGGAGTCGGTTCTGCCGCTGCCGGACTTGGCCAGAGCGCGGACCGAGAGGATGTAGGCCGTGCCCGCCGAGAGCCCGGTGAATGTGTAGGAGGTCTCGGTGCTGGCAACCGTCCACGTGGTTGTCGAGCGGTTGTGTTTGACCCGGTACTGACCGACGTCCTCGTCGCTCACCGCCGTCCAGGTCAGCGTCAGGCTGTTCGTCGTCGCGCTGCCGGGCGTCGCGCTGCCGGGCGCGGCGAGCTGCTGCGCCTTGGTGGTCGCCGATGCCTCCACCCATCCGGAACGGAGCACGAAGCCCGTCTCAATGGTGCGCACGGAACGCGCGCACAGCTTGTAGGTGGTGGATGCGCTGAGGCCGCCGAAGGGATGCGACACGGTCGCGCTTGCCGCGCCGGCTGCTCCACTCGCGGCGTCGGAGGACGCCACCGCGACAGTCGCTGCTGGCTCCGTCGTCGTCGTACAGTTTGCGCCCGCCGCTAAATATGCGAACTCAATCTCGAGCGCGCCGGCTGACGGCGTGACGGTCGCCGTGATCGTGTCGTCCGTCGTCGTGGCCGACAAGTCGGTGGGTTTGGCCGGAGTGCAGACGAACAGGAACGCGCCCAGCGTGAGGCGCAGTGTGTCGCACACCCCGATCGGCGGGACGGTGTACTTCAGGTTGTACGAGTACGGATCGCCGGATCCTTCCCAGCGTGCCCGTCGCCGGACAACCAAGATGTAGTCGTCGTTCGCCGGTCCGTTGTTCGGTACGACCCACTTCAGGCCTTGCGCGTTCCTGGTGATCCCCTCTTCGACCTCATCATCGGGGCCGATGATCAGCAGCTCGGCAACATTGTTCACCTTCTTGCGCTTGACTCCGGCCTCGGCTTCAGGCGCGCAGGCACTCGCTCCACTCGGCATCGTGCAGAAGTGGTAAACGTTGCCGCGCCGCGCGGTGAAAGTGTAGAGGTCCAGATCGTCCCCGGTCAGGCTCTCGCCCGAGCGGGTTACGTCCGTTCCCGCCGACAACTCGGCGACCCACGTCAGCGTCGCTTTGGGATCCGGAATCGTGATGTTCCGCCGGTAGGAATCATCAACACTGCGAGGCAAGACCGACGCCTCAGGTGCGGGATACAGGGAGTTGGTCGTCAGGACGTGTACGGTGCATGGACCATTTGCGAAATTGAGCGAAACGTTTCGCGTATGGCGCGGAAGCTCGCCCTCGGCGCTTTCGCCTGAACCGGCCGGGGCCGGCTGGAAGGTTCCGCCTCCACAGGCCTCGTCGGACTTGGTCGGTGCAGCAGTGATGTCGGTGCCGTATCCTGTGACGCCTGGGCCAGTCGAGGTGATGCCCGCTCGCCCAGTACGAGAAATTTGCCCGCGATACCCGGGGTCATTCGTGACATTGCTGTAGTACTGTGCGTAGAACGACGGCCGCCAGAATGCGACCGAAAGATCGATCGCCAACGACGTTGTGTCTGCTGTCGCTCGCACACGGGCACCTTCGATTTCTGCCAGATGTTTCGCCGTGTCCACCGCCACGCCGCTGCTGTCGGCAGTGACATTCCACGCGTTTCTCGGCACTGGCGACGCCGGCAGCGGCGGGAGATACGCTTCCACGTCAAGTGCGGGTCCCATTTCCCGGGGTTGGGCTTTGTTCCACGTGCAGTCGTGGGTGTCGTAGGTGGTCGTGCCGCCACCAATCATGTGGCTGTACTTCGGTCCGCAGAACTTCGCGATCGACCAAGGCCCGGACAACACACCGCGATCCTTGGTCCGCTTGCCGACCGGGATGTCGAAGTGGAGAATTTCGAAGTGCACGTGCTGATCGAAGCCGTCGTCATCTTTACCATCCGCGGAATTGCCGATCGTTGCGATCCGTTGGCCCTGCCGCACGGACACTGCTCGCCTGAAATCCAGCTCGCATCGCGGTCCGTCCGCGTTGGTCGGGTCGCACTCGTCCGCGTTTGAGGCGAGCGCGAGTGCGATCTCTTCCGGAACGCCGTTTGGAGCCAAGTGGCCGTACTTCGTGACGATCTGAGCACCGTCGCGTCGTGTGTAGGACAGGATCGCCACGCGCCCGCTGGCGTCCGTAGCGATATTCTGGCAATACGTGTTCAAGGGGACAGTGTCGGTCCTCTGGTCGGCTGGCACACTGCTTGCGTTGATCCAGGCATCACCGCTCGCGAGGGTATAGAACTGTTCGTGCAGTGGATCATCCGACGGGCAGTGGAAGACGGATTCGAGCTCCAAGTTGTCGGCGAAGATCCGCAGCATTCCATCGGTGGCGGCGTATACGCCGTCGCCAGTGACAGGCCCATATGGCGGTGCGTTTTCCCGAGGCGGCGTACGCCGGGCATCCGACGAGTACTCGCCGATGTCCAAGCCACGGTGGTAATACCCTTCCGGCTCCTCTTGGTCCTTTTCGATCACGTCGCTTTCATGCCGCCATTGAAACGGATCATCGGTCATCGTGTAGTCCGAGTCGACCATGACGGGCCAAACGGGAAAGAACCCCATCGCGCGAAACTCCTGTGGTGAAACATCCGGCGTCTCAGCTTGGCCGATGGGCCCCGCGGGCGGCGTCCGGAACAGAATCGACGCCGAACCGCTGACCACATCGTGGTGTTCAACAGTAACCCGGTACTCGGTGTCGGCGAAGACCGCAAGGTAGGCCGGCAGCGTCCAGGACGTCCCGTACACCCGCGTAGCCCAGAGGGCTCCGGTCGCTGGATTGTCGATTGTCAGGAACCAGTTCGATTGGGCATCCGGGTACGGGTCGTCCCAGACGACGGTTGTGACACCGCTTGTCTGCGTGTAGCGGAGGTTCTGCGGACCCGCGGGGACCGGGCTCCAGCCGGTGGGCGCGGGTAGAGTGTGCACAGTATGCGACACGGGTGGAGCCTTTTCTCCGAGAGAGCTAGCGCCATGTACCTCGATCTCGAGGAGCAGTTTGGTGTCGGCGGGAAGATGAGGGAAAGTCGCGCTGTGACGTCCCGAGGCGTCTTGCTCCGCCGTCAGGCGTTTGGCGCGCCAACCCCCGCTACCATCCGTCGAGAACAGCCAGACGGTCACGGCTTGATAGCTCACGTACGACTGGCGGTCCCAGGACACGGTCACGGTGTCGTGGGTCGTTGTGACTATCACGTTCTGCGCGGGTTTCGTGCCGGTGTAGACGAGCTCCTCGCTCCAGTTCAGCGCCGCGGGGGTCTCCAGCTCCAGCGGGTGGCGGACGACTGCTACGGACAGCACTCTCAGATCGGACGGTGGATCGAGCAGCAATGCCGAATGGTCATAGTAGATCCGGTTGAATACGTGGTAGCTCCACGCAGCGTCGTTGCGGCTGGCGCGTGTCCGCACGACGCCCGACACTCGCAGCCTGTTCTGGGTAACCGGGTCCACGGTGGTCGGCGACTGCGAGCCGGCGCCGTCAATTATGCCCCAGCGCACCAGGACATCCGTATCATACGGCCGGTGCTCAACGTCCGTCGGCGCGGGCAGCGCCCTCGCTCTTGCGACCTCCAGCGCGGCCTCGCGCCGGACGCCTCTGGAGTCGGTGACGACGGCCGTGACCGTCTTCGCGGTCAGCGCCGCCTCCGCATCCCCCGCCTCCGCCTCGGTCAGCGCGCCGCAGTTGACCCGCACGTTGTCGGCGCTTACGTCAACCGGGGAATTTTCGACGCTCAGCGCATACGGGGCGGACCCGCCGCTGATCTGCCACGAGACTTCCGTCAGCGTGCCGGCCGTGCAGAGCTCGCGCGAGCTCTCCAGCGCCAGCGCCAGGCGCGGGGGCTGGCCGATCACGCGGTGGTAGTGGGCGCGCGTGGACCAGGCGCCCCAGGGGCCGGCCCGGACGCGGATGTACCAGAGGCCGTTCTCGAAGCCGCCCGCGCGGCTCAGCCGCACCCGCCGCTCCGCGCCGCTCGAACGCGCCCGCCCGCGCTCCGCGTCGTCCGCGTAGTTGACCCACTGCGCCTCGTACCAGGGCGCGCCGGCCACCGCCGGCGGGGTCACGTCGATCCCGCCGGTCCGATGATTGAAGGCGGCGAACAGCCAGAGGCCCGGCGGCGGAGTCTCCGGCCAAAGCGTGGGGGTCAGCGTCGCCGTCGGCGACCAGCCGCTCGCGCCCCAGACGTTGCGCGCGCGGACGCGGAACTCGTAGGTCGTGCCGCCTTCCAATGGGCCGACCTCGAGCAAGGTGGCGCGTCCGTCGCGGGTCTCGGTCTGCTTCGCGCCGCCCTGCTCGCCCCATTCGAGGTCGTAGTGCGGCGCGTTCGTGCCGGGCCAGACCAGACGAACCCGCTCGCCGTCGAAGCTCAGCGCGCGCAGGTAGTGCGGGGCGGGCCGCAGGATCAGATTGCGCGGCGGGGTGCGGTCGCTGTATCGGGCGGTCGGGCCGGCGCCGATCCGGGCTTGCAGCTCCACCCAGTAGGCGCCGGCGGCGGGCAGATCAAACTCCGCCGAGGTTCCCGCGACTTCCAGCCGGCCGGCGAGGCCGCTCGACTCGTCCGAGGCGCGCCAGATGAGGTCGTAGCCGCTGGCGCGGGGCACGACCTCCCACTCGGCGCGGATGGTGAGGCCGCTCCAGCTGAGCGCGGTCAGTCTGGGCGTCGCCGGCCCCGCGTCGGCGGCGGTCGCGCGCAGCGTCTGCGCCGGGCTCTCGCCGCCGCGCGAGTTCAGCGCGGTGAGGCGGATTCGGTAGTCGGCGCCCGTGCTCAGGCCGTCGATCCGGCGGCTGCGCGCGGCGGCCGGCAGGTCGATCGTGCCGCCCGCCGTCTGCGAGCCGGCGACGCGCCAGCTGAGCCGCCAGCCCTGCGGCGTCCAGTCGCTCGGCTGGGACCAAGCCACGGTCAGCGCGCCGTCGTCGGAGGCGATCACCCGCAGCAGGCGCGGCGCGGACCAGTTCGTGGCGAAGACGTTGCGCAGGTCGTCGATCGGGCGGTCGGCGGCGTCCAGCCCGCGCACCCGCACCACATAGTGGACGCCGGCGTCGAGGTTTTCGATCACGTGGCGGCGGTCGTCCGCGTCCTTGCGGGCTGTGCGCCAGGCTGTTTCGTCATCGTCGTCGCCGCGCGCCCGCCAGGCGACCTCGAAGGCGGAGGCCGCCCGCCCGCTCCAGCTCCAGGTCACGGTGAGGCTGGAGGCGCTGAGCGCCTCCAGCCGCAGCGAGGCGCCCAGCCCCGGCGGAGACTCCTGCGCCCGCGCGCCCACCGCCGGCAGCCCCGCGGCCAGTACCGCCAGCCCGAGCAGCGCGAGCCCGATCAACACCCGCATCCGCGCCCCTCCGTTCGCCCCTCAATGCTAGCCAGACGACCGCGCCGCCCGCGCGGTTCCCACAGGGCGGAGTAGGCTCGCAGGCACGATGGCTGAGCGGCTGCTGGTTGCTACGGGGAATGTGGGGAAGCTGCGCGAGTTTCGCGGGCTGTTTGCGGGGCTGGGCGCGGCCGACGCGGGGGAGTGGGAGTTGGTGTCGGCGGCTGAGGTGGGGTTGGAGGGGTTCGAGGTGGTGGAGGATGGGGAGACGTATGAGGCGAATGCGGCGCGGAAGGCGCGGTCGTATGCGAATGCGGCGGGGCTGCCGGCGCTGGCGGATGATTCGGGTTTGGAGGTGGATGCGTTGGGGGGCGCGCCGGGGGTGTTCAGCGCGCGATATGCTGGTGCGGCGGCGGACGATGCGGCGAATCGGGCGCGGCTGCTGGCGGCGCTGGCCGGGGCGCCGGCGGCGGAGCGGAGCGCACGGTTTCGCTGCGTGGTGGCGCTGGCGTATCCGTTTACGACGAATGTGCGCCTGGGCGAGGGCGCGGTGGAGGGTCGGATCGCAATGGATGAGCGGGGCGATCTGGGGTTCGGCTACGATCCGGTGTTTGAGCTGGCGGACGGTCGGCGGATGGCGGAGTTGAGCGCGGCGGAGAAGAACCGGATTTCGCACCGGGCGCTGGCGCTGGCGGATGCGGGCTGGGCGCTGGCGGCGCTGTACCGGACGCTGGCGGGAATTCGTGAGGCGGGGCGATGAGCGGGCAGGTGGGCGGGCAGGGGCGGTCGGGGGCGCGGCCAACGGTGCGGTTGGGGGCGGGCGCGCCGGCGGATCGGTTTGGGCGGGTGTTTCAGGATTTGCGGCTGTCGGTGACGGATCGCTGCAATTTCCGCTGTCCGTATTGCATGCCGCGGGAGGTGTTCGGGCCGGGCTACCAGTTTTTGCCGCGGGCGGACATTCTGAGTTTTGAGGAGATTGTGCGGCTGACGGGTGTGTTCGGTCGGTTGGGGCTGCGGAAGCTGCGGCTGACGGGTGGGGAGCCGACGGTGCGGGCGGATTTGGCGGGCCTGGTGGGGATGCTGCGGCGGGCGGTGCCGGGGGTGGATTTGGCGCTGACGACGAATGGTTCGCGTCTGGCGTCGCTGGCGGAGGAGTTGGCGCGGGCGGGTCTGGACCGGGTGACGGTGAGTCTGGATGCGGTGGATGCGGAGGTGGGGCGGCGGATGAATGGGGTTGATTTTCCGCTGGAGCGGGTGCTGGAGGGGATTGAGGCGGCGGGGGCGGCGGGGCTGGCGCCGGTGAAGATCAACGCGGTCATTCAGCGGGGGGTGAACGAGAGCGAGATTGTGCGCCTGGCGGAGCATTTCCGGGGGACGGGGCACATTGTGCGGTTCATCGAGTACATGGATGTGGGGGCGTCGAACGGTTGGAAGCTGGACGATGTGGTGCCGGCGGCGGAGATCATCGAGCGGTTGGAGTCGGCGCTGCCGCTGGAGCCGATCGAGCCGGCGTATCGGGGCGAGGTGGCGAAGCGCTGGCGCTGGCGGGACGGTTCGGGCGAGGTGGGGGTGATTACGTCGGTGACGCAGCCGTTCTGCGGGGACTGCACGCGGGCGCGGGTCTCGGCGGAGGGGAAGCTGTATACGTGTCTGTTCGCGTCGGTGGGGCACGATCTGCGCGAGCCGCTGCGCAGCGGGCAGACGGATGAGCAGATTCTGGAGCGGATCACGTCGATCTGGCGGGTGCGGGAGGATCGTTATTCGGAGTTGCGGAGCGCGGCGACGAGCGGGCTGCCGAAGGTGGAGATGTCGCACATTGGCGGGTGATGCGTCGTCGGGTGAGCGGGCCGGGGAGGCGGCGCTGAGTCATGTGGACGCGGCGGGGCGGGCGCGGATGGTGGATGTGGGCGACAAGGATGCGACGGAGCGGCGGGCGGTGGCGGAGGGGGCGGTGCTGATGGAGGCGGAGACGCTGCGGCTGATCGAGGATGCGCAGCTGCAGAAGGGGGATGTGCTGACGACGGCGCAGTTGGCGGGGGTGATGGCGGCGAAGCGGACGCACGAGTTGATTCCGCTTTGTCATCCGCTGGCGCTGTCGCATGTTGAGGTGGAGTTGCGGCCGGCGGCGGATCCGCCGCGGATTGCGATTCGGGCGTCGGTGCGGTGCAACGGTCGGACGGGTGTGGAGATGGAGGCGTTGACGGCGGTGAGCGTGGCAGCGCTGACGGTCTACGACATGGCGAAGGCGGTGGATCGGGGGATGCGGATTACGGATGTGCGGCTGCGGGAGAAGCGGGGGGGTCGGTCGGGGGATGTGCGGCTGGGGTGAGGGGGGCTTGGTTGGGGTCTCGGAGTTGGTCGCAGGCCGACCCCCCAGTCCGCTGCGCGGACAGCTCCCCTGCGTAGGGAGGCGATTTCGGAGAGGCAGCGGCTTTCCCGGGTGAGGGGGGATGGGATTCCGGCGGGACAGGTGGTGTGCTGCGGGGTTTAGAGGCGGAGTTTGCCGTGGGAGGGTTGGCGGCGGCGCTGGCGGCCTTCTTCTACCTGCTGCTCGCGCTCGAGTTCGAAGACGGAGATGATGCTGCTCTCGTAGACGTAGCCGCAGGCGAGGCAGCTGGAGTAGACGCTGTGGGCGTCGGACTCGACGAGCATCGAGCCGCTGCAGCGGGGGCATTTGGAGGGGGGGGTGACGGGCATCTGGGTTGTTCTCCCTGGCGCGGCGGTGGTGCGGCCGGCGCTGATGGTGCGAGCGGGGCTGGTTGTGAATTCCAGCACAAACTCGACTTTGTGAAACCTTGCACATTGTGCGGAGCGGAGAGCGTGATGTCAAGTGTTGGGAGGTGGAAATTCGGTTGTCCACCGGATTTCGGCTCAGGGCGTGCATCTGTTAGCTGGGATACAGAGCGCCTGGCGGGGCAGCGCGGGGGTGTGCGCCTACTCTGGGGATGCTCCTGCGCCTCTTTCCGCGCAGTCGCCGGGCAGCGCCGAGCATCGCCGGGTTTGCTCACGGGGTCGTCATATGCGCCGCATCGCCGATCGGATTGCCGTCTTCGGGGTGGCCGTGCTGCTTGATGCGGCGGTGCAATTCATTTTCGGTCCGCCGCCCGCGCCGCATCCGACCTGGCTGGCGTACGGGCTGGAGCGTCTGTCGGCGCGGGCGCCTGCGCCGCGGCTGCGGCCGGTGATGCCGGTGCTGCTGGCGGTGCTGGCGACCCGCTGCGCATCGCTGATCAGTCAGGCGGACACGCGGGGTGGGGGGAACGGACGGGGGCTGCGGATTTTCGCGCAGGCGGCGGTGCTGGCGGCGACATTCGACGCCTGGCGGAGTCTGCGCGCCGGCCGGCGCGCGGAGCGGGAGTTGGCGGGGGCCGACGCGGCGGCGGTGGTGACGGGGGCGGTGGAGATCGAGTTGGGGCGTCTGGCTCAGGGGGCGAGCGAGGGGGTGGTGGGAGCGTGGGCGGCGTATGCGACAGCAGATTTGCCGGGCGCGGTGGCCTGGGCGGCGGCGGAGAGCATCGGCGGGGCGGCGGGGCCGGAGGGGCCGCTGGCGGCGGTGCTCGAGTCGTCGGGGCAGTTGGCGGCGGTGCAGCAGGCGCGGGATGCGATCGCGGGCGCGGCGACGCTGGCGGCGGCACGGGGCAACGCCTCGCTGTCGCTGCAGATGGACGACATCGTCGATTCGGCGGGGACGCCGCTGGCGGTGACGGCGATGACGGTGGCGCTGGATCGGCGGGTGGTCTGGAACGGTCGGATCAGCGGCTGGCAGCGTCCGCCGCCGGATCGCGGGGATTTGCGGCGGGCGAATCGGCTGGCGCTGCGCACGCTGGCGGTGCTGGCGGGGGCGACGGCCGCGGCGATCGCTGTGGTTGAGCTGCTCAAGCCGCCGCCGCGCGGCGGCGGGCGGCGGGGCGAGCCGCCGAATTGGGAGTGGCTGTTCGAGATTCGGGAGCGCTGAGGCCGGCGGCGGAGACAGTGCGCGACAGTCGGCGTTGGCTGCATTAGGCTTAGCCGGAGGCGCGCGCACTTCGGGGCCCGCGCGCGCCGCTCGAGAGGGGAGCCCGCCGATGCCTGCATTTCCGACGGTCGCGTGGTTCGAAGCCGTGCGCGATCAGGTGCTGGACGATCCCGAGTGGCGCGCCTTCGGGATGATGGACTGCGCGATGGGCGTGAACGTGGGGGAGCGCACGATCAAGGTGGTCTTCGACGGCTACGAGATTCCGGAGATCGCGGACATTTCGGAGGATCCGGATGCGGCGGATCTCGATTTCACGCTGGTGATGCCGCCGGAGCGTTGGCGGGAGATGCTGGAGAACATCCAGACCAACGGGCACGCGGATCTGAATCACACGCTGAACACGATCGATCTGGAGACGCCGGAGGAGTTGGCCAAGGGCGACGACTACACGCGGCGGGATCTGTTCTACCGGTTCAACCAGACGCTACAGGACTTTTTCGACGCGAGCTCCAAGATCGAGACGACGTTCGCCTGAGCCGATGCCGATCGAGGTCACGCTGATCGATCACACGCGGGATCCGATTCGGGCGCTGTACATGGCGTACCGGGTCTGTTACTCGGCGTTGACGCCGGAGCAGGTGTTGGCGCGGGTTGCGGATGAGCGGATTTCGTCGGAGCAGATGCTGGAGTTCGTGGAGGCGCGGCTGCGGACGGGGCATGTGTCGCCGCTGGAGCAGGTGGTGTTCGAGTTCGGGATCAGCGGCGTCTCGCGGGCGTTCAGCCATCAGTTTGTGCGGCACCGGATCGGCATCTCGTTTGAGCAGCAGTCGCAGCGGTACGTGACCTACAAGGGGGGCGAGTTTCCCTACAGCGTGCCGCGCACGGTGGAGCGGGCCGGTCTGGGGGACGAGATGGCGGCGCTGTTCGCGGAGGCGGGGGCGCTGTACGAGAAGATGGTTGCGGCGGGGGTGCCGGCGGAGGACGCGCGGTTTCTGCTGCCCAACGCGACCAACACGAATTTCAAGATCACGGTGAACTTCGCGTCGCTGCTGCACATTGCGGATCTGCGGCTCTGCACGCGGGCGCAGTGGGAGTTTCGCAAGGTGGTGTCGCTGATGCGGGCGGCGGTGGTGCGGGTGGCGCCGGAGTTGGGGCGCACGTTGCAGCCGAAGTGCGGGGAGCGTCGGCTGGGTTACTGCGACGAGGATTACGAGGCGTGGGAGGCGTGCCCGATCGGGAAGAAGCGTCCGCACAAGAGCGATCTGTTCAATTTGTACGATGCCTACCGCAAGGGCGAGTTGGCGGATCTGGATGCGGCGGATATGGCGCTGATCGCGTCGGAGGCGGCAGGATAGCTTCAGTGTAAGTCGTCGCGTTTCGGAGAGCGGACGACTTAGGGTTCGCACTTCCGCCATTTCTGCGTAGGCAGGAATCCACGCGATCGCCTCAATCCCATAGATCCCAATCCCGGGCGACCTGTTCTAAGTCGCGTTCAACACCACTTGCCGTCCAGGCTGGCGATCACCGGCGTATGCGCGTGGATTCGCTACGTTCCAATCCGAAGCAGGACGGCAGTTGGAGGTGGGTGCATGGGACAGCGGTACCGTCAGCTCTCCGAGGGGGAGCGGGAGCGGATCGCCGAGCTACACGGCGCGGGCCGCTCGACGCGGCAGATCGCAGCAGCTCCGGATCGCTCGTCATCGACGATTGCGGCGGAGTTGAAGCGCAACGCGCGCAGCGACGGCGGCTACGACCCGGCCTACGCGCAGGAGCGGACCTGGGCGCGGCGTTTCCGCGGCTCGAAGCTGGACGGCGACGACGCGCTGCGCGAGCGGGTCACGGCGCTGCTCGCGCAGGGGCTCTCGCCGGAGCAGGCCGCGGGCTGGCTGCGGCTTGAAGCGGGCCGCACGCTGGTCTGCCACGAGACGATTTACCAGTTCATCTACGCCCAGGTGCGGCGCACCAAGGACTACGCCTGGGCGCGGCTGCCGCCCAGCGGGCGCGGGCGCCGCCGCGCGCGCGGACAGCGCCGCCCGCGCGACGAGCGGGCGGTCGGCGCGATCCGCCGACGCCGCCCGCTCTCCGAGCGCCCGCACGAGGCCCAGACGCGAGCCCAACCCGGCCACTGGGAGGCGGACCTGATGCACTTCGGACGCGGCGGCCGCTCGCTGTTGGTGCTGCAGGAGCGCCGCAGCCGCGCGCTGCTCGCCCTGCCCCTGGCCGGCAAGGCCGCCGCTCCGCTGAGCGAGGCCCTGAGCGGGCTGCTCGCCGCCCTGCCCGCCCCGCTGCGCCGCAGCGTCGCCTTCGACAACGGGGCCGAGTTCGCCCGCCATTACGAACTGCACGCGCTCGGCGTTGAACCGTTCTGCTGCGAGCCGCATTCAGCCTGGCAGAAAGGCGGCGTGGAGAACGCGATCGGGCGGCTGCGCCGCGTCCTGCCGCGCCGCGCCCAACTCGCCGAGCTGCCCCGCCGGCTGCTCAACGAAATCCTGCAAGCCGCCAACAACACCCCCCGCAAGTGCCTCGACTTCCAAACCCCAGCCGAAGTGCTCCACGCCCAACTGTCCGACTTGCAACTCGAATCCACATTCCTGCCTACGCAGGAATGACGGAAGGGGCGCAGGAATGACGGAAGGGAGGGGAATGGTGGAAGGGAGGGGAATGGTGGAAGGGAGGGGAATGGTGGAAGGGAGGGGAATGGTGGAAGGGAGGGGAATGGTGGAAGGGAGGGGATGCGTGAACAGGTCCTAGAGCATTTGGAGGAGTTGGACGTAGTTGCCGTCGGGGTCGCGGAGGGTGGCGACGAGGCCGCCCCAGGCTTCGCGCTCGGGGGGGCGGTGGACGGGCACGGAGGCATCGGCGGCCCGCACCCGCGCGAACTCGGCTTCGACGTCGTCGACGAACAGGTTGAGCTGGGCGCGGGCCGGTTCGCGCGTGGGGCCCGAAATCTCGGAGTGATCGAGGATGCGGATGAAGCCGCCCGCGGCTTCGAAGACGGGATCGGCGAAGCGCGCGACGCGGGTCAGGCCGAGCACCTCGCCGTAGAAGCGGGCCAGCGCGTCGGGCTGGTCGGTGCCGAGCATCACCGTCAGCTCGTGGACTTGCACGGTTCAGACCTCCAGCGCCAGGCCGTCGCGGGCGATGATGATTTCGCCGTCGAACGCCGCGCCCGCCGCCGCAACCAGCTCCTGCTCCGTCTCGGTCCGCAGCAGATGGGTGAGCGCGAGGCGCTTGACGCCGGCGGCCTGGGCGATCTTGCCCGCCTCCTCGGCCTGCGAGTGGGTGGCGGCGATGGCGGCGCGCATGCGCGCGCGCGCGCCGGCGGACATCGCGTTGCGCTCGGCTTGGCGGTCGATCGCGGCATGCGTGTAGGCCTCGTGGATCAGCAGGTCCGCGCCGTCGGCGAGCGGGACGAGCGCGTCAGGCGCGTAGGTGGTGTCGCCGCTGTAGACGAGCGAGCGGCCGCCCAGCTCGAAGCGGCGGGCGAGGCATTCGAGGGCGGGCGCGTGGGGCACCTCGACGGAGCGCACGGCGAAGGGGCCCAGCTCGCGCTCGTCGCCGGGGCGGGTGAGCTCGACGCCGACGCCGTCGAGCCACTCGTGGAGTTGGGGGCGCGCCGCGTTGACGCGGGCGAAGGCGACGGCGGCCTCGATGTAGGCGTCGGTGTCGCGCGGGCCGTAGACCGCCACGGGCGGCCCGGAGCGGGCGAGCAGGCGGCAGAAGAGGTCGACGATGCCCATCGCGTGGTCGAAGTGGAGATGGGAGTAGACGACGGCCTGGATCCGGTCGGGGTTGAGGTCGGCTTCCACCATCCGCTCGAGGAAGCCGGGGCCGCAATCGAGCAGCAGGCGGGCGTCGCCATGGGCGAGGTGGATGGCGGAGTTGGCGCGCTCGCGGGAGATGGCTCCGCCCGCCCCGGTGCCGCAGAAGGTGATGTGCATGGTTGGTGCTCCGCCCGCTCAAGTGGCTGACGCCTTGTCGCCACTACAATAGACTGACACACATACAGGCGGCCGTTGGCGAATCGGAGGTCACCAGAGTGCCCGATCCGGAGCATGCGATCCCAACACCAGTGGAGTCTCTTGTCGCGGACGCGCTCGAGGGTCGCCTCGCGCTGCCGGAATTTCAGCGTGACTTCGCGTGGAAGCCGCCAGCGGTGCGGCTGCTGCTCTCATCCGTAGCCCTCGGTTGGCCAATCGGATCCTTCATGATCTGGTCGCCCGGCGACTACAGGCTGCAAGCGAAAGAGTTCCACGGAGTCACTGGGGTGGTGCTCGATGAGGACAAAGTCCAATACCTGCTTGATGGGCAGCAGCGCCTTACCGCGTTGATTCACGCGCTGCATCCCGAATATTCAGGATACCGCTACTTCGTCCGTGGATTGGTTGAATACCTGTCAAGCGAGTCCGACGTCGAAATCGAGGAGCACGTCGACTCTCTGACGGCGGCTCAGTTCGCAAAGCGGTACCCCACGCTTGACGATCAGACTCGTGCGGACGTCGCGCTCATTTCCGACATCGTCGACGACGGCAAATTTTCGCGCTGGGAGAAGTCGTATAACGCTCAGCGCAACGACGCCCAAGAGCCAGAGTTGTTCGCGATGCGTGCGCTGCGACTTCCGGGCTTCAAGGCGTACGCCGTCCCGTGTGTTCGCCTGGGCAGCCGCCTCGAACTGTCCGCAGTTGCCCGCATCTTCGAAACGACCAACCGGACTGGGGTCAAGCTTGGGACCGTTGACCTGATGACGGCGACTCTCTATCCCGAGTTCAAGCTGCGAGACGAATGGCGGGATGTCGTCTCGGGCAACTACGAACTGCGAGAGCATTTCGAGGGGACGCTGGACGCCGAGGATGCCCTCCGCCTGTTGGCGTTCTGGAAGACTGATGGCAAAGGCGTCACGCGCGACCAGATTCTCAAGATGAAGCATCGCGACGTGAAAGGGCGCTGGGATGATGCCGTCTTCGCGCTCACTGAAACCATCAACTTCCTCCGCACTGAATGCGGCGTAATTCAGGGGAGCCTCCTGCCGCAACGGCTCATGGTGATCCCCCTGGCTGTGGCGTTTGACCGTGCCGTGTCTGCACGTCGCAAGGGCCTGCCAAAGGCTCGTATGCGTGCCGAACTCCGCCAATGGTTCTGGTACGCGGTGGCGCGAGGCGCGTTTGTCCGGTCGACGAACACGCGGGCCATTCGCCATGCGATAGCGGCGCGATCCTACGTTGATGGTGAAACGAAGTCGATCCGCGGGCTGCTGGACGGCGATGGCGGAGACGGCGCAGAGGACCTGGTAGACCGCCTGCTTGACGCAGGACGCGGCGAGCGAGCGCTAGAAGCCGCCGTACTCGCACTCGTCGTCGCGCAGGACGGCTTTGATTGGCGGCACGAGCAGGGACCGCTGACCCACTACGCAGGCTCGATTCAAGCTCACCACATCATTCCCCGCAAAGCGCAGGGAGTTGATGGCTGGCTGCGAGTCGACTGCATCGCCAACCTGACGCCGCAAAGCTCACTGAGCAACAATCAGCTTGGGAACGACTTTCCAATCGACGCCGGCGTGAGCGGCCAGGTGGCATCTGCCCACTTCTGCGACTTCCTCGAAATCGGCGCGAGAGATCACGGTACGTTTGAGCAGTTCGTCAAGCGCCGCGCCGACGCGATCCGCGACGCCATTGAGGCACTCTCAGGACCAAGCGCGCCTTAGACATCGTGCGCGGTGGGCGCCGTACACTGCTCAAACGGCTGCTGGCGTCCATCCTCCGGCGCGGGCGGCGGACAGCACCACCGCAGCGACGACAGCGAGGAGGCCCGCCTTGGCAGAGCACACCGGCCATCTAGAAGCGGCGCTTGACTTCTTCACAGCGCACATGCTGGGGCCGCACAGGAGCAAGGCGCGCGCCTACCGCAAGGCGGGAATTGGCTACGCGCCGACGACGGCCAGGGCCGACTGGCACGCACTCGCCGCGCTGCTTACGGGCGACACCGGCGAGCGCACAAGCTTTCTGGCCGAGTTGCCGCATCACCACGTGCGGGCAGCCTGCATGAACGGCTTCGCCATGTACACCTTCGTCCAGGAGGCGGTTCAGGAAGAGTACGAGGCGTTTCAAGGTCGCCACCACCTCGTGTTCTTGTACGAGCCCGATCTCTCTCACGTTGAAGTGTGGCGATTCAGCGGCAGTCAGTGGATTGAGCACGCCGAGGAACGCGGCGGCATCGAGTTTTTCGCGTTCTCAGGGTTCACGGACCCCGAGATCGAGTTTGAGTCTGCGTGGATCCGGGAGCACGCGGACCCGATGCTGATCGTTGATGACGGGGCCGTCGTCTACCTTGATCCGGCGCTCTGGGAATACGGCAAGTAGGTGCCCATGCCACCGCTCGACGGCATCCGCGTGATTGACCATGGGCACGTGTGGGCCGGGCCGCTGCTGGGGATGATGCTGGCCGATTTGGGCGCGGAGGTGATCAAGGTGGGGCCGCCGCACCGGCGCTCGGGCGTCTCGATGGGCGGGCGGCAGAGTCCGATCGGCAACATCGGCGGCGAGCGCGGGGCGACGGCGGTGGACGATCCGCGCGCCTTCCACGGGCTGGATCGGGGCAAGATGAGCATCGCGATTCACCTGGGCGAGCCGCGCGGGGCGGCGCTCTACAAGCGGCTGGCGGCGCTGAGCGATGTGGTGCTGGAAAACTTTTCGCCGCGCGTGATGCCCTCGCTGGGGCTGGGCTGGGAGACGCTGCGCGAGGTCAACCCGCGGCTGATCATGGTCTCGCTCTCGGCGGCCGGAGCGTCGGACGCGCCGTGGCGCGATTTGGTGACGTATGGCCCGTCGCTGGCGGCGCTGTACGGGCTGAAGAGTCTGCTCGGCTACGCGGGCGATCCGCAGCCGCGCGAGGACACGGCGGATCTGGATCCGACGGCGGCGGGGCACGCATTCGTGGCGGTGCTGGCGGCGCTGGAGTACCGCGAGCGGACGGGCGAGGGGCAGTTCATCGATCTGGCGCAGGGCGAGGCGACGCTCCAGCGGGCGGCGGAGCCGCTGATGGATTATCTGCTTAACGGGCGCGACGCGGGGCCGCAGGGCAACCGCTCGGCGGGGCTCGCGCCGCACGGGGTCTATCCGGCGCAGGGCGAGGATGGCTGGCTGGCGATTGTGGTGCGCAGCGATGCGGAGTGGGCGTCGCTGCGCGAGCTGGCGGCGGGCGCGCTGGACGATCCGCGCTGGGAGCGCGGGATGGAGCGGCTGCGCGATCAGGACGCGCTGGATGAGGCGCTGGCCAGCTGGACGCGGAATTTCGAGGCGATGGAGCTAGCGGAGCGGCTACAGGCGGCGGGCGTGCCGGCGTTTCCGATGATGGGGCCGATTGATCTGCTAACGGATCCCGATTTTGCGATGCTCAACGCGGCGGGGCTGGATCTCTCGGCGGAGGCGGCCGCGCCGGTGCGTGAGGCGGCGCTCTACACGGGCGCGCCGTGGAAGATGGCGCGCACGCCGGCGGCGCTGCGCGGTCCGGTGCCGAATCGGGGCGAGCACGATGAATACGTGTACGGCGAGTTGCTGGGGCTGAACGAGGCGGAGCGCGCGGAGCTGCGCGAGGCGGGGATTATCTGACGAATTTTGAGCGCCGATGGTCCAAGGCGGATTGCTCAGGGTACGTCCGTCCCCTTGAACAGGCTGCGTGCGATCGCGATGAGGGCGTCGGCGTTGCTTCCGCGCAGGTTCTTGACTTTTCCGAGAACCACGTACTCAGCCTCGGTCGACGGGTCATAGATCCAGACGGTTACCGGGAAGAAGTCATCGTGGCTCGGTCCGGGCGGGCTGTAGGCGACTCTCGCCGGGCGTCCGGCGATGGTCCGCGTCTCGAAGGCGCCCCGAGCGTTCCGCCACGATGCGTCTTCGGGTGCCCCCTGTAGTCTGCGAAGTAACCAAAGATCGTGACGCCATGCCCGCCTCGTTCTGTGGCGAACGTCGCCCAGTAGCCATACGTTGGAGCACTAACATCTCCGGCAGTCGCCCAGCGGAACGTCCAGCCTGCGGGCAACGCCGGATCGCGCCAGTAGGGAAGCTGCCGCGCCTCGGCGAGGTCTTCCGTGTAGATCGGATTGGTGGCAGAGTAGCCCGGCGAGTCATAGGTTTTGGGTTCCTGCACTGCGCCGCTCCAGCCTTCAGGGACTAGCTGATATGGACCGTGGACTATTGGCGCAGTCAGGCTGGGGCCGCCGAGATCGGGAAGCGGGCCCCAGTCGAGCGCTACGGCGGCGTTTGGGGCGATTGCGCCGCTACAGCCTGTGGATGCGTAGGTTGTCCATTCCACGGTGAGCAGCTTGCGCGGTGCGGCGGCTGGCGGGTCGGGGTGGACTTCGGTCACTCGGTAGCGCACCCAGCAGTCGTCGGTCTTGTGCCACTCGAAGAGATCGCCTACCTCTACGGCGTCGTAGAGCGCCGTCTGCGATACACCCTGTGCATCGGTTTGGTGGATCAGCAGCCGCTCTGTCGTGCCGTCGCGCAGGCCTTCGTAGGCGGCGACGGCGCTCGTTGCGCCGTCCGCTTCGGAGAGGAAGGCGTAGCTGCCCGGGGTGGCCGCCTCGCCTGCGGCGTCGTAGGCGTTGTAGCGCAGGGTGGTCGTTTTGACGATCGTCGCCTCGAGCGCGAGCCACGGTTCGAGGGCGCGGAGCGGCGACTGCGGCGGGGCATCGGCGCGGGCGGCGTTGCCCGCCGCCCAGAGCAGGGCGATCGTCAGCGCGATCAATGCTGCCAGCGTCAGCCGTCGCACCACGTGGCCCTCCCCTCTGCGATGCTAGCCAGACGCTGCGGCCGCCCGAACGGTTCCCGGCCGGGTAGCCCAAGGCGTGTTTCCGTTCGCAGCACCGATGGTCCGGGGCGAATTGCTCAGGGCGCATCCGGCCCTTCAAACAGACTGCGTGCGATCGCGATGACAGCGTCAGCGTTGGCCCCACGAAGCGTTCCGTCAAGACCCCTCGCGTCATGCACGGTGTCCGAGACCGGATCGTACACCAGTACCAGCACCGCGATGTAGGGATTGTGGTTTGGGCCGATGGGGCTGTACTCGACGATGGCAGGGCGGTCGGCGATCACCCGGGTCTCCACGACGACGGCGCCGTTGCTCTTGGACGACTCTCTCGGGTGGTCCTGCACTGCGTAGAAGCCTCCGCAGAGCTCGACTCCGCCGTAGCCGTGGTCAGTTGCCCACCAGGAACAGTAGCCGTCGGGAGGGTCATTGTAATAGTCGCCGCTGCTGGCCCACACAAGCGTCCAGCCCGAAGGCAGCGTTGGATCGCGCCAGTGGGGCAGCTGGCGCGCCTCGGTGAGCTCTGTGGTTCTCACGGGGTTGGCATAGGAATTTCCGGGCCAAGGGCGGAACGGGTCTTCTTCAACAGGTCCCTCCCAGCCTTTGGGGACGAGCTGGAACGGGCCGTGGCGGATCGGCGCGGTCAGGCTGGGGCCGCCGAGATTGGGGAGCGGGCCCCAGTCGAGCGCTACGGCGGCGTCTGGGGCGATCGCTCCGGTGCAGCCGGTGAAGGCATAGCTCATCCGCTCTACGGCGAGCAGCTTGCGCGATGCGGCTCCGCCCGGGTCGGGTAGGACCTCGGACACCTGGTAGCGCACCCAGCAGTCGTAGGACTGACGCCACTCGAACAGATCGCCCGCCGCGACTGCGTCGTAGAGCGACTGCTGCAATGTCCCTTGCGCGTCGGCGGTGTGGATCAGCAGCCGCTCTGTAGAGCCGTCGCGCAGACCCTCGTAGGTCGCAACGGCGCTCATCGCGCCGTCTGTGTCGGCGAGGAAGACGTAGCTGCCCGCGCTCGCGGCCGTGCCCGTCAGGTCGTAGGTGTCTCGTAGCGCAGAGCCGTGTCGGCGGCCAGGTAGGGCGGTGTGGTCAGCGTC
Organism: Dehalococcoidia bacterium; assembly: GCA_965243125.1. GTDB lineage: Bacteria > Chloroflexota > Dehalococcoidia > Bin125 > Bin125 > CATQGW01. The sequence goes on along the minus strand of OZ251529.1, from coordinate 607,611 downwards.
ACCGCCACCGAGGCGGAGGTCGTGACGCCGCGGCTGTCGCTGACCGAGGCGCGGAATGTCTTCGTTTGGCGGGCGATCAGCTCGCCCGTGAGGGGGTCGGTGGGCAGCGCGCCGCAGTTGATCCGCACGTTGTCTGCGCTGACGTCAACCGCCGAATCCTCGATGCTCAGGGCGTACGGGGCGGACCCGCCGCTGATGTTCCATGAGATCTTCGTCAGCGTGCCGGCCGTGCAGAGCTCGCGCGAGCTCTCCAGCGCCAGCGCGAGGCGCGACGGGAGCGCGAGCCACGGTTCAAGGGCGCGAATCTGCGGCTGCGACGGGGCATCGGCGTGGGCGGCGTTGCCCGCCACCCAGAGCAAGGCCGGGAAGAGCGCGATCAATGCCGCCAGCGTTAACCGTCGCATCGCATGGCCCTCCCCTCTGTGATGCTAGCCAGACGCTGCGGCTGCTCGAAGGGTTCCCGGCTGGGTAGCCCAGGGCGTGTTTCCGTTCGCAGCGCCGATGGTCCGGAGCGAATTGCTCAGGGCGCATCCGGCCCCTCAAACAGACTGCGTGCGATCGCAATGACGGCATCGGCGTTGCTTCCGTTCAGTGTCCAGTCGTATCCCTCAATGTCGTACACGGCCGCCGTCGCCGGATCGTAGATCCAAACCTGAATCGAGTAGTAGCGAGTGTGATTCGGGCCGGCCGGACTGTATACCACAAGCGACGGGCGACCAGCGATCACCCGGGTCTCTACGGCGACGGCGCCGTTGCTCCAGGACGACTCTACCGGTTGGTCCGGGCTCGGATGGAATCCACCGCAGATCCCCACACCGTGGTAGCCGCGGTCGTTTGCCCAAAAGGCGCAGTAGCCGCCGGGAGGATCACTGTGATGGTCGCCGCTGCTCGCAATCCCGAATGTCCAGCCCGCGGGCAGCGTCGGATCGCGCCAGTGGGGCAGCTGCCGCGCCTCGGCGAGCTCTGTGGTTCCCATGGGGTTGGCATAGGAATTCCCCGGCCAGGGGCGGAACGGGTCTTCTTCAACAGGTCCCTTCCAGCCTTCGGGGACGAGCTGGAACGGGCCGTGGCGGATCGGCGCGGTCAGGCTGGGGCCGCCGAGATTGGAGAGCGGGCCCCAGTCGACCGCTACGGCGGCGTTTGGGGCGATCGCGCCGGTGCAACCGGTGAAGGCGTAGCTCATCCGCTCCACGGCGAGCAGCTTGCGCGGGGCGGGGCCCGGCGGGTCGGGGTGGAGCTCGGTCACGCGGTAGCGCACCCAGCAGTCGTCGGTCTTGCGCCACTCGAACAGGTCGCCCGCCGCGACCGCGTCGTACAGCGCAGCCTGCGACATTCCCTGGGCATCGGCCTTGTGGATCAGCAGCTGCTCTGTAGAGCCGTCGCGCAGGCCCTCGTACGTCGCAACGGCGCTCGTTGCGCCGTCGGTGTCGGTGTCGGTGAGGAAGGCGTAGCTGCCCGGCGTGGCCGCCTCGCCTGCGGCGTCGTAGGCGTTGTAGCGCAGGGTGGTCGTTTTGACGATCGTCGCCTCGAGCGCGAGCCACGGCTCGTGGGCGCGAAGCGGCGACTGCGGCGGGGCATCGGCGCGAGCGGCGTCGCCCGCCGCCCAGAGCAGGGCCGGGAGGAGTGCGATCAATGCCGCCAGCGTCAGCCGTCGCACCACGTGGCCCTCCCCTCTGCGATGCTAGCCAGACGCTGCGGCCGCCTGAACGGTTCCCGGCTGGGTAGCCTAGGGCGTGTTTCCGTTCACGGGGCCGAGAGTTCGGGTGGGTCGCTCACAGGTGCGTACGGCGGGGGTTCGGTGCGTTGTGCTGTTGGCGGGGTTGGGTTCCTGCCTACGCAGGAATGACGGAGGGGAGCGCAGGAGAATGACGGAAGGGGGTGCGAGTGGCGAGCGGGGGTGCCAGTGGTGAGCGGGGGTGCGAGTGGCGAGCGGGGTGCCAGTGGTGAGCGGGGTGCGAGTGGCGAGCGGGGTGCCAGTGGTGAGCGGGGGTGCGAGTGGCGAGCGGGGTGCCAGTGGTGAGCGGGGGTGCCAGTGGTGAGCGGGGTGCGAGAGTGGTGGGGAACGGGCTGGGATGTGGATTGCGTGGATGGGGCTACTTGCCGGGGTAGGCCTCGGCGAGCAGGTTGTTGAGGATTTCGTTGAACTGGTCGGGGAGTTCCCAGTAGACGGAGTGTCCGCCGCGCGGCACTTCGACGTAGCGCGCGCCGGGCACGTGTTCGCTGGCGGCTTTGATCAGGGGCGCGGGGATGATTGCGTCATGCTCGCCGGCGAGGAAGATGACGGGCATTGTGAGGGCGCTGAGCCGGTCGACCGGCACGGCGCCCTGATCGGGGCCGAGGGTGAGCGCGCCGCCGCCGGCTTCCAGCGGGGGGTTGAGGCCGCGCACCTGCTGGTAGAGGAAGAGCTTGTCGGGCTCGCGCTCGATGAAATCGGGGCCGACCATCATGGTTTGGCCGCCGGCTTCCTGGTTGCTCTGCGCGCGCTCGAGGGCTTTGGCCATTTCGCGCAGGAGGTGTTCGTCCCAGATGCCGAGGAAGGTGTCGGCCATCAGCAGGCCGCGCACGCGGTCGGGGTGGTGGACGGCGTAGGGGAGCACGGAGAGGCCGCCCATCGACTGGCCGACGAGCACGGCGTGGGGGATTTCGAGGGCGTCCAGCAGCTCTTCGAGGTCGCGTCGGAAGGCGGCACGGCCTTCGCCGGAAAGATCGCGGCTCTGTCCCCAGCCGCGCACCTCGTAGGTGAGGCAGCGGAAGCGGTCGCGGAAGGTGGGGATTTGCTGCCACCAGCTGAGGTGGTTGCCGCCAGCGCCGTGGACGAAGACGATGGTTTCATCGGCGTCGCCGAAGAGGTCGTAGACGAGGGTTCCGCCGGTAGTGTCGAGGGTGTGGGTCATGGAGGTCTCCCGTTCGCTGCGTTGGGTTGGAGGCTAGCGGTGCGTGCGCCGGGCCGATTCATCCGCGACGCCCTGAGTCGAGACAAGTTGACATCACCTGTGCATCAGGGCAAGATTAAGGCTGTTTCGCGCCCCCCTCCGAGTGGTTGGTGCTTTCAGCACCCGGATGCCACAAGAGGGGGGCAACCTGTTCTTGGTCGACCGCCCAGCTTCGCAGGTACGGCAGCTCAACGAGATAGGCATCGCGCTTCTTGGTGGGCAGCAGCGTCAACCCGTTGCCCAAGATGCGATCCGCCGCGGGGCCACGCCAGAGACGCGGTTGGAGCATGTCGCCGTAGATTGGCATGACGATTCCCCAAGCCGGCATCGGCTCAAGGGCTCGGAAATAGGCGTGCGCGACGCCGTCGGCCACCCCGAGCAGCAAGTCTTCGTCCTTGCGCGCCGTGCGGATCAGGTCGACGTCAACGACATCCCATTCGATTCGATCTACAGGCAGGGAGGATGCGCGCATCCTCCGAACGTATTCCTGAAAGGAGGAGAGTTCGAAATGCCCCGATTCTTCCACCACGAACTCGAGCATCCGCCCTTTGGCCATTGCGATTTGGCTCGCGCGCTCCAGAACGAACCGCAGCGCGTAGCGGTAATGAACGGCAGGTTCGATCAAACCGGAGTCTGGGAAGATTGCGTGGGAATCGGCAGCGACCACAATGGCGTCGAACGGGGCGCGAGATAGCGTCAGGTATGCGCCGTACTGATCTTTGGCGCGTCTGATGCGCGAAAAGTGGAGAGCCGCCGCACCGCTAATCCCAAGGCGTTGGCGGATCGTCTCGACATGATCGCTCAATTGACCGCGTTCGCCGGTCTCCACGGCAGCGCCGAGGACCAGCCAGCGTGTGCCGCGTCCGCCCGTGCCGGCGTCGCCGCTTTCGTCGACCCGGACTGTCAGCAAGTCGGAAGCGGGCACCGGTGGTCAGTCGCCTTCGAGGGCGCCGCGGAGGCGGGGGTCCAGGACGTCGCGGAGGCCGTCGCCGATGATGTTGAGGGACCAGACGAGTAGGGCGATGCAGGCGCCGGGGAAGACCCAGAGCCACCAGCCGTCGCCGGTGATGATCACCTGCCGTCCCTCGGAGACGAGGCCGCCCCAGGTGGGCTCGGGCGGGCGGATGCCGAGGCCGAGGAAGGAGAGGCCGGCTTCGGCGATGATCGCGAAGCCGGCGCCGAGGGAGACCTGCACGATGACGGGCTGGAAGGAGTTGGGGAGGACGTAGCGGAGCATGATTCGGAGGTTGCCCGCGCCGATTGTGCGGCCAGCGAGGACGTAATCCTGCTCGCGGACGGAGAGGGCCATGGAGCGGGCGATTCTGGCGATCCAGGGGATGTTAGCGATGCCGACGGCGACGATGATGTTGCCGATGTCGCGTCCGAGCACAGAGACGAGGGCGAGGGCGAGGATCAGGCCGGGGAAGGCGAGCACGGCGTCCATGATGCGCATGAGGGCTTCGTCGACGGCGCCGCGGGCGTAGCCGGCGGCGATGCCGATCGGCAGGCCGAAGACGGCGCCGAAGAGCGATGCGCCGAAGCCGACGGCGAGGGCGAGGCGGGTGGCGTGGAGCACGCGCGAGAAGGTGTCGCGGCCGATTTTGTCGGTGCCGAAGGGGTGGTCCCAGGTGGGCGAGATCCAAGAGAGGTAGAGGCCGTTCTCGTCGGTGGCCTGTTCTTCGTAGCCGGGCAGGGGGAAGACGTCGATGAAGATGGCGATGATCGCGAAGGCGAACAGGATGAAGATCGCGGGTTTGACCAGGCGCACGCGCAGGAAGCGGCGCATGAAGGTGCGGAATTCGTCCCAGGCGCCGCCGCGTTCCTGCAGCGCGCCCGGCTCGGCGACGGTGGGGGCGGTGGCGGGCTCAGCCATAGCGGATCCTGGGGTCGAGGAGGCCGTAGGAGATATCGGTGAGCAGGTTGGCGATCACGATCGCGATGGCGATGACGAGGATCATGGCCTGGACGATCAGCAGGTCGCGCTGCAGCGCGGCCTGGACGAGCCAGCGGCCCATGCCGGGGATGTTGAAGATTTGCTCGACGATCACTGCGCCGGCGAAGACGCGGGCGAGCAGCAGGCCGACGATGGTGACGACGGGGAGGAGGCCGTTGCGGAGGGCGTGGAGGGCGATCACGCGGCGCTCGCGCAGGCCCTTGGCGCGGGCGGTGCGCACGTAGTCCTGGCGCAGCACTTCGAGCATCGAGGAGCGGGTCTGGCGGGCGACGATGGCGGAGAGCACCCAGCCAACGACGAGGGTGGGCATGATCAGCGACTTGATGCTCTGCACGGGGTCGTCCCAGATGCGGGCGAAGCCGGCGGCGGGCAGCACGCTCCAGGTGACGGTGAAGATGAGAATCAAGATCAGGCCGATCAGGTAATCGGGGATCGAGACGCCGCCGACGCTGAAGATGGTGACGCCGCGGTCGCCCCAAGAGCCGGGTCTGAGCGCGCTGATCACTCCGGCGGGGACGCCGATCAGCATGCCGACGATGATGCCGAGCACGCCGACATGGAGGGTGTTCTGGAGGCGTTGGACGAGTTCGGGGCCGATTGGGCGGTTGGTGAGCGTGGATTGGCCGAAGTCGCCGCTGGAGAGGATGTCGCCGACCCAATCGACGAGCTGGGCGGGGACGGACTTGTCGAGGCCGAGCCGTTCTTCGATTTGGGCGCGTCGCTCCGGGGTGATCGCTTCGCCCTCGCCGGAGAGCGCGGCGACCGGGTCGCCGGGCAGCAGGCGGAAGATGGCGAATGAGGCCAGCGCAACCAGGACGACGACGAGGATCGACTGGAGGACGCGCACGGATATGTAGGTCCACATAGGCTTTCGCGCCCCTGCCGCGTGTTACGGCGATGCGCCGGAGGCCCGTGGAGGGCTGCGACGCGCGTTCACGAACACAGTGGGAGTATTCTAGGGGTCGTTCACGCTTCCGTCATTTCCGCGTGCGGGAATGGTGGGGAGGGGGCGGTGGGAACGTGACGGGGGCGGGTGCAGCGTTGGCGCTGTTCACGGCGAGATACCCCCGTTCGGGCCGGGGGCAGGCTCCGCGGCAAGCGCGGGTATGACGGAAGTGGGGGTGCGGGTATGGCGGAGGTGGGGTTGGGCAGGGGCGCATTGGCTTTGTGTGTAAAGTGCGACACATTTCTTTGTTCGAGTGGCCGAGTCTGTTTGCTTGACAGGAATCATGTTCTCAGCTAGAGGCGTAGGGTTGGCATTGAAGGGAGGGCCGACATGAAACGCTTCATGACCCTCATGCTCGCTTTCCCCCTCGCGCTGGCGATCGCCGGTGCGGCGATGATCGGAGTGACGTTCGCCACCGTGGGTGATGGCGGCGATGCCGCGCCGCAGGGCGGCGACGGCATCGCGGAAACGGCGACGGCGTCCGAGGAGCGTTTCATCGTGGGCGAGAATGACTGCTGGCAGAAGGTCATTCGTCTGTCGCGGGATTCAGCCTCCGAGCTTGAAACGCCTCAGAGCGCGACTGGAGCAGAAACGCCCGCCGACTGGTCACAGAACATCCGCTTCTGCAACTTCGCGGGCGACATCACCGTGATCAAGACAACGGAGGGGATCTCCGAGCGATTCTCGGTGGGCGAGGCCAGCTGTTGGAGCAGCTCCACCATTACGGAACTCGGTCTGTTCGGCGTAGACCGCAACGCGACTGGAGCAGAAGCGCCTGCCGGTTGGTGGAGCGTGGAGCACACGGCGGGCATCCGCTTCTGCAACTTCGCGGGCGACATCACTGTGATCACGAACGAGTCGTTCTCCGATCAGTGGATCCCGAACGTGCTGCCAGCCGACGCGATCGCCGCCTGATCAGAAATCGCCCGGCGCTTCGGCGGGTTGCGCCGCCGCCCGGTGGCGGGCGGCGGCGCAACGTTTAAGCGCACCTGCTGGTTGGGCTACGCCTCGTTGCTGTGGAGCCAGCGGGTCTGCCACTTGCCCTCGCCGTTGAAGAGGGTCTCTTCGGCGTTCTGGATGGCGTTGCGGACGCCGGTGAAGTTGACGCCGTAGAGCATCGTGTAGAAGTGACCTTCGCCGACGATGATGTCGTTGACCTGGCGGTAGAGGTCGCGGCGCTCTTCGACATCGAAGGTGGCGCGGGCGTCGGAGACCAGCTGGTCGAGGTCGGGGTGGATCGGGCTGGCCGTCTCCTGGTCGGCGGTGGGGTTGTAGACGCCGGTTTCGGTGTAGGCGAGCGAGGCGATCCAGTCGGGCTCCGGGTAGCGGCTCCAGCCGGTCAGGGTCATGTGGTACTCGCCGTTCTCGAAGAAGGCGGGGATGAACTCGACCAGCTCGAGCGGCTCGAAGACGACATCGATGCCGAGCACTTCCTTGACCTGCTGGACGTAGATGTTGCCGGCGTCGATTTTCACGGCGTTGACGTAGGTGGTGAGGCTGAGGCCGCCATCGGCGTTGATTGCGTCGACATCGACGCCGGACTCAGCGAGCAGCTCCTGGGCGCGGGCGCGGCGGTCGGCGATCGCGGGGTAGGCGACCTGGGGGTTGCCGGGCACCTCGCTGTAGGCGAGGGTGCCGTTGGGCCACTGGCCGCCGAGCGCCTGAATCATGAGGTTGTCGTGGACGGCCTGGTTGACGGCCTCGGGGTGCAGGGCGTGCATGAGGGCCAGCCGCAGCTGCATGTTGTCGAGCGGGGGCTTGGCGGAGTTGAAGACGAGGATTTCGGAGACGAAGGCGCCCTGCATCTCGACGATGCGCCAGTTGGGGTCTTCCTCGACCTGGGGGATGAACTGGGGTTCGGGGATGAACATCGTGTCGAGGTCGCCGGCCAGGCCGGTGGCGATCAGCGTGGAGTTCTCGGTGATGATGTCCAGCCGCAGTTCGTCGAAGTAGGGCAGTTGGCTGCCGGTCTGCGAGCCGGGCTGCGGTCCCATCATCCAGTGGTCGGCGTTGCGAGCGCCGAGCACGTGCGACTGGTCGACCCACTCGACGAAGCGGTAGGGCCCGGTGCCGACGGGGTTGAGGCCGTATTCGTCGCCCAGTTCGTCGGCGGTGGGGACATGGATCATTGCGCCGGCGCGGTCGCCGAGCAGGTGCATGACGGCGGCCGAGGGCTCGGACAGTTGGTAGATCGCGGTGCGGTCGTCCGGGGTGTCGACCATGGAGACGACCTCGAAGTTGGCCTTGGGGGTCGAGGCGGGATGACCGGTGACGCGCTCGAGGTTCAGCTTCACATCCTGCGAGGTGAACGGTTCGCCGTTGTGGAAGTTCACGCCGTCGCGGAGGTTGAAGATGATCGTGGTGTTGTCGGGGAATTCCCAGGTTTCGGCCAGGGAGATTTCGCCGAGCTGCACGTTCTCCCGGTCGTGCATCACGAGGTAGTCGTGGAAGGGCTGGAAGAAGTAGGCGTCGGTGCCGCTGGTGCCGGTGTGCGGGTCGAGCGAGGTGGTGTTGAGATGCACGCCGCCGTTCCACATCGGGGCGATGGCGGGGCCGCTGGGGGCGGGCTGGGCAGCGGGTTGGTCCTGCTGCTGGGTGGGTTGCTCCTGCTGTTGCTGCTGGTCGACGGTCTGCGCGACGGTCTGTTGGGCGGCCGCTTGCTGGTCGTCGTCATCATCGTCGCCGCAGCCGACGAGGGCCAGTCCGGCTGCGCCGACGCCGGCGCGGGCGGAGGCTCGCAGGAGTGATCGGCGGCTCAGCTTGTTGCTGCGCATGCGCGTCCAGTAGTTCTCGCTCGACATTCCACGTTCTCCTTCCGCCCAATTCCTGCTGGGCGATTGTTCGCAACAGGTTAGCAGAAGCAGCGCAGGGCGGTTCTAGACGGAGCGCTGGGGGTGGGGGCGGGCGATGTGGACGATGGCGGCGGGGGTTGCGCCGTTGAGGGCGGGGGTTGCGCCGTTTGGGGATGCGGCGGCGGCCGGCTGGGCTGGGGCGGGCGCGAGCGCTTCTTCTTCGGGTTCTTCGTGTTCGCCGGTGCGGAGGCGTTTTTCGCGGAGGGTGGCGATGGCGATCACGGCGACGAGGCCGGCAGCGACGGAGATCCAGAAGTTGCCGGCGATGGCGACGGCGAGCGCTTCGGGGAGGACGGCGATGATTTGTCCGAACTGCTCGGCTCCGAGTTGAGCGAGCAGGTCGGCGCCGGCTTCCTCGCTGAGTAGCTGGGTGGGGTCGGCGTGAGCGGCGAGGTCGGCGGGGAGGCGGGCGGTCAGCTCGGCGGTGAGGCGTCCGCTGACGAGCGCGCCGACGAGGGTGACGCCGATGATTGCGCCCATTTCTTCGAAGAATTGGGTTGCGCCGGAGACGGAGCCGAGCATGCTCTGGGGGAGGGCGTTCTGGGCGGCGACCATGAGGGAGGGGTAGAGCAGGCCGAGGCCGCAGCCGAAGACGATCAGCCGCCAGACGACATCGACGGCGGCGGTTTCGGTGGTGAGTTGGGTCATCAGCCAGCCGCCGATCGTGATCAGTACGGCGGCGAGCAGGGCGAGCGCTTTGTAGCGTCCGGTGCGCGAGTGGACCTGTCCGGCCAGCGAGGCGGTGACGACCAGGGCGATGATTTCGGTGCTGAGCAGCAGGCCGGAGGCGGTGGGGGTGTAGCCGAGCACGCCCTGCATGTAGTAGGCGAGGAAGAAGGAGACGCCGAAGAGTCCGCCGCCGACAACCATCATGACGAGGGCGGAGACGCGGAAGGTGTGGTTGCGGAAGAGCGCGCCGGGGAGGATTGGTTCGGGGGCGCGGCGCTGGGCGGCGATGAAGGCGAGCAGGCCGAAGCCGGAGACGGCGAACATGGCCAGTACTTCGAGGTCGAGCCAGCCGCGTCCGGCGGAGACGAAGCCGAGCGCCAGCATTGCGGGCATGAGGGCGAGCAGCATCGCGCCGATGCCCAGCCAGTCGATGATCACTTTGCGCGGGGGCGGTCGCAGCCAGGGCATGATCAGGGCGATGGCGACGAAGGCGAGGAGGGCGAGCGGGATGGTCGCCCAGAAGACCCAGCGCCAGCTGAGGGCGTCGACGATGAGACCGCCGAGCAATGGGCCGATCAGGCCGCCGACGCCGAAGACGCCGGCGAAGACGCCGATGAATTTGCCCCGCTCGGAGGGGGGGAAGAGGTCGCCGGAGACGGAGAAGGCGTTGCCCATCAGCACGCCGCCGCCGATGCCCTGCAGGGCGCGGAAGGCGATCAGCATTTCCATTGAGGTGGCGAAGCCGCAGAGCACGGTTGCGCCGGCGAAGACGACCAGGCCGCCGAGCAGGAAGGGTTTGCGCCCGTAGACGTCGGAGAGCCGCCCGGCGATGGCGACGGCGGGCACGGAGGTGGCCATGAAGGCGGACCCCATGAAGGCGATCAGGTCGAGTCGTCCGAGGTCGGCGGCGAGCACGGGGGTGGCGGTGGCGACGATGGAGTGCTGGACGGCGGAGAGGAACATGGCGGCGACGGCGCTGCCGATGATCAGCATTTTGGTGCGGTAGGGGAGGGCGAAGCCGACGGTGGCGGCGCTTTGCATGGGTGCATCGGGGTTGGTGGTGGAGGGGGCGTGGCTCATGGGGGGATGTTTACTGTACTAGGGAGGTGTTTGCACGGTGGCGGGGCGGTAGGTGGTGTTCATCGTGTTGAGCTGGGTTGGTCGACTGCGAACAGGGGGCGACGGGCAGATCGGGCCTTTGCGCTGCGAACGGGGTTTGGTTTGGGTTCCCGCTTTCGCGGGAACGACGGATCATGGAAGGCGGGGTTGGCGGGCGGGCAGGGGCTATTCGAAGACTCTGTCGTCTTCGATCAGCGGTTCGGGGGTGGGGAAGTTGATCGGCTGGTTCCAGGCGGTGAGGCGGCCGGTGGTGGCGACGGTCATGCGGCCGATGCCTTGGGCGGCCTGCTCGGTTTGTTCTTCGCTCAGGAGGTCGCCGTCGAGTGTCAGGGCGACGTCGAAGGCGAGCAATGCGCCGTCGTTTTGGCTGATGTGGACGGTGTAGGAGAGCGTCTCGATTGCGTCGAGCGCCTGGTCGGCGGGCAGGCCGGCAGGCAGCGCGGCCTGGCCCAGGAGTTGCATCGCGTCGAGTATGGCCGCCATCGCGTCGGCGTCGACATCGCAGGAGACGATCCAGACGGGCGCGCCGTCGAGTTCGCCTTCGAGGACTGAGCCGCCGATCAGTTCCGCGCAGAGCAGCGCGAGGTCGGACTGGGCCATCATTGCGGCGGCGGCGTCATCGGAGAGGCCGCCGGTGAGCGCGGAGAGGTTTGCGCCGAAGAGGTCGTCGGCCGGCACGGCCGCCCAGCCGTCTTCGGAGAGCGAGAGGTAGGCGCGGTCGTCGAGCAGGAGCATGCGGATGGTCGTTGAGGGCGATTCGCCGGCAGCCGGTTCGTCTGTCGCGGCGGAGTCGGCGTCCTCGGCGGGGCCGGTTATTGCGCCCACCAGGTCGCCGATGTCGATCTCCATGTACAGCTGGAGCGGTTCGAGTTGGGTCTGGAGGAAGATGGACTGGCTGAAGGCGAAGTCTTCGATTTCGGTGGCGACGCTGAGGCGCATCTCGAACGAGGTCAGCTGGGCGGACCAGTCGGCGTTCAGGGTCCGGATTGTTTGGATTTGCGTGGGCGATTCCGATTGGTCGTCGGTCGGTTCGTCGTCCGACGGGCGCGCCTGTTGTTGGGCGTCGTTTTCGGCGGGGGTTGCGCGGGGCGCTGGTTGTTGGGGTGCTTCGGGGACATCGTCGGTGCAGGCGGCCAGGGCGACTGCGCAGGCCAGCGCAAGCGTCATCGTCCAGATCGCAGCGCGGTGTCGCAGCATGCCGTTCTCCCTTGCTTCTGCATCTACGGTACGCCCGCGGGCGGGTTCAGGGGCTGATTTCGGGGAACTGCACGGGTTGATTCCAGGCGATCAGGGTGGTGGCGGCGACCACGGCGCGGTCGCGCTGGACGCCGGCGGGGCCATCGAGGGCGACGGCGACTTCGGAGAGCAGGGGCGCGCCGGAGTCGCGGGCGATGACGGTGCGCACATCGATCGCGCCGAGCAGTTGGGTGGGTAGTTCGACAGAGCGGAGCAGCAGTGCGGCGGCGGGTCCGAGTGCGCCGCCGATGCCTTCGGCGTCGATTTCGGAGAGCTCGAAGGTGTATTCGACGATCCAGACTTCGGTCCCCTCTTGTTCGTCTGGCGTGATTGCGACGGCGTCGAGGGTCGACCAGTCGAAGGCGGTTGCGCCGACGAGCAGATCAAGGTTGATGCCGGCGAGCCAGAATTCTTCGTCTTCTACCTCGGTCCAGTCGGTCTGCGGCGCTTCGAGGGTGAATGTGCGGCCGCCGCGGGTGAGGACTTCGAGTTGGGTTCGGCCGCCTTCGGCCTGCGTTGCGTCGGGCGTTGAGAGGATGGCGTGGGAGTCGCCGCCCTCTGCGGCGACGGTCATGGCGAAGCGGGCCGGCGCGCCGAAGAGGCGCACCTCAACGTCGATTTCCAATTCGAGGGAGCGGACCTCGGCGGCCCAATCGCGGACGAGTTGGGCGACGGCTTCGGGGCTGTTGGGCTCGGCGGCGGGCGGCGGCGCGTCGGATGGATTGTCGGCGCAGGCGGCGGCGACTGCGAGCAGTAGAGCCAAAAGCGGCGCGAGGGCGGGAATGAGTAGCCGCATTGCGCTCCCTGGTTCAGCCCAATTCGGGCGGCGTTGGGAGCGTATCGCGGCGGTTGTCAGCCCAAGTTGTCAGCCCAGGTCGTGACAGCTGGCGTAGGGAGAGGCGGGGCCGACTTTGATGGCGCTTTGGAGTTCGAGTTGGCCGGCTGAGGTGAGTGCGGCGGCGGCGATTTCGCCCTCGATCAGCTCGCCGGTGTCGGGATCGAAGCAGGCGCTGAGATCGAAGTAGAGGACGCGCCCGATGGTCGGCGGCGCTTCGAGCAGGTCGTCGAGATGCGTTTGCAGGGCGGTGACCAGGAGGTCCTGGTGGGTGTCGACCGCCTCACGGCTCAAGCTCAGGCCCAGCGTGGTGCGCCTGTTGGTGTTGGAGCTGCCCGAGCTGCCGCGCCAGCTGTAGCCAGAGTTGGACGAATACAGCTCAAGCACGACAAGCGGCAGCGCCTGGTCGGCGGCGGTGACCGTCTTGTCGTTGGCGACTTGGCGTTCGGCGTCGTTCAGAGTGATGACGGCTCGTTGGCGGGCGACGGTTTCGCGGCCGTCGGTGAACCACTCGTTGCGGGTGCGGTAGAGGATTTGGGCGGTGTTGGCGTTTGGCGCGCCGGTCGAGCGGCTGGACTCGAGCAGCGCGCGGTACTCGGCTTCGTTTAGCGCCGGCTCGGGGACGGGGATGTCGAGCGGAGAGTTCCAGGCGGCGAGTTCGATGGTGGAGGCGATTGCGAAGTCCTGGCCGCTGCCGCTGGTGTTGAGGCGCTGGGTGATTTCGGCGCGCAGCAGCGCGCCGTTCTCGCGATCGATCCAGAGCCGCACGGCTGCGGAGAGCGGATCGGAGATGGCGGCGGCGGTTGAGGCGCCGATCGCGCCGGTCGTGAGGGCGGGTACGAGGTCGGGGAAGCGCGCCAGATCCGCGCGGTCGGCGGTGTACTCGACCAGCCAGACAGGGCGGCCGTCCTGGTCGATGCGGGCGATACTCGCGCTCTCCAGCTCGGACCAGTCGGCGGCGGATATCTCGCCTGGGGCGACGACTCCGAGGATGCGGCGGTCCAGGTCGGTGAGGGGACTGCGCAGCCAGCCGTCGATGTCGTAGCGGCGGGAGTACGCGACATCGCTTGCGACCAATGTCTCGAAGTGCAGGCCGGGCGGATCGGGCATTTGGCGGTTGCGGACCCAGGTGGAGAAGTAGAACCGGTCGGCGGTGATTAGGGCGGTGGCGGAGACTCGCGCCATGTTGTCTTCGCGCTCGGCGTTGATGTTGGTGGTGGCGCTGATCTCGAGGCGGACGGAGCGGAGGTGGGCGAGCCACTCTTCCAGTTTGGCGGCGGCCTGGTCGAGTTCGGAGAGTTCGGCGAACGCGGGTTGGGGCGGTGCGCTGGGGAGGTCGTCGGCGCAGGCGGTTGCGAGGATGGCGATCAGGGCGGCGATGAGGGTGATTGGGAGGGTTTGCATTGCCGCGCCTCCGTTGTTTGTTGATCGCTTGTGTGGTCAACGGTACGCCGATGGGGGGCAGGAGGTGAGGCAGGTGCGACAGGTTGGGTGGTGGGATGCAACGGTGGTGCTGTTGAAGGCGAGATACCCGCGGCAAGCGCGGGTATGACGGGAAAGGGGGGCGCGGTATGACGGAAGGGGGGCGGGTGTGGCGGAAAGGGGCGTGGGTAGGGCGGAGAGGGCGTGTGGGTAGGGCGGGAGGTGCGGGTGGGGGCGGGGGTTAGGGGTGGTAGGGGTTGGGGCTGGGGCCGAGTTGGGTTGCGAGGATGGGTTGGGCATCTTCGACGAATTCGACAGCGACGCGGCGGGTGTCGGCGGGGTCGATGATGTCCTGGCCGGTGGCTTCGGCGGTGCGGAAGGGGGAGGCGAGGCGGCGCAGGCGATCTTCGATTTCGGCGCGCTTGGCTTCCGGATCTGCCGCGGTGTCGATCTCGCGGCGGTAGGCGGCTGATGCGCCGCCCTCGATGTGCATCGAGCCCCAGCGGGCGGAAGGCCAGGCGTAGCGCTGGAACATGCCGGTGGGGCGGTGCTGGCACTGGCCGGCGACACCGAAGACGCGGCCCATGACGATGGTCAGCCAGGGCATGCGGCTTTCGCAGGTGGCGATCACGAGCCGCGCGCCGGCGCGCTCGATGCCCTGCTTTTCGGATTCGAGGCCGACCATGAAGCCGGGCTCGTCGGCGAAGGAGATCAGCGGCAGGTGGAAGGTGTCGCAGAGCTGGATCAGGCGGATTACCTTTTCGCCACCGGCGACGTCGGTTGAACCGCCGGCGTGGATGGGGTTGTTGGCCATCACGCCGACGGCGTAGCCGTTGATACGGGCCAGTCCGGTGATGCGGGCGCGTCCGTAGAAGGGGGCGATTTCGAAGAACGAGCCCTGGTCGACGACCGAGTTGATCGCCTTGTGTCCGTCGTAGGCACGGCGTCGGTCGCGGGGGACGAGGCGGCGCAAGCGCTCGTCGCGACGGTTGGGGTCGTCGGTCGGCTCGATGCGCGGCGGGAGTTCCCAGACGTTGGCAGGTAGGTAGGAGAGCCATTGGCGGATTTGGCGGAAGGCGTCTTCCTCGGTTTCGGCGAGGTTGTCGACGGAGCCGCTCTGGTAGACATGGACGCGCTCGTCGCCGAGGTCTTCCTTGCTGATGTCGTAGCCGAGCGCGGCGCGGACGACGGGCGGGCCGCCGGGGAAGAGCTGGCTGATGCCTTTGACCATCAGGGTGAAGTGGGCCATGCAGGCGTTGACGGCGGGGAGTCCGGCGACGGAGCCCATGACGGCGGAGACGACGGGCGAGGAGCGGAGGAGGTCCATGTCGAGGGTGGACCACTGGTTGCCGTCGGGCAGGTAGGTGCGGCCGATTTCCTCGAAGCCGCGGACGCTGCCGCCGGCGGCATCGAGCAGGCGAACGTAGGGCAGGCGCCATTCGAGGGCGCGCTGGTTGGAGGCGAGCTCGCGGCCGAGGCCGTCGTGGGAGCCGGTGCCGGAGCCGCCGCGCACGGTGAAGTCGCCGGCGCTGACGACGATTTTGCGCCCGTCGACTTTGCAGAAACCTTCCATTGAGCCTTTGGGGGTGAACACGGCGAGCTCGCCGCGTTCGTCGTAGGCGGCGTGGCCGGCGAGGCTCCAGAACTCGCGGAAGCTGCCGGGGTCGGCGAGGCCGTCGATGCGCTCGTTGACGAGCAGCTTGCCGCGGCGTCGCTGGCGTTCGACGCCTTCGGGGCCGCCGCGGGCTTTGGCCAGCTCGCGGCGGCGTTGCAGTTCTTCGATTTCGGGTTCCCAGCTCATGGGGCGGCCTGTTCTGCTGGCGGCGCTCGGGGCGGTGCTTGCAGGCTATTGGACGGGCGCGTCGGCCTCGGTGAGGCGGGCGACTGCGGCGGTGGCGCGCTCGCGCAGATCGGGCGGCTCGCTCCAGTGCGGATCGAGCGCGGCACGGAGGTCGAGCGCCGTTGCGCCGATTTCCAGCTCCTCCTCGGCCAGCGCGCGCAGCGAGTCGGCGAGGCTGATTCGCCTGGGCGTCACGGCCTGTCGATCGGCGGTGTACCAAGCGGCGGAGAGGTCGGCGGCGGTGGCGGACATCAGCACCTCTTCGGTTGGGGTGCGGTGGCGGACGAGCGCGTAGAGCGTGTCGGAGAGGTTTTCGGGCGGCGGGAGTCGGGGCGGGGGCAGTTCGCGTGGCCAGAGCCACCAGCGCTCGCGCTGGCAGGAGCGCTCGGCGCAGGCGCGGAGCGTCGCCGGCTCGCCGTCGGCATCCGGCGCGGGGCGATCGAGCATCGCTTCCGGCGCGCCTGCCAGCGCCTGGGTGAGTTGGCGGCGGGTGAGCAGCAGCGCGTAGCCGTAGGCCTCGGCGTCGGGGGTGGGCACTGCGGGCTCAGTCGGCGGCGATCGGGTCGAGCTCGGTGTTGGCGAGCACGGCGCGGATCTGCTCTTGGATCGCGTTGTCCGGCTCGACCAGCGGGGGGCGGGGCGGGCCGACGCGGAAGCCGACCTCGTTGAGCGCCCACTTGACCGGGACGGGGTTGCCGACGAGGAACATGGCTTTGACGAGCGGGGCGAGTCGGACCTGGATTTCGCCCGCTTTCGCGCTGTCGCCCGCTTCCCAGGCGTCGTACATCGCCTGGATCTGATTGCCGACGAGGTGGGAAAGGACGGAGACTGCGCCGTAGCCGCCCATTGAGAGGATGGCGAGGTTGTCGCCGTCGTTGCCGCTCCAGACGCGGAATTCGGGCGGGGCGGAGCGGATGATCTCGGCGATCTGCTCGAGGTCGCCGCTGGCCTCCTTGACGCCGGCGATGTTGGGGCAGTCTTCGGCCAGCCGGACCTGGGTGGCGGCGGTCATGTTGGCGCCGGTGCGGCCGGGCACGTTGTAGAGCATGATCGGCGTTTCGACCGCATCGGCGACGGCGCGGAAGTGCTGATAGAGGCCTTCCTGCGAGGGCTTGTTGTAGTAGGGCACGACCTGGAGCAGGCCGTCGACGCCGGTTTCGGCGGCGCGCTCGGACGCTTCCACGGCGGTCGCGGTGCTGTTGGAGCCCGTCCCCGCGATCAGGGTGGCGTCGAGATCATGCACGACGGGGAGCAGTTCGCGGAAGAGCACGCGCTCCTCTTCGTGGGTGAGGGTGGGCGATTCGCCGGTGGTGCCGGCGACGACGACGCCGTCGGAGCCGTTCTCGATCAGGGCGACGGCGAGCGCCTGGGCCTGTTCCACATCGATTGCGCCGTCTTCGCGCATGGGCGTGACCATCGCGGTGTAGAGGCGTCCCCAGTCCGCTCTGGCCGCTCTGGGCGAGGTGTTGGTCATGATCTGGGCCTTCCGTCGTTCGAGTCTCCCGCAGGCAAGGCTACAAGGTTTCGCGCGGGGATTCGGTAGTCTGGGCGGCGTAGGGGAGGGCGCGGCGATGACGACGGATACGACACAGGTGCTGGCTGAGGGCGAGGCGGCGACGGATCTGGTTGAGGCGCTCGATGAGCTGCTGGCCAGGACGCGCCGCAAGCGTCCGCCGCTCGATCGTTTCTACGCGGAGCTGCATGAGATCTACGCTGAGGTTTGCCGTCGCCTGGGCAAGCCGGAGCCGACCGAGCGGCTCGGCAGCGGCAACGTGCAGAAGCCGCCCGGCTACATCGACGACGGCTCGCCGGAAGAGGACGCCCACGAGCTCTGGTGCGCGGTGCGGATCATGGCCGTAAATCGGCGTCGCGATGGCCCCTACCTCTCGAACGACGAATTTTGGGCGGAGTTCGAGGAGGAGATCCGCGCGTACGAAGAGGCAAACGGCCTGGAGCCGTTGAGCGAGTAGCGCTCCTGATGCGTCGTCGTGTGAGCTGGCCGCCGGCGGTGCGCGCGCGACTGCGGCATGCGCATCCTTCGATCAAGCGCGAGTTGAACGCAGCGACGAAACACATTGACGGTCGCTGGAGGGCGGATGTGAAGCTCATGCAGGGTGTGGGAGAGCTGTACTCGTTGAGAGTCGGTGGATGGCGCGTGATCCTGCGTCCGCTGCCCGGACCCGGCGCGTATGAGGTTGAGGACTTCGGGCCGCGCGAGGTGATCTACGACAACTACCCGCGCCCCAGCGACGATTGACGCTGGACTGCTGCCTGCGCCCTATTCGGCTGGTGCGGGCGGCTGGATGTTGGCGGTGGTCGGGTTTTGCAGCGGGCACTAACCAGCGATGTTGATGGGGAGTGTGTCGGTGGCGCTGCCGTGTTCGTTGCCGACCTGGAGCTTGATGGTCCGGTTGCCGGCGGCGGCGAATGTGGTGGTGAAGGTTGCGCTCCTGCCGTAAGTGTAACCGGGGTCGCCGCCGTCGGCCCACCAAGTGTAGGCTGCGGTCGGGCCGCCGCTCAGGTTGGCGGAGCAGGTGATGGTGTCGCCGGCGGCGGGGGAGGCGGGTTCGCAGCTGATGCCGTCAATGACCGGCGCTTGCGGCGGCTCTGTGCCCACGTTGAAGTTGAATGCGAGCGTGAGGCTGCTGCCGTAGTCGTTGGCGACCTGGAGCGTGACGGTCCGGATACCAGGGAAGGCGAATGTGGTGGTGAAGGTTGCGTCGCTGCCGGAGGCGGGCTGGCCGCCGCTGCCATCAAAAGGAAAGTATGCAAGATGCGTAGCCCAGCTGTAGGAGTCGGGCTGGCCGCCGCTCAGGTTGGCGGAGCAGGTGACGGGCTGGCCAGTGGCGGCGGGGGTGGGTTCGCAGCTGATGCTCTCGAGGTCCGGCGCGAGCTGAAGGGGCTGGACATTGACGACATTGACGGTGGTCGATTTTGAGTGGGTGCCGGTGTCGTTCATCACGGTGAAGGTGATGGTCTTGCTGCCCGGCTCGCTGAACGATGTGGTGTAGGTCTCGCCGCTGGGGACGGAGGTGGGGTCGCCGCCAACCGCGGTCCAAGCGTAGGTTGAGGGCTCGCCGCCGCTGACGATGCCGGTGCAGGTGACGGTCTGGCCGACGGTGGGGGAGACGGGTTCGCAGCTGACGCTGTCGACGACCGGCGCTTGCAGCGACTCCAGGACCACGAAGGTGAATGTGTGCGTGATGCTGCTGCCGTGCTCGTTGGCGACCTGGAGCGTGACGGTCCGGTTGCCGGCGGAGGCGAATGTGGTGGTGAAGGTTGCGTCGCTGCCGGCGGCGGGGTCGCCGTCGCCCCAGGTACCCCAAGTGTAGGTGTCGGGCGGGCCGCCGCCCAGGATGGCGGAGCAGGTGACGGTCTGGCCGACGGTGGGAGGGTTGGGCAAGCAGGAGATGCCGTCGAGGACCGGCTCGCGCATGGGGCCCTTGACGCTGACATCGGTTGAGTCGGAGTCGTCGCCGACGATGTTGGAGACGGCGAGCGAGATGGTGCGGTCGCCGGCAGAGGTGAAGGTGGTGGTGAAGCTCGCGTCAGATCCGCCGGGCGGATCTCCGCCACCGCGCCAGATGTAGAAGTCCGGCTGGCCGCCGCTCAGGTCGGCGGTGCAGGTGATGGTGTCGTTGACGTTGGGCGATTCGGGGGAGCAGTTGATGCCGTTGAGGGCGGGGGGCTGGATAGCCTGCGTGACGGCGACAGTGGTCGAGTCGGAAGTGCTGCCGCCGTCGTTCGAGACGGTGAGCGAGATGGTGCGGTCGCCGACGGAGTCGAACGAGGTAACGAATTCGGCGTTGGAGCCAGTGGCCGGGTTACCGCCGCCGCTCCAGGCGTAGGAGACGGGCGAGCCGTCGTTGCCGACCACGGCGGAGCAGCGGACCACGCCGTCGAGTTGGGCGGAGCAGCTGAGGCTGTCGATGGTCGGTGGCGGCGGGGGAGGCTCTTGAACAGCGACGGTGGTTGATTGCGTCGCGTCGCCGGCGTCGTTGGCAACGGTGAGCGAGACGGTGTAGTCGCCCGGTTCGCTGAAACTGGTCGTGTAGCTGTCGCCGTCGCCGTTGTCGCTCCCGTCGCTCCAGGCCCAGGAAGCCGGCGCGCCGCCGCTGAGCGTGGCGGTGCAAGTTACGTCTTCGCCAACCACCGGGGAGGAGGGGGCGCAGTCGATGCCGTCAATTGTCGGAGGTTGCAGCTCGTCGAAAACGGTGAGCGTGATCGAGGCGTCGGCGCTGCCGGCGGCGTTGGTCACGGTGAGCGAGACGGCGTAGTCGCCGGCCTTGCTGAAGCTGGTGGAGTGGTCGGCCTCGGCGCCGCTGCCGTTGGCGGTCTGCCAGGCCCAGGAAGCCGGCGCGCCGCCGCTCAGGCTGGCGGAACAGGCGACGGTCTCGTCAACGACGGGCGCGGTGGGCTTGCAGCTGACGGCGTCGATGACGGGCGCTTGCAGCTCCTCATCCGCCGGAGCTTCCTGGACGGTGAAGGTGGTGGAGGCGGAGGCGTCGCCGAGGGTGTTGGCGACGGTGAGCGAGATGGTCTGGTCGCCGACGGAGTCGAACGACGTCGTGAAGCTCGCCTCCTCGCCTTCGGCGGGATCGCCGCCGCTCCAGGCCCAGGAGTCGGGCTCGCCGCCGCCCAGGTCGGCGGAACAGGTGATGGTTTCGCCGACGGCGGGGGAGGCGGGTTCGCAGTTGAGGGCGTCAATGGCGGGCGCTTGCTCGGTGACAACGGCCACCGGGCCCGGGGACTGGCCGGCGAGCGGCGGGTCGGCTTGCAGGGGCGCGACCTGGATGGGCGAGCTGCGCAGCCAGCGGGTGTGGGTGGTGGCGCGGGTGAAGAAGCGCGACTGCGGCGCGGGCAGGTCGCTCCATTCGCCGTCGGCACCGCGCCGCTGGAGGGCGAGCTCGATGCGGTCGCCGCGCAGGCCGCGGGCGGCGATGCGCACCGTTGCGCCGCGCTCGCCGCCGCCGATTTCGACGGCTGAGCTGTAGCGCCAGTCGGTGACGTCGGCCGCGTCGATGATCGCCCAGCTGAGGAAGCGGGCGCTCGGCAGGATCGCGCCGTCGGCGCTTCGGCCGTCCTCGATCAGGCCGAGTTCGACGCGGTCGTTGTCGGCGTTGCGGGCGACGATGCGGACGCTGATTTGCTCTTCGCCGGGGCCTGATTGCGCGGCGGTCTGCCCGATGCCGAGCGAGCCAATGAGCGCCGCAAGCAGCAGCGCGGCGGCCGCGACCGCCAGACCTGGAAATGCACGCATCGTCTTCACCTCCGCTCCGGGATACCCTAAGCAGGCGGCGGGGTAGCGGCAAATTTGGGCTGCATTTACGTCGTGGACGGCGTTGGAGGCAGCAATGAAGCCGGCGGCTAGGGGGCGGACTCGAGCGGCGCCGGCAGCACCCCTGCATGGCTGGGCGCTGCCGCGGTCGTGATCGTCGTGGTCACATCCGTTCCATGGTGGTCGAGATGCGCCACCTTAACCGAATAGGTGGTTTCGGGGGTAAAGGGGCCGAGTGTAACCGTCAACGGAGCGCTGACCCAGCGAGCGTACGACATACTCCAGCTCGGATGGCCGATGTAGACGATCCAGCGGTCGCGTGTGTTCGGGACGGGCGCGTCCCAAGTGACGGTGATCGTGTCGTGGGTAACGCTGACCTGGAGATTCTGCGCTCCGCGCGGCGGCGCTTGCCAGCCGGCGGGCGCGGCAGCGGTGGCGGTCTTGATCGACGTACTGAGCCGCGCTTCGACATCGCCGTCGACGGACACGGTGATGTTGTACTCGGTTTCCGGTTCGAGGTCGATCAGCGTCACCCGGTCCGTCAGAGTCGCATCCCGGCGCCTCATAGTCGCGCCCCCGGGGCGGCCAACTCCATCAGCGCGAATGATGTTCACGTAGACGTAATTGACCGACGGTTGCTCATCCCAGGTCACGGTGATCGTGTCGTGCGTGCTGGTGGCCCGGACGCCTGTCGGGGTCGTGCTGGTCGTCCCCTCGAACTCGCCGCTCCAGACCAGTGCATCGGGCGTCGCCTGCTCGATTGGGTCGCGCAGCGCCGCGACGGCGTAGGCGTACGACGATCCTTCGCGGAGACCGCCGAAACCGCCGATCACGATGTCGCCGACGCGCGGCTGTTCTATCAATGTGTAGTTCCAGTTCGCGTTGGAGTCGGCCGCGGGCCGCCAGCGCATCAGCCACCAGCCGATGCCGGCCCCGTGGTGCGCGCCGCCGATCGTGCTCCAATTCGTCGCCATACTTGTCCGCTGCACCGATGTGCCCTGCGGAGACGGCGCCGGCAGTGCCCGCGCCCTTGCGACATCCAGCGCGGCCTCGCGCCGCACCCCTCTGGAGTCGGTGACGACGGCCGTGATCCGCTTGGCGGCCAGCGCCGCATCCGCGGCCTCCGTTTCGGTCAACGCGCCGCAGTTGATGCGGATGTTGTCGGCGTTTGCGTCCACCGTTTCGCCCTCAATGGTGAGGCGATAGGGCGGCGCGCCGCCGCTGATGTTCCAGAAGACTTCGGTAAGGGTGCCGGCGGTGCAGGGGTCTCGGGAGCTGGTTAGCCACAGGGTGTAGCGCGGGGCTTCGCGGAGGGTAAGCCACGGCTCTGCTTCCCGGAGTTCCGGCTGGGGCGGGGCGCGCCGTGATGACGTTGTAATCGTTGCCTCGACCGTGCCGCCGCGGATGTCGCCGTGACGGACGATGACGCGATACGTCGTCGCAAGCTTGATGGCGATGAACGACCCGTACTCGGTCCACGTTGTCGCTCCGTCGTGAACCACGCGCCGCGCGACCGTCCACCCGGC
This sequence comes from Dehalococcoidia bacterium, assembly GCA_965243125.1. GTDB lineage: Bacteria > Chloroflexota > Dehalococcoidia > Bin125 > Bin125 > CATQGW01. The sequence goes on along the minus strand of OZ251529.1, from coordinate 585,001 downwards.
CAGCTCTTCGTATATGTTGACGTAGTACAGCGGTTCCGCATCGGGGTGCGGCGGCTCCCAAGTCGCTGTGATCGACTCGTGGGTCGCCGTCAGCCGCAGGCGTTGCGGGCCGACAGGCAGCGGGCGATATCCCGACGGAGCCGGCTCCGTGGCGATCGGTACTGTAATCAGACCGAGGTTGGACTCGAACCAGCCGATCTTCAGGCGTACAGTGAAATTCGTCGCCGGCGGGAGATTGGCGAACCGGACGCTCTCGCGCGACGCGTTGCGCGGCGAGTCGAAACCTCGCGACACGCGGCCGTCCGGACCGATCAGGGAGACATGGCCCTCGGGCACGTGCCGCTGCACGTCCCAAGAGACCGTGACCGTGTCGTGCGTCGCCGTGACCGCGACATTGGTGGGCCGCGTCACATTCTTGTAGTCGATCGGCGCGCTCCAGGCGAGGACATCGGGCGTCTCGGCTTCAAGGGGATGGCGGATGGCGGCGACCGACGCAAGCCGCTCGCCGTCCGGTAGAGCCAGCGTGACAGGATTGTCGGTGAGCTCGTAGCTCCAGGTGGCCGCCCCGGTCGGTTGATGGCGGACCAGATAGCGGCGGTGTTGCGGGGAGGAGCCGCGGTAGCGGTAGAACGGCGGCGACTGAGAGCCGGCGCCGGCGACCTCGTCCCACCAAAAGAACGCTGTGGTTCCCTGTGGTGCAACATTGAGACCGGTCGGCGCGGGCAGCGCCCTGGCCCTTGCGACATCCAGCGCCGCCTCGCGCCGCACCCCTCTGGAGTCGGTGACGACGGCCGTGACCGTCTTGGCGGTCAGCGCCGCCTCCGCATCGCCCGCCTCCGCCTCGGTCAGCGCGCCGCAGTTGACCCGCACGTTGTCGGCGGCTAGGTTCGCTGATTCGCTTTGGATGCTCAGCGTGTAGGGCGGCGCGCCACCACTGATGTTCCAGGAGATTTCGGTAAGGGTGCCGGCGGTGCAGGGGTCTCGGGAGCTGGTTAGCCACAAGGTGAAGCGCGGCTGGGCGGCGAGAGTGAGCCAGGGTTCTGCTTGCCGGAGCTCCGGCTGCGCGGGTGCGTCGGCCCGGGCGGCCATGCCTGCTTGCCAGAGCAGGACGGCGAACAGGATTGACAATGCGGCGGCGCGGCGCATTGGATATGCCCTCCCAACAGATGCCAGACGCTACGGCGCGGCGATTGGTTCCCGCGCGGGGTGGGGCCTGTTCACATTAGTCGGCCTAGCATTGGCGCTCGCCGGGTTGGGCGGGGTGTGGTGCGGCGTTGGGGGGCGGCGGGGGCGACGATGGCGCTGTTCTCGTCGAGATACCCGCGGCAAGCGCGGGTATGACGGAGGGGGGCGCGGATGTGGCGGAAGAGTGGGGCGCGAGGACGGCGGGAGGGTGGTAGGACGCGACGATGGTGCTGGTCTCGTCGAGATACCCGCGACAAGCGCGGGTATGACGGAGGGGGGGCGGGAATGGCCGGAGGGGAGGCGGAGTTAGAGGCAGCCGTCGTTGAGCATCCACTCGACCATTTGGAGCATGTTGAGGGCTGCGCCTTTGCGGAGGTTGTCGGCGACTACCCAGAAGGCGAGGCCGTTGGGATTGGTGGCGTCGGTGCGGACGCGGCCGACGAGTGCGTCGTCGATGCCCGCGCCGTCGAGCGGGGTGGGCCAGCCGCCGGGGGTTCGGTCGTCCACTACGGATACGCCCGCCTGCTGCGTCCACAGCTCGCGGGCGCGCTCGACTGGGACTGGGGCGTCGAAGTCGGCGTGTACGGCGATTGCGTGGGAGACCTCGGTGGGGATGCGCACGCAGGTGGCGCTGAGCGGGAGGTCGGGGCGGTGGAGGATTTTGCGGCTCTCGGCCTGCATTTTCCACTCTTCTTTGGTGTAGCCGTCGTCGAGGAAGGTATCGACCTGGGGCAGGGCGTTGAAGGCGATCTGTTTGGGGTACTCGGCGATTTCCGGCTCGCTGCCCTCGCTCAGAGCGGCGACCTGGCTGCGCAGCTCGTGGAGCGCGGCGGTGCCGGAGCCGGTCACCGCCTGGTAGGTGTCGGCGATCACGCGGGTGAGGTGGGCTTCGCGCATCAAGGGGGAGAGGGTGAGCGCGAGCGGGACGGTCGTGCAGTTGGGGGTGGCGATGATGCCCGAGTGCTCGCGCAGGTCTTCGGGGTTGACTTCGGGCACGACCAGCGGCACGCCTTCCTGCTGGCGGAAGGCGGAGGAGTCGTCGAAGGCGATTGCGCCGCGCTCGGCGGCGGCGGGGCAGAGTTCCTTTGAGGCGGCGGTGGAGGCGGAGATGAAGGCGATGTCGGCGCCGTCGAAGGCGTCGTGGGTGGTTTCGCGGACGGTCAGCTGTCGGCCGCGGAATTCGAGTCGGCGGCCGGCGGAGCGCTTGGTGGCCAGCAGGCGCAGTTCACCGACGGGGAAGTCGCGCGCTTCCATGCACTTGAGGAATTCAGCGCCCACCACGCCCGTCGCGCCCACCAGCGCTACCGTCAGTTCGCGGCCCATCTGCGTCTCCTTGTCGCCGTTACGTCGTTGGATCGCATCGTAGGGAAGCGTTGATCTGCGGCGTGATGCGCGGGCCACAGATTTGCGCAGGCGTTACTCGCGCAGGCCGAGCAAGCGATCGAGGCCGACGACGAGATGATCGAGCGTGGGCGCGGCGCGGACGGCGCGCAGGATTTGGGGGATGAACGATTCGCGGCTCATCGAGTCGTGGCGGAGGGTGAGGGTTTCGCCGATGCCGCCGAAGATGGTGACTTGATGCGCGACGAGCCCGGGGAGGCGGACGGAGTGGAGGGAGGCGCCGCCGAGTTCCGCGCCGCGTCCGCCAGGGATGGTTTCGCGCTCGGATTCGCGGCGCGCAAAGTCGGCGTCGCGCGCTTCGCGCATCGCCTGGGCGGTGGCGATGGCGGTGCCGGAGGGGGAATCGACTTTGCCGTCGTGGTGCTGCTCGATGATTTCGACGGAGTCGAAGAAGGGGGCGGCGACGCGGGCGAGGTGCATCATCATGACTGCGCCGAGCGCGAAGTTGGCGGCGACTACGCCGCCAACTTCGCGCTCGGCGCAGGCGCGCTCGGCCTCTGCGATTAGCGAGTCGGGCAAGCCAGAGGTGCCGATCACGGGATGTACGCCGGCGGCGATGGCGGCTGGCAGCAGTTGCGTGGTCCAGTCGACGTGGCTGAAGTCGACGACGACATCGGGCGACCATTCGGCGAGTGCGGCGAGGCCGCTGCGGAGCGGGACGGGGCGTCCGTTGATTTCGATTTCGGACTCGGCGGCGAGGCCGTCGAGCGCGCCGACCAGTTCCAAGTCGTCGGTTGCCTCAATGGCGGCCATGATCTGGCGGCCCATGTTGCCGGCGCCGCTCATTGCGACTCGCGTGGTCATTCCGCGCCTCCGTCCGCAGAGCGCGCGCCGTACCCGGAGCAGGGACGGCTAGCCGCGGGGGGCTCCGAAGTCGGAGCGCGGCGGGGGCGGGGGCGGGGGCGGACCGTCGCCGGGCTCTTCGCGGCGGATGCCGACGCGGGAGAGGATGCCGCGCCCGCTGCGGCGGTTGCCCATGTGCGAGTCGGGCTGGCGCTCTTCGGGCTCGTCGCGCTGCGCGCGTCCGCTGCGCGCGACGGGGCGATCGTCATCCTTGCGCTGCTCGGGCCGGTCGTCATCGGCGGTCGGCCCGCCGTTCTGCTCACCGGCGGTATTGCGGCGGCGGCGCCGGCGGCGCCGCGAGCGCTGGCCGCCGTCGGGCGGCTGAATGATCGGCGCGGCGGCGGCGCTTTCGACGCGCTCCGTACGGTCTTCAGCGCCGTTGTCCGCCCGCTCTTCGGCGCGTTCCTCGATGTCGGGGGCGGCTTCGTCTTGCGGTTCCGGCTGATCGTCGCTGATCAGCTCGGCGCGGGGGCGATCCTCCTCGGCGTCCTGGAAGCGGGGGCGGGGGCGTCGCTCGCGGGCGGGTCCGCGCTCGGCGCGTTCGCTGTCGTCGGGGTTGAACTGGCGCGGGCGGCGTTCGCGCGGCGTGCGGGGGCCGCTGCGGTCGGAGCGGTCGCCGTCATCGCCGCCGCGCTGGCGGGGACGGCGCTCGCGCGGACCGCGGTCTCCGTCGTCGCGGCGGGGCGCGCGGGCGCGGGGGGTGCGTTCGCGCGGGGGGCGGCCTTCGCCGCGATCCTCCACGCCATCGAGCAGCGCCTTGCAGGAAGCGTTGACGCGGCCGAGGTTGTCGATTTCGATGACCACGACGGTGACTTCGTCGCCGACGTTGACGACGTCTTCGACGCGGTCGACGTGGTGGTCGGCGAGCTCGGAGATATGCACGAGCGCGTCTTTGCCGGGGACCAGTTCGACGAACGCGCCGAAGGGCAGGATGCGGGCGACCTTGCCGGTGTAAATCTGGCCGGGCTCGATCTCGCGGGTGAGGGCTTCGATGCGCTGGTAGGCGGCGTTGCCGGATTCGGCGTTGACGGCGGTGATGAAGACCGCGCCGTCGTCTTCGACATTGATTTCGGCGCCGGTTTCCTCCTGGAGAGCGCGGATTGCGCGCCCGCCGGGGCCGATCAGCTGGCCGATTTTCTCCTGCGGGACATCGATTCGCAGGATGCGCGGGGCGTGGGGGGACATTTCCTCGCGGGGTTCGGCGATGCAGTCGGTCATCACGTCCATGATTTCGAGTCGCGCGTCGTGGGCCTGGTCAAGCGCGCGCTCGAGGATCTCGAGGTCGATGCCCTTGACCTTCATGTCCATCTGGAGAGCGGTGACGCCTTCGCGGCTGCCGGCGACTTTGAAGTCCATGTCGCCGAGGTGATCCTCGATGCCGGCGATGTCGGTGAGGATGGCCACATCGTCATCGCCCTTGATCAGGCCCATGGCGACACCGGCGATGGGGGTACGGATCGGCACGCCGGCGTCCATCATCGAGAGGACGGAGGCGCAGACGCTGGCCATGGAGGTGCTGCCGTTGGAGGAGAGCACCTCGGAGACGATGCGGATGGTGTAGGGGAAGTCCTCGAAGGGCGGGAGGATGGCCTGCATGGCGCGCTCGCCGAGCATGCCGTGGCCGATCGCGCGTCGGCTGGGGTTGCCGACGCGGCCGGTTTCGCCGGTGGAGAAGGGAGGGAAGTTGTAGTGGTGCATGAAGCGCTTGCTGTCCTCGGGGTTGAGGTCGTCGAGGCGCTGGGCCATGCCGCTGCCGGCGAGGGTGGTGAAGGAGAGCACCTGGGTTTCGCCGCGCTGGAAGAGTCCGGAGCCGTGGGTGCGGGGCACGAGGTCGGTTTCGGCGCTGAGGGCGCGCAGGTCGGCGGGGCCGCGCCCGTCGGGGCGCTCGCCGCGCTCGAGGATGTTGGCGCGGACGATCTGCTTTTCGAGCTCGCCGAAGGCGTCGGCGTACGCTTCGGCGTTTTCGCCTTCGGGGACAGCTTCGAGTACGGCAGCGCGCACGGCCTTGCGACGGGCGTCGGTTTCGGCCTTGTCGGCGCGGGCGCTGAACGCGGCTTCGAGGTCGTCGCGCCCGCGCTGGTCAACGAAGGCCAGCGCGTCGGGGGCGATCGCGGCGGGCGTGAACTCGCGCTTGGCGGCGCCGACTTCATCGGCCAGCTGCTGCTGGAGCTCGCAGATGGTCGCGATTGCTTCCTGGCCGAGCGCGAGGGCGTCGACGAGCAGCGACTCGGGGACCTCGCCGGCTTCGGCCTCAACCATCGTGATCGCGTCCTGGGTGCCGGCGACGATGAGGTTGAGGTCGCTCTCTTCGAGCTGGGCGAAGGTGGGCTGCAGGATCAGCTCGCCGTCGACGTGGCCGATGCGGACGGAGGCAACAGGACCGTCGAAGGGGATGTCGGAGACGCAGAGGGCGGCGCTGGCAGCGATCGTGCCGAGCGTGTCGGGCGGGTTCTCCATATCGACGGAGAAGATCGTGATGATCAGTTGAGTGTCGTCGTTGTAGCCCTTGGGGAAGAGCGGACGGATCGGTCGGTCGGTGAGGCGTGCGGAGAGGACGGCGGCGGTGGTGGGGCGGCCCTCGCGGCGGAAGAAGGAGCCGGGGATGCGCCCGGCGGCGTAGAGCCGCTCCTCGAATTCGACGGAGAGGGGGAAGAAGTCGATCCCCGGTCGCGGCTTGGAGGCCGTGGCGGTGCCGAGCAGCATCGTGTCGCCGTAGCGGACGGTGACCGCGCCGCCGGCCTGGTGGGCGAGTTTGCCCTGTTCGATCGTGAGTGTGCGTCCGGCGATCTCCGCCTCAACTGCGTATGTCATTCCCTACTCCTCCGGCCTGTGTTCAGGGTTCGCCGTCTCGGTCTGTGCGGCGGCGTTTGCGGTGTGCGACGCCCGCGCCTGCGCGGGAACCCGTATCCATCCAGGGTGGATCGTCGCTGTCTCTCTGTCGGTTTGCGCCCGGCTCGCCCGCGCCGCTCTAGCGTCGCAACCCCAGCTCGGCGATCAGGGCGCGGTAGCGTCCCACATCCTCGCGGTTCAGGTAGGAGAGCTGGCGTCGGCGTCGGCCGACCAGCTTCATCAGGGCGCGCCGCGTGGCGTAGTCGTGCTTGTGCTCCCGCAGATGGGCGGTGAGTCGGGTGATTCGCTCGGTCAGCTGGGCGACCTGCACTTCCGGCGAGCCGGTGTCGCTGTCGTGCCGACCGTGATGGCGCGCGATGGCGGCTTTTTCGTCCCTGCTCAGCATCCCTGCGTCTCTGCGGGTGGTTCGCCGCGCCGAGGGCCCCTCCTGGCCCGCTCATCGGCGTCGGTCCGAACGTTGCGACTGTATCACAAGGGTCCACTACTCGAACAATCCCGCGCAACGTGGGACACTGGAGAGTGTCGAGCGCAACACGTTGAGGGCGACATGGAGACCAACCCGATCATGATCGTCCGGGCGCGGCTGGATCCCGGCGTGCTGGACGAGTTTGAGGCCTGGCACCGCGAGACGCACCTGCCGCACGTGCTGGAGATCCCCGGCATCGTCTCGGCATTCCGGGTGCGCGGGCGCGATCCGATCGCGGGCAGTCACCTGATGGGCTACCGCTTCGAGAACGAGTCAGCGGTGCAGCCGGCGCTGTCGTCGCAGGAGGCGCAACTGGCACGACGCGACTGGGAGCGCTGGGCGGAACAGGTCTACGAGCTGAGCGTGGAGATTTACGCGCCGCTGGCGCCGCTGCCGATTTTCCAGCACCAGAACTGAGGGTGGGGCGGCTACCCTTGGGGTCGTGGGAGGGGACATCATGGTCTCAACTGAAATTGATTTCCGGACTGAAGGCGCGCGCGTTGCGGCCGAGGAGGAGGTTCGGCGTCGTAAGGGGATGCTGATCGACGACTTCATTCGCGCCCATCCCGACTTCCGTTGGTCGTGGGCGCGCTGGCGGAACGTGCTGGTCGACAGCGAGGGACGCGTGTGGAAGCCGCTGCTGTCCGAGGACGGCTTCCCCTACGACTTCGGGTCGACTCCGGAAGAGGACGAGGACGACATGCGGGCGGTCCTAGCGTCGGCCGGCGAGGAGCGGATCCCGGCTGAGCAGGTGGACCGCGCATTCGCGGCGAAGGCAGGAGCCTCAACGTAGGTTCCGCCAGGGGCCGCGGGGTTGGGAGGTCGCTCGGCGAGATACCCGCGGCAAGCGCGGGTATGACGGGTAGCAAACGCGGGTATGACGGAGGGCGGCCCGCAGCGTGGGCGCAGCCGCCGGGGATGTGCAGTGGAACGAAGGGGTTCGGCGACCGCTTGAGCTTCACCGCGAAGGGGCTTGGCGGCTACTTGAGTTTGACGGCGGTGCCGTAGATGTAGACCTCGGCGACGTAGTCGGCGATGTTCGAGGTCATCAGGCGGACGCCGACCACGGCGTCGGCGCCGACTTTGACGGCCTCTTCCTCGAGCTGTTGGACGGCCTGCTCGCGGGCTTCGACCATCAGCTGGGTGTAGGCGGTGATTTCGCCGCCGACGAGGCCCTTGAGGCCGGCCAGGATGTCGCGCCCGATGTTGCGGGCGCGGACGGTGTTGGCGACGACCAGGCCGATCGACTCATCGATCTCGCGGCCCGGCACGGATTGCGTCGTGACGATCTGCATCGTTGTCTCTCCAGAACCAGCGCGCGAAGTTGGGACGCGGGGCTGTGGCGATGATCGTAGGGCCAAGCCTGCTTATGAGCGCGGCCAGAGCGACGACGGCCGCGCCGGCTGCGGCGTCGAGCAGCCAGTGGTTGGCGGTGGCGACGACTGCCCAGGTCTGCGAGGCGGGAATTGCGAGGGCAAAGAGCAGCCAGAGGATGCGGCGCGGGCCAGCCTCGCCGCGCGCGACGCGGGCGCAGGCCGCGCCGGCCAGCAGCGCCCAGCCGACGTGCAGGCTGGGCAGCGCGGCGTAGGGATTGACGAACGGGCCGACTTCCTGGGCCTGGTAGGAAGCGGCGGCACGCAGCGCGAGGGTGTCGATGTAGCCCAGTTCGGGCATCAGGCGGGGGGGAGCGGTGGGCCAGATGACGTAGCAGGCGATGCCGAGCAGGGCGGAGGCGAGGAGGGCGGCGCGCAAGCCGCGCCAGACATCGCGGCGGCGGAACCAGAGCCAGAGAGCGAGCGCGATCAGCAGGGGCATGTGACCCCAGAAGTAGACGATGTTGGCGAGGTCCACGATCCAGTCGGCGCTGAGCGCGGCTTTGTGGATCGCGGTTTCCCAGGCGATGCCGAGGCGTTGTTCGAGGTCGAGCAGCGCGCGGGCGCGGGCGAAGGCTTCCTCGGCGCGGTCCTGCACTGCGCCGCGCACGAGGAAATAGAGCAGGCCGGCGGCGGCGACGATCGCCAGCTCGCGCAGGAACTCGCGGAGGCCCCCAGGGAGCGCCGACCACCGACTGCCCAGCGCCGCGCGGAACGCCATTTGCGCACGGTATCCGCCGCGGGCGCTGTAGCATCGCGTGTAACGGTTTGTATTTCGCGCCCGTGGGGCGCGCTGGAACGAGACGGGGACCATGGAGATCGCAACCAGCGGCGGGGCGGCGCTCGAAGCGGAGCTCGACCACCTGATCATCTTCACCACCAAGGGCGACGATCTGATCAGCAGCGGCACGGCGGAGGCGCTGAATGAGGCGCTCGACGGCGGGCTTGCGCCGCTGGCGGCGTCGGGCGAGCTGGAGGGCGGGCGCAGCGAGACGGTGCTGCTGCACACGTTTGGGCGGGCGCCCGCCGGACGGGTTGTGCTGGCGGGGATCGGCGAGCCGGAGAAGGCGGAGCTCGATGATGTGCGGAATGCGGTCGCGCGGGCGGCGCGGCGGGCGCGGGGGATCGGTGGCGGCACGCTCGGCGTGGCGGTTGATGGGGAGGGCTGCGGTTGGACGCGGGAGGAGCTGGGTTCGGCGATTGCGGAGGGGCTGGAGTTGGGGCTGTACCGCTTCGACCGCCACCAGACGCCGACGAAGACGCCGAACACGCTGGAGAGAGCGACGCTCTACGGCAGCGAGCCGGAGGCGATCGCGCGGGGCGTCACGGAGGGGCGGGCGCTGGCGGGGGCGGCGAACTTCGCGCGCGATCTGGCCAACGAGCCGAGCAATGTGCTGACGCCGACGGAGTTGGCGGCGCGGGCGGAGGCCTGGGCGGGGGGGCACGGTGTGGAGATCGAGATTCTCGACGAGGCGGCGGCGCGCGAGTTGGGGATGGGGTCGTTTCTGGGCGTGGCGGCCGGCTCGCACCAGCCCGCGCGGTTCCTGATCCTGCGCCACCGCGGCGGCGGGGAGGAGCCGGGGTTGGGCTACTGCGGTAAGGGGATCACGTTCGACACCGGCGGCATCTCGATTAAGCCGGCGGCCAACATGGAGGCGATGAAGCAGGATATGAGCGGGGCGGCGGCGGTCGTGGCAGCGATGGGGGCAATCGCGGGTCTGGGGCTGCCGGTCAACGTGACTGCGCTCGCGCCCTGCACGGAGAACATGCCGGGCGGGGCGGCGATTAAGCCGGGCGATCTACTGACGGCGATGAACGGGACGACGATTGAGGTGATCAACACCGACGCCGAGGGGCGGCTGGTGCTGGCGGATGCGCTCTCATACGCCAACCACCTGGGGCTGACACCGCTGATCGATGTGGCGACGCTGACCGGGGCCTGCGCGGTGGCGCTGGGCGATGTGGCGACGGGGGTGATGGCCAACGACAACGAGCTGGCACGAGAGGTGATCGACGCGGGCAAGGCGGCGGGTGAGAAGTTCTGGCAGCTGCCGATGTTCAGCGAATACGAGGAGCAGATCCGCAGTCAGGTAGCCGATGTGAAGAACACCGGCGGCCGGCTGGCGGGGGCGATCACGGCCGCCAAGTTCTTGGCCAAGTTCGCCGGTGACACGCCGTGGGCGCACTTGGATATGGCGGGCACCGACGACGCGAGCAAGACCAAGGGCGTCTTCGTCAAGGGCGCGACGGGCATCCCGGTGCGCTCGCTCGTCCGCTTCGCGCAAACCCGCGCCGCAGCACCCGAAGGGAACGGATCATGACGACCGAAGAGCAGATCACCGACCTGCCGCCGGAGGAGGAGCAGCGCCTGCGCGACCAGTACCGCGCGGAGATGACGGAGCTGGCGGACCGCTTCTGCGAGGAGCGGGGCTACATCCTGATGAACGCGGATCAGACGATCGAGGATTTCGTCAACATGCGGCTGCGCTTCGGCAAGTTCTACTGCCCCTGCCAGCCGGCGAACAACGACGACTCGATCTGCGTCTGCGAACCGGTGATCAACGGGCTGGTGGATTTTGAGGGCACGTGCTTCTGCAATTTCTTCACGCTGCCGGAGGGTCAGAAGGCGCTGAAGGACGAGATTCAGGTGGATCTGTAAGCGCGGGGCGGGCCGACCCCCCAGTCCGCTTGCGCGGACAGCCCCCCTGCATAGGGGGGCGATTCCGGAGGGGGAGGGTTGGAGCGGCGGCTAGAGGCGCAGGTGGGAGCGGATGTCGGAGATGGCGCGCTGGGTCTCAGCCTTGGGCGGCAGGCCCTTGCGTGGGTCACCTTCGAGCTCTTTGAGGATCTTGCGGTAGCCGTGGAGGACGGTGGTGTGGTCGCGGCCGCCGAAGTGGGCGCCGATTTCCTTGTAGGAGAGGCCGGTGTGCTCGCGCGAGAGGAACATGGCCAAGTGACGGGAGCGTGCGGCGCGCTGGTCCTTGCGCTTGGTGGTGAAGGCCTCGGCGGAGACGCCGGTGGTTTCGCCGGTGGCGTTGATGATCTCGGCGACGGTGGGCGGGGCGCGCTTGGCCTCGTCGAAGCTGTAGTCCTCCATGGCGCGCAGGGCGAGGTCGAGCGTGATCGGGCTGCCGGCGATTCGGGCGTGCAGCCCGACCTGGTTGAGGAGGCCTTCGAGTTCGCGGACATTGTGGGAGGCGCGCTGCGCGATGAGGCGCAGGATGTCGTCTTCCACGACCTCGCCGCGTTCGCGGCACTTTTGGCGCAGGATGGCGAGGCGCAGCTCGAGGTCGGGCCTGTTGATCTCAACGACGAGGCCCCACTCGAAACGGGTGACCAGCCGGGAGGGTAGTTGGTCCAGCCGGCGGGGCGAGGTGTCGCTGCTCAGAACGATCTGCTTGTCGTTCATGTGCAGGTGGTTGAACAGGTCGAAGAATTGGTCCTGGGTGCGGTCCATCCGGCTCAGGTCCTGGATGTCGTCGACGATCAGCACATCGGCCTGCTCGTAGCGGCCGCGGAAGTCGGCGAAGGCGGCGCGGCTGCCGGAGCGCGCGGCGGTGGTGAAGTCGTCGACGTAGGTGCGCAGCGAGAAGTACTGGGTGCGGTGTTCGCGGCTGGTGATGTGGGCGATCGCCTGTAGAAGGTGGGTCTTGCCGAAGCCTGATTCGGCGTAGATGAACAGCGGGTTGTGGGAGTGGCCGGGGTTGGCGGCCACGGCGGATGCGGCGGCGTGGGCGAGCTCGTTGGAAGGCCCAACGACGAAGCTGTCCATCGTGTAGCCAGCCTTGAGCGCGGGGCGCATGAAGCCTTCGGCGGGCTGCTCGCGCGCCGGTTCGGCCGGCGGCGGCGGTTTCTGCCCGCGCGCGTCAAGCGTCGCCTCGGGAGGCTCGTCGGGCACGGGGGCGGCGTCGACGACCACTTCCACGGCGATTCGCCGGCCGGCGACTTCTTCCACGGCGCGCGAGATCAGCGGGTAGTAGTTGGAGAGCAGGGTTTCGCGCTTGTAGACATTGTCGACGCTGATGACCAGCTTGCCGGCGCGCATCTCGGCGGCGCGGGTCTGGGCGAACCAGGCTTCGTAGGTTTTGGGCTGGAGCGCGGTCTGTAGTTGAGCGAGTGCGCGACGCCACAGTTCGGTGTGGCTGGTGATCTGAGGTGGGCGCCGTTCCGGTTGCCGTTCCTGTGCGCTGGCCGCCATCCCCGCGCCCCCTCTCAGCGTCATTTGCGGTCAGCGTCGGCAGGTCGAATTCATCCTGCCGGCGGCCGCCTCGCCGAGCGGGCGCGCTGCCCGCTCGCCTGGCTACGGCAGAACGTACCAACGCGCGGGGCGGCGGGCAAGCTCCGCCCCGCGCGGCAGCGAACTTACCCACACCACCAGATAGGAATCCACATGGTCCACAAGTTTTCCACACTGCCGGCAACGCCTCTTTGTGCGCTGCGCTGCGGCAGCCTCAACCGCCTCTTTCGGCCCACACAACGCCGCCGCGCGTGTAGCCTGCCGCCGTATGGAAGGGCGGGCCATGCTGCTGGCGATCGACATCGGCAACACCACGCTGCAAGTCGGCATCTACACCGACCGGAAGCTCGGCCCGACCTGGCGTTTGGCCACGGATCACGGCCGGCTGGCGGATGAGTACGGCATTCTTGTGCTCTCGCTGCTGCGCGCCGAGGGCGTCGACACGCAGCAGATCGACGGAGCGATCGTCTCCAGCGTCGTACCGGCGCTGTCCGGCGTGTTCCGCGATGTGGTGCGGCGCTTCCTGAAGGTGGATCCGCTGTTCGTGAACAGTCACATGCGCAAGCCGGTGCGGATCGGGATTGAGCATGCGGAGGAGCTGGGGGCAGATCGGATCGCCGACGCGGTGGGGGCGATGTCGCGGCATGCGCCGCCGCCGTTGATTGTGGTGGACTTCGGGACGGCGACGGTGTTCGATGCGATCAACGAGCACGGGGTCTACATCGGCGGGGCGATCAGCCCGGGGATCGGCATCTCGACCGACGCGCTCTTCGACCAGGCCTCGCGGCTGGCGCGGATCGATCTGGAGCGCCCTCCCAGCGCGATCGGGACACGCACGGAGACGGCGCTGCAGTCGGGCATTCTCTACGGCTACGTAGGGCTGGTAGAGGGGATTATCGCCCGCTTCAAAGCGGAGTTGGGCGAGGCGCAGGTCGTTGCGACTGGTGGTTGGGCGTCGCGGATCGCGCGGGAGACGTCGGTGCTGGACACCGTCGACGAGGATCTGATCCTGCACGGTCTGCGGGAGCTGTACTACCTCAACGCGGAAGGCACGCCGTGAGCGCGCCGGAGTCCGCGGGCGCACCCGCGCCGCGGCCGCTGGCGGGCCGCCGCGTGGCGCTGGGCGTGACGGGCTCGATTTCGGCGTACAAAGCGGTCGAGTTGGCGCGACGGCTGGAGGATGCGGGCGCGGTCGTCGATGTGGCGCTCACGGAGTCGGCGGCGCGGTTCATCCCGGCGCTGACATTCCGCAGTCTGGTTCAGGGCGAAGTTGCGGACGATGTATGGGATCCGTCGGCTCCGGCCGAGCGGCATGTGGCGATGGGGCGTCGCGCGGACGCGATGATCATCGCGCCAGCCTCGGCGACGACATTGGCGAAGCTGGCGCAGGGCATCGGCGACAACACGGTGACGCTGACGGCGCTGGCCTGCGCGGCGCCGTTAGTCGTGGCGCCAGCGATGGACCACGTGATGTACGGCCAGCCGGCGGTGCAGGCCAACCTGGAGACGCTCAAGGCGCGCGGCGCGCTGGTGGCGGGTCCGGCGGAGGGACGGCTGGCAAGCGGGGCGCGGGGGTTGGGGCGGCTGCTCGAACCGGCCGAGCTGGCCGGCGCGGTGCGCTCGGCGATCGGCCGGGCCAAAGGGGCGATGCGGGGGCGGCATGTGATCGTGACGGCCGGCGGTACGCGGGAGCCGATCGATCCGGTGCGCTTCGTGGGCAACCGCTCGAGCGGAAAGATGGGTTTCGCGCTGGCTGAGGCAGCGCGGGACCGGGGCGCGGTGGCGACGCTGGTGACGACGCAACCTCCACCGGCCGGGCTGTTCGGCGTGGTCGTGCGGCGGGTCGAGACGGCGGTGGAGATGCAGGAGCAGATCGTGAAGGCCGCGCCCGGCGCGGACGCGCTGATCATGGCGGCGGCGGTGGCCGACTACCGGCCAGCCGAGGCCGCGGAGGAGAAGCTCAAGAAGGCGGAGGACGGGGCGGGGCGCACGCTCGAGCTGGTCGAGAATCCCGATGTCGTGGCGAGCGTTGAGGGGTCGCTGCTGAAAGTGGGCTTCGCGGCGGAGACGAGCGATCTGGTCGCCAATGCGCAGGCGAAGATCGCGAAGAAGGGGTTGGCGTTCATCGTCGCCAACGATGTTTCGGAGGCGGATGCCGGCTTTGCGGTGGACACCAATCGGATTGTGCTGCTGGACGGTGCCGGCGGGGTGGAGCGTCTGCCGCTGATGCACAAGTATGACGCGGCGGCGGCGATTTACGACCGTCTGGTCCGTGAGCCTGGTTGGCGGGCGGTTGCGGGCTGACACCCCGGCCGAGGCGGCCGACCCCCCCAGTCGCTCCGCGACAGCCCCCCTGCGTAGGGGGGATTCGGACCGGGAGCCCTCTACATAGGGGACGAGCGCGCGGCGCGTTAGGGGGCGTAGAGGTTGTGGCGGTGGATGTAGCTGAGGGCAGCGGCGGGGATGTCGTTACTCACGTCTTCGCCGCGCGCCAAGCGGGCGCGCAGGTCGCTGGCGCTGAGGTCCAGGGGGGGCATGGGGATCCAGTCCACCCAGCGGCCGAGGCCGGGTACCAAGCGGTCGAGCTCGTGCCGCTCGAGTTGCGCGCCGGGGCGGGCGGCTACGGCGATGCGGGCGAGAGTGGGCAGTTCGGCGGCCTTGTGCCAGCGGGGCAGGCCCCGCAGCGCGTCGCCGCCGAGCACCCACCAGAGCTGGGAGGCACCGGCCGCGCGGAGCTCGCGGAGGGTGTCAATCGTGTAGGTCGGGCCGCTGCGGCGCAGTTCAAGGTCGAGCGCCTCAAGGCCGCCGCCGCGCTCGCGGACGACTGCTTCAACCATCGCATAGCGTCGGCGCGCGTCGGTCACGCCGCGGCCCCGCTTCATCCAAGGGTCGCCGGCGGGGATCAGCAGCATGCGGTCGAGCTGCAGCGCCGCAGCTGCGGCGTCGGCGAGGTGAAGATGCGCACGGTGGATCGGATCGAACGTACCGCCGAGCGCACCGACGCGCTCGTGCGGCTCAAAACGCAGGGAGAGACGGTCGGCACTCAGCGTTCCCACTCCCACACTATGCTGCTGCGTCCGATCTGGACGCGGTCGCCGGGCTGCGCGCCGGCCCGCTGCAGCGCCGCCGCCACGCCGCGGCGTTCGAGCCAGCGGTAGGTTTCGGCCAGCGCCTGCTCGTCGTCCAGGTCCATCATTGCGACGAATCGCTCAACGCCGCTGCCCTGGACGCGGAAGGCCCCGTTGCGCAGCTGTTCGACGGTGAAACGGCGGCCGTCCGGCCTGGGGCGCAAAGTCAGGGGCGGCGGGGGCAGGGCCTCGGCCTCCACCACGCGGAGCTCCTGGAGGCGGCTCACGCAGGCCGCAACTACGGCGTCTGCGCCATCGCCGCTGAGGGCGGAGCAGAAGAGCGTCGTCTGGTCGCCGCAGGCAGTTTCCAGCGCGGCGCGGCGGGCCTGTACTTCGGGCAGGTCGGACTTGTTGAAGGCGACGATCTGGGGGGTGGCGGCCAGTTGCGGGCTGTAGGCGGCCAGCTCGCGGTTGATCGCGTCCCGCGCGGCGAGCGGATCATCTGCCGAGGCGTCGATCAGGTGCAGAAGCACGCGGGTGCGGCTAGCGTGGCGGAGGAAGTCGTGGCCGAGGCCGGCACCGTCCGCCGCACCTTCGATCAGGCCAGGCAGATCGGCCATCACCACATCGTCCCAGCCCGTCTCGACGACGCCGAGGTGCGGCTCGAGCGTGGTGAACGGATAGGCGGCGACACGCGGGCGGGCGCTGCTCAGGAGGCGCAGGAGCGACGACTTGCCGGCGTTAGGCAGGCCGACGATGCCGATATCGGCGAGGACGCGCAGCTCGAAGCGCAGGCGCAGGCGTTCGCCCTCGCCGCCACGCTGCGCGACCCTCGGCGCACGGTTGGTCGCGCTTTTGAACCAAGTGTTGCCATAGCCGCCGTCGCCACCCCAGGCGGCCAGCACGCTCTCGCCGTGCTCTTGCAGGTCGGCAATCTGAACCGGCTCGCTACTGCCAACGCGGCTGACGGTGGTGCCGACGGGCAGCTGGAGCACCAGCGATGCGCCCGCCCGCCCACGGCGGTTGTTGGTGCCGCCCGGTGCACCGTCTTCAGCGCGAAAGATGCGCTGGCGGCGGTAGCGGCGCAGGGTGTTGAGTTGCGCGTTGGCCTGGACGATCACGTCGCCGCCGCGACCGCCGCTACCGCCGTCGGGCCCACCGCGAGGGACGTACTTCTCACGGCGGAAGGAGACGGCACCTCGCCCGCCCGCGCCGCCCACGGCTTCGATCTCGACCACATCAAGCATGGAGCGATTCTACGCGGCCGCGGCGGTTGTCCACACAGCCCACGAGCGTGCTTCTGCGCCTCCGAAGAGGAATTACTCAGCGAGAGAATGAGAGGGATCTGATCGGCGTCGTGATCGGGGGTGTGCGCAGCGTGGACCGCTGCGCTTGGGCGTTCCTGCGACGCGCTGCACGGGCGGGGCAGCGGGTGATTTCGCATGCAGAACGTGGGCAGCGCTGGGGGACGGCAGTGGATGCGGCTACGGCTCTGCGGTGTAGCGCTCCTTGCGCATCAACACCGAGACACGCGGGCCCGGCGGCCAGAGAAAGGGGCGCAGGGGGAGCGTCTGCACCCAAGCGAAGCCGGCGTCGTAGGCGGCGCGGCCGAGCTGTGCGAACGAGCGCAGTTGCGGCTCTGCGACGGGCGTCGCTTCCAGCCAGGCGCGCCAGGCTGCGTTGACGAGCGGCGAGCGGGAGGGGGCGATCTCCCAGAGGACGAAGACGCCGTTGTGGGCCAGAACGCGCCAGGCCTCCTCGAGGATGCGGAGGAGGCGGGCGTCGCTCCAGTTGCGCAGGAGGTGCGGGGCGATGATCACGCTGATTGACTCGTCGGCGAACGGCAGCCGATCGGCGCGGCTGCGCAGGGTGGCGATGTCCAGCGAGCGGGCAGCGGCCGGGTCAGGCGGTCGGCGGTTCAGGGCTGCCAGTGGCGGCTGGAGTAAGCCGGCGGCGTCAGCGAGCTCGGCTGCCAGCAGTGGGGCGTCGCGGCCGAGAGCGAGCAGGCGGTCGTCGGGCTGTAGGGGGAGCAGTTGAGCCAGTTGGAGCGCGGGGCCGTCCTCCAGCAGGAGGCGGGGGCGTCCGCGCCAGCGTCGGCGCAGGGCGGGGGGGAACGCGCAGGCGATGTCGGCCTGGTTCACACGTCGAGGCTGGCGAGGTGCGAGTGGGTCTCGATGAAGTGGCGGCGTTTGCTCGGATCGTCGCCCATCAGCTGGATGAACAGGTTGTCGGCGTGGTGCAGGTCGTTGATGTGGACTTTGAGCAGGGTGCGCTGGGCCGGGTCCATCGTGGTCTCCCAGAGTTGCTCGGCGTTCATCTCGCCGAGGCCCTTGAAGCGTTGGACGGAGACCTTTTTGTTGCCCTCCTGCTGGCGCTCGAGGAAGACTTCGAGGTCGGCGTCGGCGTAGAGCCATTGCGCCTGCTGCCGCCCGGCCTGGACGCGGTAGAGCGGCGGCTGGGCGATGTAGAGGAAACCGGGCTTGTGGCCGTCTTCGCCCGCAAGCCCCTGCTCGATCAGCTGGGGCATGTGGCGGAAGAAGAAGGTGAGCAGCAGGGTGCGGATGTGGGCGCCGTCGGAGTCGGCGTCGGCCATGATGATGACCTTGTGGTAGCGCAGTTTGGAGAGGTCGAAGTCTTCGCCGATGCCGGTGCCGAGGGCGGTGATCAGGGTGCGGTAGGCCTCGTGGCTGAGCAGTTTGTCGAGTCGGGCGCGTTCGACGTTGAGCACCTTGCCGCGCAGCGGCAGGATGGCCTGGGTGCGGCGGTCGCGGCCCTCTTTGGCCGAGCCGCCGGCGGAGTTGCCCTCGACGATGAAGAGCTCGGAGTCGCCGGGGTCGCGGGAGGAGCAGTCGGCGAGCTTGCCGGGCAGGGTTGCGCCGTCGAGCGCGCCTTTGCGCTGCACGAGTGTGCGGGCGCGGCGCGCGGCCTCTCGTGCGCGCGCCGTCGTAAGGCATTTCTCCACTACCCGCTTGCCCTCGCGGCTGTTGCCGTCGAGGTACTCGCCGAGCGCTTCGGCGAGCGCCGACTGGACCAGCCCCTTCACCTCGGGGTTGCCGAGCTTGGTCTTGGTCTGGCCTTCGAACTGCGGCTCGGCGAGTTTGACGCTGATCACGGCGGCGAGGCCTTCGCGGGCATCCTCGCCGGTCAGGTTGGGGTCTGCGTCTTTGAGCAGTTTTTGGCGGCGCGCGAAGTCGTTGAGGGCGCTGGTGAGGGCGGAGCGGAAGCCGGTCAGGTGCGCGCCGCCCTCGGTGGTGTTGATGGTGTTGGCGAAGGCGTAGACATGCTCGGCGAAGTCGGTGTTGTACTGGAGGGAGACTTCAACGGCGACGCCGCCGATCTCGCGGTCGAGATAGAAGGGGAGCGGTTGGAGGACGTCGTGATCGCGGTTGAGGAAGCGGACGTAGGACTGGATGCCGCCCTCGAAGTAGAAGTTGGTCTCCTGCTCGTTGCGCGGATCGCGCTCGTCCTTGAAGTGGATCCAGAGGCCCTTGTTGAGGTAGGCGATCTCGCGGAAGCGACGGGCGAGGACATTGAAGTCGTAGTCGACCGGCTCCATCACGTCGGTGTCGGCGGCCCAGCGCATCATGGTGCCGTCGCCGTCGGGGTCGCTTGCGCGCCGCCGGCGGCTCTCGATGGGCGCGCAGGCGACGCCGCGGGCGTAGCGCTGCTCGTGGACGCGGGAGCCGCGGCGCACCTGCACTTCGAGTTCGCGGGCGAGCGCGTTGACGACCGAGGCGCCGACGCCGTGCAGCCCGCCAGAGACCTTGTAGCCGCCGCCGCCGAATTTGCCGCCAGCGTGCAGCACGGTGAGCACCGTTTCCAGGGCCGATTTGCCAGTCTTCTCATGGGTGTCGACGGGGATGCCGCGGCCGTCGTCGTTGACCCGAACCCAGCCGTCGGGCTGGAGCGTCACGTCGATGCGGGTGGCGTGGCCGGCCATCGCCTCATCAACGGCGTTGTCGACGATTTCGTAGACGAGGTGGTGGAGGCCGGCCTGGCCGGTGGAACCGATGTACATGCCGGGTCGGCGGCGGACCGCCTCGATGCCTTCGAGCACCTGGATGCTCTCGGCTGAGTACTGCTCAGCCGCGGATGTGGTTGCCATGGGGCCTGCGCGATCGTCGGAGAAGTGAGGGCCGCCGCCGCGGCTCTCTGCCACGATACTACGCAGGCGGCGGATACGCTGCGCTACGGAGGTGGGCTCGTGGTCGGTTGGCGCGAAAGGCTGCGGTTGAGCGATCCGCGCGAGGCGCGGGAGGCGGCGCTGCATCGGCTGCCGGAGCGTCTGGGCGATCTGGAGCCGATCGGGGTGGTGCGCAACGGGATCGAGGACACGTCGGGCCGCGTCTGGGCGCAGGTGAAGTCGGAGCTGGTCTTCCGCGAGGAGTTTGCGCCGGCGCTGGAGGGGATCGAAGGTTTTTCGCACTTGTTCGTGATCAGCTGGATGGATCAGGTGACGGACGAGGGGCGGAGTCTGCTGCGGCTGCATCCCAGCGGCGACGATCGGACGCCGGAGTTGGGGGTGTTTGCGACGCGGACGGCGCATCGGCCGAATCCGATTGCGGTCTCGATTGTGCCGGTGGAACGGGTGCGCGGGCAGGTGGTTCACGTGGTAGGTCTGGATGTGGTGAATGGGACGCCGCTGCTGGATGTGAAGCCGTATGTGAGCTTTTACGACTCGTTCGACGCGACGATTCCGAAGTGGGCGGAATAGGTGCCGCGGCTGCGCAGTCGGTTTGTGGCGGTCTACAGCGTGCGGCGTGCGGCGCGCTTCGATGGCTCGGGCGGAGTGGAGTTTCTGCTGCTCCAGCGCCCGCCCGGTCACCGCTTCGCGGGCGACTGGCAGACGGTCGGCGGGCACATCGAGGAGGGCGAGACGGCCTGGCAGGCGGCGGTGCGCGAGTCGGACGAGGAAACGGCGCTGCCGATTGAGCGGTGGTTTCGGATCGATCGCCCTGAGTCGTTCTACAACCCGGAGAACGACACGATCTATTTCGTGCCGGCGTTCGTCGCGCTGGCGGCGGACGGGGCGGAGCCGACGATTTCGGACGAGCACTGCGCGTGGCGTTGGGCATCGGCGGCTGATGCGGCGGCGAGCGTGGGCTGGCAGGCGGTGCGGGACTCGATTTTGCTGGTGGCGGAGGCGCTGGCGGATCCGGATCGGCCGGGGTTCGGGGTGATGGAGTTTTCACCGGCGGAGCTTGAGGCGCGTCTGCGTAGGTGAGCGTGCGGCGCGGGCGTGCGACGATAGGAGCATGCCTTCCATCGGACTGATCGGGTTTGAGCGCTCGGGCAAGACGACGCTGTTCAACGCGCTGACGGGCGCGGAGCGTCCGACGGGCTTTGCGGCGCACGCGGATCCGCACGAGGGGGTGGTGCCGGCGGTGGACGAGCGGCTGTCGCGGCTGGCGGCGCTCCATCAGCCGCGCAAGACGACGCCGGCGACGCTGGATGTGGTGGATTTTCCCGGCGCGGGTTTTTCGGGCGCTCTGAGCGGGGGCGCCGAGCCGCCGAGCGCGCGGCTGCTTGACCGGCTCTCGCAACTGGACGCGCTCGCGCATGTGGTGCGGGCGTTTGGGAACGACGCGGTGCCGCATCCGGCGGAGCGGATCGATCCGGCCGCCGATATCGAGGCGATGCAGCTGGAGCTGACCTTTGCGGATCTGGCGCTGATCGAGAAGCGGTTGACGCGGATCGCGGAGGAGACGAAGTCCCTGAAGGCGGCGGAGCGGGTGGCCATCGATCGCGAGGTGGATGTGCTGCGTCGGTTGCAGGCGCATCTGTCGGACGGCGGGACGACGTTGGGCGCACCGCTTACGGAAGAGGAGCGGGCGGGGCTGCGGCACTATCGCTTTCTGACCGAGCGCCCGCTGCTGACGCTGATCAATCTGGGTGAGGACGACGCGGTGGATGCGTCGGCGGCGCCGGCGCGCGTGGGCGCGCCGGAGGGGTCGGTCGCGTTGAGCGCGCGGCTGGAGGAGGAGTTGCGGTCGTTTGAGGCGGAAGAGGCGGACGCCTACCGCGCGGAGTTGGGGGTTGGGGCGGGCGCGGTGGAGACGGCGCTGAGGGAGTCGTTTCGGCTGCTGGGGCTGCGGGTGTTTTTCACCGCGGGCGAGGATGAGTGTCGGGCGTGGACGGTGGCGGGCGGCACGACGGCGCAGCGGGCGGCGGGGCGGATTCACTCCGATCTGGAGCGCGGCTTTATCCGCGCAGAGGTGACGCGCTGGGACGATCTGCTGGAGTGCGGCTCGGAGGCGGAGGCGAAGAAGCGGGCGCTGCTGCGGACGGAGGGCAAGGACTACGAGGTGCAGGACGGCGATGTGCTGCACATTCTGTTCAACGTGTAGGCGCGGGTATTCTGCGGCCATGCCGGATGTCGCACCTGCCGAACTGGCCATGGCGCTGCTGCGCGCGGCGCGCGAGGGGCCGGCGGTCGCCGCCTGTACGGTGCTTTCGGCCTCCGACAGTTCGGCGGCGGTCGGCGCGAAGATGCTGGTTCCGCAGGAAGGGCCGCCGCTGGGAGCGATTGGGGGCGGCGCGCTGGAGGACGCGGTGGCCGAGCGGGCGCGGGCGGCGATTCCGCAGCATCTCGTGGCGACGCTGGCGTTCACGCCCGGCGGGGAGCTTGTGGAAGGGCGGCGTGCGATTGAGGCGGCGGCGGCGATCGTTGAGGTGTTGATCGAGGTGGTTGAGCCGGCGGCGACGCTGTTGGTCGTTGGGGGCGGGCACGTGGGGCGGGCGGTGGGGGAGGTGGGCGCGCTGCTGGGGATGGATGTGGCGATCCTCGACGACCGCGAGGATTACGCCAACCCGGAGCGATTTCCCTATCCCTGCCGGGTGATCTGCGGCGATTTCGGGGAAGAGCTGGAGCGCTTTCCGATCAACGCGAACACCTACATCGTGCTGGTCTCGCGCGGACATCTGGTGGACGAGCTGAGTCTGCGGCGGGTGGCGGAGCGCGGGGCGGGCTACGTGGGGATGATCGGCTCGAAGCGGCGCACGCGCACGGTGCTTGAGCATCTGGCGGACGAGGGGCTGGATCGCGAGGCGCTGGCGCGGGTATTTACGCCGATTGGGCTGGACATCGGCGCGGAGACGCCGGAGGAGATCGCGGTGGCAGTGCTGGCGGAGATCATTCTGGTGCGGCGCGGCGGCGGCGCACTGCCGATGTCGGAGCGGGGTCGGGCGCTGGCGGCGCGCTGACCGGCCCGTCTACAACTACACTGGAAGAGCGACGAATTGGAGTGAGCGATGCCCAACGATGAGGTGTACGAGGCGCTGACGGCGGCGTGCGCGGCGGGGGAACCGGTCGCGCTGGCGACGGTGGCGCAGACGCTGGGCAGTACGCCGCGCAAGACGGGGGCGAAGATGCTGGTGCGTGAGGACGGCAGCTTTGTGGGGACGATCGGCGGCGGCTGCGGGGAGGCAGAGGTCTGGCAGGAGGCGATGGAAGCGTTGGAGGAGGGCGATCCGCGGATCGTGACGGTGGACCTGACGGAGCCGACGGACGGGGAGGACAAGATCTGCGGCGGGGTAATGCGCATTTTCGTGGAGCGTCTGGGGGGCTGAAGGCGATGACGACAGAGCAGATCGGCACACTTGCCCCCGGTGAGAGCGCGGACGATCTGGTCGCGGAGCTCGACTCGTTGCTGGCCTCGGTTCAGTGCCGGGAGATTTCGCTGGAGGTGTTCGCCGCCGAAGTGTTGCGGATCGACGCGCTCGTTGAGGCCCGCTTGGGGGCAGAGCCCGAAGAGCCCGCGCCGCATGTGTCTCCTGATCGCGAGAGCACGCCCGAAGAGGACGCCTACGACATCTGGTGCGGCGTCCGCGCAGCAGCAGTGAACCGCTATGTGCCGTGGAATGAGGTTGAGCGGGAGCTTGACGCGGAGCTGGGCGGCGGGCTGGACAGGCTGGCGAGCGACGACCGGCGGTAGCGTCCGCCCATGCCTTTCCGTGTGGCACTGTCCGAAGAGGCGCACGCTCAGCTCTGTCGTCTCAGCCCCGCGCGCAAGCAACGGGTTCGCGCCCGGATCCGGCAGCTCGAAGAGGATCCGTGGCGAGGGGATGTGCTCGGTCTTGAGGGATTCTCGAATCGCTATCGCGTGACAGCCGGGGGCGATCGCATCATCTTTCGGAGCGGCCCCGGCCGCCGGGTTGTCACAGTGCTGCGGATCGGTCCGAGGCGCATCGTGTACACGGGCTATGAGCGTCCCCGATTGTGACCGCGCCGTCGCGCACGGCGCTTACGCGGCGATGCGGCGGCGGCGTTGACTGGCTGGTACACTGAGGGCAGGCTGCCTTGACCGGGCCTGTCGCGCGGATGCGGCGGGAAGTCCGAGGCGCGGCCCTGCGGAGATTGGGCTCGCGCTCAGCGCCGGCGGCCAGCAGGAGATGGGCATGTTTGATCTAGCGCTGATCGGCTTTGGTCCGGTCGAGGCCATCGTGGTGGTGGTTGTGGTGCTGGTTGTCTTCGGCGCGGGCCGCCTGGCCGGCGTGGGCAAGGCGCTCGGTACCGGGCTGCGCGAGTTCCGCGAGGAGGCCCGCACACCCGTCGGTGAGGGCGAGGGCGGAGACGACGAGGCGGAAGCCGCAGCGGCGGGCGAAGCGGCCAAGAAGGACGGCTGAGGCCAGCTCTGCCGCTGCGGGCGATCTGCTTTGATCTCTGGGAGACGCTGATCCGCGATGCCCCCGGCGGCGGCAGGCGGCGCATGCGCGAGCGCGAGCGGCGGTTAACCGCCGCCTACCGCGCGGCCGGCGCCGGACCCGACGCGGCGGAGGCTGTGCCGAAGGCGATTCAGGCGGCGATCGACGCGCTGGTCGAGGCGCACCAGACCAACGTGGACCTGAGCGGAGAAGAGCGGATCGATGCGTTCCGCCTGGAGATGCTGCGGCGTTGCCCACAAACGGTGGAAAACCCGGCGCTGGCGGCGGAGATCGAGCACGCGATCTGCGAGTCGGCGTCGTGGGAGCCGCCGGACCTGATCGCTGGGGCGGTGGGTGCAGTGGCGGCGCTGCGGCGCGCCGGGCTGCGCACTGCGGTCGTCTCGAACACGGGGCTGGCACCCGGGGCGTACGTGGAGGCGACGCTGCGCGAGCGGCCGCTGGGGTCGTTGATCGACCACTGGATTTGGTCCGACGAGGCGCGCAGCTGGAAGCCGGGGCAGGCGATCTTCCGGGCGGCGCTGGATGCGCTGGGCGTTTCGGCGTCGGAGGCGGCGTTCGTCGGCGACACGCCGGAGGCGGATGTGCTGGGCGCGCAGGAGGCGGGCTTTGCGACCGTCGTGCAGGTGGGAGCGAAGCGGGTGGAGGGGGTGACGGCCGATCTGCAACTGGAGAGCGTGGCGGAGTTGCCGGCTGCGCTGGCTGTGCGACGCGCCGACGCAGGCGCTGATTCCGACATATGCTGGGGGTTATGAGGAACGGTCAGTTTTTCGGCGGCGGCGTTCAGGCAGGTCGGGTGCTGGGCATCCCAATCCGGCTCGATCTGTCCTTTTTCCTTGCGTTCGCGTTGATCATTTTCCTGCTGCGCGGGCAGATGTCGAGTGCGCTGCCGGAGTGGGAGCGCTGGGGCTACGCGGCGGTCGGCGGGGTGATCTTCTTCGTCTCGCTGCTGCTGCATGAGCTGGCGCACAGCCTGACGGCGCGGCGCTACGGGATGGAAGTGGCGAGCATTACGCTCTTCCTGTTCGGCGGGGTGTCGCTGATCAAGGAGGACTCGCAGCGGCCGGGGCAGGAGTTCCTGATCGCGATTGTGGGGCCGCTGACGAGTCTGATCATCGGGCTGGGCTTCATCGGACTGTGGCTGGCGCTGGGCTCGGGCGGATCGGCGATCATGGAGCTGGTCGCCTGGCTCGGATTTATCAACATCGCGCTGGCGATCTTCAACATGCTGCCGGGTTTCCCGCTCGACGGCGGGCGGGTGCTGCGCGCGGCGCTCTGGCGGATAACCGGCTCGGAGCACCGCTCGACGCGCTGGGCGGCGCGGGTCGGGCAGTTGCTGGGAGCGGCGATGATCGCCTTCGGCGTGATCGCGCTGTTTGTCGATGTGGGCCTCTTTAGCGGCTCGTTCAACTCGCTGTGGATGGCGTTTGTCGGTTTCCTGCTGCTGTCGCAGGCTTCGCAGGGAGTGAAGGCGGCGGATCTGGAGCGGGACCTGGCGGCGCTGCGGGTCGGCGAGCTGATGCTGAAGCCGCCGCAGGCGAGCGCGGTGGAGGCCGAGCTGCTGGTCAGCACGCTGGCGCCGCAGCGCGATGCGTTGGATCACCGCGCGGCGTTCATCGTGAGCGAGCATGATGTCGCGATCGGGATCGTCCCCGCCGCCGCGATTCTGATGCTCGACGAGGAGCGGTATCACAACGCGCGGATGCGCGATGTGATGATCGCGGCCGATGCAGTGCAGCCGGTGACGCCGGAGACGCGCGCGAACGAGGCGCTGCGGCGGCTGCAGAGCGACCGCGCGTTCCTGCTGCCGGTGGTGGAAGGCGGGCGGCTGCTGGGGGTGGTGGGGCTGGATCAGATCGCGGCGGCGCTGCACAGGCCGCAGCCCGGTCAGCGCGCTTTGTGAGCTCCCGGTCCGCAGGTCGACGACGAACGCCCGCCGCGCCGCGGCGTCTGGCCGGCGTCTGGGCGGGCAAGCTCACGCGCCGCTCGACGCGGCTGCTGGGCAGCGGCGGGACGGCGCTGCCGGGGCTCGTCGCCGAGCGCGTCGACCGCGGCCTGACGCGCGATCTGGCTTCGGGATTGGACGCGGCGGTGCTGGTCACGGGCACCAACGGCAAGACGACGACCTCCGCGATGCTGTCGCGCATCCTGACCCGCGACGGTCGGCGGGTGCTGCACAATCGGGCCGGCTCGAACCTGATGCGCGGGGTGCTGACCTCGTTGATCGACGCGAGCGGGGCGAGCGGGCGGCTGCCGCGCGGGCTGGTCGGCGTGTTTGAGACGGACGAGGCGGCGTTCGACGATGTGGCCGAGGCGGTCAAGCCGACCGCCGTCCTCTTCACCAACCTGATGCGCGACCAGCTCGATCGCTACGGCGAGATCGACGCGATCGCGGGCCGCTGGAGCCGCGCGCTGGCAGAACTGGATACCGCGACGCGCGTCGTGCTCAATATCGACGACCCGCTGATCAGCACGCTGGAGCGCACTGCGCCCGGGTCGGTCTCGCGCTTCGGGATTGAGGACGCGCGGGCGGGCACGGCGACGGAGGCGGAGCTGGCCGACGCGCTCTGGGATCCCGTCAGCGGAGACGACTTCCGCTACGACCACCGCTTCTATGCGCATCTGGGGCACTGGTACACCGCGTCGGGCGCGCGGCGCCCCGCGCCGCAGATCAGCGCGTCCGACATCTCAGCGAGCGACGAGGGGATGCGCTTTGCGCTGAACTTTGCCGACGGTGAGGCGCTGCCGGTGGAGTTGCCGGCAGAGGGGTTGTACAGCGTCTACAACGCGCTGGCCGCCGCCGCTGCCGCCGCTGCGCTGGGTGTGGGTGGGGAGACGGTCGCGTCGGCGCTCGGTGAACACGAGGCGGCGTTCGGCCGACAGGAGGCGCTGCGGGTCGACGGGCGGCGGGTGCGCATCCTGCTGGGCAAGAATCCGGCGGGGATGAATCAGGCGCTGCGCACGCTCCAGAGCGACGGCGCGCGGCATCACATGCTGGCGATCCTCAACGACGGCATCGCCGACGGCACTGATGTGTCGTGGATTTGGGACACGGACTGGGAGGCACAGGCGGCGCACTGCGCGTCGCTGACGCTGGCCGGAGAGCGGGTCGATGAGCTGGCGCTGCGCCTGGAGTACGCGGGCTTTCCGCCGCCGCGCGAGCCGCTCCAGGCGGAGATCGGGGCGGCGCTCGAGCAGGCGCTCGATGCGCTGCCGCAGGATGCGGAGCTGGTGATCCTGCCCACGTACACTGCGCTCATTGAGGTGCGCGGCCTGCTGGGGCGAATGCCGGGCGCGACGGGACTCTGGGAGACGGCATGAGCAGGGAACGACCGATCGTGGTGGATGTGCTCTACCCCGATTTGCTCAACCTCTACGGCGACCGCGGCAATGCGCGGGCGCTCGTGCGCCGCTGCGAGGCGCGCGGTATTAGCGCCGCCGTTCGGCAGGTGGATATCGGCGACGAGTGGGACGATGCGTCGTGCGACATCGTGCTGGTGGGCGGTGGGCAGGATCGCGAGCAGCGGCGCGTGGAGGCGGATTTGCTGCGGCGCGGCCAACAGCTGCGCGACTGGCGCGACAGCGGCGGTGCGGCGCTGGCGGTGTGCGGCGGCTACCAGCTGTTCGGGCGCTCGTATCGGGGGATCGACGGGGAGGTGATGGAGGGTGTCGGCGTCTTTGACGCGGTCTCCGTACACCCGGGTCCCGACGTGACGCGCTGCGTGGGTAATGTCGCCGCGCTTTGGGAAGGCGAGACGCTGGTCGGCTTCGAGAATCACGGCGGGCGCACTTACCTCAACGCGGGGCAGGAGCGGCTCGCGGAGGTGGTCGTGGGCTTCGGGAACAACGGCGGGGACGGCGGCGAAGGCGCGCGGGCCGGCAACTGCTTCGGCACCTACCTGCATGGCGCGGTGCTGCCCAATAACCCGCGGCTGGCCGACCGGCTGATCTCGCTGGCGCTTGAGCGGCGCGGCGCGAGCGGCGAGCTCGCGCCGCTCGACGACCGCGCGGAAACGCGCGCGCACGCCGAGGCGCTGCGCGCTGCGCTGCGCCGCCCCACCGACAGCGGCGGCGTTCTACAGTCTTTGCGGGGGCTGCGCGGCTGACTGGACGCAGACAGGACAAACAAAGGGAGGACTGCGATGACGACGACACTGACGCGCACCGCGCCCGATATCAGCTGCGAGCACTGCGCCCGCGCCATCGAGAGCGCGCTGACTGCGCTCGACGGCGTGAGGCGGGTCGAGGTGGACATTGGAGCCAAACGGGTTGATGTCCGCTTCGACGACGGCGCGGCGAGCGCCGAACAGATCGACGCAGCGCTGGAGGCTGAGGGCTATCCGCCGGCCTGAGGGACCCTGGGGCGAATCGCAGCAGCAGCTCCCGCCCGCGCCGCTGCGCGCGGGAAGGGGCGGCGACGGCTGGTTGATCGGGCCGACCTGGCTGTACGTCGCGGTGGCCGTGCTGATCTTCGCTGTTGCGGTTGTCGTAGCGGTGGTTCAGGCCAACGGCGGCGGCGACGCGCCCGCAGCGCCCGCAACGGCCGCTCAGCAACCATCCGCAACGCAGGCGGCGGCGCAGCCGCCGCCTGCTGGGCAGGCAACGCCCCAGCAGCCGCAGGCCGTCCCGCCCGCCGCGCAGCAGGAACGATCCGCTTACGGCACGGTGGAGATCATTGAGCAGGAGCAGCCGTCGGACCCGCTGCTCGGTTTCACGATGCCGATCGCCGGGGCGTGCGTGACTGCTTTCGACGGCCACTTGCCAGCCGCGCTGCGGGCCTACCGCAATAACGGCATCCACGAGGGGCTGGATTTCTACAGCGGCGCGGCCTGTGTTGCGATCGACGCCTCGACGCCGGTGCTGGCGGCCAAGGCGGGTACGGTGATCCGCGCGGACCGCGCCTACGTCGATGTGACGCCCGACGACTGGGCGCGTTTCGAGGCGGCGGGTTTTGAGGGCGAGGCGATTCTGGATGAGCTGCGGGGACGCCAGGTGTGGATTGATCACGGCGACGGGATTGTGACGCGGTATGCGCATCTGAGCGCGATCGCGGCGCAGATGTTCGAGGGCGTGCGGGTAGAGGCGGGCGCGGTGATTGGGTTTGTGGGGGAGTCGGGGCAGCGGGAGAGTTACGCCGCGCCGGGCTCGGATCTGCATCTGCACTTTGAGATCCGCGTGGGCGAGGGCTGGCTGGGGGAGGGGGTGGAGCCGCACGCGGGGCGGGCGCTGTATCTGCGGGCCTTCGGGCTGGCGGAGTAGGCGGCGGGCTAGTTGCAGAGTTCTTCGATTGTGGCGGGGAGGCGGAGGGTGATTTCGGTTACGTTGGCGCCGCTGACGCGGATGGGGTTGTTTCGGCTGCCGAGGGACCGGCCGGCCGGCTCGTGCCAGCAACGCGGTTGGGCGCGGAGGTCGACGCTCAGGGCGTAGGCGCCGTCGGACGGCACGCGAATTTCGAAGCGCCCGTTTGCGTCGGTCAACGCACCGCTCAATCCGTCGAGCCAATGCACGTTGATCCGCTTATCCGCGAGCGGCGCGCCGTTGGAATCGACGAGCCGGCCGGAGATGCGATACGCGCACAGATCCGCGGTGATTCGGCGCGGAGTGAGGCTTATGCTGCGCCCTTCGACGCGCACGGTGGAGCGCTCGCCGAATGTCGTCGTGAGGCCGTCGCCGCGGAAGTAGATCATGCAGCCTTCGAGGTCGAAACCGACGACGTAGCGGCCTTCGGCGGGGACGGTGATGGCGAACGCGCCGTCGCCGTCGGTCAGGGTACCCGCCTGGGCGGCGCAATCGTCGCCCTGCTCAAGGCAGGCGAGGACATGGGCGCCGGCGAGCGGTTGACCGTTGGCCTGTGCGATGCGGCCTGTGATTTGGTAGGCACAGATGTCGGCCGGCAGTTGTTGTTGCGCGAGCTGGACGTTTTGTCCCGCCACGCGGATCAACTGCGCATCGTCGCTGTTAGTGGTCAGGCGGCCCTGGCCGAAATACACCGCGCAGCTGCCGAGGTTGAAGCGGAGGCGGTATGCGCCGTCGGCGGGGACGGTGACGGCGAACGCGCCGTCAGCGCCGGTGTTGTCGGTTGACCAGGACACGCAGTCGCCGTCGACTTCGAGGCAGGCCGTGACGTAGGTCCGGGTGAGCGGTTGGCTGTCGGGCTGGATGATGCGGCCCCTGATTTGGTGGGTACACATGCCTTCGGGGATCTGGCGCGGGCCGAAGCGGACATCGCGCCCCTCGACGCGCACGGTGAGGCGCTCGCTGTCCGCCGCCGCCAGGCCGCCGCCGCGGAAGTAGATCGTGCATTCGTCGAGGGTGAACTCGAGATGGTATTCGCCTTCGGTGGGGACAGTGATGGCGAACGCGCCGTCGTTGTCGGTCTTGCTGTGCGCCCGGGCGACGCAATCGCGGTCCTGCTTAAGGCAGGCGGAGATATTGGTGTCGGCGAGCGGTAGGCCGTCCGCCTGCGTGATGGAGCCCTTGATTTGGTAGACGCACATATCTACCGGAACCTCGATTGTGATGCCCTCTACGTCGGCGCCGCCGACGGTGATCACGGACGCGCGGTCCTGTTCGGATGTTGGGCGTCCCGAGGTGTACCAGGCATTGCAACCATTGCCCAGGTGGAGCCTCAGGCGGTACTCGCCCGATGCGGGGATCAACACTGCAAACGACCCTTCGGGCGTGGTGTAGTCATCCGCGCGGGCTGTTGCGCCAGAGGCTCTGACGTGGATGCCGGCGAGCGGTTCGGCGTTTGGGCCGAGGGCTGTGCCTCGAATGTACGGCCCGGCGCACACATCCGGCGGCAGTTGGATATCGATGCCGGAGATACCGGATTGGCTCACTCTGATTGGGCGCGTCTCCCACCAATCGCTGATCAGTTCGCCGTTGCTGTAGTGGCGCGTGCAATCGCCGAGGTCGAGCGAGATGCGGTAGTTGTTGGAGTGGGCCGCTGCGATTTCGAAGCTCCCGTTCGGGGTCGTCGTTGCGCGAGTCCAGCCGGCGCTTTCCAGCCTCGTTAAATCTCCGGCCGGGTCGCCCGCTGTTCTCGTCGCGGTGACGCGCAGCCCTGCAACAGGATTGCCTGAGGCGTCGGTTACGCGGCCGCGAATTCGCTGTGTTGCCGGGTTGCTACCCGATCCCTGTTGAGTTTGTTCGCGCGCCCAAGCGGCGAACGCATCGCTGAACGCAGGGAGGTCGACGCCCGCCACCTGGTGAAAGATGTCCTCCCAGCGCAGCGTTGATTGCCAGCGCCGGTGCGGCCCGGTTCCGCTCGGGACGAGACGCCGCCAGAGTTCGATCCAGGAGTCCGCTCCGGCCTGCTCGATGATCTGGTCGGTGGCGAGCCAACCGAATTGATACGGCCACCAGCCGTTGTTGCCGAACGAGAGGTCTTCGAGCAGCGGATAGTCGCGCGCGAAGCTGCTGTTCTGTGATCGGAGGTTCGGCCACAGCTCGTCGCCCGCCGCCACGAGGTACACATCCTCCGCCCACTCGGCGGTGCCCTCGGTCACCCAGAGGGACGCGCCGGCAGAACCCTCGGACAGTTGCGATTGCACGACATGGAAGTACTCGTGGGCCAGCAGCCCCCATGTGTCCCATGTCGGTTCGGGCTGGTCGCGGATCACGATCGTCCAGCGTCCGGGCGTGAAGCTGTCGACCCAACCCGAGGCGACATCCCACAGTGCTAGCAGGCTGTCGGCGTGTTCGGCGGCGATACCGCGCTCGAGCGCCGCCCGGCGCAAGGCTTCAACGGAGGCGGGCAACCAGATGTCGTATCTGGAGGCATCCATTTCAAAGCCGAACACCGCTCGGAAGGATGCGAGGAATTGGCCGGCGAGCCGTTCGGCTGTTTGCTGCACCTGCTCCGATGCGCCGCCGGGGAAGACGAGGTTGGGGAGGATGCCGGTAGGTTGGAGCCAGTTGACGGCGCGGGCGACCTCGATCCAGAGGGCTTCACCGCGGCGGATGTCGGGCATTTCGCTGTCGTCGCCGGCATTTGCGATCAGTTGAGCGGAGCGCTCGGGGGAGGTCCAGATGCTCCATTGTTGGGTTGCGGGGTTCCAGCGGCGGACAGTGCGGAGGGACCAGCCGATGCCTTTGACGGCTTCGTTGATGGAGGTTTGATCGACGCCGCTCCAGGCGACGAGGTTCCAGCCGGTGTGGAGTTTGACCAGGCCGCGGGTCGGCTCGGTGGAGCGCCGCCAGTCGACAGGCTGATCGCCGCCGATCTGCATGCGGAGGCCCATGCCGGCGCTGACGCGGCCGAGGCCGCCGAGCCATTCGGGGGCGTCGGGCGCGGCGACGATCCAGTCGCGGAGTTCGGCGTCCCAGGCCCAGATTGATTCGAGTTGGGGGATTTCGCGGAAGAGTTGGGAGACGGGTGTGGGTTCGGCGACCCAGCCGACAAGGTTGAGGCCGGGTTCGAGGCGGGTGACGCGTTCGGGCGGCTGCTGGGCGTTGGCTGCGCCCCAAGTGAGCAGCAGGGCGAACGCTGTGATCAGCGCGGCGACGATGGCGATTCCGTTGCGGCGCATAGTCATGAGTACAGCATAATCGCGGTGTTCGGGGCGTGGGGGTTACTCGGCGGTTGCGGTGAGGTCTGCGGTTACGCCGTCTTTTAGCCATTGGGTGATTTCGAGATCGGTGTGGTTGAGGGTGTTGCGGAGGATTTCCAGGGTGTGTTCGCCGAGGCGGGGTGCGGGGCGGATGATTTGGGCGGGGGTGCGGGAGAAGCGCCAGGGCGGGCCGCCGTGGCGACGGACGCCGTAATCGGGGTGCTCCAGGTATTGCCACCAGCCGCGCGCGGCGAGGTGCGGGTCGGCGAGCACGCTGAGCGTGGAGTGAACGAGGCCGGCGGGGACGCCGGCGCGCTGGAGGCGGGACTGGAGTGTCTGGGCGTCCCAGTTGCGCGTCCACTCGGCGAGTGCGGCTTCAAGGGCGTCAATGTCGGCGAGGCGGCCGGCGGCGCTGCGCCATTCGGGGCGGTCGAGTTGGGCGTCCTTTCCTGCGACTTCCAGCAGGGCGGACCAGGTCGCGTCGTCGGGGGCGGCGATGGCGATCCATTCGTCGTCGCCCCGGCAGGGGAAGCATTCGTGGGGCGCTTGATCGGGACGGCGGTTGCCGTTGCGGGCCACGGGCTGACCGCCGGCGGAGGCGAGCAGGGCGTGTTCTTCAATGTAGCCGACGGCGGCCTCGAACATGGAGCCGTCAATGTGCAGTCCGCCGCGGCCGTCCTGCGCGCGACGGTAGAGGGCAGCGAGGGCGACCAGGGCCATTTGCGCGCCGCAGATGGGGTCGGCCTGCATGGTGCCGAGCAGTTGGGGGTTTTCGCCGGGGTAGCCGAGCAGCATGTCCCAGCCGGCGTTGCCTTCGGTGCTGCCGCCGTTGGCGCGGTAGTTGGAGTAGGGGCCGCCGGCGCCGAAGCCGGAGAAACTGACGAGGGTGATGCGCGGGTTAACGGCGCGCATGTGGTCGTGGGTGAGGCGCAGGTTTTCGAGCACGCGGGGGCGGAAGTTTTCGAGCGCGAGGTCGGCGCGGGCGATCAGTTCGAGGGCGAGTTCGCGGCCCTGTTCGGTGTCGAGCGCGAGGGAGACGACGCGCTTGTTGCGGTTGGCCATGTGGAAGTTGGCGCGGATGTTGAGCGGGTGGGCGTCGGGCGCGGCGGCGGGCATGGGCCAGCGCGTTTCGTGTCGCCAGAGGTCGGGGCGGCGCGGGCCTTCGATTTTGATCACCTCGGCGCCGAGGTCGGCGAGCAGGGCGGAGGCGTAGGGGCCGAGCCAGGCGTGGGTGAAGTCGACGACGCGCAGGCCGTCAAGCGGGCCGCTGGAGGAGCCGGGGCGCAGGCGGCGGGTGAAGTCGTCGGCGTGCGGGGCATTGCCCGCGCCGGCTGCGCCGGGGTCGATGATGCGGGCGGGCGGACCGGCGGTGCGCAGCTTGCCGAGGTCGCCAGCGTCGGTTGCGCGGACGAAGCCGAGTTTGTTGAGGTGGGGGTCGTCGAGCAGCTCGCCGGCGCTGCGGTGCCAGGCGAGGTTGACGGCCAGCTCGGCGAGGCGGTTGAAGACCTCTTCGGAGGTTCGCTCGGCGAGGATCGGGCGGAAGTAGTCGAGCGCGGCGGCCTTGTCGGCGACGGCTGCGCCGGGGCCGTCCAGTAACTCGTCGGGCGGCGGTTTGACGCCGAAGGCGGCGGGCGCGGCGCGGAGAGCGTCGCGCGACCAGGCGCTGAGGGTGACGTAGCCGTCGGCGGTGGGCAGCACTTCGGCCCAGCCTTCTGGTCCGCCGGCGCGGAGGATGGCCTGGCCGGCGAATTCGCTGCGGACGGCCATGGTGAGGGTGCAAGCGGCTTCGATTTCGGCCAGCTCGATCCATTGGCCGCGGCCGCTGTGGGCGCGTTCGAGCAGGGCGGCGATTGCGCCGACGGCGGCGAGCACGCCGGCGGCACGGGGGATGATGGCGGCGGGGGCGGCGAGCGGCCGACGGTCGGGCAGGCCCTGGGTGGCGGCGAAGCCGGAGAGGGCCTGGACGATCAGGTCGTCGGCGCGGTAGCGGGCGTAGGGGCCGCTCGCGCCGAAGGGGGAGCAGTGGACGGTGATCAGGCGCGGCCGCCCCTCGGCGGCGCTCTGGATCTCGGCGAGCGGGGCGTCGGTCACGAAAATGTCGGCGTCGTCGAGCGCGGTGTTGAGCCGTTCGGCGCTGAACGGCTCGATTGTTTTGTCCTGGGAGAGGGAGAGGTGGAGCATCGAGTAGCGACGGCCGTCGCGCTCAAGCAGCGGCGGGGCGTCGCGCAGGG
This sequence comes from Dehalococcoidia bacterium, assembly GCA_965243125.1. Taxonomy (GTDB): domain Bacteria; phylum Chloroflexota; class Dehalococcoidia; order Bin125; family Bin125; genus CATQGW01. The sequence continues at coordinate 550,131 of OZ251529.1, read as the reverse complement.
GCGAGCCCTGCGGCGGCTCAAGCGAGAGTGCATCGGCGCCCCAGCGGGCGAGCTCGCGGGCGCAGGCTGCGCCGGCGGGGCCGGCGCAGTACTCGACGATCTTGAGTCCGCCGAGCAGGTCCACGGGGCGCGTCCTTTCCGGCGGTTGGGCGGCGATGGCTGGACAGCGGTTGGGCGTCGGCTCAGCCGTTGCGGGGGCCGCGCTTGAGCTTCTCGAAGGCGCGCTGGACAGGGCGCAGTTGGCGCTTGCCCTCGACCATTCGCGGGTCGCGCTCGCCGAAGCGCGCGCCCAGCGCGTAGGTGTGGAAGGCGGAGGTGATGTGAGTGGTGAAGCCCTGGGCGTCGAGCATGTTGTTGATCGAGAACTTGATCTGGCGCAGGGCCATGGGGGAGTGCTCGGCGACCTCCTCGGCGTATTCGAGCGTTTTGCGCTCGAGCGCTTCGGGCGGGTAGACGCGGTTGACGAAGCCGAGTTCGTGTGCTTCTTCGGCGGGGATGAAGCGGTTCTGGAAGAGGATTTCCTTGGCCTTGCGCGGGCCGAGGTCCCAAGGCGCGGAGAAGTACTGGGTATGGGAGGCGAGGAAGAGCGCGTCGCTGGCGGCGAAGATCAGGTCCATCGAGGCGGCGACCATCCAGCCGCCGAAGATGCAGCGTCCGTGGACCATGGCGATGGTGGGCTTGGGAATGTTGCGCCAGCGCATCGTGTTGGTGATGCGGCTGTCGCGCTGGCGGTCATAGACGCCGACGAAGTCGTCGGCCCAGCCGCGCTCGTCGCGATCGTCGAGTTCGGCGGGCGAGCCGAGGTCGTGGCCGGCGGAGAAGTCGGGGCCGTTGCCGGAGAGGACGATGACCTGGCACTGGGGGTCTTCGACGGCCTCCTGGAAGGCGGCGTCCATCTCTTCGAGCAGGATGCGGCTCTGGGCGTTGCGGTATTCGGGACGGTTGAGAATCACACGGGCGACAGGGCCCGGCTCGTAGATCACATCGCGGTAGGGCACTGATGCCTCCTCTGCTGCGGCTGAGAGGAAGATATCAGCGGCGGGCAGCGAGGTGATGGAAATGGTTAGGCTTTGCGGAACGTGGACGCCGACGGAGGGGGTGCGCGAATGCTGGGGCATTACCGGGTTCTGGATTTGACGGACGAGCGCGGGTTGATCGGGGGGATGATCCTCGCGGATCTGGGGGCGGATATGATCGCGGTAGAGCCGCCGGGCGGCAATCGGGCGCGGCGGCGCGGGCCGTTTGCTGGGGATCCGTCGGACATCGAGGGGTCGCTGGTCTGGCAGGCGTGGGCGCGGAACAAGCGCTCGGTGGTGCTCGATCTGGAGACGGAGGAGGGGCGCGAGCAGTTTCGGCGGTTGGCGGCGGGGGCGGACGCGCTGATCGAGTCGGACGATGCGGGGGCGATGGCGGCGCGCGGGTTGGGCTACGAGGATTTGGCGGCGCTCAATCCGGGGCTGGTCTATGCGGCGATCACACCGTTCGGTTCGAGCGGACCGAAGGCGGGCTGGATCGCGACGGACCTGACGGTGGCGGCGTCGGCGGGGCCGATGGCGCAGAGCGGAGACTCGGATCGCGCGCCGCTGCGGGTGGACCTGCCGCAAACGGGGCTGCACGCCGGCGCGGAGGCTGCGGCCGCGGTACAGGCGGCGCTCTGGGAGCGCAAGCGCTCCGGGCGGGGGCAGTTCCTCGACGTCAGCGCGCAGGCGGCGCACGCGCAGGCGACGCAGGCCGGGATTCTGGCCGCGCCGCTCAATTCGGGCACCTATTTGCGCTCGGCCAAGGGGGCGAAGCTCGGCCCGCTCGAGGTGCAGCTGTTCTGGCCCTGCAAGGACGGGCACGTGGCGATCACCTACCTGTTCGGCGCGGCGATCGGCCCGTTCACCGCCCGGCTGATGGAGTGGATCTACGAGGAGGGACACTGCGACGAGGCGACGCGCGACAAAGACTGGCTCAACTACACGCTGCTGCTGCTGACGGGGCAGGAGCCGGTTTCGGAGTACATGCGGCTGCTCCAGGTCGTTGAGTCGCTGACGATGACCAAGACCAAGGCGGAGCTGTTCGAGCAGGCGCTGAAGCGTCGGCTGCTGATCGTGCCGGTTTCGACGATGGACGACCTGGACGCCAACGAGCATCTGGCGGTGCGCGGCTACTGGCGAGAGGTGGAGCGGGACGGTCGGCGGCTGCGTTTTCCGGGGCCGTTTGCGCAGTTCAGCGGCTCGCCGATCGAGTACCGCCGCGCGGCGCCGCTGCTGGGCGAGCACACGGCGGAGCTGCTGGCGGAGACGCGCGCGGCGGCGAGTCTGTACGGCGGCGGCGATGCCGGCGAGAGCGACGGGCACGACGGGCCGCCGTTGGACGGGCTGAAGATGGTCGATCTGATGTGGGTAATGGCGGGACCGGCCGGCACGCGCACGCTGGCCGATTTCGGGGTGCGGACGGTGCGGGTGGAATCGAGCACGCGGATCGACACGGCGCGCACGCTGCAACCGTTCCTGAACGACGACTCGACGCTGACGGAGGGCTCGGGCCTGTTCCAGAACATGAACGCGAACAAGGCGATGACGACGATTGATCCGTCAACGCCGTTGGGGCGCGAAATGCTGCTGGATCTGGTGCGCTGGGCGGACATTCTGACGGAGTCGTTCACGCCGCGGGCGATGCGCGGCTGGGGGCTGACCTGGGAAGAGCTGCACGCGGTCAATCCGCGGCTGATCATGCTGTCCTCCTGTCTGATGGGGCAGACGGGCCCGCTGGCGGAGTTCGCGGGCTTCGGCAATCTGGCGGCGGCGTTTGCCGGTTTCACGCCGCTGGCGGGCTGGCCGGATCGCGCGCCGGCCGGCCCGTTCGGGGCCTACACCGACTACGTCGCGCCGCGCTTCGCCACGCCCGCGCTGCTGGCGGCGTTGGAAGAGCGCGAGCGCACGGGCGTGGGGCAATACATCGATGTCTCGCAGCTCGAGGCGGCGCTGCATTTCCTGACGCCGGCGTACTTGCACTACGCGGTGTCGGGGCGGCTGTGGCAGGCGAACGGCAACCGCGATCCGCAGATCGCGCCGCATGGTGCGTATCCCTCGGCGGGCGAGGATCAGTGGGTGGCGATCGCAGCGGCGGATGATGGGCAGTGGGCGTCGCTGGCGGGCGTGATCGGCGGCGGACTGGCTGAGGACGCGCGGTTCGGCTCGCTGGAAGGTCGGCTGGCGGCGCAGGACGAGCTGGATGCGGCGATTTCGGCGTGGACGAGTCAGCGCAGCGCGCAGGAGGCGATGGAGGCGCTGCAGGCGGTCGGGCTGGCGGCGCACGCGGTGCAGAACAGCCCGGAGCTGATGCGCGATCCGCAGCTGGCGCACCGGGGGCATTTCGTGGAGTTGAAGCACGCGACGCTGGAGGGGAGCGTGGTGGAGGGGGCGCGGGTGCTGTTTTCGCGCACGCCGGCGCGGCGTCCGACGGTCGCGCCGCTGATGGGGGCGGACAACGAGCTGGTGCTGCGGGAGGTGTTGGGCTACGACGATGAGCGGATTGCGGAGATCGCGGCGTCGGGAGCGTTGCAGTGATGCGAGTTCCAACGATGCGGAAGCGCACAGCCGATCGTGTCGGGCGGTTCTTGTCGGCGGCGATCGTGGCGGGGTTCGGCCTCGGGCTGAGGTTCCTGGACAGCGATCTCGATGTCGTCCTCTATGTGGGCATTCCCTCCGCAGCGGTCGTGTGCGCGTGGAGGTTTTGCCAACGGGCGAGTTGAGGCGAAGCGGCGGCAGTTTGGAGGCCCTATCTTGGCGGGGCAGAGAACGGGAAGGAGGCGACGATGAGTTTGAGCGCTGAAGATCGGGCGGCCATTCAGAACCTCGCGGGGCGCTACAGCCAGGCGCTGGATGATGGGGATGCGGAGGTGTGGGCGTCGGTCTGGACCGACGACGGGGTGATGGAGATGGTGGGGCAGGAGCGCTGGATTACTGGCGATTCGCTGCGGGCGCTGGCCGCGGGGCGCGACGACTCCACGCCGCAGGCGCGGCACATGCCCTCGACGTTCGTGATCGACGGCGATGGCGACGAAGCCTCGATGAGCTCCTACGTGACCGTCGTGCGCTGCGACGATCCGGCGAAGATCGTCTTCCAGGGGCGCTACGTGGATCGGTTGCGGCGAGTCGACGGAGCGTGGAAGCTCGCGCATCGCACGATCCTGACCGACTGGATCGAGCCGGCCACGGCTGAGCAGGTGCAAGGCACAGGCGAAACGGAGAACTGAGGAGGACTGAGATGGCGGAACATCACGCGGAACGGATGATTGCGGCGAACGGGATCGAGATCTGCGCGGACTCGTTCGGCGATCCGGGCGATCCGGCGATTCTGCTGGTGATGGGCGCGGGGGCATCGATGCTGCTCTGGGATGAGCAGTTCTGCGAGCGTCTGGCCGCCGGCGGACGCTTCGTGATCCGCTACGACAACCGCGACACGGGCCGCACGACCTGCTGCCCGCCGGGCGAGCCGAACTACACGCTCGACGACATGGCGGCCGACGGCGTCGCCGTGCTGAATGCCTACGGCGTGGAGCAGGCCCACATCGTGGGCGCATCAATGGGCGGGATGATCACGCAGGTGATCGGCCTCAACCACCCGGAGCGGGTGCTGACGCTGACGCCGATCATGTCCACGCCCAATCCGGGCGCGACACTGGGGGCGCTGGACGGCGACGACGCCGGCGAGGCGCTCTCGCCGCCTACGCCCGAGGTGATCGAGGCCGTCGCGGCGGGCGCGGCGCTCGACTGGAACGACCGCGAGGCCGTGCTGGCGAACCGAATCCAGATGTTCAGGACGCTGGCCGGCTCGAAATATCCCTACGAAGAGTGGCGCGACGAGGTGTTCGCCGCCGAGATTGATCGCGCGGTGAACATGCAGAGTTCGCTCAATCACGGACCGGCGATTGCGGCGTCGGCGTCGTGGCACGAGCGGCTCGATCAGCTGTCGGTTCCGACGCTGGTGATTCACGGCACGGACGATCCCATCCTGCCCTACGACCACGGCCAGGCGCTGGCGGCGGCAATTCCGGGCGCAACGCTGCTCACGCTGGAAGGGGTGGGCCACGAGCTGCCGACAGGCGTGCTGGATGTGGTGGTCCCGGCGCTGCTGGAGCACGCGGGCTGAGATGAGACGCCGCCTCTGTCGTTGCCCGCGTCGATCCCAAGAAGACGCCGAAGACCTGGCCGTCGCGCTTCCCCGGCTGGAGCGCTACCGCAAGGGGCAAGCGCGGCTCGTTAGGCATGAGGAGCTGATGCGCGATCTGGAGCTTGACGTCGAGTAGACGATTCAGATCGACTCTGACGCCCGTGCGCCGGGCGCTGGCTCCGACGCCGCGACCGGTTTCTCAGAGGTTGATAGCGCGCTCGCAGCCCTTACAGCGCGGCCAGCTCGATCGGCGCGCCGGAGCGGGCTGATTCGTAGATGCCGAAGACGATTTTCATCGTCTCGAGGTTGTCGCGGCCGCTGCTGATCGGCTCGCCGCCGTCTTCGCAGCAGCGGGCGAAGTGCTGAATCTCGTTGATGTAGGGATCGTCGGTGGGCAGGCCGAGGGCCTCGGTCGGGATCGGCTGGAAGCTGTCGGCACCGAGGAAACCCTGCTCGCCGTCGTTGGCGGCGGCGGCGATTACGGCGGGGGCGCGGTGGGCCATGAGAGGGGAGGCGTCCTGTGGAGGCGGGGTCCAGGCGGAGCCGCGCTCGCCGAGCAGCAGAAACTGGAAAGCCCAGGGCGCACGGCTGCTGAAGCTGGCCGTGAGGTGCCCAACCGCGCCGTTGACGAACTCCAGCGTGGCGACGGCGCGATCCTCGGCGTTGTTGGTGAAGTGGGGGTGGCCGGTCCAGTAGCGGGCATCGACGCGGGCGACTTCGCCAACGAGGTAGCGGAGGAGGTCGAGATGATGCACGGAGAGCATGGTGATGACGCCTCCTCCGCCGCGCTTGCCGTCGAACCCCCACCAGCCGGGTCTGGATCCGGTCGGCTGCCCGTCTTCGAGGGCGGCGGCGAGGAAGGTGTCGCAGCGGGCGGACCAGATGCGGCCGAGTTCGCCGGCCTGAATGCGGCGGCGCAGGGCGACGTAGCTGGGCACGTGGCGCAGTTGCTGGGCGACCATGAAGGTGACGCCGGCGTCTTCCGTCGCCTCGAGAATCGCGCGGCACTCGTCGAGCGAGACGGCCATGGGCTTTTCGAGCAGCACATGCTTGCCGGCGCGGGCGGCGGCGATCGCGAGCGGGGCGTGCTGGTCGTGGATCGTGCAGATGTCCACGGCGTCCAGGTCCGCCTCTTCCAGCATGCGCTCGGCGTCGGTGAAGACCGCGTTGACATCCGCTTCGGCGGCGAAGCGGCGCGCGGCGTCCTCGCGGATATCGCAGACGGCGGTCAGCCGCACGCGCTCGGGTGCGAGTTGATAGCCCGACAGGTGCTGGCGCGAGATTGAGCCCGTGCCGATCAAGCCGACCTTGAGGGGCTCTGCTCGGTCGTTCGTCATCGCGCCGGCCATTCGCCGCGGGGAGTGTCGTGCGGCGCGAGGATAGCGATTGGGGCGTAGACTGGCTCTGGGCCCTTAGCTCAGTTTGGCAGAGCAGCGGACTTTTAATCCGAAGGTCCTGGGTTCGAGCCCCAGAGGGCCCACCATTTCTGCTCAGTACCGCGGCTCCCGACGCTCCGCAAACGCCGCCAAACCCTCCCGCGCATCCTCCGAGGCGAAGGCTTGGCGGCTGTATTCCTGATAGATGCGGAGACCGTCGGCGAGCGAGGCGTCGCGGCTGCGTTGGGCGAGTTCTTTGGTCATGCGGATTGCGGCGGGGCCGTTGGCGGCGATCGCGGCGGCGAGTTCGCGGGCGCGGGCGTCCAGGGCGTCGGGCGCGACCACCTCGCTGACCAGTCCGATCCGCAGGGCTTCGGCCGCATCAATGAACTCCCCCGTCAGCAGCAGCCGCATCGCGTCGGAGCCGCCGATCAGCCCCGGCAGCCGCAGCGCCCCGTAGCCGTGCAAAATCCCCCAGCGCACTTCCGGGCAGCCGAACTGCGCCGTCTCGTCCGCAATGCGGATGTCGCAGAACAGCGCGAGTTCGAGGCCGCCGGCGAGGCAGTAGCCGTTGATTGCGGCGATGACGGGCTTGGCGCACTCCATGCCGTTGTCGAAGCGCTCGGGGCGCCAGGGGCGCCACTCGCTGCGGCCGGCGAACTCGCCGAGGTCGTGTCCGGAGGTGAAAGCGCGCCCGCTGCCGCCGATGATGATGCAGCGCACATCGGGATCACCCTCGGCCTCACGCACCGCGTCGCCGATGGCCGCATACATCGCGTCGGTCATCGCGTTGAGCTTTTCCGGTCGGTTCAGCCGGATGGTTGCGATGCGGTCGGCGACGGCGTAGGTGATTTCGTCCATGGCGCGCTCCTCTGCTGCGGGGTTCCTGTGCGCAGGGTAAGCGGCTGAGGGGTAGCCGTCGTGCCTCAGAGGGCGAGTTCGATGCCTTGCAGCCGGCTGAAATGCCGGCGGTTGTTGGTCAGAACAATCAACCCATGACGAATTGCGATCGCGCCAATCAGGATGTCGAAGTCGCCGATGATCGCCCCGGAAGCGCGCAGCCGGCCCCGCTCCCGCGCGAAAAGCCGACAGACGTCATCGTCCAGCCCCAGGACCTCGACGCTGTCGATGAAACGTTGCAGCGCCCGCTCGCTTGTCGCAGGGTCTCGCGCGTAGAACGCTCCTTCATAGAGTTCGGCCACGGAGATGATGCTGAGCGCAACGCCGGCAGGGCGGAGTTGGTCAACGCGGGCGACCGTTCGCGCCACTCCCGTGAGATAGTCGATCGTCCAATCGGTATCTATCAGGTAGGCCACCGGCTACAGCTCGGGCGTGCGGCGGGTCTGCGTCTGTCGGCTCGCGTAGATGTCGCGCTTCAGCCGCTCCGCGTCGACCAACCCCGCCCAACCGCCGGCTCCCGTGTCGCCGCCCGGAAGCGTCTCGGGCGACGCGAGATCATCAAACGAGATCAGCACCTCCTCGCCCTCTTCGAGATCAAGCGCCTCAAGCGGCTGGAATGCCCCGCCCGCGTAGCGGGCCCGAACAGTTCGGAGCATGGCCGCCCTCGCTCTCTCCGTGCAGCGCGCTCCCGCGATCGGTCGGCGGGCGCACTGAGCTCAGTTTACTCCCCCAAATGAGCCTCTATCACTTGATGCTCGCGCCCAACTCGTCCGGAGCCCACGGCCACTCGCGCATCCCCCAGTCGGTCGAGCCGTCCGCGACAAACGTCCAGTTTTGCGCGCAGGGTAGACGGAGGGCGCGGCGGCTGTTGCCTACTCGCTGAGGCGCGGCTGGGAACCCTGCGCGCGCTTGCGGCGCGAGGCGCGCTTGAAGGTGGCGGGCGCGGCGAAGCGCGGGTACTCCGGCTGCGCGCCGTCGAGCAGTTCCTCGATGGTCAGAATCTGCACGCGCGGGTAGCTGTAGTCGGGGAAGTGCTGCGGCGTGTAGACGCCCTGGCCCAGCGCCAGCTCGCGCATCGGGCGGGTCGGCTGTTGCAGCGTGATGAAGATGCCCAGCTCGGCCTGTTGGTCCTTCATGTCGCCGATCAGCGTGGCGACCTGGCCGCGATTCACCTTGCCGCTCTTGACCTGCACGATGATCCGCTTGGCCTTGCCGCTGTTGTCGTCGAAGAAGTTAATCGAGCCGTCGACGCCGGAATCCGCGCCCTTCTTGCCGCTCGGACGCGCGTCGACGAGGCCGAGCGCCCAGTGCTCGAACTGGTAGCGGCCGTCGTATTCGCTCGCCTCTGCGAGCGCTCGCGCACTCTCCACATCCTGCGGGAGTCCGACAACCTCGTAGTCCGAGAGGTCGGGGCCGAACGTGTCGTGCAGGCGATAACGCATCAGCGAGATCGCGATGTGCGTGACATCGATCCCGATCCAGCGCCGGTTCAGGCGTTCGGCGACGGCGACGGCCGTCCCGCAGCCGCAGAACGGATCGAGCACGACATCGCCCTCGTTGCTGCTGGCAACGATGATTCGCTCCAGCAGCGCTTCCGGTTTCTGCGTCGGGTAGCCGAGTCGCTCTTTCGCTTGCGAGGCGACCGGTCCGATATCGGCCCAGAAGTCTTGTATGGGAACGCCCGGCATCTCGTCGAGATATCGCTTGTATCGTGGAACGGTGCCCGGCCGCGCTTGGACAATGCGCCCTTCATCGATCAACTGCTGCATCCGTTCTCGGCTATAACGCCAGTGTCGCGTTACGCCCATCACCTCATACTCAGGGTTCCCTTTCGCGGCGCCTCCGGGCCCGGAGATGTTGTCGAGCACGTAACGCCGTCCTGTTTCGGGTTCGACGTGGCGGTAGAACCGGTCCACGTACTCTTGATCGTAGTCCGTATAGATCGGGTTCCACGTGAGCTCGGAACTCTTTGAGTAGAAGAGCAGCGTGTCGTGAATCCGCCCGTGCTGTCGGCGGCCCTGCTTCGTGTCGTTGTGCGCGCTCGTCCGCTTCCAAGAGATGTCAGTTCGGAAATTCGCAAGACCGAACACGGCGTCCATCAGCAGCTTGAGGTAATGGCTGGCGGTCGGATCGCAGTGCAGGTAGATGCTGCCGGTGGGCTTGAGCGCGCTGTGCAGCGCCTCCAGGCGCTGCGCCATCATCGTCAGGTAGGCCATCATGTCGTTCGGCCCCAGGAATGAGCGCATTGCTTGCAGCAACTCGCCGAGCTTGCCGCCGGTGCGAGTGACCACATCCTGATAGGCGCGTTCGGACTCGATGCTCCACTGCCAGGTGTCCTCGAAGGCGGTGATCTGAGCGGCCGATTCCTCGCCGGAGCGCTCTCTGAAGAGCACGTTGTAGGTCGCGTTGGAGTTGAAGGGCGGGTCGAGGTAGATCAGGTCCACCGACTCGTCCGGGATGTGCTCGCGCAGCACATCAAGGTTGTCGCCGAAGTAGAGCTGATTGACCCAGTCGTCGGCCATCTTGCGTCACCCGGCCGTACCGGTGCCCCAGGCGACGGCGTTTGTGAGCAACTGCTCGTAGGGTTCCGTTCCCCAGGGGCCGCGGAAGCGGGGCGGAGAGACGCGGTCGGGCGAGATGCTTTCGTGGACGGAGGGCTGCATGTTGGTGAGCGGGGTGTGGCAGTGGCCGGGGGCGATGTAGGCGACTTCGCCTTCGCCCACCCGCCGCGCGAAGCCGAGGGCGTGGGATTTGCCGTCGGGCAGCAGCGAGAGGTCGCCGCCGTAGAGCTCGTCGACAAACGGCGGCTTCTCGATGTCCTCCGTCGTCAGCAGCACCTGCGTATCGGGGTGGATGACCTCGACCATGTACGGCTCGTCCTGCACGCTGAACGACGCCGGCAGGTTGTGCGTCAGCGGATGGTTGTGGTCCGCAACGTTCACCGTCATTTCGCGGATCGGCGGGTGGGTCATGAAGAAGCCGCCGAGCGCTTCGTGGTAGTCCATTTTGGCCATGCGGCGGCGTCCGTCTTCGCGGCCGAGGCGCTCGGCCTTGCCGCCGGTGCTGCCGTGCAGCGCGAGCCAGCGCCCGCCGTCGGCGAGCCAGTCGCGGATCACGCCGGTTTGGTGGTCGTCGGCGAAGGGTCCGGCGACGTAGCAGACCAGCAGTTGGCAGTCGGCGATCCACTTGTGGCAATCCACGAAGTCGCTGCTCACCGTGGCGTGGACATTTTCGTTGGCCTGGAGCGCCATCAGGATGCGCATGCGGGCGTAGTCGATGTCGTGTCCCGCGTGCTCGCCCGGCGGAAACCCGCCGGCCACCACATGCACTCGAATCGGCGTCGGCATGGTCCGTCCTCCTGATCAGTGTGTCTGTCCGGCAAGGCGCCCGGCAAGTTGTGCGGAGCGCTGCGCGCCCCTCAGAGCGCCATCGGCTCCCCTTGCGCTACGGCCTGCGGATCCGTTTTCCACACATCGGAGCCGTCCACATACAGCTCGACGCCGTTGCCGTCGGGGTCGTTGAGGTACAGCGACTTGGAGACCACGTGGTCGATCACCGCATGCACCTTCACGCCGGCCGCCTCCAGCTCGTCGCGTGCGGCGCGCAGCTCATCCAGCGTCTCGCCGATGCAGAAGGCGAGGTGATAGAGCCCCGGCGCCTTGGGGTCCGCATCCGGGCCGTCCGCGCCCACCTCCAGCAGCGCCAGATCGTGGTGATTGCCCAGCGTGTAGAAGGTCATCGGCATCTGCTCGTGGCGCGCGGCCAGCTGCATCCCCAGCACCCCGCCGTAAAAGGCCTCCGAGCGCTCGCGGTCGCGCACCTTGATCACCGCATGCCCCAGTTCTCGCACCCGCATCGCACTGCTCCTTCCGCGCCCGCCATCGGATTGGGCGGCCATTTGAGGCGAGCATACCGATTCGGCGACATGCCCTGCGTGCAAGGATGCGCGGCTAGATCTTCGCGGCCACGCCCCCGTCGATGTTGATGATCTCACCCGTGATGAAGCGCGAATCCTCGCAGCTCAGGAAGAGCACCAGATTGGCCACATCCTGCGAGTAGCCCGGGCCCGGCACGATCTGGGCGAAATCGAACATCTTCTCGAACACGTGGTGACCGCCGTCGGGGTCGTTGTAGGTGCCGCGCGTCGCGCCCGGCGTGATGATCTGCCCCGGACGCACGCAGTTCACCCGAATGCCGTCGCGCCCGCCCACGCCGGCCATATAGCGGGTCAGCGCGTCAACGCCCGCCTTGGCCGCGTAGTACGACGCCGAGGTGGTCCCGAACTCCTCCTGCATGCGCGGCGAAAAGCCGCGCTGCGCCGCCAGCGACGACATGTTCACCACGCAGCCCCCGCCGGCCGCCACGATGTGCGGCCAGACCGCCTGGCTGACGCGCATCGTGCCGGTGAGGTTCACGTTGATCACGCGGTCCCACTCGTCCTGCGGCTCATTGGGAAAATAGTTGCCCGCGCCGCCGCCGGCGTTGTTGAACAGCAGATGCACCTCGCCGTAGACCTGCGCCGCCGCTGCGACCGCGTCGATCACCGACTGATCATCGCCCACATCGCAGGCCACGAACGAGGCCTCGCCGCCCTCGTCGCGGATCGCCTGCGCCACAGCTCGGCCCTGCTCCTCGCGCCGCGCCATCAGCACCACCTGCGCGCCCTCCCGCGCGAACGTGTGCCCCGTCACCTCCCCGATCCCCGAATTGCCCCCGGTGATGATCGCCGTCTTGCCCTCAAGCTTGCCCGCCATGCGCGCCTCCCGCCTTGTGCCGTGCCGTTCGCCGTTGCCGAAAGTGTCGCCGAACGCGTCGCCTGCATCAAATCGCGCCGCGCGGCGGGTAGCATCGGCCCTGCAAGTTGCAGAGCAAGTTGCAGAACGGAGGCTCCCAATGCCGACGAGCGAACAACCGCTGCGCTTCGGCTGGTTCATCCCCACCTACGGCGATTTCGACCGCTTCGTCAACCCCACCTGCAGCTCGCCGCCGGGGCTCGAGCTGTTCGAACGCGTCGCGCTGGCCGCCGAACGCGCCGGCTTCGAGTACGCGCTGGTGCCCGTCGCCTCCGCCTGCTGGGAGGCGTGGATCGCCTGCGCCATGGTCTCGGCCAAAACGACGCGGCTGAAAATGCTGGTAGCGGCGCGGCCGGGCTACATCGTGCCGACGCTGATGGCCAAGATGGCCTCGACCTTCGACCAACTCAGCGGCGGGCGGATGTCGATCAACCTGATCGCGGGTGGGGATCCGGCGCAGCTGGCGCAGGACGGGCTGCTGATCCCCCACGACGAGCGCTACGACGTGATGAACGAATCGGTCGAAATCATGAAGGCGCTCTGGGCCGCCGATGCCCCGCTCAACTGGGAGGGAACGCACTTCCAGCTGCACGGCGCGGAGGTGCAGCCCAAGCCGTTCCAGCAGCCCTGGCCGCGCTTCTACATCGGCGGCGAGTCCGACGCCGCGCGCGATGTCGGCGCGCGCCACGCCGATTGCTATTTCTTCTGGGGCGACACCCCGGAGCGCACCGCCGAGAAGATCGCCGACATCCGCGCCCGCGCCCGCCGCGCCGGACGCAGCGACGAGCTCACCTTCGGCATGCGCCTCCAAGTCGTTGTGCGCGAAACCGAAGCCGAAGCCTGGGAGGCGGCCCACGCGCTGATCGAGGGCGCCACCGAGCGCCAGCGCGAACGCCGCCGCGCCGTCGCCGCCGATTCCGAAGCCGACACGCGGATGTGGCGGCTGGCCGAAGAATCGGCCGACAACGACTACCTGATCGCGCCCAACCTCTGGAGCGGCATCAGCACCGTGCGCACCGGCGCGGGCGTCTGCGTCGTCGGCGACCCCGACCAGGTCGCCGCCGCCCTCCAACGCTTCGTCGATGTGGGCTGCACCGAATTCTGCCTGAGCGGCTACCCGCACGACGCCGAAGCCGAGCGCTTCGGCCGCTGGGTGATTCCCAGAATGCAGACCCGGAAGACAGCCGCGCCCGCCGCCGCCGACTGAGCGCCGCCGCCCACTGATCGCGGTACGCTGAACGCGCCAACGCATTCACCCAAGGAGCGCCCCATGGCCCGCGTCCAACTCGCCCTCAACGTCGCCGAACTCGACTCGGCGATCAACTTCTACTCCCAGCTCTTCCGCACCGAACCGCACAAGGTGCGGCCCGGCTACGCCAACTTCGAGGTCGACGACCCGCCCCTCAAGCTCGTCCTGATCGAGAACGGCCGCGGCGGCGACCTCAACCACCTCGGCGTCGAAGTCGAAAGCACCGGCCAGGTCGTCGCCGAAACGCAGCGCCTCGGCGGACTCGGCCACGAACTCGAAATCGAAGACGCCGTCGTCTGCTGCCACGCCGAGCAGGACAAGGTCTGGGTGCGCGACCCCGCCGGCCTCCGCTGGGAGGTCTACACCATCACCGACGACCAGCCGGCAGCCGAGATGGTCACGCTGATCGAAGAGACCTGCTGCGCCGAGCAGAACATCGCCTGCGGCGCAGAGCCGTCGGCGACGGCCGTTGCCAACGCCGGCGGCTAGCCCTGCGGGGGTTCGGCGGTCTGGTAGTTGACCTGCCAGGCGATGCCGAAGCGATCCCTGCACGAACCGAAGTAGGCGCCCCAGAACATGTCCGCGAGGGGCATTGAGACTTCGCCGCCCTCGGAGAGTTTGGCGAACACGGCGTCGGCCTGCTCGCGGTTCTCCGGATTGAACGCGATCGAGAAGTTGGAGCCGGCGGCGGGCGCTCCCTCGGCCCACGGCGGCGAGTCGCTCCCCATCAGCACACTCTCCCCCACCGGCAGCGAGACATGCATCACCTGCCGCTTCACCTCCTCCGACATCGGCGGCATCTCAGCCGCCGGCCCGTCCGCAAACGTCTGAAAAATCATGAACTCCCCGCCGAACACCGAGCGGTAAAACTCGAACGCCTCCCGGCAGTTGCCGTCGAAGTCGAGGTAGGGGTTGAGGCTCATTTTGGGCTCCTTGCCATGTTCGCCGCCATGTTCGCCGGCGGCGCCGGGGGCGGTCCGAATTTCACTCTAGGCGCGGCGAGCGGCGGGAGGCAATCGCGCGCCTACATGTCGGCCGGGCGCATTACTCTGCGACGGCCCAGGGAGATCTGAGCAGCTGTTCGGCGGCGGCGCGCAGCCGCGCTTCGCCCCGGCGGAGGGCGGCGCGCAGGTCGTCGGGGCGTTCGGCAAGTGCTGCGCCGATGCCCTGCGCCATCGCCTCGTGCAGCGCCGTGCCGACATTGATCTTCGCCACGCCGTGCCGGACGGCGTAGATGAGGTCGTCCTCGGCCAAGCCGGATGCGCCGTGCAGCACGAGCGGAAGCTTGACGCGGGCGGCGATTTCGCGCAACCGCTCGCGCTGTAGGCCGCCCGCCGCCGGCGGCCCGCCGTGCCTGTTGCCGACCGCGACGGCGAGCCAGTCGACGCCGCTCTCGGCGGCGAAGCGCGCCGCTTCGGCGGGGTTTGTCCAGGCTGCTTGCGCCAGCGTGACGCCCTCTTCGATGCCGCTGACATGGCCCAGCTCGGCTTCCAGCGGGAGGCGCTGCCAGGCGGCGAGGCCGCGCGCCTCGCGCGCGAGCTGGATGTGGCGCTCGTAGGGCAGGGTGGAGCCGTCGATCATCAGCGAGGTGAAGCCGGCGTCGATTGCGGCGCGCAGCTCCTCGATCGTGTCGGCGTGGTCCAGGTGCAGGCCGATCGGCGCGCCGACCGGTGCGGCCAGCTCGCGCACAGCGGCGGCGGCGATTTCCGCTCCGCCGATCTGCGCCAGGCCGGCGCGGTTGAACTGCACCAGCGCGGGGCGGGCGGTCTGCTCGGCCGCCGCGATCAGCGCGCGGGCCATCTCGACCGTCGAGACATTGCCGGCGACTACGGCGCGCCGGGCGGCTGCGGCGTCGGCGATCAGCCGGCGGGCCGAGACGAGCGGCACGGGCCTCTCCGTTCGGGGGCGCCGCCGCCGGCGGGCGGGTTGATAACCTGCCGGGCAGCCGCGGTCGGCTGCGGCCTTGCGGCGCGGGAGCCCAGTTTGTCAGATTTGTCGGACGGCGCGCTTGAGCAGCTGGGCGACGACGCACTCGCCGAGCGGGCGCGCAGCGGGGAGCTCGACGCGTTCAACGTGCTGGTGCGCCGCTATCAGCGGCGGGTGTTCGGGCTGTGCCTGGGCATGCTGCGCACGCCGGCGGCGGCGGAGGATGCGGCGCAGGACGCGATGATCGCGGCCTGGCGGGGGCTGGACGGCTACCGCGGGGGCAATTTCGCGGCCTGGCTGCTGCGGATCGCCGGCAACGGCTGCCGCGACGAGCTGCGCCGCCGCAAGCGGCGGCCGTCGGCCTCGCTCGATGAGCTGATCGAGGCGCACGGCGACGCCTGGTCGCCGCCCGACGAGGCGCGCACGCCGGAGCTCGCCGCGCTGGACAGCGAAAGCCGGCGCGTGCTGAGCGCGGCGCTCGACCGGTTGCCGGAGGAGCAGCGCCTGACGGTGCTGTTCTGCGATGCGCAGGGGCTGTCCTACCGTGAGATCGCGGACGCGATGGGGACCTCGATCGGCACGGTGAAGTCGCGGCTCAACCGCGGTCGCGCGCGGATGCGTCAACTGCTGTTGGAAAGCGGGGAACTCACACGCGCCCGCGAGCGTCAGGTACTACGAGAGCGGATTGCGGCAGCGCCGCCGAGAGGAGGAACGCGCGAATGACCCGCTGGCGCTTCCGGCGGCGCGGTCCCGCACTGCGCGGCGACGCCTCCGCCTTCCTCGACGATGAGCTGACCGCGCAGGAGCGCGCTGATTTCGAGTCGGCGCTGGGGCGCTCGGCGGAGCTGCGTGAGTACGTGGACGATGTGCGGTTGATCCGGTCGCAGCTGGGCACGCTGCGGGAGGCGGGGCCGAGCCGGTCGCTGGAGTTGACGGGAGCGGATATCGCGCCGCAGGCGCCGCGTCTGATCGCCGCTCCGCGCGATTCGGTGCCGATTCGGCTACGGGTGGCGGCGCTGGGCGCGGCGGCGGCGATCGCCGCGCTGGCGGCGGTGGGGCTGTGGGACGCGCTGAATCTGGGCGGCGCGGTGGTGGTGGAGCGGTCCGTCCCCACCGTGGCGGTGACGGAGAGTGCGGTGGCGGTTGAGTCGGAGCCGGAGCAGGCGGCTGTGGAGGTCGTCGCGCAGGCGGCGGAGCAGCAGGCGCAGGAGGAAGAGGCGGCGGTCGCGGTGGTGGCGGAGGAAGAGGCGGAGGAGCAGGCGATGGCGCAGGAGGAGTCTGCGGCGGAAGAGGATGCAATGGAGGCCGAGCAGGCCCAACAGGCGAGTTGGGCGGCGCAGGAGCAGCAGTCGGCCGCTGCGGAGGCGGGGACGGATCCGGGGCGGCAGGCGATCACGGCGCGGGAGCGGAGCACCGCTTCCGACGATTTGGCGCAGGAAACGTCGGCGAGCGCTGATCAGGCGTCAGCACCGCCAGCCCAGCAGGTCGTTGAGCAGGCGGCGCAGGAGCAGGCGTCGGCGGAAGCTCAGGCGGAAACGGCGGTTGCAGAGGAGGCGCAAGCGGCGGCGCAGCAGGTTGTGGAGCAGTCGGCTGCGGCTACGGAGCAGGCCGGGGCTGCGCCTCAGGCTGAGGCGGTGGAGCAGTCGGAGCCGGAGGAGACGGCGGCACCGGAGGTTCGCGTGCGGCAGGTGGAGGAGCGTGTGGTGGCGGTTGCGACGTATGAGCGGGGTTGGGAGACGCCGGTGCAGGCTGCGCTGGCGGTGGTTGCGGCGGGGGCGCTGGTTCTGCTGGCGGCGCTGCGTCGGCGGGCGTGATGTAGAGGCGGCGTGAGGGGCGCTTAGCGGGCGGTGCGCTCGATGGCGCGCTCGATGATTTGATCGAGTTGTTCCAGGTCGGCCGGTTCCCGGTGTTCGATGTTGAAGCGGTCGAGGACGCGGCCGAAGCGTAGGTAGCCGGACGGCGCGGCCAGCTCCACCCACTGGATGTTGTTCTTTGTCAGCGAGCGCCTGGCCTGATCGGAGAGGCGGTCGGCGACCAGCAGGCTGGCGTCGTGGGCGTGCGCGGCCTTGGCGCTTTCGGGGTTGCCTTTGCCCATCAGCTTCACTTCGCAGAGATACTGCCGGCCGTGGCTTTGCAGCACGAAGTCGATCTGATGCGGATATTCGTCGGGCTCGGCGATGCGCCAGAAGCGATCGTCGACGCCGTGAAGCAGACAGAGCGTCGCCATCAACGGCCGCTCCAATTGCTTGCCGGCGGTGGACCACATCCCGCCGCGGATCTGCTCGCGTTTGACGGCCAGAGAGTTGATCACGATCAGGCTCTCGTCGAGGCTGAGGTCCACGCCGACGCCGCGCAGTTTGATCGTCAGCGTGATTGAGGGCTGCTCGCCGGCAGCGAGAATCTCTTCGATCGTCCGACGCAGCGCCCGGTGGTTCTCGATGCTGGCGTCGAGCACCACGTTGGCCTTGGTGGACTCGTGGATGTTCTCGATCGTCTTCATCGGGATGCCGGCGTGGACGGCGATCTCATCCTTGCCGTAGAGACCCTTTCGCAGCAACTGCTGTTCGTACCAGTCGTCGGAGGCCGCCAGGTCTTCGCCTGTGAGTTTGGCATGCGCGACCTCGGTGAAGAACTCGACCGCGTGGCGGACGAATTCACGGTTGATCTCCTCAAAGATCGCCTGCCGATGGCTCTGGCCGTCGCGGATCAGGCAACGGATCGCGTGCCGCAGGCCGTCAGGACTCATCCGCATCGCGCGCCTCCAATAGCTGGTCGACCGTGCAGGGGCGCATCGCGAGGCCGACGCGGTTCTGAATGCGGCGGACGTAGCGGTCGTTGATTTCGGCGGGGAGGGCCTTGCGCTCGAGCTTGAGCGCGGCGGCGCCGACGGTGCCGCTGCCGGCGAAGGGGTCGAAGACGAGGTCGCCGATCATCGAGTAGTAGGCGATCACCCGCTCGCAGAGCGCGGACGGAAAGACGGCGCTGTGGACACGGTCCGCGGCGGGGTCGATCTCCCACACGTTGGTCGCTTCGTAGTCGTCGGGCGCGCGGCTGGCATCGCGCACTTCCGCGGGGTACTGGCGCAGGTTCCAGTCGATCAGCCGCGTGGAGCGCTTGCGGTAGACCATCACGTACTCGGTGACGGCGTTGGCCTTCCAGGTCAGCGGCTGGCGGTGGACGGCGAAGCCGGAGTTGCGCGGCTTGGCCGCGCCGTCGGGCTTGCGCCAGATGATGTCGTCGATGAACCGCCAGCCCTGCGCGGTCAGGCGCGGGTGCAGGTCGAAGGGGATCGCGAAGCGGTGGCTCTCGTGCTGGCGGCCGGCGCGAGGGACGATGACGGGCGAGGTGTTGACGACGAGGAAGCGGCCCTCTTTGGTGACGCGGTGCAGTTCGCCGAAGACCGCTTCGAGGAAGTCGAGGTAGGCCTCGTAGGACTGGTAGACGAAGTAATCGCGGGTGTTGTAGTAGGGCG
Source organism: Dehalococcoidia bacterium (assembly GCA_965243125.1). Lineage (GTDB taxonomy): Bacteria > Chloroflexota > Dehalococcoidia > Bin125 > Bin125 > CATQGW01. The sequence goes on along the minus strand of OZ251529.1, from coordinate 531,255 downwards.
GGGAGGTGAAGGTGAGGTGGACGCTGTCATCGGGCAGGCGGCGAAGCAGTTCGCGCGCGTCGCCGTGAACGAGCCGGTTCTCCAGCCAGCCAGGCGCCTCGGAGTGCTTTGAGCGGTGTTTTGCCCCCCCCCCCCCCCAGACGCGTTATGACCGTGGGCGGTGCGGCGGCGCTCCACCGCCACGAAGTCGCGGACGACCTCGTTGGGGTGCGCGGCGAGGCGGTCCAGCAGCGGATCGGCGATTGTCCGCCGGACGCAGTCGCGCGCGCCGCGGGTCAGGCCGCGGGCGGCCTGGAGGACGACGCCGGGATCGGAGTGCTCGACCAGGGCCGCGAGCATTGCGAACGCCTCGGGCAGCTCAGCAGCGATGCGGCCGATCGAGGCAGCGGCCTCGCGTCGCACGCGCTGCGACGGATCGTGGAGTGCGAGCTCGTGGAGGGTGTGCAGGTGGCGGGCCGAGCGGTCGCGCCCGGCGCGTCGCGCGCCGGCCTCGCGCGTGGCGGGCCGCTCGTCGACGAGCAGCGCGGCGATCTCGGCTGCGTTGCCGGCTGCGCGGCGCGGCGAGCTTTCCGTGGGCACACCAAGGGTTATACGCCGGTCGGTGCGCTTTGCCAAGGCGGGGCGAGGGCGGCCGACCCCCCAGTCGCTGCGCGACAGCCCCCTGCGTAGGGGGGCGATTGGGAGCGCGGGCAGCCCCCCTCTGTGTCTCCCCCCACGATGGGGGGAGAAGGAAAATGGTCTCCTGTGACGATGGGGGGAGAATGGAAATGTCCCCCACGATGGTTGAGAGATGGAGCGATTGCGGAATGGGTAGCCGCACGTAGTGGGGGGCGTGCGAGAATTGGGGGTATGAGCACTGAGGCGGCGCGGGTTTCGCGGGAGATGGGGCGGGCGTTTGCGCTGGCGCGGGGGGTGCTGGGGACGACCAGCCCCAATCCGGCGGTGGGGGCGGTGATCGCGCGCGACGGGCGGGTGGTGGGGGAAGGGGCGACGGCGCCGCCGGGCGGGGCGCATGCGGAGGCGTCGGCGCTGCAGCAGGCGGGGGAGCGCGCGCGCGGCGCGACGCTGTACACGACGCTGGAGCCGTGCGCGCACTACGGGCGCACGCCGCCCTGCACGGAGGCGATCATCGAGGCGGGGGTTGCGGCGGTGGTGATCGCGGCGTTGGATCCGGATGCGCAGGTGGACGGTCGGGGGCTGGCGCGGCTGCGCGAGGCGGGAGTGGAGGTGCGGCTGGGCGACGGCGCGACGGAGGGCGCGGCGCACTATGAGGCGTATTTCCACCATCGGCGCACGGGGTTGCCGTTTGTGGCGGCGAAGTTTGCGGCGACGCTGGACGGCCGAATTGCGGCGACGAGCGGCGATTCGCTCTGGATCAGCGGTCCCGAGGCGCTGGCTTGGGCGCACCGGATGCGCCCGACGCTGGACGCGATTCTGGTCGGCTCGGAGACGGTGATCGTGGATAACCCGCAGCTGACGGCGCGTCCTCCCGATGCGCGCGGCCCCGTGCCGCAGCCGCTGCGGGTGGTGCTGGACAGCCGGGGTCGGGTACCGCCGGAGGCGCGCGTGCTGGACGAGCAGTCGCAGGCGCGGACGCTGATCGCGACGACCGAGGCGTCTGCGGCGTCGTGGCGGGCGGCGATCGCGGCGCGCGGCGCAGAGGTTGTCGTGGCGCCGCCGCGCGGCGGGCGGGTCGATCTGCCGGCGCTGCTGGCGCAGCTGGGCGAGCGCGGCGTCGTGCTGCTGCTGGTGGAAGGCGGCGGGGAGGTGCTGGGCTCGTTTTTCGATCAGCGGCTGGTGAACAAGGTGTACGCGGTGGTCGCGCCGATGCTGATCGGCGGCGACGCGCAGACGGCGGTGCGGGGCGTGGGCGCGGCGCGAATGGCGGACGCGCTGCGGCTGGGCGACGCGCAGGTGGAGCGGTTGGGCGCGGATCTGCTGGTCAGCGGCTATCCCTATGCGCCGTCGGACGCGGCGCGGCTGCGGCTGCGTCAGGCCGGCGTGGGCGATCGGGAGGCGATTCGGGCGCTGGCGCCGCAGGCGGCGGCGCTCGACGGGGAGACGGTGGTGTGGATTGCGGCGCGCGACGACGGCGGCGCGGCGCTCGAGGGGGTCGCCTCGGTGCGGCTGGAGCCGGGCGGTCGGATGGCGCGGCTGGAGGCGCTGGCGGTGCGTCGGGGCGCGCCGCCGGATGTGGGGGAGCGGTTGCGCGAGGCGGCGGAGGCTTCGGCGGCGGGCCGGGGGTTCCACTGGATGACGGCGGCGGACGGGCCGCAGTTGCGACGGGCGGGCTACCGCTATTACCGGCGCGGGGATGATGGGGAGGCGCTGTGTATTCGGGCGTTGGAGTGAGGGGGAGTTGTAGATGCGTGGGGGCGCCCGACCCCCCAGTCCGCTCGAAGCGGACAGCCCCCCTGCATAGGGGGGCGATTCCGATCGGGGCAGCCTTCCTGCGTGGGGGACGATTCCGATCGGGGCAGCTTCGCTGTGTGGGGGCGATTACGGAGCGCGATAGGCTTGTTGGACGGGCGCATTGCGGGTGCAGGACGGGGCGGCGCATGTTTTCTGGGATTATTGAGGAGATCGGGACGATCGAGGAGGCTGCGGACGGCGTTCTGCGGATCCGGGCGGAGACGATTCTGCGCGATGCGCAGCTGGGCGACAGCATCGCGATCAACGGCGTCGATCTGACGGTGACGGAGTTCGACGAGCGCTCGTTCTGCGCGAATGTGATGCCGGAGACCTACCGGCGCTCCAATCTGGGGGGGCTGGCGGCGGGCGCGCGGGTCAACCTGGAGCGTTCGGTGCGCCCGACCGATCGGCTGAGCGGGCACATCGTGCGCGGCGTGGTGGAGGGGCGGGGACGGTTTCGCAGCGCGACGCCGGAGGCCGAGGCGATCGTCACCGCCTACGACGCGCCGCCGGAGCTGCTGCGCTACATGATCGTCAAGGGGCCGATCGCGATCGACGGGGTCAGCCTGACGATCGTCTCCAAAGACAGAACGGGGTTCGCGGTTTCGCTCGTCCAATACACTCAGGAGCACACGAACCTGCTCGACCGGCGGGCGGGCGACGAGGTGAATCTGGAGACGGACATCCTCGCGCGCTACGTCGACGCGCTGCTTGATGCGCGTGAGACCGGCGACCGCCCCACGCTCGATCCCGCAGGGGGAGAGACGCATGGCTGACGACGACACCACCACCGCGGCAATCGCAGACAACGCTCCGGCCGGGAAACCGGCCAACGGGCCAGCCAGCCGGCCGGCCAAGCGGCCGGCCCGCAGCCGGGCGCGCAAGCGCGCGCCCGCCAAGCCCCGCGCGCGCAAGTCGCCCTTCTGCAGCGCCGAGGAGGCGATTCACGCCTTCAGCCAGGGCGAGCCGCTGATCATCACCGACGACGAAGAGCGCGAGAACGAGGGCGATCTGGCGCTGCCGGCGCAGTTCGTGACCTCCGACACGATCAATTTCATGGCGACCTACGGTCGGGGGCTGATCTGCATTGCGATGGATGGGGAGCGGCTCGACAAGCTGGGGCTACGGCTGATGGTTGATGAGCCGCAGAACACGGCGCCGCTGGGCACGGCGTTCACGGTCAGCGTCGAGGCGCGCACGGGCGTCTCGACGGGCATTTCGGCGCCGGACCGGGCGCGCACGGTGCAGGTGCTGATGGATCCCAACTCGGCGGCGGACGATCTGGTTCGGCCCGGGCACATGTTCCCGCTGCGCGCGCGCGAGGGGGGCGTGCTGGTGCGGGCGGGGCAGACGGAGGCGAGCGTCGATCTGTGCCGCCTGGCGGGGTTGCAGCCGGGCGCGGTGATCTGCGAGATCATGAAGCGGGACGGCGAGATGGCGCGCCTGCCGGAGCTGGTTCGCTTCTCAAAGCGGCACAAGATCAAGATGATCAGTGTGGAGCAGATCATCCAGTACCGGCTGCGCACCGAGCAGCTGGTGGAGCGCATCTCCGAAGCGGCGCTGCCCACCGTCCACGGCACCTTCAACCTGGTCGGCTACCGCCCGCGCGGCACCACCGACGAGCATGTCGCGCTGAGCATGGGCCAGGTGGACAACGGGGAGCCGACGCTGGTACGGGTTCACTCGCAGTGCCTGACAGGGGATGTCTTCAGCTCGCAGCGCTGCGATTGCGGCGAGCAGCTGGACATTGCGATGCGGATGGTGGCGGAGGAGCGGCGCGGGGTGATCGTCTACATGGCGCAGGAGGGGCGGGGGATCGGCCTGCACAACAAGATCGCGGCCTATGCGCTGCAGGACGCAGGGATGGACACGGTGGAGGCGAATCTGGCGCTGGGCTTTGCAGCGGACCGGCGCGACTACGGGATTGGGATGCAGATTCTGCGCGATCTGGGCGTGTCGCATATCCGGCTGATCACTAACAACCCGGCGAAACGGCACGGGCTGGCGGGCTATGGGCTGGAGATCGTTGAGCGGGTGCCGGTGATCGCGCAGGCCAACCCGCACAATGTGCGCTATCTGACGACGAAGCACGAGAAGATGGGGCATCTGCTGGACGCCGACGCGCTGGAGGCGACGGAGGCGGCGGACGAGCCCGACGACCAGCCGCCGCGGCGGCGGGCGGCGATCGGCTGATGCCGCGCGTTCACGACGGGGCCGCGCCGCCGGACCCGGAGCACGGGCCGGCCGCGGGGCTGCGCTTCGCGGTGGTCGTGTCGCGCTTCAACGACTTCGTGACAGCGAAGCTGCTGGACGGCTGTCTGGATCATCTGCTGGCGAGCGGCGCGTCGGACGACGAGATCGACGTGTACTGGGTACCGGGCGCGTTTGAGATTCCGCTGGTCGCGCAGCGCTGCGCGCGAACGGGGCGCTTCGACGCGGTGATCTGTCTGGGCGCGGTGATCGAGGGGGAGACGGATCACTACCGGCTGGTGGTGGATGAGGCGACGCGCGGGATCGGGCGGGTGGGGCTGGATACGGGGGTGCCGTGCATTTTCGAGGTGCTGGCGACGCGGACGGTGTCGCTGGCGGTGGCGCGCGCGGGCGGGGAGGCGGGGAACAAGGGTGAGGCGGCGGCGCAGGCGGCGATCGAGACGGTGCGGGTGCTGCGCACGATTGGGTGAGGGGGGCGGGCCGACCCCCCAGTCGCTCCGCGACAGCCCCCCTGCATAGGGGGGCGATTCCCGGACAGCCTCTTGCGTGGGGGCGACTGGGAGCGGTGGGTGAATCCATAATCGCCGACGGCGCGGTTTGACCCTATCGGCGGGAGTGCTTAGCTTGCTGCGAAGCATCCGCTGTAGACGCGCGGCGTCGCATGTTGCGGACGGATCGGGGAGAGGGAGCCGCCGTGCATCTGCTCATCACTCGGGGGGGGGGGGGGGTAAAACCCGCGCTTCAGGACTGATCGCGCTGCTTGTTCTGCTCGTCGCGGCTGTCCTTACGCTCGCTCCCACCCGCGCCGCGCCGCCCGACGACCTTGAGCTCGAGCTCAGCTTCTTCCGCGACTCCGACGGTGTTGCGCAGCCTGATTCCACGATCCAAGTCCGAGCCCAGCTGAAGTTCACGGGCGCGGAGAGGGTCGGCGCGCTTTCGCTCTCCGACGCCGCGCTGCAAATTGCCGGCAACCTCGACTGGGACGGAGCGGGCCGCCGCGCGATTCGATCCTTGCCGCGCCGGATCGTGACCGACGAATACGCCGGCGCGACCGGCGAGGCGGTCGCCGTGCAGGACGGCGCGAACGCCAACGCCATTCAGGTGGTCGCCGCGCCGCAGGCCACGGTCAACGACATTGCCGGCGGCGGCGCCGTTCATGTCTGGGTCAACGGCGTCTTCGCCCAACGGCTGACCGGCGAGCCGACCGATAACGAGCGCGGGACATTTGATAACGAGAGCGGGGTGTTTTACGACACGAGTCTTAACGGCAGCTTCGGCGCCAGCGTTGATGTGGGCAGCGGGGTGATCGTGGTCGGCGCGCCCTACGAAGACGGCGCACCGCTGGCCGGCGGCTTCCGCAGCGCGCACAACCTCGACTTCGGTTTCGGCGCGGCCTATGTGTTTGAGCGAAACAGCGAGGGCGAGTGGAAGCAGATCGCCAAGCTGACCGTCGGCGAGAATCCGGCGTTCACCGACCCGGAAACACAGTCCGCGCCCACCCATTTCGGACGGTCCGTCGCGATCAGCGACGACGGCGCAACAATCGTCGTTGGTCAGGCCCAGAGCTCTGTCGGCTCGAATCACAATTGGAGCGCGTCGGCGCACGTGTTTACGCGGCCGGCGACCGGCTGGGCCGACATGGACACCAATCACGCCAATGTCACCTCTCTTCTCCATGCGAGGGCGAGTAGTACCGACGGCGACGTCGACATCGCCGGGGACGGTTCGGTCGTGGCTGTCGGCGAGCCATTCGTGACCGACATGGCCGGTCAGATTTCCTACACCGGCGGCATCCATGTGTTCAATCGGCCCGGCGCCGCGTGGACGGACGGCAGCGAGCGTCTGCTCCAGCCGGACGCCTACCTGACCGCGACGGATCACGAGACCAACTGGGTGTGGGTCGGCCAGGCTATCGCGATTAACCAGTCCGGCGGCGTGATCGCCTCCAACGGAGTAGGGCAATTCGATTTTGTGGGCTTCGACTCACGCGATCCGGCGACGGGGTGGCCCGGTTCCGCGTTCGTCTGGGTCCGCAGCGGCGGCGCGTGGGCCGACTCCAACTCCGCGACCGCGACGCTCAGCGACTCAGAGGCGTCGAACGGCGCCGGTTTCGGCCGCGCGGTCGCGATCAGCGATTCCGGCGACCGCGTCGTGGTTGGCCGTAATCCCTGGAGCGGCGGCCCCAGCGGGTATGGTGCGATTCATGTGTTCGACAAACCGGGCGGCGGCTGGGCCGATTCCTCGACTGCGGACACGATGCTCGGCCACGTGTGGCCCTGGGCGTTCGCGCAGAGCCTGGCGCTGGACGGCGAATCAACGCTCCTCGTCGGCGTGCCTAACTCCGGCCTTGCTGGAGTGCTGGACCTCAGCCAGGCCGATCCTGAGGGCGCGGCGCATGCCTCTTATCTCCGGTCCAACTGCTTTGCATCGAGCAGCGACGGCGTCGTCACTCAGACCTGCACTCTGTTCTTTGAGCTGGGCGACGGGTTGGCAAGCGGTATCCCGGCGATCACGATTCCGCCCGGGACGCGCGACGGCGCGTTTACGATTTCCGCTGCGGCGACGGTGGACGGCGTCAGCTACACGGACGCCGTTGAGGTGAGTGTGCGCGATGTGGACGAAGTTGCTGAGGTCACTCTCGGCTTCGCCACCGACCCGGTCGCCGGCTACGCAGATACGAGCGACGACAAACCGTACCCGTCCGCGATTGCGCCGGGCGAAATGACCCGCCTGCGGCTGAGCGTGCTCAACGAGAACGGCGAGGCCGCCGGGCTCGATGCCGCGGACGGCGTCGCCGAGATCCTCTTCACGACCAGCGCCGGCAGCTTTGCGAACAGCAACGATCGCTTCGCTCCGGTCTGGCTGATCCATGAATTCAGCCTGCCCAGGTATTTCTCCGTTAATTGCGACGGCGGCAACGGCCAGCGGGCCTGTTCCGTCCCTCTCACCAACCTCAGCAGCGAAAACGCCGATCGGATCGTGATCTCGCTCGCCCACCCCGGGGAAGATCACGCGGGCGCCGCCGAAGTGCGCGCCACGGTGATCACCAACGACGGCGAAGTGTTTAGCCCGCCGCCGCTCATGGTCACGTTCGCCGGGCGCGCCGAAGCGCTCGTGCTCAGCGAGCCGACCGCCAGTGTGCTGAACGTCGATGCGCCGCCCGACGGCGGATCCGAGGCCGACGATCGCGACATGTTGACCCTCACGATCACCGCCCGCGACGAGAACGGTGAGCAGGTGGATGTGCCGCTCGGGCTGCCCGCCAACCCGAGCCAGGAACAGCGCAATCGCGCGGTGCGAGTCATCGTCAGAGATCCCGAAGGAAACACCGTGCCGGTCTCCCGTTACGGCGGCTGGGACTGGACGTACGACAGGGAGCAAGAGCGGACCTCGCTGGAGTTCAATCTCCAGATCAACGCGAGTCAGGAAGACGCTCTGCCCATCGGCGAATACACGCTCGAGTTGCGGATCGGCGGCCTGAAGGCCGAGCGCGGTTTCCGCGTCAGCGGCGGCCCGGCCTCGCTCGCGCTCGGCGAGCCTGAGGGCGCGCTCGAACCCAACAGTCGGTTCACGATCACCGCAACCGTCGGCGACGCCGAAGGCAATGTTGTGCCCGACGGCACGCTCGTCCGATGGGAGGCGCGCAGCGCCAGCATCGAAACTGTCGTGCTCGTGCAACTCTCCGCCGATCGAACGACGACCGCCGGCAAGGCGTCGGCGACGTACCTCGCAGTCGACCGGGGTACGGCGACCGTCGCGGCCCGAGCCGGCGGCAGCGCGAACGATGCGACGCTGCTCACCATTGCCCAGGCATCCAGGCAAGCATCGGCCGAGACCGAGGACGGCAGCGGCGGCGATCCCGCGGCTCTGCTCGCCGACGGCCTGCGCGGTCGCACCAGCGGACTTGCCCCGTGGCTGGGCCGGCAAGCAACCACTGCGTCGGCGCTGCTCGACAGCCTGACCGGCGTTACATCGGTTGCGCTCTGGGAGGCCGGCACCTGGCTGCGCTACGCGCGCGCCGATGGGCAGGTCGTTGCAGGCTCCGTCGATTTCACCGTCGAGCCCGGCGCCGTCATCGCGCTGGAGCGGTAAAGCGATGGCAGCTTCTCTGCGCGGGGAGCGGGTCCGGATTCCGAACCGTTCTTGCGCAGGGGGCGATTTCGGCCTTCGCTCTAGGGCGGGCTATGCCCTGCCCCGTAGGTGTTGAGTGCGGAGTAGTACTGGTTGACGCCGAGGGCGGCGCGCCAGTCGGCGCTTTGCTCGTCGGTGAAGCGGTCGAGGGGGATGCCGCAGCCGTCGGCGATGCGCACCATGCGCTGGTAGTTGGCGACGGTGGCGGCGGCGTCGACCACGGCTTCGGCGTTGAGCGCCGATTCGACGGCGGCGCGGCGGTCGGCGAGATCGGGGTCGCGGCGCACGGCGGCGTCGGCATAGGCCATCAGCACCGCGGCGTGCGGCACGCCGACATCGATCGAGTCGTCGGTGGTTCCCTGGAGGTTGAGTTGGTCGTTGTCGGTGCTGCTCCGACGGAGCAGGTTGGCGTGGGAGAGTGTTCAATAGAAGCACTCGTTGAGGGCGGAGACGCGGGTAGCGAGCAGCTCGAGTTGGGGGCGGGTGAGCGTGCGATGGCGCTTGTCGATCTCGCCCATCTCCGTCCACGACAGGTAGTGAGCGGCGAACTGGTCGTTGAGCCAGCGGACGTTGTCGGGCACGAGGCTGAGCGCGGACACGACATTGGCGGGGCGACGGCCGCCGAAGTCCTGATAGATGTCCAGGTCGTTGGGGTCCGCATTCTCCGGCAGCAGGATCGGCGGCCAGGATGCGTCTTTCGCGGCCCCGGGCGGGCGGTAGCCGGAGGGCCGGCCGGCGAGCGGCTCGGGCAGCGGTTCGAGCGGCAGCTCCAGCGCGCGGTGCAGTTCGTCGACGGCGAAGGCGTGAACCAGCACGCCGAGCAGCTCGATGTAGCGCTCCTCGCTCATCCCCTCCGCCGTGGTTACCTGCCTGTACCACTGTTCGGAGAGGCGCGACTTGTCGGTGATCAGCCTGTGGATCGCGTCCACCGCGGCCTGCGGCAGCAGCGGGTCGGGCGAGCACTCGCCCGCCACGGAGGCCGGGGAGAGCGCAGCGGCGCGCTCGCGGCAGAGCGCGCAATCCTCCGCAAGCCGAGTCTGGCGAGCGATGGCGACGCGCTCCGCGCCCGTCCACCACGCGCCGGGGCTGCGCAGTCGCTCCCAATCGCGCAGGTGGCAAGCGCGGATTCGGTCCGGGATGGGGAACGGCGCGGCGCTGTAGTCGAATTGGGCGGCTTCTGTGAGGGTGGTCATCGTTTCAGCGGCCTTTCGCGCGGCGCAGGGCCGCGCCGCTTGCGGTTCAACTCGCGGGCGATGCGGCGAAGGTGTTGGCGGCGGAGCGGTAGGCCGTGAGGCCCAGGCGCTCGGGCAGTTCGCCGCTGCGTTCGAGGATGTAGCTGTCGACCGGGATGCCCGTGCCGTCGGCGATGCGCACCATGCGCTGGAAGTTGGCGATCGTGCCGGCCGCGTCGACTGCTGCGCCGGGGCCCATTGCCTGCGCGACGCGCGCGCGGGTTTCGGCGAGATTGTCGGCCCTGCGCACGGCGGCCTCGGTGAATTCCATCAGCAGCGCGCCGTGCTCGACGCCGCTTTGCTGCGCGGTGTCGACGATTGCGCCGAAGTTGAGCTTGTCGTTGCCGCGGCTGTTCGCACCGAGCAGCCCTACGTGCGAGGTCGTTCAATAGAAGCATTCGTTGAGCACGGAGACGCGGGCGGCGATCAGCTCCTGCTGGGCGCGGTTGATCTCGCGCAGCTTGCCGGTCTCGCGCATTTCCGCGTAGGAGAGATAGTGGGCGTGGGAGAGGTCGGCGAGCCAGGGCAGGTTGGCGGGCACGAGACTGAGGGCGGTCAGCACGTTGGCGGTGATCGGGGCGTTGTCGTAGAGGTCGGCGTCTTCGGGGTCGAGCGCGTCGGGAGGCGTGATCGGCAGCCAGCCGGCGACGCGGCGCGCGCCGGTGGGGCGGCGGCGCGAGGGTTCGCCGGGGAGCGGCGCGGGCAGCGGTTCGAGCCGCAGATCGAGCGCGCGGTGCAGTTCGTCGATCGAGAAGACATGCACCACGACGCCGAGCAGCTCGATGTAGTGGGCGTCGCTCATGCCGTCGGCGGCGCAGACTTCCTCGCACCATTCGCGCGAGAGGTTGGCGTTGTCCACGATCAGCTTTTGGACGGCGTGCGTTGCGGCCTCCGGCAGTAGATCCGAGCGGTTGCCGCCTTCCAGAGCGGCGGCGCGGCGGCATTCTTCCGCGATCGCGACGCGCTGCGCGCCGCTCCACCAGAAGCCCGGAGCGGCGAGGCGGTCCCAGCTGCGACGGTGCGCCTCGCGCATGCGCTCGGTGATCGGCCATTCGCAGTTTGCATATTCAAACGCCATGGGACGCCTCCTGCGCGCAGGCTAGCGAATTGCGGGCGGCGCGGGCGGCTGGGGCGTTACTGCGGCGGGCGGGACGCGCGCCAGGATTGCCAGGACCGGAGGATGTCCCGGTCGTGGGGGAAGGCGGGGGGCATGTCGGCGGGGCGGCGCCAGGCTGCGTCGTCGGCTTCGGGGCCGGGTTGGAGGCGTCCGCCGACGGGTCGGGCGCTCCAGACGAGCAGGACGACCGGATCGCCGCCGCCGGACCAGACGCCGAGTAGTTCGAGCAGTTCGATTTCGAGCCCGGTTTCCTCGCGCACTTCGCGCCGCGCGGCATCGCGCACATCCTCGCCGGCGTCGACGAAGCCGCTCGGCCAGGCCCAGGCGCCGAGTTGCGGCTCGTGGTTGCGTTGGATGTAGAGCAGCCGTCCGGCGTCGTCTTCGACGAGCGCGACAGCGGCGAGTTTGGGATCGAGGTAGTGGACGAATTCGCAGGCTCCACACCAGCGGCGGCCGTCGGTGCGCCCTTCGGGGCGCAGCGGCGCGGCGCAGCGCGGACAGAAGCGCGGCGGTTCGGTCATCTGCGCGGGGCTAGAAGGGCATCGAGACCCGCTCGAAGCGCTCGTAGAAGCGGCCGTCGGGCGAGCGCCAGCGATCGCGGACGTTCTTGATGAAGTCCTCGCCGCGGTCGCCGAACTGCGAGACATGGCGGGTGAGGGCGCGGATCTTGGTGTCGAGCACATCGCTGACGTCGACCGCGAAGTTGATGTCGCGGCTGCCCCAGATGAACATCTCGGCGACATTGTGCGTCTCGAGGCCTTCGTTGAGATGCTCGGGGAAGTTGAGGCGGTCGCGGGCGGTGGGGTAGACGGCGTCGATCGCCATTTCGCCGGTGCGGCGGTGGTCGCGGTGGTTGACGAAGCCGCGGAACTCGGCGAGCGGGTCCTGGGGGTCCGGCTCGAGCACGCGGCGGTGGATGATCTCCGGGGAGTGGGTGAAGATCGCGTGCGGCTTAAGCCGCCGGATGGCGCGCACGATGCCGCCGAGCATCTCGCGGCTGTATTCGAGTTCGCCGTCTTCGCCGCCGAGGAAGGTGCAGGTCAGCACGCCCAGTTCGGCGGCGGCGTTGCGCTGCTCCTGTTCGCGCATCGGCACCAGGCGCTCGCTGGTCATCTCCGGATCGGCGCTGCCCTTGGCGCCGTTGGTGACGACCAGGTAGTGCATCTGCCAGCCCAGCCGGGTCCAGAGCGCGGCGGTGCCGCCGGCTCCGAAGTCGGGGTCGTCGGGGTGGGCCGCGATCACCAGGCCGACTCGGTTGTCGGTTTCGGGCGGCGGGTGCGCGGTCGGGTGCTCGGCGACGGTCATGGCGTGGGGGACCCCTTGATCAGCTGGCGGTGGATCGGGCTGGACGATCGGGCTGGGTGTTCAGTGTATGGCGGCAGGATCGCGCAGCGACGGGCGGGCTGCTGCATTGCACTTGACATACGGTTGACAGGATGCCGTTGAGCGGTAATGATACGGGTGACGGCAGAACGCAGGTTCCGCGCAGGCGTACGATGGGGGCGCCGGGGAGCCGGCGAGAGCAGCCGCAGATGGGAGTCGAAGATGGCGAAGGCTACGACCAAGCGGAAGAAGACGGCGCCGCGCGCGCGCGCCAAGCAGACCAAACAGGCAGGGCGGGCAAAGAAGGCGGAGCAGACGCGCAAGCCGCGGCAGCGGCGGCAGCCGCAACGAGCGGCGCAGGCCGAGGCGGCGCAGGCGGAGCAGCGCCCGCCGCGCTCCGACAAGCCGGAGCGCATTCTGACCTTCCTGCGCAAGTTCATGAGCGAGAACGGCTATCCGCCCTCGGTGCGGGATGTGGTGGAGGGTTGCAAGCTCTCCTCGACCTCGGTGGCCGACTACAACCTGCGGATTCTGGAGCGGCAGGGGCACATTCGGCGCGATCCGGAGCGGGCGCGGACGATCGTGCTGGCCGAGCCGCTGGAGCCGGCCGGCGGTGCGGTGGCGGTGGAGCCGCTGCAAGTGCCGCTGCTGGGGGCGATCGCGGCGGGTACGCGGGTGGTCGCGCCGGAGGGGACCGACGCGGCGCATGCTGACGAGCAGCTGCAGGTGACGCCCGACATGCTGGGCGGGCGGGATCCGTCGACGCTGTTCGCGGTGAAGGTGCGCGGAGACTCGATGATCGACGCGCTGATCGCGGACGGCGACACGGTGATTTTCGAGCACGCGCAGGTGGTGGAGAACGGGCAGATGGGCGCGTTCTGGCTGCGCGAGGAGAACATCAGCACGCTGAAGCGCTTCTACCGCGATGGCCGGCGGGTGCGGCTGCAGCCGGAGAATCCGACGATGGAGCCGATCTACACCGCGCCGAGCAACCTCGAGGTGCAGGGGCGGGTGGTCTCGATCCTGCGGCAGCCCAACTGAGCGTTGGGTCCGTCATTTCCGCCTACGCGCGGGAATACAGCCGGACCGCTGCCGCTCGTTCGTGATCGTGATTTTCGGCAGTCCTGTGCGCTATTGCGGGAGGCTGCTGGGGCGCTGAGGTCCTGGCAGACGTAGGGCGGGCTGATTCCTGCCTGCGCAGGAATGACGGAGGGGACCGCAGGGATGACGGTGCCTGCGTCCGCGGGATGGCGTCGGGGTGCTTCCACGGCGATGGCGGCGGAGGCGTGCGCGGGGATGGCGCGGCGGGGTGCTTCCACGGGGATGGCGACGGCGGGGTGTGCGGGGATGGCGCGGCGGGCATGTCCACGGAATGGCGGTGGAGGCGTGCGCGGGGACGGCGGTGGGGATGTCCGTATACTGGCTTTGGATGACGGCGACAGCGCCGCCGCGAACGGAGCCTCGTGCCGCCCGTACTCAGCATTGAGGATTTGAGCGTTGAGTATCGCACCCGGGAGGGGCCGATCCGCGCCCTGCGGGGCGCTTCGCTGACGCTTGAGCGGGGCGAGATTCTGGCGCTGGTGGGCGAGAGCGGCTCGGGCAAGACCACGCTGGGGCTGAGCATTCTGCGGATTTTGCCGCGCTCGGCGAGCGTGACGTCGGGGCGGGTGCTCTATCGGCGGCGCGATGTCAACGAGCTGAGTCGCGACGAGTTGCAGCAGATCCGGGGCGACCAGATTTCGATGATCTTTCAGGACCCGATCGCGGGGTTGAATCCGATCATTTCGGTGGGCGATCAGGTGCAGGAGGTGATCACCTCGCACCGCCCGGTGGAGAAGCGGGAGGCGCGGGAGCTGGCGCTGGATGCGCTGGCGCAGATGCGGCTGCCCGATCCGGCGCGTATCGCCAAGGCTTTTCCGGGCGAGCTTTCGGGCGGGATGTGCCAGCGGATCATGATCGCGATCGCCACGGCGCTGGATCCGCAGATTCTGATCGCGGATGAGCCGACCTCGTCGCTGGATGTGACGGTGCAGGCGCAGATTCTGTATGAGCTGGAGCGTCTGCGGGACGAGCGGGGCACGGCGATTCTGCTGATCACGCACGACATGGGCGTGGTGGCGCAGGCGGCGGAACGGGTGGCGGTGGTCTACGCGGGGGCGTTGGTGGAGGTCGACGACATCAGGCCGCTGTTCCGCACGCCGCGCCACCCCTATACGTGGTCGCTGCTCGACACGCTGCCGCGGCTGGATCGGCGGCGCATTTCGCGGCTGCCGCAGATTCCGGGCGCGCCGCCCGATCTGGCGGAGGTGGGCGAGCACTGCGCGTTTCTGCCGCGCTGTCCGAAAGCACTGACGCGCTGCCGCCAGGATGCGGAGCCGCCGCTGGCGCGGCTCGCCGACAGCGGTCCCGGTCATGCGGTGGCCTGCTACAACCCCGTTGAAGCGATTCCGTCGGCGTAATCGCTGCGGCGCGTGGGGGCCGATGTCAGGGCGCGGCGTCAGTGCGCGCCGGCCAGGTCCGCGACCAGCAGTTCCAGGGCGAGGTCGTCGGTGAGGCCGCCTTCGTCGCGTCGGTAGGCGATGATCGCGGCGTCGGCTTCGAGGATTCGCTCGAGCGCGCGGTCGGCCTGTTGGGGGCTGTAGGCACGGGCCTGGTTGCGGACGCGGCGAGCGAGCCAGGACGGCGTGCCGAGCGTTTCGGCGATCTCGCGTTCGGCGCCGCCCTGCGCGATGATCTCGCTGGCGACGACGATCTGGCGGAACTGGCGCGCCAGCATGTGCAGGATGCGGGGCGAGTCTTCGCCGGAGGCGCGCACGGCGTCGAGCGTGCGCATGGCGTCGGCGAGGCGGCGCTCGGCGACTGCGTCGAGCAGGTCGAAGATGCGCACGTTGCGTCGGCGCGGCACGAGCAGGTCGACGACTTCCTCATCGACGTTTGCGGAACCGGCGTAGAGCTCGATTTTTTGCACGGCGTTGGTCAGCGCGCCACGGTCGCCGCCGGCGCGCTCGACGATGGCGTTGGCCGCGCCGCGGGTGAGCTGCAGCTGTCGGTCGCGCACCTGGACGCGCAGCCATTGGAGCGCCTCCTCGCCGCGCAGCGGGGCGAACTCGCGGATCTCGCCGGCGGCTTCGATCTGGGAGCGGATCGGGTTGCGTGCCTGCGTCGCGTCGTCGGTGAAGATGAGCAGGGTGGTTGAGGGGATCTCGGTCAGCAGGTCGGCCAGCGCTTCCCATTCGCCGAGTCCGCGGCGTCCGCCGCGCTGGAAGCGTCCACAGAGGCCGTCGACCCGCACCAGACGCCACTCGCCGAGGAAGGGCGCGGCACCCACGGCGCGGCGGAGGTCGTCGAGTTTCAGCCGCGCGGCGTCGAATTGGACGGTGTTGTTGGCGAGGCTGCCGTCGGCGTCGTGTCGGCGGCGCAGTTCGGCCAGGGCCTCGGCGCGGGCAAAGCGATCATCCCCGCAGAGCAGCACGATCATGACGCGCTCGTCCCGGCCAGCGCGCAGACGGCGCGGCAGAACTTGTCGAAGGATGAGGAGGCGCGGGCTTCGTTGAGACTGATTGTTGCGGCGAGTGAAGGCTGGTCGGCTGTTGGGGAATAGACGGCGGGTCCTGGCATATGCCGGGTCAGCCACTCTTTCGCACCGCGAACGGCCTGCGGATTGGGCGGCGGTTCCAGGCCGTCCGGCAGCTGACGCCATCCGCGCAACGATCTGGCCGCTGCGAGGCCCCACGCTTCAAATTCGCGTTCCGCCAGGACGACCTCGACCGCGCGCATCGGCAGTGCGCTACGCGCTCGTTGCAGCAGTGTGGGCCCCGTTTCGCGCGGGCAATCGTCGTCGCTGTCGATCCGGATCAGGACACCATCGTCGGCACCGGGCAGCTGTCCGGCGGCCAACCGCAGCACTCGCTCCAGTTCGCCACCTTTCAGCAGCTTGCTTTTCTGGATTCGCAGCGGCTTTGTCACATTCACCGTCGTGGCGGGGCAAAATGCGGCGACAACGCGCTCGATCAACGGCCGAATCGCCAGACTGTCGCCATGACCCTCGACGATTGGCGCAATGGTGCGCATCAGAGCCGACCCTGCCGACGCGGTGAGCTATCCAACACTGGGCTGCTCCGGTTCGAGTTGGTCCATGCGAAGCAGCTCGCCGGCGGTGTAGAGGCGGTCGCGGATCGCCTCTACCGATGCCGGATGCGGATCGCCGATGATCGTGTTGCCGTCGCGGGAGACGACGGCGAGCAGGTTTTCCGGCCGGATCTCTTTGTGGTCAAGCAGGTCGGGGCTGTGGCTGGTGACGATCACCTGGGTGTGTCGGCTGACTTCTCGGAGAGCGTCGAGCAGTACGGCGGTGGCGGCGGGGTGCAGGGCGACCTCCGGCTCTTCGATTCCAATCAATGGCACCCATTTCCACGGCGGCGAGGCGGGCTGAAAGAGCGCGACGAGCAGGCCGACGGCACGCAACGTGCCATCCGACATCGTGTGGGCGTCGAATCGCCAGGAATCGTTTGCTCCGCTGACACGCTGGCGAAATTCGAGTGTCTCCTGGCGTCCGCGCGACACTTGGTTGACGCCGACGATGCCGGGCACGACCGCTTGCAAGTACTCCTCGATCCGCTGTTTCCGCTTTCGTGAGCGGCGGGTTAGTTCAGCCAGAACGGCGGCGGTGTTTTCGCCGTGATCGGCCAGCGCGTCCCCAGGCTGAGGCGTCTGCGGGCCTGCGATCTCGGCGGGATTCACGTTGTAGAACCCCATTTGGGTAAAGCCTTTGTAGACATCTTCGAATTCCGGCAGGCCGGCTGCGGCAACGAGGTAGAGGCGGTCACGGCTCGCCAGCGGCATTACAGGCGCTGAGCCGCGCACGCGACCACCTGAGACTCCGAAGTGGGCAGAGTCATCGTCCAGCCAACACGATTCGCGCTGGATCTCGTAACTGCCCCCGCGTTTCGCGCCGATTCGGAAGCTGTACGTGCCAGTCTTTGCGGACGGGAGGCGAAAGCGTACGGTGATGCTGAAGTGCGTTGGGTGTCCGCGCGAGCGACGGCGCACCTCGGTGATGCCGCCACGGTTGCGGATGGCGTGATCGAGCGAGTCACGGGTCGCATCGCGGATGAAGGCCAGCGCGTCGAGGAAGCTGCTCTTGCCGGCGCCGTTGGGGCCGACCAGGAATTGCAGGCTGCGCAGCTCGACATCGCACTCGGCGATGCTGCGGAAGTTTTTCAGCGCGACAGACCGGATAAAGGCCGTCATCGGGGCGCTCCATGCGGCGCGGTGCGGGACGCGCCTGGAGCAATGCTACCAATGCACGGCGGGGGCGCTGCGTTGGTCAGGCGTCTTCCCACTGGACGAACATGGGCATCAGGACGTGGACGTAGTTGTCGCGGCCGACAACGCGGAAGACGCCGGGGTTGGAGGGGCCGCTGGTTTCCATGGCGATTTCGGCGGGGCCGGAGGCGACCTGGAGGGCTTCCTGGAGGTAGCGGACGTTGTAGGCGATGCGGGAGTCTTCGCCTTCGACGGAGGCGCCGACCTGGCCGCGGTGGTTGCCGAGTTCTTCGGCGCGGGCGGTGAGGGTGATGCCGCTCTCGGCGCCGCCGTCGCCGTTGAAGCGGAGGCGGACGATGCCGCTGCTCTCGCGGGCGAAGACGGCGGCGCTGCGGACGCTCTGCTGGAGCGCGTCGCCGGCGAGCACGACGCGGGTCTGGTATTCGGAGGGGATCAGCTGGTCGTAGCTGGGGTAGTTGCCCTGGATCAGCTGGGCGGTCATCTGGGTGCCGGGCAGGTGGAAGCGGACGTAGCTGCGGTCGCTGTGGAGGTAGACCTCGACGCTGCTCTCTTCGTCGGAGAGCAGCCGTTCGAGCTCGCGCAGGGCGCGGGCGGGGACGGTGATCTGGACCGGTTCGGTGAGGTCGGTGATGACCTGCATGTGGTAGACGGCGAGGCGGAAGCCGTCGGCGGCGGCGAGCGTGAGGCGATCGTTCTGTTCTTTGTTCTTTTCGTCGCCGAAGCGGAAGTGGATGCCGGTCAGAACGGGGCGTCCGTCGTCGGTGGCGGCGGCGAAGACGACGTGGCGGAGCGCTTCGCGGAATTCGCCGGCGACGATTTTGATTGTGTCGCCGTCGCCGACGCCGGGGATGTTGGGGTAGCTGTCGGCGCGCATGCCGTGGATGCTGCTCTCGTTGGCGTCGCCGGCGCGGATTTGCATGACCTGTGAGTCGGGGGCGACGGAGAGTTCGATGTCGCCGCCGTCGAGTGAGGAGACGAGGTCGTGGAGGAAACGGTGGGGGACGGTGATGGCGCCGGGTTCGGAGATGGCGGCGTCGATGTGGGCGATCAGGGCGATTTCGGTGTCGGTCGCGGTGAGGCGGACGCCGTCGTCGTCGACGGTGAGGTGGACGTGGCGCAGCTGGTCGAGGCTGTGTCGCGCGGCGACGGCGTGGCTGACGATCGAGAGGCCGCGCTCAAGGGCGGCCTGGCTGGTCTGGATGCGCATCGCTAGCTTCTCCTCTGTGCGGCGGCCTGGCGGCGGCTTGGCGACGGCCTTGCGTCGGCATGGCCTCAGCTGGGCCTCGGCTGGGCGGTGAATCTGATCACCTGCCTATGCGATATAGGCATAGCGCAATCGTAACCCTGCGAACCTGCGATTGGCGCGCGGGCAAGGCGAACAACTTGCCGTTGTTCGCCATAAGTCGCGCAGGCGCGCGAATTGTCGACCAGTCCGAACCGTTGTCGGCGATTCGAGGTGGACAGTGTGGAATTTCGCGCGTTCAGCGCGGCGTGTCGGCAGTTGGGGCGTCGTCGGGCAGCGCGTTGAGCAGGCCGCGCAGGTCGGGGCAGGTCCAGGTCGCGCGGAAGCGAAGCGAGCGCTCGCGTTCCGGATCGGGGTAGCGACGCACGTGGTAGACGGGCAGGCCGGAGTGATTTGCGCCGTTGACGTCGGCGTAGGGGCTGTCGCCGACGTAGAGGATTTGCTCGGGCGGCAGGTCGAGCAGTTGGCAGAGGCGGCGGAAGAAGGGACGGCGGGGCTTGTAGGAGGCGGCGGTCTCGGAGGAGAGCACGATTTCGGCGTCGATGCCGGCGGCGTCGAGTGCGGGGCGGAGGTGGCCTTCGTCGGCGTTGCTGGCGATGGCGAGGCGGTAGCCGCGCGCACGCAGGGCGGCGAAGACTTCGGCGACTTCGGGGTAGGCGGGCACGGCGGACATGTGGTCCCAGAGATGGCGGAAAGCGCGCTGCGGGGGGATCGCGTCGACGGCGCGGCGCTTGAAGGCCTGGGCGAAGTGCTGCGGCCAGGTTTCGGAGAAGGGGCGGAAGGTCGGTTCGGGGCCGTCGACGGTTCCGTCGCGGACCAGTCCCTCCGACTCGGCCAGCGCGCGGGAGGCGTCGAGCCAGGCTTCCCAGACTTCCTCGCCGATGGTGTGGCGGACGCCGTGGCCGAGCAGCATTTCGTGGATCAGGGCGGCGAAGTCGCGTTCTTCGAGTTGGAGCAGCGTGCCGTAGCAGTCGAAGGCGACGGCGCGGACGCCGGCGGCGGCGCGCTCGGCGTCGACGACGGGGGGCGCGGGCGGTTCCGGCGGCGAGGCGTTGCTGCGGTCGCTCACGGGCTGCGCCGAGCCAGCCAGCGCGCGGCGTCCTTGGCGTGGTAGGTGAGGATCAGGTCGGCGCCGGCGCGTCGGATGCCGGTCAGCGTTTCGAGCACGATTCGCTCCTCATCAAGCCAGCCGCGCTGGGCGGCGGCTTTGACCATGGCGTACTCGCCGCTGACGTTGTAGGCGGCGAGGGGCGCATCGAAGCGCTCGCGGGCGTCGCGGACGACGTCGAGCCAGGCGAGCGCGGGTTTGATCATCACGATGTCGGCACCCTCGGCGAGGTCGCGTTCGATCGCGCGCAGCGCTTCGCGTCCGTTGGCGGGATCCATCTGGTAGGCGCGGCGGTCGCCGAAGGCGGGCGCGGAGTCGGCGGCTTCGCGGAACGGACCGTAGAAGGCGGAGGCGAATTTGGCGGCATAGGCGAGGAGCGGGGTTTCGGCGAAGCCGGCGTGGTCGAGCGCGGTGCGGATCGCGCCGATTCGCCCGTCCATCATGTCGCTGGGGGCGATCAGGTCGGCGCCGGCGCGGGCCTGGCTGAGGGCGGTGTCGGCGAGCAGTTCGACGGTGGCGTCGTTGAGCACTGCGCCGTGGGCGTCGAGCACGCCGCAGTGGCCGTGGTCGGTGTACTCGCAGAGGCAGACATCGGTGATCACGGCCAGCTCGGGCGCGGTGTCTTTGAGTTCGCGCACGGCGCGCTGGATGATGCCGTCGTCCGCCCAGGCTTCGGAGCCGTGGGGGTCTTTGGCGGCGGGCAGTCCGAAGAGCAGGACGGCGGGGATGTCGAGCGAGCGCAGCTCCGCCGCTTCCCGCGCCAGCTGATCGACAGAGAGGCGCGCCTGGCCGGGCATTGAGGGGATCGGTTCGCGGACGCCGCGGCCGTGGGCGACGAAGATGGGGTAGATGAAATCCGTCGGCGCGAGGCGCGTCTCGCGCACCATTGAGCGCAGCGTCTCGCTGCGGCGCAGGCGGCGCAGGCGGTTGGCGGCGGGGATTGCGATTTCGCTGCGCGCTGTGGTCATTGGGTTGCGTCCTGCGGTGGGCGGGCTTCGATGATCGCCTGCACCAGTCCTTCAATGGTATGGACTGCGGCCTCAATGTGGACTGTCAAGCCGTTCGCACGGGCGGCGTCGCCGGTGGTGGAACCGATCGAGGCGACTTCGACGCCGCCCAGCGCCTCCGACCCAACCTGCTCAATCAACCCCTGCACCGTGGAGGGCGAGGTGAAGGTGATGGTGTCGATTTCGCCGGCGCGCAGGCGCTCGACGACGGCCGGATCCGCCGCCGCCGCGCGGACATCGTAGAGCGCGACATCGTCGACGAGCGCGCCGGAGGCGCGCAGGCCGTCGCTGAGCACGGCGGCGCCCTGCGCCGCCCGCGCCAGCAGGACGCCGCGTCCTGCGAGCGGCTTTCGGGGTTGGGCGCGCAACGCTTCAAGCAGCGCCGCCGAGGTGTGGGTGTCGGGGACGAGATCGGGGCGCAGGCCGCGCCGCTCCAGGGCGGCGGCGGTGGCCGGGCCGATCGCTGCGAGGCGGGTCCGGCCGAGGCTGCGGGCGTCGCCGCCCGCTTCGCGCAGGCGCGCGGCAAAGCGCTCGACTCCGTTGACGCTGGTGAAGACGACATCGTCGTAGCCGCCGCCCCGCAACCGCTCAATCGCCTCACGAATCGGCGCAAGGTCCGCATCGACCAGCTCAATCGCCGGCATTATCACCGGCTCCGCGCCCTGCGCGCGCAGCGGCGCAGCCAGCGCGTCGGCCTGGTGCGCGGGGCGGGTGACGAGGATGCGCCGTCCGGAGAGCGGGCGGCGGTCGAACCAGGCGAGCCGTTCGGCGAGCGCCGCGACGCAGCCGATGATCAGCGTCACCGGCGGGCGCAGATCGGCCGCCGCCATCGCGGCCGGCAGCTCGCCGAGCGCAGCCGACACAACGCGCTGCCGCGGCGTGGAGGCCTGTTCCACAGCGGCGGCGGGTGTTCCCGGCGGCAGGCCGGCCGAAATCAATCGCTGCGCGACCCGCGACGCTGCGCGGGCGCCCATCAGCACGACGATCGTGCCGCCCGTCCGCGCGATCGCCCCCCAACCAATCGGCGCAGCCTCGTTCTCCGCTTCGCGCCCCGTCACCACCGTGAAGCTCGATGCGAGGCGGCGATCAGTAATGGGAACGCCCGCAAAAGCAGGCGCGGCGATCGCTGCACTCACCCCGGGAAGCACCTCGAACGATACGCCCGCAGCCCGCAGCGCCTCCGCCTCCTCGCCGCCGCGCCCGAAGACGAAGGGGTCGCCGCCCTTGAGCCGCACGACGCGCCGCCCCTGTTGCGCCTGCGCGATGAGCAGCGCGTTGATCGCGGCTTGCGCTGCGGCCGGATTTGCGTCGCCCGGCAGCTTGCCGACATCGATGATCTCCGCGTCGGCGGGCGCTGCGGCGAGCAGCTCGCGCGGGATCAGGCGGTCGTGCAGCACCGCGTCGGCGCGGCGCAGCGCGTTGAGGCCGGCGACGGTGATCAGATCAGGATCGCCCGGCCCCGCGCCGACCAGACTGACGAAGCCTGTGCGACCTGTGCGCTGCGCGGTCATTGTTCGAGCTCCGCGAGCAGTTCACGCCCGCCGCGTTTTAGCAGCGCCTCGCCGACTTCGCGGCCGAGCGGTTCGGCGTCGGCTTCGGGGGTGGAGCGTTGGACTTCGATGCGGCGCGAACCGTCGGGGCTGAGCAGGCGGGCGAGCAGCACGACTTCGTCGGCGCGGACATGCGCGAGGGCGGCGATCGGCAGGCTGCAACCCACGCCCAGGGCGGCGAGGACGGCGCGCTCGGCGGTGACCGCGATCCGCGTCGGCGAGTGGTCGCAGGCGGCGAGCAGAGAGCGCGCAGCGTCGTCGGCAGCGCGGCACTGGAGCGCGATCGCGCCCTGTCCGGGCGCGGGCAGCATCACGTCGGGCGGCAGCAGTTCCGTCGCCGCATCCGTGCGATCCAGGCGGATTAAGCCGGCTGCCGCCAGCAACAGCGCGTCGACCTCGCCGTCGGCCAGCTTGCGCAGGCGGGTGTCGACGTTGCCGCGGATGTCGGTGGGGATCAGGTTGGGCCGCCGGGCGAGCAGTTGGGCGGCGCGTCGGCGGCTGCCCGTGCCAACGCGGGCGGCAGGCGGCAGCGCATCCAGCGCCGCGCCGTCTGTCGCGACCAGCGCATCGCGCACATCGGCGCGCGGCAGAAAGGCGGCCAGCTCGGTCGCGGCGAGCGGCGACGAGGGCACATCCTTGGCCGAATGCACCGCCACATCGATCTCACCGTTGAGCAGCGCCCGCTCGAGCGTCCGCACGAAGATGCCCTGCCCGCCCAGCGTGTGCAGCGATGTGGTGCGGTCGCGGTCGCCCTCGGACTCGATGATCAGCTGCTCGGTTTCGACGCCCTGCGCGGCGAGCGCGCGGGCCGCTTCGGTGGTCTGGGCGAGCGCCAGCGCGCTGCCCCGCGTGCCCAGCCGCAGCCTGCGATCAGTCATGCGATCGGTCATGCGAGCAGGGAGTTAGCTGCTCGCGCAGCGACGGCGCTTCGGCGGCCAACAGCGTCGCGCCCAGGCGGGCGAGTAGCAGCGCCTTGGCCTGCCCGCGCCGACGCTGCGCGAGCAGCGCGCGCAGACGGCCGTCCATCGCCGCCTGCCAGGCGTCGGCGGGGATGGAGCGGAAGACGCGGCGTCGGCGCAGGTCGGCGCGTGTTTCGGCGACCAGGTCGGCGAGCGGCGCGGCGTCCTCGCTCAGGTAGGCGGTTAGCTCCTCTCGCACCCGCCGGGCGATCGCGGGGCTGCCGCCGCCCGTCGAGACGGCGATCGTCAGGGGCGGCTCGCGCAGCACCGCCGGCAGGATGAAATCGCAGTTGGCCGGATCGTCGGCGGCGTTGAGCAGGATGCCGCGTCTGCGCGCCTCCGCCGAGAGCCTGGCGTTGGCCGCGGCGTCGCCCTCCGCCGCCATCACGATGCTGAAGCCCGTCATGTCGCCCTCGCGGTAGCCGCGCGGCAGGTGGACGAGCTTGCCGGCGTCGCGCAGCGCCGCCAGCTCGGCATTGAGCGTGGGCGCGGCGACGGTGATGTCGGCTTCGGCGTTGCGCAACCCGCGCACCTTTTCGGCGGCCAGCGGTCCGCCGCCCACGACCAGCACGGACCGCCCGCGCAGGTCCAGGAAGACCGGATACCACGCCCTCGCGTCGCTGCGGCTCAAGCGAGCTCCAACTCGGCCAGCGCGATTCCCCGCTCGCCCTGCACTGCGTAGAGCAGGTAGACGCGCTCGTCTTCGACGAAGATCGCGGGGTCGCGCAGTTCGTTGACCGGGTTCGGAGCCCAGCCGCGCACCGAGGGCGCGAGCGGCAGCGACGCGCCCTCCCACTCCAACTCCGGGCGCAGCAGCTCCGCCGCCTCTCCCACGCGCCACTGCGACCAGTCGTCCCACGCACCGCCGGTCCAGATCGGCGAGACCAGAATCCGTTCGGGCGCTTCGCCCACCTGCGTCCAGAAGACCCAGAGCGTGTTGCGCGCGTCGTCCGCCAGCAGCGCGCAGTGGCGCATGTCGTCGCTGAACAGCTGGGGACCGTGCTCGAAATTGGTCAGCCCGTCGGCGGAGCGGCAGGGGATGCCGGGCATCGCCATTCCAATCCAGCCGTGTTCGCGGCGTAGCATGCGCAGATAGGAGTTGGCCAGCAGCTCCTCTCCCGCCCCGACCGATTCGAAGCGCAGCCCATCTTTCGAGACCGCCGCCCGCGTGCGCTGGCGTCCGTCGGGCAGCGCGCCGTGGAAGTACATCCGGATTTCGCGGCGCTGCTCATCCACATGCAGATCCGGCGAGGCGATGTGCGGGTAGATCCAGCCGCGCTCGATGCCCGCCGCTACGCGCGGATCCTCGGTGTCGAACTCGGCCGGCGTGTGCGGGAACGGCGTCTGCTCCAGCCGCAGCGTGCCCGGCTCGTACATCGCCCACGGCCCCGCCGGCGCGTCCGCGTAGGCCAGGCGGATATAGCGCCCGTGGTGATCGGCGAAGTAGAGCAGGTAGCGGCCCGGGGCGTTGGGCAGCCAGTGGGGCGCGCGAATCAGCGAGGGGCCGTTGATGTTGGCGCCCATGCGGGCGTCCATATCGGGGCGGATGATGGGGCCGTCGCCGAGTCGCCGCGCGCGCATCGTGCTTCTCCAATCCCCTCACCCCAATCCTAGTGCGCGATAGGCTGGCTTGATGAGCCGCCTCAGCCTCCAGACGGGACCGCTGCGCGAACTGATCGAAATGCTGATCCTCGGCCTGATCGTCTTCCTGCTCGCCCGCGAGGCGGTGCAGAACTTCCAGGTCGAGGGAAGCAGCATGGAACCCACGCTGAGCAACGCCGACCTGGTGCTGGTCAACAAGATCGGCTACTGGGAGGTGGACCTCGGGCCCTTCGACGCGCTGCTGCCGGGGCGGAGCAACGGCGACTTCCTGATGGGCGGCCCGGATCGCGGCTCGGTGATCATCTTTCGCCCGCCCTACCAGGACGACACCGACTACGTGAAGCGGGTGATCGGCTTACCGGGCGACACGGTGGAGGTGCGCGGCGGGCGGGTTTGGGTCAACGGCGTCCGCCTACAGGAGATCGACTACACCGCCGCCCCGCCCAACTACAGCTGGGGGCCGGCGGAGGTGCCGCCGGAGCACTATTTCGTGCTCGGCGACAACCGCAACCGCAGCTCCGACTCGCACACCTTCGGGCCGATCCACGAGGATCAGATCGTGGGCGAGGTGATGCTGCGCTGGTTCCCGTTCGGTCGGTTGACGGACGACATCGGCCGCCCCACCGTAGACGCCGCCGGCCAGGTGCTGCCGTGAGCGGGGCGGCGAGTCGGGCAGAGGCGGCGCTGGCGGCGCTGCGCGAGGTCGGCGCGGTGCTGGAGGGGCATTTTCAGTACGCCTCGGGGCGGCACGGGCCGCTCTACGTGGAGAAGTTTCGCTTGCTGGAGCGCCCCGAAGTCACCGCGCGGCTCTGCGCGCAGATCGCCGAGCGCTTCGCCGACGAGCGCATTGAGCTGGTGGTGGGGCCGACCACGGGCGGGATTTTGCTGGCGCACGAGACGGCGCGCGGGCTGAGCACGCCGATGTTCTTCGCGGAGCGCGGCGAGCAGGGAGGCAGAGTGTTTGAGCGCGGCTTCGCGTTTCAGCCCGGGCAGCGGACGCTGGTGGTGGACGATGTGCTGACCACGGGCGGCTCGGTGCGCGAGACAATCGAGGCCGTGCGGGCGGGGGGCGGCGAGCCGGTCGGGGTCGGAATCATCGTCGATCGCACCAACGGCGCATCCGCCCCCGGCGGCCGTTTCGAGGGGCTGCCGTTTTTCGCCTGCATCGCGCTGGATGTGCCCAGCTACGCCGCCGGCGATTGCCCGCTCTGCGCCGACGGTATCCCGCTGACCGTCACCTAAAGCCCGCCCGCCAACATCCAGCTGCGCCGAGTGCATCGCATTGACGTCTGCGGCGGAGCGATCTATCTGTAAGGGTGATCGAAGAGAGGATGTGCGGCATGAACGCTCACATGAACGCTCAACAGCGTAGGCCGCGACTCCTGAGGCGGCAGCTCACGCGCCGCGAGCTGCTGGGCGCCGTGACGAGGGCGGGGATCGGGGCGAGCGGGCTGGCGTTGGTCGGCTGCGGCGAGGACGACGAGCCGGCGGTTGAGCGTCCGTCGGTGCGGGCGCTTGAGCAGGCGGAGGCGCAGCAGGGCGAGCAAGAGCCGCAGGTGTTGGGCACGCACAGCCGCACGGAGTCGGCGCGGGCGTCGCAGGAGCAGGCAGCCGCCGATCAGGCGCGGCAAGCAACGGGGCAGGAAGAGGCGGAGACGACCGGCGCGGTGTCGGTCGTCGATCCGCTGGAGTGGCGCGAGAAGTATCACTGGCGGCACCTGTCGGAGCGCTCGGCGGAACAGGGCGCACCGCGCAGGGGCGGGGAGCTGCGGGTTGACGCTTCGCGGGGATTCGAGTGGAGTCCGTTCGAGACGGGATCGAGGTTCTACGGGCAGGGCGCGCGGCTGGCACCGCTGCTCTACAGCCAGCTGGTGAGCGCGGGGGCGGACGACGATACGCATGCGCACCACACGCAGATTGAGGGCGATCTGGCGACCGCGTGGGAGTTCGCCGACGAGCTGACGCTCATATTCTCGCTGGCAGACGGCGTGGCGTGGCCGGACTGGAGTCCGACCAACGGGCGGGAATTGACAGCGGGCGATGTTCAGGCGTCGCTTGATGTGTTTCGACAGCCGGGCGCGCCGCAGGCGGGTGTGTACGCCGATCTGGCCGGCGTGGAAGCGGATGACGGCGAAGGGACCGTTGCGCTGAAGCTCGCACGGCCGGCTTCGTACCTGCTGAACAGCATGATCGCTCCACAGCACGTGATCATTCCGTCGGAGTTGGCGGCGGATCCAGGCCTGATCGACTGGTCGCAGCAGGCGCGGGGGACGGGGCCGTTTCGGATCCAGCTGTCGGACGGAAACGTGCTTTTTGAGTTGAAGCGCAACGAGTCGTATTTCAAACGCGACGCTCGGACGGGGGCGCAATTGCCGTATCTGGATGGAGTGCGCGGCCTCAATTTCTGGTTGCTTGAGTCGCTGGTGGCGGCCGGCGCTTCCGACGTTCTTGGGTCTCGCACCGTGAACTGGGAACGGAGCGAACTGCACGCGCTGAGCGCCTCCGGCGCCGCCGAGGCGCAGGCGATGTTGGAGTTGCAGCCTGACGCCATAATGCAGGTCGCGCCGCCGATTCCGAGCAGCGGTTTGCAGTATCGCTTCCGCTCGCTCGCGGATGGGCCGTTCCGCGATGTTCGCGTGCGTCAGGCGTTGTCGATGTCGCTCGATCGGGAGGCGCTCGCGCGGGAGATCTATCAGGGCCTGGCAGCCGCCGACTGCGCGCAGAACTGGACGTTTGCCGCGGACGGCTCGACCGACTGGGGGATGCGCGAGTGGCCGTGGACGCTCGACGAGTTGGGCGCTCATTTTGGCCATGCACCGGCGGCGGCGCGAGAGCTGCTGGCCGCCGCGGGTTACAGCGATGCGGAGCCGCTGCCGATTGCGCTCGACGCGCCGCCGGCGGTTCTGCCGACCGGCGACCCGACGCCTGAATCGTCGCAGAGCCGCCTGATCGAAATGCTCGCCGGACAGTTGCGCGGGTCGCTGGGCGGCGCGGCCAACGTCGAACTGCTGCCGCGCACGTTTGAACAGACGGATCTGGGCGACGGCCGATCGGGTTGGCTCGCTGTGCCCAATCCGGAGGCCGCGCTCGTGTACGACGCGGTTGGGACGGCTGCGGCGGCCTGGCCTGCGGATCCGGACGATTTCGCATACGGCGCGATGCACTCCGGCGGTCGGCTCAACAACGCCGGGATCGTCGATCGGCAGATCGACGAATGGAGCGAAGCGCAGCGTCGAACCTACGACGCCGGCGAGCGCTCGGAGCTGCTGGAGCGCATTCGGACGCGCGAAGCGGAGCAGGTCTGGCGGCTGTTCAGTGTCGCGCCGTATCAGATCCAGATCAGGCGCGGGGCGGTACGCAATCTCTCGGCTCCGTATTTCGGTTCTGCGCTGGGGGCTGCTCCCAGGCAGTTGGAGCGGGCATGGTTGGGCGGGTAGTCGAGGGTTCACGCTGTGAGTGAGGTTGGGTTTGGGTTCCCGCTCGGGGGCGGGAACGACGGAAGAGGAGGGCGGGAATGACGGGGAGGAAGGCGGCGGGAGTGACGGGAAAAGGGCGGCGGGCATGTAACGGAGAGGCGGGTGCGGCGTTGGTGCTGTTTACGTCGAGATACCCGCGGCAAGCGCGGGTATGACGGAGAGGGGGCGGCGGGAGTGACGGCGGAAAGGGTGGTGGGCATGTAGCGGAGAGGCGGGTGCGGCTAAGCGCCGAGGACGGGCTGAATGCCCTCTTCGCGCAGCTGACGAGGGGCGCGCTTGAAGGTGTCCGAGGCGGCGTAGCGCGGGTATTCGGCCCGCGTGCCCTCCAGCAGCTGCTCGATGGTCAGGATTTGCACGCGCGGGTAGCTGTCGTTGGGCAGGCTCGCGGGGGTGTAGAGGCCGGCCGAGAGCGCCTCTTGCAGCATCGGCTCGGTGGGCGGCCTGAGCGTGATGAAGATGCCGATCTCGGCCTTTTCGCGCTCCATATCGCCCTTGAGGGTTGCGATTTGGCCGCGGTTGACGTTGCCGCTCTTGACCTGCACGATGATCCGCTTGGCCTTGCCGCTGCCGTCGTCGAAGAAGTTGATGTAGCCGTCGATGCCGGCGTCGGCGCCTTTTTTGCCGTTGCCGGCGGGGCGGGCCTCGATCAGGCCGAGCGCCCAGTATTCGAACTGGTAGCGCCCGTCGTGTTCGCTCTCGGTGGCAAGCGCGCGGGCGCTTTCGACATCCTGGGGGAGGCCCACCACCGTGTAGTCGGACAGATCGGCTCCGAATGAGTTCGACAAGCGGTGGCGCATCAGAGAGATCGCCACGTGCGTGACGTCAATGCCGACCCAGCGGCGCTTCAGGCGCTCCGATACGGCGACCGCCGTGCCGCAACCGCAGAAGGGATCGAGCACCAGATCACCCTCGTTGCTGCTGGAGCTGATGATGCGCTCCAGCAGCGCCTCCGGTTTCTGGGTGGGGTAGCCGAGGCGCTCCTTTGCTCGCGACCCAATGGGGCCGATGTCGCTCCAAAAGTCCTGCAAGGGGACGCCGGGCATTTCGTCCAGATATCGCTTGTACCGCGGCACTGCGCCGGGCCGGGCCTGAACGATGCGCCCTTCGTCGATGAGTTCTTGCATCCGCTCGCGGCTGTATCGCCAGTGCCGAGTCACGCCCATCACCTCATATTGGGGATTCCCTTTGGTCGCGCCTCCCGGCCCGGTGATGTTGTCCAACACGTATCGTCGGCCGGTCTCGGGTTCAACGTGGCGGTAGGACCGCTCCACGTACTCCTGGTCGTAGGGGGTGTAGACGGGATTCCAGGTGAACTCATCGCCTTTCGAGTAGAAGAGCAGCGAGTCGTGGATCCGTCCGTGCTGGCGGCGGCCCTGCCGCGTGTCGCTGTGCGCGCTGGTGCGCTTCCACGCGATCTCGGTTCTGAAGTTCTCAATCCCGAACACCGAGTCCATCAACAGCCTGAGGTAGGGACTCGACGTCGGATCGCAGTGGAGGTAGATGCTGCCGGCGGGCTTGAGCACGCGGCGAAGTTCGGCCAGGCGTGGGGCCATCATGGTCAGATAGGCCATCATGTCGTTCTGGCCCAGAAGGTCGCGCATCGACTGGAGCAGTTGGCCGAGCTTCTCGGGGCCCTGCGTCACGACTTCGCGGTAGGTCCGTTCCGACTCAAGGTTCCAGTGCCAGGTGTCCTCGAACGCCGTGATCTGGGCGGCCGACTCCTCGCCGGACCGCTCTCTGAAGAGCACGTTATAGGTCGCGTTGGAGTTGAAGGGCGGGTCGAGGTAGATCAGGTCCACCGACTCGTCCGCGATGTGCTCGCGCAGCACATCGAGGTTGTCGCCGAAGTAGAGCTGGTTGACCCAGTCGCTCGCCCGGTCGTCGGTCATGCGTTCCCCTCTGCACTGAGCTTAGCGCAGCGGGCGCGGCGATCAGTAGGCGGCGTGGACGAAGAGGCCGGGGGCGACGCCGGCGGCGCTGGCGAGGATCGAGAGGAAGATCGCCCAGACGCCGAAGCCGGCGCCGACGGCGATGTAGGTCGAGCGGTCGTCGAGTCCCGGCGCGGCGGCGCGCACGGCGGCGGCCGACATCAGGAACCAGGCGACCACCGTGGCCAGGCCGATCGCGAACGAGATCGGCACGAAGAGCAGCGCCAGCTGGGCGATCCCGACCGCGCCGGCCAGCGCCAGCGGACGCGCGAGGCGCAGGAACTCGATCCGCACATCGCAGATGCGGCGCAGCGCCCACCAGGACGCGCCGACGGAGAGCGCCCAGGCGGCGACGCCGGCGAGGCCGCCGAGGGCGACCAGGCGCAGCGCGCCGCCGCCCACACTCGCGCCGTCGGCGGCGAGCGCCATCCAGAACCAGGCGCCGAGCCCGGCGGCGAGCGCGGTGAGCGCGACGAGCAGGAGCGCGGCGCGGGTGTCGGCGGGGTTGTCGGCGACTTCGCGCAGCGCTTCGAGTTCGCCGCGCAGCAGGCGGCGCAGCAGCTGCATACTGCGGCGCAGGTGGGTCAGCGCGCCGGATACGCCGGGTCGGGTGCGGGCGGCGCCTGCGCCTGCGCCGATTGCGGGGGACGCGGCCGGGGGCGCCGGCGCGGCGGGCGAGGAGAACGGGTGGGGGGCAGTGTTGGACATGGCTTGGGCTGCGGGCCCGGCCGCCGATTCCACATTACGGTGAGGCACGGGCGGCGGCAAGCGCGGCGGTTAGCGCCGCGTCGCCGCGCCGATGCGCCGCCGAGTGTTGGAGCGCGCGATGCGGAATGGTGAGTCGGGCGGAGAGGAGATCGGGCGGATCGACGCCGAGGTTTCGGCGTGCCGCGCGTGCGCGCGGCTGGTCGGCTGGCGGGAGCAAGTCGCGGCGGAGAAGCGGGCGGCGTTCCGCACGGACGAGTATTGGGGGCGCGGGGTGCCCGGCTTCGGGCCGCGCGACGCGCGCGTGCTGGTGGTGGGGCTGGCGCCGGCGGCGCACGGGGCGAACCGCACGGGGCGGATGTTCACGGGCGATCGGTCGGGCGACTGGTTGTACCGGGCGATGCACGCGGCGGGTCTGGCGAACCAGGCGGAGAGTGTGGATAGCGGGGATGGTCTGGAGTTGATCGGGGCGCGGGTGACGTCGGTGGTGCGCTGTGCGCCGCCGGCGAACAAGCCGACGACGGCGGAGCGGGACAATTGTCTGCCGTTTCTGCGGCGCGAGTTGGCGGCGCTCCCGGAGTTGCGGGTGATCGTGGCGCTGGGCGCGTACGCCTGGGAGAACGCGGCCCGCGAGTTGGGCGTTCGCCCGCGTCCGCGTTTTGCGCATGGGTTGGAGACGGCGGCGGGTGGGGCGCTCACGGTGGTGTGCTCGTATCACCCCAGCCAGCGGAACACGTTCACGGGGCTGCTGACGGAGGAGATGCTGGCGGAGGTGTTTGTCCGCGCGGCTGATTTGGCGGGATTCTGATTCAGGCACGGCGAGGCCGCCCCTGCGGGGATGGCGTCGCTGTGCGGGATGGGTGGGGGCTGGGTGGACACGGGGCTAGCCGGCGGGGAGGGGCGGCGGGTCGCGGGGGTGTCGGAGGAAGTCGGGGAAGGGGGGTTCGGGGGGGAGTTTGCCGAGGTCGCGGAGGAAGCGTCGGCGGAGGTTGTGGTAGGTGGGGTTGGGGGGTGGTTCGGAGCCCCCCTCTGTGTCTCCCCCCAGGATGGGGGGAGAAAGGGAAAGGTCTCCCGCTGCGATGGGGGGAGAAAGGGGAAAGTCTCCCCCTGCGATGGGGGGAGAAAGGGAAGCGTTTCGCCCCGCGATGGGGGGAGTGGTTGGTTCGGTGGGTTTGGGTCGCTTCGCGCTGCGTTTGCGGGGGATGGGGAGGCGGGGGTAGGGGAGCGTGGGGGTCCACCGGAATGAGGCGCCCAAGATGGACGGGCCGGGCAGCGCGGGGCCGGGCAGGCCGCCCAGGTTGAGGCGCGCCGGCTCGCGCAGTGCGACCATGCCCAGGGCGCGGGCAATCAGGTAGACGACGGTGAGCATGACGCGGTGCGCGGTGGTGGTCTCGGCCAGTTTGAGCAGTTGGTCTTTGACCCGGGCGCAGCCGTGTTGGGCGGCGAGCAGGTAGAGGGCGGAGAGGCGGTCGTGGTCGGACTGTGCGTGTTGGGCGAGCTGTTCGAGGCCGGCGGTGTAGAGCGGTTGGAAGACGGTGGGGTTGTCGAGGTCGGGTGCGGCGGCGGGCTCGTCGGGGTTGAAGTCGGGGAGCAGCTCGGGGTGGTGCCGGTGGAGTCTGCGGAGGTGGTCGTGGTCGGAGGGCATGTGGGGGATGGTATGCGTACGGGTGTTCTGTTGGCAAGTTTTGGGTGGGTGGATTTGTTGGGTGGGTTGCACTGGGGGGTGTTGGTGGGGGTTCGGGGCGGCCGACCCCCCAGTCGCTGCGCGACATCCCCCCTGCATAGGGGGGCGATTGGGAGGGAC
The DNA here is from genome assembly GCA_965243125.1 of Dehalococcoidia bacterium. Lineage (GTDB taxonomy): Bacteria > Chloroflexota > Dehalococcoidia > Bin125 > Bin125 > CATQGW01. Next base: position 498,161 of record OZ251529.1, on the reverse strand, counting down.
AGCCTTCTGCGTGGGGGCGATTCTGAAGGGGCGGTTGCGGGAGTGCGGCGGCCCCCCTCTGTGTCTCCCCCCAGGATGGGGGGAGAAGGGGAATGGGATTCCGTCAGGATAGGGAGAGGGAGAAGGGGATCATGTCAGGATGGGGGAGAGGGAGAAGGGGATCATGTCAGGATGGGGGAGAGGGGGAAGGGGTGGTTAGTCGGCGGTGGGGAGGGGGGAGGTGAGGAGGGTGGTGGGGAGGGCGTAGATGATTTGGCCGCGGGTTTCGTCGACGGCGACGCCGCGCAGGCCGCGCAGGGGTTGGGCGGCGATTTGGCGGGTGAGCGCGCCGTCGGGGCCGAGGATGAGGACGCGGTCGTTGCCGCGGTCGGCGAGGTAGAGCAGTCCGGAGGGTCCGACGCCGAGGGAGCCGGGGACGAGAGGGCCGCGGTCGAGGCCCTGGAGGGTGAGCGGGCGTTCTTCGCCTTCGATGAAGCGGCGCAGGCGGCCGTCGGTCATGGCGACGAATAGGGCGGTTGCGCCGTCGGGCTGCGTTGCGACGGCGATTTCGGCGGCGGCGGCGAAGTCGCTGCGGGGGGTCATTCTGGTGGGCGCGTCGAGTCCGCCGCCGTCGAGCAGGGGGAAGCGCCAGACTGCGCCGCCGGCGGCGTCGAGCAGCCAGAGCGCGCCACCGCCGATGGCGATTGCGTTGCGCGAGCCGAGGCGGGCGGGTTGGGGGATATCGATCAGCAGCGCGCCTGCGTCGTTGAGTCGAAACAGGCGGCCGTCGGCGTCGAGCACCCAGAGGGCGTCGTCGTCGAGCGCGATGGAGAGCGGTTTGGCGGCGCGGCGGGTTCCGGCGGGGTCGAGCGCGGCGCCCTCGCTGAAGATGACGCTGGGGGCGCCGGCGGGGCTGATGGCGAAGACGCGCCCGCCGGGTTCGTCGAGCGCGTAGAGCGCGCCGCCGTCGGCGGTTTGGCGGAGCGCGCCGAGGGCGATGGCGGGTCCGAAGCGGCCGAGGTCGACGAGTGTTTCGAACTCGGCGGGCACGACGAGCAGGTCGAGTTCGGCCAGGGCTGCTTCGATTTCGCTGCGCAGGTCGAGCGCCTGCTGGTCGAGCGGTTTGTCTTCGAGCGCGAGGCCGACGTCGCTGAGGGCCTGGCGGAGCGAGGCGCGGGAGCTGGCGACATCGACGCCGAGGGCGGCGGCGGCGAGGCCCTGGCGGGCGCTTTCGAGGCGTTCGCCGAATTGCTGGTCGCCACGGGAGAGGAGGGTGGGGAGGAGCAGGGCGGCGGAGATGGCGGCGAGCGCGAGCAGCATGGCGGCGAAGGCGAGGGCGGCGGTGCGCAGGGGCGGCCAGTGTCGTCGTCGTTTTTCCAGTTCGGGGCGGCGGGCCGTCGGATCAGGCAGGTCGCCGCTGAGTTCGGCGAGCGGGCGGCTCCAGCTGGGGCGCGCGCCGGAGCCGGCGGATGCGGCTTCGGCGGCGAGGACGGAGAGTTCGACGGCGACGAAGGGGTTGGTGGGCCAGGCGGCGCGCGGTTCGGGCGGGGCGCTGAAGACCATTTCCATCTGGCGTTCGACGCTGAGCGGGGCGGAGATGGCGGGCAAAGCGGCTGGGGCGGATGGTTCGGGCTGTTCTACCTGTTCCACCTGCTCGAGCGGCTCGGGCTGTTCGGTTTGGGCGGTCGGGGCTTCGGGTTCCGTCGGCTGGGTCCGGGGCGCGGCTTCGTCGGTCAAGGCTGTGTGAACAGCCGACGGCTGCTCGGGCGCTGCGTTGCCGCGGTCTGTCTGTTGGTTTGTCTGTTGGTTTGTCTGTTGGCCTGTTTGTTGGCCGGGCTGCGGTGTGGGTTGCGGCGCGGGCGGGGCGGCGCTCGACTGGAGGGGTTTGGGCGGGGCGGGCGGCTGAGGCTCGGCGGGCGGCGGTTGCGGCGCTTCCGCCCGGCGGGCGGGGGTGGGCGGGGGTTCGTTGCCGGGGAGGCTGATGATCAGGGCTGCGGTCTGGTTGAGCTCGCGCAGGGCGGGGTAGAGATTGGGCAGCACATCGTCGACGGCGAGTTGCCCGAGTCCGGCGCGGCCGGGGGCGTTGAGCAGGCGCTCGGCGTTGCTGGTGAGCAGCAGGGCCCAGCCGTCGCGTGCGGCGGGCATGGGGAAGAAGTGGACGCGCAGTGCGCCGCTGCCGCCGATCGGTCCGGCGGCGGGGTCGTCGCCGCGGTGGGCGCGGATGTGGAGTTCGCGGTAGGCGCCGGGGGTCGGGTCGCCGGCCAGGACGGCGAGTGCGGGACCGACCTGGGCGAGGATACCGGGCTCGCCCTCGCGGAGCAGGGCGCAGGAGAGTCCGTAGCCGGCCTGCTGGGCGGGGAGGTGCTCGCGGTTCCACTGGCGCAGTTCTTCGTGGCGGCCTTCGACGGCGTCGGTGAGCGCGCCGGTCAGGGAGCGGCGGGCGGGGTCAAATGCTTCGCCGATGCGGGCGACGAAGGCGTCGATGAAGGCGTCGCCGCCGGCGCTGGCCGCTTCGGCCATGAGGTAGAGGCGGACGAGCCGCCCGCGTCGATCGCGGCGCTCGGCGAAGGCGATTTGGGGCGCGTCTTCGACGGCGTTGCCGCCGGCGATGCGCAATTGCGAGGTCCAGACCGAGTCAGCCATCGCGCCCCGGCCTTTCGGCTGCGCTGTTCGTCGTTGAGATGTCGGCCGCCGATGCGCCTGCGGCCGGCGCGTTTGCCGCGCCGGTCCGGGTGATTGACCGCCTATGCGCCAGAGTGTCCACCGGGATGCCCGCCTCAAACCCCGACGCCGCCGTCTCCGATTATCGTAGCGGGCGCAACAGTCGGCGCTCTACGTCGCGGCGCGGCGGGCTGCCCGGTCGTTACGACGCTCCGTATAATCGGTGTGCAACAGGCGCGATGGAGGCGTCACGCAGGCGCGATGTTGGGCGGCTCTCGCGGCCCGATCGCCTGATTTGGGGAGTGGGGGAGGATGGCTGAATCGAGTTCGGCCCAGTCGACCGGCCAGTCGACCGGCCAACCGGCCGGATCGTCGGAGCGGCAGGCGGATCCGCAGGCAGCGGTGCGGGCGGAGTTGCGCCTGCGGCTGGCGGATGAGGCGCTGTCGGCGGCGGCGGATCGGGTGGAGGCGCTGCTGCGGGAGGCGGCGCTTGAGTTGCGGCCGTTTCCGCCGTTTCCCGGCGCGTTTTTCACGATCGGCGTTGAAGTGGAGCCGGATGGGGTGCAAGATCGAGCGATTGGCTGCGTGATCGTGACGGAGGAGGGCGAGCTGCGCGAGTTGCAGATTTCGTTCGACGACGAGGGTCCGGCCGCGTTGTTCGGGGCGAGCGACCCGGTTTCGATGCGCGATGAGACGCTGCTTGAGTTGGATTACGTTTCGGCCCACGACCGTTTGACGCTGGCCCGCAACGGGCTGGAGGCGATTTCGGCGTTGCTGAGCGGCACGAGCGGTAAGAGCGGTACGGCGCGCGTCGGCGGCGGCGCGACGGAGGAGTAGAGCATGCACATTCTGACATTTCTGCTGCGCGTCGCGCCCTGGCTGGCGGGGCTGTGGGTCTATCGCGCGCTCCAGCAGCAGCAGCAGTTGGAGCGGGATCTGAGCCAGGAGCGGCTGGATCATCTGCAGCTGCAGCTGAACGCGGAGCGGGCGCGTCGGGAGCAGGCGGAGTTGATGGCGCGGGAGGCGCTACAGGCCGGGGAGGGGGAGGCGGTCCGCGCTGCGGCTCCGCCGCCGGCGGCGCGGGTTGCGCCGCCTCCGGCAGTCGCTCCGCCGGCAGTCGCTCCGCCGCCCTCCGCGCCGCCGGAACCACCGCCCGCAGCTCCGGAGCGGCCGCGCGCGGTTGCGCCGCCGGCCCCGCCCCCGCCGGCGCCCGAACCGGCGGCGGAGCGGCCGCCGGAGCGGCCAGGTGCGGCGCAGTCGGTGCCGATTGAGCGGCCGGTTGAGCCGCCGGCTGAGTTTGAGCCGCCGCCCGCGCCGCCGGTTGAGCGACCGATCGAGCGGCCGGTTGAGCCGCCAGTTGAGCGCGCGGTTGCGCCGCCGATGGAGCGGCCGGCTGCGGCGCTCGCGCCATCGTCGCCGCCGCGGCTGGAGGATGGGCCGCCCGCGCAGCAGATTCCGGCGCCGCGCAGTGCGGCTTCGTATCTCGATGAGGGCAACGCGCATTTCGGGGCGGGCAACTACGACCAGGCCAGCCTGCAGTACGGCCGGGCGATTGAGGCGGATCCGAATTCGGCGGCGGCGTATTACAACCGGGCGAACGCGCTGGTGCGGTTGGATCGCAGCGATGAGGCGGCGGCGGATTACGAGCGGGCGATTGAGCTGGCGCCGGACGATCCGGACATCTACGTCAACCGCGGGCTGCTGCGGCTCTTCGAGCGCGAATTCGACACGGCTGAGCAGGATTTCCGCCATGCGCTGGAGTTGCGGCCGGACGACGGAGCGGCGCACACCAATCTGGGGCTGACGCTGCTTTATGAGGAGCGGGCGCAGGAGGCGCTGGACTCGTTCACGACGGCGGTCGCGCTGGAGCCGGGTCAGCCCGGGGCGCACTACGGGTTGGCCAGCGCGGCGGCGACGATGGGGCAGGCGGAGGCGGCGGTCAGCGCGCTGCAGCAGGCGACCAGCCTGAACCCGCGCTATGCGGAGGCGGCGCGGACCGATGATCACTTTGAGTCGCTGCGCTCCAATCCGGGCTTCCAGGCGCTGGTCGGGGACGGCGCGAACAGCTAGCGCCGGCGGCGGGTCGGCGCGGGATCGTGACCGAGATCCGCGAGTACCGGCGGGCGGAGCGCTGCGAGCGGGGCGGTCGGCTGCGGCGCTGCCGCCGGCCGCTGGCCGGGCAGTGCCAGTATTGCGCGCTGGGTTTCTGCGAACGGCACGGGATGCTGCTGGAGGACGGGCAGCAGGTCTGCGACGGCAAGCCCTGCCAGGCGAAGAGGGCCGATGTGGAGCGGCACCTGGTTTTCAAGGCGGAGGCGCTGGAGCGCAACACGGCCGGGCGCTGCGGTCTGGCGGACTGCGGGGCGGGGCATGTGCGCGATTGCGAGCGCTGTCTGCGGCGCTATTGCGCGGCGCATCTGAGCGAGGTGATGCTGAATGTGGTTCGGGGCACGGAGCGGGCGCTGGAGGTGGCGCGTCTCTGCCGGCACTGTCAGTCGCGGGCGGCGCTGTGGTCGGATGAGTAGGGCGGGTGCTTGGGCTTCACTGTGCTGCGCAAGCGGTAATCCAAGGATTCACCGGGCCACTTTGCGCACGACTCATGGGTTACACTCCGCACCAGGCAAATGACGACTCACGAGCACACCATCAATGTCGCGCTGGGGGAAGTCCTCAGCGATCTGCGTCGCGGCTGGACCGTCCACGCGGAGGAGATCGGCGGCTTGCTCGACGACGGCGGGCGCGTCGACATTCTGGTTCAGGACATCACCGGCTGGCCCGTCGCCATTGAGGCCGAACGTGAGAACCATGCCGAAGCAGAGGCAGACGCGATCGCCCGATTGGGCCGAACCGTAGGAGGCACGAGCATCGAAGCTGCTGTTGCTCTTGTTCACTCCGACAGGCTGCTCTCGCTAACAGGCGACGAGCTACGCGAAGAAGTCAGATCCACCCGGGCGTTTGATTACGCTCTGTACTCGCGTCAGATCGACAGCGACCCGGAGCGGATGCCTCGTTCCGGCTGGATACGCGGCAGCATACGCGATCTGGCGATGCTCGTTCATCGCGCGTCTGCGCCCGGCCCGCGCGTCGAATCGTTGGCTCGGGAACTTGAGCGAGGCATTGAGCAAGCCGCCGACCAGTTCACGCGGCACCACCCAATTCGATCCGATCGCGGGCTACAACTCGCTGAACTGCTACGACAGGCCGACGACGAGGCAGGACAAACACGCCGCATCAGCATGACCGTCCTCGCCAATGCCTTGATCTTCCACTCCGCGCTCGCCAGCGCCGATTTCGTCGTCGGGTCGCCAGGAGGATCACGCCCGATTCTCCCGGTTGAACGGTTCCGTAACAGCGGCTCGTGGTCGGCGGGCGCGCTCAGCGATGAATGGGCAGAAGTACTTCAGAGCAACTACTGGCCGATCTTCGCCACCGCCCGGGAACTTGTCCGATTAATGCCGCAACGAACGATATCGTTCGTGTTTGAGCGCCTCTGGGACAGCGTGCGCCGGCTGATTGACGGCGGCGTGACTCGTTCTCACGATCTGATGGGCGTCGTGTTCCAGCGCCTGATCGCCGACCGCAAATTCCTTGCAACGTTCTACACGCGCCCAGCATCCGCCGCCCTGCTGGCAGCCCTTGCGGCGCCATCCGATCGTGCCTTGGGAGCCGCGAATTGGGGGGACGCCGATTCGCTCGGCACGCTCCAAGTGGGCGATTTCGCCTGCGGAACAGGCACGCTGCTCTCAACCGCGTACCAGCGGATCTCAATCCTCCATGAGCTGCACGGCGGCGATTCCACAGCGCTGCACCAGAGCTTGATGGCGAACGGCCTTGTTGGGCTTGACGTGGTGAACACCGCCGTCCACTTCACGGCGTCGATGCTCGCCGGCACTCATCCGGGCACCCCGTTTGACGGCGAATGCCTGCTGACCATGGCCTACGGCATGCAGGGCGACGGCACGATTCGAACCGGATCGCTGGAGCTGCTTGCCGACTCGGTTCAGCCCAATCTCGTCGCCGACGCGGCTGCTACAACCGCCGGCGGCCGCGAACCCGAAAACGTCCAGGACCTCGTCAGCCGAGTTGGGCACGGGCAGTTCGATCTCGTGATCATGAATCCGCCGTTTAAGCGGCCAACGAATCAGGAACTGGCGAAGCGCGATGTGCCGATCCCGGCCTACGCCGCCTTCGAAGCTTCTGCTGGCGACCAGCGTAGGTTGGGCAATCGCATCTCGAAGCTGACGAAAGACGGCCCATCGAACGGTCATGCCGGGCTAGCTTCGCACTTCGCCGAGCTCGCAGAGCGCAAGCTACAACCCGATGGAACGCTGGCAATGGTGCTGCCCCTCAGCGCTGTCAGCGGGGAATCCTGGCCCGACCTTCGAGCGCGCTGGGCTCGAGACTACGACGAGATCATCGTCGTCACGATCGCTCAGCCGAAGAAAGTAGATGCTTCCTTCTCCGCCGATACCAAGATCGCCGAGTGTCTGCTGGTCGCAATCCGCGGCCAGGCTCCGACGGGCCGCGGTTATTTCGTCGTGCTGCAACGGCGACCGGACTCAACGCAGCAAGGCGAGCTCATTGCCGACGAGATTCGCAGGCAGATCGCACTGGGCGATGTACGACGGCTGGAGAGCGGACCAATCGGCGGCACACCGCTCACACTCGGCAACGAGGTGGTTGGCCAGATTCTCGATTGCCCGCTCAGTGATGGTCCGTGGGGGTTCGCAGGAGTCGCCGACTCTACGTTGGCGCAGCTCGCGTATGCCATCTCCAACGGCTCGCTGCCCGCGATCGCCAACAGCGACACCGACATTAAATTGCCGATCAGCAAACTGAAACTGTTCGGCGACAGTGGACCCGTACATCGCGCGGTCGGCAGCCTGCGCGAGACCCGACCGCGAGGCGCGTTCGAGATCTACAAGCCTGCCGTCAATCCCCACCCGACATACCCCGCCCTGTGGACACATGACGAAACGCGGAAAAAGTCGCGCGGCAAGCCGCGTCCGATCTGCCGAGACCGCACGCTCGTCGTGCAACCCGATTCGGAAGGATTCCCTCGCGACGGCGCCGACCATCGCGCCATCTGGGCAACAGCGACGCGCGCCCACTACAACAGCGATCTTCAGTTCAACGCACAGTCCCTGCTCGTCGCCATGACGCCCGAATCGGCGCTCGGCGGCCGCGCCTGGCCAGCGGTGATTCTGAACGACCGTGAGCATGAGCCCGCCTTTGCGCTCTGGTGCAATTCAACACTGGGGCTACTGATGCACTGGTGGGCGTCCAATAGAACGCAGACCGGCCGCGGAACGGTCACCGTCACCACGATCCCGGAACTTCCCACGCTTAACCTTGATGCGCTGACGCAGGAGCAGCACGTCGCAGCACACGACGCATTCGAGGCGCTGAGCGAGCAGCGCTTCCTGCCGTTCGACCAACTCGATGACGACGCTGCCCGCGCCGAACTGGACCGCGCGCTGCTCGTCGACGTCCTCGGCCTTGATCCATCCGTCGCCGCCGAGGGTGGGCCGATCGACCTGATCCGCCGCAAGCTCGCGGCCGAACCGCAAATTCACGGCGGCAAGGCAACCCGCGTCGTCTTCGACGGCGACCGGGAACTCGATGAGCCGCGAGCCGCCCGTTAGCCCTCGGGGAGGGCGATGTAGCCGCCTTCTTCGTCGAAGCCGCTGGCGGCGAGTAGATCGGTTTCGCCCTCGTCGTCGAAGCCGTAGCCGAGCTCGCCCAGGTCGTCTTCTTCGGCGCTGTAGAAGGGGTCGCCGACGTCGGAGAGGTCCGCGGCCAGCGGCAGCGGGGTCGGCTCGGGCAGCGGCGGGAGTTCGATCTCCGCGCGGGCCGGGATCATCTTGCCGATGATCACGTTCTCCTTCAGGCCGGCCAGGCTGTCGACCCGCCCGTTGATCGCGGCGTCGGTCAGCACCCGCGTCGTCTCCTGGAACGAGGCCGCGGAGAGCCACGATTTCTGCGAGAGCGAGGCCTTGGTGACGCCCTGCAGCATGGGGCGCGCCGTGGGCGGCGTTTGGCCCGCGCTGATCAGCGCCTTGTTTTCCTCTTCGTAGGTGTAGCGGTCGACGAATTCGCCGGGCAGCCATTCGGAGTCGCCCGACTCTTCGATTTCCACGTTGCGCAGCATCTGCCGCACGATCACCTCGATGTGCTTGTCGTGGATGTTGACGCCCTGGGCGCGGTAGACCTCCTGCACCTCGGTCACGAGGTAGCGGTGGACGGCGTCGACGCCGAGGATGCGCATCATGTCCTGGGGGTTGATCGAGCCCTCGGTGAGCGGTTGGCCGGCTTCCACGGATTCGCCCTCGGCGACGCGCAGCCGGGCGGCGGCGGGGATGTCGTACTCGCGGGTGTCGTGGGTCTCGTAGCGGATCACCAGCCGGCGGGTGCCGCGGCGGCGCTCGATCACGCCGTCGATTCGCGCGCGCACGCGGCGGGACTCGGGATCGGCGTCCAGGTCTTCGCTGCGGGGCAGGCGGGCGATCTGGTCGCCGGCCTTGACGATGTCGTCGTTCTGCACCATCACCCGGGTACCCGGCTCGAGTTCGTATTCGTCGCGGTTGGTGTCGTCGGCGGTGACCCGCACCTTGCGCAGTTCGCCCTCGCGCAGCACTTCGACCACGCCGTCGATCTCCGAGATGACGGCCTGGCCCTTGGGCGAGCGGGCCTCGAACAGCTCCTCGACGCGGGGCAGGCCGGTGGTGATGTCGCTGACGCCGGCGACGCCGCCGGTGTGGAAGGTGCGCATCGTCAGCTGGGTGCCGGGTTCGCCGATGCTCTGCGCGGCGATGATTCCGACGGCGGCGCGCATTTCGACCAGTTCGCCGGTGGCGAGGGACTGTCCGTAGCAGAGGCGGCAGAGCCCCTGGCGGCTGCGGCAGACCATCGGCGAGCGGACGTGGAAGCTGCGCACGCCCTGGTCGATCAGCCGGCCGACGGTGGGCGCGTCGAGCAGCGAGTTGGCCTCGGCCAGCACTTCGCCCGTGTCGGGGTGGATGACCGAAGAGGCGGCGTAGCGCCCGGTGACGCGCTCGTCGAGCGTCTCCAGAATTGAGTCGTCGTCGATCTCGCCGATGCGGATGCCCGGCACGGCGATTCCGTCGGGCGCGCAGTCGTCCTCGCTGATGATCACGTCCTGGGAGACGTCGATCAGACGGCGCGTGAGGTAGCCGCTGTCGGCGGTGCGGAGGGCGGTATCGGCGAGGCCCTTGCGGGCGCCGTGGGTGGAGATGAAGTACTCGAGCACGGAGAGGCCGTCGCGGAAGGAGGAGCGGATCGGCAGCTCGATGATTCGTCCGGCCGGGTCGGCCATCAGCCCGCGCATGCCGGCCATCTGGCGCATCTGGGTGATGTTGCCCTTGGCCCCGCTGGAGACCATCAGGTGCATGGAGCCGTAGTCCTCCAGCGCGCTGGAGACGAGGTCGGTGACCTGCTGGGTCGCCTCGGTCCAGACGTTGACGGTCGCCTGGTAGCGCTCTTCGTCGGTCATCAGGCCGCTGCTGTAGTCCTCGCGGATCATTTCGACGCGCTTTTCCGCGTCGCGCAGGAAGATGGCTTTCTCGGCCGGCGGGCGCAGCTCGTCGATCGCGATGGTGACGCCGGAGCGGGTCGCGTACTCAAAGCCGATCGACTTGATCTTGTCGGCCATTTGCGCGGTTTCTTCGCGGCCCAGCAGCTGGTAGCAGGTGCTGATCAGCCGCTTCAGTTCGCTTTTGTCGAGTTCCTGGTTGACGGCCTGGAAGGGCACGCCGTCGGGCACCACGCTGTCGAAGATCACACGGCCGACGGTGGTGGCGACGAGTTCGCCCTCGGTGCGCTCGGCGTCGCGCACGCGGATCGCCTCGTGGAGCCCGACGGCCTGTAGGTCGTAGCTGAGCCGCACATCTTCGAAGGAGGGGAAGGCGCGCGGTTCCGACTCGGGCGCGTCGTCGTCCGCGTCCTCGGCGGGGCGGCCGGCGCGGCGGTCCGGGTCCAGGGTCAGGTAGTAGCAGCCCATCACCATGTCGAGCGTGGGGGCGACGGTCGGCTCGCCGTTGGAGGGGAGCAGCAGGTTGGTGGTGCTGAGCATGACCTGGCGGGCCTCGGCGACGGCGGCCTGGCTGAGCGGCACGTGGACGGCCATCTGATCGCCGTCGAAGTCGGCGTTGAAGGCGGAGCAGACGAGCGGGTGGATCTGGATCGCGCTGCCGTCGACGAGCACGGGCTCGAAGGCCTGGATGCCGAGGCGGTGGAGGGTGGGCGCGCGGTTGAGCAGCACGGGGCGGGTTTTGACGACGTCCTCCAGCACGCCCCAGACCTCGGGCTGGGAGCGCTCGACGGCGCGCTTGGCGCTTTTGATGTTGGGCGCCAGCTCGCGCGCGACCAGCTCGTGGATCAGGAACGGTTTGAACAGTTCGCGCGCCATCCGGCGCGGCAGCCCGCACTGGTGCAGCTCGAGCTCGGGGCCGACGACGATCACGGAGCGGCCGGCGTAGTCGACGCGCTTGCCGAGCAGGTTCTGGCGGAAGCGGCCCTGCTTGCCCTTGAGCATGTCGGAGAGGCTCTTCAGCCGGTGGCTGCCGCTGCCGGTCACCGCCCGCCCGCGGCGGCCGTTGTCGATCAGCGAGTCGACCGCCTCCTGGAGCATGCGCTTCTCGTTGCGGATGATGATCTCCGGCGCGCCCAGCTCGAGCAGCCGCTTGAGCCGGTTGTTGCGGTTGATCGCGCGGCGGTAGAGGTCGTTGAGGTCGGAGGTGGCGAAGCGGCCGCCGTCGAGCTGCACCATGGGGCGCAGATCGGGCGGCAGCACGGGCAGCGCGCGGAAGAACATCCAGGCGGGATTGTTGTTGGACTTGCTCAGCCCGTCGACGACGCGCAGCCGCTTCATCGCTTTTTTGCGGCGCTGGCCGGCGGTGGCGGCGACTTCTTCTTTGAGCGCTTCAGCGGTCGCGCTCAGGTCCAGGCGGCTGATCAGCGAGAGAATCGCCTCCGCGCCCATCTCGCAGCGGACGACGCCCGGGTATTGCTCCATCAGCTGCTCGGCGCGCTGCTCGCTCAGGATCGCCTTGTCGAAATCGCCGGTGGAGACCGGGTCGACGAGCGAGTCCAGATCGCGGTCGATCCGCTCTTGCAGCTCCTGCTCGGCGCGCTGTTCGAGCGTGTCGATCTGCTCGCGCAGGCGCTCCTCCTGCTCGGCGACGTTTTCGCGGGCGTCGTTGGCGCGCGTGTCGGCTTCGGCGCGGAGGCGCGCCTCGTCGTCGGCGCGATCGGTCTGGCGGGCGGCGAGTAGCCGCTCGAGCGCGGTTTCGAGCGCGTCCAGCGTCGTTTCGGCCTCGATCGGATCGCCGCGGTCGGCGATCTTCTCGCCGCCCAGGCGCAGATTGCGGCGTGCCTTTTTGCCGTCGAAGTCGCTGATCATCATCCGCACCGCTTCGGCCTCGTCGCGCAGCTCGGTCAGCTTCGTCTCATGCTCGGCGCCGAGTTGCCGGAGGTCCTCGGTGAGCCGCGACTCGATGTCGGCCAGCAGCCGCTCGCGCGCCGCGCTGAGCTTCTCGCGCGTCTCCTCGAGGCGCTGGCGCTGATCGTCGATCGCGTCCTCGGCGTCCAGGCGCAGGTACTCGATCGCCTTGGCCTTCGCCTCCTCGTCGACGTGGGTGATGATGTACTGGGCGAAGTAGATCACCTTTTCCAGCTTGCGGGGGGAGAGGTCCAGCAGCAGGGCGATGCGGGCCGGGGTGCCCTTGACGAACCAGATGTGAGAGACCGAAGCGGCCAGCTCGACGTGGCCCATGCGCTGGCGGCGCACATTGCTGCGCGTGACCTCGACGCCGCACTTGTCGCAGATGATGCCCTTGTAGCGGACGCGCTTGTACTTGCCGCAGGCGCACTCGAAGTCCTTCTGCGGTCCGAAGATCTTCTCGCAGAAGAGCCCGTCTTTTTCGGGCTTGAGGGTGCGGTAGTTGATCGTCTCGGGCTTCAGCACCTCGCCGAAGGACCAGTTGCGGATTTGTTCGGGCGACGCGAGGGAGATGCTCATCGCGTCGAAATCGCGGACCTCAAGCACGGATCACTTCCTCTCGTTCGAAGCCGGACAGGTTGACGCCCAGCTGGGGGAGTTCGTCGCGGCTGGGCGCGGCGAACTCGATCTGCTCTTCGGCCTGGTTGAGCACCTCGACGGAGAGGCCGAGGCTCTGCAGCTCCTTGAGCAGCACGCGGAAGGACTCGGGGACGCCCGGCTCGAGCACCGCGTCGCCCTTGACGATCGCCTCGTAGGCCTTGACCCGGCCGACGATGTCGTCGCTCTTCACGGTCAGCAGTTCCTGCAGGATGTTGGCCGCGCCGTAGGCTTCGAGCGCCCAGACCTCCATCTCGCCGAAGCGCTGCCCGCCGAACTGGGCCTTGCCGCCGAGGGGCTGCTGGGTGATCAGCGAGTAGGGGCCGGTCGCGCGGGCGTGGATTTTGTCCTCGACCATGTGGCTCAGCTTGAGCATGTAGATGTAGCCGACGGTGACGGGCTGATCGAAGGGCAGCCCGGTGCGGCCGTCGATCAGCATCTGCTTGCCGAAGATCGGCGGCGAGACGCGGTTGGCGCGGGCGGCCTGCGCGGCCTTCTCGAACAGCGTGCGCGTCGCGTAGCCGCGCGCCGAGCGCGGCTCGCCCAGGTCGATCAGCCATTCGGCCAGGGCGACGCGGCTGGCCGCGCCCGGTTCGGCGTCGCTGAACGCCGCCGTGATCGCTTCTTCGTTGTAGCCGCGTCCGTGCAGCCAGGCGGCGGTGCGCTCGTCGACGGCGACCGCGCCGGCCAGCATTTCCAAGGTTGCGCCGTTCGCCGCGCCGTTGCTTGCGGCCGCGCCGTCCGTTCCATTCGCCTCGGGGAGCGCGCGGTCGGCGCGCGCGGCGCGCACGATCCAGGCGCGCGCGAGGGCGTCCTGCAGGGCTTCGTCGCTGGCTCCGTCGAAGACCGGGGTGATCGCGCGGAAGCCCAGCATGCTGGCCGCCCAGCCCAGCTGGGTCTCGAGAATCTGGCCCAGGTTCATGCGGCTGGGCACGCCGATCGGCGAGAGCACGATGTCGATTGGGGTGCCGTCCTCGAGGTGGGGCATGTCCTCGACCGGCAGGATGGTCGAGATCACGCCCTTGTTGCCGTGCCGCCCGGCCATTTTGTCGCCGACCTGCAGCTTGCGCCGCTCGGCGATCGTGACCCGCACCTGCATTTCCATCCCGGTCGGCAGGCTGCCGCTGGAGGAGTCGCTCTCGTCGATGATCGTGACCCCGGTGAGGTCCTCGATGTCGCGCAGCAGCGCCTCCATCTTGCCCTCCAGTTGGCGCTGCAGGTCCGCGGTCAGCGCGTCGACGTCGTCGCCCCTGGTGCGGAGCGAGGTCATCGAAGCGCTCTGCAGCTCGGCGGTGCGGTTGCGCACCAGCTCCTCGATCCGCTCGCGTTGGCCGCGCGCGCCCTGGGGGAGCACCACCTGGAGCCCCTCGAGCAGTTGGTCCACGCCGATCCAGTCGGTCTGGCGGACGCGCTTTGCGCGGTCTTCGCCGGCCGTGCGCAGCGCCTTCACGTCGTCCAGATAGCGCACCGAGGCGTCGCGCAGGTCCTGCTTCATGGTCGTGTCGCGGGTGAAGATGCGGACATCGATCACGGTGCCCTTCACGCCGTGCGAGACGCGCAGCGAGGTGTCTTTCACCTCCCGCGCCTTCTCGCCGAAGATCGCGCGCAGCAGCTTCTCCTCGGCCGTCAGTTCGGTCTCGCCCTTGGGCGTGATCTTGCCGACCAGAATGTCGCCCGGCTCGACCTCCGCGCCGACCTGCACCATCCCGTCGGCGTCGAGGTTGGTGAGCGATTCCTCGGCCACGTTGGGGATGTCGCGGGTGATCTCCTCGTTGCCGAGCTTGGTTTCGCGCGCGCCGATCTCGTGCTTGGACATGTGGATCGAGGTGAATTTGTCGTTCTGCACCAGCCGCTCGGAGACGATCACGGCGTCCTCGAAGTTGTAGCCCTCCCAGGCCATGAACGCGCAGAGCACGTTCTGGCCCAGCGCCAGCTCGCCGCGATCGGTCGACGACGAGTCGGCGATCGGCTGGCCCGCGCCGACCCGGTCGCCGGTCGAGACGATCGCCCGCTGGTTGATGCAGGTGCCCTGGTTGGAGCGCAGGAATTTGATCAGCGGGTAGCTGACGTCGCGGCGGCGGCCGTCGTAGCGGACGCTGATCGCCTCCGCGGTCACGCTCGTGATCTCTCCGTCGCCCTCGGCCAGCAGCACCTGCCCGGAGTCGTGCGCGGCGTTGCGCTCCATGCCGGTGCCGACCAGCGGCACCTCGGGGCGCACCAGCGGCACCGCCTGGCGCTGCATGTTGGCGCCCATCAGCGCGCGGTTGGCGTCGTCGTGCTCGAGGAAGGGGATCAGGCTGGCCGCGACCGAGACGATCTGGCGCGGCGAAACGTCCATGTAGTCCAGCTCGTCGGGATGCACCTCGTCGAAGTGCTCGCCGGCGCGCGCCTCGACGCGCTCCTCGAGGAAGTAGCCGGCCGTGTCGATCTGCGCGTTGGCCTGCGCGATCACCGACTCGCGCTCGTCGTCGGCGGTCAGTTCCACGACTTCGTCGGAGGCGAAGGCGCGGATCGGCAGCGGCGCGTCGTTCAGCGCGGCGATCCGCTCGGCCAGCTCGGCCGTCACCGTCTCGCCGGCCGAGGCGAGCGTCGCGCCGTCTTCGCCCTCCACGTCCTCGGCCAGCTCGCGGCCGATCAGCGCGGGGTGGTCCGGCGGCAGTTCCTTGATCACCTTGCGGTAGGGCGTCTTGATGAAGCCGTGCTCGTTGAGCACGCCGAAGGTCGCCAGGCTGCCGATCAGCCCGATGTTCGGGCCCTCGGGCGTCTCGATCGGGCAGATCCGCCCGTAGTGGCTGTAATGCACATCGCGCACATCGAAGCCGGCGCGATCGCGGCTGAGCCCGCCCGGGCCCAGCGCCGAGAGCCGCCGCTTGTGGGTCAGCTCGGCCAGCGGGTTGGTCTGATCCATGAACTGGCTCAGCTGGTGGCCGCCGAAGAACTCGCGGATCGCGGCCTGCACCGGGCGGATGTTGACCAGCGCGCTGGAAGCGGCCTGGTCCGGATCGATGATCGTCATCCGCTCGCGCACCACGCGCTCCATCCGCACCATCCCGATGCGGAACTGGTTCTGCAGCTGCTCGCCGACGGCGCGGATGCGGCGGTTGCCGAGATGATCGATGTCGTCGGGCAGCGCGCGCCCGTTATTGATCGCCACCTGGGTGTGGATGATCGCCAGCAGGTCGCGCAGCCAGAGCGCGCGGTTGCGGGCTTCGTCGGCCTCGCTGCGCTCCGGGTCGAGCTGCAGCTGCCTGGCCCGCTCGGCCAGCTCGCCGTCGATCTCGCCCAGCCGCTTGCCCACCTTGTAGCGGCCCACACTGCCCAGGTCGTAGCGGCGCGGGTTGAAGAACTGCCCGTCCAGCAGCGCGCCGGCCGACTCGGTCGTGGGCGGATCGCCGGGCCGCAGCTTTTTGTAGAGCTCGTGCATCGCCCACTCTTTGTTGCGCTCCGACCCGTCGCCCGCGCGCGGCTCCTTGTCGAACGTGGTGGCCACGAACTGATGCACCTCGTCGTCCGCGTCGGCGCCCTCCAGCATCGCCATGATCCGCTCGTCGGTGCCCAGCCGCGGATCGATCTTGGGCCGGTTGCGACCGCGCTCCGCGCCCTCCGGGGGGTCGCCCAGGTCCGCGTTGTCCAGCGCGCGCAGCAGCGTCGTCACGGGGATCTTGCGCTTGCGGTCCACCTTCACGGTGAGCAGGTCGCGGTTGCTGGTCTCGAACTCCAGCCAGGCCCCGCGGCTGGGGATCAGCTTCGCGGTGCAGAGCGTGCGGCCCGTGGCCGAATCGGTGTTGGCCCCGAAGTAGACGCCCGGCGAGCGCACCAGCTGGGAGACCACGACGCGCTCCGCGCCGTTGATGATGAAGGTGCCGGTCTCGGTCATGTGCGGCAGGTTGCCGAAGAACAGCTCCTGCTCCTTGGTCTCGTTGGTCTTCTTGCTCAGCAGACCGACCGTGACGCGCAGCTCGCCGGAGTAGTCGAGGTTGCGCTGGCGGCACTCGTGCGGGGTCCGCTCCGGCGGGATGTAGCGGTAGTCCTTGAAGTAGAGCTCCATGCGGTTGCCGGTGAAATCGGCGATCGGCGACATCTCGTGGAACAGCTCGGCCAGCCCCACATCGAGGAACCACTGGTAGGAATCGCGCAGCAGCTGGATCAGGTTCGGCAGCTCGTGCGCCTCGGGCAGGCTCGAGTAGTCGATCGTCTGCGGCGCCGCGGGCGGCGGGGCGAGAACCATGGCGTGCTCCTCCTGGCTGGTGCAGCGGCCGACTGCGCGGCCGGCTGCGCGCTCACGAACCGGCCGGCGTCCCTCGGTCGAACCGGGCGGGCGGCGGCGTGCAAAAACGCGCGGACACAGCGGCGAACGCCGGCGGCGGCGCGACAAACGAGCGAATGCTGGCGGGCGGCTCAGGCAGGGTGATCCTCGCCGATCGGTGCGCGCCGGCAGCGCAAGGCGCGGCGCAGTGGGGCGTTCGCCGAAGTCAGATTTCCGAGCATGCGTGGTTCAGTGGCGATTGTAGCGAGCGGACCGCCGCTGCGTCAAGCCGCCGCAACAGCGCCGCTGAAACCGCTCGTACACGCTAGCGTGTACGCTGCGCATCGCAGGGCCGTAATGCAGGCCGTGAGGCGGAAGGGAGCGCGGCGCAATGAGCGAGCGGCGGCGCAGGCGCGACGAGAGCTGGGACGCGGAATCGATCCGTCGGCTGCGCGCACATGTCGGGCTGACCCAGGCCCAGCTGGCCGAGGAGCTGAACACGCGCCAGCAGACGATCTCCGAGTGGGAGCGCGGCGCCTACCGCCCGCGCGGCCCCGCCGCGCGGCTGCTCACCCGCGTCGCCGAGGATGTCGCGTTCCCCTACGCCGCCGGCGCGGAGGAGGGGAACGGGGACGCGCGCGGCGAGCTGGGCGCGGATCTGTGCGAGGAGGGGGGCGAACGTGGCCGCCCTGATCGCTGAGCCGCGCCCGCGCTACGTCGCGGATCTCGCGGACGGCGCAGACAACGCAGACAACGCCGCCGGCGGCGAGCTGGAACTACAGCGGCGCTGGGCCGAGGGGCGCTGGCCGGCGCCCTGGCTGACGCCCGAGCGCGGCGGCGCGCCGCTACGGGTGCATTTCGCGGGCCGCTGGAACCGCGCCGCGGGGCCCGACTTCCGCGGCGCGATTCTGCTCGACGGGGCGGGCCGCGCGCGGCGCGGCGATATCGAGCTGCACCGTCGGCCGGGCGGCTGGCGCAGCCACGGGCACCACCGCGACCCGGCCTACGCGCGGGTGCTGCTGCACCTGGTCGGCGAGCTGGGCCGCTCAACCGGCGGTCCTCCCGGTCGGATGGGCGAGCCGCCCGCGGCGCTGCTGCCGCCCGCGAGCCCCGCGGCGGAGCCGATCACTCCGCTCCTTGAGCAGCCCTTCAACCCGCCCTGCGCGCGGGTGGTGGAGCGGGCCGGGGCGGCCGCGGTCGCCGCGCGGCTGCGCCGGCTGGCGCGCGAGCGGTTGCGCCGCAAGACCGCGCTGCTGGCCCGCCGCCGCGCCGCCCTGCGCGCCGAATTTGCGGACGCCGCCGCGGCCGACGAGCTGCTCAGCGCCTGGGCCCTGGCGCGCGCGCTGGGCATGCCGCGCAACGCCGAGCCGGCCGCCGCCGCCCTGGAGGCCGCATGGCGCGCGGCAACAGGCGGGACGGAACGCGGGATGATTTCCACAGAATCCACCGCCGCCCACAAGCAGTCGCCGCCTCGCGGCGACTGGGGCGACTGGTCGGCGGCGCTGCGCGCCCATCTGCTCGAGACGCTGGACGACCCGGCGCTGCTCGGCGCGTGGCGGACGGGGCGGGGCGCGCTCGGCCGCCCGCGCGGCGCGGCGGAGGCGTTGGGCGCGCTGCTGGCTCGCTGGAGCGGCGCGGGCGCCGCTGCGTCCTGCCTGCGCCTCGCCGCGCTCGAACCGCCGGCCGCGGCCGAGCAGCTGCGCCTGCCCGGCCGGATCGGCCCCGCCCGCGCCCGGCGGCTGCTGGCCGACGGCGTCTACCCGGCCGCGCTGGCGCTGTGCGAGTTGGGCGAGTCGACTGCGCTGTCGGCCGCGATCGAGCGGCGCTGGCTGGAGCTGCCCGAAACGCGCTACCTGCGCACCGCCGCGCTGCGCGAGCGGCTCGACGCCGCCCCTCAACCGGCCCATCAACCAAGCAGCGCGCCCAAGCGACGCCACGGCGAAGCGCAGGCGCTGCTCGAGCTCGAGCACGGCTGGTGCGCGCAGGGCGCCTGCGCCGTCTGTCCGCTCGGCCGCCTGGCCTACCCGGCGCGGGACCGACCGCCCAGGGCCGTGCTGATTCCCAGCCTGAACGTTGCCGGCGGCGGTTAGGGCGTGGTTGTGCTTCGGCTTTTCGGTGTGGGGAGGGGGGCGGCTCGCCGGCGAGCCCCCCTCTAAATCTCCCCCCGCGACGGGGGGAGACTTTCAGGCAAATCTTCACCTGCGATGAGGGGGGCTTTCATGGTTGCGCCGGGTGTGATCCGGCGGCTCAGCGTGTGCCCGGCGAGAAGACCGCCGGGCCGGAGGTGCTGAATACGTCGAACTCCAGCGCGGCGCTCGCGCGCTCGCGCCGGTAGCTGGCCGCTGCGCCGATCATTGCGGCGTTGTCGGTGCAGAGCCTGATCGGCGGCACCCGCACCGGCACCGAGCAGCGCTCCGCCAGCGCCTCGCGCAGCGCCCCGTTGGCCGCTACCCCGCCGGCCACGATCACGCAGGCCGCGCCCCGCTCCTCGGCCGCCGCCGCCGTCTTCGCCGCCAGCACATCCACCACCGCCTCCTGGAAGCGCGCCGCCGTGGCCGGCACATCGAACTCGCCCGCCCGCGTGCGATGCAGCACCGCCGTCTTCAGCCCGCTGAACGAAAAGTCGTGGCTGCCCCGCAGCCAGGCCCGCGGAAACGGTTCCGTCGCGGCCAGGATCGCAGGATCCGCCTCGCGCGCCACCCGCTCGATCACCGGCCCGCCCGGAAACGGCAGCCCCAGCAGCCGCCCCACCTTGTCGAACGCCTCGCCCGCCGCGTCGTCGCGCGTCTGCCCGAGCCGCTCCACCACCCCGTGATCGGTGATCCAGAACAACTCCGTATGCCCGCCCGACACCACCAGCGCCACCAGCGGAAACGGCGGCGGCGTATCGTCCCACGCCTCCCGCGCCGGGCGCAGCCAGTTGGCGTAGAGATGCCCCTCGATGTGATGCACCGGAATCAGCGGCAGCCCCCGCGCCCAGGCCGCCGCCTTGGCCGCGTTGACGCCGACCAACAGCGATCCGCCCAATCCGGGCCCCTGCGTGACCGCCATCGCGTCAATGTCCTCCCAGCCGCAGCCCGCCGCGTCGAGCGTGCCTTGCAGCACCGGCGCCAGGTTGCGCAGGTGCTCGCGGCTCGCCACCTCCGGCACCACCCCCCCGTAGCGGCTGTGCAGCTCCGCCTGCGAAGCCACCACCGAGGCCAGCACCTCCACGCCGTCCTCGATCACCGCCCCCGCGAACTCGTCGCACGAAGACTCCAGCGCCAACACCCGAAACGGTTTCATCGCCGCCTCACCGATCTTCACGTCGCTGCCCCGGTAGCCGCGCGACCCACCGCGCAGTACGCCGCGATCTTACCGCGCGCCCGTCATTTCCGCGCGCAGCTCGCCGTCGTTCCCGCGCAGGCGGGGATGGGGAGTTTGGTTTCGGCGGCGATGCGCGATACTGGGGCGGCGTTTGACGAGTGAGGAGGCGATGCCATGTCCTGGGAGCCGGAGATTGCGGAGATTGCGCGGCGGCGCGAGCTGGCGCATCGGATGGGCGGGCCGGAACGGGTGCGGGAGCAGCACGAGCTCGGTCGGCTGACGGTGCGGGAGCGGATCGAGCTGCTGACGGATGAGGGCTCGTTCCGCGAGCGCGGGGTGTTGGCGGGGGCGGGCTTCTACGAGGACGGGGAGCTGGTGGGCTTTCTGCCGTCGGGCACGGTGATGGGCACGGCGCGGATTGACGGGCGGCCGGTGGTGGTGCGGGGCGCCGATTACACGGCGCGGCTGAAGGGCGGCTCGGAGGTGGAGCAGGGCAAGCTGCGGGTACACGGCGGGGGCGGCGACAAGACGGGCGACGCGGAGCAGATGGCGATTGAGCTGAAGCTGCCGCTGATTCGGCTGATCGACGGCTTCGGGGCGGATATCCGGGCGACGGCGCAGATGGGGCGCACGTATCTGCCGGAGATGTACTGGCCGCAGCGCTGGGGGAAGCTGATGGCGGAGGTACCGGTGGTGTCGGCGGCGCTGGGTTCGGTGGCGGGGCTGCCGGCGGCGGAGGTGCCGGCGAGCCATTTCGCGGTGATGGTGCGGGGCACGACGCAGGTCTTCGCGGGCGGGCCGCCGCTGGTGAAGCGCTCGCTGGGCGAGGAGATCAGCAAGGAGGATTTGGGCGGCTACGAGGTACACGCGCGGGGCAGCGGGGTCGTGGATAACGACGCAGCCGATGAAGAGGAGCTGCTGGAGCAGATTCGGGCGTTTCTCTCGTATCTGCCGACCAATGTGCATCAGCTGCCGCCGGTCGCGGAGACGGATGACCCGGCGGATCGGCGTGAGGAGGCGTTGGTCTCGCTGATTCCGCGTCACCGCAACCGCGGCTACAGCCCGCGCAAGTTGATTGAGCTGGTGGTGGATCGCGGCTCATTCTTCGAGCTGAACCGCCATTACGGGCGGGCGCAGGTGACGGGTTTCGCGCGGATTGGGGGGATGCCGGTGGGGGTGCTGGGCAACGATCCGATGCACTACGGCGGGGCGATGGCGGCGGCGGAGGCGCGCAAGTTTGAGAAGTTCGTGGACCTCTGCGATGTGTTTCACCTGCCGATCGTGAACTTTGCGGACCAGCCGGGCTTTCTGATTGGTCGTCCGGGCGAGGGTTCGGGGGCGCTGCGGGCGGGTGTGCGGGCGGCGGCGGCGATTGACGATTCGCAGGTGCCGTGGGCGACGGTGGTGGTGCGTCGGCTGTACGGGGTGGCGGGCGGGGCGCACCAGGATTTCAGCCGCTTCTGCTTCCGGGTGGCGTGGCCGTCGGCGGAGTGGGGATCGATTCCGATTGAGGGCGGGGTGGCGGCGGCCTATCGGCGGGAGATTGAGGCGGCGGAGGATCCGGACACGCACCGGGCGGAGATCGAGGAGCGGCTGATCGCGCTGCGCAGTCCGTTCAGCGCGGCGGAGGCGTTCGCGGTGGAGGACATCATCGATCCGCGCGATACGCGGCGGCTGCTGGCGGAATGGTTGGCGACGGCGTATGAGACGCAGTTGCCGTCGCAGTTGGGGGTGCGGGTGCGGTATGGGATGCGGCCGTGATTTCTGGTGGGGCGAGGGAGGTGGGCTTGGGGGCGGGAATGACGGGGGGATGCGGGTCCCGGGCGTTGGTGCTGTTCACGTCGAGATACCCGCGGCAAGCGCGGGTATGACGGAGGCGGGCTGGGTGTGGCGAGAGCGGGGGCGGGAATGACGGGGGGATGCGGGTCCCGGGCGTTGGTGCTGTTCACGTCGAGATACCCGCGGCAAGCGCGGGTATGACGGAGGCGGGCTGGATTTGACGAGAGCGGGCGCGGGTATGGCGGGGTTGGGCCGGAAATGACGAGGGCGGGCGCGGGCGCGGTGAGAGTGGGCGCGATGGAGGTGGACGGCGATACCGGCGGGGTGGGACTTAGTAGTCCATGCCCATGTCGGGGGGCATGCCGGCGGGGGCGGCGGGGGGCTGGGGGATTTCGGCGACGAGGGACTCGGTGGTGAGCACCATGCCGGCGATGGAGACGGCGTTTTCGAGGGCGGAGCGGACGACCTTGACGGGGTCGACGATGCCGAACTCGAGCATGTCGCCGTACAGGTCGCGCTTGGCGTCGTAGCCGAAGCTGTCGGCTTCTTCCTTGCGGATTTTGCCGATGACGACGGAGCCTTCCTGGCCGGCGTTGTGGGAGATTTGGCGGATGGGGGCTTCGAGCGCGGTGCGGAGCAGGCGCACGGCGGTGCGCTGGTCGCCGGCCGAGCTGTCGTCGAGGTCGCCGAGCGCGCGGTCGGCGCGCAGCAGGGCGCAGCCGCCGCCGACGACGATGCCCTCTTCAACGGCGGCGCGGGTGGCGGAGAGGGCGTCTTCGAGCTTGGCCTTCTTCTCCTTGAGTTCAACCTCGGTCGGGGCGCCGACCTTGATCACGGCGACGCCGCCGGCCAGCTTGGCCATGCGCTCCTGGAGTTTCTCGCGGTCGAAGTCGGAGGCGGTGACGTCGATCTGCGCCTTGATCTCCTTGATCCGGTTCTGGATCGCCTCGTCGGAGCCGCTGCCCTCAACGATGGTGGTGTCGTCCTTGTTGGAGACGACGCGACGGGCGCGGCCGAGGTCGGCGACCTGGGTCTGTTCGAGGGTGCGGCCGAGTTCTTCGGTGATCAGGGTGCCGCCGGTGAGCACGGCGATGTCTTCGAGCTGCTGCTTGCGGCGGTCGCCGAAGCCCGGGGCCTTGACGGCGAGCACGTTGATGGTGCCGCGCAGCTTGTTGACGACCAGGGTGGCGAGCGCTTCGCCGTCGACGTCGTCGGCGATGATCACGAAGTTTTTGGTGATCTGGAGCAGCTTTTCCATCAGGGGGACGACGTCCTGGACGGCGCTGATCTTGCGGTCGGTGATCAGGATGTAGGGGTCGTCGATGCCGGCTTCCATGCGTTCGGGGTTGGAGACGAAGTAGGGGGAGACGTAGCCGCGGTCGAGTTGCATGCCGTCGGTGAACTCGGTTTCCATGCGGATGCCCTGGCCTTCTTCGACGGTGATCACGCCGTCTTTGCCGACCTTTTCCATGACATCGGCGATGATGTCGCCGATTTCCTCGTTGTCGCCGGAGATGGTGGCGACGGCGGCGATTTCGTTCTTCTGCTCGACCGGGGCGGCCATGCCGCGGAGTTCGTCGACGACGACGCGGAGGCCGCTGTCGAGGCCGCGCTTGAGGGCCATGGGGTCGGCGCCGGCGGCGACATTGCGGAGGCCTTCGGTGACGATCGCCTGGGCGAGCACGGTGGCGGTGGTGGTGCCGTCGCCCGCGACATCGTTGGTGCGGATCGAGACTTCCTTGGCGAGTTGGGCGCCCATGTTGCGGAAGGGATCATCGAGCTCGATTTCGCGGGCGATGGTGACGCCGTCGTTGATGATCAGAGGCGCGCCGAACTTTTTGTCGAGCACGACGTTGCGGCCGCGGGGGCCGAGCGTGACCTTGACGGTGTCGGCGAGGGCGTCAACGCCCTCGCGGAGCGACTTGCGGGCCTCCATGTCGAAGGCGAGTTGCTTGGCTGCCATCGTGTCTCCTCACGGGCAAGCGCGCCAGTTGCGGCGCGCGCTGCGGGCCGGCCTCGAGTTCGGCGGTTGCGGGCCGGTTTGGTCGGTCGGCGGTGCTAGACGACGACCTTGGCGAGCACCTCGCGCTCTTCGAGCACGATCAGGTCCTCGTTGTCGATCTGGATTTCCTGGCCGGTGTACTTCTTGTAGAGGATGCGGTCGCCGATGGAGATGTCCATCTCGATTCGCTTGCCGGCGTCGTCGCGCTTGCCGGGGCCGATCGCGATGACTTCGCCCTGCTGCGGCTTTTCCTTGGCCGAGTCGGGGATGACGATTCCGCTCGACAGCACCTGTTCCTGGTGGAGCGGCTTGATCACCAGGCGGTCGTTCAGCGGCTCCAGTTGGGTTCCCTCTGCCATTGTGCCCGTTTCCCTCTGATTCCTGTGTTCGCCGGCGCGTGGCGCCGCGGTTCGCGGGGTTGCGCGCTGGCACTCTCACGCTGTGAGTGCCAACAGCAGCATCGTACCCACGCAGGGCGGCTTGCGCAAGACCTGCGCGTGGCGGCTTGCGCAATACCCGGCGCGGGCTGCGTTCACTGCGACACGTTGGGCGTGCTGGGCACGCCGTGTCGGTCCACCGCCCTGCGCAGATCTGCGCGGACCGGCACAGACTTGCACAGGGCGGCGCGGCGGTCTTCACATAGCGGCAAGGCGGGGCGCAGCCGCGCCGGCTCTGCGGGGCGTGCGATACTTTCGCGCAGGGGGTGCTGCATTGAGCCGATTCATCGGTCCACCGGTCATTTTCACGGGCAACGCGCACCCGCAGCTGGCGCGCGATGTGTGCGCCTATCTGGAGCTGGAGCTGGGCGAGGCGAATGTCTTTGATTTCGCCAACGGGAATACGTTCGTGCAGCTGCAGCAGAACATCCGCGAGCGGGATGTCTTCCTGATTCAGCCGGGCGCGCGCCCGGCCAACCACCATCTGGTGGAGCTGTTGATCATGATCGACGCGGCGCGGCGGGCGTCGGCGGGGCGGGTGACGGCGGTTGCGCCGTTTTTCGCCTATGGGCGCTCGGACAAGAAGGATCAGCCGCGGGTGCCGATCACGGCGCGGCTGTTCGCCGATCTGATTGAGACGGCGGGCGCGGACCGGATGCTGACGATGGATCTGCACGCGGGGCAGATTCAGGGCTTTTTCCGGGTGCCGACGGACGAGCTGACGGGTCAGCGGCTGCTGAGCGAGTATTTCGCGCGACGGGGCTTCGACGGCGTGGTGGTGTCGCCCGATCTGGGCGGAGCGAAGCGGGCGCGGGTGTTCGCGGACGCGCTGAATTTGCCGCTGGCGGTGGCCGAGAAGCGGCGGGCGGGGAACGACGACTGCGCGGAGCTGCTGCAGTTGATCGGCAGTGTGGAGGGGCGCGAGGCGCTGATCATCGACGACGAGATCGACACGGCGGGGACGGTCTGCGAGGTGGCGCAGGTGCTGCTGGAGGAGGGGGCGACGCGGGTCTACGCGGCGGCGACGCACGGGGTGTTTTCGGGTCCGGCGCTGGAGCGTCTGGGGGGCAGCCCGATCAGCGCGGTGGTGACGACGGACACGCTGCCGCGTCCGGCGGGCTGCGCGTCGTCGCAGTTTGAGACGGTGTCGGTTGCGCCGCTGCTGGGGGAGGCGATTCGGCGCATTCACGAGGGGGAGTCGGTGGGGGCGTTGTTCACCTGAGTGGTGTCTGAGCGGAACCTTGAGCGGTTGCGAGACGTCTTGCCGGTCATGAGGCTTGCGGTCATCGTTGGGTTGGCGGTTCTGGTCGCGGCGTCGCTGCTCGCGGGTCTGCTCGTGGACCGGGCGCGTGCGGATGGGCCGGGCGGGGTGGGGCTTCCGTATGCGGAGTTGGCGGCGCTGGCGGGGTTGGTTGCGCCGCCGCGGGTGGCGGTGCAGGAGGCGACGGCGGTGCGGCTGCGGCCGGGGCACGACTGGCCGGTTGCGGCGCGGCTTGGTGCGGGCGAGGTTGTCCTCGTTTCTGCCATCACGCATGAACACCCGCCTCGCCGGTCGCCGCCGTGGGATGACGCGGGTTGGTTGCGAGACCATCACTTATGGCTACAGATCGCGATGCCGGGCGGCGCCTCGGGCTGGATTCCGGCGGCCCGGACATCGTTCAGCGACGCGCTGTGGAGGCGCGTTGATGTCCGACCAGCTGCGCCGGTGACGGTGCGTTGGCTTGGCGCGGGCGTGCCGCTTGATGAGCGGATCGGCCTGCGGGCGCGGCCGGCGGGTCCGTTGCTGGAGTGGCAGGATGAGGTCTCGGAGGAACCGCACGGGGTGTTCGGCCGTTCGGTTGACGGAAACTGGGTCGCGTTGGACATCGGGCGCTTGGATGCTCCTGTCGCCTGGGCGTCGATTGAGGAGGTTGGTTTGGAGGCGGCCGATCTTACGGTCGCTGATCTCCCCTTCTTCGTCGGCTCTGAAATTGCGGTGCTGCCGCTGGGAGAGGCCGATGGCCGGCGTCCGCGCTCGATTGAAGCGGCAGAGGAATGGCGTTGGGCCGCAGGCAATCGGATCGTCGGCGTCGGCAGCGAGACTTTCTGGAGCTATGACGCGGAGACGGGTTTGCAGCACAGCGTGCCGCGGCCGGCCGGAAGAGCCGAGTTGTCGCCGGACGGCAGGCAGATCGCGGTGGAGCTGCGGCGAGCCCGGGAGGGCGATCAGGCAGTGTTCAACGACTTGGCGCTCGTTTCGCTCGACGACGGTTCTACCGTGGTCTTTACCGCCGTCCACGGCGTGTACTCGCTTGACTTCGGGCCGTATCTCGGCGCCTGGTCGCCGGACAGCCGCGCCTTTCTCTCGCCGCGCTGGAGCAGCATCATGGAGTTCTCCGTGGTCACGCTTGACGGCGAGCGGCACGAGTTGCCGGATATTGGCGCCGGGCGTTGGAACCCCTGGCGCTGGCGCTCAAGCGACCGCCTGGTTCATGAGGGCTGGGAGACGATCGCTGCGGTGAACTCCGACGGAACGGAGTTGGACATCGCTGAGCACCTTGTCCGCCGTGCGGAGACCTCGATTCCGCATTGGCCGGCGCTGCAGGAGGTTTGCGAACTGCCCGACGGCGACTATGAGTACCAGGCGGGGCCGCGGGGTGCGTCTGTCTGGGTTTCAGTCCCGATCGATGGTGCAGAAGGTGATCGTATCCGCGCCTGCCTGTCCAACCTGTCCAACGAAGTTTGGCGGCTTGACGGTGGGCGCACATTGATCTCCGACGGGCAGAGCGGCGCGTTGTGGCTCTTCGACGCTGCCTCCGGACGGCTCAGGGAGATCATTGCCGCGCGCCCGCCGGAGCGTCGGCTGGATCTGCGCGTTGTCGTATCGGTCGCGCCCGGCGCCGAGCGTCTGGTCGTGCATCGCTACGGCGGGTCTTGGCCGCCTGATGCACATCTTGTCGAGCTTTTCCCGCCGTACCGCACAACTGATCTGGCCGTCGCTTCCGGGCAGACTTGTGGACAGCACTGGAACTGGTCGCCGGATGGGGAGCAGTTCGCCGCGCTGGCCGACGCCGGCTCGGTTGGCGAGACGTTGGTTGGGCCCGACGGTCTCACCGCGGGGCGGATCATCCGCCGTATCCGCGATCGGGTATCGCAGATTCGCTTTATCGATCGCACGGGCGAACTGCTCCGCACGGTGCGCACGCTTTCCAGCCCTACGAACGGCAGACTGATGGAGGCGAGGTGGTCGCCCGATGGGCGCTGGCTGGCCATTGGAGGCTATTTCGCGGGCGAATGCATCGCACTCGGTCACTGAAAAAAGCTGATCGCGCGCGCGGCGCGTAGCTTGGTGAAGGGGGCATCCGATGCGGCGATTTCGCGCGATGGCGATGGCGGCGGTGGTGCTGGCGGCGGCGCTGGTCGCGCCTGCGCCCTCGGCGGCGGATGGGCCGGGCGGGGTGGGGCTTCCGTATGCGGAGTTGGCGGCGCTGGCGGAGGGGCGGCCGGTGCGGGTTGAGACTACCGAGTTGGTTTCGGTGCGGCAGCGGCCGGCGCGCGACTGGCGGGTCGTCGCTACGCTGACGCCCGGCGAGAGTCTGGTTGCGACGGCCGTCACGCCGGGCGGCGATCCGTGGCTACAGGTTCGGCTGGCGGACGGCGCGTTCGGCTGGCTGCGGTTGGCGGAGGTCGACTTGTCGGGCGGGAGTGTTCGGCGGCTGCCGATTCGCTCTGCGCCGCCCATTCTGGCCATGCCTGTGCTCAATGCGCGCGATTGGCCTACGGGCTCGCCGGCCCGGTATCCGCCGCCGCGCTGGAGCGAGTGGACGATTCCGGTACTCGGCCGTTCGGCTGACAGCGAGTGGGTGGCGGCGCCAGCCTGGGACTGGGAGGAGTACTCGCGCGAGAGTCCGGCAAGGCGGGAGCCTACGGTATGGCTCCACAGGTCGGAGATTTCGTTGCTCGCGGAGGACCTGGAGGTTGAAGACTTGCCGGTGTTCGTGAACGGATTGACCGGCGGCTTGGTGGTGCTACCCGTTGATCCGGATGCGAAGCTCGATCCGGTGTTCGTTCCCGCTCCTGATCGTTGGGGCCGAGTCGGTTGGCGGTGGACGGCCGGCGGCGAACTGCTCATTTGGACAGGCGAGTTCGGCTGGGAGGCGCTGACGCCCGACGACGGCGGGCGTCGCCGCATCGCGCGCTTCAGGCTGCGCGCGCTTATAGCGCCCGACGGCGCGCACCTCGCTGCCGTGCTGCGGCGCGAGAACGCGGATGTGGATGACTTGCTGATCGCTCCGGTAGATGGGGGCGATCCGGTCCTGGTTGAGGCGATCTTCGCGTCGCGTTGGCGCGACTGCCTGTCGAACGACCTGCCGATGCCCGAGGCGGAGCTCAGTTGGTCTCCGGACGGCCGCGCGTTGCTCGCGCCGCTCGCTTTACTGGAGTATTGCCTGCCGGCGGATCGCTCGACGCGGATCGTTGGTGTGGACGGCCGCGTCGTTCGCCTGCCCGCAGTAGATGCGCCGGAGTGGCTGAGCCAGGACAAGGCGTCCCTGATCGATTGGGAATGGCGGCCCAACGGCGGAGTGATACTGCGCAGCGAGCGGGCGATCTACGTCGCGTCGCGCGAAGGAGAGTTGTTGCGCACGATCGAGCTGCCGGAGGGCGCGTACGGTTCCGCGCAATGGGCGGGCGACGACATTCAACTGATCGTTGCCGGCAGCGGCGAATGGTTTGCGGTGAATCTCGAAAGCGGCGAGCTTCGGTCGATTGTGGGGATGCCGACGTTCACCACCCGGATGTCGTATCGCACGCAGGTTGAGGTGCGGTGGTCCGGGGACGGCCGGCGGGCCGCGATCTTCGCGAAGCGGACCCGCGAGCTGACGCTGTTCGATGCGGCCTCGATGTCGGCGGCCAAGGTTCCCATGGCGGAACTTCGGCCGGGCATTGCGGACGCGATCCGCTGGGGTGCGCGCCTTAAGTGGTCGCCGACGGGAGATCGGTTGCTCCTCTATCCAAACCCTCCGGACGGGCTAACGAATCCGTGGCCGCTGTACATCGTCGAAGTGGATCCGTTCAGGGTGAGACAGGCCGATCTGGTTGTCGGCGACGACATCGTCTACCCGTGCGGCGCGACGCCGCAGTGGTCGCCGGACGGCGAGTTGTTCACTGTTCAGGTTCAGGAGCGGTTGGGCGGGCGGGCATTCGGTGTGGACGGCCTGAGGGCGCCGCCGGACGCGGACAGTCGGGGGAATTTCAACGTGGGATGGATCATGGTCTACGACCGGGCCGGTCGGTTCGTTCGCGCATTCCGAACGATGGACGGTGTCAGGCGCAGTTTCACCGAGGTCGGCTGGTCCTTCGATGGGCGGTGGCTGGCGATCGGCGAGGAGTCGACGTCCGGTTGTTTTTCCCACGCTTAGCGTGTCGGAGGGGGCGTTTCGATGCGGCGATTTCGCACGATGGCGATGGCGGTGGCGGTGCTGGCGGCGGCGCTGGTCGCGGTTGCGCCTGCGTCGGCGGATGGGCCGGGCGGGGGGCGGTTTCCGTATGCGGAGTTGGCGGCGCTGGCGGGGGCTGAGGCGCCGGTGCCGGTGACGGCGCGGGAGGCGGTGGTTGTGCGGCTGCGGCCGGCGGCGGACTGGCCTGCCGTTGCGGAGGTTGAGGCGGGGCGGCGATTGCTTGTGACGGCAATCACGCCGGGTGCGGATCCCTGGGTGCGCGTCATGCTTCCGGGCAGGTTGACGGGATGGGTGCGCGTGGGCGACGTCGACGCCCCGGCGGCTGCTCTTGCGCGGTTGCCAGTCCGAACAGCCGCGCCTATTCGCGTCAGGGCGGGCGCGACATCTGGGTGGGCGTTTGTGCGTCCAGGTGGAGGGCCGAGAGTGTTTACTGTCGGCAGTCAAGGTGAGACGTATGCCGTGTTCGGTCGTTCGCCCGACGGCGCGTGGCTGGCGGTCGCGCCGGGCACCGAGTGGCCAGACGTTGAGCGGGTTCCGGAGTTCGTCTGGGTCTGGGCGGACTCGCTGTACGGCGGAGGCTCAGGCGAGCTGCTGGAGCAGTTGCCGGTCTTCGTGGGCGGGGGCACGTTCGTCGTTTCCGCCGAAGGAGAGGGCGATCCGGCGTTGCTGTCGGGGCCGCCGGCGTCGGTCTGGCAATGGACGGCGGACGGGCGGCTGGCCGGCGTTGAAGGGGAGCAAATCTGGCTGCTCGATCCGGAGCTGGAGACGGTGACGCGCGATGCGCCGCCGACCGGCGGCTGGAGCTTTTCGCCCGACGGCAGATATGTGGTGGTCATGGTTCCGGGATACAGCGGCGGCAGCCTTTCCCGGAGCGAGCACATGGGGTCCCTGCTGTATCTGATTGCGGTTGACGGTTCGCGCGTGGTCGCCTTTTCGGATGCGTTCCAGTACCCGCAGAGCGGCAGCAGCGTGTATCGATACGGCCCGTGGTCGCCGGACAGTCGTTGGCTGATCGTCGCCGGCGCACGAGTGTTGAACGGCGTACCGACGGGGCCTACTGCCGTGTCGGTTGACGGCGAGATTCACGCGCTCCGCGGGCTGCGCGGCAGCGTGCCCGTCTGGCTGAATGCGGAGACGCTGGCTGTGCGTGACCTGGAGGCGTTGCAGATCGCTACACCCAAAGGAGAAATCACGCGGACGATTGCTCTGCCGGACGGAGGGCGGGGAGGATGGTCGTGGGATGTCGTGCCGCAGCCGGGCGCGTCAATCGTGTGGCTCTCCACCTACGCGAGCGGATGGTATGCGGTGAACTATGCGACCGGCGATGTGTCGAAGATCGATGCGATGTCGGACCATGGTTCGCATGCTCAGGTCGTCTGGTCGCCGAACGGAGCGTACGCGCTGGTGCTCCAGACGGATGAGCTGCCCGCACTGTATGACGACCGGTTGGGGACTCTGCGCGCGCTCCCCGATGCCTCGGAGCTGCAGAGCGACGCCGGGGCGCCATTCCGCGGCCGCCATGCAGCGTGGTCGCCGAATTCGAGCGAGTTCATTCTGCAAACCGACAAGGAGTCGATCGATCTGTTCAGACTGACGCCGTCGGACGGCGGCGAACGGAACGTCGAGTTGGTGCGCAAGATCACAACGCGGGGGCATTTTGCGCTCTGGTGCGAGGGGCATGATCAGTGGTCGCCGAGCGGAGACCATTTTGTCGTCCACCAGCACGAAGCCGCCGCTGTCGGTCCGCACGGACGGGACGGTCTCGCCGTGCTGAAATCGCCGCTGTCGGGCTTTCACCTTTCCCGCCTGCTGATCTTCAATCGTGAAGGACAACTGGAACGCTCCTACAGGTCGTTCGCTCCCGGTCATTGGTCCGGATCGCTGCTGCAATGGTCGCCGGACGGGCGCTGGCTGGCGTTCGGGAATCATTTCGGGCGGGGATGTCCGCTGTACGCGCCGTGACGCGATCTGCCACAGGCGACACTCAGGCGGCGGCGACTCTTCGTGGGGCGGCGCGGTATGGTAAAGCTATCTGCGCGCCTGGATGGGGCGCTGCTTTGGGGGAATGGGCTGATGGCGTTGCTGAGCCGTGTGCGGGGGATGTTCGGGGACTCGCATTCGCGCGAGATTAAGCGGCTGGGGCCCGCGGTGGAGGCGGTGAATGAGTGGGAGGGGCGGACGGCGCGGCTGGGCGATGATGAGCTGCGGGCGCTGACGGCGGAGTTTGTGGGGCGGCTGGAGGATGGGGCGTCGCTGGACGACATTCTGCCGGAGGCGTTTGCGGCGGTGCGGGAGGCGGCGCGTCGGAGTGTGGAGATGCGCCACTACGATGTGCAGCTGCTGGGCGGGATGGTGCTGCACCAGGGCAAGATTGCGGAGATGCGGACGGGCGAGGGGAAGACGCTGGTGGCGACGCTGGCGCTCTATCTGAATGCGCTGGAGGGCGATGGGGCGCATCTGGTGACGGTGAACGATTATCTGGCGAAGCGGGACGCGCAGTGGATGGGACCGATTTACCACGCGCTGGGGCTTTCGGTGGGGGTGCTGCAGCACCGCGCGGCGTTTCTCTTCGATCCGACGGTGGAGCACACGCCGGAGGAGGAGGACGATCCGCAGCTGGATGCGGAGGAGCGTCAGCGTCGGCGCGAGTTGGGCGATTTGCGGATGCTGCGGCCCTGCACGCGGCGAGAGGCCTACCGCGCGGACATCACCTACGGGACGAACAATGAGTTCGGCTTCGACTATCTGCGGGACAACATGGTGCTGGATCCGGAGGAGAAGGTGCAGCGCCCGCTGGCCTATGCGATCGTCGATGAGGTGGACAACATTCTGATCGATGAGGCGCGGACGCCGCTGATCATCAGCGGGCAGGCGGAGGAGTCGCTCGATACCTATCGGGTGTTCGCCAATCTGGTGCGCAGCCTGCGCGCGGGCGAGGATTTCACGCCGGAGCCGAAGTCGCGCACGGTGGCGCTGACCGAGCAGGGGATCGCGCGGGTTGAGGAGCTGCTGGGGATCGACAACCTGTTCGAGGGCGAGAACGCGCGGCTGACGCGCTTTCTGGATGCGGCGCTGAAGGCGCAGTTCATCTACGAGCGGGATCGGGACTATGTGGTGCGGCAGGGCAAGGTGGTGATTGTCGACGAGTTCACGGGGCGGATGATGGATGGTCGGCGCTACTCGGAGGGGCTGCACCAGGCGATTGAGGCGAAGGAGGGGGTGAGCGTGGAGCGGGAGTCGGTGACGCTGGCGACGATCACCTACCAGAACTATTTCCGGATGTACGACAAGCTGGCGGGGATGACGGGCACGGCGGAGACGGAGGCGGAGGAGCTGGACAAGATTTACTCGCTGGAGGTGGTGGTGGCGCCGACGCACCGGGAGATGGTGCGCAACGATCAGGCGGATTTCGTGTTCCGCACGGAGCAGGCGAAGTTCGACGCGGTGATCGAGGAGATCGGGGATCTGCAGCAGTTGGGGCGTCCGGTGCTGGTGGGCACGGCGTCGGTGGAGACTTCGGAGCGGCTCTCGCAGATGTTGCGCAAGCGGGGCATTGGGCACGAGGTGCTCAACGCGAAGCAGCACGAGCGGGAGGCGCAGATCATCTCGCGGGCGGGCGAGCCGGGGGCGGTGACGATCGCGACCAACATGGCTGGGCGGGGCACGGACATCAAGCTGAGCGCGGGCGTGCCGGAGGCGGGCGGGCTGGCGGTGATCGGCACGGAGCGCCACGAGTCGCGGCGAATCGACAATCAGCTGCGCGGTCGTTCGGGGCGGCAGGGGGATCCGGGCTCGTCGCGCTTCTACGTCTCGTTCGAGGACGGGATGATGAAGCGCTTCTCGCCCGACTGGCTGCCGGGGATGCTGGAGAAGGTGGGGCTGGAGGACGGCACGCCGCTCGAGTCGGGGATGGTGGGCAAGGCGCTGGAGCAGGCGCAGCTGAAGGTGGAGGCCTACCACTTCGACATTCGCAAGCATTTGGTCGACTACGACGACGTGATCAATCGGCAGCGCGACGTGATCTACCGGGAGCGCGACAAGGTGCTCAACGCGGGGGAGGATCTGCGCGAGATCATCGGCGACATGGCGGAGCAGACGATCGACGATCTGGGCGGCGCGTTCGGCGAGGGGCTGTGGGATCGGAGCGTGGCCGACGAGTTCTGGCAAGAGGCGGCGCAGCTGACGCCTTTGGAAGGTCTGGATCTGGACGAGCTGGACGGCGCGGAGCTGGGCGAGTGCCAGGATGCGCTGAGCGAGCTGATCGCGGAGCGGCTGGAGCAGCTGGGCGAACGGCTGCAATCCGAGTCCTGGCGGCTGAGTCTGCGCACGCTGGTGCTCTCGGCGATGGATCGGCTTTGGATCCGGCATCTGACGGAGATCGACTCGCTGCGGCAGGGCGTCGGCCTCCAGGCTTACGGGCAGCAGGATCCG
The DNA here is from genome assembly GCA_965243125.1 of Dehalococcoidia bacterium. Taxonomy (GTDB): domain Bacteria; phylum Chloroflexota; class Dehalococcoidia; order Bin125; family Bin125; genus CATQGW01. The sequence goes on along the minus strand of OZ251529.1, from coordinate 463,765 downwards.
TTGGTGACCTACAAGCGCGAGGCGTTCGACATGTTCGACCAGTTGGTCGCGGCGCTGCGGCGCGATGTGGTCGCGGCGGCGATGCATGCGCAGGCCGCGCCGCTCGACCAGTCGGCGGGTCAGTCGGCCGGTCAGTCGGATGGGCAGCGCAACGGGCAAGCAGGTCGGCAGGCAGGCGGACAGTCGGCGGAGCAGACGGCCAACGGAGCGGGTCGGCGGGGGCGTCGGATTGGGCGCGTGAGCGCGCCGCCGGCCGCGCCGGCGCGCAGCGCGGCGGATGCCGTGGGGGCGCGCAACGTGCGCGAGTCGGGCGGCACGGCCACGGCGGCGGCGCCGGTCGGCACGCAGACAACAACCAGTCAGAAGGTCGGACGCAATCAACCCTGCCCGTGCGGCAGCGGCAAGAAGTACAAGCGATGCCACGGACGAGCGGCATAGAGACGCCGAACATCTTCGACCGCGAGGCGGCGGAGGCCCTGCGGGGCGCCGGCTTCGCGGAGGTCGTTGACGACGAGGACGAGCAGGCGCTGCCGCCGGCGGCGTTGGATGCGGACTCCTACCTGATCGCGTTCGAGTTGGCGCTGCGGGCCGGGCAGCCCTGGTTCGACGCTCTGCTCGACGCGATTCGGCGCTGGGACGTCCCGCGCGAGCTGGTCGACGGGCGGGAGTACGTCTATCTGATTGAGCGCGAGGCGTTCGACTGGCTGCTGCTCTGTGAGCGGCTCTGCGACGCGATGCCGCCCGGTCTGCTGCCGACTGAGGAGGTGGAGGCGCTGCTGGCGGACGAGACGCCGCCGCAGACGCTGAGCGAGGATGAGTTCCAGGAGCGAATCGGCCCGGCCAAGTATTGGGCGCATCTCAACTTTCTCTACGGGGTGCGGGTGGAGCAGGCGTTGCAGCTGGCGGTGGAGCGGGCGCTGCAAAAGGAGAGCGGCGGCGTTTCGTTCAGCCATGTGCGCCGCGATCTTGAGCGCGACGCGCACGCGCGCATTTACGGCGCGACGCAGGACGAGCTGCTGCGCGACTTCCGCGAGCAGAACGATCGTCCGCAGACCGAGCGAATTACGCAGCCGGAATGGCAGGCGTTCACCTACTGGCTCTTCCGCAGCCGCGTGGAGCGTCAGGATCCGGCGCGGGTGGCGAGCGATACGCGGCGCGGTCTGGACATGCTGCGCGAGCTCGAGCTGGCCGCCCGCCGGCGTGGGTTCCGCGCTGAGCGGGATGGGCGGAACGGACGGAACGAACGAGGCGCGCAGGCCGCTGAGCAGCCGCGCGCGGCGGATGTGATTGATTCCGTCGTCGTCGCCGTAGGCTAGGTCCGGCGGGCGCGCGCAGCGCGCCGGTCGGGCCGAATTTCCTCTCTCGCCGCACTGCATTCGCCCGCCCGCGCGGGTGGACGCCGACCTGGAGCAGATCGTGACCACAAACCAACGCGAATCCGCCGAACCGCTGCCGCCCGCCTACGATCCGCAGGCGTATGAGGAGTCGATCTACCGCTTTTGGGAGGAGGGCGGCTGGTTTGCGCCGCCGGCCGACTCCGGGGATGGGCGCGAGCCGTTCACGATCATCATGCCGCCGCCCAACGTGACGGGCGCGCTGCATCTGGGCCACGCGATCACGCTGACGATCGAGGACGCGCTGACGCGCTGGCACCGGATGCTGGGCGATCCGACGCTCTGGCTGCCGGGCGTGGATCACGCGGGGATCGCGACGCAGAGCGTGGTGGAGCAGCAGTTGGCGCGGGAGGGCGAGACGCGCCACGACCTGGGGCGCGAGGCCTTTGTGGAGCGGGTCTGGCAGTGGGTTCACCGCTACCGCTCGCGGATCGAGGATCAGGCGCGGCGGATGGGGGCGTCGTGCGACTGGAATCGCTCCGTCTTCACGCTCGACGACACGCCGCGCCGCGCGGTGCGGAAGACGTTCGTGGATCTGTTCAACGACGGGCGCATCTACCGCGGCGCACGGATCATCAACTGGGATCCGCAGATGATGACGGCGCTCTCCGATGTGGAGGTGGAGTATCAGGAGAGCGAGGGGCATCTCTGGCATGTGCGCTACCCGTTCGTCGATGAGCAGGGCAACGAGCTGGTCGGTGATCTGGCAGGCGACGAGGTGGGCGGGGTGACGATCGCGACGACGCGGCCGGAGACGATTCCGGCCGATGTGGCGATTGCGGTGCATCCGGCCGACGAGCGCTGGCAGCCGCATCACGGGCGGCTGGTGCGGCTGCCGCTACGCGGTTTCGAGCGGCTGCTGCCGATCGTGGCCGACGCGGCGGTGGATCCGGAGTTCGGGACGGGCGCGCTGAAGATCACGCCGGGGCACGATCAGCTGGACTTCGAGATCGGCGAGCGGCACGGTCTGGAACCGCTCCGCGCGGTGGACTGGGACGGCTCGATCACGGCCGAGGGCGGCATCTACGTGGGGATGGATCGCGACGAGGCGCGCGAGCGGATCGTCGAGCATCTGGCGGAGGACGGCTATCTGGTGCGCACGGAGGCGCACCGGCACAACGTGGGGCATTCGCAGCGCAGCGGGGTGGCGGTGGAGCCGCTGGTCTCGAATCAGTGGTTCGTGGATACGACCGAGTTGGCGGCGGAGGCGGCGCGGGTGGTGCGCGAGGGCGAGGTGCGGATCGTGCCCGAGCGCTCGACCTCCGTCTATTTGCAGTGGATGGAGAACATTCGCCCGTGGTGCATCTCGCGGCAGTTGTGGTGGGGGCACCGCATCCCGGCCTGGTACTGCCGCGCGTGCGACGCGGAGGCGATCATCCCGGCCGAAGACGGAGAGATCACGATCGATGAAGGCGCGGAGCCGATCGTCGCCCACGAGGATCCGCAGGTCTGCCCGCGCTGCGGCGGCGCGGATCTGATCCAGGATCCGGATGTGCTCGACACCTGGTTTTCGAGCGGGCTGTGGACGCATTCGACGCTGGGCTGGCCGGACGAGAGCGAGGATCTGGCGCGTTTCTACCCCTCGAGCGTGATGGAGACGGGCTACGACATCCTGTTTTTCTGGGTGGCGCGGATGATCATGCTGGGCTGCTACAACATCGGCCCCGCGCCGTTCCGGACGGTTTATCTGCACGGTCTGGTGCGCGACGCCGAGGGCCGCAAGATGAGCAAGAGCCTGGACAACGTGGTCGATCCGCTGGACAAGGCGGAGCAGTACGGGATGGACGCGCTGCGCTTTACGCTGGCGACCGGCTCGACGCCGGGCAACGACATGCGGCTGACCGACGAGCGGCTGGAAGGCTCGCGCAATTTCGCCAACAAGCTGTGGAACGGGGCGCGCTTCGTGCTGGGCGAGATCGCGTCGGCGGGGGGCGAAGTCGGCTTGGCACAGGCCGATTCGTCGGGCGCGCCGCTGGAGGATCGCTGGATTCTCTCGCGGCTGGAGGCGGTGGTGGCCAATGTGGACGAACTGCTGACGCAGTTCCAGCTGGGCGAGGCGGGGCGGCAGATTCAGGATTTCCTCTGGAACGAGTTCTTCGACTGGTACGTGGAGGCCAGCAAGGTGCGTCTGCGGGCGGGCGATGCGTCGCCGCTGCCGGTGCTGGCGCGGGTGCTCGCTTGCGGGCTGCGGCTGCTGCATCCGTGGATGCCGTTCATCACCGAGGCGCTCTGGCAGCGCCTGCCCAACAGGGATGGGGATGCGCTGATCGCGGCGCGCTATCCGCAGCCGGGCGACGGGGCGCGGGATGTGGATGCGGAGGCGCAGTTCGGCGCGGTGCAGGAGATCGTCCGCGCGGTGCGCCAGACGCGGGCCGACTACAACGTGCAGGCGGGCCGCTGGGTGGAGAGCTGGGTGGTTTGCGCGGAGCCGCTGCGCGGCGCGATCAGCGCCGCCGCGCCGGCCGTGGAGGTGCTGGCGCGCAGCCGTCCGCTGCACATCACGGCGGAGCGCGGCGACGCGCCGACCGAGCAGATCGCGTCGGCGGTGCTGGCCGACGCGGAGGTGGTGATTCCGCTCGGTGGGCTGGTGGATCTGGAGCAGGAGCGCGCCCGTCTACAGAAAGAGTTGGGCCAGGTGGAGGGCCGGCTGAAGGGCGCGGAGGCGAAGCTGGCCAACGAGGGGTTCCGCAGCAAGGCGCCTGCGCAGGTGGTGCATCAGGCAGAGGAGCTGGCGGCGGAGCTCAAGCGGCAGCGGGCGTTGCTGGCGGAGCGGATTGGGAGCCTGGGGTGATCACGGTCGTGTCCTGGAACATGGACGGCGGAAACAGGCACGGGCGGGATCAGACGTGGCGTGTCCTCCAGGAAACAGGAGCCGATGTCGCACTGCTTCAGGATGCGGCCGAGCCGCTGCCGGGCATCGCGGACGAGGTAGCGCTGGGTCCGACTTCCTGGGATGACCCGGTGAGGCAGCGCCCGCCGATGGTTGTCAAACTCTCGGACCGCGTGGAAGTCGAGTGGTTCACCCCGGTGACAGCCGAGACGTCCAGCATCGGCGCTGCGGAGATTGCGGTGAGCGATCGCCGGACTATCGCGGTGGCTCGGGTGACGTCAGCTGGTGGCGAGTCTTTCATCGCCGTCTCGATGTACGCCCGCAATTTGAGGAAGCATCCGCTCGCGAGAGGCTCGATCTCCGTCTACCCCGACGCTTCAATGCATCGCATCATCTCCGATCTGTCGGCGTTCACAGTCTCCCTTGATCGATCCGGATCGAGACATGTCGGACACCGCGTCCTTGCGGCTGGCGACATGAATACCCTCTACGGGCTGACCAGCGGCGGCGGCCGGGAAGGCGCGAGAAGAAATCGGATCATTTGGGATCGGATGGCTTCGCTCGACCTTGATTTCCTCGGACCGCAATATCCCAACGGCCGACTGTCCGCTGAATCGCCAAAGGGTGTACCAGCGAACACCCGCAACGTCCCGACCCACTACGACCGCGACGGTGCAGCGAGCGGTGTGAATGTCAAGACGCCGCTCGATGCGCAGCGACAGCTCGACTACGTCTTCGCCTCGCGCGGGTTTCATGAGTCGATTCGCGCTCGTGCGCTCAACGGCGTTGAGGAGTGGGGGCCGAGCGACCACTGCCGGATTTTGATTGAGATCGACGAATAGGGCTGCCAGCGGACCGCGGACCGCGGACGATCGCGCTGTTGCGGTTCAGAGCGTCTTCAGGAGGTCGGCCCACGTTTTGCGCAGTGATGGGTGGAGCGCGCGCTGGTTGATCTCCTCGCCGATCTCTCGCAGGAGCGCCGGGCGTTCGGCTTCACCTATGAGCGTCAGCGTGACACGCGCCATATCGAGCAGCGGTACCTCGTACACGTTTGTGCCGAGCGCCCACTCGTCGGCGATCCGCTGCTCGATCTCTTCGGCTTCCAGCGATCGTCGGCCGGGCGCGGCAAAGATGATCTCGGTGATTCGGCTGCGACGCGCCTTTTCGATGGCTGCGTTGACCTCGACCAGAGAGAGCTCCTGATCTTTCACCTCGATTGCGAGCGCAAGCTCCAATTCTCCCTCCGCCGTGCGTCGCATGCACAGGATGTCGCCCGGAGCGCCTGTCGCCGCATCGGCCTCGTTGACCGCCTGCTGTTGAATTTCGTCGAACAGATTGAGCTGTCGGCCCAGGATGCGCATCAGCGACGCGGTGATGATCATCGGTCGTTCCCCGCCGCTCGGAGCGTCCAGAAACGCGCCGATTACCCGCAGCGTGTCGGAGAGGCTGACGCGCGTCGGCACGGCGTAGGGAATATTGCTCTTGCGGTATTCGCGAGCGATGCTCGCCAGGCAGCGTCGCAGTATGTGTTCGGTGAACGTCGGGTCGTTTCGAGTTTGCGCGCTGTCCAAGAGTGCGACGATCCGTTCCCAGTCGCCTTTGCGTCGAAGCGCGACTGTCCAGTCGTCCAGCCTCGGACGCCGCAGCGGCTTGCTGACGTACGGATCCTGACTGGTGCCCAACACGTTGTCGGTGCGCTGCACCCAGGGCACGATCACCGATACGCAGAAGCTACGCGGGTCCCACCTCCCGGCTTCGCTTGCATCTTCCGGGTCGCCGAGTTGCAGGCACAACGCATCGCGCTGGTCGTCGCAGTGTTTCCCCATCAGCTGCGTCAGAATTGAGTAGCGCATTGAGACGGAGTTCGACCGGAAAATCCAGTCGAAATCGTCGTCCCTCTCGGCGGTTTCGTCGAGTGCGGCGAACCAGGCTGCATCCAGCCAATCGCCGCATTCCTCGTTGCCGAGCATGGGTCAGCGTCGTTCTTCCAGCAGCCGGCGCGCGCGCTGCACCGAGCGGTATGCCCCGCGTTTGGAGGTGCGGAGTTTCGCGCCGTTCTCGTTGTAGTTCAGCCACATCGACTCGCGTCGCGGCGAACGCACGGAGTGGCAGAGCTTCGGGTCGGCATCGACTCGACGCCACGCTTCAAAGAGGTCGTCGTAGAGTTCGCTGCGGTATCCCGAGACGGCGAATCGCCCTTCGCATTGATGCAGCAGCTCGGCGAGTTCGATGTGATCTTCGTCGGTCATTTCCGTGCCGTATGCGCTGACATCGCCGCGTTCGGCGTGAACGTAGGGCGGATCGAGATAGAACAGCGTATCGGGCGAATCGAAGCGCTCGATTACTTCCAGCGCCGGGGCATTCTCGATCTGCACACGCAACAGGCGTTGGACGATTTCGGAGAGCCCCTCGATCGAGCCGAGCCAGCGCGAGACAGCGCCTGCCATACCCGCCCTCGAGGTCAGCACGCAGTGCGCCCAGCGGCCCTCGGACGATGTCTGGGCGAGGCCCGTTCGCGTTTGGCGCGCGCGCACGAAAAATCGCCGCGCGCGTTCAACGTCGTCCAAATCGTCGGCCGGGGTGCATGCCTGGATTAGTTCTTCCCGTGAGAACGGGGTGAGCGCGATCGCTCTGAGCAGGGCGTCGCCGGTCGCGGCGTCTCGGAGCGTTGCGAAGAAGTTGGTCAGGTCGGAGTCGATGTCGTTGAACGTCTCCACCGACGCCGGCTCGCGGTTGATCAGCACCGCCGCCGAACCGCCGAACACATCGCAGAAATGCCCCGCGTCGGTCGGCAGGTTCGGCAGGATGAAGTCGAGGTGGCTGAACTTCCCGCCGTACCAGCCGAACGCGATCATCCGCTTGCGACGCCGGGCCGCGTTCCCGACGATTCGGCGCGAGCGCTGGCGAGTGGCCATCTGTCGTTCTCCGTTCGCGCCCCAGCGGCCACCGCAGCGGCCGGACCAGCACGGGCGTTTCGCGCGTCGTCAGTGTAGCGCTGCTCAGCGGACGGCGCCGCAGGATTTTAGGGATTCGGCATTGGCGCCGTTGATGTTGAGTTCGCTGAGGATTTCGTCGGTGTGCTGGCCGGGGTGGGCGGGCGGGCCCTGGATTTCGCTTTCGGTACGGCTGAAGCGGGGGGCGGGGCCGGGCTGCACGACGCCGGCGACCTCCTGGAATGCGCCGCGCGCTTTGGCGTGGGGGTGCTCGGGCGCTTCCCAGGGTTCGAGCACGGGGCCGAAGCAGACGTCGCTGCCTTCGAAGACGGCCTCCCACTCTGCGCGGGTTTTGGTGCGCACGATGGCGGCGACGCGCTCCTTCATCTCCGGCCAGCGGGTGCGGTCGTTCTGGGGCGGCAGCGGCTCGCCCTGCAGCCCGGTCAGTTCGAGCAGCTCGGCGTAGAACTGCGGCTCGATGGAGCCGAGCGCGATGTATTTGCCATCGAGCGTCTCGTAGGCGTCGTAGTAGTGGGCGCCGGTGTCGAGCACGTTGGAGGCGCGCCCGCGGTTCCAGAAGCCGGAGGCGAGCCCGGCGTGGACGGAGGTGATCAGGGAGCTTGCGCCGTCGACCATGGCGGCGTCGACGACCTGTCCCTTGCCGGTGCGCTGGGCTTCGAGCAGGGCGCCGAGCATGCCGACGGCGAGGTACATGCCGCCGCCGCCGAAGTCGCCGACGAGGTTGAGCGGCGGCACAGGGGCCTGACCCTTGCGGGCGATTGGGGCGAGCGCGCCGGCCAGCGCGATGTAGTTGATGTCGTGCCCGGCCATCTGCGCGTAGGGGCCTTCCTGGCCCCAGCCGGTCATGCGCCCGAAGACGAGCCGCGGGTTGCGCTCGAGGCAGACGTCGGGGCCGAGGCCGAGTCGCTCCATCACGCCGGGGCGGAAGCCCTCGAAGAGGGCGTCGGCGCCCTCGATCAGCCGGAGCGCGACCTCGACGCCTTCGGGGTTCTTGAGGTCGAGGGCGATTGAGCGGCGGCCGCGGGCGAGCAGGTCGCCGGGCGGTTGGGGCGGCGCTTCGGCGGGCACGTTGGCGGCGCGGTCGATCCGCACGATGTCGGCGCCCATGTCGGAGAGGATCATGCCGCAGAACGGCCCCGGGCCGATGCCCTGAAACTCGATGATCCGAATACCCTCAAGCGGTCCCATGTCCGATGCTCCCTCCGCGCGCGATGCGCCCGATGCGTCCGCGCGACAGTTGACGTGACGATCTCACGATGGTCTACAGACGGTCTACAGAGGAAGATACCGCGATGAGCGCTGAGATGGTCCAAATTGAGCCGGCCGGCCCCGCCGAAGCGGCTGAGGTGATCGAGCTGATCCACCGCGTGTTCGACGAATACGGCTTCATTTGGGACCCCGAAGAGGAGTTTTGGGACCTGCTGGGCGACGATTTTCCTTATGCGGAGCCGCGTGGGGCGATCTGGGTGGGGCGCGATGCGGAGCGGCGGATCGTGGGCTCGATCGCGGCGGAGCTGGTCGAGGGCGGCGCGGCAGCGGAATTCCACCGGCTCTATCTCGACGTGCAGCTGCGCGGCGCAGGCCACGGACGGCGGTTGATGCAGGAGGCGATCGGCTGGGCGCGGCGGGCGGGCTGCGAGCGGGTGGTGCTGTGGTCCGACACGCGCTTCGAGGACGCGCACCGGCTTTACGAGCGGCTGGGCTTCCGTCGCAACGGCGAGCGTGAACTGGACGACGTGAACGAGACGACGGAGTACCGCTACGAGCGGGCGGTCGGCGCGGGCGCGGATTCGACTGGCTGAGGCCGGATCCGGGCGGGCCAGATTGACCCTGTGCGAGTAGCGCGACTACGATCCATCTGGCGCCCGTCGAGGCGCCCCGCGGCGCACGCGAGGGGAGCGCGCGCCCGATTCCCATCGACGAGGCCTTCGTGTCCGAACTCTTCGAGAATTACGGCGCGGTGTTGGTCGCGATCCCGGTCGGGATCATGCTGGTGCTGACGGCGCTGCTGGCCAGCAAGCTGCTGGCGCCCCAGCGGCGCACGGCGCTCAAGGGGCAGGTCTACGAGTGCGGGATGCTGCCGATCGGCCGCAACTGGGCGCAGGTCCACGTGCGCTACTACACCTACGCGCTGCTGTTCCTGGTCTTCGATGTGGAGGTGGTTTTCCTCTTTCCGTGGGCGGTGAGCTTCCTCGGGCTGGTCGACACGTCCGACATCGGGCGCACCGTGTTGTGGCAGATGGTGCTGTTCATCGGCACGCTGCTGGTGGGTCTCGCCTACGCCTGGCGCAAGGGCGTGTTCGAGTGGAAGAGCAACTGAGATGGCCGACGCACCGCAGATGCCCGATCCGACGCCGGTGATCATCTCGCCGGAGACGATGCGCCTGACGGCGGTGGACGACACGCCGCCGAACGTGCCCTACAAGGTGGTGCTGCCGGGGGTGATGCAGGCGCCGGCGGAGGCGCTGATCTCGGCGGCGCGGAAGTCGTCGCTGTGGCCGATGACCTTCGGGCTGGCTTGCTGCGCGATCGAGATGATCGCGACCTACATGGCGAACCACGACCTGGACCGGTTCGGGATCGTGCCCTGGCCGTCGCCGCGCCAGAGCGACGTGATGATCGTGGCGGGCACGGTGACGAAGAAGATGGCGCCGGCGGTGAAGCTGCTCTACGAGCAGATGCCGCACCCAAAGTGGGTGATCTCGATGGGCGCCTGCGCGACCAACGGCGGTCCCTACACGCAGTACGACCGGGTGGTGCAGGGCGTGGACAACATCGTGCCGGTCGATGTCTACGTGCCCGGCTGCCCGCCGCGCCCGGAGGCGCTGATCGACGGCCTGCTGGCGCTGCAGGAGAAGATCGTCGAAGAACGCAGCCGCGGATACTGACGGCCCCGCCATGACCACCAACACCGACGACAGCACGACCGCCCTGGAGCCGCCGCCCGGCTCGATCGCCGACACGTATCGGCTGGTGATGCCGCTGATCGGGTTTGAGGCGGTGATGACGAAGGGCGACGATGTGGCGCTGACGGTCGCGCCGGAGTTCGTCCACGAGGTGCTGGAGCGGGGGCGCGACGACGAGCGGCTGGGGATGAATCTGCTGCGCAACCTGACCGCGGTGGACTGGGTGGAGCAGGGGTTGGAGCTGGTCTACCACGTGTACTCGATTGAGCACCGGCACGCGGCGACGATCAAGTGCCGTCTGCCCTCGGAGGGCGCGGCGGTAGCGACGGCGACCGATCTCTTCGCCACGGCCGACTGGGCGGAGCGCGAGTGCCGCGAGATGTTCGGCATCGAGTTCCTCGGCCATCCCGATCCGCGCAACCTGCTGCTCGACGAGGATCTGGACATTCACCCGCTGCGGAAGAGCCATCCGCTGGCGCCGATCGAGATCGAGCAGGGTGTGGATGTCGAATACTTCACCAAGCAGTTCCCGCCAGAGGAGCCGGTCAGCCCGCAGGACAAGGCGGCGGATGCCGCCGAGGCTGCGGCGGCGCGTCCGGAGCGCAAGCCGGACGCAGAGCTGACCGAGGAGGAGCGCGAGGCGAAGCGCGCGGAGCAGGCGGAGCGGGTGCGACAGGCGCGCGAGCTGGCCGCAGCGCGGCGGGCCGAGCGGGCCGCGGGCGCGCCGCCGGCCGGCGGACCGCGGCCCGGGGGTGCTGCGCCGCCTCCGACACCCGCCGCCGCCCCTGCGGCCGCGGTCGCTCCCGCGGCGGAGGCTGCGCCGGCGGGCGCGCCGCCGCGCGAGGATCGCCCGCCGGCTCCGCCGCCGCCCGAACTGCCGACGATCCCCGACGCCGAGGAAGATCCGGAAGGCCGCGCCGCGGCGCAGGCCGAGCGGGTCCGGATCGGCCGCGAGTTGGCCGCCGCGCGGCGCGCCCAGTTGCGCGGCGAGTGAGGGCGACCAGCCGATGACCACCACTCAGCAAACTTTCGAGGGCGAAATTCTGACCGAGCCGGTCGTCGTCGAGCGCGAGTTCGAGACGGTCGACATGAACATCAACATCGGCCCGCAGCATCCGGCCACGCACGGCGTGTTCCGGATGGTGCTGACGGTGGACGGGGAGATCGTGAAGGACGCGATTCCCTACATCGGCTACATGCACCGTGGCGGCGAGAAGCTGTCGGAGAATTTGGACTACCGGGGAGCACTGGGCTACCAGGACCGGACGGACTATCTGGCGGCGTTCAACTCGGAGTGGGTCTACTGCAACGCAGTGGAGCGGCTGGCGGGGATCGAAATTCCGGAGCGGGCCGAGTACGTGCGGCTGATCCTCTCCGAGTTCAACCGGGTGCTTTCGCATTTCATGTTCATGGGCGCGTTCGGCACCGATGTGGGCTACTTCGGGACGGCGTTCACCTGGACGTTCAAGGAGCGCGAGCGCATCCAGGACCTGTTCGAGGCGGTCTGCGGCGACCGGATCATGTACAACTACTTCCGCGTCGGCGGTCTGGCGTGGGAGCCGCACGAGTCGTTCGTGGAGGACTCCAACTGGGTGCTCGATCAGGTGGAGGTCGGGATCGCCGATGTGGACAACCTGATGACGGACAACGAGGTGTTCGTGGCGCGCTGCCGCGATGTGGGGGTGATGTCGGCGGAAGAGGCGATCTCCTACGGCGTGACCGGCCCGATGCTGCGGGCTTCCGGCGTCTCGTTCGACCTGCGGGTGGACGAGCCGTATTCGATCTACGACCGCTTCTACTGGGAGATCCCGGTCGGCGAGCGGGGCGATGTCTACGATCGCTATCTGGTGCGTCTGGAGGAGATGCGGCAGTCGGTGAGCATCATTCGGCAGGCGCTGGATCAGATGCCGACCTCGGGGCCGATCGTGGCCGAGCGTCTGCCGGCTCGGCTGCGGCCGGAGCCGGGCGAGATCTACATGCGGCAGGAGAATCCGCGCGGCGAGTACGGCATCTACATGGTGGCGGACGGCACCGACAAGCCGTGGCGGGTGAAGATGCGCAGCCCGTGCTTCCACAATCTGTCGTCGCTCAAGCCGCAGGTGGTCGACTCCTATCTGGCCGACGCTGTGGTGGCGCTGGGCTCGATCGACATCGTGCTTTGCGAGGTGGACCGCTGAAACCTCCAGCTCATCTTCACCGCACGCCACCGCCCGGCCAATGGCGCATAGCCGCCGCAGGCGGTATCACAGTCTGCGCAGCAGGGACGATGCCTGATGCCTGACTTCCTCGTGCTCGGTCAGTTCGCCGGCGTGAACATGCCCGATTGGGTGGACGCGTTGCTGCGCGTCGTGTTCGTCGTCGCGCTGATGACGATCAACGCCTTCGCGCTGATCTACCTGGAGCGCAAGATCCTGGCCCGCTTCCACGCGCGTGTCGGGCCGACCCGCACCGGGCCGATCGGGACGCTCCAGTCGATTGCCGACGCGCTGAAGCTGGTGACCAAAGAGGATGTGCGGCCGAGCACGGCGGATCGCTGGGCGTTCGAGCTGGCGCCCTACATCGCGTTCGTGCCGGTCTTCCTGATCTTCGTGCCGATGCCGTTCACGGAGACGTGGTTCATCCGCGATCTCAACCTCGGTCTGCTCTACGTCTTCGGGGTGCTGGGGCTGAACATTGTCGGGGTGGTGATGGCCGGCTGGGGTTCGGACAACAAGTACGCGCTGCTGGGCGGGGTGCGGGCGGCGGCGCAGGCGATCTCCTACGAGATTCCGATGCTGCTGATCGTGGTCAGCGTGGTGATGGTGGCGGCCGGGCGGCTGGCGACCGACGGCGATGTGGCGGCGGCGGTGAGCATCAACGGGATCGTGTCGGATCAGACGACGACGCCGTACATTCTGCTGCAGCCGCTGGGCTTCGTGATCTTCCTGATCGGCGCGCTGGCGGAGTTGCACCGCCCGCCGTTCGACATGCCGGTGGCGGAGTCGGAGGTGGTGGGCGGCTATTTCGTGGAGTACTCCGGGATGCGCTGGGGGATGTTCTTCCTGGCGGAGTACACGGCGCTCTTCCTGGTCGTGCTGCTGGCCTCCTCGATCTTCCTGGGCGGCTGGAATTGGCCGTTCGGCGCGGATGTGGGGCTGGGGCTGCAGATCGTGCTGACGCTGGTCAAGACCTCGGTGCTGATCGTGCTGATCATCAGCTCGCGTGCGCTCTTCCCGCGGCTGCGGATCGACCAGCTGATGTCGTTCTCGTGGAAGGTGCTGCTGCCGTTCTCGATCGTGCAGGTGCTGGCGAACGGGATCATCCTGGCCTACGGCGGCCCGGACTGGGTCGTGGGGCTGGTGTCGTTCGCGCTGATGCTGGGCCTGTTCGGTCTGGTCTACGGACTGATGCGAACGCGCAAGGGAGGCGACACGACCCGTACGATTCAGACCACGCCCGCGCGCCCGCGGGTGATCACCAGCCCGGAAGTCACCGCAGTTGAAGCAGGCGGCGGCGACTGATGCGCAGCACCGGCATGGATAATCGGCGCGGAAAGGAGGCGAGCTCGTGGGCGACGGTGTGACCGCAACGCAGGTCGTCTTCTGGATTCTGGCGGTGGTGATGCTGCTCAGCGCGCTCGGCGTGGTGACGGCGGGCAACATCGTCTACGCGGCGCTGTTCTTCATCGCCGCGCTGGCCGGGGTGGCCGGCATCTATCTGATTCTGGCCGTCGAGTTCATCGCGCTGGTGCAGCTGCTGATCTACGGCTCGGCGGTGGTGATTCTGATTCTCTTCGCGCTGATGCTGACCCGCGCGCGGGAGCGTCCGCAGGCGCTGTTCGGCAGAACGCGCCCGCTGGGGATCGCGGCGGCGGCGGGGCTGCTGGCCGCGCTGATCGGCGGGATCGTCGCCACCCACTGGGTGCAGCCCGGCTCCGCTGCGGACTTCCAGCCGATCGCTCTACAGCAGATCGGCGACGTGATCTTCACCGTCTGGATCGTGCCCTTCATCATTGTCGGGGTGCTGCTCTCGATTGCGCTGGACGGCGCGATCATGCTGGCTTCGCCGGATGAGGAGGAGTAGCGATGCCGGCGCTCGAACATGTCCTGATCGTCAATGCGATCCTCTTCGCGATCGGCGCGATGGGGGTGCTGACGCGCCGCAACGCGGTGCTGATTCTGCTCTCGGTGGAGCTGATGCTCAACGCGGTGAGCCTGAACATGGTCGCCTTCGCGGTCTACGGGCACATCGATTTCGGCAACATCACCGGGATCGTGTTCGCCTTCTTCATCATCGTGATCGCCGCCGCCGAGGTGGCCCTGGCGTTGGGCATCGTGGTGCGGACCTTCCGCAACCGCGCGACGGCCAACGTCGACGAAGTGAATCTGCTCAAGTGGTAGCCGCCGGGCGTCTACCGCGAGCGGCGCAGCGAGGGGAGCGCTAAGTGTTCTGGGCCGAACATGCCTGGATCCTGCCGGCGATCCCGGCGATCGCGTTCCTCGTGCTGTTCGCGTTCGGGCGGTATCTGCCGCGCGGCGGGGACTTTATCTCGGTGGGCGCGGCGCTGAGCGTCTTCATCCTGTTCTTCTTCGTGCTCGAATCGCACCTCGACCTGGTGGGCGCCGGGCTGGGCGGGATCGCCAACGCGGGGACCGACTGGGTGCAGTTCGACGACTTCCTGGTGCGGCTCGGCTTCACGGTGGACAGCATCGCGATCGTGATGGTCTTCGTCGTCTCCACCGTAGCGCTGATGGTCAACCTCTACTCGACCGGCTACCTGCGGCACCACGGCAAGCCGGAGCCGCGCTACTGGTGGTACTTCGCGGTGCTCTCGCTGTTCGTGGCGGCGATGCTGACGCTGGTGCTGGCGGACAACCTGCTGCTGATGTTCGTCGCCTGGGAGGGCGTGGGGCTCTGCTCATTCCTGCTGATCGGCTTCTACCACGAGCGGCGCAGCGCGGTGGAGGCGGCGAAGAAGGCGTTCGTCACCACCCGCCTAGGCGATGTCGGTCTCTTCATCGGCTTGATCCTGTTCTGGCGGGCGACGGGCTCGTTCCAGATTTCGGACATCATCGCGGCCGCCGAGGCAGGGCGGGTGAACGATCTGCCGCAGGTGATGGGCGACGGCTATCTGACGCTGGCGACGCTGATGGTCTTCCTCGGCGCGGCGGGCAAGAGCGCGCAGGTGCCCTTCCATGTCTGGCTGCCGGACGCGATGGAGGGTCCCACGCCGGTCAGCGCGCTGATCCATGCGGCGACGATGGTGGTCGCGGGCGTCTACCTGGTGGCGCGGCTGCTGCCCGTCTTCGAGGTTGCGCCGGGCGCGTCGAACGTGGTGCTGGGGGTGGGGCTGACGACGGCGCTGATGGCGGGGATCATGGCGCTGGGGCAGAACGACATCAAACGGGTGCTCGCATACTCCACTGTGTCGCAGCTGGGCTTCATGTTCGTCGCGCTCGGCGTGGGAGCGGTCGGGGTGGCGATGTTCCACCTGCTCACGCACGCCTTCTTCAAGGCCTGCCTGTTCCTCGGTTCCGGCTCGGTGATTCACATGACGGAGGAGCAGGACGCGCGGCGGCTGGGCGGGCTGTGGTGGCGGATGCCGGTGACGGCGACGACGTTCATCATCTCCTCGGTCGCGCTGGCGGGCATCCCGCCGCTCTCCGGCTTCTTCTCCAAGGACGAGATTTTCACCGTCACGCTGGGCGGGGCGAACACGGCGGTGGCGATCCTGCTGGGGGTGGCCGCGTTCCTCTCGGCGCTCTACATGGCGCGGCTGGTGATCATCACCTTCTTCGGTCCGCCGAAGGTGATGGCGGTGATCCGACGGGCGCGCGAGGCGGACGCGATCATTCTGATTCCGCTGGTCTTCCTGACCGTGCTGACCTTCCTGGTCGGCTTCTTCGCGTTTGACCAGGTGGGGCGCGCGTTCGGCTTCCCGGGCGGGATCAACGCCTACATCTACTTCCCGGAGCCGGAGGTGTTCCACTTCCACAACGACATTGCGGCGGTGACGGGTACCGTCTCGCTGCTTGGTTTCGGGACGGCGTGGTGGTTCTTCTGGGGGCGGAACAGCCGCCGGGCGGAGGCGCTGCGCGCGTTCCAGCCGCGGCTGGCGGCGATCGTGGAGAACAAGTTCTACTTCGACGAGGCGTATCAGTGGGCGATCGACCGGGCGGTGCTGCCGCTGGCGCGGATCGTGTCCTGGTTCGACCGGATGATCGTGAACGACACGGGCATCAACGGGCCGGCGGACGTGACGCGCTACGCGGCCTACTGGCTGCGCTACCACGTGACGGGCCGCATTCCCGATTACGCGCTGCTGATGGTGGTCGGCGTCGCCCTGGCGGGCGGCCTGGCGTTCCTGCTGCGCGGCGGCGGATAGGGCGAAAGGCATCGACATGGACGCCGGCGAAGCCCTGCTGTTGCTGCTGTTGATCCCCGGCGGTGCCGCGCTGCTGACGATCTTCGTGCCCTCGCGGCACGCCAACCTGATCCGCTGGATCGCGCTGGCCGCGACGACCGCGACGCTGGTCGACTCGATCTGGGTCTTCGTGGTCTACGACTTCGCGGAGGGCGGCTTCCAGTTCGACCTCCAGTATCCGTGGATCGAGAACATCGCGTTCCTGGGCGAGAACGGCATCTCGCTGCATCTGGCGGTGGACGGGATCGCCGCGCCGCTGGTGCTGCTGAACGGGCTGGTCGGCTTCGCCGGCGTGCTCGTCTCCTGGAAGATCAACCACCGGCCGAAGGACTTCTTCATCCTCTTCCTGGCGCTGTTCACCGGCGTCTACGGGGTCTACATCGGGCAGGACCTGTTCTTCTGGTTCTTCGCCTACGAGCTGGCCGTGCTGCCGATGTACCTGCTGATCGTGATCTGGGGCAGCACGAACAAGGAATACGGGGCGATGAAGCTGACCATGGTGCTGGTCGGCGGCTCGGTGCTGATCTTCGTCGGCATCTTCGCGGTCTTCACCGAGGCCAACGCGGGCACCTTCGATATGGCGGTGCTGCGGGAGATTCAGTTCGACCGCGGCTTCGCCAACACGTTCTTCCCGTTCTTCATGATCGGCTGCGGCATTCTGGCCGGCCTGTTCCCGTTCCACACCTGGTCGCCCGATGGGCACGTGGCGGCGCCGACGGCGGTCTCGATGCTGCACGCGGGCGTGCTGATGAAGCTCGGCGCGTTCGGCATCATCCGGCTGGGGATGGAAATCCTGCCCGCCGGCACCGATTTCTGGATGCCGGTGCTGCTGGTGCTGGGCGGCATCGCCGCCGTCTACGGCGCGATCTCGGCGATCCACCAGACCGACCTGAAATTCGTGATCGGCTACTCGTCCGTCTCGCACATGGGCTTCGTGCTGATGGGGCTGGGGACGATGAACAACATCGGCGTCAACGGCGCGGTGCTGCAGATGTTCTCGCACGGCGTGATGACGGCGCTGTTCTTCGCGATGGTCGGGGCGGTCTACGACCAGGCGCACACGCGCGATATCCGCGTCTTCGGCGGAATCATCCGCAAGATGCCGCTGTTTGTGATCTTCTTCGGGATCGCGGGCCTGACCTCGCTCGGACTGCCGGGGCTGAGTGGGTTCATCGCCGAATTCCACATCTTCGTGGGAGCGATCGACGCCTTCCCGCTGTTCGCGGCGCTGGGCATTCTCTCGGCGGCGCTGACCGCGATCTACGTGCTGCGGCTGATGGGCCGGGCGGCGCTCGGCCCGTTCAACCCGCGCTGGGAGAACCTCAAGGATCTGTCGCGCAAAGAGCTGCTGGCCGGCGTGGTGCTGATCGCGCCGATTATCGCGATGGGCATCTGGCCCGATCCGTTCATCGACCGCATCGCGCAGACCGTCAGCGAAATCCCCAACGTGGAGGAGATCGGCGGTCTGTTCACGCTGGGCATAGGCAACTGACGATGCGCAACGACACCACCAGACCGACGACGAGCCGGGGGGCGCGCTGATGGACCTCGAGTATCAGCTGATCATCCCGGAGTTCGTGCTGGCGGCGCTGGCCACGCTGGTCGTGGCGGGCGCGCTGATCTTCCGCGAGCGCGTGCGGCAGGAGGTCTGGGGCTACGCGACGGCGGGGGCGCTGCTGGTCCTGGCGATTCTGACGGCGGTGTTCTACTGGGACACCAACGACGATTTCGCCAACGTGCTGGCGGTCGATCACTTCACGGTGCTCTTCCGCGTGTTCTTCCTCGGCATCGCGCTGTTCACGGTGCTGGCGGCGATTCAGTTCGCGGGCGACCGGCTGAAGAATCACGGCGAGTTCTACGGGCTGATTCTGTTCGCGACGCTGGGGATGATGCTGCTCGGCGCGGCGCGCGAGCTGCTGACCGCCTACCTCGCGCTGGAGCTGCTCTCGTTCTCGTTCTACATCCTGGTCGGCTTCAACAAGCTCAACCCGTTCTCCAACGAGGGTTCGCTCAAGTACATGCTGCTGGGCGCGTTCTCGTCGGCGCTGATGCTCTACGGGATCAGCCTGATCTACGGCGTGACGGGCAGCACGACCTACAGCGCGATTGATCCGGACGGCTCGGGCGTCCGCTCGATCGCGGGGCAGCTGGCGAACTTCGCGGGCATGGGGGGCATCGCCGGCTTGCCGGAGCCCGATGCGGTGCGGCCCGGGCTGTTGATTGGGCTGGTGATGATCACGGCCGGACTGGGCTTCAAGGTCTCCGCTGTGCCGTTCCATCAGTGGACGCCGGACGCCTACCAAGGCGCGCCGTTGCCGATCACCGCGTTCCTCAGCGCGGGCGGCAAGGCGGCGGCTTTCGCTTTCTTCCTGCGGCTGTTCAGTGAGGCCTTCCTGCCCGTGGCGGCCGAGTGGGCCTGGTTCATCGCGATCCTCGCCGCGGTGACGATGATCACGGGCAACCTGATGGCGCTCCAGCAGACCAACCTCAAACGGCTGATGGCCTACTCCTCGATCTCGCAGGTCGGCTATCTGTTAGTCGGGATTGTGGCGCTCAACGCGGAGACGATCGGGCAGTCGCAGGACGCGGCGTCGGCGCTGGTGCTGCATCTGATCGGCTACGTGGCGACCAATATCGCGGTGTTCACGGCGATCATCGCGTTCTACAACCGCACCGGGCGCGACGACATCGTGGATGTGCGGGGGCTGGCGGAGCGGCAGCCGTTCCTGGCGTTCGTGCTGGCGGCCGGGCTGTTCTCGCTGGCGGGGATGCCGCTGTTCGCCGGCTTCGCGACGAAGTTCATCGTCTTCCAGGTGGCGTTCTCGAACGGCTTCCTGTGGCTGGGAGCGATCGGGATCACCGCGTCGTTCGTCTCGCTCTACTACTACCTGATGGTGATCAAGCAGATGTACCTCTACGAGCCGGAGGGGACGGATCGGGCGCGCTTCGCGGTGCCGCGCCCGCTGGCGCTGGCGATTGCGGTGCTGGTGGCGGGCGTGTTCTTCCTCGGTCTCTACCCGACGCCGCTGTTCGACGTGATCCACGATTCGACTGCGGGGCTGTTCGAGCAGGCGATCGAGACGAGCGCTGCGGCGGTGCGCTGAGGGTCAGAGGACGGGCAGGTAGCGGCGCAGCTCGTAATCGGTGACCTGGGCGCGGAAGGCTTCCCACTCGAGGCGCTTGTTTTCGAGCACGGTGGACCAGACGTGCTCGCCGAGCACTTCGCGCATGGCTTCGCTGGCGGCGAATTCGTCGATCGCTTCGCCGAGCGAGCGCGGCAGCGCGGCGATGGCGCGTTCGGAGCGCTGCGCGTCGCTCAGCGCGTACACATCGTCCTCGGCGGGCGGGGGCGGCTCCAGGCCGTCGTCGATGCCGCGCAGGCCGGCGGCCAACATCACGCTGAACGCCAGGTAGGGGTTGGTGGCGCTGTCGGCGCCGCGGTATTCCACGCGCGTCGTTTCCGGTTGGCCGGGGTGGTATTCAGGGATGCGCACCAGGTCGCTCTGGTTGGCGCGCGACCAGGTGAGGTAGACGGGCGCCTCGGTGCCCCGCGCGAGCCGCTTGTAGGAGTTCGCCCACTGGTTGGTGATCAGCGTGAACTGCGGGGTGTAGGCGAGCAGGCCGGCGACGAATGAGCGCGCGGTATCGGAGAGGTGTGCGGGCGCGTCTTCGTTGAAGAACAGATTCTGCTCGCCCTCGAAGAGCGACAGGTCCACATGCATGCCGCTGCCGTTTTCGTCGGTCAGCGGCTTGGGCATAAACGAGGCGTAGACGCCGTGCTTGATCGCGATTTCCTTGACGACCAGGCGGCAGGTCATGGCGGCGTCGGCCATTGTCAGCGCGTCGGTGTAGCGCAGGTCGATTTCGTGCTGGCTGGGCGCGGCCTCA
This sequence comes from Dehalococcoidia bacterium, assembly GCA_965243125.1. Lineage (GTDB taxonomy): Bacteria > Chloroflexota > Dehalococcoidia > Bin125 > Bin125 > CATQGW01. The sequence continues at coordinate 443,390 of OZ251529.1, read as the reverse complement.
TGGTGCGAGTAAGCGACGGCGATGCCCATTTCTTCGAGCGTCAGCACCGTCTCGCGGCGCAGGTCGCTGGCGGCGTCGAGCGGGGTGAGGTCGAAGTAGCCGCCGGCGTCGAGCGGCGCGGGGTCCTCAGGGCTTTTGAAGTAGAAGTACTCGATCTGGGGGCCGACGTAGAAGCTGTAGCCGCGCTCGCCGGCCAGCTGCAGCTGGCGTCGCAGCACGCCGCGCGGGTCGCCGTCGAACGGCTCGCCGCTGCGGCGCTCGATGTCGCAGATCATCCGCGCGACGCGCTGCTGTTCGGGCCGCCAGGGCAGCAGCGCGAAGGTCTCCGGGTCGGGGCGCGCGACCATGTCGGATTCGTCGCGGCGGGCGAACGCCTCGATCGAGGAGCCGTCGAACTCCAGCCCCTCTTCGAGCGCCTTGGGCAGCTCGTCGATCGTGATCGCGACCGACTTGAGCGAGCCGAGGATGTCGGTGAACCAGAGCCGCACGAATTTGACGTCGTGCTCGCGGCAGGCGTGCAGGACATGCTGGTACTCGCCGCGTTGCTGCTCAGAGGCTTCGAGCGCCATCGTCTCTCCCGCCTCCCGCGCGATTTCGCGGCGCGGCGGCCGCCTAGATGTGGAAGTAGTGGAAGAACTCCGTGGGCGAGGGGTGCAGGAAGACATCCTGCGCCTCCTGCTGCTTGAACTCGACGTACTTCTCGATCAGGTCGGTGGTGAAGACGCCGCCGGCGAGCAGGTAGTCGTGGTCGTTGTCGAGGATTGACACCGCCTCCTCCATTGAGGTGGGCACGGCGGGGATGTTGGCCGCCTCTTCGGGCGAGAGTTCGTAGATGTCGGTGTCGACCGGGTCGCCCGGGTCGATCTGGTTGATGATTCCGTCGAGCCCGGCCATCATCATCGCGGAGAAGGCGAGGTAGGGGTTGGCGGAGGCGTCGGGCGGGCGGAATTCGAGGCGCTTGCTCTTGGGCGAGGTCTCGTAGGTGGGGATGCGGACGGCGGCGGAGCGGTTGCGCTCGGAGTAGGCGAGGTAGATGGGCGCTTCGAAGCCGGGCACGAGCCGCTTGTAGGAGTTGGTCGTGGGCGCGCAGAAGGCGAGCAGCGAGGGGCCGTGGCGGAGCAGCCCGCCGATGTAGTAGCGGGCCAGCTGGGAAAGGTGGGCGTAGCCGTCGTCGGCGTAGAAGAGCGGCGCGTCGTCTTTCCAGAGCGACTGGTGGACATGCATGCCGGTGCCGTTGTCGCCGTAGAGCGGCTTGGGCATGAAGGTGGCGGTTTTGCCGTGCGCCTTGGCGACGTTGCGCACGATGTGCTTGTACCACTGCGTCTCGTCGGCCTTCTGGTGCAGGGTGCCGAAGCGGGTGGCGATTTCGCCCTGGCCGCCGGTCGCCACCTCGTGGTGATGCACCTCGAACTGGATGCCGATCCGGCCCATCTTTTCGGCCATCTCCCAGCGCAGGTCGGAGAGGGTGTCGAAGGGCGGGACGGGCGAGTAGCCCTGCTTGGGGGGGATTTTGTAGCCGAGGTTCCGGCCGTCTTCCTCGCGGCTGGAGTTCCAGTCGGCCTCGCCGGAGTCGACGATGTGGAAGGAGGAGTTGATCTCCTTGCCGAAGCGGACATGGTCGAAGATGAAGAACTCGAGCTCGGGTCCGAAGAAGGCCTGGTCGGCGATGCCGGTGGAGTCGAGGTAGGACTCGGCCTTGTAGGCGACGTAGCGCGGGTCGCGCGAGTAGCGGTCGCCGGTGACGGGGTCGTGGACGTTGCAGATCAGTTTGAGCGTGGGCACGCTCTCGGTGGGGTCGATCTGCGCGGTGTCGAGGTCGGGGCGGAGCAGCATGTCGGACTCGTCGATCGACTGGAAGCCGCGCAGGCTGGAGCCGTCGAAGCCCTGCCCGCGCTCGACCAGGCTCTCGTCGACCCGCGAGGGCGGGATCGAGAAGTGCTGCCAGCGTCCGATCAGGTCGGTCACCAGCAGGTCCACCCGGGTGATGCCCTGGTCTCGGATCAGCGCCTGCACATCGGCCAGCGTCGTCATCGGTGCGTTTCCTCTCTGCGCGGTGGTCGGTTGCGACGCGCAGCCTCGGTTGCGCCCGACGGTCTGCGGCGTCAATTGCCAGTCTACGGGCAGAGGCGGCTACAGACGCGCTTCACCAGTTACAAACCGATGAATTTTCAGGCTTGCTCAGGTTTGTTCGGGGTGTTCGGGGCTGGTCGTGGGCTGCGGCTTATCTGGTCGAGGCGGTTCTGTGTGTTCGGGGTTGGTCAGGTTTGTTCGGGTCTGTTCGGGGTGTTCGGGGCGGGCTTCGGTAGGTCCGTTGTTGTGTCGCGGAGGAGCGACGGTATCAGGGTGTGGGGCGGAATGGAGCCTGTCGCCGTGGCTGCCAGGGTCCGTCATTCCAGCGCACGCTGGAATCCATACGGCGCCTGTTGGCGGCACGGCGTACCGGGATGGGCTGTGAACGGGGGTTGGTCGACAGTTCGGGACGCTGGCGCTGCGCAGGGGGGTTGGGTTTGGGCCCCAGATCAAGTCTGGGGCGACGGAAAGGGGCGGGGATGACGGAGATGAAGGTGGGGCGATGGGGGAGGCGGCAGAGTGTGACGGTGGTGCTGTTCACGTCGAGATACCCCCGTTCGGGCCGGGGGCAGGCTCCGCGGCAAGCGCGGGTATGACGGAGTGGGGGCGGGGCCTAGCGGAGGGGGAGGGCGAAGCGGTAGCCGACGTTGCGGACAGTCTCGATGTAGGTGCGCCCGCGGGCTTCGAGTTTGGAGCGCAGGCGGCGGATGTGGACATCCACGGTGCGCGAGCCGCCGTAGTAGTTGTAGCCCCAGACGCGGTTGAGCAGCGTCTCGCGGGTGAAGACCTGCTGGGTGTGGGTCATCAGGAAGCGCAGCAGCTCGAACTCCTTGAAGGTGAGGGTGACGGCGCGCCCGCCCTCGAAGACCTGGTAGTTGCTGACGTCGAGCACGAGGTCGCCGGCGGAGAGCGTGTTGCGGCCGACGGCGCGCCCGTGCCGCCAGAGCACCAGCTGCACGCGGATCACCAGCTCGGTTTCGCGCAGCGGGGCGACCGCGAAGTCGTCGAGCTGGTGCGACGGGTCGAGTTCGCTCATTCCGTGGGGGCGGATGATCGCCACGCGCAGGCTGTCGGGCCAGGCCTCGAAGGCGTCAACCCGGGAGCGCGGCACTGCGTCGCGCCAGTCCATCACCAGCACATCGGGGCTGGCCGCCGGGTCGGGCGCCCAGCCCTCGGCCGGCGCGACGCGCTGCACCTGGAGGCCGCCGCGTTGGAGCGGTTCTTCCAGCGGCGCTGCGAATTCGTCGTCGGTGGACCAGATCGTCACGCGGAACATTGTGGATATCCTATGAGATACCCGTCCGCGCGCCGCGCGGCGTAGGCTGACAGGCACGCGCTGCGGACCGTCGCGGCGCTCCGGGCCGGCGTAGCTCAGTGGTAGAGCAACGGTTTCGTAAACCGTAGGCCGAGGGTTCGAATCCCCCCGCCGGCTCCACGCCTTCTTCCGCGCTCCGTTCCGCTCCCTATTCGCCGACCGGCTGCTCGGCCGCCGCCGTGAGCGGCGCGGCCTCCGCCTCGAAGTGCGACATCGGCACGGCGGGCATTGTCGTCACGTTGGCCTTGAGGCGGCTGCCGAAGACCACGGACCAGCGCGCGGCTGCGTCGTTGTCGGGCGCGTCCAGAATCGCCACGTAGTCGTAGGGCCCCAGTACTCCGTAGATGCCCAGCGCCGCCACGCCGGGCATCTCCACGCTCTGATCGATTTTCAGCGGCAGCAGCGGATCGCGCTCGATCGCCTCCAGCCCCTCCGGGGACACGTTGATCAGCAGGATGTACTGCATTGTTGCTCCTCACCCTCCGGCCGCTGTTGCGTCGGGGCAGTATCGCGCGTGGCGCGCGGCTGCCGCCAGCGGCTGTGGGATAGACTCGCGCAAGCGTCCGGGGATGAGCGAGTCGCCCCCGCGCTGCACGGGGGACCGCATGCACCTACTTATCGACATGTTGGCCGACACGTTGGCGCGGATACCGCGCCGCTTCGCGCGCCGCGCGGCACTGCTGATCACCGCCCTGATCGGGATCGCGCTGCTGCTTTCGGCCTGCGACCTGATCGACAACGAGGACGACGAGCAGGAAGCGCAGCAGCAAGAGCAGGCCGCCGAACCGGCTGCGGCGCCCGCCGCCGAACCGGCCCGCGCCGCCGCGCCCGCGCCCAGCGCGCTCGATGCGACCACCATCTACTCAATCATCCGCGCCAGCCTCGCGCGGGTGGAAGTTGAGCGCGACGGCGTCGTGCGGTCCGTCACCGGACTGGTGACGCGCGACGGGCGGATCATCACCGACGGCGCGTTCTTCATCGGCGGCGAGGCGCGAATCGCCGTGACTCTCTCGAACGGCGACCGGCTCGAGGACGTCTCTCTCGAGGCGGCCGACTACGTCTCCGGCCTGGCCAGCCTCGGGCCGATCAGCCCCAACCTCGCGCGGCGGCTGCCGGCCGTGAACCTCGGCGACGGCGAGCGGTTGCAGATCGGCAGCGATGTGTACGCCGTGGGCTTCGCCGGCGGCGCGGCCGAGGCCTCAATCAGCGCCGGGCTGCTCTCCAGCCGCGCCGAGTGGGACGCGGCCGCACTGACGATCTTCTCGACCGACGCGTCGATTCCGTTCAACCAGGCCGGCATGGTGCTGGCCGACGAGATGGGTTCGGTGATCGGCATCGCCAGCTGGAATCTCGCTCAGCGCGGCATGTTCATCTCGGCCGGCGATCTCGCCCGCCAGATCGCCGAGCTGCCGGCCGACGGCGAGCTGCCCGACGACGAAGCAGTGATGACGATGGAAGCGATGGTGCTGGACATTGAAGTGATGCCCGGGGAGCAGACGCTGGCGTTCATGACCGCCGAGGACGCCGGCTCGCGACTGTCGGTGACCGTGACCGGTGATCAGCGCGGGATGGTCACGGTGCTCGACGCGACCGGCGCGACGGTCGACACCGCGACTGTCGTGGGCGGCGGGACGGACACCGTGATCGTCAGCGAGCTGGCCACGGTCGGCCCTTACCAGGTCTGGCTCGCGACCGAGGCGATGGAGCCGACCAGCTACGCGGTGCAATCGGAGCAGATGGTCGGCGAAGCGATGGTGATGGACTACGACGACCGCCCCTGGAATCCGGAGGACGCCAGCAGCGTCGGCCTGATCTACCCCGACGGCGATGTGGATGTGTTCAGCCTCCCGGTGCTGCCCGGCGATGTCTACGAGGTGCGCGTCGAGAGTCTGACGACCGATGTCTACCTCTACGCGAGCGGCGCGGGGCTGGAGCTGACCGACGACGACGGTCTGGGCGGTCTGAGCGGGACCAACGCGATGCTGCGCCTGGAGCCGAGCGAGACGGGCGAGCTGCAGCTTGCCGTCGGCTCGATCGCCGGCGCGGGGGGTTACCTGATCTCGGTTGAGCAGCTTGAGGTCGGCTCTGCGCCTGTTGTCGCCGCGACGCCGGCCGCGCCGATCGCCGACAGCTTCCCCGCGTTCCCGGACCCGCCGAGCATCGCGATGCGCGGGACGGGCGATGAGCTGTCGCTGACCACGACCGCGGTGAGCCGCGGCTACGACGCGGGTGAGGGGATGTTGGCGGTGGCGGATGCGGACGGTCTGTTCGATGTCACCGCGACGATTCTCGCTTCCGGCGGGGCCACGGCGCGGATTCTGATCAACCGCGCCGCCGACGGCGAGCTGGTCTTCCAGAGCACGCTGACCGCGGTCTGCGCCGGCTCCGACTCCTGCACCGCCGTGTTGATCTCCAATCCACTGGAGGCCGCGGGCGGCGAGTGGATCGTGTCGATCGAGCACGGCGGCAGCGGCGCAATCGCCCAGTGGCAGGTTGAAGTCGCCACGAACGACTAGCGCCGGCCGTTCGCGGCGGCGCGGGCGGCGGCCCAGGCCGAGCCGAGCATCATTCCGACGGTGAAGGCGCAGGCGGTGAACGCGCCGAGCGCCGCCCAGACGAATAGCCCGCCCGACGCGGGCACAGGTGTCGGCGCAACGGGCAGCTGTTCGGGTTCGACCGGCGGCGCGGGCGGTATTCGTTCGGGCGCGGGTTGCGGTTCCGTGGGAGCAGCGGGCGGTTCTGGCAGGGGCGGCTCCGGTTCAATCGCCTCTGCCGCGGGCTGCTGCACAGCCGGTTCCTGTGGTTCCGGCGGCGGCGCGGCGGGCTCGGGCTGGGCGAGCGGGACGGAATGGGCGGGCTCACGCCAGGGCAACGACGGCGCTTCGACAGGTGCAAGCGGCGCGGGCGCCGGCGACAGAGTCGGCGCGGCGGCGATGGGCGGCACCGCTTCGACGGGCGGATCGATCGTCAGGTTGGGCAGCACGCGATCCAGCCAGCGCGGCAGCCACCAGTTGGCGCGGCCGGCCAGCTGCATCAGGGCGGGTACCAGAATCAGGCGGACGACCGTGGCATCGACGACGATGGCGAACGCCATGCCGATGCCGAACTGCTTGATGGCGCGCTCCTCGCCGAAGATCGCGAAGGCCATGAAGACCGCGGCCAGAATCGCCGCCGCGGCGGTGATCACCCGCGCGCTCGCGCCGATGCCGTGCGCGACCGACTCGGCCGAATCGCCCGTTTGCAGCCAGCGCTCGCGGATGCGGCTGAGCAGGAAGACCTCGTAATCCATCGACAGGCCGAAGAGGATCGCGAACATGAACATCGGCAGGAACGACTCGATCGGCCCCGTCTTGTCCAGCCCCACGATGCCCAGCCCCCAACCCCATTGGAAGATCGCCACCAACAGGCCGATCGAGGCGGAGATCGCCAGCATGTTCATCAGCGCCGCTTTGAGCGGCACGACGATCGAGCGGAAGGCCATCATCAAGAGCAGGATGCTGACGCCGATCACCACGCCGAAGAAGATCGGCAGGCGACCCATCATCTGCGAGGTGACATCTTCCGAGATCGCGGTGATGCCGGAGAAGTAGATCGACATTCCGCCGCCGAAGGCGGCGGTCGCGGTGGGCGCGTGCTCGCGCAGCCGATGCACCAGCTCGCGTGTTTGCTGGGCCTGCGGCGGCGTGTCGGGCACGATCACGAACACGGCGGCGTTGCCGGCGGCGTTGATCTGCGGCGGCGCGACGGCGGCCACGCCGTCCACCGCCGCGAGCGATCCGCGCACCCGCATCAGCGCCTGCGGCGACGCGCCGGGGCGCTGCTCGGTCACCGCCAGCAGCGCGGCGTTGACGCCCGGTCCGAAAGCGTCGGCGATCAGGTCGTAGGCGCGCCGCGAGGTGTGGCGCTCGTTGAGGTTGCCGTCGTCGCCGGTACCGATTTCGATGCTGAGCAGCGGCACGGCGCAGACGATCATCGCGGCGCCCGCGCCGAGCAGCCAGAGCCAGGAGCGGCGCTGCACGAGCCGGCTGAAGCGGTACCAGAGGCCGCGCTCGCCGCCCGCCGTGTAGCGCAGGAACGGAATTGAGAGGAAATCGATCCGCTGCCCGACGATTCGCAGCAGCGCCGGTAGGAGCGAAATCGCGATCAGCATCTCGAGCAGCACGACAAACGCGGCGGAGAGGCCGAGGTTGGCGATCAGCGGAATGCCGATGAAGAACAGTCCCAGCAAGGCGACGACGACGATGATTCCGGCGAAGGCGACGGCGCGTCCGGCGGTGGTGACCGCGATTCGCGCCGCTTCGGGCGGCGGCTGCCCGGCCGCCAGCTGCTCGCGGAAGCGGGAGATGACGAACAGTGCGTAGTCGATGCCGACGCCGATGCCGAGCATCGCGCCGAAGACCGGGGCCTGGGTGACGATGTCGAGGCGCGAGGCGGCCAAGAGGATCAGCAGGGTGCCCATGCCCAGTGCGACCAGCGCGGTGATCACCGGGATGCCGGCGGCCAGCACCGAGCCGAACGCGACCAACAGCACGACCAGGGCGAAGGCGATGCCGACGATCTCGGCCAGCCGGCGCTCCTGCGTTTCCAGCTCGCGCACCGGTGGGCCGGAGAACTCCACGATCAGCCCGGTTGAGCGCGGCGCGTCGCCCAGGTCCACCAGCGCCTGGACGTCGTCCAGGTCCAGTTCGCGTCCGATTCCGCCGTAGCGGATCCGCACCAGTCCCGTTGCGCCGTCCTGCGAGATATCGCCGGGCGAGGCGAACGGATCGCTGACCTGGTTGACATCGTGAATGCGCGCGGCCCTGGCGCGGAAATCGGCGATCGCCTGCTGCGTCGCGGGGTCCGTCAGTCGTCCGTTGGGCGTGCGGAAGACGGCCTTGACCTCGACGCCCGCCTGCTGGGGGAACTCGCGCGAGAGTAGGTCCTGGGCCTGCTGCGACTCCGCGCCGGGCAGCGAGAAGTTGTCGGTCAGTTCTCCGCCGGCGGCCTGCGCCGCGACGACCAGCACGACGACGAGCAGCACCCAGCCGAGCACTACCCGCCAGGGATGCCGCGCAACGAAGCCCGCCCAACGCTCCATCAACCGCCTCCGCGCCGCTCAGCTTATGCCTCGCCCCTGCTCCGTCATACCGCGCTTGCCGCGGAGCCTGCCCTTGGCCCGAACGGGGGTATCTCGACGTGAACAGCCCCCACTATCCATCCTTTGTCATTCCCGCCCCCGAGCGGGAATCTCCCCGCGCACACTGAGAAGGTCCATCCTCGCCCCTACCCGCCTTGGACGGTGGCGACACGGGCCTCTGAGGCCGCGCGTGACAGATTCGCTAAGTTCAGGGGCGAACTGGGACAGCAGTTGGAGGTGCGGTCATGGGACGGGTTTACGGCCAGCTCAGTTGGGAGGAGCGCTGCGCGATCGCCCGACTCCGGGGCGAAGGCTGCTCGGCGCGGCAGATCGCAGCGGCTCTGGCTCGCTCGCCGTCGACGATCGCGGCGGAGTTGAAGCGCAACGCGGGGGCGGACGGCGGCTACGACCCGGACGCGGCCCAGTCCCGCAGCCGGGCGCGGCGCAAGCGCGGCCTGAAGCTGGAGCGCGACGACGCGCTGCGCGAGCGGGTGCTGGAGCTGCTCGACCAGGAGCTCTCGCCGCAGCAGGTCGCGGGCCGGCTGCGCCGCGAAGCGGGCCGCACGGTGATCTCCCACGAAGCGATCTACGAGTTCATCTACGCCCAGATCAAACGCACCAAGGACTACCGCTGGCGGCGGCTGTTGCCGCAGGGGCGCAGCCGCCGGCGGCGCCGCGGCGCGCGGGCCCGGCGCAGCTCGGCCGACTACATCAAGCTGCGCCGCCCGCTCGCCGAGCGCCCCGCCGAGGCCGCCGCGCGCAGTGAGCCCGGCCACTGGGAGGCGGACCTGATGCAGTTCGGCCGCGGCGGTCCCGCGCTGCTCGTGCTGCAGGACCGCTGCACCCGCGCGCTGCTCGCCGCGGCCCTGCCGAGCAAGGCCGCCGACCCGCTGATCCGCGCCCTGCGCCGGCTGCTCGCCGCCCTGCCGCCGAGCCTGCGCCGCAGCGTCTGCTTCGACAACGGCTCCGAGTTCGTGCGCCATTACGAACTGCACGCGCTCGGCGTCGACACGTTCTTCTGCGACCCCCACGCGCCCTGGCAGAAGGGCGGCGTGGAAAACGCGATCGGCCGGCTGCGCGGCCCGCTGCCCCGCTCCACCGACCTCGCCGCGCTCTCCCGCCGCGCGCTCAACCGGACGCTCGCCCGCTTCAACAACACCCCCCGCAAATGCCTCGACTTCCAAACCCCAGCCGAACTGCTCCAGGCCCAACTGTCCAGCTTGCAGACTGAACCCACATTCCCGCTCGGGGGCGGGAATGACGTGAAAAAGAGGCGGGAATGACGTGAAAAAGGGGTGGGTATGACGGAGGCGGAGCGTGGGTATGGCGGAGGCGGAGCGCGGGTATGACGGAGGTGGGGCGGCGGGTGTGACGGAGGGGGTGGAAATAGGCCTGGCGTCTGCGCTGCGTTGGCTACGCAGGCTGCGTGGTCAGCGGATTACAGAGTCCAGCGAGAGCGGTCCGCCGCCGAGCAGGATCAGCGCGACGCAGGCGAAGACCATCAGCACATCCAGCTCGTAACCCTGCACATCGCCGCCCTGGAACGGGGCGTTGTTTTTGAACTTCTGCACCCAGGTGGCGACGACCATGTTGGCCGCGAGCGGGATCGCGATCCAGCTGGTCAGCAAGCCGGCGAGCAGCATCAGGCCGCCGATCAGCTCGAGCGCGGCGACGCCCGGACCGGCGACGCGCGCCATCGGGATGCCGAGGTCGGAGAGCCAGCCGCTGAAGCCGCCGATGCCGCGGCGAAATTTGCCGAGCCCGGCGTCGATAAAAATCACGCCGAGCGCGATCCTGAGCACCACGGAGGCCCACTCGATCGCGCCCTCGCCCCAGGGCAGCCCCAGCCAGTCGCCTGCGTCCATCGCTGCATCCTTCCCTGTGTCGCGCCCGCTGGCGGAACGGTAGCCGACATGGGGCGAGCGGCGCGGCGCCAGACGCCGGTGGCGGGTTCGCGGCTTGCGGGCGCGCGCGGTAGGCTGAGTGTCGCGCACGCTGCAACAACTGCTCGCCGCCCGCGCCGTCCAAGCCTCCCCCTGTGCGCTCGGCCGCGGCCCAACGGAATGATCGCCGCCGATGCCCTCCGATCGGATCCGCCGAGGCAACCAACGACAGGCGGCGCGTCCGCTCGGCTTCCGGGCCGCCAAAGAGCCGCCGCCGCCCTCGATTCTGATCGCCACCCGCGGCCCCGTCGAGGGGCACGACATCTGCATCTTCAGCAAACCGCCGCGCTACCGGATTACGGTGGACCGCCCGCTCTGCGGTCTGGAGGTCGACAGCCTGACGGCCGAGCTGACGCAGGCCGCGCAGGAGGCCGGGCTGGCCTTTGTCGCTTTCCGCCCGCAGCGTTCGCGCGCCGACGCCATCGCCAACGCGGATATCGACTTCGTGCTGCAGCTGGACGATCGCCTGCCCGAGCGCGAAGACGCGCTCGCCCTCGCCACGCTGCGGCCGATCCTCGCGATCCTGCCCGCGCCCGACCTGCCGCTGTCGCTGCGCGATTTGCTCGCCGCGCGGCGGCTCGCGGTGATGCTTGACGCGCCGATTGCGCTCCAGGCCCCGGCCGATATTTCAAGCGGCGATCTCGAGGTGCTGCGCGACTCGGGGCTGGCGGTGATCATTCTCGATCCGGCGTCGCCGGAGGATGTCGCTTCGCTACGCGAGCGGATCGTCGCCCTGCCGGAGCCGCGCCGCCGCACCTCACCCGAACTCCGCGCGTCGATCCCCCCGCCCGCGTTTGAGGATGAGGACGAGGATCGTCTGTTCCGGGGCTGATAGGGCGGCTACGACGGGTGGGGATGGTGAGGTGTGTGGGGGTTGTTCACGTCGAGGTACCCGCGGCAAGCGCGGGTATGACAGAGAGAGGGGCGGGTATGACGGAGGTGGGGCGCGGGCATAATGGAGAGAGGGCGGGCGGGGTGGGTCGGGTTAGTCGTCAAAGGGGGTGCGGTTGAGCGGTTCGAGGCTGCTGCGGGAGTTGCCGGTGGCGAGGCGCAGGAAGTAGAGCAGCGCGCCGACGAAGGCGACGCCGATCAGGATTGCGATGGTCCAGAGCACCAGGCCCTGCGACGACTTCTCCGTTGCCGCCGCTGCGCCCGGCTCCGCTTCGCCGGCGATCGACGGGTCCACGGTGAAGACGTAGCTGCCGCGCACCTCGTTCAGGACGCCGTCGCCCGTGTTGAGCAGCACGGAGTAGCGCACTTCAAGTTCGCCCTCCGATTTGCCTTCGAGCGGCACGACCAGTGTGCGCGCGCTGTAGGTGGAGATCGTCGCGGCGCCGGTGTCCAGGCGGTGGCCGCCTTCGTCGTAGATCTCGGCGCGGTGGGCGTTGCGCAGCAGCGCGAGGTCGCGGTCGAAAGTGAGCAGCACGTTGTGCGGCGTTTCGGCCGTCACGCCGTCGGGGTGCGGCTCGGCCTGGATCAGCTCTTCGCCCTGCGCAGCCGAAAGCGAGAGCAGCGGCAGCGCCGCGACAAGCGCCAGCAATATGCCCCCGGCGATCAATCGGCGAACCATGCGCGCACCCTCCACGCGAAATGCTACGAACCTGCGCGCGCTCAGGCAAGGCGGCCAGCGCCGGCGGCGCTCAGGTATAGACGCGCTGCACGCGCGGCGCGATGCCGGTGAGCAGCTCGTAGGAGAGCGTCCCTGCCTGCTCGGCCAGCTCCGTCGCCCGAATCTGCTCCGCGCCGTCCACGCCGATCAGCGTCGCCGTGTCGCCCACCGCTGCCTCCGGGATCTCGGTCAGGCCCACCATCGTCATGTCCATGCAGATCGTCCCGGTGATCGGCGCGCGGCGGCCGCGCACGAGCATTTCGCCGCGATTCCAGAGCCGGCGCGGCAGTCCGTCGGCGTAGCCCACGCCGACGACGCCGATGCGCGAGTCGCGCTGGGCGGTCCAGAGTCCGCCGTAGGAGACTGATTCGCCTGCCGGCACCTCGCGCACATCCAGCAGCGGCGCGCGCCACGAGAGCGCGGGTCGCAGCCCGCACTGCACGCCCGCGCCGAACGGCGACGCGCCGTAGAGCGCGATGCCCGGGCGCACCATCTCCAGCGCCATCTCGGGAAAGCGCAGCAGCGCGGCGCTGGCCGCCGCGTGACGGATTGGCGCGCCGATCGCGTTCGCCGTCTCCAGAAAGCGCTCGAACGCCCGCCGCGTGGGGGCGGGATCGGCCGCCGCCGCGTCGGGGAAGTGGGTATAGACGCCCTCCAGCCGCAGCGAGTCTTGCGCGCGCACGGCCGCGGCCAGGGCGATCGCTTCCGACGCGCCCAAGCCGAGGCGCTGCATGCCGCCGTCGATGTTGATATGCACCGCCGTCTCGCGCTGCTCGGCGCGCGCGGCCGCGGCGCAGGCCTCGACCTCCTCGATGCGGCGCAGCGAAACAGTCAAATCCAGCCGCGCAGCGAGTTCGGCTTGATCGGCCGGCAGCGGTCCAAGCGCCAGGATCGGCGCGCGCAGGCCGGCCGCACGCAGCGCGATCGCTTCCTGCGGCGCGAAGACGCAGAGTCGCTCCGCGCCGCTCTCGAGCGGCGCTCGCGCAGCTTCGACCGCGCCGTGTCCGTAGCCGTCGGCCTTGACCACCGCGGCGATTGCCGCGCCGGGCGCGGCGCGGCGCAGCGCGGCGGTGTTCCAGCGCAGCGCGGCAAGGTCGATCTCGGCCCAGGCCCTGCCGTACGTCGTCTCGGAATTCACACCCGCTCCCAACCGCCCCGACCACCAGGCAAGCCGCCGAATTCGACGCTAGCACAGCCGCGCGCCGCCCGACGCGCTATCGTCAGTAGCGGCGGGGCCTCTTCCGAAGCGGCGCATCCCATCGCACTCCCACGACCACTCATCCGGCTCGCTCTGTGCGTCTGCCTGCTCGCGGCCTGGGCGCTCGCCGCGTGCGGCGGCGACGATCTGCCGCCCGCGCAGCAGGAAGCGCCCGCTCCGCCGCCGCAAGAGCAGATCGAACAGCAAGCGCAACCTCCGGCCGCTGCGCCTGCACAGCCGCCTCCGCCCCGCGAGACCCGCAACCCCGCACAGCTGTTGCTGGCCGAAGCCGACGCGCTGGAGCGCAACGGCTTCTGGGAGGACGCGCTGGCCGGCCGCCAACGCGCGCTGGCCCAGCCCGACGCGCTGAGTGCGGACGAACGAATCGCCGCCCAGCTCGATCAGCTGCGCCTCTTGCTCCGTCTGGACCGCGCGGCCGACGCCGATGAGTTGGCGCGACAGATTGATGCCGCCGATCTGTCGGATGAACCGGAACAGCGTCTTGCGCTGCTCACTGCGCGGACCGCGCTGGCGCTCGATGATCCCGGTCCCGCTTTGGCCGCGCTCGATCGCTACGTTGAGCTCGGTGGTCCCGCCCGCGCCGCGATGCACCTCGAACGGGCCCGACTGCTGAAGCGTCTGGGCCGCGCCGATGAAGCCCGCCACGCCGCCAACCGCGCCGCCGCCAACCCCTCGCTGCCCGCGAGCCTGCGCCGCAGCGCCACCTGGCTGGCAGCCACCCTGCTCGACAGCGCAGGCGAGACAGAGGCGGCGATCAGCCGCTACGAAGAAGTGATCGCGCAAGCGCCCTGGCAAAGTCACCCCAATATCCCCCCCGCGACCGCGCGGATTGGCGCGCTCAGCGCCGCGCTTGGCGACACGGAGACCGCGGAAGCCGCATGGCGCAGGCTGATCACGGAGTTCCCGCGTCGCGACGAAGCGCTTGCCGCGCTCGATCGGCTGCCCGAGATCGGCGCGGCGGTCGATCCGCTCTTGGCCGGCATCGTGTTCTATCGGCACGGCGAATATGCCCGCGCCCGCGAGCGATTGATCACCGTACTCGGCGATCCGCCCGGCGCAGCCGACGCTGCGGCCGCCGAGTATTACATCGCCGCGATCAACGAGGACCTGGGCGATCCGGAGGGCGCCGTCCTCGGTTATCTGGCCGCGATCGATCGCGATCCGGACCACGACCTCGCGGCCGACGCCCGTTGGTGGGCGGCGGAACTGCTCGAAGCGCGGGGCGAGAGCGCCGAGCAACTCTACGCCGCGTTGTTCCCCTCGAAGCCGCTCTCGCGCTTCGCGTCTGAGGCGGCGGCGCGGCACGCAATGTATGCGCTCGAGCGCGGCGAGTGGGAGGAAGCGGCGCAGCGCTTCCGCGACGCCGCCAATGTCGGCGCCGACTACTGGGATGTGGTGGAGCGTCAGCGGCTGCTGCTCTGGAGCGGCATCGCCTACCGCCAGGCGGGCGACGCCGCCAACGCCCAGCTGACCTGGGAGCGCACGATCAATCTGCAACCGGGCAATTGGTACGCGCAACGCGCAGCCGATTATCTCGGCCTGCCCGCGCCGGCGCTCGACGCCGCGCTGACGCCCGTGGACTGGCTGGCGGAGCGAGTCGGCCCCCAGCCCGAAGCGCCCGCGCTCGACGGAACGCTCTGGGAAGCAGGACTGCAGCTGCGACTCGCCGGCTACGATGACGCGGCCGACGCGCACTTCTTCCAGTGGGTAGCCGACTACGAGGGCGACGCCTGGGCGCTCTGGGAGATGGTGCGTCTACTCGCAGCAGCAGACGAACCGAGCGCCGCCGCGGCCGCCGCGGCCGCCTGCCTGCGCGCCGTTGAAGCCGGCTGGTGGGAAGCGCCGCCCGCGATCGCGCGCCTGCTCTATCCCACGCCATGGTTCGATCTGGCCGCCCCGATCGCCGCCGCCGAAGGCGTGGATCCGCTGCTGCTCTACAGCCTGATCCGGCGCGAAAGTCTCTACGACTCCGATGCGCGCGGACTGGCGGGAGAGATCGGTTTGACCCAGGTGATTCCGCCCACAGGCGCGGACATCGCGCGCGCGTTGGGTGAAGATCACGACCACGAGCGTTTGGCTCGTCCGGAGACTGCGTTCCGCTACGGCTCCTGGTACCTCGGCGCGCAGTTGGGCGCGTTCGACGGCGCCGCGCCGATCGCGCTGGCCGCTTACAACGGCGGCCCCGGCAACGCCGCGCGCTGGCTCGATGCCGCCGCCCCCGCGATCGCGGTGCTGCCCGAAGAGGCGGCGGTCGACGCCTTCCTCTCGGCGGTGGACTTCCCGTCCACAAGAACATATATACTGATCGTGATGGAGGGTTGGGCCGTCTACCGCGCGTTGGCCGCCGCCGAGTCCGTCGCGCAGTAAGCGCACCGGCCGTTGCGAAACTCCCGCTGTCGGCGATACGGCTGCGGATCCGTCATTCCTGCGCAGGCAGGAATCCAGGCGATCTTGTGGCTGCAAGTTGTCTTCGGAGCTCCGGCGGCTTCCCGAAGCGGCGTTTGAGGGCCGTTGGGCGTCTGCGGCGTGAAGGGGCGGCGGCGGTTCGCCTGGATTCCTGCCTGCGCAGGAATGACGGAAGGGGGGCAGTTCGGAGACGCGGCCCGGCGCTTGAGCGGGTGATGCGGAGTTCTCTACGCAAGCGGACTGGGGATCGGCCGACCCCGCGGGCAGCCCCAACCCACTACGATCACCCCCATAAGCAGCGAGGCTCCCATGCGCCGATGGTCCCGCCCGCAGGCCCCGCAGCCGAACTGGTTCGCGATCGCAACGGCGATCACGGCGGCAGTCGTCGTCTTCTGCGGCGGCGGGTTGGGCGGCAGCGAGCCCGTCGGCGGCCAGACAGAACCGCTGACGCTGGCGCTCAGCGCGCCGCAGATCTGCGAGACGACGCCCGCCAGCGGAGCGTCGGCGTCCAGACTGCGCCAGAACGCCGACGGAGAATGGACCGAACGCTACGACGAGTTCCTCGGTTGGTTCCGGGTCGCCGAGGTGGATGTCGCTTGGACAATCAGCGGTGGGACGGAGCCTTACCGGATCACGATCGACGGTGAGACGCGCGATCCGGCGCACGACTACGTCGGCGCAAGCGGCACGGCCTCCGTGAGCTGCGCGATGACCTCCGGCGCAGAGGCGTTCATCGACATAGCCGAACGCGGCTACAAGGAGCAGCCGGAGGTCGATTCGGGCGTGAAGACGATCGCCGCGACCGTGACCGACGCGACCGGCGCCACAGCCGAGGCTTCGGTCGATGTCTACGTGATCCTCGAACTGGGCAGCGGAGGCGACCGCCTGGAAGCAGGCAAGACGTACAGACTGTTTGGCGAGATAATCTCCGTCCCCACGGGGATTGAACTCGAGATCGGCGCCCTCGTAGCCAGCGACTTCGGAGAGGACGAAGGAGGAGAAAGTGTCTCCCTGCATGTCGTCGGAGGATCGGCTTCCATCCACCTGAACACTCACGATCTGAGCGAAGCGGGTCGCCACATCCGCGATGGGGATGTCCTGCTCTACGATCGCCATGATCCGACCGGCCGGTGGAGCGGCCTGCACGCCAAGTTGGATGAACTGGTCGCGTCTGTGGGGCGTGCGCCGAGCATCGCCGGGCGCTCGGAGTGATGGGGCGCTTGCCGCTGGCGCGCGGCGGCCTATACTGAGGCTCTGATACTGCATCCAGATCCACCAGCAGGGATGTGCGCCCTGGTTCGTGTGGAGGTGATCTCATGCCAAAACGCACGTACCAACCGAAGCGGATTCCGCGCAAGCGCGAGCATGGCTTCCGCAAGCGCATGGCGACGCGCGCCGGACGCGCCGTGCTCAAGCGCCGCCGCCTGCGCGGGCGCAAGCGTCTGACCGTCGTCTGAGCGCCGCGTCCGCCGCCGTGTCCGACCGCGACCATGCGCCGCGAACAGCGCCTGCGCGAACGGCGCGACTTTGATGCCGTCTTCCGCGAAGGCGTCTATCTCACCCGCGGGGTGCTCGCACTGCGCGCGCGGGATCGCGGCGACGACGCGCCCGCGCGCTTCGGCTTCGCCGTCAGCTCGCGCCTCGGCGGCGCCGTCGTGCGCAATCGAATCAAGCGCCGCTTGCGCGCGCTGGCCCGCTGCAATGACGCCAACGGACTCGACATCGTGGTGATCGCCCGCGGCGGCGCGCCGCAGGCCGACTTTGAGACGCTGCGCGAGTCGCTCGATGCGCTGCTCCGACAGGCTGTGCAACGCTGCCGTACGGGAGGCGGGCGCGACCAATGACCGCTCAAACCGCTCAAATTGACAGCGGAACCGCTGTGACGACGCATCGACCGACTCTCTCGCTGCCGGCGCGGCTGCTGATTGGCGCGCTGCGCGGCTATCAGACTTGGCTTTCGCCGCTCTTCGCGGCGCTGGGCGCGCGCTGCCGCTTTGAGCCGTCCTGCTCGCAGTACGCCGTTGACGCCGTGCAGGCGCGCGGTCCGCTGCGCGGGCTCGCCCTTGCGGTCTGGCGGCTGCTGCGCTGCAATCCCTTCAACGCGGGCGGCTACGACCCGGTCGCGACGGCCGACGGCGGCCGGCGCGGCGAAGGCGACGAGCGCGACGAGACGGGGCGGCGCGAGATGCGGTGTTTCACGTGAAACACCCACGCCGCTCCCGACGCCTGTTGCTGCTGCCCATCCTCCTGCTCGTCCCCTTCCTGATCGCCTGCGAGATCGCCGACGCGCCCGACGGCTGGGCCGCGCCGACCGCCGACCCGCGGGAACAGGACACTGTGCTGCTGCCCACCGGCGAGGGCCGCGTGGTCGCGGTCAACCTGCCCACCAGCAGCGCCGACTGGCAGTTCCCCGCCGAGAGCGACACCTTCATCGGGATCGACGGCGAGCTTCAGCCGACCGGCTTCTACGCCAACCCCGTTTGGTCCGCCTTTACCGACGAGTGGCTGCTCGCCGAGTACGAAACCGGCGTCGTCTACGGCATTCACCCGCGCGGCGAGAGCGCCCGCGTCGTCTTCAGCGCCTCCGAGCTGTTCAACGACGCGCGGATCGTCGCCGATCCCATCCTCGATCCGCTCCGGCCTACGCGCCTCTACGTCGTTACCACCGACGATCGCGTCCACGCCGTCGATATCGAGAATCCGCCCGCGAGCGTCGATGATCTGGTCTGGACCTGGAGCGGCGGCTCGGAGCAGCCAGTCTGGGGCACGCCCGCGCTGATCGAGGTCGGCGACGGCCGCGTCATCGTGCTGGCGGGGCTTGATGGGCGGATCACCGCGCTGCGGGTCGACGGTCCGGAACCGGGCTCGGTCGCCTGGGCCCGTCGGCTCGACGGCGGCATCGCCTCGGCGCTGGTCGGCTACGAGGGCGCGCTCTATTTCGGCGCGTTCGACCGCACCTTCTACGCGCTGGACCCGCGCGGCGGCGACATCATCTGGTCCGCGCAGGGCACGAACTGGTTCTGGTCCACTCCGCTCGTCGCCGACGGGGTGGTCTACGCCGCGGATCTCGACGGCAACCTCTACGCCTGGGACGCCGCCTCCGGCGCCGCCCGCTGGACGGCGCCCTACGCGGCCGGCGAGCGCGTCCGCACCCGGCCAATCATCGTGCGCGGCGGCGACGCGGGCGCCAACATCGTGCTGGTCTCCCGCGACGGCGTCGTTCATCAGGTCGACGCCGCCACCGGGCTGGGTCTCTGGCGCAGCTCTGATCTGGTCGACGACGATGTGCTGGCCGACGCGCTCTACCGGGATGGGCAGCTCTACATCAGCAACGAATCGGGGCGGCTCTTCAGCGTGGCGCTCGGGATCAACGCCGCGACCCAGATCTACCCCCCGCAGGACAGCTAAGCAGGACAACCAAGCCGCATGTTCGACTTCATCTGGAACGACATCATGCTCAACCCGATTATGAACGGGTTGATCACCATCGCCAACGCGCTGGGCGACAACTTCGGTCTGGCGATCATCGCCTTCACCGTGATCGTCCGCGCCGTGACCTACCCGCTGACTCTGCGCCAGCTGCGCGCAACGCGCGCGATGCAGGTGATGCAGCCGCAGATGCAGGCGATCCAGAAGAAGTACAAAGACCCGAAGCGGCGCCAGGAAGAGACGATGAAGCTCTACCGCGAGGCGGGCTTCAATCCGCTCGGCTGCCTCTGGCCGATGCTGGTGCAGATTCCGATCTGGATCGCGCTCTACCAGGTGATCCGCCGCACGCTGGGCGACACTCCGGAGCAGTTGCTCTCGCTCTCCAGCCGGCTGTACGACTGGGACTACATCACGCAGGCGATCCCGCTGGATCGCGATTTCCTCTTCCTGGACCTGGGCGCACGCTCCTTCGAGCAGAATCTGCCGCTCGCGATCATCGTCGCCGTGACGGCGTTCGTGCAGCAGAAACTTTCGACCGCGCGCACCTCCAGCGGCGACGAGCGCGCGCAGTCCACCACCCGCATGATGCTCTGGCTCTTCCCGATCATGTTCGGCTGGTTCACCTTTCAGGTGCCGGCCGGGCTGGGGTTGTACTGGGTGGCGACCAGCGTCTTCACGATCGTGACCTCGTACTACTACTACTTCTACCGCACCAGGGAGCCGTTCTCCTGGCGCTGGCTGATCTCGCTCGAACCGCTGCCCGCCGCCGCCTCCGCGGTCGGCGCCGGCGGCGCAACGCCGGTCCGCGAGTCGCGCGATCGTGACTCGCGCAAAGAGCGCGGCGCCGACGACGACAATGAGGACGAGTCGGCGACCGCGGCGGCCGCCGACGCAGCCCCCGAAGACAGCGAAGACGCGCGCGCTCCCCGCTCGCGCGGCGCCTCCAGCGCGGCGCGCCGCCGGAGACGGCGGCGCCGCAAAGCCGGACGGCCCGCGCGATGAGCTGTTCCCACCAACCGACCGACCCACCTGCCGACCCCACCTGCGCAGCAGAAGGATGACGAAGCCATGGCCGACAACCAAGCTCCCGCACAAGTCGAAGCTTCCGGACGCACCGTCGACGACGCGGTGCAGCGCGCGCTGAAGCGGCTCGGACTCTCCCGCGCCGAGGTTGATGTTGAGGTGCTCTCCGAGGGCCGCAGCGGCATCCTCGGCATCGGCAATGCCAACGCCTCCGTGCGCGTCACCGCCCGCCCCGGCGTCGCGCCCGCTTCCGAGCAGAGCCGCGAGCGTCCGCCGCTGCCGCGGATCGACGACTACGCCGATCCGCAGGAGCTTGAGCCCGGCGAGCGGCGCGGACGACGCGGGCCGCAGCGCCGCGTCGTCAATCGGCCCGCCGATGAGGATGACGACGGGGCGGCGCAGCCCGACCACCGCCGGCGCGGGCGGCCGCGCGAGATTCTCAACCGCCCCGGCCGACGCGACGATCGGTTTGCTGAACAGGGCGACGGGCGGGGCGACGGGCGGGGCAGCGAACGCCGCGAGGCTCCGCGCGCCGCTCGCCCACCCGCGCCGCGCTCCGGCGGCGAACCCCGCGAACGCATGCGCAGCGAACCGCGCCCGCCGATCCCGTCCTTCGAGCTGCTCGCCGATCCGGAGTTCGAGCCGGACTCCGATCCCCGCGTGTTCGCGACCGAACTGCTCACCGACATCATCCACTTGATGGGCTTCGACACTATCGTCGAGGCGCGCGATCCCGAAACGCCGATGGACGGCCTGGACCACTCGATCGCGGTGCTTGATGTGAGACCGAAGCCGGGCGACGATCTCGGCCTGCTGATCGGCCGCCACGGCTCGCACATCGCCGCTCTGCAATACGTGGTCAATGTGATCCTCAGCCACTCGCTGGACGGAAACAACCCAGTCACTGTCGACATCGACGGCTACAAGCGCCGCCGCGAGGAGGCGCTGGAGGAGATCGCGCAGCGCACCTCGGCAGAGGTGCGGGATTACGGCGAGCCTGTCGAACTCAGTCCGATGCCGGCCGCCGAACGGCGGATCATCCACCTCGCGATCCAGGACGATCCCGACCTGACCACCGAATCGATCGGTGACGGTCCCTCCCGCCGGGTGCGGATCGTCTACCGTGACAGTGGCTGAGCAGCCGCGCTGAACACCCGGAGTGCCCGACGGTGACCATCGTCGCGATCGCGAACCAGAAGGGCGGCGTCGGCAAGACGACGACGGCCGTCAATCTGGGCGCGGCGCTGGCCGAGTCCGGCGCGCGGGTGCTGCTCGTTGATGTCGACGCGCAGGGCAACGCGGCCAGCGCGCTGGGCGCGCCGCGCGGCGCGCGCCCGAACATCTTCGACGCGCTGCTCGGCGGCGTACCGCTCGATGACTGCATCCTGCGTACCGCGATTGGGAACCTCGATCTGGTCCCCGCCTCGCTCGATCTGGCCGGCGCGGAGCTTGAGCTCGCGTCCGCCCCCGATCGGGAGCGCCGGCTCGCCGCCGCGCTCGCGCCCGTGCGCGGGGGCTACGACATCGCGCTGATCGACTGCGGCCCCTCGCTGGGGTTGATCACGCTCAATGCGCTCAGCGCCGCCGACCAGGTGCTTGTGCCGGTGCAGTGCGAGTATCTGGCGCTTGAGGGTCTGGCCGCGTTGATCGACACGATCGCCCGGGTGCGCCGCCAGCTCAACCCCGCGCTGCGCATGCTCGGCGTCGTCGCCACCATGTACGACGGACGCACCCGCCTGGCGCGCGATGTGGCCGATGAGCTGCGCCGCCACATTGACACGCTGTTCGACACCATCATCCCCCGCTCGGTGCGGCTCGGCGAAGCGCCCAGCCATCAGATGGCGGTGCTGCAATACGCGCCCGATTCGCGCGCCGCCGAGGCCTACCGACAGCTGGCGCAGGAGGTCCTGGCCCGGATCGGCGGCCCCGCCGCGGCCCGGACCGCAGAGCAGATCGCGGCGCAAACCGCCGCTCAGCAGGTTGGCGCGTGAGCCGCGCACAGCGCCCCGCGCTGGGGCGCGGGCTCGACGCCCTGCTGCCGACCGAGCTGCTGCCGGCGGAGGGGCGCGGCGAGGACGCCGCCCGCGAGCTGCCGCTTGACGCGATCGAGCCCAATCCGCAGCAGCCGCGCAAGTCGTTCAGCGGCGACGACGCGGCCGATCTGGCGCAGAGCATCCGCGAGCACGGCATTCTGCAGCCGCTGCTGGTGCGCCGCATTGCGCCCGATCGCTATCAGCTGGTGGCCGGTGAGCGCCGCTGGCGCGCCGCGCAGGAGGCGGGCCTTGCGCGCGCACCGGTCGCCGTGATCGACGCGCCCGACCGCGACATGCTGACCCTGGCGCTGGTCGAGAATCTCCAGCGCGAAGACCTGAACCCCATCGATCAGGCCGCCGCCTTTCAGTACCTGATCGACGCGGGGCTGACGCAGGCGGAAGTCGCGCAGCGGGTCGGAAAAAGCCGCTCGGCAGTGGCCAATGCGGTGCGGCTGCTGCAACTGCCTGATCAACTGCGCGAGCTGGTGATCGATTCCCGGCTGGGCGAGGGGCACGCGCGCGCGCTGCTCGCCGCGCCGCGCGACGATTGGCCGCGGCTCGCCGAAGCGATCGTCGGCCGCAGCCTCACGGTGCGTCAGGTTGAAGAAGAAGCCCGCCGCCTCAATGCGGCGATTGAGGCGCAAGAGGGGCGATCCGGCGGCGGCAAGGGCGCCAAAAGCACTTCCGACGCCGCGCAGACCGCCCCGGGCGCGGAAACGGCGGCGGCCGCTGAGTGGCGCAGTCAGGCCGCGGAGCGTCTCCAGCGCGCCTTGAACACCCGCGTCAGCGTTTCCCGCGACGGTCCGAACGGCGGGCGGATCGTGTTGCGCTGGTACTCGGCCGAGCAGCTCGAGCAACTGGTCCACCAGTTATCCACAGCCCCTTCGCCGACCAGCGGCGCTGACTCGAACGACTCCGGTCCACTCACCATCTAGCGCCTCCGCATACCGCCGAGCCGCTGTTTCACGTGAAACGCTGCGCCGCGCCAAGCTGTCGCCGCTACGCGCTGCGGCGGTCGTAGTGGGTTGGGGCTGCTCGCGGGGGCGGTCGACCCCCCAGTCCGCTTGCGCGGACAGCCCCCCTGCGTAGGGGGGCGATTGGGAATCGGCGGATAGCCCTCCTGCGTAGGGGGCGATTGGGAGGAGAGCGATTGGGAGCGGGTTACTCAGACTGCTCGGAATCTCCGTTGTTGCGCCGGCGGGGGGCGCGGCGGCGGCGGCGCGGCGGCGGCACTGCGGCGCTTTGCTCATCCCGGCGCGGCTGCTCAACCGCAGGCGCGTCCGTGTTCACTGCGCGGCGTCGGCGTCGGCGCGTCCGACGCTGCGGCACGGGGGCGGAAGAGGCGCTCCGCTCGGTGTCGCCCCGCGCAGATTCGCTCTGGCCGTTTTCCGCGTCGCCGCGCCTTCGCCTGGGCGGTTGGGAGCGTTGCTCGGGGGGCGCGGGTCGTTCGGCCGGGGCGGCGGCGCGACGCAATGCCTGGCGTTGCTTCTGCTCGCGTTCGGCGTCGATCAGCGCCTGGTTGGGCGCCTCCTCGGCGCGCACCGACATACCGATCTCGGCGACCGGCACATCAACCCGTTGCGGGTGATCGTCCAGCACGATGGTCACGTACTGCTGTAGCACGTTCTGCTTGATCACCTTGCCCATGCCGGCCGGCGTGCTGACCCGCTTGCCGACTTTTGGCAGTGTGCCGCGCATTTCGCGGTAGACCTCGTGCTCGAAGGTGAGGCAGCAGAGCAGCCGCCCGCAGGTGCCGGAGATGCTGTCGGGATTGAGCGACAGCCCCTGCTCTTTCGCGGTGCGAATTCCCACCTTGGGGAAGCTGGTCATCCAGGAGGCGCAGCAGAGTCGCAGGCCGCAGATGTCGTAGCCGTCGACGAGCTTGGCGCGATCGCGCGGTCCCGCCTGCTGCATATGCAGCTCGACGCCGTGCTCCGCTTCCACTTCTTCCACCACGGGGCGGAAGTCGACGTGGTCGGGGGCCTGGAAGTAGCCGGTGCCCTCGTCGCCGCGCAGGTTCAACTGCACGGCGATCGGATACAGATCTACACCGTCGCGCGCCGAGATTTCGCGCATCCGCCGGAGCAGTTGCTCGCCGCGCTCGCGGCCCGCCGCCGCCTGGTCGCGATCCTCGCGCGTCGCCAGACGCAGGATCGGCCGCACCCCGCGCGGCGCGGCGCGGCGCGGGGCTTCATCCTCATCGGGCGTCGTCACGACTCGCGCGAGCTCTTCGCCGCGCGCCGTCTTCACCACCACGTAGTCGCCGGGGAAGACGCTGCGCGGTTCGGCGCTGTAGTGGTACATCCGCGCGGCTTCGCGGAAACGCACGCCGATCACGACTTGTCCCGACTGCTCGTCAGTCGGCTCGTCCGGCGCTTCGTCGGGCGTCGCAGCTTCGGAATCGCTCATCTGGGGCTCATCTCGGCTGATCTCGGTCGGTTCAAGCTATCCGCCGGCCGCCGCCGCGCGGTCGGGTTGGGCGACGGGGATGCGCAGCAGCATTGCTTCCAGCGCGAGCCGCGCGTTGACGCCGGTGCGCAGATAGCGCCGCGTGCGTTGCAGCGTCTGCAGGAAGCCGCTGATCTGCTCAGGAGCGTACCGCGCGGCCTGCGCTTCGACCGATTCGCTGAGCGTGGTGTGGACAATTCCCTCGGCGCGGCCCTCGCGGGCGAGCCAGAGGTCGCGCCACCAGTCGACCCACGCGCCGAGCAGCAACAGCAGGTCGTCGAGCGCCTGTGGTCCGCTGCCCGCGCCGCGCCCTGCGAGCTGCTCGGCGGTGTTCAGACGGTCGGCGCGGGAGGCGTCGGCCAGGCGCAGCAGTTCCTCGACCTGGGCCGCGCGAATGGCCAGCGGGTCGCCCTCCGCCAGCTCCGAATCGAGCCAGCCGATGCGCCCGCGCGACTGGCGGGCCAGCTGGCGAACGGCCGGCTCCCCGACATGGGGCATCCGTTCGCGCAGCCAGGCTTCGGTGCGCTGCTGATTGAGCGGGGCCAGCGGCAGCGCGCGGCAACGCGAGCGGATCGTCTCCGAGAGGAGCGATTCCCGCGCCGCCAGCAGCACGAAGTAGACCCCCGCCGGCGGCTCCTCCAACGTTTTCAGAAAGGCGTCCGCCGCTTCCGTGGTCAGCGCGTCGGCCGGGTTGATGATCACGACCCGGTTTGGCCCCTCGAACGGCTTGATCGAGGTGGTCCGCTCGACCCAGCGGATCTGGCAGATGCCGATCGTGCGCGAGCGGCTGTGATCATGGTCGTTCACGGCGCAGATGCCGCCCCGCTGTACCAACGCCACATCGGCGTGCCGAATCGGCTCGTGCCGATGCTCCGGATCGAAGATACGCCGGCAGGGGCGGCATTCGCCGCAGGGCGGTTGCGCCGCCTCGCAGACGACCGCCTGGGCGATCTTCAGCGCCAGCTCGTGCTTGCCGATGCCCTCGGGGCCGCTGATCAGCAGGGCGTGGGGGAGGCGTCCGGCGTCGAGCATCGCTTCCAGCGCGCGGAGGGCGATCGTGCCGCCGTGCGCGTCGAAGCGTCCCGCCTCCGCTGACATGTCCGCAGGCATCAGGCGTCCAGCGTTTCGAGTGCGAGCAGGTCCTCGAAGGTCTGGCGGCGGCGTGCGAGCCGCGCTTCGCCGTCGCGCACGAGCACGACGGCGGGCCGCAGCGCGAGGTTGTAGTTGCTTTCCATCGCCAGTTGGTATGCGCCGGCGGCGGGCATCGCGATCAGCTCGCCGGGTTGCAGGTCGGGCAGCTCTGCGTCGCGCACCAGCACATCGCCGCTTTCGCAGAACTTGCCGGCGATCGTGACGGTGCGCTCGGCGGGCGAGTGGATTCGCTCCGCCGCCAGCGCGCGGTATTGCGAGTCGTACATCGCCGGCCGCACGTTGTCGGCCATGCCGCCGTCGACCGCCACGTAGCTGCGGGTGCCGGGGATTTCTTTGCGGCTGACCACGGAGTAGAGCGCGAGGCCGGCGCGTCCCACGACGGAGCGGCCGGGCTCGATATGCACCTCCGGCAGTGGTAGGCCGTGGTCTTCGCAGGCCGCGCGCAGCGCGCCGCTGACCGCCTCCGCGTAGGCCGCGTGGTCGGGCGGCAGCCGATCGTCGGTGTAGCCGATTGCGAAGCCGCCGCCGGGGCTGAACTCGCGCCAGCGGTAGCCGTGCCGCTGCTGCATCTCGGCCGCGAAGCCGGCCGCCACGGCGATGCCGTCGCGGTAGGGCTGGAGGTCGTAGATCGGCGAGCCGAGGTGGATGTGGAAGCCGCTCAGCTCGAGCCCCGGCGCGGCCAGCGCACGCTCCACCGCGGCCGCGGCCTGGCCGCTCGGCAGCGGGAAGCCGAACTTGCTGTCGCGCAGCCCGGTGGTCGTCTTGACATGCGTGCGCGCGTTCACGCCGGGGGTGATTCGCAGCATGATCGTCTGGGCGGCGTTGCGCTCGCGCGTCAGGCGGTCAAGCGTGTCCAGCTCGTCGTCGTTGTCGACGATGATGCGGCCCACGCCGGCGTCCAGCGCCTGCTCCAGCTCGTCCACGCCTTTGGCGTTGCCGTGGAAGCCGAGCTGCTCGGCCGGCATGCCGCCGGCCAGCGCGGTGTGCAGCTCGCCGCCCGACACCACGTCCATCCCCAGTCCCTCTTCGACAAGGATGCGGGTCAGCGCGGGCGAGAGCCAGGCTTTGGCGGCGTAGAGCACGCGCACGCTGGGCAGCTCGGCCTCGAACGCGCCGCGGTAGGCGCGGCAGGCCTCGCGGATGCTGTGCTCGTCGTAGACGTAGAGCGGCGTGCCGAAGCGGTCGGCCAGCTCGCGCAGATCGCAGCCGCCGATCGACAACCGCCCCGCGTCGTCGGCAGCGGCGGTCAGGGGCAAAATCTCGGCGTAGGGCAGTGTCATACGCAGAGTGTACGCGCCGTCGTAGAATGGCGGCGGGCGAGGGCCGCACAAGGGGCCGCACCAGGGGAGTCGACGATGGACATCCACCACGAGTCGGAACAGCTGCGCATCTACAAGCTCGGTCCGTTCGGCGCCGCTTCCAACAACGCTTTCTTTCTCGTCGACAAGGCGACCGGCGACGCGGCGATCATCGACGCCGTGGCCAATCACCAAGCGGTGTTGGCCGGCGTCGAAGCCGCCGGCGCGACGCCCAAGATGGTGCTCTTCACCCACTCCCACCCGGACCACCTCGAATCATTCGACGCGCTGCGCGAACTGCTGCCCGTGCCCTTCTACATGCATCCCGACGACGTGCAGGCCGACGCGGATCACGCCTGGCTGGACGCCGATCTGGAGGTGGATGTCCACGTTGACGGTGGGGACGACATTTTGCTCGGCGAGACCGAGCTGCGCGTTCTGCACACGCCCGGCCACACCGCCGGCAGCATCTGTTTTTACGCCTCGCCCTTCTGCGTCGTGGGCGACACGCTCTTCCCCGGCGGGCCCGGTTTCACTGCTTCCGACGATAATCTGCGCACTGTGATCCGCTCGATTCTCGAACATCTCTACGCGCTGCCCGGCGACACGCTGACCTTCAACGGGCACGGCGAGGACGCCTTAATCCGCGACAGCCTCGACGAGGTCGTGCAATGCCTGATGCAGGGCAGTCTGACGCGCGACGGACAGGGCAACACTGCCTGGCAGCCGGCAGGGCAGCCCTCCTAGTGGGCGCGCAAGCGGCCGCGCCCGCCGCCGACCTCAGCCCCGACCGCCGCGTTCTGCCCAACGGCCTGCGCGTGCTCAGCACGCCGATGCCGCATACCCGCTCGGCTACCGTCTCGTTCTACGTCGGCGCCGGCGCGCGCTACGAGCCCGACCGGCTGGCCGGCGTTTCGCACCTCGTCGAGCACTGCGTCTTCAAAGGCTCCGCGGCGCGGCCGCAGGCGGCCGATATCTCGATGGCCATTGAGGGCGTCGGCGGCGTGCTCAACGCCGCGACCGACCGCGAATACACTGTGTACTACGCCAAGGTGCCCGCGCCGCAGCTGGACACCGCGCTGGATGTGATTCTCGATCTCGTCTGCCGCCCGATCTTCGACGCCGACGAGCTCGAGAAGGAGCGGAAGGTGATCTTGGAAGAGCTGGCGGCGGTCGAGGATTCGCCCGCCCAGCTCGCCGGCCTGGCGCTGGATGCGCTGCTCTGGGCCGATACCCCGATCGGGCGCGATATTGCGGGCACGCCCGAGAGCGTCGCCGCGATTCCGTACGCGGACACGGTGGACTACTGGCGCGGCCAGTACACGCCCGGCAACGCCCTGATCTCGCTGGCCGGCGCGCTCGATCCCGAAGCGGCCGCGGCCCGCGTCGCGGAGCACACCGCGGGCTGGGATTTCGGCGAGCCGCAGCCCTGGGCCGCCGCGCCGCTGTCCGCCGCCGGCGCGCGCGTCGCCCTGCGCCGCAAGGAAACCGAGCAGACCCATCTGGCGATCGGCCTGCCCAGCGTCTCATCCAACCACCCCGACCGTTTTGCGATGGCGCTGCTGGTCGGCATCCTCGGCGACGGTATGAGCAGCCGCCTCTTCATCCGCGTCCGCGAAGAGCTTGGGCTCGCCTACGACGTTCACGCCTACGGCTCGTCGCTGCGCGATTCCGGCGCGATGTACGTCTACCTCGCCGTGGACCCCGAACGCGCAACTGAGGCTCTGGAGGCCGCGTTGGGCGAGCTCGGCCGAATGCGCGACGGCGTTGCCGCCGATGAACTCGAACGCGCCCGCCGCTACGTCGAGGGGCGGATGCTGCTCGGCCTCGAAGATACCCGCGCCGTCTCCGGCTGGAACGGCCACCAGGAGCTGCTGCGCGGCGAAATTAAAACAGTCGACGAAGTCGCCGCCGCCTACGAAGGCGTAACGGCGGACGATCTCGCACGAGTCGCCAACGAGTACATCCGCGAGGATGCTTTGCGCCTCTCAGTCATCGGGCCACATGCCGAAGCCGCCCCGCTGGAAGCTGCTCTTCGCTTCTCCTAGGGCGCGTTCACAATTTCGTCATTCCCGTCCCCAAAGGTCCGTCATTCCCGCGAAAGCGGGAATCCAAACCCAAGCCCGTTCGCAGCACGGGGCCCGGGGTCTGCCGGCCAATGCCCGTTCGCAGGTCGGCTCGGTACCCCGGTGCCATTGACAGACGCCGTATGGATTCCCGCTCGGGGGCGGGAATGACGGAATTTTGAGGCGGGAATGACGGAGGGGATGGTGCAGGAAATGACGGGGGAGGCAGTACAGAGGGTTGGCGCTGGTGGCGGCGAGATACCCGCGGCAAGCGCGGGTATGACGGAGAAGAGGGCGCGGGTATGACGGAGGTGGGAGTGGGGATGACAGAGGCACGGAAGTATCTCGCCGTTATCGCCGCCAACTCCGTTACAGCCGCCCCTGCGCGTACTGATGCAGCAGTGCGCGGAGGTGATTGATTTCGCCTGCGTGGTAGACATCGTGGATGCTGATTGCGTCCAAAATCTGGCGCGTCTCCCACTCCGCGCCCCAGTAGGTCGGGCGCTTTGACGTCAACTCGCGGTCCGTCGCCAGCATTCGCACCTGCGTGATTAGGTCCCCGTGCGTGCGCGTCAGCCAATCCATCAGATCCTCGAACGTTGCGTCGCTCACCGCCTCCTCGCGATCCCATGCGGTCCAGAATGTCCGCGTCCCTTCGCCGAAGGCATGATCCACGTACATCGCCTTGACCGAACCGCAGTGGACGATCAAATCCCGCATCGTCCGCCCGCCGCCGGGCGGCAGCTTGTCCAGATCGGCGCCCGTGACCGATGACAAATTGGCCATCAGCGAATGCTCCGGCTTGCCGTCGAACGACTGGTCCAGCTGCCAGACCAGGTATTGCAGCACATCGCGGTCGTCGCGCGTGCTGGCCGGGATCGAGCTGGAGTTGTCGTCCGCCATCAGAGCACCACAACCCGCTCGCCCGGCTTGGCCCGCCGCTGCGCGATCAGATCGCCCAGCTTCAGCTCGCAGAGCGCCGCCGCATGCTCCATCCCGCAGACGTTGCAGCCGTCGCGACAGTCCATCGTGGTCAACTCTTTATGCGTCCGCTGCCACTCCTTGCGCAGAAACGCCTCCGACACGCCCGACGCGATGTGCGACCAGGGGAAGCGCTCCCACAGATCGCGCTCGCGGTGGCAGTAGAAGGCCGGGTCCAGCCCGTGCTCGGCGAACGCCGCGTCCCACGCGCTCTGTCGGAAATGCTCGCTCCAGGCGTCGAAGCGCGCGCCCTTGCGCCAGGCCGTCTCGACCACCGCCGCCAGTCGACGGTCGCCGCGGCTCAGCGCGCCCTCGAGAATTGACTCGCCCGGATCGTTCCAGGTGAAATCAAGCCGCGCGCTGCGGCAGCCGCGCCGCAGCAGCTCGTGTTTGGGGGCCAGCTCGGCGGGCGTTTCCTGGCGCGCCCACTGGAACGGCGCGTGCGCCTTCGGCACGTGGTTGGAGGTCGAGACCCGCACCCGCGCGCGCTTGCCCACGAGCTCGCGGCCGATCGCCTTCACCTGCGAGGCCCAGTCCACAATCCCCTGCACATCGGCCATCGTCTCCGTCGGCAGCCCGACCATGAAGTAGAGCTTGATGCTGCTCCAGCCGTTCTCAAAGGCGTTGCGCGCGGCGTGCAGCAGGTCTTCGTCGGCCACGACCTTGCTGACCGCGTTGCGCAGCCGCTGGCTGCCGGCCTCCGGCGCGAAGGTCATGCTCGACTTCTTGCGCGGCGCGCAGAGCAGCGCCGTATCCACGCTGAACGAGTCGACCCGCGTGCTGGGCAGCGAGATGCCGATCCGGTCGCCGAACTCCGCGCGCAGCGCCCGCACGATGTCGTTGATCTGGCTGTGGTCCGTGCTGCTCAGCGAGACCAGCGAGAGCTCGTCAAAGCCCGTGTTGGCGAACAGCTCGCGCGCGCCCGCCACCACTTCCTCCGGCGTCCGCTCGCGCAGCGGGCGGTAGATCATCCCCGCCTGGCAGAAGCGGCAGCCCTGTGTGCAGCCGCGCTGAATCTCGATCCCCGCCCGGTCATGCACCGTTTGCAGATAGGGCACGATCGGCTTCGTCAGAATCGGCGGCAGCCCCTGCATGAAGCGCTTCACGATCGGGATCGAGGCCACCTCGTTGGTCGCCGTGATCTCGGCCGGCGTGCCGTCGGCTGCGTAGCTCCACTCGTAGAAGCGCGGCACGTAGACGCCCGGGATCCGGGCCAGCGCCTCCAGACGCTCCAGCCGACTCGCGCCGCCTGCCTTGGTCTCGCGCAGCAGCTCGTTGATCTCCAACACCACATCCTCGGCCTCGCCCAGCACGAAGGCGTCGACGAACGGCGCGAGCGGCTCCGGTACCAGCGCGCCCGAGCCGCCCGCGAAGATGATCGGATCGCTCTCCCCGCGCGCCTCCGAGCGGATCGCGATCCCTGCCAGGTCCAGCATCTCCAGCACGTTGGTGTAGGTCAGCTCGTAGGAGAGCGAGAAACCCAGCGCATCGAACTCGTCCAGCGGACGTCGATTCTCCAGGCTGAACAGCGCCGCGCCGCGCTCGCGCAGCGACTCCGCCATATCGGGCCACGGCGCGTAGCAGCGCTCCGCCAGCGTCCCCGGCGTGTGATTGAGCAGGTGGTAGAGAATCGCCAGCCCGCCGTTGGACTGCCCGATGTCGTAGAGGTCCGGATAGATCAGCGCCCAGCGGGTTTCCGCGTCGTTCCAGTCGCGCTCGATCACGTTCCATTCGCCGCCCACGTAGCGGGCCGGCTTGGAGACGCCCTCCAGCAGCGGGTCGATCTCGAGCCGCGGCATCGCTCTCACGCTCCTGCGGCGCGCGCCCGCTCCTGTCGCGGCCCGCGCCTTCTGCCAATCACGCTACCAGAACGCCGCCCGCGCGCACCTGCGCCGTCTCCGCCGGCGCAACGGCTGTTCTGTCGTCCGCTACCGTAGCCCTGTCGCCGCCCGAGGAGCGCGCCGTGATCGAGCCGACGCCCGAACGCCTCAGACTGCCCACCGCCGGGCATCCGCTGGCCGTCCTTGAGGGCGACGCGGCCGAGCTGCTGCGCGCGCTTCCGCCCGAGAGCGTCAACCTGGTCGTCACCTCGCCGCCCTACGCCGACCAGCGCCGCGCCACCTACGGCGGCGTGCATCCCGACGACTACGTGGACTGGTTCATGCCCTTCGCCGACGGCATCCAGCATGTCCTGCGGCCCGACGGCACGTTCATCCTCAACATCAAAGAGAAAGCCGTGCGCGGCGAGCGCCACACCTACGTGCTCGAGCTGATCCTGGCGATGCGCCGCGCCGGCTGGCTCTGGACCGAAGAATTCATCTGGCACAAGAAGAACTGCTACCCGGGCAAGTGGCCCAATCGCTTCCGTGACTCCTGGGAGCGTCTCCTGCAGTTCAACCGGCAGCGCAAATTTCGCATGTACCAGGAAGCCGTGATGGTGCCCGTCGGCGACTGGGCCGAGGGCCGGCTGCGCAAGCTCAGCGACACCGACCGGGTGCGCGATGAATCGCGCGTGCAGAGCGGTTTTGGCAAGAACATCTCCAACTGGGTCGGTCGCAAGCTCGCCTACCCGACCAATGTCCTGCACATGGCCACCGAGTGCGCCAACCGCAGCCACAGCGCCGCCTTCCCCGAGACGCTGCCCGACTGGTTCATCCGGCTCTTCACCGAGCCGGGCGACCTCGTGCTGGACCCCTTCGCCGGCTCAGGCTCCACCCTCGCCGCCGCCCAAAAGCTGGAGCGCCGCGCCATCGGCATCGAAATCAACCCCGAATACTGCGCCCTGATGCGCGAGCGTCTCGGCTTGCCTGCCGAGCTACCCCAGCGCGCACTGGTCGCGCCTCGCTAACGCCCCGCGCGCAGTTGCCGGTGGCAAGACGACGCCCAACGCTGTACAGTGGAGTCGTGCGCAGCGCCCCAGCGCGGCGCGCCTGGCATCATCCGGCGGGCGACCGCCCCGGTCTGATTTGGCGGCCTCATGGCCGCCATTCGACTTTCTGGGGGGTTGGCGGAATGGTCAGCGGCGAAACGGAACTCTCCGACTCTCCCACGCCCGACTCGACTCCGGCGGCGCGCGGCGACTGGCGGCGGCGCGCCCTCGATCGCGCGCTTGAGCCTGTCCGCTGGTTCCGACGCGGCATCCTGCACTCGATCAGCACGCTCGAAATCCTGCTCGGCGGCTTCGGGCTGCTGGCCGCGCTGGTCGTCGCCCTGCTGCTCGCCAGCGTGCTCGACAACCTGCCCGGTCTGGCCGGCGATGTCGCGCCCGTCGGCGTCGCCATCCTGCTCGCGCCGCTCGGCATCGGCGTCGCGCTCAGCCGCCGCGCCGAGGTTGAGCGCGCCATCGACTCCTTTCGCGGGCGCGCCCCGGGCTCCCGCGCCGCGCTCGGCCTCGTCTCTCCGCCGCAGCCCGGCGAGGCGCTGCTCGATACCAGCGCGATCATCGACGGTCGCATCGCCGATGTCGTCGAAAGCGGCTTCCTGCTCGCCGACCTCGTCGTGCCGCGCTTCGTGCTCGATGAGTTGCGCCGCGTCGCCGACGGCAGCGATCCGCTTAAGCGCCAACGCGGACGCGCCGGGCTCGAGCTGGTCTCCCGCCTCCAGGCCGCCGAACATGTTGAAGTCCTGATTGTCGACGACGCCGGCGAACCGCCCGACGACACGGAAGAAGAGCACGCCGATGTTGACACCCGTCTGGTGCGCGTCGCGCGCGCGCGCGGCGCTGCGCTCGTGCTGACCGACTCCAATCTCGCCCGCGTCGCCGAAATTGAGGGCGTTCGCACGCTCAACCTGCACAAGCTGGCCAACGCGGTCAAAACCGTCGCGCTGCCGGGCGAGCAGCTGCAGCTACTGCTCGCCGAGCCCGGACGCGAGGCTGGGCAGGCCGTCGGCTATCTGGCCGACGGCACGATGGTCGTCGTCGAAGACGCCGCCGACCAGCTCGGTGCGACCCGCGCGGTGATCGTCAAGCGCGTCATCCAGACCCACGCCGGCCGGATGATCTTCGCCGCGCTCAGCGCTGAGCGGACGCCGTGAGCGCCGCCTGTGTGTTGCTCGCCGCCGGCCGCAGCGCGCGGATGGGCGGGGGCGACAAGCTGCTCGCGCCGCTCGCCGGCAAGCCCGTGCTCGCGCACTCCCTCGCCGCGCTCGCCGCCTGCGCCGACATCGCCCACGTTGTCGTGGTGACCAGCCCCGCCAACCGCGCCGCCGTCGCGCAGATCGCCCGCGCGCACGGCGGGGGTAAGGTGCGCGCGCTGGCCACCGGCGGCGCGGAGCGCCAGGACTCCGTCGCCGCCGGCCTCGCTGCCTTGCCCAACGTCGAGCTGGTCGCCGTCCACGACGGCGCGCGTCCGCTGGTCGAAGCCGCCGACTTCATCGAGGGCCTGCGCATCGCCCGCGAGATCGGCGCGGCCGTCGCCGGCGCGCCGCTGGTCGACACGGTCAAGCGCGTCGACGCCCGCGAGCGCGTGCTCGACACCCCGCCCCGCGCCGAGCTCCGCGCCGTCGCCACCCCGCAGGTCTTCCGCCGCGACCTGCTCCTGCGCGCCCACCGCGCCGCCGCCGGCGGCGTCTCCGCCACCGACGACGCCGCGCTGGTTGAGCGCCTCGGCGAGCCCGTCGCCGTCTACCCCTCCCGCCGCCGCAACCTCAAGATCACCACCGCCGACGACCTGCTGATCGCCGACGCGCTGCTCAACCCGCTCAGCCTGCTCAGCCCGGCGACGCACACGCTGCGCACCGGCATCGGGATCGATTCACACCGCTTCAAGGCCGGCCGGCGGCTGATCCTCGGCGGCGTCGGGATCCCCGACCACGACGGGCTCGACGGACACTCCGACGCCGACGCGCTCACCCACGCGATCATTGACGCGCTGCTCGGCGCGGCCGGGCTCGGCGATATCGGCCGGCACTTCCCGCCCGGCGATCCGCAGTGGGCCGACGCCGACAGCATCGCCCTGCTGCGCCGCGTCGCCGCGCTGCTCGCCGGCTGCGCCGCCCGCCCCCAATCCGTCGATGCCGTCGTGATCGCCGAGCGCCCGCGCCTCGCGCCCTACATCGACGCGATGTGCGCGCGTCTCGCCGACGCGCTCGACCTCGACCCCGCGAATCTCAACGTAAAAGCCACGACCGCCGAGGGAATGGGCGCGCTTGGTCGCGCAGAAGGCATCCAGGCGCATGCCGTCGCCAACGTTCGCGTTACGCTGCGCAATGAGCCGACTGTTCGGTCGGGTGAGTAAGGGGCGCGTCGCGTGTCGATCCTGCAAGACCTGAGGGCGTTCGCCCGCGCCGTCTACGACGATGTGCAGTTCGCCATCGAGCGCGACCCCGCCGCCACCGGTCCGTTGGAGGTCCTGCTCGTCTACCCCGGCGTCCACGCCCTCACCCTGCACCGCATCGCCTCCGCGCTGCACCGCGCCAGACTGCCGCTCGCGCCGCGCATGCTCTCCCAGTTCACCCGCTGGATCACCGGCATCGAAATCCACCCCGGCGCGCAGATCGCCACGCCCTGCCTAATCGACCACGGCATGGGCGTCGTGATCGGCGAGACCGCCAAAATCGGCGCGCGCTGCCACCTCCACCAGGGCGTCACGCTCGGCGGCGCGAGCCGCAAGCGCACCCAGCGCCACCCGATGCTGGGCGAGGATGTGCTGGTCGGCGCGGGCGCGAGCCTGATCGGCGCAATCAGCGTCGGTACCGGGGCCAAAATCGGCTCCGGCGCGGTCGTCGTGGCCAACGTTCCGCCCTACGCCACCGTCGTCGGCGTGCCCGGCCACATCGTCGCCTACTACGACCCCGGCGACGACACCGTCCTGCGCCTGCCGGACCCCGAGCACGACCGCATCGAACAGCTCGAACAGCGCGTGGACGAGCTGCAGGCTGAGTTGCGCCGGCTCGAAGAGCAGCCGCGCCGCGCTCCCGTGCGCGCCCCCGTCTCGGGCGGCTGAGCAGCGGTATCGGAGGAAGCCCCGGACGTGCGTCTCTACAACACTCTCACCCGCAGCAAAGACCCCTTCGAGCCGCAGCACGACCCCATCTCGATGTACGTCTGCGGCATCACGCCCTATGACGACGCCCATCTCGGCCACGCGATGAGCATCATCGTCTTCGACACCCTGCGCCGCTTCCTCGAGTGGCGCGGGCGGCGGGTGCGGCTCGTCTACAACTTCACCGATGTCGACGACAAGCTGATCGCCCGCGCCGCCGAGCTGGGTATGACCGTCGCCGAACTCGCCGAGCGCCAGATTTCCTCGTTCATGGACGAGTGGCGCGAGCTGCAAATCCAGCCTGCCGATGTCCACCCCCGCGCGACCGAAGAAATCCCTCAGATGATTGAGCTGATCGACGGCTTGATCGAGCGCGGCATGGCCTACCCCGCCGGCGGCGATGTCTACTTCCGCGTCCACCGCATGAACGGCTACGGCAAGCTCTCCGGACGCGCGCTGGAGGACATGATCTCCGCCGAACCCACCGACATCGGCGTCGAAAAAGAACATCCGATGGATTTCACGCTCTGGAAGGGCGCGAAGCCCGGCGAACCGCAGTGGGA
This sequence comes from Dehalococcoidia bacterium, assembly GCA_965243125.1. GTDB lineage: Bacteria > Chloroflexota > Dehalococcoidia > Bin125 > Bin125 > CATQGW01. The sequence goes on along the minus strand of OZ251529.1, from coordinate 406,732 downwards.
CAGCCCCTGGGGTTCCGGACGCCCGGGCTGGCACATCGAGTGTTCCGCCATGTCGGGCCGCTACCTCGGCGAACAGATCGACCTGCACGGCGGCGGCATGGACCTGATCTTCCCTCACCACGAGAACGAAATCGCACAGTCCGAGGCCTACAGCGGCAGAGATCCGTTCGTCCGCCACTGGGTCCACAACGCGATGATGCAGGTCGGCGACGAGAAGATGTCCAAGTCGACCGGCAAGATCGTGCGCCTGCGCGAGGGGCTGGACCGCTTCGGCGCGGACGGTCTGCGCATGTTCGTGCTCGGCGGCCACTACCGCTCGCCGCTGACCTACTCCGAGGAATCGCTGGCCGCCTCCGCGCGCGGCGCGGAGCGCCTGCGTCTCGCCGCCACGCTCCCGCTGCCCGACGGCGACGGCGAGATCGACCCGGCGCCGTCGCGCGCCGCATTTATCGAGGCGCTCGAAGACGACCTCAACACGCCCCAGGCGCTCGCGGTGCTCTTCGAGCTCGCCCGCGCCGTCAACCGCGCCCGCGCCGCCGAACAACCCGCCGGCGCGGCCCGCGACGCTCTGCTCGAGTTGGGCGGCGTGCTCGGCCTCGGGTTCGCCGAAACCGCGGCCGGCGCGGAGGACGCTGCGCCGTTTGTGGACCTGCTCGTTGAGGTTCGCTCCGCGCTGCGCGCCGCCCGCCAGTTCGAGCTGGCCGACCAGGTCCGCGATCGTCTCGCCGATCTCGGCATCACCCTCGAAGACAGCCGCGAGAGCACTCGCTGGCGCCGCGCCGAACCTCAACTCGAAGCTGCCGAAGAGTCCCCGCCCCAAGCGGAATCCCTGGTCGAAAGCGCCCTGCGCTTCTAGGGCCTGTCCACACTTCCGCCACACCCGCGCCGCCTCACCGCCACACCCGCCCTCTACTCCGTCAGACCCGCCCCTCTCTCCACTCCGTCACACCGACGCCACCTCCACCGTCATACCCGCGCTTGCCGCGGGTATCTCGACGTGAGCGGTGCCCACGCCGCTTCCGACCTCCCAGACCTCACGCCAAATCGCCGTAGCGGTCCCGCCACTCAGGATTGAATCGATCAATCAACCCGCGCTGGTGCGCCTTGCTCCAGCGTTTGATCTGCCAGACGCGGCGCGGGAGGTCGGAGGTGGCGGCGGTGTAGATCGCTCCGCGCGGTCGGCCGGCCAAGGTGTAGACCAGGGCTTGCGCGACATGGTTGGCAGGCTAGCGGGGTTCAGTGCTGGTCACGGCGAGATACCCGCGGCAAGCGCGGGTATGACGGTGGAGGGGCGTGGGTATGACGGAGTGAGGGTGGCGTGGGTCTGACGGAGTAGAGGTAGCGGCGGTATGACGGTGTGGGGGCGACGCGGGGATGACGGAGAGGGGGATGTCCGCCCCTACTGCGAGGGCCGCGACGGTGGGGAGCTTTGACCGAGTTGGTCGGATCCCCAGCAGGTCGCCGCGCCGCTGCTGCGCAGCCCACAGGCGTGGTGCGTGCCGCCGCTGATCGCCGTGAACACGCCGTCCGGCGGCCGCGCTGCGCCGTAGGCCGGGTTGCCGCCCCAACAGACCGCCCAGCCCTCACTGTCCCCGCTGCGCAGCCCGCAGGAGTGCTCTCCGCCCACGGCTACCGTCGTAAACGTCACCGACGGCGCCCCGATCTGCTTCCGGGAATTCTTCCCCCAGCAGAGCACCCGGCCGTCCGAGCGCCGCGCGCAGTTGAAGTCCGGGCCCACGCTCAGCGAGGTGAATTCGGACCCTGCGGGAGGGCTGCTCTGCCCGGCCCAGTTCGCCCCCCAACAGACGATCTCGCCGGTGGTGCGCAGCCCGCACGAGTGCTGCGCGCCCGCGCCGACCTCAATGAACACCCCCGTCGGGTCGTTGCTCTGGCCGTCGTCGTTCAGCCCCCAGCACTGAATCACCAGGTTCTGGCGCAGCCCGCAGGCGTGAAAGCGGCCGGCGCTGATCTCGTCGAAGGTGCCGGCCGGCGGGCTTCCCACCGTTGTCGTGCTGCCCCAGCACACCACCGCATTCGTGTCGCTGTTGATCGCGCAGCTGAACCGCTCGCCGGCGCTGATCCTGCTGTAGCTGCCCGTCGGAGCGAGCAGGCGGCCGTATGCGCCCCAGCCCCAACAGCGGATCGCGCCCTCCTCGGCGATGACCGCGCCGTTGCCGTCGCGCAGCGTCTCGGCCAGCAAGGCGCAGGTGTGATATCCGCCGGCGCTGATCGCGCTGTAGCTGATTTGGCTGTCGGTGGGTGTCTGCGCGTCCGCCCGCCCGTCGCTCAGCGCGCCCGCCAGCGCCAGCGCGGCGAGCGCGCCGAGTGCCGCCAGCGCCAACAGCGCGACGCGGCTCCGGCCCTGCTCAAGGATGCGGACCATTGCGATACTCCTCGTTCACCGGATACGCCCCATACGCTCCGCGCGTATCACGGTACAAAGAGCGATTCGACTTCCGCAAGCGGAGCGCGGACGGGACTACGCGAGGCCCCGGCTCCGCCGCCGCGCGAGCAGCGTCAGCAGCGAAAGCAGCGAGACGCCCAGCGCCGCCAGCGCGACCAGGCCGACCTCCTGCGCGCCCAAGCCCCGGTCCAGCAGGCCGCCCGTGCCCGTCGCGCCGAAGCCGGCGGCGCACGGCGTCACCTGCACTTCCGGCGGCAGCACGATCGAGGTGCCGATCATCCCCGCCACCGCAGCGCCGGGATGCACCCCGAAATCGCCCGCGTCGACCATGATCACCTCGCCGCCCGGCCCAATCTGCGCCGTGACCGACATCGCAATCCCGAACGCCGTCACATCGAGCGTGTGCGTGCCCGGGCTGAGGTTCACGCAGAGCGCGGGGCCCGCCTGCGCCGCGCCCGCCTCCGCCGGCGGACTGGCTTGCTCCTCACCGCCCGCGGATGATTCCGACTCCAGCGAGTCCTCGTCGTCCTCCGACATCGAAGCGTCGTCCGACATCGAATCGTCGCCGGTGTACGGGCAGGCCGCCAGCGCCACGCCCTCCGGCAGCTGATACTCGCCGCTCATGAAGATGCCGATGCCCGCCGCGGCTCCGATCTCCACTCCGCCGGGCTCGTAGAACTCCACGATCTCTCCGCCCTCGCCGATCACCACCCGGAAGACCACGTTGCCCTCGCGCTCCTGCGAGGGAGCTTCCAGCTCATACGTGCCCGGCGCCAGGTTCAGGCAGACACTCTGCTGCGCCCGCGCGTCGTTCGCGCTCAGCATTCCGCCGACCGCCAGCGTCAGCAGCACTGCCGCCGCAATTCGCACCATCGTCGCCATACTGCACCACTCCTCATCCTGATCGCATCGCCCGGCGACGCTCGCGTCGCAGGGTACAGGCCGCGCGAGTTTACGTCAAAGAATGACGCAAACTCGCGCTACCCTCAGTTCGCGCACCGCCGAACCCTCGCCGCCAGCAGCCCCGCCGCGATGACGATCATCGCAACGCCGGCGATCAGGCCCGCGGTGGCGGCGCTGCCGTCGCGCTCGGTCTCCAGCAGTCCGCCCGTGCCGGTCGTCGGCAGCGACGCCAGCGGCGTGCGGTAGACCTCGAGCTGCCAGTCCTGGATGACGCCCTCGATGTGCTCCAGGTCGACGTTCCAGGTCCCGCCGCCGCCCAGATGCAGCACCAGGTCGGTCGCCACCCGACAGAGCGGCTGCGTCGGGCAGGCCACGATCATGTCGTACTCGTAGCGCAGCTGCTGGTCGGCCGCGTCGTAGACATGTAGCGTCGCTTCGCTGCCGTCGGGCGCGACGAAGTAGGCCCGCACCTCGAACTCCCCGTCGTCGTCGCCGACGATCAGCTCGCCGTCGTCGTTCGTCGCGGCCTGCTCGCTGATGCGCAGCGGGATCAGGTGGATCCCGTCGGCCAGCAACGAGCCGTCGCCGCGCATCGCCAACGCCGGCGGGGCCGGGAACGGCGGCAGGTCCAGATTGCCCAGCATCGCGCCCTCGCGGTACACCTCCAGCTGCCACTCATGCAGCTTGCCGGAGCCGTACTCGAGCGCGACCTCCCACTCCCCGCCGCCCTCGAACTCCACGTAGACATCGCTGACCAGCCGGCAGACGTCCGCGTGCGGACACGACACCAGCAGGTCGTAGCTGTAGATCACCTCGCCCCCGACCTCATGCACATGCAGCGTTGGGTCCGCCCCATCCTCGCCGATCAGATGCGCGCGAATCTCGAACCGACCGTCGTCGTCGTTGACCAGCAGCCTGTCGTGGGCGGTGATGTAGCCCTCCGTGCCGCCGCTGTGGACCAAGTGGATGCCGTCTGCGTGCAGCTCGCCGGTACCGCGCATCGAGAGCACCGGCAGGTCCGGCAGCACGGGCAGATCGTGGTCGTTCGGTCCTTCGGCCGACGCCGCGGGCGCGCCGATTAGCGTCGCGGCGAGCGCCGCCCCAACCAGCGCCAAGACCGCCAGCGCTGCGGCCGCCGCGACCCAGCGGCCCGGGAATCGCAATCTGGTCATCACGCTCGCTCACTTCCCGAAGATCCAACGGCTTCGATTCCGCTATCCGGCTCGCAGCAGGCTACCAAAGTGGCCGCTCACTCCCGCTCCCTCGCGCGGCTGCCTCCGCTCCGCACCCGCCCCGCCCCCGCCTCGCATCCGCTCTGTATCCTATGTTGAATTCCGTGTTCCGCCGCCGCCCGTCTGCGATGTATGCTGATTGCAAGGCTCGGCTCCCCGAATACGTGGCCCGACCCGCGCGGCGTCCGCGTCGCAGGAACCGGCCCAGGTGGCGCAACCGGCAGCGCAGCCGATTTGTAATCGGCAGGTTGGGGGTTCGAATCCCCCCTTGGGCTCCAGCGCCCCCGCCGAAACCCTGCTGGGGTGGGTGAGTGGCTAATACCACCGGTCTGTAAAACCGGCGCCGAAAGGCTACGCAGGTTCGAATCCTGCCCCCAGCACCACGCACAATCCCGCAGCGCAGCCGCGCTGCGCCGCATTCGCAATCGGAGCAGCCCAACCACACGGAGGAACCACGCCCGCATAGCTCAGTCGGTAGAGCGCGTTCTTGGTAAGAACGAGGTCTCCAGTTCAAATCTGGATGCGGGCTCCACTGCCGCCCCACTGCGGCGGCCGAAAGGAGCAGGCAGATGGCGCGACAGGTGTACGAGCGGACGAAGCCGCACGTCAACGTGGGCACGATCGGCCACGTCGATCACGGCAAGACGACCCTGACGGCGGCGATCACCAAGTATCTCTCGCTGGCCAACGAGTCGGTTTCGTTCAGCAGCTTCGACTCGATTGACAACGCGCCCGAGGAGCGCGCGCGCGGCATCACGATCGCGATCGCCCACGTCGAATACGAGACCGAAGCCCGCCACTACGCGCACATCGACGCGCCGGGCCACGCCGACTACATCAAGAACATGATCACCGGCGCGGCCCAGATGGACGGCGCGATCCTGGTCGTGGCCGCGCCCGACGGCCCGATGCCCCAGACCCGCGAGCACATCCTGCTGGCCCGCCAGGTCGGCGTGCCGCGGATGGTCGTCTACCTCAACAAGGTCGACCAGATGGACGACGAAGAACTGCTCGAACTGGTCGAACTGGAAGTCCGCGAACTGCTCAGCCAGTACGAGTTCCCCGGCGACGACATCCCCGTGATCCGCGGCTCCGCGCTGGCCGCCCTGGAGAGCGAGTCGGCGGACCCGTCCGCCCAGGAGTACGGCAGCATCAGCGAGTTGATGGCGGCCGTGGACGACTACGTGCCGACCCCGCCGCGTCCGGTCGAGCAGCCCTTCCTGATGCCGGTCGAGGACGTCTTCGGGATCAAGGGCCGCGGCACCGTCGCCACCGGGCGGATCGAGCGCGGCGTGGTCAACAGCGGCGAGGAGATCGAGATCGTGGGCGTCAAAGACACCCGCAAGACCGTCGTGACCGGCGTCGAGATGTTCAAGAAGACGCTGCCCACCGGCGAGGCCGGCGACAACGTGGGCTGCCTCTTGCGCGGCCTCGATCGGGACGAGATCGAGCGCGGCCAGGTCTTGGCGGCGCCCGGCAGCATCACGCCGCACACCGCCTTCGAGGCGGAGGTCTACATCCTCAGCAAGGACGAGGGCGGGCGCCACACCCCCTTCTTCCAGGGCTACCGCCCGCAGTTCTACATCCGCACCACCGACGTGACCGGCGAGATCGGCCTGCCCGAAGGCCTCGAGATGGCCCTGCCGGGCGACAACGTGCAGATGACCGTGCGCCTGATCCACCCAATCGCCATGGAAGAAGGCCTGCGCTTCGCCATCCGCGAGGGCGGACGCACCGTCGGCGCCGGCGCCGTCACCAAAATCCTCGAATAGCTCCGCAACCCGCGCAGCGGCCCGGTCGGAAGCCGCCGGTTGTGGACAACCGCGGCGCACATAACAGCGCCGAACGCCGTAAGCTGCGATGATGAGAGCGACCAGCGGCCCGCGACCGGCGGGCCGCGCCCCCGATTGAGAGGGCCGCGATGGCGAAGGGCGACCGAATCTTCATCTCGCTGCGCTGCCGCGAGTGCCAGTCGCACACGTATCACACGACGAAAAACCGCCGCAACGATACGGACCGGCTCGAGCTGACCAAATACTGCCCCCGCTGCCGCGTGCGGCAGACCTTCCGCGAGACCCGCTAAAGAGCGCCCTCGGCGCAGCAGCGGCGCAGCCAGGGCCTCCACGCCGGGCCGGCAAGCCGTAGAGAGAGGATCGTGCAGCGTGGCGCGCAACAACAACTCCCGCCGTCGCGGCCGCCGCCGCCAGCGCGGTTCGGCGCAGCGCGCCGCCGCCCCGCTCACTCCGCGCCCGTCGCGCAGCTCCGCCAACCGCCCCGGCGCGTCGGACCCTGAGCCTGCGGCCGGCGACGACCTCAACGTCCAGGCCGCCGCCGACGGCGCGGCCCAGGCGGCCGCCCTCTCCGGGATGCCCGCTCGCCCGCGCCGCCAGATTCAGTCTCAGGCGCCCACCACCGAAGACACCCCGCGCGTGCGCGGCCTGCTCTACCGCATCACCCATCCCCGCGCCGTGATGGGCATTATCGACGAACTCCGCAAGGTCGTCTGGCCCTCCCGCCAGGAGACCGCCAACCTTACCGTGGTCGTGCTCGTCGTCGCGATCGCGATCGGCATCTTCCTCGGCGCGATCGACTTCGGGCTCAACCGCGTCGTCGAAAACGCCCTGCTCCCCTGACCCGCATGCCGCCGCAATCGCCCCCCGAACCCATCTCAGCGGAGACCGAAATGGCAGAGCCCGCCCCGCGCCCCCTGACCAGCGCCGAACGCGAGCTGCAGGAAGTGCTGGAGCTCGCCCGCAACCTCGGCATCGAGCGCGATGAGGACGAAGCGCCCGTCGATCCCGACGCCAATGTCGTCCAGGCCGTCGCCGAACTCGGCCTCGACCAGCCCGTCGAAGTCGAGGAAACCCCCGTCGCCGCCTTCCTCACCGAAGATCCCGCCGAGGACGACGAAGAAGACGCCGCCCCCAGCGCCGCCTCCGTCCAGCGTGAAGGCGCGGCCTGGTTCGCCGTCAACACCTACACCGGGCACGAAAACCGCGTCCGCGAAGACCTCGACAAGCGCATCCGCTTCATGGATATGCAGCACGAGTTCGTCGCGCTCAACCCCAGCGCCGAGCGCGACGACGACAAGCGCTACGTGCTCGTCCCCACCCAGCAGGAAGTCGAAATCCGCGGCGGCAAGCGCCGCGAGGTTGAGCGCAAACTGCTGCCCGGCTACGTGCTCGTCCAGATCCGCGTCGATCCCGGCAGCGGACGGCTCGCCGACGACAGCTGGCATGTCGTCAAAAACACACCCGGCGTCACCGGCTTCGTCGGCAGCGAAGACGAAGCGCGGCCGCTCCCGCCCCAGGAAGTCGCCGCGATCATCGGCCAGACCCAGGTGGAGGAGCCGCGCGTCCGCGTCGGCTTCGCGATCGACGACAGCGTCCGCGTCACCGACGGTCCCTTCCAGGACTTCATCGCCCAGGTTGACCAGATCAACATCGAAAAAGGCAAGGTTCGCGTGCTGATCTCCATGTTCGGGCGCGAAACCCCCGTCGAACTCGATTTCGACCAGGTCGAAAAGCAGTAAACGCAAGCAGCGAGCGCCAACGACTCACAGCGAAGGGAAGCGTGCGGCATGGCCAAGCGCGTGCGGGCAGTTCTGACATTGCAACTCGAGGGCGGGCGGGCCAGCCCCGCGCCGCCGGTCGGCCCCGCGCTCGGCCAGCACGGCGTCAGCATCATGGACTTCGTCAAGTCCTACAACGAGCGCACGGCCAACAACGCCGGCGAAATCACCCCCGCGCAGATCACGATCTTCGAGGACCGCTCGTTCAGCTTCGAGCTGAAGACGCCGCCCGCCTCCGACCTGATCCGCCGCGCCGCCGGCCTCGACAAAGGCGCGTCGGAGCCGCGCCGCGAAGTGGCCGGCTCGATCTCTCGCGACCAGCTCCGCGACATCGCCGAAAAAAAGATGCCCGACCTCAACGCCAACGACATCGAAGCGGCCATGCTGATGGTCGCCGGCACCGCCCGTAGCATGGGCGTGGAAGTGAGCGACTGATCATGCCCAAACGCGGCAAGCGCTACCGCGCGCTCGAAGGCGTCTACGACAGCGCCGCGCACTACCCACCCTCCGAAGCGGTCGCGATCGTCAAGAAGCTCGCCACCGCCAAATTCGATGAGACCGTCGAACTCCACATCCGCACCGGGCTCGACACCCGCCACGCCGATCAGCAGCTGCGCGGCGCGGCGCGTCTGCCGCACGGGCTCGGCAAAGTCGTCCGCGTCGCCGTCTTCGCCGAAGGCGAAGCCGCGCGCAGCGCCGAAGAGGCCGGCGCCGAAGTCGTCGGCGCCGATGACCTGATCAACCGCGTCCAGAACGACGGCTTCACCGACTTCGATGTCGCGATCGCCCAGCGCGAACTGATGGGCAAAGTCGGCCGCCTCGGCCGCGTGCTCGGTCCCCGCGGGCTGATGCCCAATCCCCGCTCCGGCACCGTTGTCGAGGGCGCCAACATCGCCCAGGCCGTCGGCGAGGCCAAGGGCGGGCGCGTCGAATTCCGCACCGACCGCGAAGCCTCCGTCCACGCCCCGATCGGCAAGGCCAGCTTTCCCGACGAGCAACTGCTCGACAACCTCGCCACGCTCGTCGGCGAGATCGTCAAAGCCAAGCCCTCCGGCGCAAAGGGGGCTTACATTCGCAGCCTCAACCTCGCCCCCTCCATGGGGCCTGGCGTGAAGCTGGAACAACAGAGTACGCTGGAACTGAAAGCCGACTGACCAACTGACCGGAACGCCGATCAGCAGACAGCCGCCCGAGACCGCCGGAGGCGCGCCAGCGCCGTAAGCCCGGCGCAGGCGCCGACCCCCCGTCCGCCGCCCGCCCGCACCGGGCGCTGTGCGCGACGCGGTCCGCACCACTCGGACGCGCACACCGGACGGGAACGCAGCCCATGGCTACCGAGCGCAAAGTTGAACAGGTCGCGCTGCTTGAAGAGCGGCTGCGCCGCGCCAGCGTCGCCATCGGACTTGACTACCGCGGGCTCAGCGTCGGCGACATGCAGGCGATGCGCCGCGCGATCCGCGCCGAAGCGCCCGACACCGAGCTGCGGGTGATCAAAAACACGCTCTTCAAGCGCGCCGCCGAAAACGCCGGCGTGCCCGATGCCGCCCGCGTCGCCAACGAAGCCACCGCCCTGCTACTCGGCTACGGCGATTTGACCGACGCTCCCCGCGCCCTGCGCGCCTACACTCGCTCCACCAACCGCGAGATTCCCATCCACGGCGTCTTCTTTGAGGGTGAATTCGCCGAAGGCGCCGTCGCCGCCGAACTGGCCGAGATCCCCTCCCGCCCCGAGCTGATGGCCAAAGTCGCGGGCGGTCTCAACAACCCCGTCGCCGGTCTGGCCGGCGCGCTCAGCGCGGTCTTCCGCGATGTGGCCGCCCTGATCGACGCCCGAGCCGACCAATTGGAGCAACAGCAGCAGGCCGAAAGCGCCTGACCCACGCCAACCCCGCACAACCAACGGAGCCGAAGGAGCCTACCCATGTCGAAAGTCGACGAAGCGTTCGAACTGATCAGCGCGATGACCATCCTCGAAGCGCGCGACCTCGTCAAGAAGATCGAGGAGGAGTTCGGCGTCACCGCCGCCGCCCCGGTCGCCGTCGCCGCGGTCGCCGCCGACCCCGGCGCGGCCGCCGCCGAGGAAGAGCAGACCGAGTTCGACGTCGTCCTCAAGGACTTCGGCGACAACAAGATCAACGTGATCAAGGCCGTCCGCGCCGTGACCGACCTTGGCCTGAAAGAGGCCAAGGACTTCGTCGAGGGCGTCCCCCAGACGGTGCGCGAAGCGCTCGCCAAGGAAGACGCCGAGGCGATGAAGGCCACTCTCGAAGAGGCCGGCGCCACCGTCGAACTCACCTGACCCCGCTCCAGATCGAACCCCCTACTCAGAGGGCTTGGGAATCGCCCTCTTACGCGGGGGACTGTCCGCGCAGCGGATTGGGAGGTCGGCCGCGCCAGCGTCCCGAGCGCCGTTCCAAAATCGGCCCCCAATCCCTCCACGCTCAGCTACCCTGAACCCCTGAAACCGCGCACGCTGCTTCGCAAGGGGGAACGATGGCCGCTCAAGCCGATTCCGCACCGCCCGCCGGCGGCGCGGAACTCAACTGGCTCTGGCGCATCGCCCTCGTCGGCGGCCTCACGCTGATCGTCGTCCTCGTTTGGGCTCTCCGCGAAACCTCCCCCGCAGCCCCCGCTCCGATCGCCCCGACAGCCGCCGCCGAGCCGGCCCCTTCCCCTGCCCCCATCGCCGCACCCGCTTCGCAGTCCGCCGCCGCCGAGCCGGCCGCCGCCCCGGCCCCGCAGCCGTCCGCCAAGCCTGCGTCCGCCAAATGGCCCGCGCAGAGCGGCATCATCCCCGGCCGCCCCGATCCGCCGGCGCCGCTCCAACCCCACGCCTTCGAGCGCTACCTCGTGCAGCGCGGCGAAACCCTGATCCTGATCGCCGCCCTGCGCGGCGTGGACCTCCAGGACCTGCTGCTCTTCAACCCCGAACTCGGCGATGGATCGATCCTGCCCGCCGGCGCGCAGATCTGGATCCCCATCTGGGAGGCGCTCAACGATGACGCACCGTAGCGAACTGCGCGGCTCGCAGGCCCCCGACCCGCAACGCGCCCGCCGCGGCGTGATCCGGGGCATGCTGATCTGGACGCCCGTCTTCGGCGTCTGCACCGCGCTGGCCCTCTACCTCCTGTTTGAGGCGATCGACGACAACGGCGGGGCCTGGTTCGGCTTCTCCCTGCTCGCGCTGATCGGCCTGCTCTCCGGCTTTTCCGCGCTCAGCGCCTGGCGCGACTGGTTCGCCTCCCCGATGGAGTCCACCGCCCAGATCGTCCGCAAGTGGCGCAAGTCCGACTTCCTCTTCTTCTTCCGCGCCCACTACGTCCTGGTCGACGCCATCGGCGACAAGCGCGTCTTCCGCGTCCGTCCCGACATCTACCAGGAAATGCCCGACAGCGAAGGCTGGGTCTGGCTCGAGCACTACCCGCACACCAACGCGCTCGTCGCCTGGCGGCCGCTCGGCGAGAACGAGCGCCCCGCCGAAGCGCAGGACGCCGAGGACGAGGCGGAACAACGCTCCCTGCGCCGACGCCTCGAGCGCATGGAAGAGCCCCAGCCCGAACCGGTCGAAGCCGTGGACCTCCCCGAATTCGGCCGGCGCGCCGACTCCCGCCCCGATCGCTCTCCCGGCCGTCATGAGGACCGATGACCGCGCCCGACCACCCTGCGCCCGAGTACCCCGATCGCGCCGCTCCCGCGCAGCCGCGCAGCGTCCAGGAATTGCCGCTCGACCAGCGCCCCCGCGAGCGCCTGCTCCGCCTCGGACATGAAGCGCTCCGCGATGATGAACTGCTGCAAATCCTGATCGGCTCCGGCATCCAGGGTCGCGACGTGATCGAACTCTCCCAATCGCTCCTCCGGCGCTACGGGCTCGCCGGCCTGCTCCGCGCCCACCCCGAAGAGCTGCTCGACGAGCGCGGCCTCGGCCAGGCGACCGTCACCCGCATCCTCGCCGCCGTCGCGCTCGGCTGGCGCGCCGCCCGCGACGACCGCCAGAGCGCCGCCATCATCCGCCCCGAGGATGTCTGGGAGCTCTGCGGCCCCGAGCTCGCCGCGCTCTCCCACGAAGAAGTCCGCGTCCTCGTGCTCAACCGCCAGCACCGCCTTGTCGCCGCGCCCGTCACGCTCTACCGCGGCACCGCGCACGGCGCAAATGTCCGCGTCGCCGAAATCCTCCAGGAAGTGATCGTTCGCAAGGGCGTCTCCATGCTCATGGTCCACAACCACCCCTCGGGCGACCCCACACCTTCCCGCGCCGACCGCCAGACGACCGATGCGCTCGCCAAGTCGGCCAAGCTGATGGATATCGAGCTGATCGACCACATCATCATCGGCGGCGGCGATCGCCCCTGGCTTTCGCTCCGCAACCAGGGCCTGATCAACGACTGACATCAACGGCTGACCACGCCGAACCCAGCCGAACACCCCTGAACACACCCGAACAAATCCGAACACCGCCGAACAGGCTCGGCAATCCGCCCCGCTGCGGTCAAGGCGCTTGACAATCCTTTCGCAGGACGCGATATTGCGCGCTATCCGAACGATCCCTTGCGCTTCACAGCGCCCTCTGGATCGCGAAAGGAACCACCATGAGCGAACGCAACTACTGGCAGCGCATGCGCCGCAACCGGATGAGCCGCCGATCCCTGCTCCGCGCCAGCGCACGCGCCGGTGTCGGCGCAGCCGGCCTCGCCCTCGTCGGCTGCGGCGACGACGATGACGACGACGCCCAGCCGGCCGCCGCCCAGACCCAACCTGAGCAGCAGGCCGACCAACAGGCGCAGACCGTCCAGCAGCAGGAAGACCCCCAACAGCAGCAGACCGCCGCCGCGGCCCAGCAGCCGGCCGGCGGCCCGCAATACGGCGGCTTCGTCGATGTCGCCGGCGACGACGGCGGCCTCTTCGACCCCGCCATCACCATCCACGGCGGCACCGACGCCTCCATCTTCCAGGTCTACGACTTCGTCAACTACCTCGACGAAGGCAATGTCCTGACCGACGCCATGGCCGAACTGCCCGAAGTGATCGACCAACTCAACTTCGTCTACAACATCAAACCCGACGTCCACTGGCAGGACAAGCCGCCCCTCAACGGCCGCCAGTTCACCGCCGAGGACGCCGTCTTCGGCTACACCCGCTTCGGACAGGACAACCCCGAGTTCGTCTACAAGGACCGCTACGCCCGCGTGCAGCGCTTCGAGGCCGTCGACGAACTCACCATGCATGTCGAAGCCTCCGAGCCGTTCTCTCCCCTGCTCACCGCCATGGCCGAATCCGGCGCGCTGATGGTCTCCCGCGACGTCGTCGACCAGTTCGGCGACGCCGAGCTCTCCAGCAACCACGAGATCGCGATCGGCACCGGCTCGATGATGCTCGAGTCCCGCGAGCCCGATGTGCAGACCAGGCTGGTGCGCAACCCCAACTACTACCGCGCCGCGCCCGGCGGCGGCCGGCAGCCCTACTTCGACGGCTACAACATCTACTGGCTCCCCGACAACGCCCTGCGCGTCGCCCAGTACGTCGCCGGCGAACTCGATTTCGTCTGGCTCCAGTGGTACGGCGAACTCCAGGAAATCGAGACCGTCATCGCCGAGGCCGGGCCCGACTCCGTCGTCGCCGTGCCCAACCCCGTCGCCTTCGGCCTCGCCACCCACATCCACTGCAAGGTCGAGCCCTACACCGACCCGCGCGTCCGCACCGCGCTGCACCTCGCCACCAACCGCCCCGCGCTCAACGCCATCGCGCTCGGCGCCGCCGTGATCGGCGGGCCGATCGCCGAAACCATCGCGCCCTACGGTTGGGGCCTCTCCCAGCTCGAACAGCTGCCCGGCTACCGCTCCGGCGACGCCCGCGAGGAAGACCTCGCCGAAGGCCGCCGGCTGCTCGAAGCCAGCGGCTACGACCCCGACAATGTCCCGCCCATGGAAGTCTGGGGCGACTTCGCCTCCGACTACGGGCAGCTGCTCCAGCAGAACTTCTCCGAGATCGACTTCAAGGTCGGCATCCGCGAGCTCAACACCGCCGACTCTCTCGCCGCGCGGCAGAACAAAGAGTTCTCGATGATCACCCTCGGCCAGCAGGCCGCCGCCGACCCCGACCTGCTCTACAACGACCTGCACACCACCGGCGGCCAGAACTACGGCGAATACTCCAACCCCGAGTTCGACGCGCTGTTCGAGCGAGGCCGCTCCATCTACGACGTCGAAGAGCGCAAGGCCATCTACGACGAAGTCCAGAGCAAGCTGCTCGAAAACGAGAACCCCCGCCTCTGGTGGCACTGGAGCCTGCCTACCGTCGGACACCGCCCCTGGCTCAAGGGCTTCCGCCCCACCCCCGGCATCACCCACACCCACCAGGTCATGAACGCCTGCTGGTTCGAGGACAAGCCGGCCTGATCCGAACCGCCCGCCCCAGCGAGTCGAAGCGAGTCGAGAGGAACGACCAATGAGCGAACGCAACTACTGGCAGCGCATGCGCCGCAATCGGATGAGCCGCCGATCCCTGCTCCAGGCCAGCGCCCGCGCCGGCGTCGGCGCAGCCGGGCTCGCCCTGGTCGGCTGCGGCGACGACGATGACGACGACGCTCAGCCGGCCGCCGCCACGACCCAACCCGAGCAGCAGGCTGACCAGCAGGCGGATGTCGCGCAGCAGCAGGAAGACCCCCAACAGCAGCAGGCCGCCGTCGCCCAGACCGCCGCCCCCGGCCAGCCCAAATACGGCGGCAATGTCCGCATCGTCATGTCCGACGGCGGCATCTTCGACCCCGCCATCGCCATCCACGGCGGCACCTACGCCGGCATCCACCAGATCTACGACTGGCTCAACTACCTCGACGAAGGCTTCGTGATCACCGGCGGCATGGCCGAACTGCCCGAGGTCGTCGACGAACTCAACTTCGTCTACACGATCAAGCCCAACGTCTTCTGGCACGACAAGCCGCCCCTGGATGGCCGCCAGTTCACCGCCGAAGACGCCGTCTTCGGCCTCGAGCGCTTCGGCTTCGACAACCCCGAATTCGTCTTCAAAGACCGCTTCTCGTTGATCGACCGGTTCGAGGCGAGCGACGAACTCACGATGCGCGTCCAGGCCGGCGAGGTGTTCTCGCCGATCCTCAAGGCGATCGCCGAAGACAACATGCTGATGGTCTCGCGCGACGCGGTGGACGCCTTCGGCGACGCCGCGCTCTCCACCGATTTCGAGGCGCAGATCGGCACCGGCGGCATGATGGGCGTCTCGCGCGAGTCGGAGGTCGAACTGCAACTCGAGCGCAACCCCAACTACTACAAGGAAGGCCAGCCCTACTTCGACGGATACCGCGGGATCGGGATCAGCGATGACGCGCTGCGGATCGCCGCCTTTGTCGACGGACAGCTGGACTTCCTCGACTACCAGTGGACCGGCTCGCAGGAAGACCTCGACGGGGCGATAGGCGAGCTGGGCGAGGACCAGATCACCGCGGTCCAGAATCCGGTCACCTATGGAATGGCCACGCACATCCACTGCGAGGTCGAGCCCTATACCGACCCGCGCGTCCGCACTGCCGTCCACCTCGCCGCCGACCGCGAGCAACTGATCGCCCTCTCGCTCGGCGCGCTCGTGATCGGCGGCCCGATCGCCGTCGCGATCGCCCCCTACGGACGCACCGAAGACGAGCTGCGCCAGCTGCCCGGCTACCGCTCCGGCGATCTCCGCCAGGAAGACCTGACCGAGTCGCGCCGGCTGCTGGCCGCCAGCGGCGCCGACCTCGACAACATCCCGCCCATGGAAATCTGGTCGCCCAACGCCTCCGACTACGCCCAGGTGCTCCAGCAAAACCTCGCCGAAGTCGGCTTTGATGTCGGGATCAACGAGCTGAGTACCGCCGACGCGCTCGCTGCCCGCCAGAACCGTGAGTTCTCGATGGTCATGCTCGGCCAGCAGGGCGCGTCCGACCCCGACCTGCTCTACAACGACCTGCACACTACCGGCGGTCAGAACTACGGCAACTTCTCCAACCCCGAATTCGACGCCTTGGTCGAAAAGGGCCGCTCCATCTTCGATGTCGAGGAGCGCAAGGCGATCTACGACGAAGCGCAGGACCGCCTGCTCGACGAGTGGAACCCCCGCCTCTACTGGTCCTGGAGCAACACCGTCGTCTCCTTCCGCTCCTACCTGAAAGGCTTCCGCCCCACCCCCGGCCCCACCGCCAGCAACGCCATCCTCTGGGGTATGTGGTTCGACGAAATCCCCGACGGCGCGGCCTGACCGCCGCCCGCCGGGCTGTCGCCCCTCCACTGCCTGACCGCCGACCTGCCAACGAGCGAAAGCGCCGACGCCGATGCGAGCCTACATCGTCCGTCGCCTGCTCTTGCTGCCGGTCACCGTGATCCTGCTCTCGATCCTTGTCTTCGGCCTGATCCGCTTGGTGCCCGGCTCTGTGATCGACGCCCGCCTCTCGGCTGGCTTCCCCGGCACCGCCGACGCCGACGACCGCGCCAAGCTCGAAGCCCACTTCGGCCTTGATAAGCCCGTCCACATCCAGTACTTCCGCTGGATCGGACAGGTCTTCAGCGGCGACCTCGGCACCTCCTGGCTGACCAAGGAATCGATCGCCGACAACTTCGGCAGGCGCATGCCGGTCACCGTCGAGCTGCTCGTGCTGACCATGCTGATCTACATCCCGCTCGGGATTGGAACGGGGGTTTGGTCGGCCGTGCGCCAAAACCGGCCCGACGATTACGCCATCCGCTTCGTCACCATCCTCTTCCTCGCCGTGCCCAACTTCTGGCTCGCCACCCTCGTCGTGGTGATCCCGCTCGTGCTCTGGGGCTACGCCCCGCCGCTGCCCTATGAGCAGCTCTGGGATAACCCCGGCACCAACCTGATTCAGATGATCGTGCCCGCCGTCGTCGCCGCCCTCGCCGGCGCGGCCGTGCTCGGCCGCGTCGCCCGCTCCGAAATGCTGGAGGTGCTCCGCCAGGATTACGTCCGCACCGCCTACGCCAAAGGTCTGGCCGGCCGTGTCGTCGTCGTCCGCCACGCCCTGCGCAACACCATGATCCCGCTGATCACCCTGATCGGCCTGGTCGTCGCCACCGGCGTCGCCGGAGCGGTGATCGTCGAGCAGGTCTTCGCCATCCCCGGCATGGGCCGTTACCTGATCCAGTCCCTGCTCACCAACGACCTGCCCGTCGTGCAGGTCTGGATGCTGATCTTCGGCGCCGCCTTCGTGCTCATCAACCTGCTCGTCGACATCAGCTACGGCGCGTTCGACCCAAGGATTCGGTTCCAATGAGCAGCGATCCTCTGTCCTCCGTCTCCGAAGCGCAGCAGCGCATCGAATTCGATGTCTACGGCCTGCCGGTTCAGGCGCCCTGGCGGCAGCGCATGCTGCGCCTCTTGCGCCACCACCCGCTCGGCGCGTTCGGCCTCTTCCTCGTTCTACTGATCATCTTCCTCGCCGCCTTCGGCCCGCTGCTCACTACGGACCCCGCCGCCGTCTCCGCCGACATTCTCGTCAGCCCGAACGGCGACTACTGGTTCGGCACCGATCGCCTTGGTCGCGACTACTTTGCCCGGGTCATCGCCGGCGCGCGCCTCTCCATGATCCTCGCGCTCGGCGCAATGGCCATCGGCGTCGGCGCAGCGCTCGTCATCGGCATGGTCTCCGCCTACGCCAAAGGCGTCGTTGACCTGCTCTCGCAGCGGATCATCGACATGATGCTGGCCTTCCCCGGACTCGTGCTGCTGCTCCTGCTCGCGCAGGTGATCGGACGCGGCTGGCAGGCCATCGCCTTGGGCATGGGCATCATCTTCGCCGTCAGCATGGTGCGCATCGTGCGCGCCAGCACCCTCGCCACGCTCGCCGAGAGCTACGTCGAGTCCGCCCGCGTGGTCGGCGCATCTCCTTTCCGCATCCTCTGGCGGCACGTCCTGCCCAACATGGGCCCGCCGCTGCTGATCTACGTGACGACGCTGTTGGGTACGGCGATCCTCTTTGAGGGCGCGCTCTCCTTCCTCGGCCTCGGCGTGCCCCCGCCCGAACCCTCCTGGGGGCGCATGCTCACCGAGGCCCGCACGCTCTGGAAGTACCCCCACCTCAGCATCTTCCCCGGCGTCGCCATGACCATCGCCGTGCTCGGCTTCAACCTCGTCGGCGACTCCATCCGCGACATCCTCGACCCCCGCCTGCGCGGCTCCACCTGACCGTACGCCGCTACACCGCAGCCGCGCAGCGAAACCCCATGTTGCTTGCGCTGCTGTCCGGCGGCAGGCCCATCCGCGCCGCCGGGCGGTAGCGCGCGCAGTAGCTCTCGTGGCAGAGGAACGATCCGCCCTTCAACAGCTTCAACTCCCCCTCCGCCGGCCCCATCGGATCGCGCCGCTCATTCGTCTGGTGCGCGAACACATCGAACCAGTCGAAGCACCACTCCCACACATTCCCCGTCATGTTGCGCAGTCCGAAACCGTTCGGCGTGAAGGCATCCGCCGGACACGTGCCGTACCACCCGTCCGCCTCGCTGTTGCGCACCGGAAACTCGCCCTGCCACACATTCATCCGCTGCTCTCCGCCCGGCTCCAGCTCATCCCCCCACGGAAACTGCTTGCCCTCCAGCCCGCCCCGCGCCGCACGCTCCCACTCCGCCTCGCTCGGCAAACGCTTCCCCGCCCACGCCGCATACGCAGCCGCGTCCGACCAGCTGACATGCACTACCGGATGATCCTCGCGCTCCTCAATCCCGCTCTGCGGCCCCTCCGGATGCCGCCAGTCCGCGCCCGTTACCTGACGCCACCACGGCGCGTCCGCCGCTGCCCGCGTCGGCGCGAAATCGTCCGGCAGCAGCCCTGCGAACACGAACGACCAGCCGAAGCGCTCGGCCTCCGTCTCATAACCGCTCTCCGTGGCGAACACCGCAAAGTCCGCATTCGTCACCGCGCAGACGTCGATCCGAAACGGCGACAGCGACACCTCATGCACCGGCGCTTCTCCGTCCGACGGATACGACATCGCATCCTCCGACCCCATCAGGAACACGCCTGCGGGAATCTCCGCCATCGCCCGCCCGTCCCCGCCGCCCGCAACGGCGACGCGCTCTCTCTCCCCATCGTTGCTCCCCCGCCCCACCGCACAGCACCCGCTCATCGCCGCCCTCCCGCAATTGCTCCCCAGAGCGATAGGCGCACAGCCTACCCGCCTGAGGCTGCCCGCCGCCGGCTCATGAAGCCGACGACGCGGCCGTATCGGTATGCCGTCGGCGACTCATCGAATCCTTCCACCGCCTCCAGATCGTGCTCAATATCGCGGTCGCTGCCCAACTTGCTCGTCCATCGTCCGCTGGGCAGCTGCCGCGCCACGTGAGTGAAGCCACGCTCGTCCGCGAAGAACGCAACCTTCTCAATCCCATCCTCCAACTCGCCGTCTGCGCACGCCTCAAAGCCGACAGTTGCCAATGCCGCCTGCACCACCGCGATCGTCGCTTCCGGCTGATATTCGAACGGCCAATACTCGGCGTCCTCAGCCAGCGGACTCCACCAGCGATGCGACTCCCCAACCACCCAGGCGATGCAGTTGTACCGCTCCGACGCATCGCTGGTGATCGCGTACTCGGCGCCTGTCAGACCAGGCAGGTGCGCTTCCAGATCCTCCGCCTTGCTCATCAGAGCCAGCCGCGCTCCTCGCCCCACTCCAGCCACAGCTCGCGCTTGCGGCCTCGGTCAAACTCCCCCACCGGAACCGGATCCTCCCCCGACAGCTCGCGCAGGTGGCGGTACCAGTGCCAGCCGTGGTCGCGCAGATGCCGCAGAATCAGCGGAATCGTGGCCTCTCCCATCGCCAGAATCTCCGCGTAGGCCGGATGATCGTGAACGCGAATCGATGCGCCGCCACGCTCCCGCACCCACTGCTCAACGAGCTCGTTGAAGCGCCCCTCAAGGTCGGGGGCGATTTCCACCCCAATTCCCGTCGCGCTCGCTCTGTCCGTCGCCATCCCGCGCCTCCACAATTCTCCCCAAGGCCGCTACATCCGGCGACGCCAGCATATCCAAAGCGTCGCCGGTCAGCTCTGGTGGTTGTGAACACTCCGCTCACTGCCGCGCGATCAGCTCCCGATAGCGATGCCGCGCCGCCTCCTGCGCCGCGCTCGGCTCCGTCCACGGATCCACCGCCAGCTCCACGCTGTGGATCGTCCCCCCGAACTCGAACGGCGGCTCATACGCATCGCTCACCGGCGAATAGCCGTCGCGCCCGAACTCCATTCCCCCGTGACCGATCAGCACCCGGTCCACGACCAGCGGAACCTCGCCTTCCGCGACCACCTCCCCGTCGATCGAGAGCGTCACCTGCCCCGTCGCCGAAGCCCCTTCACTGCTCATCGTCACCCCCACCGCGCACTCTCCCGTCGGTACCCGCGCCTCCGAGCGAATCCGCGCGCCCTCGCCGTAGGCGTGGTAGTCGAAGCACAGCGCATCATCCTGGATGTAGAGCGAGAATCCCCCGTGAATCCGCCCCCGCGCCGCGATCACGCCCTCATCGCCCGGTACCCGTGTAATCGCCGCCTCCAGCGTCCAGTCGCCCATGTCCGTCGCCGGCGCGACCTCGTGCGGCAGATAGCCGATCGGCGGCGTGTAGCGGTAGCGCAGAGTCTCGTGCGGTCCGCCCGCGCGTCGAATCGGCCGCGACAGCTCCACGCGCCGATCATCCAGCGGCAGCACCCCGTGACGCCCCGCCTCAATCCACCAGCGGTCGATCAGCGCCCGCAGCCGCTCCGGCTCCTCCTCGGCCAGATTGCGGCTCTCCGAAAAGTCATCATCCAGGTGATACAGCTCCCACTCGTCGTCGCTCCACTCCCGACCCGCCCGGTGCCAGGCCACCGCCTTCCAGCCGTCCACCCAGATGCCGCGGTGGCCGAACATCTCGAAGTACTGCGCCTCCTTCTCCGTCGCCGCCCCCGCATCGTTCAACGCGTAGGCGAAGCTCGTCCCGCTGACCGGCAGCTGATCCCGCCCCCGGTAGCTTGACGGCGCTTCCGCGCCCAGCGTCTCCAGCACCGTCGGCAGCACATCCGACACGTGGTGGAACTGATGCCGCACCCCGCCGCGCTCCGCCACGCCCTGCGGCCAGTGGACGATCAGCGGCACTCGCACCCCGCCTCCGTGCGTGTTCTGCTTGTACCACTTCAGCGGCGTGTTCCCCGCCTGCGCCCAGCCCCACGGGTAGTTCGACGACGACCGCGGCCCACCGATCTCGTGCAGCCGCGATTGCACCTCCTCCAGATCGTCCGGCTGCGGCTGGAACAGCCGCGCCGAGTCCGACATCCCCAGCGGTCCGCCCTCCTGCGACGCTCCGTTGTCCGCGGTCAGAATCACGATCGTGTCCTCCAGCCGTCCCGACTCCTCCAGATAGGCCAGCAGCCGCCCCACCTGCGCGTCGGCGTGCTCCAGAAAACCGGCGAACGCCTCCTGCAGCGCACAGGCGAACGCCCGCGCCTCCGCCGTCATTTCCGCCCACGCCTTCACGCCCGGATTGCGCGGCGCGAGCTCCGTGCCCTCCGGGATCACGCCCAACTCCAGCTGCCGCGCGAACCACTGCTCCCGAACCTCGTCCCAGCCCATGTCGAACTTCCCGCGGTACTTCTCGATGTACTCCGCCGGCGCCTGGTGCGGCGAGTGCGTAGCGCCCGGCGTGAAATAGAGGAAGAACGGCTGCCCCGGATAGACCGACTGCTGATCGCGCAGAAAGCCCACCGCGCGATCGACCAGATCCTCCGTCAGGTGATAGCCCTCCTCCGGCCGCTTCGGCGGATCGACATGGTGATTGTCGTAGACCAGCTCCGGGTAGAACTGATCCGTCTCCCCGCCCAGGAAGCCGTAGAAGCGGTCGAAGCCGCGCTGCAGCGGCCACTGCTCGAATGGGCCCGCCTGCGAGCTCGCCTCCAGCGGCGTCAAATGCCACTTCCCCACCGCATACGTCGCGTAGTTCTCGTCCCGCAGCACCTCCGCCATCGTCGCCGCGTGCTGCGAAATCCCCGAGCGCATGTGCGGGTAGCCCGAATCGAAATGCGCGATCGCCCGCATCCCCACCGTGTGGTGATTGCGGCCCGTCAGCAACGCCGCCCGCGTCGGCGAGCAGAGCGGCGTCACGTGGAAATTCGTGAATCGTAGGCCGCCCGCCGCCAGCCGATCGATGTTCGGCGTCGCAATCGTCGAGCCGTAGCAGCCCAGATGCGCGAAGCCCAGATCGTCGAACAGGATCACCACCACATTCGGGCGAGCCTGCGCCGCCGTCCGCAGCGGCGGCCACCACGGCTCCGACTCCCGGAACGTTCGCCCGATCTTGCCTTCAAACCGCTCGCTGCCCGATCCGTTCGTCGACATCGCTGTCCCCGCTTCCTGCGTTGCGTTCCTCAGAGGGCAATGTACGCAATCTCGCCTAATCTGTCTTTGCCCCGTGCGCAGAACGACGCGCCCTGAAGGAGGAGATCCCATGAAAATCCGCGAAATCGAAACCTTCGTCGTCGACGCCGGCTGGCGGCCCTGGCAATTCGTCGCCGTCCGCACCGACGAGGGCATCACCGGCTACGGCGAAATGTCCGACGGACGCAACCCCTACGGCATCGTCGGAACCATCGAGGACATGGAGCCGATCCTGCTCGGCCGCGACCCGCTCGCCGTCGAGGCCCGCTACTGGGACATGTACCGCCTCGCCCGCCAGTCGCCCGGCGGCATCGCGGCCAAGGCCATCGCCGGCGTCGAGCTCGCCCTCTGGGACATCAAGGGCAAAGCGCTCGGCGTGCCCGTCTACTCTCTCTTCGGCGGCCCCACCCGCGAGCACCAGATGATCTACTGGTCCCACTGCGGCTCCTCGCGCGCCCGCAGCTACGAGCTGATCGGCGCGCCGCCGCTGCGCAGCATGGACGACGTCACCGCCCTCGGCGTCGAAGTCCGCGAGAAAGGCTTCCACGCCCTCAAGACCAACATCGTCTTCCCCGGCGACCCCACCGGCGTCTACGGGCCCGGCTGGGGCGGCGTCGACAACCTCGACCGCAACGCCGTCCCCGCGCTGCTGCGCCACATTCCCGAATACATCGGCGCGCTCAGGGCCGGCGCCGGGCCAGATGTGCAGATCGCGCTCGACCTCAACTTCAACTGCACGCCGCTCGTCGCCCGCCAAATCTGCCAGTCGCTCGAACCGCTCGAGATGATGTGGGTCGAAATCGACATGTACGAGCCCCAGGCGCTCGCCGATGTTCGCCGCCAGACCAGCGTCCCCATCACCTCCGGCGAAAACCTCTACACCATCCGCGACTACCGCCCCTACTTCGAGACCCGCGCGATGGACAACGTGATGATCGATGTCCCCTGGCAGGGCTTCGCCCGCTCCCGCGATGTCGCCCTGCTCGCCGAGAGCTACGAGCTCAACTGCGCGCCCCACAACTACTACTCGCACCTCGCCTCGATGCACGCCCTGCACCTCTGCGCGACCGTCCCCAATGTCCGCATCATGGAGATCGACATCGACGACGTCCCCTGGAAAGACGACCTCGCCCACGGCCTGCTCGACATCGTCGACGGCCACCTCCAGCTGCCCACCGCCCCCGGCTGGGGCGTCGACCTCAACGAGGAACTGGCCCGCGAAAAAGTCTGGCAAAAAGGCCGCGGCCCCGGCTTCACCGCCAACCGCCGCTAACCCCAACCCGCCGCGCCCCTACTGCCGCCATACCTGCCCCACTGCCGTCATACCCGCCTCCGCACTTCCGTCATACCCGCGCTTGCCGCGGGTATCTCGCCGTGAGCAGTACCCAACCCCCGCCCCTCCCGCCTTCGTCTCTGTCATTCCCGCCCGCTCAGATGCTCAGCGCCACATTCCGTCGCGCGCGATCGATCAGGAACAGGAACAGCGGTGTCCCGATCATCGCTGTCAGCACCCCCAGCGGCAGCTCCGCCGGCGCCGCAATCGTCCGCGCCCCCAGATCCGCGCCCAGCACCAGAATCGCTCCGGCCATCGCGCTCGCCGGCAGCAGCCGACGATGATCCGGCCCCACCACCAGACGCACCATGTGCGGCGCGATCAACCCGATGAAGCCCACCACCCCCGCCACCGCTACTCCGGCGCCCGTCGCCAGCGCCGCCGCAATCACGATCGCCAGCTGCGCGCGCTGCACCCGCACCCCCAGATGCCGCGCTTCCGCATCCCCCAGCGTGAGCAGATTTAGCGCCCCGCCCTGACGCGCGAGAAAGGTCACTGCGACCACAATCAACGGCCCTGCCGAATACACGTAGTCCCAGACCGAGCCCGCCAGACTGCCCAGCAGCCAGAACACGATGTCGCGCAGCTCGTCGTTGTCCGAAAACGAGAGAATGAAGCTGATCGCCGCCCCCAGCAGCGCGTTGATCGCGATCCCCGCCAGCAGCATCGTCGCCATCTGCGCCTGTCCGCTGCGCCGCGCGAAGCCGTAAATCAGCAGCGTCAGAATGAAGCCGCCCACGAACGCCGCCACCGGCTGCGCGAACAGCCCCCAGCCCGAAACGCCCAGCACGATCGCCAGCGCCACAGCGAAACCGGCCCCGCTGGACACCCCGATCAGGCCCGGATCCGCCAGCGGATTGCGGAACAACCCCTGTAGCGCCGCGCCTGAGATCCCCAGCCCGGCCCCCACCAGCGCCGCCATTGCCATCCGCGGCACCCGAATGACCCAGACCACCGCCTCCTCTCGCGCTGTGTACTCGATCCCCAGACCGATCCCCACCTTGTCGAACAGCACGCCGATAATCCGCAGCAGCTCGACATCGAACGCGCCCAACGCCAGATTGACCAGCACCAAGCAGAGCAGCCCCGCCGCCAGCGTTCCCCAGATCAGCGGCGCCGGCAGCGCCGGCCCGCCGAGCTCGGCGGGAGCCGCGAACTCCGAACGCCGCTCCCGAATCCGCGCGAGCGGGCCGTTCGCCGCCACTATTCGCTCCTGATCTCAGCCTCGACGGCGCGCAGATACGCGGTCAGATCGGCGATCGCCTCCGGCAACCGCGGCCCAAAGCCGAGTAGGTACAGATCCGGCATCGAGATCACGCGCCGTGCGCGTCCGGCCTGTGTCTCCGCCATCCCGGGAATCTCCAGCAGCCCCTCGATCCCGCCGACCACCGCCAACCCTAGATCCATTACCAGATAGACCTCCGGGTCGATCGCCACCAACGCCTCCGGCGTCAGCGGCTGCCAACCCTCGATGCCGACCTCCGCCGCCGCATCGATCCCGCCTGCGGCCTTGATGATCGCTTCCGCCTTGTTGCCCGCGCCCGAGACCAGTTGCACACCGCCGCGCCGCACGTACACATGCAGCACCCGCAGCGGACGCTCAAACTCCGCCGCCTCAGCCGTCACCGCGGCCAGCCGCCGCTCCACATCCAGCGCCAACGCCTCCGCTGTTTTAGGAATGCCCAACGCCTCGCCGACCACCCGAATCTTGATCTGCGCTGCGTCCAGCTCGTTCAACTCGCCCAGCATCACCACCTCCACACCCGCCTCGCGCAGCTGCTCCAGCACGCCCGGCGGACCGGCCATGTCCGTCCCAATCACCAGCGTCGGATCCAGCGCCAGAATCGCCTCCGCGTTCAGCGCCCCGGCAAAGCCCAGATTCGGCAGTTCCTCCGTCGCCGCCGGATAGACCGAGCTCGTATCCCGCGCCACCAGATACTCCTCAACCCCCAGCGCGTACACAATCTCGGTCAGATCCCCGAACAGCGTGATCAACCGCGTCCCCTCCGCCACCGCTTCTCCCGCCGCCTCTTCCACCGCCGTGCTCTGCTGCGCTTCAGCCGCTTGCGTCTGCCCGCCCGCCTGGCCGTTGTCCGCCTGAGCTGCGGTCTGCTCCGCCGCAGCGCCCTCAGCCGTGGAAGCGTCTGCCCCGTCCGCCTCCTGCTGCGACTGCCCGGCCGACGAGGCCGCCGCTGAGTCTTGCTGCGCCTCCGGCTCGTCTTCGGCCCGGCTCACCGACTGACTCACAGCCGCAGCCCCCTCACCCTCAGCAACCTGCTGCTGTGATTGCGTTCCAACCGCCTGCGCGACGGCCTGTTCCTCATCCCCGCCGCAGCCCGCGATCAGCAGCGCCGCGCCCAGGAGCAGTCCGATCAACAGACCCACGCTCCCGCGTTGGTTCCTCGTCAGTGGCATTCCGGTCGTCTTTCGTGATGGGGAGGCATCCCCGCTCGAGACGCCTGTGTACGTATATCACCGAGCTCGCGCCGGCCTGATGGCCTGCTCCATTCGCCGGACTTCAGCCGGCTTCGGCCTCCGCGAGCGTCTCCAGCCGTGTGGTCCGGGCGCCCGTCCCATTGCGCACCAGATCGAACAACACATCGATAAACGCCGGATCGTCGTTGGGCATCGCTATCCGCGCCAGCCGCACCCCAAACCCACGCGCTCGCTCCTGCGCCTCAATATCGATGTCGTAGAGGATCTCCAGGTGATCGCAGACAAAGCCGAACGGAACCACCAGAATCTCCCGCCGCCCCTCCCCCGCGATCTCGTCCACCACCTCCAGAATGTCCGGCCCCAGCCACGGCATCACCGTTCGACCCGCGCTCTGATACGCGAAACGCCACGACTCCACGCCCGCCGCCCGCGCGGCGGCGGCGGCGCTCTCCAGCAGCTCCTGCGGATACGGATCGCCCGCCTCGACGATCGCCGCCGGCAAACTGTGCGCGGTGAACACCACCGCTACTGCCGCAGGGGGCGCATTCATCCGCCCCAGCGCTGCCCGAATCCGCTCCGCGATCAGCCCGATGAACAGCGGATTCGCATGCCAACTCTCGATCAGCGTCGTCGCCGGCGGATCCGCCAACCGCTCCAGCGCTTCGCGCGCCCGCTCCGCGTAGCCCCCGATGCTCAGCTTCGAGTAGTGCGGCGCAAGCGGAATCGCCGTCAACTCCCGTACCCCGGCCGCTCCGATCTGCTCCACCGCCTCCGCGATGTAGGGATGCCAGTGCTTCATCCCCGCGAAGACGCGCCACGAGTCGCCGCCCGCTTCCGAATTCAGCCGTGCCTCAAGCCGCTCCGCGACGCTGCGCGTGTAGGCCAGCAGCGGTGTCCGCCCTCCCACCCGCCGGTAGCGCTCCCGCAGCTCCGCCACTGCCTCCGCACTCGGCGTCCGCCCCCCGCGGATATCGCGGTAATACGGCTCCACCTCGTCCAGATTGCGCGGCGTCCCATACGCCATCAGCAGCACGCCCCGACGCGCCCCCGCCCCCTGCGGCATCGACCGCCCCGCTAACCCAGCAGCTCGAGCACGCGCTCCGCCGGCCGGTGGACGCATGTGAAAATCGGCGTGTCCCGCAGCGTGTGCCGCCGCGCCTCCGTCGAACGCAGATCCGTCACCAAATCCTGAAACTCCGCCAGCGACTCCGTCTCGTAGCCCACCACGAACTCCTGGTCCCCCAAGCCCGTCGAGTAGAGCAGAATCTGCGAAATGTTGGGGTACTCCCGCCCCACCCGAATGTGCTCGCCCATCATCTTGCCCCGCTCTTCGCGCGAGAACAGGTACCACTCCACCGTCTTCGTGAACGGATACAGCACGAAATAGCGCTGCTTCTCCGCCTGCGCCTCCGCGTGATCCTGCTCCGTCCGCGCCTGACCGTAGGTCGACCGGCGCAGCAGGCCGAAATAGGAGTGGCTCACCTCCAGATACTTGCCCAACTCCGTCGCCAGCAGCGCGCTTAGCGACTCCTCCAGACGCTCCAGCCCGTCCGCCGTCCGCCACAGCATGAAGTCAGCGTCCGCCCGAATTCCGAACAGGCTGAACGTGTGCGTCGGAACCGCCCCCTCCGCCTCGCCCAGCGCGCGCAGAAACTGCTCCCGCGCAGCTGCCCGCGTCTCCGTATCCAGCCGCCGCCAGCCCGCGTCGAGCTTGAAGAAGACGAACTGCACCACCGTTTCGCTGATCGGCGCGGCCTCGGTCGGCATGAGTCAGTGCCCCCTTTGCCGCACCGTCCCCCGCAGACCGGGCTCAAACGCAGCTCCGCCAGCCTATGAGCGCTCCCTCAGGTCGGTCAACGCGCCCCGCTGCCTCTCTCAACGCAGCCCCTCAGTCGCCGTCGCGCGACCCCATGCTCGACGCCGTCACCTCGTCCAACCCCTCCTTTGTCGGAATTAGCTCCCCCGCCGGGCGCGGATGATCCGCCCAGTGCCCCGTCGGCTCTTTCCCGCGGCAGACGATCGAGTGCGCGTTCCACCCGTTGTAGGCCCGCACATCCTTCGAGAGGTAGCGCATCGCCAGCCCGCAGCGGCGCCGCGTCGACTCGTTCGGTTCCGAGCCGTGCAGCACCCAGTCGCTGTGCAGCGAAATCTGCCCCGCCCGCAACTCCAGCGCCACCGGCGGATCGCCGAACGCCTCCGGGTGCTCCACCGTCTGATTGAGCACGTTGCGCTCCTCCTCCGCGCTGTCGCGGAACGCTACCTGCGCATTCAGATGCGAGCCGGGAATCACCTGCATCGCCCCGTTGCCCAGGTCCACATCGTCGATCGCCAGCCAGGCCGACACCACCTTGCTCGGCGTCAGCGGCCAATACGAGGCGTCCTGATGCCAGCTCACCCGCATCCCGTCGCCCGGCAGCTTCGCGAAAAAGTGGCTGTGACGCAGAATCACCGTCTCCCCCAGCATGTCCTCCATCACGTCGATGATCCGGCTGTCCGTCACGATGTCCCACACGCCCCGGCAGTGCTTGTGCCAGTTCGTCAGCTCGTAGCTGTTCCAGCCCGCCTCCAGCGCCTGCGGCAGCAGCTCGTCGAAATAGGCCCGAATCGCCTTGATCTCCGACGCCGAAAAGACATCGATCGGAAACACGTAGCCCCGCTCGTTGTACTGCCGGATCTGCTCTCCGCTCAGATGCCGCGGCTCTTCCACTCCCAGCGGGAAGAAGCGCAGATCGCGCTTCAGCTCGGGAAACGCATCACTCCGCTCGGTCATCGCCTCGCTCCTCACCGGAGAATCGGCTAGGGAATCGCCCCGGCCTGTTTCAGCCCCGCAATCGCCGCCCAATCGTAGCCCAGCTGCTCCAGAATCAGCTCCGTGTGCTCGCCCAACTCCGGCGCGCTGCCGTAGTTCGCGCTCGGCGCATCCGCCAGCTCGAACGGCGTCCCCAGCACCGCAAACTCGCCCCCCACCCGGTGCGCCATCGACCGCACGTAGCCGTTCGCCGCCGCCTGCGGATCGCCCGCAATCTCCACCGCGTCCGCCGCCGGCGCCCAGGGAAAGTCGCGCGCGTCGAATATCTCCGCCCAATGGTCGCGCGGTTCTTCGCCGATCCGCTGCTCGATCAGCTCCACCGCCTCGCGGATGTGCTCCCGCCGCGCCGAGGCCTCCGCGAAGCGCGCGTCCTCCGTCAGCACCGGCAGCCCGATCGCCTCCGCGAACGGCGCCCAGAACCGCTCTTCCTGAATCATCGCCAGCTGCAGCCAGCGACCGTCAGCCGCCCGATACGAGTTGTAGAGCGGGTTGAATGCGCTGTAGCGATCCCCGCGCGGATAGTTCTGCCCCGTCGCCAGCGCGCCCTGCACCGCGAAGCCGTTCGCCCAAATCCCGCCCCCGTAGAGCGAGCAGCTCAGAAACTGCCCGCGCCCCGTCCGCTCCCGCTGGTAGAGCGCCGCGAAAATCGCCCCCGTCAGGTGCAGCGCGCTCGGCAGATCGCCCATCGCCCCCACCAGCCGCACCGGATCTCCGTCGGCCGGCCCCAGCGTCGACATGAAGCCGCCCCGCGCCCAGTACGCCAGCTCGTCGAACGCCGGCCGGTCGATATCCGGCCCCTCCGTGCCGTAGCCCGTCGCGTGCGCGTAGATCAGCCGCGGGTGCGCCTCCCGCAGCGATTCGTAGTCGATCCCCAGCCGCTCCAGCGCTCCGCGCCGCAAATTGACGATGAACACATCCGCTTCCGCCAGCAGCCGCCGCAGCGCCTCTTTGCCCCCCTCGCTGCGCGCATCCAGCGCAATGCTCCGCTTGTTCCGGTTCGCCAGCTCCCACACCCAGTCGATCTCGCCCTGCACGCGCGGCACCAGACCGCGCATCGGATCGCCCTCGTGCGCTTCCACCTTGATCACATCCGCGCCCAGCTCGCCCAGCACGCAGGCGCTCATCGGCGCGAAAATCCAGGTCGCCATCTCCACCACCCGCAGACCCCGCAGCAGCGGCTCGTCCTGCACCGGCTCGTCCTGAATCAGCTCGTCTGTCATGCCTGCTCCCGTCCTCGCTGGACGCCCATGCCGCGTGCTACACCGCGTACAGCAACTCGCCGTCCACATACGTCTGCTGCACCACGATCTCCCGCACGGACTGCGGCGCGACCAGCGACGGATCATGGCTCAACACGACCAGGTCCGCCCGCTTACCGACCTCGATCGAGCCCACTTCGTCGTCGCGGAACATCGCCGCCGCCGAGTTGAGCGTGTACGTCCGCAGCGCCTCCGCCGGCGAAATCGCCTGCTCCGCACCCACAATTCCTCCGTCGCGCCCGCGCCGCGAGAGCAGCGCGTAAATGCCCAGCAGCGGCTCCACCGGCGCGCACGGAAAGTCCGAACCCGACGCCACCGCCACCCCGATGTCCAGCAGCGAGCGGTAGGGCGCCGGCGGCGGCACATCGAGACCGTATTCCGCCGCGTACGCCGCCAGCCCGGCCCCGACCGAGTAGAGAAACGCCGGCTGCGCCGAAACCATCACCCCCAGCGACTTCGCCCGCTCCATCTGCTCCAGCTCGCCGAAGAAGAGGTGCTCGATCCGGTAGCGCGGATCGCTGCGCGGAACCTCCCGCAGCGCCCGCTCGTAGGCGTTCAGCGCCATCTCGATCGCCCGGTTGCCCAGGCAGTGAATCGCCACCTGCAAGCCGTGCCGCGCCGCGCCCAGCACCAGCCGATCCACCTCCTCCTGCCCGTAGTACGGCTCGCCGACCGCCTCCTCCGAGCCGTCCGGGTGGCAGCGCGTCATCGCAAAGCTCGGATAGACCGGATCCATGAACAGCTTCACGATCCCCCCGCGCAGCCGGTCCGACACGTCATCGGCCAGGAACGCCCCCTCGGCGGCCGCCTCCGGCGCGGCGAAGAAGCCGTTCCCCCCGCGCATCTGATGCACCACGATCGGCAGCTTGCCCCGCTCGTCCGCCGCCCGGTAGACCTCCGCGCTCTCCGGCATCACCACTGCGTCGCCCACGCTGGTCACCCCGTGCGACAGATGCCGCAGAGCGTTTTGCTCCACCAGCTCCGCCACAACGTCGGGCCCCAGCCGATCGATGTGCGCCCGCATCGACGCCCGATGCACCGGATCGCTCGCCCGCTCCCAGAGCATCCCCGCCGGCTCTCCGCGCTTGTCGCGCAGAATTTGCCCGCCGCGCGGGTCCGGCGTCTCCCGCGTAATCCCGCCCAGCGCCATCGCCGCCGAGTTCGCGTAGCTGGCGTGGTACGACATATCCATCACGCAGACCGGATTCTGCGGCGCGGCCTCGTCCAGCTCCCCGCGCGTCAGCGCCGCGTGCAGATCGCGCCCGCCCGCGCTGTAGCCCAGCCCCCAAATCCATTGCCCCGCCGGACTGCCCGCCGCCGCCGACGCGATCGCCTCCAGCACCCCCTGCTTGCCGGCCAGCGGCGGCACCCGGCAATCCACCGAGCGCGGCTCGAACGTCGTCATCGAAAAGTGATTGTGCGGATCGCAGAAGCCCGGCACCAGCGCCCGCCCGCGCAGCTCCGCCTCCACCGCCTCCGGCGAGACCGCCCGTCGCACCTCCTCATCCTCGCCCACTGCGACGATCCGCCCGTCGCGCACCGCCACCCCCGAAGCCACCCGATCCAGCCCATCAACCGTCAGCACCCGCCCGCCCGTGAACAGCAGCTCCATTGCAGCCCTCCTCCCTGATCGCCGCCAAAGGCTAACCGAGCGCCGGCGCTTGACGCCGCAGCGCCCCCCCTCTCAATCTCCCCCCAGGATGGGGGGAGAGGTCGGAGCGGACTGGTCGAGCGGAGCGGCTGAGGTTCAGGAGGCGAGCGGGCGCAGCAGTTCAACGAAGCGCTCGACGCGTTCGAGATAGGCCCTCACGTCTTCGGCTTCGAGGAAGCCGTCGTAGAAGTTCTGATGAAGCGTGTTCGCCGCGCTGAAGCGATCGCGCAACTCGCTCTGGTCGGTCTCCTCAACGAGGCGGCGGACCGTCTGGTGGAGTTGGCGATGGCCGCTGTGGTTCCAGCCGCGCGCCTCGGCGACCGCCTTCACGATCTGCGCCGCCGCTCCCCAACCCTTCTCCGACGCCTGGAGCAGGTCATCGTCGGCCAGGTAGCCGCGCGCCCGGGCCAGAAACTCGGCGGATGTCTCAGTGTGCCAGTCGCTGCGGGTCGTCATGGGGCCATCATATCTGGCCTGCGAGGGTTCCGGAGCGGGCTGGTCGAGCAGGGCAGCTGAGGCTTAGGAGGCGAGCGGGCGGAGCAGTTCGACGAAGCGCTCGACGGCCTCCAGGTCGGCGCTGATCGCCGTTGCCGACAGGAAGCCGTCGTAGAAGTTCGCGTGCAGCGTGTTCGCCGTGTTGAAGAGGGTGCGCAACTCGGCTTGCTCCGTCTCCGCCGTCAGCCGTTCAACCGTCTGGTGGAGTTGGCGATGGCCGCTGTGGTTCCAGCCGCGCGCCTCGGCGACCGCTTTCACCATCTGCGCTGCCGCTCCCCAGCCCTTCTCCGACGCCTGGAGCAGGTCGTCGTCGGCCAGGTAGCCGCGCGCCCGGGCCAGAAACTCGGCGGATGTCTCAGTGTGCCAGTCGCTGCGGGTCGTCATGGGGCCATCATATCTGGCCTGCGAGGGTTGCGGGGCCCCTTCCGGAATCGCCCCCCTACGCAGGGGGGCTGTCCGCTTCTAGCGGACTGGGGGTCGGCTCGCCGCACCGAGCACAAGACAGCCGCGGCACCGATCCCCCCCGCCGCGCGGCGCGGCGGCCCCCCTGCATAGGGGGGCGATTCCAGAGGGGCTGTCCGCGTAGCGGGCTGGGAGGGCGGCCCGCTAGGCGGTGGATAAGCGTTGGATTGATGTAAAGCGGAGGTGAAACGGGGGGGGGGGGGGGTAAAATCTGTGATCGTTGGGGGTAGGATGCGAGCGTTGGGCGGCAGCGCCGCCCGGGACCGACGCGCCTGCGAACCAGCCGGGGAGGATCGCCTAGATGATGTTCAGCAATCGAGTCGCCGCCGCGCGAGTAGGGCGAATGGGGTGGGTGGGACGAGTGGGGTTGTTGGGACTGGCGGCGCTGGCCGCCCTGTGCGCGGCCCTCGCATTGGCCCCGGCCGGCAGCGCGGCGCCGCCGGAGGACCTTGAACTGATCCTCAGCCTGGCCGACGACGCGGACAACGTGGTGCCCCCTGATTCGACGATCCGCGTCTCGGCGGCGCTCCGGCATTCGGGCCTGGAGGAGAACCTGGAGGTGACCACCGGCCACCTCTACGTCACCGGCGACCTGAATTGGGACGCGCTGGGGCGGTCGCGGATGGCGGTGGAAGAGCAGAAGGTGGGCGCGGCGGCCTGGCGCGGCTCGGGCGCGATGTTCGGCGACCGCTTCGGGGCGTTCGGCGGCGTATTCCTCGACGACGACACATTCTTCATCCGCGCCCTGCAGAACGATTTCACCGGCCAAATCTGGCTCACCGGCGCCGGCAAGGTCTACGTCTACGATGTGCCCAGCAGGACCGAGATCGGCATCATCACCCCGCCCGCGGGCGCCGTGCAGCGCTCCTTTTCCGAAGGCTTCGCCGCCTATCAGGAAGACGCCGATACCGGCTGGGTCTTCGTCGGCTCCCGGCGCGACGCCGTGACCGTACCCGGCGTCACCTGCTACGAACGCACCCGCTGGGGCCAGTTCTTCGCCACCTGGCGAACCAGCTTCACCAACACCGGCACCTCCTGCCGCGAAGTCGGGCGCCTCTACATCTACAAAGTCGACCGCTCCACCAGCCCCATGACCGTGGACTCCACCCCCTGCGCCACGGTCACCCCCTCCGTCGCCGACGCCGTCTTCCAGAAGGATAGCTCCGGCGCCGAAAGCGGCCACCTCGGCGGCCAGTTCGGCTTCGGCGTCGCCGTCAACGAGGCGACCGAGACGCTCGTCGTCGGCGCGCCCAAAATGCATCTGACCGGCGCGGCCAGAGTCTTCACCAAACCCTCCAGCGCGGGCGGCTGGTGCGACCTCACCTACGCCACCGGCGTCAGCCTCACCCCCACCCCGATCCCCCAGGACGGCGGCAACTGGAGCAGCAGCACCGACCTGCAGAAGAGCTACTCCGGCCGCCACTGGAGCACCGACAACGCAGGCTCCGGGTTCGGCCAGCAAATCCACATCTCCGGCGACGGCGGCACCATCGTCCTCGGCGCCTTCCTCAAGCAGTACGACGACAGCAACACAAACTACGGCAGCGGGGCGGGCGAGGTGGCCGTGTTCGTGCGTCCCAGCGGCGGCTGGGCGACGGACAAGTCGCCCGACGCGCGGCTCTTCGTGGGCACGACGCCGACCTACAAGGATCAGCGGCTGGGCCAGTACCTCACGGTCAGCCGCGACGGGAGCACGATCGCAGCCGAGGCTCCGGGACGCCCCGGCAGCCGGCCGGAAACGCCCGGTCACGTCTACCTCTGGGAGCGGCCGGGCGGCGGCTGGAGCGGCGTTGACCGGACCCCCACCGCGACGCTCTCGGCGGCGGACGGCTACAACAACGACCAGTTCGGGCACCTCGGGCTCGACTTCAACTACGACGGCGACAAGCTGGCGGTGAGCAACAGCAAGCGGCAGGACACGGGCGACCCGGCGACGAGCAGCTACTACGGTCGGGCCTGGATATTCGACAAGCCAGCCGGCGGCTGGGCCGACGCAACGACGGCCTCCGACACCGCCCACCAGGTGGAATCACCCGAGCCGCGGCCCGGCGCCTGGTACGGCATCATCAGCTTCGTGGACGACCAGACGGGCCGCGTGGTGGTGACCCAGCATGAGGACTCGTCCACGCTGAACCCCAACGTCGGCCCCGGCGCGGTCTGGCTGCTGAAGCCGGACCCGGATGAGGACAACGCCTGGTTGCCCGAGTTCTTCGCCGGTTCGACCTGCAACATCGACGGCGGCGAGGCGGTGCTGGATTCGGGCGACGATGTCAACACCTGCCCGCTCGACCTGCCCAGCAGCCCCGAGGTGGTGATCCCGCCCGGCACCTACGCCGGCACGTTCACCATCTCCGGCAGCGTGACCGTCGACGGTCAGGTCTACAGCGGAACGCTGGATGTGCGGATCGGCGCGGTGAAGGAGGCGGCCAAGGCGGTGCTGGAGATCGGCACCGATACGCGGGGCACGCCGGGCAGCGGCGACGACCGCCCGCACAAAACCACGCTCAGCCCCGGCGAGAGCACGGTGCTGCGGCTGCGGGTGCTGAATGAGAGCGACCTGCCCTCCAGCCCGAAGAGCATCGCCTCGATCCTGATCACGACCAGCAGCGGCTCGCTGAGCAGCAACATCAACGACCGGGAAGGCGCGCTGACGGTGCGGGACGGGCGGCTGAACTCCGACGGCTGCATCGGCACGGGCGGCCTGGCCTGCCAGATCCGGGCGGCCAGCCTGACCACGGGCAACGTGGACGAGATCGATATCACGCTGCGCGCCCCGCGGC
Source organism: Dehalococcoidia bacterium (assembly GCA_965243125.1). Classification (GTDB taxonomy): domain Bacteria; phylum Chloroflexota; class Dehalococcoidia; order Bin125; family Bin125; genus CATQGW01. The sequence goes on along the minus strand of OZ251529.1, from coordinate 371,009 downwards.
CGGCGTCGCCGGGCCAGGCGACGGTGCGGGCCACCGTGCTCTCGACGGCGGGCGAGACGCTCGCCACGGAGGTCGTGACGATCCGCTTCGCGGGCCTGCCGGCGGTCTACGCGATCGCCCGGCCGACGACCAGTCTGCTCAACGTGGGCACCCCGGACGAGGGCGCCATGCCCGACGACCGTGATCGGATGCTGCTGGCGGTGACCGCCGTCGATCTGGGCGGCAACCGCGTGGAGCTGCCCGGCACCGCGGTGCAGCGGTTGACGCAGACGCGCGCGATCCCCAACCACCGGCTGACGATCATCGGCCCCGACGGGCAGCGCAACCCGGGCGGAATCATGGCGCGCTGGGCCTCCAACGAGGCGGGCACCGGGCTGCAGCTGGACAACGACGGCAACGCGGTCGTTGAGATCGATGTCGACGCCGAAGATGCGGCGGCGCTCACGGCGGGCGAGTACACGCTGGAGGTTCGGGTGGACGGCGAGACGGCGTCGCGGATGTTCACCGTCTCCGGCGGGCCGGCGATGGTCACGCTGGGCGAGCCGGAAGGATCGCTGTGGGTCGGCGAGCAGGTCCGCCTGACCGCCACGGTGACCGACTCAGCGGGCAACGAAGTGCCCGACAACACGCCGATCAGGTGGCTGGACAGCCCGACCGGCACGGCGCCGGTGATGGTGCAGACTTCGGCGGAGACGCGCGTGATCAACGGGCGGGCCTCGGCGACCTACCTCGTGATCGGGGCAGGCTCGGGCTACGTGCGCGCGACGGCCGGCGGAGTGAGCGACATCCAGCTGCTGACGCTGGGCACGGCCACCTCGGCGCCGGGCGCAACGATGATCGTGCAGTCGCTCTCGCCCAACACGCAGTTGGACAGCTTCACCGCCTGGCTGGGCGCAGCCAGCGTGCAGGCCTCCGAGGTGCAGTCGGCCGTGTCCGGCGCGAGCGCCGTGCTGCTCTGGCAAAACGGCGCCTGGCTGCGCTACGCAGTGGTCGACGGGCAGGAGGTCCCCGGCTCGATGAACTTCACAATCGAGCGGGGCTCAATCCTCTGGCTCAGTCGCTAACGGCGTTCGGCCGCCCCCTTTCGCCCGCGCCCGCAGCCCCCCCGTAGCCCCCCCAGGATGGGGGGGCGGTCAGAGGGGGACCCCAGGATGGGGGGCGGTCTGGCCTCTCCCCCCGTTGCGGGGGGAGATTGAGAGGGGGGTTCCGCCCGCGCCCGCAGCCCCCCCGTAGCCCCCCCAGGATGGGGGGGCGGTCAGAGGGGGACCCCAGGATGGGGGGCGGTCTGGCCTCTCCCCCCGTTGCGGGGGGAGATTGAGAGGGGGGTTCCGCCCGCGCCCGCAGCCCCCCGTCGCCCCCCAGGATGGGGGGGCGGTCCGAAATGCGCCTGCACTCCCTCCTCCCGCAGCAACGAATTTGGCCTAGAATCCGCGCATGACACGCACCGCACTGATCACGGGGGCGAACAGCGGGATTGGGTTGTCGGCGGCGCTGGCGCTGCGGCGGCAGGGTTGGTCGGTGGCGATCACGGCGCGCGACGCGGGGCGTGGGGAAGCGGCGCTGGCGCAGATTCGCGCAGCCGGCGATGGGCCGGAGCCGTGCCTGCTCGATCTGGACCTGGCCAGTTTTGCCTCGACGCGCCGCTGCGCGGCGGAGGCGCTGGAGCGGTTGCCGCGGATCGATGTGTTGATCAACAACGCGGGGATCAATGTGTCGGAGCGGGCGCTGACGGAGGACGGGATCGAGCGGACGCTCCAGGTGAATCATTTCGGGCACTTTCTGCTGACGGAGCTGCTGTTGGAGCGGGTGCTGGAGTCGGATGACGCGCGGGTGATCAATGTGTCGTCGGTGCTGCATCGGCGGGCGGACGGATTTCCGTTGGACGATCTCACGCTGGAGCGGCGCTGGGGGCGGATGTATCCGTATGCGTCGTCGAAGCTGGGCAACATCCTGTTCACGCGGGAGTTGCAGCGGCGCTACGGCGGGCGCGGGCTGACGAGCGTGGCGGTGCATCCGGGCGGGGTGCGGACGCAGTTGGGGCGCGACGGCGATCTGGGCGGCGTGTTCGGTCTGGCCTGGCGGGCGATGCAGACGTTCCTGCTGACGCCGCGCCAGGGGGCGGCGCCGGTCGCGGCGGCGGCGGTCGATGCGGAAATGCGGGATCAGGGCGGGGAGTACTTCGAGCGCAGCAGGCGGCGGCCCGGCAGCGCGGCCTCGCAGGATGCGGAGGCGGCCGCGGCGCTCTGGCGGATCAGCGAGGAAGTTACGGGTGCGGAATTTCCGCCGCTCAATGAGGACGCGGGCGAGTGAGCGAGCTCCGCACGCGCGAGGAGCTGTTGGCAGCGCTGCGGGAGGATGCGGCGCGGCTGCCGGAGGCGGTTGGGGCGCTGGGCGAGGCGGAGCTGTCGCGCGGGGTGTATGAGAACGGTTGGAATGCGCGGCAGCTGCTGGCGCATCTGGCGGCGATCGAGTGGACCTATCCGCGGTTGATTGAGCGGGCGGAAGCGGCGACGGGCGGCGTGGACGGCTCGTCCGGCGGGACGTTCGATATGGACGCCTATAACGAGCGGCAGGTGGCGAAGCGCGCGGAGGTGAGCATCGGCGATCTGCTGGAGGAGTTCGCTCGCAACCGCGCCGCGACGATTGACGCGGTTGCGGCGGCTGACGAGGCATTGTTGGAGAAACCGACGCGCTCGGCGGGCGGGGTGGAGGGAACGCTGCTGGAGGTGTTGATCGGCGTGACGGTGGGGCACGTGCGGGAGCACATCGAGGACCTGGCGGGCGCGGGCCGCTCGCCCGCTTAGGGCGTGTTCACACATGCTCAGGCGCCGTCAGCCCATGTCCTTCCGTCATTCCTGCGCAGGCAGGAATCCACGCCCGTTCGCAGGTCCGCTCGATGCGCCGGTGCCGACGACAGTCGCCGTATGGATTCGCTAAGTTCAGGGGCGAACTGGGACAGCAGTTGGAGGTGCGGTCATGGGACGGGTTTACGGCCAGCTCAGTTGGGAGGAGCGCTGCGCGATCGCCCGACTCCGGGGCGAAGGCTGCTCGGCGCGGCAGATCGCAGCGGCTCTGGCTCGCTCGCCGTCGACGATCGCGGCGGAGTTGAAGCGCAACGCGGGGGCGGACGGCGGCTACGACCCGGACGCGGCCCAGTCCCGCAGCCGGGCGCGGCGCAAGCGCGGCCTGAAGCTGGAGCGCGACGACGCGCTGCGCGAGCGGGTGCTGGAGCTGCTCGACCAGGAGCTCTCGCCGCAGCAGGTCGCGGGCCGGCTGCGCCGCGAAGCGGGCCGCACGGTGATCTCCCACGAAGCGATCTACGAGTTCATCTACGCCCAGATCAAACGCACCAAGGACTACCGCTGGCGGCGGCTGTTGCCGCAGGGGCGCAGCCGCCGGCGGCGCCGCGGCGCGCGGGCCCGGCGCAGCTCGGCCGACTACATCAAGCTGCGCCGCCCGCTCGCCGAGCGCCCCGCCGAGGCCGCCGCGCGCAGTGAGCCCGGCCACTGGGAGGCGGACCTGATGCAGTTCGGCCGCGGCGGTCCCGCGCTGCTCGTGCTGCAGGACCGCTGCACCCGCGCGCTGCTCGCCGCGGCCCTGCCGAGCAAGGCCGCCGACCCGCTGATCCGCGCCCTGCGCCGGCTGCTCGCCGCCCTGCCGCCGAGCCTGCGCCGCAGCGTCTGCTTCGACAACGGCTCCGAGTTCGTGCGCCATTACGAACTGCACGCGCTCGGCGTCGACACGTTCTTCTGCGACCCCCACGCGCCCTGGCAGAAGGGCGGCGTGGAAAACGCGATCGGCCGGCTGCGCGGCCCGCTGCCCCGCTCCACCGACCTCGCCGCGCTCTCCCGCCGCGCGCTCAACCGGACGCTCGCCCGCTTCAACAACACCCCCCGCAAATGCCTCGACTTCCAAACCCCAGCCGAACTGCTCCAGGCCCAACTGTCCAGCTTGCAGACTGAACCCACATTCCCGCTCGGGGGCGGGAATGACGTGAAAAAGGGGCGGGAATGACGGGACAGAGTGAACGTGCCTTAGCCGTCTCCGATCCGCTCGGCGGCGTCCCGGGCGGCGTGCAGGTAGATGAGGTTGGGGTTGAGTTCGTACTCGCGCAGGCAGGCTTCGGTGAACTTGATCGCGTGCGGTCCGGCGGCGTGGATCGCGCGGTCGATCAGTTCTTCACGACCGGGCAAAGCGTCGTCCGGATCGTTCGTCCAGTTGGGCTCTTCGAGCATGTACCAGGCGTACATCGCGGCGCAGGCCTGCCATGCGTAGCGAGCGGCCAGGCTCGCATCGGCGTCCGACAGGTACGGCGCGATGAAGCGCAGCGCGCTGGGCGCGGTCAGTGTGTGTACGAATACGAACGGCGCCGTGCGGTCGCTCAGGTACCAGCGCGCCGCCGTTTCGGTCAGATCGGAGAGAAACGCCGATATGTTTTCGCCCAGCGCAGCCAGATTGACGGTATCGCCGAAGTCTGGCTGCTCGCGCATGCGCAGCATCGTCTGCCAGATCAGCCCCTGGCTGACGAAGCCGGGCTCGTGCAGCCTGCGGACGTCGTGGATGGCCTGCGAGGGCGGCGAATGCGTAACGATGGCGATGGCCGGCTCGCCGGGCAGGGTCTGCCAGGTAGACGCCCAGTAACCCAGGCCCTGCGCCAGCTCGTGCAGGCGGGGCGCTGTTTCGGTACCGGCCAGGCTGCGGACTGCGTGGGCGGTGCGGATCAGTCCGTGAGCGGCGCGCGAGATCAGCGCGGGCGCGAGGCGCGGAACCCAGAGCGCGACGGCGGCCTGCCAACCCGCCGCCGCGATTTCGCGATCGAAGAAGGCGACCCAATCGGCGACGCGGTGCGCGTCGCCGAGCGCCTCGCGCCATTCGTCGGGCGCGATCGGCGCAACTTTGCGCGGCGCTTCATCCAGCTCCGCGCAGTAGGCCTCCAACCAGGGGATGATTCCGCCGCCCCGCCCCATCGCCGTCATTGCCTCGATCGCCATGGGCGCATGGTTCGAGGCGCCTGGGCCGTACTCCGGCCCGTTCCGATGCGCTATTTCGAGTGCTGCGTCGATTCCGTCACGCATACCGCTCCGATCGGTTCAGGAGCAGGCCAAGGCGGCCTGCGTTGCTAACCATATCATGTTGTGAAGCGCCTTGTTATTCGGCCTAGTCGAACACTTGAGATGCTCGTTCGCCTTCGTACACCCTCTGAGGCCGCACGATGAAGTACTTGGCCCAGAGACGCCAGATGCGCTGCCACTGTGGATTGGAGGGCGGCAATTCCGTCACGGGCAGTCCCAGCCCGCGCGCGTCTTCGGCGGAGACGATCGCTCCGTGACTCTGGGGTTCGTCGATTAAGCGAACTTCGAGCTTCTTTGCGAGCGGCTCAATGTCATCGTCTGAGCGGCTAGGGCAGGCTCGCAGGGCGGCTCGTAGTTGCGCGCCGGAGTGCTCCAGCTCGTTTCTGGCGAGCTGAACCTGGACGGCTGTGAGATTGCCGAGCAACGAGGCGTGGAGCGGGTAGGTTTCCGGGTGAGCTTCGACTGTGTGTTCCGCATAGGTCACTGCGTCAATGATGGCTTTCGCTGCCGAGAACGATCCGTCGCTCAGCCGAATCTGCGGGTCCACCGGCCCCAAGTCGCTTGTCGGTCCCATCACGATTCGGTGCGCTCCGAGGGCGAACAACGTGCCGGCGCTCTTCGCGCGATCGGGCACGATTACGGTCAGTTCTTTGCAGTGGGCTTGTGCTTGCCGCGCCAGACGGATAGCTGTCTCACCATGCCCTCCCGGCGTATCCAGCATCACGTGCAGATCCGTTTCCGGGTCTGCATCAACCAATGTCTCCTCAAAGAGGGTGATGCTGGCTGGCCGCAGCTCGTCAATGAGCACAACCAAGCGGCAGCCATGCGCGTCTTGGTACTCGCGGATCAGCTGCTGACGGGCGTACCGCTCCGACTGAAGCGCCTCAAACAGTGGGGTCCGCTCTGACGCGGATCGATCGTCGTCGGATTGCGCTGCTTCACTCATGCCATTTGGGAGGAGCAGGTTGCTCGTTCTGCACGGCCTGCGCCAGGCGTCCCTGCTCTCGCGCCTGTTTGGCCTTTTCGATTCGGTCGTACCAGTCAGCCTTGGTTGATTTCGGCTCTCGCACCGCGCGGTTTGCGTCCGGCACAACGACTCTCCTCTCAGTTCACGTAGTCATCGTCCCACGAATCCGCCACGATGGAGCGGATTCGCGGGACGAGGTGTTGATGGGTTTACTGGCGCGGCAGGCCGAGGCCGCGGGTGGCGATGATGTTGCGCTGGATCTCGCTGGTGCCGGCGGCGATCGTGCTGGGCACGCTGGACATGTAGGAACGCCCCAGGCGGGCGGCGATCGGGGCGGCCGGGTCGTCGGGATCGATCCGCTGCGAGGCGAGGCCGATCATATTCACGCCGAAGCGGGCCACGCGCTGGCCCAGCTCGCTGCCGAACATCTTCGACATCGAAGCCTCATGGTTGGGCACCAGGCCCTTGCTCTGCATGTCGACGACGCGGTAGGAGATCAGCCGCGAGATTTCGGACTCGATGGCGAGGTTGGCGAGCCCGTTGCGGATGCCGGGGTCGTCGAGCAGCGTTGCGCCGCCGCGGCGGCCCGACTGGTCGGCGGCGTATTCCGACATCAGCTCGATGCTCTTGCGCGAGGTGGCGGACCACTGCACGCCGGAGCGCTCGAAGTCGAGCAGGGTGGCGGCGACGTACCAGCCGCGGTTGTATTCGCCGAGCATGTTGCTGGCGGGCACGCGGACATCGGTGAAGTAGACCTCGTTGAAGCCGTGCTCGCCGAGCATGTTGATCAGCGGGCGCACCTCGATGCCGGGCGCGTTCATGTCGAGCAGGAAGTAGGAGATGCCGCGGTGCTTGGGCGCTTCGGGGTCGGTGCGCGTGAGCACGTGGATCCAGTCGGCGTGGTGCGCGCCGGAGGTCCAGATTTTCTGGCCGTTGATCACGAAGTCGTCGCCGTCGCGCACGGCGCGGGTCTGGAGGCCGGCGAGGTCGGAGCCGTTGCCGGGCTCGGAGAAGCCCTGGGCCCAGTAAGACTCGGCGTTGGCGATGCGGGGGAGGTGTTCGCGGCGCTGTTCTTCGGTGCCGTGCAGCATGAGGCAGGGGCCGACCATCGAGATGCCCTGCCCGCCGGCGCCGGGCGCGCCGCGGTAGGCGGCCTCCTCGCGGTAGATCGTCTGCTGGATGTGACTCGCGCCGCGCCCGCCGTATTCGGTCGGCCAGGCCATCGTCAGCCAGCCTTTGCTGGCGGCGCGCTTCTCGAAGGCGCGCTCGGCCTCGTAGAAGGAGTCGTCGCCGGGCTCGTTGGCGCCCTGCGGCGGCACCCAGTTGCCGTCGATGAAGTCGACCACCTCGCTGCGGAACGTCTCGTCTTCGGTCGTGAATTTGTAGTCCATGTCGATCTCCTCGCGCTCCTCGCGGCTGTGTTGCGTCACGATTATAGCCGCCGCGCGGCGCGTTTACCCTGAGGGCATGAGCGAGTGGGACGCGATCGTGATCGGAGCCGGCCCGGCGGGGGCGACGGCGGCGCGTCGGCTGGCCGCGGGCGGGGCGCGGACGCTGATGCTGGAGCGGGAGCGGCTGCCGCGCTACAAGGCCTGCGGCGGCGGCGTGCCTACGCGCACAGAGGCACTGCTGGGGCTGCCGCTCGAGAGCGTCGTGGAAGGGGTGGTCGACACGATCGAGGTGAGCCGCTTCGGGACGACCTGGTTTCGCAAGCGCTCGCCGCGCCCGCTGGCCTCGATGGTGATGCGCGACCGTTTCGACAGCTGGCTGGCGGACGCGGCGACGGCGGCCGGCGCGGAGCTGCGGGACGGCTGCGCTGCACAGGGCGTCGCTCTGCATCCCGACGGCGTGGAGGTGGAGACGCCCGCCGGGCGCGTGCGGGCGCGTTGGCTGCTCGCCGCCGACGGGGCGACGGGCGCGATCGCCCGCCAGTGCGGCTTCCCCATCGCAGGAGCGCGCAGCGCGGCGTATGAGCTGGAGGTCGCCGCGCCGCAGGCGGCGCTGGAACGCTGGCGGGGGGCGGCCAATGTGGATGTGGGCTACCGCCCCTGGGGCTACGGCTGGGTCTTCCCGAAAGCAGGATCGCTTTCGGTGGGGTTGGTGGCCGCGCCGTCGCGGGGGCGCGGCATCCGTCGGCAGGCGCGGCGCTATTTGGACCGTCTGGGGCTGGCGGAGGCGGAGTTGCAGCGAGTGGCGGGGCACCCGATCCGCTACCGGCGCAGCTGCAGCGAGCCGGTCGCGCGGGGCGCGGCGATGCTGCTCGGCGACGCGGCGGGGCTGGCCGACGAGTTCACGGCCGAGGGCATCGCCTACGCCGTGCATTCGGCGAACCTCGCCGCCGAGGCGATTTTGGGCGGCGACGATCCGGCCGCCACCTATGGCGCGGCGGTGGACCGCGAGATCCAGCCGGAGCTGGACGCCGCACGCACGATTTCGCGGCTTTACTACTTCTGCGTCACGACCTGGCCCTGGCTGGCGCGGCGGGCGTCGGACAGCGTCGGCTACCTCTGGCGCGCGTTCTTCCGCGTGATGCGCGGCGAAAGCACCTACGCGGCGGAGCTGCGGCGGGCGCCGGGCGGCGAGATGGCGCAGCGTCTGCTGGCGGCCTCATGAGCGCCGAGATGAGCGCAGTGAAGCCGCTGCGGGCGACGGCGATTATCAAGCGGCTGGTCAAGGAGGCGCCGCTCACGCCCTGGCGGCCAACGGGGGATCCGGTCACCGAGCTGGTGCTGACGCTGCTCTCGCAGAACACCTCCGACACCAACTCGGGGCGGGCGTTTCAGCAGCTGCTGGCGCGCTACCCGGACTGGGACGCGGTGCTGGCCAGCGACCCGGCGGAGCTGGAGGAGACGATCCGCCCCGGCGGGCTCGCGCCGACCAAAGCGAAGCGGATGCGCGAGCTGCTGGAGCAGCTGCGCGCGAGGTTGGGGCCGGAGTGGGACGCCTCGCTGCTGGCGACGCTGCCGATTGGCGAGGCGAAAGAGTGGCTCGTCTCACTGCCCGGCGTGGGGCCGAAGACGGCGGCCTGCGTGCTGCTCTTCTCGCTGGGCCGCGACGCGCTGCCGGTCGATACGCATGTCCACCGCGTCTCGCAGCGGCTCGGCCTGATCGGCGCAAAGGTCAACGCGGTCAAGGCGCACGACGCGCTGGAGGCGCAGCTGCCGCCGGCGAAGTACTACGACTTTCACGTGTCGATCATTCGTCACGGGCGGCGGGTGTGCCATGCGCGCCGCCCGCGCTGCGGGGAGTGCGTGCTGCGGGATCGGTGCCCGAGCGCGGAGGGGTTTGGGGGCGGCTAGCCGCCCACATCGATCTCCGTGCTGCGCAGCCAGACGTCGATCGCGGCGCTGGTGGGGAAGTAGCGGCCCGGCGGGAGGATGCGCTCGCCGCCGGTGGGCGTGAACGCAAACTCGATCCGCCCGTCGGCGCGCAGACGCGCGTTGATCCGCCCGACCTCGAGGCCGTTCACCTCGACCGGGCTGGAGTTGAGCCAGCGGTCCACCCGCGCGCTGGTGGGGAAATAGCGCGAGCTCGGCAGCACCCGCTCGTCGCTGCCCTCGGGTTGCCAGCCGAACTCGGTGCGGCCGTCCGCTAGGCGGCGCGCCACAATCCGCCCGGTGTCGCTGCGCATCGCGTCCGGATCGGGCGGCGCCTCGGCTGCGGGCCATCCGGGGGCGGTGATCGAGAGCACGTAGGTCCCCTCGCGGCTGTTGTCCACGTTGGACACGTACAGGGCATAGCGCGACGGCGGCAGCCGCAGCCGCAAACGCGAGTTTGTGCCCTGACCGCCGTCGTCGTCCCGCCAGGGCTCGCCGTCCAGATCCAGGTCCAAGGCCGAGAGTCGCATCGTCGTGTCGGCGTCGGACGACCTGAGATCGATCGTGAGCTCCCGCGGCTCGGCGAGGCGGAATGTGTAACTCTCAGAAGAGGACGGGTTCTCTTCCGTCCAGGCGCCGCGTCGGATCACCGCCCGCGTCAGCGTGCCCAGCTCGGGGTTGGCCTCCGCGCGCGAGACGCCCGTGGCAACAGGCCCGCCGACGTAGATAAGGATCGCGAGCTCCTCACGCAGACCGGTTATGTCCGACACGGTGAGGTAGACGGTCGTCCATCCGCTCTCGAACGGCGCGCCGCTGAGTTGGCGCGTCGTCTCGTTGAACGACAGGCCGACGGGCGCGCCCTTGCGCCGCTCGCCGCCCGGCGGATTGTGCGCGATGTTGTAGCTCAGCCGCCCTCTGCCGCCCTGCGCGGCGGGCAGGACGATCGGTGTGATCGGCATGTCGCGGCGGGCGTTAATCGACTCCACGGTGTCGGTGAACTCCAGCGGCGGCGGCGCGGCGATGGCGGCCGGCACGTTGAGTTGTCCGTAGCGGTTCGAGCCCCAGCAGCGCACCTTGCGCTCCTGCGTGAGCGCGCAGTTGAAGTTGGCGAAGCCGTTGCTGTGGACGGAGAGATAGTCGGAGCCGCCCAACGGCGTCGACTGGCCGAGCGTGTCGCTGCCCCAGCACAAGAGGCGGTTGCTCGTGGTCACTCCGCAGGTGTGCTCGCGCCCGGCGTCGAGCGAGAGGAATTTCGAGTTCGGCACGCTGGATTGCCCGGAGTCGTTCCGCCCCGCGCACCCGGCGCTGCCGTCCTGGTTCAGCCTGCACGCGTGCCAGCCGCCGACGATGCCCGTGCCGCGGAGTGCCTGCTGGCCGTATGCGTTCGAGCCGGAACAGCCGAGATCGACATCGCAGTAGTAGTCGACGCCAACCACATCGGGAAGCGGTAACCAGCCGTTCTCGTAAAGATCGTCTTGCGAACCCCAGCATGTCGAGCGTGATTTGGAGAACTGCACTTCAGTAGATCCGCAGCTGTAGTCTTCGCCGAGTGAGATCGCCTTGAGATCGCCCCTTACCGGCGCTGTCGCTTGCCCCTGATCGTCGCGGCCCCAGCAGAGGATCCGGCTGTCGCCGCCGGTGACGGCGCAGACGTGGTCGCCGCCGACGCTGAGCGACTGGACCTCGCCCGTCGCCTGCGCATGCACGCCGCCGCCCGCCAGCGCCGCGGCGGCAGCAAGCGCGATGACCACCGCGGCGGCGATGAGCGCCGCGTGGTTCCGCAGCTTGGATGTGCTATGTCGAGTCATGGTCGGGGCTCCTGTTCTTCGCGCCTCTCGACGCCGATTGTCTGTCGCTGTCCTTACTGCGGACACCTGAATGCGCCGTCAGTCCGGCCGCCGTCGAGAGCGTCGCCAATGCGTGTGCGCCAGTAGTTGTATTCGCCCTCGTTCATCGTGAACACACCATTCCAGTCGCACTCGGCGTCCTCAAACGCCTCAGAGCTTGGGATGTGGCGAAGCACGATGGCGTCCTCGCCTGTTTCCTCGACGAAGTAGACGCTGTCGGTGTCGCCACCGTGAATGCGGGCTGCGGCCGCAGGAAGGCGGACGAGCGGGCTCTCGCGGATGGTTTGGAATGCAGTTGCCGTCATGCTCTGCACGACGTCGCCGCTCCAGCCAGGCACCTCCCCGTACAGGCCGGCAGTCACGACATGCCGTCGGAAGTACTTTCCGCCCTTAACCTTGACCACGTAGACCTCAGGCGATGCGCCGTTACGGATGAGCATGCCGCTACATACTGTGGACACACGACCGTCGCCGTCTCGAGCTGCCAGACGGTCGGGGACATTGCCGCACGCAGCGTTGAACAGATACGGCAACGGATCGATGCTGTATTCGTTGGCGGGCTCGCTCGATCCCGGGGCCTGCCCCGCCCCGCGCGCGTAGATGCGCGATGTGCCGCCCCCTCCGGTACCGATCGCAGCCCGCCCGCGCCGGACCTCCACATGCACATGCTCGGCAACCGTGCCGCGACAACGTGTTCCTTCGGTACCAAGGGGGGTGCCGACCGACACGAAATCTCCAACGCTGACGGCAACAGTGTCAGCGTGCAGGTAGATCGTGGTCAGTTCCGCGTCCTGGTCATAGACGGCGATGTCGTTACAGGGCCACGCTCGCTGGTCGCCTCCCGCAGCGATGACCTCTCCTTCGGAGAGCGAATAGAACATCGGTCGGCGGTCGCGGTGGGATGTGTCCCATCCGCCATGGCCGCCCTCGTAAGCGTTCCACTGAGCGGTATCCACACGCGCGTTGTAGAACGCCTCTGCTGCTGCGCCTGTGCTGCAATCAGCTTCCGCCACTGAGGGGACGTTGCAGCCCCAATCGTTTTGGTCGTGATTTGTGCGGGCATCGGCTTCACCCGGTCGGAGGCCGTAGAGCCGCTCGACGAGCAAGTCCTTCTTTTGCGCTCGGGTTGGCCCTTGCAGAATGATCTCGGTGCTGCGCAGCCAGCGTCCGCGCGCGACATTGAGCGGAAAGTAGCGCGCCGGCGGCAGAATCTGCTCTCCGTCGGTAGGCGTGAATGCGAATTCGATCCGGCCGTCCTCGCTCAGCCGCGCGTTAATCCGGCCGATCTCCGCGCCGCTTACCTCTATTGGGCTGCTGCTCCTCCAGCTTTGGTCGTCAACATCGGGGGGGAAGAAGCGGCTGGCCGGCAGCACGAGCTCCCCGCCGGTCGGCTCCCACCCGAACTCCGTCCTGCCATCGGCAAGGCGTTGCGCGACGATCCGCCCGCTGATTGTCTCTTCGTCGTCGCTCTGCGCCTCCGCGGGCGCGACCTCCGCCGCCCAGACCACCACCAGTGCCGCGGCGAGGAGCGCCGCCAGCGTTAGAACAAGGGTTTTACCCCCCCCCCCCGTGAACTAGTGTTCTAAACATGCGGAGCGCTCCGTTTCGAGAGCCGACCAGCGCGGCCGGCTCGGTTCGCCATGGGTTGCGATGCTAGGCACACGGCGGCGGTTGGGTCAAGCGGGGCGGGTGCGGTTGCGGGCGGGTAGGATGCGTGGAGGACGGACAGGATGGAAAGGTGGAGACTGATGGCGCTGGCTTCGATTTCGTTGGGGGAACTGCGCAAGGTGGGGGTGGGGGTGCAGCGGCCTGAGGATGTGGTGGTGTCGCGGGAGGGGCGGGTGTGGATGTCGGATCAGGCGAGCGCGGCGGCGGAGGCGCTGCCGGACGGCTCGCTCAATCGGGTGGGCAACGCGGGCGGCTCGCCCAACGGGATCAATATGGACCGCGAAGGGCGGATCATCATCGCCAACGTGGGCGGTCTGGAGACGGACGGCGGGCCGGGGCCGGTGCAGCGTCTGGATACGGAGACGGGCGAGATCGAGGTGCTGGCGGAGAGCGTGGACGGGATTCCGCTGGTGGCCTCGAACTACCCGCACGTCGATTCGCAGGGGCGCATCTGGGTGACGCACTCGACCTCGCGCTCGGGCGGCGATGCGTTTTCGGGGCCGCCCGACGGGTTTCTGTTTCGGATCGAGACGGACGGCTCGACGACGATGCTGGCGACGGAGATTGAGTTCGCCAACGGGGTGACGCTGGATCCGGCTGAGGAACACGTCTACGTGTGCCAGACGACGGGCTGCAATGTGCTGCGCTTTCCGATTCGGGCGGACGGCTCGCTGGGCGAGCGGGAGCAGTATGGGCCGAAGCTGGGCAAGGCGGTGGCGGATTTGGCGTCGGCGCGCCCGCTCTCGGCGGAGCAGCGCGGCGAGCTGGGGCTGACCGACGGCTGCGGCTTCGACCAGGAGGGCAATCTGTGGGTGACGCTGCCGATGTCGAACAAGGTGGTGGCGATCACGCCGGCGGGCGGGATGGAGACGATCATCGAGGATTTGGAGGGGGAGGTGATGCAGGCGCCGACGAACGTGAGTTGGGGCGGGGCGGACATGCGAGATCTGTACGTGGGCAGCATCCGCAGCGACTACGTGGTGCATGCGCGCAGCCCGGTGCCGGGCGAGCCGCTGGTGCATCAGCGGCCGTAGGTGGCTTCATTGCGGCGCGCGACCTCGTCGATGACGACGGTGCGGTTGCGATCGTCGATCGTGTAGATGATCCGCCAGTCGCCCTGGCGGACGCGGTAGCGTTCGTCGCGGTCGGCGGTGAGCTTTTCGACGCGGCGCGGGCGCGGGTTCTGCTCAAGCGCGGCAATCCGCTGGAGCACGCGAGTCAATTCGCGCGGTTGCAGCAGGCGGCGCATGCGCCGCTTCAGCTTGGCCGGAATGATCACCTGGTAGCCGCCCGGAGCGCTCAAGGCGTCTCGCTCCACGGGCGGCCGAAGACATCGGCGAAGATCTCGTCGAACTCCGCTTCGGAGGTAGCGAACTCGGTTGAGTCGTCGTCGTCGTGGAGCTCGATGGGGCCCCACCATTCGAGGAAGTCGCGCTGCATGAGGGCGACGATCGCCTCGGCGATGGTCACGGCGTCGCGGGCGTCTTCGACGGGTTCGCAGTCGCGGTCGGGGCGGGTGTAGTGCTCTTTGGCGTTCCAGAGGTCATCCAACAGGTCGGTGAAGACGCGGACGGAGTGAATGCCGTCGGTGCGGGTTTCCCAGCAGAAGGGGTCGGCGCGGAGCCGCTCGATGATTTTGTCGAGCGTCCAGGTGGCGTCGGCGCAGGGGTAGGCGACGCCGGCCAGGACCTGCTCAACGGCGCGGACGGCGCAGTCGTAGGCCTCGATGGGGTTCGGGGCGTCGCTCCGCCAAGCGGCTGTTTTGGCGCGCTCCAGCGAGTGCTGAGCGGCTGCGCGGGCGGCCAGCACCTCGGGCGGGATTGGGCTGGTTCCCGCTCGGGGGCGGGAATGACGAGAAAAGGCGGCGGGCTCCAGTTGTTCGTTGGTGGTCATGCCTGCTCCTCGCGGGAGAGCGTCGCGCGCTTCGCGGCTCAACGTATCAGGTTGGCATCAGGTTGGCGGGTGGGCACGGGCGGAGAGATCCTGCGATACTGCGCGCGATGCGGGCGAACTCGTCCGGGACAATACGCGAGGGAGAACGAGATGCATGATCTGGTGATTCGCAACGGGCTGGTGGTGGACGGAACGGGGGCGGCGGCGCGTCGGGCGGATGTGGCGATCGACGACGGGCTGGTCTCAATCGTGGGGGAGGTGGCGGCGAACGGCCGCGAGGAGATCGACGCCGAGGGCAAGCTAGTGACGCCGGGCTTCGTGGATATCCACACGCACTTCGACGGGCAGATCACATGGGATCCGCTGCTGACGCCGTCGTTCTGGCACGGGGTGACGACGGTCGTGATGGGCAACTGCGGGGTGGGCTTCGCGCCGGCGGCGCCGAACCGGCGCGACTGGCTGATCGGTCTGATGGAGGGGGTGGAGGACATCCCGGGTTCCGCACTGGCGGAGGGGATGCAGTGGGGCTGGGAGTCGTTCCCGGAATACCTGGACTACCTGGAGACGCTGCCGAAGGCGATCGATGTGGGCACGCAGGTGCCGCACGGCGCGGTGCGGGCCTACGTGATGGGCGATCGCGGGGCGCGCAACGAGGATGCGAACCCCGAGGACATCGCGGAGATGGCGGCGATCGTCAAGGAGGGGATCGAGGCGGGCGCGCTGGGCTTCTCGACCTCGCGCACGCTGGCGCACCGGGCGATCGACGGGGAGCCGGTGCCGGGCACGTTCGCGGCGGAGGACGAGCTGTTCGGCATCGGACGGGTGCTGGGTGAGCTGGGCACGGGCATCTACGAGGTCGCGCCGGCCGGCGTGACGGGCGACGACGCCAACGCGCCGGCGCTGGAGATCGCCTGGATGCGCAAGCTGTCGGCGGAGATCAACCGCCCGGTGACGTTTGCGATGGTGCAGTTCGACAACGATCCGGAGGCCTGGCGCAAGGCGTTCGACGCCTCGCTGGAGGCGCTGGACGAGGGAGCGGAGATTTACCCGCAGGTGGCGGCGCGGGGGATTTCGCTGCTGCTGACGCTGCGCGGGCGGCATCCGTTCATTCACTCGCCCTCGTACCGCGAGCTGGATGGTCTGGACTGGACGGAGCGCGCAGAGCGAATGCGGCATCCGCAGCTGCGCGAGAAGATCCTGGGCGAGGTGACATCGCCGGACGCGGCGCTGGGCTTCCTGATGTGGAGCAAGCTCTACCCGATGAGCGATCCGCCGAACTACGAGCCTGAGCCTGCGGAGGCGGTGGAGGCGCGGGCCGCGGCGGCGGGCGTGACGCCGCTGGAGTTCGCCTACGACTTCCTGACCGAGGGCACGGGCGACAACGTGCTGTTCGCGCCGCTGTTCAACTACGCGAACGGCGACCTGGAGCCGACGCGGGAGATGCTGCTGCATCCACGCAGCGCGGTGGGGCTGTCGGACGGCGGGGCGCACTGCGGGGTGATCTGCGACGCGGGGATGCCGACCTTCATGCTGACGCACTGGACGCGCGACCGCGAGCGCGGCGAGCGGCTGCCGCTGGAATGGATCGTGAAGCGGATGACGCAGGACACGGCGCAGCTCTACGGCCTGGGCGACCGCGGGGTGCTGGCGCCGGGCAAGAAGGGCGACGTAAACGTAATCGACTACGAGGCGTTGCAGCTGGAGCTGCCGGAGGCGACGCACGATCTGCCGACGGAGGCGATGCGGCTGATCCAACGGTCGCGCGGCTACGTCGCCACGGTCGTGAGCGGCGAGGTGATCTCGCGCGACGGCGAAGAAACGGGCGCGCGTCCCGGGCAACTGATTCGCGGGGCGCGCTGAATGGGGGCGCCGAAGGGCGCGCGAGTTGCAGGGTGAGTCGCGATGCGCGAGTCTCGACCTGAGCAGATCATTCTGCGGCGTGTGCTGGAGCGCATGTACGACCGTCGGATCATCGGCAATGTGGAGCGCCGCACCTACGTGGAGCTGATGATCGAGCTGGCGCTGGAGCGCTTGCGCCCGCGCTGGTGGGCGGCGGACACGTGGCATCCGTGGACGCTGGAGCAGGCCGAGACGGGCGCGCGAATCGCGGTGCGGCAGTCGGCGGCGCTGCAAACCTGGTCGGCCTCGGCGATCGCGTCGCTGCCGGAGTTCGATATCGCGCCGCGCAACGGGTACTACGTGGACGGGGGCAGCCAATGGGTTGAGGTGCAGCCGCCGCAGCGGCCGGCGGATATCTACATCGTGGCGTATCACGGGGAGGTGGATGAGAGCGTCGCCGATCAGCGGCTGCCGGAGCAGTGGGAGTTCTACGTGGCGGTGGAGCGGGATTTGCCGCCGGGGCAGAAGCGGATCGGTCTGAATCGGTTCAGGGCGCAGGCGGAGGAGTGCGGGTTCGAGGAGTTGTCCGGGGTAGTGGCGCGGGCGGCGTGGGGGTTGCGGCGGCGGGGATGAAGGGGATTTGGGTGCGTTGTGGGCACGGAGCGGCCGATCTCCCCGTGTAGAGGGGCGATTGGGAGCGCGGACTGCCTGCCGTGCCCGGGAGGGCGACTGGAAGGAGCGCGTTATCCGAAATTCGGGTAGGGTGGTGTGCGGGAGGGGCGGGGTGCGATGGCGGGGCGCTCGGTGCATGAGGTGATTGTGGAGCGGCTGGTGAAGCGGGTGTATGGGCAGCCGTTGATCGAGAATGCGTACCGCGGCGATTACATGGAGTACATGGTGGCGCTGGCGTTGGGGGAGACCTGGCGTCTGACGCCGCCGTGGGTTTCGTGGGATTTGGAGCACGGGGCGTCGCGGGTGCGGGTGGAGGTGAAACAGTCGGCGGCGCGGCAGACCTGGACGGAACCGCCGGTGGCGAAGGAGCATCCGCGCCGCCCGCGTTTCGACATTACGCCGCAGCAGGGCTATTACCTGAACGGGGATGCGGACTGGGTGTCGACGCCGTTGCAGCGGCAGGCGGACATTTACGTGTTCGCGTGGCATCCGGAGCGGGAAGAGCAGCTGGCGGATCACCGCTGTCCGGAGCAGTGGCGGTTTTTCGTGGTCTCGGAGCGTCGGCTGCCGCGGCGGCAGAAGAGCATTGGGCTGCGTCCGCTGGGGCGTCTGACGGATCCGTGCGTCTACCGCGATCTGGCGGAGATCATCGGCTCGGTCGCGGCCGGTCTGCGCCGACCGAAGGCGGAGGGGATGAAGCGGGGCGTGGTGACGCGGCCGGGCTGGACGGGCCGCGTGCGGTAGCATGAGCGGCGGTCGGCCGCAGCGGGGATCCGCTCGTAGGGCCGGCAGGGAGTGTCTTCATGCCCCGATCTTCAATTGAGCGCATCGTTGTTCAGCGGCTTGCGCATCAGCTGGTGACTCAGCGGTTGGTTGAGCGCGTCTACCACCAGCGGCT
Source organism: Dehalococcoidia bacterium (assembly GCA_965243125.1). GTDB lineage: Bacteria > Chloroflexota > Dehalococcoidia > Bin125 > Bin125 > CATQGW01. The sequence goes on along the minus strand of OZ251529.1, from coordinate 352,836 downwards.
GATCGGCAACGTTGAACGCGGCGCGTATGTGGAGTGCCTGATCGAGCTGGCGCTGAGCGAGTTGCGTCCGCCGTGGTCGCTGACGGGCACATGGGCTGCGTGGGACCTTGAGCAGGCGGAGAGCGGCGCGCGGATCGAGATCAAGCAGTCGGCCGCGCTGCAAACCTGGAGCGCGCCCAACGCGGTACCCAGCAGCGGGGCATCACCGACGTTTGATATCGCGCCGCGCAGCGGCTACTACGCCGCCGACGACAGCGGGTGGATTGCAAACGAAACTCCGCAGCGGCTCGCGGATCTCTACGTGATGGCGAGGCACAACGAGACGGATCCGAGCATCGCCGACCACCGCCTGCCGGAGCAGTGGCAGTTTTACGTCGTGCCCGAGCACCGTCTGCCGCCGAGACAGAAGTCGATCAGCCTCAACCCACTGAGCAGACTGGCGGAGGCGTGCGGCTTCGACGATCTGGCGGCGACGGTTGAGCGAGCGATGGCTGAGGCGCCCGGCCTCAAGGCTGCTCGTGGGGCCAACGGCGAGGATTGAGAGCGGCTGAGAGCGAGCGGGGGTTGCGCTCCGTATAGAACATCTGTACGTTAGCGGGCATGGCGCAGCTCTCGCTCCTCGATCCGAATCCGTCCTCGGTCCGGCCTGCGCGAGTCGGCGGGGCACAGGTGGATTACGCCGACGCGGGGGCGATTCTGACACGGCCGACGGGGCGGCTGCAGGGGAACATCGACTTTGCGCTCAATCCCTACCAGGGCTGCACGTTTGCGTGTTCGTACTGCTACGCGGCGTTCTTTGTGGCGGAGGACGAGCAGCGCGAGCGCTGGGGGCAGTGGGTGCGGGTGAAGACGAATGCGGTGGAGCGGCTGCGCGGGATGCGGGTGGACCTGCGCGGGCGCACGGTGCTGATGAGCAGCGCGACGGATCCGTATCAGCCGATTGAGCGTCGGCTGGAGATGGTGCGGGCGCTGCTGCCGCTGTTGGCGCGGCGGGGAGCGCATCTGGTTGTGCAGACGCGGAGTCCGCTGGTCACGCGGGATGCGGACCTCTTCCACGAGTTTCGGCGGGCGCGGGTGGGGCTGAGCATCACGACGGACTCGGAGGAGGTGCGGAAGCGCTTCGAGCCGCGCTGCGCCTCAATTGAGCAGCGTCTGGCGGCGGCGGCGGAGCTAGTGGAGGCAGGGGTGCGGGTGAACATTGGGGTGTCGCCAATGCTGCCGCTGGAGGATCCGGCGGGGTTCGCGCGGCGGATTCGGGCGACGGGGGCGCAGGGGGTGCGGATTGGGCGGTTTCACGCGAACCGCGGGCCGTTCGCCGCCGGCACACGGGACGGGGCGTTGGCGATTGCGCGGGAGTTGGGCTGGACGCCGGCGCGTCAGCGGGCGGCGGAGGCGGCGCTGCGGCGGGAGTTGCGGCGGTTGGAGTGCCGGGGAGGCTAGCGCGTCTCCAGGTAGACGCTGGGCTGCCCGCCGTAATCCAGCTCCAGGCGGAAGCGTTGCAACACATCGCGTCCCAACAGACTGGGCAACCGCCAATTACCGTGGTCGCCGGGCGTCGGAGGGACCGGCTGGGCGATCAAGACCGGAGCTTCGATTTCCATTTGCCGCAGGTCGTCAGAGTCGAGCGTGAGCTGTGCGTCGCGGAGGATGAGCTGATTGTCGGAGCCGCCCACGCCGAAGATCTGGATGCGGCGAGGATCGTTGGCGAAGTCAAGCGCAAAGTAATCGCGGCGCAAGAGGGCGAGGGTGTCGTTGGGGCTGAGGATGGTGAACGGCGAGCCGGTGTCGATCATAAACAGGACAGGGTGGCGCTCGCCGTTTAGCGCCACAGCAATCCGCATCTGCGGTTCGCCGCCGCTGCGAAGCGAGTGGGCGAACCGGCGTGCAGCGAGCACCCGGCCGGGGAACCGCATGGCAGTCAGTTGGGATACGGACTGGGCGGCTGATAGATGCCGCTGTAGCCGAAGTTGACGGAAGGAGAGATGAACTGGCGGACTGCGGACTCACGATCCAAGCTCGGCAGTGCGTCGAAACGCTCAAGTAGGACAAGCGGATCGCGGTCGATCATTACCTGGCGGTCGCCGTAGACGATCACCGTCTCGCCGCGATGATCACGGAGGAGATCGCCCCAGAGTTCATGCAGGTAGTCGTAGTTGTCAGCGCTGCGGCGAACGCGCTCTGCAACCTGCTCCTGAGTCTCCGAAGCAGGTTGCGCAGTCGCGCGTGGAGCGTCGGTCGCGGCGGGACATGGTGCTGCGGCCATTGATCATCTCCTCGTACGAGTCACATTCTAAGGGTGTCCATGCGGTGGCGCTGGTCGGGCCGTTGGGTTTGCCCGCCTGTTCGGGCTGGGTCATTCCCGCGCGGGGGCGGGAATGACGGACGGGCGACAGGCCCTAGAGGGTCTCGAGGGCGACGCTGCGGGGGTCGCCGCAGGCGAGGTTGAGGTGGAAGCGGCGGCGGAGGTCGCGGCCGAGCAGGCTGGGGAGCAGCGGGGCGGGCGGCGCGGTGCGGATGGCCGGGTCGGGTTCGGCGATCAGGACGGGCATGTCGACCGGGTAGAGGTCGCCGTCGGTGGAGCGGAGGGTGAGGGTGGCGTCGCGGATGATGGCTTGCGCGTCGCCGCCGACGCCGCGGCTGCGGACGCTGCGGGGGTCGCGGGCGAAGTCAACGCTGAGCAGGCGCTCGCCCATGACGAACCACGAGTCGAGCGGGCTGAGGACGGTGGCGTCGGCACCGGTGTCGATCAGAAACCGAATTCGCTCTGCACGCCCTTCGATGGAGACGACCACGTTGATGTACGCGGCTCCTCCACTTACGACGGAGTAAGGAAAGACCTGCTGGTCGCTAACCCAGCCGCGAAACCGCATACCGCGCTCCGGGATCGGTGATCTGCGGCACGATGGCGAAGAGCATTGAGTTCTTGCGATCCTCCTCGCCGAGCGTCGCCTCAAGCTCAACCAGATTGTCGATGATGACGACCTGTTGGTCGCCGTAGATCATGACGTATTTGCCGTAGTGGTCGCGGAGGAGGTCGGCGAAGATGTTGTCGAAGAGCTCCATGTTTTTGAGGGCCTGGCGCTCGAGGCGGCGGGTTTCCTCGCGGGTTTCGTTGCGGAGGCTGGGCGGGAGGGTACCCAGCACGGGGGGAGCGGTTGGTTGTTGTTCGGTGGTCATGGGTACGCCTCGGTCGTGGTCTTGTCGGCGATCATAGATCGTGCGGGGGCAGGCGGGCCGGCTAGAGCGTCTCCAGCCGGGCGCGGCGCTGGTCGCCGCAGCGCAGTTCGAGATGGAAGTGGCGGAGGAAGTCGCGGCCGAGCACGCTGGGCGGCTGCGGTGGGCCGGGCTCGGCGAGGCGCGGAGGAGCGGGTTCGGCGATCAGGATGGGCATTGCGAGGGAGCGGCGCTCGCCCTCGGTGGAATAGAGCGTCAAGACGGCGTCGCGGACGACATGACGAGCTCCGCCGCCGATGCCCATGATGTGAAGGCTGCGGGGATCGCTGATGAAGTCGATGCCGAGCACGGCGCTGCCCAGCACGGCCAGAGAATCATCGGGGCCGAGAATCGAGACATCTGCGCCAGTGTCGATCAGAAACCTCACCGTGTCTTGCATCCCCTCAACGGAGACGAGAATTTCGATCAGGGCATCGCCGCCGCTGATCATCGCGTGCGGCAGGGTGCGAGTTTCACGGACGATGACGCGGAACTCCATGCTCTATTCGTATTCCGGCCACCAGGGGACGAGGCGCATGCGGACGACCGTCTTGCGGTCGTGCTCGCTGAGGGCGTCCTCGGCGGCGAGCGCTGCGAACATATCGTCGTAGATGCAGAACTGCTGGTCGCCGTAGACGAGCAGGATGCGGCCTCGGTGTTCTTTGATCAGGTCGTCGAAAATCTGATCGAAGAACTCCTGGTTTTTGAGGCTCTGGACGGCGATCCGGCGGATTTCCTCGGGGCTTTCGTAGGGCAGCGGGGCGGGCTTGGCCCAGGGGTCGCCGGTGACGGCTGGTTGTTGTTCGGTGGTCATGGGTGGCCTCGGGGTTGCGGCTGGCGGACCCATGATACCCAGCGGCCGAGGGTCAGAGGGCGGCGTAGAGGGCGTCCAGCATGGGTTTCCAGCGAGGGTCGGCGCCGAGGCCGGCGGACATCTGGTTCATGGCGTAGCCGAAGCCGATCTGGCGGTCGGGGTCGGCGAAGGCGAGGGAACCGCCGGCGCCGGAGTGTCCGAAGGTGCGGGGGTTGGGGCCCCACTCGTAGCGTCCGCCGGGGGTGCTGAGGATGAAGCCGAGCGCGCGGCGGACCTCGAAGCCGAGCACGAGGTCATCGGCGGTGATGCGGTGGGCGGCGGCCTGCTCGACGCCGTCGGGGGAGAGCAGGGGTGCGCCGCCGTTGGCGAGCGCGCCGTAGATAGTTGCGAGCGCGCGGGCGTTGCCGTGTCCGTTGGCGGCGGGGAGTTCGGCGGCGCGCCACTCGCGGGAGTTGACATCGCCGGCGAGGCGAGGAGCGGCGAGTCCGAGGGCTTTGGCGGCGAGGCCCTCAGGCGGGATGCCGAGGCCGCCGCTGCCGGGTGCGGGGATCAGTTCGGCGGTGCGGGCGTCTTCCGATTCGGGGAGGCCGATGTAGAAGTCGACGCCGAGCGGAGCGGCGATCTCGTCGCGGACGAACTGACCGCAGGTGCGGCCGTCGATGCGGCGGATGACCTCGCCGACGAGCCATCCGTAGGTGATGGCGTGGTAGCCGAGGCCCTGTCCGGGTTCCCAAAGCGGGGTTTGGCGTTCGAGGGCGGCGATCATGCGGTCCCAGTCGAGCACTGCGCCGTCGGGCAGTTCTTCGTCGACGCCGACGAGGCCGGCTTCGTGGGTGAGGAGTTGGTGGACGGTGATTTGCGCTTTGCCGGCCTGGGCGAATTCGGGCCAGTAGTGGGCGACGGGGCGGCGGACATCGAGCGCGCCGCGGTCGGCGATCATCGCCGCGGCAACGGCGGCGACGCCCTTGGTGGTGGAGTAGACGTTGGCGATGGTGTCGCGCTGCCACGGGCGCGAACGGGACTCGTCGGCCCAGCCGGCCCAGAGGTCGACGACGGTTCGGCCGCGCTCGACGACGCAGAGGGATGCGCCGACTTCCCCGTGGTCGGACCAGTTGCGGGCGAAGGCGTCGCGGAGGAGGGCGAAGCGGGGATCGCAGTCGCCGTGGAGTTCGATGGTGGCCATTGGTCGTCCTGGGGTTAGTCGGCGGTTGGTAGGGGGCTAAGGCGTGTTCACGTATGTCTCCCTAGCGCCATTTCTGCTGCACAGGAGCGGCGGCTGGGGGAGCGCCTTGGGAGGATCGGCGAGTGTCGCGGCGTAACGGCGACCACCCTCTAAATCTCCCCCAGGATGGGGGGAGATTTTCAGGCTTAATCTTCCCCCCATCTTTGATCCTTCGTGACCGCGAGCACCTGCGTTGTGGTCACTCAAGCGCCAGCTGTCTCGAGGTGAGGGCCGACATATCCAACAACCACCCGGAACCGCCGTTTGCCATCACTCTCTCTAGGGAGAGGCAGCCAGACGAAGTGAATTCTTGGCGCATTCTTGTCGCGGTGCCCATAACCGACCTTCACGTGCCATTCCATTAGCACGCGCTCGCCACGAGCGTCGGGAAACTCTCGCTTGACAGCCAGATCGCTCCGGTCCATCGTGGCCTTGCTTTCTTTGCTGGCATCCTGGCCGAGGTTCTTCATGAATGTCTCGACGCCTTGCTCCAGAGGGCCCGCGCCCATCTTCTGCGCAAGGGTGTCAAGCGCCATGAGGCCTTCGTAGATCGCCTGTGGCGGACCGGCGTCGTGATGCAAGTCCTTCGCACTTGCCTCGACATCTTGCCCCCACGCCAGCAATGTGGCGTCGTCCATCGCCCTCTTCACCGCACTTTCAACGGTGGTGAGCATGTCGTGTTCCGGCACCTGCTTGTTGTCGGACTGCCGATCCTGGTGACTCGCCTGTAGATTCCGGATTGCGCCGAACGACCGTGTAACGTGCCCGGAGACAGCGCCCGGGTTCTCATAGTAGGCCGCCTCGATCACGTTAACGTGTTCGACAGTCTCTTCCAAGGCCTTCCGCAGGTTTTGCGTTTCGGCCCTCGCGTCCAAGAGCAGACGTGCGCTCTCCTCCTTGAGATCACCCACCTGCTGCTCGAGAGAGATGTTTCTCCCCTTCCATCGTTTCGTTGCCTTGCTGACCGCTTCGGCAGCCGACTTTTGCGCCTCTTCGATTTGGGCCTCGAGAGCCTTGACTTCCCTCGCACGGTCCTGCGCGCTATCTCGGAGATCTGTGATCTCAGATTGAAGGTCCTGCCAGTGTTGCGCAAGCTGCGTCAGCTGTGCGCTAAACTGGACAATGTCCGTTTGCATTGACGGCCGATCGACGAACGACGCGCCAAAGGGGGACATCACACTGGCGAGTGCATCGGGCGGAGGCAACGAGCGTGACTGTCGGTAGATCGCGGTTTGGACTTCGTCCATGCGCACAACCATCATGCGCTGGGACGACTTCCGATCGGAGGTCGTCCCAACGACATCTGATAGTCGCCATCGGTCCCGACTTGTCTGTCGGCCCGCAACTGGCCAGTGGATGTCAACGACAGCATCGAACGAGCCTTGGTGGTCTTGCACTTCACCTGAGAAATCCACGAAGGACTCCTCATCAAGCTCAATCACTGAGCCCAAACCAGCGATCCGTCGGGCGAGGGCCCGAGTGAGGACCTCAACCTCATTCCGCAACGCTGGCGCTGGATCGCGGCCAACTGCGGACACGATGACCATGGGAAGGGTGCGTCCGCGAGATTGGATGCGTCGCTTAATCTTCCCTGCAACGTCGTTGCTCTGATCAGTGAGCGGCTTGCTCACGACGTCGTCTCTGCCGACACGCCAGCCACCGAGGTTGATTATGGCGTTCATGACCGGCGGCATCCGGAGATGCGGTTCAAGGTATCGCACCGCGCTCTGTTCGAGCTCAACTCCAGCGACGCAGTGAACTGCGACGATGCGATCTTCATGTCCGGCTGTCAGGTCCGTGCGGAATTGGGTGCGCGGGATATCTTCTCCGCGTTCGTCAATGTAGGGCTCGGCAACCTGCCACTGCCAAATCTGCCCGTCGCCGTCGTCCCGCAAGGGCATGATCAACCTGGATGCCTCGCGCTTTTTCCGCGATCCCTTGACGCGCCGATTGAAGGAGCCCCTTCCGGTTTTCCCAGGATCACGATCCCCGATGCGACTGAGCCATTCGCCAATGGCATCTCGCACTTCCCCGAACGCGACTCGGGCTTGCTCGCGAGAAGGCGCATCCTTCTCGAGAGAGAATTTCGCCAAGACTCTCATCGGCCTGCCGATCTGGCTGCATCCGAGCTTTGAGAAAGCTAGACAACGACGTGACTCATGTCAACCTGGCCAAGATTTATGTCAGCTGCGCACAGCCTGCTGCCGGCTGACACCCTCCAGACGCTCAATGAGGCATCACAGCGGTCCTTCCTCTCAGTGCGGCCAACCCCTCGGCTGCACGCCCGCGGCGAGTCTATGTCTGTTCACACGAGTCCGCTTGGCCAGTGGCGCACACTTCCAGCCTCCGTCGTTCCCGTCTTGCGCGCTTACCTATAGGCCGTTGTTCGCGGTTGCGGGCATGCGAACCATTGAGTGTCGGTGAGCGGGTTGGGGCGAAGCAGCGGTGCTGATCAGGCAGTTGGTTTCGGTCCCTCGATCGAGTCAGGGGCGCGGACGGGGGGCGAGTGTTTGAAGCGGGGCTGATCTGCCATCGCGTTCTAGTGGGTTAGGTGGGTTCGGGGCGGCCGACCCCCCAGTCGCTCCGCAACAGCCCCCTGCGTAGGGTTCTGTGCGAAATGGCGAATTTCTGAGAATCCGCGCCCGCAGACCAGATAGGGCGGACTGACGATTTCGCCGGAATGCCGCATTTTGCACAGAACCCCATCTTGGGGGGACTTTCAGACTCGATCTCCCTTCCATCCTGGGGGAGATTTTCATGGCTGCGCTGCGTTCTGCGCAAGCATGAGGGGGTGAGCCCTAGTCGGCGGGGACGGGCTCGGGGATGCGGCCGGCGAGGGCTTCGGGGAGCGGGGCGTCCATTTCGTGGAGTGCGGGGAGGACGTCGGAGGCGAAGAGGCGCATGCTGCGCTCGGCGGTTTCGGCGGGCATGCCGCCGCTGATGCGGAAGTTCATGATCAGTTCTTCGGCGCCGGTCATCTGCTGGATGTGCTGGAGTTTTTCGAGCACTTGGTCGGGGGTGCCCCAGGCCTGGGGGGCGGCGGAGTACCGGGCGCGCTGCTCGGGGGTGGTGCGCTCGTTGGTCTTGCCGAATTCGGCGTAGTACTTGTAGCCCTTGGTGGAGGCGAAGCGGGCCGATTCGGAGAAGTGGTAGTGGCGCTCGACGCTGTCCTGGAACTTGCCGGTGTGTTCGAGCATCACGTCCCAGGCTTCTTCTTCGGTGTCGAAGCAGGCGACGTTGGCGACGACGGTGGGCTGGCGGGGCGTCCAGCCGCGGGAGGCGCGGATTTCGTTGAAGCGCTTGACGTCTTCCTGGTACTCCTCCCACTTTTTGGAGTTGGTGAAGAGCATGCCGAGGCCGGCGTTGGCGGCGATTTCGAGGGTTTCGGGGGAGATCCAGGCGACGCGCATGGAGTCGAGCAGGGCCTGGGGGTTGCGGGGGCGGGGGCGGATGGTGGTTTCGGGGATGGTGTAGAAGTCGCCCTCGTGGGAGAAGAATTCCTGGGTGAGTGCTTTGCGGACGACGTCGAGCGATTCCATGAAGCGGTCGCGGGATTCGCCCATGGGCGAGCGGAAGGCTTCGAATTCGCGCTTGGCTGCACCGCGCCCGAGTCCGAGGGTGAGTTTGCGGCCCTGGAGCATGTTGTCGAGCACGGTGATCTGCTCGGAGATCATGACGGGGTCGTACCAGGGCAGGACGATGACCATGGTGCCGAAGTCGATGCGCTCGGTTTGGCCGGCGAAGTAGGTGAGGTTCTGGAGCGCGCCGGCGGTCATGATGTAGGGGGAGAAGTGGTGGTCGATGCACCAGTAGGAGTCGAAGCCGAGCGGCTCGACGAGGCCGCCGAGGTGGAGTTCCTCCTCGTAGAGGCGGGCGTCGGAGACGGCGGGCTGCTGGGTGGTTTGCTGGGCTTCGAAGCGGTCCCAGTCGCTGTAGTTCTGGAAGTTGAAGTGGACGCCGACCTTCATGGGTGCCTCGTTTCGCGTGGGGGTTTGGGGCATAGTAGCGGGTTGGGGGCGGGGATGTCCTGCGGATGGGGGTTGGCGGCAGGCTCGGGGTCTTTGCGCTGCGGGCGGGGTTGGTTTGGGCCCCAGATCAAGTCTGGGGCGACGGAGGGGGTGTCGGGGGGCGACGGAGAGGGGTGGCGGGGGCGACGGAGGGAGTGGTCGTTGTGGGCGCGGTGCGTGTGGGGTGTCGGGGTGTCCTGCGGACGGGGGTAGGCGGCAGGATTGGGGTCTTTGCGCTGTGGGCGGGGTTGGGTTTGGGCCCCAGATCAAGTCTGGGGCGACGGGAGGGGGTGTCTGGAGGGGTGGCGGGAGGGGGTGACGGGGGTGGGCGGGAGGGGTGGCGGGGGTTTGGGGGTGGGATGGGGGCGATTCCCGCTCGGGGGCGGGAATGACGGGAAAGGGGGGCGGGAATGGACGGGGAGGGTGGTGAGGGGTAACGGCGGTGCTGGTCACGTCGTCATACCCGCGGCAAGCGCGGGTATGACGGAGCTGGGCCGCGGGGCGACGGAGTGGCGACGGCGCGGGTATGGCGGGCGGGGCGACGGCGGCGTGGGTAGGCCCTAGACGAGGGCTTCGTCGAGGCGCTTGGCGAGGTCGCCCTTGGGGCGGAAGCCGACGATTTGGCCGGAGACTTCACCGTCTTTGAAGACGAGCAGGGTGGGGATGCTGCGGATGCCGTAGGTGGTGGCGACGTTGGGGTTTTCGTCGGTGTTGAGCTTGTAGAAGGCGACCTTGCCGTCGTACTCCTCGGCGAGTTCATCGACGACGGGGGCGACCATGCGGCAGGGGCCGCACCAGGGGGCCCAGAAGTCGACGAGCACGGGGAGGTCGTTGTCGAGGACGTCGGTCTGGAAGCTGGCGTCGGTGACTTCTACGGGCTTGGACATGGGGCGCTCCTCAGCAGTGGGTGGGCGTGGGTTGCGATGTAGACAGCGTAGCGAATTCTGGTTCGCTTGTGCTGTATCGGGGGCAACTATAGCCGATGGGCACGCCGGGCGGGGCTGTCGGTCGGCTGGTCGGCGGGGTGGTCGACGCTTTGAGCGGCAGCTTGAGCGGCTGGGCGTTCTTCGGCTGCGCCGGCGAAGGCGTCGCGGATGGCGTCGACGACGTTGGATTCGACGACGCCGACGGCGGAGCGGATGCCGCTGGCGACGGCTTCGGGGTCGGCGCGTCCGTGCCCGACGAGGACTGCGCCGTTGATGCCGAAGAGCGGGGCGCTGCCGACGCGGGAGTAGTCCCACTGGTCGCGGAGAGATTCGAATGCGCCGCGCATCAGCCAGGCGCCGGCCATGTAGATGAGGCGCTGCTTGACGCTTTGGCGGAGTTCGTTCATGACGCGCTCGACGACGCCTTCGGAGACTTTGACGGCGATGTTGCCGGTGAAGCCGTCGGTGACGACGACATCGGCTGCGCCGCGGATCAGCGCGTTGCCTTCGATGTTGCCGACGAAGTTGGGTTCGCGGCGGGCGAGGAGCGCGTAGGCCTCCTGGACGGCGGCGGTGCCCTTGGCGCTTTCCTCGCCGACGTTGAGCAGTCCGACGCTGGGGTTGCGGTGGTGGAGGACGCGCTCGAAGTAGGCCTTACCCATGGCGGCGAATTGGCAGAGGTAGTCGGGGCGGACTTCGGCGTTTGCGCCGACATCGAGGATCAGCGAGGTGGTGCCGCGGGCGTTGTGGAAGAGCGCGCCGAGAGCGGGGCGGGCGACGCCAGGGATGCGTCCGAGGCGGAGGAGTGAGGCGGCCATGACTGCGCCGGTGTTGCCGAAGGAGAGGAAGGCGTCGGCGTGGCCGTCGGCGACGAGGGAGAGGCCGACCATGATGGAGGAGTCGCGCATCTGGCGGACCTGGGTGGGTTGCGCGTCCATGGCGACGGCTTCGGAGGCTTCGGCGAGGCGGAGGTGGGCCTGGGGCGCGGGCAGGATGCTGCGGATTTCGCTGCCGCGTCCGACGAGGATGATGTCGCAGACGCGGTCACCTGCGTAGAGCTGGGCGGCGAGTTGCGCACCGCGGACGATCGCGGCGGGGGCGTTATCGCCGCCCATGGCGTCGATCGCGATGGTGATTGGGCGCTGGGGTTGGGTCATGAGGCTGCCTCTGTTTCGCAGCGGAAGCTGTCGAGGAGGATTTGGGCGGCGGCTTCGGGGTCTTCGCCGTCGAGGACATGGAGGGAGAATTCGCGTCCGGATTGGGGGCAGTACCAGGCGAAGGCGGCGATTTGGAGGAGGCCTTCGCCGAAGGGGATTTCGCCGAAGGCGAGGCGGGCGTCGTTGCCGTCGACAGGTCGGGCGTCGCGATAGTCGGACTGGAGTTCGACGCCGAGGGCGTCGGCGAGGGAGCGCTCGATGGCGACGTCGAGGTCGACGAAGGCGGCGCCGATGGTTTCCCAGACGAGCACGGCTTCGAGGGCGATTTCGTTCTGGAGGACGACGATGCCGGCGTCGAAGGTGGCGGGGTTGGCGGTGGGGACGCCGTATTCGAGGGTGATGTAATCGGTTCCGTAGTCGAAGAGGAAGTCGAAGCGCTCGTAGCGTCCGGGTGCGGCCTGGGCCTGTGGGGGCGCGATGAAGGAGTCGAGCGCGCGGGTGAGGGCGGGGAGGGAGGCTTCGTAGTCGTCGGAGACTGCGCCGCCGCGGATCTGGTAGAGGAGGCCGCCGATTTCGACGAAGGTGGCGGACCACTGGACGAGGAAGCCGCCGGTGGCGCGGCGGTCTTCTTCCCAGTCGTAGCGCCAGCCGTCGAGGCCGAGCAGGGGGATGGCGGCGGTCTGGCGTTGGGGCGTCTCGACGAAGTCGGGGACGGCGAGGGAGTTGCGCCAGAAGTCGTCGAGTTGGTCTTCGGGGATGGGCTGGTGGACACGGACTTCGAAGAGGGCGCGCCCGGTATCGGCGAGGAAGGTGGCGCGGTCGATGCCGTTGGAGGTGGGGTCGCAGAAGGGTGGGCAGATCAGTTCAAAGCTGTAGCCGTAGGAGGGGTTGAGGTAGCGGCGCAGCACATCGTCGGCGCGCGGCGGGGGCACGGACTGCTGTTGTTCTTGGGGCGCGTCGTCAGCGTCGCTCTGGGCGTCGGCGGTGGGCTCGGGCTCGTTTTGGGCGTCGCCATCCGCCTCGTCCTGTGCGGTGGATTGCTGCTGTTGTTCGGCGGCCTGTTGGTCGGCCGATTGGCCAGTTTGTTGGTCGGTGGATGCCTGCTGATCGGTAGCGCTCTGCTGCTGCGAGACGGGCGCGGGCGGGCGGAAGTATTGGTCGGCCTCGATGTGTTCGTTGGGGTTGGCGGCGCAGGCGGCGGCGAGCAGGACCGCCAGCAGGGCGGCCAGCAAGACGAGCAGGGCGGCCGGCGCGAGCGGGACGAGGGGGAAGCGGCGTTGGGTCATCCGAGCGCCGCCGGGCTGCTGAGCACGATGGTGCGGTCGCCGTGTCCGAGCGGGGCGAGGTCCCAGGAGCCGAACCAGTCGGTGGGGGCGAGGCCGGCCTGGCGGAGGAGTCCTTCCAGTTCGCCGGGGGTGAGGGCGGCGCGCATGGGGAAGCAGGCGGCGGCGCGGCGGTCGGCGGTCTCGTAGATGTAGGTGAGCCAGATGATCGGCGCAGCGGCGTCGAGCGGGTGGGAGGCGCAGCGGGGCTCGGCGAGTTCTTGGGAGGCGAGTTTGGTCACGGTACCGAGGCAGGAGTGTTCGCGGGTCCACTCGAGGCGGAGCGGTTGGGGGCCGGGTTCGAGGTCCTCGGGGCGGGGGGCGGTGAGGTCGAGAGCGAGTTGTCCGTCGGGGGCGAGCAGGCGCGCGGCGCCGGTCAGGGCGGCGAGTTGGTCGGCGCGGGTGAGGAGGTGCTGGAAGGTGCCGAGGGCGCAGATGATGAGGTCGAGCTGGCCGAGGCCGGCAGGGAGGTCCCGGATGTCGGCTTGCACGATCTGGATGCCGGCGGCGCGCATCGGCTCGCAGCCGAGGGCGAGCATCGCGGGCGAGGCGTCAACGGCGGCGACGTCGTGGCCGTCGGCGGCGAGCGGGAGGGCGACGCGCCCGGTGCCTGCGCCGAGTTCGAGGATGCGCGCGGGGCGCTGCGCGCCGGCGATCTGACGCCACATTTCCAGATCCTCGCGGAGCGGTCCGAAGTCGAGGTCGTAGAAGGGCGCGACGGTGCGGAGGGAGCGTTCGAGCTGGTCGGCGGTGTAGGCGAGGGGGTCGTCGGGCACGTGGGGTCTCCGTTGGGTTCAGGGTATCAGCGCCCTGCGGCGGCGGGCGCGTTGACCGCGCAACGCAGGCATCCGTAGCCTGCGGGAATGAGTGAATGGGACGACGCGCGTCGGGCGGTCTGCGGAGCGATCCGCTCGGTGCCGGATTTTCCGCAGCCGGGGATTCTGTTTCGGGACATTACGCCGCTGCTGGGGTCGCCGACGGCGTTGGAGCAGGCGCTGGCGTGGTACGCGGATCGCTGCGCGGAGGCGGAGGTGATTGCGGGGATTGAGGCGCGGGGGTTTATCTTTGGGGCGGCGTTGGCAGCGCGTCTGGGGCTGCCGTTCGCGCCGCTGCGGAAGCCGGGCAAGCTGCCGGCGGCGACGATCGGGCGGCGCTACGAATTGGAGTACGGGGTGGACGGTCTGGAGATGCATACGGACGCGGTGCGGGCGGGGCAGCGGGTGGCGGTGGTAGATGATGTGTTGGCGACGGGCGGGACGCTGGAGGCGGCGGTCCGTCTGTTGGACGATGCGGAGGCGGAGATCGTGCGGATTGCGGCGCTGATCGAGTTGGTCGAGCTCAAGGGGCGCGAGCGGCTGGCAGGGCGGCCGCTCGACGTGCTGGTTCGGTTCTAAACGATGACGCAATCTCAGACATTCCCGGAGGCGTCGCTGGCGGTGATTGGGGGCTCGGGCTTCTATCAGATGCCGGGGCTGGAGTCGCTGGAGACGTGGCGGCCGGAGACGCCGTTCGGGGCGACGAGCGACGAGATCGTGATTGGGTCGTTGGCCGGCGCCGAAGGTGAGCGGCGGGCGGCGTTTCTGCCGCGGCACGGTCGGGGGCATGTGCTGCTGCCGCACGAGATTCCGGTGCGGGCGAATATCTGGGCGCTGAAGGCGTTGGGGGTGGAGGGGATCATCGCGGTGTCGGCGGTGGGTTCGCTGCGGGAGGAGATCGCGCGGGGGGATTTGGTGACGCCGGATCAGATCATTGATCGGACGAAGGGCGATCGGGTGCGGTCGTTCTTCGAGGGCGGGATTGCGGCGCATGTGGGGTTTGCGGATCCGTTCTGCGCGGATTTGAGCGGTCGACTGGCGGATGCGGCCGACGCGCTGGGAAAACGGGTGCATCGGGGTGGGGCGTATGTGTGTATGGAGGGACCGGCGTTCAGCACGCGGGCGGAGTCGTCGCTGCATCGGTCGTGGGGGGCGTCGATTGTGGGGATGACGGCGATTCCGGAGGCGAAGCTGGCGCGAGAGGCGGAGATCGCGTACGCGATGCTGGCGACGGCGACGGATTACGACGTGTGGCGGGAGGGTGAGGAGGATGTGACGGCGGATGCGGTGGCGACGGTGGTGGCGGCGAATGTGGAATCGGCGCAGGCGATCGTGGCGGAGGTAGCGCGAGGGCTGCCGGCGGGCTGGAGGTCGACGGCGGCGGGCGCGCTGCGGGGGGCGATCATGACGGACCCTGCGCGGATTCCGGCGGAGGCGCGGGAGCGGTACGCGCTGCTGATTGAGGGGTATGTGTCGTGAGCGTTGAGCTGGCGATTGTGGGGGTGGTGGCGTATGACGAGATTCATAGCTCGGCGGGGGATGTGTCGCATGTGCTGGGGGGTTCGTGCGTGTATGCGGCGCTGGGGGCGCGGTTTGCGTGTCGGGCTGCGCCGGTCTCGGTGGTGGGGGACGATTTCGACTGCGAGCTGCTTGCGCCGCTGCGAGAGGCGGGGATTGAGCTGGAAGGGATCGAGCGGGCGGCGGGGCGGACATTCCGCTGGGGCTGCCGCTACGACCGGACGGGGGATCGGCGGGAGACGCTGTACACGGAGGCGGGGGTATATGAGTCGCAGATCGTGCGGATTCATCCGTCAGTGCTGGATGCGCCGTTTGTGTTTCTGACGGCGGGGAATCCGCGTCAGAACGAGCGGGCGCTGGAGCGTCTACGCGGTCCGCGGCTGATCGCGGTGGACACGATCGAGCGGGAGATCGAGACGCAGCGGGCGGGGCTGATGGAGATCATTCGGCGGTCGCAGCTGGTGTCGATCAATGCGCATGAGGCGGCGCTGCTGATTGGCTGGACGGGGGATGAGGACGATGCGGCGCTGCCGGCCGCCGCGGCGGCGCAACTGCGGGCGTTGGGACCGGAGACGGTGGTAATCAAGCAGGGGTCGCGGGGGGTGGAGCTCTTCGAGGGAGAGCGGCGGGTGCGGGTGTCGGCGGTTGCGGGGATTGAGGCGGTGGATCCGACGGGTGCGGGGGATACGTTTACGGCGGCGATGCTAAGCGCGATGGCGGCGGGCGAGGGTCTGGTTGAAGCGGCGCGCTGGGGCTGCGCGACGGCGTCGTTTGCGGTGGAGGCGTTCGGGATTGGGGGACTGCTGGGGGCGACGGAAGCCGGGGTGCGGGAGCGGCTGGGGGAGGTCGTCGCCGAGGAGCTACCGCCAGGCGGTGGGGTGGTCTGATGGCGTTGTCGCTGCGGCTGGGGCAGGCGCGGGAGCGGATCGCGATTGCGCGGCGGCGGGATCCGGCGGCGCTGGCGGCGCTGCTGTATCCGCAGCGGTACGTCGCGGCGTATGCGCTGGCGCAGTTGGAGGGCGAGGGCTGGGAGCGGTCGGAGTGGTGGTCGTGCCGCACGTCGGGCGGGGAGGCGCTGGTGTGCCACTCGCACGCGGGGCTGGGCGAGGCGACGACGCTGCTGGGCGCGCCGGAGGGGGTGCGGGAGATTCTCGGTCTGCATCCGGGGCCGCCGCGCACGTTTGCGATCTGCGAGCCGCGGCATTTGGACGCGCTGGAGACGGTACATACGCTGCCGACCTGCCGGCGAATGCTGCGGATGCTGGCGACGGCGCGGACATTCCGTCCGTTTGAGCCGCTCGTCGGGGAAACGCTGGGGCTGACGGGGGAGCATGTGCGGACGATCAATCGTCTGTACAGCTCGGAGGGCGGGCCGACACGGTATTCGCGGGCGCACATCGACGACGGCTGCTACTACGGGGTGGTGGAGGATGAGCGGCTGGTGGCGGTGGCGGGGACGCACTCGATCAGCCGGGGCTACGGGATTTCGGTGCTGGGGAACGTGTTCACGCATCCGCAGCACCGAGGGTTCGGACATGGGACGGCGGCGACGAGCGCGGCGACGGCGGCGCTGCTGCGCGAAACGGCTGAGGTAGTACTGTCGGTTGACCCGCAGAATGAGCCGGCGGTGCGGGCCTATCGTCGGCTGGGCTACGTGGAGGTGGGGGCGATTGTGGAAGCGAGCGCGAGTCGGCGGGTGAGCGGGATGCAGACGACGCTGCGTCGCTGGCTGGCGCGCCGGCGCGGGGGCGGCGCAGACGAAATCGTGCTGCGGTGAGCGGGGCGCAGGACAACAGGGGACAGGGTTCGGACATCTTCGACGCGGGGCTGGCGGACGCGGGGGAGCAACGGATCGCGTGGGCGGCGCGGGAGATGCCGGTGATTGCGCAGATCCGGGAGCGGTTTGCGCGAGAGCGTCCGCTGGAGGGTCTGCGGATTGGGGCGTGTCTGCATGTGACGTCGGAGACGGCGAATCTGGGGCTGGCGCTACAGGCGGGGGGAGCGGAGGTGGCGCTGTGCGCGAGCAATCCGCTCTCGACGCAGGACGAGGTGGCGGCGGCGCTGGTCGAGCGGGCGGGGATGGCGGTGTTCGCGATCAAGGGTGAGAGCAACGAGCAGTATTACGAGCACATCGGGCGGGTGCTGGATGCGGAGCCGCAGATCACGGTGGACGACGGGGCGGATCTGGTCTCGATGCTGCACAGCGAGCGGGAGGAGTTGTTGGAGGGAGTGATCGGGGGTTGCGAGGAGACGACGACGGGGGTGATTCGGCTGCGGGCGATGGCGGCGGAGGGGGCGCTGCGGTATCCGATCATCGCGGTGAACGATGCGGCGACGAAGCACATGTTCGACAATCGGTACGGGACGGGGCAGAGCGCGCTGGACGGGGTGATTCGGGCGACGAACGTGCTGCTGGCGGGGAAGGTGGTGGTGGTGGCCGGGTACGGGTGGTGCGGTCGGGGGGTGGCGTCGCGGGCGCGGGGGCTGGGGGCGCAGGTGATTGTGACGGAGGTTGCGCCGCTGCGGGCGCTGGAGGCGGTGATGGATGGATTTCGGGTGACGACGATGTTGGCGGCGGCGGCGGAGGGCGATCTGTTCGTGACGACGACGGGGGATATCCACGTGATCGATGGGCCGCATCTGGAGCGGATGCGTTCGGGGGCGATTCTGGCGAATGCGGGGCACTTCAACCATGAGGTGAACCTGGAGGCGCTGGAGGCGATGACGGAGGAGCGGCGGGAGGCGCGCCCGTATGTGACGGCGCACCGGACGACGGACGGTCGGGAGTTGCTGCTGCTGGCGGAGGGTCGGCTGGTGAATCTGTCGGCGGCGGAGGGTCATCCGGCGAGCGTGATGGATATGAGTTTCGCGAACCAGGCGCTGGCGATTGAGCATCTGGCGCTGGCGGAGCCGCGGTTGACGGCGGGAGTGTGGGATGTGCCTGGGGAGATCGATGAAGCGGTGGCGGCGCTTAAGCTGGCGGCGATGGGCGTTGGGCTGGATCGTCTGACGCCGGAGCAGGAGCGCTATTTGCGCTCGTGGGATGCGGGGACATGAGCACTCGGGCGACGCATCGAGTAGGGCATCGAGCAACGAGCCGGGAGGGCGGCGCATGAGCAGCGGGTTTGCGGGCGATCGGTGGACTTCGGAGTCGGTGACGGAGGGTCACCCGGACAAGGTGTGCGACCAGATTTCGGACGCGGTGCTGGATGCGTGTCTGGCGCAGGATCGGGATTCGCGGGTGGCGTGCGAGGCGGCGGTGTCGTCGGATTTCGTGCTGATTTTCGGGGAGATCACGACGCAGGCGGAGGTGGATTTCGACGCGCTGGCGCGTGGGGTGCTGCGGCGGATTGGCTACACGGATCCGGGGATTGGGTTCGACGCGGAGTCGTGCGAGGTGATGGTGCGGGTGAAGCAGCAGTCGCCGGATATCGCGGAGGGCTTGCGGCGGGCGGCGCGGACAGGGGATTCGGATGATCCCTACGACCTACAGGGGGCGGGGGATCAGGGGATGATGATTGGGTTCGCGTGCGACGAGACGGAGGCGCTGATGCCGACGCCGCTGTGGCTGGCGGACGGTCTGACGCGGCGGCTGACGGCGGTGCGGAAGAATGGGTCGCTGCCGTGGCTGCGCCCGGACGGGAAGGCGCAGGTGACGGTGGAGTATGCGGAGGGCCGCCCGCACCGGGTGTCGACGGTGGTGGTGTCGACGCAGCACACGGCGGCGGTGGATCACGGGCAGATTGAGCACGCGATTCGGGACGAGGTGATCGCGCCGACGATTCCGGCGGAGCTGCTGGACGGGGAGACGGAGTATTTCATCAATCCGGCGGGGAATTTCATCGTGGGCGGGCCGGCGGCGGACGCGGGTCTGACGGGGCGGAAGATCATCGTGGATACGTACGGGGGGATCGCGCGTCACGGGGGCGGGGCGTTTTCGGGGAAGGATCCGTCGAAGGTGGATCGGTCGGGTGCGTACGCGGCGCGGTGGGTGGCGAAGAACATTGTGGCGGCGGAGTTGGCGGAGCGCGCGGAGGTGCAGATTTCGTACGCGATTGGGCGGCCGGCGCCGACGTCGCTGACGCTGTTGACGTTTGGGACGGAGCGGGTGGGGGAGGGGGAGTTGGGGGAGGCGGTGCGGACGCATTTCGATTTGCGCCCGCTGGCGATCATCGAGCGGCTGGAGCTGCTGCGTCCCATGTACGAGGCGACGGCGGCGCAGGGCCACTTTGGGCGGCCGGATTTGGCGCTGCCGTGGGAGGAGACGAGGGAGGTTGGGGCGCTGCGGGGGTTGGCGGGGTTGGGGTAGGGCGGATCAGGGCGGGGGGCGGGGGGGTGCGCCCCCCTCTACATCTCCCCCCAGGATGGGGGGAGACTTGGGATTGTCTCCTCCCGCGGTGGGGGGTTGGTTTTGGCGGCGGCGGTGGGCGCGTTGGGCTTGTTCGTAGGCTTCGAGGACTTTTCGGCGGATGGGGGATACGGGTTTGGCGTTGGGAGGGTTCCCGGCCGTCGGGGTGGGCTGCGGCATGGGCATGGGCCGCGCCGGCGGGATGGAGGTGTCGATTTTTGCGATGCGGATGGGGCGGGGGAGTCGGGGGGTGGGGAGCCGGGGGAGGGGGTTGCGGGGGCTGGGCGGGCGCTGGGCGGCGGCTTGGGTCTGGGTGCGAGCGGCGGCGCCGCCGGTTTGGGCGTCGGTGCTGATGTCGGCGCCGGTTTGGGCGCTGGCGTCGGTGTTGATGCTGGCGTCGGTGTTGATGTTGGCGCCGTCGGCGGCGCGGGCTTGGGCGTAGGCGGGGTGGTAGGGGTTGGGCGGGAAGTTGCCGTCGGGGTCGGCGGCGTAGCGCGCGGCGCGCTCGAGGGCTTCCCGGGTGGCTTGCGCTTCGCCGTGCTTGGCGGCGTATTCGGCGGCCAACTCGGCGGTCAACTCTTCGATGTCGGGCACCTGCTCGGTGTGCGGCGAGTAGGCGTACTGGAGGTTGTAGAGGTAGCGCTCGAGGTCCAGCGGCGAGGGCGGGCCGGGCGGATCGGGCAGCAGGCAGCGGTTGAGGTCGTTGATCTCTTCCATGCTGCTGGCGAAGAGCCGGACGACGCGCAGCTCGAAGTCGTCGGGGTCGGCGTCCGGAACCAGCGAGCGGAGCGGTTTGAGCAGGCCGAGGCCGTGCGCGGCGACGCGCAGGGCGGAGAGTTGGACGTGTTCGGAGCGGGCGTGTTGGGCGAGGTCGAGGATGCGGTCGCCGACGTATTCGTAGCCGTAGGCGCAGCCCAGGCAGTAGAGGGCGGAGAGGCGGACGTGTTCGCTTTGGGCGGCGTAGCCGAGAGCGTTGAGCTGTCCGACGAGCAGGTCGCCCTGCTCGGCGCGGGTGCGCGTCGGTTCGGGCGGTTCGGTGGGGCGCTGCGGCGCGGGGGCGTCGTGGTCGCCCAGCAGCCGGATGATGTCGGCGTGGTTCCAGGCGGGCGGGTCGGCGGTTGCAGTGGTCATGGGGGTCACTGATCGCTTTGCCGGTCGGCCTGATGGTCGCCTGGTTGTTCGCCTGATTGGTCGAGCCAGGTGGTGGACCCGGGGTGTCCGGGGGGCGGGTCGTTGGTGGCGTAGATGGTGTTGCCGCTGAGGTCGAGGTCGGGGCAGCGGTCGACGTAGTGCCGGGGGTCGGCGACGCGGTAGCTTTCGCCGGCGTAGCGGATGGGGGGCGTGCGGCGGAAGTGGGTGAACGGTTGGCGGGCCTGGGCGGGGTCCCGAGGCGCGGGGAATTCGGCGGCGAGGCGGAGGAGGGTTTGGTCGCGGAGGGTTGGGGAGTCGGTGTCGAGGGCGACGACGGCGCGGACGGTGGAGCGGAGTTGTTGGGAGCTGAGGCGGCTGGTGTCGAGGTCGGGTCGTTGGTCGCGGAGCCAGCTGCGGAGGTCGCGGTCGGTGAGGGTGTTGCTCATGGGAGCGATGGTATACGTACGGATGTTCTGGTGGGTAATTTTGCGGTGTGGTTTGGGTTACTTTTGGGGCGGGAGTGGGGGTACGGGGCGGCCGACCCCCCAGTCCGCTGCGCGGACAGCCCCTGCGTAGGGGGCGATTTCGGAGCGGAACCTCCTGCGTGGGGGACGATTGGGGAGGACGGGCAGCCCCCCTCTCAATCTCCCCCCAGGATGGGGGGAGAGGTCGGAAGGGGGTTAGCGCTTGGTGTATTGGGGGGCTTTGCGGGCGCGCTTGAGGCCGGGTTTTTTGCGTTCCTTGGCTCTGGGGTCGCGGGTGAGCATGCCGGCCTGGCGGAGGGGGCGGCGGAGGGTTTCGTCGGAGGCGAGGAGTGCGCGGGCGATGCCGAGGCGGATGGCGCCGGCCCAGCCGGTGCGTCCGCCGCCGTTGCATTTGACCTGCGCGCTGAAGCTGTTCTGCATGCCGGTGGCGAAGAGGGGTTCTTTGATGAGGCGTCGTTGTTCGTCGCGGGAGAACCATTCGTCGGCGGGTTTGCCGTTGATGGTGATGGAGCCGTCGCCGGGGTAGAGGCGGACGCGGGCGATGGCGTTTTTGCGGCGTCCGAGTCCGTAGTAGTAGTGGGCTGTGGTGGCGGTGGTCATGGCGGTGCTCCGGGTTGGGTGTCGGCGCGGTTAGGCGGAGGGCTCGGTTTGGGCGAGTTGCCCGGCGTGGGGGTGGTCGGGGCCGGGGTAGACGCGGAGGTGTCGGTATTGCGCGCGTCCGAGTTTGTTTTTGGGGAGCATGCCGCGGACGGCGTGCTCAATGACGCGCTCAGGGCGCTTTTCGAGTTGCTCTTTGAGGGTGGTTTCGCGCAGGCCGCCGAGGTAGCCGGAGTGTCGGTAGTAGATTTTCTGCTCGAGTTTGCGTCCGGTGACGGCGACTTTGGCGGCGTTGACGACGACGACGTAGTCGCCGATATCTTGGGAGGGGTGGAAGGCGGGCTTGTGTTTGCCGCGGAGGAGCGTGGCGATTTCGGTGGCGAGGCGCCCGAGCGGCCGCTGGTCGGCGTCGATGAGGCGCCAGCGCCGCTCGACGTTGGCAGGGTTGGGGACGGTGGTGGAGGTGGTCAGGGCCATGGCTCGTCTTCCGGGTGGTGCTCCATTGCGCGGCCGGGGGTGTCGGTGGGCCAGGGGGGGAGTGCGGTTTGATCGTAGCGGACGTGGGCTAAGGTCAAAGCCTTTGCAGGTGCGGTGGGTGCGGCGGAGCCGGGTTTGGCGCGGTTGAGCGTTGCGCGGAATGCATCGAGGGTGGATTTGCCGCGGGCGACCTGGACGACGGCGCCGACCATGCGGCGGACCTGGTGCTGGAGGAAGGAGTCGGCGGCGAAGGAGATGGTGTAGCGCTGTGGGCCGCCGTGGATGGCGACGGCGCGGAGGAAGCGGGTTGTGGGCGGCTTTTGACCGGTGGTGGTGAAGGCTGCGAAGTCGCGCCGGCCGATGAGGAGTTGGAGGGCGCGGCGGGCGGTCTCGACGGAGAAGGGGGGGTGGATGCGCCAGGCTTGGGGTTCTTCGAGCGGTCGCGGCTGGGCGGCGACGAGGAGGCGATAGCGATAGGTGCGTTCGAGGGCGTCGCGGCGGGGGTCGAAGCGGTCGGGGACGGTTTGGACGGCCTGGACGGCGATGGTGTCGGGGAGGTGGTGGTTGAGTCCGCTTTGCCAGCGCCGGGTGGTGAGTCGGCCGCCGGTTTGGAAGGAGGCGACCTGTCCGAGGGCGTGGACGCCGGCGTCGGTGCGTCCGGCGAAGGAGATGACGGGGTGTTCGCGGGTGAGTTGGGCGATGGCGTGCTGGAGCGCGCTTTGGATGGTGGGGAGGTTGGGTTGGGTTTGGGAGCCGGCGTAGGGCGCGCCGTCGTAGTGGAGGAGGAGGGCGAGGCGTTGGGGTGGGGGCATTTTGGCGGGTTTGGGTGTGGGTTTGGGGGTTGGGGCGGCCGACCCCCCAGTCCGCTGGGCGGACAGCCCCCCTGCGTAGGGGGGCGATTCCGGAGCGGGCAGCCCCTGCGTAGGGGGGCGATTCCAGAGCGCGGGCGGCCCCCTCTGTCGCTCCGCGACATCTCCCCCAGGATGGGGGAGAAATTTGGTTATTCGGCGGGGGGTGGGTCGGTGGCGGGGGTGTCTTGGGGGGTGGGTTCGGGCGCGCGCTCTACCAGTTCGATGTGGGCCATGGGGGCGCCGTCGCCGCGGCGGGGGCCGAGTTTGACGATGCGGGTGTAGCCGCCGGGTCGGTCCTGGAAGCGTGGGGCGACTTCGTCGAAGAGGCGGCGGACGACTTTTTTGTCGATGATGACGGCGGCGGCCTGGCGGCGCGCGTGGAGTGTGCCGCGCTTGCCGAGGGTGATCATGCGCTCGGCGACAGGGCGGATGGATTTGGCTTTGGCCTCGGTGGTGACGATGGCTTCGCGGCGGAGGAGTTCGGTGACCTGGTTGCGGACGAGCGCGGCGCGGTGTGAGCGGCTGCGGCTGAGTGCGCGCCCGGCTTTTCGATGTCGCATTTGTCGGTCTCCGGTTGGTTGTTGTGGGCTGCTGTGGGTGTGTGGGCGGCGGGTTTATTGAGGGGGTTGGTCGTCGTTTTCGCGGCCGGCTTCGCGGAGGGCTTCGAGGAGGGCGGAGCCGAGGGAGCTGATTTGCTCTTCGTCTTCCTGCGGGGGGAGGTCGGCGACGATGCGTTCTTCCTCGACTTCGGCGTCTTCGGGGAGCGGGGGGAGTTGGGTGAGTTCGGCGTCGTCTTCGGGGCGGTTGAAGACGCCTTCGCGGGCGCGGCGGAGGCGTGTGTCGGTGTCGTCGATGAGGCCGAGTTCGAAGAGGCGCTCGATGAGTTCGACGTAGGATTTTTCGCCGAAGTTGCGGAGGGTGAGGAGGTCGTCTTCGGACTTTTCGAGGATTTGTCCGATGACCATGAGTCCGCTGCGCTTGAGGCAGTTGTGGGCGCGGACGGAGAGTTGGAGTTCGTCGATGGAGCGGTTGTACTGGTCGGCGGTGATGCCGAGGCGTTCGTTGGGTTCGAGTTGGCGTGCGGCGGTGGGTTCGCCGAGGGTGGCGAAGAGGGAGAGTTCATCCTGGAGGAGTTGCGCGGCGGCTTTGACGGCGTCTTTGGCGGTGATGCTGCCGTCGGTCCAGACTTCGAGCAGGAGTTGTTCGAGTCCGTCGCCGGCGGCGGCGCCGCGAGCGGGGTGGACCTGGTAGGAGACGCGGCGGATGGGGGTGAAGACGGCGTCGAGGGGGATGGCGCCGAGGCCGGATTCGCCGTTGGCGTTCTCTTCGGAGGGCTGGAAGCCGTAGCCGGTCTGGACGTTCATGCGGACGGTGAGTTCGGCTTCGGGCTGGTCGAGGGTGGCGAGGTAGAGGTCGGGGTTGACGATTTCGTATTCGGCGGGGACGTCGATGTCGGCGGCGGTGACCTGTCGCTGTCCGCTGGCGCTGAGGGTCATTTCGACGGGTCGGTCGGCGAGCGCGCGGAAGCGGACGCCGCGGAGGTTGAGGAGGAATTCGGTGGTGTCTTCCTTCATGGCGTTGATGGTGGAGAATTCGTGCTGGGCCTGTTCGATGCGGACGGAGGTGACGGCGGCGCCGCGGATGGCGGAGAGGAGGACGCGGCGGATGGCGTTGCCGAGGGTGTGGGCGAAGCCGCGGGCGAGGGGTTCGGCGGCGACGCGGGCGTAGTCGCGGGTGTCGTGCTCGACGTTGATCTGGGGCGGGTCGTGCTGCAGGGCCACGGTGGGGGTTGCCTCCTCAGGGCGCGCCGGGGGCGCTCGACGGGATTGGGCGGTGGGGGTTAGCGGGAGTAGTACTCGACGATGGCGTTTTCATCGATGCGGAGGTCGATGTCTTCGCGGGCGGGGAGTGCGGTGAGTTCGCCTTCGAGTTGGGTGTGGTCGAGGTTGAGCCAGCCGGGGACGTTGCGGCTGCCCTGCCAGGTGCGGGCCATTTCGAAGAATTTGGACTTGTGTCCGCGCTCGGTCCAGCCGATTTTGTCGCCCACTTTCAGCTCGATGGAGGGGATGTCGGCGCGGCGTCCGTTGAGGGTGATGTGTCCGTGGCGGACGAGTTGGCGGGCCTGGGCGCGGGATTCGGCGATGCCGAGGCGGTAGACGACGTTGTCGAAGCGGAGTTCGAGCATGAGGAGGAGGTTTTCGCCGGTGGCGCCGGGGCGTCGGTTGGCCTCGCGGAACATCTTGCGGAACTGGCGCTCGAGGACGCCGTAGCTCTTGCGCACCTTCTGCTTCTCTTTGACCTGGACGCCGTAGTCGGAGACTTTGCGTCGGCGGGGGGAGCGCTGGCCGGGGGGTTGGTTGCGGCGCTCGATGCCGCACTTGGGGCCTTCGCAGCGCTCGCCCTTGAGCATCAGTTTTTCGCCGGCGCGGCGGCAGATGCGGCAGACGGGTCCGGTGTATCGCGCCATGTGCTGGGTCTCCTGGGTGTGGGCTGGGTCGTGTGGGTGTCAGGCGCGGCGGCGCTTGCGGGGGCGGCAGCCGTTGTGGGGGATGGGAGTGATGTCGCGGATGGAGAGGAGTGTGAGGCCGGCGGCCTGGAGGGCGCGGACGGCGGATTCGCGTCCGCTGCCGGGGCCTTTGACGTAGACATCGATTTCGCGCATGCCGTGGTTCATGGCTTTTTGGGCGGCGTCTTCGCCGGCGAGTTGGGCGGCGAAGGGGGTGCCTTTGCGGGAGCCGCGGGTGCCGCCGGTGGAGCCGGCGCTGCTCCAGGCGACGGTGTCGCCGTTGAGGTCGGTGATCGTGATGATCGTGTTGTTAAAGGTGGACTGGATGTAGGCGCGTCCGTGGGGGATGTTTTTGCGTTCGCGGCGTCGTCCGCGCCGGGCTGCGCTGCGTTGGGAGACCATGTGGGCGGATCCTCTCGGGTGGGTGCGGTTAGCGCTTGACGGCGCGGCGGCGTCCGGCGACGGTCTTTTTGGAGCCGCGGCGGGTGCGTGCGTTGGTGCGGGTGCGCTGGCCGCGCATGGGGAGGTTGCGACGGTGGCGCTGGCCGCGGTAGCAGTTGATGTCGATGAGGCGCTGGACGTTGCCGCGGACCTGGCGTCGGAGGTCGCCTTCGACGAGATAGTCGCGGTCGATGATTTCGCGGAGGAGGGAGAGTTCGCCGTCGGTGAGTTCGCGCATGCGACGGTCGGGGTCGAGTTGCGCTTTGTGGACGATTTCGGCGGCGCGGGTGGGGCCGATGCCGTAGATGTAGCGGAGGGCATAGGGGAGGCGCTTGTTGTCGGGGACGTCGACGCCGGAGATGCGGGCCATGGGTGTGCTCCTTGCGTGCTCCGTGATTTCGTGCGGCGGGTGGTGGGTTGGTCTGTTGGGCGGGGTTAGTTTTTGAAGCGGTAGACGACGCGGCCGCGGGTGAGGTCGTATTCGGAGAGTTCGACGAGGACGCGGTCGCCGCGGAGGACGCGGATGTGGTTTTGGCGCATTTTGCCGGCGAGGTGTGCGAGCACTTCGTGTCCGTTGGGGAGTTGGACGCGGAAGGTGGCGTTGGGGAGAGGTTCGCGGACGACGCCCTCGACTTCGATTTTGTCCTGCTTGGGGGCAGGGGCGGGGCGGGGTGCGCGCTGTCCGCGGCGGGTGTTGCCGGCTCGCTTTTTGGCCATGGGTCTCCTCTCGGTCGGCTGGCGGCGCTGGCGGTTAGTCGTCGGCCAGGGTCAGGATTTGGGCTGGTGCGTCGTCGCGGATGGCGACGGTGTGTTCGAAGTGCGCGGAGAGGCTGCCGTCTTTGGTGGAGACGGTCCAGCCGTCGTCCTCGACGACGGTGGCGGGGCTGCCGATGGTGGCCATGGGTTCGAGGGCGAGGACCATGCCGGGTCGCATTCGCATGCCGGTGCCGCGCTTTCCGTGGTTGGGCATGTTGGGGGCTTCGTGCATTTCGCGTCCGACGCCGTGGCCGACGTAGCCGCGGACGACTCCGTATCCTGCGGATTCTATCACTTCCTGGATGGCTGCGCCGATGTCGCCTTTGCGAACTGGGAGACGCGAGGCGTGGATGCCGGCGAGGAGTGATTCTTCGGTGACGTGGAGGAGGCGCCGGGCTTCGGGGCTGATGGTTCCGACGCCGAAGGTGATGGCGGAGTCGCCGACCCAGCCGTCGATGGTTGCGCCGAGGTCGATGGAGAGGATGTCGCCTTCGTTGAGGCGCCGCTGGGTGGCGAAGCCGTGGACGATTTGCTCGTTGACGGAGGCGCAGATGGCGTGGGGGAAGCCGTGGTAGCCGAGGAAGGTGGGGATGATGTCGAGGCGCCGGAATTTGTCGAGGACGTATTGGTCGAGTTGGGCGAGGGTGGTCCCGGGTCTGGTCATTTCGCGGAGTTCCCGGAGGGTTTGGCCGACCATGCGCCCGGGGACGCGCATTTGCGCGATTTGGGCGGGGGTTTTGAGGATGACCTGGCGTTGGGGGGTGTCGGTGGTCATGCGGGTGGGGGGTGTTCTAGTCGGCGGGTGCGTCGTCGTTTGGAGCGGCGGCCTGGAGGGCGGCGAGGAGGTCGGCGGCGACGGCTTCGGGCTGGCGCGCGCCATCGATGCGGTGGAGTTTGGCGCTGCGCCGGTAGTAGTCGATGAGGGGTTCGGTCTGTTGGGCGTAGACGTGAAGGCGTCGGTTGATGGCTTCGGGCTGGTCGTCGTCGCGCTGGATGAGCGGGGTGGGGCAGCGGTCGCAGACGCCCTCGGTTTTCGAGGGGGAGAAGACTTCGTGGAAGACTGCGCCGCATTCGGGGCAGCTCCAGCGTCCGCCGAGGCGGCGGAGGACTTCGTCGTTGCTCACGTCGATCAGCAGGGCGGCGGCGATTTGGGCGTTTTGCGCGGCGAGTGCGTCGTCGAGCGCTTCGGCTTGTTGGATGGTGCGGGGGAAGCCGTCGAGCAGCGCGCCGAGTTGGGCGTCGCCGCGGCTGAGGCGGTCGAGGAGCATTGAGATGGTGAGCTCGTCGGGGACGAGTTCGCCGCGGTCCATGTAGCGCTGTGCCTGTTGGCCAAGTTCGGTTTGGTTGCGGACGTTTTCGCGGAACATGTCGCCGGTGGCGAGATGGAGGAGTCCGGTGCGCTCGGCGAGTTGGATGGCCTGTGTGCCTTTGCCGGCGCCTGGTGGGCCGAGCAGGATGACGTAGGTGTCGGCGGGTGTGTTGGTAGGGGCTGCGGCGGGGGTGCTCATCGGATGAATCCCTCGTAGTTGCGCATGAGGAGTTGGGCTTCGATTTGGCGCATGGTGTCGAGGGCGACGCCGACGACGATGAGGAGTCCGGTGCTGGAGATGGTGAGGGCGGTGCTATCGGGGATGAATTCGGTGGCGAGGAAGGGGACGACGGCGACGAAGCCGAGGAAGAGCGCGCCGGCCCAGGTGATGCGCGAGAGGACGCGGTTGATGTAGTCCTGGGTGGGGCGTCCGGGTCGGATGCCGGGGATGAAGCCGCCCTGTTTTTGGAGGTTTTCGGCGAGGTTTTGCTGCTGGAAGGTGACGAAGGTGTAGAAGAAGGTGAAGGCGACGACGAGGACGAAGGAGAGGGCCCAGTAGAGGGGTCGGCCGGGGGAGAAGTTGGTCTGGACCCATTCGGCGACGCGGACGACCCAGCCGGGGCGCTCGCCAAGGGTTTGGCCTTCGGCGAAGTCGGGTGTGAGTGGGTTGTCGGGTTCTTCGAGGTGGGTGGGGATGTTGGTGAGGGAGATGAGGTTGCCTTCGAGGTCGGCGAGGGTGATGGGGTGTGGGCCGATGGCGTTGGCGTCGATGCGCCAGCTGTTGATGGTTTGGCCGGTGGTGGGGTCGCTGCGGGTTTCGACGCGGGTGAGGACGTTGGCGTCGGCGGCTTGATTGATGCGTTCGAGGAGGTCGTCGAAGGTGTCGTCGGCTGCGGTCCAGGCGATTTGGGCGTCGTTGATTTGGATGGTCCCGGAGTCGGTGAGGTCGGGGTAGAGGGTGTTGAGGGGTTCGTCGGAGTCGAGGCGGTCGAAGGGGATTTCGACGGCGACGCGGGTTTGGCTTTCTTCACCGGCGGCGCCGGTGACCCAGCCGGCGAGGACGGAGGGGAAGATGATGATGGAGAAGGCGAAGATGAGGGGGATCATGCCGGCGCTGTTGACGCGCAGGGGGATGTAGCTCTGTCCGCTCTGGCGGTACATGCGCCCGCCTCTGAAGACGCTGCGGGCGTATTGGACGGGGATGCGACGCTGGGCTTCCTGGAAGAAGACGATGAGTGCGACGAGTGCGACGGCGATGGCGATGACGACGGCGATGCCGGACCAGCCGATGTCGCTCTGGCCGACGGAGTTGAAGAGGGTGGGGAAGCTGGCGACGATGCCGGCGAAGATGATGAGGGAGATACCGTTGCCGACGCCTTTTTCGGTGATCAGTTCGCCGAGCCAGATGAGGAACATGGTGCCGGCGGTCATGGTGATGATGGCGGAGACGGTGGGGAGCCATTCATCGGGTCCGAAGCCGATGCCGGTGATGGCGCGTGCGTTTTCGAGCAGGATGAGCTGGCCATAGCCCTGGACGATGGACATGGGGATGGCGAGCCAGTAGGTGTAGAGCTGGATGCGGTTGCGTCCGGTTTCGCCTTCCTGGGCGAGGGCCTGGAGTTTGGGGATCATGGGCTGGAGGAGGTTCATGACGATGGAGGCGGTGATGTAGGGGTAGACGCCGAGGGCGACGATGGAGAGGTTGTCGAGGCCGCCGCCGGAGAAGAGGTTGAGGAAGCCGAGGACGGGGTTGTTGTCGAGGGCGTTTTCGAGTTGGGTTTTGTTGATGTCGGGGATGGGGACGTGCGCGACGAGCCGGAAGACGACCAGCATGGCGAGGGTGAAGGCGAGTTTTTGGCGGACGTCGGGTTGACGCCAGGCGTCGACCAGAGCTTGGAGCAGTTTGGGTCGCGTTGGGCCGGCTGCCGTCTGGGCTCGTTGCATCGATCAGCTCAGGGTTGCGGGCGGGGGTTCAACGCTGCCGCCGGCGACCGACTCGACGCTGCCGCCGGCGACCGACTCGACGCTGCCGCCGGCGGCTTGGAGTTTGGCGCGGGCGGCGGGGGAGACGCGCTCGACGCGCAGGTGCAGGGGATGCTCGATGGTTCCGCCGGCGAGGATTTTGAAGGGTTGGTCGGGGCGGCGGAGGAGTCGGGCCTGGACCAGCGCTGCGGCGTCGACGGTTGCGTCGGGGGGGAAGCGGCGTGCGAGGTCGACGAGGTTGATGGGGAGATACTCGACGCGGTTGCGGTTTTTGAAGCCGCGGCGGCGGGGGAGGGTGCGCATCATGGACATTGCGCCGCCCTCGAAGACGGCGTTGTAGTCGCGTCCGGCGCGGGAGCGCTGGCCTTTGAGTCCGCGCCCGGAGTAGGTGCCTTTGCCGGAGGCGTTGCCGCGCCCGACGCGCTTGCGCGCTTTGCGGGCGCCGGGGTTGGGGCGCAGATCGTGCAAGCGCAGCGGCATTACTCCGCCTCCAGCTCAACGACATGGATCAGGTGGGAAACTTTGGTGAGCATACCACGGACGTCGGGGGTGTCGGGCTTGTGGACGGTTTGGCCGAGTTTGCGGAGGCCGAGCGATTTGATGGTCTGGGCCTGGTCGCTGCGGTAGCCGATGGCGCTTTTGGTCCAGGTGATTTGGAGTTGGGGCATGGTGAGCTACTCGCTGGGGGCGGCGACAGCAGCGACAGCGGCTGGGGCGGGCTGAGGTTCGACGGATTGCCGGGGTTCGGCGGGCTCTTCGGGGGGGATGCGGCCGGCGAGGCGGAGGCGTTCGCGGCGGGCTTCGAGGGGGTCGCGGAGTTGGGTGAGGCCCTGGATGGTGGCCTGGACGACATTGACGACGTTGTTGGAGCCGAGCGACTTGCTGAGGACGTTGCGGAGTCCGACGGCTTCGAGGACGGCGCGGACGCCGCCGCCGGCGATGACGCCGGCGCCGGGGGCGGCGGGCTTGAGCAGAACGCGGGAGGCGCAGAAGCGGGCGGTGACGGGGTGGGGGATGGTGCCGTTGCGGATGGGGACGGTGACCATTTGGCGGCGGGCGATGGTTGCGCCTTTGCGGATGGCGTCGGGGACTTCGTTGGCGCGGCCGATGCCGACGCCGACGCGGCCTTCGCCGTCGCCGACGACGACGACGGCGGTGAAGCTGAGGCGTCGGCCGCCTTTGACGACTTTGGCGACGCGGTTGACGCTGACGACTTTTTCGACGTAGTCGTCCTGGGTGAGTTCGCGGTCGCGGCGGAAGCGTCCGCCGCGGTTGGGGCGCTGGCCGGGCTGTCCGGGGAGGCCGCCGCGCTGGGTGCCGCGGTCCGGTCCGCGTTCCGGGCCGCGCTGGTCAGGTCGTCGTTGCATGGGCTGGTTCTCCGTGCGGCGGTGGGTGTGTGTGGGTTAGAAGGCGAGGCCGGCTTCGCGGGCGGCTTCGGCGAGGGCGCGGACGCGGCCGTGGTAGCGGTAGCCGCCGCGGTCGAAGACGACGGCGGAGACACCGGCTTGCTGCGCGGCGCGGGCGAGTTGCTCGCCGACGGCGGCGGCGCGTTGGATTTTGGCTCCGTCGGTTGGGGCGGCGCCGTTGAGGTCGGAGGCGGCGGCGAGGGTGACGCCGCGGTCGTCGTCGATGATTTGTCCGTAGATGTGGTTGAGGGAGCGGAAGACGGCGAGGCGGGGGCGCTCGGCGGTGCCGTGGACGCGCTTGCGGACGCGGAGGTGGCGGCGCTGTCGGGCGGCGCGGGTGGTGCGGCGTTTGCGTCGGATGGGCATTGGCGCGGCTCCGGGTCGGTTGGTTGGGGGTGGTCGGCTGGAGGCTGCGGGGCAGCCCGGGCGAGTGGGGGCGGGTTAGGCGATGGCTCCCTTGCCCTGCTTGCGGCGGACCCATTCGCCGCGGTAGCGGATGCCTTTGCCCTTGTAGGGCTCGGGCGGTCGGACGGCGCGGATTTCGGCGGCTTGCTGGCCGACGGTTTGTTTGTCGGGTCCGCGGACGTGGACGATTTGGCCTTCGACTTCGAATTGGATGTGTTGGGGCGGTTCGATGCGGACGAGGTGCGAGAAGCCGACGCGGAGGACGAGGGTTTGTCCGTCGAGTTCGGCGCGGTAGCCGGTGCCCTGGATTTCGAGCGCTTTGTGGTGTCCTTCGGTGACGCCGAGGATCATGTTGTTGATGAGGGAGCGTGCGAGTCCGTGGTGGGCGCGGTGTTCGCGTCGGTCGGAGGGGCGGGTGACGATGAGTTCGCCATCGTCGACGGCGATGTGGAGGTCGGGGTGGATGCGTTGTTGGAGTTGTCCGTTGGGTCCGGCGACGCTGACGAGCGGGCCATCGATGGTGATGTCGACGCCATCGGGGAGGGGGACGGGTTTGCGTCCGACGCGGCTCATCGGCTGGCGGCTTTCGTTTGGGCGGCTTTCGTTTGCCGGGGGCGGTTGAGGGCGGTTACCAGACGAAGCACAGGACTTCTCCGCCGAGGTTTTCGCTGCGTGCGCGGTGTCCGGTCATGACGCCGCGTGGGGTGGTGAGGATGGCGACGCCGAGTCCGCCGTAGGGTCGGGGGATTTCGCGTCGCTGGACGTAGACGCGGAGGCCGGGTCGGCTGACGCGCTTGAGGCCGCTGAGGACGGAGACGCCGTCTTCACGGTAGAGGAGTTCAATGTTGAGGTCGCGTCCGGCGGCGCCGGTGCGTTCGCGCTCTTCGAATTGTTTGATGAAGCCTTCTTCGGCGAGGACCTGCGCGATGGCGACCTTGAGTCGAGAGGAGGGGATGGAGACGCGCGGGTGTCCGGCCTGGATGGCGTTGCGGATGCGGGTGAGCATGTCGGCGATGGGGTCGGTGACGGGCATGGGCGGGCGGCGTCTTTCGCTGTGGGTTTACTGGGCCCGCTCGAAGGGCATGCCGAGCAGTTCGAGGAGTCGGCGTCCTTCGGCGTCGTTGCGCGCGGTGCTGACGATGTTGACCTGGAGGGGGCGGACTTTGTCGACGGCTCCGTAGTCGATTTCGGGGAAGACGATTTGCTCGCGGATGCCGAGGGAGTAGTTGCCGCGTCCGTCGAAGGCGGTGCGGGAGACGCCCTGGAAGTCGCGGATGCGAGGGAGAGCGGCGTTGATGGTGCGGTCGAGGAATTCCCACATGCGTCGGCCGCGGATGGTGCAGGTGACGCCGATGGGGTTGCCTTCGCGGAGTTTGAAGTTGGCGATGGATTTGCGGGCTTTGGTGATGACGGGTCGCTGGCCGCAGATGGCGGTGAGGTCGGCGGTGACGGCGTCGAGCGCTTTGGATTCGGAGATGGCTTCGCCGACGCCGGCGTTGACGACGATTTTGGTGAGGCGGGGGACTTGCATGGGGTTGGAGAAGGAGAATTCGTGGAGCATGCGGGGAGCGACTTCGTCGCGGTAGCGGAGTTGGAGGCGGGGGAGTTGGTTGGCGTCGAGCTCGATGGTCTGGTCGGCCGGTTGGTCGGTCGGCTGCTCGGGCGCGGCGTCCTCGGCGGGCTGGTCGGGGTTGGCGGTTTGGGGTGTCGTCATCAGTCGATATCCGCTTCGCAGCGTCGGCAGACGCGGACTTTTGCGCCGTCGGCGCGGCGCTTGTAGCCGACGCGGGCGGGGCGATCGCAGGTGGGGCAGACGAGTGCGACGTTGCTGAGGTGGATGGGCGCTTCGCGCTCGATGATGCCGGCGGGCGCGCCGACTTGGGTGGGGCGGATGTGGCGCTTGATCATGTTGAGGCCCTGGACGACGACGCGGTCGCGCCGGGGGAAGACCTGGCGGACTTGTCCGCGCGCGCCCTTGTTTTTGCCGGAGCGGATTTCGACGAGGTCGTCGCGTTGGATGCGCCGCATCAGACGACCTCCGGAGCGAGGGAGACGATGCGCATGAAGTTTTTCTCGCGGAGTTCGCGGGCGACGGGCCCGAAGATGCGCGTGCCGGTGGGGTTTTGTTCGTCGCCGGCGAGGATGACGGCGGCGTTGTCGTCGAAGCGGATGTAGGAGCCGTCGGGCCGCCGGTATTGTTTGGCGACGCGGACGACGACGGCGCGGACGACTTGTCCGGAGCGGATGTCGCGTCCGGGGTCGGCCTGTTTGACGGTGGCGACGATGGTATCACCGACGGAGGCGTAGCGCCGCTTGGTGCCGCCGAGGACGCGGATGCACTTGATGACGCGCGCGCCGGAGTTGTCGGCGACGCGGAGTGAGGATTCTTGCTGAATCACTCTGCACGCTCGCTATCGGTGGGCTGGGCCGCAGGCTGGGCCGGCGGTTGTTCGGCGGGTTGAGGTTGTTCGGCCGGTGCGGCGACTTGGGCCGGAGGTGCTGCCGGGGGCTGTTCGGCTGGTTGCGCGGGGGGCGCAGCGGCCGTTTCGGCGGCGGCTGCGGGCGGGGGTTGGGGTGGTTCGGGTGGAGCGGCGGCTGTGGGCGGAGGTGCTGCCGGGGGCTGTTCGGCCGGTTGCGCCGATTGCACGGGAGGCGCGGCGGCTGTTTCGGCAGCGGCGTCGGGCGGTTGCTCGTCGGGTTGCGCCGCAGCGGGCTGAGGGGCGGCTTCGGCCGGAGCCGCCGCCGGTGGTTGTGCGGCTGCCGGCTGGGTGGGCGGCGCGACTGGTTCGGCGACAGGTTGTGCGGCGGCGGCCGGCGGCGCAGGTTGGGGTTGTTCTTCGGGTTCGAGCGGGGGGGCGGCGATTTCGCCGGGCTGAATTTCGGCGACTTCGCGGCGCTCGAGGATTTCGACGACGCGCCAGGACTTGCGCTTGGAGAGGGGGCGGCATTCTTCGATCAGGACGCGGTCGCCGTTGCGGCAGTCGTTGCCTTCGTCGTGGGCGAGATAGCGCTTGCGGCGGCGCATGATCTTTTTGTAGAGGGGGTGTTGGACGGTGCGCTCGACGCGGACGACGACCGTTTTGTGGGCGGCGTCGGCGACGGCGAATCCGACTCGTTGTTTGCGGGGCATGCGCTAGGCGTCCTTGGTTGTTTCGGCTTGTGCGGAGGGTTCGGCGTCGGCTGCGTCGTCGGTTTCGGAGGTGGAGGCTGCGGCGGTGGGTTGGTTGTTGTCGGCGCCGCTGTCGTCGGCAGTGTCGGACTGAGGCGCTTCGTCCTGCGCTTCGGCGGTGGGTTCATCGCCCTGATTGTCGGGAGGGGAGCTGTCTTCGGGCTGTTCCTGCTGTTGCGGGGCGTCCTGGATGTCGTCTTCGGCGTCGTTCTGGTCGTCTTGGTCGGCCTGGGGTTGGGGGGGCGGAGCGGAGGGGCGGGTGAGCGGGGCGAGAGGGACGCCGGCGGCGAGTGCGCGGGCGCGCTCGTTGCGAATGGTGTAGAGGCGGGCGACCTGGCGGCGGGCGGCGCGGAGGGCCATGGGGTTCTGGAGTTGGCGAGTGCCGCGCTGGAATTGGAGGTTGAAGAGCTCGCGGCGCGCCTCGTTGATGGCGTCGGTGAGTTCGTCGTCGGGGATGGCGCGTGCTTCGTCGGCGAGGGGGTTGGGCATGGCTAGACGACCTCGGTCTCGCGGACGACGACGCGGGTGCGGACGGGGAGTTTGTGGCTGGCGCGACGGAGCGCTTCGCGCGCGTCGGCGGGTTCGATGCCGCCGATTTCGAAGAGGACGCGGCCGGGTTTGACGACGGCGACCCACTTTTCGGGGGCGCCTTTGCCTTTGCCCATGCGCGTTTCGGCGGGTTTTTGGGTGACGGATTTATCGGGGAAGACGCGGATCCAGACTTTGCCGCCGCGGCGGACGTAGTGGGTGATGGCGCGGCGTGCGGCTTCGATTTGGCGGCCGTCGATCCAGGCGGCGTCGAGCGACTGGAGGCCGATGTCGCCGAAGGCGATGGCGTTGCCGGACTGCGCGAGGCCGCGGCGTCGTCCGCGGTGGTGTTTGCGCCATTTGACGCGGCGAGGCTGGAGCATCAGGCGTTCCTCCGTGGTTCGCCGCCGGGCTGGCCGGGCTGTGGTGCGACGACGGGGCCGGCGACGGCCTGTCCAGGTCCGCCGCCCTCACGGTCGTCGGTTTCGGGTTTGAAGGGGAGGCGCTCGCCTTTGTAGATCCAGACTTTGACGCCGATGTGCCCGAAGACGGTGCGCGCTTCGGCGAGGCCGTAATCGATGTCGGCGCGGAGGGTGTGGAGGGGGACGCGGCCGGACATTTCTTTGGCGCTGCGGGACATTTCGGCACCGCCGAGGCGTCCGCTGATGATGATTTTCGCGCCTTCGGCACCGCGCTGCATGGTGCGCTGGACGGCTTGTTTGATGGCGCGGCGGAAGGCGATGCGGCGCTCGAGTTGCTCGGCGACATTGCGGGCGACGAGGGTGGCGTCGAGTTCGGGGACGGGGATTTCCTCGACGTCGACGCGGAGGCGCGCGCCTGCGACTTCGCTGAGTTCGCGGCGGAGTTCTTCGACGTTTTGGCCGCCGCGCCCGATCACGATGCCGGGTTTGGCGGTCCAGAGTCGGACGCTGAGGGCGGGGTTGCGCTCGATGTCGATGCGGGCGATGGCGGCGTCGCTCATGCGGGAGTTGATGTAGTTGCGGAGACGGATGTCTTCGGCGACGAGTTCGGCGTAGGTGGGGCCGGTGGGCGGGTTTTGCTCGGCGTACCACTGGCTGCGCCATTCGAAGATGGTGCCGATGCGGAAGCTGGTGGGGTGGACCTTTTGGCCCATGGCTAGTTCTCCTCGTCGGTGAGGACCACGGTGATGTGGCAGGTGCGGCGGAGGATGCGGCCGACGCGGCCGCGGGCTTTGGCGCGGAAGCGTCGGAGGGTGCGCCCGTCGCCGGCGTAGATGGAGTGGATGGTGAGTTGGTCGCGGTCGAGGGCGAAGTTGTTTTCGGCGTTGGAGGCGGCGGATTCGAGCACTTTGGCGATGTCGCGTGCGACGGGTTTGGGTGTGAAGCGGAGTTGGAGGAGGGCGTCTTCGACGGGCAGGCCGCGGAGGCCCTGCAACACGAGGCGTGTTTTGCGGGGCGAGGAGCGCACGAATTTGGCGGTGGCCTGGACCTGCATGGTGTTCTCGGGGTGCTCTCGGGTGTGCGCTCAGCTGACGCGGGTGGCGCGGTCGGAGCGGCCGATGTGGCCGCGGAAGGTGCGGGTGGGTGCGAATTCGCCGAGCTTGTGGCCGACCATGTTCTCGGTGAGGAAGATGGGGATGTGGCGTCGTCCGTCGTGGACGGCGATGGTGAGGCCGAGCATTTCGGGGACGACGGTGGAGGCGCGGGACCAGGTGGTGATGACGGTACGCGCGCCGGAGGCGCGGACGCGCTGCACCTTGCGGAGCAGCTTGTAATCGACGAAGGGGCCCTTTTTGGTCGAGCGGGACACGGTGCGCTCCGGTCTCTAGCGGCGTCGTCCGCGGCGACGGCGGCGGACGATGTACTTGTCGGACTGTTTTTTGCCCCTGGTGCGGCGCCCCAGCGTATACCACCCCCAGGGAGATTTGGGACCGGGGAGGCCGATGGGGGCTTTGCCCTCGCCGCCGCCGTGGGGGTGGTCGACGGGGTTCATGACGGAGCCGCGGACGGAGGGGCGGCGTCGGCGGTGTCGGTTGCGGCCGGCTTTGCCGAGTTTGATGTTGTTGTGCTCGGGGTTGCCGACCTGGCCGATGGTGGCGTAGCAGGCGGCGCGGATGCGGCGCATTTCGCCGGAGGGGAGGCGGAGGAGGACGTAATCACCCTCTTTGGCCATGATTTGGGCGCTGGCGCCGGCGGAGCGGACGATTTGCGCGCCTTTGCCTTCGGTGAGTTCGATGTTGTGGACCTGGGTGCCGTTGGGGATGGCGCTCATGGGGAGCGCGCTGCCGGTTTGGATGGGGGCGTCGGGGCCGGTGTGGATGCGGTCGTCGACGCCGAGGCTGGCGGGGGCGAGGATGTAGCGCTTGACGCCGTCGGTGTAGACGATCAGGGCGATGCGGGCGCTGCGGTTGGGGTCGTATTCGATGGCGGCGACGCGGCCTTCGAGGCCGATGCGGTCGCGCCGTTTCCAGTCGATGATGCGGTAGCGGCGCTTGTGCCCGCCGCCGCGGTGGCGGACGGTGATGCGGCCCTGCCGGTTGCGGCCGGCCTTTTTCTTGAGCGGGGCGAGGAGGCTTTTTTCCGGCTTCTTCTTGGTGATTTCCTCGAAGGTGTGGCCGGAGGCGTTGCGGCGCCCGGGAGAGGTGGGTTTGAAGTTGCGGAGCGGCACGTCAGACTCCCTCGAAGAGGCGGATTTCGTAGCCCTCGGCGAGGGAGACGATGGCTTTTTTCCAGTCGGCTTCGCGTCCGGGTTGGGCGCGGCCGACACGTCGGAGCTTACCGCGAACGTTGATCACGTTGACCTTGAGGACTTTGACGCTGAAGGCGAGTTCGACGGCTTCTTTGATCTGGAGCTTGTTGGCGCGGGGGTCGACCTCGAAGACGTACTTGCGCAGTTCGCTGAGCTCGGTGCTTTTTTCGGTGATGATGGGCCGGCGGAGGACGGCGTAGGGGTGGATGTCCTTGGGCATGTCAGGCGTCCTCGGGGTCGGTTGGGGGGGCGTCGACCGGTGCGTCAGCCGGTTCCTGGGCCGGTTCTTCGGTTGGGGTTTCGGCTGCGGGCTGCGCCGGCGCGGGGTCTTCGGCGGTGGGTTCTGCCTCGGCTGGGTCGTCGGCGGTCATGTCGGCGTTGGGTGTAGCCCAGAGGGATTCGATGCGGCGGAGTGCGGCTTCGGTCATGATGACGCGGTCGTGGGTGATGAGCAGGTAGGTGTTGATGGTTTCGGCGGGTGAGGAGCTGATGTGGCGGAGGTTGCGGGAGCCGCGGGCGAGGTCGGGGTCGAGTCCGTCGCTGAG
Organism: Dehalococcoidia bacterium; assembly: GCA_965243125.1. Classification (GTDB taxonomy): domain Bacteria; phylum Chloroflexota; class Dehalococcoidia; order Bin125; family Bin125; genus CATQGW01. The sequence continues at coordinate 314,175 of OZ251529.1, read as the reverse complement.
CAGCAGCGCGTTGCGCTCGACGCCGAGGGCGGCGCAGAGTTTGGCGAGTTCGGCGGTGCGGGGCTGGAAGGCGACGTCGGGCGCGAGGACGGCGATGCCGCCTTCGGCGGCGCGCTGGGAGAGCATGGAGCGGATGGCGAGGCGGCGCATGCGCTTGGGCAGGCGCTGGCGGTAGGAGCGTGGGTGGGGTCCGTGGGCGACTGCGCCGCCGATGCGGGTGGGCGAGGAGGGGCCGCCGAGGCGGGCGCGCCCGCCGCCTTTCTGGCGGCGGGATTTGGTGTTGGCCTGGCGGATGTCGGAGCGGTTGAGGGTGTTGTGAGCGCCGTGGCGCTGGTTGGCGCGGTAGGCGAGGACGGCCTGGTGGACGACGGGGAGGTTGGGCTGGATGGCGAAGACGCTGTCGTCGGCGTCGATTTCGCCGATTTGGCCGCCGCCGGCGTCGAGTACGGGGAGTTTCATCGTTTTTTGCCGCCCCGCCGTTTGGTCTGCCGGATGCGGACCGGGCCGTTGGTTGCGCCGGGCACGGAGCCCTCGACATAGACGAGGTTGCGCTCGGGCTGGATGTCGATGATTTCGAGGTTCATGGAGGTGCTGGTGCGCCCGCCCATGCGCCCGGCCATGCGGGTGCCTTTGAGGACGCGGCCGGGGGTGGTGCCGGCGCCGACGGAGCCGGGCGCGCGGTGGCGGTCGCTCTGGCCGTGGGTGCGGGGGCCGCCGCGGAAGTGGTGGCGCTTGACGACGCCGGCGAAGCCTTTGCCTTTGGAGACGCCCTGGACATCGACGCGGTCGCCGACGCTGAAGACTTCGACGGCTTTGAGGACGGAGCCGAGTTCGACATCGGTGAGGTGGTCGGGTTCGAGGCGGAATTCGCCGAGTCTGCGGAGCGCGCCGTTGGGGCCGGTGTGGCCGCGTTCGGGTTTGGTGACGCGCCATTCGGGGACGGGTTCGAAGCCGAGTTGGACGGCGGCGTAGCCGTCGCGTTCGGGGGTTTTGAGTTGGGTGACGGGGCAGGGGCCGACTTCGAGGACGGTGCAGCCGACAACGGAGCCGTCCTCGCGGATCAGCTGGACCATGCCGAGTTTTTTGCCGAGGAGTCCGGGTATGGGCATGGCGGGCCTAGAGCTTGATTTCGATGTCGACGCCGCTGGAGAGCTGGAGTCGCATGAGGCGTTCGACGGTGCGTCCGGTGGGTTCGATGTCGATGATGCGCTTGTGGGTGCGCATTTCGAATTGTTCGCGCCCGTCCTTGTGGACGAAGGGCGAGCGGATCACGGTGTACTTGTGGATTTCGGTAGGGAGGGGGATGGGGCCCGCGACGGTGGCACCGGTTTGCTCGGCGATGCCGACGATCTGCGCCGCGCTCTCATCGAGGATGCGGTGGTCGTAGGCCTTGAGCCGGATGCGGATTTTTTGAGGGGCCATGTTGCGGGGGTGTCCGTTGGGGGGCGTCGCGCGCGGTGTTCAGCTTATTCGAGGATTTTGGTGACGGCGCCGGCGCCGACGGTGCGGCCGCCCTCGCGGATGGCGAAGCGCAGACCCTCCTCCATCGCGATTGGGTGGATCAGCCGCACGGTCATCTGCACATTGTCGCCGGGCAAGGCCATTTCGAGGCCTTCGGGCAGGCCGATCTCGCCGGTCACGTCGGTGGTGCGGATGTAGAACTGCGGACGGTAGCCCTGGAAGAAGGGGGTGTGGCGCCCGCCCTCGTCCTTGCTGAGGATGTAGACCTCGGCCTCGAAGGCGGTGTGGGGGGTGATGCTGCCGGGCGCCGCCAAGACCTGGCCGCGCTCGATCTCGTCCCGATCGAGGCCGCGCAAGAGGCAGCCCACGTTGTCGCCGGCCTCGCCGGTGGGCAGCGTCTTCTTGAACATCTCGACGCCGGTCACGACGGTCTTGCGGGTGTCTTTGACGCCCACGATCTCGATCTCCTCGCCGCTGTTGACCACGCCGCGCTCGATCCGCCCGGTGGCGACGGTGCCGCGGCCCTTGATCCCGAAGACGTCCTCGACCGGCATCAGGAAGGGCTGCTCGACCGGACGCGGCGGGGTCGGCACGTAGTCGTCCACGGCCGCCATCAACTCGCTGATGCTGCCGTACTCCTGGGCGGACGGGTCCGCCGACTCGCTCTCCAGGGCGGCCAGCGCGGAGCCGCGGATCACGGGGATGTCGTCGCCGGGGAACTCGTACTGGCTGAGCAGTTCGCGGACTTCCAGTTCGACCAGTTCGAGCAGTTCTTCGTCGTCCATCTGGTCGACCTTGTTGAGGTAGACGACCATCCGCGGCACGCCGACCTGGCGGGCCAGCAGGATGTGCTCGCGGGTCTGGGGCATCGGGCCGTCGGGCGCGGCCACGACCAGGATCGCGCCGTCCATCTGGGCCGCGCCGGTGATCATGTTCTTGATGTAGTCGGCGTGGCCCGGCGCGTCGATGTGCGCGTAGTGGCGGGCTTCGGTCTCGTATTCGACGTGGGCGATCGCGATCGTGATGCCGCGCGCGCGCTCCTCGGGCGCGTTGTCGATCGAGTCGAAGCTGCTGAAGGCGACCGACTCGTTGGCCAGCGAGAGATACTTGGTGATCGCCGCCGTCAGGGTGGTCTTGCCGTGATCGACGTGGCCAATCGTGCCCACGTTGACGTGCGGCTTCGTCCGCTCGTACACCTGTCGCGCCATCTGCCTGCTCCTTCTGCAGTGGGGGCGCTCAGCGCGCCGCCGCCAAGACACTTTGCGGGATGACCGCGTAGTGATCGAACTCGATGCTTGCCGTTGCTCGCCCCTGGGTCATGGAGCGCAGGGTGGTGGTGTAGCCGAAGAGTTCGGCGAGTGGGAGTTGGGCGTGGACGAGTTGGAGTGGGCCGCGGACTTCGGTGCCGTGGACCTGCCCGCGCCGCCCGCTGACATCGCCAAGGACGTCGCCGAAGAATTCGTCGGGGGTGGCGATTTCGGCGCGCATGACGGGTTCGAGTTGGACGGGGTCGGCTTTGCGCATGGCTTCGCGGAAGGCGATGCCGCCGGCGGTGGCAAAGGCGAGTTCGTTGGAGTCGACCTGGTGGTAGCTGCCGTCGATGAGGGCGACTTTGACATCGACGACGGGGAAGCCGCCGACGACGCCGTTGCGCATGGCCTGCTCGATGCCGCGCTTGACGGAGGGGATGAAGTGGTTGGGGACGGTACCGCCGACGGTTTCGTCGTTGAATTCGAAGCCGGAGCCGGGTTGGGCGGGTTCGAGGCGGATGACGACATGTCCGTATTGGCCGCGCCCGCCGGTTTGGCGGACGAAGCGGCCTTCGGCTTCGGTGGTGCGGCGGATGGTTTCGCGGTAGGCGACCTGTGGGCGGCCGACGGTGCAGACGACGTTGAATTCGCGTCGGAGGCGGTCGGCGATCACTTCGAGGTGGAGTTCGCCCATGCCGGAGATGAGCGTTTGACCTGTTTCGTCGTTGAATTCGACGCGGAAGGTGGGGTCTTCCTCGACGAGTTTGCGGAGCGCGGCGCCGAGGCGGTCCTGGTCGTCTTTGCTTTTGGCTTCGATGGCGACGGAGACGACGGGTTCGGGGAAGCGGATTTGGTCGAGGAGGATGGGGTGTTCGCGCGAGCAGAGGGTGTCGCCGGTGAAGGTTTCTTTGGGTCCGACGAAGGCGGCGATGTCGCCGGCGGCGACGCGGTCGATGTCCTCGCGGGAGTCGGCGTGCATGCGGAGGAGGCGTCCGGCGCGCTCGACTTTCTGCCGCGAGGAGTTGTAGAGGCTGGCGCCGGCTTTGAGTTCGCCGGCGTAGACGCGGACGTAGGCGATGCGCCCGACGTAGGGGTCGGTGACGATTTTGAAGGCGAGCGCGGTGAGCGGTTCGTTGGGGTCGGCGCGGCGCTCGAGCTGGATGTCGCCGGGGCCGATGCCGCTGACGGGGGGTACTTCGTCGGGCGCGGGGAGGTAGTCGATGACGGCGTCGAGCAGGCGCTGGACGCCGACGTTTTTGAGTGCGCTGCCGCAGAGGACGGGTGTGAAGCGGTTGGCGATGGCACCGCGGCGGACGGCTTCGTGGATTTCCCGCTCGGGGATTTCGCGGCCTTCGAGGTAGGAGATTTCGACTTGTTCGTCGTTTTCGGCGATGCGCTCGATCATGGTTTCGCGCCAGCGTCCGGCATCGGCGCGGTGTTGTTCGGGGATGTCGCCCTCGCGGGGCGGGTCGTCGCGGTTTTCGCTGAAGAACCAAGCGCGCATGCGGATGAGGTCGATGACGCCTTCGAAGCGGTCTTCGGCCCCGATGGGGATTTGAATGGGGACGGGGACGGCGCCGAGGCGGTCGCGGATCATTTCCATGGTGCGCCAGTAATCGGCGCCGATGCGGTCCATTTTGTTGACGAAGCAGATGCGGGGGACCTGGTAGCGGTCGGCCTGCCGCCAGACGGTTTCGGACTGGGGCTCGACGCCGGCGACAGAGTCGAAGACAACGACGCCGCCATCGAGGACGCGGAGGCTGCGCTCGACTTCGACGGTGAAGTCGACATGTCCGGGGGTGTCGATGATGTTGACGAGGTGGTCACGCCAGAGGGCGCTGGTGGCGGCGGCGGTGATGGTGATGCCGCGCTCGCGCTCCTGCTCCATGTAGTCCATGACGGCGGTGCCGTCGTGGACTTCGCCGATTTTGTGGGTGCGTCCGGTGAAGTAGAGGATGCGCTCGGTGACGGTGGTTTTGCCGGCGTCGATGTGCGCGATCACGCCGATGTTGCGGACAAGCTGAATGGGGGTCGTCGTTGCGGCGGCCATTGTGCGGTCCTCGGCGTGGGTTACCAGCGGTAGTGGGCGAAGGCGCGGTTGGCTTCGGCCATGCGGTGGGTCTCTTCGCGGCGGCGGACGGCGGCGCCGGTGTGGTTGTAGGCGTCGAGCAGTTCGTCGGCGAGGGACATGTAGGCGGGGCGGCCTTTGCGGCTGCGGGCGGCGGTGACGAGCCAGCGGATGCCGAGCGAGTTGCGGCGGTCGTGGCGGATTTCGACGGGGACCTGGTAGGTGGCGCCGCCGACGCGGCGGGGGCGGACTTCCATTTCGGGGGTGATGTTGTTGAGGGCCTGCTCGAAGACTTCGAGGGGGTCCTGGCGGACGCGGTCGCGGATGACTTCGAGGGCGTTGTACATGATCTTTTCGGCGACGCTCTTTTTGCCGTTGCGCATGATGCGGTTGATGACCATCTGGACCTGGACGCTGTCGTAGCGGGCGTCGGGTCGGACGGGGTGTCGTTCGGGGCGTCGTCGTCGCGGCATGTGCGAGGTCTCTCAGAGGGCGCCGCGGTCGTGCGGCGGCGGAATGAAGGCCACCCGTTAGTGGGTGGCCGCAGTGGTCAGACCGGCAGTTTTGCGGGCGCCGTACTTGGAACGGCCGCGCTTGCGCTCGGCGACGCCGAGGGCGTCGAGCGCGCCGCGGACGACCTGGTAGCGGACGCCGGGGAGGTCGCGGACGCGGCCGCCGCGGACGAGGACGATGGAGTGTTCCTGGAGGGTGTGGCCTTCGCCGGGGATGTAGGCGGTGACTTCGATGCCGTTGGTGAGGCGAACGCGGCAGACTTTGCGGAGCGCGGAGTTGGGCTTTTTGGGGGTGACGGTGCGGACGGCGGTGCAGACGCCGCGCTTTTGGGGGGAGCCGGTGTCCTGGGTGGTGCGGTTGGTGAGCGCGTTGTAGCGGAAGCGCAAGGCGGGGGCCTTGGCCTTTTTGCGGCTCTTGCGTCGGCCTTTGCGGGCGAGCTGGTTGATGGTCGGCACTGTTCGGCCTTGTCCGCTTTGGGTATGCGAATGGACCGTGAGGTCGCGGGCGCGGAAGACTTAGCATAGACAGGGGCGATCGGGGTTGCAAGCGGTGGTGGTGGATATCGGGAGTTGGGTGGTTTGTAACGTAGGTGTCAGAGGAGGGGGTGTTTTGCGGTTTTGGGGCGGCCAACCCCCCAGTCCGCTTGCACGGACAGCCCCCCTGCATAGGGGGTGATTGCGGAGCCCCAGGATGGAGCGAGGTTGGATGGGTCTTAGACGCCGGCGTAGGAGTGGAGGCCGGAGATCCAGAGGTTGACGCCGAGGTAGGTGAAGAGGACGGCGGCGAAGCCGAGGACGACGATCCAGGCGCTGCGCGCGCCGCGCAGGCCCCGTAGGCCGCGGGTGTGGATGTAGACGGCGAAGATGAGCCAGGTGACGAGGGCGGCGGTTTCTTTGGGGTCCCAGCCCCAGTAGCGCCCCCAGGCGTCGTTGGCCCAGAATGCGCCGAGGGCGATGCCGGCGGCGAGCAGGGGGAAGCCGACGAGGACGGCGCGGTAGGTGAGTTGGTCGCAGCGGTCGGGGGCGGGGAGGAAGGCGAAGCGGCCCTGTGGGTCGCTGCGGCGGAGGCCCTGGACGAGGTGCATGGCGGCTGCGCCGAAGGCGACGGCGAGGACGGCGTAGGAGAGGATCATGAGGGCGACGTGGATGGTGAGGAGGGTTGGGCTCTGGAGGGCGGGGACGAGGATTTCCTGTCCTTCGCTGGGGAAGGGGAGGGCGCTGGCGTAGAGTCCACAGGCGACGGGGAGGACGAAGGAGCCGGCGAGGCGGGTGCCGGAGCGGTACTCGAAGATGGCATAGAAGAGGACGATGGCGATGCCGAAGGCCATCGAGAATTCGAAGAGGTTGCTGTAGGGGGCGTGGTTGAGAGCGATGCCGCGGAGGATGAGTCCGAGCAGTCCGAGCAGTGCGGCGATCCAGGTGCTGAGGGTGGCCATGCCGCCGAGGGTGGGGGAGCGGGCGGGCGGGGCGGAACGGGTGGGGAGGCCGGGTTCGGTGGCGACGACGGGTCGGCTGGCGAAGGCGGCGGCGAGCCAGGGCTGGAGGGCGTAGGCGATGGAGCAGAGGGCGGCGGCGGCGGCGGCGGCGAAGCTGGCCCAGAGGAGGAAGAGGGCGCTGTCGGCCATGGGAATTCGCTCCGTTCGCGCTCAGATTACGCGGAGGCCGCGGCCTGCGCGGCGGCGGGCTGCTCGGCCTCCGGCGTTTCGGCGTCTTGCTCACGTTCTTTTTTGAGGGCGGCTTTGCGGGCGGCCAGGGCGGCGCTGCGGCGGGGCGGGCTGACATCGCCGAAGGTGAGGCGGCGGAAGGCTTCGGCCCAGGGGACGCGGCCTTCGGCGGCCGCGCGCTGTTGGCGCTCGGCCATGCGTTTGGCCATTTCTTCGCGGTTGAGCGCCTGGACCTGGGTGGCGTGGCGGAAGAGGGCGTTGATGCGGCGCTCGAGTTGGTCGCTGACGTCGACCCAGTAGTTGGGTTCGCGCGCGCCGGCGAGGAGGACGGTGTTGACGCGGTGCGGTTCGAGTCCGTCGGTGAGCTGCTCGGCGTAGGTGTTGGGGTTGCGGGCGAGGGGGAAGACGGCGTCGAGGGCGGCGAGGCCGACGGTGCGGTGGTCGCGGTGGTTGAAGCCGCGGTAGCCGTCCCAGGTGATCAGCAGTTCGGGGCGGGTTTCGCGGACGACGCGGACGAGCGCGGCGCGGAGTTCGGGGCCGTCTTCAACGAAGCCGTCGGGCCAGCGGAGGAAGATGCAGCGTTGGACGCCGAGTTCGGCGGCGGCGGCTTGCTGCTCGGCCTCGCGGAGGGCGGCGAGGTCGGCGGGGGGGAGGTTGGGGTCTTTGCTGCCTTTGTCGCCGCTGGTGACGAGGCAGAAGGCAACCTGCCAGCCGTCGTCGGCGAGTGAGGCGACGGTGCCGCCGCAGGTGAATTCGATGTCGTCGGGGTGGGCCATGACGACGAGGGCGCGGCGGGGTTCAGTGGTTTTGGTCATTTCGGCGGCTCTTGGGTTGCATCTTACGCTGTCGGCGCGGCGGGGCGCGCACCACGAGGTCGACCACCGGGCGCTGTTTAGGTTTGAGGCGGTGCAGGTGGAGATGAAGAACACGCACCATGCGCGGATCGCGGAGTTGGTGATTACGCGGCGCGCGCTGTTCTTGGGGGGTTCCAGCCGTCTGGCTGTCGTGACTGCATGTCGTAGCCCAAGACCTGCGGGACGCGGAAGATGGGTGGGGCGCCGCTTCTAGCGGCGGGAGGGCGGGATGGACTCTGTCTTGTGCTCGATGCGCCGAGCCGACCCCCCAGTCCGCTTGCGCGGACAGCCCCCTGCGTAGGGGGGCGATTTGGAAGGGGGAGCCGCTTCTAGCGGCGGGGGTTAGCGGGCGGCGGCGGCGAGGAGGGTTTCGGCGGCTTCGGCGCAGGGGGAGGGGTCGCGCTCGGGTTCGGCGATGAGCGATTCGTAGAGGTTGAGCATGCGCTGGGCGACGGCGGGCCAGGCGTAGCGCTGGACGGATTGGGCGGCGCGGCGGCCCATTGCTTCGCGTTGCCGGGGGTGGGCGAGGAGGTCGGCGAGGGCCCGGGCGAAAGCGTCGGGGGTGCGCTCGGCGGCGAGGTAGCCGTTTTCGCCGTGTTGGACGGTGGCGAGGAGTCCGCCGACGGCGGAGGCGACGACGGGTCGGGCGCAGGCCATGGCTTCGACGGCGACGAGGCCGAAGCTTTCGTAGGCGGAGGGCATGGCGCAGAGGTCGGCGGCGCGGTAGAGGTGGGGCAGGATGTCGCGGGGTGCGGCGGGGTGCATGGCGATTTGGTCGGCGACGCCGTGGGCGCGGGCGATGGCGCGGAGGCGGTCGCGCTCGGGCCGGTCGCGGTCGTCGCCGCCGACGATCCAGAGGCGGGGCTTGAGCTGGTTTGAGGGTTGGTCGGGGCGTTGGGCGCGGAGGCGGTCGTTGAGTTGGGGGAGGGCTTCGACGAGCAGATCGACGCCTTTGAGGCGTTCGAGGCGCCCGAGGAAGAGGATGGCGGGGGCGTGGTCGTCGATCTGGAGGTCGGGGAGTCGGCGGCGGATGGTTTGGCGGGCGGCCCGGCGGTCGCCGGGTTGGAAGCGTTGGAGGTCGAGTCCGCCGGGGACGATGCGGATGCGGTTGGGGTCGGCGCGGTAGAAGTCGACGAGGAAGTCGCGCTCGTGGTCGGTCCAGGGGATGAGGAGGTCGGCGCAGGAGGCGACATGGTGTTCGCCGGCGATGCGGAGGGCGGGTTCGGGTCGGCCGGGGTCGGCGGCGGGTTCGGGTTCGCGGTAGTGTCGGTTTTTGATTTCGCCGAGGGTGTGGAAGGTGGCGGCGTGGGGGCAGCCCCAGCGTTGGGCGAGGGAGATGCCGCTGAGGCCGGAGACCCAGTAGTGGGAGTGGAGGAGTTCGTAGGACCAGCCGCGCTCGCGGGCGATTTGGTCGGCGCGTGCGGTGAAGGCGTCGATGTGGGCGGCGACTTCGATGGGGGGGAGGGTGGTGGGCGGGCCGACGTCGACGTGGACGACGCGGGCGCCGGGGGCGAGTTCGACGATGTCGGGGAGGTCGGGGCGGTCGCGGCGGGTGTAGATGTCGACGAGGCGTTCGCGGGCGGCGAGTTGGCGGGCGAGTTCGGCGACGTAGACGTTCATGCCGCCGGCTTTGGTGGTGCCGGGCGGAGCGAGTGGGGAGGTGTGGGTGGAGACGACGGCGAGGCGTCGGAGGTGGTGGCTCATGGGATATTCGCTTGCTCGCCGCGGCGGAGTTGGAGGCGCTGGACGGGGCGGGGTTGGCCGCCGAGTTGGAATTTGTAGGGTTCGGCGCCGCGCAGGAAGTTGACGTGGGGAAGGGCGCGCTGTGCGGCGTCGCGGAGGCAGAGCACTTTGGAGGCGAGGCCGACGTTGAGGTCGCGGAAGCGGGGGTCGAAGCCGCTGTTGTAGAGCATGAGTTGGTCGTGGGTTTCCCAGCAGAGGATCAGCGCGGCGGGGTCGCCGGAGATGCTGAGGCGGTGGAGTCGGAGCCAGCCGTGCTCGGCCATGGTTCGGCCGAGAGCGAGGAAGAAGTGCTCCATGGGTTGGGTGAGGAACTGGGCTTTGTCGCCGCGGGAGCCGCTCATCATTTCCAGTAGAAGCGGCAGTTGGGCGGCGGCTTCGTCGCCCTGCAGCACATCGAATTGGACGGCGGAGCGGAGTTGTCGGAGGGGGCGGAGTTTGCGGCGGATTTCGCGTCGGTCGCGGGAGCGGAGGCGGTCGAGGTAGGCGTCCCAGCCGCCCTGGAGGTCGACGACGGGGCAGACGGCTTCTTCGCTGAGTTGGGCGGTCCAGCCGCGCTGTTGGGCGGCAGTTTGGAGAAGGGGCGTGAGGGGGGCGTCGGCGTCGAGGCCGCGCAGGTCGAGCGAGCGCAGGCCGCTGCGCCGGAGGTGATCGAAGAGGGCGGCGGCCAGGGCCGGCTCGCGGCCGGGGGCGGCGACGGCGCCCATGTAGTCGGCGACTTCGTGGTCGCCGAGCCAGCGGGCGGCGGTTCCGTTGCGGGCGAGGGGGGCGACGCCGATCAGGTCGCCGTGTTCTTCGACGGGGAGGATTTCGAGTTCGACCTGCGCGTTTTCGCCGAAGACGGACCACCAGGCGCGGGCGAATTCAGGCGCGACGAAGGGGGCGATGCCCGGGCGGGCTTGCGCGACGAGTGCGCGCCAGCGCGGGGCGAGTTGGTCCCAGCCGGCCGTGCTGGTCAGCGGCGCGGTCGTTGGGGCGGTCATTCGCGCGCCCGGACCAGCGCGAGGAATTCGGCGCGTGTTTCGTTTTGTGTCTGGAAGGTGCCGCGCATGGCGGAGGTGACCATTCGGGAGCCGGGTTTTTTGATGCCGCGCATGGTCATGCAGAGGTGCTCGGCCTCGACGGCGACGGCGACGCCGTCGGGTTCGAGCGCTTGCATCATGATGTCGGCGATTTGGGCGGTGAGGCGCTCCTGGAGTTGCGGTCGGCGGGCGACGGCGTCGACGAGGCGGGCGAGTTTGGAGATGCCGACGACGCGCCCGCGCGGGACGTAGGCAACATGGGCGGTTCCGCGGAAGGGGATCAGGTGGTGCTCGCAGATGGAGAAGAAGGGGATGTCGCGGAGGATGACCATTTCGTCGTGGCCTTCGTCGAAGCCGACCTGGAGCAGGGCTTCGGCGTCGATCTGGCGTCCGCCGAGCATTTCGGCGTAGGCGGCGGCGACGCGGCGGGGGGTTTCGCGGAGGCCTTCGCGGTCGGGGTTTTCGCCGAGGGCGAGGAGCAGTTCGCGGACGGCGGCTTCGGCACGGGGGAGGTCGACGGCGCTGTCGGTTGAGGCGGGTAGGGCATTGGTTGGTTGGTCGGCGTGGTCGGTCATGGGAGGCCTGCGGCGAGTGCGGCGGCGACATGGGGGTAGTCGGCGGGGAGGGGGATGATGTCGCTGTCGAGTTGTTGGACGAGTTCGGCGTCTTTGAGGCCGTGGCCGGTGATGGCGCAGACGATGCGGCGGCCGGCGATGTGGGCGGGGTCGGCGTTGAGCAGTCCGGCGACGGAGGCGGCGGAGGCGGGTTCGCAGAAGACGCCTTCCTGGTTGGCGAGGGTGCGCCAGGCGTCGAGGATTTGGTCGTCATCGACGGCGACGATTGCGCCCTGTGATTCGTCGCGGGCGGCGATTGCGCCTTGCCAGGAGGCGGGGTTGCCGATGCGGATGGCGGTGGCGACGGTTTCGGGGTGTTCGACGACGCGGCCGGAGACGAGCGGCGCTGCGCCGGCGGCCTGGACGCCGAGCAGGCGGGGGAGTTGGGTTGCGCGCTCGGCGTGGAAGTATTCGGAGAAGCCCTGCCAGTAGGCGGTGATGTTGCCGGCGTTGCCGACGGGCAGGCAGAGGAGGTCCGGGGCGTCGCCGAGGGCGTCGACGATTTCCATGGCGGCGGTTTTCTGGCCGGCGATGCGGTAGGGGTTGACGGAGTTGACGAGCGCGACGGGGAGTTCTTCGGTGGCCCGGCGGGCGAGGGTGAGGGCGTCGTCGAAGCTGCCTTCGACGGCGAGGACGCGGGCTCCGTGGGCGATGGCCTGGGCGAGTTTGCCCTGGGCGATTTTCGCGCCGGGGACGAGCACGAAGGCGCGCAGACCGCAGCGGGCGGCGTAGGCGGCGGCGGAGGCGCTGGTGTTGCCGGTGGAGGCGCAGAGGACGGCGGTTGCGCCCTGCTCGACAGCTTTGGCGACGGCGACGACCATGCCGCGGTCTTTGAAGGAGGCGGTGGGGTTGCACATTTCGAGCTTGAGCCAGATTTCGGCGGCGTCGGTGCGGCGCTCGAGGGCCGCGGCGCGGACGAGCGGGGTGCCGCCTTCGCCGAGGCTGATGCGGGGGGTGGCTGGGGTGACGGGGAGCCAATCGGCGTAGCGGTCGATGACGCCGTGGAGCGGGCCGGCGGCGGGATGTTGTGCGGCGCGGTCGGCCGGGTCGGCGGCGGGCGCGTTAGTCATTGGATTGCACCCGTCCAAAGGCTTTGAGTTCGCGGATTTCCTGTTCGAGGTCGGTGATTTGGCGGCGGCGGATTTGTTCCTGGAGGGCGACGAAGCGCTGCTGTTCGCGGGAGGATTCTTCGCGGGCGCGTTCGAGGTCGTCGGTGAGCGCGGCGAGCGCGCGCTCGCGGTGGCTGTCGCGGATGCGGAGTTGTTCGGCGCCGCGCTCGACGTCGCCGATGCGTTCATCCATGGTTTCGAAGTTGCGGCGGACATTGGCGGCGGTGGCGGTGGCTTCGTCGAGCATGCGTCGTGCGTCGTCGGCGCGGGAGCGCATGGTGTCGACGGCGGAGATGAGGTCTTCCCACTGGTCGGCGGTTTCGCGGATGCGGAGGAGGTTTTGTTGCGCGGCGTTGAGGCGTTCGGTGAGTTCGGCGAGTTTGCGGTCGCTGATTTCGACGCGGTTGTCGGCGGCGCGTTGTTCGGTGTGCGCGCGGCGCAGGCCTTCGGCGTTGGCGGCGATGCGGGCTTCGTTGGCTTCGGAGTGAGATTCGACGACGGTGATGCGCTGGGCGAGTTCGCCGTCGGTGTCGGTGAGGCGTTGGATGGTTTCGTCGATGGCGGCGAGGCGCTCGGTGAGGTCGTTGACGGCCTGCTCAGCGTTATCGATGCGGCGGCCGGCCTGGGCGAGGGTTTCGCGCTCGACATCGAATTCGTGGCGGAGTTGTCGGAGGGCGACATCGATGCGTTCGGCGTGTTCGTCGACGGTGTTCTGGAAGCGCCCGAGGCGCTCGCGCATGTTCTGTATTTCGTCGAGGCGGGAGGAGATGACGGAGATTTGGGAGACGGCCTGGAGTGCGAGCGCTTCGGTTTCGCGGAGGCGTTCCTGGGTGGCGGCGAGTTCGCGTCGGTCGCGCTCGGCGGCCTGGGTAAGTTCGTTGGCGCGGGCGCGCTGTCCGGCGAGGTCTTCCTCGACGACGGTCATCCAACCGTCGACGCCGTCGGAGCGGTTGCGGGTGGTCACGAGGGGAGCGCCGTTTCGGGGTCATGCGCGTGTGCGCGGGGGTCTTCGATGCGGAGGCGGACGCCAATCTGGAGGACGCTGTCGGAGTGTGCGAGGGACTGAAGGACGCGGTCGATTGCGCCGTCGGGTCCGGCGTGGGTGGTGATGACGAGTTCGGCGGTGGGTTGGTCGGCGGTGGATGCTTCGGGCTGGGAGGGGACTTGTTGAGGCACCTGGCGGACGGAGGCGATGCTGACGCCCTGGGCGGCGAAGGCGTGTCCGAGTTCGGCGAGGACGCCGGCGCGGTCGGGGACGGTGAGGCGGAGGTAGGTGGGGAGGCAGACATCGGCGAGGGGCAGGAGGGCGGGCGCGTCGTCGGTGGGGGGCTGCGCGCGGGGCGGTCGGGCGGCGGCGGCGATGTCGAGGAGGTCGGCGAGGACGGCGCTGGCAGTGGGGCCGGGGCCGGCGCCGGGGCCTTCGAGGACGACGGAGCCGAGCGGCTGGGCGTCGACGGCGACGGCGTTGAGGACGCCGTCGACGCGGGCCATGGGGTCGTGGTCGGGGATGAGGGTGGGGTGGACGCGGAGGTCGAGTCCGCGCGGGGTGCGTCGGGCGGTGGCGAGCATGCGGATGGTGTAGCCGAGGTCGGCGGCGTGTTGGAAGTCGCGGGGGCTGAGCGAGCGGATGCCTTCGCGGTGGACCTGGTGGGGCTCGATGCGGCTGTGGAAAGCGAGGGAGGCGAGGATGGCGAGTTTGTAGGCGGCGTCGATTCCTTCGACATCGTTGGTCGGGTCGGCTTCGGCGTAGCCGAGCGCCTGGGCCTGTTGGAGCGCTTCGTCGTAGGCGGCGGCGCGCTGGGACATTTCGGTGATCATGTAGTTGGTGGTGCCGTTGATGATGGCGCGGACGCAGCGGATGTCGTTGGCGCGGAGTTCGCGCTGGAGGACGCCGATGATGGGGATGCCGCCGCCGACGCTGGCTTCGTAGCGGAGTTCGACGCCGTGCTCGCGGGCGAGGTTGAGGAGGCGCGGGCCGTGTTTGGCCATGACTTCCTTGTTGGCGGTGACGACGGATTTGCCGGCGCTGAGGGCGCGTGCGATGCAATCGGCGGCGGGGGTTTCGCCGCCGATCAGCTCGATCAGGATGTCGATGTCGTCGCGTTCGGAGAGGGCGAGGGGGTCATCGAGGAGGTCGGCGTGGGGCGCGACGCGCTCGCGGCGGGCGGCGGTGTCGCGGACGGCGACGGCACGGACGGTGAGGTTGCGTCCGGCGCGGCGCGCGAGTGCGGGGCCGTTGCGGCGGAGTTCGTCGAAGACGCGCCCGCCGACGACGCCGAGGCCGAGCAGTCCGACGCCAACGTCGGCGTGGTTGGTCATGCGGGTTCTTGGCTGGGCGGCGGGGCCGCGGGCTGCTCGGCGGGGGCGGCGGGTTGGGCGTCGGGGGCGGGTGGTGTTTCTACAACCGGTGCGGCGGCAGGGGCTTGCGGTGCTTCGACGACTGGTGCGGGCGCGTCGGGAGCGGGTGCAGCGGTAGGTGCTGGCGGTGTTTCGACGACCGGCGGTGCGTCGGGGGCGGGTGCAGCGGCGGGTGCAGGCGGCGTTTCGGCGACCGGCGCGGGCGTATCGGGAGCTGGAGCGGCCGCGGGCTGGGTTTCGGCGGCGGGGGCTTGTTCGGCGGGAGGTTCCTGGGGGGGTTGTTCGGCGAAGCGGGCGGCGCGCTCGGCCATGCGAGCGACCATGCGGAAGCGGCTGGTCTGGCGCATGTGCTCGGCGGTGTAGGGGAGCAGCGCGACATGGCGGGCGCGCTTGATTTCGCGGGCGAGCTTGGTCTGGTCTTTGGCGGTGAGGCCGGTTTTGCGGCGGGGTTCGATTCGGCCGCGGTCGGAGATCAGTTTCTTGAGTTTGTCGACGTCTTTGTAGTCGATGTTTTCGACTTCGCGGGGGGTGAAGACGGGCGCGCGTCGGCGGCGCGAGGAGCGGCGGCGGGTGCGTTCGAGCACCTGGGGTCCGCGGTCGGCGGCGGTGGTGGGTCCGGGGGTGATGCGCTGGGGTTCGGGCGCGGCGGGGGCCGGCGGCGGCGCAGCGGGAGCGGCCGGCGGCGGCGCGGGGGCGGGTTGCGGCGCCGCAGCGGCAGGGGCGGCGGGCGGAGCGGCTTGTGCGGGGGCTGCCTGCACGGGAGCGGCCGGAGGTGCGGTCTGCACGGGGGGAGCAGTTTGTATGGGGGGCGTGGTCGGCGCGGCCGGAGCGGGCTGGGGCTCGACGGGGGCGGCCGGGGTGGGTTGGGCAGCGGGCGGCGGCGTGGCGGCCGCTTCGGTTGCTTCGGGTTCTGTGGTCATCGCGTCCTCCTGTTGGGTGTATGTGTGGGTTGGGTGCGGCTATTCGAAGGGGAGGTCGTCGGCGTCCATGCCGGCGGGCGGGGGACCGCCGCGTCCGCCGCCGCCACTCCAGTCGCCGCCGCCGCCGCCGCCTCCGCCGTCGCCTCGGCCGCCGAGGAAGAGAACATCGCGCGCGATCACCTCAGTGGTGTAGCGGGTGTTGCCATCGCGGTCTTCCCATTGGCGCGTTTGCAGACGGCCTTCGACGTAGACCTGGCGTCCCTTGCTGAGGTATTGGCCAGCGAGCTCGGCGAGACGCTCCCAGCAGACGACGCGGACCCACTCGGTGTCTTCGCGTCGTTCACCATCGGGCGTCGTCCAGTTGCGACTGCAAGCGACATTGAAGTTGGCGACGGAGCGCCCGTTGGCGGTGAAGCGCATTTCGGGGTCGGCGCCGAGATTGCCGATGATTTGGACTTTGTTGAGGCTGGCCATGGGCGGCTCCCTTGCGGTCGGTTGCCGTGGATCTTAGCTAGTCGTCGCGGCGGACGATGAGGTGTCGGAGGACCTGGTCGTCGATGGCGAGCGCGCGTTCGAGCGCGATGCCGTCGGCGGCGGTGTCGGCGGAGTAGTGGGCGATGAGGTAGTGGCCTTCGTAGGCGCGTTGGATGGGGTAGGCGAGGCGTCGGCGGCCCCAGTCGATGATTTCGGAGACGGTGTTGCCGTGCTGGCGGAGCAGGTCGCCGAGTGCGGTCATGCGCTCGTCGATCAGTTCGCCGGTGATGTCGGGGTGGAGCACCACCATGATTTCGTATTCGCGCGCCATGCGGCCTCCTGGTTTCTGCCTGTTTTGAGGTGTTCCTGCGGGTGTTCTTGAGGGTGTTCGCTCAGTCGCCGTCGGCGGCGATGCCGGGGATGGGGAAGGATGCGGCGAGGTCGCGGACGTCGGCGCGGACGGCCTCGCGCACCGTTTCGTCGTCGACAGCGTCGAGCACGCGGCCGATCAGTCGGGCGACATCGGCCATTTCGGCTTCGCGCATGCCGCGGGTGGTGAGGGCGGGGGTACCGATGCGGACGCCGCTGGTGACGGTGGGGCGCTGCTCGTCGTAGGGGATGGTGTTTTTGTTGGCGGTGATGCCGGCGGCGTCGAGCGCGGCTTCGGCGGCTTTGCCGGTGAGGCCCTTGACGCCGACATCGACGAGCATGAGGTGGTTGTCGGTGCCGCCGGAGACGAGGCGGAGGCCCTCGCTCTGCAAACCCTCGGCAAGGGCTTTGGCGTTGGCGACGATTTGGGCGGCGTAGGCGGCAAATTCGGGGGTTGCGGCTTCGCGGAGGGCGACGGCTTTGGCGGCGATGGTGTGCATGTGGGGGCCGCCGGAGGTGCCGGGGAAGACGGCGCGGTCTATCTCGCGGGCCAGTTCGTCGTTGGTGAGGATCAGGGCGGAGCGGGGGCCGCGCAGGGTTTTGTGGGTGGTGGTGGTGACGACGGGGGCGTAGGGCACGGGCGAGGGGTGGACGCCGCCGGCGACGAGGCCGGCGAAGTGGGCCATGTCGACCATCAGGGTGGCGCTGACGTCTTCGGCGATTTCGGCGGCGCGGGCGAAGTCGTAATGGCGGGGGTAGGCGGTGGCGCCGACGACGATCACTTTGGGGCGGTGCTGTCGGGCGGCGGCGGCCATGGCGTCGTAGTCGATCCGCTCGGTTTCGCGGTCGACGCCGTAGGAGACGAACTGGAACCAGCGGCCGGAGACGTTGACGGGCAGTCCGTGGGAGAGGTGTCCGCCGTGGTTGAGTTCGAGGCCCATGGCGGTGTCGCCGGGTTCGAGCAGTGCGTAGTAGGCGGCGAGGTTGGCCTGGGAGCCGGAATGGGGCTGGACATTGGCGTGCGCTGCGCCGAAGAGAGACTTGGCGCGCTCGATGGCGAGGGTTTCGACGACGTCGACGAATTCGCAGCCGCCGTAGTAGCGGCGGCCGGGGTAGCCCTCGGCGTATTTGTTGGTGAGGATCGAGCCCATGGCGGCGAGCACAGGTTGGCTGGGGTAGTTTTCGGAGGCGATCAGTTCGAGGCCGTCGTGCTGGCGTCGGGCTTCGCGCTCGATGGCGTCGGCGATTTCGGGGTCGGCGTCGGCGATCGCGGGCGTGGCGGCGGTGAGGCTCATACGGGAGGGCGTCCTTCGCGTCGTGGGGGCCGGCGGCGTGGCCGCGGGCCGCTGCCGCCCGGGCAGCGCGCGAACGGTGGCTGGGCGTGGCTCAGCGTACGCGGGTGTTGGGGGGTGGTCAATTCGGTTGACCGAACGAATGGGGCGCGCGTAGTCTGCCGTGCATGCGCCGGGCCGAGTGGTCGGGCGAGAGGGGAAACTGCTCATGCATCTGCGCATTTGGACGGATCTCGGGGGGGGGGGGGGGTAAAACCCCTCGGTAGGGCGCTGCTGCTGGGTTTGGCGGCGCTGGTTGCGGCGGTTGTTGCGCTTGATCTGGCGCGGCCCGTGCAGGCGCAGAGCGACGAGCAGAGTGGACGGATTGTCGCGCGGCGGCTGGATGATGGGCGGACGGAGTTCGGCTGGCAGTCGGTCGGCGGGGAGCGGGTGCTGCCGCACGCTCGGTATTTTCCGGCTGACGCCGGTGTTGGCCGCTGGTTGCGCAGCAGCCCGGTGGAGGTGGGCGGGGCGGAGATCGGCCGGATCAATGCGCGGCTGCGGGAGGATGGGCGGATTGAGTTCGCGTTTACGCCGACGGATGGTGAGCGGATTCTGCCGCCGTCGCGGTATTTTCCGGTTGGGGCGCGGGTGGGGCGGTGGCTGCGGAGCACGGAGCTTGTGATCGGCGCGGCGCGCAATCCGTTTGTCGCTGTCAGCGCAGGCATCTTCCACACCTGCGGTCTGCGCGAAAACGGAGAGGTCGAGTGCTGGGGCAGAATTGCCGCTGGGTTGACCACTCCCCCAGCCGGCCCGTTCCGCGCCGTGAGCGCCGGCGGCGGCCACAACTGCGGCCTGCGCGAGAGCGGCGTGATCGAGTGCTGGGGAAGGGACGAATACAACGACTACGACTACGGGCAGGCCGACCCCCCGGCCGGCCGCTTTACCTACATCAGCGCCGGCGACGATTACACCTGCGGGGTACGCGACGCTGGAGAGATCGTGTGCTGGGGGGGAGACGAATTCGGATTCGGAATCCTTGATGCCCCACAGGGCGACTACGCCGCCGTGAGCACCGGTGGTGCCCACAACTGCGGGCTGCGCGAGACCGGAGAGATCACGTGCTGGGGACTGAACGCCGGCGATGGGCGGACCACCCCTCCGGCCGGCCGCTTCACCGCGATCAGCAGTGGCGGTAATCACAGCTGCGGCCTGCGCGAGACCGGAGAGATCGAGTGCTGGGGAGGCAATTTCTGGACTTTCTGGAACGGTGAGGAGGAGGAGTTCACGCACGGAGGGCAGATCGACGCCCCCGCCGGCCGCTTTAGCGCCGTCAGCGTCGGTGCCGCCCACAGCTGCGGGCTACGCGACACAGGGGAGATCGCGTGCTGGGGATGGAACGACAACGGGCAGACTGGTGTCCCCGCTGGCCGCTTTGTCGCCGTGAACGCCGGCCATTCTCACACCTGCGGCGTGCGCGGCACCGGCGCGATCGAGTGTTGGGGAAGCAACGACGCCGGGCAGAGTGATGCGCCGGACCCGTAGGGCGTGTTCACAACGGTTTGCCTGCCAGCGGCGCGCATCCGGCTTCCGTCGTTCCCGTCTTGCACGGGAATGACGGGGTGGGCGGCGGGAATCTATACGGCGGTTGTTGGCGGCGCGGCGTAGCGGGAGGTGCTGCGAACGGGCGTTGGCGGGCGGGGCCGAGGGCTTGTGCTGCGGGCGGAGTTGGGTTTGGGTTCCCGCGTGCGCGGGAACGACGGAAAAGGGCGGCGGGGATGGCGGAGGGTGGGGCGGGTATGGCGGAGGATGAGGGGCGGGGATGACGGAGTTCTTGCGATGGGGTCAGGCAGGAGGGTAGGTGTGTTGGGGTTGTTCGCGGCGGGTCCAGGCGATGTCGATGGCGGCCAGGAGGCCGCCGGAGACTAGGGAGTGTCCGCCCTGGGCGATGGGGATGGGGGCGGTGATTGCGGCTTTGGTGAATTGGCGGAGTTGGGGGTTGGCGATGGCGTCGGGGTCGCCGAGGTCGGCGGCGAAGCGGTCGGCGCGGTTGGCTGCCCAGTTGAGGTGGGCGAAGAGGGGGCGGGTGTCGAAGATGACGGCGTCGGCGAGTTCGGCGAGGCTGTCGATCAGGGCGGATGGGCCGACGGCGTCGGCGTGGAGTCCGAGTAGGGAGCGAGGGGGCGTTGGGGAGGCGGCACGGTCGCGGAAGCCGGGGTCTTCAGGGGCGGCGCGGGCGCGCGGGCCTCGTTCCTCAAGATTGGCGCGGTTGTGCGCGCGGCGTTCGTCGGAAGTGGTGCGCGTGGGGAAGCCGTGATCTTGGGCGGTGGCGTGGGCGCGGAGGGCGCGCTCTTCAGAGGTGGTGCGGGTGTGTAGGTCGCGGTCTTTGGAGGTGGTGCGTGTGGGCAAGCTGTGGTCTTGGGCGGCGGTGCGGGCGCGGAGGCCGCGTTCTTCGGAGATGATGCGGATGCGGGCGGCGGTGTCGCGGTCGAGGGCGGACCAGACGTATGCGCCGACGCGGCCGATGACCATGAGCTGGCATTCGCGCTCGGTGAGGGTGTCGAGAGCGTCGGCGAGGCGTTCGCGGGCGGAGGAGAGCGGCGCTTCGGATTGGGCGAGGGCGGCGGAGAGGCGCGGGCCGATTTCCAGCGTTGCCGTCGCTTCGGCCAGGCTGAGCAGGGCGAGGTCGGCGGGGGTGTCGAGGTCGAAGAGGGTTGCGGCGCTGCGCTCGAGGGGGGTGATTTCCAGTCCCGATTCGTCGCGCAGGCGCAGGGCGAAGGAGTTATCCACCGTTTCGTCCGCCAGATCCGTCAACGCGGATGCGTCGGGGACGGCGAGGAGGTCGGCGGAGTGGAGGCTGTTGGCGACGGTTCGGCCGGCTTCGATTTGTTCGTGGATGCTGCGCCAGTGGGCGACGGTCATGGCCGGCATGCCTGCGCCCGCGTAGCAGACGGGGCCGGTTGCGCTGCGGGCGGCGGCGGCGACGATTGCGCCGATGGGGGCGGCTGGGTCGGTGCGGTGGACGATCAGATTCCGGTCCAGGGCGTCGTTGAAGAGGTGGGGGGCGGTGGTGTGGACGACGATTGTGTTGAAGCCGGCGGCGTGGGCGCGTTGAGCGGTGTCGAGCAGGCAGGCGAGGCGGGCTGCTTCAACGATGCGCTCGGCGTCGTTCGCGGCGGGCTGGGGGCACAGGCAGAGCCAGAAGGCGGCGTCAGTCACGCGATTCCTCGCGGGTGGCGGTCCAGGCGTCGACGGCGGTTGCGCCGGCGGCGAGCAGCGCCGATGCGGCGGAGTCGAGAGTGGCCATGCTGGTGGCGACATCGTCGACGAGCAGGACGGTGCGGCCGCGGACGGCGTTGGGGCGCGGGACGCGGAATGCGCCGCGCATGTTGGCGCGGCGCTCGGCGATGCTGGCGGCGCGGGATTGTTGTTTTGAGCGCAGGCCGCGGCGTTCGAGCAGTTGCGCGGCGAGCGGTAGATCGGTCCGCTCGCTGAGGGCGCGGGCGAGGTGTTCGGCGTGGTTGCCGCCGCGGGCGCGGCGGCGCCAGGCGGTCATGGGGATGGGGGCGATCAGGTCGATGTCGGAGCGGGTGAGCGGGTCGGCGGCTGCTTCGACAAGCGCGTCGGCGGCGCGGCGGACGCCGGCATACTTGAGCGTGAGTACGAGGTCGCGCGCTGCGCCGCCGTAGACGAAGGCGGAGCGGAGGCGTCGGAGGGCGGGGGGCTGTTCGAGGCAGGCAGTGCAGAGGCCTTCGGAGCGGAGCCAGCAGCGGGGGCAGCGGAGGCCGTCGGCGCGGGGGAGTCGTCGCCGGCAGCGGTTGCAGAGGACTGCGCCGACGGCGCCGCAGGAGGCGCAGCTGGAGGGGAGGGTGAGGTCGAGGGCGAGGTCGGCAAGGCGGGCAAGGCGGGCAAGGTGGGCGCGCAGGCGGGCACTCAGGCGGGTGGGGGGAGGCCGAGGATCGGACGCCGGGGCGGCGGTTCGATAGGCTGGGGGCATGGAGATCAGGGTACGGCTGTTCGCGTCGCTGGCGGAGGCGGTGGGCCGCCGGGAGTTGACGCTGTGCGGGCTGGCGGAGCCGGCGACGGCGGGGGAGATTGGGGAGGCGCTGTTTGAGCGTTTTCCGCAGGCGGCGGGGATGCGGGAGTCGGTGATGTATGCGGTGAACGCGGAGTATGTGCAGGCGGATTTTCCGGTGACGAGCCGCGACAGCGTGGCGCTGATTCCGCCGGTGAGCGGGGGGGCGGAAGGCGTTGAGGGTGGGCAGTTTCGGATTGTGGATGAGGCGATCAGCGCGGATGCGCTGCATGCGCTGGTGCTGCGCCCGGAGGCGGGGGCGGTGGCGGTGTTTCTGGGGGTGGTGCGGGACAACAATCTGGGCCGGGAGGTGGATTATCTGGAGTACGACGCCTACCCGGAGATGGCGGAGCGGGTGATGGGGCGGATTGGGGCGGAGATTCGGGAGCGTTGGGAGGTGGCGGAGGTGGCGATGCAGCATCGGGTGGGGCGTCTGGAGATTGGGGAGGCGAGCGTGGGGGTGGCGGTGTCGTCGGCGCATCGGGCGGAGGCGACGGATGCGTGCCGCTACGGAATTGATCGGCTGAAGGCGATCGTGCCGATTTGGAAGAAGGAGGTGTGGTCGGATGGGGAGGAGTGGATTGAGGGGAGTCTGACGGCGGCGGCGGAGTTGGAGTAGGTGCGGTTGATGTGAGGTTGGGGCGGCCGACCCCCCAGTTCGCTAGAAGCGGACAGCCCCCTGCATAGGGGGACGATTCCAGAGCGGAACGTCCTTGTGTAGGGAGCTTTCCGAATCAGCGACGGCGGGAGCGACGCCTGGCCGATCGCTCGTCCGCGCGACCTTGAGCGGGCTCCACACCCGTGCGGTAATCGAGCGCTTTGATCTGGTACCACTTGCTCTTTCCGTTAGCGCCATTGTGCGTCGCGAGTAGACGGGAGGCGATGCGATCATCGCCCAATTCCTCAGGCCGGAGGTTGGTGGTGACCATGGTTGGTCGCAAAGCCACGTAACGGGCGGCATAGAGCTGGTAGAGCTTTTCGTTGGCCCAAGGGGTGGGGGAGTGCGCGCCGAAATCGTCGAGGATGAGGAGGTCGGCGTCGCGGAGGGACTGGAAGAGGGCGTCGTAGGTGTGCTCAGAATCGGCTTGGTAGGTGCTGCGGAGCAGGTCAAGGAGGTCGGGGACGACAGCGAACCAGACGGTTTCGCCGCGTTCGAGAGCTACGTTGGCTGTAGCAGCTGCGAGGTGGGTTTTGCCAGTCCCGGTGCCGCCGCACAAGGCAATCGTTCCAGACGGGGATGCCGCCCAGTCGCGGACTTCGCCCAAGATCATCTTGAGGTTGCAACCTTCTAAGGGCTGGCAGCCTCCGCGTCCGTGTTCTTGAAAGTTGTCGAAGGTGTGTTGGGCGAGGAGGTCGCGGCGCATGCCGCCGACCTGGCGGTAGTTGGGGACGGCGGGGGCGTCGCTGAGGCGGAGATGGAGTGCGCCAGCGGCGGGGGCGAGCCAGCGGGCGAGGCCGAGCGGGTCGCCGCTAGCGGCGCGGTCCGCGGCGATCAGGACGGTGCGGAGTTGGGCGTTCCAGCGGTGGTTGAGCAGTTGGAAGAGTTTTTCGCGGGCCCACTCGGTGGGGTTGGCCATGTCGATGTCGTCAATGATCAGGAATGGGGCTTCGCGGGCGTGCTCGAAGAGCACGGGGTAGGTCATTTCGGCGTCGCGTCGGTAGGCGGCGCGGAGGCGGTCGAGCAGGTCGGAGGCGACGAAGTAGAGGGCTGGTTGGCCGCGTTGGAGGCGTCGGTTGGCAAGTTCGGCGGCGAGGCGGGTGCGTTCGGCAGCGGGGCGGGCGGCGATGACGAGCCAGCGCTCGGCGGTCTGTTCGTCGGCGAAGGCGCAGGCGTCGGCGTATTCGTCGATGGTTTGGATTTCGTCTTGGGCGAGGCGCTGTCCGGCGAGAGGGCCGAGGTTGCTGAGGCGCTGGAGTTCGGCGGCGAGGCGGTCGGCGGCCTGCTGCTGGGCGCATTCGCAGGGGACGGCGCGTCCGAAGAGTTCGTGTCCGACGGGGACGCGGCGTCGGATGTAGCCGACGCCGCCGCAGCGGGGGCAATCGGCGTCGGGTCCGGCGGGCTGCCAGAAGCGGGGGGCTTCGCGATTGCCTGGGCGGTTATCTGGGCCGTCCTCCGGGTGGTCGGCGGCGGGGTCGTCAGCGTTGGATGAGGTGGTCATAGCGGGATGGTTGGGATCGTCGAGGCTGCGGATGAACGGACCGATTCGACGCATAGTCGCGCCCTTCTTGCTGCCAGCGTTGGAGGATGGTGCGCACGTAGCGCCAGTTGCGGACGTTCATTTCGACGGCTTCGGCGAAGGCGTCGGCGATCCATTCGGGCGGGTAGGCGGCGGCGGCTTCGTGGAGTTCGGCGGCAAGCGAGGGCGGGAGCGGGCCGATGATGTCTTCGTAGAGGCGGATGATGGCTGGGCCGTCGGCTTCGGGGCCGCGGGGATCGGGGGCGGGCGGGCCGGCGGGGGGCATGCGGTGGGCGCGGTGGGCCATGGCGCGGCGTCCGTCGGCGCTGTTGAGGGCGATCCAGTCGTTGGGCGCGGCGGAGCGGAGGAGGGAGCCGCGGGCGACGGCGGCGGCGAGGCCGTCTGAGAGCGCCTGTTCGGCGGCGCGGTCGGGGATGAGGGCGGCGAGGGTTTCGAGCAGGGGCCGCTCGGCGCGGAGGTCGGCGGCGGCGAGCAGGCGGGGGAAGCGGCGGACGCGCTGGAGAGCGGCGAGGGCGTAGAGGGTGACGATGAGTTCGGCGGGGTCGGTCATTTGGGGGGCGAGTTCGCGGAGCAGGGCGAGAGGGATGGGGGTGTTGGGGGCGGCGGGGGCGAAGCCGCCGAAGGGGGATTCGGGGTTGTTGGGAGTGGTCATACTGAACCGTCTCCGCTGCGGGGGGCGTCCCAGCCGCGGTCGTCGGGCGGCGGGTCGTCCTGGAGGAAGAGGTCTTCGAAGCGGGCGACCTGGGGGACGAAGCGGACGTCGACAGCGCCGATTGCGCCGTGGCGGTGTTTGGCGATCAGTAGTTGGGCGAGTTGGCCCTGGCCGTGGTCGTAGGCGGGTTCGGCGACGGGGATGTCTTCGTCGTCGCTGCGGCGGTACATGTCTTCGCGGTAGATGAGGATGACGACGTCGGCGTCCTGCTCGATGGAGCCGCTGTCGCGGAGGTCGCTGAGTCTGGGGACGGGCGGTTTGCGGCTTTCAACGGCGCGGGAGAGTTGGGAGATGGCGAGGACGGGGACGTGGAGTTCGCGGGCGATTTCCTTGAGCGCGCGGGAGATGGCGCTGAGTTCGGCGACGCGGTTGGTTTCGACGGGGTTGCGGGACCAGGCGTGGACGAGTTGGATGTGGTCGACGATGATCAGGCCGAGTCCGCGCGGTTCCGCGCCTTCAGGGATGTGGCGGCTGCGTTGCTCGAGGACGCGCTTGTGGAGGTTGCGGGATTTGGCGCGGATTTCGGAGAGGGTCTGGCCGGCGGTGTCGTCGATGTAGATTTCGGCGCGGCTGAGCAGTCCGATGGCGCGGGAGATATCGGCTTGTTGTTCGTCGGTGTGGCGGCCGACGCGGAGGCGGTTGTTTTCGATGCCGGATTCGGCGGAGACGAGGCGGGCCGCGACCTGCTCGGCGGACATTTCGAGGCTGAACATGGCGACGGGGAGGTTCTGGCCGATGGCGGCGTTGCGGGCGATGGTGAGCGCGAGCGCGGATTTGCCGACGGCGGGGCGTGCGGCGAGGACGAGCAGGTCGGAGGGGTGGATGCCGCCGTTGAGGAGTTGGTCGAGGTCGCCGAAACCGGTGCGGGTTGGGCCGGTTGCGTCGGCGTCGGGGTCCGAGGTTTCTTCGAGGACCTCGACGAGCAGGTCCTGGAGGAGGGAGAATTCGCGGCGCTGTTCCGCACCGCGGACGGAGTAGAGAGTTTCGACGGCTTGGTTGAGCGCGGCGTCGACGTTGGGGTCGGCGCGGTAGGCGAGTTCGCCGATGTCGCCGGCGGCGCGGAGCATGTCGCGGTAGGTGGAGTGGCGCTGGACGACGCGGGCGTAGTGCTCTGCGCCGACGGTGGTGGGGAGTTCGGTGAGGAGGTGGGTGATGTAGGGCTGTCCGCCGACTTCGTCGATCCAGCCGCGGCGCGCGAGTTCGGCGGCGACGGTGACGGAGTCGACGCCCTCGCCGCGCTCCCAGAGTTCGCGCGCGGCGACGAAGAGGAGGCGGTTGCGGGGGTCGATGAAGTCGGTGGGTTCGAGCAGGTAGGAGACGCGCTGGAGGACGCCTTCTTCGGCGAGGATTGCGCCGATCACGGCGCGCTCGGCGTTGACATCCTGCGGGACGCCGGCGCGCTGGTCGGCGTGTTGGTCGGCGGGCGCGGCGCGAGGTTCGCTGGAGACCATCTGGTCACCCCCGGATTGCGGGGGCGACGGCCGCCCCCGGTTCAGGCCTCGAGGGCCTCGGCTTCGGTTTCGTTGGGCTGCTCAGCGAGCGCGGCCGCCGCTGCGGCTTCAGCGGCTTCGGCGTCGATGGCGGCGTCGAGCTCTTCGATGATTTCGTCGATGGTGGGCTCGATGCTCTGCTCGTCGGGCTCGACGATGACGCTGACCTGGGCGGAGATGTTGCGGGTGAGGCGGACGCGGACTTCTTCGGCGCCGAGCTGGCGGAGGGCCTGGGCGAGTTGGACCTGGCGGTGCTCGATGGTCGCGCCGGCGCGCTCGGAAAGGCGCTCGGCGATGTCGCGCGCGGTGACGGAGCCGAAGAGTCGGCCCTGTTCGCCGACGCGGGCGCGGAAGGTGAATTCCTGTCCGTCGATGGCGGCGGCGAGCGGCGCGGCGTCGGCGTCGAGCTTGGACTGGCGGATGGCGTCGGCCTTGGCGAGGCGCTCGGCGCGCGCGAGGTTGCTGGGCGAGGGCGCGCCGGCGAGGCCGCGTGGGAGGAGGTAGTTGCGGGCAAAGCCATTTTTGACTTCCCTGACGTCACCGACTTGTGCGGTGCCTTCGACCGCTTCGAAGAAGACGACTTTCATGGGGCATCACTCCATTGAGCGAGGCCGATGCACATCGTGTACCGGCGCGGGTGTTGTGGGGAGCGGGTTGGGGGGACAAGCCATAACCCATCCCCGTTGTGGTCCGCTCTCCACCACGATAAACAGGGTTGCCATCGTGTAACAGTGCTTCTGTCACTCTGGCGCTCCGGGGCGTCGGTTTGAGTGTCAGTTTAGCGCGGGTGTTCGGGGCGTGCAGGGTGGATTCGGGCGGCGTTGCGGTCCCCCCTTGTGGGTTGCGGCGGCCGACTCCCAGTTCGCTCGAAGCGGACAGCCCCCTGGCATAGGGGGGCGATTCGGAGGGGGCAGCCCTCAGGGCGGTCAGGCGGCGGCGGGGGGCGGCTGGAGATCGGCTTCGCCGTGGTCGCCGAGCAGCCCGTCCATGATGGTTTTGGCGGCGAAATCGGCTTTGACGCGCCAGTCCTCGGAGAGTGCGAGGAGGGTGGCGTCGTCGGGGGTTTGGATGCGGAGGAAGACGGGCGCGTCGCCGGGTATGCCCTGGATCAGGTCGCCGATGCGCCGGAGCAGGTCCCGGCCGGCGGCGCTGTCGCCGTCGTCGCGGAGGGTGATCCAGAGGGCCATCGGCTCGTTGGCGGCGGCGGCGGCTGGTTGCGCACCGGCGAGGGAGGGGGGCGGCGGTGCGGTGCGCCGCTCGACGGGCTGTGCGGCGGGGGCGGTCGGCGGCGTTTGGGGCGCGTCGGCGGGGGAGTCAGCCGGGGAGTCGGCGGGCATGTTGGTGGGCGTGTCGGCTGGCTGGGCGGGGTTGGCTGCGCCGGTGAGGTTGGACCAGGGGCGGACGGTGTCGACGGCGAGGGAGAGGAGGTCGTTGCCGCGGGAGCGGACGACGACTTCGGCGACGACGATCTGGTTGGGAGCCCAGAGTTGGCGGGTCTGCTGCCATTGCTCGGGCCAGATGGTGAGTTCCTGCGCGCCGGAAAGGTCTTCGATTTCGACGGCGGCGAATTGGTCGCCGCGCTTGGTGGTGAGCTGGCGGACGTTGTTGACGAGTCCGGCGACGGTGAGGGATTGGCCGAGCAGTTCGTCGTTGACCTCGGCGAGGGAGTGGGTGACGTGCGACTGGAGTTCGACGGCGGCGGCCTGGAGGGGGTGGCGGGAGATGTAGGCGCCGAGCAGTTCGCGCTCCCAATTGAGCTGTTCGGCGGCGGTGACGTCGGCTGCGTCCTGCTGCTCGGTGATCAGCGGCTTGGGCGTGGCGACTTCGTTGCCGAAGAGGTCGAACATTGAGGTTTGGCCGCTCTCGCGGAGTTCCTGTGCGCGGCGTGCGCGGCGGGAGATGTCGTCGACACTGGCGACGATTTCGCCGCGCGACATGGGTTCGGCGGCGGTGTTGGAGCGGGGGAGGGTGTCGAGCGCGCCGGCCTTGGCGAGGGATTCGAGCGCGCGACGGTTGAGGGCGCGGGCGTCGATGCGCTCGGAGAGATCGTCGACGGATTCGAAGCGTCCGTGCTGCTCGCGTTCTTCGATCAGCGGTTCGACGGCGGCGCGCCCGACGTTTTTGACGGTGGCGAGTCCGAAGCGGATGGCGCTGCGTCCGTCGGCGAAGCGTTCGAGGTTGAAGGTGGCGCCGGAGTTGTTGACATCGGGGGGGAGGAGCTTGAGCTTGAGGCGGGCGCACTCAGCGGCGGCGGCGCGGAGTCGGTCGGAGTTGCCGGCAGCGGCGCGGAGCACGGCGGCCATGTAGGGGGCGGGGTAGTTGGCCTTGAACCAGGCGGTCTGGTATGCGATTGCGCCGTAGCAGACGGCGTGGGCCTTGTTGAAGGCGTAGCCGGCGAAGGGTTCGATCAGTTCGAAGATGGTTTCGGCGTCGGATTGGGAGTAGCCGAGCTCGGCGGCGCCGCGGAGGAAGTTGACGCGCTCGGCGCGCATGACCTCGGGGATTTTCTTGCCCATGGCCTTGCGCATGACATCGGCCTGGCCGAGCGAGTAGCCGGCGAATTTGCGGGCGATTTGGAGGACCTGGTCCTGGTAGACGATGACGCCGTAGGTTTCGTCGAGAATTTCGCCGAGGTCGGGGTGTGGGTAGGAGACGGCTTCGCGCCCGTGCTTGCTCTCGATGAAGCGGGGGATGTGCTCCATGGGTCCCGGGCGGTAGAGGGCGACGAGGGCGGCGAGGTCGGGGATGGAGTTGGGCTGGAGGTCGGCGACGGTGCGGCGCATGCCGCCGGATTCGAGCTGGAAGACGCCGAAGGTGTCGCCGGCGGCGAGCATGGCGAAGGCGTTTTCGGCCGTCGGTCCAGTTTCAGGGAGCTTGAGGGGGTCGATTTTGTCTTTGTCGCCCCCCTCATGCTCGTGGATCAGTTCAACGGCCTCCTGGACGATGGTGAGGTTGGAGAGGCCGAGGAAGTCCATTTTGAGCAGGCCGACGGCGGCGCACTGGTCCATGGCCCATTGGGTCATGGGGATGGCCTGGTCGCCGTCGCTCTCGTTGGCCGGTCGGCGGAGGGGGACGTTTTCGGCGAGGGGGTCGCGGGAGATGACGACGGCGGCGGCGTGGGTGCTGGCGTGACGGACGACGCCGTTGAGGCGCTGGGCCTGGCGGAGCAGTTCCTGGACTTCGGGGTCGCCGCGGCCGGCGTCGCGGAGGTCGGAAGACTGAGCGATGGCGTCCTGGAGGGAGATGTTGAGGATGTTGGGGACGGCGCGGGCGACGCGGTCGATGTCGTTGAGGCTCATGCCGAGCGCGCGGCCGGTGTCGCGGATGGCGGCTTTTGCGCCGAGGGTGCCGAAGGTGACGATTTGCGCGACGCGGTCGCGGCCGTATTTTTCGGCGACGTAGCGGATCACTTCGTCGCGGCGGTTGTCGGCGAAGTCCATGTCGATGTCGGGCATTTCGCGGCGTTCGGGGTTGAGGAAGCGCTCGAAGACGAGGCCGTATTCGAGCGGGTCGATGTCGGTGATGCCGAGGCAGTAGAGGATGAGGCTGCCGGCGGCGCTGCCGCGGACGGTCTGGGGAATGCCCTGCTCGTCGGCGAAGCGGGCGAAGTCGGCGACAATCAGGAAGTATTCGGCGAAGCCGGTTTCGCGGACGACTTCGAGTTCGTAGTTGAGACGCTCGACGTATTCGTCGGGGGCGTGCGGGTTGCGCTGTTGGAGGCCGGCGCGGGCGACATCGGCGAGGTGCTCGATGGGGGTTTTGCCGGTGGGGAGGTCGGGTTCAGGCAGCTGGAGGCGCCCGAATTCGAGTTCGACGGCGCAGCGCTCGGCGACGAGTTGGGTGTTGGTCACGGCTTCGGGGAGGTCGGCGTATTTGCCGAGCATGTAGTCCTCGTCGGTGAGGTAGTAGTCCTCGCCTTCGAAGCGGAAGCGTTTTTCGTCCTGCACGGCGGCGTTGGTGCCGATGCAGAGGAGCAGGTCGTGTGCGTCGTGGTCGCCGGGTTCGCAGTAGTGGGCGTCCTGGGTGGCGACGAGGGGGATGCCGGTCTCGCGGGAGAGTTGGACGATGCGCTGGAGGACGGGTTCGTAGCGGCCGAGGGCGTCGTGGCGCTGGACTTCGAGGTAGTAGCGGTCGTCGAAGGTCTCGCGGTACCACTGGACGATGCGCTGGGCTTCGACGAGGTCTTCGGTTTCGAGCGCGCGGTGGAGTTCGCCGGAGGGGCAGCCGGAGAGGACGATGACGCCGTCGCTGTATTGCTCGAGCAGTTCGCGGTCAATGCGGGGTCGGTAGTAGAAGCCTTCGAGGTGGGCGCGGGTGGCGAGCTGGATGAGGTTGCGCCAGCCCTGGTTGTTCTGGGCGAGGAGGACGAGGTGGTAGGCGGCTCCGGAGGCGCTGCGGGCTTCGCGGTCGGTGCGGCTGCCGGGCGCGACGTAGGCTTCCATGCCGAGCAGGGGCTGGATGCCGGCGGAGCGGGCGGCCTGGTAGAAGTCGATTGCGCCGTAGAGGTTGCCGTGGTCGGTGATGGCGAGTGCTTGCTGGCCGAGTTTGCGGGCGCGCTCGACGAGGGCGTCGATGCGGCCGAGGCCGTCGAGTTCGCTGTATTCGGTGTGGGTGTGCAGGTGAGCGAACATGGGCGGCTCCTGGGGCGGCTCCTAGCGATGGGGTTGGGGGCTTAAAAGCGACGCTAGGGGAGATTGGGGTGTCGTCGAAGAGGCGGCTATGTCAAGTTGGCGGGTTGGGCGTTTGGTGTGGGTCCTGCGGCACTTCGGCAGCCTGCGAATGGGGCTTGGTGGGCTGTTGGGGGTGTGGCGGAGGTGGGGGGCGTGGGGCTGACGGAATTGTGGTCAGGCGGGGGCGGTGGGTTGGACGGGTTGGTCGAGGGCGAAGGCGCGGTGGAGGAGGCGGACGGCTTCTTCGCCGCGCTCGGCGCGGACGAGCACGGTGATGCGGATTTCGGAGGTGGTGATCAGCTCGATGTTGACGCCGGCTTCGGAGAGGGTGCGGAACATGAGGGCGGCGTAGCCGGGGGCGGACTGCATACCGGTGCCGATCAGGCTGACTTTGACGAGGTCGTCGTCGAAGAGCAGTTCCTTTGCGCCCAGCTCGCGGGCGAGCGGGGCGGCGACCTCGCGGGCCTGCTCGAAGTCGGCGCGGGTGACGGTGAAGGTGAGGTCGGTGAGGCGGTCTTCGCCGGCGTTCTGGACGATGGTGTCGACGGAGATGCCGGCGTCGGCGAGGGGTCCGAAGAGTTGGGCGGCGATGCCGGGGCGGTCGGGGACATGGCGGAGGGTGAGGGAGGCGACATCGCGGTCGAGGGCGATGGTGCGGACGCGGTCTTCGGGTTCCATCTGGACCTCCTTGCGGATGACGGTGCCGGCTGCGCCGTCGGCGGCGAAGGACGAGGCGACGACGATGGGGATGTCGTGGAGCAGGCCGAGTTCGACGGCGCGCGGATGCATGACGCCGGCGCCCTGGGCGGCGGCTTCGAGCATTTCTTCGGTGGCGATGTCGGCGAGGCGTCGGGCGTCGGGTTCGATGCGGGGGTCGGTGGTGTAGACGCCTTCGACATCGGTGTAGATCTCGACCTGCTCGGCTTTGAGCGCTGCGCCGAGTGCGACGGCGGAGGTGTCGGAGCCGCCGCGGCCGAGGGTGGTGAAGTCGGCGGCGGCGCTGGCGCCCTGGAAGCCGGCGATGATGACGACGTTGCCCTCGGCGAATTCGCGTTGGATACGCTCGGTGTCGATGTTGCGGATGCGGGCGCGTCCGTAGGTGTCGTCGGTGAAGACGCCGGCCTGCGCGCCGGTGAGGGCGACTGCGCCGTGTCCGAGTTGGCGGACGGCCATGGCGAGCAGCGCGCTGCTGACGATTTCGCCGGTGGCGAGCAGCATGTCCATCTCGCGGCGGGGCGGGCGGGGGCTGATTTGGGCGGCGAGAGCGACGAGCTCGTCGGTGGTTTTACCCATGGCGGAGACGACGACGGCGATCGGTTGTCCCTCGGCGGCGCGGCGGGCGATGCGGGCGGCGACGGCCTGGAGGCGCTCGACGGAGCCGACGCTGGTGCCGCCGTATTTCTGGACGACGGTCACAGGACGGTGGCTCCGTGGGGGTCGATCTCGGTGATGAAGCCGCGGCCTTCGATGCCGCGCGCTTCGGCGGCGTCGGCGAAGGTGCGTTGCACGGCATCGGCGGCGTTGGCGTCGGTCAGGGCCATGAGGGTGGAGCCGCCGCCGGAGAGGTAGGCGGCGTGCGCGCCGGCGTCGGCGGCGGCCTCGAAGAACTCGAACATGGCGGGGAACATGTTGCTGCGGGGGCGCTGGTGGAGGCGGTCGTCGACGGCGGCGGCGAGCGCCTCCCAGGTCCCGGTGGCGAGGGCGGCGGCGAGCAGCGCGGAGCGGCAGGAGTTGTGTACGGCGTCGGCGCGGGAGAGCTGGTCGGGCAGCAGCGCGCGGCCCTTTTTGGTGGACATGCCGAAGGAGGGGGTGAAGCCCACGAAGCGGAGGCCGGGTGCGACGGGCAGGTGGACGCGGTGGACGCGCGGGCCGTCCATGGCGACGATCTGGCAGCCGCCGAAAAGGGCGGGGGCGATGTTGTCGGCGTGGCGTTCCAGGGCTGCGCCGAGCTCGAGCAGCTGCTGGTCGTCGAGGCCGCCGCCGAGCAGGGCGTTGGCGGCGACGAGTCCGGCGCCGCGGCTGGCGGCGCTCGCGCCGAGTCCGCGTCCGAGCGGGAAGTGGGCGTCGACGGCGACATTGATGCGCTTGGGTTTGGGGGGTTCGAGCTCGAGCGCTTCGTGGGCGGCGATCACGCCGGCGCGGATGTGCCTGATCATCGGCGAGCGCGTGCTCGGGGCGCCGTCGGCGGGCAGATCGAGGGGGGCGTCGATGGCGACGGTGACGGTGGCGTACAGCTGGAGGGCGACGCCGACGGCGTCGAAGCCGGTACCGAGGTTGGCGCTGGAGGCGGGTACGCGGACCGTGACTTGCTGTGGAGCGTCCACGATTGCGCTTTCTTGCGGTGGTCCTGGTGGTCTACGGGGCCAGTGTACGGCGGGGTGGGCGGTTTACTCCAACGGGAGCAGGCGGTTGGCGTGGAGGCGCGGCTCGGCGGTGGCGATGGCCTGCTGGAGCACCATGTCGGGCGGCTGGGCGGCGTCAAGGAGGACGACGCGACCGGGTTCGGCGGCGGCGATTTGTCGGAAGCCGTGGTTGACGCGGCGGTGGAATTCGAGCGCGGCGTCGGCGATGCGGTCGCCGCCGTCGGCGCGGGCGCGGGCGATGCCCTGCTCGACGGGGATGTCGAGCAGGATGGTGAGATCGGGCCGGAGTCCGTCGGTGGCGGCGGCGTTCAGCTGTCGGAGGAGGGGGAGGTCGAGGCCGCGCCCGTAGCCCTGGTAGGCGAGGGTGGAGTCGGCGTAGCGGTCGCAGAGGACGAGTTCGCCGCGGTTGAGCGCAGGGCGGATGATTTGGACGACATCGGCGCTGCGGTCGGCGAGGAAGAGGAAGGTTTCGGCCCACTCGCCGAGTTCGCCCTGGGTGTGGAGGACGAGCTCGCGGAGGCCGCGTCCGAGCTCGGTGCCGCCGGGTTCGAGGGTGGTGCGGACGGCGAGTCCGGCGTCGGTCCAGTGTTGGGCGAGGGCGCGGACGAGGGTGGTTTTGCCTGCGCCGTCGCCGCCTTCGACCGTGATCAGCATCTTTGGACGATAGGGGGTGGGGTTCGGGGGTGGTGACGGGGGTGTGAGGCCGACCCCCCAGTCCGCTACGCGGACAGCCCCCTGCAGAGGGGGGCGGTTCCGGAGGGGAAGCCCCCCTCTCAGTCTCCCCTCACGATGGGGGGAGAGGCCGGAAGGAGATCCTGCACGATGGGGGGAAGGGATTGGGTCAGTGGGATTGGATGCGGACGCGGCGGTGGGGGTCCTGGCCGCGGCTGGAGGAGGTGAGGGACTGGCGGGCGGCCATTTCGTGTTGGAGTTTGCGGATGTAGGGGCCGCGGGGAGCGAGTTCGACGGTGTCGCGGACACCGCTGTGGATGGCCTGGATGGCGTCTTCGGCCTCGGCGAGGGCGCTGGTGAGTTCGTCGCCGGGGGCGGCGCCCTGGGTGAGTGCGCGGAGGCTTTGCTGCATCTGGAGGACGGTGTTGTGCTTGAGCACGACGATGGGGAGGCGGCGGGACTCGGCGGTGCGGAGGTCGGCGGGGCGGCGGCGGAAGGCGGAGCGGAGGGTCATGACGACGTCGGCGTCTTCGACGCGGTCGACGACGGAGGCGTTTGCGCCGTTTTCGCGGATGGCTTCACGGAGGCGCGCGGCGGAGACGCCCAGGGGGAAGATGCGGCGGTGGGGCGCAGCGGGTTGTTGGGGGGCGCTGCGCTGCTGACGACGGCGGAGGTGGGCGTCGCGCCCGTCGTTGCGCGGAGACGGACCGCCGGCGGCGACCGGAAGCTGGGCGGCGGCGGGGAAGAAGTCGGCGGGGGGATCGTTGTGTTGAGCGAGCGCGCGCCGCCAGGGGAGAGCGGTCTGTTGCGCGCTGTAGGCGCTGTAAGCACCGGGGCGGCTGTGGACTTCGCCGTCTTCATCGACTTCGCGGATTTCAGGTTCGGCGGTTTCGCCGTGCAGCATGGCGTCGACGGTTGCGCCGACATCGCTCTGGACGGCGACGCGGGTGAAGGACTGGATTTCGACGAGCGCGTTGAAGGTGGGCGGGGCTTTGCGCTCGAGCACGGATTTGCGGGTGCCGCGGCGGCGCGCTTCTTCGTCGGAGAGGGTGACGGTCTGGATGCCGCCGATCAGGTCGGCGAGGGTGGGGTTGAGCATCAGATTGGCGAGCGTGTTGCCGTGGGCGGTGGCGACGAGTTGGACGCCGCGCTCAGCGATGGTGCGGGCGGCGAGGGCTTCGAGTTCGGTGCCGATTTCGTCGATCACGATCACTTCGGGCATGTGGTTTTCGACGGCTTCGACCATCACGGCGTGCTGGCGCTCGGGCGTTTCGACCTGCATGCGGCGGGCGCGCCCGATGCCGGCGTGGGGGATATCGCCGTCGCCGGCGATTTCGTTGGAGGTGTCGACGATCACGACGCGCTTGCCCTGCTCGGCGAGGACGCGGGCGACTTCGCGGAGCAGGGTGGTTTTGCCGACGCCGGGGCGTCCGAGCAGGAGGATGCTTGCGCCGGCGGCGACGAGGTCTTCGATCAGGGCGACGGAGCCGCTGACGGCGCGCCCGACGCGCATGGTGAGGCCGACGATTTTGCGTCGGCGGTTGCGCAGGCAGGAGATGCGGTGCAGGGTGCGGGCGATGCCGGCGCGGTTGTCGTCGCCGAATTCGCCGAGCTGACGGACGACTCCTTCAAGTTCGGCGGTGGTGATTTCGGATTCGGTGAGTTCGATTTCGCGCTCGCGGTAGCGGGCGCTGGGGCGGCGGCCGAGGTCGAGCACGATTTCGAGCAGGGAGTCGAAGTCGTCTTCGGCTTCGATGGCGCGTCGGATGGCGGCGGGGAGCGTCTGGAGGAGGGCGTCGACATCGTCGATTTCGACCTGCGGCGGGGCGGCGGGCGGGGGTGGATCGGGCTGCTCGCGGCGCTCAAGTTGCTCAAGTTGCTCGAGCGGATCGCTTTGGTGGGTCGGGTTGGCCATGAGTGGGATTAGCTTCCGGCGGCTGTGGGCGGGGCGGCGGCGTTGTCGGTGCGGGCGCTGCGGCAGCGCTCGACGAAGCGGCGGTGGAGGCGGAGGTCCTGGGTGAGTTCGGGGTGGAAGGTGCTGGCCATCAGTCGGCGGTATTCGACGGCGACGGGTTCGTCGCCGAGGCTGAGCAGGACGGAGACGTCGCCGCCGACGCGGCGGATGCGCGGTGCGCGGATGAAGACGGCGTGGACGGGTGGATCGCCGAGCGGGCCGGGTTCGAGCTCGGCCTCGAAGGAGTCGATCTGGCGTCCGTAGGCGTTGCGCTCGATGGTCATGGGGATGAGGTGGAGAGCGGGGCGGTCGAGCCACTCGATCTCCGTCGCCAGCAGGATTGCGCCGGCGCAGGTGCCCCAGAGGGGAAAGCCGTTGCGGGCGGCGTTGATGATCGGCTCGCGGAGGTCGTATTGCAGGAGCAGGCGGGCGATGGTGGTGCTCTCGCCGCCGGGGATGATCAGGCCGTCGACCTCGGTGAGTTGCGCGGCGGTGCGGATTTCGCGCGGCTCCGCGCCAGCCTGCGCGAGGCTTGTTGCGTGCTCGGCGAAGTCGCCCTGGAGGGCGAGGACGCCGACGACCGGGCCGCCCGCTGCGCTGCTCATGCTGGCGGCGTCACCAGCCTCTCGGAGCCAGCCGCTCGGGTTCGGGAATCTCCGACAGCTCCAGTCCGGGCATGGCCTGCGGCAGGTTGGTGGAGACCTCGGCGAGGATGTTGTCGTCCTGGTAGTGGGTGACGGCGCGGACGATGGCTTCGGCCATGCGGGCGGGCTCCTGGGACTTGAAGATGCCGCTGCCGACGAAGACGCCGTCTGCGCCGAGCCGCATCATGAGCGCGGCGTCGGCGGGGGTGGCGACGCCGCCGGCGGCGAAGTTGACGACGGGCAGGCGGCCGCGCTCGCGGGTGTCGCGGACGAGTTCGACGGGAGCGCCGATGTCGCGGGCGTAGGAGACGAGCTCTTCGTCGCCCATGTTCTGGAGTTGTTGGATGGCGCCCTGGACGGCGCGCATGTGGCGGACGGCTTCGACGATGTTGCCGGTGCCGGCTTCGCCTTTGGTGCGGATCATGGCCGCGCCTTCGGCGATGCGGCGAAGGGCTTCGCCGAGGTCGCGGCAGCCGCAGACGAATGGCACGGCGAACTGGTGCTTGTTGATGTGGAAGCGCTCGTCGGCGGGGGTGAGGACTTCGGATTCGTCGATGTAGTCGACGCCGAGCGCTTCGAGGATCGAGGCTTCGACGAAGTGTCCGATGCGGACTTTGGCCATGACGGGGATGGAGACGGCGTCGATGATGCCGCGGATCAGGGAGGGGTCGCTCATGCGGGCGACCCCGCCGGTCTTGCGGATGTCGGCGGGGACGCGCTCAAGCGCCATGACGGAGCAAGCGCCGGCTTCCTGGGCGATGCGGGCGTGCTCGGGGGTGACGACGTCCATGATGACACCGCCCTTGAGCATCTGGGCGAGTCCTGCTTTGACGGTCTGTGTGGCGGTCTCAACGACCATTGCGCAGCCTCCTCGGGGCATTTGCCAATACGGTCAGTGTAGCCCGCGCGCTGCGCGGGTTAGGCGTCATCGGGCTGGTCTTCGTGATCATCTTCTGCGAGCAGCGCGGCTTCGATTTGCTCGCGCTCGGTACCCCCGGCGAGCATCTCGCTCAGCTGGTCCTGCGTGACCTGATCTTTGCGCAGGTCGGCGGCGAGGTGCCCGCGGCGGAAGACCAGGAAGCGATCACCGATCGGATAGGTGTGTTCGAGCCGGGGCGAGACCAGGACGACGGCGGTGCCGCGTTCGGCGGTGCGGCGAATCAGGCGGAGCACGGTGCCGGCCTGCTGCGCGCCCAGCGCGGTGGTGGGTTCGTCGAGCACGAGCACCCGCGCGCCGTGATAGAGGGCGCGGGCGATCGCGACGGCCTGCCGCTCGCCGCCCGAGAGGGTGCGCGCGGCGCGGTCCGGATCGCCGACTTCCATGCCGAGTTTGTCCATCTCGGCGGCCAGCGTGGCGCGCGCGTAGCCGGCGTCGAACTGGCGGAAGATGCCCCAGCCGTGGACGGGTTCGGCGCCGAGGAAGAAGTTGCGCCAGAGCGAGAGCAGGGGGACGAGGGCGAGGTCCTGGTGGACGGCGAAGATGCCGAGCGCGCGGGCGCGGCGCGGGGAATCGAGCGAGACAGGGTCGCCGTCGAGCTTGACCTGCCCGCTGCTGGGCTGATGCACGCCGCAGAGCGCCTTGATAAAGACCGACTTGCCGGCGCCGTTGTGGCCGAGCACGCAGGTGACCTCGCCCGGGTAGAGGTTGACGGTGACGTCCTCGAGCGCGGTGATCTGCTCGAAGCGGATGCCGAGATGGTCCACCTCGATGATCGGGCGGTGCTCGTCTGGCGAGGCGGGGGCGGTGCGGCCCTGCTCGGCCGCGGTGTCGGTGGTCATGGTGCTCAGTCTCCGTGCTCAGTAGTCGCCGTGCTCCGAGGGGGCGCGCTCGCCGACGAAGTGGTTGATCAGGGTGGCCACCAGCAAGAGTACGCCGAGGAAGGCCCAGCGCCAGCCGAGGTCCCAGCCGGCCTGGGGGATGCCGATGAAGGCGATGCCCCAGATCAGGGCGCCGATGGCGGGCCCGACGATGGAGCCGTAGCCGCCGGCCATGCGGCAGCCGCCGACGACGGCGGCGATGATGAAGAAGAATTCGTCGCCGACGCCCTGTCCAGCCTGGACGCTGGTGTAGCGAACGGCGTTGCTGATGCCGACGAACCAGGCAGCGCTGGCAGTGAGCATGAAGAGGCCGATTTTGATGGCGGAGACGGGCACGCCGTTGGCGCGCGCGGCGGTGGGGTCGCCGCCGGCGGCGAAGATCCAGTTGCCGATTTTGGTGCGCCAGAGCACCCAGCTGGCGATCACGGTGAAGCCGGCCCACCAGAAGAGGGAGACGCGGAAGTCTTCGGGGGGGGTGCCGAAGGCGGTGGCGAGGACGGCGTTGAGAGAGTCGAAGCCGGGCGCTTCATCGAGGCGCTCGATCAGGGCGTCGCCGGTGAAGTATTTGGATAAGGCGACGTTTGCGCCGCGCAGGCCGAAGAAGGTGCCGAGCGTGATGATGAAGGAGGCGAGGCCGGTGCGGACGACCAGGACGCCGTTCCAGAGGCCGAGTGCGAGGCAGATGAGCAGCGAGAGGAGGGCGGCGAGCCAGATGTTGATGCCCCACTCGACAGCCATGATGCCGAGCGCGGTGCCGGCGGTGGCGACCATGACGCCGGCGGAGAGATCGTACTCGCCGCCGATCATGAGCAGGCCGACGGCGACGGCCATGATGCCGTAGGGCCAGGCGGTGTCGAAGATGCGGGCGAGAGTCGAGCCTTCGACCATGGCGCCGCGCGAGGCGATGCTGAAGAAGATGAAGAGCAGGGCGGCGGCCGTGACCGAGCCGATTTCCGGCCGCTGCATGGCGCGCTCGTTCATGCGCTGCAGGAACCCCCACAGCGCTATTGATTGGTCAGCCACCGTTGCCCTCCTCCGCTAGATCGGCCAGCCACCATTGCCCCTCTCCGGCCGCGCCCGATTCGCGCACGGCGTCCAGGTTGTTCTGATCGATGAAGCCGGGGCCCAGGATGATGCCGCCGCCCTGGGCCCATTGCACGAGCACACTGGCGAGCTGGTCGCCGCGGATGCGGTCGGAGTAGCGGTTCAGCTGGGCGTAGGCGACCGGCAGGTAGCCCTGTAGCCAGGGTTGCTGGTCGACCGCGAACAACACTCGATTCGCTTCGATCTCCTGCAGCACCGGCTCGTCGACGCCGTAGACCGCGTGCGGCAGCGTGCGCCCCTGCTCCGCGTTGATCCGGGCGATCGCGGCGTTGACGGGCTCGGCGATCAGCCAGCCGTCGTGGGTCATGATTCCGTCGATGTTCGAATTCTGGAGCAGCGCCTGGTAGACGCGCGCCTCGATGTCGTCGGGCTGGAGCGGGTCGATGAAGAGGCGGATCATCTCGCCGATGCGGAATTCGGCCTGCTCGCAGCGGGTGGTAAGCGCTTCGTTGTTGGTCTCGTGCATGACGCAGAGCAGGTTCGATACGCCGGCTTCGGCGAGGCGCTCGCCGGCGGCCAGGCCGGAGACGGTCTCGACCATCCCGAAGAAGGCGGCGGCGCCGAAGCCGATGGCGTGCTGCACGCCGGCGTTGATCACGTAGACGGTTGCGCCGCGCACCACGGCGTCGCGCACGACGCGCTCCATGCCGAGGTGGTCGGAGAGCGTGACCACGATCACATCGAAGCCCTGGTCGAGCGCGGCGCTGACCATCCGCACGCGCTCCTCGGTATCGGGTGAGGACGACCAGGAGATGCTGGCGTCGAAGACCTGGGCGGCCGACTCCGCGCCGGCGCGCACCTCGTGCCAGAAGGGGTCCTCCTCGGTGCCGTGGACGACGAAGGCGACGGTCAGGGGCTGGGCCTGGGCGAGGCCAAGCCGCTCGAGCGCTGCTTCGGCGCAGCCGGCGAGCAGCAGGGCCAAGCCGAGCAGTCCGGCGAGCCAGAGTGCGATTCGGCGGGTGGTGTGCGGACGTCTCATGATTCACCCCTCCACCAGCCGCCTTCGACGACCGCTCCCGATTCACGCACCTGGTCGACATTGCGGCGATCGACGAAGCCGGGACCGAGCAGGATGCCGCCGCCCTCGGCCCACTGGAGCAGCACGCTGGCCACGGCGTCGCCGCGGCTGCGCGCGGAATAGCGTTTGACCTGGGCGTAGGCGACGGGGAGGTAGCCCTGTAGCCAGGGTTGCTGATCGACTGCGAAGAGGATGCGGCCCGCTTCGATCTCCTCCAGCACCTGCTCGTCGACGCCGAAGGCGGCGTGGGCGATTTCGCGGCCCTCCTCGGCGAAGCGGGCCAGCACGGCTGCCGCCGGGGCGGCGATCACGGCGCCGTCGTGGGTAAGCACGCCGTCGATGGCGGGGTCGTCTCTGAGCAGCTGGGTGATCTGGGCTTCGATTTCGGCGTCGCGGCCGGGTTCGACTTCAAGGCGGACCATCTCGCCGATGCGGAATTCAGCTTGCTCGCAGCGGGTTTCGAGCGCTTCGTTGGTCGGTCCGTGGATCACGCAGAGCAGGCGGGTGATGCCGGCTTCGGCGAGCCGCTCGCCGGCGGCCAGGCCGGCGACCATCTCGAGCATGCCGAAGAAGGCGTGTGCGCCGAAGGCGGTCGCATATTGCACGCCGGCGTTGATCACGTAGACAATTGCGCCTTCGATGATGGCTTCGCGGACGATGCGCTCCATGCCGAGATGATCGGAGAGGGTGATGACCAGCACATCGAAGCCTTGGGAAAGAGCCTCCTCGACCATCCGCACCCGCTCGCCGGTGTCGGGCGAGGCCTGCCAGAAGACGCTCGTGTCGAAGGCCTGGGCGGCGTCTTCCGCGCCGGCCCGCACTTCTTGCCAGAGGGGATCGTTGTCGGAGCCGTGTACGACGAAGGCGATGGTGAGGGGTTGCACGCCGGCGAGGCCGAGGCGCTCGAAGACGGCTTCGGCGCAACCGGCGCAGAGCACGGCGGCGGCGATCAGCGGCGGCAAGAGCCGCAGCACGACGGGCCGGAGCGGCGCGGTCATCGCGGGCACGGCGGTTTGGGTGGAGAGTCGCTGCGTCATGGGATCGCGGCTCACTCTTCTTCGGGTCCGCGGATGTCGGGGTAGCGGCGCACGTTGCTGGCGTCGACGAAGCCGGGGCCGGTGAGCAGCCGCCCGGACGCGCTCCAGCGCTTCAGCGCGCGCAGCAGCGCCGACGTTTCCAGGTCCTCCTCAACGCTGGCAACGTAGGCGAAGGCGATGGGCAGGAAGCCCTGCAGGTAGGCCTGCTGGTCCACGGCGAACAGCATCGCGCCGCGCTCGATGTCTTGCAGCACCACCGGGGAGATGTCGAAGGTGGCCAGCAGGGCGTTGGCGTTGACCTCAATGATGGCGCGCTGGGCGAGCGCGGCGATCTCGGAGTTGAGCGCAAGCACGCCGTCGATGTCGGGGTTGGCCAGCAGCACCGCGCCGATCTCATTCGTCGTTTCGCGGATGTTGGCGGTGCCGGTGACCGAGAGGGTCTGGTACTGGCCGCCCGAGAGCTCCATCGAGAGTCCCGCTTCTTCGCAGCGGTGGACCAGGCCGATGTTGCCGTCTTCGTGGATGATGCAGAGCATGCGGGTGACGCCGGCGGCGGCCATGCGCTCGCCGGCGGCGAGGCCGGCGACTTTGTCGGGCTGACCGAAGTGGGTAATCGCGCCGAAGGCGCGCCCGCGCTCCTCGCCGGAGTTGATCGTCAGCACCAGGATGCCCGCCTCGACCGCGGCGCGGACCGAGTTCTCCAGCGCGTCGGGATCGGCGAGAGAGACGATAAGCACGTCGTAGCCTTGGGCGATGGCGTTGTCGACGAGGCGCACCTGGGCGTTGATGTCGCCGTCGCCGTCGTAGCGGAGCTCAACGCCGAATTCGCGCTGGGCGGCCTGCGCGCCGGCGGCGACCTGGTCCCAGAAGGGGTCGCCGATGCCGCCGTGGGTGATCATGGCGATGCGCAGGTCGATCTGGGGCAGGGCCGCAGTCTGCCCCTGGGTGCGGACGATTTCGTCGACGCGACAGAGGTAGGCGGCGAACATGGTGAGGCCGACGACGGCGAGGAAGACCAGGCCGCGCCAATGACCGAGGATGCCGTTTGCCACAGCGCTCAGGCTCACTTGGGATCCTCCTTCGCGGTCCCGCTCACGGGCCGCACGCTGTAGACTACCTGCTCATGCTGATTGGGTTGATCTCCGACACGCACGTGCCCGAAGCCGGCGACGAGCTGTGGCCGCAAGTCTACGATCGTTTGGCCGGTGTGGATCTGCTGCTGCACGGCGGGGACATCCACGATGTGGCGCTGATTGACCGTCTGGAGCAGGTCGCGCCGATTTATGTGGCGCGGGGGAACGGGGACGACGGGAGCGGCGGACGTCCGGTGCAGCCGGAGGATCCGCGCCTGCGGGAGGCGTGGACGCTGGAGTTGGAGGGCTTTCGGGTGGGGCTGACGCACGATATGGCGCTGCCGGAGTGGCCGCCGTATCGGACGGTGGAGACGATGATGGAGCGGTATTTCGGCGGTCCGCAGCATGTGGTGGTGCATGGGGACACGCATGTGGCGTCGGTGGAGACGATTCGGGGGGTGCTGCTGGTGAATCCGGGCAGCCCGATGTATCCGCGCAATCTGGATACGCGGATGGGGACGCTGGGCTTTCTGGAGATTGCGGATGGGCGCCTGCATGCGTGGCTGGAGCAGATCGACGAGGCGGGGACACATGTGGTGCGGGAGCAGCCAAAGTACGTGTACTAGGGGGTGGAGGGGCAGCCGACCCCCCAGTCCGCTGGAAGCGGACAGCCCCCCTGCATAGGGGAGCGATTCCGAACTC
The DNA here is from genome assembly GCA_965243125.1 of Dehalococcoidia bacterium. Taxonomy (GTDB): domain Bacteria; phylum Chloroflexota; class Dehalococcoidia; order Bin125; family Bin125; genus CATQGW01. The sequence continues at coordinate 270,959 of OZ251529.1, read as the reverse complement.
CCCCTGCGTGGGGGCGATTCCGAACTTTCCCCTTGCGTGGGAGTATTCTGAGGGGCACGCCGGCGTTGGGTGGAGTTCTTGTCGGCGGCTGGGGCGCATGTGGCCGGCATTCGCGTTCTGGTGCCATTTGATCGCTCGGCGGCGAGCCGCCGCGGGCTGGGCGTGGCGCTGCGCCTGGCCGGGGCGGACCGACGCAAATCCGTCATCCACCCGGTGTATGTGGTTGAGGTCGACCGGGCGCTTGAGCTTGATGCGTATGTGCCCAATCTGGCCGCCGAGGGGGAGGCGGCGCTGACGGAGGCGGAGGCGGAGGCGAAGCAGGCGAAGATCAAGTGCGAGGGCTGGCTGCTCCAGGCGCGCGATGCGGGGCCGGGGATCGTCGAAGAGGCGGTCAGTACGAATGTGGATCTGGTGGTGATTGGGGTGGGGCGGGCGACGACGATCGGGGACCGCGGGGAGACGCAGACCGCGCACGCGCGACACGCGCCGGGCGCGGTGGACCTCGGCCGCACCGCCGATTATGTGCTCAGTCACGCGCCCTGCGAGGTGATCGTGGTCCGCGAAGCGGCCGACGACGAGCCGGTTGGGCAGTAGCGATGCGGATCGTGATCATGGGCTGCGGGCGGCTCGGCTCGACGATCGCGGCGGAGTTCGACGCGGAGGGCCACGCGGTGACCGTGATCGATCACGACGAATCGGCGTTCAACTGGCTGCCGGAGAGCTTCGGCGGCGAGACGGTGCTGGGTGCGGGCGAGGACGCGGCGGTGCAGGAGCGGGCGGGCGCGGCGCAGGCGGACATCTTCCTGGCGCTGGCCAACGGGGACAACCGCAACGCGATGGCCGCGCAGGTGGCGCTGCACGTTCACGGCGCGGCGCGGGTGGTGGCGCGCATTTTCGACCCCGAGCGGGCGGAGATCTACCGCGAGCTGGGGATCGGCGTGGTCAACCCGACAACGGCGCTGGAGTCGCTGGTGCGGGCCGCGGCGTTCGACGACTGAGCGGCAGGGAGCGCGGATGTACATCATCATCGTCGGCGGTGGAAAGGTGGGGCGCGGCGCGGCGCGCGATCTGATCAGCGCGGGCCACGAGGTCTGCGTGATTGAGCGCGAGCCGCAGATCGCCTGGGCGATCAACGACGAGCTGGGCGATGTGGCGCTGGTCGGCGACGGCACCGAGGTGCGCGTGCAGCGCGCGGCGGGGATGAACCGGGCGGATGTCGTGGTCGCCGCCAGCGGGCGCGATCAGGCCAATCTGGCGGTCTGTCAGGTCGCGCAGCAGCGCTTTGGGGCCAACCGCGTGATTGCGCGGATTAACGATCCGCGCAACGAGGCGATCTTCCGCGCCGTGGGGATTTCCACGACGATCTCGGCGACCCGCGCCATCGTCTCCAGCATTGAGCACGAGGTCGACGCCAACATGCTCCGGCTGCTCGAGTTGAGCGGTACGGAATTTGAGCTGGTGGAAGTCGTCGTGCCGCCCGATGCGCCGGTGGTGGGGCGGATGGTGCGTCATCTGGGGCTGCCGCCGCGCACGGTGTTGACGCTGATCCTGCGGCCCGGTGGACGCCCGGAGGTGCCCGGGCCGGACTCGGTGCTGGAGCCCAACGCGATCGTGCTCGCCGTGACGGAGCCCGAGCAGGAGGAACGGCTGCGTAGACTGCTGACCGGAGCGGAATCATGAGCGCCGACGAGCAAGCTGGCGAACGAGCCGGCGAACAGGCCGAGCGCCCGTTGCGGGTCGCGTATCTGGGTCCGCCGGGCACGTTTTCGGAGCACGCGGCGGTGCTCTACGCGCCGGATGCGGAGCTGATCGAGCGGCCTACGATTTCCACCGCGGCCGAAGCGCCGGCGCGGGACGAGGCGGACTGGGCGATCGTGCCGTTTGAGAATTCGATCGCGGGGTCGATCGGCGAGACGCACGATCTGATCATCCATCACCTCAATCTGCGGATTCGGGGGGAGCTGATTCTGCCGATTGAGCACTGCCTGATTTTGCCGGCCGCCGCGCCCGCCGCGACGATCGAGCTGATCATTTCGCATCCGCAGCCGCTGGCGCAGTGCCATCTGTATTTGCAGCGCCGCTTTCCGGATGTGCGGACGGAGGCGACGCTGTCGACGGCGGAGGCGGTGGGGCGGGCGATGGAGCTGGGGGCCGGGGCGGCGGCGATCGGGCCGCGGCGGGCGGCGGAGGTGTATGGGGCGCACATCGCGGAGGCGGGGATTGAGGACGACCGGCGGAACGCGACGCGGTTCGTGGTGCTGGCGCACGAGGATCATCGGCCGACGGGCAACGACAAGACGACGCTGGTGTTCAGCACGGCGAATCGTCCGGGTGCGCTGCTGCGGGCGTTGCAGCATTTCGCGGACCGGGGGATCAATCTGACGCGGATCGAGTCGCGCCCGGCGCGGGAGCGGTTGGGGGTCTATCTGTTCATCGTGGACTGCGACGGGCATCGGGAGGATCCGGAGCTGGCCGGAGCGCTGCTGGATTTGCGCCAGGATCTGGAACGGCTGCACGTGGTGGGCTCGTATCCGCGGGCCGAGCCGGCGGCGGGGTAGGGCGCGATGCCGGAGATTCCGGAGCTGGAGCATGTGAGCGGGCTGCTGCGCGAGCGGTTGGCGGGGCGGCGGGTAGCGCGGGTGGAGGTGTCGCGGCCGATCGTGATTCGGGCGCCGCGCGAGGAGTTTGAGGCGGGGCTGACGGGGGCGGCGTTGGCGGATGTGCGGCGGACGGGGAAGTTTCTGCTGTTCGACTGGGATCGGGGGACGACGATGGCGGTCGCGCCGATGCTGACGGGTCGGTTTCAGTGGACGCAGGACGCGAAGGCGCACGCGCGGACCTGCTTCACGCTGCATTTCGAGGGTGAGGATGGGGAGGAGGAGTTGGCGATTCGCTACATCGACGAGCGGTTTCTGGGCAAGGTGTATCTCGCGCCGTCGGAGCGGTTGGATACGGTGCCGGTGCTGTGCGAGCAGGGGCCGGACGCGCTGGATGCGGGGCTGACGGAGGAGGTCTTCCTGGAGCGGCTGCGCCGCTATCGGGGACAAGTGAAGAATGTGCTGGTCAACGCGAAGTTCGTCGCGGGGATCGGGAATGCGTATGTGGATGAGATTCTGTTCGAGGCGGCTGTGCATCCGTTTACGGCGGTGAAGGAGTTGTCGGCGGAGCGGCGGGCCGCGGTCTACCGGGCGATGGGGAGCGTGCTGGGCTGGGCGTGCGAGCGCGCAGCGGCGGAGATGGGCGAGCGGATCGACGCGAAGCCGCGCGAGTTTCTGCGGGTGCATCGGAAGGGCGGGGAGCCGTGTCCGCGCTGCGGCGCGGCGATTTCGGAGGTGTCGCCGAACCGGCGGATTACGTCGTTCTGTCGGGCGTGCCAGCCGCGCTAGGGCGCGCGGGGTTGGGCGAACCGCGGCTAGCGGGGGGCGGCGAGGAGTTGGTCGGCACCGGGGAAGAAGGGGCGCCAGGCGGGGCGGCGCTCGAGGTAGCGGAGGTAGATCTGGGCGAAGCTGGTTTTGGGGCGGGCGGGCTTGGTGCGCAGGCGCATGCGTGCTTCGTCGGGCGTGCGGCCGCCCTTGCGTCGGTTGCAGGTGGGGCAGGCGGAGACGAGGTTTTCCCAGGAGTGGCCACCGCCGCGGGCGCGGGGGACGACGTGGTCGAGGGTGAGATCGGTTCTGGTCGCGCCGCAGTACTGGCAGGTGTGGCGGTCGCGGGCGAAGACTTCGCGGCGCGAGAGGCGCACCATGGGGCGCGGGCGGCGGATGAAGTAGACCATGCGGATCACGCTGGGGACGGAGAATTCGGCGGTGACGGAGCGGAGCAGGGCGGCGGCGCGGTCGAGGTGGTCGACCACTTCGGCTTTGCCGCGCTCGACGAGCACGAAGGCGCGGCGCACGTTGCAGACGTGCAGGGGCTCGTAGTTCTGGTTGAGCACCAGGACCGGTTGGTTGAGGAGGGACATCCTCGCGTCTCGCTCGTCCCAGCGCCGGCTTTCGGGAGGCGCGCGCGGCGTTCGATGGGGGCAAGGGTACCAAGTTGGGGCGGAGTCAGAGGCCGATTGATTCGCCCGTCTCGCCGATGCCGTCGAGGAAGTCGCGGATCGCGATGTCGAAGGATTCGGGGAGGAGGGCGCGGACGACGGGGATGTTGTCCATCATGCGCGCGCCGATTTCGGACTGGCCGATCTGTTCAGGCGCGCCGGGCAGCGGCGCGGCGACGGCGACGGCGATCAGGGCCTGGAGGATCAGCAGGGCGGCGAGCGCGCCGAAGATCAGGCCGGCGGCGTGGTCGGCCCAGCCGAGCATCAGCACGCCGGCCGCGCCGCGCAGGAACGCGCCCGCGACGGCGCCGAGCAGGACGACGACGAGCACGATGGCGACGAAGCTGGCGAAGCGCATCTGGGGGGTGGGATCGTCGGAGATGGCGAGGTCGACGATGACGCGCTCGTGGAAGGAGCCGGCGAGCACCACGCCGACGACCACGGCGATCAGGACGACGGCGTTGCGCAGGAAGCCGATGCGCCAGCCGAGCGCCGCAATCAGGAGGACGGCGACGATGATGACGATGTCGAGCCAGTGCATTGGGGTTGGGCGCGTCCTTCGCGGCTCACTGTAGCAATGGGGGCGGCTTAGAGGGTGGATGGGGGGCGTTGCTAGCCTGTAAGCGATCGGAGTGAAGCGATGTCAGAGAAGCACGACGGACAGCCGGAGGTTGAGTACGCGGTCGGCGATGTCGCCTCCGGCACTGTCACCGATGTTGATGACGACGGCTGGCTCTGGCTCGATGTCGAGGGCCTCGATGCCAAAGGCTGGAATGCGGGCATCGCGCCTGACGAGCTTGTCCTCGCGGAAGGGGAGTCCGCACAGGACTGCTACGCCATCGGCGAGACCATCAACGGCCTGTTCGTCTGGTGGGTCAATCACGAAGCCCGCATTCTTGGCCTCTCTGCGAAGCGCAATGCGCCCGGCTACGTGGAGGCGCTCCAGCGGCGCGCGGTCGGCGATGTCGTCTCTGCAACTGTCACACGCGTCATGCCTGAAGGTCTCTGGCTCGATGTCGACGGCCTGGTCGGGGAAGTCCCGCCTTGGGAACTTGTCCTCGGCGACGGGGAGTCCGCGCAGGACCGCTACACCGTCGGCGAGACCATCAACGGCCTGTTCGTCTGGTGGGTCAATCACGAAGCCCGCATTCTTGGCCTCTCTGCGAAGCGCAATGCGCCCGGCTATCTGGAGGCACTCCAGCAGCACAAGGTCGGCAATGTGGCCTCCGCGGTGGTCGCCGACTTCGAGGGGGGCGGCGGCCTCTGGCTCGATGTCGACGGCCTGGTCGGGGAAGTCCCGCCTTGGGAACTTGACCTCGGCGACGGGGAGTCTGCGTGGGATCGCTACGCCGTTGGCCAGACCCTCGACGGCCTGTTCGTCTGGCAGGTCGACGACGACCACCGTCGCCTCCGCCTCTCCGTCAAGCGCAATACACCCGGCTATGTGGAGGCGTTCCAGTACCGTATGGTCGGCGATGTGGTCTCCGGCACTGTCACCAATGTCGATGACGGCGGCTGGCTCTGGTTAGATGTCGACGGCCTGATCGGGGAAGCCCCGCCTTGGGAACTTGACCTCGGCGACGGGGAGTCCGCGCGGGAGCGCTACACCGTCGGCGAGACGATCAAAGACTTGTTCGTCTGGCAGGTCGACGACGACCACCGTCGCCTCGGCCTCTCCGTCAAGCGCAATACGCCCGGCTATCTGGAGGCACTCCAGCAGCACAAGGTCGGCAATGTGGCCTCCGCGGTGGTCGCCGACTTCGAGGGGGGCGGCGGCCTCTGGCTCGATGTCGACGGCCTGGTCGGGGAAGTCCCGCCTTGGGAACTTGACCTCGGCGACGGGGAGTCTGCGTGGGATCGCTACGCCGTTGGCCAGACCCTCGACGGCCTGTTCGTCTGGCAGATCGACCACGACGACCGTCGCCTCCGCCTCTCCGTCAAGCGCAATGCGCCCGGCTATCTGGAGGCGCTGCAACGGCATGCAGTCGAGAAAGTGGTCTCCGCGACGGTCACCGCCTTCTGGAGCAACGGCCGCGGCCTCTGGCTCGATGTCGATGGCGTGGTCGGGGGCGTGGGACCACAGGAGCTCAATCTCGGCGACGGGGAGTCCGCGCGGGAGCGCTACACCGTCGGCGAGACGATTAAAAACTTGTTCGTCTGTGAGGTCGACGACGACGACGCCCGCGACCTCGCCCTCTCCGTCAAGCGCAATGCGCCCGGCTATCTAGGGGCGCTCCAGCGGCGCACGGTCGGCGAGATCGCCTCAGGCGCGATCACCCAGGTTGATGACGGCCTCTGGCTCGATGTCGACGGCTTGGTCGGAAGCGTCGCGCCTGACGATCTCGCGCTCGGCGACGGGGAGTCTGCGTGGGATCGCTACGCCGTTGGCCAGACCATCGACGGCCTGTTCGTCTGGCAGATCGACCACGACGACCGCGCCCTCCGCCTCTCCGTCAAGCGCAATGTGCCCGGCTATCTGGAGGCGCTGCAACGGCATGCAGTCGAGAAAGTGGTCTCCGCGACGGTCACCGCCTTCTGGAGCAACGGCCGCGGCCTCTGGCTCGATGTCGATGGCGTGGTCGGGGGCGTGGGACCACAGGAGCTCAATCTCGGCGACGGGGAGTCCGCGCGGGAGCGCTACACCGTCGGCGAGACGATTAAAAACTTGTTCGTCTGTGAGGTCGACGACGACGACGCCCGCGACCTCGCCCTCTCCGTCAAGCGCAATGCGCCCGGCTATCTAGGGGCGCTCCAGCGGCGCACGGTCGGCGAGATCGCCTCAGGCGCGATCACCCAGGTTGATGACGGCCTCTGGCTCGATGTCGACGGCTTGGTCGGGAGCGTCGTGCCTGACGAGCTCGCGCTCGGCGACGGGGAGTCTGCGCGGGAGCGCTACGCCGTCGGCGAGACCATCGACGGCCTGTTCGTCTGGCAGATCGACTACGACGACCGCGCCCTCCGCCTCTCCGTCAAGCGCAATGTGCCCGGCTATCTGGAGGCGCTTGACGCGATCGCTCGCGGGGACGAGCTCGACGGCATCGTGGTTTGGTCGAGTGAGGGAGGCGTCTGGCTTGACACCGCAGGAGTGGTCGGGTGGATCCCTACCCGCGAGCTTGCGCTCGACGACGGGGAGTCGCCGCAAACGCGATACACGGTGGGCGACAGGATTACGGCGCGCGTATGGCAGATCGACCACGAGGCGCGCGACATCATACTCTCGGTGCGCCTGCTCACGGCAGACTTTGCTGAAGGGCCGATCGCGCCCGGCGCGGAAATCAGCGTCACGATACGGGGGACGATGCCGCGCGGGGTGCGTCTGCCAGTCCGGGTACTAGCAGCCGATAGCAGCGTGTCGATTCCGCCACATGCGCTGTCGCTCTCGACGGGGGTGCCTCGATCCTTCAGCGACGGCGAAGAGATTCGCGCAGTGGTGGTCGAACTGGACGACGAGGGCCGGCCGACGCGGCTTTCACATCGGCGGGCGCTGGATGGCTGGGATCTCGAGGTAGGGCGGTTGTCGTCCGGCACACTGGTACCGAACGCGCAGGTGATGCCGCTCGCTGCGCTGTCGGATACAGAGCTTCGCATGGGCGCAGCGGCTGTGGATCTGGGGCCGATCACCGGCTTTATCTCCGAGGGCGAGCTGGACCACGATTCAGGGCTCGCGCTCATGACCTACAGCGGCAACGAAACGTACGGCGTCGTAATCGAATCGGTTGAGCGCGGCGGTAGGGCGGTTGTGTCGCACGACCGGTTTGAGGAGCGCTGGCGGGAGCTGGCGGCGGGCTTCCAAGAGAACGAAGGAGTTGAAGGGGAGCTGCGGGACTTCGACGGCGAAACTGCGCTGCTCGACCTCGGATCGGGGCTGCTTGCGCAGATGCCTGCGAGGGAGCTTCCTGATTTGGATCCGCCGGGAAAAGCGGGGTTCGATCGGATCGGCGAGCGTTTCCCGCTGCGAATCACGGCCATCGATCGCGACAGCCAGGCCATTTACGTCGAGCATCGGGACCAGTGGGTCGAGTCGCTGATCGGCGAGCCTGAGTCTGAAACCCTGGAGTTCAAAGAGGTGTTGAAGGGTGATCCCGACGCGGACGACGCCAAGGAGATGACGCGCCAGGCGATGCGGACGATCAACGCCTTTTTGAACACCGAGGGCGGGCGCCTGATCATCGGCGTCCACGACCGGACGCGAGAGGTGACGGGGTTGGAGGGCGATCCCGGCCTCGACGCGGAGACGATCGAAAAGAAGATCGATCAGGCGACTCAGATGCTCGAGGCGAACCTCGCAAATCTCGAGCCGCGGGACCTGCTGAACGACGATCTGGACGGCCTGGTCACGTGGGACACGCCGTCGGTGCGAGGCGGGACGCTGCTGGTGATCACGTGCAAGCGCGGCCCGGACGCGGGCGTCAATTATGTGGTCAAGGGCAAGCCGGAGTTCTGGGTGCGCGAGGGTTCGAGCAAGAAGCAGCTGGGCACGCCACGCGAAATCCGCGACCACCTTCGCACTCGGCAGCAGCGCGCCGCCGCAGCCGGCGATGCGGCGTCGGACGACTGAGCACGGCCGGCTCTGTCGGGGCGTGTGCTGAGGTTGGCGGCTGCGCTTCGCCGCGGGGAGTTTGCGGGCGTCGGGCGGTGGGGGTGCGCGCCGCTGAGCTGTCAACGGGGTTGGGTTTGGGCCCCCGATCAAGTCGGGGGCGACGGCGGGTGGCGCTGCGGAGAGCGCGAGGGCAGCGGAGTCGGGGCGCGGGTGGACGGAGTGGGCGCGGGTGGATGGGGCGGCGAGGGGTGTTGACATTATTTTGCATAGTTTGATAGTAATGTGGCAATGCAGAACGCTCGCCGCCGAGGGGTCGGCGGCGCAGGGGAAGGATCGAGCGAGATGATTGAGCTGTTGCGCGGAGGACGGCTGGTTTGGCAGGCGCGGGTTGCGGCGCTGCTGGGGGCGGCGCTGCTGGCCGCGACGGCGGGGCTGGCGGCGTGCAGCGACGACGATGAGCCGCCTGGGGCGTCGGACGAGCTGATCGCGTCGGTGATCGAGCACTATGCGGACGGGGTGCATGCCTCCTACCAGCGCAGCCTGGACTCGGCGACGATCATGCAGGGGGCGATCGAGACATTCGCGGCGCAGCCGACGGCAGCGACGCTGGAGGCGGCCAAGCGGGCGTGGCTGAACGCGCGCGACGACTACGGGCCGACGGAGGCCTACCGCTTCTACGGCGGGCCGATCGACAACGACGACGACGGCCCCGAGGGCCAGCTGAACGCCTGGCCGATGGACGAGGGCTACGTGGACTATGTGGAGGGCGCGCCGAACAGCGGGATCATCAACATGGTCGCGGAGTACCCGCAGATCACGACGGAGCTGCTGATCGAGCTGAACGAGGCGGGCGGGGAGACGAACGTGTCGACCGGCTGGCACGCGATCGAGTTCCTGCTCTGGGGCCAGGATCTGAACCCGCTGGGCCCCGGTTCGCGCCCGGTGGAGGACTACACGGTGAACGCGAACGCGGATCGGCGCGGGACCTATCTGCTGGTGGTGACGCAGCTGCTGATCGACGATTTACAGCGGATGGTCGACGCCTGGTCGCCGAGCGCGTCGGGCAACTACCGGGCCTCGTTCCTGGCGCTGGACTCGAACAAGGCGCTGGAGAACATCATCACGGGGATCGGCGAGTTGAGCCGCGGGGAGCTGGCGGGCGAGCGGATGACGGTGGCCTATGAGGCGCGCTCGCAGGAGGATGAGCACTCCTGCTTCTCGGACAACACGGTGAAGGACATCATCGGCAACGCGCGGGGCATCCAGATGGTCTGGCTGGGCGACTACGGCGATGTGCGCGGTCCGGGGCTGGCGGATCTGGTGGCGGCGGAGGATCCGCTGCTGGCGGAGCGGCTGACGGATCAGATTGCGGAGAGCGTGGCGAACGCGACGCTGATTCCGGCGCCGTTCGACGCGCACCTGCTGGGCGACCTGCCGAACTCGGATCCGGGCCGCCGCGCGGTGCTGGCGACGATTGAGGCGCTGGAGGAGCAGACGGACACGATCGTGAGCGCCGGACAGGCGATCGGCGTGACGGTCAGCGTGAGCTAGATGGGGCGACGAACGAGGCCGAGCGCCGCGGTCCGGGCGGCGGCCTGGATCGCCGTGTTCGCGGTTGGCGCGCTGTGCGCGACGGCGGCGGCGCTGGCGGGCTGCGGCGCGGAGGGCGGCGAGGAGTCGCTGGGTCCCGAGGACCTGCTCGAGCTGCGCAGCGGCGGGGAGACGACGGCGTTCAACACGACGCGCAATGCGTTTTCGCTGCCGGCGCGGAATTTGAGCACGGAGGAGCGGCGCGACTTTCAGGTGGGAGATTCGTTCTTCACGCAGAACTGGGTGGCTGCGCCGGCGAGTACGGCGGGGCGGGACGGCCTGGGGCCGACGTTCAACGCGCAGTCGTGCTCGAGCTGTCACGGGCTGGACGGTCGGGCGCGCCCGCCGCTAGGGGCGGACGATGCGGAACGGGGGCTGTTACTGCGGCTGTCGCTGCCGGAGGAGTTCCGCGAGCTGTACGCGCCGGGTTCGCCGGCCGGCTCGCCGGTGCCGGATCCGCACTATGGCGGGCAGTTGCAGGATCGGGCGATTCTCGGTGTGCCGCCTGAGGGCGTGATCGTGATTGCGTACGAAGAGATTCACGGGGAATACGCGGACGGCGAGGCGTACACGCTGCTCAGGCCGATCTACGCGGTCGACGATTTGGCGTTCGGGCCGCTGCACGAGGAGATCATGATTTCGCCGCGGATTGCGCCGGCGGTGTTCGGGATGGGGCTGCTGGAGGCGATTGCGGAGGCGGAGATTCGGGCGCGGGCGGATCCCGCCGATGCGGACGGCGACGGGATTTCGGGGCGGGTGAACGAGGTGTGGAGCGTGGAGACGAGCGGGTTCGCGCTGGGGCGGTTCGGCTGGAAGGCGAACGTGCCGACGGTGCTACAGCAGAGCGCGGGGGCGTTTCACGGGGATATCGGGATTACTTCGAGTCTGTTCCCCGAGGAGAATTGTCCGCCGGCGCAGACGGCCTGCGCCGACGCTCCCAACGGGGCGTCGAGCGCGGCGGAGCGCGAGGTCACCGACGACCGGTTGGAGCAGGTCGCGTTCTATACGCGCACGCTGGCGCCGCCGGCGGCGCGCGATTACGAAGGACGGGAATCCGGGGCGGCGCTGTTTTTCGCGGCGGGCTGCCACCGCTGCCACACACCGCGGCACGTGACGGCAACGGACTACATGATCGATGCGCTCGCCGGGCAGACGATTTTCCCCTATACGGATTTGCTGCTGCACGATATGGGAGCGGGTCTGGCGGACGGGCGGCCCGATTTCGAGGCTTCGGGCTCGGAGTGGCGGACGGCGCCGCTGTGGGGGATCGGGCTGATACCGACGGTGAACGGTCACACGCGGCTGTTACACGATGGGCGCGCCCGGGATGTGGCGGAGGCTATCCTCTGGCACGGAGGCGAGGCCGAGGCGTCGCGCGAGGCGTTTCGGTCGCTGAGCGCCGAGGAGCGCGAAGCGCTGATCGAATTCATCAACTCGCTCTAGGAGTTCCCCATGTCACTACTACTGCGCGTCCGCTTTCTGTTCGCCGCGGCGCTGTGTTGCGCGGCGCTGCTGAGCGCCTGCGGCGGTGATGTGAGCCGTCGGGATGTGTTGGCGGAGCTGACCGATCAGGTCGTTATTCCGCGCTTCGAGGCGGCGGCTTCGTGGAGCGCGGCGCTGGATGCGACGGCGGCGGCGCTGGCGGCGCAGCCGAACGCGGGCAATCTGGAGGAAGCGCGCGAGGCGTGGCGCAGCGCGCAAGGCGCGTGGGCGCGGACGGAGGCGATGTGGTTCGGGCCGGTGATGGATCGGCGCTCGGAGTCGCTGATCAGTTACTGGCTGAATGATCCGAAAGAGGCGGATAACCGCTACCCACAGCCGATTGAGGCGCGGCTGGCGCGCAGCGAGGCGATCAACGCGGAGGCGGTGGTCGAGGTGTTTGCGTCGACGGAGCGGGGACTGCACGCGGTGGAGTATCTGCTCTTCGCGGCGGATGAGCGGGTGTTGTCGGCGTTGGCGGAGCCGGGTTCGCGTTACGCCGATTACCTGCTGTCGCTGACGGAGGTGATCGCGGAGGAGACGGCGGCGTTGCGCGATGCGTGGCGCGAGGAGTACGGCGATCAGTTTGCAGGACGGGGCGAGCGGGCGATCGGCGAGTCGCTGGCGCTGACGGAACTGGTGCGGGTGAGCGTGTTTCTGACAGAGACGGTAGCGGATATGCAGTTGGGCGACGCGCTGGGAATGCGCGGCGGGGAACCGAATCCGCTGGCGATTCCGGGTGGGGCGGCCGAGCGCGCGCTGGAGGATGTGCGGGAGCGGGTGCTGGGGATGCAGGAGTTGTACCTGGGGGCGTCGGATGGGTTGGGCGTGGGCGATCTGATTGCGGCGCTCTCGGAGGAGACGGACGAGCGGATGAGGGCGGCGTTCGCGGCGGCGGTGGCGGCGATTGACGCTATTGCGCCGCCGCTCAAGTCGGCTGCGGCGGAGGGGGCCACTGCGGTTGTCGAGGCGCGCGAGGCGATTGAGCATCTACAGCGGGTGATGAACACCGAGGTGGTGAGTCTGCTGGGGATCAGCGTGGGGTTCAGCGATAACGATGGGGACAGTTAGGAGCGGCGGCGTGGAAGCGGGGCGCGGCGCGGCGCCGGCGGCGATCGCCGCGTCATCGGTCGGGCGAGCGTCGCTGTGGGCTCCGATCGATGCGCTGGCGCGGCGGGCGTGGGAACCGGTGGACGGCTCGTCGGCGGCGCTGTTTCGGATCGCGTTCGGGGTTGTGGCGCTGGTGGCGGTGATTCGCTTCTTCGCGCACGGGTGGATTGACCAACTGTACGTCGATCCGGCGCATCATTTCAGCTACGTGGGGTTCGAGTGGGTGCGAGCGTGGCCAGCGCCGTGGATGCACGTGCATTTTGCGGCGCTGGGGGCGCTGGGGCTGGCGATTGCGGTGGGCTGGCGGTATCGGGCGGCGGCGCTGCTGTTCGCGCTGGGGTTTACGTATGTGGAGCTGATCGACAAGACGACATATCTCAACCATTACTACTTCATGAGTCTGGCGGCGCTGCTGTTGTTCGCACTGCCGACGCACCGGGCGTGGTCGTTGGATGCGCGGCGCGAAGGATGGTCGCCGACTGTGCCGCGAGGGGCGGTCTGGGCGCTGCGGGCGCAGGTGGCGGTAGTGTACTGCTTTGCGGGACTGGCGAAGCTGAATGCGGACTGGCTGCTCGAAGCCGCGCCGCTGCGGATTTGGCTGCCGCAGCATGCGGACGCGCCGATCGTCGGCGGGCTGTTGGACGAGGTGTGGGTGGCGTATGCGTTCAGCTGGGCGGGGGCGGCGTTCGATCTGACGATTGTGGGCTGGCTGTTGTGGGGGCGGTCGCGTCCGTACGCCTGGGCGGCGCTGCTGGTGTTTCACTTGATTACAGGGCAGCTGTTCATGATCGGGGTGTTTCCGTGGTTGATGACGGCGGCGGCGCTGATCTTTTTCGCGCCCGACTGGCCGCGCCGCGCGCTGCAACGGTTGTCGCGGCGGTTCGCTCAAGACGGTGTTCGGCAGCCGAACGATACGCGGCCGCCGCGCTGGATGCGGGCGGCGGTGTTGGTCGGTCTGCTGGCGCTGGCGGTGCAGGTCGCGGTTCCGCTGCGGCATTATCTGTATCCGGGGACGGTGCGGTGGAATGAGGAGGGTTACCGTTTCAGTTGGCGGATGCTGCTGACGGAGAAGGTTGGGACAGTGGATTACCGCGTGACGGATGCAGGAAGCAGGCGAACGTGGGAGGTGGATCCGAGCCGATATCTCAGTCCGCTGCAGGAGGAGCGGATGACGACGCAGCCGGATCTGATTTTGACGACGGCGCATTTGATCCGCGATGAGTACGCGGCGGCGGGCGTTGCGGTGGAGGTGCGGGCGGATGCGTTTGTAGCGATGAACGGGCGGCCGTACGCGCGGTTGATTGATCCGGATGTGGATCTGGCGCGGGAGCGTCAGGGGATCGGCGCGAAGGAGTGGGTGCTGGCGGAGCCGTGAACGGTGCTAGGCTGTGGGTGATCGGAGTGGGGCGATGGCGAAGAATCGCAGGAAGAAGCGGCGCAAGCGGCGCGGCGGGCAGGCGGCGGCTCCGCAGCCGCCTGTTCTGCGGCCGAGTGGCGTTGCGCCGGAAGAGCGGCCGGATGTCGTGGCGGCGCGCCCCAGTGGGCCGGGCACTGAGGGGACGGTGGTGGGGACGGTCGTTGAGGTGGAGCGGGAGAGCATCTGGATTGAGGTAGGCGGCCAGCGGGCCAGGATCTACGCCTCGGAGCTGATGCTGGGGATTGGAGAGCGGCCGGCGGACCGGTACGCGGTCGGCGACCGCTTTGAGGCGTTCGTCTTCCAGATGGGGCCGGAGCCTGACTTGGGCGCGACGCAGTTCTCGATTCGGCGAGCGTCGCCGTATCCGGAGGCGCTGGCGGGGCTTGAGGTAGAGGCTGAGGTTCAGGCTATGGTGGTCAACACGTACGACGTAGGCGTTGAGCTGGACATCGGCGGTGTGCGCGGAAACGCCTTACACGGCGAGCTGCCGCTTCAGCCGGGCGAATCGCCGCACCAACGGTACGAGCCCGGCGAGACCATCGAGAGCGTTCTTGTCTGGTGGGTCAACCAGGAAGCTCGCGATCTCTTCCTCTCCGTCAAGCGCGGTGCGCCCGGCTATCCGGAAGCGCTCCAGCGGCGCGCGGTCGGCGATGTGGTCTCTGGAACGATCACTGGTGTCAGTGATGGCGGCTGGCTCTTGCTCGACGTCGACGGCCTGGTCGGGGGCATCGCGCCGGACGAGCTCATCCTCACCGACGAGGAGTCCGCGCGGGAGCGCTACGCCGTCGGCGATACGGTCGAGGGCCTGTTCGTCTGGGGGGTCAACCAGGAAGCTCGCGATCTCTTCCTCTCCGTCAAGCGCGGTGCGCCCGGCTATCTGGAAGCGCTCCAGCGGCGCGCGGTCGGCGATGTGGTCTCTGGAACGATCACTGGTGTCAGTGATGGCGGCTGGCTCTTGCTCGACGTCGACGGCCTGGTCGGGGGCATCGCGCCGGACGAGCTCATCCTCACCGACGAGGAGTCCGCGCGGGAGCGCTACGCCGTCGGCGATACGGTCGAGGGCCTGTTCGTCTGGGGGGTCGATCACGAAGCTCGCCGCCTCTCCCTCTCCGTCAAGCGCGGTGCGCCTGACTATGTGGAAGCGCTCAACGCGCACAGCGCGGGCGAGGTCGTCTCCGCAACGATCACTGACTTCCAGTCCAATGGCGGCCTCTGGCTTGATGTTGACGGAGTGATCGGGAGCGTCGCGCCTGACGAGCTTGTCCTCGCCGGCGGGGAGTCTGCGCGGGAGCGCTACGCCGTCGGCGAGACGATCGACGGTCTGTTCGTCTGGCAGGTCGACCACGACGACCGCCACCTCTCCCTCTCCGTGAAGCGCAATGCGCCCGGCTATGTGGAGGCGCTCCAGCGGCGCGCGGTCGGCGAGATCGTCTCCGGGACCGTCACCGCCTTCTGGGGCAACGGCGGCCTCTGGCTCGATGTCGACGGCCTGGTCGGTGCGGTGGGACCGCAGGAGCTTGGCCTCGCCGAGGGGGAGTCCGCGCGGGAGCGCTACGCCGTCGGCGAGACGATTGACGGTCTGTTCGTCTGGCAGGTCGACCACGAGCACCACGACCTCGCTCTCTCCGTGAAGCGCAATACGCCCGGCTATGCGGAGGCGCTCCAGCGGCACGCGGTCGGCGATGTAGTCTCCGCGACCGTCACTGACTTCCAGCCCAACGGCGGCCTCTGGCTCGATGTCGACGGCCTAGTCGGGAGCGTCTTGCCTCGGGAGCTTGTCCTCGCCGACGGGGAGTCTGCGCGGGAGCGCTACGCCGTCGGCGAGACGATCGATGACCTGTTCGTTTGGCAGGTCGACCACGAGGACCGCGGCATCGCCCTCTCCGTCAAGCGCAATGCACCCGGCTATCTGGAGGCGCTTGGCGCGATCGCTCGTGGGAATGAGGTCTCTGGGACGGTCACGGGCGTCACGTCCGGTGGCTTGTGGCTGGATATTGACGGCGCGATCGGGTGGATCTTCAAAGAGGAAGCGTTGGTGGAGGACGGTGAGGCGCTGGCCGAACGCTACTCGGTTGGAGACCCGGTCACGGCCGTTGTTGGGCACATTGATCGTGAGAGTCGCACGGTACTCCTGTCCGCTCGACAGGTCGGATTAACGCTCGTCGAGGAACCGATCGTCCTCCGCGCAACGATCAAGGCGATGGTCGTGCGGAAGCGGGACGGCGGCATTGATGTGTCGGTCGACGGTGGGAACGAGATTGAAATACCGGACTACGCTCTTTCGCTCCGTCCCGGCGGCAGCCCGGATCTGGAGCGGGGGCAGAAAATTGATGTGGTCGTGATGGACACCAAGGATGGGGCTCCGACGGTGCTCTCGCGCCGGCGTGCGCTGGACGGCTGGGAAGCTGCGCGTGATCGGCTTGCCGCGGGGGTTGTGGTGCCGGACGCGCGGGTGATTCCCTGGGTTGATCGTCCGAACCGCGATGATGGGCGGGCGGCGGTCGATCTGGGGCCGATCACGGGCTTTATCCCGCTCGATGAGCGAGATGCGGGGGCGGCGGAGGATCTGATGAGTCGGCGCGCGAACAGGCGTCACGGAGTCGTGATCGAGGGGCTCGACGAGGACGTCTGGACGGCTTCGGTATCGGAGGTCAAATTCGAGGCGCGGTGGCGGGAACTGGTGGACAATCTGCCGACAGACGAGGGGATCGAGGGAGAGATCGTCGATATCACGCGCGGCGTTGCGACGCTCGATCTCGGCTTTGGTCTGCTGGGGGAGATGTCGGCGAGCGAACTGCCGCCTGCGAACGGCGATGAGCGGATCGGTGAGAGCGTTACGGTCGGTATCCGATCGGTTGATCGGGAGGAGTACCGCGTCACCGTCGAGTTCCAGAACTACGAGCTGGTGCAGATGATCGCCGGCAACGAGAGCGCGACATGCGAATTCAAAGCCGTGTTCCAGGGTCAGCGTGAGGGCGACTCCAAAGAGGTGCGCAGCGGATATCCAGTGGCTCGCGCGATGGCGGGGATGATGAACCGCGACGGCGGGCACGTGCTGGTCGGGGTGTACGAAGACCCAGAGACGAAGAAGGGCGTGGTGATCGGCTGGGAGGAGAGCGGGTTCGATACCGAGGACGGCTTCGTGAATGAGCTCAGCAAGGTGGTCGGGGAGATGCTGAGCACGGAAGCCGGCGGTCTCTACGGTGTGCGGTTTGAGGCGCTGCCGAGCGGCAAGCGAATCGTGGACATCGAGTGCCGACGCGCCGAGCGGCCGATCTTTGCGAAGAAGGCTTGGGTGCGGCGGGCTCGCGCGGAGTTTTTCGTGCGCTACGAAGGTGCGACGAGGCGGCCGGCGGACGACCGGGAGCTGTACGAGTACATTATGAGGCGGTTCTATGGGCGGGATGCGTGAAGTGTGGGCTGTGCTGTTCACGGCGAGATACCCGCGGCAAGCGCGGGTATGACGGGGAATGGGGCGAGTCAGGCGGGTTGGGGGCCGCGGACGAGGCGGCCGGGGAGGGCGCCGGTGAGTTGGTCGTGTTCGAGGACGATTTGGCCGTGGCTGATAGTGGCGATGTAGCCGATGGGGCGCTGGATGTAGCGTTTTGCGCCTTCGGGCAGGTCGTAGACGAGGTGGGGGGCGGGGGAGTCGAGTTTGTCGAGGTCGATGATGTTGATGTCGGCGCAGCATCCGGCGCGCTGCCGCCGTCGATGATACGTCGGTGGCGGATGACGATGTCGTGCATGATGGCCCCGGGCGGGCAAGGCGGCGTTGGCAGGTGTCGTAGCCAAGATCTGCGGGATGCGGAATTTGGCAGGGGCAACGCCTGGGCAGCCCTCGAACGCAGCCCCCCTCTCAGTCTCCCCCCACGATGGGGGGAAAGGTCGGAAGGGATCCCTCACGATGGGGGGAGAGGCCGAAGGGGGCGCCCTGCGGTGGGGGGGAGGGGCGATGGGCGCGGTTACTTGCTGTGGGTTGAGAACCAGGCCGCAGCCTCCGTGAAGGCCTGGCTTAGAGAGGTTTGGGGCAGATCCAACTCGCGGATTGCCTTGCTCACGTCGTACCACTGGCGGCGGCGGCTGATTTGCACTCCGGCGACGGTGGCGCGCGGGGTTCTGCCCGTGACTGCCGCCGCGCTCTCGTCGAGCAGCGCCCAGGCGTAGGCCAGCTGCCAATGGATCGCCGTTCTGGGCGGCGGCGCGGCGCCCGCCGTCGCGGCCTGTTCGATGATCTCCCGCAGCGTCAGATTGCCCTCCGCGTGGCCCAGGATGTAGCGCTCGCCGATGCGTCCGCGCTCGGCGGCCAGCACGTGCCCCTGGGCGACATCCTGCACATGCACGATGTTCAGCCCTGCGCTGCGCACGTAGGCCGGCATGCGGCCGCTCGCCGCGTCTGCGGTCAGCCGCCCCGTCGGCGTCGGTTTGCGGTCCAGCGGGCCGATCGGGGCGGTGGGCAGCACCACGACGGCCGGCAGGCCCTCCGCGGCGACCAGCCGATGCACCAGCCGCTCGCTGATGATCTTGCTTCGCTCGTAGGGGCCCGGCGCGTCCTTGACCCGCGCCCACTGCCGCTCGTCGGCCAACTCGCCGTGAGGACTATCCACCGAACCGATCGCCGCCACCGACGACGTATGCACGACCCGCTCCACACCGCGCCGCAGCGCGGCGCGCATTGCGTACTCCGTGCCCAGCACGTTGGCCCGCCAGACCTCGCGGCGGGCGCGGCGCGAGAGGTCGTAGCGCGCGGCGACGTGAAACAGGGTGTCGACGCCCGTCATCGCGCGCTCCAGCGATGCAGCGTCGGTCAGGTCGCCCTCGACCACCTCCACGGGCAGCCCCGCCACGTTGGACCGATCGCTGTCGGTCCGCAGCAGCGCGCGCGCCTCCGCGCCGGCATCCAGCACGGCGCGCAGCACATGCGCGCCGATGAAGCCGCTCGCGCCCGTGACCAGCGCCAGCCGCATTTGGGTTCTCAGAGCTCGGCGGCCACGGCCGGAATCGCCCGCGCCAGCGCCCGATCGAGCGCCCGCGTCGAGCGCCCCAGATTGAGGCGCAGGCGCACCAGTTCCGGCGCCAGCCCCGGCCGCCGGGCCAGGGCTCGCGCGATGACCAACGGATTCGGGCGCTGCGCCCAGGCGGCCGGCTCCGACGGCACCTGCTCGTCGACCGCGTCGATCACCACGCGCAGGGCGCAGAAGGGGATGCCCCGCTCGGCGCAGGCTGCGGCCCACTCGGCGTCCTCCATTTGCACGATCGCCGCGCCCGCCTCGGCTGCCGCGCGTTTCTCCGCGTAGCTCGCCAGCACTGTTTGCGAGGTCAGCGAGTCGCCCACCTCGGAGGCGATGTCCGCCTCGTTCAGCGCGTTCCAGATCACGCGCCGCAGCCGCTCGTCCGCGGCCCACGACTCGCCGCTCTCCATCCGCACCAGCCGCCCGCTGAGGATGATGTCGCCGCAGCGCAGATCGGCCCGCAGCCCGCCGGCGATCCCGACGCTCAGCACGGCCGCCGGCTGCTCGCGCTCCAGCAGTTGCTCGGCCGCAAGGCGCGCCGCGGCCGGGCCGGGGCCGCTCACCGCGCCCACGGTGCGGTCGGAGGGGAGCATGCTGCGACCGGCCCGCGCCGCGTCAGCTTCGGAGGAGAGCGCGGCGACGATGGCCAGCGGGGCGTTTGGGGGAGTTGTCATTGTGCTGCAAGTGTCGCACGAAGGGCGGGGTTTGTGCTGGGCGCGGTGCGCCGGACCGCCCCCCCAGTCCGCTAGAAGCGGACAGCCCCCCTGCGTAGGGGAGCGATTCCGGAGCGGCCACGCTTTAGGATGGGGGGAGCGACGGACTGTGAGAAGGGGCGACGATGTTTGAGACTGTGCTGTATGAGGTGGACGAGCAGATCGCGACGATCACACTGAACCGGCCCGAGCGGCTTAATGCGCTGAACGGGACGCTGTTGCGAGAACTCCGCCAGGCGCTGGAGGCCGCGGCCTCGGACAACGATGTCCGCGTCGTGATCCTGACCGGCGCCGGACGCCTCTTCAGCGCCGGCGGCGACCTCAAGGATGGGACCGGCGTCGAGCCCAACCTCGAAGCCAGCATCGGCAGCCTCAACTACTTCGAGCGCACCTCGCTGCTGCTGCACGAAATGGCCAAGCCCACCATCTGCGCGCTCAACGGCGGCGCGGCCGGGGCCGGCTGCTCGATCGCACTGGCCGCCGACCTGCGCTACATGGCCGACAGCGCCTACCTCTACACCGCCTTTCTCAACGTCGGGGTTTCGGGCGACTTCGGTGGCACCTGGACGCTGCCGCGGCTGGTCGGTCTGGCCCGCGCGCGCGAGATGTACCTGCTGCCGGACCGCGTCAATGCCGAGACGGCGCGCGGACTGGGCCTGGCCAACGGCGTCTTCCCTGCCGACGAGCTGCTGCCCGGCGTGCGCGCCGTCGCCGCGCGGCTGCGCGATTCTCACCCGCTGGCGATGGCGGGCATCAAATCCAACCTCAACGACGCCTTCGCCATCCCCTTCTCCGAAGCCCTGCGCCGTGAAGCCGACCGCATGCGCCGGATCGGGCAGAGCGAAGACTCCGCCGAAGCCCGCAACGCCTTCATCGAAAAGCGCAAGCCCGTCTTCAAAGGCCGTTAGCGGCCGACAGCCGCCTCAGCAAGGAGCCGAACATGCTGCGAATGCGTCAGATCGCCCTGGTCGCCGAAGACCTCGACACCATCGAAGCCCACCTGCGCGGTGTCTTCGGGCTCGACATCTGCTACCGCGACGAGGGAGTGGGCGTCTTCGGGCTGCACAACTTTCTGATGCCGGTGGGCAACGCCTTCCTCGAAGTCGTCTCGCCGCTGCGGCCGGGCACCGCCGGTGGACGCTATCTCCAGCGGCGCGGCGGCGACGGCGGCTACATGGTGATCATGCAATGCGACCAGATCGCCGCCCGTCGCGCCCATGTGGCTGGGCTCGGCATCCGCCTCGTCAACGACTCGCCCGGCGAGCGTTCCGACGGCATTCAGTTGCACCCCAAGGATGTGCCTGGCGCGATCGCCGAGCTGCGCTGGAACGAGGGCGACGACGACCCCGCAGGCCCCTGGCATCCCGCCGGCCCCAACTGGCTGCCCGCGCAACGCACCGACGTTGTCCGTCGCATGACCGCCGCCGAGCTGCAATCCGACAACCCGCAGGCGATGGCCGCCCGCTGGTCGGAGGTCCTCCAGCGGCCCCTCACCAAAAACGCGGACGGCCGGCCCAGCATCGCGCTTGACGACGCCGAACTGCGCTTCGTCGCGGCGACCGACGGCCGCGGCGACGGTCTGGGCGGCCTCGACGTTGAAGCGGTGGACCGCGCCCGCATCATCCACGCCGCCCGCGAGCACGAGCTCGAAGTCTCCGACGACGAGAGCACCATCATCCTCTGCGGCACCCGCTTCCGCCTCGTCTAGCCCCTACCAAGGGGCTGTGCGCGCAGGACCGGCGCGGGCGCTGAACGGCGCGTTCTTCGTTGCGCCGATTACGGCGCTTGTGATCCTGTCGCTGCACGCGGCATTCCACACGCGCTACGACTTGACGGACCGCTCCTTGGCCTTTCGAGCCTAAGGCGGAGTTGAAGTGGACGGCGATCGACGAGGCGGTTCGGGTTCCGTTCATACCGCGGGTGCTCGGCTGGGGCGGCGGACGCGAGCTGGCGAATCGTTTTACAAACGGCGTGCGGATCACGACGCGACGCGGAGCGATCTACTACGTGAGCCCCACGGATCCGGCGAGATTCGTAGAGGATGCGCTGAACGCGATGAGCGACGGATAGCTGTTGCTCCGCCCTCCGGAGCGTCCCCTAGCGGAACGTCGCCATCAGCGTCCGCAGGCCGCGCTTCACATTCTGCGACGCATCGATCACTGCCGTCGCCTCGTAGCCCGAATGCACCATGCAGTCCACGCACTTCGGATTGCCGCTCGCCACCCCGTAGTTCTCCCACTCCGTCTCCTCGATCAGCTCGCGGAATGTCTCCGCGTAGCCCTCGTCCATCAGATAGCAGGGCCGCTGCCAGCCGAAGACGGTGCGCGTCGGGTTGCCCCACGGCGTGCAGTCGTACTCGATCTCCCCCTTGAGAAACTCAAGGAACAGCTGGGAGTGGTTGAAGGTCCAGCGCTCCGGCGCGTCGTCCAGGATCTCGCGGAACAGCTCTTTGGTCTGGTTGCGGGCCAGGAAGTGCTCCTGGTCCGGGGCTTTCTCGTAGGGATAGCCCGGCGAGATCATCAGCCCGTCCACGCCGAGCTCGGTCAGGCGGTCGAACATCCCGCGAATCCGCTCCGGGTCCGCGCCGAGGAAGAAGGTGCTGTTCGTCGTCACCCGAAAGCCGCGCTGCTTGGCCGCGGAGATGGCGCGGATCGCCACATCCCAGACCCCGTCGCGGCAGACGGAGGCATCATGGTCCTCCTCCAGCCCGTCCACATGCACCGAGAACGTCAGGTAGGGGCTCGGCTCGAACTGATCGAGCTTCCGCTCAAGCAGGATCGCGTTGGTGCAGAGGTAGACGAACTTGCGGCGCTCCACGAAGCCCCGCGCGATTTCGCCGATTTCGTTGTGGATCAGCGGCTCGCCGCCGGCGATCGAGACGACCGGCGCGCCGCATTCCTCGATTGCCTCCCAGCACTGCTGCGGCGTCAGGCGGCGGCGCAGGATGTCGGTGGGGTGCTGGATTTTGCCGCAGCCGGCGCATTCGAGATTGCACTGGAGCAGGGGTTCGAGCATCAGCACTAGCGGGTAGCGCTCCACGCCGCGCAGCCGCTGACCGAGCACGTACTTGCCGACCTCAAAGGACTGCCGCAGGGGGATGGCCATAGAGGGGATTCCGATCGGTTCAACGGCACGTTACAGCATCGCCGCCTGGCTTGCCCGCCGATAGTCCTCGGGCGTGTTGAGATTGAGCAGCACGAGCGGATCGTCCACCTCGACGAAGATCGTCGCCGCCCGCCAGCGGCGGCGCAGCTCGCGCAAGCCCTCGGAGCGCTCGCTGACGCGGCGCAACTCCGGCAGCAGCGCGGCGTCGAAGACGGGCGGGTGTCCGTTCCGCCCATCGTGGCGCGGCACCGCGATGCGGGCGGCGGGATTGGCGGCCAGCGCTGCGATGGTGCGCCGCACGGCGGACGCCGAGCAGGGCTGATCGACGCTCGCGACCACGATTCGCGCCGCATGCGCCGGAACCGCTCGCCCGCCCGCTCGAATCGAGCCGGCCCGTCCCTCGCGCCAGGCGGCGTTGGTGGTCCACCACGCGGAGGACGGCAGCGCTCGGCGCACCGCTGCCGCCCGTGCGCCCAGTACCACGATCACCGGCGCGCAGCCGGCCGCTTGCAGCGCCTCAACCTGCGCCGCCACCAGCGGACGCCCGCCCCAGTCCAGCAACGGCTTCGCCCGCCCCATCCGCGACGACGCCCCAGCCGCCAGCAGGATCGCGACGGTGCTCACGATGCCGCCCGGTCGAGCGCCCGCTGTAGCGCCGCCCGCGCCGCCGCCGCCAGCTGTTCGAGCGCCGTCTCATCGAGCACATCGCCCACGCCGAACGGCTGCGCCTCGATCCGCGCCGTCTGCGCGGCGATTTCGAGCAGTTGCGCCGATGCCGCCCGCCCGCGCAGCGCGCCCTCGAGTTGCCGCGCCCGCAGCGGGTAGGGCGCGACGCCCGCAATCACCGCCGCCGCATCGCCAATTCGCCCGTCGCGCATCCGCAGCGCCAGCGCGACGCCCAGCTCGCCAACCAGCTCGTCGCCCACCCAAGCGCTCGTCGCGTCGCTCTGCGCGACCGCGATCCACTCAACGTCACTCAAATCGAGCGTCCCGTCGTCGAGCAACCGCTCCTCCAACGCGACGGCCGAGCCGTCGCGCAGCTCCAGCGCCGCGCCGTCCACGATCAGCACCGCGATCAGCGGACCGTTCAATGCGCAGCTCCAGCGCCGGCCGTCCGAGCGGGCGCAGACATCGCCCAGCGCCGACGCGACGGGAAGCGCGCCGCAATCGATCGCCGCATCGAGCGGGAACCGGGTCACGCCCGCGCGCGGTAGTCGGCCAGCGCCCGCTTCAGCGCCGCCGCCGCCAGTACCGAGCAGTGAATCTTGCTCTTCGGCAGCCCGCCCACGGCGTCCACGAAATCCTGACGCTTGAGTTCGGCGGCCCGCGTAATCGGCATCCCCGTCAGCACCTCGGTGGCCACGGAACTGGTGGCGATGGCGGCCGCGCAGCCGCGCGTCAGGAAGCGCGCTTCGGCGATCTGCTCGTCCTCGATCCGCAGCATCAACCGCATGTGATCGCCGCAGACGGGGTTGCGCTCCTCGCCGACCGCGTTGGCCGCCGCCAACTCCCCCGCGTTGCGCGGGTTGCGGAAGTGATCCAGCACGATGTCGTTGTAGGCGTGCGCGTCTTCGGGCATCGCCGCCTCCTGCTCCTGCGGCGCAGCATATTGCGCTTCGGCGAGGTCGCAGAGCAGGCGCAGCAGCGCGCGCAGCGAGCATGCTCGGTCCACTGGCGAGAACCACTCCAGCGTGCTGTGCTGCTCGTCGGAGCGGCCGCCCCAGCTCATCGCGATCGCCGGCACGCCCGCCGCGTAGGCCGCGTTGGCGTCGGTCGATGCGCCGCTCAACCGCGGCGTGAGGCCCTCGGCCTCGAGCGCGGCGACGGCGCTCAGCAGCAGCGGCGACTGGTCGTCGATTTGCCCCGCCGGACGCTCGCCGATCTGCTCAACCACGGGCGGCTGCGCGCCTTCGGGACGCCGCGCCGCTTCCGCCTCGTGCCCGCCGCGCATCGCCTTCTGAAACGCCGCGTCGAGCTCTTCCAGCGCCTCGGCGCTCTCGCTGCGCAGATCCGCCTGTAATGAGGCCGAGGCGGGGATCGCATTCACGCTGCCCGGCGCGGAGACGACGCCGATGTTGTAGGTCGCGCGCGGCTCTGCGGACATCGGCAGCCGCGCCAGCCGTTCGCCGGCGGCGCTCAGTGCGAAGACGGGGTTGTAGCGCCCCGCGTGCGCCCAGGAGTGCCCGCCCGCGCCGCGAAACTCCACCGCGTAGCGCCGCGAGCCGATCCCGCGACGCACGATCATCGCCGGCTCGGCGTGGTCGATCGTGATGAACGCCGCCGCCGCTCGCCCGCGCTCCGAGCCGAAGAAATGCCGCGCCCCGCGCAGATCCCCGCGCCCCTCCTCGCCGACGGTGGCGAGGAAGAGCAGCGGGCGGCGCAGCACGATCTCCGCCGCCGCCAGCGCGCGCGCCAGCGCCAGCAGCGCCGCCAGCCCCGCCGCCGCATCCGAAATGCCTGGCGCGTGGTACTCGCCGTCCGGCACTCGCTCGCCGCTGCGGTACGGGTTCGGCTCGCCCGGCCGCGCCACGCGCACCGGCTGCTCCGCGCCGAACACGGTGTCCAGATGCGAGGAGATCACGATCGGCGCGCCGGACGATGGGCCGGACGCGCCCGCGCGCTCCCCGATCACATTTCCCACCGCGTCGCGCTTCACCCGCAGGCCGATCCGCCGCATTGCTGCCGCCACCGCTTCGGCCCGAGCCCCCTCCGCTCCCGTCGGCGCCGCAATCTCACACAGCGCGATTTGCTCGGCCAAAATCTCAGCCTCGTGATCCGCTAGCCAGCGGGCGGCGGCCTGTAGCGGTTCGGGCAATGTGCTGATCAACATGTCGGGCAACTGTTCGGGCAGTGTGTTCACCTGCGTGAGGCTACCGCCTCAGACCCCGAGCGCCTCAAAGACGGACTGAAAATGGTCGAGGTTTGCCGGCTGGTAGAAGGGGATCGCGAGCGTGATCACGCCGCTCCCATCGGCGACGAACGCCGCACGCTCGCTGCGTTTGGCGGCCTCGTCGGCCACGCCGAACGCCCGCGCCGCCGCGAGCTCCGGATCGCTGAGCAGCGGAAACGGGAAGCGCTGCGCCTCCGCGAAGCGACGCTGCGACTCGACGCCGTCGGCGCTGATCGCAGCGACCGACGCCCCCAGCTCGGCGATCAACTCCCATTCGTCGCGGAACGCGCACAGCTGGGTCGTGCAGCTGGGCGTTGTGTCCTCGCGGTAGAAGAGCACCAGCAACGGTCCGCCGCCCAACTGCTCGCGCAGCTCGTGGAGCGCGATCATTCCGTCCGCGCGTTGCAGCGTCGGGTTGGGCAGCGGATCGCCGATAGCGGGCGCGCTCATGCTCCGTCTCCTTCGAGGCCGCGCGAGGTGCTCATCACCATAATTCTGCCCAACCCATCTGGGTCGCGCAGCGCCTCCAGCGCGCGCCGCGCGGCCAGCCGCGCTCTCGCATCCGCAATGCCGCGCAGCAGCGGCTCGCCGAACTCACCGAGCCACTCCGCTTGGCTGCGCGGCGGATGCCAGACCAGCCCCGCCGCCGTCGCCGCCTCGCGCACCTGGTCGATGTCGATGTGGCAGGTGATGTCCTGCTCACCCGCGTAGGCGTACGGATCCTCGCCGGGAACGTGACGCCGAAAGGTCATCAGCGTTCCCTCGCGCCGCCGGCTGTCGTACAGCTCGCGGCGCGGATATCCGTAATCGAAGAGCAGCAGCAGGCCATTGCCTAGCAGCCCCGCGAGCGCGCCGACGAGCTCGGCCCGCATCGGCGACACCTCCACGACCTGCCCCTCGCGCGGCTGCGCATCCCGCAGTGGCGCCAACAGCGCCGGATCGCTCACGTCGGACGGGCGATCGCGGAATACTCCCTGCGGGGAGCATTCGACCAACAACTCGCGCCAGCGGCCGCCCTCGAATCGCAGCCGATGCGTGGGCTGCGCATCGAGCAGCTCGTTGGCGATCACCAGGTGCGCGCCCGGCGGAACATTCGCAATGTCCGAACGCCATTCGATTGCGCCGCCGGCCGCCGCCAGCCGCCGGCGCTGCCCTTCCGCCGCCGCGTCGTCGCCTTCCACGAGCGTCAGCGCGATCGGCGCGCCCAACCGCTGCTCCAACGCCGCCAGCAACGACTCCGCCAGCGCCCCCGTCCCCGGTCCCACCTCCACGATCCGCAATGGCTGCGGACGGCCCAGCGCCTCGTGGACTCCGAACGCAACCTCCCCGACCGCCACGCTGAAGATCGGATGCACTTCCGGGCTGGTCAGGAAGTCCCCCGTCGCTCCCACCGTCGCTCGCCCGCGCCGGTAGTAGCCGAGCTCGGTGTCGTAGAGCGCCGCCGTCATCCACTCCGCGTACGTGATCGGCCCGTTTCGCCGAATTCGTTCGGCGAGCTGCCGCGCGAGCGGTGTGGCGGCGGCGGGAGCGAGCGCGGGCGGCATGCCGCGATTCTACGCAGACACAGCGACCCGCAGACGCCTACAGCGCCGCGAAAAAGAAATAACCGCTTGGCGCGCCTGTCGCTTCGGCGTCAGGCGTCGGCGGCCACGCCCAGCACGGAGACCGAGACCGCGCGGGACCGCGCGTCGTCGAGCTCCACAAGGAAGATGCTCTGGTACTCGCCCAGCAGCAGCTCTCCGTCGCTCACCGGAATCGTCTCGCTGGTGCCTAGCAGGATGTGCTGGCAGTGCGAGTGGCCGTTCTCCGGCTCGTTCTCGTGCATGTTCACGGTGCGGATCGCGAAGTCGTTGTGCCGGTAGTAGTCGCCGGGCGGCGCGAACTGCGCCAGGCGGTCGCGCAGGTCGTCGAGCAGCAGCGGCTCGTGCTCCTGCAGAATGATCGCCGCCGTGGTGTGCTGCGAAAACACCGAGACCTGACCGAAGGCAACGCCGGATTCGCGCAGGATCGCGCGCACATCGTCGGTGATGTCGAGGAACCACGGGCCGCACTCGGTGCGGTAGCGCAGCTCGTCGTGTGCGTGGCGGAAGGTCTGGGGATCGGAGGCGGGCGCAGCAACCGGCAGCGGCCGGATTGTCGCGGCTCTGGCCATTCTCCTCCTCGGATTTCACGGACTGCAAGATGATCGGGATGAGATGAGATCGATGCGCCCGGCGGGTTGCAGCAGTCCCGCGGCCGCGCTTTGCATTATAGCGAGCTGCACGCCTCTTTACCCGCCGACCCGATCAGCCGCCCAATCACTCGCCCAGCTGGCCGCGCACCCGCTGGACGATCGCCGCCACTCGATTCGCGTCGGGCGGGTTCTCGGCATGCTGTTGGTAGAGCTCCAGATCGGTGAGCGCAGCCTCGAGCGAACCGAGCTCATAGTGGAGCAGCCCGCGGTCGCGCCGCTCCTCAAGTGCCCAGGGGGTCAGCGCGAGCAGGTATTCGGTCGTCTCCAGCGCCTCGTTGAACTGCCGCTTACGCACGCAGGCGCCCTTGAGGTTGGTCAGGATGCGCTGCAACATCTGCCGCTTGGTCACGCCGCTCAGAAACGCCTCCGCGCTCGCTCCCGCCGCCGGGTTGGTCTGACGCAGCCGCGCCGCCAGCTGATCGCGGTCGATCGCGCGGCCGGCGTGAAACGGATCGAGGTAGTGATCGCCCCCCTCGTCCGCGTACTTGACGAGAAAGTGAAATGGCGCGCCCACGCCCTGTAGCGCAATCCCCGCCCGCCGCCCCACTTCCAGCATGATCACCGCCAGAGTGATCGGCATCCCCTGTTCGGTCTCCAGCGCGCGGTGCAGGCAGCAGTTCGCCGGCTCGTAGTAGGTTTCCGTGTCGCCCCGCAGCCGATGCCGTTGGAACAGCACCTCGCAGAGCGCCGCCGCCCCGACCGTGGGCTCACCGTTGTCCCCGCGGACCGCCGCGACCTCCATCGCCAGCTGTTGCAGCCGCTCAAGCGCCGCCGATGCATCCAGCCCCGGCTCCACGATCCGCCCGATCTGTAGGCAGGCGAGATCGAGCCGCAGCGCCCCGTCCGGACCATGCGCGATCCGCCCGAACTGCTCGGCGCGCCGCCGGCCGGCGGCAGTTGCGTCGGGATTTACATCCACGTTGCGAAACTCCACCTTTCAGCCGCCTCGGAAGCCTGAGGCTAGCAGCCGCGCCGCCTGCGATCGCTCCGCGCAGCCGCACCTGCAGTTATGCTGAATCTTGTTCATTTCGGTCACAGGAGGCCGACGCTCGCAATGGCCAAGGCACAGACCACCCGCACCGGTCTGCCGCTCGACCGCAAGGCGCGCCTCCGCATCCCGCCGCACCACGTCACCAAGCAAACCCCGCACCAGCGCGTCCATAACTGGGACGAGGTCTATTACGGCTACACCGCCGGCCCGGCGATGTTCGAGGCGCAGCGCTGCATCCAGTGCCCCGCCGCCCCCTGCACCAAAGCCTGCCCGATCGACAACGACATCCCCGGCGCGCTCGCCTTTCTGGAAGTCGGCAAGCTGGCCGACGCCGCAGCCGTCTTCCGCAGCACCAGCGAGATGCCCGAACTGTGCGGCCGCCTCTGCCCGCAGGAAGCGCTCTGCGAAGGCGTCTGCGTGGTCGGCAAAAAGGCCAAGCCCGTCGCCATCGGCAAGCTCGAAGCCTTCCTCGGCGATTGGGACCGCGGACAGCGCGGCGGCTTCCCCGTCCCGCGCCCCGAGCGCGAGAGCGGCCAGCGCGTCGCCGTCGTCGGCTCCGGCCCCGCCGGCCTGGCCGTGGCCGAAGCGATGCGCGGCGCCGGCCACGAGGTGACCGTCTTCGAAGCCTGGCCCGCCGGCGGCGGCGTGCTCCGCTACGGCATCCCCAACTTTAAATCGGCCAAAGGCATCGTCGATGAGAAGATCGAGGCCCTCCAGTCCGCCGGCGTCGAGTTCCGCTTCGAGACCCGCGTCGGGCAGGACATCGGCTGGGATGAGCTGGACGAGTGGGACGCCGTATTCCTCGGACACGGCGCGGGCGCGGGCAAGCGCCTGCGTCTGCAAGGCGAAGACCTCGCCTTTGTCTACAGCGCCACCGAGTTTCTGGTCCGCGCCAACCTGCCCGACCCCGAACTGCCGGCCGCCATGCGCAGCCGCCCAGAGGCCGCCGGCAAAAAAGTGGTGGTGGTCGGCGGCGGCGATACCTCGATGGACTGCGTCCGCTCCGCCATCCGACTCGGCGCGTCGCAGGTCACCCTGCTCTACCGCCGCACCGAAAACGAAATGCAGGGGCGGCTCGAGGAGCGGCTCCACGCTCGCGAAGAGGGCGTCAACTTCGAGTACCTCACCACCCCCGTGCAGCTGCTGGGCAAAGACGGGCGCGTCGCCGGCGTCGAGTGCGTGCGGATGGCGCTCGGCGAGCCCGACGAGAGCGGACGCCGCCGCCCCATGCCCCAGCCCGACTCTGAGTTCGTGATGGACGCCGACACCGTTGTCGTCGCCGTCGGCTACGACGTCGGCCGCGGCCTCTACGAGGGTTCCGGCATCGATGTGAACGACTGGGGCGAGGTGCTGGTTGACGAGGGCGGGCGCACCTCGCGCCCCGGCGTCTTCGCGGGCGGCGACAACGTGCGCGGTGCGGACCTGGTCGTGACCGCGCTCAGCGGCGCGCACGCCGCGATTCCCGCCATGACGCAGTGGCTCGCCGAGCTCCGTGCCGAGCGCGGCGCGCTCAGCGCCGCCGGCTAGGCGCCCTGGGCGCCCGGAATATCCACTTCCTCGACGATCTCCTCCGCCGCGTTGCGGCAGAGCACGACCTCCACCTCCGCGTCCGCTGACGGGTTGCTGATCTGGTGAATCGCGTGCGGCGGCACGTACAGAAAGTCGCCTGTCTCCACCCGGTGCTCGTGCTCCAGCGACGCCCCGTAGCGCATCACGATCGGCCCCTGCAGGATGTACATCGCCGTTTCGCAGTTCACGTGATAGTGCGGCGTGCTCGCCATCCCGGGCGGAATCTTCTGCCGCGTCATGAAGACCTCTTCCGAGCCGCTCAGCGCCTCCGAGACGCCGAACTGAATCGACATTCCGGAGCGGTGGCTGGACCACGGCGCCGCCCGCCCGTCGGTCATCTCGATCCTTCCGTCAAGTTGCCCGTCCAGCTGCATGCTCATTCCGAAAGCTCCTCTTCGTCGCCCGACTCTTCTGTCTCGTCCGTCTGGTCCGTTGTCGGCTCGGCCTGCGCATCCGATTCGCTCTCCGATTCGGCGGCCGCCTCTTGCGCGGTCTCGGCTTCCGCCTGCAGCTCCGCCGCGGTCTGCGCCCCGCGCGGCGCGGCGGTCTGGTGGGACCAGAAATCAACGGTCCACAACCCGCCGACCGAGGTCAGCTCAAAGCGCAGCCAGTCGTCGTCCGCGAACTGTAGATACACCCGCGCGCGGCCTTCGTTCAGCGTGTCGGAGCGCGCCACGCTCTGCCGCACGTTTCCGCCCAGCCCGATCGATCGCATCTTCTCCAGGTCGCGGTCCACATCCGCCGTGTTCTGCCAGCCCCACATGGTCAGCGCCTCCGGTCCGGCCAGCGCCAAAATCGTCGCGCTGTCCCCCTGCCGCAGCGCGTCGAGGAAGGTCAGCGCCACGCCGGCCGTGTCGCCCGCCGTCCGCTCGTCCAACGCTCCGGTCGCCGGCTGCTCGCGCACGATCACGTTGTACGCGCCGATCAGTTGCCGCTGTCCCTCCAGGTTGAGCGCCGGCCACACCTCGATCCGGTGCAGCCCGTCCTGCTCCAGCGTCAGGCTCATCTCCGCGTCCAGCCCGTGCCCGCTGTCGTCGTCGCCCGCGATCCAGTTTCCCTCCGGGTTGAGCAGCTGCGAGTAGACATCCACGTCCAGATCCCCGTCCACCACGATCGTCACCGTTTGCCCGGCCCGCCCGTTGAACTCGAACTCGTCCACATCGTTGGGGAAGTCGAGCCGCCCGGGCGTCAGCACGCCGAACGAGATGATCTCCTGATTGACGTCGCTCCCAACCTCCAGGCGCTCGACCTGGATGATGAAATCGCCCAGCGAGGCCGCGTCGAAGGCGCCCACTCGAATCACCTGCTCCCCGCTGCTCGGAATCTGCACTACCAACAGCGAGTCGCGGTTGGTCGCCGAGCGGTCGTCGTTGCGCGCGATATCCGTGCGGTCCGGCTGCAGGATCGTCAGGATCGGATCCATCCCGTCCCGCCCGTCCACCGAGATGCGCAGCCACTCGCCCTCCTGCGCCGCGAAGCGGAACTGCTTCACTTCGTCCGCCGTCTGCACGCTCGAACCGAAGCGCTCGCCCTCGTTCAGCGTGTCGCGGTTGGGGTCGTACACCACTCCGTCGTCGCCGCCGCTCTGCGCCGCCGGTTCTTCTTGCGCCGGCGGCTCGGCCGTTTGCTGCTCGGGTTCGGCCGGCGCCTGCGCCTGGGGCTCGGCGGGTTGCGCCGCTGCCGGTTGCGCCGCCTCTTCCTGCGCCGTCGGCTGCGCGGCCTGCTGCGGCGCAGCCTCTTCCGCAACCGGCGTCTCGGAGCTGCCTGAGCAGGCCGCAACCGCCAGCGCCGCCCCGATCGTCAGCGCAACCAGCAGCGCCGCGCGCTGCGCACCGCCCGCCGTTCGCCGTACCACTCGCTGCAGAATCTTGTGCCGCATCGTGCGCGCCCCATCGTCTCCGCCCCCCTCAACATATCAGCGAAACGGCGAACCGACGGCGCGGAGGGATCACAACGACCGAACACGGTGCATTGTCTGGGGACAGCCGCCGCCCATATACTGCGAAGCATCAAGCGCCGTGAGCCGGAGAGATGCGCGTGGCCTACGAGATCGTCGAAACCTGCATCGGCTGCACGGCCTGCACCAACCGCTGCCCGACCAACGCGATCTGGGGCGAGCGCAACACAATCCACTACATCGACCCCGCCCTCTGCATCGACTGCGGCGCCTGTGGCGCCGTCTGCCCCGTTGAGTGCATCCTCGACGACGACGGCGATATCTGCCGCAAGTTCGCCAAGAAGGAGTGGCCCAAGGCGGTCGTGGACCCCGACAAGTGCATCGGCTCCGGCTGCGAGCTCTGCATCAATGTCTGCCCCTTTGAGGCGCTCGAGCTCGACTTCACCGACAGCGCCTCCGACTTCTTCGGCCAGGCCGTCGTGATCGAGAAGAACTGCACCGGCTGCCGACTCTGCGAGCAGTCCTGCGGCTGGGACGCGGTCCACATCTTCCCCGAGCGCCCGCTGCTCAAGAAGCTCCACTACCCCGGCGACAAGCCCACCCCCGGCCAGGAAAAGTTCCTCCGCAACAAGGCCGCCTCCGCCGTCTGAGCAGCGCAGCGCTCGGTACCATTGCACCAGACACACGACTCGATCCGCTCGGGAGGGACTGGCGATGGTTTCTGCGCCGGCGGAAGCTGAAGCTGTCGTTGGGGGCGATGCGCCCGTCGAAATCTGCTTCCCCTCCGAAACCCCGCTGACCGACGACTTGCTGCTGCAGCTTGGCCTGCTCAACGATCATCTCCGGCTCGAGCGGTCGGTGGAAGGAGCGCTTGTCATCACTCTCCCCCCAGGCACCGAGAGCGCCTACGCCGAAAACCAGATCTCCCGCCAACTCGGCAACTGGGGTGAAACGCGGGACGGCATGGCCTTCGGACCGAGCGGGACCTATGTCTCGCCCGACGGGACGGCGCGCGCGCCCGATGCGTCATGGATCACGCAGGCGCAGTGGGACGCGCTCGGCCCCGGCGAGCGCCGCGTGTTCATGCGCACCGTCCCGTTCTTTGTCGTCGAGGTGCGGTCGCCCGGCCAAACCGTTGCAAGCCAGCGAGGGCGGATGGAACGCTGGATCGAGTGGGGCGCGCAACTGGGTTGGCTCGTCGACCTGCGCCGCAGTCGCCTCTGGGTTTACCGACCCGGCCGCGAACCCGAAGAGCATGTTCGCCCTGACACAATCAGCGGCGACCCCGAAATGCCCGGGCTCGTCGTCGATCTCCGCAAGGTCTGGCGCTGACCCCTACCCCTCGTGGATCGCCTCCAGGAACGAGCGGTCCAGCGCCTTGTCCAGGTCAATCGCCTGCTCCATCGCCTCGTATTCGAGCAGCACATCCTGCAGCGCCTCGAACTGGTCGGCGGTGAACCAGCCCAAACCGTTCTCATCCGTCAGCGGCGAGACGGCGTTGGCCAGCTCGGTGTCCAGAATGAAGCGCTCATGCACGAGGTCCGCCTCTTCGGGGATGAACTTGGCGGTCGACTCGATCGCCGCCGCCGGGTCTTCGAGTGCGAACTCGAAGGCGCGCAGCGTCGCCCGCAGGAAACGCTCCACCCGCTCGCGGTTCTGCTCGTCCTCCAGGTACTCCTCGGTCACCACGTAGACCACGCCGAGCGTCGGCACGCCGTCGTCGGCTGCCTCGAAGACGCGGATCTCCGCGCCCATCACCCGCGTCAGCGTGTCCGGCTCGTTCGAGAGGAAGACGGGGTAGACATCCACCTGCTTCTCCACGACGACGACCGGGTTGAAGCCCACCGAGACCAGCTCCATGTCGTCGCGGGTCAGGCCGTGCGCATGGATCATCGCCAGGAACTCGGCCTGCACCTGGCCCTTGAAGCCGACCAGCTTGCCGGCGAAATCGGCAGGCGACGTAATCCCGCTCTCCTCCAACACGACGTAACCGAAGTCGCCGCGCTGACCAAACAGCGTCACCGCCACCATCGGCGCGTCCGAGTCCGAGCGCAGCTGCATCATCTCCGAGGCGGGCAGCGTGGTGATGTCGATGTCGCCCGACAGCAGCAGGCTCTTGTGCTCGCCCGTCGCCGAGTGCTCAATCTCCACCGTCAACCCTTCCTCGGCGAAGAAACCCTGGTCCTCGGCGACGTAGACGGCCACGAACGGCAGATTGGCCTGCGGGCGGAAGCCGCCCATGTAGCGCATCGTCAGCTCTTCGGGCTCATCGTCGCCGCAGGCGGCGAGCGCCGCGCCGACCAGCGCGATCAGCGTCAGCGCGGCGAGCAACAGAATGCGGGGGCGGGGGACGGAAACAATCGGGGACATGGCGATCCTCCAGCAGACAACGCGGCGACCACGCGGTCGGCAGCCGCGAAACGGGGTGCGTCCGGAGAATCTCAGGGGGCCGGCCGGCGATCCGGTGCCGCTTCCGCGGGGTTGCCGCGGCGATAGCGACCGCTTGAAGCGTAGGACGATTTGCCGCTACGCGCGACGCCCAGCTCAGGTCCCGCTCAGTCGCCGCGGCCGTCGGCGGAGTGCAGATCGCGCAGCACTGCGCTGCGGTACCACCAGCCGTCCACCGCGTCGCGGCGGAACTCGGCGATCAGCCGGTGCTCGCGCCGCACCTTCAGGTCGGTGCCGAGGTCCACATCGTCCGCCTCGAGCTCGAGCACCAAACCATCGGCGCTGAATTTGATCACCACCGTATCGGCCTCGGCGGGCGCCTGGCGCTGCGGCAAACGGCGCTCGGCCAGCTCCGCCGCCTCGCGCGGCGCAGCGTCGTTGCCTTCCCGCTGCTCAACCGGCGATTGCTCAACCGGCGGCTGCTCGTCCGCGTCCTGCATGGCTGCCTCCTCCTTCAGATATTCGCGGATGATCGATCCACGCGCCAGGACCAGAGCCGCTCGCAGACGATCAGCGCGGTCGAGAGCGCCACGCCCAGCACCGTCAGCATCAGCACCGCCGCGAAGACCTTGTACAACCGCACCTCGCTCTGCTCGGTCCAGATCACCGAACCCAGCCCGCCCTGCCCGGCCGTGAAGAACTCCGCCACCACCGCGCCGATCAGACTCAGCGTGACGGAAATCTTCAGCGCCGCAAAGAGGAACGGAATCGCCGCCGGCATCCGCAAGTGGCGAAAGATCTCCCACTGCGACGCATGCACGCTGCGGAAGAAATCGTGCATCCGCGGATCGATGTCGCGGAAGCCGGCGATCGCGTTGATCAGCACCGGGAAATAGGTGATCAGCGCCGCGATCGTCACCTTCGGCTCCCAGCCGTAGCCCAGCCAGACGATCAGCAGCGGGATCACGGCGACGACCGGGGTCACCTTGACCATGATCGCGATCGGCAGCACGGCGCGCTCCAGCAGCTGCGAATGCGCCACGCCCGCCGCCAGCAGCACCGCCACGCCCGTGCCCAACGCCAGCCCGCCCACCGAAACCGCCAGCGTGCGCATTCCCTCCGAGAAGTAGCGCGGGAATTCGGTGAAAAACTCCTCGAGCACCGCTGTCGGGCGCGGCATCACGAACTGGCTCACATCGGCTGCCCGCACCCAGATTTCCACCGCGACGGCGGCCAGCAGCAGCGCGATCAGCGGCGGCAGCAGGTAGGGCAGCGACGCGCCCAGATCGGGCAGCGCCAGCGGCGGACGCCGCCCCGCCTGCTCCGCTCGCTCCGAAAGCGAGGGCGCCGTCACGCCGTCGCCGCCGCGAGTTCAACCGGCGGCGCGGCCGCCCGCAGCGCCGCGCGCACGGCCGCCGCGTCCTCCAGAAAGCGCGCCGATTGCTCGTGCTCCGGCGTGCGCGGACGCGGGCTGTGAATTGGAATGTCGGCCACGATCGCGCCCGGCCGCGGCGACATCACCAGCACGCGGTCGGCCACGGCCACGGCCTCGTTGACGCTGTGCGTGACGAACACCGCCGAGCGCGGGCGCTCCGCCTGCGTCGGCGCGACCGCCCACAGATGCAGCAGCTCGTAGCGCATCTGCTCGCGCGTGATCTCGTCCAGCGCCGCAAACGGCTCATCCATCAGCAGCAGCGGCGGATCCAGCGCAAGCGCCCGCGCGATCGCCACCCGCTGCTGCATCCCGCCCGACAGCGCGTCGGGCCGGAAGCGGCGGAATTCCTCCAGCCCCACCAGCTCGATCAGCTGCCCAATCGGCGCGCCTTCCCGCGTGCGGCTCGGATTCAGCTCGCGCCCCAGGTGAATGTTGGACTCCACATCGCGCCAGGGCAGCAGCGCCGGCTCCTGAAAGACCAGCCCGATCTCCTTGAGCCGCTGCGCTTCCGCCGGCTCATCGCCGAAAATCGTGATCCGCCCCGCCGTCGGCGTTTGCAGCCCGGCGATCAGCCGCAGCAGCGAGGTCTTGCCGCAGCCGCTCGGCCCCACCAGCGAGACGAACTGGCCGGCCGGGATCGTCAGCGTGGTCGGCGCGATCGCCTCCAGCGGCGCGCCGTCCGCCGCGCTGTAGGTCAGCGAGATCTCGCGCAGCTCAACCGCGTCGCCGCTCAAGACCATCGTTTCGCCTCTGATATCGTGCGCGCGGCGCGGCCCGCCGCCCGGAGTTGCCGAGAATTACGGGCATGATACGCCCCGCCCCTGATGGGAGCGCGAATGACCACGATCGGGTTTATCGGCGGGACCGGCCCCGAAGGCCTCGGCCTGGCGATGCGCCTCGCCCTCGCCGACGACCGCGTCCTGATCGGCTCGCGACGCCCCGAGCGCGCCGCCGACGCCGCACAGCAAATCCGCGACGCCCTCGCCGCCGTCGGACGCGAGGCCGACGCCGACGGCGGGGTCAACCGCGATGTCGTGCGCGAGGCGGAAATTGTGGTGATCGTCGTGCCGTTCGACGGCCATGAGGCAACGCTCAACGACCTGCGCGACGACATCGGCGCGAAGATTGTGGTCGACGCCGCGGTGCCGCTGGAGTTCGTCGACGGCCAGCCCGGCATCGCGCCCGTCGAGCAGGGCAGCGCCACCGAGCAGGCCCAGGCGCTGCTGCCGGACGCCCGTGTGATCGGCGCATTCCATAACCTCAGCGCCCGCAAGCTCCAGGCGCTCGAAGACGAAATGCAGGGCGATGTGCTGATCACCGGCGACGACGCCGAAGCCAAGCAGGCCGTGATCCAAATGGTCGAGCGGATGCCGCGCCTGCGCCCCGTCGACGCCGGCGCGCTCGCTATGTCTACCTTTGTCGAAGGTCTGACCGCGATGCTGCTCAGCATCAACCGTCGCTACAAGGCCCAGGCCGCCGTCCAGGTTGTAGGCATCGAGTGAGCGCCCCCCCGTCCGAATACCGCGTCTTCGCCGTCGGCGGCATCCCCGAAATCGCCGAGGGCGACGACCTGCCCGCGCTGATCGATGCCGCCCTGCGCGACCAGAACACCCCGCTCGAAACCGGCGATGTGCTCGTCGTCACCCAGAAGATCATCTCCAAGGCCGAGGGCCGCGTGATCCGCCTCGACGATGTGGAAGCCGGGCAATTCGCCGCCGAATGGGCGGAAGCCTGGGAGAAAGACCCCCGCGCCGTCGAACTGGTGCTGCGCGAGTCCGCCCGCATCGTGCGCATGGCGCGCGGCCTGATCGTCGCCGAAACTCGCCACGGCTGGGTCTGCGCCAACGCCGGCGTCGACCAGTCCAATGTCGGCGGCGGCGAAGCCGTCGCCCTGCTGCCGCTCGACTCCTCGGCCTCCGCCGCCCAGATCCGCGCCGGCCTGCGCGAGCGCGGCCAGGTCGATGTGCCCGTGATCGTGACCGACACCTTCGGGCGCCCCTGGCGGCAGGGGCTGATGAACGTCGCCATCGGTGTCAGCGGCATGGAGCCGATCCACTCCTACATCGGCGAATACGACGACCAGGGCTACGACCTGCGCGTCACCGAAATGGCCTGGGCCGACGAGTTCGCCTCCGCCGCCGAACCGGTGATGAACAAGCTCGACCGCGTCCCCGTCGCCGTGATCCGCGGCCTCAACATCCCCGTCGTCGAGGCCGATCACACCGCCCTGCTCCGCCCGCCCGACCAGGACCTCTTCCGCTAGCTATCGTGCCCACAGCGAGCGTGCGCGCACAGGACGCGCGCCGCCCCGACCAAACGAGACCAGGGGGCCGCACCATGGTGCAATGGACCAGCGAAATCACCGCCGTCTTCGACCACTCCATCGAGCATGTCTGGGACTTCGTCTCCGATGTGCGCAACCAGGACTACTGGGTGGTCGACATGTCCGACTCCAGCCTGGTCGGCGGCGGCGAACTTGGGCTCGGCACCCAGGTCGTCGGCTCCGTCGGCGGCAAGGAGCGGGTCACCGCGACGATCACCGTCTTCGAGCCGCCCGAGCGCGTCGCCTGGCACGCGCCCGACGCCAACATCGCCTACCGCACTGAAATCACGCTCACGCCCCAGGACGGCGGAACCCACTTCCACTACGCCGTCACGATCACCAGCCGCAACGCTCTCCAGGCGCTGATCTTCGGCCCGCTGCTGCGCCCGCTCGCCAATCTCAAGGCGCGCAGCATGCTGAGCCGCGAGATCGACCACCTCCGCGCCGCCCTCGCCGCCCACACGGTCAAGGCCTAGACCGGCTCCCCGATGGCCAGCCTCAGCGCCTCCGTCGAACTGCAAATCGAGCGCCCCATTGAGGATGTCTGGGCCTACGTCTCCGATGTGCGCAACCAGGACCACTGGGTCGACGGCATGTCCAACTCCGTGTTGGTCAAGGGCGAGACGGTCAACCGCGGCTCCCAGATCCGCGGCGTCTACAGCTACGGCGGCGGCACCGCGCCGGTCACCATGACCGTCGCCGAATTCCGCGCCCCGCGCATCATCGTCATCGAAACGAGCGACGGTCCCTTCCCCTTCAGCGGCACCCTCCAGCTCGACCGTCGCGGGAGCAGCGCCACGCTCGTGCGCAACAGCATGACCGCCGGCAGCGACCACATCTTCACCACCATCATGTTCCGCTTCCTCCCCTTCATCACCCGCCCCCTGATGACCAAACAACTCCGCAAAGAACTCACCCAACTCAAAACCATCCTCGAAGACGGCCCGTAACGGCTACCCGCATAACTCCTCTGCGACTCCCGGCTGCCGCAGCGCGATGCCCGTGATATTCGCGCCCTTGGCCCCACTTCAATCCGCCATTCGTCCTCGCTGTTTGTTCTCCGCCCGCAGCCTGCTCAGCGTGAGCTTGTTCGACTTAATCCGGTTGCACGGTCCGCACAACAGCAGCCGGTTGGAGATGTGGTTGAGCCCGCCGTCGGAGCGCGGCGTGTTGTGGTCCAGCTCGAGGTAGAGCGGATCGTCGAACTCCCGATCGCAGCCGGCACAGACGATACCGTTCCGTTGGATCAGGATATCTTTCATCTCCGCGCGGCTCATCTTCGGGCCGGGCGGCTCTGTGATTTGGACCTTGAGCTTCAGCGGCGGCGAGGCGACCGCGTTGTCGTCGGAGCGCACCGGCGGCGCCGTGCTGTAGCCGACGTCTGCCACCTTGATCGGGCGATCGCCCAAACCCAGCGACTCCAACCGCTTGAGCACCGTTTCATGCGCCTTGTCCCAGATGTCCATCCCAACCCACTGCCGCCCGAGATTCTCGGCAGCGACAGGCGTCGTCGCGCAGCCGCAGAACGGATCGAGCACCCATTCGCCCTCGTTTGACGACGCTTTGATGATCCGCTCGTACAGGGCGAGCGGCTTTTGCGTCGGATAACCCGTGCGCTCGGCGGCGCGCCGCCCGACCGGCGACATGCCGTCGCGGTCTTCCAGCCAGTAGTCCTCCGGAATCTTGCCCTTTTCCTGGAACTCACCAACCGATTCGGGCGTCAGGTTGCCGCCGATCCCGCCGCCGCCGGCCTCTCGATGCTGCGCATTCAGTTGTTTGTAGGGAATGCGCACGGCGTCCCGATTGAACGTCGCGGCCGGCGATTTCGCGTAGAACAACAGCGTGTCGTGCTTGCGCGGGAACCAGCGCCGCACATTGCCCGGCCCGGTGTAACACCAGACGATCTCGTTGCGAAACTGTTTGCGCCCGAAGATCGCGTCCAACAGCGCCTTCGTGTACGCCGCCGCCGTGTGATCGATGTGCAGATAAAGGCTGCCGTCCTCGCGCAGGATGCGATGCATCTCCAGGACGCGCACGCCGAGCCAGCAGAGGAACGCCGCCATGTCCTTCCCTGCGGCGAGCTTGGCTGCCTCAATCACCTGCCAGACGGCTGGCCAGTCGTCTTTGATCGCGTCCTCCCACTCCTCGTGGACATCGACTTCCCAACGCCAGCGATCTTCGAACTTGGCGCCGGCCGCCAGACTGTCGGGCGTCGCGTGAAAGTCGCGGTTCTTGTTGAACGGCGGGTCCGTGGCAATCAGCTGCACCGTCTCCGAGTTCATCCCTCGCAGAAAGGGCAGGTTGTCGCCGTGAAAGAGCGTCCGATTGGCGAAATTCGGCATGCCCACCGGCGGTTCCCGTCTGTCTGCGCAAGCTGCTCGCACCGTAGCATACACGTTCGGAGACTGGCTCCGCGCAAGGCGAGAATGAGAGGGAGAAGGACACGGTGCTGGGGCTGGTCGCGGCGAGATACCCGCGGCAAGCGCGGGTATGACGGGGCTTGCGCAACGCAATACCGCCGCAATCAGCCGCCCAGCTCCCGCGCGAAACGCCGATTGAACTCATCCGTCAGCGCCCGCTCGATCTCGCTCGCCTCGCGCGTGCGCTCCAGCGCTGTCAGATACGCCGCGCGGTCGTTTTCGAGCAGCGCCTGAAACTGCGCGTTGAACCCGCCCGCCAGATTCGCCACCGCCACCAGGTAGCGCCGATGCCAGCCCGTCGCCGCTTCGGGCGGTTCGAGCGCGAAGAGGTCGTCGCGGAATTGCAGCCAGCGCGGCACCCCGCGCCGCAAATGCTCGCGCCGCACTCGGCAGGCCGCCCGACCGTCGTCTTGCCCGCTGTCGCGGCAGGCCGCGCCCACCTCGACGGGCATCAGCTCCGCCAACTCCGCGTCGGCTTCGGCGGAGAGCCGCATCACGTCGCCGAAATAGCCCTCCGGATACTCCGATCCGCCGCCGCCCAGATTGAGCGAGTACAGAATGGCCAGCGCGCCGACGAAGCCGATGATCGCGCCGACGATCGGGATGATCAGCGTCGCCCGGCGGCGTCGCCTGCGTCGGCGGGGGCGCGGCGCGCTCAGGTCGGTCAAGCGTGCTCCACTCAACCGGGCAAGTCGGCCAGAAAGGCGCGCACCGCCTGCTCGAACGCCTGCGGCTGGTCGCCGGCGACGGAGTGCCCCGCCTCGGGAATCGTGACCAGCCGCACCTGCTCCACCGCTTCGGCGAAGCGCTCGGCCTGCTCACGCTTCAATACCGGACTCTTCTCGCCGTGCAGCAGCAGCGTCGGGCAGCGCAGCCCCCGCGCCGTCTCCCAGATGTCGCTGCGGCTGTCCGCCACCCCGCGGAACCCCGCCTCGCGGAAGCGCTCGTCGAACTGCTTGGCCAGCTTGCCCTCCGGCGTCTCGCGCAGCGACACTGCCAGCCGCTTGCGGATGCCCTCTTTCGAGCGAAACGGGTAGTACTTGTGCGTGTGCTCCACCCAGGCGTCGAGCGACTCCATTTCATATGGCCCGGCCACGAACTGCCGCACCTGCTGCGCGCCGTCCACTGTCACCTCCGGCCCCACATCCACCAGAATCAGCGCCCGCAGCGCATCCGGATGGCGGCTGGCGAAGGTCATCGCGTTCATCCCGCCCATCGAGTGCCCCACCACGACAGGGCGGTCGAGCGCGGCGGTTTCGATGAAGCCGCGGATGTCGTCGGCCATGTGATCCCGCGAGTAATCACTCAGCTCGGCCGCGCGATCCGAAAGCCCGTGCCCGCGCTGATCCAGCGCGTACCAATGCAGCCGATCCGAGAGCGCCGGCGCGACCTCGTCCCACGAGTGGCAGTTCAGCGCGAAGCCGTGCAGCGACACCGCCGGGATGTCGGCCGCGCCGCCCCAGTCGAGGTAGTGCAGATCGAGGCCGTTGACGTTGGCCGTTCCGTCGCGCGGCGCTGCTTCGGTCATGGAGTTCGCCTTCCCGCTGGCGCGCCGT
Organism: Dehalococcoidia bacterium; assembly: GCA_965243125.1. Lineage (GTDB taxonomy): Bacteria > Chloroflexota > Dehalococcoidia > Bin125 > Bin125 > CATQGW01. Next base: position 228,258 of record OZ251529.1, on the reverse strand, counting down.
GAGCGCGCCATCTGAGCATAGGGCGGCGCGGCTAGTCTGCGGCGGTGGCGAGCGACGACTGGCTGGCGCTGAGCGATGCGGAGCTGCTGGCGCAGTGCCGCTTCGACCGCTTCCGCGTCTCCGGCCCCGGCGGCCAGCACCGCAACCGCCGCGATACCGCGGTGCGCCTGGTCCACAGCCCCAGCGGCATCGCCGGGCAGGCCTCGGAGCGCCGCTCGCAGGCGCAGAACCGCGCCGTCGCGCTGGCCCGCCTGCGCCGCGCAATCGCCCTCGAAGTGCGGCGGCCGGTGGAGCTCGACGCCTATCACCCGCCCGAAGCGCTGGAGCGCATTCTGCCGCGCGCGCGGCAGCGCGTTGGTCCGCGTCACCGCGAGTTCTGGACCGGCGCGCAGCACCTGCTGGACGCATTCGAGGCGTTCGATGCGTCGCTGGCCGATACGGCGGCGGCGATCGGCATTTCCACCAACCAGCTGGCGCGGCTGATCGCCGCCGAGCCGCAGCTGCTCCGCGCCGCAAACGCCATGCGCTCCGCGCGGGACCTGGGCCCGCTGCGGACCTAGCCGTCCTCGGGCGACCAGGCATCCACCTCGATCTCAACCAGCATCGCCGGCTCCACCAGCGCCGACACCTGCACCAGCGTCGCCGTCGGACGACTCTCGCCGAAGCGCCCGCGGTACGCCTCGGCCACCGCCAGCCAATCGCCGATATCCACCACGTAGATCCGCGTCCGCACCACCTGATCCATGGACGCATCGAGCTCGTCCAGCGCCGCTTCGATGATCTCCAGCGCCCGCGCCGCCTGCCGCCCCGCATCGCCCGCCGCGAGCGTCCCGTCCGGTTCCACGCCCACCGTCCCCGAGGCCGAGACCAGCGGTCCGCTGCGCACTGCGCGGCAATAGCCCACCCGCTCCTCCCACGGCGTCCCGCTGCCGACCTCCCGCCGTTCGCCCTTTTCTGCGCTCAGATCGGCGCTCATGCCCGCGCTCCAGTCGCGCTCTGAATCGCTGCCGCCGCTGCGCGACCGCTGCGCACCGCCGACTCCATCGTCGCCGGCCAGCCTGTATCCGTCCACGCGCCGGCCAGCGCCAAGTTCGCGATCGGCGTGCGCGCCCCGGCCCGATGCGCCAAAATGCCCGGCGCCGGCCGAAACGTCGCCTCCGTTTCTTTGACCACCCGCGCCGCCAGCAGCTCCGCCTCGCGCGCCCGCCGCAGCGCACGCCGCAGACCGCTGCGCGCCCGCGACACGATCTCCTCCTGCGGCAATTCCACCGCCTCGTGCGCCCCGCTCAGCGAGCACGAGACCCACTGCTCGGGGCCGTCCCAGCCGTGCAGCCGCGTGCGGTTGAAGACGTACTGCACGTTCGGATCGAGCACAGCCACGAAATCACGGTGCATAATCGGCGCGCTCCACTTGAGGTGGACATTGACAATCGGGCTGGCCGAGAACTGCCGCAGCCGCCAGAACGGCTCGCGCGCGCGCAGCTCCACCGGCAGCGTCTCCAACGCCTCGCGCGGCGGCAGCGCCAGCACCACCCCGCCGACGGCGATCCGCTCGCCCCCGGCGGTGCGCAGCGCCGCCGCCCGCCCTTCTACGACCTCCACCCGCTCTACCCGCTCGCCCAGACGCGCCTCCGCGCCCGCCGCCTGCGCCCGCGCCAGCGCCGCCGCCGCCACCTCGCCCAGCCCCCGCCGGAACAGGCCGATATCCGCCGCCCGCGCATCCCGCAGAAATCCCGTCCGGCAGACCTGTAGCGCCTGCGCCGCGCTGACCTCGGCCGAGCGGTCGTTGCAGGTCGGCAGAATGATCAGATCCCAGAAGCGCTCAATGATCCGCCGCGTCTGCCCGTGCTCCAGCAACCACTCCGCAAACGAGCGCCGATCCAGCTCGCGCCGCTCTCGCTCGTCGATCCCCCGCATCGCCCACACCGCCCGCCCAATCCGCAGCCGCGAGAGCGCGTCCAGATGCCGATAGTTGAGCACCGACCAGGCGAGGTGCAGCGGCGCCGGCAGGGGCGCGCCGAGCGACCCGATCGAGCCGCCCATCCCGCTGGCCGGATCGAGCACCTGCACCCGCAGCGCCCGCTGATAGGACACGATCTCCGCCAGCCCGATCCGCCGCAGAAACCCGTCAAACGCGGTACAGCAGCGCATCGTGATGTGCTGCCCGTTGTCCAGCACTACACCATGCTGCGGATCCGTGAACGAAAACGCCTTGCCGCCTGCAAACGGCCGCCGCTCGAACAGCACCGCGCTCCGCCCCTGCTCGGCCAGGTCCAGCAACGCCGCCAGCCCCGCCAGCCCGCCTCCCACCACCGCAATCGGAAGCCCCGCGTCGTTCATCCCCTCACGCTATCCGAGAAATCCCTTTTCCACGCATCGCACGACCCGAATGGAGTCCATTGCGTAATCCGTCAAAGACTCCCACTTCCTTCCGTCATTCCTGCGCAGGCAGGAATCCAAGTGATCTCGTGGTTTCAGAGCACCTTCGGCACTCCAACGGCCTCCCAAAGCGGCGTTCAAAGGCCGTTGAGCGTCTGCGGCGTAAAGGGGCCGCGGCGGTTCGCCTGGATTCCTGCCTGCGCAGGAATGACGGAAAGGGGCGCAGGAATGACGGAAGGGAGTAGGGGTGACGGAAGGGAGTAGGGGTGACGGCAGACGAACTTGCGTGAACGCGCCCTAGGGAAAAGGCAGCGCGGGCGCCTGTCGGACCTGGACGCCGAGCTGGGCGGCCAGCGCGCTGAGTTCCGCCGGGACCGCCGCCGTGGTGAGCAGCACGGCGGTAATCGGGCGGACGCACCCGACCAGCGCGTCCTCGGCGCTGAGGACGGCGCGCAGCTTCACCAACGCAAAGAGCGCGCGGCGCAGTTCGTGCGCTTCGGCCTCGGCGGGGCGGACTTCAACGATCGTCGCGGCGTCTGCGGCGAGAAACGCCACATCGGACTCATCGCCGGAGGGAAACCAGCGCTCGGTCACGGCGTCGGCGTGGGGCGGAGCCAGCGCCTCTTCGGGGTGGGCGGCCGCCCACTCCTTCAGCGCGCGGTGCGCGGCGCTTTCGGCGCTGCCCGAGCGCGTCTTCGTCGGCGGCAGCCCGAACGTGTAGATGCCCACCGGTACCCAGTCGTAGGCGCGCATTGCCGCCAGCGACGCAGCATCAGGCTCGCGCAGCAGGCGGGCGAGCGGCGGCGCGGCGGGCCAGGCCGCGTCAATGCGGCGTTGCATCGCCGCCGCGATCTCCGCCAGGTCGTCGGCCTCAGCGCCGACCCGGGCGGCGGCCGCTTCGCTGTCCGCCGCCTCGCCCTTGCGAGCCGACTTGCTCAGAAAGCGGAAGAGCGCCCGCTCGCGATCAATCGATTCGGTCATCCTGTCCCTCCGCGCGCGTAGCCTAAGGCGGCGGAGGTGCGGCTGTGCGGGTTCCCTGGCAGATCTTCCGCGCCTACGACATTCGCGGGCGCGCCTCGGGCGGCGACGCCCCGCTGACGACGGCGCTGGCGCTGGCGCTCGGCCGAGCGTTCGCGGCGATGCTGCGGGCGGAGTCGAGCGCGCCCCGCTGCGTGGTCGCCGGCGATCAGCGCGCCAGCACCGCTGCGCTGCGGGCGGCCCTGATCGACGGACTGCGCGCCGGCGGAGTGGATGTGCTGGACATTGGTCTCGCCCCGTCGCCGCTGGCCTACTGGGCGGCGGCGCAGGCCGGCGCGGAGCGCCCGACGGCCGCCGCGATCGTCACCGCCTCGCACAATCCGCCCGATCAAAACGGGGTGAAGCTGGTCCACGCATCGACGCTGCCTCTGCTGCCCGAGGAGATTCAAGCGCTCGGACATCGCATTGAAACGGGCGACCTCGCCGGCGCATTCGGCGGGCGCTGCGCGCTGCGCGAATGGGATCCGGCGCCGCAGTATCTGGCGAGTCTGGCTGCGTCCGGCGAACACCTGGACGCGCTGCGCATCGTCGCGGACCCGGGCAACGGGGTTGCGGCGCTCACAGGCCCGGCGGCGCTGGCGGCAAGCGGGGCGCAGGTAGAGACGATCAACGGCGACCTCCGCGCGACGCCCGCGCACCCCGCGGATCCGCAGCACGCGGCGAACGTCGAGCAGCTGTGCGGCGCGGTCCGCGATGCAGGGGCGGCGCTCGGACTCGCCTGGGACGGCGACGGCGACCGTCTGGGGGTGGTGGACGGTCGCGGCGTGCGTGCGGATCCCGATCGGGTGATGGCGCTGCTGGCGCGCGACCATTTGGCGCGTCGGCCGGGCGCGCGGATTCACGTCGACGTCAAGACCTCGCAAGCCGTGATCGAGGACATCCGCGCGCGCGGCGGGGAACCGATCATGGGGCCCGTGGGGCACTCGCTGGCAAAGCATGCGATGCAGGCGCAGGGGATCGATTTCGGGGGGGAACCCAGCTGCCACTACTACGAGCGCGTCGCCGCGCCTGCTCACATCACCGACGACGCGCTGCGCGCGGCCTGCCGGGTCGCGCAGCTCTGCGCCCGCGGGTTGGCGGGGCAGACCCCGACGTTTGAAGAGCAGCTGGACGCGATTCCCTCCTGGCGCGCCTCGCCGGAGGTGCAACTGCCCTGCGCGGACCGAGAAAAGTTCGCCGTCGCGGGGCGCATCGCGCAGCTCTTCGCGCAGCAAGTTCCGGTCATCGACATCGACGGCGCGCGCGCCGACTACTCACAGATCGAGCCGGGCGCATGGGCGCTGGTCCGCGCGTCGAACACCGCCCCCGTGCTCACGGTCCGCCTGGAAGCCCGCACAGATCGGGGCTATGCCCGAATGCGCGAAGCAGTCCGCGCCGTCCTGGAAGAAGCAGGCGTCAACGCCAGCGCGCTCGCAGAGGTAGAACCGGCTGGGTGAGTCCGGCGGAAACCGCAATTCCCTCTCCCCCATCTTGGAGGGATCTCCCCAGTCGCCCCCACACACAAGGGCGCCGCTCAGGAATCGCCCCCCTACGCAGGGGGGCTGTCCGCGTAGCGGGCTGGGGGGCGGCCGCCTCAGAGGCCGAACGCCTCGGCCAACAACTCGTAGGAGCGGACGCGAGCCGCAAAATCGTGCGTGATCGTGAGCGCGATGAATTCGTCCACATCGTAGACACGCGCCAGCTCCTCCAGCCGATCGCGCACCCGCGCGGGCGAGCCGTGAATGCTGCGCGCCTGCATGTAGGCCAGGTAGTCCAGCTCGGGCTGGGTGTAGGGGAAGTTGAGCGCTTCCTCGACCGAGGGGATGCCGCCGCGCACGCCGCGGTTGCCCTGGATGCGCCAGCACCAGCGGCTCCAGCAGAGGCGCTCCGCCTCTTCGTCGGTTTCGGCGACGGTGACGGAGACGCCGAGGCTGGCGCGGGCTTCGCCGCTGACCGGCGAGCCCTGAAAGCGGTCGCGGTACTTGCGCACGACCTGCTCGCCGCCCTCGGGCGAGATGAAATGCGCGAAGCAGAAGGACCAGCCCAACTCGGAGGCGACATGCCCGCCGTAATGCGAGGAGCCGAGCATCCAGAGCTCGGGCATCGGCGCGCCGGGCGGCGCGGCGTGGACGCCGCGGTATTCGTGATCGGGCGGCAGGTCGTCGGCCAGCCAGCCGTAGAGATCGAGCAGCTGCTCGGGAAAATGGTCGATGCCGAGCGCGCCGGGTCCGTGGACTAGCGCGCGGGCGGTGCGCCCGTCGCTGCCCGGCGCGCGGCCCACGCCGAGGTCGATCCGGCCGGGAAATTGCGTCGTGATCGTGCGGAAGTTCTCGGCCACCTTGAGGCTGCTGTAGTGCGGCAGCATGATGCCGCCCGAGCCGACCCGAATACGCTCCGTCCGCGCCGCGACCTGCGGGATCAGGATTTCCGGCGAGGAGCAGGCCAGCGAACCGGCGTTGTGGTGTTCGGCGAGCCAGTAGCGCGAGTAGCCGAGCCGGTCGCAGGCTTCGGCCAGCTGGAAGGTCTCGGAGATCGCCTGCGCCGCGCTGCCGCCGGAGCGAATCGGGATCTGGTCGAGCACGCCGAGCCGCATCGAATCGCCTCCGTATCGCAGCCTACAGCCGCGCCGCGGCGGGCGGCCTTACCCTTGCGCAATGACCAATACCACCAGCCGAGACACGACCAACGACGCACACAAGATCAGCCGAACGATCATCGACGCCTGGCAGGGGCGCGCGGTGGAGGACTACGTCAGCGCCGCGACGCGCAGCCTCTCGGCGGGCAGCCTGATCGACTGGGGCCTGGCCGGGCGGCCGCCGAAAACGGACGCGCCGCCGATCTCACTGCGCGGCGGCATCCCCGACGCCGACACGCAGCCGCGCGAGCAGCTGATCGCGGCGGTGCGGCGGGTGCTCGAACAGCCCGGCGACGCCGCGCTCGTCTACGGCGGCCCGCAGGGCTTCGAGCCGCTGCGCGAGGAGATCGCCCAATTCTTCGCGCCCAATCACCCGGCGCAGCCCGACGCGGACTGGTACTTCCTGACCAACGGCGCGGCGGGCGCGATTGAGGCGGTCTGCTCGGCGCTGATCGATCCGGGCGATGTGGTGATCAGCGAAGCGCCCACTTTCGCCGGCTCGCTGCGCACGATCCGCGGCAAGCAGGCCGAGGTGATCGGCGTGGGGATGGACGCGGACGGGATTCGCCTGGATCGGCTGGAGCGGGCGCTGGATCGCGTGGAGGCCGAAGGCCGGCGCGTGAAGCTGATCTACACCCAGCCGACATTCCAGAATCCGACCGGGCTGACGACCGGCTTGCAGCGGCGGCTCGACCTGCTCGAGCTGGCGGCGCGGCGCGGCGTCTTCATCCTCGAAGACCACGCCTACTCCGAGCTCTGGTTCGACGGCCCGCCGCCGCCCACGCTCTCCGAGCTGAGCCACGGACACGGCGTGTTCACGATCGGCACCTTCTCCAAAGTGATCGCCACCGGGCTGCGCGTGGGCTGGGTGCAGGCGCGCCCGGAGTGGCTGCGCACGCTGCTGCCGACGCGCTTCGATATGGGCAACAGTCCGCTGCTGCACCGGATGATCCACGAGTACATGGCGCGGGGCGATTTCCGCGAGCACGTGGCGCGGATGCGCGCGCTCTACAAGCGCAAGGCCGAGACGCTGGCCGACGCGCTGGTTGATTTCGGCGAGCCGTACTTCGAGATCACCCGCCCGCAGGGCGGCTTCTTCCTCTGGCTGCGCCTGCACGAGGGGCTGGACGCCGACGCGATTCACGACGCCGCCACGGACCAGGCGGTCTACTTCGGTCCCGGCGACCGCTTCTATCCGAACGGAGAGCTGGATGGGGACCCGCAGTCGATTCGGATCGCCTATTCGTGGCCGCCCGTCGACACGCTGGAAGAGGCGGCGGGCCGGATCGAGCGGGCGTTCGCCGACGCCGCGGGGTAGCGTGCATGGCGGCCGGGGCTGATGCGGCGGCCGGCGAGGGCGGCTCGATCGAGTTCGACGGCGAGCGCATCCCGTTCGTCGTGCATCGCGGGGCGGTGAGCGAGCAAGCCGAGGTTGAAGTCGTAGGCGACGCTCCGCAGGTGCAGCTGCGCGTATCCGTCGCCGTCGACCGAGAGGACGAGGAAATTCGCGCGGCGTTGGAGACGCACCTCGCGGGGGAAGAAGGCGGTGGCTGGCTGCGCCACCAGCTGCGCCTGCCGCCCGGCTTTCGCTGGGCGATGCCCGTCGATCTGCCGAAGGCAGCCGAGCCCGAGCCGGCCGTCGAATGGACGCCTGCCCCGAGCGGCGCAATCGAGTTCGATGGCGAGCGCATTCCCTACACCGTGCGCCGCCACTCGCGGCGCAAGCGGCTCGAGGTCTCACTGGTCGAGGGCGAGCTGTTGGTCAAATCGCCGCAGCATGTGACCGATCAGCTGCTGCACTCCGGGCTGGTGGGGCTGATGGCGGCGAACGCCGATTGGCTGCGGGCGCAGCTGCGCGAAGCGCGCGCGCTGGCGCCGGCCAGGACGCCCTCGCCGAGCGGCGAGATCGAGTTCGAGGGTGCGCCCGTCCGCTATCTCACGCGCCGCCACCCGAATCGCAGGCGCACGGCGGTGGGCGTCGAAAACGGCGCGCTGATCGTCAAGGCGGGACCGCGCATTTCCGACGCCGCGATCCGCAAGGACCTGGCGGAAATCCTGCGCGAGCGCGCCGACTGGTTCCGTGAGCGGCTGGCCCACCCGCCGATCGTGCCGCTCAGCCGGGAAGTGCGCGACGGCGGCCGAATGCTCTATCTGGGCGAGCGGCTGCCGGTGCGGATCGATGCCGCTGCGCGGCGGCCGGTGTCGCTGGACGAGCAGGGGTTCCGTCTGCGCTCGCCGCGCCCGCTGATGATGCAGCGCTGGCTGCGCGCGCGGGCGAAGGAACAGATCACGTCGCGGGTGCGCCGCTGGCGGCCCGAGGCGGGCGTGCGCCCATCGGCGATTGAGGTGGTGGACGTGACGAGCTACTGGGGCCAGGCGAATGTGGAGACGCGGGAGATCAAGTTCAACTGGCGGCTGATCTTCGCGCCGCCCGACCTGATCGACGACGTGGTGGTGCATGAGCTGTGCCATCTGCGAATCGCCGGCCACCAGCACGATTTCTGGGAGTTGGTCGAGGGGCTCCGCCCCGGCGCGCGCAAGCGCCGCGCGGAGCTGCGCCGCCTCGCCCCGGAGATGGTCTGGGACCCGCTCGGCGAGTGGCTGCGCGGCGTGTGATAAAGCTGGCTGCCCCCTCCCCCGTCATTCTCGACCCCACCTCCATCATTCCGCGCCCCCCCAGGCTCCGTCATTCCCGCCCCCGAGCGGGAATCTATACGGCGGTTGTCGGCGGTGGCGTATCGAGCTGACCTGCGAACGGGCGTTGGGTTTGGTTTCCCGATCAAGTCAGGGGCGACGGAGAGGCGGGTGCGGCACTGGTGCTGTTCACGTCGAGATACCCGCGGCAAGCGCGGGTATGACGGAGGTGGGACGGCGGGTGCGGCGGAGGTAGGAGCGGTGAGTGTGCCGAAGGTGGAGCGGTGGGTGTGGGGGAAGTGTGAACAGGCCCTAATCAGCCGCGTGCTGCGGCTCCGCTTGGACCGCTTCCTGGAGGAAGTCGGGCACATCTTGGCCGGCGTCGCGGAAGGCTTTGGCCAGAATGTCGTTGCGGCTGAACGAGACCGCGCCGCCCCCCGAGGCCACCCACTGCTGGGTGCCGCGAACGGACTCGAGCTGCGACTGGAAGCGCGGCGCGACGTAGCGGGCGAAGAGCTCGTAGGAGCGCCGGATGCCCTCGCGGTCGGCCCACTCGTGCGCGAGCATCATCAACCCGCCGAAGCCGCCCGAGTTCTCCTGCAAGCCCTCGATCACCGCGATCGCGTCGTCGGGCGTGCCGATGATCGCGCCGCCCGTCTCGACCGCGCCCTCGGGCGTCTCGGCGGAGCCGGGCAGCACCGCGCCGAGCGTGTCGCGGAAGTAGTCCAGCTGCCAGGCGCGCCAACCCTCGCGGCATTCGGCGAAGGCCCGCTCGCGCGTCTCCGCGATGTACATCGGGATCACCATCCGCCACTTGTTGCGGTCTACCACCGTGCCGTGGCGCTCGGCGGCTTCCTCGACCTCTACCCACTGCCCTTCGAGATTGCTGCGCCCGCCGGGCAGGTAGACGCCGATGCTCAGCATCCCTATCCCGTACTTGCCCGCAACCTGACGTCCGGCGGGGGAGACGGTGCTGGCCACTGCCATCTCGAAATGCGGCTTGGTGTAGGGCGAGACCTGGAGCCGCGCGTTGACCAGCTCAAACCAGTCGGTCTTCATGTTCACCGGCGCGTCCTGCTTGAGCAGGGCGTGGATCGCTTCGAGCGACTCATCCATGCGGTTGCGCTGGGTGAGCGGGTCGATGCCCATCATCGCCGCATCCGAGGAGAGCGCGCCGGGGCCGACGCCCATCATCGCCCGCCCGCGCGTCATGTGATCCAGCTGGATGATGCGGTCGACGACCATCAGCGGGTGGTGGTAGGGCAGGCTGACGACGCCCGTGCCGAGCCGAATGTTGCGGGTGCGCTCGGCGGCGGCGGCGATGAAGACCTCCGGCGAGGCGATCAGCTCCCAGCCGGCGCTGTGGTGCTCGCCGATCCAGGCCTCGTCGTAGCCGAGCTGGTCGAGCCATTCGAGCAGCTCGAGGTCGCGGTGCATCGCCAGCGAGGGGTTTTCGCCCACGCGGTGGAAGGGCGCCATGAAGATGCCGAAGTCCATTCGTCCGTCGCTGGCCATGCTGCGCTCCTCCCGCAGCGGCGAACGCCGCCGCTGCCTATACTCCGCCGATATCGGCAGTCTAGCCGCAGGAGGGCGCGATGGGCCGCTTTGATCCGACGATTGACTGGCGCGAGGCCTACGCGCGGCGGCTCTGCGCGCCCGAGGATGCGGCGCGGCAGTTCGAGTCGGGCGATCACCTCTGGATGCCGCCGGGCCACGCCTCGCTGCCGATCCTGGAGGCGCTGGCGGCGCGCAAGGACGAGCTGGAGGGCGTCGAGGTGCGGGCGGTGATCATCCCCGACGCGGGCTGGTTCACCGAGGAACACATGCAGGCCTTCCACCTCGCGCCGCAGTTCGGCACCCTCTTCGACCGCGAGGCGATCAACGCGCGGATCGCCGACTACCACCCCTACTGGCTGGTCGGCATCCACAAAGCGTGGGACGCGGGGCGCGAAGACGAGGCCTGGCCGGTGGATGTGTTGCAAATCCGCGTCTCGCAGCCCAACGAGGCGGGCTACGTGTCGCTGGGCGGCAGCGTCTGGGACGGGGTCAGCTCGGCCAAGCGCGCGAAGAAGGTGATCGCGGAGGTCAACCCGAACGTGATCGAGACGTTCGGCGACTCATGGCTGCACGTCTCAGAGATCGACCATTTCGTGCCGGCCGATACGCCGGTGGTGGTGAATCTGGAACACCCGCCGCCCACCGATGTGGATCAGGGGATCGCGCATCATGTCTCGGAGCTGGTGCAGGACGGCGACACGATCCAGGTGGGCGTGGGTTCGCACACGGGCGCGCTGCCGCGTCTGGGTGCGTTCGACGAGCGGGAGAACCTGTCGTATTTCGCGGAGCTCACCGTGGAGGGCCTGGTACCGCTGGTTGAGCGCGGCGTGATTACCGGCAAATACTCCGATACGCACCCCGACAAGTTCGTCGCCACCGTGATCGGCAATACGCCCGACGAGCACGCGGTGGTGCATCGCAATCCCGCGTTCGAGACGTACGGAATCGAGTACCTGCTGGACCCGCGCCAGATCGCGCGCAACGAGCGGATCGTCGCGATCAACGGAGCGCTGACAGCGGACCTCTCCGGGCAGTTCGGCGTGCATACGATCGGCCCGCGCGTCTACGCCGGCGTCGGCGGTCACCTGGCCTTTGCGATGGGCGCTTACCTCGCCCCCAAAGGCCGCTACGTCGCAGTCCTCCCCTCAACCTCGCGCGACGGTGCGATCTCAACAATCATGCCGCAGTTCGATCCGGGCCAGATCGTAACGGTCCCCCGCGACATCGCCGATACTGTGGTTACCGAGCACGGCATCGCGCGCCTGCTGGGCAAAACGGTCCGCCAGCGCGCCGAAGAGCTCATCTCGGTAGCCCACCCCGACTTCCGCGCCGAGCTGCGCAAGGCCGCCCAGAAGCTGTTTTGGCCTTAGCGAGGTTGCAGTTCGACGTACGAGGTGAGGTCGCGGACGCGACGGTAGTCGTCGTTATTGAGCCAGTGGCACCAAATGTTCTTATTGCGGACCAAGCGGCGATCTGTCCGCTGCCGATCGGAACGCCAGGCCGCAACTTCAACGACAACGCCGAGGTTGCGCGCGATCTCAATCGCCGGTTCGAAATCGGTGTCGAGTGAGAAGATGATCGCGACATCGAACAAGCCGCGATGCGCGCGATCGACCAGGTCTGCGGCGAGGTGGACATCAACGCCTTTCTCACGCAAGGAGCCGTCGGGGGAGCGCATCAGCGTATGTGGAAAAACCTCAACTCGCGCATCCGTCCGCCACGCGTCCATCTGCCGGCGGCTGGCGGCACTGCCCGTGCGATCCTGGCGGGGCGACGGCACGCCGCGATAGACGCGCACCTGCTCCAATAGCCGATTACCCGGCGGTTGAGCTTTGGCGCAGATCAGCTCTCCCATCGCAAGCGGCCATGTCTGTCCGAGACGTCCGGGGCCGGAGTTGGCATGGAACGCCCGCCGGGCGCTGCTGTAGACGTTCTGGTAATCAACGAAGAGGACGACTCGCTCCGGCACTGTCGGCGTCCTTCTACACGGATGCCCCGCATTGGCGGGGCATCATGATGCAGTGCGGTGTAAGCCCCGCCAGAAGGGCGCTGCGCGCCGGACGGCGGGGAGGATTGGCGGGCTGCGCGCCCGCAGGCCCATTATGCGCTCATACGGCGCACGCTGTCAAGCCGCGCTCGCTATGCTGCGCGCCAACAACGCTCAAAGGGGGCCTGGCGATGCCCGAGACCAAGCGGATGGTGTGCCTGGCCAACTCGAGGAAGGGCGGCGCGCGCTGCGTGGCGGGCCGCGAGATCATCGGCAACGGTTTCGGCGGCTGGCTGCGGCCCGTGGGCGGCTCGAACGGCGCGGTGGCGCGCCCTGAGCGCTGCTACGCGAACGGCCGCGAGCCGGAGCTGGGCGACGCGATCGAGCTCAGCCTGATCGAACGCGAACGCCGGCGCGACCACCAGCAGGAGAACTGGTGGCTGGATCGCGCCAAACCCTGGGAGCGGCTCGGCCGCGTTCCCTGGCGCAGGCTTGTCGAGTTGACCGAGGGCGACGACCCGCTCTGGAGCAACGACTCGACGTCCGATACCGCCTACGGCCTCAACAACTGCATCCTCGCGTCTCGCATCCGCCGCTTCAAAACGTCGCTGCGTTTCGTTTGCGTGCAAGGGCTACGGTTCGATGTCGTGCGCAGTTCGGCGCATGATCGACTCGACGGATGTTTCACGCTCGGCGCTCACGAGTACCGACTCGCCGTGACCGATTCGGCATACGAAGCCGAATATCAACCGCGTCCCGCCGGTGAGTACAGCCTCGGCGAATGCCTGCTGACCATCAGTCTGAGCGAACCGTTCGGAGGACGCTGCTACAAACTGATCGCCGGCATCATCGAACGGGAGCGCTACAAATGACGGCGCTCGAAGTGCTCACCGTCGGACACTCCAACCGCTCCGAACTTCAGCTGGTCGAGCTGTTGCGCGGACATGAAGTGACGGCGGTGGTCGACGTGCGCTCAACGCCGTACAGCGAGTGGTCTCCGCAGTTTAACCGCAGCGCCGTCGCCGCCACGCTCAAGGAGCATGGCATCGCCTACAGCTATCTCGGCGGCGAGCTCGGCGTGCGCAGCGATGATCCGTCCTGCTACGAGGGCGGACGAGTCGTCTATGCCCGCCTCGCCGCGACGGAGCAATTCCGGCAGGGATTGCGGCGAGTCGTGAAGGGCGCACAGCTGCATCGGCTGGCGCTGATGTGCGCCGAACAGGATCCGGTCAACTGCCACCGCTCGATCCTGCTCGCTCCGCAGCTTGAGCGGCTCGGCGTCAATGTGTCGCACATTCTGCATCCCGACGGCGAGCTCGAGTCGCAGCAGGTGCTCGTACGACGTCTGCTCGAGCTCCACGATCTTGGTCAGCCTGATATGTTCCGAAGCGACGAGCAGCGCCGCGCGGCGGCGCTGGCCGAACAGGAGCGGCGCATCGCATACGTCCGAACGACGGATGCCTCCGAACGGCGGGAATCGGCGTGAAGATTTACACGATCGGCTTCACCAAAAAGTCCGCTGCGCGCTTCTTTGAAGAGGCGCTGGAGCCGAGCGGGGCCAAGCGCGTGATCGACGTGCGCATTCATAACTCGTCGCAGCTGGCCGGCTTCGCCAAGGCCGGAAAGACAGGCGGCGATCTCGCCTTCTTTCTGCGTCGCATCTGCGCGATGGACTACGTGTATGCGCCCGAACTCGCGCCGACCGCCGAGCTGCTCGACGACTACCGCAAGTACGGCCTGTCGTGGTCCGCGTATGAGCAGCGATATGTTTCGCTGCTCGACTCGCGGCGCGCGGCCGCGCTCGATCCCGCGCTGCTGGCCGACGGCGTGCTGCTTTGCAGCGAGGCGGAGCCCCACCGCTGCCATCGGCGGCTCGCAGCCGAGTACTTCCAACACCGCTGGGGCGGCGTGGAAATCGTCCACCTCCGGTAGCGACGAATCGCCTACCCCGCGTGCTGGCGCATCCACTCCCCGATCCGCTCAATCGCCTCTTGCCCTTCGGGCAGCATCGGGGCGAACGCCTGCCAGACGTGGAACATGTCGTCCCAGATCTCTTCCGTCACATCAACGCCGGCGGCGCGGGCGCGTTCGGCGACGCGCGTCGTATCGCGGCAGATCATTTCGACCGAGCCGACCTGTAGCAGCAGCGGCGGGATGCCGCTGTAATCGGCGAAGACTGGTGAGAGCAGCGGATCCTTGCGGTCCGCGTCGGCGGCGTAGACCGCGGCCCATTCCTGCGACGCCTGAATCGCGACCCGGTTGTCGGGCACAGTGGGATCGTCCAGCCCGAGGGGCGCCAACTCTTCGGGCGTCGCGGCCAGGTCGGTCCAGGGCGAAAGACCGATGCCGCCGCTGGCCTGACGCAATCCACGATCGCGCGCCGCCAGCAGTGTCGCTAACGTCAGTCCGCCTCCCGCCGAATCGCCGGCGACGAACACGACGTCGGCTTCGGCGGGTCCGTCGGGGTCGTTCGCCCAGATATACTCGAGGCCGACGAGCGCGTCGTCGAGCGCGGCGGGGAACGGGTACTCGGGGGCGAGGCGGTAGTCGAGATTGAGCACGGCGCAGCTGCCCGCCCGGGCGATGTCGGCGCACAGGCGTCGGTGGGAGTCGAGCGAGCCCATCACGTAGCCGCCGCCGTGGACGTAGAGCACGCGCCGTCCAGGGTCGGATTCGGGCTGGATAATCCACTCGCCGGGCACGCCGGCCGCGTCGGCCGGCGTGGCGCTGGTGTCGTCGTCGAGCGGAAATGCGTTCTGCTCGATGGCGGCGCGCAGGTCTTCGATGCTCATATCGGAGATGAGCATGGCGCCCGCGGCCTCGCGCATCGCCTGGACGACTTCTTGGTACTCGGCTGAGGGCATCGTCGACTCCTGCTTGGCGCACAATGGGTGGTCGCGCGGCTCGTTCGGCTCAGGCGGGAACAGGGGCGTGCTGGCGCACCCACTCGCCGATGCGGTTGATGGCCTGCTGACCCTCGGGCAGCATCGGCGAGAACATGTGCCAGACATGGAACATCTCATCCCAGACTTCCTCCGTGACCTCCACGCCCGCGGCGCGCGCCTTTTCGGCGGCGCGGGTCGTGTCGGAGAGCAGCACCTCGTGATCGCCGACCTGCATCAGCAGCGGCGGCAACCCGGCGTAGTCGGCGTAGAGCGGCGAGGCGAGCGGCGTCTGCGCGTCGGCCCCGCCCAGGTACATCGCGGCCATCCCGTCGATGCCGCCGTCCTTGCTGATCATCGGGTCCTGCTCGGCGCGCGTTTCGTAGGTCTCGCCCGTGATCGCGAGGTCGGTCCAGGCCGAGATGCAGATGCCGCCGTCGGGCAGCGGCACGCCGCGCTCGCGCGCGGCCAACAGCGTCGCCAGCGTCAGCCCGCCGCCGGCCGAGTCGCCGCCCACGAACACCGCATCGGGCGCGCCCGCCCCGTCCGGCCCGTTGGCCTGCGCGAACTGCAACCCGGCAACCGCGTCGTCCACCGCCGCCGGGAAGGGGTGCTCGGGCGCGAGCCGGTAATCGAGATTGAGCACTGCCGCCCCGGCGGCGCGCGCGATCTCCTCGCAGAGCCGCCGGTGCGTCGCCCGCGTGCCAATCACGTAGCCGCCGCCGTGGACGTAGACGATCCGCCGCGCCGGGTCCGACTCGGCGACCGTCACCCACTCGGCGGGCACGCCGTTGGCGTCGACATCGACGACCGTCGCGGCATCGGTCGCGGGGAAGCCCATGTTGGCGTTCATCCGCTCGCGCAGCGCCTCGATGCCGGCGCTCGGATCCAGCGCGTTCGGATCGCGGTTCGCCGCCATCAGCTCGAGCACCTTTTGCAGTTCCTGGGAAGCCATTGCGCCGCCTTTCCGATGCGTTTGTCGTCGATTTCGGCGCACTCAGGCTAGCGGAAACGGGACCAGCGACGCAGCGGACAACACAGCAGGCAGGGCGGCGCTACCATCGGGGCATGCGTATCATCACCAACCCGCTCGGAACCACGCTCAACGACAAACTCGACTCGATCGGGCAGATCGAGGCCGACGGCTTCGCCGGCGCCTGGCTGCCCAGCATGGGGCACGACGCGATGACCGTGCTGGCCCTGGCCGGGCCGCGCACGGAACGAATCGAGCTCGGCACCTACGTCGTCCCCACCTACACGCGGCACCCCGTGCCAATGGCGCAGCAGGCGCTGGCCACCCAGATCGCCGCCGGCGGGCGCTTCACGCTCGGGCTGGGGCTGTCGCACCAGGTCGTGATCGAGAGCTCCTGGGGGCTCGATTTCTCGCGCCCGGTCGGGCACATGCGCGAATACCTGACCGTGCTCCAGCCGCTGCTGCGCGGCGAGCAGGTCGATTTCGAGGGCGAGCACTTCCGCGTCCATTCGCAGCTGGAGTTCGCCGACGCGCAGCCGATCAGCGTGATCGTCGCCGCGCTGGGCCCGCAGATGCTGCGCGTCACCGGCCGCCTGGCCGACGGCACGGCGCTCTGGCTCGCGGGGGCCAAGTGGATCGAGGACGTCGTCATCCCGGAAATGGGCGCCGCCGCGCGGGCGGAAGGCAAACCTCAGCCGCGCGTGATCGCCGGCGTGCCGGTCGCGGTCACGCCCGACACTGAGCGGGCGCGCGAGCGAATCGGCCGCGCGTTTGCGATGTACAACACGCTGCCCAGCTACCAGCGCGTGATTCAAGGCTCCGGCGGGCAGGGCCCGGCCGACCTCGCGATTGTGGGCTCGGAGGAAGAGGTGGAGCGCGAGCTGCGCCGCTGGCGCGATGTCGGCGTGACCGACTTCTACGCCGCCTGCGACGGCGCGGACGCCGACGAGCGCCGCCGCACCCGCGAGTTCATGGCCGCGCTCGCGCTCGAACTCTGAGCCGACGCGCCCGCAACGGACCCGCTAGCCTGCACGCCGACGCACCCATTCCGAGCGGAGGCCGCCATGTCCGTGTTCCTCGAAGTCCGACACCGCATCACCCCGATCACCAACACCGCCTTCGACCTGTTCGTCGATTTCTACGCCGACACCGTCGTGCCCGCGATGGATCGGCACGGGATCGATCTGATCGGCGCGTGGAAGGTGACCGGCGGAGAGATGGGCTGGGACCTCAGCATCCACCGCTACGAGGACATGGCGCACGCCGAGCGCGCCCTGAACTCGCTGGGCAAGGACACCGCGCTCTGGTCCGCAGTGGAGAAGCTGCGCGGCGAGCTGGAGATCGAGGAGACCACCAAGTTCGCCAACCGCGTGTCATACGGCACGGAGGAGCGCCTGGAAGCCGCGCTGAGCGCCCAACCCGAGCAGCCGCGCCAGTACATGCTGGCGGTGCTGCAAACGGCGACGGGCGGGCTGCTGCCGGCGATTGACCAAATCGGCAATCTGGTCGACACGCTGGAGCCGTCGGGCGCGCTCCAGCTGGTCACGGCGTATGCGACGCGGATTGGGCGGACGGGGGAGCTGACGGATTTGTGGATCATGCCCGGCGGCGCATCGGGCATGCTGGAGTACCGCGCCGGCGACCCGCTCCGCGAGATCATCGAACCGCTCCGCGAGCACGCCCCCGAGGAGTCGATCTACTTCCTCAACCCGCTGCCCTACTCCAAACTCCAGTAACGGCGCGAAGTCTCCGCTGCTGAGCATTCGGGAGTTTCAGGTCGCCATGCGGCGCACGATTTCGTGGGTGAGCTCGACGCCCATGTTGAGGTTTTCGATGGTCAGGTGCTCATCGTTGCCGTGGAAGCCGGCCGCCTCTTCGGGGCTGAGCAACACGGGGATGAAGCCGTAGGCCGGAATCCCCTGCTGGCGCAGGAAGCGGTTGTCGGTGCCGCCCACGCAGACGCCGGGCACGACCGTGGCGTCCTCAACGGCTTCGGTGACGACCGTCTCAATCGTGCGGTAGAGCTCGGTGTCCCAATCCACCGAGACCGGCTGGTCCTGGCCCCAATCGGAGAATTCGACCGTAATCCGGTCGTCGTCGATCACCCCGATCACCTGCTGCCGCCAGTCTTCGCGGTCCTGGCCGGGCAGCAGCCGGCAGTCGATCGTCGCCTCGCTCTTGGCCGGGATCACGTTGGCCTTGATCCCGGCGTTGATCATCGTCACGTTGAGCGTGTTGAGGAACATCGCGTGCGCGCCGGGGTGTTCCTTGACCAGCCCCTCCAGCTGCTCTTCGCTCTCGACTTGGGGGATGTGCCCCTCGGCGGCGAGGCGATCCAGCCAGACGCGCGTTTCGGGCGTGATGGTGACGCCGCGCTCCCAGGCCGCGAGCCGCGAAAGCGCGTTGACGAGGTGGACGGCGGAGTTGTCGTAGTGCGGGCGGCTGCCGTGCCCCGGCGTGCCCACCGACGTCAGCCGCAGCCAGCAGATGTCCTTCTCGTTGGTGGCCACGGAGAAGATGTTCGCTTCCTCGCCCAGCAGCTGGGTGGAGCCGGAGCCGCCCTCGGAGAGCTCGAACTCCACATCGACGAGGTCGGGGCGGTTCTTGCACAGCCAGTCCATCCCCCAGACCGAGCCCGCCTCCTCATCGGGCACGCCGCAGAAGACGAGGTCGCGCTTGAGCGCGGCCCCCTCGCGCTTGAGCAGCAGCATTGTCAGCAGATGCATGATGCCGCAGCCCTTCATGTCGACCGCGCCGCGCCCGTAGACCTTGCCGTCCTCGATCACGCCCTCAAAGGCCGGCTTGGTCCAATACGCCTCCTCGACGGGCACCACATCGGTGTGGTTGCAGAGCATCATCGGCCGCTTCGAGCCGTCGCCGCGCAGCCAGGCGAACACCGCCTCGCGGTTGGGCTGGATTTCGACGTACTCCGTCTCGATCCCCTCCGCTTCGAGGATCGCCCCCAGCCAACGGGCGGCGGGAGCCTCGTTGCCCGGCGGGTTCGACGTGTCGATCCGCAGATACTCGACGAACAGCGAAAGCGCCTCGTCGTACACGGCCGGCCAGTTGATGGGCATGGTGGGTCTCCTTTACGTGTTCAGTGCAGCCAGGCGCTCGGCGAGATAGGCCATGTCGCGCTTGCCTTTGGCTCGGTTGCACCAGCCGCAGAGCAGCTGCGTGTTGGCGAGAGTGTATTCGCCGCCGACGGAGCCGGGCCGGAGGCGATCGAGTTCGAGCAGTTTGATGGGAAGCACGTGCGGACAGCCGAGTTCAGCGGCGGCGCAGGCTGCGAGACCGTCGTCGCCGACCTGTTGGCGCTCGAACAGAATGCGCTTGAGTTCTGCCTTGGCCAGCGGCGGCTCGCCGTTGTCGTCGGTCCTGACCGGGACGGCGCGGGTGACCTGTACATCGTGAGCCCAGATCGCGATCCCCTCATCCTGTTCGCGCAAACGTTTGCGCACCAGCATGCCCGCGCGCGGTGAGCGATCCATCCCGACCCACTGGCGGTGCAGCCGCTCCGCCGCGACGCAGGCCGTGGCGCAGCCGCAGAACGGATCGAGCACCAGATCCCCTTCGTTGGAGCAGGCGGCCACGATCCGCTCCAGCAGCGCGAGCGGCTTCTGCGTATCCCAATCCATGTACTCTTTGGAAGCCGGCACGACGGTCGGAATGCGCCAGACCGCGTCCACCTTGCGGTCGGCGACGACCTGATACATCAGGTTGCCGTCCTCGTCGCGCTTGTTGCGCAGCACGCCGTCCACGCTTTCGCGGACCAGTTGGCGCACCGGCTCCTCGCGCTCTTCCCGTAGCGGGTTGAAGGTGGCGCTCGGAGACTTTTCGTAAAAGAACAATATGTCGAAGTTCCGCGCGAACACCCGCGTGCCGCGCGCGAACTTGTTGTAGTAGTGCCAGATGATCTGGTTGCGAAAGCGCTCTCTGCCGAACACCGCGTCCATCAGCGCCTGGAGCCAGCCGCCCTCCGTCGGATCGCAGTGCAGCCAGATGCTGCCGGTGGGCTTCAGGATGCGGTGCATCTCGACCAGCCGCTCCCACATAAACGTGAGATACGCCTGCGTGCCCGGGCCGACCGCTTGTCCGGCCGCGGCGATCACGTAGCCGGCGGGCTCGCCGTCCTCCAACAGCCGCCGCAGCGTCGCTTCATCCAGGTCGTCGAGCGTGAAGGCATCCTTGAACGCCTCGCTGCCGTTGGCGGCGATCAGCTCCTCCAGCGCGGCATCGTCGAGATCGCCGGAGCCGCCGGGCTGATCGGCCCACGCGGGGTCCTCCGCGCCGATCGGCCACTGGTACTCGCCGCGGCTGTTGAACGGCGGGTCGAGGTAGATCAGATCGACGCTCTCGCTGTCGATGCCCTTGAGCCGCGGCAGGTTGTCGCCGATGTAGATCGTGCGGTTGCGGAGATTCACGACGCCTCCATCACGCTTGCAGTGCCGCGAGGCGCTCGGCCAGGTAGGCCATGTCGCGCTTGCCCTTGGCTCGGTTGCAGCGGGCGCAGAGTAGCTGGGTGTTGGCGAGAGTGTATTCGCCGCCTCGACTTCCGGGACGCAAGCGATCCAGTTGCAGCAGTTCGATGGGGAGGAGGTGCGAACACCCGTATGCCGCGGCAGCGCAAGTTGCCAGATTTTCGTCGCTTGCCTTCTGCCGCTCAAAGAGGAGCGACTTGAGTTGCGCTCGTGACAACTGCGGCTCGCCGTCGGTGCGCACCGGGACAACCCGTGTAACCTTGACGTTGTGTGCCCACAGCGCAATGCCTTCGTCTTGTTCGCGCAAGCGCTTACGTATGAGTAGTCCCGCGCGCGGAGATCGATCGATGCCGACCCACTGGCGTTCCAGCCTCTCCGCCGCGACACAAGCCGTGGCGCAGCCGCAGAACGGGTCGAGCACCATGTCGCCTCTCTTGGAGGATGCGGCGATCACCCGCTCCAGCAAGGCGACGGGCTTCTGAGTATTCCAGGGTTGCCACTCCTTGGAACCAGCGACGACCGGGCTGATGTCGGTCCAGATCGTGCCAGGCGCCTGGCCCTCGGTCGCGGCCAGATAATGTTTGAGTTCGGGTTCTCCACCTGAGGCCCAGTGGATCAGGTCGTGCGCATCCAGGGCGTCGAGACGGGCATGCACGCCTTCGATCGTCTCGTATCCGCCGATCACGTTTTCCGCGATCCAGTCGGCGTAATCGCCGCTGCCATCCGCTCGCGGCACGGACCAATGGCGTCCGATTTCGCTCGGGTCGTAGCCGCCCCACGCCTCACCGCTCTCACCACTGGTCAACCCTGCGCCTGTGAGATCGCTTCTGCGCCAACGGCCTCGCGGGTCGTCGCGGCCGCGATTGTATTCCTTGGCGACGTAGCTGCGGTCCAGAGTGCGCGCCGCTCCGTCGCTATCGAATACTGCCTCGTCGGACATCGCGTAGAAGATCAGCGTGTCGGTGATCCGGCCGAACTTGCGCTGGTTCTTGTGCGCGCTCGTCCGCCGCCAGGTGATCTCGTTGCGGAAGTTCTCGCGCCCGAAGACGGCGTCCATCAGCACGCGCAGCCACGCACCCTCCGTGTCGTCGCAGTGCAGATAGATGCTGCCGGTGGACTTGAGGATACGCCGCATCTCGATCAGCCGCTCCCACATGAAGGTGAGATAAGCCTGCGTGCCGGAGCCGATCACCGCGCCTGCGGCGGCGATCACGTAGCCGACCGGCTCGCCGTTGTCGAGCAACTCCTGGAGCAGGCTGGTGTCGAGGTCGTCGAGCGTGAAGGCGTCTTTGAATGTCGTCTGGCCCGCGGCGTCGATCAACCGCTCGAGATCCGCGTCGGTCAGGTCGGCGTCGTCCGCCACTTCCACGCCGGCGGCGCGAGGATCCTCCGTGCCGATCGGCCACTGATATTCGCCGCGGCTGTTGAACGGCGGGTCGAGGTAGATCAGATCGACGCTCTCGCTGTCGATGCCCTTGAGCCGCGGCAGGTTGTCGCCGATGTAGATCGTGCGGTTGCGGAGATTCACGACGCCTCCTGATAGCGTTGATCCGGCGTTGCCGTCGCACGCATATTCTACCGGCGCGCTGCTGCGCCGTGCGCAAGCGCAGCGAACGACGGTGGACCACTACTCTAGAACGCCCGCGGGATACGCTAGGCTCCCGAACATATGACCACCGCCGCAGCCGATACCGACGCCCCGGCCGATGCGCCGACCGACTTCCACCCGCTGGTGCGGGACTGGTTCCGCGCGCGCTTCGACGGCCCGACCGACGCGCAGGCCGCCGGCTGGCCGGCGATCCGCACGCGCCGCGACACCCTGCTGGCCGCCCCGACCGGCTCGGGCAAAACGCTGACCGCGTTCCTCACCGCGATCGACGACCTGGTGCGGCTTGGGCAGCAGCAGGGCGAGCTGCCCGACGAGACGCGCGTGCTCTACGTCTCGCCGCTCAAGGCGCTCTCCAACGACATCCAGCGCAACCTCGAAGAGCCGCTGCGTGAGATCGCCGAACTGGCGCGGGAACGGGCCGAGGCGAGCGCCTTAGGCGGCTTGGGCGGCGCGCCGATGCCTCGCATCCGCACCGCCGTGCGCACCGGCGACACCCCGGCCGCGGAGCGCCAGGCGATCGTCAAGCGCCCCCCGCACATTCTGATCACCACGCCCGAATCGCTCTACCTGATGCTCACCGCCGAGCGCAGCCGCGAGACGCTGCGCACCGTACAGACGGTGATCGTCGATGAAATCCACGCGATGGTGCGCGACAAGCGCGGCAGCCACCTGGCGCTTTCGCTGGCGCGGCTGGATCGCGTCGCCGAGCGGCGACCGGTGCGCGTCGGCCTCTCCGCCACGCAGAAGCCGATGGACCAGATCGCCGCCTTCCTGACCGGCCTGGACGACAGCGGGCGTCCGCTGGACTGCCAAATTCTGGACCTCGGCCACCAGCGCGAGCTGCAGCTCTGGGTTGAAACAACCGATGTGCCGCTCGCCGCGATCCCCACCCACGATCTCTGGGACAGCATCTACGACCGCCTGGGCGAGCTGATCGAGCAGCACCGCACGACGCTGATCTTCGTCAACACCCGCGCGCTCGCCGAGCGCGTCGCGCACCGCCTCACCGAGCGAGTCGGCAAGGAACATGTCGCCAGCCACCACGGCAGCCTGGCCAAGGAGCGCCGCCACCAAATGGAGCAGCGGCTCAAGTCGGGCGATCTGCGCGCCGTCGTCGCCACCGCCTCGCTGGAGCTGGGCATCGACATCGGCACGATCGACCTGGTCTGCCAGATCGGCTCGCCGCGTCGGATCGGCACCTTCCTCCAGCGCGTCGGACGCTCCGGGCACGCGCTGGGCCGCACCCCGCACGGCGCACTCTTCCCCACCGCGCTCGACGAACTGATCGAGTGCGCCGCGATGGTCCGCGCCGTTGGCCAAGGCGATCTGGACCGCATTCGCCAGCCGCAGGCGCCGATCGAGGTGCTCGCCCAGCAGGTCGTCGCGGAAGTGGCGGCCGAACCGACCGACGAGCACGAGCTCTACCGCATCTTCACCCGCGCCGCGCCGTTCCGCGAACTGCCGCGCGAGACCTACGCGGAAACGCTGGAGATGCTGGCCAACGGCGTCGGCGAGGGCGGCGGACGCTCGCATCCCTTAATTCACCGCGACCGGATCAACGGCATGCTGCGCCCGCGCCGCTCAGCGCGGCTCACCGCGCTGCTCAACGGCGGCGTAATCCCCGAAACGGGCGACTTCCGCGTCGTCAAGGAGCCGGAGGGCGCGTTCGTCGGCACCGTCAACGAGGATTTCGCCATCGAAAGCCAGGCCGGCGACATCTTCCTGCTCGGCACCACCTCGTGGCGGATTCGCCGCGTCGAAGGCAAGGGCGTGGTCCGCGTCGAGGACGCGCACGGCGCGCCGCCCACCATCCCCTTCTGGCTCGGCGAAGCGCCGGGCCGCAGCATCGAGCTCTCCACCGCCGTCGGCGCGCTGCGCCGCGACGTCGCCGCCCGGCTCGACGATCTGGAAACGGCGAGCGCCCAGCTGCAGCGCGGCTGCAGGATGAACGCCGGTGCCGCCGAGCAACTGCTCGAATACCTCGGCGCGACACAGGACGCGCTGGGCATCATGCCCTCCGACACCGATGTCGTTTTCGAGCGCTTCTTCGACGAGTCGGGCGGCCAGCAGCTGGTCGTCCACGCGCCGTTCGGCTCGGGCATCAACCGCGCCTGGGGGCTCGCCTTGCGCAAACGCTTCTGCGTGCGCTTCGACTTCGAGCTGCAGGCCGCCGCCAACGAAGAAGCCGTGATCCTCTCCCTCGGGCCGTCGCAGTCGTTCCCGCTCGACGAAGCGTTCGAATACCTCAAATCGGCCAATGTCGAGCAGTCGCTGCGCCAGGCCGTGCTCTACGCGCCGTTCTGGAACACCCGCTGGCGCTGGGCGGCGACCCGTGCGCTGGCCGTGCCCCGCCGCCGCGGCGGCAAGCAGGTGCCGCCCAACCTCCAGCGCATGATCGCCGACGACCTGCTCGCCGCCGTCTTCCCCGCCCAGGTCGGCTGCCAGGAAAACCTTTCCGGCCCGCTTGAAGTGCCCGACCACCCGCTGATTGCGCAAACGATGGACGATTGCCTGCACGAGGCAGTCGACACCGAGGGGCTCAAGCACATTCTGGACCGCGTCGAAGCCGGCGAGATCCGCCTGCATGCGCGCGACACCGTCACCCCCTCGCCGATGGCGCAGGGCATCCTCAACGTCAACCCCTTCGGCTTCCTCGACGACGCGCCGCTCGAAGAGCGCCGCGCGCGCGCCGTGATGACCCGCCGCACCCTGCCGGAGCATCAACGCGACCTCGGCCAACTCGACGCCGACGCAATCGATCGCGTGCGCGAGGAAGCCGCGCCGCCGGTCCGCGACGCCGAGGAGCTGCACGACCTGCTGCTCAGCCTCGTCGCGCTCAGCGTCGATTGCCTGCCCGCGCCGCCGGAGCTGCTGGACGAGCTGATCGCCGCCGGCCGTGCCGCCCGCGCCAGCCGCACGGTGCTGGGCGAGCGCGCCGTCTGCTTCGCCGCCGAGCAGCTGCCCTCGATCGGCCTGCTCTTCCCCGACGCTGAGATCGCCCCCGCGCCCGAGCTGCCCGACGGCGCGGCGATCTCCGTCGCCGACCGCGAGGAAGCGCGCGTGCGCCTCGCACGCGGGCATATGGAGGTCGTCGGCCCAATCACCGCCGACGCGCTGGGCCGCCGCTGCGGACTCTCCCCCGAAGACGTCGAGTACGGCCTGCGCCAGCTGGAAGCGACCGGCGAAATCATGCGCGGCCAGTTCTCGCCCCAGCTGAGCCAAAACAGCCAAAACGGCCAAAACAGCGACGCCGCCCCGCAGGAGTACTGCGACCGCCGCTTGCTCGCGCGCATCCACCGCTACACGATCAGCCGCCTGCGCGCCGAAATCGAGCCGGCCACCGCGCAGCACTACCTGCGCTTCCTGCTGCGCTGGCAGCATCTCACGCCCGAGACGCAGCTGAGCGGCAAGGCCGGCGTGCGCGCCGTCGTCCGGCGGCTGCAGGGCTTCGAAGCGCCGGCCGCCGCCTGGGAGCGCGACCTGCTCGCCCGCCGCGTGCGCGACTACCGCGAAGCCTGGCTTGACGAGCTCTGCCTGGCCGGCGAGGCGACCTGGGCCCGCCTCACCCCGCGCCCGCCGACCAACGGCAAACGCAACGGCGCCGCCTCGCCCTCGCGCGCCACGCCGATCACGCTCGCGCTGCGGCGCGATTTCGCAACCCTGCTCGCCGCTGCCCGCCGCGCCGCGCCCCCGCCCGCCGCCCGCGGGCGCTCCACGCCGCCGCCCGAACCGGACCCGGTCGACCAGCTCAACGGCGCGGCCGGCGCGATCCACCGCCTGCTGCGCGAGCGCGGCGCGCTCTTCTTCGACGAGCTGGTCGACGGCACGCGGCGGATCGCCACCGATGTCGAAAACGGTCTGCGCGAGCTGATCGCCGCCGGCCTGGCGCACGCCGACGGCTTCCAGGGCCTGCGCCAGCTCTCGCGCCCGGCCAACGCGCGGCGGCGGCGTTCGCGTCGCCCCCGCTACGGCGGCGGCGGCGTCTTTATCGGCGAAGGCCCCGCCGGCCGCTGGGCGCCGCTGCCGGCGACCGTCGCCGACGAGCCGGATCCGCAGGCCGCCGACGAGCAGGCGGAAGCGATCGCCTGGATTCTGCTCCACCGCTACGGCGTGCTCTCGCGCGAGCTGACCACGCGCGAATCACTGCAAACGCCCTGGCGCGACATCCTACGCGCGCTGCGCCGCCTCGAAGCGCGCGGCGAAATCCGCGGCGGACGCTTCATCCAGGGCCTGATCGGCGAGCAGTTCGCGCTGCCCGAGGCCATCGACCAGCTGCGCGCCCTGCGCCGCAAAGCGGAGGCAGACGCGCCCATCGAGATCGCCGCGGCCGACCCCTGCAATCTCCAGGGCGTGCTCCTGCCCGGCCCCAAAATCCCCGCCCGCCTGCACCGCAGCATCACCATCGAAAACGGCGTGCCCGCGGCTTCCTAGAATCAACCTGCGCGTTCGGGCAGCAGCGGTCTCGCGCGGACCGACAGCAGCGCCAGTCTGGTTTCGTCCAGAAAGCGGTACTCGATCGCCAGGCCTTCCGACAGCATCACGAACAAGCCCGGCCCGTAGCCCGCAATGCCCGAGGCGTCCGTGACGCGCGGATTGGCCGGAGTTGGATCGTTGCGCAGTTCGGACCGCGCCAGCGAAAACCGAATGAGATCGCCTACATCCAGCGCAGCGACATCCAGATCAGCCGCGCTGGTCATGAAGACGCGGAATCGGTCTTGGTCCGGTCTCACTCCAGCGGCCGAACTCGTCCGGCGGCCAGATCGGCTTCGCCGCGCCGCGCGCCCTCTTGGAGGTCGTGGTCGGCGAGGATGCGCCGAACGGCATCGCTGCGAACGGGCGGCTCCGGCGGTCCGACCCAATCGCGCGCCCACGCCAAGTACCCGGCTCGGATCTCTTCGTGCGGGATCGCCTCGCCTCGGCGCTGTGAATTCGCGCTGCGCATGCGCCGTTCCGACGACGCAATCGAGCGCCGCTCGTCATAAGTTGCGTCGAGGATCTTCCGCACCGCCCGCCCGTTCGGGTCGGGCGGCATGCAGTCCGACGCCGAGACCTGCACGCTGCGTTGCGCGCACGCCTCCTCGAGCCGCCGAATGACCGGGCCGTCTTCGGACGCCAGCACATCGTCGCCGAACAGCGGCTCGGCCCAGACACCGAGGTGGAAGCCCTGCGCGTAGAAGCAGAGCGTCTGCAACTCGCCCAGCGAGAGCGGCTCGCCCGCCTCGTCGGCGCGGGCGAGAAAGTAGTCGGCTACCTGGCGCGCAGTCAGCATGGCGATGTCCTCCTCTGCGCCATTCTAGCCTCCCACCTGCGACTCCATGTGCAGCTGGACGATGCGGATCTCCAGCCGCGAGTAGCGGTTGCCCAGCCGCTCGTGAGCCGCGCTCATATTCTCGCTCTCCACCAGCGCCGCGCGGATCTCGTTGAGCCGCGCCGCCGACGGCAACTCGGCACTCAAATCAATCGCCTCGCCGTTGCGAATCGCCGTCCCCAAATGCGATACCACCGTTTGCGGCGAGAGCATCCGCCGCTCCGCAATCGCCAGTATCGTGCAGCCCTCGCGCCACAGACCCAGCGTCTCCTCCCAGCTTTGGGAACCGCGTTCGCCCGCCGGACTCTGCTGCGGCGCGAGCGTGAGCTGTTGTTGTTCCTCTTCTTCTTCCTGCGGCGGAGCGGCGGCGGCGATCGCCGCCAGCAGCTCAGCCCCGTAACGCTCCACCTTGCGCTGACCGAAGCCGTGAACCTTCAGCAGCTCGTCGCGCGTGCGCGGACGCTCCCGCGCCAGCGCGCGCAGCGTCTGATCAGAGGCGACGATGTAGGCGGGCTGACTCTCCGCGCGCGCCAGCTCGCGGCGCACCTCGCGCAACCGCTCGAACAGCGCTCGCTCTTCGTCCTCCGGTTCGTCCGCGGGTTCCGGGGCGCTTGCGCCCCGCTGCCGCTCCAGATTCGGACCGACGATCCGCCGGCCCGGCGCGTCTTCCTCCCAGACTTCGGGAGGTTCGGCATCCCGCAGGCAGTTGTCGCACGCGCCGCAACCGCCCTCCGGCGGCGTATCGCCGAAGTAACGCAGCAGCACGCCGCGGCGGCACGAGCTCAACTCGCAGTAATTCATCATCTGCCGCAGCCGTTGGAACGCGCGCTCCCGCTCATCGTCGTCCTCCAGCTGATCGATGAAATACTTGCGCTGGTGCCAGACGCCGGGCGTATAGAACAGCACGCACTCCGCCGGGTCGCCGTCGCGCCCCGCCCGCCCCGTTTCCTGGTAGTATGTCTCGATCGACTCCGGCATATCGAGGTGAATCACACGCCGCACATCGGGCTTGTCCACGCCCATCCCGAACGCCACGGTGGCGCAGATCACGGCGGTATCGTCGTTGTCGAAGCGCTCCTGCGCTTCCGTCCGCTCCGCTCCGCTCAATCCCGCGTGGTAGGCGAGCGCCTCAATCCCCGCCTCCTGTAGCGTCCCCGCGATCTTCTCCGTGTCCGACCGCCGCAGCGCATAGACGATCGTCGAGGCCTCCGGATCGCGGCGCAGCAGCTGCACCAGCCGCCGCGTCGAATCCTTTTTCGGTACCACGCGGTAGGTCAGATTGGGGCGGTTGTACCCCGATCGGAACGTCTTCATCTGCGGGCGGCCGAGCTGCTGCACGATGTCGCCGGCGACCCGCGCGGTCGCCGTCGCCGTCAGCGCCGCGACCGGCACATCCGCAAACCGCGTCGTTAGCTGCGCGAGCTGGCGGTAATCGGGCCGGAACTGATGCCCCCACTGCGAAATGCAGTGCGCCTCATCAATCGCGATCAGCGACGGCGGGCGCGACGCCAGCAGCCCGCCGAAGGCGTCGGTGTTCAACCGCTCGGGCGCCACGTAGAGCAGCCGCGTGCGCCCGTGCCGCACGTTCAGCTCCACCCGAAACGCCTCCTGCGACGTAAGCGTGCTGTTGAGGTAATCGGCCTCCGCCCCGTTCGCCCGCAGCGACCGCACCTGATCCTGCATCAGCGCGATCAGCGGCGAGACGACCAGCGTCAGCCCATCCCCGATCAGCGCCGGCAGCTGATAGCAGAGCGACTTCCCGCCGCCCGTCGGCATCAGCACCAGCGCATCCTCGCCCGCCAGCAGGTGCTCAATCACCTCCCGCTGTAGCGGCCGAAACCCCCCAAACCCAAAGTGCGCCTGAAGCCCGTCGAGCAGCGCATCAGTCATACAGAATCTCAAGCTCGTCCGCCCGGTAGCCGAAATGTTCCAGGAGCTTCCCTGCGCGGCGTACGCATTGGACTGCACTCAGGTTGACATCGGCGTAGTACGGCGAATTGCCGATACGGCGAGCATTGATGTGCCCTTCGCGTGATGGCGTGATGTACTGACGGGTGCGTCCGCGAAGCTGAAAGGCACGCTCGAACTCATGTGAATGGCGGTCGTAAACGGCTTCGGCGACACCAAGCCACAGGCCGCTCCATTGACGGACAGAGTGCCGCACGCCCCACAGGGCGAAACCTGTCAGTGGTTTATCGGGAAACGGTGGGTTGGGACTGCCCGAGCCAGTTCCCGGCCCCGTCGTGACCGGCGGCGGCACGGGCGTCGGCGATTGAGTCGCTTGGGCTCGCGACAGCGAATTGCGCAGGAATGTGGCGATCTGTTCTCTGTTGGGTGTCAGGCCAACATGCGCCCGTACATCCTCTTGCACAAGCTCGATGAGCAAGTCGTCCGGCTGATCGAGCAGCCGTCTCCACGCTCGAGGGATTTCGGCGAGAAGACGCTCTTGGTTCCTGCGATCATCAAGCATTCGCTTGGCACGGTCCCGCGCAGATCCTCCCACTACGGCGTCGTAACCCAAGCACGACAGGATGCAGTCCTCGATCTCCTCGGCAGGATCGGTTCGCATGTCGAGCTTGGCGAAGAAGCGCTCGTGCGGTGCGCTCGTTTCGTCGAGAGAGAGGTAGAGCCACCAATCGACACCTGTCGTCAAGGCGCAAAGAGGAATGCCTTCGTGGAAGGCGTAGTTGAGCGTCTGCGTGACGTGGGCGGTCAGGTCTTGCCCGGGAGCCTTCGCTTCGATCAGCGCGACGGTCGCTTTATCCGGTCCCTGCAGGGCGTAATCCATCCGCAGCGAACCTCCGGGGGGCGAGTACTCGAAGCGAACGCGGCTTCGGCCACGCCAACCGAGCGCCTCAACGATCGGCGTGATGAACCAGGCCTTGGCTTCCTGCTCGTTCGCGTCGATCGCGTCGCCAGCCTCGATCGCGTCGCGAATCTCTTGGATCACCTCACGCAGCGCCATCAGCGGACCTCCTCCCCACGCATCCTACAGCGCCTCCTCGATCGTCGCCGAGAGCGACCCCTTGCAGTGCGGGATGCGCGGATCCGGCCCGTAGCCGTGGATCTGATCCTGGTGGTCCTTCACCGTCGTGTAGTCCGCCGTCTCCACGATGCCCTGCCCCTGCCCATCGATCATCGAGGCGATCGCGAACGCCTTCTCGCGCGAATAGCCGAACACCGCGCCCAGCAGCTCGATCACATACTGATACGTATGGTCGTCGGAATCGTGCAGTATCAGGTGAAAGCGTTTATCGAGCTCGCTCTGCGGCTGGTCGGCCGGATCGTCCTCGACGACGACATCGGGGCGCGGCAGCGCCAGCTGCGCAGCGGGCATCAGTTCAGCGATCCGTCCAGCCGCCGCAGTTCCGCGCCGCGCGGATCGGCGTCCGACCACAGCGCGCGCGCCCGCCGCAGCGACGCCTGCGCATCCGCCAGCTCGCCTTTGGCCGAGAGCGCCCGCCCCTCGCGGAAGAGATCGCGAGGCGTCGCCCCGCGCTCCAGCCGCTCGCCCAGCAGCGCCAGCGCTTCTTCCGTCCGCCCCGCCCGCAGCTGCGCCTCCACCAGCGTCTCCTCGAACACGTCGCGCTGCGCGTTCGAGCCGCCCAGCGTCACCAGCTGCTCGCGCACCGCCGCCAGACCGTCCGCCGCCGCCGCGTAATCGCCCGCGCCGAACGCCCACAGCGCCTCCACCACCGGGCGCGCCACCGCGTCGGCGGTCGGGTGCCCGCGCTCGCCCGCCTCGCGCAGACCGTCCAGCAGCGAGCCGACCGCCGTCTCGTCGCCCAGCGCGGCCAGCGCCATCGCGCGATGCACATCGACCCAGACCGTGCCCGCGCGCGGGAAGGCCCGCTCGGCGAACGCCGCTACCTCTTGCCAATCAACACGTTGGTCAGCCGGCGTGTCGCCGTCGTGCAGGCGGCAGCGCCAGAGCAGCGACGCCCCGTCGGCGACTGCGCCCATCGCGTCGCCCGCCTCATCCGCGCCCGGCCGAATCGTGTCCTCGTGCAGCGCCAGCGCGTCGGCGGGTTGCCCGTTGGCCAGCAGGAAGAGCGCCTGGTGCCAGGTCAGGTGGCGGTGAAAGCCCGCGCGGTGCGGAAACTCGTCCAGCCAGCCGCCCAGCCAGTCTGCGCCGCCCGGCGTGTCGTGCCGCTCGAAGAAGACATGCGCGTGCGCGTGCGCCGCCTGCCCGTTCGAGCGCCGCAGCTCCAGACTGCGCGAGACCAACGCCTCCGCGCGATCCAGGTCGTCCATCTCGTGGTTGGCGAAGGCGTGCCAGGAGAGGAACCACCAGTCCTCGCCGAAGGCCGGCGCGAGCCGGTCGAACTGCTCCAGCATCCGCTCCCGCTTCCGCACGCCGCCGTTGTAGAAGTTGCCGCCCAGCCATTGCAGCACGATCGGCGCGTCGCGCGGCGTCTCCGCCAGATGCTCGTCGATCCAGCCCGCCGCCTCCGCGCCGCGCCCGGTAATCGGCGCGCCGAGGATCGCGGCGTGCCGCCGCTCCCGCTCGCTCGCGCCCTCCGCCAGCCGCTCCGCCTCCCGCGCGTGCTCGCCCGCCGCCTGCGCCTCGCCGCGGAAGAGATAGAAGAGCGCCAGCTGGCTGCGCGGCAGCGCAAAGCCCGGATCCGCGGCGATCGCCGCCTCCAGCGCCCGCTCCACGCCCGGCAGATAGCCCAGCATCCGCTCCACCCCGTCGCGGTAGTGCGCTGCCGCCTCTTCCGAGGTCGTCAGCACGTTGCCCCAGCTGTCGATCGGCATCGGTCCTGCTCCGTTCAAACGCGCGCGCCGGCTGCGTCGTCCACGGCGATGATCTCGCCGCTGATAAAGCCCGAATCGGCCGCCAGCGCGACGACAGCCGCGCCCACATCGGCGGGATCGATCAGCGCGCGCGAGGGCAGCATCCGCGCCAGCTGCGCCGCGCGCTGCGGATCGTCGCCGAAACCGCGCTGCCCCTCGTAGAAGCCCACCTGCAGCGCGTTGACCGTAATCCCGTCGCGCGCCCACTCCTGCGCCAGCGCGCGAGTCAGCCCCAGCACGCCCGCATGCGCCGCGGCGTAGGCCGAGGTGTTGGCCATCCCCCGCGCGGCGAGCACCGAGACGAGGTTGATGATCCGCCCGTACTCGGCCGGCCGCATCTGCCGCCCGGCCGCGCGGCAGCAGAGCGTCGGCGCGAGCAGATTGGCCACAATTGCCCGCTGCCAGTCGTCGACCTCGATCAGCTCAATCGGCGCGGCCAGCACCGCGTCGCCCGCATTGACCAGAATGTCGAGCCGCCCCCACTCGCCGATCACCCGCCCGACCGCCGCGTCCACGCTGACCGGATCCGTCGCGTCGAGCGTGATCGCCAGGTTGCCGCGCCCCAGCGACCAGACCTCGTTGGCCACCGAGTTGACCCGCATCACTTCGCCCGCGCCGGCCCGCAGGCTGGCCACGCCCACATCTGCGCCGGCCTCCGCCAGCGCCACCGCGGCCGCCCGCCCCAGCGGCGCGCCGCCGCCCACCACCAGCGCCGCGCGGCCCTCCAGCCCGAACATCAGCTCGCTGGGCTGCGGATTGGGGCGCGGCACGAATTCGTCGCTCACTGTGTCGGGCATCAGTCGGCATCCTCCAGCGCGACGACGGGCGCCCAGCCGGTCGGCCCGATCGCCGAAAGCCCGCCGCCGTCCTGCGCAATCGTCTCCCCGTTCAGCCCGGCCGCCGCGTCGGACGCCAGCCAGACCGCCAGCGGACCCATCTCCCAGGCCAGGCCGACGCGCCCCACCGGGATGTACTTGCCGCCCCGCCACATCGCCAGCGCCTGCTCGGTGTGCGGGAAAATGCCCGGCGCGATGCAGTTGGTGCGCACCCCGTCCGGCCCGTAGGAGACGGCCAGCGAGCGCGTGAAGTTGATCACGCCGGCCTTGGCCGACACGTACATCCAGTTGTGCCGCCCGCCGCGCAGCCCGAAGCCCGAGGCGACGTTGATGATCACCCCCGCGCCGCGCTCGCGCATCTGCGGCAGCACCGCGCGCGCGCAGAGCATCTGCGAGGTCACGTTGAGATCGATCCCTCGCCGCCACTGCTCGTCGGTCAGCTGCTCCAGCGGCGCGCCGTCGCCCTCCGCCCCGCCGCCGGCGTTGTTGATCAGCACATCGATCTGCCCGAACTCCGCCAGCGTGGCGTCGACCATCGCCTGCACGGCGGCGGAGTCGGTCACGTCGGTCGGGATCACCGCCGCGCGACCGCCCCGCTCGCGCACCAGCGCGGCGGTCTCTTCCAGCTGATCGCGGGAGCGCGCCGCGCCCGCCACGACCGCGCCGGCATCGGCAAAGGCCAGCGCCATCGCGCGCCCCAGCCCGCGCCCCGCGCCGGTCAGCAGCACCACCTGGTCATCGAGTCGAAAGCGATCCAGCACAGCCATGTTGGCGCTCCGCTCCGGGGTTGCCTAAGACTGGGTCGCGGCCTTGCGCTCCTGCGCCGCCGCGCTGCCGCGCCCGTCGCCGAACTTGTTGTCGCGCCATTCGAGCGCGGCCTTCAGCCCCAGCTCGCGCGACTTCTGGCCGAACTCGCGCACGCTCGGCGCGAGATGCGCCCGCGCGTCGTTCTCCGAGGCCAGACGCTGGAGCGTGCGCGCGCCCATCATCTCCAGCCCCAGATTCACGATCCGCTTGTTGGCCGAGAGCAGCTCCGGGTCGATCATCGCCATCTTGTCCGCCAGTTCCTCAACGGCCTCGTCGAGCTGTTCGGCGGGCACCGCCTCCAGCACCAGACCGCGCGCGGCAGCCTCCGCGCCCGAAATGCTGTCGCCGGTCAGCAGCATCCGCTTCGCGAACTGCGGCCCGGCGTGGTAGAGCCACATGTGCGCCGGCGGCGCGCCCATCGCCCGCACCGGCGGGAAGCCGATCACCGCGTCCTCGGCGGCGATGATGATGTCGCTCAGCAGCACCAGATCCGTGCCGCCCGCCAGGCAGTAGCCATGCACCTTGCCGATCACCGGCTTGTGCATGTCGAAGATCGCCATCCGCGCCCGCTGCGCCTTCTCCATCCCCCACGTGTCGTCGTCGAACGTCGCCCGCCCGCGGTAGACCCGGTCGTAGGTCTCATTCGGGTCGCTCCGCCCCGCGGTCAGGTCGTAGCCCGCCGAAAAGGCGCGCCCCGCCCCGCTCAGGATCACGCAGTGGACGGCGGTGTCGTTGTCCGCCTCCCACATCGCCTCGGACAGCTCGTCCTGCAGCGCAATCGAGAGCGCATTCAGCTTCTCCGGGCGGTTCAGCGTCACATACGCCTTGCCGTCCTTCACCTCGTAGAGAACGTTGTCGTAGTCGGTCATTGGGGCTCCTCGCGTCCGTGGGGCAATTTCCGCGCCATTCTAGGCGATCGCCCGCGCGCCCGAACGTGTAGCGTGGGCGCAGCGGCGCCGCCGAGCGAGTCTGGAGGCGAGCGATGGAATTCGTGTTCGACGAGCCCAAGGCGGCCCAGGCCGCAGCCTGGCTGCTGCGCCGGCACGGCAACGATCTGAACGGGCTGGAGCTCGCCAAGCTGCTCTACCTCGCGGATCGGCATGCGTTGGGCGAACTCGGCCACCCGATCACCGGCGATCGGTTGGTTTGCATCTCCGCCGGTCCGGTCTTGCAGCGGGTCTTCGAGCTGACCAGGCGATCCAGTCAGCGCCCGGGCTCGCCGTGGTCCGAGTACGTGCGGGTGTCCGATGACGGAAACCTCTGCGACACCGGCTGCGACGATCTCGGCGATCTTTCGGACTACGACTGCGAAGTGCTGGCTCAGATCTGCGCCCAGTTCGGCGCGATGTCGCTGTACGAACTGACGCGGTACACCTTTGCGCTGCCGGAGTGGATCGACCCGGAAGGCGGCGTGGTCGAGATCGACCCGAAAGTCATTTTGCGGTTGGCTGGTTTCGACGATGATGATTTGGCGTCGATCTCGGACCAGCTCAATGCGGAACGGGCGCTCGCCGCCGCGCTCGGAGAATGAGCGCGCCCGGCCAAGCCGTCACCGGCGTCGACGCGAACGATCATCTCTGGGTGGTTCTCAGCCATCCGACTCGCGCCGACACAATCGCGGTCGCCGATCCGACCACGCATCGGCCTCACCGAAAGAGGCACGGACAGTTTTGCCTGCTGATCGAGCCTGGGGAGCACCCGTTCGTACGACATACGTCCTGCGTCGCGTATCACCGCGCGACCATGAAAGCAGTCCGCCCGTTCGACTCAAACATACGAATCGGCAGATTCCTCGAATATCAGCCGTTCGCCCCCGATCTGCTTAACCGGATTCAGCAGGGCGCGCTTGCGGCCCCTCACATCCGCGGGCGAATAGTCGCAGCGATCCGCGCCACGCTTGACGCGGACGTCTGAACCGCGCCGCTCACCCCGCGCCCGACTCGAGCTCGATGATCAGATCCAGCAGGCCTTCGGGTTCCCAGGCCCGGTTACGGCGCGACTCACCCAACGGCGTAAGCACGCCCGCTCGCTCCAGTTGCGCCATCGCGGCGTTTACCGGCGGAGGCGTCCGGCCGGTCGCCTCAACCGCCGTGGCTACCGTCACGACAGGATGCGCCGGCAAGATGTCGATAATCGCCCAGGCCGCGGCGTCGGAGCGCGGGTTGACGGTGTCGCGCAAGCGCGCTCGCCAGAAGCCGCGCAGATCGACGAGCAGGCTGCCGTACCGCCGCGCGGCGTGCGCAGCCTGCGCGGTCGCTTCCGCGAAGATCGTGATCCACTCTGCCACTCGGTCTTCGCGAAACATCGTGAGCCCGGCGATGTACCGTTCGCGCCGCTGCGGCTGCCAGAGCGCGACGCTAATCGGCGGGACGAACTCCGGCGCCAGTCCGCGCCGACGCAGCAGCGCCTGCACCAGCGCGCGCCCGGTGCGACCGTTGCCGTCGCCGAACGGGTGGATCGTCTCGAATTGCGCGTGAGCGATCGCCGCCTGCAGCAGCGGCGACAGATCGTCGGCGTTGCAAAATCGACAGAGATCGTCCAGCAGCGGCGCGACCTCTTCGGGCGGGGGCGGCACATAGTCCGCGCCGCAGGGGTTGTAGTCGTTGCCGCCGATCCAGTTCTGCGAGTTGCGCAGGCGGCCCGCATCGCTCCAGCTGGGGCTTCTGGCCAGCAACGCCTCGTGGATCGCGCACAGATCGGCGGGCCTCAGACGCTCCGCGCTCGCAGCTTGTTTCACCGCCAGCTCCATCGCGTCGATGTTTGCAATGATCTCCGCCGCCTGGTGTCCGATGCCGCGGCCGGCGCGGCGACGCGCCTCGGCGCGCGCCAGCTGGCGTGCATCGGCTTGCATGCCCTCAACTTTGGAAGAGGCGATCGACTCGGTGCGCAGCAGCAGCCGCGCCAGCGCCGCAAGCTCCGGTCCCGCTGAACGATTGAGCTCCGCCACCAGCTGCTCCGCCTCGGAGACGCGGCTGAACACCTGCCCCGACAGTTCGAAGGCGTCGCCGGTCAGCGGGCGCGGCATGAACGACTCGTAGGCGCACGCGCGCCGGTAGCGCGGCGGCGCATACAGCGTTGGGTCGTGCCTCCAGATGCGACGAACCGGACTGCCTCGCATGCGATCCCTTCAGAAGCCCTGCGCCATAGTAAGGGATGTGCCGGATCCTTTACCAAGCGGCGGCGGTCAGTAAAGGATCCGCGCGAAGCCTTCGCTAGAGGTGCTTGAGCACGCCGCCGTCTACCTGGAAAACCTGGCCCGTGATGTAGCCCGCGGCGGGGGAGGCGAGGTAGACGGCGAGCGGCGCGACGTCCTGAGGCGTCCCGAAGCGGCGCATCGGGATGAAGCGCAGCAGCAGGTTGTCGTCCACATTCGAGGAGCCGCGCCCGGGCGATTGCTCGGTCCAGCCCTGCACGATCGCATTGACCGTGACCCCGCGCGGCGCGAGCTCCTGGCTCAGCGCCCGCACCAGACCGATCACCCCGGCCTGAGAGGCTGCGACGGCGGAGACATTGCTGAGGCCGCGCACGGCGGGGGCGTCGAGTAGCGCGATCAGGCGGCCGGGACCGTCGCGGAACTCGCGCGTCGCGCTGCGGAACGCCGCGTAGGTTCCGGCCAGATTTGCGCCGAGAATTCGTTGCACATCGGCGTCGAGCGTCTTGCCCAGCGGCGCGGCGAACCAGGCGCCGGGCGCGACCACGGCGATATCGACGCCGCCCAGCTGCTTGGCCAGTTTGCGGGTGGCGACGCGGACGTTGGTGCCGTTGGCCAGATCGACGGCCTCGGCGGGACCGCCGGCGGCGGCCTTTTTCATCCGAAACATCGAACTGCCACTGGTCTCGGCGCTGGTCACCGCGACCAGCGCGCCCGCCTCGCGCAGCGCCTCAACGACCGCTGCGGCGCTGGGGCGCTCCGCGCCGTAGACGATCGCCCGTCGCTCGGACAAATCCCAGCCTTGCAGCGCGCCCTCGGCGACGGGCGGCGGCGCGAGTGGATTCTGATCGGTCATGTCGCTGCCTGCCCGATTCCGGAGGTGACATCCCAGCCGGTCGGCGCCAGCCCACCGGCCAAACCGCCGCCGTCGATCACAAACGCTTCACCGGTGACATAGGA
This sequence comes from Dehalococcoidia bacterium, assembly GCA_965243125.1. Lineage (GTDB taxonomy): Bacteria > Chloroflexota > Dehalococcoidia > Bin125 > Bin125 > CATQGW01. The sequence continues at coordinate 190,245 of OZ251529.1, read as the reverse complement.
CGAGGCGTCGGACGCGAGATACACCGCGAGCGGGCCGAGCTCCCATGCCTCGCCCACGCGCCTGGCCGGGATGCGCGCGCCCTGATTGCGGGCGATTTCGATCTCCTCTTCCGTTTCGAGCGTCCGCTGGAGCACGAAGCCGGGCACGATGCAGTTCACCCGGATGTCGTAGCGCGCCAGCTGCGTCGCGAGCCCCTGCGTGAGCGTGATCACGCCCGCCTTGGCCGCGCCGTAGGCGATCAATCGCGCGTCGCCGCGCAGCGCGGTACCCGAGGCGACCGTGATGATCACGCCGCCGCGGTCGTGGAAATGCGCGGCGGCGGCCCGCGCGCAGTAGAACGCGCTGGAGAGGTTGGTGTCGATCGTGTCGCGCCAGTCCGCGTCGGAAATCTGATTGACCCGCTTGCCCGCCGACGCTCCGCCCCCGCCGGCGTTGGCGATCAACACCTCAAAGCCGCCCCACTCGGCGACGGTCCGATCGACCAGCGCGTCCACCAGCTGGGAGTCGGTCACGTCGGTCGGAATCGTCAGCGCCCGGCGTCCCCGGCTGCGGATTTCCTCAGCCACAGTCTCGATCTGTTCGGGCGTGCGCGCGGCGCAGGCCACATCCGCCCCGGCGTTGGCGAGGTGCAGCGCCATCTGCCGGCCGAGGCCGCGCCCGGCGCCGGTCACGATCACCCGCCGTCCATCGAGCCGCAGCGATTCGAGCATGTCCGCTTTCCCCGCTATCCACAGAGTTCGCTTTACAATAACCTTGCACTGTGCGAACGCCAGACGCCGCACAGCGGCGGAAGGGTGACCGGGAATGACTCTACCGCGATCGTTGCCGCGCCCGCGCACCCTGTTGGCCGCCGCTGCTGCCGCTGCGATCATCGCAGCGGCTTGCACCGCCACAGCCGACGACGCCGCGCCGCCTGTTGAAGAGCCGGCCCCGGCCGCCGTTGAGACGGCTGTTGAGCAGCCGGCTCAGCCCGCTGCGACGCCGTCCGCAGCTCCCGCAGCCGCAGCCCAGGCGGAGCCCGCCGAACCGACGCGGCCGGCGGCGACGATTCCGGTCCGCGCAGCGATCGCGGCCACGCCGCGCAAGGATCTGGCTGTCGGCCTCGCCGGCGGAGCGCTAGACGAGCCCCTGGCCAAGGCCTTCTACACCTTCACCGACTACGCCGCGCTTGAGTTCGCCCCCGATCTGCTCATCGCCTGGGGACTCGGCGCACCGCTCGGCGAGTACGTGATCAGCGCCAGCATCTGGAGCGCCGACGACAAGTCTGGGGCGTCGCAGCTGGCTGGCGCCGAGCTGCGCTCGGGTGGATCGCTGCGCAGCGACAACGCGATTCGCGCGGTGGACGGCGCGACGGCGGAGCGCGCCTGGCTGGAAGCCTTCGGCGAGGCCGGCGCCCACGGCATCACCTACGACCTGCTGCTCTGGAACGGCGCAGAACTGATCGCCGTCGTGGGCCACTTCACCTCCGCGCCGGGCAACGTCGTCGCGCCCGGCGCAGCCGCCCAACTGCGCGACCTCAACGGCGACGACATCCCGGAACTGGTGATCGACCGCACCGATCCGCACCTCTTCTACTACACCTCGCAAATCTGGCACGCCGACGCCGCGGTGCTACGGCGCGAAGGCGACCAGTTCCGCGAAGTAACGCTCGCTGCGCCCGATCCGTCGGTCGGCGACGCCGCACTCACCGAGGCGGCGGCGGCGCTCGATTTCGCCGCCGCCGGCTGGTGGAGCCGCGCGCTGGAACGCGCCTATGCGGCGGCGGCGCTCGCGCCCGACGACGAAACCCTGCGCTGGAACGCGATCGTGATCCGCGAGCGCGGCGGAGCCGCGCTGCGCGAGGCCGAGCGCAGCTCTGTCGCCTGGCTCGGCGCGCTGCTCGCCGGCGAATGGCGCGGAGCGATTGACCAAATGCGCAATGTGCCGCACGTCGGCTGGCTCAGCCTGGAGCGCGTGCTGCGCGATACGCCGCTGGCCGGCCTGGAAACCGAGGTCGCCGAACTGGTGCTGCAACGCGGCACGGCGGCGCTGATGGCCGTCGAGCGCCTGCCCATCCAGCACACCGCGCCCGTCTATCTGCTGCGCGGCCTCGCCCGCTGGTGGCTCGGCGAGGGCATGCTGCCCGCCGCAATCGATCTGGTGGAAGCGATCCCCGCCTACTGGCGCGAAACGACGGTCTTCGACCTCCTCTGGGCCATCGGCTACCGCGGCGGCTGATTCGCTTCGCTCAGCGCCATGGATCTTCTGCGATGCGCCGGCCGGCGTACTCGGCCGTAGACTCAGGCCCCCGCGTTCTACCGCTCTCGTCTGATCGCCGGGATGAGCCGCACGCGGCGTTTGCAGCGGCGAGTGAGGCCGCATCGCCCTCCGCCCAGATCCGCTGCGCAGGTCACGGACCCGCCCACCACCGGCCACGCGGGCGAGCAGCTGATGTAGTTGATCACCGGCCGTCAGGGGGTGACGGTGAGCGTGCCCGACCAGCTGTCGCTGCCGGTGCTGTTGGTCGCGGTGAGCGAGACCGTGTGCTCGCCCGCCGTGGCGAAGCTGGTCGTGTAGGTTGCGCCGCTGCCGCTTGAAGCGCCGCCGCTCCAGGCGTAAGACTCCGGAGCGCCGCGGCTGATGCGGGCTGTGCAGGTCACGGACTCGCCCGCCGCCGGCGACGTAGGCGAACATCTGACATAGTTGATATGCGGCACCGGCTTGGTGACGGTGAGCGTGATCGACTCAGTGTCGCTGCCGCTCGCGTTCGCGACGGTCAGCGAAATCGTGTACTCGCCCGGCACGACCAGGCCTGTGCCGGCCCGGAGGAATTGGGCGCGGTAGATGTGGCCGGCCAACAGTGAAGTCGGGCCGCCGCCGCTCCAGTCCCGGGAAGTCGGCGGGCCGCCGCTCAGCGTCGCCGTGCAGTTCGCCTGGAAGTTCGACGTGTATGGCCGGTCGCATCTGATGCTATCGATCACCGGCGCCTGCGACGATCGCGCCGCAACGGTGAGCCTGGTCGATTCGGTGTCGTTGCCGCCGCTGTTGGTCACCGTGAGCGAGACGGTATACCCGCCCGCCGTGTCGAAGCTGGTCGTGTAGTTATCGCCCGAACCGCTGTCGCTGCCGGCGCTCCAGGCGTAGGTATCCGGATTGCCGCCGCCAAGCTCGGCGGTGCAGGTGACGGACTCGCCCACCGTCGGCGACGGCGGCGAACACGTAATGCTGTAGATCACGGGCCCCTGCACCGGCGCTGCAACGGACACAGTCGTCGACTCCGTGTCGCGGCCGGCGCTGTTGATCACGGTGAGCGAGACGGTCTGCTCGCCCGCCCGGCTGAAGCTGGTCGTGTAGCGCCCGCCTGAACCGCTGCCGCCGCTGCCGTTGTCGACGTCCCAGACCCAGGACTCCGGCGCGCCGCCGCTGAGTTCGGCGGTGCAAATGGTTTCTTCGCCCACGGTCAGCGACGACGGCGCACAACTGAGGCTGTCGATCGCCGGCGCCTGCAACGTTGGCTCCTCCGCCGGCTCCGCCACATTGATAGTGATGGAGTCGCTGTCGCTGCCGGCGGTGTTGGTCACGGTGAGCGTGATGGTCTTGGAGCCCGGCGAGAAGAAGAATGCTGTATACACATGCACCTGGGCGCTGTACTCGTCCACTTCGCTGCCGCTCCAGGCATGGGAGTCGGGAGCGCCGCCGCTGAGGATCGCCTCGCAGATGTAGACCCGATGCGCTTCCCCCGGGGACGACGGCGAACAGCTGATGCTGTCGATCACCGGCGCTTGCAGCGCGGCAACGGACACGGTCGTCGATTCCGTGTCGCTGCCTGCCCAGTTGGTCACGGTCAGCGAGACGGTGTATTCGCCCGCCTTGCTGAAGCTGGTTGTGTAGTAGTCGCTGTCGCCGCCGGCGCTCCCTCCGCTCCAGATGTAGGACTCCGGCGCACTGCCGTTGAGTTCGGCGGTGCAGATGGTTTCTTCGCCCACGGTGAGCGACGACGGCGAACAACTGAGATCGTCGATCACCGGGCGATGCACCGGCGCTGCAACGGACACAGTCGTCGACTCCGTGTCGCGGCCGGCGCTGTTGATCACGGTGAGCGAGACGGTCTGCTCGCCCGCCCGGCTGAAGCTGGTCGTGTAGCGCCTGCCTGAACCGCTGCCGCCGCTGCCGTTGTCGACGTCCCAGACCCAGGACTCCGGCGCGCCGCCGCTGAGTTCGGCGGTGCAGATGGTTTCTTCGCCCACGGTCAGCGACGACGGCGCACAACTGAGGCTGTCGATCGCCGGCGCCTGCAACGACGGCTCCTCCGCCGGCTCCGCCACATTGATAGTGATGGAGTCGCTGTCGCTGCCGGCGGTGTTGGTCACCGTGAGCGAGACGGCGTAGTCGCCGGCCTTGCTGAAGCTGGTTGTGTAGTAGTCGCTGTCGCCGCCGGCGCTCCCGCCGCTCAGATGTAGGACTCCGGCGCACTGCCGTTGAGTTCGGCGGTGCAGATGGTTTCTTCGCCCACGGTGAGCGACGACGGCGAACAACTGAGATCGTCGATCACCGGGCGATGCACCGGCGCTGCAACGGACACAGTCGTCGACTCCGTGTCGCGGCCGGCGCTGTTGATCACGGTGAGCGAGACGGTCTGCTCGCCCGCCCGGCTGAAGCTGGTCGTGTAGCGCCTGCCTGAACCGCTGCCGCCGCTGCCGTTGTCGACGTCCCAGACCCAGGACTCCGGCGCGCCGCCGCTGAGTTCGGCGGTGCAGATGGTTTCTTCGCCCACGGTCAGCGACGACGGCGCACAACTGAGGCTGTCGATCGCCGGCGCCTGCAACGACGGCTCCTCCGCCGGCTCCGCCACATTGATAGTGATGGAGTCGCTGTCGCTGCCGGCGGTGTTGGTCACCGTGAGCGAGACAGCGTAATCGCCGGCCTTGCTGAAGCTGGTGGAGTGATTGACGCCGGAGCCGGAGCCGTTGGCGGTTCGCCAGGCCCAGGTCTCCGGAGCGCCGCCGCTGAGCGTCGCGGTGCAGGTCACTGACTCGTCCACGGTCGGGGAGGACGGGGTGCAGCTGATGCCGTCGATCACCGGCGGCTGCAACGTTGGCTCCTCCGCCGGCTCCTGCACATTGACAGCGGTCGACTCCGTGTCGCTGCCGGCGTGGTTGATTACGGTCAGCGAGACGGTCTTGGATCCGGCCGTGCTGAAGCTGGTCGTGTAGGTTGCGCCGCTGCCGCCGGAGGCTCCGCCGCTCCAGGCGTAGGAAGCGGGCGCGCCGCCGCTGAGGGTCGCCGTGCAAGTGACGGACTCGTCCACCGCCAGGGAGGAGGGAATGCAGCTGACGCCGTCGATCACGGGCGCTTGCGGCTGCTCGATCACGACCACCGGGGCGCGCAGCGGGACGTTGACGACCGAGCTGCGCAGCCAGATATCGCGGCGGGCGTCGATCGTGGCGACGCTGAGGTAGCGGGCGCGGGGCAGGCCGTCCTGGCCCAGCCGCTCAACGGCCTCCTGCGTGCTTGAAGTGTCGGTGAACGCCCATTCGGGCACAAAGAGGAACTCGAGACGCAAGTCGCCGAAACCGAACCGGTCGCGCAGGCGGCCATCGGAGTCGGGGTTGTAGCGGGCGACCACGCGACCGGTGATTTGAGTCTGAGCGCCGCCGGGCGCTTGGGCCGACTGGGCGGGGACGCTGATCAGCGAGCTGCGCAGCCAGCTGCGGTTGTCCGCGGCGGCGAGAGCGTCGATCCGGCTCTTGGTCAGAAATCGGGAGCTCGGCAGCCAGTCGGGCCGGGACGTAATCGCCTCGGGCCACGATTCCGCTTCCTCCAGCGCCCACTCGGGAAAGAAGCCGAACTCGATGCGGTAGTCGTCGACGCCGTCTTCAGTGCGGTCATGGACGCGGGCGATGATCCGCCCCTGCGCCGTCTCCGTGGAACCCGATTCGCCCGGACCCGGCTCGCCGCCGGGCGTCTGCGCGCCAGCGGAGAGCGTCAGTGCGACCAGCGCGCCCACGGCCGTCAGGAGCGCCAGCAACAGCGCTCTAGGAGAGGTTTTCATCCCCCCACTCCGGTTGAACACACGCATTCGCGGCATCTGGATCTCCTCACGGAGGACACATCGTGGGAGCGACGCTCAAGCCAGCGTAGCGCGTTTGGCGCGGTGCGCGGCCGGCCGGCTCAACCCCCCGCGCAACCTGTCCACTCGCTATTATTCACGCGAGCGCCCGCGACCGAACGCGGGAGCGACGCAGCGTGGATGCAAGGAGCGACGCATGGCAATCGGGCTGACCGTGGAATTCACCGTGGGCGAGGGTAAGGCCGAGGCCTTTGAGGCGTTCATGGCCGGCGCGACCGCCAAGGTCAAGGCGGAGGACGCCGGCTGCAACCTCTACGACCTCTTCCGCAGCGTCGACGACGACACCCGCTACCTGCTGCTCGAGTCTTGGGCCAGCCAGGAAGAGCTGGACGCGCACGGCACCTCCGAGGCGATGGCCGGGATGGCCGGCATCCGCGAGTTCACCACCGCCCGCCCGGTGCTGCACCGCTACGACATCCCCGACTAGCCGGGCCGCTGAATCGCGGTCGAACCACCAAGCAGACCCCGCAAGGAAGGAACAGCCGATGCCGGAACAGATGGGCGCCGAACTGCTCGCTCGCCAGATGGTCAAAGAGGGAGTCGAAGACCTCTTCTACATCATGGGCGGGCCGATCATCGAAGCCGCGGGCTACTGCGCCGAACACGGCATCCGCACCATCGACTGCCGCCACGAGCAGGGCGCGGCGATGGCCGCGCACGGCTACGCGCGCGTCAAGGGTCTGCCGGGCGTCTGCATGGCCGCCTCCGGGCCGGCCACGACCAACCTGCTGACCGGCGTCGCCAACGCCTACCTCGACGGCGTGCCGATGGTCGCGCTGGGCGGCGCGGCGGCGTTCTCCTCGTTCGAGCGCGACGATTTCCAGGAATACGATCAGCTGGCGATGGCCGTGCCGGTCACCCGCTGGGCCAGCCGCGTCACCCACTCCGCGCGGATGCCCGAGTTCTTCAACCTCGCCTACCGCGAGGCGCAGAGCGCCAAGCCCGGACCCACCTACCTCGACCTGCCGGGCGACACGCTCTACCAGCGCAGCGACGACGAGACGGTCTGGTTCCCCGAGACGGGGCTGCCCAAATCGCGCCCCGGCGCGGACCCCGACGAGGTCAAGCAGGCAATCGAGCTGCTGGCCAACGCCGAGCGGCCGATCGTGATGACCGGTAGCGGGATCGTCTGGTCCGACGCGGCGGCTGAGCTGCAAGAGTTCGTCGAGACCACCCGCATCCCGTTCTGGACCACCCCGCAGGGGCGCGGTGTGATCCCCGAAGACCACGAGCTCTGCTTCCTGGCCGCGCGCAGCAAGGCCTTCCGCGAGGCCGATGTGGCGCTGGTCGTGGGCACGCGGCTCAACTTCGTGATTGGCTCCGCCGCGCCGCCGCGCTGGTCGCCGGACCTCAAAGTCATCCACGTCGACACGGACCCCAGCGAGATCAACCACAACCGCGAAGCGGCGGTGGGCATGGTCGCCGACGCGAAGCGGGCGCTCACCGCGCTGACCGCGGCGGCGAAAGAGGCCGGCCTGACCAGCCCGACCGACTGGGAGGCGCAGCTGCGCGAGTCCGACGACAGCCGGCGCGCCGAGTATCTCGACCTGGCGCACTCCTCAACGGTGCCGATTCACCCGCTGCGGGTGGCCGACGAGGTGGTGCAGCGCATGGACCGCGACGCCATCGTCTGCGTCGACGGCAACGCCACCCTCGCCTGGGCGCGCCAGTACATCCCCTCCTACGTGCCCGCTGCGCGGCTCAACCCCGGGCCCAACGGCTGCATGGGCGTGGGCGTGCCGTTTGTGCTCGGCGCCAAGGCCGCCGCGCCGGAGCGCCAGGTGGTCGGCTTCGTCGGCGACGGCTCGTTCCTCATGAACGCGCAGGAGATCGACACGATGGTCCGCCACGACCTCCCCGCCACGATCGTGATCTGCAACAACGCCGGCTGGACCGCCGGCTCCAACGACACCCCGGGCCGCCCGCTGGGCTACGGCCAGCGCTACGAGGACATCGCCGTCGCGCTGGGCGGACACGGCGAGCACGTGACCAAACCGGACGAGATCGGCCCCGCCATCGAGCGGGCGATGGCCTCCGGCAAGGCCGCCGTGGTCAATGTCGAGGTCGAACAGCACGCGATGCCCGGGCAGGCCCGCTTCGGCGGCTACTCGGCCACGCTGAGCCGATAGGAGCGCGAATCAATGGCAGCCGTCCCTCCGCAGCTCGCCGACCTCGTCGGCGCGCCCCACTTCGCCCATCTCGTGACCGTCAACCGCGACGGTTCGCCCCAGTCCTCGCCGATCTGGATCCGCCCCGAGCGCGTCGCCGCCGACGGTTCGGTCGAGTCGATCTTCTTCGTCACCGGGCTGCGCTACCGCAAGTCGCTCAACATGCAGCGCGAGCCGCGCGTGGCGCTCTCGATTCACGACGCGAACAACCCCTATCGCACGCTCGAAATCGTGGGCCGCGCCTCGCTCGCGCCGCGCACCGACTGGGCCGCGCTCGACGCGATCTCCAACCAGTACATGGGCCGCGACTACCCCTTCAAAGGCGACGACGCCTCAGGCTGGCACGTGACCGTCGAAGTTGAGCGCTCATCGCAGCCGGGCGAGTTCGACGCTCCGCCGTCGATCGGGCAACCGCCCAAAGACTCCGATCTGCTCGGCCCGCCGCATTTTGCGCATGTCGCAACGGTCAGCTCAACGGGCCAGCCGCGCTCCTCGGTCGTCTGGCACCGCCGCGCCAGCGGCGGCGAAAACGACATCGAGTTCTGGACCGGCGCCGAGACGCTCAAAACGCTGCACCTGCGCCGCAACCCCGCCGTCGCCGTCAGCATCCACGACGAAGCCGACCCCTACCGCTACACGGAGGTTCGCGGAGCGGCGGAGATCACTGCGGTCGACAACCACGACCTGCTCGACGAGCTCACCCCGCACTACTGGCAACTCGAAAAATACCCCGCCGAAGAGCCGATGGCGGGCGTCGTCATCCGCGTCAACGCGACCCACCGCGTGGGCTGATCACACCGCACTCCGGCCGCGCACAGCGGCGGCGTACTCATCCAGTGCGAACTGCGCCGCGGCCGGCAGACTGACGAGATCGTCTAGCGAATCGACGCACAACTCGCCCGCCGCCGCGATCTCGCGCCGGTACTCCTGTAGGAAGACCAGGCGATCGCTCTTGCGCAGATTGTGCGACGGACACATCGGCGCGCGATTGGTGATCTGATCCGATCCATCCCTGGACCGCGGCTCAATGTGATCCAGATGGAAGTTGCGCGTCGTTTCGATGATCGCGCCGTCGGGGCGGCGGTTGGCGAAACCGCAGCACCACGCCTGGTAGCCGCTGAACTCCAGTAGCTTGTGCAGCATCTCCGCTTCGGGAATGATGCTCGACGGCACTTTGTACTTGCGTTCGGCAGGTTCGACTCGCCTGGGCGTGTGCGGCCGAACCGGCGAGCTGCGAACGGGCAGCTGGCTCGGTCCGTGAACCGTGACCACCGGCTCGTTGCCGAGCACCGCCTGGCCGGTCGTTTCGTCGTTGCAGCGCAGCAGCTGCAGATCAGGCTTGTTGAACTGCCGTTTGAGCACCGTCCAGGCGCGCGGGTTCATATCGCAGGCGATCCAATCCCGTCCCAGCCGCTCGGCCGCAATCGCCGCGTATGCGCATCCGGCGAAGCAGTCGAGCACGACATCGCCCGGGCGCGAGCTGGCGGCGATGATCCGCTCCGCCAATTGAATCGGCTTTTGCGTCCGATAGCCGGTGTGCTCTATCGACACGTTGCGCACCGGCGGCAGATCCCACACGTCGGCGACGGCGACGCCCTCATCCAGGTAGTAGCGGTTCCCCGCCTTCTCGTAATAACGGCGTCCGTCCTCGGCGGTCTTGTTGAAGCGGCGCGGGTCCCGTGATTGCTCGCGCGGCAGCGTAAATGGATAGTCGTCGCTCTTCGAGTAGAAGAAGATCGTATCGTGCTTCCGCGCGAACCAGCGCGTGCCGATCCCGCCGGTGCGGTACTGCCAGATGATCTCGTTGCGGAGCTTGTCCTTGCCGAACACGCTGTCCAGCAGTTGCCGCAGATAGCCGTTCGCGGTGTGATCGCAATGCAGGTAGAGGCTGCCGGTCGGCTTGAGCACGCGGTGCAGTTCGACCAGGCGAATGCCGATGTAGCACAGATACGCGGCGATGGAATCGCCGTGTACGAGTTGCGCGGCCTCGATCAGCGCCGCCGCGCCGGAGTGCGCATCGTCCAGAGCGTTTTTCCAGTCCTCGTGAATGTCCCGCTCCCATGACCAGACGTCTCTGAACCCGGCTTGCGTCGTCTCGGGCCAGGCGACGCCCGCCTCGCGCGCCTCGCGCTCGCTGCGGATGTCCCAGTCGGCCAGCAGGCGGCGCTCGATTTCCCGCTCGTGCTCCGACAGCGGCGGCCGAATCCGGTCCCCGACGAACGTCTCGTTCTTGGCGAACGGCGGATCAATGCAGGCGAGATCGATGCACTCATCGTTGAGGCCGCGCAGGAACTCAAGATTGTCCGCGATGTAGACGCCGCGATTAACTGCGTTGAACGCTGCCACTCGCGCTGCTCCGTTCAACGGCGATCCGCAGTGCGCCGAACCTCCCCGCGCAGGCTATCCGCCCATCTGCTCAAGCGCCGCCTGCATCTCGGCCTCGGACACCTCGCGGATGCGCTCGTGGAACGACCAGCGCTGCCCCTCCGGATCCACCGCGCGGTAGACGCGGTCGCCGTAAAACTGATCGGCGGGCTCCTCCGTGATCGTCGCCCCCTCCGCCACGGCGCGCGCGTAATGCGCGTCCACATCGTCCACGTAGACGCTGATGAACGCATGCAGATGCGGCAGCGCGCGCGGTCCGCCCAGCCCGCCCTCCGGGTAGGCCGAGGCCAGCATCACGGTGTTGCCCAGCAGAGCGATTTCGGCGTGCCCGATCGAGCCGTCCGGCATCTCCAGCCGCGTGGTCTGCTCAAAGCCGAAGGCGCGGCAGAGGAACTCGATCGCCGCCGGCGCGTCGTCGTAGGAGAGCGCAGGCACGATTCGCTGCGTATCCGGCGGAAGCGGCAATCCCATGTCGTTATCCCATCGACTCGAGCGCGGCGCGCATTTCTTCCGGCGAGACATCGCGGATGTGCTGCTGGAACATCCAGCGTTGCCCCTCCGGATCCTCGGCCCGATAGGTGCGGTCGCCCCAGAACTGGTCGGTCGGCGGCTCCAGGATCGTGGCGCCCTCCGCCTCCGCCCGCGCGTAGTGCGCGTCCACATCGTCGACGAACACCGAGACGCTGCTGTGCAGATGCGGTAGCTCGCGCGGACCGCCGATCCCGACCGCCTCGCGGAACGAGGACGCCAGCATCAGCGTGTTGCCGTGCAGCACCAGCTCGGCGTGGCCGATCCGGCCGTCCGGCATCGGCATCCGCATCGCCTCCTCGAAGCCGAACGCGCGGCAGAGGAACTCGATCGCCGCCGGCGCGTCGTCGTACGCCAGCGAGGGCACGATCCGCTGCATGTTGGGCGGCGGGTTCTGCACGGGCTGGTCGGACATCGCGCTACCCCTGCTCCTCGGCCATCGCCGCGGCCGCCGCTTCCATCTCCTCCGGCGAGACATCGCGGATGTTCTGGCTGAAGACCCAGTGATGGCCCTCCGGATCGACGGCGCGGTAGCTGCGGTCGCCGTAGAACTGATCGGTCGGCTCTTCGAGGATCGTCGCGCCGGCCGCCGCCGCGCCCGCGTGGTGCGCGTCGACGTCATCGACGTAGACCATCACCTGTGCGTGGTGGCCGCTGAGGTTCTGCGGGCTGGCCTGGCCCATCTCCTCGAAAGCCGAGGCCAGCATCAGCACATTGTCGTCCAAGTGCAGCTCGGCGTGGCCGAGCACGCCCTCGCCCATCTCCATCGTCATGCCGACCTCGAAACCGAACGCGGTCGAGAGAAATTCCACCGCCGCGGGTGCGTCGGCGTAGCTCAGGTAGGGGATGATTCGCTGGTGCCCCTCGGGCGGGTTCTGGACCATGGTGAGTGAACTCCTTCGTCTCCTGATCAGCCGGTTCGTGTCATCGCACTCATATTCTAAACAACATTCACGTGTCGCGCAGCGCGCAGCAACTCTGTTATCCACACCATCCACCGTATGTGGAAAACTCGCGAAACCTTGGCCGACCCACCTGCCGCGCTCGGAATCGCCCCCCTATGCAGGGGGGCTGTCCGCGTAGCGGACTGGGGGGTCGGCCGCCACGACATACAAGGGACTGCCGCGCACACGCAGAACCGCCATAGACCCCTACCGCGGCGGCAGCTGCCCTCGGTTGCCCAGCCAGGCCAGGATGCCCTCCGCGACGCCCCGCGCCAGCGCGGCGCGGCCGCTCTCGCTGCGCAGCGCCGCCGCGTCTCCCCGATGCGTCATAAACAGCAGCTCCAGCAGCACCGCCGGCATCATCGTGCCGCGCACGACCGAGGCCGGCCCAACCTGCCGCTCGGGGTCGACCAGATCAATCGGCCCAACGCCCTTCGTGTATTGCCCGCCGCTCGGGTAACGCAGCGGCAGCGGCGCCGCCCACGGATCGTCGCTCAGCCCCAGCGCCGCAGGCTCAATTCCCCAACCTCGCGCCGCTTGGTAATCGAGCAGCAGATACGGCGCGACCACGTAGAGCGGGTCGCAATGATCGTCGATGATCTCCCAGCAGGAGGAGTCGTAGACGAGCGACGGCGAGTCGTAGCCCCACTCCGCCAGCGATGCGCCGACCGCGTCGACCAGCAGCTGCGCGAGCGCGGCATTCACGCCGTCGCCGGCGAGGCTGGGGTAGTACCACGCCTCGAGGCCGCGCTGCCAGTCGTTGTGCGCGGCGTTGGAATGCAGCGAGACGAACAGGTCGGCCTCCGCCAGGTGCGCGAGTTCGACGCGGGCGTGGAGGTCGGCGCGCCCCGGCGCGCCGCTGAAATTGAGCCGCGCCAGCGCGTCCCCGTCGCGCGTCAGCACCATGTGGACGCCGGCCGCGCGCAGCCGCGCGGCGATGTCCCGCGCCAGCGCCAGATTGGAGTGAGACTCGACGACGCCGTTGAATGTCGGCCCGGTCTGCTCGCCGCCGTGACCGGGATCGAGCGCCACCACGGGCTGCCCAACTCGCTGCGCGCCGACCCCGGCCGCGGCGAGCGCCGCGCCGCGCTGCTCGGGCGTGCCGCCCGACTCGTCGATCGGCCAGAGGCCGGCGCGTTGCGGAATCGGCGGGAGCGGCTCAACGCCGCCCGCCGCGCCGGACGCCGAACGCCAGCCGTCCTCGGAGTGCCGCGCCGCAGCGCGCCAGCGCACCTGCGCGCCGAAGCCGCGCGTCGGAATGCGCAGAATCAACGAGTCGAAGCCGCTGGAGCCGACCCACGCCAGGCCGCCCGGCGCATCGGCGAGCCAGCGCCGCTCGGCGATCGACCACAACTGCGACCGCCAGCCGTCGCGGGTGACGGCGACGTAATCCCAGCCGCCGTCGGCGTCCGTATCGAGCCAAACCCCCGCGCGGCGTTGGGCGTCGAACGCCGCCCAGTCGCCCCGCAGCTCGACAACCAGTTCGCCGGGCCGCGTGGACGCGGACGCCCCGCGCAGTTGATGCTCCCGCACCGCTGCCGCCGGCGCGGGCGGATCGGGAGCGCCGCCGCGCGGTGTGACGCCCAGCGCGTAGGAACCCAGGCCGCTGGCGGCGCTCGCAACGCGGATCAGCGCGACGCCGTCCCGCGCGGGTGAAACATCGCTGTAGAGCGTGCGTCCGTTGGGGTGAACCTCGAGCGGCCTCGGCCCGGCCGCGCCGGGCAGCAACACATCGCCGCGCGTCGCCCCCAGCGAGCCCAGCACCGTGTAGATCGTGTAGCTGTTGCCGGCGCTCATGCCCACGGCGAACCAGTCGTCGTCGCCCGCCCAGTCGATCACGCCCCGCGCAATCGCGGCTGCGCCCCCCGCCGGCGCGATCCGCTCCGGCTGGGCCCGGCTGCCGCCGTGGTCCGCTTCCCGCGCGGCGACGACGGTGATCACTCGGGAACCGGATCCGCCAGCGGCGCGGACCTCCAACCGCCAGACACCCGGCTCGGGCGCGGTCCAGCGCAGGCCCTCGGCGGCGCGCCCGGATTGCGCGGCGACCGCGCCGCTGCGCGGATCGACCACCGCCAGCCGCATCGCCGCCGATCCGTCTTCAACGCGCAGCCGCCAGGTCTCGCCGGCCGCGGCCGTCAGCGGCAGCCGCGCAGTCGCCGCGCCGGGACCGAGCTCAACTACACGGCGGTACTCGGCGCCGCTGTCCGCAGCCACGGCCGGCGCGGCCGGCGTGGGCAGCCGGACAGCCGCGAGCGCCGGAGCGGTCAGCGCAATCAGAGCGATCAGGGCGGCGAGCAGCAGGCGGCGCACAATGACGGAGCCTATCGCCAACGGAGCCCATCGCGCCTATCGCCAAGTGCGGCCGGCGGGCGAGATCGCCCGCGCGATCTGGCGCGCAGAGAGGCGATGCGGTATCTTCCCCATCGTGCGGTGCGCCGGCGCATCATCGGATGCGCGCGCGCCCAACGGACCCCGTACACCGCTAGCCGCGTCGAACGCGCGGGCAGGAGGAACCAATGGACCTGGGCCTGACCGAAGAACAGGAACTGCTGAAGAACTTCGCTCGCGACTTCCTCACCAACGAATGCACCGAGCAACTGGTGCGCGAGATGGAAGAGGACGAGCGCGGCTACACCGACGACCTCTGGCGCGGCATGGCCGAGCAGGGCTGGATGGGGCTGATCACCGCCGAAGAGTACGGCGGCACCGGCATGACCCTGCTTGACCTCTGCGTGCTGCTCGAAGAGTTTGGGCGCGCGCTCGTGCCCGGGCCCTACATCGGCACCGTGCTCACCGCCGGCTTCGTCCAGGCGATCGGCGCCGACGCCCAGAAGCAGGAAATCTGCCCCAAAGTCGCCGCCGGTGACCTGGTCATGACCTTCGCCCTGACCGAGCCCAGCGCGCGCTTCGACTCCGACGGCATCGAGACGACCGCAGAGGCCGACGGCGACGGCTACGTGCTCAACGGCGTCAAGCTGTTCATCCCCGACGCGCATGTCGCCGACACCATCCTGGTCGCCGCGCGCAAGCCCGGCTCCTCGGGCGATGAGGGCGTCAGCCTCTTCCTCGTGCCCGGCAACGCCGACGGCGTCAGCAGCACCGTGCTCAAGACGATCGCCGCCGACAAGCAGTGCGAGGTCAAGCTCGAAAACGTCCGCGTCGGCGCCGACGCGCTGCTCGGCGAAGAGGGCAATGCCTGGCCGATGATCGACGTCGCCAAGCAGTACTGGACCGTCGCTTACTGCGCCTACCTCGTCGGCCTCGCCCAGCGCGACTTCGAAATCAGCGTCGACTACGCCAAGGAGCGCATCCAGTTCGGCCGCCCGATCGGCTCCTTCCAGGCGATCCAGCACAAGGCCGCCGACATGGTGACCGACGTCGACGGCTCGCGCTTCATCATGTACCGCGCCGCCTGGGCCGTCACCGAGCAGGAGCCCGACGCGGCGCTGCAAGTCTCGATGGCCAAGGCTTGGTGCTCCGACGCCACCCGCCGCGTGGTCGCCCACGGCCAGCAGATCCACGGCGGCATCGGCTTCACCAAGGAGTACATCATCCAGCTCTACTTCCGCCGCCAGAAAATGGCCGAGCTGATGTGGGGCGACGCCGACCACCACCGCGAAAAAGTCGCCGAACTGCTCGAAATCTAGCGCCGCCGCCGGAAGCCCAGGGGCGCCGCCGGAAGCCGAGCGGAACTGCCGGAAGCCGAGCGGAACTGCCGGAAGCCCAGCGCTCGCTGGCCTTGGCCTCCAGCGCCCCCGCTCAACCTCCGTCTGCCCGCACCCCACCTCCGTCATCCCCGCACCCCACCTCCGTCATACCCACGCCCCACCTCCGTCATACCCGCGCTTGCCGCGGGTATCTCGCCGTGACGAGCGCCAACCCGTGCTTTGGCCTACGCCCTATCGCCTTGGCGGTGGGCGTGGCAGGTCGCAGCGAACCATCGCCGGATCAGTCCGCAGTCGCCCGCGTAGCGACGAGTCTGCGCTGCTCCGATTCCTCACCGCCCCGCGTGAGGTTCTCAAGCGTCGCGCGCGCCAGCGCACGGAAGGGTTGCTCCGCCTCTCGCCCGCTCCCCACTTCGTCTCCGACCAGCGCGAGGTGGCTGAGCATCCGGCGCAAATCCGGCGCGAGACTCAGATCGTGCGCCAGTGAGGCCTCGAACTCGAACACATCATCAACCGTAGCATCTCCGCGCAGATAGGCTGCGAGCAACTCCACCAGCTCAGCGCGAATCTCATCGCTCCACGTCATGGTGACCTCTCTTGCCGCACCACAGACGCCGTAAGCGTCCCAGCTTCAAGGTACAGGAATACGAGCTGGATGATCTGTTCGCGGCATTCCGCATCTTCGAGCGCTTGGCTGGCGGCTCGCTGACAGAGACGCTTGAGGAAGATCAGCCTGCCCCCTCAATTCGGTGCAGCCTGGGCGGTGAATCCTTTCATATGCGGGTGTGGGACGAATCGGGGAGCTTGATCGCTCGCATCCACTATGTGCGATGCGCCTTCGGGCATATCGTGGGCGTCTGGCCGTCCGTCCTCTTCTATCCCGATCTCACGCTCTATCGTCGCGGGCATCAGCGCCGCCCACCGCCAGGTGCTTGAGCGCCACCCCGTCATACCCGCGCCCCCCCTCGTCATACCCGCGCCCCCCCTCGTCATACCCGCGCTTCAACCCCGTCATACCCGCGCTTCAACCCCGTCATACCCGCGCTTCAACCCCGTCATACCCGCGCTTCAACCCCGTCATACCCGCGCTTCAACCCCGTCATACCCGCGCTTCAACCCCGTCATACCCGCGCTTGCCGCGGGTATCTCGCCGTGACAAGCGCCAACCCGTGCCTGGTCCAAGCCCTAATCACCCTCCGCGCGCGCGGCGGCGGTGAAACCAGCGGCTAATCGCCAGGCCCACAATCGAGAGGGCGGCGGAGACGCCAATCACCGCCAGCCAGACCCACAGCGGCGCCTCGGTCCACAACACAGCGGCCATCACACCGATCAGTGCGTCCATCGGATAGCCTCACCTCATGGCCCGCAGACGACGACGGCGCACGCCCCAGCCCGAACAGGCCGAACAGTCGCCGCAGCGTACGTCGATCGCCCGCCTCGATTACCCCGATCAGGATACGTTGCGCCTGCGCACTTTCTGGTCACCCGCGCCCACCTGGGTCTACGGCGCAGTGCCCGGCGTCATCGGCGCGGTCATCGCCGTGCTTGTGTTGCCCGACGCCGACAGCGTGTTGACGCCGATCCTGCTGGGCGCGGCGATCGGCTACTTCGGCGGCGGCATCCTCTGGGCCCTGCTCGGCGCGGTTGGCGGCGATGCGCTGGTGGTCGAGTTTGACCTCAAGGACGACCGCGCGCGCGTGCATCAGTCAATGCTCTGGCTCTACCAGCGCGATTGGGAATTCGAGCTGGACGAGGTCGAGCAGCTCAAAATCAATGTGCGCCGCTCCCGGCCGCTGCTGCTGATGTTCACCAGCTCGTTCACCAACGTGCTCGAGCTGAACGGCGGCGGGCGGCTCGCAATCGGACGCTTCCCGACCGACGGCGAAGCGCTTTCGGCGGCCGAGGAGATCGCCGATTTTCTGGGCTGCTCGCTGGACGACAGCGAGGCGCGCAAGTGACCAATTCCGCACAGGCGGCGGCGCTCACTCAGGCGCGCGCGCGCTTCGAAGCCGAGCTGGCGGACCGCCCGAACTGGTTGCAGGAGCACACCCGGCGAGTCGTTGACGGCGCCGAGCGCCTGGCGCGAATCCACGAGCTGGACCCGCAGCGCTGCGCAGCAGGCGCAGCCGGGCACGACATCTTCCGCCACCTGAAAGCCGACCAGCTGCTGGAGCGCTCGCGCCGCGCCGGCGTCCCGATCGGCGAGGCCGAGCTTGACGCCCCAATCATCCTGCACGGCCCGCTCGCCGCCCTGCACGCCGAGCGCGAACTGGGTGTGGACGATCCCGACCTGCTGGAGACGATCCGCCACCACACCACGGCCCATCCGGACCTGTCCGACGAGGGCTTGGCCGTCTTCCTGGCCGACAAAATCGACCCCCGGAAAGTGGCGCGGGACCGCGGGTTGGCGAGCGTGGCCGCGGCGGCCGAGCGCGACCTCGCGGCCGCCGCCGCGCTCTTCCTCGAGCGGCGGATGATCGCCCAGCTCAGCAACGGCGCGCTGCTGCATCCGCTCGCGCTCTCCGCCCGCAACGCATTCATCCGGCGCTGCGCGGAACCATGAGCGAGAACAGCGAACGCGGCGATACCGCCGCCTCCGAAACCGTCTCGGAGGAAGGCGCAGCCAGCGGGCGCGTCGTCGGCGCGACCTACGACATGGAGCGCGACGCCGCCGAAGCCTCGCTGCGCCCCACCCGGCTGGCGGAGTTCGTCGGCCAGACCACGGTCCACGAAGCGCTCGGCATCGCCATCGACGCGACCCACGCTCGCAAAGAGCCGCTTGACCATGTGCTGCTCTACGGGCCGCCCGGCCTGGGCAAGACGACCCTGGCGCGGATCATCGCCGCCGAGCTGCGCGTCAACCTGCGCTCCTCATCCGGGCCCGCCATTCAGCGTCCCGGTGATCTGGCCAGCATCCTCACCACTTTGTCCGCGCACGACGTGCTCTTCCTCGATGAAATCCACCGCCTGCCGCGCGGCGTCGAGGAAGTGCTCTACCCGGCGATGGAGGACTTCGCGCTCGACATGCTGATCGGCAAGGGCCCGGGCGCGCGCAGCCTGCGGATGCCGGTCAAGCCCTTCACCCTGGTCGGCGCAACCACCCGCTTCGCGCTGCTCTCCTCGCCCCTGCGCGACCGCTTCGGCATCGTGCAGCGGCTCGATTTCTACAGCGCAGCGGAGCTGGAGCAGGTCGTCGAGCGCAGCGCGCAGGCGCTCAACGTACCGCTCGAGCCCGCCGGCCGTGAAACGTTGGCGCGCCGCGCGCGCGGCACCCCGCGCATCGCCAACCGCCTGCTCAAGCGCGTCCGCGACTACGCCGAAGTGCGCGCCGACGGCGTGATCACCGGCGAGGTCGCCGACGCCGCCCTGACCCAACTGCGAATCGACGAGCTGGGCCTCGACGAGCGCGACCGGGGGCTGCTGCGCGCGCTGATCGAGCAGTTCGACGGTGGCCCCGTCGGCCTCGACACGCTGGCCGCCGCAATCGCCGAAGAGACCGACACGATCATGGATGTCTACGAGCCCTACCTGCTCCAACTGGGCTTCCTCTCGCGGACCCCGAGAGGCCGAATCGCCCGCCCCGTCGCCTGGCGGCATCTCGGCCGCACCCCGCCCACCACCGCCGAGCACCCAACCCTCTTCGAGGCCGGGGAATCCGATCAGGCCTGAGCCCTGCACACTCCCCCCGGTGAATCCATTGCATAATCCCCCCAAACCCCCCGCGCACCCCCTCCGCCACTCCCGCACCCCCGTCATTCCCACACCCTTTCCGTCATTTCTGCGTAGGCAGGAATCCAGGCGATCTCATGGTTCCGATGCCTCCTACGGGGCTCCGGCGGCCCTCCAAAGCGGCGTTCAAGGGCCGTTGGGCGCCCGTGGCGTGGACGCCGGCGCGGTTCGCCTGAATTCCCGCCTGCGCAGGAATGACGGAAGGGGACGGCCGAAATGACGGGAGCCGGGGCAAAGGCCTGCGGCGATGCACGCAATGGTCTCTGGTTGACGCAGGCGGCGTGGACAGCGCGGCGGCGGGCTATGCTGGGGGCATGAGCGCGCTGGAAATTTCTGGGCTGCCGGAGGGGCTGCGCAAGCCCGTATTGGTGCTGGCCTTCTTCGGCTGGAACGATGCGGCCGACGCCGCAACCGACGCCGTGAAATACCTGCGCAACCTCTCGCAGTCGGCGGCCTTCGCGACGATTGACCCCGATGAGTTCTTCGTCTTCACCGAGCACCGCCCCACGGTGAAATGGGTGGACGGCGACGACGCGCGGCGCGAGGTGGTCTGGCCGGCGACCGATTTCACCGTGCTGCGCCTGCCCAACGCCGCGCACGACCTGATCCTGGGGCTGGGCACCGAGCCCGACCTCCGCTGGCGCGCCTATTGCCGGCTGATCCTCGAAGTGGTGCGCACCGCCGAGGTCGACGAGGTGCTGACGCTCGGCGCGCTGCTGGCCGATGTCGCGCACACCCGGCCGACCAGCGTGAAGGGCGGCTCTTCGAGCCTCGCCCGCTCGCGCGAACTCGGCTTCGAACCGAGCCGCTACGAAGGCCCAACCGGAATCATCGGCTCGGTCGGCGAGGCCTGCCGCATCGCGGGTGTGGACCATATGGGGCTCTGGGCGTCGCTGCCGCACTACGTGACCAGCCGCCACAACCCGGGCGCGACCAAAGCGATTCTCGAACAACTCGGGCGCATCTACGGCATCGACTTCGACCTCACCCATCTCGAGCGCGCCACCGAGCGCTACCGGCGCGAGGTGGACAGCGCGATGGAGGACAAGCCGGATATGCGCGAGTACGTGCGCACCCTGGAAGAGCGCGCCGACGAGGAAAGCCGGCTCGGCGCCGCCGGGGGCGCGGTCGACGCGCCGCCCCTCGAGAGCAGCGAAGTGCTCGACGAGATCGACCGCCTGCTGCGCGGGGACGCCTGATGAGCGACATCAGCGACGCGCCCGACGCCGATGCCGCCGAGGACTGGGTCAACGAGATCGAGGTGCGCGGCCTGATCGTGGGCGCGTTCCAGGAAAACTGCTGGGTGATCGGCAACCGCCGCACGCGCGAGGCGATCTGCATCGATCCGGGCGAGCAGGCCGACGACATCGTGCATCTGGCCAAAGACATGGGCGTGGAGATCAAGCGGATCGCCACCTCGCACGGCCACCTTGACCATGTGCTGGGCATCCGCGGGGTGCAATCGGCGACCAACGCGGACTTCCTGATGCACGAGCACGACCTGGAGGTGCTGCGCGGCGCGGCGGCGGGCGCGGCGCAGTTCGGGATGCAGGTGGAACAGCCGCCGGACCCGGATCATTTCATCGTGGAGGACGACCTGATCGAGGTGGACGGCGTGAAGCTCTCGGTCATTCACACGCCCGGGCACACCCGCGGGAGCGTCTCGTTCTTCGGCGCGGGCATGCTGTTCAGCGGCGACACCCTGTTCCGCCAGAGCATCGGCCGCACCGATCTACCCGGCGGCGATTACGCGCAGGAAATGAGCAGCATCATCGACAAGCTGCTGCAACTGCCCGACGAGACGCTAGTGTTGCCGGGGCACATGGATCAGACCACGCTCGGCGAGGAGCGGCAGCAGAATCCGTTCATCCTGCAGGCGCTCCAGCAGCGCGGCGTGCGCCCCGGCGAGCGGCTCGGCCCGGGCGGGCTGATCCTGCCGGAATAGCGCCGGGCCGGCGCAAGGAGCGGAGCACGCGATGACCGACCGCGAGACAGTGCTGCAAGAGATTGACGCGGCGGAGGCTCAGCTGCGTGAGCGACTCGAACGGATCGACGAAGCACACGGCTCATGGGAGGGCGCAGTCGGCGACTGGTCCGTCGCCCAGCTGCTCCAGCACATCCACGGCTGGCTGACCGAGATGAACGGGGCGGTGGAGCGAATGCAAGCCGGCCGGCGCCCGACGCCGGAGGGCGTGAGCTACGACGACTTCAACGAGTGGAACGCGGGCTTCGTGCGCGAGCGCGGCGCGCAGAGCTACGTCGACGCGCGCGCCGCGCTGGAAGCGGAACACGCCCGCTTCCGCGCCAACGTCGCCGCGCTCGACGCCGCCCGCTTCGGCAAGGGCAAGACGATCAACCAACTGGTCGAGGGAACCGTCACCCACCACTACCCGGAGCACTGCGCGGATCTCGACGCCTACCTGGGCGGTCCTTGCGAGTGAGGCCCGGGAGTCGGGTGCGCGTTTGTGCCACCATCGTGCGGGCGCGATAATCAGCCCAACGCCTTGTCTCTGGAAAGCGACGCCGTATGAGCGACGACGAAAGTCTGATCACCCCCGCGATGGAAGCCGCGATCGGCTCGGAGGGCGAATCCGCCGAGGACACGATCGACGCCGAGCGCGTGCTGCGCCTGCTGCGCGCGCTTGAGGAGCAGGACGCCGAGCTGGTCGCGGCCGTCGAAGCGGGCGACACCTCCTACCCGATGCCGACCTACGCGCTGCTCACGACCAGCACGCGCCAGCAGCAGCTCTCGGTGCCCGACACGCCGGAGCGCGCGCTGATGGCCGCCGACGCCTGGCAGGTCTCCGCCCCGATCCACCTCGGCGACACGATGACCATCGTGCCGCGCGTGGCCGACATCCAGGAACGGATCGGCGGGCGCGTCGGCCATTCGCTGTTCGTCCACCACGAGTGGGTCTACACCAACCAGCACGGCGAAGAGGTCGCGCGCGTGCGCCGCACCGTGACCCACTTCCAGCAGCGCCACACCGGGGAGTAACGACACATGCCGCTCAGCTACGAATCGCTCTCCGAAGGCGGCGAACTGCCCAACGAGCAGCGCACGCCGGGTACGGACCAGGTGGTCGCGTTCTGCAACGCGACCGGCAACGCCGGCCCCCAATTCCTCGACGCCGAGTTCGCCAAGGAGAAGATGGGGCTGCCCGGCCCGATCATCCCCGGCAACATGAAGCAGGGCTTTCTCGATCAGTACCTGCGGCGGCATTTCGGCGCGCACACGATCACCCGCCTGCAGCTCAACCACCGCCGTCCCGATCTGCACAACGTGGAGATGACGATCGGCGGCGAAGTCACCAAACTGCGCGAGGAGGACGGGCGGCGCTACGCGGACCTCGAGCTGCACATCGACAATCCGCAGGGCGAGCGCTCGGTGCGCGGCGCGGCCACCATCGCCTTCGACTAAGCCCGCGTGACGCTGCCCCGCCTGCCCGAACTGCGCGAAGGCGCGCCGCTGCCCGAAGTTCGGCTCACCCCGACGCGCGAGCAGGTGCTCCGCTTCCTCGAAGCCACCGGCTTCCAAATCCCGTTCTTCCACGACGACGAGGTCGCCCGCGGCATGGGCCTGCGCGGCGCAATCGTGCCCGCCGAAATGAAATCGGGCCTGCTCATCTCCCACCTTCGCAACCTCGCCCAACCCGACGGCGATCTGCTGCGCCTGCAATCCGCATTCCGCCGCCCCGACTACCACGGCGATCCAATCACAATCACGGGCAACGTAACGCGCGTCGAAACCTCTGACACAGGCCGCGAAGTCCACCTGGAATTGCAAATCATCCAAGCCGACGGCGCAGTAAGCGTCCGCTCCTCAGCGATATTGCAGCTGGGCTAGCCCCTGTTCACACTTCCGCCACACCCGCGCCCCCGCTCCATCACACCACGCCCCACCCCGTCACACCCGCGCCCCCTCTCCGCTATACCCACGCCCTCCACTCCGTCATACCCGCGCTTGCCGCGGGTATCTCGACGAGACCAGCACCATCGTTGCACCTCACCATCCCCCTTTCCCCGCCGTTCCCGCCTGCGCGAGAACAACAGGGGGTGGCGCGCAGGAAGGAGGAGCTACTGACCGCTGATGGTCATGCGCGACATGCGGATGGTGGGCGCAGCGGTCTGCCCGAACCACTGCGAGTCGTCCCCGACCGCATCAACGTCGTTGAGCATCTCGCGGAGGTTGCCGGAGATGTTGATTTCGCTGACCGGCTCGGCCAGTTCGCCGTTGCGGATGCGGATGCCTGCGGCGCCGCGCGAGAAATCGCCGGTGGTCAGGTTGATGCCGAAGCCCATCAGCGTGGTGAGGTAGAGACCGTCGGCTACGTCCCGCACGATTTCGTCGGCGGGCGTCTCGCCGCCGGCGATCACGAGATTGCCGGAGCCGATACCGGGCAGGCTCGAGACATCGCGGACCGCGGAGCCGGTCGTGGCCGCGTTGAGCCGGCGCGCGTTGTAACAGTCGAAGAGGAAGCCGCGAAACACGCCGGCTTCAAGCAGGGGGTTGCGGCGCGTGCCCACGCCTTCGCCGTCGAACGGGCGCGAGCCGAGCTGCGCGGGCAGCGTCGGATCGTCCGCGATCGAGAGCAGCGGCGAAGCGACCTGCTCGCCCTCGCGCCCGGCGAGAAAGGTGGAACCGCGGTAGAGCGCCTCGCCGCTGGCGGCCTGGGCGACGATGCCGGCCAGTCCGGCGGCCATGCGCGGCTCCCAGACGACCGGCGCCTGCCAGGTCTCGCCCTTGGCCGCGCCGAGCTGGCGCAGCGCCCGCGCGGCGGCCTCGCGCCCGACCGACGCCTCGTCTTCGAGCCGATGCAGTTGGCGGGCGGCGGTGAACCAGCCGGCGTTGCGCAGGCTGCCGTCCTCCTCCTGCGCCATGACCTCGACGTAGAGCGAAGCCGACGCGCCGCGGTACTGACCGGCGAAACC
The DNA here is from genome assembly GCA_965243125.1 of Dehalococcoidia bacterium. GTDB lineage: Bacteria > Chloroflexota > Dehalococcoidia > Bin125 > Bin125 > CATQGW01. The sequence goes on along the minus strand of OZ251529.1, from coordinate 165,784 downwards.
GTTGGTATCGGCCAGCGCGAAGGCGCTGACGCGCGTGCTGAACGCCGCGCCGCCGCTGTTGCCGATCTGCGGCGAGGCGTCGAGCGCGGCCTGCTCGCAGGCCAGCGCGCGGCGGGCCCGCTCGTCGCCGTCGAGCAGCGGAATCGCTTCGTCGAAGAGCGCCAGCTCGGCCGGCTGGCGGGTCTGCTCCGACGGGTCGGGCAGCCCGGCGTGCGGGTCGGGCTCCGAGACGCGGGCCAGCTCCATCGCCGTCTGCGCGGTTTCCGCGAGCGCCGTGTCGGTCACGTCGCTGGTGGAAACGACGGCCTGGCGTCCGTCCACGATCACCCGCAGCCCGACGGAGCGTGAAGCCGCTTCGGCCACCTTTTCGACCTGCTGCATGCGCACTTCGGTGGAAGAGTTGGTGGAAGCGACGGCCACGGCGTCGGCCTGCTCGGCGCCCGCCCGGCGGGCGAGGTCGAGCAGCTGCGAGGCCAGCTCGAGCGGGGAGCGCTCGGCGGTCACGCCGACATCCCCGCGCCGGAGCGCATCTGCGTGCCGCCCACGGTCATCTCCGAAACCAGCACCGTCGGAATGCCCACGCCCACGGGCACGGCCTGACCGTCCTTGCCGCAGGTCCAGCGTCCGTCGCTCATCTCCAGGTCGTGAGCGACGCCGGTCACCTTGCTCAGCGCGTCGGGGCCGTTGCCGATCAGGTTCACGTCGCGGATCGGCGCGGTGATCGCGCCGTGCTCGATCAGGTAGCCCTCGGTGACGGAGAAGACGAAATCCCCGTTGGAAATGTTGACCTGCCCGCCCGAGAACGCCTTGCAGTAGATGCCGAAATCGACGCGGCGGATCAGGTCTTCGGGATCGTCTTCGCCGGCCGTCATGTAGGTGTTGGTCATGCGCGGCATCGGGATGTGGCGGAACGACTGCCGGCGTCCGTTGCCGGAGGGCGCGACGCCGAAGTGGTCGGCGGAGATGCGGTCCTGCATGTAGGCGGCCAGCACGCCGTCCTCGATCAGCAGATTGCGTCCCGCCGCGTTGCCCTCGTCGTCAATGTTCAGCGAGCCGCGGCTGTCCAGCAGCGTGGCGTCGTCGAGCACGGTGACCAGCGGGGAGGCGACGGGTTTGCCGATCCGGTTGGAGTAGTTGCTGGTCTCCTTGCGGTTGAAATCCGCTTCGAGGCCGTGTCCCACGGCCTCGTGCAGCAGGATGCCGGAGTCGCCGGCGGCGAGCACGACGGGAAACGCGCCGGCCGGCGCGTCCTGCGCGTCCTGCTGAAGCCGCGCCTGGCGCGCCGCCTCCTGCGCGAGCGATTCGGGGCTGTGCTCGTCGAAATAGGCCATCCCCATGCGCCCGCCGCCGCCCCAGCGCGCGATCCGACGCTCGTCGCCGATGTCGGAGCGGCAGGAGACGTTGAAGCGGACGAGGGGCTGGAAGTCGGCGACCAACCGTCCGTCGCTGCGCACGATCAGCACGCGCTTCTCCTCGTCAACCAACGAAGCTTCGACGCGGGCGATGCTTTCGTCGTACTCGTGCGCCGCCGCATCGGCGCGGCGCAGCAGCTCGACCTTCTCGGTCAGCGGCGCGTCGGTCGTGGGGGCCGGCGCGGCGTAGCGATCGGCGGGGTAGTCGGCGGCGGTGATATCGATCGGCGCGACTTCGTCGTCTGCCCCATGAGCGATCTGCGCCGCCGTCGCGGCGGCGCGGCGCATCGCGTCGAGCGACAGATCTTCGCTGTAGGCGTAGCCCACCGCGTCGCCCTCGACGACGCGAATGCCGACGCCCTGTGAGAGCGTGGACTGCGCCGAAGCGACGCGCTGATCCTCATAGGTCAGCGCCCCGCTGCGCTTGTGCTCGAAATAGAGCTCGGCGAACGTGCCGCCGCGCGAGAGCGCCGCCGAAAGCACGCTGTCGGCGGCGGCGGCGTCAATGCCGAGGCGCTGGGACCAGAATTCGCGCACCTGCGTTGGGCTGTGACCGAGAGTTTGGCTCATGCTGTGCTTCCGTTCGTAGGCGGCGGGGTTGCGCCGCGCGCCCGCAGCTCCGCAATCTGCTCGGTGTCGTAGCCGCAGGCGGCCAGAATCGCATCGGCGTCCGCGTTCAGACGCGGCGCGTGCCCCTGCACCGCGCCGGGCGTTTCGGAGAAGCGCCAGGGCAGGCCGACGACGCGCTGCGCCTCGCCGTCGGCGTCGGGCAGTTCGGCGATGTAGCCGTTGGCCCACACCTGCTCGCTGGCGGCGACGGCTTCGTAGTCGTTGACCGGCGCGCAGGGGATGTCGACCTCGCGCAGGCGGCGCAGCCAGCCCGCGCGGTCGTCCCGCCCAAACGCCTCCTCCAGCAGCGCCTCAAGCGCGTCGGAGTTGCGCTGGCGCTCGGCGGGGCTGCAGAAGCGCGGATCATCCTCCCATTCGGGATGCTCCAGCAGCTCGCAGAGCGCATGCCAGTTCTTCGCGTCGATCACCGCCAGCACAAACCAGCGGCGGTCGCTCGCCTGGTAGAAAGTGAACGTCGGCATCCGCCGCCGCCGGTGATACGACTGCTCGCCGGTGCGCAGATAGCCGGTCAGGTAGACCGATTGCAGGGCGATCTGCGAGCCGAGCAGCGAAACGTCCACATGCTGCCCGCGCGCCCGCTCGCGTCCGCCGTTGCGTTCGCGTTCGAGCAGCGCCGCCAGCATCGCCACGCAGGCCTGCATCGCGCCGACCTGATCGGCGAAACCGCCGGGCAGCGTGACCGGCTCGGCCTCCGCGTCGGCCGCGTGCAGGGTCATCACCCCGCCGGTCGCCTGGCCGATCACGTCGTAGCCCGGCTCGCCCGCCTGCGGGCCGAGCGCGCCGAAGGCGGAGGCGGAGACCATCACGACGCCGGGGTTGACCTCGCGCAGCGTCTCGAAGCCGAGCCCGAGACGATCCATCACGCCCGGGCGGTAGTTCTCGATCACCCCGTCCACCTGCGCCGCCATCCGCAGCGCCGCCTCGCGCCCGGCCTCGGCGCGCAGGTTGAGCACGATCGAGCGCTTGCCCCGATCGTGCGCTTCGAAATAGCGGTTGAACGCGCCGTCGATCGCGTCCACGCCGCGCCCCGGATCGCCGCCCGGCGGCTCCACCTTCCAGATTTCCGCGCCGAGGTCGGAGAGCATCACGGTCGCATAGGGACCCTGCTGAAAGCGGGTGAAATCGAGGATTCGGTAGCCTGCGAGCGGTCCGGGCATTACGCCCCTCCGTCCGGCGATCTGCCCGGCTCGTCGGTCGGGCGCATCAGGAGTGAGGATACCGCGTGCCGCCGCGCGTTCGACTTTCGGCTGAGGACAACGCCCGCCTGCCGGCGCTGCTGGCGATGGTGCCGCAGCGCGCCGACGAGTTCCCGCGCGAGGCGGCGGGCGAAGCGCAGGTCGCTTGGCTGTGGCGCGCCTACGCGGCCGAGCGCCCGCTGAGCGTGCCCCTGCTGACCCTGCTGCTCTTCGAGCACGGCGCGCACCGCTCGGCGCAGACGGTCGAGCGCGAGCTGGCGTTGGCCCGCAACACGGGGCTGCTCGGCGCAGCTGAGCATGAGGGCTGAACGCGGCCGCGCAGAAGGCGCTATCCTGTGCGCCAAGACCGCAGACGCGACACGCGCCGAAAGGAAACCCCACCATGGCACTCGACGCCGCCGACACCCTGGAAATCCTGCAACTCGCCGCCCGCTACAACCACGCCATCGACTACGGCGATCCGGAGGCCTGGGCCGGCACCTTCACCGAAGACGGCACCTTCAACACCGCCCAGGGCGTCCAGGAGGGCCACGAAGCGCTCGCCCAGTTCGCCGCCGGCTTCGGTACCGCCATGGCCGGCGCGCGCCACTGGACCAACAACCACATCGTCGACGGCAACGGCGACAACGCCACCCACACCTGCTACCTCAACCTGATCCAGACCAACGACGGCGCGAAGAGCATGATCACCGGCCGCTACGAGGACACGCTGGTCAAAATCGACGGCCAGTGGCGCTTCAGCAGCCGCACCGTCACCGCCGACGCCTAACCGCGCGCGCCGCCCCCACGCAAAGGCTCCGTTCCGCAATCGCCCCCCTACGCAGGGGGACTGTCTGCGGATCGGAATCGCCCCCCTATGCAGGGGGGCTGTCTGCGAAGCAGACTGGGGGGTCGGTCCGGTGCCACAGGCACAAGACAGCGTCGCCCAACGCCCTACTCAAACTCCCGGCGTGGCAGGCCCGACAATTCAATGATGTGCCCCAGCGTGCCGCGGCGGACCGTGTTGTGCAGCGGTACCGGCACAGTCGCCGTCGCGCCGTCGATGCGGCGCTGCATGATCGCGTGGCTGCCGCGCCGCCGAACCTCCCTGAAACCGTGCCGCGCGAGAATCGCGCAGACCTCGCGCCCCGACAGGACGCGCAGCCTGGCCAACGACCGCCTCAATGCGCGTCACGTAAAACTCATCCGTGTAGCGGCGCGCCAGCTCCTCCTCCGACGCCGCTTCCAGGAAGCCCGCTACGGCCTCCTCCAGATTGGCGCGCGCCTCAGTCACCGTCCCCCCCTGGCTGGCCGCGCCCAACTCGGGGCAGAGCGACACGTACCCATCATCCTCACGCCGAATGATCGCCGTCAGCTGCTCGCGCATCGCCTCACCCCCAAGCGAGCTCGCAGCATAGCGGCCTTCCGGATCGCTCCTTCCGGCCTCTCCCCCCATCCTGGGGGGAGATTGAGAGGGGGGCGCCGCCACCCGCGCAGGCACCCCCCGTAGCCCCCCGTCATTCCTGCCTACGCAGGAATGACGGATGCCCCCCACCCCTTCTTGCAACCAGTGGCAACAACCGCCCCGCCCCCGTAGGCTGCAAAGCGGAAAGAGTTTCCGATGCCCCTCCTGCGCGCCCGCAGCGCTGCGCTCGCCCTCACCTTTGCCTGCCTGCTGCTCGTCGCCTGTGGCGGCCGGGCCGACGACGACGACCGCCTGCTCGTCGTGACCACCGTCGCGCCGCTGCGCAACATCGTCGAAAACGTCGGCGGCCACCGCGTCCATGTCATCGGCTTGGTGCCCGAAGGCGTCAACAGCCACACCTACGATCCGCCGCCCTCCGCCGCCGCCCAAATCGCCCGCGCCGACCTGATCGTGATCAACGGCCTCAACCTCGAGCTGCCCACGCTCGAGCTCGCCCAAGCCAACCGCCGCAGCGAGACCCCGATCGTGCTGCTCGGCGACCAGGCCCTGCCGCCCGAGGAGTACGTCTACGACTTCTCTTTCCCGCGTTCCGAGGGCAACCCCAACCCGCACCTCTGGACCGCGCCCCACCTCGCCGTCGTCTACGCCGAGCTGGCCCGCGACGCCTTAATCGCGCTCGACCCCGACGGCGCAGCCGTCTACCGCGCCAACACCGAGCGGTTCGCCGCGCGTCTCTGGGAACTGGACCGCGCAATCGCCCAAGCGACCGCCACTATCCCCCCGGCCCGGCGCAAGCTGCTCACCTACCACGACTCCTTCCCCTACTTCGCCCCGCGCTACGGGCTGGAGGTGATCGGCGCGATTCAACCCTCCGACTTCTCCGAGCCCTCGCCCAGCGAGCTGGCGGCGCTGATCCAACAGGTGCGCGACGCCGGCGTCCCCGCCATCTTCGGCTCCGAGGTCTTCCCCTCCGAGGTGCTGCAAACGATCGCCGACGAAGCGGGCGCCGTGCAGGTCTCCACGCTCAGCGACGACGACCCGCCCGGCCAGCCGGGCGACCCCGAAAACACCCTGATCGCGATGACGGTCGAAAACGTGCGCACGCTCGTCGAAGCCCTGGGCGGCGACGCCTCCGCCCTCGACGGCTTCGACGTCCGCGACACCTGGGCGGCCGCCTCCGATGACTCGTAGCTCGTGGACGCCGACATGAGCGATGCCCGCCCGCCGATCGACGCCCCGACCGAACCGCTGATCGAACTGTCGGGCCTCGCCGTCGGCTACGACGGCGAGGTCGCGCTGCGCAAGCTCAACCTGATCGTCAACCGCGGCGACCTGATCGGCGTGGTCGGACCCAGCGGCTGCGGCAAGACCTCGCTGCTCCGCGCGCTGATCGGCGAGATCGAAACCTACGCCGGCCGCAGCGCCCGCGCCGCCCCCGACGGCGGCCGCCGCGTGCGAATCGGCTACGTGCCGCAGGTCGAGACGGTCGACTGGAACTTCCCCATCACCGTCGAGCAGGTCGCGCTGCTCGGCGCCTGGCGCGAGCGTCGCTGGGCGCCCTGGGCGGGCCGCCGCGCCCGCCGCCGCGCCCGCGAGGTGCTGCGCCAGCTCGGCATCGAGCAGCTCGCGCGGCGTCCCATCCGCGCGCTCTCCGGCGGCCAGCAGCAGCGCGCCTTCCTCGCCCGCGCGCTGATCTCCGACCCGCAACTGCTGCTGCTCGACGAACCCACCAGCGGCGTAGACATCAAGACCAGCCACGAGATCCTCCATGAGCTCCGCGAACTCAACGCGGCCGGCGTCACCGTCGTCCTCACCACCCACGACCTCAACGGCGTCGCCTCGCACCTTCCGCGCCTGATCTGCCTCGGCCAGGGCACGATCCTGGCCGACGGCGCAGCCGACCGGGTGCTCCAGCCCGACGTGCTGGAACGCTCCTACGGGCAGCCCATGCTGGTCGTGCGCCGCGGCCTCGAGACCTACGTGCTGCCCGTACCCGAGGAAGCGCCCGGCGCGCACGACCAGCACGAAACGCAGCCCGTCGAAGACCTGACCGTGATCGAGCGGAGCGATACCGAACAGGGCGGCGGCGATGCTTGAGCCGTTCGACTACGGATTCATGCAGCGCGCCATGCTCGCCGCTGCCCTGGTCGGCGGCATCACCGCCGCGATCGGCGTCTTCGTCGTCCTCCGGCGCCTCGCCTACATCGGCCACGGACTCGCCCACAGCATCTTCGGCGGCGCGGTCATCTCGTTCGTCAGCGGCATCAACTTCTTCGTCGGCGCGAGCATCTGGGGTGCGATCTCGGTGCTGATGATCAACATCGCCTCGCGTCGCCCCCAAATCGGCGGCGACGCCGCAATCGGCATCGTCACCACCGCCGCCTTCGCCGTCGGCATCGCCGTGATCAGCCGCGCCCGCACCTTCACCCGCGACTTCGAAGCCGCCCTCTTCGGCGAAATCCTCGGCATCTCGCCGCAGGACCTCTGGATCACGCTTGGCATGGTCGCCGCCATCGCCGTCGTGCTCACCCTCTGGTGGAAACCGCTTGTGTTCATCACTTTCGACCGCGCCGTGGCCGGCGCCTACGGCATCTCGATCAACTGGGTCGAGTCCGTCTTCGCCTTCGCCCTCGCCGCCACCGTCGTCGCCTCCCTCCAAATCCTCGGCGTCACCCTGATCGCGGCCGCGCTCGTCATCCCCCCGGTCACCGCGCGCCTGCTCACCGATTCCTTTCCCCGCCTGTTCGTCGTCGCGATCATCCTCGGCGCGCTGACCGGCTGGCTCGGCGTCTATCTCTCCTGGTTCGTCGATGTCTCATCGGGCGCGACCGTCGTGCTCACCCAGGCCGCCGTGTTCGCGCTGGTGCTCGCCTTCGAGCGCCTCGCCCGCCTCCGCGCCCGCAGCGGCGCGCGCCGCGCCGAGCGCCTTGCCGGCCTCGAACGCGCCCTGAGCGAGTAACCCTGCGCCTAAACCGCGCGCCTAAACTGAGCGCATGGCAGCCAACCCCGAGGGCGAAGCCCGCGTATTCGACCTGGCCGCTCTGGAAGAGGGCCAGGCGCCGCTCAGCGAATCCCAGCTGCGCGCGCTCGCCCAACAACTCGAACTGCTCGAACAGGCCCGCTCGCAAAGCGGACGCACCCACGCGCCGGCCGCCCTGCCCGACCCCTACGCCGCCGCCGAGCGCTCATCCCCGCTGGCGGTCGCCGACTCCCTGCCTACGCTGCGGCTGGTCGACGCCGACGCGCCCGCGCCGCCCCCACTGATCGGCGAATCCAACGGCCCCGCACTGCCTGTTGCGCAACCCGTCGCGCAGCCGACCGCGCCCATAGAGCCGACCGGGCCGACCGCGCCGCCCGACCTGAGCGGCTTGAGCAAGGCGGAGGCCGCGCAGCGCTTCGAAGCCGGGCTGATCAATCAGGACCGCGGCCGCGCCCGCAGCGACTTCGACATCGTCCGCTCCAACGTCTTCACCTACTTCAACATGGTGCTCTTCGGACTGATCGGCGCGCTGGTCGTGCTCGGCTTCGTCGACAGTGCCGGCGACCACCTGCGCGACGCCGGCTTCGTCGGCCTGATCGTCGTCGCCAACATGATCGTCGGCACCTTCCAGGAAATCCGCGCCACCCACAAACTGCGCGACCTCGTCGCCCTCACCGCGCCCACTGCCGTCGTCGTGCGCGGCGGCGAGCAGCGCGAAATCCCCGCCGCCAACATCGTCCAGGACGACCTCGTCCTGCTCCGCTCCGGCGACCAGGTCGTGGCCGACGGCCCGGTCGTCTGGGATTTCGCCGAGATCGACGAGTCGATCAACACCGGCGAAACGCGCTCCGTGCGCTGTGGACCCGGCGACGAACTCGAATCCGGCGCGTTCTGCACCGGCGGCTCCTGCTACTACCGCGCCCAGCGCGTCGGCCCCGAATCGCGCGCCGTCCGCGAAACCGCCGACGCACGCCAGCTCAAGCGGATCGAAACGCCGCTCCAGCTGCGCTTCCGTCGCATCCTGCGCGTCCTGATGGTCGCCACAATCATCCTCGGCGCGCTGCTGCTGATCTCCTTCACCGTCAACGACCGCGAAATCGGCGAGGCGATCAAGTCGGTCATCGCCACCGCCACCTCGGTCGTCCCCGAAGGCCTGCTGCTCGGCTTCACCGTCGCCTTCGCCGTCGGCGCGCTGCGCGTCGCACGCATCGGCGCGTTCGTGCAGGACAACACCGCCGTCGAGGCGCTCAACTACATCGATACGATCTGCCTCGACAAAACAGGCACCATCACCGCCAATCGCCTGGCGGTCGACGACCTCTACTGGGGCGAGGGCGGGCGCAGCCTGCGCGGCTGGCTCGGCGCGTTCGCGCTGGAGACCATCGACAACAACCGCACCGCCCGCGCCCTCGCCGACGCGACCGGCCGCTTCGCCAACGGCGCAACCGCGCTGGAGACCGTGCCCTTCAACTCCGAGCGCCGCTGGAGCGCCGCGCGGATGACGCTCGGCCAAGAAGAGCGAGTATTTGTGCTCGGCGCGCCCGAGCGCGTGCTCCGCGCCTGCCCCGACGCCGACGCCCTGCTCGATGAGTACGAGCGCGCCACCGCCCGCGGCCTGCGCGGCGTCGCCCTCGCCGAAGCGCCCTTCCTGCCCGATCCCGAACTCGACGAACTCCCCCCGATGCGCGTCGTCGCCCTGATCACCATCGCCGACGAACTGCGGCCCGAGATCAGCCGCGCCTTCAAACTCATGAATGAGCTCGGCATCGAACCCAAAATCATCAGCGGCGACAACCCCGCCACCGTCGCCGCGCTCGTCCGGCAACTCGGCATCCGCCTCAGCGGCGGCCTGATCTCCGGACCCGAAATCGAGCGCCTCACCGACGAGCAGTTCGACCGGGCAGTGCTCGAAAACAGCGTCTTCGGCCGAATCGCCCCCCAGCAGAAAGAGCGGATCGTGGCCGCCCTGAAGCGCCGTGGCCGCTACGTTGCAATGGTCGGCGACGGCCAGAACGATGTCCGCGCCCTGCGCGAAGCCGATGTCGGCGTCGCCATGGAATCGGGCACCAACACCGCCCGCGGCGTCGCCGGCATCGTGCTCCGCAACGACTCCTTCGAAGCGCTCGTGCAGGGCAGCCGCATCGCCCAGACCGTGCTCGGCAACTGCGCCCAACTCTCCAAACTCTTCGTCACCAAAAGCGTCTACGCCTTCCTGATCATCTTCATGTCCAACATGATGGGCCTCGAATTCCCCTTCCTGCCTCGCCACGGCTCGCTCACCGCGCTCTTCACGCTCGGCATCCCCGCCGTCTTCATCACCCTCACCACCCCCCCGCCCGGCGCCGGCCACAACTTCATCGCCAGCACCCTGCGCTTCGCCCTGCCCGCCGCCCTCGCCCTCGCCATCTCCGCCGTCGCCGTGCATCTGCTCACCGAAGGCTTCCTCGGCCGCGAAGTCGAAGATTCCCGCACGCTCGTCTCCTCCACCATCGGCATCGTCGGACTCGGCTACATGGTCGAGGTGATCGGCTTCGAGGGCGCCTCGCGCGAACGGCTGATGCGCCCCGCGCTCGTCACCTTCTTCGGCATCGCCCTGCTCGGCATCTTCATCCTCACCCTCTACACCCCCGCGCTCCGCTCCTTCTTCGAGTTCCGCCCCATGTCCGCCGACGAGTGGGCGATCGTGATCACCGCCAGCGTCGCCGCCTTCGTCGGCAAATACCTGATCGCCCGCTTCTCCGGCGAAGCCATCCGCTGGTTCTCCGGCGCCGCCGAAGAAGAAGCCGCCTCCCGCGGCCGCGCCGTCTAACGCTCAGGGCGGCATCCCCCATAGCGGAGTACACTGCCCCACGGATTGCGCGAAACCGCGCGCGCGGAGATGAGGCTGAACAATGGAGTTCGAGTTCAACAGCGAGCAGGAAGCCTGGCGCGGAGAAATCCGCAGCTGGATCCGCGACGAATTCGGCGCCGACTGGAACGGCGCGGAATTCGACCTCGACGAGGAGGGCGCGGACGAAGCCTGGGAATTCTCCAAAGGCGTCCGCAAGATCCTCGCCGAGAAAGGCTGGACCGCCCCGGCCTGGCCCAAAGAACACGGCGGCATGGGCCTGAGCTTCGTCGAGCAGGCGATCTTCAACGAAGAACTCGCCTACAACCGCGTGCCCGGACCGGACCTGATCTCCGTCGGCTACGTCGGCCCCACCCTGCTCGCCTACGGCACCGACGAGCAGAAAGAGAGCTTCCTCGACGACATCGTTTCCTCGCGCGCGTCCTGGTGCCAGGGCTACTCCGAGCCCGGCTCCGGCTCGGACCTGGCCTCGCTGCAAACCCGCGCAGTGCGCGACGGCGACGACTACGTGATCAACGGCCAGAAAATCTGGACCAGCAACGCGCATCGCGCCGACTGGATGTTCGCCCTCGTGCGCACCGATCCCGACGCGCCCAAGCACCGCGGCATCACCTACCTGCTGGTCGACATGAACACGCCCGGCATCACGGTGCGGCCGCTGATCAACATGCTCGGCGGGCACGGCTTCAACGAAGTCTTCTTCGAGGATGTCCGCGTGCCCGTGCAGAACCGCGTCGGCGAGGAAAACCGCGGCTGGTACGTGGGCATGGCCACGATGGACTTCGAGCGCTCCGCGCTGAGCGGCTCGGCCGCGCTGCGCCGCAACTTCGACGACTTCATCGGCTGGATGCAGGATCGCCCGGGCGCAGCCGAAAAGCGCGAGCAGAACGGCGTCGCCGACGTCGCGATCAACATCGAGGTCTCGCGCATGCTCTCGCTGCGCGTGCTCTCGATGCAGCAGGGCGGCCTCGCCCCCAACCACGAAGCCAGCATCGCCAAGATGTTCAGCTCCGAACTCAGCCAGCGCTTCGCCCGCTTCGGCGTCAACGTAATGGGCTCGTTCGGCGCGCTGCGCAAGGGCGCCCCCTACGCCCAGATGAAGGGCTGGTTCACCGAGCAGTACATGTCCAGCGTGCCCGCCACCATCGCCGGCGGCAGCTCCGAAATCCAGCGCGGCATCGTCGCCACCCGCGGCCTCGGCCTGCCCCGCTCCTGAGCACGCCCGCCGCGCCCATGGCCGACCTCTACAGCGACTTCATCGCGTTCTTCGACGCCGCCGCCTCGTTCAGCGAGTTCGACGCGCGCCTGCTCGATCAGGTCAAAACCTGCAACAACGTCTACGTCATGCACTTCCCCGTGCGCAACGAGCACGGCGACCTGGAAGTGATCGAGGCCTACCGCGCCGAGCACTCCCACCATCGGCTGCCCACCAAGGGCGGCATCCGCTACAGCACGATGGTCAGCCAGCGCGAGGTCATGGGCCTCGCCGCGCTGATGACCTTCAAGTGCGCGCTCGTCGATGTCCCCTTCGGCGGCGCAAAGGGCGGCGTCTGCATCGACGCCCACGACCGCGCACCGGAGTTCATCGAGCGCGTCACCCGCCGGCTCACCGTCGAGCTGAACCAGAAAGACTTCATCGGACCGGCGGTCGACGTGCCCGCGCCCGACTACGGCACCGGCGAGCGCGAGATGGCCTGGATCGCCGACACCTACCGCATCCTGCATCCGGAAGACATCAACTACTGGGGCTCCGTCACCGGCAAGCCGGTCTCGCTGCACGGCATTCCCGGCCGCACCGAAGCGACGGGCCTGGGCGTCTACCACGGAATCATCAACTGCCTGGCGGACTCCGCCGAAGACGCCGCCTCCGGGCTGCGCGGCGGCGTGGCCGGCAAGCGGATCATCGTGCAGGGCCTGGGCAACGTCGGCTTCCACGCCGTGCGCGAACTGGCGGAGGCCGGTGCGCTGATCGTCGGGGTGGGCGAGATCGACGCCGCGCTCTACGACGCGGGCGGCCTGGATGTGGAGGCGATCAGCCGCCACCGCCGCGAACATGGCGGCGTCGCGTCCTACCCGGCCGCCCAGGTGCTGAGTGAATCGCGCGAGATCCTCGAGCAGGAATGCGACATCCTGATCCCCGCCGCGCTGGAGCACCAGATCACGATCGACAACGCCGCGCGCGTGCGCGCACGCGTCGTCGCCGAGGCCGCCAACGGACCGACCACGCCGGAGGCCGACGCGATCCTGCGCGAGCGCGGCATCACCGTGATCCCCGACCTCTACCTCAACGCCGGCGGCGTGACCGTCTCCTACTTCGAGTGGATCAAAAACCTCTCGCACGTCTCGTTCGATCGGATGGTCACGCGCCAAACGGAAGTGCAGAACAACAACCTGCTGGACATGATCGAGCGGCAAACCGGCGCGACGATCGACCCTGCCGACCGCCGCCGGGTGGCGGCCGGGCCGGACGAGCTGGATATCGTGCGCAACGCGTTGGCCTACACGATGTCGGAGGCCTACGTGCGCATGGCGCATGTGCGGCGCGAGCGCGAACTGCCCGACCTGCGCACCGCCGCCTACCTCATCTCACTCGAACGGGTCGCGCAGAGCTACCTTGACCTCGGCCTCTTCCCCTGACCCGCAACGACGAAAGGGCGACTGACCATGGGACACCCCGAACGCTATCTGGAGATCAACCCCGAATGGGACAAGAGCGGCGCGCCGCTGATCAAGTTCACCGCCGACGATGAGGCCAACCAACTGCTGGCGGAGGACCCCAACGCCCTGCTGATCGGCATCGTGCTCGACCAGCAAATCCAAACCGAGCGCGCCTTCGCCGGCCCGGCCGAACTGCGCCGCCGACTCGGACATCTCGACCCGGCCAAAATCGCCGCGATGGACCAGGATGCGTTCGTCGAGGTCTTCCGCGCCAAGCCGGCGATCCACCGCTTCCCCGCCAGCATGGGCAAGCGCGTCCACGACGCCTGCCAGGCGCTGGTCGCCGACTGGGGCGGCGACGCCGGCGCGATCTGGGCCGACGCGCCCGATGCGAAGGCAGCCATGAAGCGGCTCGGCGGGCTGCCGGGTATCGGCAAGGCCAAGCAGCAGCTCGCGGTGATGCTGCTTGGCCGCTACTACGGAGTCGAACTTGAAGGCTGGCGCGAGGCCAGCCCGGTCAAGGTACCCAAATGAGGCGCGCCGCCGGCCAACGCACCGCCACGCCCGACCGCGGCAAGCTGCAACAGGGCTTCGTCGGCCTCGCCCACGCGATCTGGTTCCTGCTCGCGCTTGTCATCTGGGCGGTCGGCTACCTGCTGCACTTCATCGGCAGCGCGCTGATCCGCGTCAGCGGGCTGGCCGGCGGTGCGCAGTCGCTGCCGCAGCCGGAGCCGATCTCGACGCGCCCGCCCTCGCCCGGCTCGCGCTCCACGCCGACGTCGTCGACGTCCTCAACCCCCGCACAGCCGGCATCGGGAGGTCCGACGGCGACCAGGCCGGGCCAAATTGGCAGCGATGATCCGCCCGGCAAGTCCTGACGGCGCTATCCTCGCCGCGCAGCGAAGACGGGAGAGCACCATGGCGGTTTCCTTCGGCGTACACACCGGCCAGCAGAATGTGGCGATGGATGAACTCCGCCGCCTCTGGCGCTGGATCGACGACCAGGGCATGGATTGGATCTCCGTCTGGGACCACTTCTACGAAGCGCCGCCCGTCGACGGCATGTCTCCCCACTTCGAGTCGACCGCCTGCATGGCCGTAATCGCCGCCGAGACCGAGCGCGTGCGAATCGGCTGCCTGGTCTTCTGCGTGCCCTACCGCAACCCCGCGACGCTGGCCAAAACCCTGACCACGCTCGACCACATCTCCGGCGGGCGGCTCGAGCCGGGCTTCGGCGCCGGCTGGCACGAAATGGAATTCCGCGGCTACGGCTACGGCTTCCCCGCCCTGCGCGACCGCTTCGTGATGCTCGAAGAGGGCGTCCAGATCATCCGCGGCATGCTCACCCAGGAGCGCACCAGCTTCGAGGGCATCCACTACCAGGCCGTCGACGCGACCTGCCAGCCCCCGCCGCTGCAGGAGCGGATGCCGCTCTGGATCGGCGGGCGCGGCGAGCGCAAGACGCTGCGCATGGCCGCGCAGTACATGGAGGGCTGGAACGTGCCCTACATCGGCGTCGAGGAATTCGCGCGGCTCAACGGCGTGCTCGACCAGCACTGCGCCGACCAGGGCCGCGACCCGCAAACCATCGACCGCACTGTGAACCTGCAATTCACGCTGAGCAGCACCGCCGAGGAAGCGGCCTCCGCCCGCGAGCAGCTCGAGGCCCAGTGGGGCGAGCAGGCCGAACGCATTTCCGAAGGCTCGCTCCAGGGCACGCCCGACGACGCATTCGACCGCGTCTCGCAATACATCGACGCCGGCGCAGCCGGCGTCAACGTCGCCCTCCGCGCCCCCTGGAACGAAGCCGCGCTCAACGCCTACATCACCGAAGTAGTCCCCGCCCTCCGCCAAAAATACGGAGCCGTCGAACTCTAGCCCCGCCATCCCCGCGCCCACACGCCAGTGGCTCCCCCTCCGATCTCTCCCCCACGTAGGAGGCCCCGTTCCGGAATCGCCCCCCTACGCAGGGGGGCTGTCCGCTTCTAGCGGACTGGGGGGTCGGCCGCTGCAAAATGCAAGGGGGCGCCCCCCCTAATCCCCCGACCCCGCCGCTGTCGCCTGCGCAACCGCCGCCCCCGCGCCGTTCTGCCCACGCGTCCGCATCCGGTCCAGCACCGCCAGCGCCGACGCCTCGTCGAAATCCGAGCGCTCCTCCTGCTGCTCCGCGTACATCATCCGGTACAGCTCCGCGTAGTGCCCGTCGCGCGCCAGCAGCTCATCGTGGCTGCCCTGCTCGATAATCCGCCCGTACTCGAGCACGATGATCCGATCCACCGAGCGAATCGTGCTCAGCCGGTGCGCGATCACAAACGCCGTGCGCCCCTTGAGCAGCCGGGCGATCGCCGCCTGAATCAGCGCTTCGGTATGTGAATCGACGTTCGCCGTCGCCTCATCCAGCACCAGAATGCGCGGATCGGAAAGAATCGCCCGCGCGAAGGCGATCAGCTGCCGCTGACCGATCGACAAATTCTGCGCCCGCTCCGCCAGCGGCGTGTCGTAGCCCTGTGGCAGACGCATAATCCAGTCGTGCGCGCCCACCACTTTGGCCGCCGCCTCCGCCTGCTCCCGCGTCGCCTGCAAATCGCCGTAGACGATGTTGTCCAACACCGTGCCGGTGAACAGGAACGGCTCCTGCAGCACCACCCCGACGCGCCGCACCAGCGACGCGCGCGTCGCCTCCCGCACATCGTGACCGTCGATCCGCACCGCGCCCTCGGTCACGTCGTAGTTGCGCGTCAGCAGCGAGGTGATCGACGTCTTGCCCGCCCCCGTCTCCCCGACCAGCGCGACCGTCTCGCCCGGCTGCACCTTCAGCTCGAGGTCGAACAGCACCCGCACGCCCTCGACGTACTCCAGCGACACGTTGTCGAAATGCACATGCCCGGCGATATCCGGCAGGTCCCGGGCGTCGGAGGCGTCCTCAATCGCCGGCGCAGTATCCAGCACCTCGAAGACCCGCTCCGCGCCCGCCATCGCCCGCTGGAACATCGTGTATTGCAGCACCAGATCACGCACCGGGTCGAAGAAGCGCTGAATGCCGATCGCAAACGCCACGATCGCCGCGATGCCGACTTCTGGCGCGACGCTGCCGGCATCCAGCCGCATCGCCGCGACCACGATGATCAGCGCCGTCGCCGCCGCAATCAGAATCTCCACCAGCGGCATGATCGCCGCCGAGAGCAGCCCGCGCGACGCGTGGCCCGCAGATTCCAGTTGTTGATCCGGTCGAAGCGCCGCGCATTCTCGCGCTCGCGGTTCAGGCTTTGCACCACCCGCACGCCGTTCAGATCCTCGTTGAGCGTGCTGTTCACCGCCGCGATCGCCACCCGCGTCTCCAGGAACGCCTTCCGCGCCCGCTTGCTCCAGAACGCCATCGCCACCACCAGAATCGGCAGCACCGCCATCGCCACCAGCGCCAACTGCCAGTCGATCACCATCATCACCGCCACGATGATCGCCAGCCCGAAGATGTCGCCGATCACCGTCAGCACCCCGGAGGTCAGCATCTCCTGCAGCACCTGCACATCCGAGGTGACCCGCGACATAATCGCGCCCACCTCGCCGCGGTCGTAAAACGAGTGCTCCAGCCGCATCAGGTGGTCGAACACATCCTGCCGCATCTTGCGCAGAATCGGGTGCCCCACGTTGGCCATCAACCACTGCCGCACGAACTCCGCGAGCCACGAAACCCCGACGATGATCACGAAGGAAACCACGATCCAGTTGAGCCGGCTCAGGTCGCCGGTGTCCAACGAGTCGGACAGCGCGCGGTAGACGACGAGCACCTGCACGTTGAACGCGACGGCGAAAATCGCGTTGGCGATGATCGCCGCCAGCAGCGCCCGCCGGTGCGGCCGGATGTAGCGCCCGAAGCGCCGCACCAACTGCGGGTTGTAGAGCGAGCCGTATTCCTTGTCCCAGCCGTCCGCCATCGACTCCGAAGACGCCCAACTGCTGCGCGGGCCGTGCCCGCCCCCGCCCAGGTTGCTGGACCAACCGCCCGCCATCCCGCCGCCCATCATCCCCATCAGCCGCCTCCCCCCACCGCGACGGGCGCGCCGGCCGCTGCCGACTCCTGATCGCGCAACTCCAAATCGTAGATCTCGCGGTAGAGGCCGCCCTCCTCAAGCAACTGCTGATGCCGCCCGCGCTGCACGATCTGCCCGCGATCGAGCACCAGAATCTGGTCCGCTTCCCGCACCGAGCGCAGACGGTGTGCGATCACGAAGGTGGTGCGCCCCTTCATCAACGCCGCCATCGCCTGCTGAATCTCAAACTCCGTCGCGGCGTCCACCGAGGAGGTCGAGTCGTCGAAGATCAGCACCCGCGGATCCATCAGCAGCGCCCGCGCGATCGCGATCCGCTGCTTCTGCCCGCCCGAGAAGTTCGCCCCGCGCTCGCCCACCCACGTGTCGTAGCCGTCCGGCAGACGCGAGATAAACGGGTGAATCCGCGCCAGCATCGCCGCCGCCTCGATCTCCTCCTGCGTCGCGTCGGGGCGCCCGTAGGCGATGTTCTCCCGCAGCGTCGCCGCGAACAGGAATACCTCCTGCTGCACGATCGCGACCTGCCGCCGCAGCTCCTCCAGCGGCCAATCCCGCACATCCCGCCCGTCGAACTCCACCGCCCCCGCGCTCACGTCGTAGAAGCGCGGCACCAGGTTGACGATCGTCGACTTGCCCGAGCCGGTCCGCCCCAGCAGCGCGATCATCTCGCCCGGCTGCGCCTCGATCTCGATCTCATTGAGCACCGGCGAGCGCGGATCATAGGCGAACGAGACATCGCGGAAGCGCAGGTGTCCGCGCGGGTTCTCGACCGCAGCGGCGCCCGGACGGTCGCTGACCTCCGACTCTTGGTCCAGAATCTCGAAAATCCGCATCCCCGCCGTCGCCGCCCGCGGCACCATCATCACCATCCAGCCCAGACCCCGAATCGGCATCTGCAGAATAGTCAGATACATCAGGAACATCGTCACCTCGCCCACGGTCAGATCGCCGTCCAGCACCTTCCGCCCGCCCACCCAGATCACCGCCACAATCGCCAGCGCGCCGAGCATCGTCATCATCGGCATGTTCACCGCCTGCACCATCGACGCATCGTGCGAGCGCCGCTCCAGCCAGTCCGCCGCCGCCCCGAACTTCCGCCCCTCGTGCTCGTGCCGGCCGAACGCCTTCACCACCCGGATGCCCGACAGCGCCTCCTGCAGCACCGTGCCCAGCTGCGCCTGCGACTCCTGCACATCGTTCCAGATCGGCCGCAGCCGCCGCGCCACGAACGCCGAACGCACCGCGATCACCGCCAGGAAACCGAACACGATCAGCGTCAGCTGCCAGTCGGCCAGCAGCATCAGCGCAATCGTGGCGACCGACAGCACCAACGTGAAGGTCAGCTGCACGCCTCCGAAATTGATGAACATCCGCACCACTTCCACATCCTGCGTCGCGCGCACCATGATCTGGCCCGTCTCCGAGGAGTCGTGGAAGCGGAACGAGAGCGTCTGGAGCCGCTCGTAGATCGCGTTGCGCAGGTCGTAAGCCACCGTCTGCCCGACCCACTCCGCCAGGTAGCGCTGCAGGAACATCGAGATGCCGCGCAGCACCGCCGCCCCGACCAGCGCCAGCGCCGCAATCGCCACCAGCCACGCGGAAATCGAGATGATCGTCTGGTCCGCGACGATCTCGGTGCCGATCGCCTGGTCCACCGCCCAGCGCAAAAGCAGCGGGCTGGCCACCGCAAAGGCCGCCGCGCCGAGAATCGAGACCGCCGTGACCAACAGCCCCCGCCAGTAGGGCATCGCAAAGCGCAGAATGCGCGCCACGATCGCCACCGAGGCGGGCATCCGCAATTGCAGGCGCGCGCCCTGCGGAGCGGCGGTCGCCGGCGCGGTCACGGGCGCAGACCGAACATCGGAGTCGTCGAGCCGCCGCGCGCGGCGCAGCTCGCTGGCGAACGAAACATCACTCGTCGGAGTATAGCGTTGCCCCACACCGCCGTCGCGCCGCCCGCTCAAAGCCGCCCCCCTATACAGGGAGCCTGTCCGCCCTCCGGAATCGCCCCCCTATGCAGGGGGGCTGTCCGCGCTGCGGACTGGGGGGTCGGCCGGGCTCCCAGCAACTTACCCAAAGGTCTGTTTGAATAAGGCGGCGCGCAAGCAAAGCGAGACCCCCAGTGGCCGACCCCGACAGCCGAACCAACCACCAATTGACGCTGCGGCCGGTCGAGCCCCCCGACGCGCAGCGCGTCGCCGCGCTGCACCGGCGCGCCTTCGGCGACACCGCCTGGACCGCCAAGATGCTCCTCAACGAGATCGAGAACTCCAAAATCAGCATCGTCTACCTGCTCGAACACGGCGACCAACTGCTCAGCATGTTCGGCTGCTGGCACGTGCTCGAAGACCTCTACCTCGCCACGATCGCCGTCGAGCCGCAGCTGCAACGACGCGGCCTCGGCGAACTCACCCTGCTCACCGTCCTGCGCCTCGCCCAACGACTCGACGTCGAACTCCTGCGCCTCGACCTGCGCGTCTCCAACGACGCCGCGCTCGAGCTCTACCGCAAGCACGGCTTCCGCCGCGAAGGTGTCCGCCGCCGCCTCTACACCCGCCCCCTGGAGGACGGCGTGCAGATGAGCCGCGACATCCCCGGCCCGCCCGTCGCCTTCGCCCTGCCGCCGCGCATCGCCGAAGCCTGGTCCGAGCGCCTGGCGCTGCACTGGCCCGGCGGCGAGCGGGAAGTCTGGTCCGCGCCCGCCGCTCAGGCCGATCCCGGCGCTGCGCTATGATGCCCGCGTGACTCCTTCGCAGCCCATCCAACAGGCGCTCGCTCGCGCCCGCTACATCCGCTCGATCGGTCCCACGACCGACGACTTCATGCGTTGGCGCGACGCCACCGAAGAGGTGCTGATCGGCCTGATCGGCGAGGACCACCCGGCCGTGGCCCGCTACCGCGAAGCGGTCGGCGCGCCCGAAGAGCTGGACGCCGAGGGCCTGCAAATTCACGGCCCCTTCGGCATGGCCCCGCGCATCGAGCGCGCCGAAGCCGTGCTGCGCAGCCTGGGCGCCTGAGCCGGAAACGCGCCCGCCCGCCGCCGGCTGAAACAAGACGGGCGGCCGTCGCCAAGGCCTACTCACACCTCCGTCATTCCCGTCCCCCGTCATTCCTGCCCCCCGTCATTCCTGCGTAGGCAGGAATCCAGGCGAACCGCCGGCATCCGTTTACGTCCCCAACGTTCAACGGCCCTCAAACGCCGCCCTGGCAGGCCGTCGGGGTGCCGAAGATGTTTCGCAATCACGAGATCGCCTGGATTCCTGCCTGCGCAGGAATGACGGAACACGGAACAGGGGCGCAGAACTGGCGGAACGGGAGGCCCGCGTGAACACGCCTCAGCCCCGGGCCGCAGCCCGATCCTTGGCCTCGGCCGCCAGCGCAATCAGATCCGTCGCCTGCGCGTAGTTCAGCTGGCTGGTGTTGATCACCAGGTCGTAGAGCACCGGCGACCAGACATCGACATCCCAGAACTTCTTGTGGAACGCCGCGCGCCCCCGGTTGAACTCCTCGATCCGGCGCACGGCGGTCTCCCGATCCAGCGACTCCCAGCTGCTGACCCGCTCGATCGCGGTCTCCGCATCCGCGACCAACTGCACATGCGTGACGCCCGGCATGTCGCGCAGAATCATCTGGCTGCCGCGCCCCATGATCACCACATCGCCGCGCCGCGCCACGCTCGAAATGATGTCGCTCGTGGTCGCCAGCACCGTGCGATCATCGACCACGCCCGAGCCGCCGCCCGAGAGCTCCTGATAGCTCTGCGAGAGCATCAACTCGAGGTTGCCGGCGCCCAGCATCGGGTCAATCGCCCCGCCGGCCGCCGAGCGCTCCAGCGCGCGCTGGAGGAAATTGCCCAGCCGCGTCCGCAGCGAGTCGGTGCGCTCGTCCCGCTCCGCCACATCGCTGACCGTCCGCCCCAACTCCCGCGAGGCGTCCACCAGCACCGCCTGATCGACGTATTCGAGGCCCAGCTTGCGGCTCAGGCCGCGCGAGACATCGCGCGCGCCGCCGCCGTATTGGCTGGAGACCGTGATCACTGGCATAACGCACCCTCCACAGCGAGCCGCGCCCCTCGTCGCGCGCGGCGATACTCCGTCGCTCCCGCTCTGAGCCTAACGATACTTGACGCGGCTGGACGCGCTTGCGCGTCGGCGCGCCCCACCCACTCTGCCCGCTCCGGCTCAGTCCTCGAGAATGCCTCCGCCCAGCGGCAGCGCGCGGCGCAGCGTCCAGACGCCCGACTCCGCATCCCCGTCGAAGATGCCCGCGTGCGTCACCACCAGAAAGTAGCGCTGATCCGCCAGCGCCGCCGCCGCGCCCAGCGCCTCCGCCTCGCGGCCGAAACGCCCCAGCGTCAGCGCCGTCCGCTCGACCGGCGAGCGCGAGCGGAACGGCGGCTGCGGTTCAAACTCCGGAAACAGATCGCGGTAAAGCATCCCCGAAAGGCGCTGCGCCTCGCCCTCGCCTTGCTCGGCGACGATCTGCAGCAGATGCCGCTCGCCGTCGAACCAGGCCGTCGGGTGCGCCAACTCCAGCATGAACGGTTGAAAGAGCGAGAGAATAATCTCGATCATCTGCGCAAGCTCGTCGAGCGAATACGGCGCAGCCACCTCGTCGGTCAGCGGAATGTGCGGCGGCGTGTCCTCCACGCGCTCGCGGTCGTACAGCGCGCGCAGCAGATCAATCTGCGTGCGCGCCGTCTCATCCGGCACCAGCGCCAGCATCCGCGAAGCCATACCCACAGGTTCCCCGCACACCCGCCGCAGCGTCAACCCGCAGCCTCGCAACTGCCCGCTCCGGAATCGCCCCCCCTATGCAGGCGGTCTGTCCGCCCTCCGGAATCGCCCCCCTATGCAGGCGGTCTGTCCGCGCAAGCGGACTGGGGGTCGGCCCGGCGCACCGAGCACACCGCAAACGCCGTTCCGAACCCCCCGCCGAGGCAGCCCTAGTTGACGCTGATCGGAATGCGCCGCGCCTCCGCCTCCGGCGTGCGCGCCAGCTGCAGCCGCAGCGTCCCGTTCCGCAGCTCCGCGCTGATCTGCTCCCCGTCGAACTGCTTGCCCAGCGTGAAGCTGCGCTCCAGCCGCCGGCGGAACACCTCGCGGTGGCGGTAGCGCCGGCCCTCGTGGTCGTGCGCCGCGTCCTCGCAGGACTCCGCGTCGTGCTCGGCCCGAATCGTCAGCCGACCGTCCTCGTAGGTCACGTCGATGTCCTCGCCGTCGAAGCCCGGCAGCGCCGCCTCGATCGCGATCCCCGCCTCCGTCTCGTAGATGTTCACCGGCATCTGCGCCGCCGCCTCGCGCCGACCGCCGCGCCCGCCGAAGGGTCGCTCCAAGGCGCTCCCGAACAGGCCGCCGAACTCCGCGAACGGATCCCGAACCACGAGCTTTGCCATTTCCGTCGTCCTTTCCGCGCGCCGCGCTCTGTCTGATCCGTGTGTCTGGTGCGGCGTCGCTGTTGAGCCAAACCTACGCCAATGCCGTCTGGATGTCAATAAACTTGAGTGTATTCTATTCAACTAAAGTGATGGCTGACATCTCTGATATGCTGACGCTCAACCTTGGAGAACCCGGATGGCCACCGACTTCTACGAAACGCTCGGCGTCGAACGCGGCGCCTCGCCCAAAGAAATCCAGTCCGCCTACCGCCGCCTCGCGCGCCGCTACCACCCCGACATCACCGGCGGCGACGCCGAGGCCGAGCAGCGCTTCAAGGAAGTCAATGCCGCCCACGATGTGCTCGGCGACGACCGGAAGCGCGCCGCCTACGACAAGTGGGGCGACCGCTGGGAACACGCCGAGCAGCTGGAGGAGATGGAGCGCAACGGCGCGTTCGGCTTCCAACAGCCGGGCGGCGGCGGCTTCGCCGACTTCGGCCGCCGCCCCGGCGCCGGTTCGTACACCTTCACCCAGAATGACTTGGGCGACTTGGGCGACCTCGGAGATCTCGGCGACATCTTCGGCGGCCTGTTCAACTTCGGCGGGCGCGAGACCGCCCCGTCGCGCGGACGCGACATCGAGCACCCCGTGACCATCAGCCTGGCCGAGGCGTTCCACGGCGCTACGCGCACGATCCAGGCGCCCCAGGCGCTGCACGCTGCGGGCGCCGGCGAAGGTCCCCGCTTCTCGCGCCTGGAGGTCACAATCCCGCCCGGCGTCGACACCGGCAGCCGCGTCAAAATCAGCGGCAAGGGCGCGCCCGGCCCCGGTGGCGTCGGCGACCTCTACCTCCGGATCACCGTGCAGGACGATCCGCGCTTCGAGCGCAAGGGCGACAACCTCTACACCGACATCGAACTACCCATCAGCACCGCCGCCCTGGGCGGCGAAATCGCGGTGCCCACGATCACCGGCCGAGTCGCGCTGCGCATCCCGCAGGGCACCCAGAACGGGCGCGCCTTCCGCCTCGCCGGCCAGGGCATGCCGCGCCGACGCAGCGGCAAAACGGGCAAATCCGGCCCGCGCGGCGACCTCTTCGCCCGCGCACGACTCCGGCTGCCCGAACCGCTCACCCCCGAACACCTCGCGCTCTTCCGCGAGCTCCGCGCGCTCGAACAGACCGACGGGAGCGACGACTGATGCCCGACGACACCGCCCCCATCTTCACCATCCGAATCGCCGCCCAGCTGGTCGGCGTCCACCAGCAAACCCTGCGCGGCTACGAGCGCGAGGGCCTGATCCGCCCCGCCCGCTCCTCCGGCCGCCAGCGCATCTACTCCGAGGCCGACATCGCCCGCCTGCGGCTGATCCGCCGCCTGATCGGCGAACTCGGCGTCAACGTCGCCGGAGCAGACATCATCCTCCGCCTGCGCGACCAGATCGCCGAACTGGAAGCGGAAAATGCCGCCCTGCGCGAGGCGCTCCAGCGCCGGCGCGACCAACGACTGCCCGCGGTCCGCGCATTCGACCCCGGCCGCCCCGACCACCACAGCCGCCCCGGCTCAAGCGGGCGCCGCGCCCGCCGAAGGGAGCACTAGACCCATGATGCGCAACGACCGCTTCACCGAACAGTCCCAACGACTGCTCGCCGAGAGCCAGCACCTCGTGCGCCGCAAGCGCCACGCGCAGTGGGACGTCGAACACCTGCTGTCCACAATCGCCTCGGTCGAGGACGGCCTTGCACCGCAACTGCTCGAGGCGCTCGAGGTGGACCGCGAGCGGCTGCAACAGGACGCGGAAGCCGCGCTCGACCGCACGCCCAAGCTCTCCTACAACGCCGTGCAGCTGACCGTCACCCCTCGAATCGCGCAACTCATGGAGCGCGCCAACGCCGAAGCCGACCGGCTCAACGACGATTACGTCGGCGTCGAACACCTGCTGATCGCCGCGGCCGGCGTGGACGACGGCGACGCCGCCCAAATCCTGCGCGCCCACCGCATCACCCCCGAGCGCCTCTACGCCGCGCTCCGGCAAATTCGCGGCAACCGCCGCGTCGACGCCCGCAACGCCGAGTCCAAATACAACGCCCTGGCCCGCTACGCGACCGACATCACCCGCCTCGCCGCCGAGCAGAAGCTCGACCCGGTCATCGGGCGCGAAACCGAAATCCGCCGCGTCCTCCAGATCCTCAACCGCCGCACCAAAAACAACCCCGTGATCATCGGCGAAGCCGGCGTCGGCAAAACTGCCATCGCCGAAGGCCTCGCCCAGCGCATCACCGACGGCGATGTGCCCGACAACCTGCGCGGCAAGCAAATCATGGCGCTCGACATGGGCATGCTGCTCGCCGGCGCGAAATTCCGCGGCGAGTTCGAGGAACGCCTGCAATCGGTGATCGACGAAGTGCGCGAGGCCGACGGCGAGCTGATCCTCTTCATCGACGAACTGCACACCGTCGTCGGCGCCGGCGGCGCGGAGGGCGCGATCGACGCCGCCAACATGCTCAAACCCCCGCTCGCCCGCGGCGAACTGCGCGTTGTCGGCGCAACCACGCTCGACGAATACCGCAAACACATCGAGAAAGATGCCGCCCTCGAACGCCGCTTCGCGCCCGTCTACCTCGACGAACCCTCGCTCGACGAAACGATCGAAATCCTGCGCGCCATCCGCCCCCGCTACGAGGGCCACCACAAAATCGAAATCGCCGACGCTGCGCTCGCCGCCGCCGCCCGGCTCAGCCACCGTTACCTGACCGAGCGGCGGCTGCCCGACAAGGCGATCGACCTGATGGACGAAGCCGCCTCCCGCCTCGTGATCGCCAACCAGTCCCCGCCCGACGGCGTCGCCGAACTCCAGCGCCGCGTCGACGAACTGCGCGACGAGCAGGAAGCCGCCGCCCAGCGCGAAGACTACGAAGCCGCCGCCCGCATCAAACAGGAACTCCTGCAAATCCAGGAAACCTACCGCGCCTCCCGCGACAGCTGGGACGCCGAACACCCCCGCCGCGAGCAGGTCGCCGAGACCGACATCGCCGAACTGGTCGGCGAAATGACCGGCATCCCCGTCTCGCGGATGCTGGCCGACGACCAGAGCCGCCTGCTGCGCATCGAGGACGATCTCCACCGCCGCGTGATCGGCCAGGCCTCCGCCGTCTCCGTCGTCGCCGACGCCATGCGCCGCGCCCACGCCGGACTCAAGGACCCCTCCCGCCCGATGGGCTCGTTCATCTTCGTCGGCCCCACCGGCGTCGGCAAAACCGAGCTCGCCAAAGCGCTCGCCGAACTGCTCTTCGATACCGAAGACGCGCTGGTCCGGCTCGACATGTCCGAATACCAGGAGCGCCACGCCGTCAGCCGCATCATCGGCGCGCCGCCCGGCTACATCGGCTACGACGCCGCCGGCGGCCTGACCGAACTGGTCCGCCGCCGACCCTTCCGCGTCGTCCTGCTCGACGAAATCGAGAAAGCCCACCCCGACGTCTTCAACCTGCTGCTCCAGGTGCTCGACGATGGCCGGCTGACCGACGGCCAGGGCCGCACCGTCGACTTCCGCAACACCGTCGTGATCATGACCAGCAACCTCGGCACCGCCAGCCGCCCCCAGACCAGCGTCGGCTTCGGACGCGACTCGCGCGACGAACAGACGCAGCAGGCCGACCGCGCACTGCGCGACTTCTTCCGCCCCGAATTCCTCAACCGCATCGATGAGCTGGTCGTCTTCGACCCGCTCAGCGAGGACGACCTGCTGCAAATCGTCGATCTGATCGCCGCCGAAGAGTCGCAGCGCCTGGCCGAGCTCGACCGCAGCCTCGAGCTGACCGACGCCGCCCGCCGCGCCCTCGCCGCCGAGGGCCGCGACCCCGCCTTCGGCACCCGCCCCCTCCGCCGTGCCTTCCAGCGCCGCATCGAAAACCCCCTCAGCAAACTCCTGCTCAGCGGCGACTTCCCCCAACACGCCGCAATCCAAATCGACCACGACGGCGAAAACTTCAACTTCACCCCAACAACCCCCGCCCCCGCCCTAACCGACTGAACAACGCCCCTCCAGAATCGCTCCCACGCAGAAGGCTGTCCCTCCGAATCGCCCCCCTACGCAGGGGGGCTGTCGCGCAGCGACTGGGGGGTCGGCCGCCCCAAACCCCCACCAACACTCCGCACCCCCAACTGCAACCCACCCAACAAACTCACTCACCCAAAACTTGCCAACAGAACACCCGTACGCATACCATCCCCCACATGCCCCCCGACCACGACCACCTCCGACGACTCCACCGGCACCACCCCGAGCTGCTCCCCGACTTCAACCCCGACGAGCCCGCCGCCGCACCCGACCTCGACAACCCCACCGTCTTCCAACCGCTCTACACCGCCGGCCTCGAACAGCTCGCCCAACACGCCAAATCCGACCACGACCGCCTCTCCGCGCTCTACCTGCTCGCCGCCCAACACGGCTGCGCCCGGGTCAAAGACCAACTGCTCAAGCTGGCCGAGACCAGCACCGCGCACCGCGTCATGCTCACCGTCGTCTACCTGATCGCGCGCGCCCTGGGCATGGTCGTACCGCGCGAGCCGGCGCGCCTCAACCTGGGCGGCCGGCCCGGCCCCGCGCTGCCCGGCCCGTCCATCCTGGGCGCCTCATTCCGGTGGACCCCCACGCTCCCCTACCCCCGCCTCCCCATCCCCCGCAAGCGCAGCGCGAAGCGACCCAAACCCACCGCTCCCCCCATCCCGACGGGAGATCCTTCTCCCCCCATCGCGGGGGGAGCTCCTTCCCTTTCTCCCCCCACCGCGGGTGGAGCTCCCTTCCCTTCTCCCCCCGTTGCGGGGGGAGATACAGAGGGGGGCTCCCAACCTCCCAAGCCGCCCCCCACCTACCACAACCTCCGCCGACGCTTCCTCCGCGACCTCGGCAAACTCCCCCCGAACCCCCCTTCCCCGACTTCCTCCAACACCCCCGCGGCCCACCGCCCCTCCCCGCCGGCTAGACCCGTCCACCCAGCCCCCATCCACCCCGAAACCGCGACGCCACCCCCGCAGGGGCGGCCTCGCCGTGCCCGCCGCGCGGCAACGGGTACACTGCGGAGCGGAGTAGAGAGGAATCTGCCCATGACCACCGCCGAAGCGCCCGCAATCACCGATGAACTGCTCTTCGAGCAGCGCGGACACATCGCCATCATCACACTCAACCGCCCCGAGCGCCTCAACGCCATCAACGGCTCCATGCTCGCCGCCCTCTCCGAGCGCCTGATCGAGTGCCAGCGCGACCCCGAGATCCGCGTGATCGTCCTCACCGGCGCAGGCCGCGGCTTCTGCGCCGGCCTCGACCTCGTCGACCAGCAGGCCCGCATCAGCGGCGGCGACAGCGGTCCCACGCCCGGCTACTCGCTCTTCGACCTGCGCGACGCCCCGCCCGTCGTGCTCAACCGCATGGACAAGCCCGTGCTCTGCGCCCTCAACGGCCCCGCCGCCGGCTACGGCATGGACATGGCCCTACTCTGCGATATCCGCGTCGCGAGCGACCGCGCCAAAATGGGCGCCGTCTTCGCCCGTCGCGGCGTGCTGCCCGAAAGCGGCGGCACCTGGATTTTGCCCCGCCTGCTCGGCTGGGCCAAAGCCGCCGAAGTCGCCTTCCTCGGCCGCGTGCTCGACGCCCAGGAATCGCTCGACGCCGGGCTCGTCAACCAGATCGTCCCCCACGACCAGCTAATGGACGTCACCCTCGAACTCGCCGAAGAAATCGCCGCCAACGCCCCGCTCTCCGTCCAGGCCACCAAGCGCATGATGCGCCTGGGCATGGACGAGCCCTTCGAAGCCGCAGTCGACCACATCTACCTCCAACTGCTGCCGCTCTTCGGCAGCGACGACTTCAAAGAAGGCGTGCGCTCCTTCATGGAAAAGCGCGAACCCAACTTCCAGGGCCGCTAGCCCGCACCCAACCAGGAGCCCCGCCATGCCCCAACGACCAATCAGCGACGACGAAATCCAGCGCGTCTCCTCCTACCTGCTCGGCCAGGCTGAGAAATACAGCTGGCTCGAACTCTGGCCCCGCGTCGTCGCCGGACGCCTCGAATTCCTCGACTCCATCGCCCGCGTCGCCCCCGAGCAGGCCGCCTGGAAACCCGCCGCCGAGGACTGGAGCATCGCCGAGGTCGCCCAACATGTGCTCGACGGCTCGCGCCGCACCTACGAGCTCGTCGAAGCCCTCTCCCAGGGCCGCGAACCCAACACCGAAGCCCAGGCCCTCGGCGCCGTCGACCCCGAAAAACGCGACGCACAACTCGAATGGCCCGACCTGCGCAACGCCCTCGCCGAAGACTCCATCACCTTCGCCGGCCTCACCCGCAACGTGCCCGAACCGCCCAACCTCGAACGCCGCGTCGCTCACCCCTTCTTCGGTCCACTGCACGGACGCGCCTGGTTCATCTTCCAGCGCGTCCACGACCAGGACCACGCCCGCCAGGTCGCCGACATCCAGGCCCAGGACGGATACCCGCAGTAACAGCTCGCCTGGAGGACGCAACATGAAAAGCGCATCATGAAAGTCGCGATCGGACTGCACCGCGATCACATCGACGACTGGGACAGCGCCGCGCTCTACGCCCGGGAAGCCGAAAGGCTCGGCGTCGACTCCATCTGGTCCGCCGAAGCCTGGGGCTACGACGGCATCACCCCGCTCGCCTGGCTCGCCGCCAAAACCGAAACCATCGCCCTCGGCACCGGCATCATCCAGGGCGGCACCCGCACCCCCGCGCTCGTCGGCATGACCGCCATGAGCCTCCAGTCGATGTCCGGCGGACGCTTCCGCCTCGGCCTCGGCACCAGCGGACCGCAGGTCGTCGAAGGCTGGCACGGCGTGCCCTTCGCCGGCGCCGTCAGCCGCCTCGCCGAAACCGCCGAAATCGTCCGCAAAGTCTGCAACGGCGAGCGCCTCATCCACGAAGGCCGCCACTACACCCTCCCTCTTCCGGGCGGCGAGGGCAAAGCGATCCGCTCCGGCTCCCCGCCCTGCCAGCCGCCGCCCATCTACCTCGCTTCGCTCGGCCCCCGCAGCCTCGAACTCTGCGGCGAAATCGCCGACGGCTGGCTCGGCACCAGCTTCATCCCCGAAACCGCCGATGTCTTCTTCGACGACATCCGCGCCGGCGCGGAACGCGCCGGCCGCTCACTCGACGACATCGACCTCGAAGTCGCCGCCGGCGTCGTCTTCACCGACGACGTAGAGCGCACCGCCAAACAGCACGCCCGCGGCATCGCCTTCACTCTCGGCGCGATGGGCTCCGCCAAAACCAACTTCTACAACGACGCCTTCTGCCGCCAGGGCTGGGCCGACGCCGCCAAAGAAGTCCAGCGCCTTTGGATCGAGGGCGACCGCGACACCGCCCGCGACCGCGTGCCCGTCGAGCTCGCTCTCAAAGTCAACTGTATCGGCAACGAACAGGACATCAAAGACCGCCTCCGCGTCTACCGCGACGCCGGCGTCAACACCCTCCGCGCCGGCATCGAAGGCGAAACAGTCCGCGACCGCCTCCAAAACCTCGAACGCCTCATGGCCCTAGTCACCCAACTCAACGCCGAATAACCCGCCCGCCGCCACCCTCCAGCCCCCCGCCCCCCTGCTTCGCATGCCCGTCACTCCCGCGCCCCCACTCCGTCATACCCGCGCTTGTGCCGCGGGTATCTCGCCGCGAACAGCACCCAACCCGCGCCCCTCTCACACCCGCGCCCCCCTCCCTCACACCCCCGCCGCCCCTCCCCATCACCACCGCTCCGTCATTCCCCCATCGTGGGGATCCCCCTTCCCTTCTCCCCCCATCCTGGGGGGAGATACAGAGGGGGGGTGCGCCCCAACCCCCAAAATCACCCCCGACATCGCGCGAACGCCCGCTACCGGCCGATCCGAGCGGGCGCGCGATCCCCCTCGCGAACGTGAATCCAGCCATTGACCGCCACATCCTCATAACGGCTGCGCAGACCGCTCGCCGGCCACCACACCTCCACCGCGACCCGCTCCGCCGCGCCCACGCCGAAATGCAGGCGTGGGTCGCTCTGGCCCAGGAAGTGCGACGCCGCCCCCACCTGTCGCACCTGCGCCGGCATGCCCGGCGCGCGCACTGTCACCACCGCCCCCTCGCCGCCCCGGTTGCTCCGCACCCCCTCGGTCGAGACGCGCAGCCAGTTGCCCGCTCCCACGCTGTCGTTGCGGAACAGCAGCGGCGGCCCGCCGTTATTCAGCACCAACACATCCAGATCGCCGTCGTTCTCCAGATCCAGCGTCAGCAACCCCTTGCCGTCGCCCTGATCGTCTAGCCCGGCTTCCGTGCCGCGCCCCTGAAATCGGCCTGCCCCGTCGTTCTCCCAGTAGCGCATCGAATCCGCGTCGTGACCGGGCATCATCTCCATCCCGTTGGTCATCACCAGATCGAGATCGCCGTCGTTCTCCGCGTCGAAAAACGCCGCGCCCCAGCCCCAGCCGCCGTTGCGCACCCCCGCCGCGTCGGTCCGATCCGAAAAGCGCCGGTCGCCCTCGTTGCGGTACAGCCGGTTGCCGTCGCGCAGACCGGGGCCTTCGGTGCCCGGGCTGCCCCCGCTCGTCTGGAACACCGACGTCACGAACCAGTCAAAGTCGCCGTCGAGGTCGTAATCGCCGAAGGTCAGCCCCATCGCGTTCTGCGCCGTGCCCACCCAGGCAGTCACCGTGCCGTCGCTGAACGTGCCGTCGCCGTCGTTCCAGAACAACCGCGTCGTGCCGAAATCCGAAGCCACCGTCAGATCCAACAACCCGTCGCCGTCGAGATCGACGAAACCCGAGGCGAACGCGAACGTCCCCTCGGTCAGCACATCCTGCGTCTGCGAGCGCACGCCGACCATGTTCACCCCAGCCCGCATCGTGACATCCGCAAAGTAGCCCGGCGCTTCCGCGCCGCGGTTGCGCAGCAGCCGCACCCCGGTCGCCGCCTCGCCGACCAACTGCGAGGGGCGCCACTCCGTCACGTGCAAATCCAGCCAGCCGTCGCCGTCGTAATCGCCGAACGAGGCGCTGAAGCCGATCCGCCGGTCGCCCGTGTTCAGCGCCGCGCCCCGCTCCATCGCCTGCTCCACGAAGCCGCGCCCGCCCTCGTTCACGAACAACCAGTGCCGCAGCCCGCCCACCGCAGTGATGAACAGATCCAGATCCCCGTCGTTGTCGATATCGCCCCAGACCGCGCCGTTGGTCGCGTCGCGGAACTCGTCCAGCCCCCAGTCGCGCGACACATCGTCGAATGTCCCGTCGCCCCGGTTGCGCAGCAACAGATCGTGATCGTCGAGCCGCGTAATCACCAGGTCCACGTAACCGTCGCCGTCGAAATCGCCCGCCGCCGCGCCGCCCGTCATCCGCTCCGCGTCGCAGAACGTGCCCCGCTCCTCGGCTTGGATGTCGTCGAACATGCACTCCCCGCGCGGCCGCACCTCGTGCTGCGCGAAATCGAGCCCGGCCCGCTCGGTCACCTCCACGAACCGCGTCGCCGGCTCAGCCGGCGGCGCGGAGCCGTCCAGCGTCCAGACCAGACCGAGCGCGATGATCAGCGCGAGCGCGGCGGCGGCGAGCGGGAGCAGTCGCATGGGCGTATCCAGGTCCGAGGCTGCATACTCTCGTGGTGCTTACCCTGAGGGTGTACGAACGGAGGCTACATCGTGACCGATCACTCAGACGCCCACAGCGGCCCGCTCGCCGGAATCCGCGTCCTCGAATTCTCCCAGATCATCGCCGGCCCGTTCGGCTGCCAGAACCTCGCCGACATGGGCGCCGACGTGATCAAGGTCGAGCCGCCCGAGGGCGAAGCCTGGCGGCAGTTCTCCCAGTTCATGCCCGGCGAGTCGAAATGGTTCCAGTCGCTCAACCGCGGCAAGCGCTCGCTCGCCCTCGCGCTGCGCGAACCCGCCGCACAGCAGATCATCCACCGACTCGTGCCCCGGATCGACGTCGTCGTGATCAACTACCGCCCCGATGTCGCCGCCCGCCTCGGCATCGACTACGACACCCTCCGCGCGCTCAAGCCCGACCTGATCTACGTCGACAACACTGCCTTCGGGCGGCGCGGACCGTGGGCCGCCCGGCCCGGCTACGACATCGTCGCCCAGGCCGTCTCCGGGCTGATGGCGCTCGACGGCAAGTTCGACCCCGACAACGGCGCGCCCCAACCGATGTCCTCGCCCGTCGCCGACTACTCCACCGGCATCGTGATCGCCTGGGGCGTCTGCGCCGCGCTCTACCACCGCGAGCGCACCGGCGAGGGCCAGATGATCGAAACCACCCTGCTCAACTCCGCCCTCGCGCTGCAGGGCAGCGTCGTGATGGACCTGCCCGCCGCCGATGAGCAGGCCGCGGCCAAAATGGAGAGCGTCGCCGCCCTGCGCGAGCGCGGTGCGGGCTACGCCGAGCTGCAGGACGCCTACCAGCAGCGCGGCGCGATGGGCTCCGTCAACATCTACTACCGCTGCTGGGAAACCAGCGATGGCGCAGTCGCCATCGGCGCTCTCTCCCCCTCGCTCTGGGCCAAAGTCCGCGAAGCCCTGCAAACCGACTTCCTCGGCTTCGCCGACCCCGAGCTCGACATGACCAACCCCGACAGCCTCGCCGCCGGCCAGGCCCGCGTGCGCGAACTGGAAGAGCAAGTACGCGCCAAAACCACCGCCGAGTGGCTCGCACGCTTCGAGCAGTGCGGCGTCCCCTGCGGCCCGATCCGCTTCGCTGAAGAACTGCGCAACGACGAGCAACTCACCGCCAACCAGATGATCGTGGAGCTCAACCACGACCTCGCCGGCCCCCAGCGCCAGGTCGGCCCGCTCCTGCAAATGACCGCCACCCCCCTCGCCGCGCAGACCTCATCCCCCCCGCTCGGCCGCGACACCGACGCAATCGTCGCCTCCGCCGGCTACACCCCCGCCGAAATCGCCCACCTCCGCACCACCGGCGTCCTCGCCTGAGCCGCATCCCGCCCCCCACGCAAGGCAGCCACCTTCTGACACCTCTCCCCCCGTCGCGGGGGGAGACTGAGAGGGGGGTCGTGGCGTGCGCAGAACCCCCCCGTAGCCCCCCAGGATGGGGGCGGTTTTTGGTGAGAGCCCCATGCAGGGGTCTCCGCTCCGAAATCGCCCCCCTATGCAGGGGGGCTGTCTGCGCAGCAGACTGGGGGGTCGGTCCGCCCCCCCGAGCACAGCACAGCCCCCGCCCCCTACAAAACCCCCGCCCACAGCCCCCGCTCCTCCGCCCGCCAGTCGTACTCCACCCGAATGTTCTCCCCGAAAACCAGCTGCGGGCGGCGCTCGGCGTCGTAGGCGGGAAACTGGTGCGCCTCCGTCGAAGGATCGCCGCTGCGGGCGAAGGCGAGCCAGGCATCCATCACCCGCTCCGAGAGCTCGGCCGCCTCGGGGCCGTCGCCCGCGAACTCCGCCGCGTCCTCGTAGGTGCCGAAGACGAACGGGATGTCGAGCGCGTGGCAGGAGCCCAGCGCCCCGTCGAGCGCCGGCGACTTCCAGTCGAACAGGTAGAAGAACGTCGCCGGCTGCTGCGCGGCCTGCGCGTCGGCCAGCCGCAGCGCGGGGATCGCGAACAACTGATCGCCCGCCGCCGCGTCGGCGATATCGGCCGGCTCGGCCGGTTCCGAGCGCGCCAGCCGCGCCGCGCGGTAGCCGTCGTAGGCGCTGCGCCCGTCCAGCCCCATCCCTTCGAGCCGCGCGACCACATCCTCTTCGTTGGGCGGATCGCCCGGCATCATCGCCGTGAACAGCTTCCACTCGTCGTCGAGATAGCCGATCAGCGCGCTCACCGCCTGCGACTGCCCGCGCGCGACGGCGTCGACCGCCCGCTCGGTCAGGAACTCGCCGTCGACGACCGGCGTAAAGCGCATTTCGGCCGTGCCGCCCTCGGCGATCGCCGCGAACATCTCGGCCTCCATCTCGCCCTGCGCTTCGAGAATCTGCTCAACGGAAAGGGCCCGCAGCGCGTCGACATCATCGGGCGCGACGCCGAGCCGCCGGAGGAAGGCCGCGCCGGTCTCCTCCGCGACGGCCAGCGGCATCGTGTGGTGGCCCGCCCCGCTCTGCGGAATCGCCTTGTGGAACAGCCCCGCCGCTTCGGGCGAGGCCATCAGCGTGGCCACGCTCATCCCGCCGGCCGATTCGCCGAAAATCGTGACGTTGTCCGGGTCGCCGCCGAAGTTGGCGATGTTGTCGCGCACCCAGCGCAGCGCCGCGACCTGATCGCGCATCCCGAAGTTGGTCTCGCCCAGCGCCGGCGCGTGCAGAAAGCCCAGCGCGCCGAGCCGGTAGTTGATCGTGACGACCACCACATCGCCCCGGTCCGCCAGCGTCGCGCCCGCGTAGTAGGGCTCGCTGCCCGAGCCGATCGTGAAGCCGCCGCCGTGAATCCAGACCATCACCGGGCGCCGCTCGCGGTCGACGCCGGGCGTCCAGACGTTGAGGAAGAGGCAGTCTTCGCTCTGCGGCTGGGGAAACGAGCCGAGCAGCTCCTCGAGCCCGTCGTTGGCAATCTGCGGCGCAATCGCGCCGAAATCGATCGCCTCGCGCACGCCCTCCCAGCCCGGGTGCGGCTGCGGCGCGCGGAAGCGCAGCGCCCCCACCGGCGGCGCCGCGTAGGGGATGCCGCGAAACACGCAGAGGCCGTCCTCTTCGATTCCTTTGATCTTGCCCGCGGTGGTCTCGGCGATGGCGGCCATGGCGATCTCCCTTCGCAGTTCGCGCGTAGGCTAGCGCCAGCGCCGCGGCTCCGGTGGAGCGAGCGCGGCCCCGAGCGCAGCCCGAAGGCGGGGAGCCTGAAATGCGAACGCGGATTAACCGGCCGTGGGCGGCGCTGTGCTTGGCTGCGCTCGCCGCCGCGCTGCTCGCCGCGTGCAGCGATCCGCTGCCCGACATCGGCAACGCTCCGGCGGCGGAATCGCAGCCGGCAAATTACGGCGACGAACCTCTTGATTCGGACTGTCGTCCGCAAGAGTCCGCCGCGGGGGACGGCACGGCGGACCTGCATCGGGCGCGGCTCTTGCGGCTGATTCTGCTGGTCGGCCGGATCGAGATCCCCATCCGCAGCAGTGCGCAATCACTCTATTGGGACCATGTCCCGCCCTTCCCGCTGAGCGCGGAGCACCGCGCGCTGCTGCGGACGAACGCAGCGGAAATCGATGCGATCGTGACGGGAATGGACGCGGTGCTCAACGAGATGGCGATGCCCGACCGAGCGCAAGAGCTACGGATTCGACGCCACCCGTTGAAGCGGGCGAGCATTGCCTGGGCCGACTGGCTGATCCAACTGATTGAGCGCGGCGAGGAGGCGTTCGACGAGCAACCCGCCGGCGGTCCGCCGATCAGGCAGGCGCGCGAGCTGTTCGACGAACTGCTCGCGGAGCTGTACTCGCTCAACGCCGGGAGCGCCTGTCCGGACTCGCCTGAAAGCGCCGCGGCGGGCGGGGACGCCGACACGGTGATCCTGCGCATGCTGATGCTGATCAGCCTGATGGAGAGCGAGGTGCGGTCTATTTGCGCCGTGACGGGTTGCCCGGTGCGCCGCGTCGATGCGCCGCTAACGCCTGCGGAGCAGGTCGTCTTGCGCCGCGCCGGCTCCCGACTGGTCACGCTGCGCGACTTGGTGTGGGCTCCGCAGGATCTGCGATTGACTGAGACCTCCTTGTTGCCGCGGGCGCTGCTCGCCGACCTGGAGGCCGCGCCCGTGCCGCTCGACGAGCTGACGACTCAGTGGTTCTGGTTCGCCCTGCGCGGCGCCAGAGGAGACCCCGGCGCGCTGGACCAACCGCACATCATCTACGGCATCCTCGGAGCCCAGATCACGATCTTCAACATCTACGCGCGCCACCTTGCCTGGCCGTAAGGAATTGTCGTAGCGAGCGGGCAAGCGCGAGCCGAGAGCGTGCTCACACTCCCCTCACACCCCCGCGCGCACTCCGCCATACCCGCACGCATACTCCGTTATTCCCCGCCGTCCCCTTCCGCCATACCCGCGTTTGCTTCTCTGTCATACCCGCGCTTGCCGCGGGTATCTCGACGTGAACAGCACAGCCTCTGCATGAGACCATTGCGAATCCCACATTGCCGGCGAGAGCTGGTTGAGCCCGTCATTCCCTGCCGTCCCCTGTTCAGCGGCAGAAGTCGGGCAGCAGCCGGGCGACGATCGCGTCGATCTCGTTGAGCTCGCCCTCGCAATCGGCGGGGTAGTTGAACTCCGGATCAGCCGCGCGGGCTTTGCGGATGCTCGCCGACAGCTCCGCCAGCCGCTCGTGATCGGCGTCGCCGGGGCGATACAGCGGGATGGGCACCTTCTCCAGCGGCGTCTTGTCGAAGTCGCGTCCGCTCTTGCGCGCTAGGACGAACGCGAACGAAAGCGCCGGTGCATTGAGCCACGCGCAGAGATAGTCCCCCTCCTCTTGCGTGTCGACTGCGACGCGGTAGAATTTGTGCTCAATGATGGCAGTGGCGGTGGCTGCACGTAACTTTTGCCCCGACGCGTTGTAGACGACACTCAGTGTTGGGTGCCATTGTTTCGCGAGCTGATTCCGGTAGTCCAACTTCCCCACAAGATCGGGCGGGGTCGTAGCGCCTTTACCGACGTGCCTGCGATACGTAGCGTCCAGCTTCGTCCATGTCGCACTGGCCTTTTTGGCCTCTTCGTCCTCGAGGAGTCGGTCGCCGTCGTTGGGGACAACCGCTTGCGCCAGCGGCTCTTGAATCGAGAACGGGACGAGATTCGTGGGGGCGACGTAGCCGACGCGCCATTCGTCGGGGATGTCATCCAGCGCGAACGGCGAGTACTGCGCCCAAGGTTGCTTGGCACGTCGCGGCTGCAACGTCCGGTTCGGATTATCGGGATCGACTTTCACGAGTACCGCCGGCTGAATCGTTGTGCCGTTGCGCGCCCTCGCTGCGTAGGAAGAGGCATCCCACGGGAGATCAGGCAACGCCGCGATCCGCTTCGTCAAGCCGATGGGTAGGGCATCAGCAGACGGATCGATCTTTCGTTTGGGATCGTTGAGCACCAGGCGCCGCGGCCGCCTGTTGCGCAGCCCGATCACACATGCGTCCGCACCGCCGAATGGCCGAGTGCGCAGCACTCGCTCATCCGGATGACGTTCCGACAGATCCAACGCACCGCGCAGATGCCCCTGCTCTCGGAACGATCGCCAGTTCTCCGAGCTCAGCGCGGCGGCGTTCAACACGAACGCGCTCGCATCCCTGCGTGGCCGCGCCAGGTACAGGTTGCGTGTCTCAACGACGAACACGGCTCCGAGATCGAAGCTGCTGTGACTCCCCTGCGTCCCCGGTAGAACGCCTCGCTCACGCGCGAGCGAGCGGACATTCTCCTTACGCGGCTCCGTTTGGATTTCATTCCAGCGCAGCCACGGCGGATTGGAGACGATTCGATCGACCTTGCGACGCGCGATGGCGCGCGGCATGAGCTGGTTGCGGATGTACCAGGCCCAGACTCCGTCCTCATGCTCTGCGATGATATCGATCAACGTCTGGTGTGCGTCTGCGATCCACTCCCTGTCGTCGCCCATTATGCCGAACGTCACCGTCGCAGGAAGCTCGACATCGTCTCGGGCGGCCTGTACGAGCTCGTCAAGCCGGGTATGGAAGTCGGGAATATCCGTGAAGCTGTGAGGGACGTGAAAGCGGTGCTTGCCGTCGGGAGAGACGAATTCGCTCTCGTCGGGATTGAAGATGTGGCCCGTCGAACCGGCGGGCGATGTATCCGCCATGAGCAGCGCGTCGCCCTGGTGGACATTGGGTTGGGCGGGAGCAGGAAGCGCCCGGCGCAGCGTCGCTCGCGCCATTTCGACAGCGACAGGATGAATGTCGATGCCATGCACCAAGCGGCTGACAATCCGGGCGCAAGCGGCATCATCCGCGCTGGGTAGGTACTTCGGAATAGCGGCGAGGATTCTCCGCGCCGCGTGGTAGAGGAACGTACCCGAGCCGCAGGCCGGATCGAGCACGCCGATCTTCGGCGGCGGTACGGCGGCGGCATGCGCCGCCAGAATCGATCGTTCCAGCCACTCGTCGTCGAGCGTCTCTTCGACGATCAGGTGCGCGAGCCAATCCGGCGTGTAGTACTCGCCGTACAGCTTGCGATCCTCTTTGGGCACGATCGCCATGTAGACGTTGCGCAGCACATCCGCTTCCCGCGAACCCCAGTCGTAGCGATCGACGATCTCGAACAGATTTCGCGCCCACTGCTCGCCGCCCGGCGCATCCGCGATCCACGAAATGAAGCCGTCGGACGGCGGCGCGTACCCAGCGCCGTCGAGGACGCGGGTGACGTTGCGGGCGACCAGCACCAGCAGGCAGTGATCGAGGAACAGCGGGACTTTGCGACGTTCTGCGACCTCAATGCCGCTGCCGCGCACCAGGTCGTGCCAGAGGCGATGCTGCGTAACGGCTGCGACGCTGTCGGCGGCGCGGTCCCAAATCTGGTCAAGCTCGCGCCGCGGCCCGTCGAAGAGCTCCGCGGGATCGGCGGGTACCCATGCCTTGCCCGCCTTGCGGACGGCGAGCGCGATCATCGCCTCCCGCAGCGCGTCGGGCGATCGGTCGAATTCCTGCTCGTGCAGCGCTCGATGCGGGGTATGGGTATCGTCGTCGCGCGTGGCGGACCACTCCCACGCCCACCAGCGCGCGCCGTCGGTCAACGCGCCGATCCACGGCGTGTTGGGGTCCTCCAGTCTGTCCCACATCGTGCTGCGTTCGCGGGCGCGCAGCGCGAGCACATAGCGCTGTAACTGCTCGAACTGCGTCTCGCCCTCCTGGCTGCCGGGTGAGTTCGGGCCGGCAACGGGGGCTTGCTTCGCCGCGGGACGCCTTTTGACCTCGATTACGATGCGGCGGCCCGGCAGAAACAGGTCGCACGGTCCGTCGCCG
Organism: Dehalococcoidia bacterium; assembly: GCA_965243125.1. Classification (GTDB taxonomy): domain Bacteria; phylum Chloroflexota; class Dehalococcoidia; order Bin125; family Bin125; genus CATQGW01. The sequence goes on along the minus strand of OZ251529.1, from coordinate 126,306 downwards.
GTCTGGTGTTGGAGGATCACCTCTACGTCACTGGCGCAGCCCTCCAACACCTGCGCCAACGCCATCTGCACCGCCGGCTCGGAAGCGGCAGCCGCGCGCGTCAGAATCTCAAGCGGGTCTTTCGGATTGGACTTCACGACGCGCCTTTCCGGCGGCGAACCCGGTTCCGCCGCCGGCCCCGCGCAGGCTAGGGCGTGTTCGCACTTCCGTCATTTCGCTCCCCAAGATCCGTCATTCCCGCCTCCGAGCGGGAATCCATACGGTGGGTGTTGGCGGGCAGGCGTATCGGGATGCCCTGCGCACGGCCGTTGGCAAGCAGGGCGGGGCCTCGTGCTGCGAACGGGGTTGGGTTTGGGCCCCAGATCAAGTCTGGGGCGACGGAAAGGGGTGCGCAGCGCGGGGGCGGCTCGGGGCCGATTCCCGCTCGGGGGCGGGAATGACGGAGAGGTGGGGGCGGGAACGGCGGAAGTGTGCCGCGGAAACGACGGGAGTGTGCCGCGGAAACGGCGGAAGCGTGCCGCGGAAACGCCGCCCAGCCCGCGCCCTAGAGGACGCCGTCCCAGACGCTCAGCTCTTCGCCGCGCCAGTTGTGCTCGACGCGGTTGTTTTCGCCCAGCACCGTGATCGGCTTGGTTTCGGCGTCCCAGGCGGGCGCTTCGACGGCGGCGTTGGTCGGGTCGCCGCTGCGGGCGAAGGCCAGCCAGGTGTCCATCGTCGCCTCGGCCAGCGCGTCGGCGGCCGGGCCGCTGCCGGCGAAGCCGGGCACGCCGGCGTGGGTGCCGAAGACGAACGGCAGCTCGAGCGCGTGGCAGGAGCCGAGCTTGCCGTCCAGGCCCGGCGACTTCCAGTCGAACAGGTAGGCGTAGGTCGGCGCGCGCGAGGTCTGCGCGTCGGCTAGGCGCAGGCCGGGCAGCCGCAACATCACATCGCCGATCACCGCGATGAAAATCTCGCCGGGCGAGTCGTCCTCGCCGCGCTCGCGCCGCGCCGCGCGGTAGGCGGCGTAGGCGGCGGCGCCGTCGGGGTGCATCGCGCTCAGCCCCGCGATCACGTCCTCTTCGGACGGGTCCTGCGGCACGGCGGCGATGATCATCTTCATCTCTTCGTCGAGCGAGCCGACCAGCGTCGCCACGCCGTCGGCCGAGCCCTCACGGATGTGCTCAATCGGCAGCTTGGAGAGGAACGCGCCGTCGATCACGGGCTGGAACGGCATCTGCGGCGTGGGCGAGGCGGCGTCGCTCATATCGCCCGAAGCGATCGGGTCGACGGCGACGGAGGCGGCCAGCACATCGGCGGTCGAGGCGGCGCGCAGGGCGTCCACATCGTCGGGCGCGACGCCCAGGTGCTCGGCGAACTTGCGCCCCGTGGCCTCGGTTTCCTCCATCGTCAGCGCGTTGTGCGCCGCGCCGCTCTGCGGAATCGCCTTGTGGAACAGCCCGGCGGCTTCGGGCGAGGCCATCAGCGAACCGACGCTCATCCCGCCCGCCGACTCGCCGAAGATGGTCACGTTGCCCGGGTCGCCGCCGAAGTTGGCGATGTTGTCCTGCACCCACTTGAGCGCGGCGATCTGGTCGCGCATGCCGAAGTTGGTCTCGCCCAGCGCGGGCAGGTTGACGAAGCCGAACGCGCCGAGCCGGTAGTTGATCGTGGCGATCACCACATCGCCGCGCGCGGCGAGATTTGCGCCGTCGTAGTACTGCTCGCTGCCGGAGCCGATCGTGAACGCGCCGCCGTGGATCCAGACCATCACCGGGCGCGCGCCGTCGAGGCCGGGCGTCCAAATGTTGAGGTAGAGGCAGTCTTCGCTCTGCGGCTGGGGCGGATCGGGCGTCGGCAGCAGGTCTTCGAGCACCGGGTTGGACACCTGCGGGGCGATCGGGCTGAACGCCTGGGTCGCGCGCACGCCGTCCCAGGGTTCGGGCGGCTGCGGCGCGCGGAAGCGCAGCTCGCCAAGCGGCGGCGCGGCGTAGGGCACGCCGCGGAAGACGCACAGCCCGTCCTCTTCCGTCCCTTCGATTTTGCCCGCAGTGGTCTCGGCGATGGCGGCCATGGCGATCTCCCTTCGCAGTTCGCACATAGGCTAGCGCACATAGGCTAGCGCAGAGGCCAAGCGCACAGGTAAGCGGAAGGGCGCGGCGGCGCGGCGGGCCGCTGCCAGGCGGTAGTCTGAGCGCGTCACGGCAATGCTGAAGGAGAGACGGGCGCAATGAATTCTGACACCACCGTCGGCGGCACGGGCATCTCGGTTGAGGCGCTGCAGCGGCTCGATCGGCACCTGCTGGAGCGCTACATCGAGCCGGAGAAGATCGCCGGCTGTCTGACGCTGATCAGCCGGCGCGGCGAGCTGGCGCACCTCTCGGCGCTGGGCATGATGGACCGCGAGCGCGGCGCGCCGATGGCGGCGGACGCGATCTTCCGCATCTACTCGATGACCAAGCCGATTACGTCGGTCGCGCTGATGATGCTGTTCGAGCGCGGCGCGTTCCAACTCTCGGATCCTGTCGCGCGCTTCATCCCGCAGTGGCGGGACCTGCGGGTGATGACCGGCGGGCAGTATCCCGATTACGAGACGGCGCCCGCCGAGCGGCCGATGACGGTGCGCGACCTGCTCTCGCACCAGTCGGGGCTGACCTACGGCTTCATGGAGGGCCCGCTCGAAGCCGGTTACTTCAAACACGGGGTCTACCAGGCCGGCGCGATGCGCGGGCGCGATCTGCAATCGATGATCGACCGGCTGGCCGAGCTGCCGCTCAAGTTCTCGCCGGGCGACAACTGGAACTACGGCGTCTCGACCGACGTCTGCGGGTATCTCGTGCAGGAGATTTCCGGGCGGCGTTTCGACGAGTATCTGCGCGAGCAGATTTTCGAGCCGCTGGGGATGGACGATACCGGCTTTCACGTGCCCGCCGACAAGCAGCACCGCCTGGCCGCCAACTACGAACGCGGCCCCGACAAGCAGCTGCGCGCGATCGGCACGTTCGGCGCGGCCGACTATCTGGAGGAGCAAACATTCTTCTCCGGCGGCGGCGGGCTGGTCTCGACGGCGCAGGATTACCAACGCTTCTGCCAGATGCTGCTGAACGGCGGCGCGCTGGACGGCGCGCGGATCCTGGGCCCGAAGACGATCGAACTGATGGCGATGAATCATCTGCCCGATAACGACGATCTCAGCACACGTGCGCTCGGTACCTGGAGCGAAACGACGAACGACGGCGTGGGCTTCGGTCTGGGCTTCGCCGTACTGCTCAATCTCCCCCGCACGCAAAACGTCGGCTCAGTCGGCGAGTACTACTGGGGCGGCGCCGCCAGCACCATCTTCTGGATCGACCCGGCGGAGGAACTGATCGCAATCTTCATGACGCAGTTCATGCCGTCGGGAACGTTCAACTTCCGCGGCCAAATCAAGCAACTGCTCTACCCCGGCCTCGTGGAGTGACGCGCTGTACCGCGATCCGCAGAATCAGTTGTTGGGCCGCGGTTCTGGTGTTCTCGCTGGTTCTGGCAGGGTGCTCAGAGGTTGAGCGCCACGGCCAGCCGGCCACGGCAGACACGAAGGAGATGAAGCAGACGCAGGCGCAGCAGCCCCCAAGCACGGCTTGTGAGGTGGACGGCCCCATTGTCGGCATCGCGGGCACGCTGCTCGATCCGGGCATTAGCAGCGGCCGGCCGTTGCCCGTTGAGCTGGAGCGGGCCGTGGCGCGAGCTCTTCCGTTCTCGGCGCCGCTGCAAGAATTCGAGAGCGTTGAGGTGTCGGACAACCGGATCGTGACATTGCGATCAGCGAATGGTGTGCAATCGCGTCCCGGCAGCAGTGACGCATCGATAGAGGTGGCGCTGGTGGACGACGGCGAGGCGGAACCGTCCTGGCTCGTAGTGACGTGGCGGATTTCGGAGCCGTGCCGGGCGGATTGAGCAGTCGCCTTATTTCCTGGCCGCCGATCTCGCCGCAGCCGCTGGCTGCGCGCCTCTACGATAGGGTGCAGGGAGACGGAGATCTGAGCGGAGGGCCGGCGATGGGCAAGCCTGATGTGCTCGAGCAGATGCTGTCGGAGAAGCTCGGCGACGATCCGGAGTTTGAGGTGCGGGCGCGCAAGCGTCTTGAGCAAAGCGCGCTGATCCGCCGACTTGCACTGGAGCAGAACTCCGTCAGTTTCGACCCGGTGGCGGGCGCGATCCTCGGCCGCATCTACGATCGCGGCCACGCGACCTGCGAGGACCTGGCGGACTGGTTCGAGTCTCCCGAAGAGTGGATCGCGTTCTCGCGCCTACAGCGTGCGCGGCTGCTCTACGACTCGGGGACGGAGTTCACCGTCTCGCCCGACGGCCGCCGGCTGATCCACCGGATTCTGAACGACATCAGCGTGCTTGAGGGCAGCGCGGAGTGAAGCGGGAGCCGTCGCGCGCCGAACGAAACCTCCGGGACCGGTTCAGAAGCCGTCGCGCCGCCGAAGCGTCGCTCCGGCTGGAAGTGGCGTTGCTGGGCGACGGCAGCGCCACGCCCGAGTACGAGAAACGGCTGGAATTGCAGGAGCGGCTGCAACGCCACCCATTCGTGTCGCACGCCACGATCCCTGAACAGCTGCACGAGCAGTATCCGCAGGCGACGGCCGATGAGATCGAGCGGAGCGCGATTAAACAAGCCGACGTTGTGATCTGCCTCGAAGGACCGCGGCATCCTCCGCTTGGTCTTTTCACCGAAGTGGTCGTCTACTTCGACAGATCAACGCCCGACAAGTGGTTTCGCTGCCGCCCGTCGTACCGAGCAGAGCCGGCGGCGGCGCCATTGGTTGCGCTGCTGGCGGAGGAGCTCCTCCGGCGCGTCGACACGTTCGTCTACGACCCGGCCGAGTGGGAAACCTGCGGGCGAATCACCACGGCCTGCGAGGAGCGGATCGACCTGGCGGCGCACCGGGAGGACGATCGACGTTCGTTCCGCCGCGAATGACCGCCAGTCGTCGGAGGGGCATCTCAGTTTGGCTAGACTGCGCGGGAGCGCTGATTGCGGATGGAGGCTGCGATGTCTGAGATGCCTGACTCTCTACCCACCTACGACCAGCTGCCGGTGCGGGAGCACAACCCGCCCAAAACTGCCTGGGGGCTGTTTGGCGACGACGACCAGGTGGGCATGTTCAACCTCCAGACGCCGGAGCGAATCGTGCAGGCGGCGCGGCTGGTGCGCAAGGGGGCGCTGTTCCCGATGAACTGGGATCAGTCGCAGCCCTCGCCGCCGCTCTACAACCGCGGCGCGGTGCGGCACACGGTGATGCGGCGGGCGGGCTTCGGGCACCACGGCGACGATGTGCTCGACAACCTCTACACCCAGCAGTCGTCGCAGTGGGACGCGCTGACGCATGTGGGCGATTTCGAGCACGGCTTCTGGGGCGGGGTGACCAACGAGTGGCTGCTGGAGAACCGCGACACGCCGAAGCTGGGCATCGAGCACTGGGCGCAGCGCGGCATCGCCGGGCGCGCCGTGCTGCTGGACCTCGGGCGCTGGTATGAAGCGCAGGGGCGGCCGTTGGCGTTCGATGAGACATTCCGCATCCCCGTCGAGGATGTCGAGGCCTGCCGCGCGGCGCAGGGCGTGGCGTTCGAGCCGGGCGATGTGGTGCTGATTCGGCTGGGCTGGATTTCCTGGTACGAGCAGCAGGGAATGGGCGTGAAGCAGGCGATGTCGCAGATGACCAACCTGGCCTTCCCGGGCTTGGCCTGCGCGGAAGAGATGGCGGCCTACTGGTTTGACCATCACGTCGCCGCGCTCTGCTCCGACAATCCGGCGCTGGAGGCCTGGCCGCCGCCCAACTTCGCGGACCCCGACGGCTTCCTGCACCACTGGATCATCGGCCGCTTCGGGATGGCGATCGGCGAGATGTTCGTGCTGGACCACCTGGCCGACGACTGCGCGGCGGACGGGGTCTACGAGAGCTTCTTCGCGTCGGCGCCGCTCAACGTGAAGGGCGGCACGGGCAGTCCACCCAACGCGCTGGCGATCAAGTAGGGCCAAGTAGGGCGAGCGGGACGCAAGCCGGAGCGACGGCAAGCGGTCTGGCAGGCGGCTTGGCAAGCGGCTTGGCGCGGGCAACAGATAGACTGTGCGCGACGCTCGCGGTTGAAGGGGAGCAGAGCCGCTGTATGCCCGACACACAGATCGAAGTCGTCCAGGGCGACATCACGGTCCAGGACACCGAAGCCATCGTCAACGCGGCCAACAACCACCTCTGGATGGGGGCCGGCTCGGCAGGCGCGATCGTCCGCGCGGGCGGGCGCGAGATCGAGGACGAGGCGATGCGGCAGGGGCCGATCGCGGTGGGCGAATCGGTCGTCACGGGCGGCGGCGCGCTGCTCGCCAACCACGTGATCCACGCCGCGGCGATGGGGCAGGACCTGCTCACTTCGGAGGAGAACATCCGCGCCGCGACGGACAGCGCGCTGCGGCGAGCGGAGGAGCTGCAACTGGCCTCCGTCTCGTTCCCGGCGCTGGGCACCGGCGTGGGCGGCTTCCCGCTCGACCAGGCGGCGCGGATCATGATCGCCGTCGCGCGGCAGCATTCGGGCGGGCAGCGCTCCGTCCGCACCGTGCGCTTTGTGCTCTTCGACGAGGCCGCCTACACAGCATTCCGGGACGCCGCCGCGGCGGCGGAGGGGAGCGCGACATCATGAGCCGCAAGATCGAGACCTGCACGCTGGAGCTGCGCGAGGGCGGAGAGTGGAGCGCCGTCACGGCGCTCAGCGACGCCGAGTGGACCGGCTTTGCGCCGGCCGGCTGCGGCGTGGATCAGGGGCGGGTGATCGCGGTGCCGGCCGAGGCGGTGCATCCGCTGCTGGATCCGAACGCGCCGGATCGCACCTTCCGGCTGGTCAGCCCCGAGGGCGAGCCGCTGTTCGAGTTTCTGGGCTACGTCGACGACCGCCGGCCGCGCCCCAAAGGTGCGATCATCCTCGGCATCAGCGCCACGCCGGAGCTGCTCGGCGCGTGGACGCAGGAGCTGGCGGCGTCGAGCTAAGGCCGGCGCTCGGTAGACTGCCCGCATGCCCCACTACACCGGCTCTGGGGACGACGGCACGACCACGCTGTGGGGCGGCGGGCGCATCCCCAAATCGCACCCGCAGCCTGAAGCGTTCGGCGCGATCGACGAGGCGACCAGCGCGATCGGCCTGGGCCGCGCGCTGTCCTGCGGCGCGCGCACCAACGCGATCGCGGTCGAAATGCAGCGCCGCCTCTACCTGATCATGGCCGAGCTGGCCGTCGCCCCCGGCAAGCCGATCCCCGACGACTTCGCCACGCAGCCCGCGCATGTGGCGGAGCTGGAGGATCGCGCGGCGGAGCTGGAGGCGTTGGTCCCGCCGCCGGGCGAATTCGTGATTCCGGGCGAGGCGGCGGGCGCGGCGGCGCTGGATCTGGCGCGCACCACGCTGCGCCGCGCCGAGCGCGAGACGATCCGCCTGCGCGAGACGGAGCACCCCGTCAACCCCGAGACGATCCGCTGGCTCAACCGCGCCTCCTCGGTGCTCTTCGCTCTGGCCCGCTACGAGGAGGCCGAGGCCGGCGCCGCCAGCCGCCCGGCCGCGCAGCCGCGCAACGGATCCTGAGCGATGCCCTCCACCACGCTCGCCTTCATCTCCGAGGACGCCAGCCTGCAGCTCGCCCGTGTCTCCGACGACGGCCCGGGGCCGCCGGAAACCCGCCTCTCGATGGAGCGCGAAGGATTGCTCTTCATGTGGCCGACCTGGTCGCCCGACGGACGGACCATCGCGATCAGCGCCAGCTCGCACCAACGCGAGAATCCGCGCCTCGAACTCTGGCGCGCGCCGCTTGATGAAGAAGAGCCGGAGACGCTCTACGCCAACCCGGCCGACGCGCGCCAGATCGTCGCGCCCGGGCTGGCCCACTACGTCAACTGGTCGCCTTCCGGGCGGGTGCTGGCCGTCGTGGGCAACGTGGGCAACGGGTTGGCCGCCAGCCTGGTCGCGGCCCGCGGCGGCGTTCAGCCGCGGCGCTTAATGGACGGCGCGCCGCTCTACTTCGCCTGGTCGCCCGACGGGCGCGCGATGGTCGTGCATCGCGGTGCGCAGCTGCAGCTGTTGGATTTGGCCGCAGGCGGCGGCGAGGAGCGTCAGCTGCTGCGAGCGCGCCCCTGCTTCCGCGCGCCCGTCTGGACGACGGACGGCCAAAACGTGGTCTACGCCGCCCCGCGCGCCGGCGGCGGCGGCACGGTCGTGCGCGCGTCGCGGACGGAGGAGGAGCGCGAGGAGCTGCTTGACATCGGCGGCGACGCGGCGGTGGACGGCCTCGGCGCGGGCGCCAGTGCTATGGCGTTCGTGCGCGCGCCCCGGCATGACCGGATCGCAATCCTGCCGCTGCCGGAAGGGGATACCGATTCGCTGGGGATCGTCGGCTGCGACCTCGTCGCCGGCGAGCAGCGGGCGGTCAGCGATCGCCCCGCCAACGCGGTGTTCTGGGCGCCCGACGGCGAGTCGCTCTTCGCCTTCGAGCCGATGCCCGGCACCACCCTGATCGGGCTCACGCGCTACGACCTGTTCGGTGAACGGACAATCGGCGGGAGCGGCGAGCGGCTCGCGCGCTTTCAGCCCAGCGCCGAATTCGCCTCCTTCCTCGGCTTTTTCGACCAGTTCGCGCAATCGCACCAGATCATCTCGCCCGACGGCCGCTGGCTCACCTTCTCGGGCCTGGCCCTGGGCAACGGCGGGTCGGGGCGGCGCGGGTTCGGGCCGCAGAACGGCTGCTACATCGTGCCGACCGACGGCTCCGGCCCCGCGCAGCGTGTCGCCGCCGGCAGCATCGGCTTCTTCCCCGGCGCGGCGCGGCAGACCGCGCCGTCGCAGGGCGGGCAGTAAGGGAGCGGGAGCGAGAATGGCCTGCCGCACCGACTCCACCCAGCTGCTCCGCCGCCACCGGCTGCGGGTCACCCAGCAGCGCCTGGCGCTGCTCGAAGCGCTGCGTCACAGCGGCGAGCACGCCACCGCGGTGGACCTGCTCGGTCAGGCGCGCAGCGATGTCGCCGAGCTCGACGCCAGCACTGTCTACCGCACGCTCGGCCAGCTGCGCGACCTGGGGCTGGTCTCGCAAACCGACCTGGGTACCGGCGAGCGCACCTATCACTGGCGCGGCGACACGCCGCACCACCATCTCGTCTGCACCGATTGCGGGCGAATTGACCAGCTGCCGCACGATCTGCTGCGCAGCGTCGCCAACCGCCTGCACCGCGATTTCGGCTTCCAGGCCGACATCGACCATTGGGCGGTCTACGGCCGCTGCCGCGCCTGCGCCGCGCGAGAGGCGCTGTCATGACCGACGCTCTGCCGGCCGCGCTCACCCGTCACACGGCGGCGGTCGAAGCCGAGATGCGCGCGACGGTCGACGCGGCGGCGGCCGGCGGCGGGCTCAAGCTGCCGATTCACAACATGGCGCGCTACGCGCTGGGCTGGATCGATCAACACGGGAACCCCGACGACGCGGCCGGCAAGCGCGCCCGCCCCGCGCTCTGCATGCTCGGCGCAGCGGCCATCTCGCCCGATCCGGACGCGCAGCAGCGCGCGCTGCACGGCGCCGCGGCCGTGGAATTCGTCCACAACTTCTCGCTCGTCCACGACGACATCCAGGACCGGGATGAACAGCGGCGTGGCCGCCCCACCGTCTGGAAAATCTGGGGCGTCAGCCAGGCGATCAACGCCGGCGACGCGCTGCGCGAGCTGGCGGACCTGGCGCTGCTGCGCGCCCGCTCCGTAGACGCGCCCGCCGAGGCGATCCTGGACGCCGCCGCGCGTCTCAACGGCGCAACGCTGCGGATGATCGAGGGGCAATACCTCGATCTGACGTTTGAAGAGCGGCTCGATGTGGAACTCGACGAATACCTGCGGATGGTGGAACGCAAGACGGGCGCGATGATGGGCGTGAGCCTGGCGATCGGCGCGGCGCTGGCGGGCGGATCGGCGCAGCAGGCCGACGCGCTGCAACGCGCCGGCGAGCGGCTGGGGCGTTGCTTCCAGATCCGCGACGACTGGCTCGGCGTCTGGGGCGACGCCGCCGCGCTGGGCAAGTCCACCCAGAGCGACATCCGCCGCAAGAAGAAGTCGTTCCCCGTGCTCTGGACGCTGCGCAACGCGCCGCCGCCGGTGCGCCGTTCGCTGCTCGATGCCTGGCGGATCGACGCGCTCTCCGACGACGACGTAGCGGCCGTTCAGGCGCTGCTCGACGAGAGCGGCGCATCGGACGCCGCCGACCAGGCGGCGGAGCGCGAGTACCAGGCCTTCCGCAGCGCGTTGCTTGATTGCCAACCGCGCGAGCAGGCCGTGGCCGAGCTGGAGGCGATCGCCGCCTTCACGATGCAGCGGGACCGCTGAGATGCCCGCCGGACCCACTAAGCCCGCCAGGCCCGCCGACGCCGAGCTGCGCCGCACAATCGAGCGCGCCCAGCAGTGGCTGCTCGACGAGCAAGACGCATCGGGCTTCTGGTGGGGCGAACTCGAATCCAACGCCTCGATCACCGCCGAATACCTGCTGCTCACTCATCACCTCGGCATTGGCGACCGCGAGCTCTGGGACGGCATCGCCCGCTACCTGCGTGCGCAGCAGCGCGAAGCGGGCTTCTGGTCCCAGTACCTCGACGGCCCCGGCGACATCAGCACCTCCGTCGAGGCCTACTTCGCGCTCAAGCTGGCGGGCGACGAGCCCGACGCGCCCCACATGCAGCGCGCCCGCGAATGGATCATCGAGCAGGGCGGCATCGCCTCCGCCCGCGTATTCACCAAAATCTGGCTGGCGCTGTTCGGCCAGTACGACTGGGAGCGGCTGCCCGCCATGCCGGCCTGGCTCAACCTGCTGCCCAGCTGGTTTCCGATCAACCTCTACGAGTTCGCCTCCTGGGCGCGCGCCACGATCGTCGGAATCACCGTGATCATGGCGCTGCGCCCCACCGCCAGCCTGCCGGCCGGCGCCGCCGTACCCGAGCTCTGGGCGCGGCCCGGCGACCGCGCCCGCTTCGCCGTCCCGCCGCCGCGCAAGCGCCTCTCCTGGGAGGGCGCGTTCATGACGATCGACAGCGCGCTGCGCTTCCTCGATCGCAACCACATCCGCCCCTTCGAGCGTCGCGCGCTCGCGCAGGCCGAGCGCTGGCTGCTCGACCGCCAGGAGGCCGACGGCTGCTGGGGCGGCATTCAGCCGCCCTGGGTCTACGCCATCCTCGCTCTCCGCGCGATGGGCTACTCGCTCGATCACCCCGTGCTGCAACGCGCCTTGCGCGGCTTCGCACGCTTCACCTGGAACGCCGACAACCCGTCGGGCGGGCGCATGACCTGGACCGAATCCTGCCAGTCGCCCGTCTGGGACACCTGCCTGGCGGCGATCGGGCTGCTCGATTCGGGCATGGACCCGCAGCACGACGCGCTGCAGCGCGCCGGGCGCTGGATGCTCGGCGAGCAGGTGCTCGGCGGCGGCGACTGGCAGGTCAAAAACCCCGACACGCCGCCCGGCGGCTGGGCCTTCGAGTTCGACAACGACGTCTACCCCGATATCGACGACACCGCCGTGGTGATGACCGCGCTCGAGCGCATCCCGCTGCCCGACGCCGCGCCGGAGCGCGAACTCGCGCTGGAGCGCGGCCTGCGCTGGATGCTCTCCATGCAGTCCGCCGACGGCGGCTGGGGCGCGTTCGATGTGGACAACGACCGCGCCTTCCTCAAGGCCATCCCCTTCGCCGACTTCGGCGAGCTGCTCGATCCGCCCACCGCCGACGTGACCGCCCACGCGCTCGAACTGCTTGGGCTGCTCGGCTACAGCGGCGAATACCCGCCCGCCCAGCGCGGACTCCAGTTCCTCTACGACCTCCAGGAGCCCGACGGCGCCTGGTGGGGACGCTGGGGAGTCAACTACATCTACGGCCTCGGCGCGGCGCTGCCCGCGCTCGCCGCGTTGGGCGAGCCGATCACCGCCCCGCCCGTGCGCCGCGCCGTCGACTGGCTGATCCGCCACCAGCTGCCCGACGGCGGCTGGGGCGAAAGCTGCGACACCTATGCCGACCCCGCCCTGCGCGGCGCAGGACCCTCGACTCCCTCCCAAACCGCCTGGGCGCTGATGGCGCTGCTCGCGGCGGGGGAGGTCGAGCACGACGCGGTCTCGCGCGGGATCGACTGCCTGATCCGTCGTCAGCGCAGCGACGGCACCTGGGACGAAGACCACTTCACCGGCACCGGCTTCCCCTCCGATTTCATGATCAACTACCATCTCTACCGCCACTACTTCCCGCTCATGGCGCTGGGGCGCTATGAGCAAGCGGCCGTTGCCCGTTAGACTGCGTGGTCCGCGCGCCGTGGGGCGCCGCGCGGGGAAGGACACCAGGTCATGGCCAGGGACAGCTTGGACATTGAACTGCACGAGCTCCCCCTGGACATCACGCTCGGGGGACACGGCATTCACCTCCGCTCGCTGCGGCGCGGCGATGAACACGCGCTGCTTGACTTCGGACGCCGCCAGCCGGACGACGACCTGCTCTTCCTCGAGCGCGACATCACCGACGCGGCGGAAGTCGCCGCCTGGGTGGCGGACACTGACGCTGGCCGCGTCCAGTCGTTCGTCGCGTTCGACGACGAGCAGATGCTGGGCTACGCGACGATCGAGCGCGGTCATCTGCGCTGGACGCGGCATGTGGCGGAAATCCGCGTGATGGTCGACATCGGCGCGCGGCGACTGGGGCTGGGGCACGTGCTGCTGGGCATCGCCTTTGAGGGAGCACTGGCCGCCGATGTCTCCAAGATCGTCGCCCAGATGACGCCGATCCAGGTCGGCGCGCGCAAACTCTTCGAGGGGCTCGGCTTCGAGGAAGACGCGGTGCTGACCAAGCATGTGGAGTCGAAGGACGGCGAGCGCCACGACCTCGTCGTGATGCGCTTCGACACCACGCAGCGGCAGGTCTGCGAGGGCTGCGGCGAGGCGGTGCTGACCCTCATCCCGCTCTCCGGACGCCAGCTCTGCTGGTCCTGCTACGAGCTGGAAGACGTCGAGCTGGGCGCCGGCTAACCGCCGCCGGCACCCGGATCAGGAGAAAGGACACCGCCATGGCTGAGCGACGCGACCACACCTACAAGATCATCGAACTCGTCGGCTCCTCGCCCGACGGCGTGGACACCGCGATCCGCAACGCGCTCGAGCGCGCCGGCGAGACGATCAAAAACATCGACTGGTTCGAGGTGCGCGAAATCCGCGGCGCCATGAACGAGGGCGAAATCGGCTGGTTCCAGGTCAAGCTCGGCGTCGGCTTCCGCGTGCTCGACCCGGCGGACCTCGCCGACGACTAGCGCAGCCGGGTCAGCGACATGACCGGCCGGATTGCCGACAAACGGGCCGCCGCCCCCCAGCTGCGCAGCGCCCAAAACGCTCAAGAGGTCCGGGACGCCCAGGACTGGTGCCAGCGCTACACCCGCGAGCACCAGGAAAACTTCACCGTCGTCTCCTGGTTCCTGCCCCGCGAACTCCGCGGCCCGATGTTCGCCGTCTACGCCTTCTGCCGCTACACCGACGACCTCGGCGACGAAGCCGCAGGCGACCGCCTCGCCTTGCTCGACGAGTGGGAAGCGGAGCTGCGCGCCGCGTTCGACGGCTCGCCCAGCCACCCGATCGGCGTCGCGCTCGCCGACCTCGCCCGCTGCAAGCCGCTCGAGCCGGACCCGTTCCTCCGCCTGATCGAAGCCAACCGGCTCGATCAGACCAAGACGCGCTACGCCGACTTCCAGGAGCTGCTCGGCTACTGCCGGCTCTCCGCCAACCCCGTCGGCGAAATGGTGCTCGCGCTCTGGGACATCACCGACGACGAGCGCCGCAAACTCTCCGACGCCACCTGCACAGCGCTCCAACTCGCCAACCACTGGCAGGATGTGCGCCGCGACTGGCGGGCCGGGCGACTCTATCTGCCGCTCGACGACCTGCGCCGCTTCGGTTTGAGCGAAGACGACCTCGCCGCCCAAATCGCCGCCGGACGCGCCAACCGCGCCTTCCGCGACCTGATGCGCTTCCAGGTCGACCGCGCCGAAGCCTACTTCCGCGCCGGCGACGCCCTGATCCGCCTCGTCCCGCGCGAACTGGCCGTCGACCTGCGACTGTTCGGCGACGGCGGGCGCGCGGCCCTGCAAGCCATTGAGCGCCGCGACTACGATGTGCTGACCGCGCGCCCCCGCGTGAGCAGCGCGCGCCGCGCCTGGCTCGCGCTGCGCGCCGCCGCCGCGCTCAAACTCGGATAATCCGCCCAGGGGGACCGCCGCCATGCCGGGGACCGCCGCCATGCCCACGCCGCTCGACCGCGCCTACCAACGCTGCCACGACTTCACACGCCGCCGCGCAACCAACTTCTACCTCGCCTTCGCCGTCCTCCCGCCCCACAAGCGCCGCGCCATCTACGCCGCCTACGCCTTCTCCGGCGCAGCCGACGACGCCGTCGACGAAGCGGGCAGCGAAGACCAACGCCGCGCCGCCCTGGCGCAGGCGCAGACCACCCTCGCCGCCGCCTACGACGGCGACATTGACGGCAACAGCGCCGGGGACGACTGGCTGGCGCTCGCCCTGGGCGACGCCGCCCGGCGCTTCGAGATCCCCCGCGACCACTTCGAGCAACTGCTGATCGGCATGCAGCAGGACCTCACCCAGACGCGCTACGAAACCTGGGAAGAACTGGAGCAATACTGCTACCGCGCCGCCTCCGTGATCGGCCTGATCTGCATCGCCATCTTCGGCTACGACCGGCGCGACGCAGCCGAAGCGACCGAGCGCGCCGTCGCCATGGGCAAAGCCCTCCAGATCACCAACATCATGCGCGACATCGCCGAAGACGCCGAGCGCGACCGTATCTACATCGCCCAGGAAGACCTGGCCCGCCACGGCTACACCGAGCAGGACCTGTTCGCCCACGCACGCAACGACCACTTCCGCCGCCTGATGGCCGACTACGCCCAGCGCGCCTACCGCCTCTACGACGAAGGCCGCCCCCTGCTCAACCTCCTCCACGGCCCCCGCAGCCGCATGTGCTGCAACGGCCTGCAAGGCGTCTACCGCCACATCCTCGACGCCATCGTCGCCGCCGATTACGACATCTACACCCGCCGCGTCGCCCCCCCCAAACCCCGCCGCCTCGCCCAACTCCTCTCCCTCTGGACCGCCGGCGCCCTCCCCAACCACCTCCGCCCCCCATAAAGCCAATCCTCCCCTCCGAAATCGCCCCCCTACGCAGGGGGGCTGTCCGCTTCCAGCGGACTGGGGGGTCGGCCCGCCCCCCCGAGCACAGCACGGCGCTCCGCCCACCCTGCTACCATCCCCCCATGGTCACCCAGGAAGAACGCACCGAACTGCTCACCCTCTACGAAGCGGACCGCCGCTTCAACGAGATCGACCGCCGCTTCACCGTCGCCGACCAGCGCTTCCAGAGCATCGACAACCAGCTGATCGACCTCCGCCAGGGCCAGCGCGAACTCGACAAAAAAATCGACACCCGAATCAGCGAACTCGATCGCAAATTCCACGAGCTCGACCAGAAGATGGAGCGCAAATTCAACGAGCTCGATCAGAAAATCGAGCGCAAGGCCGGCGAACTCGACAACAAGATCGCCGCGCTGGACCAGAAACTTGAGCGCAAGGTCGGCGAACTGGACACCAAATTCGAGCGCAAATTCGAAATCATCGAGGGCAAGATTGACGCCCTCGGCGACAGAATCTCGTTCGCTGAAGACCGCCTCCGCCGCGAACAGCGCTGGCTCTTCGGCATCACCCTCACCATCATGCTCGCCCTCTTCGCCGTCGTCATCGCCCTCGTCGTCTGACCGCAATCCCCCCACGCAGGAGGCTCCCCTCCGGAATCGCCCCCCCATCCTGGGGGGAGATTGAGAGGGGGGCATCCCGCACGCGTCCAGCCCCCCCGTAGCCCCCCCACGATGGGGGGGCTGCCGGAAATGCGCCCGCCCCCTAGACCATCAGGCGGATGAGCATCCCGAAGATCCCCAGAATCAGCGCGAACAAAATCCCGAACAGCCAACGATTCTCGCGCCGCAGCGCATCTTCGCCCGCTGCGATCCTCGCGTAAATCGCCTCGGCCACCGTGTCGATCTTGGCGTTCAGGATGTTGAAATTCCTGTCCGCCTTCTCGTCCGCCCGCGTGAAGCGGTCGTCCAGCCGGTCGATCCGGTCGTTCACCTTGTCCAGCCGGTCGTTGATCGAACGCTGGCCGTGAGCGAGATCGGCGATCCGGTCCTCGATGTGCCCCAGCCGGCGGTCAATCTCGTTGAAGCGCCGATCCGCCTCAGCCACAGTCAGAAAATCGGCGCGCTCATCGTGCGTGACCATGAGCAAAGCCTAGCAGGTTGTGGGGCGCCGGTTCCGGCCTCTCTCCACGATGGGGCGCTCCCCTCCGGCCTCTCCCCCCATCCTGGGGGGAGATTGAGAGGGGGGCATCCCGCACGCGTCCAGCCCCCCCGTAGCCCCCCCACGATGGGGGGGCATTTCCCTCTCCCCCACGCAGGGCGCTCCCCTCCGGCCTCTCCCCCCATCCTGGGGGGAGATTGAGAGGGGGGCATCCCGCACGCGTCCAGCCCCCCCGTAGCCCCCCCACGATGGGGGGGCATTTCCCTCTCCCCCACGCAGGAGGCTCCCCTCCGGCCTCTCCCCCCATCCTGGGGGGAGATTGAGAGGGGGGCATCCCGCACGCGTCCAGCCCCCCCGTAGCCCCCCCACGATGGGGGGGCATTTCCCTCTCCCCCACGCAGGAGGCTCCCCTCCGGAATCGCCCCCCTATGCAGGGGGGCTGTCCGCTTCCAGCGGACTGGGGGGTCGGCCCGCCCCCCCGAGCACAGCACGGCGCTCCGCCCACCCTGCTACCATCCCCCCATGGTCACCCAGGAAGAACGCACCGAACTGCTCACCCTCTACGAAGCGGACCGCCGCTTCAACGAGATCGACCGTCGCTTCACCGTCGCCGACCAGCGCTTCCAGAGCATCGACAACCAGCTGATCGACCTCCGCCAGGGCCAGCGCGAACTCGACAAAAAAATCGACACCCGAATCAGCGAACTCGATCGCAAATTCCACGAGCTCGACCAGAAGATGGAGCGCAAATTCAACGAGCTCGATCAGAAAATCGAGCGCAAGGCCGGCGAACTCGACAACAAGATCGCCGCGCTGGACCAGAAACTTGAGCGCAAGGTCGGCGAACTGGACACCAAATTCGAGCGCAAATTCGAAACCATCGAGGGCAAGATTGACGCCCTCGGCGACAGAATCTCGTTCGCTGAAGACCGCCTCCGCCGCGAACAGCGCTGGCTCTTCGGCATCACCCTCACCATCATGCTCGCCCTCTTCGCCGTCGTCATCGCCCTCGTCGTCTGACCGCAATCCCCCCACGCAGGCTCCCCCCTCCGAATCGCCCCCCTATGCAGGGGGCGATTTTCGAAAGGTTGGACTGCCCCCCACCGTGGGGCTTTTCTCACTGCCCCCCCATCGTGGGGCTTTTCTCACTGCCCCCCCATCGTGGGGCTTTTCTCACTGCCCCCCCATTGTGGGGGGGCTACGGGGGGGCTCCGTTGCAGGCGGCGGAACCCCCCTCTCAATCTCCCCCCAGGATGGGGGGAGAGGTCGGAAGGGAATCCCCCAGGATGGGGGGAGAGGTCGGACTGCCCCCCATCGTGGGGCTTTTCTCACTGCCCCCCCATTGTGGGGCTTTTCTCACTGCCCCCCCATTGTGGGGCTTTTCTCACTGCCCCCCCATCGTGGGGGGGCTACGGGGGGGCTCCGTTGCAGGCGGCGGAACCCCCCTCTCAATCTCCCCCCAGGATGGGGGGAGAGGTCGGAAGGGAATCCCCCAGGATGGGGGGAGAGGTCGGACTGCCCCCCACCGTGGGGCTTTTCTCACTGCCCCCCCACCGTGGGGCTTTTCTCACTGCCCCCCCATCGTGGGGCTTTTCTCACTGCCCCCCCATCGTGGGGGGGCTACGGGGGGGCTCCGTTGCAGGCAGCGGAACCCCCCTCTCAATCTCCCCCCAGGATGGGGGGAGAGGTCGGAAGGGAATCCCCCAGGATGGGGGGAGAGGTCGGACTGCCCCCCCATCGTGGGGCTTTTCTCACTGCCCCCCCATCGTGGGGGGGCTACGGGGGGGGTCTGCGCGCACCCACGCGGGCCGCGTATGATAAATTGCCCCAACACCCACACACCCACAACCCGGAGAGGCCGCCTGTGACACTCCGCAACCTCATCGCCGCCCTCGCTACCCTCATCGCGCTCGCCGCCGCCGCCTTCCTCGCCCTCTCCCACGCCCACGCCGGACCCCCGCCCGAGGGCGTCGAACTCGTCCTCCACGTCGACGACGCCGACGGCGTCATCGAACCCGGCCAAACCGTCAAAGTCTCCGCCGCCGTCCGCTTCCCGGGGCAATACGGCGGGGCCGAGCGCATGAAAGCCTCCGACCTCAGCCTCACCTCCAGCCTCGACTGGGAAACCGTGACCGGCCGCACCCTCGCCATCGACGACCCCGGCCTCATCATGGGCGCCCAGAACCTGCGGCCCACGACCGCCGCGGGCGGCTGGCTGACATACGACTTCGACGGGATGAACACCGCCCTGGCGATGGACGGCCGCACCGCCGTCACCCGCGACCGTCCCACACGGAACGTGTACATCTTCGACACCTGGAACAAGCTCCAGGCCCTGATCATCCCGCCGCCGGCCGGCGCGACCGACGGCTTCGGCTGCGGGGAGCGCGCCTTCCACAACGATCCCGACCGCTGCTATCTCGCGCGCCCGATCGCCGTCTGGCACGAAACCGAAAGCCTCGCCTGGCTGTTCATCGGCGAAGCCAAGGCCGCGGGGCCCGGCGGCGAGGACCATGTGGGCCGCCTGCACATCTACAGCCTCGACTGGACCACCGACCCGCCCAGCTACACCCGCCACGGCTCCATCCAGCCCCCGCTCGCCGAAGCCGGCAACCACATGGCATGTACCGGGCAACCCGTGTGCGGGCTGGACTACAGCAAATACTGGGCCTCCTACGGCGGCGCCGTCGCGATCTCGGCCGACGGCTCCACCCTCGCCGTCAGCGCGCCCCGCATCAACCAGATCGGCGCCGTCTATATCTACACCCGCCCCGACGGCGCAGGCCGGGACTGGAGCGATATCGCCTACGAAGACGGCGTCAAGGTCACCGTCGCCCCGACGCCCCACTGGGGGCAATCGCTGGCGACCGGCGACGCGCCCTTCAGCGGCCAAACCTGCGACGCAATCTGCAAAACCCAGCGCAACAACGTCTGGAACCGGTTCGCCTGGCGCCACATCAGCCTCTCGGCCGACGGGCGGGTCATGGCCGTCGGCGCCGGCGGCACATCGTACTACCACGACGAAACCAATCTCGCCCCCTACCCCTCCCATAGCGGCGGCACCGGCAAGTGGAACACCGGCCAGGCCTACGTGTTCGTCGCCCCCGAGGGCGGCTGGCAGGCCGCCCCGGACGTCGTCACGGGCAAAACCGTGATGACCGCCAAGGCCAACGCCGCGACCGCCTACCCCGACTACAGCCGGGCGACCTACATCACCGCCGGCCCCAACCGCCGCATCACCGAGCCCACCACCATCCTGCGGGCCCGCGCCTGGAGCTCGGCCGAAAACAACTGGCGCTTCGGCGAGTTCATCACCATCACCCGCGACGGCACCACCGTCGCCGCCGGCACCCAAGGTACTCCCAATATCAACACCTGGTCAGGGCCGGGGCGCGGATTCATCTTCCAGGTCGAGTCGCCCGATCAGTGGGAAGAGATCGACCAGCCCTGGGTGCATGGCACGAATCCCATGACCGGCGCGACCAGCGCCGAGATTGCCGGCGGGGGTGGCCTACCTTTGCCCGGCTACGGCACGCCCGGCCGCTGCGGCATGGCCTTCAACGGCGCCGGCGACAGACTGGTGTTCGGCCTGTGCGGGGCGGGCGGCGGCAATGATCCAGGGGAGTTCCGCTACTTGCACCGCCCCGCCGACGGCCGCTGGGTCGGCGGCGCGATCCACCAACTGGGGACGCTCTTTGTTGAGCCTCACGGGCGGAATACGGGCAACGGCTACGGCGTGCCGCTCTACAGCCTCAACGGCGAGCGGCTCGCCGTCGGCGCGTGGGGCATCAAGATCATCGACGCCGACATCTGCTGCAAAATCAACTCCGACGCCCCTGGCTACTTCTTCCTCAGCGACAGCCAATGCCGTGAGCACCGCGACGCCGAGGGCCGGACCTGGACCACCTGCCCGATCCGGTTCCCGAACGATGTCGAACCGACGATCGTGGTGCCGCCCGGCCAGCCCGAAGGCGCGCTGACCGTCTCCGGCCAAATCAAAGTCTTCATGTTCCTCGGCGACGCCGGCGGCTACACCGGCCCCAGCGGCGACGACACCGAGAACGCGAAGACGCTCAACAAGACGCTCACCCTGCGGATCGGCGAGGTCGCCGAGCTGGCCGAGGCGCAGCTCGACTTCGCGGTCGAGCAGCAGGGCGTCGACGGCGGCGACGATCGCCTCTTCCCCAGTTCGCTCACGGCGGGCGAGCGCACCGTGCTGCGCCTGCAGCTGCTCAACGAACGCGGCATGCCCGCCCCGGCCGACGCGATCGCCTCGATCATCGCCACCACCACGCGCGGCTCGCTCAGCTCCAACATCCGCAACAGCGCCAACGCGCGGATCAGCAACGGCTGTCTGGGCGGCGGCGGCGACGCCTGCCAGATCGAGCCCTCCCTGCTCAGCCTCGCTGGCGAACAGGCGCGCCTGGCCGCGATCGTGCCGTACTCCGGAAACTTCGCCACCCTGCCCCCGCCCAGCTACAGCCCCGACAACATCCTGCTCACGCTCACCCACAGCGGAACCGGCGGCCCGGCCGACGTCAATGTGCGCGTGATCGCCAGGGACGGGACGAGCCTCTCGCCCGAGACGGTGCGCGTCAACCTGGTCGGCGCGCCGACCGCGCTGAGCATCGCCGAGCCCACGGCCGGGGTGCTGGGCATCGGCACGCCCGACGCCGACGACGAGAGCGGCGACGTCGACAACCGCGACCTGTTGACGCTGCCCGTGACCGCGACCGACGCGAGCGGGCTGAGCGTGCCCGTGCCGACCGGCAACTTCCTCGCCCGCGTGACCGGCCCCGACGGCCGGCGGGTCGGCGACGGCGTGCAGGTCGAGTGGCCGCTGGGCGGCGCGGAGAGCCCCACGCGCACCCTGGCCGGCGCCTGGCAGGTGCGGGTCGATGTGGACCGCGCCGCGGGCGCGGGCCTGGCCAACGGCGAGTACACCCTGTTCGTGCGCGCGGGGCGCCTGACCGCCGAGCAGACCTTCACGGTCAGCGGCGCCGCCGCCGCGCTGACGCTCAGCGAACCCAGCGAGGCGCCCGCGCTGAACGGGCAGTTCAGCGTCACCGCCACGATCACCGACGCCGCCGGCGATCCGGTGCCCGACGGCACCGAGGTCGACTGGGAAGCCCGCACGCTGGTCGTGCTGGGCGACGCCACAACGCTGGTGCAGACGGCGGCCGACACGCGCACCACGCAGGGCAAGGCCAGCTCGACCTGGCTGGTCGTGGGCTCCGGCAACGCCTCGCTCCGCGCCACCGCCGACGGCGTCACCGAGCTGCTGGTGGTCAACGTGCCCAGCCCGGCCGCCGCCGCCGCGCGGCAGCCCGCGAGCCTGATCGACTCGCTCAGCGCCACCACCCCCGGCGCGCCCGCTTCCTGGCTGGGCGCAACCACCGTAATGGCCGCCGACCTGCTCCCCGCGCTCGACGGCGTAAACACCCTCCTGCTCTGGCAGTACGGCACCTGGCTGCGCTACGCCGTAGTCGACGGCCGCGTCGTCCCCGGCTCCTACAACTTCCAGGTCCGCCAGGGCGACGTCCTCTGGCTAACCGAATAGCGGGGCGCCCGCCCGAACCCCCCCGTAGCCCCCCCACAATGGGGGGGCAGTGAGATGAGCCCCCACAATGGGGGGGCAGTTCCGACCTCTCCCCCCATCCTGGGGGGGCGCTTCCGGCCTCTCCCCCCGTCGCGGGGGATTCCGGCCTCTCCCCCCATCCTGGGGGGAGATTGAGAGGGGGGTTCCGCCCGCCCGCCCGCAGACCCCCCCATAGCCCCCCCACAATGGGGGGGCAGTGAGAGGGGCGCCCCACAATGGGGGGGCAGTTCCGACCTCTCCCCCCATCGCGGGGGATTCCGGCCTCTCCCCCCATCCTGGGGGGAGATTGAGAGGGGGGCTCCGCCGCCCGCCCGAACCCCCCCCATAGCCCCCCCACAATGGGGGGGCAGTGAGACGAGCCCCCACAATGGGGGGGCAGTTCCGGCCTCTCCCCCCATCCTGGGGGGAGATTGAGAGGGGGGTTCCGCCCGCCCGCCCGCAGACCCCCCCATAGCCCCCCCACAATGGGGGGGCAGTGAGATGAGCCCCCACAATGGGGGGCAGTTCCGGCCTCTCCCCCCATCGCGGGGGCAGTTCCGGCCTCTCCCCCCATCCTGGGGGGAGATTGAGAGGGGGGCTCCCCCTCCGGAATCGCCCCCCTATGCAGGGGGGCTGTCCGCTTCTAGCGGACTGGGGGGTCGGTCCGCCCCCCCGCGCCGCCCTCCGGCCGCCCCGGCCCGAGCAGCGGCCCAGCCCCAATCCGCTCCCGCCCGCCCACGCTCGCCTGCCCCTTCAGCGCCCCCAGCAACTCCGCCTGAATCCGCTCGTACGCCGCCTCCGTATCCGCCTCGAAGCGCAGACTCAGCACCGGCGCCGTGTTCGACGCGCGCGCGTGCGCCCAGCCGTCGCCGTAATCGATCCGCGCCCCGTCGCTCCGGTCCACCGCGAACCGCCCCGCGTGATAGTCCCCGATCGCCGCCGCGACCTTCGCCTTCTCCCCATCCGGGCAGGGCAGCCGCAGCTCCGGCGAGGCCGGGCGCACTCGAATCGACGACGCCTCCTCCGCCAGCGAGCGCCCGCTCCGATCCAGCCACGCAAGCAGCGCGCACGCCGCGTACACTCCGTCGTCCAGCCACGGGTAGCGCTCCCCGCCCAGATACTGCGGCCCGAACATGATGTGCCCGCTCGTCTCGCCCCCGAACGCGATCCCCTCCGCCCGCATTCGCCGCCGAAAGAGCGGATAGCCCGTCGGCGCGATCCGCGCATCGCCGCCGTGCGCCGTCACATCCTCCACCGCGCTGCGCGACGCCTTGGCGTCGAGCAGCACCGCCGCGCCCGCCCGCCGCGCCAGCAGCGGACGCGCCAGCAGCGCCGCCAGCCAGTCCGCCTCATAGCGGCGGCCCAGGTGATCGACCACGCCGATCCGATCGCCGTCCGCGTCCCAGGCGATCCCCAAATCCAGCCCCAACGTGGTCACCGCGTTGGCCAGATCGACCATCGTCGACGGCTCCTGCGGATCCGCGATGTGCGGCCCCCGCGCCATCACCGTGTGGTGAATGGCGCGTACGCCGGTCGCAACGGCCGCCAGCGCCGCCGGCCCCGTGCGGCTCACCACCCCGTTGCCCGGATCCACCGCCACCCGCAGACCGCTGCGCGGAAATCGCTCCGCCAGCATCGCCAGATAGTCCGCTGCAATGTCGCGGTCATGCCGCGCCGCTTGCCTGAATGAGGTAACGGGACCGCCGCGCGCGACCGCCGCGATCTCCTCCGAGAGCAGCGGTACCGCCTCCGCGCCCAGCAGCTTGAACCCGTTGTACTCCGGCGGATTGTGGCTCGCCGTCACGATCAGCCCGCCGCCCAGCCCCAGCCGGTCCACCGCCCAGCCCACCACCGGCGTCGGGCACAGCCCCAACGCCGTCGTCTCAATCCCCGCCCCCCTCAGCGCCTCAATCGCCGCCTCGTACAGCGTCGCCGAGGTAGGCCGCGCGTCGCGCCCCACCGCAACCGACGACGCCCCGCGCGCCAGCAGCCAGCTCGCGAAGCCCCGCCCCACCTGCCCTGCCTGGCCAGCCCCGATCTCCTCCGGCGCAAGCCCCCGAATGTCGTACGCCCGAACCGTCCGCGCCGGCAGCATCCCGCTCATTCCACCACTCTATGAGACCGCCGCCGGATGGATTCCCGCGCAAGGCGGGAATGACGAAAGCATCGGCGGAACCCACCCACCTCTCCCCCCGTCGCGGCCTTCCGCCCTCTCCCCCCATCGCGGAGGATTCCCCTCCGGCCTCTCCCCCCATCCTGGGGGATGTTCCCTCCGACCTCTCCCCCCATCCTGGGGGGAGATTGAGAGGGGGGCTCCGCCCGCCCGCCCGAACCCCCCCGTAGCCCCCCCACGATGGGGGGGCAGTGAGATGAGCCCCCACGATGGGGGGCAGTTCCGACCTCTCCCCCCATCGTGGGGCCTTCCGTCCTCTCCCCCCATCCTGGGGGGAGATTGAGAGGGGGGCCGCGTTGACACCGATCAAGCGCGCTCATAGCCTGCGCAGGTAGCCGCCCGCGCCGCGCGGAGACCGGCTGCGTACCGAAATCCGCACCGCTGAGAGCGCGAGGGAGCCCCCATGGAAGAGAAAACCGTTTCGGTCGTCAACGGCCGCTTCAACGTCGAAGTGCTCGAAGCCGGCTCCGGCCCCGACCTGCTCTTCATCCACGGCGCCGGCGGCCTGATGTGGGACCCCTTCCTCGAACAGCTCTCGCAGCGCTACCACGTGATCGCCCCGCGCATCCCCGGCACCGGCGGCTCCACCGGCATCGAATGGCTGATGGACCACCACGACGTCTTCGGCTTCTACTGGGACTTCCTCGACGCGATGGGCGTCGACGGCGACGTGATCGTGATGGGCCACTCGATGGGCGGCTGGTTCGCCTCCGAGGTCGCCGCGATGCGCCCGCAGCGCGTCTCCAGGCTGATCCTGATCGCCCCCGTCGGCCTCTGGAACGACGACTACCCGGTGGTCGACTTCTTCGCCATGATGCCCAACGAGCTGGTCGACGCGCTCTTCCACGACCAGGAGCACCCCGGCGCGAAGATGATGACCGCGCCGCCGCCCGAGGACCCCGACGAGCTGCGCACCGTCACGGTGGAGCGCGCCAAGAACCTCCAGACCGCCGCCCGCTTCCTCTGGCCGATCCCCGACAAGCGCCTCAGCGAGCGCATCCACCGCATCTCCTCGCCCACCCTGATCTGCTGGGGCGAATCCGACGGCCTCGTCCCCCCGCAGTACGCCCAGGACTTCAACAAGGCGATCGCCAACAGCGAAGTCGCGCTCTTCTCCGCCTCCGGCCACATGCCGCAGGTCGAAGAGCCGGAAGCGCTGTTGCAGAAGGTCACCGCCTTCATTGCCGGCTGACGCCGCCAAATGCCGCAGGCGGACCTGATCGATCCGCAGCGCGTCGAGCATTACCGCACCGTCTTCCACATCTTCGGGCGCGACGAAGCGCCGGGCCTCGACTCGCCCATGTACGCCGAGCTCTCCTACGGCGTCTCGCTCGACGACGACCTGCTCGCCGTCGCCGCCCAAAAGCGTAAGGGCCAGCCCGCCCCCAATGTCTTCTTCGCCGCCGTCCAATACCTGCTGCTCAGCGGCGTCGACCACCCGCTCGCGGCGCACTACCCGATCGTCAGCGGCGCGGAACGCCCGCAGACGCCGGCTTTTCCGCTCTTCCGCGACTTCGTGCAGACCCACCGCGACGCGGTGCTGGATCTGGTCCGCACGCGCGGCACCCAGACCAATGTCGTGCGCCGCTGCGCCTGCCTGTTGCCCGCCTTCTCGATCATCGCCGCGGAAGCCGACGCCCCGCTCGCGCTGATCGACCTCGGCGCGAGCGGCGGCGTCAACCTCAACTTCGACCGCTACGGATACTGCTACCTGCGCGCCGGCGCAGAAGAGCGCCGCTGGGGCTCGCCGACCGCCGCCGTCCAGCTCGAATCCGACCTGCGCGGACCGGGCGTCTTCCCCGACCTGCTCGACGACATCCCCGTCGCCAGCCGCGTCGGCGTCGACCTCAACCCGATCAATCTGCGCGACGCCGAGCAGCTGCGCTGGCTGCAAGCCCTGATCTGGCCCGAGCACATCGAGCGCCACGCCCGCCTGATCGCCGCCGCCGAGGAACTCGACGCCTCTCCGGTCGAACTGCGCCGCGGCGACGGCGCGGAGCTGCTCCACGAGCTGATCCGCGCCGCCCCGCCCGACAGCGCGCTGGTCGTCTACGCCACCGTCGCGCTCTACCAATTCGGCCGCGAGCGCATCGCCCAAATCCAACAAACGCTCCGCGAAGCGGCGCAGCACCGCCCAATCTGGCTGCTCACCCTCGAAGGCCGAAACCCCGAACTCACCCTCACCCGCTACACCGCCGCCGAGCCTCGCCGACAACACCTCGCCAACGCCTCCCCCCACGCCTGGTGGCTCGAATGGACCCCCGGCTAACCACTCCTCCGACCTCTCCCCCCATCCTGGGGGGAGACCGAGAGGGCCCCCGCCCGCCCTCCGGAATCGCCCCTCACGCGGAGGGCTCCTTCTGAAATCGCCCCCCTATGCAGGGGGCTGTCCGCGCAGCGGACTGGGGGGTCGGCCGCCCCGAAACCCCCTACACACCCCAAAACCCCCCTAGCCCCGCAGCGCCTCCAGAATCCGCGCGAACTCGTTCGAGTCCTCCTCCATCACGTTGACCGAGTGCAGCAGCGCGCCGGCCGCCTGCTCCTGCTCCAGACGCTCCACGCACTCCTCCGTCGTGCCCACGAAGCCGAACTGGTTGAGCATCTCCTCCGGCAGCGCCGCCGCGCCCGCTGCACCGCCGCCGTCCTTCCACGCCACCCGCACCGCGTTGGCCTCGTCCTCGTAGCCCTGACGCGACAGCTGGCGGTAGTAGAACTCGCCCATTCGCGCGCAGTAGAAGGCCAGCGTGCCGGCCTGCGCGCGCCGCGCGCGCTCCTGATTCTCCGCCGTGTTCGCCACCGTCACCCCACCCGGCGCGCGTACCGTGAAATCGGCCGGATCCTTGCCCGCCGCCCGCACCCACTCGTTGACCTGGTCGACCTCCTCCTTCAGCCGCGCCATCGGGATCATCACCGGCAGCCAGCCGTCGGAAATCTCGGCCGTCATCCGCACGCTGCGCGGGTTCAGCGTGGCCAGATAGATCGGCACTTGCTTGCGGAACGTCTCGAAGCGCAGCGTGAAGCCGCGCTGCAGCGAGAAGAGGTCGCCGTCGTAGTTGAGCGGCTCGCCGCTGAACAGGATTTTCATGATTTCGACCGTCTCGCGCATCCGCTTGAAGGCCGGCTGGAAGGGCACGCCGTGGAAGTGCTCGATCACCAGCGGCCCGCTGTTGCCCAGCCCCACGATCACGCGGCCCTCGGACAGCTCATCCACGGTAGCGAAATGCTGCGCCAGCGCCGCCGGCGTGCGCGAGTAGATGTTCACGATGCCCGTCGCCACCTGCACGTTCTGGGTGCGCTCGGCCAGCTGCACAAGCGTCGTGAAGGCGTCCTGCCCCCAGGCCTCGGCGACCCAGAGCGAGTCGATCCCCGCCTCGTCGGCGATCTGCGCCCGCTTCAGCGCCGTCTCGCGGTCCAGCGCCCCCTGCCAGTCGAAGTTCATCCCGATCCGTCGCGCCATGATCCTGCTCCCCTACTGCTGGTCTGTCCGCTGCCCCAATCTTACCCGCCCGCCCCACCAGGCCGCTGTGTCGCCTCTCCGCGTTGCGTTCGTTTCTCTCGTAAGCAGGGGGGTAGGTTACTGAGGGAGGAAACGCGGATGACCGAAGCAGAAGCGGACGACGAGCGCGCCGAGGCGTTGGTGTGGCGCGGCGGAGACGGAAGCGTGCTGCTGCGGCTCCCGAACGGCGATGCCACATCGTGCGACGCGGCGGGCAACGATTTGACGGCGCGGATGAACGGCGAGGCCGTGCAGCGCGACGCGCAGGGCAATGAGATTGTGGTGCGTGCGAGCGGAGAAGTGTCGCGGCGCGACATTGCGGGCGGTGAAGTGGTGGTGCGTCTGGACGGGGACATTGACTTGCGCAGCCCCGACGGGTGGGGGTGGATTTGGCGACGAGCAACGGGCGAAGCGGTGGTGGCGCCGCTGGACGGCGATCTGCGAGTGTGGCGCGCCGAAGACGACGAGTACCCGCGGGCGTTTGTCAATCGACTGTGGGCGCGCCGCGATGACCTGTTGGGCGATGCCCAAACGCTGATAGCCGCAGCCGATGACCTGCTGGCAAGCGCCGATGAGCTGTTGCCGCGCGACTGATCGGAATCCGCGCCCGAATCAGCCGGATCGGGCAGCGCGGGCGCTCGAATCAGGCGAATCAGCGGACGCGAGCACCCGACGCTGGTGGGCGCGCACGGGTGCAAGCCGGGCGCGAACGCGGGCGCGAACTTCGGTGCTCGGCTCCGGATAGCGAGCTTTGATGTTCGCATGGGCGGCGCGCAGCGATGCATGCGACGCGCGCGCCGTGCGCTCGGCGGCGTCCACGGCTTCGCTGAACGCAGCGCGGGCGCGGTCCGTCTCCGAGTACTCGTTGTCCGTCATCGCGGCGCTCTCTCCACAGGGCCTGTGCCGCTCACGGCAGTCTGGAGACAAGGTACCGGATCGCGACGCAGCTCGTCGGCGTGAGTCGAGATACCCATGTCAAGCGCGGGTATGACGGCGGCCCCTCTTACCCGAACCGCCAGCGGGTGGCGTTGCTGGGGAAGCCCTGCTCACCCCACGCAATCGCCTTCCGCAGCCGCAGCCGATAGACCGGAAACCCCTCCGCCATCGGCGGCATCTCATACTTCGCCTCAAACGCCGCCAGCACCTCCGCGCTCAGCGGAATCTGCTCAAACGACCCGTCCAGCAGCACCACATCGTCGCCGCTTTCCAGATGCACCCCCGCGCGCGGGTCGTTGGCGATGTTCTTCGCCGTGAGCGACCCCACATCGGTCAGAAAGTGGAAGGCGTCCTCCGTCCACACGCCCCAGACCGGCACGCTGTGTGGACGCCCGGAGGGCCGCGCGGTCGAAATCCAGTAGTTCCGCTCCGCCGTCAGCCGCTCCACGACGCTCGACCACTCAATCGGCGTGAACGGGTAATCGGGGTTGCCCACCCCGAAACTCTCCGGCATCTCCGGCCGATCAGGCGCAGGCAGCTCCGTCATCACGCACCTCCAACACTGACCGCATCCTACCCCCCTTCCGGCCTCTCCCCCCATCCTGGGGGGAGATTGAGAGGGGGGGCTCTCGCTGTTCCGCAACCGCCCCCACGCAACCCCCTACCCGCCAGCCTGATGCCCTGCCTGCTCCTCCCCCACCTCCGGATGCGCGCTCCAGGTCTCGAACGGCTCCTCCGAGGCTTCGAGCCTAATCTCGCGCGACTCGCCCGCCGCCAGATCGCTGGGCTCGGTCGGGCCCAGCTCGATGCCGTTGGAGAGATGCACCTCCACCCGCACGCGGGTGAGCGCATCGCCGGTTGTGTTTCTGACCGTGCCGGTGAATGCGTTGTCCTCTGCCGAGTAGGTCAAAATCAGCCGCGCCCCGCCGCGCGTGTCGTCGTAGGTGTCGGCCTTGCCCAGCTGATTCGCCGACTCCTCGCCGTCTTGCTGGCTGCCCGGTTGGCCGCTCTCCTGCTGGTGCTGCCTGCCCCCGTGTTCGCCCGCGCCCTCGCGCGACTGCCCGTCGTGCTCGCCGTCCGAGCAGGCCGCGGCGAACAGCAGGGCCGCCAGAATTAGCGCCAGGGCGAGAGAGGAAATGCGTCGGTTCACGTTGCGCCTCCGATTGGGTACCCGGCCAAGCTAGGCGCGCAGCGCGCGCCGATCGTCACGGGCGCGTATGCGTTGTGTATGCGCTCACACTTCCGTCATTTCAGCGCACGCTGGAATGACGGAGGGGGGACGGTATGGCGGAAGTGCGAACGCAACCTAGTCGTCGGCCAGCGCGTCATAGGTGCCGAGGTACCAGAGATTGCCCTCCGGATCCGCGAGCGTGAACGCATGCGACCCGTACGACGTGTCCTCCAGCGGCTGCATCACCGTCGCCCCCGCCGCCAGCGCCCGCGCGTAGATTTCGTCCACCTGCTCGCGCGATTCGGCCGTCAGATTCACCGATCCGTGCCGGTAGGACAGGTCGTGCCAGACTCCCTCATCGTGGCTCACCGTGCTCAGCATCACCAGACTGCCGCGCCACGAAATCTGCGCATGGTCGATCCGACCGTCCTCGCCCGGCGCCACAAAATGCTCCGTCATCCCGAAGATCTCGCGCAGCCACTCGATCGCCGCCGGTGCGTTGTCGTAGCACAGACTCGGAATCACCGTCTGCCGTATCGCCTCTGCCATCGCTACTCCTCCATCGGCGCGAGCGGATCGTAGGTGCCGAAGTGCCAGAAGTTGCCCTCCGGGTCCGTCGCCGTGAAGGCATGCGAGCCGTATTCGGTGTCCTCCAACGGCTGGACAATCGTAGCCCCCGCCGCCTGCGCGCGGGCGTACAGCTCATCCACCTGCGCCGCCGACTCCGCCGTCAGGCTGATCGAGCCGTGCCCTGCCGTGTGGCTGAGGAAGTCGTGGCCCTCAACGCCCCGCTGCGAACCCAGCATCACCAGGCTGCCGCGCCACTCCAGCTGCGCGTGATCGATCCGCCCGCCCTCGCCCGGCACGACGAAGTGCTCGCTGAGGCCGAACGCCTCGCGCAAAAACGCGATCGCGGCCGGCGCGTCCGCGTAGCGCAGCGCGGGAATGATCGTCTGGTGCGGTGTCTCGCTCATGGTCTGCCGTCCCTTCACGCTTCCACTCTAGACACAGGATCCGCCAGCAGCGCGGCTAGTTCGGCGGCGCTGTGGACCGGCGCGCTGCAAGCGAAGCCGCGGCAGACGTAGGCCGTCGCCCGACCCTCCGCGCCCGGCTTGTCCGCCAGCTGCGGCACGACCGTCTCCGCCTCCGCCCGACGCTCCATCAGCGCCGTCGGCTGCGCCGCGTCGCGCTGCACGAGCCGCCGCATTGCCCGCAGCTCCGCCTCCTCCGGATCGCCGATCAGCGCCACGCTGCGATGCGACTCCAGCCAATCAAGCGCGGCGACGAAATCGCCCAGCATCGTCGGCGCGCGCTCGAGAAACGCGCTGAACGCCCCGCGCATCGCCTCCACGCGATCGGCCCACTGCCCCTCCGCGGTCAGCGCATACAGACGCGCCAGCATTTTGGCCGCCAGCGCGTTGCCCGACGGCGTCGCGCCGTCCTGCGTCGGTTTGCGCCGCGCGATCAGCGCTTCCCCGTCGTGCGCGACCGCGAAAAACGCGCCGTGCTCGTCGTCCCAGAAGCGCGCGCAGGTCTGCTCCGCCAGCCGCCGACCCTCCGCAAACCATGTCTCGTCCGCCGTCGCCTCGTAGAGCGAGAGGCAGCCGTTGGCCAGCGCCGCGTAGTCCTCGAGGAAGGCCGGCACCGACGCCCGCCCGCCCGCGAAAATCCGCAGCAGCCCGCCGTCGGCGTCCCGCATCTCGCTCAGGATGCGCCGCGCCGCCCGCGCCGCCGCCGCCACGAAGCGCGGCTCGTCCAGCACCGCCCCGGCCCGCGCCAGCGCCTCGATCGCCAGCCCGTTCCAGGCCGCGATCACCTTCGTATCCGTCGCCGGCGGAATCCGCTCCGCGCGCGCCGCCAGCAGCGTTTCGCGGCTGCGCGCCAGCGACTCGCGCGCCGACTCCTCGCTCACATTCAACCAGCGCCCCACGGCCTCCGCTTCGTTGGCCGCGGTCAGGATCGTCTTCCCCTCGAAATTGCCGCTCACATCCACGCCCCAGTAGCGGCAGGCGATCTCCGCGTCCTCCGACGGCAACAGATCGAACAGCTCCTCCCGCGTCCAGACGAAAAACTTGCCTTCCACCCCCTCCGAATCCGCGTCCGTCGAGGCGTAGAACGCGCCCTCCGGCGTCTGCAGCCCGTCGAGCATGTACTCGCAGGTTTCCGCCGCGATCCGCCGAAACAGGTCCTCGCCCGTCATGCTCCAGCCGTCCAGGTAGAGCGGAATCAGCAGCGCGTTGTCGTAGAGCATCTTCTCGAAGTGCGGCACCAGCCAGATCTGATCCACCGCGTAGCGATGAAACCCGCCCGCCAGCTGGTCGTAGATGCCGCCCTCGGCCATCCGTCGCAGCGTCAGCGCCAGGTGCTCCCGCGCCTCGGCGGCGTCCGGCGCATCGTCGTCGAGCGCTTGTTGGCGAATCAGTTGCAGATATGCCGGCTGCGGAAACTTGGGCGCGCCGCCGAAGCCGCCGTGCTGCCGGTCGCGGTTCTGTAGCAGCTGCGACGCCGCCCGCCGCCGAATCGACGCCGCAGACTCGCTCGACTCCTCAGCCGCCAGCTCGACCCGCAGATTGAGATGCTGTGTCAGCTGGTCGGCCTGCTTTTCCACCTGCTCGCGCTGTTCCCGCCACGCCCGCGAGACGCCGCGCAGCACATCCGGCCAGCCCGGCATCCCCGTCCGGCCCTGCGGCGGGAAATACGTCCCCCCGAAAAACGGGCGTCCGTCCGGCGTGCAGAACACGTTCAGCGGCCAGCCCCCGTGCCCGTGAATCAGCTGCTGCGCCTCCATGTAAATGTCGTCCACATCGGGCCGCTCCTCCCGATCCACCTTGATGCTCACCACCAACTCGTTCTGCAGCGCCGCGATCTGCTCATCCTCGAACGACTCCCGCTCCATCACGTGGCACCAGTGGCACGCCGCGTAGCCCACCGAGACCAGCACCGGCTTGTCCTCCGCCCGCGCCCGCGCCCACGCCTCCTCGCCCCACGCGAACCAGTCCACCGGGTTGTGCGCGTGCTGCAGCAGATAGGGCGAAGTCTCCTCCGCAAGGCGATTGGTGTGAACAGGCGGCATACGAACTCCGTAGCTGGCGCTGGATCGTTGGCGAGCTGCGCGTCTCACGCTACCGCACGCTAACCGCGCGACAACCTACGCCCGCCGAACGCCCCATATCCTCCCCCCATGCCCACCGCCGAGGCCGAAGCGCCGCCGATCGCCGGACCGCTTGAGCGCGCCGCGCGCGCGCTCGGCGCCTACCTCCCCCCGACCCTCCACGACAACGCCCGCCACGCCCGCTGGCTGATGGCCGAGGTGCTCGGTACGTTCGGCCTCGTCTTCTTCTGCGCCGGCTCCGCCCATGTCAACTGGTGGGCCGGCGGCAACCTTGGCATGCTCGGCGTCGGTCTCGTCAACGGCTTCGGCGTCGCTGTCATGATCTTCGCCTTCTGGAGCATCAGCGGCGCGCACCTCAACCCCGCCGTCTCGCTTGGGCTCTGGCTCTCCGGACGCCTGCCCGGACGCCGCCTGCTCCCCTACGTCGCCGCCCAACTGGCCGGCGCGCTGATCGCCGGCTCCGTCCTCCACGGACTCTTCCGCAACCACACCGGCGAGGGCGTCTCCTCGCTCGGCGCGAACATGCCCGGCGGCCCGCTCATGCAGACCATCGGCATGGAGATCGTGCTCACCTTTTTCCTCGTCTACGCCATCCTGCTGCTCGCCGAGCGCCGCAGCCTCGGCCCCGTCTTCGCCGTGGCGATCGGCCTCTACGTCGCCGCCGCCGTCACCCTGGGCGGAGAGGTCAGCGGTGCATCGATGAACCCCGCCCGCTCCTTCGGCCCCGCCGCCCTCGCCTGGTTCTGGAACGACCACTGGGTCTACTGGCTCGCCCCCGCCCTCGGCGCAACCTTCGCCGCCCTCTTCCACCTCGCCCTCCGCGAACGCGGATCGTCCGACTGACTCAGCACTCAATCCCCGCCGTGCGCAGCGCGATCCGCAGCGCCCCGTAGTTGTTTCGCGTGAAATGAAACGCTCGCATCCCCACCGCCCGCCGCCTCGCACAATGGCTACGCACTGACGGCTGCATCTTTTCTACGAAGACAACGACTCGCTCTCTGCGCTCTTACGCGCGTTGTACTCTTCAGCATAAATGGTCTCCAGCTCTTCCCGATCTGACGTTGCGAATCGGAGCAGCAGCTCGCGGTCCACGACCATTTCCTGACCACGGACGCGAACACCAACGCCTGCGTCGATCATCCAAGTCGCGATCTCCTCTCCGCCAAGCAGCTCCACGTCAAATTCCCTCGCCTCCTGATCAGCAGCCGGTACGAACCCTGTGACGCTCACGAGCATCGCCTTGCCGCTCCGATACTGCACTGCACCTGACACGCTCCGTACCTCATCTGCCAGCACCCGCTCTTTTCGGTTCTTGACTTGCACCCACCATGCGCCCCACCCGTTCTCGTCCTGGCCGTGTGCTTCGATGTCCAGTCCACCATCCCCGCGACGGCCCATCGCGCCCGGTCGCCGAACCTCCACATGCCGATAACCGCGCTCAGCCATGACCAATGCCCAGAGGTACTCGAAACCGTAGCCCGAGACCTCTGCTCGGATAGTCTCCAGCAGCGCGTTGGCGAGAGATTTGCCAGGGCCGTCAACGGACTCGCTCACGTTGTCGATCGCAGCCGCCGCATCTACTCGTGCAGGTCCGTCACTGGCATCGTCGGTCGCCCTTTCAGCGCGCTCAAGGATGTCGTCGAATTCGGGATCGAACTTGTAGTAGTTCGCCGCGGCGAACTGCTGGAAGTGCGCGCCGACTGCCGACGTGAGAACATCCAGTAGATCACTGCCGGACGATGCACCAGCTGTGAGGTTCCACAGCCTGTTCTTCCCCTGCTCGTGTCGCTCCAGCACCGTTGCGAGGTCGCCTCGGTCCTCAAGCAGGAATCTGCGCACAGCGTCGATGCGCGTCTGGTACTCGTACTGCGTTGGGTAAGTGAGCGAGAACACGGAGCGGGCAGCGAGCGACAAATTGAGATCAGCGGCAACCGCATCGTTGAGCTTTTTCGCCAGTAGGGCTTTGCCCTCGGTTGTAGCTCCCTGGTCCCGTAAGACGCGGATCACTGACTCCGCCCACTGCACTGGCCACGCCGGGGCTGTACCCGCATGTTCCTGATCATCGTCGTCTCGGACGATCTGGGCGATGCGTCCGATACCGCCCAAACGCCACATGTCGAATGCAGGATTTTTGTCCAGCCGCCGGCGGTCGGCGCGTTCACGCTTCTCCAGGGCCTCGAGATGCTCCGTCACGTTCAGGTGAATCTGTTGCCGCTCAGTGTCGTCGCGCTGCACAAACGACGTCTCTGGTGCGATCTGTTCCGCGATTTCGCGCGCGATGCTCTGTGCGCTCTTCCAGCCAGCGCCGAGAATGGTCAGGTAATCCCGCACGACGTCGACCGTAATCTGCTCGGCGACAGTTGGCGCTTCACTGAATGCAGGGGCACGCCGCACGGGAGCAACCGCTGTCTCCTCGACACTGCCACCGCCCAGATACCAGTCGGGGTAACCCCCTTGACCTCGCGACCAGTCCCGCCACTGCTCGACAGTCCACCGCACACCTGTCTTCCACAGGCCGATGTGTTGCGCGCAACGCTGTGATGCGGTGGCAGGAGAGACTCCAGCCCCCAATTGGGTAAGGCGGTATGCTCCTCCCTGCGATTCCACGACATCAACCGCTCGCAGGGTGTTAGCGCTTCGACTCACCCGGAATTCGAACAGCGGCAGACTCGCTGGATCGCTCGGTCGTTCGTTCCAGTCTCGGTCCTGCGGAGGCCGCTCCATCTGTCCCCACACCGCCTCAACCAAAACGCGGTAAGCGACGGCCTCCGTTTCGCTGTAATTCGACAGCACCTGCACGATTGCCTGCTGGATCCTTTCCCAGGAGAACACACGCCGCATCTCTTCCAGTTGGCGCTGATCGACTGGACTCGGCCGCTCGTGGCGCGTTGGAGAGGCGGGGCTCCTGTTTGCAGCGACTGTCTGTGGCATGCCCGGTCGGCTCGTCTGAGGCGGTGTGTCGCCTGGCCAGATCTTCTCGAGATGCTCCCGCAGCTCAAGTGGCGCCTTTGACGACAGCTCCGGCTCAATCGTCCACGATGTGCGGAACCTGCCCTGGTTTGTCGCCAGCCGGTTCGCCCGGAGCTTGTCCAGCACATCGCGGACCAGTTCGGCCGATACGCCGCCATCCTGGCCAGCCACCTGTCGGCCGAATACCGTCTGAACGAGATGGGAGATGCGCTCTTCGCTTTGCTCGCCGTGCATGCGCATCATGAGCACCGCACACCAAGCGACATCGGACCGGGACTCCCAGCTCGGCACGGGACCCGCATAGTCCAGCCGCACAGCCAGGTCGCTCAAGGGGACTGTCCGCCCCGACTCCGAGATGCCCCAGATCGTGTTGCTCTTGCCGGTGATCAGGCGCGTGACGACGGAACTGTCGCTCTTGTCTACGAAACGCGGTTCACGGTGAAGATGGTCCAGTAGGTCCGAGCACGGCGCACTGAGCAGGTCGGAGTTTACCCCCCCCCCCCCCCCAAGTCCGGGCTATCCGCGCCACTATCTCATCGAGCGTGCTCGGACTGCCGCTCCGAATCGCGAGCAACAGGAGCAGGGGAAGCGCGGGATCGGAGACGATTGGCGACTGCATGCGTCGTAAGGTAGGGCATTCCGCGTGGGCTGTCAAGCCCGACTTGGCGCGTCTGGACTCAAGCGAAAAGTCAGGCCGAGAGAGGTGCGCGTCTGCCCCCGCGTGATGCCCAGCGCGGGCCAACTGGGCCATGTGGCCGTTGCGCGACGGCGGACACGACGCGGCGGCGCGCTCAGCATCCGGTCAGCACTCAATCCCCGCCGTGCGCAGCGCGATCCGCAGCGCCCCGTAGTTGTTCCGCGTGAAATGAAACGCTCGCATCCCCACCGCCCGCGCCGCCGCCGCGTTCTCATGCAGATCGTCGATGAAGAAGCACTGCTCCGGCGCAGCTCCGATCGCCTCCGCCGCGTGCTCGAAAATGCGCGGATCCGGCTTGCGCATCCCAATCTCGCCCGACACCACAATCGCGTCCCACTCGATCTCCATCGGCAGGGCGCTCAGAAAGCGCTCGCGCAGATCGTCAGGCGCGTTGCTCAGTACCCCCACCTTGTGCCCCGCCGCGCGCAGATCGCGGGCCAACTCAAAGTTCGGCAGGTGATAGCTCCACGGCTGCGCGTACCACGCCTCCAGAATCGCCGCCACATCCCCGACCGGATCCGACAGCCACGGCTCCAGATACCGCTCCACGCCCTGTTGCCACTTCTCCCAGTCGCCCCCGCCCGTCTCGATCGCGTGCCACTCCGGAATGCGGTAGAACGCCTCCGTCAGCGCGCCCGGCGGCAAATTCCAGCGCTCTCCGATCCCGTCGTAGGAATCGGCGTCCATCCGAATCAGCACGCCCCCGAAATCGAACAGCACCGCGCGTTGCTCGCTCACGACTCCACCTCCCCCGACAGCCTACGAACCAGCGCAACGATGCGCGACGCCGCATCCGCGAAATTGTGCGCCGCGCCCCATTCGGCGGCGGCGGCGCGCATCGCCGCCAGCTCGCCCGTCTCTTGCGCCGCCGCCGCCCGCCGAATGAGCCCCGCGAACTCCACCGCCCGCCCGCGCGCCACCCAGCCCGTCTCCCGCGCCATGATCGCCCGCGCCCCCTCGTGCGCCGCCGCCAGCACCGGCGCGCCCGAAGCCAACGCCTGCGCGATCGTCAGCCCGTACGCCTCATACAGCGACGGCGAGCAGAACAGATCCGCCCCCGCCAGCAGATCCCACTTCAGCGCCCCCGAGACATAGCCCGGAAAATGCACGGGAACCTCGCGCAGCCCACGCGCCCGCCCGCGCAGCCGCTCGAAGTAGGCATCTCCGCCCATGTACGCCGGCGCGCCCGCGATCGTCAGCTCCAGCCGCCGCGCCGTCGCCGGCGACTCCCGCTCAATGATCGCCAGCGCATCCAGCAGCAGCTCGAGCCGCTTCTCCGGCGATATGCGCGAGAGCGTCAGCAGCTGAAACCGATTCCGGTCCGCCCCGATCGCCGCCGGCGTCTCCGCCCGTCGCTCCCGCCGCCCTGGATCAGGCTCGCCGATCACCCCCCACTCAATCACATGCGAGCGCCCCGCAACCCCGCTCTGCGGGTAGCACGCCGCCAGCGAGTCAGCGAGCGGCGCGGAGGGCACGACCAGCGCGTCGGCGTGCCGCGCCGCCTGCCCCTCCTTCTCCCACACCAGCCGCGCGATCTGCGGCGCAAACCGCGCCGCTCCGCTCCGCTCCGCCGCGCGCCACAGCGACGCCGTGCCCGCCGCGCCAATCGGCAGCCCGCCCAGATAGCGCCGCGCGAAAAACTCCGCCACCACCACGTGGAAGATCACGATTTGTCGAAAGCCCAGCCGCGCCAGCGCCGCGAATGGCGGCCCCTCGCTCACATCGTTCGCCAGCACCACCGCCCCTTCCGGCGATACGCCGGCGAAAAACCGCCCCAGCGCCGCCTCCCACTCCAGCGCAAACCGCGCGTAGTCCCGCTCCCCCAGCCGCAGCAGACGATCCGCCGGCGCATCGCGCAGCGTCGGCACGCCGAGCGCGTACCCCCGCCCCATCGCCCCATCGTGCGCCCCATCCGCCGCGCCCGGCGTCAGCACCGTGTAGTCGCCCCCCGCCTGCTCCAGATGCGGCAGCAACGCCTCCAGCACCGCCACTCCGCCGCCCACCGGCGCGTCCACCGCGCTCAGCGCGCCCGTCGCCGACGTGATGTACAGCCGCCCCATCGCCCGATCGTACGCAACATCGCACGCAAGCCCCCCCGCTACGCTGCGCAGCGGAGACGCAACATGACCCCCAATCTCGCAGACAGCCTCGACAGTCTCGACGGCCCCCTCGACGGCATGCTCGTCGCCCAGGTCACCCCCTTCACCCGCGGCGGCGCGGAGCTCGACCTCGACTGGCTCGCCGGCCACATCCAGTGGCTGCGCAACTTCAATCTCACCGGCATCCTCACCCTCGGCACCAACGGCGAGGGACCCTCCGTCGGCCTCGACGAACGACGCCGCCTGATCGAAACCGTTGCCCGCGAAGCCCGCGGCCTCACCGTCGTCGCCGGCGCCACGATGGTCTCCCTGCCCGACACGATTCGCGCCGCCAACGACGCGCTCGACGCGGGCGCGCACGCCGTCGCCCTGCTTCCGCCCTACTTCTTCAAAAACATCGAGTCGCACGGCCTCGTCACTTGGTTCTCCACCGTGATCGAATCGCTGCCCGCCGGCGCGCGCGCCCTGCTCTACAACATCCCCCCGCAGGCCGGCATCGACATCCCCGACGAAGTCCTGCTCGCACTGCTCGACCTGCACCCCGACGTCCTCGTCGGCATCAAGGACTCCTCGGGCGACGCCGAGCGCACCCGCCGCTACCTCAACCTCGTGCCTGAATCCGGTCCCGGCTCCGAGTTCCGCGTCATGGCCGGCGCCGACCAGGCCCACGCCGCCCTCTACGCCGCCGGCTGCGTCGGCGGCGTCTCCGGACTCGCCAATGCCGTCCCCGCGCTCGTCAACACCATTCAGTACGCCCATCGCAGCGGCGGCGACCCCGAGCGCCCCCAGCGCCAGCTCAACGAGCTCCACGCCATCCTCAACGCCTTCCCCAAAGTCGGTGCGCTCAAACAACTCCTCGCCTTCACCAGCGGCCTCCCCCTCACCCACGCCCGCCCCCCCTACCGCGACCTGAGCGCGGGCGAGTTGGCCGCGTTCGAAGAGGCCGTAGGCCGCTACCTGATCGGCGAACCCGTCTAACCCCCTCCGGAATCGCCCCCCATGCAGGGGGGCTGTCCGCGCAGCGGACTGGGGAGTCGGCCGCCCTCCCCTAGAAATGATTCATCGAATGCATCCGGTACTCCGTCGCGAACATCGCGTCCGCCCGCCGCAGCGCCGCGCGATCCGACGCCTCAACCCGCCCCAGCCGCGCCAGATAGCTCGCCGACAGATGCCCCGTGATCAGCTGCGCCAGCGAATGCACATCCATGCTCAACTCCGGCTCCCCGTCCACCTGCCGAATGTCCGACCCCTCCGCTCCCGCCTCCAACCGCCAG
Organism: Dehalococcoidia bacterium; assembly: GCA_965243125.1. Taxonomy (GTDB): domain Bacteria; phylum Chloroflexota; class Dehalococcoidia; order Bin125; family Bin125; genus CATQGW01. The sequence continues at coordinate 86,443 of OZ251529.1, read as the reverse complement.
GTACCCGCGTTCCACTCGCACAACTCATCCCGCACCCGGAATGTCACCGCCCCCTCCGCCGCGTACGGGCGGATGCCCAGCGCCCGCGGCAAATCCACCACCCGCACCAGAATCCCGTCCATCGTCTTCCGTCGCAGCGTGCGTGGATCGCGCGTCAGATGTACCAGCGGGTCGTCCTCCGGCGCATCGTTCACGATCACCCGCCAGACCAGATCGTGCGCCGCGATGTAGCGCCACATCGCCACGTAGGCCGCCGGGGTCAGCCAGCCGTACTCCCGCACCTGCGTGTGGTGATCCCGCTGCCCGCCCGTCAGCGCGTTGTACGCCCGGTGCTCGTAGCTCGTGTAGAGCATGTAGCCCAGCGTCCGCCCCTCTTCCTCGTAAAGCAGACAGCGCAGCGGCCCTTCGTGAATGTCGCCCGGCTCCGCCAGCGCCTCCGCCTCCCAGGACTCCAGCCCGCGGTGAATCTGCCCGTTGCGCGGCTCCACGAACTCGCGGTAGAGATCGCGGATCACCTGCGCCTGGTCCGGCAGATCGCCCGCGTTGGCCACCGTCAGCTCGCCCGTCGGCTCCGGATTGTGGATAAAGTGCAAATCCAGCGGGTCGATCTCGTAGCTGCACCGCGTCGAGCACACCGCATACCCGTAGCGCTGGTAAATCGCCGCCTGCGAGGCGTACAGCGCCGCCAGGGACTGCCCCCGCTCGTACTGCTCCGCCAGCGCGTGCTCCATCGCCGCCCGCAGATAGCCCCGCCGACGCTTCGTCGGCAGCGTGCCCACCGCTGTCACCCCCGCAATCGCCGCACGCTCCCCGTTGAACCGCATCGAAAACGGCCACGCACCGAACGTCGTCGCCAGCTGCCCTCGCTCGAACACGCAGGTCGTCCACTCCGACCGCAGGTAGGTCACCGGATCGCGCTCCGGAATCCCGTGCTCCGCCAGCGAGATGTTGGCCACGAAACGGAAGTCCTCCATCTCCTCCGCATTCGCCGCGCGCACTTCCACACCAGCCGGCAGTTGACGGGCCATCTCGCTCCACTCCTCGCTCGCACCGGGCATCACCGGGCATCGGCAGAGCGAGCATATCAACGGGGTAGCGCGAATCGGCAGTCGTGTGCATATAGTGGAGACGGACGGCGGCGGCGAGGTCGGAGGCGCCGATGAAAATTCTGATCGCAGACGACGAACCGCATATCCGCGAACTCGTCCGACTGTACCTCTCCCGCGAGGGCTACGACCTCGAATTCGCCGTCGACGGGCGCGAAGCGCTCGACAAGGCCTTCTCGTCCCGCCCCGACCTGCTCGTGCTCGACCTGATGATGCCCAAGCTCGACGGCTTCGAGGTCACCAAGGCCGTCCGCAAGCGCTCCGATGTGCCCATCCTCATGCTCACCGTGCGCCGCGAGGACACCGTCAAAGTCGCCGGCCTCGAACTCGGCGCCGACGACTACCTCACCAAGCCCTTCAACCCCAAGGAGCTGGTCGCCCGCGTCAAGGCCATCCTGCGCCGCTCCGACGGCATCCACCGCTCCGGCGTCGACGTCACCGTCGGCAGCCTGCACCTCAACCGCCAGCGGCGCGAGGCCGAACTCGGCGACCAGCGGCTCAAGCTCCGCACCAAGGAGTTCGATCTGCTCTTCGCCCTCGCCCAGAACCTCAACACCGTGATGTCCCGCGAGCAACTGCTCAGCCTCGTCTGGGGCTACACCTTCAGCGGCGAAACCCGCACGGTCGATGTCCACATCAACCACGTGCGCCAAAAGCTCGCCGGCAGCGACCTCGCCATCGAGACGCTGCGCGGCGTCGGCTACAAGCTCGTCGTCGCCGAAGACGCCGAGCTGACCGCCGCCGGCCGCTAGCGGCCGCTGCCGCCCGCGGCCGCCCGGCGCGCCCAACCCGCCCGGCACCCATAGCGGACCTCCCGGTGGACCCATGGCCGACCCATCCCCGCGCCCCGCAACCCGCGCGCGCTGGCCCCGACGGCTGCGCCCCCGCACCATCCGCGCGCGCATCTACCTCACCCTCAGCGCCATCACCGTCCTCGCCCTGCTCGTCGCCGGCGTCGCCTTCTTCTTCCTGCTCGGCGGCTACCAGCAGGACCTCAGCCGCGCCCGCGTCCGCGAACTCGCCAAAGCCTGGGGCCCCCAACTCTTCGCCGAACCCGGCGAAAGCGAAACCCTCGCCGACCTGCTCAGCGTCTGGGAAACCACCTCCAGCGTCACCGGCTCAATCGCCGACGAAGACGATGTGCTCGTGCTCGGCCTCGCCCGCGACGGCCGCGTCGCCGGCATCTACGAGCGCGAAAACCGCTTCGAGGGCGAGCGCCTCTCGCTCAACCTCAACGGCTTGGACCCCGGACAGGCCTGGGAGGGCGAGCTCGACGCCCCGGGCGGCGAGCGCCTCACCTACATCGTCGTCGCCCTGCCCGCCGACCTCGCCCAGACCCGGGGCTTCTGCTGCGTTGCCGTCGCCGCCGTCGGCGGCGCGCAGACCGCCGCCCTCGGCGACCTCGCGCCCCGCCTCTTGATCGCCGCCGCCATCGCCCTCGTCGTCGCCGGACTCGTCGGCCTCGCCCTCTCCCGCTCCATCTACCGACCCGTCCAGCTGGTCGCCGCCGCCGCCCGCAGCGTCGCCCGTGGCAGCCTCCAGCAGCGCGTCGTCCCCGTCGGCTCCCAGGAAGCCCAGGAACTCGCCCAGTCCTTCAACCAGATGACCGAAGAAGTCGAGCGCCAGCAAACCGCCCTGCGCGACTTCCTCGCCAACGTCTCCCACGACCTCCAGACCCCGCTCACCTCGATCAACGGCTTCTCCCGCGCACTGATGGACGACGTAGTCGAGGAAGAAGGCCGCGCCAACGCCTACCGCATCATCGAAGACGAGTCCCGCCGCCTGCTGCGCCTCGTTGAGGGCCTGCTCGACCTCTCCCGCATCGAAGCCGGCCAGGTCCGCGTCGAGCGCGCCCCCGTCGCGCTCGACATGCTGCTCGAACACATCGGCGACCTCTTCGCCCTTCGCGCCGAGGAGCTCGATGTCCACCTCTCGGTCGAAACCGGCGCCGCGCCCGACGCGCTCGGCGACTGGGACCGCCTTGAGCAGGTGCTCGGTAACTTGGTAGACAATGCGCTGCGCCACACACCCCCCGGCGGCAACGTCATGCTCAGCGCCCGCGCCGAGAGCGAGACCAGCGTGAGCATGTCCGTCGCCGACACCGGAGTCGGAATCCCCGAAGAGGCGATCCCCAACCTCTTCGACCGCTACTACAAGTCTGACCGCCCCGGCGCGCAGGGCGGCACCGGGCTCGGCCTCGCCATCGCCAAAGAACTCGTCCGCGCCCAGGACGGCGAAATCCATGTGCTCAGCAGCCAGGGCGTCGGCACCACCTTCCGCGTGCTCCTGCGCGCCGCAGACGACGACCAACCTGCCGATCTGCCCGACGATGCACCAGCCGCTGACCACGCCCCGGAGCGCGACGGCGCCGGCGACGCGCCTGTCGACGCTCAGGCCGACGCCCAAAACCGGCAGGACCGCGTCGGCGCGGACCGCATCGGGTAGCGCCGTGCCCTCCCCTCGCCGCCTCCGCACGCCCCGGCCCGCGCCGCCGACCGCAGCCCGCGCCGCCGCCCGACTCGCCGTGCTCAGTCTCACCGTCTGGTTAGCCGTCTGGCTGGCCGCCTGCAACGCCCCCGCCCCCGCCGTCCAACCGCCCCCGCCCCCGCAGCAGCCCGAACCGCCGCCGACTCAGGTGCTCGTGCTCAGCGAAGACGACGTCGGCGACCACCTCAAGGCGACCGAGTGGGCCGTCGGCGTCGTCGAGTGGATCGCCGAGCTCCAGGACCCCACCCTCGCCGCCCTGCCCCGTCGCGCGCTCTGGAACGACGGCCGCATCTTCGTCCCCGCCGCCGACAGCCCCTCCGGCGAAACCTTCTGGCTCCACGTCTTCACCGACGAGAGCGCACAATCCGCCCAAGCCTGGGTACGCTACCTCGCCTCACTCCCGCCCGACGCCGTGCTCAACTTCACCAGCCCCGAGCACCGCCTCGTCGAAGCCGCCTACACCGACCCGCCCGGGCTTGGCTCGGCCGCCCTCGCCGTCCAACTCCTGCACGGCAACGCCGGCGGACGCTTCCGCACCGAAGTCATCGTCTTCGCCCAGGACGCCGCCATCGTCATCCTCCGCAACTCCCGCGCCGAACACCGCCCCCCTCTCACCAACCTCCCCGCCATCGCCGACACAATCAGCACCCGCCTCGCCGCCCCCAACTAACCCACCAACCACCCCTCCAAAATCACCCCTTCCTTACTCCCCCATCGCAGCGGGAGACCCTTCCCTTTCTCCCCCCGTCGCGGGGGGAGACACAGAGGGGGGCCGGCATCACCCCACGCGGGGTCCTGCCCCTCCGGAATCGCCCCCCTACGCAGGGGGGCTGTCGCGCAGCGACTGGGGGGTCGGCCGCCCCAACCCCGAAACTGCAACCCAAACAACACCCCAAGCCCGCTCAAACTTGCAATCAGAACACCCGTACACATACCATCGCACACATGCTCCCCACCGACCACGAACACCTCCTCTGGCTCTACGAGCGAGGCCGCATCCTCAACCACGCCCCGCCCGCCGACGACGACCTCGGCGACCCCGCCGACTTCGAACCGATCTACCTCAGCACCCTCGAACAGGTCGCCGAGCAGGCCGACTCCGACCAGGATCGCCTCTCCGCCCTCTTCCTGCTGGCCCAGTACCGGGGCTACGACTCATCGCTCACAGACCGGCTCTTCCAGCTCACCGACATCAGCAAGTCCGAGCGCGTCAAACTGACCGCCCTGCACCTGCTGGGCTGCGCCATCGGCCTGTTCAAGCGCATCATCCGCATCCCCCGCAGCTTCGCACCCCGAGCCCCGAGCATCCCGCTGCCCACCCCCCGCGCCCCGCGCGCGCCCAGCCTGCCCGTCCCCGCCCTCCCCTGGCCGCGGCTCCCCTACCCCCGCCGTCGCGCCAGGAAACAGCCCAAACCCGCCGCCAAACCCCAAGCTCAAACCCCGGCCACCCCCGCCGAACCACCCCCTCTCCCGATCTCCGTTCCCCCCATCCCCGTCGAAGACCTGTTCCCCGCTCCCGCCGCCGTCCCGACGGCAGCCTCACTCCCCCTCTCCCCCGCCGCGGCGGGAGTCTTTCCCCCTTCTCCCCCCATCGCAGCGGGAGGCTTTTCTCCTTCTCCCCCCATCGCGACGGGAGTCCCATTCCCCTCTCCCTCCATCCTGGCGGGAGTCCGCTCCCTTTCTCCCCCCATCCTGGGGGGAGACACAGAGGGGGGCGCTCCGCCGCTCCCCCTCCGCCTCGCACCCCGCATCGCCAACCTCACCCACCACCCCAAACCCAACCGACGCGCGCGCCGCCGCAACCAACGCAAGCAGCGCCGCAAACGCCGCCGCGCCCCACCCCACCCCGCCGTCGCCTGGACGACTCCATAATCGCGACGCCGACCCGCCACGGGAGGCGTCGCCGTGCCTGAAACCCGCGCAGACGCCCGCTAAGATAAATCAACGCCGAATAACGCCGCACAGGAGACGGGCAGGATGCCGGCGGAGCGACGACGACAACTCACCATCTACACCCTTTGGGCCGCCGTCGCCGCTGGCCTCGTCGCCGTCGCTGTCCGCCTCGGCTGGGGACTCGACTCCATCGCCTTCGCGCCCATCGTCGGCGCGGCTGTGCTCGCCTCCTTCCTGCTCGGCAGCCGCCGCGGTGCCGGCGGACTGCTCGCCGCCTACTTCGTCGGCCTCGCCTTCTTCACCCAACTGCGCGACGCCGCCGACGAAACCGGGCTCGCCGCGCTCTCCGCCTACGTCATCGATTGGGAACTCTGGATGTTCGGCGGCATCGCACCCTCCGCCTGGCTCCAGTCCCGCATCGGCGGCGTCGGACCCGACCCCGGCTGGGTCGCCTACCTCTCCGCCGTCGTCCACTGGCTCTGGTTCATCTTTCCTCACGCCGCCGTCGTCGGCGCATTCCTCTTCGCCCGACGCCACGCGCCCCGCGTCATCCTCACCATGACCGCCGTCTTCTATCTCGGCGTCGCGCTCTACTACCTCGTCCCCACCGCGCCGCCCTGGATGGCCGCCGAGCAGGGCCTGCTCGACGGCGTCGTCCGCGCCATGCACAGCGTCGGCCCCGCCATCCTCGGCGAGTCCTTCTACAACGGCGCCTTCGAAGCCATGGCCGAGCCCAACCCCAGCGCCGCCATGCCCTCCCTCCACTTCGCCGCCTCCTTCGTCGTCGTTTTCATCGGCCTCGTCCTGCGCTCCCGCGTCCTCGTCGCCCTCGCGCTCGCCTACTCCCTGCTGCTCGCCTTCGCGCTCGTCTACCTCGCCGAGCACTACGTCGCCGACATCCTCGCCGGCGCGGCTGTCGCGCTCACCGCCTTCCTCGCCGTTGAACTCAGCCGCAGCGCCTGGCGCGCCGCCGAACGCCGCCGCGCCGAGCTCGCGGCCGCCGCCCGCCGCGTCGAGGAGCGGCTGCGCGAAACCCTGCGCCGGCCCGGGCGGCGGCTCGAAGCCAGCTAACCCATGGGCGCGCTCCGCGCCCCCTGGCTCCGCCCCCTCCTGGGTCTCGCGGTCAGCACCGCCTTCATTTTGCTCTTCCTCCGCAACACCGACTTCGGTGCTGTCGCCCGCGCCTTCACCGAAGCCTCGCCTCTCTGGATCATCCCCGCCCTCGCCGTCTACTTCGCCGGCATCGCCGCCCGCGCCTGGCGCTGGCACTACCTGCTCCGCCACCTCCAACCGATCCCCTGGTGGCGACTCTTCCCCATCGTCGCCATCGGCTTCGGCGTCAACAACGTCCTCCCTCTGCGCGCCGGCGAACTGGTCCGCGCCCACGTTCTCGCCGTCCGCCACGACCTGCCCCGCGCCAGCGGACTCTCCAGCATCTTCATGACCCGCGTCTACGACGGCCTGATGCTCACCGTCTTCCTCTGCGTCGGCGTCGCCTGCTCCCTGGCCGGCGTCGCCGGCATGACCTGGGCCGGGCCCGCGCTCACCGCCGGCATGGGCTTCCTCGTCTTCGGCATGATCGGCGCGTTCCTGCTCTTCGGCGCGATCGCCCGCAACCCACAGCGCGCCGAAGAGCTACTCACCCGAGTCGTCAGCCGCGCCCCCTGGGGCGCGGAGCGCATGCAGAGCTGGCTCGCCCCCGTGATCGCCGGCATGGGCGCCCAGGCCAACCCCATCCAAATCCGTGGGGCGCTCTGGACCAGCCTGCTCGCCTGGGCGCTCGAAGCCGTCATGTACGCCATGATCGGCGAGGCCTTCGGCCTCGGCCTCCCTTTCCCCGTCTACCTGCTCGTCGCCGCCGCCGCCAACATCCTGATCACCGCCCCCTCCACCAGCGGCGGCGTCGGCCCCTTCGAGTGGGCCACCAAAGCCGTCCTGCTCATCTACCTCCCCCAACTCGGCGACCTCGACCCCGGCGTCGGCGCGGAAGCGGCCGCCATCGCCTACGCCGCCACTCTCCACGCGCTCGTCCTGATCCCCGTCTCCATCGTCGGCCTCGTCTCGCTCTGGTTCTTCCATGTCCCCCTCCGCCGCCGCGAATGGACCGGCGCGCCCTAACGTGACATAGCGAATACACCGCGCCCAACCCCCAGGAGGACCCCATGACCGACGCCCCACAACTCGACGGCCCCCTCGACGGCCTCAGAGTCCTCGACCTCTCCCGCCTCGCGCCCGGGCCCTATTGCTCCATGCTGCTCGCCGACATGGGCGCCGAAGTGATCCTGATCGAAGAAGCCGGCCGCCCCCAGGGGCGCCGCAGCGCCGATGCCCAAGCCGCGCCCGACCCCAACGAAGAGCGACGCCGCTACTCCTCCTACGCGCTCGGACGCGGCAAGCGCTCCATCGGCCTCAACCTCAAGTCGGAAGAAGCCCGCCGTATCTTCTACGCCCTCGCCGCAACCGCCGACATCGTGCTCGAAGGCTTCCGCCCCGGTGTCGTCAAGCGCCTCGGCGTCGACTGGGACACCCTCCAGCCGCTCAATCCGCGCCTCGTCTACTGCTCCCTCTCCGGCTTCGGTCAGACCGGCCCCTACGCCGCCCATGTCGGACACGACATCAACTACATCGCCGTCGGCGGCGCGCTCGGCATGATCGGCGACCGCGAGGCGGCCGGACGCCCCGCCATTCCCGTCAACATCATCGCCGACTTCGCCGCCGGCGGCCTGATGGCCGCCTTCGCCATCCTCTGCGCTATCCAGGCCCGCGAGCGCACCGGACAGGGCCAATACATCGACCTCGCCATGTCCGACGGCACGCTCTCCCTGATCACCTCCGCGCTCGCCGGCCACGAGGGCGCGGGCGCCGACATGCGCCCCGCCCGGCACATGCTCAACGGCGGCGTCCCCCACTACCAGGTCTACGAAACCAGCGACGGCCGCTGGTTCTCCGTCGGCGCGATGGAGCCCTACTTCTACGCCAACCTCTGCCGCGCCCTCGACTGCGAAGAATTCATCCCTGATCAGGGCACGACGGACCCGCAGCGCCGCGCCCAAATCGCCGGCCGCTTCGCCGCCGCCTTCCGCACCCGCAGCGCCGACGAGTGGCACGAGCTGTTGAACGAGGTGGATATCTGCGCCAAGCCGGTCCTCTCGCTCGACGAAGCGCTCGCCGATCCGCACAACCTCGCGCGGCAGATGGTCGTTGAAGTCGCAACGCCCGACGGCGGACGGATGCGCCAGGCCGGCGTCGCCCCCAAACTCAGCGCCACCCCCGGGCGCGTGCGCGACGGCGCGCCCAGGCGCGGTCAGGACAGCGGCGACCTGCTCGCCTCGCTCGGCTTCGCCTCCGACGCCGTCGCCGATCTCCGCGAGCGCGAGATCATCGCCTGAGCGCCCCCGCTCTCGTCGTGCGCCGCCGCCCCGTTGACCGACCCGCCCGCCTGCGGCGCGGGTACCGAATTGAGCGCGATCCCGTTCCGCGCCTGCTCGCGCGCGTGCGCCCGCCGCCAGGCGACCGCCAACAGCCCGCCGCCCATCGCCAGCAGCGCGATGCACAGCCCGAACGCCCACTGGAAGCCCAGGTTGTCCACCACGCCGCCCATCGTCGCCACGCAGCCCGCCATCAGCAGCGCGGTGGACAACTCGTACATCGAAAGCACCGTCGCCCGCTGCTCCGAGCGAATCCGCCGATTGATGTAGCCCGTCGCGATCGGCCGCGTCATCCCGTGCAGCACCGCCAGCAGCCCGATCGCGCTGATCACCCAGAGCGAGTCCCAGATCACCGTCGGCACGAACAGCCCGATCCCCGCCGCCAGCAGCAGCGGCAGCGCCCGCCGCTCGCCCAGCCGACGCACCACCGCCGACGCCAGCAGCGAACCGATCATCAGCCCCACAATCGGCGGGATCAGCAGCGCCGAATAGGCCAAGCCCGAGCCGACCGCCTCACGCGGATCGACGCCCTGCGCCCGCACGAACGGTTGCAGGAAGAAATCCGGCACCTCGAACAGCACGATCATCAGCGTCGCAAACGCGATGATCGCGAGCAGCGTCTTGCGCCGCCAGATCGTCAACCAGCCCGCCAGCATGTTCCGCGTCACGCTCTCCCGCCCCTCCGCCTCATCATCTACCGACATGCCGGGCTCCGCCCCGAACTCCGCCCCAAATTCCGCTTCGCGGCGCGGCGGCTCGCGCAGCAGCAGCGCCGCGACGCACGCCCCGCCCATCGTCGCCGCGCCCAACAGAATCGTGTTCACGAAGCCGAGCAGCGCCGTCAGCGGACCGCCCAACAGCATCGCCGCCACCAGCGTCGCAAACGACAGCGCCTCCGCGCGCCCCACGTGCCGCTCGTACTCATGCGTCCGCCCCAGACAGCGCAGCGTGTCGAACAGCAGCGCCTGCCCCGCGCCCGAATGCAGCGTCATCGAGACCGCCATGATCGTGTAGGAAATCGTCAGCCCCACATAATCGTCGGCGACCGCGAACGCCACCGACGCGATCACAAACCCGCAGCTGCCCAGAAACAGCGACACCCGCCGCCCCCAGCGATCAGCCACCGCCCCCGTCGGCACCTCCACCAGCACCACCGTGATCCAGAAGACCGACTCCATCGTCGCCACCTGCGTCAGCGACATCCCCCGCCCGTCGATCATGTAGATCATCCAGATCGGCATCCAGATCAGGAAGCCCGACGTCGCCTCGAACAGGTAGTACACGCGCAGATTGCGCGCGAAATACCGCCGCATATCGAACAGCGTGCCCCCGCCGCGCCCGTTGAGAATCGGAGAATTGGACATCAGAATTCGATCGTCGCGCTCTGCGCCGCCCTCAGGACGGCAAGGATCGTTCCGCCTCGCTCGGGTTCGCCGCCGCCGCGCCCGCGCCATTCCGCCCGACCGCTCCGCCCGCCTGCGGCGCGGGCACCGAATTCAGCGCGATCCCGTTCCGCGCCTGCTCCCGCGCGTGCGCCCGCCGCCAGGCCGCCGCCAGCAGCCCGCCGCCCACGATCAACACCGCCAGGCAGAGCGCGAACGCCCACTGGAAGCTCAGATTGTCCGCCGCGCTGCCCACCGCCGGCGCCGACAGCGCCATCAGCACTCCCATCGAGAGCTCGAACATCGAAAGCACCGTCGCCCGCTGGTCCGACGCGATCCGGCGGTTGATGTAGCCCGTCGCAATCGGCCGGATCATCCCCCGCAGCACCGCCACCAGCGCCACCGCGACGATCACCCAGAGCGAATCCCAGAGCATCAGCGGCACGAACAACAGCAGCCCGCCCACCAGCAGCACCGGCAGCGCCCGCCGCTCCCCGAAGCGCCCCGCCACCCCCGCTGCCAGCAGCGAGCCGATCACCATCCCCGCAATCGGCGGGATGATCAGGCCCGAGTACACGAAGCCCGTACCCAGCGTCTCCTGCGGGTCTATCCCCTGGAAGCGCACGAAGGTCTGGAGGAAGAACTCCGGCATCTCGAAGATCACCATCATCAGCGTCGCAAAGATGATGATCGCCAGCAGCGTCTTCCGCCGCCAGACCGTGAATGCTCCCACCAGCATGTTGCGCAGCACGCTCTGCGCCGGCGGCGCATCCACGCCCTGCGATGTGGGCGTCGTTCCGTTCCCGCCAACGCCGCCGTGCTGCCCATTCACGCCGCCCGGCTGCGGCGCGATCTCCGCCTCGCGGCGCGGCGGCTCGCGCAGCAGCAGCGCGATCACCGCCGCCATCGCCAGCGCCGCGCCGCCAATCAGAATCGTGTTCGAAAAGCCCACCAGCGCCGTGATCGGCCCGCCCAGCAGCGTCGCGACCAGCATCGCCGCAAACGCCCCCGCCTCCGAGCGCCCCACGTGCTTCTCGTATTCGTTGGTCCGCCCCAACTGCCGCAGCGTGTCGAACAGCAGCGCGTGCCCCGCCCCCGAATACAGCGTCATCGAGACTGCCATAATCCCGTAGGACACCGCCAGCATCACGTAGCTGCTGCTGAACGCGAACGCGACCGAGGCAATCGTGAACCCGCAGCCGCCCAGAAACAGCGACGTCCGCCGCCCCCAGCGATCCGCAATCGCGCCCGTCGGCACCTCCGCGATCACCAGCGCCACCCAGAAAATCGTCTCCATCAGCGCGACCTGGGTCAGCGACATCCCCCGCCCGTCGATCAGGTAGACCATCCAGATCGGCAGCCAGATCAGGAAGCCGCTCGCCATGTAGAACAGGTAGTAGACCCGCAGATTGCGCGCGTAGCGCTGCCGCGCGTCCACCGACGCACCGCCGCCGCCGCGGCCGTTGAGGCTCTGCGAAATGGTCATAGAGATGCGATCGTAATGCGCAGCCGAGTCGATGTGTGCGGCCGTCGCTGTTTGTCGCCGCCCCTCGACCGAACGCAGTGCAAACTGAGCCTCAGAGCGGCCGCCGCCGAATCTGCGGCCAGCGCCGCGGATAGCCCGCCGGCGTCGGCCGTGCCTTCACCGCCGCGATCAGCTCCACGTCAGCTCCCCTTGCCTCAGTGACCGGCCCTGAGATCGGCATCATCACCGCCCCCAGCGTCTCGGCGGCCGCCCGGAGAGGCGCGAGATCATCCGGCGGCCGCGCGTAGGCGATCAGCACGCCGCCCACGGCCAGCAGCGGCAGCGTCAACTCCAGCGCGACCGGCGGGCTCGCCGCCGCCCGCGTCAGCGCGACCGCGAACCGCCCCCGCAGCTCCGACGCCTCCTCCGCGCGCCCTAGTCGCGCCTCAACCTGCGGCGCATCCAGCAGCCCCGGCAGCGTGCGCAGGAATTCCACCGCCGACGCGCGCGAATCGAGCAGCATCAGCGGGCGATCGGGATGCGCCAGCCCAATCGGCAACCCCGGCGCGCCGTTGCCGCTGCCCACATCGACCATCGGCCCGTGCGGGACGGCGATGTCCGCTCCGAGCACCGCCTCAAACCCGCGCAGCGGCTCGATCACGTGCTTGGCCGCCGCCTCCGCCGGCTCCCGCACCCCCGTCAGATTGCGCGGCTGCGCCAGCAGCGCCTCAAGCCAGATTGCCAACTGCTCCCGCGCGCGCGCGCCGACGCGCAGCCCCGCCGCCTCGAGCGCCTCTTCAATTCGGTGTTCGAGCAGCGCTGACGGAGACAAGGTGCGCGGAGATCGGGTGTGCGGCGTAGACATCGCGGGCAGGGGGTAGAATAAGCGCAGACGGAGCCGCCCTCGACCCTGCCGCCGCCGAGCGCGGCGCAGCCGTTCGGTACGATGGCGGCGAGGCCCTCAAGCGGCCGTGCGACCAGGAGATCACCCCGGCGGCGGCGCACACGCGCCGCGCGCCGGGCGGCCAACGCTCGGAGATCGCAATGACCTTTGAGACCGAAACGGCGACGCTCGAAGAAGACATCGTCGGCGCCCAGGGCGTAGCCGGCTTGCGCGCCGACGACCCGGGAGACATCGTCGAGGGCGCCGACGAAGACGCCGACGCGGCGGCCTTCGCCGGCCCCAAAACCGTCGGCGAAGCCGCCTCCGAGTACTTCGAGTGGTGCGAAAAGCGCGAGGCCCAGCGCCGCCGACGCGCCGAGAAGCTCGCCGAAGAAGGCGCCGATCCGCCCCGCCCCAACTCCAAGGCCGCGCCCCGCTTCGACAAGAGCGCCCGCGTCGCCGTCACCCAATTCGTCTCCCATGTCACCCCCGCCCTGCCCGTCGCCGAGCTCACCCCGCACGGCATGGCCGCCTTCCAGGAGACCATCGGCGTCAACGCCGCCGACGCCGCCGCGCGCCTCATCCCCGTCAAGGAGTTCCTCCGCTTCTGCTGGAAGAACTGCGGCTACACCGAGATCAACCTCGGCAACCACCTCCGCGTCAAGTCCGCCCTCTCCGCCGCCCGCGCTCAGGTCGAGCGCGAGGAGGCCGAGCGGTTCGAAATGACCGCCGACGGCCTCGCCCAGCTCAAAGCCGACCTCGAACGCCTCCGCGAGGAGCTGCCCGCCGCCATTCAGGCCGTCGCCCAGGCCCGCGAGGACAAGGACATCCGCGAAAACGCTCCGCTCGAGGCCGCCCGCGAAAACCAGGAGCGCCTCAACTCCCGCATCAACGAACTCGAATACCAGATCGCCCACGCCGTGATCAGCGAAACACAGTCCACCGGACGCGCCCACCTCGGCAGCACCGTCGGCATCCGCCGCCTCGACGCTGCCGAGGCTGCCGTGCAGCAGTACACACTGGTCGGCCCGACCGAAGTCAACGCCGAGCAGCGCCGCATCTCCGTCGAAAGCCCCGTCGGCAAGGGCCTGGTCGACGCCAGCGTCGGCGCGATCGTCGAAATCCACGTGCCCCGCGGCACCATCCGCTACGAAGTCCTCTCTGTCGATGGCTGATCGCCGTCGGCGCGCCAAGATCCGGGCGGCCCGCGCCGCCCACCCCCTGAAAACACAAACCGAAAGCGCAAAACCGAAAGCTCCGATCTGAAAGAAGGCGATCCCGATGACCGCTCTGCCCGAGATTGAGTTCACGATCACCAACGCGCAGCTCGACACCGGCCTGCGCGGCTACCCCGTCGGCACCTGCGAGACCAGCTACGTCGACCCCGAAGCCGGCGTCTCCTACGTCGGCTACCCCATCGCCGACCTCGCCTTCATGCCCGCCGAGGACATCATCTACCTGCTCTTCAACAAGTCCCTGCCGACCGCCGAAGAGAAAGCCGCCTTCACCGCCGACATCGCCGCCCGCTCCGAGGTCCCGGCCGAGGCCTTCGAGGCCATCCACGCCCTGCCCATGTCCGGCCACCCCATGGACCTCTTCGCCGCCTCGATCCAGATTCTCGGGATGGTCGGCAAGACCGATGACTTTTACGAGGACGCGCTCAACCTCGTCGCCCGCATCCCCGCCACGCTCGCCGCCATCTTCCGCCTCCGCGAAGGTTGGGGCGAGCCGATCGCCTCACAGCCCGAGCGCGGTTACGTCGCCAACTTTGTCCACATGCTCGGCATGCCCGGCGGCGATGTCGAAGCGCTCACCCGCCTCCTCTCCGTCTACTACGTGCTCCACGCCGACCACGGCGGCGGCAACCTCTCCACCTTCACCGGGCGCGCCGTCGCCAGCGGCCTCGCCGACATGTACCGCTCCATGGCCTCCGCCATGAACGGCCTCGCCGGCCCCCGCCACGGCATGGCCAACCAGGACTGCTTCTTTATGGTGCGCGAACTCGACACCACCGACGTCGACGAAGCCGCCGAAAAACTCCGCGCCCGCATGGCCAACCGCGAACTGATCTACGGCTTCGGCCACGCCGTCCTCCGTCGGGAAGACCCTCGCGCCAAAGTCCAACTCCAGGTCGGCGAAGAACTCTGCCCCGACGACCACTGGTTCAACGCCGTCAAAGCCGTCCGCGAGGCCGGCATCCGCGTGCTCAAGGAAAACCCCAAGGTCCAGAACCCCTACCCCAACGTGGACCTCGTCTCCGGCAGCCTGATCAACGCGCTCGGCTTCACCGACCCCGACTACTACACCACCCTCTTCGGCTGGTCCCGGATCGCCGGCATCGGCGCCCAAATCGTCGACGAGCGCACCCGCGCCCGCGACGGCCGCGGCGTCGCCATCTACCGACCGCGCTACATCCCCGTCAACCAGGAGCCGCGCTCCGTCTGAGCCGCCTCGCTTGAGCCGCCGCGCCTGAGCCCGCCCGACGCGGCGCTTCACACCGCGGCGCTTGAGTGTGAGCGATGGATCGGGAACACTACGGAAGCTGACGAGGCGGCGCGCCGGGAAGGAGCGCCCGGCGGCCGCGCCTCGGGGAGACGAGCCGAACGATGCCCACCGCAAACGCGGCGCGCACCAAGCGGGGCGCAGTGCTCGAACAAATCGTGGCCGCCCGCTACGGCTACCCCAACGACGAATTCCCCGACCGCGAAGTCGCCGTCAACTTCCCCAACCGCCAAATCGGCGTCCAGGTCAAATCCGGCGGTTGGCTCTACCCCGACATCGTCGTCACCGAGGAACCCGGCCACTTCATCGCGCTCATCGGCGACATCGCGCTCGGCCACGAGGTGACCAACGAGATCGCCTCCGAGCGTTGGGCCGCGCTCGCCAAAGCCGCCCCGCTCGTGCTCTATGTCCCCACTGGCCAGGCCGGCCGCGCCATCCGCCTCTGCCGCCTGCACGGCATCAGCCTGCACAAACTGATCGCCTTCCGCCGCCGCCCCGCCGCCTTCGGCATCGACCTCAGCGAGGCCTACAGCGGCCCCGACCTGCTCAAGCCCATCGCCGGCCTGCTGCCTCCCGCGCTCCGCCCCATGGCCTACCGCACCGAGCGCGTCGCCGTGGTCGACCGCTACCTCCAACCCCTGCCTGCTTCCCGCAGCGGCGATGTCCCCGCGCTGATCGCCCCCAAGCCCGATGTCTCACCCTCCCTCCTCCAGCTCACCGCTGGCGCCGAAGGCGAGCACGGCGCACATGTCGATGACCACGATTCCGCCCACGACGACCACTCCGCCCATCTGCCCCCGCCCAGCCTCGCACCCTTGCTCTTCGCCCTCGGACTGATCGTCACCGGCCTCGGCGCCGTCTTCCCCGGCGAACTGCTCGGCGTCGGGATCGCCCTGATCGGCCTCTCCGCGCTCCGCTGGTTCACCGAGGACATGGGCTACTACGAAGCCGGCGGCCCCGCCGAATTCCGCCAGCAGCCGCTCCAAATCATGCCCGAAGCCGAAGCGCCCCCCGGCGTCCACATGCCGCCCCCCAGCCTCTCGCCCGTTATCTTCGCCCTGGGCCTGATCCTCACCGGGCTTGGCGCTGTCTTCCCCGCCGAACTGCTCGGCGCCGGCATCACCCTGATCGTCTTCGGCGGTGTCGGCTGGTGGTGGGAGGACATCCAGGCCTTCGAGGAACCCGAACACCACGACGATCACCAATCCGATCACGAATCGGCTCCCGCATTGGCCGGCGAGCCGTCAAACTAGGTGCAGAGAGGGAGAGGCATGCGGATGCAGCGACTCTGGCGCAGCCGGCCCGGCCGCCTCCTGTTGATCACGCTCGGCGCGTTCCTCGCCTTGCTCGCCCTCACCCAGGGCGCGCTCGCGCAGGTCGCCCTGCCCCCCGCCGTCTCCGACCAGGGCGACGACATCCGCGTCCTCTACTTTGTCGTCTTCGGCATCGGCGTCGCCGTCTTCGTCATCGTCGAAGCCATGATCCTCTGGGTCGTCTTCCGCTACAAGCGCAAGTCCGACGACGAACTCCCCACCCAGGTCGCCCACAACACCACCGCCGAAGTCCTCTGGACCGCCATCCCCCTCGTCATCGTCGTCGCACTCTTCATCGGCTCCTTGGTCGTCCTCGAAGATATCCAGTCCGCCGCCGATCCCGACGAAAACATCGTCGAAGTCGATGTCCAGGGCAGCCAGTGGGCGTGGGCCTTCAACTACGCCGTCCCGCTCGGCACCCAACTCGCCGCCGGCCTCTCCCAGGACCCGGCCGACACCGAGCTGGTGCTCCGCGATCCCTCGCTCGTCCAGCCCTTCATGACCCTCAAGCTCGGCGTCGAGCACATGCGCGTGCGCTCCCGCGAAGGCGATGTCATCACCGTCGAGCGCGCCGTCAACGGCACCGTCCCCATCCGCCACAGCCGCGGCGACGATGTCATGCGCGTCTTCAACGGCACCGACACCGTCCCCGAAGGCCGCCTCCAGGCCGCCGACAACACTCCCATCGTCACCGTCCCCGTCAACACCATGATCCGCTTCAACATCGCCAGCCTCGATGTCCTCCACGCTTTCTACACCCCCCAGTTCCTCTACAAGCTCGACGCCGTGCCCGGCCGCGTGCAGACGATGTGGGTGCGCGTCAACGAGGCCGGCGAGTTCAAGAGCCAGTGCGCCGAATACTGCGGGCGCGACCACGCCCGCATGATTTTCTCCGTCGTCGCCCTCTCCCAGCGCGATTACCGCGACTGGTTCGCCGCCAAAACCCCCGAACTGCCCGAGCCGGTCGAAGGCGACTTCGGCCTTGAAGAAGACGCGCCCGTCGAGGAAGGCGCAGTCGGCAACCCCGCCAACGGCCAGGAACTCTTCTTCTCACTTACCTGCAACGCCTGCCACGGCGACCGCGGCGAGGGCCTCGTCGGCCCCACCATCGCCCAGACCATCGTCTCGCTCGAGCGCGTGATCGAGCAGTACCGCGAGCCGCTCGAAGGGATGAGAGTCTTCTCCCCGGAGGAGGTCAGCGACGACGAAATCGCCGACATCTACGCCTGGCTCCAGACGGTTGAGCGCCCGCCCGACGCGGCGGTGATACCGTCCAAGCTGGCCGAGTCGATTGCAGCCGGCGGCTAGACCGCCGAGGAGAGCGCTGAAGGAGGGGCGGCAACATGGCGACTTTGGCCGGCGCGCAGACCACGGGCTATGCGGGCGTCGCTGCCTGGCGCACCATCCTCGAGTGGTTGACCACCGTCGACCACAAGAAGATCGGCATCATGTACCTCTGGGCCGCGGGGGCCTTCGGCCTCGTCGGCATGGCCTTCTCGCTCGTCATGCGCACCGAGCTCATGGAGACCGGCACGATCATCAGCGCCGAGGCCTACAACTCCATGTTCACGATGCACGGCAGCGTGATGATCTTCCTCTTTCTGCTGCCCGTCGGCGCCGCCTTCATGAACTACTCGATGCCGCTCCAAATCGGCGCGCTCGACATGGCCTTCCCCCGCATCAACGCACTCTCCTTCTGGATCTTCCTCTTCGGCGGCGTCCTCCTCGCCCTCTCCTTCGCCGTTGACGGCGGCTCCGCCTCCGCCGGCTGGACCGCCTACCCGCCGATCACCCTCGACAGCGGCGCAAACGCCGAAAAGCCCGGCTCCGGCATGGATATGTGGCTGATCGGCGTGATCCTGCTCGGCCAGGCCTCGATCTTCGGCTCCGTCAACTTCCTCGTCACCATCTTCAAAATGCGCGCGCCCGGCATGACCATGTGGCGGATGCCCCTCTTCACCTGGACCACGATGGTCACCGGGCTGTTGATCCTCCTCTCCACCCCCGTCCTCGCCGCCGCCCTGGTCATGGGCTTCATCGACCGCAACGGTGCTGAGGGCGCATTCTTCGAGCCCTCCCAGGGCGGACAACCCCTGCTCTGGCAAAACCTCTTCTGGTTCTACTCCCACCCCGCCGTCTACATCATGATCCTGCCCGCCATGGGCATCGTCTCCGATGTCTTCGGCGTCTTCACCCGCCGACCGATCTTCGGCTATCGCTCAATGGTGCTCGCGCTGATCGCCATCGGACTGCTCGGCTTCATCGTCTGGGCCCACCACATGTTCACCACCGGCGGCGTTTTCCTGCCCTTCTTCATGGGCGCCACCTTCCTGATCGCCGTCCCCACCGGCGTCAAAATGTTCAACTGGATCGCCACTATGTGGCGCGGCTCCAACGTCTTCCCCACCGCCATGCTGTTCAGCGTTGGCTTCCTCATGCTCTTCCTGATCGGCGGCATCACCGGCGTCTTCCACGCCGCCGTCCCCGTCGACTTCGCCCTCCACGACACCTACTTCGTCGTCGGACACTTCCACTACACCATGTCCATCGCCGCCACCTTCGGCTTCCTCGCCGGCTGCTACTACTGGTTCCCCAAGATGTTCGGCAAGTTCATGAACGAGGGGCTCGGCAAGCTCCACTTCTGGCTGCTCTTCATCGGTGTCAACCTGATCTTCTTCACCCAGCTGCTGCTCGGCCTCGACGGCATGCCCCGCCGCATCAACGACTACGTCGCCAACCCCGGCTGGGAACTGATGAACACCATCGCCACGATCGGCGCCTTCGTTTCCGCCGCCGGCATGCTCGTCTTCTTCTTCAACATCTTCTACTCGCTCAAATACGGCGAGCGCGCCTCCGGCGACCCCTGGGAGGGCACCACCCTCGAATGGGCTACCACTTCTCCGCCGCCGCCCCACAACTTCGACTCGCTGCCCGAAATCCGCTCCGAGCGTCCGCTCTTCGACCTCCGCTTCGGCGAGCGCCTGCAGGATGACGAGCACTACCACGGGCACGTCCCAGCCAACGGCGGCTCCGCCCGCAAGGCGGGAGACTGACCATGGCCGCCGGTACGATCCCCGCCAAGCGAGTCCACCCCGTCCGCAGCTTCCTCGTCGGCGACGAGCCCATGCCCCCCGCCCTCTGGGGCATCATCTTCTTCATCTTCTCCGAGATCATGTTCTTCTCCGGACTGATCGCCGCCATGCTCGCTCTTCACGCCGACACCCTCCACTGGGAACCCACCAACGGTGCCCACCCGGCCCACGGCGACACCTTCCGCCCCATCTTCTTCACCGTCATCCTCGTCGCCACCTCGATCCCCATGCAGATCGCCGCCTTCGCCATCCGCAAGGGCAACCGACGCCTCATGCTCTGGATGATGGCCATCGTCCTCGTCGCCGGCACCGCCTTCATCGTCAACCAGGGCTTTGAGTGGGGTGAGGTCGGCTTCGGCATCTCCGACGGCACCTACTCCGCCATCTTCTACACCCTCACCGGCTTCCACGGCGCGCACGTCATCGGCGGCCTGCTCTTCATCTTCGCCCAGTTCATCCGCGGCCTGCTCGGACACTTCGACGCCAGGCGCAACACCGCCGTTGAAGCCGCCACCCTCTACTGGCACTTCGTCGGTTTCGTTTGGCTGCTGGTCATCTACCCGCTCGTCTTCTTCCTCAGCTAAGAGACGCAGCCGAGGTGAAGCGACGCACGGCTGCCGCATCGGCTGCGGTGCTGATCGCCGCCCTGTCGGCGGCCGCCCCAATCGCCGTGTCGGCTCACGACGGCCGCGCCGCCGAATCCGGCGACATCCTCACCGCCCTCACCACCTGGAGCGCCGACCCGCCCGGCCTGCTGCTCGCCGTCGCCGCCGGCGCGCTCTACGCCTGGGCCTATTGGCGGCTGCGCCGACAGGAACCGCAGTTCCGCTTCCCCGCCTGGCACGCCTGGTGCTTCGGACTCGGCTGGCTGCTCATGATCATCGGCCTCGTCTCACCCGTCGACACCTACAGCGACGACCTCTTCTGGGTCCACATGCTCCAGCACATCCTGATCACGATGGTCGTCGCCCCCCTGATGCTGCTCGGCGCGCCCGCCACCCTCGCCCTCCGCGCCGCCAGCCCCCGCGTCCGACGCGACTACCTCGTCCCCCTGCTCGAAAGCCGCGTCGTCCGCGCCCTCACCTGGCCGCCCGTCGCCCTGCTGATCTTCATCCTCGGTATCTGGGCCTGGCACCTGCCCGCCGCCTACGACGCCGCCATCGGCAGCGAAGCCCTCCACTTCCTCGAGCACGGCATCTTCCTGCTCGGCGGAGTCCTCTTCTGGTGGCTGATCATCGGCGTCGACGCCTCACGCCTCCGCCCCGCTCACGTCTGGCGGCTCTTCGTGCTCGTCATCGCCATCCTCCAGAACATCGGCCTCGGCCTGATCCTCACCAGCGTCGGCGAACCCCTCTACGAGACCTACGAAATCGCCGCCTCCCTCCGCGAGTGGGGCCCCGATGCCCTCACCGACCAGCGCCTCGGCGCAGGCATCATGTGGGTGCCCGGCTCGATGATGTTCGTCATCGCGATCATGCTCACGGTCTACTACTGGGCCGAGCGCGAAGGCTTCAAAGGCCGCCAGGGCGACCGCGTGCGCCAGATGCAGCAGGCCCGCAGCGGCGGAGACGCATCATGAGCATCCTGAGACGCCTCACCGGCTTCCAGCGCGCCGGGCTCGCCCTGCTGCTCGCCCTGCTCGCGCTCACCGCGCTCGGCGGCATCGTCCGCGTTACCGGCTCCGGCCTCGCCTGCCCCGACTGGCCGGGCTGCTACGGCGCGGTGATCCCCACCGGCGATTTCGGCGAGTTCGCCGCCTACCAGGTCTGGCTCGAATGGAGCCACCGCCTCGCCGCCGCAATCATCGGCCTACTCATCCTCGCCTACGCCGTCTACGCCTTCCGCCGCCAGCCGCGCGCCGTCTGGCTCCCCGCAGCGCTCGCCATCCCCATGCTCGCTCTCCAGGTCATCCTCGGCGGACTCACCGTCACCGAGCGACTCGAAGCCCTGATCGTCACCCTTCACCTCGCCGCCGCAATGCTGATCGTGATGCTGATCGCCGCCTCCTGGCTCGGCGCGTTCAACTGGCCCGCCGTCGCCTCGGAAGAGGCCGACGCCCCGCTCGGCGTCTCCCCGCCCGACCAGGCCCGCACCTTCGCCCGCATCGCCATGTTCGCCGCGCTGCTCGTCTACGCCGCCGTCGTCGTCGGCTCCTACGTCACCCATGTCGGCGCAGACCCCGACCTCGCCGCCAATGTCGGACCCGGCGGCGCGGCCTGCGGAAACAACTGGCCCTTCTGCTACGGCGGCCTTTGGCCCGAAGGATCGTACGCTCAGTGGAACATGAGCCACCGGCTGATCGTCGTCGTCGCCGGACTGACGCTGCTCGGCGCGGCGCTGGGCGCGGTCATGCTCCGCCCCCGCTCGCGCGCCCAGACCGTGCTCGTTCACGCCGCCGCAACCCTGTTCGTGGCGCAGATCGCCGTCGGCGCGGCCATGATCTGGATCAACTTCGACGCCTGGGCCCGCGCCCTCCACTTGTCGCTCGGCTCGATCACTTGGACGCTCACTGCTGCGGCTGCGGTCGTATCGGCGTACCGTGCGGGTTGGGTGCGCGCAGCTGCGCAGCCCCGCCCCGCGGGCGCGCCGACGGAGAGCGAGAGCGACGCATGACCGAGCGCCCCCTGGCCGGCCCGCTCACACTGGAGCGCCGCAAACCGAAAGCGGCATCACAAGCCGCGGTCCCGCACCGGCGGCGGCAGCACAGCTGGCTCGCGGTCGCCCGTGCCTTCTGGGAACTGACCAAACCCGGCATTATCGGACTCCTGCTCGTCACCACCGTGCCGACGATGGTCGTCGCCGCCGACGGCTGGCCCGGCCTCGACCTGATCCTGCTCACCCTGCTCGGCGGCGTCCTCACCGCCGGCGGCGCAAACGCCCTCAACCAGTGGTTCGACCGCGACATCGACGCCGTGATGCAGCGCACCGCCGACCGCCCCCTCCCCAGCGGCGCGCTCCAACCCTGGCACGCCCTCGTCTGGGGACTCGCCCTCGCCGCCCTCGGCGGCGTCCAACTCGCCCTCACCGTCAACCTGCCCGCCGCCCTGCTCGCTGAAGCCGCCGTCCTCTTCTACGTCATCGTCTACACCATCCTGCTCAAGCGCCGCACCACCCAAAACATCGTGATCGGCGGCGCTGCCGGCGCCATCCCCCCGCTCGTCGGCTGGGCCGCCGTGACCGGCGACCTCACCTGGACCCCCGTCATCCTTTTCCTGATCATCTTCATGTGGACGCCCCCCCACTTCTGGGCGCTCGCCCTCAAGTACCGCGACGACTACGCCAAGGCCGGCGTCCCCATGCTCCCCGTCGTCGCCGGTGAGCGCGAAACCCGCCGCCAGCTCCTGCTCTACTCCGTCGGACTCGTCGCCGTCAGCCTGCTCGGACCCGCCGGCGGACACCTCAGCTGGTGCTACGAAGCCGTCGCCGGCATCGGCGGCGCAGTCTTCCTCTGGATCGCCTGGCAAGTCTGGCGCGAACACGCCCCGCCCATGCGCCTCTTCTTCGCCTCCATCGCCTACCTCTTCATCCTCTTTGCCGCCGTCGGCCTCGACTTCCTCGTCTGACTCGTACCCACCGAGGCATCTCGCCGCCCAATTTTCTCCCCCCGCTTGCGGGGGGAGATGTCGCGGAGCGACAGAGGGGGGGCGCCCGCCACGCAAACTACCCCTACCGCCCCAACCCCCCGATCGCCTCAGCAAGCTCCCCATCGCCCACCACAATCGCCAGACGCCCCGCAACCTTCCCTTCCCCATCCACCAGCCAGAACTGCGGCTCAACACGGATATCCCACGCCTCATTCAGCCCATCGATCATCCCCTGCAGCGCCGCTCCCCGCGGCCGTCCGAACGGCTCTACGTGAACCACCGCCAGGTCGCCCGCCCGCGCGATCTCCGCCGCCTGCTCCAGCGCCCGCCGACATGTCGGCTGCCCCCCGCAGCGCCCCGGCGTCGCAAACAGCAGCAGAAACGGACGCCCAGCCTCCAGCAGCTCGCCGACCGAGTCCCGATACAGCAGCGCCTCCGGCTCCGCCTCTCCTGTTAGCTCCCCAATTGCCCAGTCGTCCAGCGTCGGCGACGGCAGCGCCGGCGCATCATCCCCCACCACCGGCCGCAGCCCAACCGCGCGCACCGGAAAGCCCACCCGCGGGCTGCTCTCCGATGTCCCGTCCGCCAGCGCCACGGTCACCGCGATCGCCCAGTCGCCCGCGTGATCCAGCGGTGCATCCCGCGCGACGTAATATGACCGCCCCTCAATCTCCACTCGCTCCAGCGACGCCTCCGCCCGATACCGAATGCCCCCCTCCGTGGGCTCGAACAGCCGCGCCCGAAACGACGCCCCGGCTCCGAAGCGCGGCTCCTCGCTGCGATCCAGCAGACTCAACACAATCCGCTTATCGCCCACCCGCAAATCCGTCGTCTCCAGCACCGGCACAAACGGCGCATCGCTCGCCGTCAGCACCACCGGATCGTCCCCGCCGCAGGCGGCCAGCGCGACGACGGCGATCAGCGCAATCAAAGTGACCAGCGCCGCGCGCCCCCGCCTCATTGCGCCGCCGCCGGTCCGCGCCGCAGCCCCAGCACGATCGCCGCCAGCGCCAGCACGCCCAGCACCGGCGCAGTGATCGCCGGGCCGATCAGCCCCTCCGGACTCGCCGCCCAGCAGGCGTACTGAATCAGGTCCACCGGATAGGTCAGCGGGTTGACATAGCTGATGATCCGCAGCCACTCCGGCGCGCCGTCCAGCGGAAAGAACGCGCCCGAGAGGAAGAACAGCGGAAACAGCGCCAGGTTCATGATCAGGTGAAAGCCCTGCATCGTCCGCACCCGCACCGCGATCAGCAGCGCCAAACCGTTCAGCATCACGTTCAGCGTCACGATCGCCGCGACTACCGTCGCCGCCCCGCCCAGCCAGCCGAACTGCCACGACAGCTCAATCCCCGGAATCACCACCGCCAGCACCAGCACCGCGACCGACTGCAAACTCCCGATCACCACCGCCGCCAGCGCCTTGCCCAACAGAATCGTCCGCGCACTGTGCGGCGAGGCCAGCAGCGCCCGCAGCATCCCCGTGTCGCGGTCGCGGTAGAAGCTCGCGCTCGAAAAGGTCGACGCGAACATCGCCGTCATCGCGATCATCCCCGGCGCCAGAAAGTCCGTGTAGTCCCCCACGCCCAGAATCGACGACGACGGTTGCAACCCCTCCGACACGCCCGCCCCCAGCAGCGCCAGCAGCATCAGCGGGAACAGGATCGACGAGTACAGTTGCGACCGCGACCGCGCCACCGCCCGCAGCTCCCGCTGCAACAGCGCGGCGCACGCCGCCGCGCCGCTCACGAGCCGCCCCCCCCGTCCAACGGACGCCCCACAATCTGAAACCAGGCGTCGCGCAGACTTGATTCGCGAATCCGAATCCCGCCGATCTGATCGCCCCAACGCTGAAACAGCACGGGAACGAACGACGCCGCCCCGTCAACGGTCAGATGCAGCACCGGCGGCGCGCTGCGCACTGCTCCGACGCCCTCCAGTCGCTCCAGCGCCGCAACCTCAGCGGCTCCGCAGCCCGGCCAGTCCAGCTCTACCGAATCGCTGCGCAGCGCCGCCGTCAACTCGCTCGGCGCGCCCCGCGCCGCGATCGCTCCCTCGTCCACAAACACCACTTCGTCGCTGTTCGCCTCCGCCTCCGCCGTGTCGTTCGAGCCCACCACGATCGCGCAGCCGCCGTCGCGCAGCCCCCGCAGCCGTTCCCAGATCGCCTCCGCCGAACTCGGATCCAGCGCCAGCGTCGGCTCGTCCAGCAGCAGCAGCTTCGGATCGTGTACCAGCGCCCGCGCCAAATCCAACCGCCGCCGCAGCCCGCCCGACAGCGTCCCGCAACGATCCCCCGCCCGATCCGCAATCCCCAGATCCTCCAGCAGCGCCCCAATCCGTGTCGCGCGCTCCGACCGCGACAGCCCGAACAACTGCGCGTGCAGTTCCAGCGTCTCCCCCACCGTCATCAGATCGTCCGTCGTCGGCTCCTGAAACACCACCCCTACCCGCCGACGCGCCGCGTCCGAGGGCGGCTCGCCGAATACCAGCACCTCGCCGCCCTCAGCCGCCGCCTGTCCCGAAATCAGCCGCAGAATCGTGCTCTTGCCCGCCCCGTTCGGCCCCAACAGCGTCAGCCAGCGCCCGCTCCGGATCTCGAGGTCGATGTCGGCGACGCCCCGCCCGCCCGGCCATCGGTACGTCGCTGCGCGGAGCTCGGCTGCTGCGTCGGACATCTCCGCACAGCATAAATTCAACGCCCGTGCGGTAATCTGCATCCCCAGAGAGAGGCGGCTGTTCGTGCGGAATTTGCGCTGCGCCCTGGCCCAGATCAACGCCGCCGTCGGCGACCTTGAGGGCAACGCCGCCCGCATCATCGCCCAAATCGAGGCCGCCGAAGCACTCGGCGCCGACATCGTCGCCTGCCCTGAACTCGCCCTCACCGGCTACCCGCCCGAAGATCTCGTCCTGCGCCGCGGCTTCGTCGAGGACAACCTGCGCACCCTCGATCGTGTGCGCGAAGCCACGCGGGGCAAACATGTCGCCGCCGTCGTCGGCTTCGTCGACTACGACCACGACACCTTCAACGCCGCCGCCGTGCTGCGCGACGGCCGGCGCCGCGGCGTCTACCGCAAGCAGTACCTGCCCAACTACGGCGTCTTCGACGAAGCCCGCTACTTCCGCCCCGGCGGCGGCGTCCAACTCTTCGAAATCGCCGGCGCAAAGGTCGGCGTCACCATCTGCGAGGACATCTGGTACTCCTCCGGCCCGATGCAGGACCAGTGCCTCGCCGGCGCCGAATTGATCGTCAACATCAACGGCTCCCCCTTCCACGCCGGCAAATCGCAGCAGCGCGCCCAAATGCTCTCCACCCGCGCCGCCGACAACGCCGTCGCCACCGCCTACTGCAACCTCGTCGGCGGCCAGGACCACCTGATCTTCGACGGCGGCAGCGCCGTCTTCGGTCCCGGCGGACAGCTGCTCGCCCGCGCCGAACTCTTCCAGGAGCAACTGCTCTGCGTCGACATCGATGTCGAAGAAGTCCGCCAGGTGCGCCTCCACGACCCGCGCCTGCGCCGCCTGCCCCAGGCCGAAAGCGTCACGACCGCCGTCAGCAGCCCGTCGCAGACGACGCGCCAACCCGTCAGCGCCCCCATCGCGGAGGCCAAGCCCGAGGTCGCCCAGGTCTACGAAGCGCTGGTCCTCGGCACTCAAGACTATGTCCACAAAACAGGCTTCGAGAACGTCATCATCGCCCTCTCCGGCGGCATCGACTCCACCATCACCGCCGTGCTCGCGGTCGAAGCGCTCGGCGCGGAGCACGTCCGCGGCGTTTCCATGCCCTCCCGCTACTCCTCCGAAGGCAGCGTCTCCGACGCCCGCGCGCTCGCCGACAACCTCGGCATCCAACTCGACATCCTGCCCATCGAAGACTCCATGCAGGCCATGCTCGGAACCCTCGCCCCGATCTTCGAGGGACTCGAGCCCGACGTCACCGAGGAAAACCTCCAGGCCCGCATCCGCGGCGTCCTCATGATGGCGCTCAGCAACAAGCTCGGCGCGCTGGTCCTCACCACCAGCAACAAAAGCGAATCCGCCACCGGCTACACCACCCTCTACGGCGACATGACCGGCGGCCTCGCCGTCATCCAAGACGTCCCCAAGCTGCTCGTCTACGAACTCTCCCGCTACGCCAACCGGCGCGCCGCACGCGAGGTCGTGCCGGTCAGCGTGATCGAAAAGCCGCCCAGCGCCGAACTCCGCCCCGACCAGTTCGACGAGCAGTCGCTGATGCCCTACGAGCGCCTCGACCCCATCCTCCAGGCCTTCGTCGAAGAGGACCGCTCGCTCGACGACATCGTCGCCGCCGGCTTCCCCGCAGACGACGTCAAGCGCGTCATGTCGCTGGTCACCGGCGCGGAGTACAAGCGCCGCCAGGCCGCCCCCGGCCTGCGCATCACCCCGCGCGCCTTCGGCAAAGACCGCCGCTTCCCCATCGCCAACCGCTACCGCGGATTCTGAGCCGTGCCGCCCGCCGAGCCTTGGCCCGTCGCCGACGACTGGCGCGAGCGCGCCGAGCGGATCGGCGCGCGCCTGCGCGGACGCGACGACGCCATCCGCGCCGTTGCCGTCGCCGGCGATTATCCCGCCGGCACAGCTTGGCAAGCCTCTCTGCTCCAGATCGTCGTCTTCCCTCACGCCGAACAGCCTCGCCTCGACGAGGGCGGCATCTCCCGCGACGACGGCCTCCCCTACGTCGTGGACCGCGTCACGACCGGCCTGCTCACCGAGCTTGAGGATGTGCTGGCGCAGGAGCCGCTCGCCGGCATGCTCGCCGAACTGACGCCGCTGCGCATCGCCGACCCAACCCTGCGCGATCTGCTCCCCGCCTTCCGCGACCGCTACCACTCCGCCGAAGGCCGCGCCGACCGCATCCGCCGCGCACTACAGCACGCCAAAGTCTCGCTCGACGACTACGCCGCAGGCGGTCCGCCCGTCCTCGCCGTCGAAGCCCTGCAAAACGGCATCGCCCGCGCAACCGCCGCCGCGCTCGGCGAACCCCACGACCGCCTCCGTCTCCCGCGCCGCCTCCGCGCCGCCGCCCGCGTCCTCCGTATCCCCGAAGCAGCCGAGCACGCCGCCGCAGCATTCGCGCTCGCCGATCGGGACCCGACCGACCTGTGGACCGCGGTGGATAACCTGGAAGTCCTCGCCCGCGCCCACCTCGACGCCCGCCTGCCCGAAATCGGCCCCGCGCTGCTCCCGCTGATCGAGCGGACGCTCGAACCCGGCCGTCGCGCGAGCGCCGTCCTCGCCGAACGCGGCGACGCCCCCGGCGCTGCCTGGGCCGCCCTCTCCTCAGCCGCCGAACTGGACGCCCTGATCGAGCGCGCCGCCCCAGGCTGGCGCGAGCGCGACGACTACGCCGCCCGCGCCGTCGCCGTCTACGCCGCTCCGGACCTGGACCACTTGACCACCCTCCTCCGCCGCTTCCGATCGCGCCTCACCTGAATATGCTGGACAAAACCTGACACCGCCGACCACATCCGACCGCCCCACACGCCGCCCGACCAGATAGCGACCGCTGTCTGGTCGCCTTGGATCCGAACAAAAAAATTCGCCAGCCGCGAAGATTCCCTACGGCAGCACAGCCAGCGGATCGATGTACCAGTCGTTGTGATGCACCTCGAAGTGCAGGTGCGGTCCCGTGCTCAGCCCAGTGTTCCCGTTGTAGCCCAGCACCTCGCCGCGCTGCACCAACTGCCCCTGCCAGACCGCGAACTCCGTCAGGTGCGCGTAGATCGTCGTCCAGCCGCCCGGATGCTCCACCTCCACATACAGCCCCAGCCCACAGCACGGATCCCCGCCCACAAACGCCACCAGCCCATCCGCCGCCGCCGAAATCGGCGCCCACATCTCCACCGCCACATCCAGACCCCGGTGCCGATACGAGCAGTCCCAGTTGCGGCACAGCCCGAACCCGTCGGTCAGCGTGCCCAACACCGGCCAGTGAAATTCAGGGACCGCAATCGGCAGGATGATCTCTTGCCCGATCACGATCTCATTCGGATCCTCCACGCCGTGCGCCGGATCGGCCAGAATCGCCGCCATCTCCACCCCGTGCTGCTGCGCAATCCCCTGTAGCGTGTCGCCCGCCTGCACCGTCACCAACAGCCCCTCGCGCTGCGGCACCCGCAGCACTTCCCCGCTGCCGATCCACTGATCCGGCGTCAGGCTGTTGTTCGCCACCAGCGTGTGCGGCAGCACGCCCAGCGCCGCCGCCGCGTACTGCACCAGATCGCCCCGCTCCACCACCACATCGGCCGCGACCGTCGGCGTCGGCTCGGTGCCGCCCAACCGCAGCGATTCGCCCACGCGGATCAGATCGGTCGTCCGCGACGGGTTCAGCGCTCGCAGCTCCGCCAGCGTCAGCCCGTACCGCTCCGCAATCGTCGAAAAATTGTCGCCCTGCAGCACCATATGCGTCCGCGGACGCGCCGCGATCGCCGGCGCCGTCCCCGGCGCGCGCACCAGTTCGCCCACCCACGGCACGATCAACGCCTGCCCGACATAGATCCGGTTCAGATCGACGTTCGGGTTCAAACGCACCAGCTCGTCCAGCGAGATCTCGTGCCACTCCGCGATCCGCGTCGCGTTGTCCCCCGCCGCCACGATGTAACTGTCGTAGACCTCCGCCTCACCGTCATTCAGGTCGAGCGCCGGGACCAGCGCGTCCGGCATCGGAATCCGCAGCACCTGGCCGATCCGCACCACCGCCAGACTGTCGCCGTTCGCCTCCTGCAACTCCGCCAGGCTCACGCCGTGCCGCTCCGCGATCGCGATCGCGCTGTCCCCCGCAACCACCGTGTAGTCGATCCCGCGCCCGCTGCTCCCGAGCGCCGCAGGCGGCGGCGATGTCCCCGCTGTCACCGCCCGTTGCGTCGGCCCGGCCGAGCCGCCCGACCGCGTCGGCGCGGGCGGCGCCCCCGACAGGATGATCTCCGTGCCCACGTACAGCGCTTGCGCGCTGACCTTCGGATTCAACGCCTCCAGCTCCTCCACACCCAGATCGAAGCGTTGCGCGATCCCCCACAGCGTGTCGCCCGGCTCAACCGTGTGCGTCCGCCGCGCCGATTGACCGCCCGTCGCCGGCATCCCTGACTCGCTCGCCCCACCCGCCGTGCTGCCCGTCGCCCCGCCGCCCGCGCTGACCGCTGCGCCCATGTCGGCGCCCATGTCGGCGCCCATGTCGGCGCGCGCATTGTCCGGCAGCAGAATCTCCTGCCCAATCCTGATCTGATCCGACGACTCGATCTCCGCATTCAGCGCCAGCAGAATGCTCACATCGACGCCGAAGCGGTTCGCGATCCCCCACAGCGTGTCCCCGCGCTGCACCGTGTACGAATCGGCCCGCGCCGCCCCCGCCAGCGCAAACGCGGCGGCCAACGCGAGTACCGCCCCGGCCACGCCCAGGATCAGCCGCCCTGCTCGCCTGTGCCGCGCGCTGCTCGTCATTTGCTGCCCGTGTCGGAAAGGAAGCGCCATCTCCGCCGCCGCCTCACTCTAGGCAGCCGTCGCGCGCGGCGACGCACGGTTCATGTTGTGCGCGTGCTAACTTTCCGCTGTGAGCACATAACCGCCGATAGGGCGATCCGAGGGGGGAAGATCCAATGACCTACGAAACCATCGCAGTCGAACGCCGCGGCGCAGTCGGCCTGATCCGCAAGAACCGCCCCGAAAAACTCAACGCCTGGACGCGCCGAATGGCCGCCGAAGAGCGCGCCGCCATCGTCGACTTCAACAACGACCCCGAAGTCGCCGCCGTCGTCCTCGCCGGCAACGGCCGCGCCTTCTGCGCCGGCCTCGACCTCGCCCAACAACAGGAAGACGTCAAAAGCGGCGATGCCGCGCGCCGCGCCGGCGAAGGCCCCGACGAGCACGACGAAACCTGGGTCGACTTCTGCGTCGGCAGCAAGCCGCTGATCGCCGCCGTCCACGGCTACGCCGTCGGCGTCGGCGTCACCACCATCCTGCCCTTCGACTTCCGCATCGCGGGCGAGAGCGCGCAGTTCGGCTTCCGCTTCGTCAAAATGGGCCTGCTCCCCGAAGCCGCCAGCACCACCCTGCTGCCCCGCCTGGTCGGGATGGGCGCCACCCTCGACTGGTGCCTCACCGGCCGCTTCGTCGGCGCGGACGAAGCCCGCGAAGCGGGACTCGTGCGCGATGTCGCGCCCGACGACGAGCTCGTCGACCGCGCGCTCGCGCTCGGCGACGAGCTCGCCGAAAACCCCACCGCCACCCTGCTCCGCGTGAAATCGTTGTTTTCGCAAAATTCTCTCGAATCCGACATCCGACTCGTGCAACAGCGCGAAGGACAGGCCCTAGAGTGGGCGATGCAGACGCCGGAGCACAAAGAGGCGATCGCCGCCTTCCTCGAGAAGCGCGCGCCCCGGTTCCGGCGCTGAATGTGGCGGCAACGGGTGTTCTCCCGATTGGGAGACCGAAATGTCCGAGCAAGTCGGCACGCACAGCGTGCCCCTCGACGGCGCTGCCGAAGGCGTTGAGCGACCGCCCGAGTTGGAAAACCCCCGTTCCGCCGCCGTTCCCTTCGACCCCGTCGGCGCCGACTACGCGCAGCGCCCCCGCCGCGGCTGGAAACCCTGGGCCATCGTCGGCGTCGCCATCGCCGTCCCGGCCGCCGTCGCTGCCGCCCTGGTCATGACGCTCGGCGGCAGCGACGCCCCCGCCGCCCAGCAGGCCGCCCAGACCGTCGCCGCCCCCGCGCCGATCGTCGAAACCGCGGCCGCCCCGCCCAACGCGACTCCGGCCGCCGCGACAACCGCCCCGGTGCGCAGCGCGACCGTCGCCCCCGACCGCGCCACCGCGAGCACCGCCGGCGCAGCGACCGCGACGCCGGCCGTGACTACCCCCGCCGCGACCCCGGCGACGAGCGACTCGACCAGCGCCGCCGCGGCGACCGCCGCCGCCGCGACCGACCAGCTCGCCACCCCCGAAGAGCGCCTCGGCGCATGGGGCGAAATCGTCGATCTCACAATCGTCGAAGGTGACAGCGTCTGGGGCCTCGCGATTGAGTACTCCACCACCGTTGAGGCCATCGCGCTCCTCAACGGCCTCGCCGACCCGACCGAAATCTCGGTCGGCGACCAACTCTCGATCCCCGTCGGCTTCACCGAAAGCCTGACGCCGGTCGAGCAAGCCGCCGCCGTCGAGACCGCCGCTCCGGCCGACGACGCAGCCGCCGCCGCCGCCGTCCCGCAGTTCGCCACCGCCCCGCCCGCCGGCACCGCCCTCGCCGACTGGCCCAACACCGTCGACTGGACCATCCAGCCCGGCGACAGCCTCTCCGCCCTGGCCACCACGTTCGAGACAACGCCCGAGGCGATCATGTCGCTCAACGGCATCGAAGACGCCAACCTGGTCTTCGCCGGCACAACGGTCACGATCCCCGTCGGCTTCACCGGTACCGTCGACTCCACCCCCGCAGCGACCGACGAACCGGCCGCCGGGCTGTCCGACGCGCCCGACACCACCACCCAGGCCGCCGCGACCACGGAGTCGACCACCGCGGCCGACCCGGCCTCGATGGACGACACAACCGCCGAAGCCCCCGCCGCCGGCGGCGACTTCCTCGAGAGCGAAGCCCCCGCCACCGACAGCGCGGCCGACAGCGCCGCCGGCGGCGACTTCCTCGAGGCCGAAGCCCCCGCCGCCGAGAGCAGCGACGCCGCCCAGAGCAGCGACGACGGCGACTTCCTCGAAAGCTAGTCCGCCCACGCCGGCGGACGAGGGGGGCGGCCCGCCGCACCGCGCGACCGCCCCCCTCTCAATCGCCCCCCTATGCAGGGGGGCTGTCCGCTTCTAGCGGACTGGGGGGTCGGCCCGGCGCCCCGAACACAGCCCGCAATCAGATAAGACCGGGGCGGATGCTGTTTCTCGGGTAGCCGCCGGCGCCGAGCGTGTGCGGCCAGAGCTCGAAGAGCTCGTCGATCTCGATCAGCGGCTCGTCGAAATGCAGGTAGCGCTCCAGCACCGGCTCGCTGAAGAGCGAGATGCGGTGGCCGCTCGCGCCGAAGATGCGGCCGTTGGCCGCGTCGCTCTGGTCGGAAGCCAGCCAGGCGACGATCGGCGCGACGTTCTTGGGGTCGCGCGCGGTGCCGGCGGCGGAGAGCGACGGGGCGGGCTCGCTGGCATCGACGGCGCGGCCGCGGTCGGTCATCCGCGTGGACGCGCCGGGCGCGATGCAGTTGGTGGTCACCCCGTAACGGCTGAGCGCCCCGACATTGCTGCGCATCAGGCCGAGCTTGGCCGCGTGCGCAGCCGAGTAGTTGGGCTGGCCGGCCGAGCCGCGGATGCCGGCGTCGGAAGTGAAGTAGATGATCCGCCGGTGCTCGCCCTCGCGGTTGGCGCGCCAGTAAATCGAGGCGAACTTGGTCGGCGCGAAGCAGCCCTTCAGATGCGCGCGCACTAGGCCGTCCCACTCGTCCTCGGTCATGTTGAAGATCATCCGCTCGCGCAGGATGCCGTGCGCGCAGACCAGCACATCGAGCCCGCCGAACTCGTCGAGCGCCGTCTGCACCATCCGCTCGGCGGTGTCCATATCAGCGACATCGCCGACGAAGGGCACCGCCTCGCCGCCGGCGTCGCGGATTTCCTGCACGACCGCCTCGACTTTGGAAGCGTCCATCCCGAAGCGGCCTTCGACATCAAAGCCGGTGTCGGCGACCACGACCTTTGCGCCCTGCTCGCCGAAGACGCGGCAGAGATTCGAGCCGATGCCCCCCGCGCCGCCGGTGATGATGCAGATTCGCCCGTCCAGATGCTTCGTCGCCATCGTCGTCCTCCTCGTGTTCTCGGCTCGGTTCGCGCGGTTATGGGTACTGCGGCGGCGGTGGACCGAGGCCCTGCAACGCGAAGGTGTGGGGAATCGTCTCGAAGAGCGTGTCGATGTCCCAGTACGGCTCCGTGTGCCAGAGAGTTTGCTCCCACTCCGGCTCGCGCCAGATCGTGATCCGCCCGCCCATCGAGCCGACCACGCGCCCGCTCAGTCCGGCGCTGGCGTCGGAGGCGAGGTAGACAGCGACGGGCGTGACGTTGGCTGGGTCCATCAGGGTGCCGGCCGCGGAGAGGCTCGGCGCGGGTTCGCTTTGGTCGACCTCGCGGTTGCGGTCGGTCATCCGCGTGGAGGCGCTGGGCGAGATGCAGTTGCTGGTCGCGCCGTAGCGTTCGAGCGCCTCGGCGTTGGAGAGCGAGAGGCCGATCTTGCCGGCGTGAGCGGCGGAGTAGTTGGGCTGCCCGGCCTCGCCGCGCACGCCCGCGCTGGAGGTGAAGTAGATGATCCGGCGGTTGCCCTTGTCGCGGTTGGCGCGCCAGTGGATGGCGGCGAACTTGGTCGGCGCAAAGCAGCCCTTGAGGTGGACGCGGACCAACCCGTCCCACTCCTCTTCGCTCATGTTGAAGACCATCCGCTCGCGCAGGATGCCGTGCGCGCAGACCAGGATGTCGAGGTCGCCGTAGGTGTTGACGGCCGTCTCCACGGCGCGCTCGGCGGTGTCCAGCTCGGCGATGTCGCCGGCGATCGGCGTGGCCTCACCGCCTGCGGCGGTGATTTCGTCGACAACGGCCTGCACCTTGGAGGAGTCCATCCCGGCGCGGCCCTCGACATCGAAGCCGGTGTCGCAGACGACGACTTTCGCGCCCTGCTCGGCGTAGACCTTGCAGATTTGCGAGCCCATCCCGCCCGCCCCGCCGGTGACCAGCGCGACTTTGCCTTGTAGATGCTGCGCCATAGGTGTGCCCCTCAACTCCGCGACGCACTCGCGCGCCATCCGCGCCGGCGTCGCAGAAAAGGTAGCATTGCCGCACACGTAAACGGGAGAGCGCGCTGCGCCCCGTCCGAACCTTGCTCCGGGTCTGCTCGTGGCCGCTGCGCGCGCTCTGGGAAGCGCTGCATCCCGGCGAGCTCTTCGGCAGCCGCGCCGCCGCCGAGCGGCAACTGCGAACGCAGGCCGCCCGCCCCCGCAACCCCACCGAGGTCAGCAAACAACGCACCCACGGCATCCGCGAGACAATCCGCTAGCCGCCCTCAGCGGCGCTGCGGTGGAGCGAGCAAGCCGAGCGCTTCGGCTGCTGCGGTCTGGCGATTATCCCAGCTAGCGAAGGTGATGACTGCGCCATTCCGCACTGCCAGCGCGCTGGCGATATGCACAGCGTCGGCCCCTGAGAGGGGGAACTGCGCGAGGAGATCGCCCGCGTGTCGCGCGATGTCGGGGCTGAGCTCGATCAGATTGAGGTTTTGCCACAGTTCATCTTGCTGTGCCCATGCCTCTTGCAGCCCCGTTTCAGTGAGCCGGCCGTCGCGGTAGGCGCGGGCCAGCGCGGAGCGGGTTTCCGGGTACGCGAGCCAGCTCGTGTACACATCCGTTGCCTGCTCGAACAACGCCGCAGCCACATCTGCGCCCTCTTCATCGTGCAGAATCAGTTTCGACAGACCACTGGTGTCGAAGTACGCTTCGTCGACTTCCATTAGCGTCGCCCGATTGAGCGCAGGATGTCCTCAGTCGTGCCGTTGAAGTCGATCGGCTTCCAATTCGACATCGCTTCGGCGAGCTTGCGGCCGGGTCGGTAGGGAGGACGCACCAGCCCCCGCGCATACAGGTCGAGCCAGACCGCGGTCGGCTGGACATCGCCCCAGTCGGCGTCCTCGGCTGCGATCTGCTCGTCGCCTGCGGGCGTCTCGTGGTCCTGCACGATCGGTCTGATGTCTTCACGGCCGGCGTAGCGGTCCGCCCAACTCAGGTAATCGTCCGAATCGGGATCCCTGCCCAGGTCGCGCAGGATGTCCTCTGTCGTGCCCTTGTAGTTGATCGGCTTCCGTTCTGCGGGGAGTTCCGCCGCTTCCCGCCACACCGCGCTCGGCTCATCGTCGTCTCGCTCGGCGTGCTGCGGCGCCGCTTCGTCGTGATCCATCTCGATCTCCCTTGGAGCTTGCCGGACCAGCGTAGCCCGTCGCGCGCGCGAGCGTCACGCCAGCTCGACGGCGCAGTCGTTTCCAGCCGGCCTTCTCAGCTGCACTCAGTCGCGCTGTGTTGGAACGGGCAACCCCAGCGCTTCCGCCGCCTCTCGCTGCCGCGTGTCCCAACTGGCGAAGGTCAACGGCGCGTCAATCCGCACCTCAAGAGCGCTCGCAAGATGTACCGCGTCGGCGCCTGACAGCGGATACCGTTTGACGAGCTCGGCGGCTCGGCGGGCAACTGCGGGACTCAGGTCAATCAGCACAAACGTATCCCATAGTGCCTCCACCGTGTCATAGGCAGCTTCGATCTCGGCAGCGGTGATCTGCCCATCGCGATGCGTCCGCGCCAGCGCCGAGGTGATCTCGGGATACGAGAGCCAGCTTGTGTACATCGTGTCTGCATCGCGCCGGAGCGCGACGGCCACTTCCGCGTCCTTTTCTTCCAGCAGGACGAGCTTCACCGCCCCACTGGTATCGAAGTAGACGTGATCCGCATCCACCGTCGTCAGATCCGCCCGAGGGCCCGCAGGATGTCCTCCGCCGTGCCCTTGAAATTGATCGGCCTCTGCTTGGCGAGGATGTCGGCGACCTTGCGCGAATTTCGGCCACGGTACGGCGGACGCACCAAACCCCGCTTGTAGAGACTCAGCCAAACCTCATCCGGCTCCTGGCCGCCCCAGTCGATAGCGGGGTCGCCTTCCCGGGCGCTCTCTACCGCTGCTGTCGACTCGCTGCCCACAGCATCTGCCGATTCTTGGTGGTCCATCACGGCGCCCCCTGCCCTCGCCTCAGTGTACCGACTGTCGCCGCGTCAGGCCGGCTCAATGCTCCACCACTCCGCGTAGCGGGTGAGGCCGAGCTGGCGGGCTACCGAGAGCGACGCCGCGTTGGACCACTCGGTGCTGTAGAGCGGAATGCGGCCGGAGGTGCGCACGGCGGCCGCCCAGGCGATGGTCGTCTGCGCAGCCAGGCCCCGCTCGCGAAACGGCGCAGCTGTTTCCAGCCCGGCCTCCGCCGCCTCGTCGGAGCGGCGGGCGCAGCAGCACACGCTGACGGCGTCGCCGTCCTGTAGCATCGTCGCAATCGGCGTTCGGCCCGGCACTTCCTCCGGCGTCCAGCCCGCAAAGTGCCGCGCCAACGGTCCGTACTCATCAATCAGCACCGGGCCTTCGACTGGCGGCAGTTGTAGCGGAAAGGCGAACGCCGGGCCGGAACGAACCCGGCCGCCCAGCAGCGCTTCGTACCGACCGGCGTAGAGCGGCTCAGTGCGCGGATCGTCCGGCACTTCCTGCGCGGCGAGTCGCGCAATTTCGCGCGCGGTTTCGGCGGGTAGGTCGGCGTGGACGGCGTGCAGCACGGTGCGCCGTCCGCGCACCAGGGTAAGCAGCGGGCCGGGACGCGGACCGGGCTCGCGGGTGGCAAGGATGCGCCCCTCGCCATCAAGTTCGTAACCGGTTTGGAGGTACAGCAGCGGAGTGCTCATGGCCAATCCGGATCCAACAGTCGCTGCACGACCGCGATCGCCTCGGACTTGTCGTGGCGCATGTAGTTTTGGGCGCGGACGACCTGCGCATCGCCGAAGAAGAAGCGCTCGTAGAGCTCCTGGCGTCCGGCGAAGCTGGTCCCCACCACATCCCAGGCGAGGCGGAAGAGCGGCACTTTGCCGTCGCCGTCCTCGCCCGCCCCGCGGAAGTAGCGTTCGACAGCGGGGCCCAGCGCCTCGATCGTGGCGGTCGAGGGAGCGGCCATGAAGTTGCTGCCGCCGATCTGTTTGATGTGATCGACGATTCGCACGTAGAACTCAGGGAACATGCGCAGGCCGGCCTGGATCGCGCTCTCGTTGGCGTACCAGACGCCGGTCTTGGGGTCGGGGGCTGCGCCTTCGACGGCGGCGATCGCGATCGACTCCATTGTTTGCAGCATCGTCAGGATGTCGCCCAGTCGAATCTGCACGTTGACGAACGAGTTGGTCTGCGCGGAATCGGCGATCAGATGCGCCAGCCCGTAGAGGAAGCGGGTTTTGGCGACGTTTTTGACGATCACGTGGTGCCCGAGCGCTTCGGTGAAGTGCATCGCGGGCAGCGCGAAGTTATGCACGCGCCAGTCGCGGTAATCGTAGACCCACTCCCAGGGAATTTCGCAGTCGTCGAAGACTGCGACGGTATCGATCTCTTCGAAGCGGCCGGAGATCGGGTAGTCGCTGCGCGAGCGGTCGAGGTCGTAGGAATCGCGGCAGATCCAGGTGAGGCCGGGATGATCGACGGGCGACCAGAAGCCGAGTGCGTAATCCTCGTCGCCTTCGCCGCTGAGGATCGGCAGGCCGAAGGAGACGTTGGCGTCGGAGAACGGAGCGAGCGTGCCGACGACCCGCGCGCCCCGCACGATCACGCCGCTCTCGGTGCGCCGCACGATGCCGGCGTTGAGGTACGGTTCCTGCTCGCCGATCGGCGTCTTGCGGTCGATCTGCGGGGTGACGAAGGTGTGAGTGAGGCAGAGATCCTCGCGGCGGCAGCGTTCGTACATGGCGGCGGCGTGGTCGCCCAGTTCCGGGTCCTTCTGCCCCCAGTGATCGCGGGCGGCGGCGACGGCCATCACTGCCGCGTTCATGTAGTCGGGCGAGCGTCCCAGCTGGCCGCCGGTGTGTTCAGCCCAGGCGGCGTAGGCGGCGGCGCGGCGGCGCAGGTCGTCTTTGGAGCGGGGAACGATGAACGAGAGGTGCGAGCGCTCACCGTTCTCGTCCTCGTAGGTGACGAGATCGCGAATCTCGGGGTCGTGTTGGAAGTCGTAGTAGGCGGCGACGGTCCGCGCGGTATTGGCGAAGCCGGGCGCAGTCGTCACATCGGCGACGCGCTCGCCGACATGCCAGACCTCGCGCTCGTCGCGCAGGCCCGCCAGATACTGCTCACCGGTTCGGAGCGCCATTCGTCCGCGCCGCTCAGCCGCGCTGCGGGGCGGCTCAGTCGCCGCTGAAGGCCGGGGTGGGCTCGTCGACCAGCGCCTCGGGGCCTTCGGTGGGCAGCACATCGGCGTAGTTCAGCGCGGCGTGAATGTCGCCCTCCCAGTGTTCGCGCGGCAGCTCGTAGAGCACCTCAATGCCGTGCCCGTCGGGGTCGTTGATGTAGACCGAGTGGGTCATGCCGTGGCTGATCCGCAGGTTGAACTTGACGCCCTTCTCCTGCAGGAATTCGAGCTGCTTGAGCCAGGATTCGCGGTCGGGGTAGTGGACGGCGAAATGGTTGAGGCCGGGCCGGCGGGGCGCCATGGACCAGTCCTCTTCCTCGGGGGCGTCGCCGGGGATCTCGACCAGCGCGAGATCGTGGTGGCTCTCGGAGAGCCCGTTGTAGAAGCGCATGTTCATGCTGCGCTCATTGCGCTGTTCGAGGCTCCCGATCTGGCGGAAGCCCATGATCTCCGTCCAGAAAGCGTGGGCGCGCTCCATGTCGCGCACGTTGAGCACCAGGTGGTTGACGCCCACCGGGGTCATCGCCTGTGGAGTGTCGCTGCTCATTGCGGTCCTCATCTCGCTGCGTTGCGGCTGATGGGGCAAGGGTACCAAATTCGCTACCCCCGCAGCGCGGCGCTGGCGCGCAGCGCCTCCACCGCGGCGGCGCTCCGATCATCGTCGCCCGCCGCCTCCGCCACTTCGCGGAAGCGCATTACGACGCCCTGCTGACGCACGCGGCGGAAGAAGGCGGCGTCCACAGCGCCGCCCAGCTCGCCGTAGCGGGTCATTACCCGCCAGCCGAAATCGGAGCCGTACGCCTCAACCACGGCGGCGAAATCGGCGGCCGGATCGCCGGCCTGGATGCGCTCCCAGCCGACCACGCCGATCAGGTCGCGCATGTACGCATCGAGCAGTAGGTACTCCTCGCGCAAGCCCCCGTGGACCACCGTCGGCTCGAACGCCCACGACGCTTCGTCGTCAAGGAACGCGCGCCACCAACGGCGGATGCGGGCGTGCTCGGAAAAGCGCAGCAGCGGGCGCAGCGCGGCGGCGCTCTCGCGGGCGAGCTGCTCGGTGCGTTCGCGCCAGCGGCGCGGCGGGGCCAGCCCCCGCGAGCGGGCGCGCGGCAGGGGGAACTGGTGCAGCTCGAAGAGGAATTGCGCCAGACCGCGCACGAGCCGCTCGATGTTGTCGTCGTTGATCGCAGCGGCGCGCATCGGCTTGCCGAGCACCTGCGGCGCGGCGTACCAGCCGTGCGGCCACTCGCGGGAGGGCTCCCCGCGCCGCTCGAAGAGCGGCACGGCGGGGCTGAGGAAGCCGCGCAGGTGCGACAGCAGCGCGGCCTGGAGCTCGAGGCGCTGCGCCGCGTCGTCGCTGCGAGGAAAGCGGGCGTGCAGCCCCGCGCCGTCGAGCGCGAGCTCGGCGGGGGTGTCCGCCGTGATCGTCAGGTCGGGCGCTTCGAGTTGGGGAAACGCGCCCTGTAGGGCGAACGCGCAGCGTTCCAACAGCTCGCCCACGGCCTGATCGACAACGGCTTCGCCCGGCATGGGTGCGATTTTACTGGCCGCCGCCCGATTCGCCGGGCAGCGGTGGGCGGCGCGGGCCGAGCCACTGGAGCGGATCGACATCCTGCCCGCGCACGATCACTTCCCAGTGCAGGTGCGGGCCGGTGGTGAGACCGGTCACGCCGATGTTGCCGAGCCAGTCGCCCGCGGCGAGCTCTTGCCCGACCTCAACGGCGATCAGCGAGAGGTGCCAGTAGCCGCTGTAGACGCCCGCGCCGTGGTCGAGAATCACGCCGATGCCGTGGATGACCAGCTCGCCGGTCCAGGCGACGCGGGCGGGCGCGGGCGCGACGACGGGGTCGCCGTGATCGGCGGCGATGTCGTGGCCGTGATGCCAGCCGGTGGGCGGCTGACCGTTGTAGGAGCGCATCGCCCCGAAGCGCCCGTTGTCGGGGCCGGCGACGGGCCGCAGCCACGGACCGCTCCAGCGCGGCGGGCCCGTCACCGCGGCGTGATCCTCGAAGCGCACCCGGATGTCCTCCAGCAGCGCTTCGCGGTCGATCGGATCGCCTGTCCCCTCGCCGATGTAAATCTCCTCCAGCGGAACACCGGCGTCGATGATTTGCACGCGCGCCGCGAGGGTGGCGGTGAGCGCGCCGGCGTCGTCGTGGAGGCGGACCTGAACGGCGTATTCGCCGATTGGAGTGTCGGGCGCGAAGGGCTGCACGGCGTACCACTCGTCGCCGACGCGGAGCATGTCGCTCGCCGCGTTGCGCACGCGGAGCGTCGCGCTCGCCGCCCGACCGGCGGGGCCGTCCGCGATCAGCACCGCGATCGTTTCGCCCTGGCGGATGCTGGTTGGGGAGACGCGCAGTTCGGCGGCGGTCGCCGCCGGCGGCGGAACAGGAGCGGATGCGGGCTCATGTGCGGGCTCCGGTTCCGACTCAGGCGCGGCCTGGGCGACCGGTTCGGGTTCCGGCTCAGGTTCGGCGGCTGGCGCGACTGGCGCGGCTTGCGCGGGCGAGGCCGCAGCCTGTTGCGGCTCGGGTGTCGGCGGTTCGGCTTGCGGTGCAGGAGTCGGCGGCGCGGGAGCGGCGGGAGCCGGTTGCGGGAGGTCCGGCGGGTCGGCGCGGCGGGATTCGACGAGCACGGCGGCGAGGGCGGCCGCCGCGACGACGACAACCAGCAGCGCGGCCAGGATGCGGGCGTTCACGCGCGTCAAACGTCCACTTCCCCAGCCGCAGCCCGACGCCTATGTTCACTCTCGATGTTCACTGTAGCCGCCGCAGCCCAGGTCGACGAATTGCCGCGCATCGCCGCCGGCGCGTCGCCGCCGCAGCGCGTCGCCAAGCCGTGGGGCGAGGAGCTGGTGCTGAGCCGCTCGGAGGGCGCGGTCTGCAAGCTGTTGCGCATCCGCGCGGGCAAGCGGCTCAGCCTGCAATACCACCGCCGCAAACGGGAGACGCTGATCGTGCGCGACGGGCGGGTGCGGCTGACGTTGGGCGATTCGCTCGAGACGCTGCGCACGCGCGCCGTGGGGCGTGGATACCGGGCGTCCATCCCCGCCGGCCGCATCCACCGACTCGAAGCGCTGGGCGGCGATGCGGAAGTGCTGGAGTTCGCGTTCGATGCGGCGGCCGGAGCGGCCGGAGCGGCTGGAGCAGACGACATCGTGCGGCTGGCCGACGACTATGGGCGGGCCGAACTGACGTAGCCCTGAGTGGCCCTGAATGGCCTTGAGTAGCCTTGAGTGGTGACACCGGGCACCGCCTCGCTGCCGATCCGCCTGCGCGCGGGCGATGAAGACGCGCTGCGGGAGTTATTCCGCGCGCTGGGGCCGCAGGCGCACGCGCTCGCGCAGCGCGTCGCCGGAGCGCACGCCGCCGACGCCGTGGTGGAAGAGGTGTTCCTGCTGGCCTGGCGCGAGCCGCAGCGCTGGACCGCGGCGAGCTTCGAAATCGAACTGCTGCGCTGCGTACGGAATACGGCGCTCAACGTGAGGCGGCGCGAGATCAGCGCGCCGGCCGCGCTGGCGCAGCTCGCGCCGCCGTTCGCCGCCCCCGGCGATGACGCCGTCGCAGCTACACATCATAACGCAGAGCTGGTGCGCGCCGCGATCTACGCGCTGAGCGATGTGCAACGCGAGCTGCTCGAGGCCGCCTGGTTCGAGCCGAGCGGGCTCGAAACGATCGCCCGGGAACACGGCGTCAACGCGCAGGACATCCCGGCCACGCTGACGGCGGCGCTGTCGCGGTTGGCCGATGTGATCGAGGCGCGGTCGTGAGCGGCGAGCAGGAGCTGAGCGCTCGGATCGGGCCGCTGATTCTCGGCCTCGCAGAGGCGGAGCAGACGGACGCGGAAGCGGCGGACGACGCGCAGGTCCGCCGCCTGGCCGCCGCTGCCGCCGCGCTGTCGCTGATTCCCAATCCCATCGACGCGGCGGGG
Organism: Dehalococcoidia bacterium; assembly: GCA_965243125.1. GTDB lineage: Bacteria > Chloroflexota > Dehalococcoidia > Bin125 > Bin125 > CATQGW01. The sequence goes on along the minus strand of OZ251529.1, from coordinate 43,438 downwards.
CATTCGACCGGTCTGGAGCACCGGATCATCGCCCGCGCGCGCGAAGTCCGCCCGCCCGTTGTCCGCCGCCGACTGCGCCCGAGCACGGCACGGCGGATCATCTTCACGCTGCTGTTAGTCGGGGCGCTGGCAGCGGCCGGCGTCTTCGCCTGGCTCGCGTTCGCCCCGCGCGATCCGATCAGCGGCCAGGCGGTGGCGCTCAGCGACGATGGCGCGGCGGGCGTGCTGTTGCCGCGCTATGAGCAGCGACCCTTTGCGCTGGTCTTCTGGGGCCTGCCCGAACCGGGCGAAGGCGAGGTCTGGCAGCTGTGGCTGGTGCGGGAGAGCGGCGTGGTCACGGCCGGTCCGGCCTTCACGCCCAACGAGGAAGGCCGCGCCGCCGTGCCGCTCAATCCGAACACGCTCGAGAGCGACGACGCCCCGATCGGCTTCGCCGTCTCCCTGGACGATCCCGAGCAACGGACGGGGGAGACGCCGGCGCGTGAGGCGATCCGATATCAGTTTGCGCTTGATTGACGGCGAGGCGGGATCTGTGTCGGAAGGCGGAAGTTTCGCGCAACTCGCAAGGTGGGCGCCGGCTCTACCGCCGCAAATCCTGACGCTCACTCCGCGCTGTACAGCGCCGCCAGCTCAGGATCCTTCTCCGACAGCATCTCCGCCAGGTCCAGCAGCACCCGGCACTGTTTGTAGGTCGCGTCGTCCTGCATCTTGCCGTCCACGACCGCCACGCCGCCGCTGCCGCCCGCCTCCTCCATCGCCGCGACCACGCGGCGCGCGAACGCCACCTCTTCGGGTTGCGGGCGGAAGACCGATTTGGCGATCGGAATCTGATTCGGGTGCAGCGTCCATGCGCCCACGCAGCCGAGGATGAACGCCGCGCGGAACTGATCCTCGCAGCCGACCGGATCGCCGAAATCGCCGAACGGTCCGTAGAACGGATAAATCTCGTTCGCCGCGCAGGCGTCGACCATCCGCGCCAGCGTGTAGTGCCACGGATCCTGCAGTGAGGGCGCGCGCGCCGCGTCGGCGTCCTCGGGATCGGCGTCGGTGCGCACGACGTAGCCGGGGTGCGCACCGCCCACGCGGGTCGTCTTCATCCGACGCGACGCGGCGAGGTCCGATGGCCCCAGGCTCATCCCCTGTAGGCGCGGGCTGGAGGCCGCGATCGCCTCAACATTCGAGACGCCTTGCGCCGTCTCCAGAATCGCGTGGATCAGGATTGGGCGTGTCAGCCCGTGGCGCGCCTCCAGTTGCGCGAGCAGCAGATCGAGAAAGCGAATCTCTTCCGGTCCGTTCACCTTCGGCAGCATCACCGTGTCCAGCACGCCGCCGATCTGCGCCGTCAACTCCAGCATGTCGTCCAGAAACCAGGGCGAGTCGACCGCGTTGATCCGCGTCCACAGCCGCGTCGCGCCGAGTTCGAGCGTTTGCCCTACCTCGATCAGCCCGCGCCGCGCCGCCTCTTTGGCGCCGGGCGGAATCGCGTCTTCGAGGTTGCCGAGCAGAATGTCCACCTGCGGCGCGAGCTGCGGCAGCCGAGCGAGGATGCGCTCGTTGCTCGGATCGAAGAAGTGAATCATCCGCGAGGGGTAGGTCGGAATCTCCGCCGGCGGGTCGGGCGCGCCGATCACCAGCGGGCGCAGAAATTCGCGGGGATTGCGCATCGATCGCTCCTTGCTGATCCGTTTCGGCGGGCGTCACTCGCCGCATGTCAGTCACCGAACGGCACGGCTTCAACCAGCTCGATCTCGGCCTCGGGCGTGAAGCGCCAGATGCCGACGTAGCCGCGGCTCAGGTCGCCGTTCTGATCCCAGTCGAGCGTCACCGCCGCGCCTTGGTAGTCCAGCTCGCCGCCCTCGGCGGCGATCCGCAGCCCCTCGGCCACGCCGGCGGAGCCCGCCATCACCACCGTGCCGGGCGCGGCGCCCACATCGCGCATCTGGTCGCGGATCGCCGCGCCCTCCGCGCTGCCGGCGCGCTGCGCCGCCAGCGCCAGCGAGATCACCGCGTCGTACGCCTCTTTCACATACGGCTCGGCGACGGGGCGTCCGTACTCCGCCTCGAAATCGACGGCCCAGGCCTCCGAGGAGTCGGTCGGCGGCGACGGAATCGGCCCGGTGCCGTACATATCCGCCAGATATTCGACGCCGACCGCATTGAGCAGCGAGAGGCTGCGCCCGACCGGGCCGAAGACGAACTGCTCGTAGACGCTGTGCTCGATCGCCTCGCGCAGGATGATTTCGCTCTCGACGGTGAAGGCCAGCAGCACCAGCGCCTGCGCGCCGTTGCGCGCCGAGTGCTGCAACTCCGAGAGGAAGCTGAACCCCGTGGGGTCGATCGCGACCAGCTCAGCCGGCCCGTCCCAGGACGCAGCCAGCGCGTCGGCGAAGCCCTGCCCCCACGGGTCGTCGCGGTAGATCACGCCGATGTTGTCGAAGCCGCGATCGCGGATCAGCTGCGCCAGCACCGGCGCTTGGGTGATGTCGGAAAGCGTGGTGCGGAAGAGAAAGTCGTTGTCATCGGCGATGCTCAGTTGCGGCGAGGTGCCCATCGCGATCTGCGGGATGCCCGAGGGGCCGCTGACGCTCTCGGCGACGGGCAGGGTGACGGCGCTGGAGAGCGCGCCGACAATCGCGTGGACCTGCTCGACTTCCACCAGGCGGCGGGCTTCCTCGACGCCCAGCAGCGGTTCGAGCTTGGTATCGGCGACGATCAGTTCAACCGGCTGGCCGAAGACGCCGCCGCCCTCGTTGAGGTGCTTGATCGCCAGCTCGACGCCCAACCGCATCTCGGCGCAGAACTCGGCCAGACCGCCGGAAAAGTCAAGCAGCAGGCCGATCCTGAGCGGCCCTTGGTCGCTCGCCGCTGTCTGCGCAGTCTGTGCTTGAGCTTGCGCTGCGGGCTGGGTCTGTTGCTGCTCTGCCTGCTGTGCTGCGGCTTGCAGCTCTTGCGCCGCCGGCTGCGCATTGTCGGAATCGCCGCACGCGGCCAGCGTCAGTGCGGCGGCGAGCAGCAGCGCGATCAGAATTCTCACAGGCATCCGCCCCTCCGATTCTCTGTGCAGGCTACCCTCACAGACGGCAACGACATACGAGAGGAGCGTGGACCATGGCGACGGAATTGACACTGGGGGCGGTGCTGCCGACGACGGAGATCGACGCGGATCCGTCTGCGATCCGCGATTTCGCGCAGGCGGTGGAGGCGATGGGCTTCGAGCATCTGCTGATCTACGACCACGTGCTGGGCGCGGACATCAGCGTCCACACCGATCTGGCCGGCGCACCCTATACAAAGGACACCCCCTTTCACGAGATCTTCGTCACGCTCGGCTTCATCGCCGCCGCCACCGAACGTCTGAAGCTGGCCACCGCGGTCGTGGTGTTGCCCCAGCGCCAGACCGCGCTCGTCGCGAAACAGGTCGCGCAGCTCGCGGTGCTCTCCGGCAACCGCTTCCGGCTGGGCATCGGCTCCGGCTGGAATCACGTCGAGTACGAGGCGCTGAGCGAGAACTTCCGCAACCGCGGGCGGCGCCAAGAGGAGCAGGTCGAGCTGATGCGCCGTCTCTGGGCCGAAGAGGTCGTAAACTTCGACGGGGAATTCCACAAAGTCACCGCCGCCGGCATCGCGCCGCGCCCAACGGCCCCGATCGAGGTCTGGTTCGGCGGCCAGGCCGAGCCGCAGCTGCGCCGCTGCGCGCGGATCGGCGACGGCTGGTTTCCGGTCACGCCGCCCACGCCGGAAGCGGCCGAGCAGATGGAGCGAATTCGCGGCTACCTGCGCGAGGCGGGCCGCGATCCGTCGGCGTTCGGCGTCGAACCGCAGGCGCAGTTCCGCGGCGGCAACCCCGAGCTGTGGCGCTCGCACCTCGAACGCTGGGAGCAGATCGGCGCGACCCACATCTCGATCGCGACCATGAACGCCGGCCTGGAAAACACCGACGACCACATCAACGCCGCCCGCCAATACCGCGAAGCCGTCCTCGCCTGAACCTCCACGCAGCGACCTGCCCCTTTCCCTTCTCCCCCCGTCGCGGGGGGAGATACAGAGGGGGGCCGGCATCGTGCCTCACGCGGGGCCTGTCCGCTCCGAAATCGCCCCCCTATGCAGGGGGCTGTCGCGAAGCGACTGGGGGGTCGGCCGCCCCACCTCCAACCCCCCGCCCGCCCGCCCCTGCGCCGCCACCTGCGCAGCCGCTGCTGCAACTTCCGCCGCATCCCCCAGATACCCCCGCGCCCGGACATTGAGCCGCTCATCCAGCGCATACGCCAGCGGCATCCCCGTGGGAATATTCAGCTCGCTGATGTCCGCGTTGCCCATTCCCTCAATGTGCTTGACCAGCGCGCGCAGACTGTTGCCGTGGGCCGCAATTAGCAAGCGTTCGCCGTCTTTCAGCGCCGGCGCGAGCTCCTGCTCCCAGCACGGCAGCACCCGCTCCAGTGTGTCGCGCAGCGATTCGCTCGCCGGAACCAGGCCCAGCGCGGCGGCCTCGGCGTAGCGGCGGTCGAGCCGCGGATGCGACGGATCCCGCTCATCCAGCGGCGGCGGTGGGATGTCGTACGAGCGCCGCCAGATCTGCACCTGCTCGTCCCCGTGCTGCGCCGCCGTTTCCGCCTTGTTCAGCCCCTGTAGCGCGCCGTAGTGGCGCTCGTTGAGCCGCCAGCGGCGCTCGACGGGCAGCCAGGCGGCGTCGAGTTCGTCGAGCACGAGCCAGAGGGTGTGGATGGCGCGCTTGAGCACGGAGGTCCAAGCGCGGTCGAAGCGGAGGCCGGCGGCGGCGAGCCGGCGGCCGGCTTCGCGCGCTTCTTCGACGCCCGCGTCGCTGAGGTCGACATCAACCCAGCCGGTGAAGCGGTTTTGGCGGTTCCAGTCGCTCTGGCCGTGGCGGATCAGCACCAGGTTGGGATCGGCGGGGGCGCTCATGGAGGCAGGCATGGGGGCAGGGTATCCGCCTGTTGGGTAGGCGTCAGCCGCGCTGCTAGCGTAGGCGCGTAGCGGTCGGCGCCGGACACGGCTGGTCACGGCTGGGGAGGGTATGCGGGATGTCGGACCCCGGAGCGCAGGAGCGGCGCGAGCGATCGTCGGAGACGGTGTTCGGGGCGATCGTGCGCGGCGAAATTCCCGCCGACCTGGTCTATGAGGACGAACTCTGCGTCGCCTTCCGCGATCTGAATCCGCAGGCGCCCACGCATGTGCTGGTGATTCCGCGCGAGGGCATTGCGGGGCTGAACGAGGCGGGCGAGGCGGATCCGGCGTTGCTGGGGCATCTGCTCCAGGCGGCGGAGGTGGTGGCGCAGCGCGAGGGAATCGTCGAAAGCGGCTGGCGGGTGGTGGTCAACGTCGGGGCCGACGCGGGGCAGACGGTCGATCACCTGCACCTGCATGTGCTGGGCGGTCGCGCGCTGTCCTGGCCGCCGGGCTGAGCGGGCGGTCGGCGCGATGTCGGCGCTGCTGGAAGTCGAGGACCTGGCCCGCCATTTCGGCGGCCTGCGCGCGGTGGACGGCGCGAGTTTCGCGATCGAGCGGGGCGTGATCGCGGGGCTGATCGGTCCCAACGGCGCGGGCAAGACGACCTGCTTCAACTGTTTGGCGGGCTTTCTGCGGCCGAGCGGCGGGCGTGTGCGGTTTGCCGGCGAGGAGATCACCGGCATGGCGCCGCACCGCGTCTTCCGCCGCGGCCTGGTGCGCACGTTCCAGATTCCGCAGGAGCTGGAGACGATGACGGTGCTGGAGAACGTGATGCTGGCCGAGTCGGATCAGCACGGCGAGCAAGTCTGGCGCAACTGGCTGACGCCCTGGCGGGTGCGGAGCGAGGAGCAGGCGCTGGAGGAGCGGGCGCACGAGGTGCTGGAGCTGGTCGCGCTGGAGCGGATGGCCTACGCGCAGGCCGGCACGCTCTCCGGCGGGCAGCGCAAGCTGCTCGAGCTGGGGCGCGCGCTGATGACGCACCCGCAGATGATCCTGCTCGACGAGCCGGCGGCGGGCGTTAATCCGTCGCTATTGGTGCGGATCAGCGACGACATCCGCCGCTTCCGCGAGGAATTCGGCATCACCTTCCTGATCATCGAGCACAATCTCGAGCTGGTGCGCGACCTCTGTCATCCGGTGGTGGTGATGGCGCAGGGCAAGGTGCTCGATGTGGGCGCAGCCGACGATGTGCTCGCCAACCCCGAGGTCGAGGTCGCCTATCTGCGGGGCGCGCATCATGAGTGAGCTGAACGGACCGAACGCGCAAATCCCGAACGGCGTCGCGCCGCTGGTGCGGATTCGCGGCCTGACCGCCGGCTACGTCTCCGGGATCGACATCATCCACGATGTCGATCTGGAGATGCGCGCCGACGAGATCGTCACGATCATCGGGCCCAACGGCGCGGGCAAGTCGACGCTGATCAAGGGGTTGATGGGCGCGCTGCCCTACATCGAGGGCGAGCGCTACCTGGGCGGCGAGGACGTGAGCGATCTGGACGCGCCACGGATGGTGGCGGCCGGCGCGGGTTACGTGCCGCAGCGCGAGAACGTGTTCGCCTCGCTCTCGATCCGCGAAAATCTGGAAATGGGCGGCTACCGGCGGCACGGCGATCTGGAGCAGCGGATCGATCAGGTGCTGGAGATGTTCCCCGCGCTGCGCGAGCGCCCGCGCGAGCGCGCCAGTCGACTCTCCGGCGGGCAGCGCCAGATGCTGGCGATCGCCCGCGCGCTGATGCTCGATCCGCAGCTGCTCTGTCTCGACGAGCCCACCGCCAGCCTCTCGCCGGCGGCGCGGGTCGAGATCTTCGAACTGGTCGCCAATGTCCACGAGGGCGGGGTGGGCGTGCTGCTGGTCGAGCAGAACGCGACCGAGGCGCTGCGCTGGTCCGATCGCGGGGTGGTGATGGTCAACGGCGAGAAAGCGCTCGACGCGCCAGCTGAGGAGATGCTGAGCAGCGGCGATGTGGGCCGCCTCTTCCTCGGCCGCGGCGGCGAAGACGAAGACGACGATGAGAACGACGAAGGCGCTGCGGCGGCAGCCGCGAGCGAGCCGCGCGAGGGGAGCGCCTCATAGAGATCGCGCAGCTGATCCTGGTGGGCTGGATTGTCGGCTCGATCATCGCCGTCGGCGCGGTCGGCGTCACGCTGATCTACGGCATTCTCGGCGTGGGCGATTTCTCTTACGGCGACAGCATGACCACGGCGATGTTCGCCGTGCTGTTCGTGGTGTCGGCTGAAGGCGCGAACCTCGGCTTTCAGGGCGGCTCGTTCGGACCGCTCTCGTTCGGCTGGGGGTTGGTGGTCGGCCTGTTGCTGGCGATCGTGGTCGTGGTCGGGCTTGTGCTCGCGCTCGAGCTGCTCGTCTACCGCAGGCTGAGACGGCGCGGCGGCAGTTTCTTCGTCTTCGCGATCGCCTCGCTGGGGATCGGGATCATGCTCCGCGCGCTGGTGCAGCTGATCTGGGGTCCGAGCAACTTCCGCTTTGTGCCGGGCATCCACAAGGCGATCGAGATCACCGAAGGCATCCGGATCAAGCCCGACCAGATTTTCATCATCGCGCTCACGTTGGTGATCGGCGTGGGCGTCTACCTGCTGCTCTATCGCACGCGCTTCGGCAAGGCGATGCGCGCCACCGCCGATAACCCTGAGCTAGCCGAGGCCAGCGGCATCCGCACCGATCGCGTGCGCCTGGGCACCTGGGCGCTCGGCGGGCTGCTCGCGGCGCTGGCGGGGACGATGCTGGGCATCCAGACCGAGGTGCGCTTCGACTCCGGCTTCGTGCTGCTGCTGCCGCTCTTCGCTGCCGCGATTCTGGGCGGCATCGGCAGCCCCGGTGGTGCGCTGGTCGGCGGGCTGGTCGTCGGAGTCAGTCAGGAGGTCTCGACGCGCTGGATCGATACGGGCTTCAAGCCCGCGATCCCCTTCGTCATCGTCACCGCCGTGCTGTTGCTGCGCCCGCGCGGGCTGTTCGGACGGGACGCCTAATGCCGTTTGAAGAGCTGTTCCCCACGCTCGTCACGTTCAGCGGCGCGGTCAACTGGACCGTCGGCTTCCTCACGACCGTTTCGTTCTTCGCGATTCTGGCGCTGGCGCTGAACACACAGTGGAGCGCGGGCATCCTCAACTTCGGCGTCGCCGCCTTCTTCATGGCCGGCGCCTACGCTTCCGCGATCTTCACGCTCGACCCGCCGCAGGCGTTGGAGAGCTACATCGGCGGCTGGGGCGCGCCGGTGATCGTCGGCTGGCTGATGGCGGCGGTCGCCGGCGGCGTGCTGGCGCTGCTGCTGAGCATCCCGATGCTGCGCCTGCGCGACGATTTTCTGGCGATCATGACGATCGGCGTAGCCGCCATCCTGCGCAGCATCGCCAACTCCGTGGACGGCCTGGTCAACCGCGCACGGGGGCTGAACGGGCTGCCGCGCTTCCTTGAAGACATCGCCGACAAGATCACGCCCGGCGAGGACTACCGCTGGTTCGCGCTGGTCGTCGCGCTGCTGTTCGTGGCGTTCGTCTACTGGCTCGTCTCTCGCGCAGGCGCGTCGCCCTGGGGCCGCGTACTGCGGGCGGTGCGCGACAACGAGGACACCGCCCGCGCCTCGGGCAAGAACACGGTCGCCTTCCGCATTCAGGCGTTCGTGCTGGGCGGCGTGCTGATGGGCCTGGCCGGCGGGCTCTACGCGCACGAGATCAAGAGCGTCGCGCCCGGCGGCTTTTCCAACGTGATCGGCACATTCTTCGTCTGGACGATGCTGATCGTGGGCGGCAGCGGCAATCACAAGGGCGTATTGCTCGGCGCGCTGGCTGTGGGCTTCTTCTGGTTCGGCGTGCCGCTCTTCCAGGAGAGCCTGCCCGACTGGCTGGGCGCACGGGTCTTCCAGGTGCGTCAGCTGATCATCGGCGCGCTGATCGTGATCTTCCTGCTCTGGCGTCCGCAGGGCCTGCTCGCCGAACAGGCCAGGGTGAGCCGCTTTGTGCGGAAGAAACCGGAGCAGCGGCCGGCCGCTGCGGAGGACGGCTGAGCGGGGGGCGCTTGGGAGCGGGAATGACGGAGGTTGGAGGACATGACGCAGCCCCGCCGGAGCGGGGCTGCGTTGCTGAGCGCGATGGCTGCGGCGCGGCTCAGTCGAGCGAGAAGGGGATGACCTCGAGCTCCTCGATGTCGCCGCCCGCGTACTGCCAGATGCCGATGTAGCCGGAGGTGACATCGCCGACCGCGTTCCAGTCGAGCGTGGTGGCGGCGCCCTCGTAGTTGATGTCGCTGCCGGCGCGCAGCGCGGTGAGACCGGCGGCCACGCCGGCCGAGCCGGCGATCACGATCTCGCCGCCCGGCGAGGAGACCATCGGCAGCGCGTCGCGGATCGCCGCGCCGTCGGTGCTGCCGGCCGCCTCAATCGCCAGCATCAGCACCATCGCCGCGTCGTAGGACTCGGCCACGAAGGGCAGCGCGGGCAGATCGCCGTAGGCGTTGCGGTAGGCGTCCTGCCAGGCCGCCAGCGAGGGCGTCTCCGGGCCCGGCGCCTGCGCGGTACCCTTCATCTGCTCCAGATACTCCGCGCCGATCGCGTCGATCAAATCCTGGCTCTTGCTGCCGTCGACGAAGATGAACTCGTCGAAGAGGCCCTGCTCGAGCGCCTCGCGGATGAAGACTTGCGCCTCCTCGAAGGCGATCACGACCAGCGCCTCCGCGCCGCCCTCGGCGGCGCGCTGCAGCTCTGCGAGATAGCTGGGCTGCGCGACAGGCTGGTAGGAGACCAGGTTGGCTTCGCCGCTGAAGGCGGCGGCAAAGGCCTCGGCCAGGCCCTGGCCGTAAGGGTCGTCGCGGTAGAGCACACCGACGCGCTGGTAGCCCTCATCCTCCGCCAGCATGCCCAGCACCGGTCCCTGCGCGGCGTCGGAAATCGTCGCGCGGAAGAGGAAGCCGTCGTCGTCGGCCAGGCTGAGCTGCGGCGAGGTCGCGGCCGGCGTCACACAGGGCACGCTGAGCGGGCCGCAGATCGACTCGCCCACGGGCAGCGTGGTCGAGCTGGCGACGGGGCCGGCGATGCCGACCGCGCCCTCCACCTCGACCAGTCGCCGCGCCTCTTCGACGGCGCGCGTCGGGTCGGTGTTGGTGTCGCCGGTGACCAGCACGACGCTGCGGCCGAGCAGGCCGCCGGCGGCGTTGATGTGGTCCACCGCAAGCTGCGCGCCGTTGCCCATCTCGCGCCCGTACTCGGCCAGCGGACCGCTGTAGTCGGCCAGCCAGGCGATCACGATCGGTCCCTCGTCGGAGGATCCGTCGTCGGGGGTGGGGCGCTGCCGGGGGACTGCGACGCTCGCGCCCGCGCCGAGGTCAATGGCCTGGACGCTGAGTTCCTCAATGCCGCCGCCGGCGAACTGCCAGACGCCGATGAAGCCGGTCGTCACGTCGCCCGCGGCGTTCCAATCGACTGTTGTGGCTGCGCCGTCGTAGTTGATCTCGTTGCCGGCTTCGAGCGCCGCAAGCGCAGCGGCGACGCCGTCCGCGCCGGCCGAGATGGTCATCCCGTCCGGAGCCGCCACCTCGCGCAGATGGTCGCGCAGACGCACACCGTCGGTCGAGCCGGCGCTGGCCGCGGCCAGGCCGATCGCGACTGCCGCGTCGTAGGCCTCGCGCACGAACGGGATCGACGGCAGCTCGCCGTACTCGGCTTCGTAGGCGGCGTTGAACTCCCGCAGCGAGTCGCTCTCCGGACCGCTGGCGGGCGCGGTGCCCTTCATCCCGTTCAGGTAACCCTGCCCGATTGTGTCGATCAGATCCTGGCTCTTGGTGCCGTCCACGAACAAGAACGTGTCGAAGAGGCCGTTTTCGATCGCCTCGCGGACGTAGACCTGCGCCTCGGTCGGGTAGCCGATCGCGATCAGCACTTCGCCGTCCGCGCCGGCGATGTTCTGCAACTCCGCGAGGTAGGTGGTCTGGCCCTCCGCGTAGGCGACGCTGACGCTCTCGCCGCCCCACGAATCGAGGAACGCTTCGGCGAGGCCCTGCCCGTAGGCGTTGTCCACGTACATGACGCTGACGTTGGAGTAGCCCTCATCAACCGCCAGCTGCGCCAGCACGGGGCCTTGCGCCGCGTCGGAGACGGTGCTGCGGAAGAGGAAGCCGTTGTCGTCGGCCAGCGTGATCTGTGGCGAGGTGGCCGAGGGCGAGATGGTGGGGATGTTGGCCGGACCGGTCACCGATTCCGCAACGGCGAGGGTGATGCCGCTGGCGAGCGGGCCGACGATCGCGTGCGCGCCCTCAACCTCGATCAGGCGGCGCGCCTCTTCCACCGCGCGGGTGGCGTCGAGGCCGGTGTCGCCGGTGATCAGCTGCACATCCTGGCCGAACACTCCGCCCGCGTCGTTGAGGTGCTTGATCGCCAGCTGCACGCCGGTCTCGATGGCGGGGCCGAACTCCGCAATCGCGCCGGAGTAGTCCGCCAGGAAGGCGATCTTGAGCGGCTCGCTTGCGTCGGCCGGCTCGTCCTGCTGCTGAGCGGCCGGCGCGGGCGCGGGCTGCGCCTGCTGTTGCGGCTGCTCGGTCGGCTGCTGGGCGACTTGCTGCTGCTGTTCGTCGTCGTCGCCGCAGGCCGCGAACAGGCCGGCCGTCAGCGCGAGCAGCGCGGCCACGGCTACGGCGCGCAGGCCGAGCCGCCGCGCGGCGCTTCGAATCGTTCGTGTCATCTCATTCCCTCCTGAGTGCCCTCTGACGGCATGCGTGCGCGCCGACGCGCGCGACCGCGAGCCGCCCCCGCGGGCGTATGGGCAGAGCGTATCTCACACGCGGCCTTGAGTGAGCAGCTAGTGAGCGTCGGTCAGTTTGACAAGCTGCACACTGAGCTCCTCGATGCCGCCGTCGGCGTAGCGCCAGATGCCGATGTGGCCGTTCTCGATGTCGCCCTTGTCGTCCCAATCGAGCGATCCGGCCGCGCCCTCGTAGTTGATCACTTCGCCGTTACGCAGCGCGCGCAGCGCGGCCGCGACGCCGGCCGAACCGGCGTTGAAGATCGTGCCGCCCTCGCAGGCGACATCCCGCAGCTGATCGCGCATTGCCGCGCCGTCGGTGGAGCCGGCTGCGACGGTGGCGAGCGCGAGTGTGATCACCGCGTCGTAGGTCTCGTGCGCGAACGCGAGCGCGGGCAACTCGCCGTATTCGGCCTGCCAGGCGGCGTTGAAGGCGGCTAGCGAAGCGCTGTCGGGATCGCTCGTCGGCGCGGTGCCCTTCATCCCGTCGAGCCGCTCTGCGCCCACTGCATCAAGCAGCGTCTGGCTGCGCGTGGCGTCGACGAACAGGAAGCGGTCGAAGAGCTCGTCGTCGAGCGCCTCGGCGACGAAGATCGCAGCGTCGCTCGGATAAGCGATCGCGACCAGCACATCAGCGCTCGCGCCGGCCAGCTGCGCCAGCTGCTCGCGGTAGGACAGCTTGCCGCCCTGGATTGGCATGGCGATCGAGACGCCCGTCCCCACATCGCCCCAGTCGTCGAGGAACGTTTCCGAGAGTCCCTGCCCGTAGGGATCGTCGATGTAGAGGACGCCGACGTTGGTGTAGCCCTCGTCGGCGGCGAGCTGCGCGAGTACGGCGCCCTGCGCGGCGTCGGAGATCGTGGTGCGGAAGAGGAAGTCGTCGTCATCGGCCGCGCCCAGCGCCACGGCGGTGGCGGTAGGCGAGATGATCGGGATGCGGTTGGGCGCGGCGACCGTTTCGGCGACAGTGGTGACCTGCTCGGTGGCGAGTGTGGCGACGAGCGCGTGGACGCCCTCCGCATCGACCATCCGGCGTGCCTGTTCGACGGAGCGCGCCGTATCGAGCCCGGTGTCGCCGGTCACCAGCCGCACCTCGCGCCCCAGCACGCCGCCGCCCTGGTTGAGATGCTTGATCGCCAGCCGCGCGGCGCGCTCGAGCACGGGACCGAACTCGGCGACCGGGCCGGTGTAGTCGCCGAGATAGCCGATCGTCAGCGGCTCGGCGCCGGCGGCAGGCACGGATACCGCGCTGCTGCTGAGCCAGCGCCCGGTTTGGGCGCTGGCGGGCACGAAGCGTTGTTCCGGCAGGACGCGCTCGCCCCAGGAGCCGTCGGGCTGGCGGAACTGCACGGCCACTTCCGAGCGCCCGTCCTCCAACCGTTGCACCGCGACGCGCACCTCGCCGCCCAGCATCCCGGTGGACCAGGCCGCGCCCACCGCCAGCGCGCCGAGCGCGATGCCCGCCAGCAGCGTCAACAGGAGTTTCGCCATTGCGGCAGCGCCTTTCCGGCCGCGCTCGGAGCGAGGCGGCAGCCCTTAGTCGAAGGCGGCCAGCACCTGCTCGTCGAACTGTTCGTAGAGCTTCGGGTTGTTGGGGATCGACTCGAACACGAAGCCCGTGACGCCGATCGCCTCGTAGGCCTCGAAGGTCCGGATCAGATGATCGGGCGGGCCGATCGGCAGGCGCGCCTTGTCCGCGTCGCTCATCCCCGCGCCGTGGATCTCGCGCAGACGATCGATCTTGGGCGGTTCGGTGACCAGCGCCGGCCGCATCACCGTGGTCAGAACGATCTCCGACGGATCGCGCCCCGCGTCCTCGCAGTGCTTGTGGATCACGCCGATCAGCCGCTCGACCTCCTCCGGCGTGCCGCGCACATTGCAGATGTCGCCGTGGCGGGCGAGCGTGCGCAGCGTGCGCTTCTCGCCGTTGCCGCCCAGCATGATCTGGATGAAGCCGCCCGCGTGATCGGGGTGGACGCGCGGCGCGAACGGCGCGTTGTCGAGCCGGTAGTACTCACCCCGGTAATCCACCGGCCCCTCGGCGTGAAAGAGCGCGCGGATCAGTTCGACCGATTCTTCCAGGCGGTCCGAGCGCTCTTTAAGCGGCGGGAAGTCCCAGCCATAAGCGGCGTGCTCGCGCTCGTGCCAGGCCGCGCCGATGCCCAGAATCGCTCGCCCGCGCGTGTTGTGATCGAGCGTCGCCGTCATCTTGGCGACCAGCCCCGGATTGCGGTAGGTCACGCCGCTGACCAGCGTGCCGAGCATTAGCGCGCTCGTCGCCTCGCCGATCGCCGCCAGCGTCATCCAGCCCTCCAGCGAGTCGCCCGTCTCGTCCATGAAGACCAGCGGCGGCACGAAGTGGTCGTAGGTCCAGGCGCTGCTCCAGCGCGTCGCGTCCATCGTTTGCGCCACATCGCGCATCAGCGACCAGTCGGTCTGATTGCCCGGGATCTGCGCGCCAAAACTCAGTCGCATCGTGCTCGCTCCTTACTTGTTCTCTGTCATTCCCGACTTGTTCTCCGTCATTCCCGCCCCCGAGCGGGAATCAGCGGCCGCGGTAGTTGGGTTCGCGTTTCTCCGCGAAGGCCCGCGGGCCCTCGACGAAATCTTCCGTGCGCCGCACCTGCTGCGAGAGCAACGCTTCGAGTCGGATGCCCTCCTCAAGCGGCAGCGAGAGGCCGCGCTGCGCGGCCTCCTTGATCGCCCGCTGGGTCAGCGGCGGGCCGGCGGTCAGCCGCTCGGCGACGGCGCGCGCCTCCTGCATCACGCGGTCGTGCGGGACGACGCGGTTGATCAGCCCGCATTCGTAGGCGCGCTGCGCGGTCATCCGCTCGCCCAGCAGCAGCAGCTCCATCGCTACCGCCCAGGGCAGCTGGCGCGGCAGGCGCTGCGTCGCGCCCAATGTCGGCAGAATGCCCCAGCGCACCTCCGGCAGGCCGAACTGCGCGCGCTCGGAGGCGATCCGAATGTCACAGGCGCTGAGCAGCGTCACCCCCGCCGCCAGGCAGTAGCCGTTGACTGCGGCGATGATCGGTTTCCAGATCTGCACGCCGTCGTCGATCATGTTGCGGGCGCTCGGCTGAAAAGCTTGCCAGGCGCCCTGATCGGGGCGGTTGGGGATCGTCTTCTTCAGGTCCGCGCCGGCGCAGAAGGCGCGATCGCCCGCGCCGGTCACGATCGCCGTCCAGATTTCGGGGTTGTCGCGGATCTCCGCCCACGCCTCCGCCAGCGCCGCGATCGTCTCCGGATCCAGCGCATTCATCGCTTCAGGACGATTGAGCGTGACCGTCGCAATGCGGTCGGAGACTTCAAAGAGGACGGGCGATTCAGCGGGCATCGAGCGTTCTTTCGCTGCAAGCTGCGGCGAGGGTAACAGCAGGCGGCTCTATACTCGCCGAGTCAGCAAACTCCGATGGTCCCACTGGAGCCGCCATGAGCTACGAATTCATCCTCTACGAGACCGACAACCGCGTGGCAACCGTCACGCTCAACCGTCCGGAGAAGCTCAACGCGCTCTCCAACGAGCTGCGCGGTGAGCTGTTCCACGCGCTCAAGCGCGCCGAGGCCGACGCCGAGATCGGCGTAGTCGTGGTCAAGGGCGCAGGCCGCGCCTTCTCCGCCGGCTACGACCTCCAGCCCTCGCCCTCCGAGAGCCCGCATGTCAACGAGTGGACCCGGCTGCCCGACACCGGCACCACGCATCCGCAGCACTACGACTGGTCGCGCCATGCGGTGATGGGCAACTTCATCATCTGGGAGCTGGCCAAGCCGGTGATCGCGCAGGTCCACGGTTACTGCCTGGCCGGCGCGACCGAGCTGGCCTCCGCCTGCGACCTGCGGATCATCGCCGAAGACTGCCAGGTCGGCTACCCGCCCGTGCGCGCGATGGGCACGATGGACGCGATGTGGGCGCCCTGGCATCTGCCCCAGGCCAAGGCCCGCGAGTTCGCCTACCTCGGCGACCCCCATTCCGGCGCCGACATGTACCGCTGGGGCTGGGCCAACTACTGCCTGCCCGCCGACGACCTCAACGAGTTCACCCAGGAGTTCGCCGCGCGGATGGGGCACATCGACAACCACCTGCTGATGTACTCCAAGCGCTCCGTCAACCGCGCCTACGAAATCCAGGGCTACAAAACGGCGATGATCTCGGGCACCGATGTTGAGGCGATGAGCAAGCACCGCCCCGAGGCCGGCGAATGGCGCGAGCGCGTCGCCCGCGACGGCCTCAAGGGCGCGCTCGAATGGCGCGACGGCCCGTTCCGCGACTTCCGCGGCGCGCGCGCCAACGCCCCCCACGACCGCGAACTGGCGACCGGCGCATCGACCCCCTCAAAGCCCAGCTGGGACTGACAGCTGAGACTGAGACCCAGTCACGGACCGGCATCGGCGATGCGGCGCGCCGTGTAGTGATCCAGCAGCGTCACCGCCACCGTCGCCACCGGCACCGCCACGAACGCTCCCAAGATGCCCCACAGCGCGCCGCCGACCGCCACCGCGATCAGGATCACCGCCGGGTGCAGCGAGACGGCGCGCCCCAAAATCATCGGCGCGAGCAAGTTGCCCTCGAGCTGCTGCACGGCCAGCACCAGCACGCCCACGCCGATCGCCGCGCCCGTGCCCTCCGTCGCCAGCGCGACCAGCACCGCCGCCGCGCCCGCGAGCAGCGCGCCGACGACCGGGATGAACGCGCCGAAGAACGTCAGCACGCCCAGCGCCAGCGCGAACGGTACGCCGATGATCGCCAACCCGATGCCGATCAGCACCCCGTCGATCAGCGCCACCGCCAGCATCCCGCGGAAGTAGCCGCCGAGCGTGGTCCAGATCGATGTGCTCAGCTCGAGGAAGCCGCGTCGGCTGCCGCGCCGCAGGCGGCGGGCGATCGCCCGCTGCATCTGTTCGGCGTCTTTCACGATCAGAAAGAGCAGCACGATCATCAGCGCCGCGCCCGCCACCACCTCGGCCAGCACCAGCACCCCGCTGAATAGCCCGCCGGCCAGCGTGCCGGCGTTGCCGCGCACCGCGTTGAGGATGTTGTCGAGCGCGTCGTCGACCTGCTCCTGCGATACACCCAGCGTGTCGGCGGCGCTCTCGAAGAGCCGGGTGAAGCCGTTTTCGATGTCGAGGTTGAGCTCGTTGTAGTCGCTCACCACCGTGGCGGCCGCCGCCGCGCCGACGCCGATCAGCGCCAGCGCCGCGCCGCCCACCACGACGATCGTGGCCAGTGTGTTGGGCCAACCGCGCCGACACAACGCGCGCTTCACTGGCAGCAGCGCCGTGGCCAGGATGATCGCCGCCAGCAGCGGCAGGAAGATCAGCCGCAACCGCGCCACGGCCAGGCCGAGCAGAATCAGGAAGCCCGCCACGACCAGCAGCCGCCAGGCGACATCCGAAAAGCTGCGCAGCCAGTGCGGGCTGGTCGGCGTCATGGTTGCTCCCGGTGTTCCTCGTACCCCCGCGGCTCATTGGGCGGCTCGAACCCCGCGCAGGCGAGCACTGGTAGCGGAGGGTACTTGGCGAAACGCGGATCATTCTGATGCCGCCCGCAGAGCAGGAAGACGGAGCCGCGCCCGCTCACGATCTCGCGCGCCCAGCGGCAGCCCTCACAGAGGCCGCGCGCTCCGTTCCGTCGCCTACGTCGCCTGCTGCGATCCTCCGCCGGGTTCAAATCGTCGCGCATTGCCTAAGCTTTACACCACAGGCGGACCGCCGCCGGGCGCAACTGGGCGCACCGAAGCGAATTGGGCGAAACGGGGCGCGATGCATCTCACTGTATTGGGCTCGGGCGCGGCCTGCCCACCGGCGGGCGGCGTTTGCTCCGGCTACCTGCTCGAAGACCGCGGCGTGCGCGTGCTGCTCGATTGCGGGCACGGCGTCGCCGCCGCGCTCCTCGAACGCCGCCCCGACGCCGACATTGACCACATCATCATCTCCCACATGCACGCCGATCACTTCATCGATGTGCTGCCGCTGCGCTTCCGTTTAACCCGCGACATGGCCGGTCTGCGGGAGCGGCGGGTGCGACTGCATCTGCCGCCCGGCGGACGCACCACCTTCGCCGAAGTGCTCTCCGCCGTCTGCTTCCCGCCCGACTTCCTGGAAAACACCTTCGTCGTTGAGGAGTACGCCGCCGGCGGATCATTGACGCTGGGAGAGAGCGTCACGGCGCGGTTCGCGGAGGGCGTGCATTATGTCCCCGGCTACGCCGTGCGAATCGAAGGCTCGCGCTCGCTCGTCTACAGCGGCGACACCGCGCCCAGCGAGGCCGTCGCGGCGCTGGCGCGCGGCGCGGACCTGATGCTCTGCGAAGCAACGCTGGATGAACCCGAAGACGGCCCGGTGCGCGGCCACCTGACCGCGTTGCAAGCCGTGGAATTGGCACGCGGCGCCGGGGTCGGGCGGCTCGTGCTGACCCACTTCTGGTTCGACAGCGACCGCGAAGCGATCCACGCGCAGGCGCAGGCGGCGTTTGCCGGTAGCGTCGCGGCGGCATATGACGGAATGACGATCGAGGTCTAGCCGTCCCGGCCGTCGCGCTGTGAGACGGGTTGGAGGTCCGCAAGCGATGAACGCGCCGGAGGTCGCCGCGCTGCGCGCCGTCGCCGTCGACTACACCGTCGACGGCAAGGATCTGCTGCGCGGTGTGAGCCTCGACATTCACGGCGGCGAGCTGGTCGCGATCGTCGGGCCCAACGGCGCGGGCAAAACTACGCTGCTGCGGCTGCTGGCCGGCGACGCGCAGCCCGCCGCCGGGCGCGTGGAGATCGACGGCCGCCCGATCGCCGAGTACTCGGCGCGCGAGCTGGCCCGCCGCCGCGCGGTGATGCCCCAGAGCAGCCATCTGCCCTTCCTCTTCACCGCTCGCGAAGTGGTGCGGATGGGCCGCGCGCCCTGGGAGGGCGAACGCGGCGAGCGCGAGCACGGCGCGCAGCTGGCCGACAACGTGATGCGCCTGACCGCCACCCGCGAATACGCGCCGCGCGCCTACCCCACCCTCTCCGGCGGCGAGCAGTCGCGCGTCACCCTGGCCCGCGTGCTCGCGCAGGAAACGCCGATTCTGGTCGTCGACGAACCCACCGCGCACCTCGATCCACGCCATCAGCATCTGGTGCTGGACCTACTGCACGAGCTCGCGGCGGAGGGCGCGGCGATCGTCGCCGTGCTGCACGACCTCAACCTGGCCGCCGCCTATGCCGACCGCGTCGCCGTGCTGCACCGCGGCGAGTTGGTCTGCTGCGACGCCCCCCGCGCCGCGCTCGACCCCGACGTATTGCGCCCCGTCTTCGGCCTCGATTTCGCCGTCCAGCCGCACCCCGACCTGGACCGCACCGTCCTCATCCCCCTCCCCCGCCGCGCCTCGGTAAGCGCCGGCGGCGACGACGGCACTGGCGAAGACGGCGCTCGGATGTAGCGCGGCTTGCGCTGCCGTGGGGGTTGCGATCCTTTCCGACAATTGAGAGTGATAAACTCCACTGAGAGGGGAGAGGTTGGAGCCGTGCGACCGAGCGACACCCGATCCGTCCTGCTGCGGCGCGTCGTCGACATGGGCGGCGCGACCGTCGCCGCGCTGAGCGGCGTGGTCGGCATCTCCGACGCGACCGTGCGGCGGCACCTCGATCGCCTGGAAGCCGAGGGGCTGCTGGAGATCGAGGCGCTGCGGCGCGGGCCGGGCCGCCCCTCCTACCTCTACCGCGCGACCGACGAGGGTGTCCGCGCCGTGCGCGACCGCACGCCCCAGCTGACCGAGCGGCTGCTCGCCGAGATGGTGCGCCTGCGCATTCCCCCGCAGGCGCTCTCCGACGCGCTGGCTACCCAAGTCGCTGAGGCGCACCGCGAGGAGGTCCATGAGGGCAGCATTGAGCAGCGCGTCGACGACGTTGTTGATGCGCTGCGTCCGGAGGGCATCCTCGACAGCTGGGAGCGCGGCGAGGACGGCATCCACCTGGTCAACAACGCCTGCCCCTACATCGGCGCGGCCGCCGCCAGCGACTGCGTCTGCGAAGCCGACCGGCTGACCATCGAAAAGCTCGTCGGCCGGACCGTCGAACAGACCGGCCGGCTCGCCGACGGCGATCCGGGCTGCGAGTACGTCATTCCGCTGCATCCCGTCGCGCCCGAACAGCAGGCGGTCTGACACGCACGTGAACTTCCACACACGACAGCAACAGAGAGGCGGCGCGAGCGCATGACAGCTCCGCTCTTCGAGATCGACGCCCTGCGCGTGGCCGTAGACGACATCCAAATCGTCAACGGCCTCTCGCTCACCCTGCGCCCCGGCGAGGTCCACGCGATCATGGGCCCCAACGGCTCGGGCAAAAGCACCCTCGCCAACACGCTGATGGGGCACCCGCGCTACACCGTCAACGGCGGCGACATCCGGCTCAGCGGCGACAGCCTGCTCGAGCTCGCGCCCGATGAGCGCGCCCGCGCCGGCCTCTTCCTCGCCTTCCAGTACCCCACCGATGTGCCGGGCGTCTCAATGATCAACTTCCTGCGCCGCGCGATGAGCGCCCGGCGCGGCGAGGAAATCCCTGTGCGCGAGTTCCGCCAGACGCTCAACCAGGTACTCGGCGAGCTTCAAATCGACGAGCAGTTCGTCCGCCGCTATGTCAACGACGGCTTCTCCGGCGGCGAGAAGAAGCGCGCCGAAATCCTCCAACTCGGCCTGCTCCAGCCCGCGGTCGCGATCATGGACGAGACCGACTCCGGCCTCGACATCGACGCGCTGCGGATCGTCTCCGAGGGGATCAACGCCTTCCACTCGGAAGACAACGCGATCCTGCTGATCACCCATTACCAGCGCATCCTGCACTACGTGCAACCCGACCACGTACACGTGCTAATCGACGGCACAATCGTCGAATCCGGCGACGCCGGCCTCGCGGAACGACTCGAAGCCGACGGCTACGAGCCCTTCTTCCAGGCCAAGGCGCGTCAGGAAGGACTGGTGACCGCATGACCACCGCGCAGACCGCCCCGGTCACGCCCCGCAGCGAATACGAATTCGGCTTCCACGACGATGTGGAGGCGCTGGTCAAGCTGCCCAAGGGCCTCAGCGCCGATGTCGTGAACACGATCTCCGACATCAAGGAGGAGCCCGACTGGATGCGCGGGCTGCGGCTCAAGGCGCTTGACCACTTCAACTCGCGCCCCATGCCCGAATGGGGCGGCGAGCTGGGCGACATCGACTTCAACGACATCCACTACTACGTCCGCGCCACCGACCGCGACGAGTCCTCCTGGGAGGACGTGCCCGACTACATCAAGGACACCTACGACAAGCTGGGCATCCCCGAGGCCGAGAAGCAGGGGCTGCTGGCCGGCGTCGGCGCGCAATACGACTCCGAGGTCGTCTACCACAACATCCGCGAGGACCTGGAAGAGAAGGGCGTGCTCTTCCTCGGCACCGATCAGGCGCTGCGCGAGCATCCCGACCTGGTGCGCGAGTACTTCACCACCGTGATCCCGCCCAACGACAACAAGTTCGCCGCGCTCAACACCGCCGTCTGGTCCGGCGGCTCCTTCATCTACGTGCCGCCCGGCGTCGAGGTCGACATCCCGCTCCAGGCCTACTTCCGGATCAACTCCGAAGACATGGGGCAGTTCGAGCGCACCCTGATCATCGCCGACGAGGGTGCGTCGGTCCACTACGTCGAGGGCTGCACCGCGCCGATCTACTCGTCCGACTCGCTGCACAGCGCGGTCGTCGAGATCATCTGCAAGCCCGGCTCCAACGTGCGCTACACCACGATCCAGAACTGGTCCAACAACGTCTACAACCTGGTCACCAAGCGCGCCGTCGCCCAGCGCGACGCCGTGATGACCTGGGTCGACGGCAACCTCGGCAGCAAGCTGACGATGAAGTACCCCGCCGTCTACCTGATGGAGCCCGGCGCGCACGGCGAGGTGCTCTCGATCGCCTCCGCAGGCCAGGGCCAGCATCAGGACGCCGGCGCAAAGATCGTCCACGCCGCGCCCCACACCACCTCCGTGATCACCAGCAAGAGCCTCTCGATGGACGGCGGGCGCTCCACCTACCGCGGCCTGCTCAAGGTCTACGAAGGCGCCGAACACTGCCGCTCCAATGTCCGCTGCGACGCCCTGATGCTCGACGAGCACTCCCGCTCCGACACCTACCCGACGATGGAAATCGACGAGAAGCAGGTGGACATCGGCCACGAAGCGACCGTCTCCAAGGTCGGCGAGGAGCAGCTCTTCTACCTGATGGCGCGCGGGCTGAGCGAGGAAGAGGCGACCAAGATGATCGTCAACGGCTTCGTCGAGCCGATCATCAAGTCGCTCCCGCTCGAGTACGCCGTCGAGATGAACCGCCTGATCGAGCTACAGATGGACGGCGCGATTGGCTAACCCAGAGCAACGCCGCCGCCCCAACCTGGAAAGCGCGACCTCATGAGCGACGCCGCGCTCACCCTCGCACCGACCGACGATCCCTCCGCCGACTTGCCCGCCGGGCTGGCCGACCGCGTCGACGCGATCAGCCACACGCTCAGCGAACCTGCCTGGCTGCGCGACTGGCGTCAGCAGGCGCTGCGGCGTGCGCTGGAGACGCCCTGGCCGTCGGGCAAAGAAGAGGAGTGGCGGCGCACGCCGCAAGCGCGCCTGCCGCGCCGCGTCGCAGCCGCGCCCCCGACGCCCGCCAACGGCGCCGTCCCCGAGCACATCTTCGCGCCGCACGCGCACGCCGGACTGCTCTACCACGTGGGCGGGCACGGCGTGGACGCCGAACTGCGCCCCGACCTGGCCGAGGCCGGCGTGCTGCTCGCGCCGCTCTCCCAGGCCGCGCGCGAGCATCCCCAACTGGTGCAGCGCTGGCTGGGCAGCACGCACGCGCCCTCCTTCGACCGCTACGGTGCGCTCGGCGCCGCGCTCTGGACCCAGGGCATGTTCTGCTACATCCCGCCCGGCGTGCAGATCGACCACTCGATCTTTCATCTCACCTCGCAGCCCGGCGACGGCTCGGACCTCTGGGCCTACACGCTGATCGCGGCCGACCGCGAAAGCGCCGTCTCCGTAATCGAGGCTGGCGCGGGGCCGTCCGGCGACCTCCGCGACGACGGAACGGCGCCGTTCGTCCACCACACCGTTGAGCTCGCCTCCGCAGCCGCCGCCAACGTGCAGTTCGCCATGGTCCAACGCTGGAGCCACGACACCGCGGCGCTGACCACCGCCGTCGCCGAGGTCGGGCGCGACGCCCAACTGCGCTACAACTCCGTCTCGATCGGCGCGGACCTCGACAAACAGCGGATCGACCTTGAGCTTGATCAGCCCGGCGGGCACGCCGACCTGCACGGCGTTTTCGCCGGCCGCGGACGCCAGCACATCGAGCACATCACCCGCCAGCACCACAACGGCGTCAACGCCAGCAGCGAACTGCTCGTGCGCGGCGTCTTGACCGACGAGTCGCACGCGGTCCAGTACGGCGTGATCCGGATCGATCCCGAAGGGCAGAAGACCTCGGCCTTCCAGACAATGCGCAACCTGCTGCTTGACGAGGGCGCGGGCGCGGACCCGATTCCGGTGCTCGAAATCGAAGCCGACGACGTGAAGTGCTCGCACGCCGCCGCCGTCGGACCGGTCAGCGCCGAGCAACTCTTCTACCTCCAGTCGCGCGGCATCCCGCCTGAGATCGCCGAGCGGATGGTCGTGCGCGGCTTCCTCGCCGAAATCATCGACGGCATCGCCGACGAGCACCTGCGCGAGGTGCTTGATGTACTGATCGAGGAGCAGCTGCAAATCCCGCACACTGTGGTGTCCGAATGAGCGCGCAGCGGCTCGGACCGCTCGACGACCTGCCCGCCGGCGAGGCGCGGGTGGTGGAAGTCGGCGGGCGCAGCGTCGCGCTTTGCCGCCTCGCCTCCGGCGAGGTCTACGCGATCGAGAACCGCTGTACGCACGACGACGGACCGCTCGGCGAGGGCGAACTGGACGGCGAAATGATCGAGTGTCCCCGCCACGGCGCGCTCTTCGATGTCACCACCGGCCAGGCCCGCACGCTGCCCGCCGTGGGGCGCGTCGCCTGCTACGCCGTGGCCGTCGAAGACGGCGAGCTGCTGATCGAGCTGGGCGACGAATGACCGTCGCCGCGCTCGACGTAGAGGCGATCCGCGCCGACTTCCCCATCCTCCGCCGCGAGGTGCGCGGCAAGCCGCTCGTCTACCTCGACAACGCCGCCACCACCCAGAAGCCGCGCCAGGTGATCGAGGCGCTGACCGACTACTACTCCAATACCAACGCCAACATCCACCGCGGCCTACACACCTTGGCCGAAGAAGCCACCGCCGCCTACGAGCAGACGCGCCGCAAGACCGCCGACTTCATCGGCGCGGCGCACGCGCAGGAAATCGTCTTCACCCGCAACACGACCGAGTCGCTCAACCTGCTCGCCTACACGCTCGGCGCGCGCCTGCGCCCCGACGACGAGATCATCCTCTCCGCGCTCGAGCACCACTCCAACCTCGTCCCTTGGCAGCTGCTCGCGCAGCGCAGCGGCGCGCGCCTGCGCTTCATCGAACTGGCCGACGACGGCGAACTGGACGTCGACCAGGCGCGCTCGCTCTTCAATCCGCGCACCCGAATCGTCTCCGTCGCCCACATGTCCAACGTGCTCGGCGCGATCGCCCCCGTCGCCGAGCTGGTGGAGATGGCCCACGCGGTCGACGCGACAGTGATTCTCGACGCCGCCCAGAGCGCCCCGCACATGCCCGTCGACGTCCGCGCGCTGGGCATCGATTTCGCCGCGTTTTCGGCGCACAAGATGCTCGGACCGACCGGCGTCGGCGTGCTCTGGGGGCGGCGCGAGCTGCTCGCCGACCTCGATCCCTTCCTCGGCGGCGGCGAGATGATCAGCGTCGTCAACCGCGAGGAATCGACCTGGGCGCCGCTGCCCCACAAGTTCGAGGCCGGCACCCCCAACATCGCCGACGTGATCGCCTTCTCCGCCGCGCTCGATTACCTCTCCGCCGTCGGCATGCAGGCCGTCCGCGACCACGATCACGCGCTCACCGCCTACGCGATGGAGCGACTCTCGGCGATCGAAGGCCTGGAAATCTACGGCCCGCCCGACGCCGGGCGGCGCGGCGCGGTCGTTGCCTTCAACTACGCCGACATCCACTCGCACGACATCGCCACCATCCTGGACGGCGGCGGCGTCGCCGTCCGCGCCGGGCACCACTGCGCCCAGCCGCTGATGCGCGCGCTTGAGGTGCCGGCCACCGCTCGCGCCTCGTTCTACCTGTACAACCAGGAGTCGGAAATCGACGCGCTGGTCGACGGCCTACGCGAGGCCGGCTCGCGCTTCGGGCTGCCCGCCGCGCGCTAGCCCTACGCTGAGTACCCTGAACAAAGGGAGGCTGCCCAGGTGTCCAACCGCGAGTCGCAGAACCCCGTCGATCTCGACGACCTCTACCGCGACGTGATCCTCGATCACTACCGCCAGCCCCGCAACCGCGGCGTGCTGGAGGCCGCCTCGATCGCCGCCGAAGGCTTCAACCCCTCCTGCGGCGACGAAATCCAGCTGTCGATTCTGCTCGAAGACGAGACGGTCCAGGCGCTGCGCTTCGGCGGCTCCGGTTGCTCGATCAGCCAGAGCAGCGCCTCAATGCTGACCGAGGCGCTGGCCGGGCGCTCGCTGGGCGACGCGCGCGAGCTCTCCGGCCACGTGCAGTCGATGCTGACCGACGACGGCTTCGACCTCGACCAGGTCGATCTGGGCGACCTCGAAGCGCTCAGCGGCGTCGCCCGCTTCCCCGTCCGAATCAAGTGCGGTTTGCTCGCCTGGAAAGTGCTCGACCAGGCGCTCGCCCGCGCCGCCGGCGAAGAAACCGACCAATTCGAGGACATCCCCACCCGCATCACGAGCAACTAGAGGAGCTCCCCATGACCACCGCCGACATCACCGCCGAGCAGCCCATCGAAGCGCAGGTGCTCGACGCGCTGCGCACCGTGTTCGACCCCGAGATCGGCATCAACGTCGTTGACCTCGGCCTCGTTTACGGCATCGAGCGCCCCAGCGAGCACGCCGTCAAGATCAACTTCACCCTCACCACCCCGGCTTGCCCCGTCGGCCCCATGATCATGGCCCAAATCGAGCAGGCCGCCTCCACCGTCGAGGGCGTCGACGAGGTCGAGACCGAGATCGTCTTCAGCCCGCCCTGGGACCCGCGCGAGATGGCCTCCGACGAAGCCAAGTTCGAGCTCGGCATTTTCTAACCCAGGCTCCGTCATACCCGCACTCACCGCGGAACTCGCCCCCGACCGAACGGGGGTACCTCGCTGAGCGCAGCACAGAGCCCCGCTCAGTCTCCAACCGCCTCCCGCGCGCCGCGTTCGCGCGGCACGATGTGCTGTGCCGCGTGTTGTACTGCACGCCGCGCCACCAGATTCACCGAGCCTGTCAGGATCACCCGCGCCGAGGGAATGCGCGGGTTGGGGATGTAGTGCGCCGCGGTGAACATCACCATCCCCATAATCAGCGAGCCGATAAACGTCACCATCAGCAGGTCGTAGCTGCCCGTCGCGTCGAAAATCGCCCCGCCCACCGTCGGCACCAGAAACTGCCCGATCGTCTCCACCATGAACATCGTGCCCATGATCGCGCCGAAATGCGCCAGCCCGAAGACGCGCGGCAGAATCAACGGCTCCAGCACCGGCCCGCCGGCCGAACCGATCAGCCAGCAGAAGATGAACAGGCCGATCCCCAGCCACGAGCCGCCGGTGATCAGCAGAATCGCCATCCCCACCGCCATGATCGCCGCCAGCCCGACCGATGCGAGCTCGATACTCGGGATCCGCTCCGCCAGCAGGCCGAATGTCGGCCGCGAAATGATCCCGCCCAGGCCCTGCAGGAAGATGATCAGCGCCACCGTCTCGCGCGCAATCCCGAACGACTCGTAGACCGGCACGCCGTTGAACATCCAGCCGAACATCCCGAAGAAGAACGCCATGAACGCCAGCGCAATCACCCAGAAGTTCCAGGTCCGCATCGCCTGCCCGACGGTCAGCCCGTTCAGAATCGGCGGTCCCCGCTCCGGCCCGCTGTTGATCGGCCGCGGCTCGCCGTCGGCCTCCAGGCCGATGTCCTGCGGATGATCGCGCACCAGGAACAGCCCGTACGGGATGAATGTCACGGCCAGCGCCACGGCGGCGAAGATGAACGACATCTGCCACGAGACGTTGTCGATGATCTGCTGCATCACGGGCACCAGCACCACGCCCAGTGAGAAGCCCATCGCCATAATCCCCACGGCGCGCCGCGCTTGCGATCGAACCAGCGCGAGATCAGCACCTGGAAGGGGATGTAGAACATAAAGCCGCGCGCGAAGGCGTTGAGCGAGAAGTAGATGTACCACTCCACGAGCGACGAGGTGGTCGCCAAGAGCGCGTAGGTGCCGCAGGTGAAGACGGTGCCCCAGATGATCAGGAAGCGCGGGCCGCGCCTATCCGTCAGCGGCCCGACCAACGGCGAGCCGAGACCGCTGACCAGCAGCGAAACCGAGATGCCCGTCTGCAGCAGCGTCCGCGACCAGCCGAACTCTTCCTCCAGCGGCGTGACGTAGAGCCCCATTGACCAGAACGAGACGCCGCTGACAATCGCCATACAGCCGACGGCGGCGATCAGCAGCCACCAGCCGTAGAAGATGCGGCCGCTCCGCGAGCGCGGGGATTCCGTTGAGAGAGCGATGACGCGAACCTTCGCGGGCGGCGGCGGCCGGCGCGATCAGATCTCAAATGTGCAGGTAGCCGAATTATACGCCCGCCCAGCCTGCGCGCATGCCTCCCGTAGTCGCGCCCGCGCTCTTCACCGCGCCCACGCCCGCCCCACTTCGCCATATTCGCGCCTACCTTCTCCGTCATACCCGCGCTTGCCGCGGAGCCTGCCCCCGGCTCGAACGGGGGTATCTCGACGCAGCCAGCACGGAGCCCCGAGCATCCCCCAACGCCCCTCCCGCCTCCCCTTCCGTCGCCCCAGACTTGATCTGGGGCCCATACTGCGTCCGTTGGCGAGACCAAGCCCCAAATGTTCTGCGAACGGCGTTGGGAGGCCGCTCGGGGCTCCGTACTGCGAAGGGGGTTGGGTATGGGCCCCAGATCAAGTCTGGGGCGACGGATCCCGGGGACGCGGGCGTTGGAGGGCGCACGGCGAGATTCCCGCTCGGGGGCGGGAATGACGAGGAGAGAGGGCGGGTATGGCGGGAATAGGGTCCGCACGCCCCCCACAGTCGCCGCCCTAGCCGCCCAGAGTCAGCGGCTGCACAGCCGTCGCCGCGTCCGTCTTCTGCGACTCCACCGCCACGAAGCCCGTGATCGGGTGGTGCGAGCGCAGCTGGATCCAGACGCTGCTCCGTTCCCCGCCCTCGTAGACCGGGATCGTCCCCCGCGCCATCCACGCCTCGCGCACCTCGTGCTCCGTCGGAACCTCCAGCGATTCTGCGCCGTCCTCGCCCGGCTGCACCACCAGCAGCGGGTCGTAGCGCACGATCCCCGCCGCCGCCGCGTCGGTCAGCGCCGACTCCAGCGAGACCGTGAAGCGGTCGGCGATCCGGATCGTCGAGCGCAACGCGTCCGCGCTGCGCTCAAACGCGATCTCGCCCAGCTCAGGCAGATACTTCCAGTAGGCCGCCGTCGCATCGCGCGCCGCCTCGGTCGTCACGATCGACGCCACGACGTACTGCGCCGGCAGCATCCCCACGCGGCAGCCGAGCATCAGCAGCGCCTCGCGGTACGGGCCGACGGGCGAGTCGGCCCGATCGATCACCGCGATCTTCGCGTAGGTCGGCGCGGAGCGCGTCACGATGTCCGGCAGCAAACGCCGCGCCTGCGGCGCGCGCACCTCAAAGGTCGTCTGCTGCACCACCGCCTCAGCGATCTCCCACGGCGGTTCGGGCGCGTCGGTCGCGCCGCTCACGGCGGCGATGGTCGAGCTGTCCAGCAAGCCGGTCTCGGGCATTTGGCGCGTCCTCTCAGGTCAGGCTTCAGGCTGGCGCGGTGCGGCAGAAGCCGAGGCCCCACGCCCCCGCTCCCAGCAGACCGCCCACGGTCGGTCCCAGTTCGGTCACGTGCAGCTCCGCGCAGGAGAGCCGCGCCTCCGCCTTGTCCCGCAGCCGTGCGGCCGCGTCCGGCGACTGCGCGTGCGTGACCACCACGATCGCCTCGTCGCCGCCCAACGCCGCCGAAGCCAGCTCGAGCAGCGCGTCCTCCGCCGCCTCCGCGTCGTCTTCCAGGCTGACCGCCTTGATCCGGTCGCGCGCGCGGAAGACGGGTACGCCGAAATCGAGCGGCCCAATTCCGCTGGCCGACTCCACCGCCGCCAGCTCGCCGGCCCGCTCCAGACCGTCCACATCGGGCGCGAGCATGAACACATCCGCGCCCGCGCTGATCGCGTCCAGCGCCGCCTCCACCTCCGCGCGATTGCCGCCCGCCTGCGCGACATGCGCCAGCGCCAGCGCAATCGCCGCCTGCCCGGCCGTCGAGCGCGGCGTCTGGTGTACCCGCACCTCGATCTCGTGGAAATGCGCCACCCGCCGCTGCGCGAACTCCGCCGCGTCGAACGATGGGCTGGAGGAGCCGAACGCCTGGCAGAGGCAGAGCACCCCCTCATCGACATCCTTGCCCACCGCCTCGAACAGCGCCTCCCAGTCCTCCGTCGCCACCCCGCTCAACGTCAGCCGCTCGCCGCGCGTCACCGCGGCGTAGAACTCCGCCGCGCTCTGCTCGCCCTGGCGGTAATAGCTCGCGCCCAGCGCGTAGCCGACCGGCGCGGCGCGCAGGCTGCGCTCCGCAAGCAGCGCTTCGGGCAGATCGACCGAGGAATCACAGACGATGGCGACCGACATTGCGCCTCCCCGCATTCGCTGGCTGGGCGCGTGCAAACGCACCGCTGCCGATGCTAGCATCTACGGCACGGCGCTACACCACGCGGCGGGGACAATCAAATCCGCCCGCCGCCCCGATAAGCCCAGACAAGCCCGGCGCCGCCGCCTGCGAGGTCCGCCATGAAATTCGGCATCTTCTACGAGCACTCCGTCCAGCGCCCCTGGAGCGACATCTCCGAATGGCGCGCCTACCACCAGGCGCTCGAGCAAATCTGCCTCGCCGACGAGCTCGGCTTCGACCAGGTTTGGGAGGTCGAGCACCACTTCCTCGAGGAGTACAGCCACTCCTCCGCGCCCGAGGTGTTCCTCTCCGCCGCCGCCGCAATGACCGAGAACATCCACATCGGCCAGGGCATTGCGCTCTGCCTGCCGGAGGTCAACCACCCCGCCCGCGTCGCCGAGCGCGCCGCCGCGCTCGACATCATCTCCAACGGACGCCTCGAATTCGGCACCGGCCGCGCCGCCACCTGGACCGAACTCGGCGGCTTCCAGGTCGAGCCCGACGACACGAAGGACATGTGGGACGAGGTGATCCGCGCGATTCCCAACATGTGGTGCAACGAGATCGCCGGCTGGCAGGGCAAATACTTCTCGATGCCCGAGCGCGCCGTGCTGCCCAAGCCGGTGCAGAAGCCGCACCCGCCCATGTGGGTCGCCGTCTCCAGCCCCGAAACCGCCATCCAGGCCGCCGAGCGCGGTATGGGCCTGCTCGGCGTCTCAATCGGCACCCCCGACCAGTACGAGCAGCGCATCGCCGACTACCGCCGCGTGATCCGCAACGCCGACCCGGTCGGCAAATTCGTCAACAACTGCGTCAACGGCGTCGGCTGGATGTACTGCGGCGAGTCCGACGAAGAGGGCATGGCGGTCGGCGGCGCGGGCGCGGGCGCGTTCATGAACGCCGCCGCGCACCTCGTCGGCGTGGGCAACATCTACCCCTCGCCCGCCTACAGCTCGCAGGCCAGCGCCATCCAGCTGCGCGACCGCCCCGGCGATGTGCTCTCCCCGCTCCAGCAGGGCACCCCAATCGGCAGCCCCGACACCGTGATCAACGCCCTCCGCCAGTGGGAAGCGGTCGGCGTCGACCGCATGGTCTTCCTGATCAACTTCGACCAGGTGATCCCCCACGAGAAAATCCTCGCCTCCCTGCGCCGCTTCGCCGCCGAGGTGATGCCCGCCTTCGAGGAGCCGGAGAAGCCCAGCCTCACCACCCTCCCCAACTTCGCCGGCGTAGAAGAAGTCGGCCTCCTCGCAGCAGGCGGAGGCTAACCCGCAACTCTGTCCCAATCGCCTCCGCCCCCTCCCTCCATCACGGGAGGAGGTCCCTTCCGGCCCCTCCCCCATCGCGGGAGGAGGTCCCTTCCGGCCCCTCCCCCCATCGTGGGAGGAGGTCCCTTCCGGTCCCTCCCCCATCGCGGGAGGAGGTCCCTTCCGGTCCCTCCTCCATCGTGGGAGGAGGTCCCGTCCGGTCCCTCCCCCATCGTGGGGGAGGTTAGGAGGGGGACGCAGCAACTGTTGGACCATCAAACCCCCCCACGCCCCCTCGGCGCGGCGCTATCTTGCGGGGCATGGGTTGGCCGATTCATCGTCCGGTGGGGTTGACGCACCTGGATGCGGCGCGGGCGTTTCGGGGGTACACGCTGCTGACGCCGGCGGGCGGCGAGTTCGCGGTGCTGCTGGATCTGCAGGGGCGGGCGGTGCATCGCTGGGATTTCGAGGGCTGCGTGGGCTTCAATGTGGAGCTGCTGCCCAACGGGAATCTGCTGGCGCTCTGTTCGGATCCGCCCGACACGTTCGCGCCGCGTCCGCAGGTCGGGCGCTTCGAGTTGATGCCGCCCGATCCGCCGGAGGCGTACCGCTGGCTGGGCGGCGGCGGCTCTTCGCTGCGGGAGTTGGACTGGGAGGGCAAGGAGCTCTCGGTCTGGGAGAACCCGGGCATTCACCACGATTTCACGCGGCTGGAGAACGGACACACGCTGATTCTGGAGTGGGTCCCGATCGACGACGAGATCGCGCGGCAGGTGCGCGGCGGCTTCCGCGTGGCGCGGCGCTTCCGGCCCGACTGGATGATCGGCGACGACATTGTGGAGCTGGACGCGGAGGGGAACGAGCTCTCGCGGATCGAGCTGTGGCGGCTGTTGGACCCGCGCCGCCACCAGATTTGCCCGCTGGAGCGTCGCTGGGAGTGGTCGCACTGCAACAGCCTCGATCTGGACGCGAACGGCGGCATTCTCTTCTCGGCGCGCAACATTTCGCTGGTGGGGCGGGTAGATCGCGATGAGGACGGCGAGGCGCAACTGGGTTGGGAGTTGGGCTGGCCGGAGATTTCGCATCAGCACCACGCGACGGCGCAGGCCGGCGGCAACGTGTTGATCTACGACAACGGGATGCATCGCGCGCTGGATCTGTCCTATTCGCGGGTGATCGAGGTGAATCCGCAGGACAACGAGATCGCGTGGAGTTGGCAGGGCGAGCCGCGCGAGCAGTTTTTCAGCGCGCACATTTCGGGCGCGGCGCGGCTGGGCAACGGCAACACGCTGGTCACGGAGGGCGCGTCGGGGCGCATCTTCGAGGTCACGCGGCGCGGCGAGGTGGTCTGGGAGTGGGTCTCGCCGTTCCAGACGCGGCAGGTGGGGACGAACGGCAACTGGACATTCCGGGCGTGGCGCTATCCGGAGGGGTACGCGGGGCTGGAGGAGCGGGGGTTGGATCCGGCGCGGTATGCGGCATTCAACCGCCAGTACGGGCTGGGGGAGTAGGGGCGGGGCTAACTGCGGCGGGGGCCTTGCAGGCGGCGGGTGGCGATCAGCAGGTCATGAGTTTTGCCGTCTGCGTCGATCACGTAGTCCCAGAGCACGGCTTCGCGCTGGAAGCCGAGGCGGCGGAAGACGGACTGCGCGGCGGCCTGGTCGAGCACCATGCGGGCGGTGAGCAGCTCGAGCCGGAGTTGCTGGGCGATGGCGTAGATTTCCTCGGCCAGCACGCGGCCGAGGCCGCGCCCGCGCGCGGCGGGCGAGAGCAGCAGGCGGATTTCGCCGAGGTGGCGCGTCCAGTCGGCGGCGTTGTAGTGCAGGTCGCCCTCACCGAGCAGTTGGTCGCCGTCAAAGCCCAGCACGGTGAAGGTGCTGCCCTGCTCGATTTCGCGCATCCACTCGCCGATCGCGGACTCCTGGGTGATGTCGCGGCGCAGGAAGAGTAGGTCGTCGGCGGGCAGAGTGCGAGCGAAGCTGAGGATCGTGTCGGCGTCGTCGGCCTGCATCAGGCGCAGAGAGACCTTGTGGCCGTCGCGCAGCGAGGCGGAGCGCGGGTAGCGCTCCTCGATGTTGCGTCGGAATTCAGATTGGTCTTGCGCCATCGTCGGCCTCCCCTGCCTTGTGGATTGCCTCAGGATAGCCGCGTGTGACGGACGCGCTAGCGCGAGCGGGGTTGGGTACCCGTCAGGCGACGGAGTCGGCCTTCTCTCGATTGCAAGGTCCGCAAAGCACCTGGAGATTGGCGGCGGACGACGCGCCGCCGCGGCTGACGGGGATGATGTGGTCAAACTGCAACTCGGCGGTGGCTCCGCATTTCACGCACTTTCCGCCGTCGCGCTCGAAGACCAGCCGCCTTACTTCCTCAGGGATGCGCGTCTGCCTGCCCGACTGCAGCTCGGCTTTGGCCTCTTCGATCGCCGTCGCTTCTTGGCGGAGTCGCTCGAATTTTCGCTGCTGCTTTCTGCGACGATCCCACAGGGTGAGCAGAACCTCTTCGCCGGTTAGTCCATCGCTGTCGGCGTAGAAATCGTCGCCAACCCACCAGATGGCGAGGTTCTGTACCCGCATGACGACGACGGGTTCACCAGCGTTCGCCTTGCGTCGGAGCTCCAAGAACTCAAGTGCCTCAACGGTGCGGTGCTAATTCTTGTAGAGAAACGTGACGTGCGTGACGTCTCTAGAGACGCCCCCGGGATTCTTCCGAGACCGTCTCTCGAAAGAGACATTCGACGTTTTGCGGAGCGCCACGGCTGCGCGTCCTTCCCTAGCGGCGACAGACGGAGCGTAGGTTGAGAGTCGCAGTACAAGGAGGGATAAAGAGGGCATTAGACGCCACCGGGGCGCAGGTCGGACCCCCTCTGTCGCGCTGCGACATCTCCCCCGCGACGGGGGGGATTTTGAGGTAGCGGCGTGGTGGTTCCCTCCGGGATGGGGCTTTTGCGTAGCTCGCTGTGCCGGCGGCGGCCCTCGGTCCGCTGCGCGGACAGCCCCCCTGCGTAGGGGGGCGATTCGGAGAGGACGTGTGTTGGCTATCTTGCGGGGGCGGGAATGGAGGGTTGGTATGGCGCGTCAAGGGCGAGTGCTGCTGGATGGGCTGGTGTTTCCGGAGGGGCCGCGCTGGCATGAGGGGCGGCTGTGGTTCTCCGACATGCATGCGCATGAGGTGGTTGCGGTGGACCTGGAGGGGGAGCGCGAGACGATTGTGGAGGTGCCCAATCAGCCCTCCGGGCTCGGCTGGCTGCCGGATGGGCGGCTGCTGATCGTCTCGATGACGGACCGCAAGCTGCTGCGGCTGGATCCGGACGGGCTGTATGAGGTCGCCGATGTGTCGGCCCATGCGCCGTGGCACTGCAACGACATGGTGGTGGACGCGGAGGGCAACGCCTACATCGGCAACTTCGGCTTCGATCTGGCGGCGCAGGCGGAGCCGCGGGCGACGACGATTGTGCGGGTGACGCCGGACGGCGAGGCGAGCGTCGCCGCCGACGGCATGGAGTTCCCCAACGGGACGGTGATCACGCCCGACGGAAAGACGCTGATCGTGGGCGAAAGCTGGGGGCGGCGGCTCACAGCGTTCGACATCGAGAGCGACGGATCGCTGACGAACCGGCGGGTGTGGGCGGATCTCGCCAAAAACGGAGTTGGGCCGCCCGACGGGATTTGCCTGGATGCGGAAGGCTGCATCTGGGTGGCCGTGCCGACGCTGCCGGGCGCGGTGGCGCGGGTAGCGGAGGGCGGCGAGGTGGTGGAGCGGATCGAGGTGGAGGAGTTCGGCGTCTACGCCTGCATGCTGGGCGGGCCGGAGCGCAAGACGCTGTTCACGCTGGAGGCCAAGACCTCGCAGCCCGAGCCGGGCGACCCGCGCACGGCGCGCATCCGCGCGTTCGAGGTCGAGGTCGGCGGCGCGGGGCTGCCGTAGGCCGTGTCGGGCGACGCCGCCTCCGAAAAGGCCGCGCTGCGCCGCGTGCTGCGCGATCGTCGCGCGGCGATTCCCGCCGAGCTGCGGGCGGGCTGGTCGGCGGCCGTTGCGGCGCGCGTGCAGGGGCTTGATGTCTGGCGGCGGGCGGAAACGGTGCATTTGTTCATCGGCGCGCTGCCCGGCGAGGTGGAAACGCGGGGGCTGGCGGCGGCCTGCCTCGTGGCGGGCAAGGTGTTGGTTTGCCCGCGCGTGGCGGGGGAACGGCTGGAGCTGCGACGGGTTGAGGATCTGAACGCGCTGGCGCGTTCCGATCGCTGGGGGTTGTGGGAGCCGACGGAGCGCTGCGCGCCGGTGGAGCCGCGTGCGATCGAGCTTGCGCTGGTTCCCGGTTTGGGTTTCGGCCGGCGCGGCGGGCGCTTGGGGATGGGGCGCGGCTTCTACGATCGCTTTCTGGCGGAGACCGACGCGCCCCGCGTCGGTCTCTGCTTTGAGCTGCAGTTGCTGTCTTCCACACCGGTTGACGAGCGCGATGCGGCGATGCATAGAGTGGTGACGGAGCTGCGAGTGTTGGACGCAGCGGAACACGCAAGCTGAGGAGCAGGACGATGAGTTTGACGCCGGAGCTGGTGAATCTGCCGACGCGCTACGTGGCGGCGCTGCGCGAGCAGGTGGCGACGGTCGATCTGAGCGAGGCGTTCGGGCGGCTGTTCCCGGCCGCGGCCGGGCAGGCCGCGCAGGAAGGCGCGCCGGAGCTGGGGCAGGTGGTCGCGCTCTATCACGCGATGGACGAGAGCACGACGGATGTCTCGGCGGGCGTCGAGGTGGGCGCGGGCTACGCGCCGTCGGCGCCGCTGACGCTGCTCGAGCTGCCCGCGGGCGACCACGTGAAGGTGGATTTCTACGGGCCCTACACGGAGCTCGGCGCGGCGCACCAGGCGGCGCTCGACTGGTGCGAGGCGAACGGCCGGGAGTGCGAGGGCGAGCACCAGGAGCGCTACATCACGGACCCGCAGGCCGAACCGGACCCGTCGAAGTGGCTGACCGAGGTGATCGTGCGGCTGAAGTAAGGGGTGGATTGGAGCGGGGGACGGGATTCGAACCCGCGGCCGCCTGCTTGGAAGGCAGGAGCTCTGCCCCTGAGCTACCCCCGCTTGTTCGGTCAGGTTATCCGCTCAGCGCCCGCCGAACCTGATCCGCATGCTCGTGGCAGTGGACGGCGTAGATCCGGAGCCAGTCTTCGACGGTGTAGGAGGCGTGCTCGGGGTGGCGGCCGGCGCGGCGCCAATCGGGCTCGCTGAGGCGGTCGAGGATTTCGGCGGTGGACTCGCGGGCGGCGCGGATCGCGGCCAGGGAGGCGGCGATCGGGCGGTCGTAGTGCAGTCGGCGGGCGAACAGCTCTTCGTCGTATGCGCCGAGGTCGGGGTTGTCCTCGGCGATCAGCCGTCGGAGGCGGATGGCGGAGGTCAGTTCGCTGTCGGCGGTGTGGTGGACGACCTGGCGAGCGGTCCAGCCGCCGTCGGACGGCTGGCGGTCGAGCTCGGAATCGCCTGTGTCAGCGACGGCGACGGCGAGCACGGCCGGGCCTTCGCGGTAGCGGCGGATCAGATCGGCGCGCTCGGCGGCGTCCATCGTCAGGCCCGCTCCAGGGCGGCGCGCAGCTGGGCGAGGTGCGCTTCGCCGTGTTCGACGGCTTTTTCAAGCCAGATGGCGAGCGTGTATTCGTCGTGCTCGGGGTGGCGGCCGGAGCGGTTGAAGTCCTGCCCCGACAGCAACGCCAGGATGTCCGCCCCGCTTTCGCGGGCGGCGCGGATCGCGGCCAGCGACGACGCCAGCGGCCGCTCGTAGCCCAGCCGCGCGGCGAACAACCCCTCGTCATAGGGCGTGATGTCGGGGTCGTCTTCGGCCGCGATCAGGCGCAGCCGGGCCGCGTCCATCAGCTCGCTGTCGCCCAGGTGGTGGACGATCTGGCGCGGTGACCACTCGCCGGGGGCGGAAGGCGCATCCAGCGCGTCATCCGCGGGCCCGGCGAGCAGCGCCTCAATGCCTTCGGGGAGCGCGGAGTAACGCGCGAGCAGGTCGCGCTGTTCCGTTGCGTTCATCTGCTTCCCCTTCCGGGTGGTCAGGCTGTCGGTCAGGCCGAGAGGTACTCGCGCAGGACGCTGAGGTGCTCGGGGCGGCGCAGCTTGCGGAAGGCGTTGGCCTGGATTTGGCGGATGCGCTCGCGGGTGAGGTCGAAGTGCTTGCCGACCTGCTCGAGCGTCTTGGCCTGGCCGTCGTCGAGGCCGAAGCGGAGCCGGATCACCTCGCGCTCGCGCTCGTCGAGCGTGTCGAGGATGTGCTCGAGGGCGTCGGAGCCGGCCTGTTGGGTGGCGACCTGTTCGGGGGAGGGCATCTGCTCGTCGGCGATGAAGTCTTCGAGCGCGGCGTCCTCCTCGTCGTTGACCGCCTTGTCGAGCGAGGTGGGGGTGCGGCTGATGTCGCGCAGTTCGCGGATGCGCTCGAGCGGCTGTTCGAGCAGGGCGGCGAGCTCCTGGTCGCTGGGGTCGCGCTGGTACTGCTGGGCGAAGAAGCGCTCGGCGCGGGCCAGCTTGTTGATCAGCTCGGTGGTGTGGACGGGGATGCGGATGATGCGCCCGGCGTCGGCCATCGAGCGGGTCACGGCCTGGCGGATCCACCAGGTCGCGTAGGTGGAGAACTTGTTGCCGCGTCGGTAGTCGAACTTCTCGACGGCGCGGATCAGGCCGATGTTGCCCTCCTGGGCGAGGTCGAGCAGGTCGAGGTCGACGCCGCGGTACTTCTTGGCGACGGCGACGACGAGCCGCAGGTTGGACTCGAGCATGTGCCGCTCGGCGGCGTAGCCGTCGGCCTTGATCGCGCGCAGGCGGCGGCGGATGCGGCCGTCGAGCTGAGCGAGCAGCGGGGCGTCGTCTGCGGCGACGGGGAGCAGCTTGCGCTCGCCGCCGACGGCCTCGGCGCTGGCCGCGAGCAGGCGCGGCTCGAGCAGGCCGGTGACGACGGAGAGGCCGATCAGCTGGTCCTCGGCGTCGGACTTGGCGATCCGTTGGTCCTTGGCGATTTTGCGGGCGAGCGCGTCGTTGATCGCGCCGTCGAGCATCTCGCGGAAGTCGGAGTCGGCGGTGAGCTCGTGCAGGTAGCGGTAGGAGATGCCGAGCTCGCCGGCGACGAGCCGCAGGGCGGGCATCAGATCGGAGAGCTGGCGGAGCAGTTCGATCCAGGTCTGGCGCGCGGTGGGGCGGCGCCCGATGCCGGCTTCGAGCGACTCTTCGACGCCGTAGAGCCAGTGCGCGGCCTCGATCTGGGCGCCGAGCCGCTCCTCGTCCTTGCGGGTGAGCAGGGCGTGCTGGCCGATGTCGGTGAAGTACTGGCGGACGAGGTCCTCGGAGTCGGACGCTTCGGCGCGGCGCGAGGCTGCGCGGACCGGCGCGGGGTCCTCGTCGCGCTCGACGAAGCTCCACTCGATCGGGCCGAGGCCGGTCTCGTCGGGCGTCGCGGCGGCGCCCCGGCGGCGGCGGTCGGCCGCGCGCTTGCGGTTGGGGCCGCGCACATCGGAGACGGCGATGTCGTCGAAGAGCGCGGCGGGGCCGGTGGTGGTCTCGTTCCGGGTCATGTTGCACCTCCCAGTGCATACCTGCGTTGCGCCCCTCGTCCGCTCCGCGCGTCAGGGGCTACTCAGGCACACCTACAGTACGTCGGCGGGCGTGGGTTTGTTCCCGCCTCTGCATCAGGTTGCACGGGTAATGTGTGGCGTCGGCAACGCCCGCGTAAGCAGTTCGGCATTTTGTCCGCAGCAGGCGGGCAGGCCGACGGTTGTGTGGCGGCAGATACAGAGCGGAGCGCGGCCGGCGGGCCGCGGCTGCGGCGGTGGAAGGGAAGATGCCGACGCCGCTTGCGCCGTTCCGCCCTATCTGGTCGGGGTGTTCAGAGTGGTTGGGTTTGGAACATTTTGTCAGGCGCCTGTCAGAGGTGTCCGGCGGCTCCCGGTCAGTCGCCGGCGCGGGCGGGTTCGAGCGCGCGGGCTGGGGTGTGGCTGACGTCGCGCTCGTTGAGCGCGCGGGTCCAGGCAGCGAACTCCAGCATGATCCCGTCGGGGTCGTAGAAGTAGACGCTGCGCACGAACGTTGACTCGTTGATCTCGCGGCTGATCCCGCTCGGCGAGTCGTCGTGGTTGAGGATCGGGGTGCAGCGGATGCCGTGCTCGATCAGGCGTTCGCGGTACTCGTCGATCTTGTCGGGCGGCACATCGAAGGCGACGTGGTTCATCGAGGCGATCGCCGTGGTCAGCTCGGCCGAGGGATCGAAGAAGGTGTCGGGGTCGGGCGAGGAGATGCCGGGGTGCGGCTGCGGCGCGTCGGGGAACCAGAAGAAGGCGAGGCTGGCGCCGTTGCCGATGTCGAAGAAGAAGTGCTGGCCGCGTCCGCCGGGCAGCTCGATCGTCTTGATCAGGGGGAAGCCGAGCACCTGGGTGTAGAAGTCGACGGTGCGCTGCATGTCGCTGCAGACGAGGGCGAGGTGGTTGATGCCGGAGACCTCGAATTCTCCGGTGGTGCGGCTGTTGCTGAGCGGCATGGGCGGCCTCCGAATCGTCGCGCGGGCGTGTCTGAGGGTCAGCTTACGCTCCCCCGATCGGGCGCGTCGGGCGATAGCCCGCGCGCGTATGCGCATTGAACTTTTTTATGAGACGGGGATAAGATCATTGACGCTGCTAAGCGACGGGATAACTTAATCTCACGTTCACATTCGGGCGCGGACACGCACAGACGCGGCGGCCCGACGCCGCGCGAGGAGAGCCGAGAGCAATCATGACGGAGCTGACGATGCCGCAGGGCGTGAACGTGGAAGGCGAGCTGGCCGACGGCTTCGCCGAGATCCTCAGCGAGGATGCGCTGGCCTTCCTGGCCGGCCTGCACCGCCGCTTCAACGCGCGGCGGCGCGAGCTGCTGGCGCGCCGCGATGTGCGGCAGACCGAGTTCGACGCGGGCGTGCTGCCCGACTTCCTCTCGGATACGGAGGAGATTCGCTTCGGCTCGTGGAATGTCGCGCCGACGCCGGAAGATCTGCAACAGCGCTGGGTGGAGATCACCGGGCCGGTGGACCGCAAGATGATGATCGGTGCGCTGAACTCGGGCGCCGACGCCTTCATGGCCGATTTCGAGGACTCGCTGTCGCCGACCTGGGGCAACGTGGTCAACGGGCAGATCAACGCGCGCGACGCGGTGCGGGGCGAGATCACCTTCGAGAACCCAGACGGCAGCGTGCGGACGCTGAACGAGCAGATCGCGACGCTGCTGATCCGCCCGCGCGGCTGGCACCTTGACGAGAAGCACGTGACGGTGGACGGCGAGCCGCTCTCGGCCAGCCTGTTCGACTTCGGCCTCTACATGTTCCATAACGCGGCGGAGCGGATCGCGCGCGGGACGGGGCCCTACTTCTACCTGCCGAAGCTGGAGAGCCACCTCGAGGCGCGGCTCTGGAACGACGTATTCGTCGCCGCGCAGGACGAGCTGGGCGTGCCGCAGGGCAGTATCCGCGCGACGGTGCTGATCGAGACGCTGCCGGCGGCGTTCGAGATGGAGGAAATCCTCTACGAGCTGCGCGATCACTCGGCGGGGCTCAACGCGGGGCGCTGGGACTATATTTTCAGCGCGGTCAAGCGCTTCCGCTCGCGCGAGGAGTTCACCCTGCCGGACCGCGTGCAGGTCACGATGACGACGCCCTTCATGCGGGCCTACACGGAGCTGCTGGTGCGCACCTGCCACAAGCGCGGGGCGCATGCGATGGGCGGCATGGCCGCGTTTATCCCCAGCCGCCGCGACCCCGAGGTCAACGAGCGCGCGCTCACCGCCGTGCGCGACGACAAGACGCGCGAGTCGGGCGACGGCTTCGACGGCACCTGGGTGGCGCACCCCGATCTGGTGCCGGTGGCGCGAGAGGTCTTCGAGACGGCGCTGGACGGCGCGCGCAACCAGCGCGAGCGGCTGCGCGAGGATGTGGATGTCGAAGCGCCGCAGCTGCTCTCGCTCGACCAGAGCGGCGGCGTGGTGACCGAGGCCGGGCTGCGGCTGAACATCAGCGTGGCGCTTCAGTACCTCAACTCCTGGCTCAACGGCAACGGCGCGGCGGCGATCAACAACCTGATGGAAGACGCCGCCACGGCGGAAATCTCGCGCGGCCAAATCTGGCAGTGGATCCGCCACGGCGCGTCGCTCGACGACGGGCGCACGATCAGCACCGATCTCTACGAGCGCATCCGCGATGAGGAGCTCGACGCGCTCGGCGGGGCGGGCGAGTCGCGCTACGGCGCGGCCCGCGACATCCTCGATGAACTCGTGCTCAACGACGAGTTCACCGAGTTTCTCACGCTGCCGGCCTACGCCTATCTCGACTGATCAGGCGCGGGAGGCGCGGCCAACACAGGACCCAACCGGTCAGCATCGCCGGTCGGACAGGGCAAGACCCACACAGCAGGACCAGAGGGGGCAACGAATGTCGCAGAACGGAACGGATCAGAGCGGAGACGCCTGGGCGCTGGAGCGCAGCTGGGCGGAGGACGCGCGCTGGCGCGGCGTGGACCGCAACTACGGCGCGGCCGACGTGCTCAAGCTGCGCCCGGGCATTCTGCCCGAGTCGACGCTGGCGCGGGCCGGCGCGGAGCGGCTCTGGAACTCGCTGCAGGACCGCCCGCTGGTGCGCACCTTCGGCGCGGTGACCGGCGCGCAGGCCGTGCAGATGGCCAAGGCCGGGCTGGAAGCCGTCTACGTGAGCGGCTGGCAGGTCGCGGCCGACGCCAACCAGGCGCAGCACACCTACCCCGACCAGAGCCTCTACCCCTCGAACAGCGTGCCCGCGCTGGTCAAGCGGCTCAACAACGCGCTGATGCGCGCCGACCAGGTGGACCGACTGGAGGGCCGCACGCACCGCGACTACTACCTGCCGATCGTGGCCGACGCGGAAGCCGGCTTCGGCGGGCCGATCCACGCCTTCGAGCTGATGAAGAACATGATCGAAGCGGGCGCAGCCGGCGTCCACTTTGAAGATCAGCTGGCGGCCGAGAAGAAGTGCGGGCACATGGGCGGCAAGGTGCTGGTGCCGACCTCGCAGCACGTGCGCACGCTCCAGGCCGCGCGTCTGGCGGCGGACATGATGGGCGTGCCGACGATTCTGATGGCGCGCACCGACGCGCTCAGCGCCACGCTGCTGACCACCGACATCGACGAGCGCGACCGCGAGTTCACGACCGGCGAGCGCACCGCCGAGGGCTACTTCGGCGTGACCGGCGGGATCGAATCGGCCATCGCCCGCGGGCTCGCCTACGCGCCCTACGCGGACCTGATCTGGTGCGAGACCTCGACGCCCGACATCGACGAGGCGCGGCAGTTCGCCGAGGCGATCCACGCCGAGTACCCGGACAAGATGCTGTCCTACAACTGCTCGCCCTCGTTCAACTGGAAGCGGCACCTCGACGAGGCGACGATCGCCTCCTTCCAGGAGCAGCTGGCCGACATGGGCTACCGCTTCCAGTTCATCACGCTGGCCGGCTGGCACGGGATCAACTACCACACCTTCAACCTCGCCAGCGGCTACCGCGACCGCGGGATGGCGGCCTACGTGGAGCTGCAGGAGGGTGAGTTCGAGGCCGAGGCCGAGGGCTACACCGCCACCAAGCACCAGCGCGAGGCGGGCACGTCCTACT
Source organism: Dehalococcoidia bacterium (assembly GCA_965243125.1). Lineage (GTDB taxonomy): Bacteria > Chloroflexota > Dehalococcoidia > Bin125 > Bin125 > CATQGW01. The sequence continues at coordinate 955 of OZ251529.1, read as the reverse complement.
TCGACGAGGTGCTGCTGACGGTGACGGAGGGCCAGTCGGCGACGACGGCGCTGAGCGGCTCCACGGAAGCCGCCCAGTTCGACGCGCAGCCGGCGGGCGCGCACTAGGGTCGCCGCTCCCCGAACGCACAGCGCGGAATGCGAAGCCCCGCCGTCAGGCGGGGCTTCGTTGCGAAAGACCACAGACACTGTAGATGGTTGACATTCCTCGCGACGGTCTGTACAGCGACGACGAGACGGCGGACCACCTGTGGGAGCATCGGCTGGAGTTGTACCACGCTCAAGAGGTCTGGAACGGCCCGGCGAAGTACTTCCGCCAGCTTTCGCGGAGGATCGCTGAACCCGGCAGCGACAGTTGGCCCCAGCCCGAACGGACAGTGATGATCGGTCCCGACTTCGGCGGGCGGCTGCTGACGTTCATCCTTGAGCTTCCGGGGACGGACCGCCGTTCGCGAGTGATCACCGGCTGGGGCGCGAACGCTGACGAGCGAACGCGATACAATCAGCCAGGAGGAAGGATGCGCGCCTAATGAGCGATGAGTCCCGGCCAGCGCATGTCATGAATCCCCCGCTCTCCGAAGCTGAAGAAGTTTCGGTGGATCGATCCGAGTTCGGTCCGGGATCATTCGTGATCGGGGTGGAATTCAGTTCCGACGAAATGCAGCGCCTCAAGGCGGGCGGTCCGTACGGACCGGAAGGCATCGGCCGCTTCATCAAGCGCATTGCGCTCGAACAGGCCGACCGGCAGGCGGCGGAAAAGTCAGCCGGCGGGCTGCGCGAGTCGGCCTGAGCGCGCGCGCTGCCAGCCCGAGCTGCATTGGTGATGGGCCGCCCAGACTGGGCGGACCCCTCAGCTGCTGCCGCGGAGGCGGGGGTCGAAGATGTCACGCAGGGAGTCGCCGAGCAGATTGAAGCCGAGCACAGCGAGGGTGATCGCGAGGCCGGGGAAGATGCTG